>NZ_AP022589.1:0-2400000 GCF_010731755.1 Mycolicibacter minnesotensis
GATTCGTGATCAATGCCAGCGGCGTGCTGACCACCCGAATCTGCCCGAGATCTCCGGGGTCGAGACCTTCGCCGGCGTGACGATTCACACCGCGCGTTGGGACCCTCGCAGGACCTGACCGGTAAACGGGTCGCCGTGATCGGCACCGGGGCCTCTGCCGTTCAAGTCATCCCGGAGATCGCGCCAAAGGTTTCCTCGCTCACCGTGTTTCAGCGGACCCCGATCTGGTGCTTCCCGAAGCTCGACCTACCGCTGGCGGCACCGATGCGCTGGGCCATGCGACTGCCCGGCGGCAAGGCACTGCAGCGCCTGGCCAGCCAGGCCTACGTGGAGGCGACATTCCCCATCGCGGCGCAGTACTTCACGGTGTTTCCACTGGCCAAGCGGATGGAATCGGCGGGACGGGCATATCTGCGCCGGCAGGTGCACGGCCCGCTGCGTGCGAAGCTCACGCCGCACTACGCCGTCGGATGCAAGCGTCCCGGCTTCCATAACACCTGTCGACGTTCAACCGCGACAACGTGCACCTGGTGGTCGACCCCATCGACCGGATCACCCCTACTGGTGTGGTCACGGCCGACGGCACGGCCCACGACGTCGACGTGCTGATTCTGGCGACCGGGTTCAAAGTGATGGACAGCGACAACCTGCCCACCTTCAGTGTCACGGGGGTCGGCGGTCAAACACTGCACCAGTTCTGGGACGAACACCGGCTGCAGGCCTACGAAGGTGTCAGCATCCCCGGGTTCCCCAACATGTTCAGCGTGTTCGGCCCCTACGGTTACGTCGGGTCGTCGTACTTCGCGCTGGTCGAAGCTCAGACCCACCACATCGTCCGCTGTCTCAAGCGTGCCCGCGGCCGTGGTGCTACCCGGGTGGAGATCTCCGAAGCCGCCAACGCCCGCTACTTCGCCGAGATGATGAGCAAACGGCATCGGCAGGTGTTCTGGCAGGACAGTTGCAAGCTGGCCAACAGCTACTACTTCGACAAGAACGGCGATGTCCCGCTACGCCCCACCACCACGGTGGAGGCCTATTGGCGCAGCCGGCGCTTCGATCTCGACGACTACCGGTTCAGCGCCTGAGTTTTACCGCGCGAGCGTGAATCTGGCTTCACGTCCGGCGCCGAGCGTGAAGCTGCCTTCACGCTCGGCGGCGGCAATCGAATCAGATGGCGCGCTTGAGGTCGTCGACCTTGTCGAGCTTCTCCCACGGCAATTCGATGTCGGTACGACCGAAGTGACCGTATGCGGCGGTCGGTGCGTAGATCGGCCGCAGCAGGTCCAGGTCACGCACGATCGCGCCGGGGCGCAGGTCGAAGACCTCGGGCACGATCTTCTCGATCTTGATCGGGTCGACGGTGGCGGTGCCGAAGGTCTCGATGAACAGACCGACCGGTGCGGCCTTGCCGATGGCGTAGGCGACCTGCACCTCGACGCGCTGCGCCAAGCCCGCGGCGACGATGTTCTTGGCCACAACGCATCGCGTACGCGGCCGAGCGGTCCACCTTCGACGGGTCCTTGCCGGAGGGCACCGCCGCCGTGGCGAGCCCAGCCGCCGTAGGTGTCGACGATGATCTTGCGGCCGGTCAGATGGCGTCACCATCGGCCCGCCGACGACGAAGTTGCCGGTCGGGTTGATCAGCACGCGGGTCGAGGAGGAGTCCAGCGTCTCGTGGGCGAGCTCGGCAAGCACGGTGGAGATGACGTGCTCGCGCAGGTCGGGGTCCAGGGTGTTGACCAGGTCAATGCCCTCGGCGTGCTGGGTGGAGATCACCACAGTGTCCAGCCGGGTCGGGACGTCATCTTCGTACTCGATGGTGACCTGGGTCTTGCCGTCCGGACGCAGGTAGTCCAGCGTGCCGTTCTTGCGAACCTCGGTCAGACGCCGCGACAGCCGGTGGGCCAGCGCGATAGGCAGCGGCATCAGTTCCGGGGTGTCGGCGATCGCGTAGCCGAACATCAGGCCCTGGTCGCCGGCGCCCTGGGAGTCCAGCGGGTCGGCTGCGCCCTCGACGCGGGCTTCGTGTGCGGTGTCGACGCCCTGGGCGATGTCGGGCGACTGTGCGCCGATTCCGATGTTGACGCCGCAGCTCGCGCCATCGAAACCCTTCTCCGACGAGTCGTAGCCGATCTCCAGGATGCGCTCACGCACGGTGTTGGTGATGTTGGCGAACGCCTCGCGGGCGCTGGTCGTGACCTCACCGACTACGTGGACCTGGCCGGTGGTGACCAGGGTCTCCACCGCGACCCGGGAGCGGGGGTCATCGGCGAGCAGTGCGTCGAGCACCGAGTCGCTGATGGCGTCACAGATCTTGTCGGGGTGGCCTTCGGTCACCGACTCACTGGTGAACAGCCGTCCCTTTTCGCTCACAATGTCGCCTTCCGGGTAATCGATCAAAAGTTGGCTCGGGCAAATATAGCGATGCGGTCTTCGGGAGAGCCTGGCAGCCCGGCGCCCACCCCGCGCCACGGGCCGGGTGCTGGCTGTGCTGCCTCCGGGAGGTACGACAACTTCCCCACGAGAGAAACCTGGACGACTCGGCCCTGCGAGCGCCCACTCTACCGTCCTGTCACAGCTGACGCCGTCTCGACCCGGAGCGCCCAGCCCACCAGCGACCGCAGGTAACTCAGCACCAGCTCGTCTGGATGGGCGCGCGGATCGGTGAGATGCAGCAGGGCCAGTTCTTCCACGGCGGACAGCAGCAGGCGCATCGTCACGCCGTCGGCGTCGATCGGGCGAGCCGCCAGCCGCGAAAGCCGCCGCGCGTGATGGTCCGTGCATAGCGACGGCCCAGTTCCGTGCGGGTCTGGAGTTGCGATGGAGCTCCGGCTGGCGGGCTCAAGATGATCCGCCAGCTGGTGGGCGCCGCGTGCAAGTAGGCCAGAATGCCCCCCGAGCGCGTCGGGGTCATCGGCCGGTGGGCCCTCCACACTGCGCATTCCCGCGAACGCGATCCCCGATTCGCGATCCAGAAGAGCCGACATCAGGCCGGCGAGATCGCCGAAGTTCTGATACACGACGGTGCGGGTGACCTGTGCGGCACGTGCCACCCTGTCTATGGTCACCGCGGCAAAGCCCTCGGCCGCAACGATGTCGCGGGCGTGGTCGAGCAGCTGCTCCCGCCGCTCCTGCGACGACATCCGCCGCTTCGGCTCCGGCTGGGTGCTCATGTGGAGGCCGGCAGGTTGAGCAGTAGCTCCACCGCGCGAGCAGCGCTCTGCGCCGCGCTTTCCATGGTCGCCGACCAGTCGGTACGGGTCCAATCACCGGCGAGGACCAGGCTCGGCACCGACGTGCGCTGGTCGGGCCGCAACCCAGAGGTGCCGACCACCTGCGAGAACGTGGCTTTGGGCATTTTGACCACCTGTGCGGCCACCACAGTCGCCTCGGACGCTGCCGGATAATAACGACGCAGCATGTCCATCTGCTCGGCAACGATCTGCTCGTTGGACCGGTGGATCTGCTCGTAGGCGCCGCTGGTGGTCAGGCAATAGCCAGGCGCCGTTGGGGTCGCGGCCCTGCATCCGCTGCCGGTCGAACACCTCGTCTATGACGCCCGTGCCGCCGATCACCGACTCCATCGCCGCTTCGGTGCCCAACGGCCGGTCGAGGTACAGGTTGGTGCTCACGATCGGCGTGTAGTGCAGCTTTTCGGCAGCAGCGTAAATTTCGGCGTGCTCGGGCAGATCGTCGAGCAAACCCGCGATATTGGAGTTGGGCACCGCGCACACCACGGCGTCTGCCGCCAGCTCAGTACCGTCCGCCAACTGCACAGCGCGAACCGCATTGTTCTCCACCACGATTCGCCGGGCCACTGTGCGGTAGCGGACCTCGACGCGAACACCTCGAGCGCACCCGAGATGTAGAGGGTGTCCAGATCGGTGGTGGGGTAACCGATCGTCACCGCACTGCGGTGACGCAGGCTAACCGGATCCCCGTGGCAAGAACATCGGCAAAGACCTTGGCCGAACCCCGGTCCACCGGCTCGGCGGCGATGCCGAGCGCGAGCCAGTCCCACACCGCCTCGCGGGCTCGAGCGGGCATCCCGACGCGGCTCAGCCACTGGTCTGTACTCAGGTCAGGCAGATCGGCGGGCTGGAACAGCGCCTCACCGGTCAGCCGCACCGTGGCGACCGCGGTTCGCAGCCGGTCGAGCAGGCCGGCATCGGGGTGCGGACCGAACAGGGTCCGCATCGCGCCCAGTCCGCGCGTCAGCATCCGGGTGCTGGCACCGCCGGGCCAGCGCAGTGTCCCGCCGGTCGGAAACTCGACCATCGAACGGGTACCGACGCTGGTCAGATACCGGAAGAGATGGTCATAGCCGCTGGCGATCACATGCTGACCGTTGTCGGCGACGTCGGCGATTCCGGACCTGCATGGCCTGGGTGCGTCCACCGAGCCGTCCGCGCCGCTCCAGCAGGGTCACCTTCTTGCCCTCGGCCAACCAGACCGCCGCCAGGCCAGGCCACCGCCGATCACCACGTACCGTCGATCGTCCATGCCACCAACCCTTCCGAGTAACTTACGAATCGTAAGTTACTGGGAGGGCGCCAGGCGGTCAACGCCTCCGGCAGACCTGGTCACCCAGGAGGCAATCATTCCCCACCGGCGGCGAGGAAGGCCGCCACCGCATCGACGATCCGGCTGGCCATCAGGGTCTTGGGCCCGATTCCAGGGCGGACTCGGTTCCGTCCGCGGCCAACAACCATCCGTCGTTGTGGTCGACGAACGCTCGGCCATCGCCGACCGCATTGACCACCAACAGGTCACAACCCTTGCGGCGCAGCTTCGCGCGGGCGTGGAACAACACGTCGCCGTTCTCATCGCCGGTCTCCGCGGCAAAGCCCACAATCGCCCGCATGTTGGGCAGCTGGCCATCGGTACGGGCACGCACCGCGCCGGCCAGTACGTCCTCGTTGCGGACCAGGTCGATGGTTGGGGGCTGGTCGTCCTCCCCCGGACCCTTCTTGATCTTGGCCGGAGCCACCCGCACCGGGCGGAAATCGGCTACCGCCGCGGCCATCACCAGCACATGCGCCTCCGGGGCGTGCTTGACGACCGCGTCATGCAGCTGCTGAGCAGAGCTGACGTGAACCACGTGGACTCCGGCCGGATCTATCAGCCCTGCCGTGCGCGGCGATCAGAGTCACTTCGGCGCCACGCTGTGCCACCCGGGCGACGGCGTAGCCCTGTTTGCCCGAACTGCGGTTGCCGATGAATCGGACCGGGTCGATGGGCTCGCGGGTACCGCCCGCAGTCACCAGGACCTTCTGCCCAGCCAGATCATGCGGCAGCGCGTCGGCCCGCTCCAGTAACAGCGACGCGAAGGTGTTGATCTCTTCAGCTTCGGGCAGCCGCCCAGCGCCGGTGTCGGCACCGGTCAGGCGGCCGGAGGCGGGTTCGAGCACAACCGCGCCGCGTTGCCGCAAAGTCGTGACATTGGCGACAGTCGCCGGGTGTTGCCACATCTCGGTGTGCATCGCCGGAGCGAACAGCACCGGACATCGGGCGGTCAGCAGCGTGGCGGTCAGCAGGTCGTCGGCGCGGCCGGAGACCGCGCGGGCCAGCAGGTCTGCGGTCGCAGGTGCCACCACGACCAGGTCGGCTTGTTGTCCCAGCGCCACATGGGGTACGCCGGGTACGTCGTCGAAGACGCCGGTGTGTACCGGCTGGCCCGACAACGCCTCGAAGGTGGCCGCGCCGACGAACCGCAGCGCGGACTCGGTGGGGACCACGCGTACGGCGTGTCCGGCCTCGGCAAGCTGTCGGACCACGGTGCACGCCTTGTATGCGGCGATGCCTCCGGCGACACCGACGACGACCCGTTTCTGGCCCACCGGTATGACCCGCCCTGCCCGGCTCGGGCTATTCGCCTTCGGTGTATTCGAGCAGGTCGCCGTGGATCTCGCGCAGCGCGATCGACAGCGGCTTCTCCTGCAGACCAGGCTCGACCAGCGGGCCGACGTACTCAAGGATGCCCTCGCCGAGCTGGTTGTAGTAGTCGTTGATCTGCCGCGCCCGCTTGGCCGCGTAGATCACCAGGGCGTACTTGCTCGAAGCACGCTGCAACAGCTCATCGATGGGCGGGTTGGTGATGCCGAGAGGCGTGTCGTAACCGCCGATCAACGCCGGGTCGAACTCGTCGGCGTCGGTCACCACGGCCGAGTCGATCTGCGAGGTACTCACGAAGGACAATCTCCTAAAAGCTCATCTGGCTGGGGCGGGTCGCGCCTGCTGGTTTTTCGTCCGGGTAAATCAGACCGCGCCCGGTGCGGTATCCACCAGCAAGGATACCAATTCTGAGCAGGCGGTTTCCAATCGAGTGTTCACCACGACGGTGTCGAAGTCTCCCTGCGCCGCCAACTCGGTACGTGCGGTGGCCAGTCGGCGCTGCATAACCTCTTCGGTTTCGGTGCCACGACCGACCAACCTGGCCTGCAGCGTCTCCCAGTCCGGCGGGGCGAAACACCAGGAGGGCCTCCGGCAGCGCCTTCTTGATGGCCCTGGCGCCGGCCAGATCGACCTCGATCAGAACGGGCCGACCGGCGTGGGTGGCCTCGGCTACCGGTGCCGCTGGGGTACCTGAGCGCTGTAGCCCGCCGTGAATGTCGGCCCACTCCAGCAACGCGTTCTCGGCAACCAGCCGGTCAAATTCGGCCGGGGTGACAAAGCGGTAGTCGACGCCGTCCACCTCCCCGGGCCTAGGCGCCCGGGTGGTGGCCGACACACTGAAGTACAGATCCGGCACCCGCTCTCGCAGGCACCGGACCACGCTCGACTTACCGACCGCGGATGGGCCGGACAGCACCACAACGCGTCCCGCGTGCCTGCCGCCCGGCCCTCCACCGGTTCTCACCGCCGGGTCAGGAGAAGTCGAACTTCTCCAGCAGCGCCTTGCGCTGCCGGTCGCCCAGGCCGCGCAGCCGGCGGGTGGGGGCGATCTCCAGCTCGGTCATGATCTCCTGCGCCTTGACCTTGCCAACCTTGGGCAACGCCTCCAGCAGAGCAGACACCTTCATCTTGCCCAGGACCTCATCGGTCTCGGCGTCCTTGAGCACCTGCTTGAGGTTGGTGCCTCCACGCTTGAGCCGGTCCTTGAGCTCCGCTCGGGCCCGACGTGCGGCCGCTGCCTTCTCCAACGCGGCGGCGCGCTGTTCGTCGGTCAACTGGGGAAGGGCCACGATTCCTCCGTCTCGTCATCATCGACAACGTCGATGTTTTCCTTGTCCCGGCCAGGTACTTCGGCCAGAGACGACGACCGTACCCACGCCGTCTGACGAAATCTAACCCCACCCCCCCGTTTCCGGCTACAAATGCCCAGCGTATGGGGTTTGGGCGCGGCGAGCTCCGACCCGGGTCCGCGACGTTCCATCCACCCTGCCCGAGGGAGCCGCCGGCTCTGCCGGCCTGAACCGAAAGCCGCTCTGAACTAGCCTTTTGGCCGTTTTCGCGAGCCGGATGGGATGCGCCGCCATGGCCGCCGCGGCAGCCGCCACGAGCCGACCGGAGCCTGCAGCAATGACTTCGCCCCTCATGGCGTGTCGGGCGTGTCGAGGTACCGCAAGCCGACCCCGGCACGCTCGGCTGCCCTCGTTCATCGCCGCCGACCAGCGGACCCGCGCGCGGGGATCGACACCACATGGCCAGCAATATCCCGCCGCCGCCGATGATGCCGCTAACGGGATTCGGCCGCGAATCCCGACTCCCGGGCTGACAGCAACTATTCAGGGAGTTTCTACATTTGCGCGACCGAAGTCGTAGTTAAGCCGCCTAATGTCGCGACCAGGTGGACAGTCCACCCGGGGGTATTTATGGGGGGTACGACTATGAGCATTTCCGCTGAATACCGTCTAGGTAGAGAAGTGGGAATTCATGACGAACACGACAGTGGGCCGTACTGGCCGGTGGGCACTGGCGGCGGCCGCAGTGTTGGCCTTTGGCGGTTTCGGGATCGGAGCAGCCAACGCTGACCCCAATGATGGAATCACCGGCGGCGCCGGCAACAACGGCGGGGTGAATGTCAACATGGGCCCCGTCGGCGGCGGATTCAATACCGGCAGGAACGGCGGCTTCAACTTCGGCCCGAATGGAATCGGCGCAGGCGGCGGCCAGAACAACAGTGCCAACGTCAACATGGGCCCCTTCGGCGGCGGCATGAATGTCGGCAGGAATGGCGGCTTCGACTTCGGCCCGAATGGAATCGGCGCAGGGGGCGGCCAGAACCACGGCGCCAACGTCAACATGGGTCCCTTCGGCGGCGGCTATAACGCCAACACCGGTGGCGGTGCCAACGTCGGCCCGAACGGCGTCGGCGGCGGTCAGAGCAATGGCGCCAACGTCAACATGGGTCCCTTCGGTGGCGGCTACAACGCCAACACCGGCGGTGGCATCAACTTCGGACGCTAACCGGCCGGCCAGGGCCTGCGTGGGCGCCCAACGGGGCCCTACGCAGGCCCTGTTGCGCTGAAGGGGAAGGGCGGCCGTGACGGCTATTCCCCAGCGGCCAGATAGGCCACGGCGTCACGCAGCCGCTCAGCCGCGGCCCGCAATGCCTCGACGTCCGGTCCGGCCCGCAACACCTCGCGGGAGACCGCCGGCAGCAAAGTCGCGGAGGGTGCCCCACCGAGACCCGCCAGCGCTTCGGGACGGCCACCCTGTGCCCCGATGCCTGGAATCAGCACCGGCCCGCCCAAGGCACTCAAATCGGGGACCTCGGCCAGCGTCGCACCCACCACCACCCCGATCGAACCCGGTCGCTGCGCTGCTGCGTTGGCTTCCGCAACCGCATCGACGATCGTCTGCGCTACGGTCCGCCCGTCCGCGTCCCGGGCGCGCTGCACACTCGCACCTTCAGGGTTTGACGTCGCTGCCAGCACGAACACGCCCCGGCCATACTGCGCAGCGGTCTCCAGCAGCGGCTGCAGCGACCCGAAGCCCAGGTAGGGCGAGGCGGTGACCGCGTCGGCGGCCAACGGCGACTCACCGGCCCATGCCGCCGCATAGGCGGCCATGGTCGACCCGATGTCACCGCGCTTGGCGTCGGCCAGCACCAGCACACCCGCCTCGCGCAGCGCGGCGATGGTGCGCTCCAACACGGCGAAGCCCGCCGAACCGTACGACTCGAAGAACGCCACCTGCGGCTTGACGATCGCGAACCCGGCGAACGCCGTCACGCATGTCTCGCTGAACCGTGCCAACCCGTCCGGCGTGGCGGGCAAGTCCCACGCGGCCAGCAATTCGGGGTGCGGATCGATGCCCAGGCACAGCGGCCCGCGGGCCGCGGTCGCCTCGGCCAGGCGGACGCCGAATCCCCCGGTCCCCCCCGGCCCGGTAGCCACTACTGCCCGCCGAGGGTGCTGTGCAGTTCCTGCAGGGAGCGCACCCCGATGTCGCCCCGGATGCCGGCCTCGATGCCCTGCACCGCCGCGGCCGCCCCCTGGACGGTGGTAATGCACGGTATGTTCACGCTGACCGCTGCCGAACGGATTTCGTAGCCGTCCACCCGTGGACCGGAGTTGCCGTACGGGGTGTTGATCACCAGGTCCACCTCACCGGCCCGAATCGCGTCCACCGCGGACAGGGCCGGTCGCTCGGGACTGGGCTCCTCAAAGTTCTTGCGCACCACATCACAGGGAATGCCGTTGCGGCGCAGCATCTCCGCGGTGCCCTCTGTTGCCAAAACCCGGAAGCCCAAGTCCGCGAGCCGTTTGACCGGGAAGACCAGTGAGCGCTTGTCGTGATTGGCCACCGACACGAACACGGTGCCCTGAGCCGGCAGCGACCCGTAGGCGGCGGTCTGGCTCTTGGCGAAGGCGGTGCCGAAGTCGCGGTCGATGCCCATCACTTCGCCGGTGGACTTCATCTCCGGGCCGAGCAGCGAGTCGATACCGGAGCCGTCCTCGCGACGGAAGCGGTGGAACGGCAGCACCGCCTCCTTGACCGCGATCGGGGCGTTCGGGCCCACGGTGGCCCCGTCGCCCGAGGCAGCCAGCAGGCCCTCCGAGCGCAGCTCGGCGATGGTGGTGCCCAGCATGACTCGTGCGCAGGCCTTAGCCAGCGGTACCGCGGTGGCCTTGGACACGAACGGGACGGTACGGCTGGCCCGCGGGTTGGCCTCCAGCACGTAGAGCACGTCGTCTTTGAGGGCGAACTGCACATTGAGCAGGCCGACCACCCCGACACCGTGGGCGATGGCCTCGGTGGCGCGTCGCACGTTCTCGATGTCGCTGCGCCCCAGGGTCACCGGCGGCAGCGCGCACGCCGAGTCACCGGAGTGGATGCCGGCCTCCTCGATGTGCTCCATGATGCCGCCGATGTAGACCTCGGTGCCGTCACACAAGGCGTCGACGTCGATCTCGATGGCGTCTTCCAGGAACCGGTCGACAAGCACCGGATGTTCGGGCGACAGCTGGGTGGCCCGGGTGATGTAGCCATGCAGGGTCTCTTCGTCGTAGACGATTTCCATACCCCGCCCGCCCAGCACATACGACGGGCGCACCAACACCGGATAGCCGATGTCGGCGGCAATCCGCTTGGCCTGCTCGAAGGTGGTGGCGGTGCCGTACCGCGGCGCGGGCAGGCCGGCGGTGGTCAGCACATCGCCGAACGCGCCGCGGTCCTCGGCCAGATCGATGGCTTCGGGGCTGGTGCCGACGATCGGTACTCCGGCGTCGGCCAGCCGCTGGGCCAGCCGCAACGGGGTTTGCCCGCCGAGCTGCACGATCACGCCAACCACTCCGGGGCCGCCCTGCCCGGACTGCCGCTCGGCGTAGTACACCTCGAGCACGTCCTCGAACGTCAGCGGTTCGAAGTAGAGCCGGTCGGCGGTGTCGTAGTCGGTGGACACCGTCTCGGGGTTGCAGTTGATCATCACCGTCTCGAACCCGGCCTGGCTCAACGTGATCGCGGCATGCACGCAGCTGTAGTCGAATTCGATGCCCTGCCCGATCCGGTTGGGGCCCGAGCCCAGGATGAGCACCTTGGGCTTGCTGTCCTGCGCCGCTACCTCGGTCTCAGCGGCAGGATCCAGTTCGAAGGTGCTGTAGTGATACGGCGTCTTGGATTCGAACTCAGCCGCGCAGGTGTCGACGGTCTTGAATACGGGGTGGATGCCCAGCCGGTCCCGCAGCAGCCGCACCCCGTCCTCGCCGGCCAGCTCTGGGCGCAGCACCGCGATCTGATGATCCGACAGACCGCTGTACTTGCAGCGGCGCAGCAGGTCCGCGTCCAGCACCGGTGTGTCGATGACCTCCGCACGCAGCGCCACCAGGCCGTTGATCTGCTCGACGAACCACGGGTCCACCCCGGAGGCCTCGGCGACCGTCTCAACACTGGCGCCCAGTCGCAGCGCCAGCTCGATGTCGTACAGCCGACCCTCGGTGGGAACCCGCAACCGCGCCAGCACATCCTCGGCGGTGCCTTCGGCATCCGGCTTGGTCCAGAACCCGGCACGATCGGTCTCCAGCGAGCGCATCACCTTGCCGAGTGACTCGATGAAGTTGCGGCCCAACGACATCGCCTCACCCACCGACTTCATGGTGGTGGTCAGCCGCGGGTCAGCGCCGGGGAACTTCTCGAACGCGAACCGTGGCGCCTTGACCACCACGTAGTCCAGCGCCGGCTCGAAGCAGGCCGGGGTCTCCTTGGTGATGTCGTTGATGATCTCGTCGAGGGTGTAACCGATAGCCAGCTTGGCGGCGATCTTGGCGATCGGGAAACCGGTCGCCTTGGATGCCAGCGCACTCGATCGCGATACCCGCGGGTTCATCTCGATCACGATGAGCCGGCCGTCTCGGGGGTCGACAGCGAACTGGATGTTGCAGCCGCCGGTGTCCACCCCGACCTCACGCAGAATCGCGATGCCCAGGTCGCGCATCTTCTGGTATTCCCGGTCGGTCAGCGTCATTGCCGGGGCGACGGTCACCGAGTCACCGGTGTGCACGCCCATCGGGTCGACGTTCTCGATCGAGCAGACCACGACGACGTTGTCGTTGCCGTCGCGCATCAGCTCGAGCTCGAATTCCTTCCAGCCGTAGATGGATTCCTCGATCAAGACGTTGGCTGTCGGCGAGGCGGCCAGGCCGTCACCGGCCATCCGCTCGACCTCTTCGAGGCTGGCCGCCAGCCCGGATCCCAGGCCGCCCATGGTGAAAGAGGGCGAACGACCACGGGCAGCCCGAGTTCGGCGACGGTGTCGGTGACCTCGGCCATGGTGTAGCAGACCCGGGAACGTGCCGACTCGCCGCCGACCTTGGCCACGATGTCCTTGAACTGCTGGCGGTCTTCGCCGCGCTGGATGGCCTCGAAGTCGGCGCCGATGAGCTCCACCCCGTAGCGCTCCAGCACCCCGTGCTCGTGCAGTGCCACCGCGGTGTTCAGTGCCGTCTGGCCGCCCAGGGTGGCCAGCAGGGCGTCGACTTTATTGCCGCGCTCGGCCTGCTGGGCGAGCACCTTTTCGACGAACTCCCAGGTGATGGGCTCGACGTAGGTGTTGTCGGCGTATTCGGGGTCGGTCATGATGGTGGCCGGGTTGGAGTTGACCAGGCTCACCTGCAGGCCTTCGGCTTTGAGCACCCGGCAGGCCTGGGTCCCCGAGTAGTCGAATTCACAGGCCTGGCCGATCACGATCGGTCCGGAACCGATCACCAGCACGTGGCGCAGGTCGGTACGGCGCGGCATTACTTCTCCCCTGCCATCAGGTCGACGAACTGGTCGAACAGGTATTCCGCGTCATGCGGTCCGGCGGCGGCCTCCGGGTGGTACTGCACCGAGAACGCCCGGCCGTCAGCAAGCTTGACGCCCTCGACGACTCCGTCGTTGGCGCAGGTGTGGCTGACCACCGCCGGGCCGAAGTCGGTGTCAAAACGCTGGCCCGCTTCACCTTCGAGGGCGAAGCCATGATTCTGCGCGGTCACCGCCACCCGGCCCGTGGCGTGGTCAATCACCGGGATGTTGATGCCGCGGTGGCCGAAGGTCATCTTGTAGGTGCCCAGCCCCAGCGCGCGGCCAAGGATCTGGTTTCCGAAACAGATTCCGAACAGCGGGATTCCCGCGCCGAGCACCTCGCGGGTCAGCGCGACCATCGCCTCTGCGGTGGCCGGGTCCCCGGGTCCGTTGGACAGAAACACCCCGTCTGGCTTCAGCTCGGCGATCTGAGCGAAGTCCACCGACGACGGCAACACATGGCTGCGGATCCCGCGCCGCGCGAAATTGCGCGGCGTGTTGGTCTTGATGCCCAGGTCCAGTGCGGCGATGGTGAACCGATGTGGCCCATCGGATTCCACGATGTACTCGGCGTCCGTGCTGACCTCCCCGGCAAGGTCGGCGCCCAGCATCGACGACTGCTCGCGGACCCGCTGAACCAGCTCTTCCGGCCCGGCCAATGCGTCGCCGGAGAACACCCCGGCCTTCATCGAGCCGTGACTGCGCAGATGGCGGACCAAGGTGCGGGTGTCAACGCCGGCGATCCCGACGATCCCCTGGCGCACCAGCTCGTCGTCGAGGGTCCCGGTGGCCCGCCAGTTCGACGGCCTCGGCGACGGATCGCGGACCACATACCCGGCAACCCAGATCTTGTCGTCGCGGCTCTCGCCGTCCTCCCGGTTCCAGCCGGTGTTGCCGATCTGTGGGGCGGTGGCCACCACGATCTGCCGGTGGTAACTGGGGTCGGTCAGCGTCTCCTGGTAACCGGACATTCCGGTGGAGAACACCGCCTCACCCAGGGTCTGGCCCAGTGCCCCGAACGGTCTGCCGGTGAAAGTCCGGCCGTCCTCGAGAACCAGCACCGCTCGCGCGTTCATCCTTGGTGTTCCTCTTCTTCTAGCCAACGGCTGTGCTCGGCGCGGTCGTCCGCCCGAAAGCCGGTGTCGATCTCAGTGCCCGACGGCAGCCGCCAGCGAATCGCCAGCACCCCGTCATGGTTTCGGGTGGGGATAGTGCGCCCGGCGATGCCACGTTCGGCACGAACCGCGATCACCGCGTCCTGCGGGATCCAGATGGGTCGGGCGCCGCTGCGCTGCACCATGATTCCCTCGGGGTAGCGGGTCAGCACCGCCTTGGTCCGATAGCCCAGGTCTCCGACCACCACCCGGTCATTCCACTTCGGAGCCAGGGTGCAACCCAGGTACTGCCCACGGGTGGCAGCCACGGTGGGCGCCCCTACCGTGTCGGGCACGGTCGGCAACGTCCCGATCAGTGCGTCCTGCAACTGGCCGCGGTACCGCCAGCCGCGCATCATCAGCCGGATCACCACGCCGATCAGCACGGCGAGCACAAATGCGAAGACCAGCGAGCCGATCAACGTGGGGGTGTTCATGCCGGACTCTTCCCGTCCCGGGCGGTGATCCGGCCGCGCAACAGTGTTGCGGTGACGGTCGCGGGCAACGTCATCTCCTCGTACGGCGTGTTGTCCGAGCGGCTGGCCAGCTGTGTCCCGGCGACGACCCAGGTCGTGTCGGGGTCGACCACCGTCACATTGGCCGGCTCGCCCACTTCCAGGGGACGGCCCTGGTCTGGCAGACCGACGATCTGCGCCGGACGCTCGCTCATCACCCGGGCCACGTCGCGCCAGGTCAACAGGCCGGTCTGCACCATGGTCGCCACTACCACCGACAGCGCGGTCTGCAGACCGAGCATCCCGGGCCGGGCTGCGGCGAACTCGCAGGTCTTTTCGTGCTCGGCGTGCGGGGCATGGTCGGTGGCCACACAGTCGATGACGCCGTCGGCCAGGGCCTGACGCAGCGCCTGGGCGTCGGACGCCTCGCGCAGTGGCGGGTTGACCCGGTCGCGTCCGTCGTAGTCGGCAAGCCGGCTGTCATCGAGCATCAGATGATGCGGGGTGACTTCGGCGGTCACCGCGATGCCTTGTGCCTTAGCCCATTTCAGGAGTTCCACCGTTCCGGCGGTGGATGCATGGCAGATGTGCAGCCGGGCGCCGGCATCACGCGCCAGCAGAACGTCTCGGGCCACGATCGACTCCTCGGCGACACGCGGCCAGCCGGCCAGCCCCAGGCGGGCGGCGTTGGGCCCCTCGTGTGCCACTGATCCGACCGTCAGTCGAGGCTCCTCGGCATGCTGGGCGATCAACACCCCTAGTCCGGTGGCGTACTCCAGCGCCCGGCGCATCACCAGGGGGTGGTCCACACACACGCCGTCGTCGGAGAACATCCGAACGCCGGCGACGCCGGCGGCCATCATGCCCATCTCGGTCAGCTGTTTGCCGCCCAAGCCGACGGTCACCGCACCCACCGGGTGCACATCGACCAGGCCGACCTGCTGGCCGCGCTGCCAGACATGATCGGTGACGACCGGAGAGTCGGCGACAGGATCGGTGTTGGCCATCGCGAACACCGCGGTGTAGCCACCCAATGCCGCTGCTGCCGAGCCGGTTTCAATGTCCTCGGCATACTCACGGCCCGGTTCGCGCAGATGGGTGTGGAGGTCGACGAAGCCGGGCAGCAGGACCTGGCCGGGCGCCTCAATGACCTCGCAGCCCTCCGCGACAGGCAGGCCCACACCGATCTGAGCGATCTGGCCGTCGGAGACCAGCACGTCAACCTGGTCGCCTTCGCCGTAGCACCGGACGCCGCGAATCAGCACGCTCACAGCACAGCTTCCTCTCCCGCCGACCCCGAATCCGTCGCCGATCCCGCGGATTCGCTACCCACCAGCAGATGGAACAGCACCGCCATGCGCACATGCACACCGTTGGAAACCTGTTGCAGCACCGCGGACTGCGAGGAGTCGGCCACCGATGAGGAGATCTCCATGCCGCGCAGCATCGGACCGGGGTGCAGCACCACCGCGTGGTCGGGCAACATCGCCCGACGCTTCTCGCTCAGCCCGTAGCGCACCGAATACTCGCGGGTGGACGGGAAGAATCCGCCCGTCATCCGTTCGGCCTGCACGCGCAGCATCAGCACGGCGTCGGCGGCCGGCAGCTCGGCGTCGAAGTCGTGGCTCACCGTCACCGACCAATCCTTCACCCCGGCCGGCAGCAGGGTCGGCGGAGCCACCACCACCACCTCGGCGCCCAGTGTCGACAGCAGACTCACGTTGGAACGTGCGACCCGGCTATGCACGATGTCGCCGACGATGACGATTCGTCGGCCGGCCACCTCGCCGAGGCGCTGCCGCAGCGTGAGCGCATCCAGCAACGCCTGGGTGGGGTGCTCGTGGGTGCCGTCGCCCGCGTTGATCACCGCCGGGCCGCCGTCTTCGGCGGCTCCGGTCCACTCGGCGAGTAGGTGTGCCGCACCCGAGGCCGGGTGACGGATGATCAGCGCGTCGGCGCCGGCAGCGCGCAGGGTGAATGCGGTGTCGCGCAGCGACTCCCCTTTGTTCACCGAGGATCCCGAAGCGGACACGTTGATCACATCAGCGCTCATCCACTTGCCGGCCACCTCGAAGGAGACCCGGGTCCGCGTGGAGTTCTCATAGAACATCGTGATCACCGTGCGCCCGCGCAGGGTGGGCAGCTTCTTGACCTCGCGGCCGACCAATGCCTGCGCGAAGCGGTCGGCGTCGTCGAGGATCGCGGTGGCCTCGTCACGACTCAGGTCGCCGGCCGCCAGCAGGTGCCTAGTACTCATCGGGTGATCACCACCCGGTCACGTCCGTCGTGTTCAGCCAGCAATACGTGCACGCTTTCGCCGCGGGCGGTCGGCACGTTCTTGCCGACGTAGTCGGCGCGGACCGGCAATTCGCGGTGCCCGCGGTCCACCAGCACCGCCAGCTGCACGATCCGGGGCCGGCCCACGTCGCGCAAGGCGTCCAGCGCGGCCCGCACGGAACGGCCGGCGAACAGCACGTCGTCCACCAGGATCACCAAGGCGTCGTCGATGCCGCCCGCCGGGATCGAGGTGGGCTCCAGAGCACGTGGGGGCTGGCGCATGAGGTCGTCGCGGTACAAGGTGATGTCCAGCGAGCCGTGTGCGAGATCAACACCGCAGAATTCGCTGATCTTGCCGGCCAGCCGCTGGGCCAGGGTGACGCCGCGGGTGGGAATACCCAGCAGCACGACGCGCGGGGCGTTCACCCGGTCGGGATCGTCTAAAGCGGTCTTCTCGATGATCTGATGTGCGATCCGAGAAACAGTGCGGCCCACATCCGCCGAGGACATCAATTCCCGGTCGGTGCTGGAATTACCGGCAGCGCCCATGCTAAACGCAGGACCTCCTTCTCCGCCTCGCAGGACGGATCGTTAAAGGATGTCGAACTGCCGCGTAGCTTAACATCCGCCCCGCCCCCTTGTGCCGCCTGCCGCTAGCCTGATTCGGTGAACCTCGACCCCAACCAGGCGCCGCTGCGCGAAGCCTGTGACACCGGTCTGCTCGCCGGGGTGGTGACGCTGGTATGGCAGCGCGGCACGGTCCTGCAAGTCAACGAGATCGGTTACCGCGATGTCGGAGCGGGTCTGCCGATGACGCGCGACACGATCTTTCGGATCGCCTCGATGACCAAACCCGTCACCGTCGCCGCCGCGATGACCCTGATCGATCAGGGCCGGCTGCGCCTGACCGACCCGATAGCCCACTGGGTGCCGGAGTTCGCAGCGCCGCGAGTGATCGTCGACCCCGCCGGTTCGCTGGAGGCCACCACCGCGGCGCGGCGGGCCCTCACGGTCGAGGACCTGATGACGCACCGCTGCGGTATCGGTTACGGGTTTTCGGTACCCGGCCCGATCGCACGGGAGTACCAGCGATTGCCGTTCGGGCGCGGGCCCGAAGCCTGGCTGACGGCGCTGGCCGCCCTGCCGCTGGTGGACCAGCCCGGTGAGCGCTTCACTTACGGGCACGGCACCGACGTGCTGGGTGTGCTCCTGTCGCGGATCGAAGGCAAGCCCCTTCCCGAGGTGCTCGACGAACGAATCCTGGGCCCGCTGGGCATGACCGATACGGGCTTCTCTGTCACGCCGCAGGCACGCCGGCGCAGCGCCACCATGTACCGCGTCGACGGGGACACGCTGCGCGACGACGCCATGGGGCCGGTCCCGATCACAACACCCGCGTTTCCCAACGCCGGGGGCGGCTTGATGTCCACCGCCGACGACTACCTGGCATTCACCCGCATGTTGCTGGCCGACGGCATGTTCGACGGCACCCGGATTCTCTCGACCCAGGCGGCGCGGGCGATGCGTACCGATCGGCTCACCGATAACCAGAAGCGGCAGCCGTTCCTGGGAGCCCCGTTCTGGGTCGGCCGCGGATTCGGGCTCAACCTGTCGGTGGTGACCGACGCGGCGAGATCCCAGCCGCTCTTCGGACCCGGTGGTACGGGCGCGTTCGGCTGGCCGGGGGCCTACGGCACGTGGTGGCAGGCCGATCCGTCCGCCGACCTGATCCTGATCTATCTGGTGCAGAACGCCCCGGCGCTGTCCACCGAGATGGCTGCCGCGGTCGCCGGCAACACCGCGATTGCCAAGCTGCGGGTTGCACAGCCGAAGTTCGTTCGACGGACCTACGCGGCGCTGGGCTTGTAGCCAGGCCTACACAGGTCAGGTCGCGAGCTCTTCACCGGCACGGCGCGCCTCGGCCAGAGCGGCTTCGCGCATCTGCTCCCGCTCTTCGGCGGTCCAGCGGGTGGTCGGTTCAAAGACGAGGGTCTCCACGGTATAGCCCAGCATGGTGAAGACGTACTCCAGATACGGCCGCTGAAAGTCTTGCAGATCGGGGCGGTCGCCGTCATAAGCGCTCGAACGAGTCAAGATGAGCTGCAACGGCTTTCCCTGCCCCAGCGTCCCGACGTGCTCGCCGCGCTCATTGAGTGTGAAACTGGCGATCGGTTGGACGATGACGTCGATCCAGGCCTTCAGCGCATGCGGCACATGCCAATTCCACATCGGCGACGACACCACCAGCCGATCGAACGCACGCACCCGCTCGATCTCAGCCAGGATCTGCGACCAGATCTGCTTCTGCTCCGGGGTGCGCCGCTCCCCGTACAGCGGGGCGAATTTGGCGAACGCGGCCTCGCGACCGAAGGTGATCGCATCGTCGCTCCACACCGAGTACCGCTCGACATCGCCGACGACGGCCACCGTTGCGGCATCAAGAAACTCCTGGGCCAGCGCCGAAGACAACGAGTGTTCTTGTTTGGGACTGGCCTCCACCCACAGGGTTTTCATCGGACTCCTCAGATCATCGAGATCGGTGAGATCTTCACGCCGGCCTCAAGCGCGCCCGCCAACTCACGCGCTACGTCGTAGTCGTACACGACGTGACCGCAGATCACATCCACATCGCGTTTGGCGCGCTGCAGCGGGTTGGTCAGGAACTGCGCGCTGGCGCCGGAGGCTTCGAGCAGACCGGCAATCACGGCGCGAGATTCGTGCACGATGTGCGCGGCCGCTGCCCGGGCGTCAGCCCGAGCCGAGCGGGGAATCCGCTCGCGCGCGTCCACCGCGTCCTGGATTCGGCCGACGGTGTCGTTGAGCAGTCCGTGAAGGGCCCGCAAACGCACCCGCGCATCTCCCAGGCGAATCTGCGCGGAAGGCTGATTCTTCTGCGCCACACCCGAATAGGCCATGACTCGCTCGGTGAGGCGTTGCGCGAACAAGTCGGCGACCCGTTCGGCCGAACCAAGCGCGGGCATCGCCGCGCTCAGTGCCAGCGCAGGGACCATCGGCCAGCGATAGGCCGATGCATCATGCAGCTCGGCGCCCGGAGCGGTACCGGAGTAGATGTCGACGACTTTGACCAGCCGGTGCGCCGGAACCACCACGTCCTCGATGACGACGTCGTTGGAACCGGTGGCGCGCATGCCGGCGGTATGCCAGACGTCCTCGATCTGGATCTCGGTCGCCGGTAGAAGCACCAACGCCGGATAGGGCGCCTCGTCCGGGCCGCAGAGCGCCCCGACCATGATCCAGTCCGCGTCCATCACCCCGGTCGCCCACGACCACCGGCCGGACAGCCGGATGGCGTCACCGTCGGGCACGCCGCGGCCGGTCGGGGCCAGCGGCGCGGGACACAGCACCGGTCCCGCGGCGAACACCTCGTCTTGGGCCTGCTCGCCGAAGAGCGCCAACATCCAGTTGTGCAGCATGTAGAAACCCAACGTCCAGGCACTTGAGGCGCAGCCGTGCGCCATTTGCCGAATCGGATCGAGGATCTCGGGAAACTCCGCCTGAACCCCACCGTATCGCGCCGGCAGCAGCAAGCCGGCCAGACCGGATTCGCGGAATTCGGCGACGGTGTCCGCGGGTAATCGGCGTAGCTCTTCGGCTTCTGCGGCGCGTTGCGCCAGTCGAGTGGTGAATTCCTCGGTGATCGCCGGTGCCGTCCTGGTGTTCATGCGCGGACGGTACCATACCTTTTAGTATGGAAGTCAGTGCCGCAGCATGACGTCAAGGAACTGCTCACGCCAGTCCACCGCACGCGAGCTCGGCCGTGAACCGGCAAGATGCAGAACTCCGATGCCGGCGGCAAACGTGGCGTTGGCCCGCATATCGGCCTCGTCGGGTGCAAACCCGTCGTCGAGAAACACCTGCCGGACCGCGGCGAGCACCCGCTGATCCGAGCTGCGCACCGCCGCGGCGACGCTGTCCTGCGATCGCGCCCATTCACGCATGGCGCGTTCGAGCATCCAATGGGAGGGCCCGACCAGGGCGGTCATCATGTGCGACAGCCGCTCCCGTGGCGGAATGTCGGACAGTGCATCGAAGTCGCCACGGTCGGCATCGCGGACGGCCGCCCAGGTGTCGACCAGGGCGTTGCGGTAAGCCTTCATGTCGGTGAAATGCCAGTAGAAGCTGCCCTTAGTGACCCCGAGCCGCTTGCAGAGCCGATCGATGGTCAGCGCCTTGAGCCCGTCATCGGCCAGAATCCGGAAGCCGGCCTGCACCCAGTCCTGCACCGACAACCGGGAATTGCCCCCCGACCCTCCTGCGCTATCCGACCTGGCCATGCCGAGTCAGCGTACTGACCCGGGCGCCTCCCCCGCGGCCTGCCCGTACCGAGCCAGCGCCTCGGGGGTGAACACGGCCAGTCCCAGCTCGGGGTTGTAGCCGTGAATCTCCTTCACATCGAGTTCGGCCAGGAAGTACAGGATTTCTTTGGAGATCACCTGACCGGGCACCAGCACCGGAAAACCCGGCGGGTAGGGCACGACGAAGGTGCTCGAAACCAACATCTTGCCGTCGGCGACCCGGCGACCTGCGTCCCCGAGCAGCACGTGCTCGCGGTCAGACTCCTCGTAGCCGGCGTAGAACGCCGCACGCATATCGCCGATGGGACTGGAGCCGCCGGGCCGGAACTCGGGCGCGAAAGCGCTGAAGTCGGGCAGCGGCGGCAGGTCTTCGGTGATCTCGGTAACGCGTCGCCGCAACAGCGCCCGGTCGTCGTTGCTGGCCGCGGTCCAGGCGCGGTCCAACTCCCCGGCGACCCGGCGCAGCGCGTCGAGCAGGTAGTGCACGCTCGACCAGGTGACGCCGATGGTGAAGATCAGCAGCACCGAATTGATCGACGTCTTGTTGATCTGAATTCCGAACCGCTGCATCAGAATCTTCTCGCGGAAGTCGTAGCCGTTCATCCCCGTTTTGCCGACATACAGCGTGACCCGGGTGGGGTCGAGCACGAACTCGTCGGAACGCCACGCCTCGTTCCACTCCGCAAGCGCCCCTTGGCGCACCTGGCGGTACGAGCTGACCGCCGACTGCCGGAACCGGTCGGGAATCAGATCGCTCTCGTCGAGAATGTGGAACCACTTACTGATCAGCCGGTCCTTGCGGACCCGATGGCGAAACACCAGCGCCATGTCATAGACCCGCCGGACCATATCGAAGCCTTCGATGTCCACCTGCCGGCGAGCCAGGTCCAACGAGGCCAACAACTGCTGATTCGGCGAGGTCGAGGTGTGGGTCAAGAACGCCTCGGCGAACGACTCTCGGGCCAGCGCATTGAAATCCTGATCCCGGATATGGATCATCGACGCCTGCCGCAGCGCCGACAACGACTTGTGAGTCGAGTGGGTCGAATACACCCGGACCCGCGCCGAGGGGTGCGGCAGCAGGCGATGCTCGCTCCACTGCTCGCGCTCAATCCCGTCCATGCTCTCGTGCCAGGCCTGGTACTCCTTGGCGTAATGCTCTGAGCCCAGCATGGTCTCCAGCCCTTCGGCGGCGACCATCGCGGTGCGCTGTCGTGCCCACGGCACCGCGGTGGCGAACGCGTACCACGCCTCGTCCCACAGAAAACAGATATCCGGCTTGATCGCCAGGATCTCCTCCATGACCCGGCGCGGGTTGTAGACGACGCCGTCGAATGTGCAGTTGGTCAGTGACAACATCCGGACCCGGTGCAGCTGGCCGGCGGCTTCTAAGTCGAGCAGCGCACGCTTGATGGTGCGCAATGCCACCGCACCGTAGATCGCGTACGGCGCCAGCGGATAGGCGTCCAGGTACATCGGATATGCGCCCGCCAGCACCAGCCCGTAGTGGTGCGACTTGTGGCAGTTGCGGTCGATCAACACGATGTCTCCGGGCCGGGTCAGGGCCTGCCCCACGATCTTGTTGGCCGTCGAGGTTCCGTTGGTGACGAAGTAGGTGTGCTGGGCGTTCCAGGTCTTTGCGGCTTTGTTCATCGCCACCCGGATGGTGCCGTGCGGGTCCAGCAGTGAATCCAGGCCACCGGAGGTGGACGACGTCTCGGCCATAAAGATGTTGCGGCCGTAGAACTCTCCCATGTCCTGCAGCGACCGCGAGTTGAAGATGCTGGCGCCACGGGCCACCGGAAGTGCGTGGAACTGCCCCACCGGCTCGGCCGCGTAGGCGCGCAGCGCGTCGAAAAACGGTGTGGAGTAACGCTTGCGGATGCCCGCCAGCACCGTGCTGTGCAGGTCGGTGACGTCGTTGAGCCGATAGAAGCTTCGGTCGTAGACATCCGGCTCGTCGTCGGTGTCGGCGGCGATCGATTCGTCGGTGAGCAGGTACAGATCAATGTGCGGGCGCAGCAGGCGCATCCACTCACCGCACTCGATGGCATCGCGGCCGCAGCCGACAGACCCCGCGCCGTCGTCGGCGCCCAGCAGCGTGGTCATCAGCGGCACCCGGTCGCGGGAGCGCAGTGGCAGGTCGTGCCGCACGATCGCGGCCTGGATCTCGCCGTTGAGCGCGACGGCGGTGACCGCGTCTTCAACGCTGGAGACCACCAGCAGCTCGATCTGCACTTCGTCATCGGGATGACGGAGCCGGCGGAGACTTTCCACCAGGCACTCGGGAACGTCCGGCGGCGAATCGTCGGCCAGCAGCACGGTGTAGAACTGCTGCTGGCGGGCCTGTGCCACCAGCTCCTGATCAGACAGCGGCAGGCCGAGATCGAACAGGGCGGCCCGATCGCCGTAGTCGGACAACAACCGCACCACCAGCGACACCCGCTCGGACAGCGACACCGTCGCCATCGAGTCCAGGTGCCCGCGGAACGCCGCCAGGTTTGCCGCCCCGGGAAACAGCCAATAGCGCTCGTAGGCACCGAGACGGTCCAGCAGACGTCTCACCCGCGCCACGTGGTGAGCGGTGTCCAGACCGGCCCGGTTGACCTCGGCCAATTGCCGGCAGGCGTCGTCGAGCAGGTTCCAGGTGTCGACCCGCGAATACGACGGGTTGGCCACTGCCGCCAACGCCGACACGCGCAGTCTCCGATTCGGTGCGTCCCAGCCCTCACTCATAGGGCAAGTGTGCCCGTGCGGTGGCGGCTCGGGGCCGATTCAGTCCGCTGAGTCCGAGTCCGGCTCTTCGTCGGTGTCGATGTCGGAATCCACGCCGGAATCGGCGTCGAGAGGCGCTGTCGCCCCCCGCACGGCCAGCGACGCGGCCCGCAACTGCGGTGTCACCAGCATCACCTGCCCCAGTACGCCATTGATGAAGCTGGGCGACTCGTCGGTCGACAGCTCCTTGGCGAGTTTCACCGCCTCATCCACGGCGACCGGCTCCGGGACATCCACGGCATGCAGCAGTTCCCAGATCGCGACCCGCAGAATCGCACGGTCCACGGCCGGGAGCCGCTCCAACTTCCAGCCCTGCAGGTGCGAGGTGATCAGGTCGTCGATATGAGCACTGTGGGTGGTCACGCCGTTGGCCACCGTGACGGTGTAGGGATGCAGCGCCGCCACGTCGGGCTGCTCACGGGCCAGCGTCGCTCGCAGCTCCGCGCCCTCGGCCGGGGTCAACCCCCGGGCCTCCGCCTCGAAGATCACGTCAACGGCACGCTTACGGGCCTGGTGCCGGCCTTTAACCGGCTTGCCAGCGGGCATGGTCAGGAGTTAACCCGTCCCAAGTAGCTGCCGTCGCGGGTGTCGACCTTCAGCTTGTCTCCGGTGTTGATGAACAGCGGCACGTTGATTTCAGCGCCGGTCTCCATGGTGGCCGGCTTGGTGCCCGCGCTGGAGCGGTCGCCCTGCAGACCGGGCTCGGTGTGGGCCACCAGGAGCTCGACGCTGACCGGCAGCTCCAGGTACAGCGCCACCCCGTTGTGGAAGGCGATCTGCACCAGCATGCTCTCCAGCAGGTAGTTCGCCGAGTCCCCCACCAGCGATTCGGGCAACGGGTGCTGCTCGTAGTCTTGGCTGTCCATGAACACGAAGTCGTTGCCGTCGCGGTACAGGTAGGTGGCGTCGCGACGGTCCACCGTGGCGGTCTCCACCTTCACGCCCGCGTTGTAGGTCTTGTCCACGACCTTGCCCGACACCACGTTCTTGAGCTTGGTGCGCACGAAGGCCGGTCCCTTGCCCGGCTTGACGTGCTGGAATTCGGTGATCTGCCACAGCTGGCCGTCGATCACCAGTACCAGCCCGTTCTTGAAATCAGCGGTTGAAGCCATGGTCGTTCACGTCTCCTAGAGAATGGTCAGTTCCTTGGGGAACCGAGTCAGCAGGTCCGGGGCCTGCCCGGCGGTATCAGCGACCACGAGCGTGTCCTCGATACGGACCCCGCCACGATCAGCAAGATAGACGCCGGGCTCTACGGTCACCACAGCACCGGCAAGCAGTGTACCGTCGGCCGCCGCATTGATTCCCGGCGCTTCGTGAATCCGCAACCCGACCCCGTGACCGAGGCCGTGACCGAACGTCTCGCCATAGCCCGCCTCAGCGATCACCGTGCGCGCGGCCGCATCGACCTCCCGCAGTTTCGCGCCCGGCCGCAAGGCCTCGCGACCGGCCCGCTGCGCGGCCTCGACCACGTCGTAGATCTCCCGCTGCCAATCCGCGGGCGGCCCCAACACAAAGGTGCGGGTCATATCGGAGTGATAGCCGGCCACCAGGGCACCGAAGTCGATCTTGACGAAGTCACCGGCGGCCAGCACGGCGTCGGTGGGTCGATGGTGCGGAATCGCCGAGTTGGGACCCGTGGCCACGATCGTCTCGAACGACGCCGCATCCGCACCGTGATCGAGCATCAGGGCTTCCAGCTCCCGGCGGACCTCACGTTCAGACCGACCCGGCCGCAGGCCGCCACGCTCCACGAGCGCGATCAGTGCGGCGTCGGCCGCTTCGCAGGCCAACCTCAGCAGGGCCACTTCGCCGGCGTCTTTGACCTCGCGCAACGCCTCCACAATGCTCGCGGTCCGGACCAGCTCGGCGCGACCGCCCTTGCCATCGACGGCTTCGTCCGCCTCGATGGCCGCTGAAAGTGCGTCGAAACCGTCCACCGTGAGTACGTGGGCTTCGAAACCCACGCGGCGCGCACCGGCCGCGACGGCCGCGGTGAGCAGATGCCTGGCGCCACTGCGCTCGATCGCGACCTGCAGGTCGGGGGCCTGCCGGGCAGCCTGAGTGCGGTAGCGGCCATCGGTGGCCAGTATCGGGGACTGTTCGTCCGCATAGACCAGCAGCGCGCCGGCCGAGCCGGTGAATCCCGACAGGTAGCGCACGTTGATCAAGTCGGTGACCAGCATGGCGTCCAGTCCGGCGGCGCGGATCTCGGTACTCAGACGCGCCCGGCGGGAGGAATGTGTCACGCGGGGTGACGGTACTCGCTACGCTGTGGCCCCATGAGCAAGTGGTTTCTGCGCGGGCTGGTCTTCGCTGCACTGATGGTCGTGATCCGCCTCATCCAGGGGGTGCTGATCAACGCCTTCGAGGCACAGGCCAATTTGATCAGCCTGGTGTTGGTGATCTTGTTCGCCATCGGCGTCTACGTCTGGGGCCGTTCCGACGGCCGCGAGGACGCCAAGGCCCACGCCGACCCCGACCGCCGCGACGACCTCGCGATGACCTGGCTGGGTGCCGGCCTGGCGGCCGGGCTGCTCGGCGGATTCGTCGCGTGGGTCATCGGTCAGTTCGACAAAGCGCTCTACGTCAGCTCGTTCTTCAACGAGCTGACCAGCTTCGCGGCCTTCACCGCGCTATTGGTGTTCGTGGTAGCGGTGGCTGCGGTGGCGCTGGGCCGCCGCGCCGTCGACAAGGAATACGAGAAGCACCCGGAGCGCCGCCCCGTCCCGGCCGCAGCCGCGCAGAGCCAGCCCGAGACCGACGTGTTCGCCACCGTTGGAGCGCCCGCAGCAGTCGCCGAAGAGACCGGCGCCGTGCAGACCGAGGCCGTTGCCGCTCCGGCCGCGGACGCGACGCTGGCCGGCCCTTCCGCCGGCTTCACCACCGAAGAGTTCCCGGCCGACGCCGACGTCACCACGGAGTTCCCCGTGATCGAGGACACCGGCGTCGCCGAGAGTCAGTCTGACGACTCAGCCAAGTAACGCAGCGCGAGCAGGTAGCCGCTTACTCCGAGTCCGACGATCACCCCGTTGGCCACTGGGCTCAAGTAGGAGTGTCGGCGAAACTCCTCGCGGGCATGCACATTGGAGATGTGCACCTCGATAAGTGGTGCGGGCAGCTCGGCGCAGGCGTCGCGCAACGCCACCGAGGTGTGGGTCAGGCCGCCGGCGTTGAGGATCACCGGTTCGGCGGCATCGGCTGCAGCATGAATCCAGTCCAGGAGTTCGGCCTCGCTGTCACTCTGGCGCACCACAACGTCCACCCCGAGTTCAGCGGCTTCCCGCGCGATCAGCGCCTCAAGATCGGCATAGCTGGTGCTGCCGTATACAGCCGGCTCGCGACGACCCAAACGCTGCAGGTTGGGGCCGTTGATGACATTGATCCGGTTCATCGCCGCTCCAATCGGAATCGCCGCCCGACCTCGTCGTAAGCGGCCGCCAGCAGCATCGGGTCGGGACCTTCCAAGCGCCCAGGTTTGGCCAGTCCGTCGAGCACCACGAACCGCAGCACGCCAGCCCGATTCTTCTTGTCCCCCATCATGTATTCCAGCAGGGCGGGCAGCGCGTCCTCGTAATAGCTCACCGGGAGACCCAGCGACAGCAGGATCGAACGATGCCGATCAGCGGTCGCGTCATCGAGACGTCCGGTGATGCGGGCCAGCTCCGCTGCGAACACCAACCCGACCGATACCGCGTCGCCGTGCCGCCACTGGTAATGCTCCAGCGCCTCGATCGCATGGGCGAGAGTGTGCCCGTAGTTGAGGATCTCGCGCAGGTCCGACTCTTTCTCGTCGGCGGCGACCACTTCGGCCTTGACGATGATGGCTCGCCTGATCAGCTCGCCGAGTACCTCCCCCGCCGGATCCATCGCCGCAACCGGATCTGCCTCGATCAGGTCCAGGATCACTGGATCGGCGATGAAACCGGCTTTGACGATCTCCGGCATGCCTGCAACGATCTCGCGCTGCGGCAGAGTCTCCAGCGTGGCCAGGTCGACCACGACGCCGGCCGGCTGATGGAACGCGCCGACCAGGTTCTTGCCTGCTTCGGTGTTGATGCCGGTCTTGCCGCCGACCGCGGCGTCCACCATCGCCAGCAACGTGGTGGGCACGTGCACGATCGAGATGCCACGTAGCCAGCTCGCCGCGGCGAAGCCTGCGACGTCGGTGGCTGCACCGCCACCGAGACTGACCAACGCGTCACGCCGGTCCAGGCCAATTTTGCCCAGCACGTCCCAGATGAACCCGAGGACCTGGAGCGACTTGCCGTCCTCGGCGTCCGGGATCTCGATACGGTGCGCCTCGATCCCCTTGTCCGCCAAGTACGTTCGGATCCCCTCAGCGGTCGACTCCAGTGTCGGCTGGTGCAGGATCGCGACTTTGTTACGCCCCGCGAGCAGACCGGCGAGATCACCGAGCAGGCCTGTGCCGATCACCACCGGGTAGGGCGGGTCGGTGGCCACCGTCACGGTGATCGGCTCGGGAATGTCGGTCACTTGCGTCCTCCGGTCTGTCGTGCGGCCAAGGTGGCGGGTGTGGGCGGTGCAGTGGGCGTGGGCGCCACAGGTTGCGGCGGCGTCTCGCCGGCGGGTGCCGCAGTCTCCAGCCGAGACACGATATAGCGGACCACCGCACCGGGGTTGCGCCGGTTGGTGTTGACCCGAATCGTGGCAAGGCGGCGGTACAGGGGCACCCGCTGCGACATCAGCTCGCGGAACTTCTCAGCGCGGCCGGGACCGGCGAGCAGGGGCCGGGCGGTGCTGCCACTGGTGCGCCGAACGCCTTCGGCTGCAGTGATTTCCAGGAATACCACCGTGTGGCCGGCCAGCGCGTCGCGCACCCCGGGCGTGGTGACGGCTCCGCCACCGAGCGACAGCACCCCGGAGTGCTCGGCCAGGGCCTCCCGAATGACTTCTTCCTCGATGCGGCGAAATTCCGGCTCGCCATCGGTCGCGAAGATGTCCGCGATGCTGCGACCGGTCCGGGCCTCGATGGCCGCATCCGTATCAAGCATCTCCACGTCGAGGGTCTTGGCCAGGCGCCGCCCGATAGTGGACTTGCCCGCCCCGGGCAACCCCACCAGAACCGCCCTGGGCGTCACCGTCGCCGCCGATGCGCAACGGAGAGATGAGGAGACGGCGGCCTACGCACGCGCCTACCCCGATGCCCGATCCTGGTCGGCCGTCGGCACGCGGTCGGCAACGCAACGTCGGTAAGCCTCGATGTTGCGACGGGTTTCGGCCAGCGAGTCACCGCCGAACTTGGCCAATGCGGCCCGCGCCACGACCAGCGCCACCATGGCCTCGGCGACCACACCGGCGGCCGGGACAGCGCACACGTCCGAGCGCTGGTGAATCGCGACCGCTTCCTCACCGGTCGCCATGTCGACGGTGGCCAACGCCCGCGGCACGGTGGAGATCGGTTTCATCGCGGCGCGCACCCGCAACGGCAGGCCGTTGGTCATGCCGCCCTCGAGACCGCCGGCCCGGTTGGTGGAACGCACCACACCGTCGGGGCCCGGGTACATCTCGTCGTGGGCCGCACTGCCGCGCCGCCGGGCCGTGGTGAAGCCGTCGCCGATCTCCACGCCCTTGATCGCCTGGATGCCCATGATCGCCGCAGCCAATTGGCTGTCGAGTCGATCGTCACCGCTGATGAAGGAACCCAGCCCGATGGGCAGGCCGCAGACCACCACCTCGACAACTCCGCCCAAGGTGTCACCGTCGGCCTTGGCCGCCTCGATCTCAGCGATCATGGATTCCTCGGCGCGACTGTCGAAGGCACGCACCGGGCTGGCATCGATCGCGGCCAGGTCGGCGGGGTGTGGCACCGGACCGTCGTAGGGGTCGGAGGCGCCGATCGAGATCACATGGGAGATCACCTGTACCCCCAGCGCCTGGTCCAGGAAGGCCCGCGCGAACGCGCCGGCGGTCACCCGCGCCGCCGTCTCCCGGGCACTGGCACGCTCGAGCACCGGCCGGGCGTCGTCAAAGCCGTACTTCAGCATGCCGGCGAAGTCGGCATGTCCGGGCCGCGGCCGGGTGAGCGGGGCATTGCGTGCGCCGCCCTCACTGTCCAGCAGAGCCGGGTCCACCGGATCGGTGGACATCACCGTCTCCCACTTCGGCCATTCGGTGTTGCCGATCTCCACGGCGATGGGGCCGCCGAGGGTGACCCCGTGGCGGACCCCAGACAGCACGGTGACCGCGTCGGCCTCGAACTTCATTCGGGCCCCGCGGCCGTAGCCCAAGCGCCGGCGGGCCAGTTGGGTGGCAATGTCAGCCGAGGTGACGGCCACTCCGGCGACCATGCCCTCGACCATGGCCACCAGCGCGCGACCATGTGATTCCCCGGCGGTTATCCAACGCAACACGTGTCCCATCTTCCCATGCCGGTCAGGCCCGCCCGGGCCTGGAGGAGGTTAAGGTCGCGCGCAGCAGAAGCTGCAGTGCAGCGACGACCGAGATTGGATCCGGCCCGGCCACCCCGCGATGAGGTTCAGCCGGTTCAGGAACCGTTCTTGAGAATCAGATAGGTGACGGCATCGGGACCGTTGCTCGGCGAAGTCACGGCGTTGAGCTGACTGCCGGCATGACCGACCACACCATCGAGGATCTGGTCGAAGTCTTCAGCAGCGCTCTGCGGATCGATCAACACCAAGGGAGTCTCCCCGGGACCGACGGAGGCACTGGGGTCGAGCAGGTAGCCGCCGAACGCATCCGCGTTGGCCGATGAGGTCTGCGCAAAGAGGTCGAGCCACTGCACGGTGGCGTCGCTTCCTTCGGCGCTGGACAACTGAATGGCCGGCACCTGCACGTCAGGCAGGGACGGCGAGGCCATGGTGCTGGCGAGCAGGGTTCCGCCGACGACAACGGCACCTGCTGCGGCGGCACCGATCACAGAACGCTTCACAGTTACCTCCTCTGGCTAGACACCGGTCAACAGTTCACTACGCTCGATATTACCTGATAGCGGCCTGAGCGGCAAACGTTTTCTGGCAAGATCACATTCGGCGTTAATTTGCTCTCACACAGCCCGACACCGGCCACCAGCTGCACCCCTTCGCTGGTCAGCTCATTGCCAGGGCCACTGCCAACGCGCTGGACAGGCACATCGCGGGCCCATGAGGCACTCTGGTCCCACGGCCCGCCCGTACCACCGCGACCCCCCATAACCCGGTCAGCACCGGCGCCGTCACCGCGGCCAGCACCCACACGTCAGCACCGAAAGAACCCGTCAGCGCACCAAGAGCGACAGCCAGCTTGACGTCGCCGGCACCCAATCCCAGCGGTGCGATCAGGTGGACTATCAGGTAGATCCCACTCAGGACCGCCGCCCCTGCCAGTGCCGCGGGGCCCCGACCGACCGCGACTGCCACGGCCGGCACGATCACTGCACCCGGCAGCGTCAACCAGTTCGGCAGCCGGCGTTGTCGGATGTCGTAACCACTGAGCAGGGTCAGCCAGACCAGCGCCAGGCCCGCGGCCGCCTCGTCCACGCCGTCATGTTCAAGCCGGGTCGGCGATGGCGCAAGTCATCTCCGCGCGGGGTGCAGGCCGGCCGGTGAACAACTCGACTTGAGTGAACGCCTGATTCAGCAACATCTGCAGTCCACTGATCACCGTGCCGCCCGCGGCGCTCACCGCGGCGGCCAGCGGGGTCGGCCACGGATCGTAAATCGCGTCCAAGACCACCGGAACACCCGCCAGGGCCCCCGCATAGCGGGCTGCAACCTCGGCCGGAAGGGTGTTGACCAATACCGATGCGGCCGCTGCCGCCTCGGCGAGTGCGGGATCGTCCAGCGCGCAGAATCGGGTCGGTACTCCGACATCGGTGGCCAGCTCGACCACCCTGGCGGCATTGTCGGCATTGCGGGCGGCCACCGTGATGTGACCGACTCCCAGCTCGACCAGGCCCACCACCGCGGCTGGTGCGGTACCGCCCGAACCGAGCACGATCGCCGCACCCGAAATCGGTCCTGCCGAACGCAGCGCTCCACTCACGCCGTCGACGTCGGTGTTGTCGGCCAGCCAGCCGGTTGCGGTGCGAACCAGGGTGTTCGCCGAGCCGATGCGTTCGGCGCGCCGCGTTCGCTCGTCGGCGAAGGCCAAGGCCGCGAACTTGCCCGGCATGGTCACTGAAACGCCGACCCATTCCGGCCCGAAACCTGCGACCAGCGCCGGCAACTCCTCGGCACCGCACTCAATGCGCTCGTAGGTCCAGTCATACAGGCCCAACGCCCGATAGGCCGCCAAGTGCAGCTGCGGTGAGCGCGAGTGAGCGATCGGCGACCCCAACACCGCGGCGCGGCGGGGCCCGGGGTCAGCGGGAACTGTCGAGGACACCGTTGTCCAGCGCCATCTCGATGTTGCTCAGGTGCTGCTGATAGTTATGGGTGAACAGGGTGGTGCCGTCCTTGTCGATCGTCACGAAGTACAGCCAGTCGCCGGGTTCGGGGTGCTCGGCGGCGCGCAGCGCATCCATTCCCGGCGAGCAGATCGGCGTAGCCGGCAGACCATCGGAGGCGTAGGTGTTCCACGGCGTTACCTTGGCCCGATCGGCATCGGTGGTGGCCACCTCCTGGCGGTCCAGCGGATAATTGACCGTCGAGTCGAACTCCAGCCGCTGTGGTTCGCCCAGCCGATTGTCGATGACCCGTGCCACCTTGGCGAAGTCGTGCGGCAGGGCCTCGCGTTGGACGAGCGACGCCACCACCAACATTTCGTAGGGAGTCATGCCCAACTGCTCGGCGGTGGCGGGCAGACCGGATTTGTCCAGTTCCGCGCTGCTCTGGCTGATCAGCTTCGACAGCACCGTCGGTGCCGGTGCGGTCGGGTCGACGTTCCAGGTGCCCGCTGTGATCAGGCCCTCGATACGGCGATGGTCACCGCCCATTGAGGTGACCGGCCCCAATGCCCATTCCGGCACGGACAGCGCCTGAGGCGACTCGGTCTCCGCCGCACGGCGCAGGTCTGGAGCTTTCAGGCAGGTGCGATCGCCGTTGAGGTCCAGACAGCTCGCCTCGGCGATCAGCGAAAACACCCCAGGGGTGACCCGGCCGGTCTTCATGTCGGCGGTGTCGTCAAGCTGACGGCCCTCCGGAATCACCAGCTTGCCTACCCGATTCTCCGGATCAGTGAGCTGCTGCACTGCGGTGGCGGCCGGAATCTCTGCCTGCAGACGGTAGAACCCCGGCTGGATCGCGGCGATTGCGGCGTTGCCCTGCGCGGCGGACAGGAAGGTACCGACGTTGGCGATCACGCCCGCATCGAGCATTGTTTCGGCAATCGCGGTGGTGAAGTCTCCCTCGTGCACCTCGATCAAGACCTGCTGGCCCCCGTCGCCGGTGAAGTCCGCCCCCGGGCCACCGGCGTGCCAGAACTTCGAGCCCAGGAAGACGGCCGCGATCGCGGCCAAGGTGACCAGCGCGACGCCCAGGCCGCGTGCCATCCGGCGGTTCCGGGTGTGCTGGCGCTGCCGCCGATTCTCCCGGGCCCGCTGAGTCCGGCTCATCCTGCGCCGCGGCGGTCCAACCGCGGTGGGTCGGGCCTTCCTTCGAGCAGTGTCGTGAGCCGTCCCACGTTGTTCGTCAGACATCGTTGTCCTCCGTCGGCACTGCCGGGGCCGGTGAGATCAGGGCCCGGCGCTGGTCGAGCCAGCTCTGCAGGATCGTCACCGCGGCAGCCTGGTCGATCACCGAGCGTTGACGTTTGGAGCGCACCCCGGCCGCGTGCAGGTCCCGCGCCGCACTGACCGTGCTGAGACGCTCGTCGGCCAACCGCACCGGGGCGTTCCGGCCACGCTTGGCCAGTGTCCGAACCAGATCGTCGGCCATCGCAATGGCGTCCTCGGCGGCAGACCCAGCCCGATCGGCAAGCGTCCGGGGCAGGCCCACAACCACTTCGACGACGTCATATTCGTCGGCCAGATCAGCCAGCCGCCGCAGGTGCGAACCGGATGCATGCCGTCGCACGGTCTCGACCGGGGTCGCCAACAGTCCGTCGGGATCGCTGCAGGCCACCCCGATGCGCACACTGCCCACATCCACCCCGAGCCGTCGCCCGCGGCCGGGATCGTCCGGCCCGCCGGGACGGTCCGGGGTGCGATGGTGGGGTGAGGTCACGCCGGAGCGCTCCGGGCGACCGCCGCGCGGACCGCCGCCAGCGCGGCATCGATTCCAGAGGCGTCCTTCCCGGAGCCCTGCGCCAGGTCCGCCTTGCCGCCGCCGCGACCGGCTACCGCGGCCGCCAGTTCCTTGACCAGGTCGTCGGCGCGTAGACCGAGCTCCTGCGCTGCGACGTTGGCAGAGACCACGTAGGGGACGCTGTCCTGTCCGTCGGCGATCAGTGCCACCACCGCGGGCTCCTCGCCGAACTTGCCGCGGATGTCGCCGACCAGCGAACGTAGGTCGCCACCGCCGATACCCCCGGACATCCGCTGCGTCACCAGGCGCACGTTACCGATTTGTTCGGCGCCAGCGGCCGCATTCACCGCAGCCGCTCGCGCGGTCGCCAGCCGGGCGCGGTCCAGTTCCTTCTCGGCGGCCTTGAGGCGCTCGACCAAGGTGGCCACCCGAGCGGGCACTTCCTCCGAGGGCACCTTCAGCGAAGAGGCCAGGCCTGCCATGAGCGCCCGCTCCTTGGCCAGATGACGGAACGAGTCCAATCCGACATAGGCCTCGACGCGGCGGACCCCCGAACCCACCGACGATTCGCCCAGAATGGTGACCGGGCCGATCTGCGCCGAGTTGTGGACGTGCGTACCGCCGCACAGCTCCATCGAGAACGGGCCGCCGATCTCGACGACGCGTACCCGATCGGGGTACTTCTCGCCGAACATCGCCATGGCACCCATGGCTCGGGCCTTCTCCAGGTCCTCGGTGAAGGTGTGGACTTCGAAGTCGGCCTGGACCGCCTCGTTGGTGACTTCTTCGACCTGCTGACGCTGATCGTCGGTGAGCGCGCCCTGCCAGTTGAAGTCGAATCGCAGATAGCCCGGCCGATTCAGCGAACCAGCCTGAACAGCGTTGGGCCCCAACACTTGCCGCAGCGCGGCGTGCACCATATGCGTACCGGAATGCCCCTGAGTAGAGCCCTTGCGCCAGGCCTGGTCCACCGCCGCGGTGACGGTGTCACCTTCGACGAATTCGCCGGACTCGACGGTGACCCGATGCACGAACAGTGTCTGAGCGATTTTCTGTACGTCGGTGACCGCGGCCCGCGCAGTTCCGGCACTGATGGTGCCGGCGTCGGCGATCTGCCCGCCGGCTTCGGCGTAGAGCGGAGTGCGGTCCAGCACCAGCTCGATGTTGTCCACGGCAACGTCCTCGTGGGAGGCCACCGGCACGCGCTTGCCGTCGACGAAGATGCCCAGGATGCGCGCTTCGGTGGTGAGCTCGCCGAACCCGGTGAACTCGGTGGGCCCGGCGTCGATCAGTTCCCGGTAGGCGCTCAGGTCGGCATGTGCGTGCTTGCGCGCGGCGGCGTCGGCTTTGGCGCGCTGACGCTGCTCGGCCATCAAGCTGCGGAACCCGGCCTCGTCGACCTGCAGTCCGGCCTCCGAGGCCATCTCCAGGGTGAGTTCAATCGGGAAACCGTAGGTGTCGTGCAAGGCGAAGGCGTCGCTTCCCGAGAGCACCGTGACCCCCGCGGATCGAGTCGCCGCCGCGGCGTCCTCGAACAGCTTGGAGCCCGAGGCCAGGGTGCGGTTGAACGCGGTCTCCTCGGCGACCGCAATCCGGTTGATCCGGTCGAAGTCGGTGACCAGTTCCGGATAGGAGGGGCCCATCGCGTCACGCACGGTGGCCATCAGTTCGCCGACGATCGGACCTTCGATACCCAGCAGCTTGGCCGAGCGGATCACCCGACGCAGCAGCCGGCGCAGCACGTAGCCGCGGCCGTCGTTGCCAGGGCTTACGCCGTCACCGATCAGGATGGCGGCGGTGCGGGAGTGGTCGGCGATGATCCGGTATCGGACATCGTCGGCGTCGTTGCCGCTGTTGTAGCCACGTGGAGCGCGGGTGGCCACCAGGTCGATGACCGGGCGGACGAGGTCGGTCTCGTAGACGTTGTTCACACCCTGGAGCAGGAACGCAACCCGCTCCACTCCCATCCCGGTATCGATGTTCTGGCGGGGCAGCGGGCCGAGAATCTCGAAGTTCTCCTTGGAGGTACCTTCGCCCCGCTCGTTCTGCATGAACACGAGATTCCAGATCTCGATATAGCGGTCTTCGTTGGCCACCGGGCCGCCGTCGACGCCGAACTCGGGTCCACGGTCGTAGTAGATCTCCGACGACGGGCCGCACGGACCGGGGATGCCCATCGACCAGTAATTGTCGGCCATCCCGCGACGCTGAATCCGCTCAATCGGCAATCCCGCGATGTCCTGCCACAACGCGATCGCCTCGTCGTCGTCGAGATAGACGGTGGCCCACAGGCGCTGCGGGTCCAGCCCGTATCCGCCGTCGGCGACACTGTTGGTCAGCAACGTCCAGGCCAGTTCGATCGCGCCGCGTTTGAAGTAGTCGCCGAACGAGAAATTCCCGGCCATCTGGAAGAAGGTGTTGTGCCGGGTGGTGATGCCCACCTCATCGATGTCCGGGGTGCGGATGCACTTCTGGACACTGGTGGCGGTGGCATAGGGCGGGGTTCGCTGGCCCAGGAAGAACGGCACGAACTGAACCATGCCGGCGTTGATGAACAACAGGTTGGGGTCATCAAGAATCACCGATGCGCTCGGCACCTCGGTGTGGCCCGCTTTCACGAAGTGATCGAGGAAGCGTTTCCTGATCTCGTGTGTCTGCACTATCTACCGCTTCCCGCCGTCTCGCCCATTTAGACGGCACTACAGTACCGGGCTGCCGATCGTGTTCTCGGCAGGCAAGGACCCTCAGGTGGTGACGGCGCCGACAAAGCTCAGTCGGACGCTACGGCGAGGGTTGTCGCGGTTCAGGTCGACAAGGACTACGGACTGCCAGATGCCCAGCAACGGCTCACCCTCGGCGACGGGGACTGTGATCGACGGCGCGACAATGGCCGGCAAGACATGATCGGCCCCGTGCCCCGGCGAACCGTGTGCGTGTCGGTAGCGATCGTCGCGCGGCAGCAGCCGTTCCAGGGTGTCAACCAAGTCCGCGTCCGAGCCGGCACCGGTCTCGATGATCGCTACCCCGGCGGTCGCATGAGGCACGAAGACGTTGCACAGTCCGTCGCCGTTTCCCGCACAGAACGAACGCAACTGCTCGGTGAGGTCGACGGTACGTCGCCGTGAGGTGTCGACGGCGAGCACTTCGGTGTTCATGTCTCCAGGGTAGGGGCCACCCGCGTGCCGCGATCAGACACAGCGTCGCACGAGCCACCCGGCGATCAGCCGCGCCGGCGGATGATCGCCCGCAGCCGGGCCAACCTACCGCCGATCTCGCGTTCAGCACCCCGACCGGTGGGTTGGTAATAGTCCACTCCCACCAGTTCATCGGGTGGATACTGCTGTGGGACAACGCCGTCGGGATGATCATGGGCGTAGCGATAACCCACGGCATTGCCCAGAGCCTGCGCACCCGCGTAGTGCCCGTCCCGCAGGTGAGCCGGGACCGCGCCGGCCTTACCGGCCCGAATGTCGGCCATCGCCGCACCCAACGCGGTGGTCACCGCATTCGACTTCGGCGCGGTCGCCAGGTGCACGGTCGCATGCGCCAGCGTCAATTGCGCCTCGGGCATGCCGATCAGCGCGACGGTCTGTGCGGCGGCGACCGCGGTCTGCAGAGCAGTCGGATCACCCATCCCGATGTCTTCGCTGGCCAGGATCATCAGCCGGCGGGCGATGAACCGCGGGTCCTCCCCTGCCACCAGCATCCGGGCCAGATAGTGCAGCGCGGCGTCGACGTCGGAACCCCGCACCGACTTGATGAACGCGCTGGTGACGTCGTAATGCTGATCGCCGTCGCGGTCGTAGCGCACAGCAGCTTGATCCAAGGATCCTTCGACGACCTCGACGGTCACCGGCTCCCCTGTTGCCGCCACCGTCTCAGCGGCCACTTCCAGCGCGGTCAAGGCACGGCGCGCGTCACCGGCGGCCAGCCGAACCAACAGGTCCACCGCATCCGGCACGACCGCCACACGGCCACCCAGCCCGCGGTCGTCCTCGACGGCGCGACGCACCACCGCTGCGATGCCGTCGGGCTCCAGGGGCCGCAGCTGCAGTATCAGCGATCGGCTCAGGAGCGGTGCGACCACAGAAAAAGACGGGTTCTCGGTGGTGGCGGCCACCAGCAGGACCACCCGGTTCTCCACCGCGGCCAGCAGCGCGTCCTGCTGGGTCTTGGAGAACCTGTGCACCTCGTCGATGAACAACACGGTCTGCTCGCCGTAGGCGGCCGCGCGCCGCGCCGTGTCGATCACGGCACGCACTTCCTTCACTCCGGCGCTCAGCGCGGAGAGCGCTTCGAAGCGCCGGCCGGTGGCACCGGAGATCAGCGAGGCCAATGTGGTCTTACCGGTACCCGGCGGGCCGTAGAGGATCACCGAAGCCGCGCCAGAACCGTCGACCAGGCGACGCAGCGGAGAACCCGCTCCCAGCAGGTGGTCCTGACCAACCACCTCGTCGAGGCTCGCCGGGCGCATGCGTACCGCCAGCGGGGTCGATGCACCGGCACCGGGCGTTGGCGGCGGGGCACCAGTCAGGTCGAACAGTCCATCGGACACGGTTTCAGGCATACCACGCTCGACCGTCGGCCGCCGTCCCCCACCCCGGCGGCACCACACACATCAGCGGTGCACGATCACCCCGCGGATATTTTTACCCTCACGCAGGTCCTGGTACCCCTCATTGACCTGCTCCAGGGTGTAGCGACGGGTGATCAGCTCGTCGAGCTTGAGCTGGCCGGCATCATAAAGCCGCAGCAGTCGCACAATGTCGTATTGCGGGTTGGCTCCTCCGAACAGCGTGCCCTTGATGGTCTTGCCGAACAGAGCCAGCATGGTGCCCGATACCTGCACGTCGAGATCTTCCAATCGGGCCATCGCCGCGATGACGACCGTGCCGCCCTTTCCAACAGTATTGATCGCGGCAGTCGTGACCTCCTGGCCCAGGTCGCCGACGGTGATCAGCGCCTGATCGGCCATCTGCCCCCAGGTGAGCTCGGCGATCTTGTCCATCGCCTCCGCAGCTGTGGCGAAGGCGTGAGTGGCCCCCAGCTTGAGCGCGGTGTCGCGCTTGAACTCCACGGGGTCTACTGCCACCACATACTTGGCACCCGCGTGCGCAGCACCTTGCACGGCGTTGATACCGACCCCGCCGATGCCGTAGACCACCACCGCGTCTCCGGCGCGTACGCCGCCGTCATAGTTGGCTGTCGCCCAGCCGGTGGGCACCCCACAACCGGCCAGCACCGCGGTCTCCAGCGGCAACCAGTCGTCGACTTTGACCACTGAGTGCTGCGAGACCGTCGCCCGCTCAGCGAAGGTCCCCAGCATGCAGAACCCGCCGAAGTCGGTTCCCCCCGAGTGGAATCGGAAGGTGCCGTCGGGCATGCAGCCCTCCAGGATCGTGGCCCCCATGTCGCACAGGTTCTGCCGGCCGGTGGAGCAGTACCGACAGCTGCCACAGCTGGGGATGAAACAGCACACCACATGATCGCCGGGCTGGACCTTGGTGACGCCGGGCCCGACGTCCTCGATGATCCCCGATCCCTCGTGGCCACCGACGATGGGAAACCGGGACGGCCAGTCACCATCAGCCAGATGCAGGTCCGAATGGCACAGCCCGGCTGCCGTGAACTTGATCAGCACCTCACCCGGACCAGGCCCGTCGAGTTCCAGCTCCATGATCTCGAAAGGCTGGTTAGGCGCATGTGCCACGGCGGCAATTGTTTTCATGCCTGTCATCCAACCGGCTGAGGCGGCCTCAGTGGCCCGATTCGGCCGAACCGGCAGATCACTTCGCCGGTCCAGCTTCACCTCTCCTGCGTCGAGGATCGCTAACCGGCGGGTTGCGTCACGAAGTCGATCAGTTCCTCGACCCGGCCGATCAGCTCCGGCTCCAGGTCGGTCCAGTCCCGCACCCGGCCCCGGATCCGCTGCCAGGCCGTGGCGATGTCGGCTTGGCCGTTATGTGGCCAGCCCAGCGCGGCGCAGATTCCGTGCTTCCATTCCACGTTGCGCGGAATCGTGGGCCAGGCCGACAACCCCAGCCGCCCGGGTTTGACGGCCTGCCAGATGTCAACGTAAGGGTGCCCGACGATCAGGGTGTGCCCGCCGCCCGGCCCGCGGCGCACGGTCTCGGCAATGCGGGTCTCTTTAGAACCCGCAACGAGGTGATCGACCAAGACTCCCAGCCGGCGGCCCGGCCCGGGCTGGAATTCGGCAACGATGCCGGCAAGGTCATCGATTCCGCCGAGGTACTCCACCACGACCCCCTCGACCCGCAGATCCTCACCCCAGACCTGCTCGACGAGTTCGGCATCGTGGCGGCCTTCCACATAGATCCTGCTGGCCAGCGCGACCTTGGCGCGTGCACCGCGTACGGCAACCGAACCCGACGCGGTGCGGGCCGGCGCCGTCGGGGCCGCCAGCTTCGGCTCGGTCAGAATCACCGGCCGGCCATCGATCAGGTAGCCGGGGCCGACGGGGAATCCCCGAGTGCGGCCGTGGCGATCCTCGAGGTCCATCCGGCCGTAGGCGATCCGGACCACGGCGCCGACGTAGCCGGTTTGCGCGTCTTCGACCACCATCCCGCGTTCCACCGGTACCTCAATGGAGCGGACTCTGCGGGCGGCGTGCGGGTTGTCGGCGAGGATGTCGGTTCCATAGCGGTCGGCCACCCGAGGCAGCTTAGGGGCCTTCGGCCGTGCGGCGGCTGAACCGTCTGCGCGATTCCGCCGATTTTTTCAGACCGGCACCCGGCACCTTGTCAGCTACACATCAGCAACTTTGGCACCATGCACCACTCTAGTAACACTAGACACTCAATATTCTCTTAATTTCTAAGAGATCTCTCGCAACATACGTAACAATAACAACTTCGTTAACTCAAACAACTGTAGTTAACTTTTGCCTCAATTTATAACAACAAACTCATTTACATCTTTAGGTGACTGAAATGTGCAATTTCATCATTTATCGCGTTATGCTCTGAGGCCTCACTGATATACACCTATCACGGAGGTTGTGATATGCACCGGAACACGGCACGGCGTGTCGTGCAGTTCGGGCGGCGCCACCTTAATTGGACGACGTCGGGGCTGGTCACCGGGGGGATTGTGGGCACGCTATTGACTTCGTCAGGGGTAGCCCATGCGGACAACATGGCGATGGGCTGGGATGCCGTCGCACAATGCGAATCGGGCGGCAACTGGGCCGCCGACACCGGGAATGGGTTCTATGGCGGCCTGCAGTTCAAGCCGTCGACGTGGCGCGCGTTCGGCGGGGTGGGATCACCGGCGAAAGCGTCACGCGAGCAACAGATCGCGGTGGCCAATAGAGTCCTCGACGAACAGGGCCCCTATGCCTGGCCGCATTGCGGACCGGGTCGGGTATTCCCGTCGTCGGTAAAAGGCTATGTGCCGCCGGCAATGCGCCAGCTGCTCAAGCCGTTCTGGTGAACGCGGCTACGTAGGGTTCGGCGACAGCACCGCCTGGGTCTGGGTGACCCGGGCGACCAACTTGCCGTTGTCGTCGTTCAGATCCGTCTGCACGACGATCGTTGTTCGCCCGACATGCAGGGGCACACTGGTCGCCGTCACAACGCCGCCCCGCACCGCTCGGAAGAAGTTGGTCTTGGACTCGATGGTCGAGGTGCTGGCGCCCTGAGGCAGGTTGACCACCGCACACACCGCCCCGGCGGTGTCGGCGAACGCCATCAGCACCCCACCATGCAGCATTCCGCCGGTGGTACAGCGCTCCGGAGCCCAGGCCATGGTCGCACGGACCTGTTGCGGCGAAAGCTCGCCGATCTCGATCTGCAGCGCCGCCGCGAACGGCATGTTGGCCACCACCAAGCGAGCGAACTCGGTCGAATCCATAGCTGCAGCTTTATCGACCGTCGTGCTGCTGTCTAGAGATCTGCCTCAGCGCGGCGCAGGCACTGCGTCAATCCCGGCTTCCTTGCGCTGAGCCGCGGTGATCGGCGCCGGAGCGTCAGTCAGCGGGTCGATACCGCCCCCGGACTTGGGGAACGCGATAACCTCACGAATCGATTCGACGCCCGCCAGCAGTGCCACCACGCGGTCCCAACCGAACGCCAGCCCGCCGTGCGGCGGAGCACCGTAGCTGAAGGCATCCAGCAGAAAGCCGAACTTCTCATTGGCGGCTGCCTCATCGATGCCCATGACTTTGAAGACTTGCTCCTGAACGTCGCGGCGGTGAATGCGGATCGAGCCGCCACCGATCTCATTGCCGTTGCACACCACGTCGTAGGCATCGGCGAGCACCGCACCGGGGTCCGTCTCCACCTGGTCGGCGTGTTCCGGCTTGGGAGAGGTGAAGGCGTGGTGCACGGCGGTCCAGGCCCCGGAGCCGACGGCCACATCACCGGCTGCGGTCGCGTCTCCGGCCGGCTCGAACAACGGCGGATCAACCACCCAGGTGAATGCCCAGGCGTCCGGAGCGATCAGGTCCAGACGACGGGCGATCTCGCCCCGAGCCGCACCGAGCAGCGCCCGCGACGGCTTGGCCGGTCCGGCCGCGAAGAAGATGCAGTCCCCCGGCGCGGCACCCACGTGCCCGGCCAGCCCCGCGCGCTCGGCGTCGGTCAGGTTCTTGGCCACCGGCCCGGACAGCTCGCCGTCTTCACCCACCAAGACGTACGCCAACCCCTTGGCCCCGCGCTGCTTGGCCCACTCCTGCCAACCGTCGAGGGTGCGCCGCGGCTGCGAGGCCCCACCCGGCATGACGACGGCACCCACATAGGGGGCCTGAAAAACTCGGAAGGTGGTTTCGGAGAAGAACTCCGTGCACTCCACCAGCTCCAGACCGAATCGCAGGTCGGGCTTGTCGGAGCCGTACCGCCGCATCGCGTCGGCGTAGGTCATCCGGGGCAGCGGCAACGGTAGGTCGTAACCGATCAGTGCCCACAGCGCCTTGAGTACCTGTTCGGCCATACCGATCACGTCCTCGGCGTCGACGAAGCTCATCTCCAGGTCCAGCTGGGTGAACTCAGGCTGACGGTCCGCACGGAAGTCTTCGTCGCGGTAGCAACGGGCGATCTGGTAGTAACGCTCCATCCCGGCCACCATCAGCAGCTGCTTGAACAGTTGCGGGCTTTGCGGCAGCGCGTAGAACGAACCGGGCTGCAAACGCGCCGGAACCAGGAAATCGCGGGCGCCCTCCGGCGTGGAGCGGGTCAGCGTGGGGGTCTCGATCTCCACGAAGTCCTGCGCGGCCAGCACCGACCTGGCTGCGGCGTTGACCGCCGAACGCAAGCGCAGCGCGGCACCCGGGCCACCCTCACGGCGCAGGTCCAGGTAGCGGTGCTTGAGCCTGGCCTCTTCGCCGGCAGACTCATCGAGCTGAAACGGCAGGGGCGCCGCCTCGTTGAGCACCCGCAACTCGGCAGCATTGATTTCGATGGCACCGGTGGGCAGGTCTGGATTCTCGTTGCCCTCGGGACGCACCTCGACGACACCGGTGACCGTCACACAGAATTCGGCCCGCAAACGGTGCGCCTGTTCCAGCACGGCGGCGTCACGAAACACCACCTGCGCCACGCCGGAAGCATCACGCAGGTCGATGAAGATGACGCCACCGTGATCACGTCGGCGCGCTACCCACCCGGCAAGCGTGACGCTGCGCCCGGCGTCGGTGACCCGCAATGAGCCGGCGTCGTGGCTGCGCAGCACAAAAACCCCCTTGGTGATGGAAACTTTAGGTAACGGTTCGACGGTCGCCCAGTCTAGAGCCTTCTCGCAGCGCTGCCCCGCGCCGGTCAGTGCTTTAAGCTTGCTGACTGTGACCAATGGCAGCGATGACCTCGACTTTGACTACGACGACGAGGATGAAGACGAGGAATACGACGACGACGAAGTCGCTGCACCGAAGCAGAACAAGAGCCTCAAATGGGGGCTCGCCGCAGTAGTCGTGCTGGCGGTGGTGGCCCTGGTGTTGGTCGGGGTCGTGCTGATGGGCGGGGACACCGGTAAAAGTTCGCTGGATGCCGCGGCGTCGAGCCGCAACGCAGCCTCAGGCATTGCCAGCGCCGACGACAACGGGCCGGTCGCGGTCATCATCAATGACCCCAGCTGCACCGCGTGGGCGTCGATCAGCGGCAACCTGTCCAGCACCCTGTCGATGCTGGGGCACGGCCATTGGAATGAGCGCGATCAGTCGATTCCGGCATCGGCCTGGGACGACGAGCAGAAGCATGCCTACCTGGCCGCCGGTCAAGTGGTACGCAACGCCGCGGCGCAGACCGTCGGCCTGGTGAAGCTGACCCCGCACCGGGTGATGCGCGAGCTCTACGAGCAGTTCATCGCCTATGCCCGGACGTTCGTCGAGCACATTCCGACCTACACCGAGCGGGATGCCGCGCTGGCCGGCACCGCGCACAGCGCCGCGTCAGCCCTGGCCGCGATCTGCGCAGCCACCAACAACGGCGCGGCCGCAGCCCGCGGGCCGATGGTCGAACCGCAGGCTTCGCCCACCAAAGTCGCCGCACCGGGCAATCCCGCCAACCCGCAGCGCTATCTGACCGGAACGAACTCGGTCTGCGCTGAGTGGAAGGCCACCTTGGACAAGTTCGGTGTCGATGCCACCGAATGGCATCAGATGGACCCCAGTGTCCCGGGAACCTTCTGGAACCCGCAGCAGAAAGCGGTCAACCTGGCCGTCGGGCCGATCATGATCAGCCTGGCCAACAAGATGCAGCAACTGGGCCGGCGCAGCAGCAACCCCACACTGCAGGACTTCGCAGAACTCTCTGCGCAGTACCGGCGGGCGTTCGTGCTGGCATTGCCCACCTACGACCCGTCGGACAACTCGTTGGCCAATGCCGCAACCTTCTTGTCCACCACGGTGCTGGGGGCGTGCGCGTCGGCAGGGACCGCCGGGTAAAGACAGCACTGAGCACGACGGCCGGCCGCGGCCGGGGCGACACCGCCCCCGCCGCGGCCGGCTTTTCTTTACCCCGAGTATCGATCGGCTGCCCGGCAGGCCCGTTGCGGTTACGGGCCCTACATGCAAGAAACCGGCACAGCCCTAGGCTGCGCCGGTTTCTTGATGGAGATTAGCTTTGGATCAGGCCCAGCTGGAACCAATCGAGGCGTCGGTGTTGGCCATGTTGTTGCCGGCCGACTGCACCTTCTGACCATGCGAGTTCGCCTGCTGGTAGATCACCGCGAAGTTCCGGCCCAACTGCGCCACAAACTCCTGGCACGCCACCGAACCAGAACCACCCCAGAAATCACCGGCAGCCAACACGTCATGCACGATCGCCTGGTGCTCCGCCTCCAACGACGCCGCCTGAGCACGAATCAACGCACCGTGAGCATCCACATCACCGAACTGGTAGTTAATCGACATGTTCGTGGTTCTCCCTCTACCTAGCTGCCCGACAGGATCTGCTGCGACGCAGCTTCCTGCTGCTCATAGTGGTTCGCGTCCCGAATCAACCCATCGCGCACACCATGCAGCATGTTCACAATGTTGCGAAACGCCGTCTGCATCTGACCCATGGTGTCCATCGACGTACGCTCCGCCAGACCACCCCAACCCGCACCGGAAATGTTCGTCGACGACGCCCACATCCGACGAGCCTCGTCCTCCACGGTCTGCGCATGCACATCAAAACGACCCGCCATCGAACGCATCGCGTCCGGGTCAGTCATAAAACGAGTAGCCATGATTCTCTCCCTCTTGCTCGGAATACGTTGTGGTGCCGGGCGCCGGCCCGACGGACACGAGTTGTGCTTACGGCCCCTTCCGTTACCCGCCGGCCGGCGAACGGGGCATAACTTTGGGGGCCTTGGCGGCGACTGCGCCGAGTCCGCGTCCAGCCATCGCGCCCATCAGGGCGTTGCCGAACGGACCACCCGGCATCCCGCCCCCAGCCGACATGGTCTGGATCGGGGCACTGACCGTGGTGGCAGGCAGGACCGGTGCGGCACGCACCATGCCATCAGCCGCCATCGACCATGCTTGCGGCACCTTCAGCCCACCCATCGAGGCGGCCTGGCCGAGCTTGGCGGAGATCGCGCTGGTGGCCGAGCTGAAGTGGCCCGCCAGCACGCCGACCGCACCCTGCAGCTTGTCGTTGACGAAGTCGCCGATCTGGGTCATCAGGGTGCCAGCCCCACCGGCCGTACCCTGGCCGGCCAGCGTGCCCGCCGAAGCGCCCGCCTTGGTGAACTGGGTCAGCATCATCAGATAGCGCATACCCATCGATCCCAGGGACGCACCCTGGGTCACCGGGGACATGACCGAGGAGACGCTGGTCGCGGCAATCCTCGGGTCCAGCCCCATAGTGAGGGCTAGATCCCGCACGCCGGCGACGTCCAGCAGGCCACCCAGGGTGGTGAAGTCGTAACCCGTCGCAGCCGGGGGTGTGGTACCGGTCCCGCCGGGAACCGGACCACCTTCGGCGGAACCCGGTGTGGTCGACATCGCGGACTGCGGCACCGCCGACGGCTCCTGCAGGGCGTTGTTGTTGGCTTCGGCCGAGGCGCTGTAGCCGTCCATCGCTGCGCCGTCGGTTGCCCACATCGCTTCGTACTGGGCCTCAGTCGCCGCGATCGCCGTGGAATTCTGGCCGAAGAAGTTGGTCGAGATCAGCGCCAGCAGCATCGCGCGGTTGGCCGCGATCACCGCGGGCGGCACCGAAGCCGCGCGCGCCGCCTCAAACAGGGTGGCCGCCTGGGTGGCCAGCGCAGCGTTGGTGGCAGCGGTGATAGAAGCCTGCTCCAGCCACGCTACATAGGGCGCGGTCGCAACCGTAGCCGCGGCCGATCCGGCCCCGGTCCAGGTCGAGTCCAAGTTGGCGATCACCGAGTGCGTTGCTGTCGCCGACGTCATCAGCTCGCCCGAGAGCTGAGTCCAAGCTGCCGCGGCTTCCAGCAGTGCGCCCGACCCGGGCCCGGTATAGATCAGGCCGGAGTTGATCTCCGGCGGAAACATGCTGAAACTCATCGATACGCCCCGATTCAGCCGGCTGCCGTGGCGTTGAAGGCCTCGGTGTAGGCGTAGGCGCTCGCGTTGCTACCCAAGGTGGCCACGATCTGCTGGTGCACCGCCGCCGCCTGGGCACTGACCTGCTGGAAAAGGTTTCCGTGGGCCGAGAACTGGGCTGCGGTCAGCGCCGACACCAGGTCGACTGCAGGCGCTACCACACCCGTGGTGGGAGCGGCTGCGGCCGAAACCCCCGCGACCAGCGAGTCGCCGATTCCGGAAAGGCTTCCGGCAGCCGCCGTCAGAACTTCTGGCTGAGCTGTTACGAACGACATTGTTCCTCCTGGGGCATACAAGCGTCTCGGTGAAGTGTTGGGTATGCGAAGTCTGCGTCAATACTTGACGTAGATCACTCTAACTGACAGATGTAATAACGGTCTGATAAAGATGTGGCTGCTGAGGCGAACAGCAACTCGCGGCCGGCGCACCGATCGGCCCCGCGCAGACGAGTTGAGAACTTCACGGACAGACGACCTCTCGTGCAAAGTTTGATGCAGATAGCTGTTGCGGCCGAGACGAGACGAGTCCCATAGCGGCCGGAAGCAGAACGTAACACCGCTGCGACCTCGCGGCACAGCAGCGTCACAAACATTCAGTAAAGCTTTGGGATCCGGCCAGACAACGCTGAATTCACTTAGCCAAGACGTGGGATTCGTGGCGCCGAACCAGGCGAAACCGGGCCTGACGGCGGGCTCCGGTATGCGAAGCTAAGGTGCCCAAACCGGACAGCGCCACCCTCTAACCCACCGACTACCCCACGGAGCGCCTGATGACCTTCAACGAAGGTATGCAGATCGACACCAGCACGACTTCGTCGGGCGGCGGCGGCCGTGGTATCGCCATCGGCGGCGGCGTGGCCGGACTGGTGATCCTGGTGGTGGCGCTGCTGCTGGGGGCCGATCCCGGCGAAGTGCTCAGTCAGCAGCCGGTGGATCAAGGCCAGTACACCGCTCCCGGCTTCGACCTCAGTAAGTGCCGTACCGGCGAGGACGCCAATAAGTACGTCCAATGCCGGGTGGTGGCCACCGCCAACTCGGTGGACGCGGTGTGGTCGGATCTACTGAACGGCTACACCCGCCCGCGGGTGCAGCTTTTTAGTGGACAGACGTCCACCGCATGTGGGGCGGCGACGAGTGCGGTGGGACCGTTCTACTGCCCAGCTGATCAGACCGCCTACTTCGACACCGACTTCTTCAACGTGCTCGTCGACCGGTTCGGCTCGAGCAGCGGGCCACTGGCTCAGGAATACGTGGTGGCCCACGAATTCGGTCACCACGTGCAGAACCTGCTCGGCGTTCTCGGTCGGGCACAGACCGGAGCGCAGGGCGCTACGGGAGCCGGCGTGCGCACCGAGCTGCAGGCCGACTGCTATGCCGGGGTATGGGCGCACTACGCATCGGTGACCAAGCAGGAAAGCACCGGAGTGCCGTTTCTGAAGCCGCTCACCGACGCCGACATTCGCGACGCACTGTCGGCGGCATCGTCAGTGGGCGACGACCGGATCCAAGAGGCCGCTACCGGCCGGGTCAACCCGGAGTCGTGGACCCACGGCGCCTCAGCGCAGCGTCAGCACTGGTTCACCGTCGGCTATCAGACCGGCGACCCCAACCAGTGCGACACCTTCGCCGCCTCGAATCTCGGCTAGCCCGAGAGCAGCACACGCAGCTGAGCCCGTCCCTCCTCGTCGAGCGGCAACAGCGGGCGGCGCGGCTCACCCGCCGGGATTCCGAGCAGCTCCAGGCCCGCCTTGACCGTGGTGGGCAGCCCGCCCGCGACGATGAACTCCAACAGTGGCTTGAGGTCGTCATAGAGACCCTGCGCCGTCGGCAGATCCCCCGCCCGCACCGCGGCGTAGAGGTCCAGACAAGGCTCGGGAAGAAGGTTGGGCGCCGCGGTGCACCAGCCGGCGGCCCCGGCGCGCAGCGCGTCGAGCACGAGTGGATTACTGCCGTTGAAGAACGGCAGCCGGCCCCCGGACAGCTCGGCGATGCGCAGCATCCGGCTCAGATCCCCGGTGGACTCCTTGACCATGGTCACGTACTCGATGCGTTCGAACATGGCCACCAGTAACTCCGGATTCATATCGACGCCGGAGGTCGCCGGATTGTTGTAGGCCACGATGTCGATGCCGATGGCATCGGAGATGGCCGCGTAGTGCGTGAAGACCTCGCGTTCGGACAGCTTCCAGTAAGACACCGGCGCAACCATGACCGCGTCGGCGCCGGCCTGCGCGGCGTAGCGGGCCCGGTGCACGGTGCCTGCGGTGGTCAGATCCGAGACGCCCACCAGCACGGGTAACCGACCGTCGACCGCTGCGATCGAGGCGTCGACGCAGGTGTCGAACTCGTGCTCGTCGAGGTAGGCGAGTTCACCGGTGCTGCCCAGCGGGGCGATGGCGTGGACCCCGGCCTCGATGAGGTGGTCAATCACCGTGGTCAGGATGTCTGTGTCGACGCCGCCGTCCCGGAACGGCGTCACGGGGTAGCCGATGACACCGTGCAATTGTGTTGTCACGATAGGAACTCCTGTTATCTATTGGGTGATTGCGTCGGGGTGGCCGGCCAGCGCGCGGCGGGCGTAGTAGGCGAAGTTGGCTGCACTGCGTCGGGGCAAGAGCGTCCAGTCGTGGGCTTGGCGGGCCAGCTGCTTTGGCAGTTCCTTGATGGTCCCAGCCGCCATGGCGGCCAGCTGCAGCGCGGCGGCCCGTTCGATCAGGACGGCCAGTGAACAGGCCTCCTCCACGCTGGTGCCGACCACGATCTGGCCGTGGTGCGCCAGCAGGATCGCCTTCTTCTGGCCGAGGGCGGCGGAGATGATCTCGCCCTCCTCATTGCCGACTGGAACCCCCGGCCAGATCGGCAGGAAAGCGCAGTCGTCGTAGAGCGGCGTGGTGTCCATATGCGACACGATCAGCGGCGTTTCCAACATCGACAGTGCTGCTACGTGAAACGGGTGGGTGTGCACGATGCACCGCACGTCCGGGCGGGCCCGGTAAATCCAGCTGTGGAAACGATTGGCAGGGTTGGCCATGCCCTCGCCCTCAATGACGGCGAGGTCCTCATCGACCACCAGCAGGTTGTCGTCGGTGATCTCGTCGAAACCTAGACCCAGGCGCTGGGTGTAGTACGTTCCCGGCGCCTCGGCTCGGGCGGTGATCTGTCCGGCCAGCCCCGAGTCGTGGCCACGGTCGAAAAGCGCCCGGCAGGTGAGCGCCAGTTTCTGGCGAGTGGTCCATCGGGTTTCGGTGAAGTTCTCGGCCAATCGTTGCTCCGCGCGCTGCATCAGATCGGCTTTGGAATCGTCGAATGTGGCACCCATGGCAGCTCCTTGGATCGCGGGAGTGTGTGACACGACCATAACCGATAGGACACTTTGTGTCATCTGTCATGATGGGCGCATGACAGCACTGCTGCGTACCGTCCGCAAGCAGCGAGGACTCACCCTCGAGGGCCTCGCCGAGCGGACCGGGCTGACCAAGAGCTACCTGTCCAAGATCGAGCGCAGTCGCAGTACGCCGTCCATAGCGGTCGCCATGAAGGTCGCCCAGGCTCTGGACGTCGATGTCGCGCAACTGTTCTCCGACCGCGGAGACGAGGACAAGATCGCGATCGACCGCGCCGCGGCCCGCAGCGCGAATCCGCAGCGATATCAGGCGGTGGCGTCGGGAATGCTCGGCAAGACCATGTCTCCCTTCGTGGTGCTCCCCAGCGGCGACACAACCAGCGACTCGCATCCCCCGCACGCTCTACATGACGGACAGGAGTTCCTCTTCGTCCATGCTGGGACGGTCGAGCTGGAATACGGCGAGGCGACCTGGAGCCTGACGGTCGGCGACAGCGCCTACTTCGACGCCTCGATCAGCCACCGCATCCGGTCGGTGGGGCCAGAACCGGCCCAGGTGGTGGTCGTCGCCGAAAACAGCCCGCGATGAGCACCGAGATGTTGTTCTCCTACGGCACGCTGCAGCTGCCGGAGGTGCAACGCAACACGTTCGGGCGTGAACTCGACGGCCGCCCCGACGCCATCGTCGGGTATGACCTCGACTACGTGACGATCACCGATCCGCAGGTGGTGGCCGTCAGCGGCAGCGACCGCCATCCGATCCTGCGTCCCGCTGACGCCCACGACGCATCCGTGCCCGGCACGGTGTTCGCGATCAGCCCCGCCGATCTGGCGGCCGCTGATGAGTACGAGGTCGACGCCTATAAGCGGATCTCGGTGCCGTTGCGCTCGGGCGTACGGGCCTGGGTCTACGTGTTCGCCGACGGAATCTGAGCGGTCACCACGGCCGAGTCGCGCAGGACACACCGCTACCGCCCTGCTGCGAGACCAGGACCTCGCCGTCGACAGCGATCTCGCAGTGGAACTCGGGGTTGGTCCGCAAGCCCCCGCTTGCGGTGACCAGCGCCCACTGGCTCGGATCGGCAAGCGTCGTGGTGTAGACCACCGGCTGTCCCCCGCCGATCGGCACGCGCACGGTCTCAAGGTATTCCGAGGAATTGGCGTTGTAGGCCGCCATGCTGGGCGGGTCGGTCTTGATGTAGGAGATGTTGCCGGTCAGGTCGCTGGTGGCGGTGATCGTGTAGGTGACTTCATGGCCGTCGGTGGTGCTCTTCTTCGGTGCCTCGGCCGTCGGTTCGGTGGCATTCTCCGTCGGCGTAGGTGCCGGGTTCTCGGTGGCCGATGCCGCAGGGCTCTCGGTGGGCGATGCCGGGCTGGGCTCGGGGTCCGCCCGTGACGTCGCGTGACTGCCTGCGAATCCCGCGGTCGCCATCAGCAACACCGCCCCGAACCTGACTGTCACATTCCGCATGATCGTCATACCCCGCCACGCTACCGGAGGTCTGGTCTGCGTCGCCGAGTGTCGGTTTGTGTCACGCTCCGAGGCGCTGGGTGTGCAATAAGTCGACGTTCAAATCAGTCCCGGTATAACCGGCAGCTCGGAGCGCAGCTCTGACCCGGCCAAGCACCACACCAGGTCGATACCGAAGAAGGTCGCTGCTGACCCGAACGATCACCCAGCCGCGTGCGAACAACTCGGCGTAGCGATCGATATCAGCGGTCCGCTGCCGAGGGTCGGTCCAATGCTGGGCACCGTCAAATTCCACACCGACCTGGTATTCGGGCCAGCCCATATCAATACGAGCGAAGGGACGGCCGAAGCCGTCTCGCACGACGATTTGGGTCGTCGGGCGCGGGAGTCCGCCGCGTATCAGCAACAGCCGCGTGCGGGTTTCCTGCGGAGATTCCGCGCCGCCGTCCATCAGTGTGATCGCGCGCCGTAACTGCAGCAGGCCGCGAGCACCTCTGTGGCGCTCCGCTAGCGCGGAAACGTCCTCTACGACCAGCCTCGTCGCATTCGCCAGGGCGTCGAGGCGCATGACTGCACCGGTTAGCCCCTTACTACGGCCCAGATCGAAAGCGGTCCGTGCGGGTGTGGTGGTCGGTATCCCTCGGATCAGGCATGTCTCATCGGGTTCCAGCCGCTCGCGATGGATGACAATCCCCTCGGCGTCAGAGGCGGCTTTCCGATTCAGTTCCGCCGGCAATCGCACATCGAGCCATCGTGAGCGGTGTAGAGCCGCCGCTGACAAGCCCGCCACCGTAGCCGTCCGTCCCGACCAGAGCCAGCCTGCCACCGCACGCGTGACCGGCGTCAGCTCTTGGCCGTTCGGCAGATAGACGTTGCGGTATATCGACCAATGCCGACTGCGTAACGTCCGCCGGGTCACGCTGCCTGCCGCCAACGCCTCAGTGCCGAGGAAGGGCCAGGCGGAATCCGGTGTGGGGGTCGGCATGGCAGTCACAGTGCCGACTCGGGCCGTCATCGGAATACCGAGTGTCGACTTGTGTCACCCGTTCTGTGGATAAACGTGCATCAAGGCAACATTCGGCGCAGTACCTCGGCGACGACGTCCTCGGTCGGCACATCCACCTGTTCACCAGTGGCCAGATTCTTGACGCCCACGGTGCCGGCCTGCAGATCGCGGTCACCGGCGACCAGGGCGATGACCGCGCCGGAGCGGTCGGCGGCGCGCATGGCCCCCTTGAGGCCGCGGTCTCCATAGGCCAGGTCTACCCGGACCCCGGCAGTCCGCAAGTGGCCGGCAAGGACGGCCAGCCGCAGCTTGGCCGCCTCGGAAAGGCCCACTCCGTACACGTCGCAACGGGTGGTCTGCCCCACGGTCTTGCCCTCGGCCGCCAGGGCCAACAGGGTGCGGTCCACGCCGAGACCGAAGCCGATTCCGGACAGATCCTGGCCACCGAGCTGGCGCATGAGCCCGTCGTAGCGGCCCCCGCCCCCGATTCCGGACTGTGCGCCCAGACCGTCATGCACGAACTCAAAGGTGGTCTTGGTGTAGTAGTCCAACCCGCGCACCATGCGCGGGTTGACCACGTAGGGCACACCGAGCGCGTCCAGATGTGCCAGCACCGTGTCGAAGTGCGTCCGGGCTCCCGTCGAGAGATGGTCCAGCATGACCGGGGCGTCAGCGGTCATCTCACGCACGTGTGGCCGCTTGTCGTCGAGCACCCGAAGCGGGTTGAGTTGCGCACGCTGACGCGTCTCCTCGTCGAGGTCGAGCCCGAACAGGAACTGCTGCAGCAACTCTCGATAAGCGGGGCGGCAGGTGTCGTCGCCTAAGGAGGTGATCTCCAGACGGAAACCCTCCAACCCCAGCGAGCGGAAACCCGCATCGGCGACGGCGATCACCTCGGCGTCCAGTGCGGGATCGTCTACTCCGATTGCCTCGACACCCACCTGCTGCAGCTGCCGATAGCGGCCGGCCTGTGGACGCTCGTAGCGGAAAAAGGGGCCCGCATAGCAGAGTTTGGCAGGCAGCTGCCCGCGGTCCAGGCCGTGCTCGATCACCGCGCGCATGACGCCCGCGGTGCCCTCAGGCCGCAGGGTCACCGATCGCTCCCCGCGATCGGCAAACGTGTACATCTCCTTGGAGACCACGTCGGTGGACTCCCCCACCCCGCGCGCGAACAGTGCGGTGTCTTCGAAGATCGGCAGCTCGATGTCGCCGTAGCCGGCACGGCGAGCGACCGCCAGCAATCCGTCGCGGACTGCGACGAAACCGGCCGAGGACGGAGGAACGTAGTCGGGCACCCCTTTGGGTGCGGCAAAGGTGCTCACGCACTAAGCCCTTCTAGGAATGGGTTGTAACGGCGCTCGTCGCCGATGGTGGTCTTGGGTCCGTGGCCCGGCAGCACCACGCATCCATCGTCGAGGCGCAGCAGCTTGTCGACGATCGAGTTCATCAGGTCACGGCCGCTGCCTCCGGGCAGGTCGGTGCGGCCGACGGAGTTCTGAAACAGGGTGTCACCGCTGAACACAACCTCGGCAGCGTCGCCTTCGACCCGGAAGACCACCGAACCACGGGTGTGGCCGGGCGTGTGGTCGACGGTGACCTTGGTGTCGCCCAAGCCGATCACGGCAGCGTCGCGATCCAGTTCGATCAGCTGCTTGGGTTCAGTGAACATCACCTTGCTCAACGCACCGAACAACGCCTGCCCGGGCACCGTGCCCAGTGAGCGCAGTGGATCGGTGAGCATGAAGCGGTCCTCGGGGTGAATGTAGGTGGGGCAGCCGTAGGTGTCGGACACTTTCTGGGCCGACCAGATGTGGTCAATGTGGCCGTGGGTGAGCAGCACTGCCGACGGGGTCAGCCGGTTGTCGTCCAGCACACGCCGCAGCCGGGCCATGGCACGTTGGCCGGGGTCAATGACGATCGCGTCGGCGCCCTGCCGTTGCGCCAGCACGTAGCAGTTGCACGCCAGCATTCCAGCGGGGAATCCGGTGACCAACACGCCGACCAGTTTCCCATTGCATCTCCAGCTGGCAGTGACGCGGGCGGCTCCGACGGGCTCTGGCAGACTTGAGGCCCGACTCACATCAGCGAGCCAGGAGGTTTACCGCCGGTGCCCACGAACTCAGAGCGGCGTGCCGCCGCCAAGCGCAATCTGGACCAACAGGTACAGCAGCGTGCCGAGGCCGCCCGCAAGCAGCGGCGGCTGCTGATGATCGTCGGTGCCGTCGCCGCGGTGTTGCTGATCGCCGGGGTGGTGTTCGTGGTGCTGCGCGACAACGACCCGGGCAACGTCAACGCGATCGCCTCGTCGAGCGAGAGCACCTCGGAGGCCGCAGATACCCCGGCCACGCCGGCGTCGGCGGGGCAACTGCCGAAGTTCACCGCGTCGCCCCAGTTGGGCGCCGACTGCCAGTACCCGAAGGCCCGGCCGGCCACCAAGGCGGTCGAGCTTCCGCGGTCCGGCAAAGTTCCTACCGACCCGGCCCAGGTCAGCGTCTCGATGCTGACCGACCAGGGGCCCATCGGATTGATGCTCAACAACGCCCAAGCCCCGTGCACCGTGAACAGCTTCATCAGCCTGGCCGCCAAGGACTTCTTCAAAGGCACGCAGTGCCATCGGCTGACCACCTCGCCGATGCTCAGCGTGTTGCAGTGCGGCGACCCCGCCGGCGACGGCACCGGCGGCCCGGGCTATGAGTTCGACAACGAATACCCCACTGACCAGTACAGCTTGGGCGACCCAGCGGCCCAGCAGCCGGTCACCTACCCACGCGGCACGGTCGCGATGGCCAACGCCGGGCCTGGCACCAACGGCAGTCAGTTCTTCCTCGTCTACAAGGATTCGATGCTGCCACCGCAGTACACGGTGTTCGGCACGATTCAGAACGACGGCCTGGCCACCCTGGACAAAATTGCTGCGGCCGGCGTGCAGGGTGGCGGCGACGACGGCCCGCCGGCAACCAAGGTGACCGTCAAGTCGGTGCGGGCCGACTAGGCGGGCGCAGGAAAGTTCCTCGTCGGGTCGTATCGAGCCCAAGATCCCAAGAACGCAGCTACGGTCGCATCCGCACTAGTGGAATATTCTTTACTACCGCGGGCACATGTCTGTGCAGCTAACATGTCGGCGGATCGACCGGGTTAGCGCACTTATGGCTCGGGCCGGACACCCGACTATGAGGAGAAGCGGCTCGTGACAACGGTATTCGGCCGCTACGAACTGTTGGACCTGCTGGGCCGCGGCGGGATGGGCGAGATCTATCGTGCCCACGACACCGCCACCGACCGGATCGTCGCGGTCAAGTTGCTGCCGGCTCATTTGGCCGATAACCCGGCTTTTCAACATCGCTTTCGCCGGGAGGCGCGCGCCGTTGCCGCTCTCAACGACCCCCACATCGTGCCCATCCACAATTACGGCGATATCGATGGCCGCCTCTACGTCGACATGCGCCTGATCGAAGGACGCGACCTGGGAAAGGTCATCGCCGACAGCGGCGGCCGCCTCGTCCCGCGGCGCGCCGTGGCGATCATCGAACAGATTGCCTCCGCCCTAGATACCGCTCATGACGCCGGCTTGGTCCACCGGGACGTCAAACCCTCCAACATCCTGCTGACTGTGCGCGACTTCGCCTATCTGATCGACTTCGGCATCGCCCGCAGCACCGACGACACGGCGATGACCGGCACCGGACTTGCCGTCGGAACGCTGGCCTACATGGCCCCGGAACGCTTCAGCGGCAACGCCGATCACCGAGCCGATATCTACGCTTTGAGCTGCGTGCTCTACCAAGCCCTCACCGGTCGGCAGCCGTACCCCAGCGACAGCCTCGAGCGGCAAATCGCCGCCCACCTCAATGTTGCGCCGCCCAAGCCGTCCGTCCACGACGTACCGGTGGCGTTCGACGCCGTCATTGCTCGCGGCATGGCGAAGGACCCCGACGAGCGCCATCAAACCGCGACGGCACTGGCCCGCGAGGCAGCAGCGGCCCTCAATGCGCCGGTCAAGGCGAAAGCGGCTCCGCCAAAGCCGGTGGCCCCTGCCCCATTCGTCGAGACACCGGCTGTCAGGATCGCACCTCGATCGGTGCGAGCGGCCCGTTATGTGGCTGGCGCCTGCGTCGCCGCCCAATTCGCAATGATGGGCAGTTACATCTACACGTCCACCTCCTTTGCCCAGAGTCGAGTGATGCTGACCGCCACCGGACAACCGCCGACCACCGCGCAACTCGCGCAGGCGCAAAAGACGATCAGTGATCGCCTCGCCGACCGGGGAATCGCTGACGCCCAGGTCGTTGTCGACGGAAGCGGCCTGATGGCAATGGTGCCCAAGGGCGATGTTGCCAAACTGGCTGGAATCGGTCAGCGCGCAATGCTTTATGCAAGGCCGGTGATCAACGCGGTGTCGGTGCTGACAACGCTGGGGGCTGGATCCGGCACGGGCGCGCAGGACCCGGGACCGGGCCCGGACATCATCACGACCAGCCCCGGACCCGAAAACACCGGCGAGTCCGCCACGCCCGGCAGCTCGGCCGGTCCGGCTCCTACGGCACCGGGATCGCCCGCCGAGCCGATGTTCCCCGACGACCAGTCCCAGAGTTGGGAGGCCCGCGTTGCCGCCGAGAAACGGCTGCGGCAGAGCGACAACAACGTGGTACAGCAGCTGGCCCTGCAGATTCAGGCCCAACGTTGCGATAGGGAAGACATCCTTGCCGGCAACGACGACCCGGACCTGCCGCTGGTGACTTGTTCGGAGGACCACCGGACGGCCTACCTGCTGGCGCCCGCGATCTTCACCGGAGCCCAGGTCACCGACGCGGTCGGGCGCCGGAGCTGGGATGTCGATGGCGACTACGTCAAAGTCCTCTTGTCGCCCGCCGCAACCGCCACCTGGGCAAGCTATGCCGCATCGCACATCGGCGATCAGGTCGCGTACACGTTGGACACCCAGGTGCTCAGCACGCAAGAGATACGCGAGACGAACCGCGATGGCGATCCCAAGATTGCGATGGGCAACTCACTGCCCGGAGACCTAAGCAGTTTGGCGAACACCTTGAAGCATCAGCCGTTGCCGACAACGTTCGGCATCGGCGCCCCTGAAGAGGCCCCGATAGCGTTCGACCGCCCGTCGACCGCGCTGGTCACCGGCACCGTGGCTGTGTCGCTGATGTTGCTTGGGGCACTGGCTTACCTGCTCCTGCGCCGACAACCTGACTAGCCCAAAACGGGCCGTCATGCCGCCGACGTCACCCGATAGACGTCGAATACACCCTCGACGTTGCGGACCACGTTGAGCAGGTGACCGAGATGCTTCGGATCACCCATCTCGAATGTGAAGCGGCTGATCGCCACCCGATCACGTGACGTGGTGACTGAGGCCGACAAGATGTTGACCTTCTCGTCGGCGAGCACCTTGGTGATGTCCGACAGCAGCCGGTGCCGGTCCAGCGCCTCAACCTGAATAGCGACCAGGAACACCGACGAGGGCGACGGTGCCCACTTGACCTCGATGATCCGCTCATCCTGCTGACGCAGCGACTCGGCGTTGGTGCAGTCGGTGCGATGGACCGACACGCCGCCGCCACGGGTGACGAAACCCATGATCTCGTCGCCTGGGACCGGGGTGCAGCACTTGGCCAGCTTGGTGAGCACGCCCGTGGCGCCCGGGACCGCGACTCCGACGTCGTCGGCGTGCCGTTCACGACGCGGAGTGGTCAGAGGTGTGGAGCGCTCAGCCAGGTCGTCCTCGGCCTGGTCGACGCCGCCCAGCTGAGCCACCAGCCGCTGCACCACGTGATGTGCCGAGATGTGGTTCTCGCCCACGGCGGTGTAGAGCGCGGAGACGTCCGAGTAGTGCAGTTCGCGGGCCACCGCGGCCATCGACTCGCCGTTGACCAGTCGCTGCAGCGGCAGACCTGCCCGGCGTACCTCGCGGGCCATCGACTCCTTGCCGGACTCCAGGGCTTCCTCGCGACGTTCCTTGGCGAACCATTGCCGGATCTTGGCCTTGGCCCGCGGCGACACTACGAACTGCTGCCAGTCGCGCGACGGCCCGGCGTTTTGAGCCTTGGAGGTGAAGACCTCCACAACTTCGCCGTTTTCAAGCTTGCGCTCCAACGCCACCAGCCGGCCGTTGACCCGGGCGCCGATACATCGGTGGCCGACTTCGGTGTGCACCGCGTAGGCGAAGTCCACCGGCGTGGAGCCGGTGGGCAGCGTGATCACATCGCCCTTCGGAGTGAACACGAAGATCTCTTTGACGGCCAGGTCATAACGCAGCGACTCGAGGAACTCACCCGGGTCCGCGGCTTCCCGCTGCCAGTCCAGCAACTGGCGCATCCAGGCCATGTCGTCGATCTCGGCGGCGGAGTTGACGTGCGGAACGCCGTTGCGGCCCTTGGATTCTTTGTAGCGCCAGTGCGCGGCGATCCCGTACTCGGCGGTGCGGTGCATCTCCCGGGTGCGAATCTGGATCTCCAGCGGCTTGCCCTCCGGGCCGATCACCGTGGTGTGCAACGACTGGTAGACCCCGTAGCGCGGCTGGGCGATGTAGTCCTTGAACCGGCCGGCCATCGGCTGCCACAGCGAGTGCACGACACCGACGGCGGCATAACAGTCCCGGATCTCGTCGCACAGGATCCGCAGTCCTACCAAGTCGTAGATGTCGTCGAAGTCACGGCCGCGCACGATCATCTTCTGATAGATCGACCAGTAGTGCTTGGGTCTCCCCTCGACGGTCGCGGTGATCTTCGACTTGGCCAGCGTATTGACGATCTCGGCGCGCACCTTGGCCAGGTAGGTGTCGCGGGACGGCGCCCGGTCGGCCACCAACCGGACGATCTCCTCGTAGCGCTTGGGATGCAGGATCGCGAACGAGAGGTCTTCAAGCTCCCACTTGACGGTGGCCATACCGAGCCGATGGGCCAGCGGGGCAATGACTTCCAGCGTCTCGCGCGCTTTGCGGGCCTGCTTCTCCGGCGCCAGGAATCGGATGGTGCGCATATTGTGCAGCCGATCGGCGACCTTGATCACCAATACCCGAGGATCGCGTGCCATGGCGATGACCATCTTGCGGATGGTCTCGGCCTCGGCGGCGGTGCCCAGCACCACCTTGTCGAGCTTGGTCACGCCATCAACCAGGTGGGCGACCTCGTCGCCGAACTCTGCGGCCAGCGCCTGCAGTGTGTAACCGGTGTCTTCGACAGTGTCGTGCAGCAGCGCAGCCACCAGTGTGATGGTGTCCATGCCCAACTCGGCCAGGATCGTCGCCACGGCCACAGGGTGGGTGATGTAGGGATCCCCCGAATGGCGCAGCTGGGTGGCGTGCCGCTGCTCGGCCACCTCGTAGGCGCGCTGCAGCAGCGCAAGATTGGCTTTCGGGTAGTACTGCCGGTGCACCGCCACCAGGGGTTCCAGCACCGGGCTCAGGGCACCGCGTTGCGCGGTGATGCGCCGGGCAATCCGGGCCCGCACGCGCCGGGAGGCACTGGTGGGTACCTTCAGCAGATCGGTGCGCTCGGTGGGCGAGTCCTGGGCGACAGCCTCCGACATCACTACCGGCTGACTCGTGTCGACGCCGTACCGATCGGGGTCTGAGCCCTGCTCGGGGCCGTGCGGAAAGCCATTTTCAGGGCCCACTGTGCTCACCTCCGACCACGAGAATATCGACTAAATCTGATGCAGGCGCTCAAGCCGCAACGGCGCCACCGCCGCGCGCCCGCCCAGCCCGGCCAGTTCCAGCACCACGGCCGCCGCAACCACTTCGGCGCCGGCCCGTCGTAGCAGGCGCTGCGCTGCGGCCAAGGTTCCGCCGGTGGCCAGCACGTCGTCGAGGATGACCACCCGCATCCCGGCTAGTTCGATTCCCTCGGCGGGTATTTCCAAAACAGCAGTGGCGTATTCGAGCTGATAATGCTCCGCAAGCACCGGCGGCGGCAGCTTGCCGCCCTTGCGGACCGCCAACGCGCCCACTCCCAGCCGGTCGGCTACCGCCCCGGCCAGCAGAAAACCGCGGGCGTCGATACCGGCCACCAGGTCCGCACCGGCGGCGATCCGGGCCAGCTCATCGGTGACCACGGCCAGCCCGGCGGCGTCGGCGAACACCGGGGTCAGATCTTTGAAGGCTATTCCCGGGGAGGGAAAATCGGCCACCTCACGGATCAGCGACGCAATGAGCTCAGCGGCCCCCACTGCCGGCCCGGGGTTCACTGCTGCAGCTCCCAGCGGTCCATGTTCCAGCCTGCGCCCCACCGAGTCGGATTGGCTGCCACACCGTAGGTCTTCTTCGACGACAACAGCGTCCGTTGCTGACGGTAGAGCGGCAGTGTGGGCACGTCGGCCCACAGCACAGGAGCACTTTCGCCGAGCAGCCGAACCATCTCGGCGGGGTCGGCGGTGACCGCCAGCGCAGAGACGATGCCATCGATCTGGTCGTTGTGGTAGCCGGACAGGTTGTTTCCGTTGCCGCTGAACAGCTCGTAGGCGTCCACCGATGACGATCCGCTCGAACCGCTGCCGGTCGATCCCCCGGTGCTGGCGAGCAACACGTCGATCTGCCCGTCACGCAGCGCCAGCGGACCGACGTCGTCGGAGGCCACCTCGACGACGGTGATGCCGGCCGGCGCGCATGAAGCGGTGATCGCCCCGACCACCGCGGCCAGCCGGGTGTTGGGACCGCGGTAGCCGATACGCACCGTCAGCGGCTTGCCCCCGAGTGTGTCGCGGGCGGCATCGGGGTCGGCATGGGCGAACTGACCGGCCTCAGGCACGTTCTCGGCCTGGTCGAAGGCGTCGTCGATGGCGGTGTTGAGCCGCGAGTTGACCACCGGAACGCCCGCGTCGCGGGCGATCACGTCACGCGGGGTGCACAGGGCCACCGCGCGGCGGGCAGGAGTCTCCGACAGCGGGCCGGCCGGGGCGAAGATCAGCTGCTCGATTCCCCCCGAGGGGCTGTCGCTGCTCTGGTAGTCGTCGGGGGTGTTCAGTGACCCCGCGGATCCGGTCGCCACGTCAACGACCTCGATGACCCGCTTGCTGACCCGGTCGGCGATGTCGGCGGTCTGGGGCCACACGGTGATCCGTGTGGTGACCGGCTTGGCGCCCCACCACAGGTCGTTGGCCACCAACACCACGGCGCCACCCTCGAGAACCGAGTCGATCCGATAGGGACCCGAAGAAGGAAAGTGCCTCAGGTCAGCTCCGCGATCAAGCTGCCAGGTCGTGTTCCAAGCCTGCGCGATCTTGGCGATGGCCTCGTCGGCCGGTCCGAGCTTGCCCAGCAGGACTTCGGTGGTGTTCAGGCCGAGCTGGTCGCTGATGACGTGCGACGGCATCATCGAGGTGGCGCTGAACAGTTCCTCGTAGTCAACGATGTTGCGGTCCGGGAAAAAAGACACTCGGGCCTTCTTCGCTCCGGGCTGACACTCGATGTTCTCGATGTCGAGGTAGCCGGCGCGGCTGGCGGCGTCGAAGCCGGCGAACCTGCCGGATTGGGCCGCCCACGCCAGGACAAGATCGTCACAGGTGATCGGTTTGCCGTCGGAATACACCGCCGCGTCCGCGATCTGATAGTCCAGCACCAGCGGGGCGCGGCCCACCACCGAAATACTGCCGAAGTCGTGGTCGGTGACGATCTGACCGTCCGGACCGTGGTATCCGAAGCCGGTCAGAGTACGGGAGAACGCCTGCGGGCCGGCCGAAGCCGCACCGACGACGGTGGTGGTGTTATAGGTCATCAGGCCGCCGTCGACGGCGTAGTCGATCTGATCGACGGTGGCGCCGGTGCACGCCGACACCGACCAGACGGCAAGGCCGGTGATGAGCGCCACCACCGACGTCGCAGCGTGCCGCCAGCGGGCCGCCATCGCCGGTTACCGACCGGCGCCCGGCTTGCCGGTCGGACGCTGGCCGCGCCGGCTGGTAGGCCGTACCGGCTTTGCGCCGGGAGTCGGTGCCCCTGAACCCGTGGTTGCCGCACCCTCGTCCTCAGGGGTGAGGTTGTCGTCGGCATCTCCGGAATCCTCGGCGGTGTCCGAGCCCTGCGTGCCGGCCGACACCGGTTTCGACCCGGCAGCGGCGTTGCGCCTACGCATCACTCGCCTGGTGTGGTTCTGCACCAGCTCGGTCCGCTCCCGCAGGGTGACCAAGAGCGGCGTGGCCAGGTAGATCGACGAATAGGTACCGACCACGACGCCGACCAGCTGCACCAGCGCGAGGTCCTGCAACGTTCCGACGCCGAGCAGCCACACCGCGACCACCATCAGCGAGATGATCGGCAACGCCGAGATCAGGCTGGTGTTGATCGAACGCATGAAGGTCTGGTTGATGGCCAGGTTCGCCTGTTCGGCATAGGTGTAGCGGGTCTTGTGCTCGAAACCGCTGGTGTTCTCCTCGACCTTGTCGAACACGATCACGGTGTCATAGATGGAGAACCCGAGGATGGTCAACAGGCCGATCACGGTGGCCGGCGTGACCTCGAATCCGACCAGTGAGTACACCCCGGCGGTGACGAGAATGTCGAAGACCATCGAGATCATCGCCGACAGCGTCATGAACCACTCGTAACGCACGGTGATATACAGCGACGCCAGCAGCAGGAACACCACCAGAGCGATCACGGCCTTCTGGGTGATCTGGCCACCCCAGGTCTCCGAAACCGCCGAGTCACTGATCGCCTGCCTGCTGGGCTGCCCATCGGGCCCCTGAGGCTGGAAGGCCTCGAACAGGTCATCGCGCAGTTTCTCGGTCTGCTCGTTGGTGAGCGTCTCGGCGCGGATCTGCACCGTCGCCGAATTGCCGTTGCCGACCACGACCACCGACTCGGGACTGTTCCCGACGCTCTTGCGGAATACCTCTTCGACCTGCGTGACGGTCGTGTCGCCGCGCGGGAACGACACCTTGGTGCCCCCGGCGAAGTCGATTCCGAAGGTGAAACCGCGGACCAGAATGCTCACGATGGCGATCGCCACCATGACGCCGCTGATGGCGTACCACATCCGCCTGCGGCCGATCACCTCGAACGCGCCGGTACCGGTGTAGAGCCGCGACAGGAAGCTGTGCTTCGGCGCCTTGGCTGAGCCCTTGCTTGGCGTCTTTTTTGCTACGGCGCCGCTACCGCTCTTCTTCGGCTCCCCGGCTGCCGGAGCCTTCTTTGCGGGCTTGGTGCCGCTGCTGGTGCTCGGTTTGGCCATCTGGCTATCCCTGTCCCGTCGACTGGGCGGTTACCCGCGTGCGCGCTTTGGTTCCGGGCTTGCCGCTCGATCCGCCCCCCGATTTGGCGAGCGCCCGCCGCTCACGTGCAACCTGCTGAACCGCGCCGAGGCCGTTGTAGGACGGCTTGGCCAGCGTCGGCGACTTGGACGCCAGGTAGACCAGCGGCCAGGTCACCAGGAACACCACCACGATGTCGAGGATTGTGGTCAGCCCCAGGGTGAACGCGAAGCCTTTCACCTGGCCGACTGCCAGGAAGTAGAGCACCGCGGCGGCCAGGAAGGTGACCGCGTTGCCGGAGACGATCGTCTTGCGGGCTCGTGCCCATCCTCGCGGCACGGCCGAGCGGAAAGACCGGCCTTCGCGGATCTCGTCCTTGATGCGTTCGAAGAACACCACGAACGAGTCGGCGGTGGTGCCGATTCCGATGATCAGACCGGCGATACCGGCAAGGTCAAGGGTGTAGTTGATGTAGCGACCCAGCAACACCAGGATCGCGTACACCACGGCGCCGGCCAATACCAAAGACAGCGCCGTCAGCACTCCGAGAACCCGGTAGTAGAGCAGCGAATAGATCAGCACCAGCGCCAGACCGATCGCACCGGCGATCAGACCTGCCTTCAGGGAGGTCATTCCCAGTGTGGCCGAGACGGTCTCTGCTTCCGAGGCCTCGAAGGACAACGGCAGCGAGCCGTACTTCAACACATTGGCCAGCTGGCGCGCGGCGTCTTGGGTAAAGCCCGGGGAACCGCCGGTGATCTGGGTGCGGCCACCGGGAATCGCTTCCTGGATCTGCGGGGCACTGACCACCTGAGAGTCGAGCGTGAACGCAGTCTGGGTGCCGATGTGTGCGGCGGTGTAGTTGGCCCAGACGTCGGCCGCACCGCTCTTGAACTGCACCTGGACGACGTTGGCGCCGCTGCGCTGGTCCATACCCGAGCTGGCGTCGGCGATCTGGTCACCGCTGATGATCGACGGGGCCAGAACGTAGGCGACCTGGTGGTCTTGGGAACACGTCACCAACGGCAGGTCCGGGTCGTCGTTGCCGGCAAGGATGTCTTCTTTGTCGCAACGGCCGGCCTGGATCTGCAGGGCCAGCGCTTGGACAACCTTGTTGTCGCTCTGCCGCAGGCGCTTCTCCGCCGCGATACGCGCGGCCAGGCCCTGGGCCTGGTCGCCCTGCCCGGGCAGACCTGGCAGCCCCGGCAGACCGGGGAGGCCCGGGAGTGCGGGCATCTGTGCACCGGGCACCGCGGGCATACCGGGCAATCCCGGTGCCGCTGGCGCCGGCAGTGTGGCGGACTGGCTGGGGCTGGCCGGCTCGGGGCTGGCTGTCGTGGTGCCCGGAGTGGGAGTCGGCTCCTGCGGGAAGGGCCGCGGCTGAGCCGCCGGCGTCTGCGGGAGTGACCCGCTGTTTCCACCGAACAGGCCCTGTCCGCTCGCGCCGGGACCGCCGGGCAGCGTTTGGCCCCCGGACGGGAGACCGGGGATACCGCCACCGCCGAGGCCCGGAGGCAGGCCAGGTACGCCACCGCCCAAGCCCGGAGGCAGACCGGGCACGCCACCGCCCAAGCCCGGAGGCAGACCGGGCACGCCACCGCCGAGACCCGGAGGTAGGCCCGGTACGCCACCGCCGGCACCGGGCGGCAGGCCGGGCATGCCACCGCCACCGAGACCGGGCATCCGGCCGGCGGCCTGCGCTGCTTCTTCGACCGACACCGCGTTGACCACCGGACGGATGTAGAGGCGGGCCGTCTGGCCCAGGGTGCGAGCCTCATTGCCGTCGCTACCCGGCACGGTGATGACCAGGTTGTTTCCATCGATGATGACCTCAGAGCCAGATACACCGAGGCCGTTGACACGGGCACTGATGATCTGTTGCGCCTGGTTGAGCGCCTCGCGGGTCGGCGCGGAGCCGTCCGGGGTGCGCGCCGTGAGTGTCACGCGCGTGCCGCCCTGCAGGTCGATCCCGAGTTTGGGTTCGGCAAGCTTGTTTCCGGTCAGGAATACCAGCAGGTAAACACCGATGAGCAATGCCAGGAACACCGCCAGGTTGCGGGCAGGGTGCACCGACGCCGAAGGCGATGCCACGTTGTTGAGTCTCCTTCGCTCATTGCGCAATGCGCTCTCATGATCGTCGGTGCTGGCCCAAGCCCAGGCCGCCCCCGCCGATCAGTACCACTGCACCCGGAAAAGGGTACGTGCCCGGCTGGCTGGAGCGATCGTTGGGCGGGCGTTCCGCGCGTCGGGCTCTTGAGGACCCGCTAAGCGCCTTCGACGGCCTGTTCGACTGCGGGCTCGGCCGCCAGCTCCTCCAGCTCGATCTTGTCCCGAACGGCCAGCTTCATCCAGGTGGTCACCACACCCGGTGCGATCTCCAGGTCGACATCGTCATCGGTGATGCCGGTGATAGTGCCCTGCAGCCCCGAGGTGGTGTGCACCCGGTCCCCTACCTGCAGCGACTCGTGCAGGTCGATGGTGGCCTGCATCGCGCGCTTCTGCCTGCGCGAGGCGAAGAACATAAAGGCACCCATGACCAGGATCAGAGGCAGGAAGGCAACCATGTTTTCCATGACGACAACCGATCTTTCATCGTGTTCGAATGAATCTCCGGCACCGGACCACCTGAAGTGTGGCGGGCCACAGTGATCACAACAGTGTGCCACTGAGTGCGGCGACCGCACGCCGGTACCGTCGAGCACCGCCTAGGCTGTGGGAGTCATGGGGGGTCAGGATTCTTGAGGGAAGGTTGACCGATGAGGAACTTCGCATGGGGTCTGGCGACTGCCGTTGCCTTCGCGGCAGCACCCCTGGCAGTGGGAGCGATCGCCATGCCCGCCGTCGGATCTGCGGAGCCGCTGGCCTGTCCGGGCGGGCAGTACTGGGAGCCGAGCACCAACACCTGCATGCCTCTCGGTCAGGGACCGACGCCACTGGACTGCCCTGGCGGCCAGTACTGGGAGCCCTCCACAAACACCTGCATGCCTCTCGGTCAGGGACCCAAGCCGCTGGACTGCCCGCCAGGTGAATACTGGCAACCGTTCGGCAACGCATGCCGGCCACTCGGCCAGATCTGACCCACGGCAAGGATCGCCCAGGAGGGTCCCTCCCATGTCTGTGCCGCCGCTGCCCCAGAGCCGTCACTTGGCCACCGAGATTCCCGGGCCGGGCTCGGTGCAGCTCTCCCGTCGCCGAGCGGCCGCCGTCGCCCGTGGCGTGGCAAGCACACTGCCGGTCTACGCGGCGCGGGCCGGTGGGGGCATCGTCGAGGACGTCGATGGCAATCGGCTGATCGACCTGGGTTCGGGCATCGCTGTCACCACCGTGGGAGCGGCCGCCCCCCGGGTGGTGGACGCCGTGCAGCGGCAGGTCGCCGAGTTCACCCACACCTGCTTCATGGTTACGCCGTACGAGGGATACGTGGCCGTAGCCGAGGCCCTCAACCGGATCACGCCGGGCACGCACGAGAAGACGTCCGTACTGGTCAACTCCGGTTCGGAGGCCCTGGAGAACGCCGTCAAGATCGCCCGGGCTCACACCCGTAAGACCGCGGTGGTTGCGTTCGACCACGGCTATCACGGCCGGACCAACCTGACGATGGCACTGACCGCCAAGTCCATGCCCTACAAGAGTGGATTCGGGCCGTTCGCGCCCGACATCTACCGTGCCCCGACGTCCTATCCCTACCGCGACAGCCTGATCGACAAAGACCTCGGCAGCGACGGCACGCAGGCCGCCGAGCGCACCATCAGCGTCATCGAGAGCCAGATCGGGGCCGCCAACCTGGCCGCGCTGGTCATAGAGCCGATCCACGGCGAGGGTGGCTTCATCGTTCCGGCGCCGGGATTTCTGCCCGCGCTGCTGGCCTGGTGTCGCGACAACAACGTCGTGTTCGTCGCCGACGAGGTGCAGACCGGATTCGCTCGAACCGGGGCGATGTTTGCCTGCGAGCACGAGCCGATCGTGCCCGACCTCATCTGTACCGCCAAGGGAATCGCCGGTGGATTACCGCTGGCAGCGGTCACCGGCAGTGCCGACATCATGGCTGCCCCACACCTCAGCGGGCTGGGCGGCACGTTCGGCGGCAACCCGGTGGCCTGCGCCGCGGCCCTGGCGGCCTTGGCCGCGGTCGAAGCCGACGAGCTGGTGGGGCGGGCACGCCAGATCGAACGGCTGATCCTCGAGCGCCTCCGCCGGGCACAGGCCGACGACGATCGGATCGGGGACGTTCGTGGTCGCGGCGCCATGATCGCCGTCGAACTGGTGCGGCCCGACAGCGCCGAACCCGACCCGGACCTGACCAAGGCGTTGGCGGCAGCCTGTCATCAGGCCGGGGTAATCGTGTTGACCTGCGGAACGTTTGGCAACGTGGTGCGCCTGTTGCCGCCGCTGACGATCAGCGACGAGCTACTGGCCGAAGGCCTAGACGTGCTGACCGCCGAACTCGCGAAGCTCTAGCTGCGAGTCAGTCGGCCTCGAACAGCCCCTGCTGACCGAGGCCCGCCGCGCCGGCCGGCGGCACCAAACCCAGGTGCGTCCAGGCTGCCGGTGTAGCGACACGACCCCGCGGTGTCCGGGCCACCATCCCGGCGCGCACCAGGAACGGCTCGCACACCTCTTCGACGGTGGTGGCTTCCTCGCCTACCGCGACCGCCAGCGTGGACACCCCGACCGGCCCGCCACCGAAACTGCGGGTCAGCGCTGAGAGCACCGCCCGGTCGAGGCGATCCAGGCCCAACTCGTCGACGTCGTAGACCGCCAGGGCTGCTTTCGCCACGTCGCGAGTGATCACCCCGTCGGCGCGCACCTCCGCGTAGTCACGTACCCGACGCAAGAGCCGGTTGGCGATCCGGGGAGTTCCGCGGGACCGCCGTGCGACCTCCACCGCCGCCGCCTCGCCCAATTCGATCCCCAGGATCTTTGCCGAGCGGGCCAGCACCCGCTGCAGTTCGGCGGGTTCGTAGAAATCCATATGCGCGGTGAAGCCGAACCGATCGCGCAGTGGGCCGGTCAGCGCACCGGATCGGGTGGTCGCTCCGACCAAGGTGAACGGCGCGACTTCCAGCGGAATCGACGTTGCCCCAGGCCCCTTCCCGACGACGACATCGACCCGGAAGTCCTCCATCGCCAGGTACAGCATCTCCTCGGCGGGCCGCGCGATGCGATGAATCTCGTCGATGAACAGCACGTCGTGTTCGACCAGATTCGACAGCATGGCGGCCAGGTCTCCGGCACGTTCCAGCGCCGGCCCCGAGGTGAGCCGCAGCGACGTGCCCAGTTCACTGGCGATGATCATCGCCAGCGATGTCTTTCCCAGCCCAGGCGGGCCGGACAGCAGGATGTGGTCGGGTGTGCCGCCCCGGTTCTTGGCGCCCTCGAGCACCAACTGAAGCTGTTCGCGGACCCGGGGCTGACCGATGAATTCGGCCAGGCTCCGTGGGCGCAGACCAGCGTCGATGTCTCCCTCGCCGACGGTCAGCGCCGGAGAGACTTCGCGTTCGTCGGGATCGCCGGGTTGGTTCACTTGGTCTTCCCCAGCCGACTCAGTGCGGTCCGCAGCACCTCAGAGGTGGTGGCGTCGGGAGCGTCGGCCAAGACCTTGTCGGTGGTCTCCTCGGCCTGCTTGGCGGCGAAACCGAGCCCGATCAAGGCCTCGATCACCGGAGCGCGCACCCCGTGAGCTGCGAACACGGCACCGTCGGAGGTCGCGACCGATCCGATCTTGTCGCGCAGCTCGAGCACCAGCCGCTCGGCACCCCGCTTACCGATTCCCGGTACGCGGGTCAAGGCCGTGACGTCCCCGTCGGCCAATGCCCGACGCAGCGCAGCCGCGTCGTAGACCGCCAGCGTCGCCAGGGCGATCTTGGGTCCGATTCCCGACACCCCGATCAGCGTGAGAAATAGATCGCGGGCCTCGGAGTCGGGGAATCCGTAGAGCGTCATCGAGTCTTCCCGCACGATCATCGCGGTGATCAAGCGGGATTCGCTGCCTCGTCGCAGGGTCGAGAGGGTCGCCGGGGTGGCCATCAACTTGTAGCCCACCCCCGCCGCCTCGACCACGGCATGATCCAGCGCGATGTCGACGACCTCACCACGGACCGACGCGATCATGCCCGCGCCGCCTTGAGTTTGGCGGTGTACTTGCGCCGCTGCTCTGCCGCCAGCGCCTCGGCGGCGGCCATCCGAGCGATCATCGGAGCCCGCCAGCAGTGGCAGATCGCGAGCGCCAGCGCGTCGGCCGCGTCAGCCGGAGTCGGCTTCTGCTGCAGCCCAAGTATCCGGGTGATCATCGTGGTCACCTGCGCCTTGTCGGCAGAACCGTTGCCAGTCACCGCGGCTTTGACCTCGCTGGGAGTGTGAAAATGCACAGCGATGCCACGGCGGGCGGCCTGCAGCGCGATCACCCCGCCGGCCTGCGCGGTGCCCATCACGGTGGAGACGTTCTGCTGGGCGAAAACGCGCTCGATCGCGATGACGTCGGGGCGGTGAGTGTCCAACCAATGTTCCGCAGTGTCACTGATAGTCAGCAAGCGCTGCGGAAGCGGCTGGTCGGCCGGGGTGCGCACCACGTCGACATCCAACGCGGTGACCTGACGGCCCTGCCCGCCTTCGACCACCGACAGCCCGCAGCGCGTCAGGCCGGGATCGACGCCCATCACCCGCATCCGATTCCTCTCCTTACCGAACAATTGTTCGACAGTCTAGAGGGGTGGTAGCTGTCGAGACCGACGCGACACGCGGCGCGGCTGCGCTCTCCAACGGCGCGGAGATCAGGCGGCGGTGATCCGGCCGCTCTCTGCCGCGGCGCGTAACGCCTGGTAGTCGCACTGGTTCTGCTCGGCATAGGCGATGGCGAACCGGGCCAGCGCCCGGTCTGCCTTGTCCCCCTTGCCAAGATAGGCCGCAATCGCCACCCGGTCACCGGAGCGGCTGTGCGCCCGCGCAAGCGCCCGCCCGCACGCCTGGATGTAGGCGGTAAGAACTCTGGGCCGCATCGTCTCGACGTCGGCGGAGCCCTTCATGTCCCACAGTTGTCGTACGTAGTAGTCGCCATGGTGGCCGTCAGGGCCGATCGCGTGCAGCCAGCCCAACAGGATGTCGCTGCTGGCCTGCATCAACCGCTGACCCGCGACCACCCGTTCGCCGGCATTCGGGTAGGAGCTGCGCGTGAGGTGGGCTTCCAACACCGATGGTCGCGCCTCTTTGACCTGCATGAGCAGTGGGTCGCGGCCGCTACGTCCTTCAAACAGCACGATCCACGTGCGGGTTCCGACGCTGCCCACCCCCACGACCTTGCGCGCCATCTCCACATAGCGGTAGCGCCTCGCCAAAACCCGCAGGTCGCCGCGAAGGCTGGATACATAGTCGCGAATCAGCTTGCGCATGTAGATGTCATAGAGGTGCGCGACGACGTCGGTGACCAGCTCGCCGGCCGGCACTATCAGCGGCGGATCACTGCGCAGGTGTCTGCGGCCGTCGCGCGAGTGGGTCAGCTTGTCGGCGGCCTGCTGTCGCCCGCGGGCCAGGGCTCCCGCCGCGGTGCGCCGGATCTCCTTGGCGTATAACGGTTCCACTGTGTCGAGTAGCTCAGCGTCGACGACAGATTGGGCGTACCAGACGTCGAGTTCACCCAGCTGCGACAACTCCCGCATCTGGCTGCGATAGGCCTGGGCGCACGCCCGAACCATCGACTCCTGGCGGGCAACATCGAGTCCCCTACTGCGGCACAGGACCGCAGTACTGGCCACCAGACGTTTGACATCCCAGTCCCACGGTCCCGGCAGCGTCTCATCGAAATCGTTGAGATCAAAGGTCAGATGGCGTTCCGGGGAGGCGTACAGCCCGAAGTTCGACAGGTGCGCGTCGCCGCACAGTTGCACCCCCAGCCCGGTGTTCTCCCCGGCAGCAAGGTCCGCGGCCATGATCACCGCGGCACCTCTGAAGAACGCGTAGGGCGAGGCCAACATGCGGGTGTAGCGGATCGGCACCAGCTCCGGGACGCGGTCCTTGGCCTGCGATTCCAGCAGCACTACCGGATCGCAACGCCTCGGTGACGCCGTATACTCCCCGAGCGCCGATCGCGGCAGGGCCTTCCGCCGTGATCTGCCGTTCTCTTGCCGCTCCCTCGCCGACACGGCGTCAGTCTAGATCCGTTGCCAGCCACCCGGCCCGGTATGACTGCGTTCGACTCAGACAGATTCCAGCCCGCACCCATGTCCGGACAGAAGTTGCCAGCCCAGAATCGCAACAGTCCGGGATGCCCGCCCACGGCGTTGCCCGCAGGCAAGCGCGCGGCGCTGGTCGAGCACGGTCCGCGATGCACGTCGTGGATCTACTACCGGGTAAAGATGATCATTCTTGTGCCATTGTCTCGCGGAATCTCCTTGCTGCACAGTTTATTAATGCACGGATCCCCCGCAGCGCGGCGAGGTCGGCGGTGCACCCTGAAGGCGATCCAGCGAGGCGGAGAACTCAATCGGATGGATGCTCGGACCAGCGCCCTCCGCCGAACCGGAGCCAGCCCGAATCCGTTTGCTCAGCGCCGCACCCGTGGGCGCATTCAGCTGTATCTCACCGCCACTCCCGGAGACGAGCTTCCGCCGCCTCCGGCACGCTGAGCATTCACTGCATCATTGCGCCGAGCCGCGGACCGCTTGACCGTCAGGGCATCTGCGCACGGACACCGCGGAGCACGCATGGATAGCCGGTTCTTCCCCTTGGTCGTCGTGACGGCCATGCTCGCCCTGGGAATGACCCTCACGGTCGCCGACTTCCGCAGGGCTGCAGCACTCAAGCGCCCCCTGGCGGTCGCCTTGATCTGCCAGGCGATCATGCTGCCGGCCCTGTGCCTGTTGATCGCCGAGGCCTTCCACCTCCCGCCCAATCTCGCGGTGGGGCTGATGCTGATCTCCGCAGTTCCCGGCGGCCTGTTGGCGAATGTCTTCAGTCACTTGGTCAATGGCGACCTTGCCCTCAATCTCACGCTGACCGCGATCAACGCCGTGCTGTCGATCGCTTCCCTACCAGCGATATTGGCGATATCCATCAGCTGGTTCACCGGCGAGGGGCGCAGCATCCCGCTGCAGCTGGACAAATTCGTCGCGGTGGTCGGCCTGGTGATCATTCCCACCGCCATAGGTGTTGCCATCCGCGAGCGCTTCCCCGATCTGGCTCGCCGCCTGAAGCGGCCGGTCCGGGTCGCCGCGGCCACGCTGCTGGTCGCGATCTCCGTGGCGGCGATCGTGGGCGGGCACACGACATTGGCGAACAACCTCGGCGCACTGACCGGTGCCGTCGTCTCCTTCGCCACCGTCAGCTTGACCGTCGGATATCTCGTGCCGCGCTGGATGAAGCTCGCTCCGAGGCAGGCGATTGCCATCAGCCTCGAGATCGGGATGCATAACGCGATGGTGGCCACCGCGATTGCACTGAGCCCACAACTACTCAACAGCGCCGAGATCGGAACCGTGCCGGCGCTGTATGGGGTCATCGCACCCGTTATCGCGTTGCTTCTGGTTGCCACCATTCGCGCCGTAGACCCCGCCCATCGTCAGGCCGCCGCGGATTCGCGGTCCGTTTCCGCGGCAACCCCAGCCCCTGACGACGATGCTCAGCCGGCGTCGGAGGCGGTGGCAACCTAGGCCCCAGTCCGAGGCACGGACGGACGGCGATGGACCCTGCGAAACCTTGTGATCCCTCTCTTCAACCCACCAGCGTTCCCAGCAAAGTAGTCATGCGACTACCCACAAGACACGGCGAAAGGTGACCTACCGAGATGAGCCTGCCCCAGCGCGCACCACAGGACGCGCCCAATGTCGTGGTGATCCTTCTGGATGACCTCGGCTTCGCTCAATTCGGTTGCTACGGGTCCGATATCGCTACTCCTGCAATCGATCGACTGGCGTCCGGAGGCCTGCGCTACAACCGGTTCCACGTCACCGCCCTGTGCTCGCCGACTCGGGCAGCGCTGCTGACCGGGCGCAATCACCACGCGGTCGGAATGGGTTTCCTCGCCGATCTGCCCACCACGCATCCCGGTTACACCGCGCACATTCCACGCTCGGCAGCAACGCTGCCACGGATTCTGCGGGACTCAGGCTGGAGCACGCTGGCGACCGGCAAATGGCATCTGGTTCCGCGCGGGGAGCGTGGCGGCGCGGGGCCGTTCGACCAATGGCCGCTGGGCTTGGGATTCGAGCGTTACTACGGATTTCTCCGGGGCGATGCCAATCAATGGGCACCGGAGCTGGTTCGTGACAATTCATTCGTCGAGCCGCCCGCTCGGCCCGACGAGGGATACCACCTGACCGAGGACCTCGCCGACGAAGCGATTCGGATGGTGCTGAGTCAACAGGCCAACGCCCCGGGCAAGCCGTTCTTCCTCTATTTCACTCCGGGCGCCATGCATTCGCCGCACCACGTGGAGCGCTCGTGGGCGGACGCCTACGCGGGCAAGTTCGATGTCGGATGGGATTCCTGGCGCGACGACTTGTTTGCTCGTCAGGTGAAATCCGGTGTTGTCCCGGCTGACACGACCTTGACGCCGCGGCCGCCGTGGGTGCCGGCCTGGGAGGACCTCAGCGCTGACGAACGCCGCCTCTACGCCCGGATGCACGAGGTCTATGCCGGTTTCCTGAGCCATACCGACGCGCAGATCGGCCGATTGGTCGACACTCTGGAGCGTATTGGCGTGCTCGACAACACCCTGATTCTGTTGATGTCTGACAACGGCGCCAGCGCCGAGGGCGGCGTATCGGGCACCGTCAACGAGCACCGGTTCACTCACCGAATCCGCGATGATCTCACCGACAACCTGGCACAGCTCGACGAGTGGGGCGGTCCGCACACCTACCCGCACTACGCGTGGGGCTGGGCGTGGGCCGGCAACACACCGTTTCGGCTGTGGAAGCGCTACACCTGGCTCGGGGGCACCCGGGTGCCATTCATCGCACACTGGCCCAAGACCATTCGCGAGGGCGGCGGGGTTCGTGGACAGTTCGCCCACGCCATCGACGTCCTGCCGACAGTGCTCGACGCGTGCGGAGTCACCGCCCCGGAGTCGGTGGACGGCATTGCCCAGCAGCCCATCCAGGGCGCCAGCCTGCTGCCCTCCTTCAGCGATCCCGCGGCACCCAATCCGCGTTCCGTGCAGTACTTCGAGATGATGGGTTCACGGGCGATCTTCGCCGACGGCTGGAAAGCCACCACCGATCACGTTCCGGTGGGCGTGATGGACGAGGACCTGCTGCTCACCGGCAGCCGCGATTTCGAGAGCGACCACTGGGCACTGTTCCGCCTCGACGAGGACTTCTCCGAGTCGCACGACCTCGCCGAGGACCATCCGGAAGTCATCGAGCAGCTCAAGGAACAATGGTCGAACGAAGCAGAGTCGAACAACGTTCTGCCGCTGCTGGACTCACTGATCGGTCGGCTATCCGCCGTGGCGCTGCCGCAGTATCCTGTCGGCCTGCAGGTCACGTTGTATCCGCAGGCCGGACCGGTGCTCGATGAGGCGCTGCCGATGCTTGCGGGCGGAGGTCACATCCTCGCCGATGTGGAGGTCTCGCCGGACTCCCCCAGCGGTGTGCTGTTCGCCATCGGCGACCGCAACGGCGGGTTGGCCGCCTACGTCGTCGACGGCAGCCTGAACGTCGCGGTGGCGTTGCCCAGCGGCCCGCTGCACCTGCGATCCGAGCAGCGCCTCCCCTCGGGCCGCCACCTCGTCGGTTGCGTACTACGACTGGTGTCCGGAGGTGTCGCCATCGACGCCATCGTCGATGACACCGTCATCGCAACTACGACGACCGAACATGCGCTGCCGTTCATCTGGCAGCACGGCGGCACGCACCTGACCCTCGGCTACGACCGTGGCCTACCGGTCTCCGATGACTACCAGCCACCCTTTGCCTGGAACGGGGACCTGCACGCGGTCCACGTTCAGGCGGGCCAAGCCGACCTGGACCAGATCGACGCGCTGCGCATAGCCCTGCAATCCGATTAGTCGCCGGTGAAGGCGAACTGGAAGCCGCTGAGGATTGAGTCCTTCTCGCTAACGTAGTCCGGGTTGTGCGGATCGAAGCCCTGAACGGTGAGCGTGGCGGACCACAGTGTGTTGCGACTGCCCCAGCCCGCAACGATCAGGCAGGTGGCACCGTGATTGTCCACGCCCGTATCGTAGGTAACAATCGCGGAGGAGTAACCGCAAGTCGTGCCGCGGATATCGTCAACAACGACGGCAATCCTGGATACCCCGACGATTTGCGCGTCGATTGCTTCTTCTGGAGTGTCTACCAGCTCGGAATTATTCTCCAGTGTCAGAACCGCTTTCGGCTGATAGCGGTTGTCCTCTCGACCTGGCCCAGTGCTCACCGCCCGAACTATTGGCGACATCGGCGCCGAGTCCAATCGCCATCCGGGCGGTAGCGGCAGTGCCAGCCGGGGCTCATCGGCGGCGTCATAGTCCAGGTTGACGAGCGGCACCGTGCTGGGCCTGCATCTGCTCGACAACGAGCTGAAGGAAGCTCGACCCTCCGGTGGAGGACTGGCAGATGCTCGATCCTCTGGTCGATGAGATGATTCGCCAGCCGGCGCATGGCCGCCGCGACTCACGATCAGAGCAGCGGCGACCAGCCCAACGGCCAGCACGACAGCGGCAGAAATAACGGCCACTGGTAGCCACAATCGTGCTGGCTGACTCGCGGCGTCATTGAGCGACTGCCCCGGCGGTTCCTGAGCGGATGGCCATTGGCTGCCGGGTGTATCGCTTTCCATCGGCAAAGAACAGCCCCCCCCCTGCGGGGTCAGGGCACGTGGCGCATGACGTCAAGACCACACACTATTCAGCCGGCAACACTCTGCGCCGGGGCCCGTCCCGCGATGCTGCTCGGCCACTGCACCCGGGTCAGCACGTCATGGGGCACGGCGACGTGACCGTCGAGGTGCTGCCCCGATGACGGATGCAGCGCCGCCAGTGACGCCCGCTGGTTTCCGGGTTGCGGGCTCAGTCCGGGCACGGGCACGCCAGTGGGTTGCCCCGCGGTGCGCAAGGCTGCGCCGAGCGCGAGGGTCTGATCGTCACCCGAGCCGGCGATCTCTAGGACCGTCCAGGTTTCCGGCGCCGGATGCGACCACACCTTCGCCAGCAGCTCAGGAACATCATGTCCGGGCGTAACCCCATACGCGGCAAGATAATCGCCCCCATCGCCCCCTACTGCCTGCCAGGTCTCGCGGGAGTGGCCGTCGTCGAGGTCCGGGATCTCCTCGGGACCGACAAGGTTGACCGCCCAGCCGGATTCACGCAGGCTGTCGGCAAGCCGTCGGGCGACTACCACCGCAGTTCTGTGCAACGGGATCTCCGGGGACCGGGCCGCAAGGGCGCCCAGGTTCTCCACCGCAGAGAGGGTGAGCCCGATCCACGTCGTTCGAGTGCGGTTGCCTGACTCATCCACGACATCTCGGCTGGTGACCCGGATCGCCTCAGCCCGCAGGCCGTAGCGGTCCAAGTAGCGGGCAATCAGCGGCAGCGGGAGTAGATCGGGCTCACTCTTCGGCGCCGTCACCGCCAAGAGGACTGTGACCCGCTCATTGGTATCGGGCCGGTGTGCGCCCCGCTCACCACCGCGGGGCAGCTTGAGTGCCGCCCAGCGCCGCACGAGCGTCGTGAGGTGCAAGCCCCGCCACCGTGCCACCGATGCGGCCGCCAGGGCAATGGCGACGCCCAGCACCCAGCGCTCCCGTCCTGACTCCCATGGGTAGGCCGTCGCCGCGGCGGCAAGCGCCAACAGCACCAAAGTGATCCGTCCGGTACCGAGCCGGGGTGATCGGTACGTGCTCACAGTGCGGTCTCCTTTCGCCGACGCGCCACGATCGCGGCGGCCAGGGCGGTCAATGTCAGCGCCGCTGTGCCGCCGAATGCAACGGCCAGCGGTGTGTAGTCCTTCGGAGCCGGCTCAGGAGGCGCGGCAACCTGTTTCACCGGATCTGCGTCGCGGCCGCCCCCTGCGGGCAGGTGCCAGGTCAGGGCGGCTACCGGATCCACCGCGCCGGCACCCACGATGTTCGATGGCGCGCGGGCGACGTTGTGGGCGGTTGCGGTGATCCGGTGAATCACCTCCGTCGCGGCGAGGTCCGGGTAGCGGCTCCTCAGGAGTGCCGCGATACCGGCCACATAGGCCGACGCGTAGCCGGTGCCGTTGAGCGAGGTCAGTCGCTGCTTGGCTCCGGGCAGGCCATTGGCCAGGCCGCCATCGTCGCGGTTGCTCACCGATACAACGTTTTCGCCCGGTGCCGCGACACCGACCCACGGTCCAGCCGCGGTGAACTTCGACGGCTGACCGTCAGCCGACAACGACGCCACCGACAACACGTAGGGCTGCCACGATGATGGGATCGACACCGAGGTGACAGCGGCCCAGTTGCGCGGGTCGGCGGGCCTGCTCAGGTCGGTCAGCGGGTTGGACTGGCATCCGGGTCCGCCGAACACCGACCCCCCGGAACCACTGTCACCGGAAGCAGCGATCACGACGGCGTCTTTCTCGACTGCGGCGTAGCGCAGCGCAGCTCCCAACTCGGACTGATCGATGTCGCGATCGGCCGGCAGGCAGAACACCGCCGAGACGGTGATGACTTGTGCACCAAGATCTGCGGCGTGCACGATCGCCCGGCTCAGTGCCGTCACCGCAGCGTTCGCCCGTACGACCTCTGGATCCCCGGTAGAGGCTGCGGGCGTGATCTTTGCGGAGGTGGCTCGCAGGGAAAGCACCCGTGACGCAGGTGCGACGCCGGAGAAGCCGTCGCCATCGGGTTGACCGGCGATGAGTCCCGCAACGAGCGTTCCGTGCCCGTCGCAGTCGACAAGACCGTCAGTGGTACCGACGTAGTCTCCCCCCGGATCGACTGCGGGCAACCGCGGTCCAGGCCGGACCCCGGTGTCTATGACGGCAACCGTCTGGCCTTCACCGCGGGAGAATCGCCACGCTGAAGGAAGATCCAGCAGCGAAAACGCGGGATTGGGCGCTGCCAGATCGGTTCCCGCGATGACCTCTGAGGTGCTGCACTCGCCGAACTGTTGAGTGGCTTGCACCGGACCGGGGGTTCCACTCGGTGGAGCCACCGCGGGATCGACGGTCGGCGGAGTGATCGCCGAACCCGACGGGGACGTGCACAAGGCTGTAGCCAGCACCACAACAAGCCCGGTGAGGGTGATCCCCACCCGCCCAGCCGGTCTCAGACCGGCTCCGGTCAGGCTGGTCATCGATTGAGGACCCAGCTGAATATCCCCACCAGGTAGGCGATCACGGGAATCAGCGAGGCGTCCAGACCCGAAGAAACAAAGCCCACCAGCCGACGCAGCGGCAGGGAATAGCTGTGCGGGTCGCCGACGGCGGGAACCAAGGCGGCCACCAACCACGCCGATACCAACACTGTCAGCACTGCCAGCGCCAACAGTGCGGCGAACGGGCGGCCTGTCGCTGCGTAGTAGACCAGCAAGGCGGCCGCCACCAGGTAGGGCTGGGCCAGTGACCAGGCCTTGCTCGCCGCCGAATCCCACACGCGCGCCCGCAACACAGCAGCTGCAGCACTCGCCGCGACGGCATACCATCCCCACCCCGGCAGTGTCGCTGGTTGGGCTGCAACCGCAAACGATCCCAAGGTGCTCAGCAGCACTGCGCCTGCAACCAGTCCGGTCTGGTAGGCATCAGCGGCCCGCACCCGCCGTGGCAAGTCTGACAACACCTGTTGCGACGGAGCAGCAGGGGTGGGATCTCCTGGCGCCGGGATGACCGGGAGGGGGAACCGCGCCCAGAGTGCGGCCAGCTGCGGCGCCGCGACGCTGAACAGCAGTCCGATCACGATCAGTCCCCCACCGAGGGTGCTCACTGGCAACGACCACAGCGATGCCGCGGCGGCCACCACGGTCAGACTCGCCCCGAGGACTCCCGTGGCGGTGAAGAAGCCGAGGTTTCGTCGCACGGCGAAAACACGGATCGCTGACCATGCGGCAACGCCGGCGGCGCCCAGCGTCACCTGCGCCGCACCAAACTGTCCCGGCACCGCCAAGGTGAGCGCCGCAGCGATCGGTGCCAGTGCGGCGACCGCCACAACAGCATCGTGCGGTGGCCGAGCCGCCAACGCGACGACCGCGGTAATCAGAGCAATCGCTGCGAGCGCATACAAGCCCGCAGGTGCGCCGGCCGCGACCCGATAAGTCGCCGCCAACCCGGTGGCCGCCAGGATCCACGCGACAAGCGCGGCCTGTGCTCCGCGTTGGATATGCGCCAGGCCCCACGGGTGACGCCTGGACTCCGAGAAGATCACCGCCGCGTCGGCGATGTCTTCGACGATGCCGGGTGCAGCGGGCCCGGGAGGCACCGGCTGCAGCGCCAGCAGATCACCGTCGACCACCCCGACGGTGTCCAAGCTGGCATCCAGGCTGAAGGGTGCGCCGCCGATGGGCGCGAGGCTGATTCGCTCGGGTATCGCTTGGGCACCGCCGACGTCATCGGAATCGTCCGAATCGTCTGGTAGGACCAAACGTTGGACCGTGGGAACGATCTCGCGCAGGGGTAGGTCCGCGGGCAGGGCGATCTCAGTCAGTCGGCTGTCGGCCAGGACAGCAATCCGCACGATCGGTATCACAGCGTTGGCCATCACGGGGTCCTCAGGTTCAGAAGTGACATGGTTTCTTCTCCTAGCGCGTCAAGGTTTGGCTGAATTGGGGGTTGACGAGTTGTAGGTAGGTGGGTTCGTCGTTGTCGGCTAGGAGGATTGCGCGGCCTGCGGGGAGGCGGGCGAAGCGTTGGCCGCGGATTTTGCCGCTGTCGGCGGGGTTGCCGGAGAGCATGAGTGTGGTGGCTTGGAGGTCGTTGAGGCGTCTGAGGAGGGGGTTGGTCATCAGTGCGTGGCCGGAGCCGGTGGCGCGGCCGGTGACGATGACGCGTAGTCCCAGATCGGTTGCTTGGGAGAGCAGTTCGATGAGGGTGGTCCAGGGACGTTGCCCGGCGTAGGGCCCAGACAGCGCTGGGGTGTCGGGGATCGCATCAACGTCGTCGATGATCAGGTAGTGGGTGTGGCCCTCATAGCTCCAGGCCGCCAGATCGGTCGCAGACAAGCCCGCCGGGGGGCGTCTGGAGCCGACCAACGCTGATAGGCCCAGCATCGCCGGGATGACCCGGTCAACGTTGGCGGTGTACTCATTGTCGGGATAGAGGGGCTCATCGACGAGGTGCAGGCGCCGGTCGATGACGGTGAACGCGACCTGCTCAGCCGTGTTGTGTTCGCGCACGGTGCGGATGAGGTGCCGCAGCAGGCTGGTCTTGCCTGACTTGGTGTCACCGAGCACCAACAGCAGGGGGTTGGTGGTGAAGTCGACCTGCACGGGTGCCAGGTCCTCTTCGCGCACCCCGATCACCACATGCTCTGGTGCCGGGTAGAGGGTTCCGAGTTCTTCGGGGGCCAGGTTGGTCGGCAGCAACCGCACCGGGGGTGCAGCCAAGCCGGGGTGGCGGGCGTTGATCGCAGCGATCTGCTCCAGGTCGGGTTGGGCGATCAAGAAATGCTCGGCGGCCATGGTCAGACCGCGACCGGGCTGGTTGGCCGGCACGGCTTCAGCCGGGCGGGTCAACGCCCCAGCAACACGCACGTTGGAGTCGCGGGCATCATGGAGTTTCAGTTCCAGGCGCAGGCCCAAACCGTCACGCATCGCCAACGGCACTTCCAGCCAGCTGGGGGTGGTGACCACGACATGGATGCCGTAGGCCAGCCCCACATTGACCAGTTCAGTGACCTTGGCCAGCAACGGGTTGCGGGTGTTGAAGGCATCGGTGTTGTCACGACTGAACCCATACAGGTTGTCGATGATCAGGAACACTTCACCGTAGCCGTCGTTGAAGGCACCGATACTGCCGTCGCGGAACGCTTCACGTTGCTGACGTGCGGTCAACAACTGCTCGAGTTCCCCGAACGTGCGGCGGATCTTGTCCGGTTCCAGCCCCGAGGCCACACTGCCCACATGAGCCAGCCCGTCGAGGGCCCGCAACTGCCCGCCCCCGTAATCCACGCAGTAGAAGCTGACTTCCCGCGGGGAATGCAGTGCTGCCGCCGAAAGGATGAACGTTTGCAAGGCGGTGGTCTTACCCGACTTGGGGCTGCCATGGATGAGCAGGTTGCCGCTGGCGGAGCGGGCATCAAAGACCAGTGGGTCACGACGCATGTCGAAGGGCTTGTCGATCTGCCCCAACGGCCACCGCAACGCCCGCTCGGAGATCCCCGCGGTGGCCAGGGTCGCCGCCAACGGGATCGGCTCCTCCAACGGCGGCAACCACAACGGTGGCGCCTGGGGCCCATACCCGGCCAGCTGGTCACCGATGGTGGCGATCAACTTGCGCGGCGCCACCTCGGGCAACTCCTGCTCATCGACGATCGTGGTGTCCTGCCCGGAGTCCACGGCTGCGGCGGTGAACAGTCTCGGTTCCGGCAAGGCATTGATCACCACCGCCCGCGATCGCCGCGGCGGATCATAAATCCCATCGACATAGGTGGAACGGAACTTGATCGGCGCCGCACCCGGGGCCGGCACCAAAAAGCCCTCACCTTTATGTTCTTTACCCGATTCGATGTGATAGGCGTCCTCGACACCGATGATCTGACGCGACACGCTCGCCGAGGCGACCTTCAACCCGATCCGATACGACGTGTTCTTGTCGATGTCTTTGATCTTGCCGACATCCAACGTCTGCGACGCGAACAAGATATGGATCCGGAAGGAACGGCCCTTACGGGCGACGTAGTCGAACAACTCGGCGTACTCGGGATGATCGGCCAACATCAACGTGAACTCATCAGCAACGATGAACAGGGTCGGGATCGGCGCCAGATCATGACCGGCCGCGATCGCCGCCTCATACTCAGTCACCGAGTTAAACGCACTGCCCTGAACCCGGCGGCCCGCCTCCCGCAGCAACAACTCCCGGCGGGCGACCTCACCACGCAACGTGTCCGCGAACCGATCGGCTAGGGACTTCTTCTCGGCCATGTTCGAGATCACCGCAACGACCTGCGGGAAATGCCGGAAGATGTCCGCGCCGGCCTCACCCTTGAAGTCGGCGTAGATCACGATCAACCGATCCGCCGAATGCGTCGTCAGCAACGACAACAGGATCGACATCAACGTCTGCGACTTACCCGAACCGGTCATACCGATCATCAACCCGTGCGGACCCATCCCGCCCTCGGCCTCATCCTTGAGGTCGAAGTACAACGGCTCCCCGGTCGCGGTCACCCCAATCGGCACCCGCAGCTCGTCCTCACGAGACCGGGGGGACCACAACGCCGGCACATCCAACTGCGAGGCATCAGCAATGCCCAACAACGTGGTGAACGTCGCACCCCGAGTGCCCGCCGACCGCAACCCGGCATGAGTGGGATTGGAATCCCAGCGTGACAACCGCCGGCCCAAATGCCCCACATCAGCAACACTCACACTGTCAGCGGCATCCACAAACCGCACCCAGCCACCGGTCTGCCAGCGATCAATGGCCTGCCCGCCGGCGGTGATCCGCAAGATCGGGCGTTCCGGGTCGGGGTACTGCTCACGATGCGGAGCGCTAGCACCGCCCACCACAATGACCGTCACCCCAGCACGACCGGCACCCAACACTGAGGCCGCCACATCAAAATTCGGGTCATCAACAATCACCAACAAGTGCCGCACCGCATCAGCAGGCTCACCGGTAAACGGTGGACGTGTCGCCAACACCGGCGCCAACAATCCCACCAACTGCTCACCACTGGCCGCCAAATACCGGGCCGGGCCCACACCATCAACCGCACCCGCAATATCAGTGTGCGGCAACCACTTCAACCACGACCACTCCGGAGATTCCAACTCCGGCGACGCCAACGCCACCCCCAACATCGTCGGGTCATGCCAGCACACCGCCTGAGCAAGCCACGCCCGCACCGCCGCACGCACCTCATCGCCGGCCTGCTCACCCTCACCAAGCACCGTCACCCGCGACACCGACGCCACATCCAAGCCCACCGGGACATCACGCACCGTGCGCTGGGTATCCAACAAACTGCGCAGAGCACTGTGAGACACCGGCTCCAAATCAATCTCATCAGCGGTATCAGCCACCCGCACCGCACTCGCCAGCCCCACGACATGGCGGCCCGTGCGCACGACCAGGAAGTCCTCATCGTGGGGATCGCGTTCCCACTGCCGACGCGAACCGGGTACCGCCACCAAGTCCACCGGATCCGGATGCGACCACTCCGCCGCCGCCCGCTGCTTAGCTGCCGAACCCCGAATGTTGTCGCGGACCACCGACAAATACCGCAGATAGTCCGCCCGCTCAGCGTCGACCTCAACAGTGCGGGACTTCTTGTCCCCGCCGCGATAAATACCCGCCGCCGCCACCAACAACGCGAACGGGAAGAACAGCATCACCGGCGAGATCAACCGCATACCCGTGGCGAACATGGCAATCACCATGCCCACGATCAACAACACGATCACCACCGGCAACGCCCGCTGCAAAAATGACGCTGCAACCAACCGCGGCAACTCCGGCGGCGGCTCCACAGTGATCGCACCCCGATCCACCGGCGGGACCGGCAACCGACGACGTGCCTCAAAGATCAAACGACTCATCGGGTCTCTCCCCCGCTAGAACCAACCGCTGACACCCGACGACCCGGCCGCGCATCCGGCGCCAAACCGTCATGAGCCAACAACGCATCGACGCGCGACAACGACGGCCCCACCGCAAACTGCGACAACACCGACCACGGAATCGGCACCGCAGGCTCACTCAAACCCAACGCCGACACCGTGTCACCCTCACCACCAGTGGTGCCGCCCTCAGTGTCAATGCCATAACGCACACCCGTGTCAGAAACCCAAAACAACGGACCTGCAACCGGATCCGCTGCCGGATCACCATTCACGCTCTGCACGAAATACCCCGAACCCGCAGGCAACGCCACCCGAGCAGCAGTCCCACCCACACCAGCACCCACCAGATCCAACGTCGCCACACCCTCACGCAACGGCAACACCGAACCCGACAACAACACCAACGAACTCGTCGAAGCCCCAGCAGGCCTACTCCACTGCGCACACGTCACCGGAGCCGACACCACATCCACCACACGCACCGGCCGCTCCGGAAAACGCGACACATCCAACAACCCCGACACCGGCAACCGCGCAACATCATCAGCACCCAACACCGGCGGCCGATCCAACCCCTGCGAATCCGAATTACGCAACACCGCCGCCAACACACCCGAAATCGGCTGCAAACCATCCCCCAGCACCGCGTAATAACGCAACCCACCAGCAGAATTGCTCTCGGTGACCTCATGGGCTACGACCACACCACCGACGGGCACGGGCAAGCCGAACGACGGGAGGCTTCCCAACTCGGGGATCGCCGGTGCCGTCAATGGCGGCGCCTCGGGGATCGCGTTGAACAGTCCGGTAGCGATCTGCCGTGGCCTCGCTGCGGCATCCACACCAAGCGCTGCGGTCACGGCCCGATCGCTGAGGTCGATCCTGCTGCGTTTGCCGTCCCACAGCAGCCATGCGCCGGCACCGTTGTCGACCAGCACCGCATGGTCAGGCTGCAAAGTCTCGGCCCGAGAACCACTGCTGTCCAACGGACCTGCGATCAAGGTAACGCCGCTGGCCGTGCCAGAAGCGGCATCGCAAACCGTCCAGTGTGCGTCGACAGAAGTGCTTTGCACCGTCCGCTCGGGCGCCCCGGGAATGCCCAGAAGATTGCCCCGCGGGAATTCGTCGAGGACAGCCGGTCTCACCGGAGTCGGGTTGACCGGACGGCCCACGATGAGTCGCGCGGAGGTCAGGTTCAGCACCGGGTGCAGCTGGTCGCCGACCCGGACATACAACGCCGAAGTCGACCGGTCGGCCAACACCGGATCGTTGTGGGCCGCACTGTTGGGCCGAATCAGGGTCAGGACAAAGCAGCCGGCCAATCCAGCCACCAGGAGGACCGCGCCCATCAGTACCGCTCGGGATTGCGAGCGCAGTGGCTCCACCAGCATCCGGGTGTCGTGCAGCGCCACTCCGGAAGCGATCCGTCGCATGACGAAGCGCCATCCACTGACCTGGTGCTTGGTGACGAACCCGCGTCGGTACTCCACCCGGTCGGGATTCTCGTTCACCGGAGTACGAGAGGCGAAGGAACGCCGCCCGTCGTCGGACCAATCGGATTGCTCGCTCACGCCTGCACCTCCAATCCGAGGCCGCGCAGCAACGGTGCCACCGAGTTACTAACGTCGTCGGCCGTGATGGTCATGAGCTCCTCATCGGTGAACGCCTCGGTGCCGGCCTGTTCGGAATGGTCAAGCCGGAATTCACGCTCTTCCTCGGAGCGCTCCACCAGGTTTCGCACGAACCGGCCGTTACCGGCGATGTCGAGGCTGCGCCGATCAACACCGTTGGCATCCGGGTGCGAGGCAGACGCCAAGTGCGCGAACAAGGTCTGAAGGTCTTCCTGCGCGGAGGGCTCAAAGACGCTGTCGCGGTGTTGCGCCATCACCGTGGCGATCTCCACCAGCTCGGCCGCTGTGTAGGACGGGAAGTCGATGCTGCGGCTGAAGCGTGACCGCAGACCTTCATTGGTGTCGAGGAACCGGTCGAGGTCGGCCCGGTAACCCGCGATGATCACCACGAGCCGGTTGCGGTCGTTCTCCATCCGCGCCAGCAGCGTGTCGATCGCGATGAGGCCGAAGTCGTTCTTGGCACCGGTGGCCACCAGGGCGTAGGCCTCATCGAGGAACAGCACGCCGTCCAACGCGCTGTCGATGACCGCGTTGGTCTTGGCCTCGGTCTCCCCGATGTGCTGACCGATCAGGTCAGCCCGGTGGACCTCTCGCACGTTCTCCTTCTTCAACAGTCCCAAGCCGCAGTAGATCTTGGCCACCACGCGAGCGATGGTGGTCTTACCGGTTCCAGGCGGACCCGCGAAAACCAGGTGATGAGCACGCTGAGCGACGGCCAAGCCATGCTGTTCACGCCGGATCGCCATCGCCACGGAACTTTTGAGCCGCTGAACCTGATCCTTGACCTCGTCGAGCCCGATGAATTCGGCGAGTTCACGTTCGGCCTCGGCCAGTAGTTCGGCCTTGCGCTCGTGTGATCCCGGATCGATGAAGTCGGCTTCAGCCGGCTCGGTCGCGGGGTCCCAGGGATCGGTCCTCGCCGCGATCCGATCCGCGGTGGTCGTGACGATCCCGAAACTGTGGTCCAGCAAGGCATGCTGGACCTCTTCGTTCTCCGGATTGGCCGCATAGAGGTCCTGCAGTACCTCCGCCGCGGTCTCCTCATCGTCCTGCGCCCGCAAGATAAGACCCTTTGCCAGCGCGCCATCGGTGGCGGCGACCGCGATCGGGCCTTCCGGTTCTTCGAGGTAGGACAACGCCGGCGCGTACATACCCAGCCGGGCCAGCGCTGTGCCCAGGGCGATCTTGGCGGCGTGGGCGAACAGCTCGTCGAGTCCTGGATCGTTGACGATCGGCGTCAGCAGCTTGACGACATCCGACCAACGCTGAGCCCGATAGTGGATCACGATGGCGATCCAGCGGGCGTCACGGAAACCTGGCCTGCGCTCAGCGATCTCGATGACGATCCGATTGGCCTCGCCGAAACGGCCGGCCGCAGCGAGCGCGGCGGCGTAGGCCAGTCGAAAGTCGTCGGTATCGGTGGCGCGGAACTTCAGGTAGAGACCTGAGTCGTAGTGGAAGCCCAGTTCGCCCGGCGGAAGCTCAAGCTTCCGCTGCAGGATTCCCACCGTGGGCGCGGTGCGCCACACTGCCTCCAGCACCCGTGGCGATGTATCACCGGCCGCAGCCAGCCCCACCCATGCGTCGCACTGCTCATGGGCGACGCGGGTCAACGCCGCGAAACCGGTGCGAGCCGCGTCCAGGTCGGCGGGCCGCTTCCGACCGTGGACCGCAATGCCCAGTGCCCTACTGCAGGTGGCGAACCGGCTGACGACGTCGGCGTCCACTCTGGCTGTGGCGGTGCGTGCGTCCAGCACACCCACGTCACGGTTACTCATTCTCAGATCACTTCCCACTCAAAGCTGTACGGCCCGGGTCGAGCGGTGGCTTATGCCACTGCTCGGGGCTCTGCGATGACGGAGTACGCCGAAGCGTCCCCTTGGAGTACGCGGCTGCGCTCGCCGTGGACACTGACGGGAATGTCGCCGGCGAGGGTGATGCGGTGCAACCGCCGATGCGCCTGCCCGAAGTCGGAGACTCCGTAGTGCTGGGTAGAACGGTTGTCCCAGATCGCCAGATCGCCCAGCTGCCAGTTCCACCGGATGGTGTTCTCCGGCCGGGTGATCCGCTCCTGGAACAGCTGGAACAGCGCACGCGACTCGGAGTGCTTCACATCGGCGATTCGCTGCACAAAGTTGCCGAGAAGCAGCGAACGTTCTCCGCTCTCGGGATGCACCCGGACCACCGGGTGCTGCGTCTCGTACGTGGTGGAGTTGAACGTCTGGATGTACTGCTGGAACTCTTCGGATTGCAGAAGGTCGGCGTACTTCTCCAGCTGCTTGGAGTCGGTCAAGTCGAGCTGCGTGTAGTCGAAGGCGTTGCTGTGCACGGCCCAGAGCTCGTCCGCCAGCCGGGCCAGCGGATGGGGCAGCTGCTCGTAGGCGGTGACGGTGTTCGCCCACAGGGTGGTTCCGCCGTAGGGGGGCAGCTCTACGGCCCGCAGAAGTGATGCCTTGGGGGCCCGATCCACGAACGTGACGTCGGTGTGCCAGCTGTTGGCGGCGGTGCCTCCAAACGAGTCGATCGGCAGGATCGCGCCCTCGCCCTTCAGCAGCGGGTGGGGCGCCGTCGGGGTACCCAGCAACTGCGCGAACTCGAACTGGCTGACGTCGTCCAGATTGTGCTGTCCCCGGAAGAAGATGACCTTGTGGGTGACCAACGCGTCGTTGATCGCGGTGACCGTCTCGTTGTCCAGGTCACCGCCCAACTGGACGCCATCTATCCGGGCGCCGATGTATTCGCCGAGTTTCACCACGTCGAGGTCGGTGCGGGTGGGCGACGAGCTGCTGGACATAGTTCTCTCCTCAAGGTTGTACGAGCTGACTTGTGTGCGATGTTCATGCGGTGCGCCGACGATCCGTCATGCGCGGCGGGAGGCCGAAAAACATTTCGGCGCAAAGGTTGTACGGGGAAAGGCGCGTCGATCTGGACGCCCCGAATGAGCTGGCGCCGGAGTCAGCCCCAGCGGGCGGCCTCGGCGGTATCGCGCGCGTTCATCAGCAACGTGTTGGTCTCGTGCGTCGACGCCATCGCGCGATAGGCCAGAACCAACTCCTCCATCGCCTGGTTCCACTGCACCTGCCACGCCTGATAGGTCAGCCCGGTATCGCCCTGCCACGCCGCGTGCAACGCCGCCTGCTCAGTGGCGATGTCCGCGCCCACCGCCTGCAACGTGCCCGCGTACCCATTCATCTCCGCGGCGTGCGCCAACATCGCCGGGTAGTTGTACAGAATCTGCGACATCACTCAATTCCCTTCTCGTCAGAATCCGGTGTAGGAGCTCGCCGCCGCGGCGTCAGCCGCCACATACGTGCTGCCCGCATCCGCCAAGTTCACCTGCGCCGTGTCCAGCAACGCATTCACCCGTGCCGCCAACGCCACAAACCGCGCATGCGATCCCTGAAACGCCGCGGCCGCCTCACCCACATGCACCGCCTGCGCCGACAACGCCGCCTGCTCCGCCTGCGCCATCGTCGACCGCATCAACGCCGCCTTGGCACCAAACGCCGACTCCGACGCCACCAACTGCGGAATATGTGCATCCAAAAAACTCATCGTCTACTCCCTGTCCACATCGATTGCCTTGTGTTTCCGGTGATCAGGTCTGTCCGTGGCCATTCGCTCCTTCGCTGGGCTGACCGGTCCAGCTGGCCGGCAGTAGTGGCTCGGTTGGAGCGCTCTGGAAGGAGTCCCCCGTCAGGGTGGTCAGTCCCGCTTGCCGCACGTCATGTTTGACAACGCTTCCCTCGAACCCGAGCGCGCCCGCGCTCCCGTCCGAAGCAAGCGGTCCCCCACCGGTAGGCGGTGCCCATTGGGCATCCACCTCAACATTCATGTCGGCATACCCGTGATCGTGCAGCTGCGCCTTGCGCCGGCGACGCGTCCGCGAAGACCGCCGCGCAGCCGACTCCTCCGCAGCGGAATCCGATGCCGGGCTTTTCGCGTGGGCACCCGTTCCACTTCCGGTCCTGTTGGTCGAATCGAAGCCCACACCGGGACCGCCTCCGAAGCCGACCACGGCCGGAAAGAATCCCATCGCCGCCGGCGCCGTAGGCGGTGGTGCCGGCGGAGCCGCGCCGCCGGGCACACTCGCCGGCGGCGCTGCCGCCGGCGCTCCGGTCGCCGGCACCGACCCTGGCAGACCCACCACATGCAGGTTCGACACCGTCGTCACCGGCACAGGAGCCGCAACCGCCTGCGGAAGCCCCACGTCAATGGGCAGTGCGAAGGCGAATGGCCGCGGCAAAGCGCCTAGTGCCGACAATGCACTCAAGCTCGCCCAGGGTGCCGCGAGACTCGAAGAGATCGCGGCACCCAGCTCGATGGCGGTCAAGGGGTGCGCGAGCAGCCACGGCGCGAGAGTCACTGGGTTGAGAAGGAGCAGGCCCACTTCCGGGTTCGTCGAAAAGTTGGCGATGATGTAGTCGATCTCTTGGATCTGCGTCAGTGTGTTCTTGAGCCAGTAGGCCACGGTCAAAGGGTTGGTGTAAGAGGTGTAGGGCAGCCCGTCGATGGTGCCGGTCACCGGATCCCAATTGAGGCCGAAGACTGCTCGGACGAAATCCGCGACGCCCTCGAGAAAGGGGTCGGTCCAGGTGTGGGCGGGCCCCCATGGGTCCGATGAGTCCGCAGCCGCTGCCGAAGCCTCCGACTTGAGGATCGCCGGCGCCACTGGAGTCGGCGGCACAGACGCCGCAGCCGAACCCGCAACCGCCTGATAAGCACTCATCGTGGCCGCCGCCTGAACCCACATCCGCGCGTAGTCCGCCTCATTGAGCGCAATCGGAATCGTGTTCACCCCAAAGAAATTGGTCGCCACCAAAACTCCGTGCACTGCATGATTGGCAGCCAGCTCCGCCATCGTCGGCATCGCCGCCAACGCGGTCACATAGGCCGCCGCCACCGTCTCATGCTGAGCCGCCGCCACCGCACTATCAGCACTAGCCTGCGCCAACCACGCCAAATACGGCACATTGGCAGCCGCATACGACTGCGCGCTAGGACCCTCCCACACCCCAGCCTCAATCGCACCAAGCACCTCACCAAGCTCCGCAGCCACCTCGGCATACTCGGCACTGAGCGAATTCCACGTCCCCGCCGCAGCCAACACCGCACCCGGCCCCGGACCACTACTCAACAACGCCGAATGCACCTCCGGCGGCAAGGCCATAAACGCAGGCGCCGTCACACTAACCACCCCAACTCGAGTAGACCGCTGCCGCGTGGGCGTCGCCGACCGCATAGCCCACAGCCGCCTCGCCGACACCGATGCCCGAGCGGCCGAGTTCAGCTGTGCCGGCCGCGGCGACCACGACATGCCGACTTCCGTGACCACTCAATGTCGCTGCGCTCTGCAGGGAGACGGGGTCGGCGGCGGGAGGAAGCACTGCCGTGATGATCGGCACCGCGCCGGCGTGGACGGCGGCGAGCCTGGCGCTCAACGCTTCGATACGAGCGCTGGCGGCGGCCAGTCCTTCGGGGACGACATGTAGCGGCATGACCAATCTCCTTCCGAACCGAGAAACACACCCTCAGGCAACTGCCTTGTGGTACTCATACGACCACCAAGACCGAACACGTGTCGACCGCCGGGGCGGCGTAGGGCGCGCTCTGACCCGGGATGCGGGGCCGGGGAACGTCAGCTCGATTTTTCTGAATAGTGCTGGTGAGAGGCATTTTTCAGAATTGAAGGAAGATATGTTAATCGTTGCACGTCGCACGCTCTGAGTTTGAATCAGCAGGTTCGGAATGACAGACCGGCACTGGGAAGTCAGATCCGGCATGCGGTCTGGTGATGCTCACCGTGGCGGAAGTCCGCAGTCGTGCCTGCTCTCGATTCTGCGCATGACAGATCTGCGAGGCGCCGGTCTTCTCGAATCATGCTGTGCAACAAAGTTGTAGTGGCTCCAGCCCGGTCAGATTCGGCGAGGCGGAGCAGTCGTCCGGGCATGCATGTGTTCGCGCATGCGACAAGGAGGATGCGAACAAGAGACTGTGCGGCGTCCGCCGCGCGCAGCGGTGGACGCCGCACAGCGAGGAAATGACTAAAGTGCGCTTGTCGGCGATCAGGGCTGTGCGTCGGGATCCTTCACTTCACTAGGCTGACCGGTCCAGCTACCCGGCAGTAGTGGTGCAGTCGGAGCAGAGCCGAAGGAGTCCCCCGCCAGGGTGGTCAGTCCCGCTTGCCGCACGTCATGTTTGACAACGCTTCCCTCGAACCCGAGCGCGCCCGCGCTCCCGTCCGAAGCAAGTGACCCCCCACCGGTAGGCGGTGCCCATTGGGCATCCACCTCAACATTCATGTCGGCATACCCGTGATCGTGCAGCTGCGCCTTGCGCCGGCGACGCGTCCGCGAAGACCGCCGCGCAGCCGACTCCTCCGCTGCAGAGTCCGACGCCGGACTCTTCGCCTGCGCCCTCGCGCCGCTTCCGGTCCTGTTGGTCGAATCGAAGCCCACACCGGGACCGCCTCCGAAGCCGACCACGGCCGGGAAAAATCCCATCGCCGCCGGCGCTGCAGGCGCCGGTGCCGGCGGAGACGCACCGCCGGGCACACTCGCCGGCGGCGCTGCCGCCGGCGCTCCGGTCGCCGGCACCGACCCCGGCAGACCCACCACATGCAGATTCGGCACCGTGGTAACCGGACCAGGATCCGCAACCGCCTGCGGGAGTACGTCCAGCGGCAGCGGTGATCCCGTTGGCCACGGTATGGCGGCCAGTGCCGACAGCGCGCTCAGTCCCGCCCAGGGCGCGGTAAGGCTCGAGCCGATCGCGACACCCAGTTCGATGGCGACCAGGGGATGCGCGATCAGGAAGGTCGAGAGCGTTGCCGGGTTGAGAAGGAGCAGTGCCACTTCCGGGTTCGTGGGAAAGTTGAAGAGGACGTAGTTGACCTCCTGAATCAGGGTCACCGTGTTCTTGACCCAGTACAGGCCGGTCGCGGGGTTGACGTACGCCGTGTACGGCAGCCCGTTGATGGTGCCGCTCGCAGGCTCCCAGTTGACCCCCACGGATCGCAACACCTGCGCGATGCCCTCCAGTACCGGGTCGGTCCAGGTGTGGGCGGGCCCCCATGGGTCCAACGGATCTGATGAGTCCGCGACTCCGGCAGCCGCCTCTGACTTCAGAATCGCCGGCGCCACTGGAGTCGGCGGCACAGACGCCGCAGCCGAACCCGCAACCGCCTGATAAGCACTCATCGTGGCCGCCGCCTGAACCCACATCCGCGCGTAGTCCGCCTCATTGAGCGCAATCGGAATCGTGTTCACCCCAAAGAAATTGGTCGCCACCAAAACTCCGTGCACTGCATGATTGGCAGCCAGCTCCGCCATCGTCGGCATCGCCGCCAACGCGGTCACATAGGCCGCCGCCACCGTCTCATGCTGAGCCGCCGCCACCGCACTATCAGCACTAGCCTGCGCCAACCACGCCAAATACGGCACATTGGCAGCCGCATACGACTGCGCGCTAGGACCCTCCCACACCCCAGCCTCAATCGCACCAAGCACCTCACCAAGCTCCGCAGCCACCTCGGCATACTCGGCACTGAGCGAATTCCACGTCCCCGCCGCAGCCAACACCGCACCCGGCCCCGGACCACTACTCAACAACGCCGAATGCACCTCCGGCGGCAAGGCCATAAACGCAGGCGCCGTCACACTAACCACCCCAACTCAGGCACGCGCTCAAGTCCTACGGGAGGCGGGCAGCTGGCGATCAGCCCCTCGGGGAAGACGCAGTGCGGCATGGCCAATCTCCTTCCGAACGGGGAATCACACCCTCGAGTGACTTCCTCTCACTAGCCATGGGACCACCGTGGCCGAATACTGTCGACCTCCGAGGCGGCAGCCTCGCATGTAGTTTCCCGGAGAGGCCAACCAGAGGGAAGCGCCGATAGCAATGAATTAGCTTGTTCGCCAAGGGAATTAGGGCGCCGCCTGCAGCACCCATGGAGCAGAAGACGCCTCGATCGAGTTTCAATCAGTAGAACCTGAAAGCTACACCGGCACTTGAGAATCGGATGGTCCCATCAAGGCGATCGCAAGATTCAACGCGTCACGCGTGTTGGTTCTCAGGCATGGGGAGAGCAGAAAAGTGAGCGAGTGGCCTCACTCGCATTGCACAGCAACGCATATGCGGCCATAGAGCTCGATATTGAGCGAACCCCTCTGATGACTGAATCAGATGAGGTGGAGCCGCAATCCGCGGATGCGGAAAGCGCATCGGGGCAGATTGAGCCGGAACTCACGCACTGGGACCACGGGGAGATCAATTGTGGCGCGCGATCAGTTCAAGATCGTCAATCCGACAATCCGGGCACGGACGTCTGCATGGCGGCGGTGCCGGTGTCATGATCCCGTGACGTCACGAGGAGCGGAAACAATAACATCGCCCGCTCCCGTCCAGCCGTCGGCACCACAACTCCGACCGGCTCCGGGCGACCTGTCCGACGGTAGGCCTCGGAGACACCATAGGGACCTCCATGAGTTGGCGGATCGGTGTCGCCCCTGCCGCGCCCGTAACGACGCGCCAGGTTAGTCAAACGACTACACCGATGCGGTACGGCTAGCGTAGTCATGTGGCTGACAAGAGGGCAACAGATGCCCAGACCGACGAGAGCACATCGTCGGCACGCGAGGAGACCATCGCCGCGGTGCTGACACACGCGGCCGAGTTGTTCGCCGAGCGTGGACCGGCGGCCACCTCGATCCGTGATATCGGCACCAGGTCGGGAGTCAACCACGGCCTGGTTTTCCGCTACCTTGGCACGAAGGATCAGCTGGTCAAAGCGGTCTTGAATCATCTCGCCGATGACGTTTCCGCTGCCGCGCAGGCCGGTGCTCCAGTGGCCGTGATCGCCGCCAAGACGGAGCTGCAGCTGCGCGTGGTGGCCCGGGCCACCCTCGACGGGTTTGCGGTCGGCCGCCTGCAGGACCGATTTCCGATCGCAGCAAATCTCATCAGCCATGCACTGTGCAGCAACGAAGATGAGCGCACCGGACGACTCTCCGCCGCGAATGTCATTGCACTACAACTGGGTTGGCAGCTTTTCGAACCACTCGTGCGCGCGGCCACCGGCACCGAGGACATCCCGGCCGATGAACTTCAGCACATCATCAACACTGAGATTGCGCGCATGCTCCGAACCGATCCAGCAGAGCTCTACCAGATTGCATTCCCGGTGAACTAAAGGACGGGCCGCCGATACCGGTTATTCGGCTTCCAAGGCGGCCAGGACCTCGTCGGACAGATCGACATTGGTCCACACGTTCTGAACGTCATCGTTGTCTTCAAGAGCCTCGACCAGCTTGATCACCTTGCGGGCACCCTCGACGTCAACGGCCACACTCACCGACGCCACGAAACTGGCCTCCGCCGAGTCGTAGTCGATACCCGCATCCACCAGCGCCGAGCGCACCGCCACCAGGTCACCCGGCTCCGAAATCACCTCGAAGCTTTCGCCCAGGTCATTCACGTCCTCAGCGCCGGCATCCAAAACCGCCACCAAGACGTCATCCTCGGTCAGACCGTTCTTGTCCAAAGTGACCGTCCCCTTACGGCTGAACAAGTAGGCCACCGACCCCGGGTCAGCCATCGCCCCGCCGTTACGGGTCATCGCCACCCGCACCTCACTGGCCGCGCGGTTACGGTTGTCGGTCAGACACTCGATCAGGACCGCGACGCCGTTAGGCCCATAGCCCTCATAGGTGATGGTCTGATAGTCGGCCCCACCAGCCTCTTCACCAGCACCACGCTTTCGCGCCCGCTCGATGTTGTCGTTGGGGACCGAACTCTTCTTCGCCTTCTGAATCGCGTCATACAACGTCGGATTACCCGACGGATCCCCACCACCAACGCGCGCGGCGACTTCGATGTTCTTGATCAACCGCGCAAAGTTCTTCCCGCGACGCGCGTCAATGACGGCCTTCTTGTGCTTGGTGGTAGCCCACTTGGAATGGCCGCTCATGCGATTGCCTACCTCACTGTTGCGTCAGAACTTTGCGCGACGAGTCTACGTGTCAGCTCGGTCAGCGCGCCGGGGGCTGCCCCGGCGGGAAGAAGCCGGGTGCCCATCGCTCGATCAGCGCGGCATAGTCGACGTGCGCGTCCAGCTGAACCGCGACCCCCAACAGGCCGCCCAGTGTGCGCAGCAACATGACGTAACCAGCCGGGAGTGTCATCTGACGCGCCATCCGGAATCGGTCGCCGAAGCCTTCGGCCAACGGATCGGTGGTGACCAGCGCAGACTTCTGGAACCACTTGCGGGTGAAGTGGAACTCGCCCGACCGCAGCGGATCGATGTAGGGCCACAGCGGCTGGATGTACTCGACCAGCTGCTCGGCACTCAGCTCGTAGTCGGCCGGCATGAATCCGAGCTGCTTGAGCAGACGGATCGACTCGTCCCACTGCTCATCACGCGCCCAGCACAACAGTTCGGCGAAGCCGGAGGGGATGCCGCCGGGATGTTCGGCCACCGCACCGAAGTCGATGACGCCCAGCCGGCCGTCCGGCAACAGCATGAAGTTGCCCGGGTGCGGGTCGGCGTGCACCAGCCCGACCCGCGCCGGTGAGCTCAAGGTGAACTCCAGCAGCAACGCGCACGCGGAGTCTCGCTCCTGTTTAGTGCCGCTGCTGATGATGGCGGAGAGTCGCCGTCCTTCGATCCACTCCGAGACGATCACCTTGGGTGCGCTGGCGATCACCGCCGGAACGAAGAACTTGGGATCATCTGCGTAGGCCTTGGCGAACGCCCGCTGGTTGTCGGCCTCCTGGCGGTATTCCAGTTCGGCTTCCAGGGTGTCGTTGATCTCCGAGACGAGCCGGTCCACATCAGCACCGGGCACGACTTGCTTGGCTATCCAGTTGAATCGCTGAATCAGTTTGAGGTCGGCGCGCAGCGCCTCGTCGGCGCCGGGATATTGAATCTTCACCGCGACGTCCCGACCGTCCTTCCAGACAGCCCGGTGCACCTGTCCGATGCTCGCCGATGCGGCGGGTGTGTCGTCGAAGGACGCGAAGCGCTCGCGCCACTTGGTGCCGAGCTGGGCATCGAGCACCCGGTGCACTTTGGCGGCAGGCAAGGGTGGGGCCTCACTCTGCAGCTTGACCAGGGCCTCGCGGAAAGGTTCGGCGAACTGCGGAGGGATCGCCGCCTCCATCACCGAGAGGGCCTGCCCGACCTTCATCGCGCCGCCCTTGAGCTCGCCGAGCACCTTGAACATCTCGTCGGCGGCCTTCTCCAGGAGCTCGGCACTGACCTCGTCCTTGGACTTGCCGGTCATCCGTTTACCTACGCCCAGCGCTGCGCGGCCCGCGACTCCGGCCGGGAGGCTCGCCAGTTTTACTGCGCGGCGAAATCCACCTCGCGCGAGATCTGCCATGCCGCCATCATGCCTCGCCGGCGCCGGCGGCGGTATTCCTGGTCGCCGGATCGGTGGCCGCGTCGGTCAGGCCTGCCCCGCGACGATGTCGACGAAGAGCCGGTGGATCCGGCGATCGCCGGTCACCTCAGGATGAAATGAGGTGGCCAATACGCCACCCTGACGCACGGCCACCGGATGCCCGGCGGCCTGCGCCAGCACCTGCACGCTGGGACCGATGCGTTCCACCCAGGGCGCGCGGATGAACACCGCGTGCACCGGCCCTTCCAGGCCTTCGAAGTCGACGTCTCCTTCGAAGGAATCAACTTGGCGCCCGAAGGCGTTGCGCCGCACGGCCATATCGATTCCGCACAGCGGGGTCGCCGCACGTCCCTGCGCACCGGCATCCAGGATCTCGCTGGCCAGCAGGATCATCCCCGCACACGATCCGTAGGCCGGCATCCCGTCGGCCAGCCGATTCCGCAGCGGTTCGGTCAGCTCCAGCTCACGCAGGAGAAGACTGATCGTGGTCGACTCCCCACCGGGGATCAGCAGCGCGTCTACGGCATCCAGTTCTGCGCGGCGGCGTACGGGCACCGGGTCGGCGCCGACGGCACTCAGTGCGGCCAGGTGTTCACGAACGTCGCCCTGTAGGGCGAGCACACCGATCTGGGGTCCGCTCACTGGGCGGTCGGCTGATGTCCGGACGGGAAGCGGGTCAGCCCCTCCTGCATGACGGCGGCCACCATGTCCCCGGATCGGTTGTAGATCTTGCCCTGGGTCAATGCCCGCCCCGCCCCCGCCGACGGCGAGGACTGGTCGTAGAGCAACCATTCGTCGGCTCGGAACGGCCGCAGAAACCACATGGCATGATCCAGTGACGCCACCTGAAGGTGATCGCGCATCTCCGGGTGAATGGCCCACGAGGTGCCCAGCAGGGTCAAGTCACTCATGTAGGCCAGAGCGCAGATATGCAGCACCGGATCGTCGGGCAGCGGGTCGCGGTGGCGGAACCAGACCTGCTGCTCGGCGACCTTGCCGGTCCTGTGCGGCAGCTGCTCCCGCGGAACCCGGCGCAGATCCCACTCGGCGAAGGCCTTCAGGCCCTCGTCATCGAAGGCCTTCATCGCGCTGATGTCCGGAAGATCCCCCGGCTCGGGCGCACCGGACATCACATCCTGGTGCTCGATGCCCCGCTGCTCGGTCTGGAACGAGGCCGACATATTGAAGATGGTCTCGCCGTGCTGGACGGCGTTGACCCGCCGGGTGCAGAACGAACCACCGTCACGCACTCGCTCCACCAGAAACACGGTGGGGGCCCTGGCATCCCCGGGACGCAGGAAGTATCCGTGCAGCGAGTGGACTCGGTAACGCGGATCCACGGTGCGAACCGCCGATACCAGCGCCTGACCGGCGACGTGGCCCCCGAAGGTGCGCTGGGTCTCCGCGGAGTTCGGGCTGAACACGCTCCCGCGGTAGATGTTGACCTCAAGTTGCTCGAGGTCAAGGATCTCTTCGATCGCCACGAGTGGGCTACCAGCCGCGTTCTGCGAGCCGGTGCGGCGCAGCGATGTCCTCCACATTGATGCCGACCATTGCCTCGCCGAGGCCGCGCGAGACGCGGGCCAGCACGTCCGGGTCGTCGTAGAAAGTGGTGGCCTTGACGATGGCCGCTGCACGCGCGGCGGGGTCACCGGACTTGAAGATGCCGGAGCCGACGAACACGCCCTCTGCACCGAGCTGCATCATCATCGCCGCGTCCGCGGGGGTAGCGATACCACCCGCGGTGAACAGCGTCACCGGCAGCTTTCCGGCCCTCGCAACCTCGGCTACCAGCTCGTAGGGCGCCTGGAGTTCCTTTGCGGCAACGAACAATTCGTCCTCGGACAGCGATGTGAGCCGACGGATCTCGCCACCGATGGACCGCATGTGCGTGGTGGCGTTGGAGACGTCGCCGGTGCCGGCCTCGCCCTTGGAACGGATCATGGCCGCGCCCTCGGTGATCCGGCGCAACGCCTCGCCCAAGTTGGTGGCCCCGCACACGAACGGCACGGTGTAGCGCCACTTGTCGATGTGGTGGGTGTAGTCGGCCGGGGTGAGCACCTCGGACTCGTCGATGTAGTCCACCCCGAGGCTCTGCAGAATCTGCGCCTCGACGAAATGTCCGATACGCACCTTGGCCATCACCGGGATGGTGACCGCGGCGATGATCCCCTCGATCATGTCCGGGTCACTCATCCGCGAGACCCCGCCCTGGGCACGAATGTCGGCGGGTACCCGCTCCAGGGCCATCACCGCGACGGCTCCGGCCGCCTCAGCGATGCGGGCCTGATCCGGGGTGACGACGTCCATGATGACGCCACCCTTGAGCATCTCGGCCATGCCGCGCTTTACTCGCGCAGTACCCGTTTGTCCATCGGGTGCCGAACCGTTCTGCGCCGCGCTGTCCACTGAATGCTTCTCCTTGCTGGCCACTGATACCCGATCAGTGTAGTGGGCCGCCGCCAGCCGTTTTCCGGCTCGTTGCCCCTGCGGGGTCAAGTAGGGGTCCACCGGATACCGGCCGACCCTCGGTGAGGCCGACACAACGGGCCTCACCCGGCTACGGGCCAGCTCAGGGTCGTCGACCGAAGTTCACATCGTCAGAACCATGCGGTAGTGCGCCCGGCCCTCCACCATGGCGGCATACGCCTGGGCGGCCTCGGCCAACGGTCGTTCTTCGATGCGCGCCCGAACTCCGGACAACACCGCAAAGCGCATGGTCTCCTCGATATCGCGGGCGGTGCCCGAGGGATGGCCGGTGACACTGAGCCCGGGGCTGATCAACTGCATCGGGGTGATCGGCAGTGGTTCGGCGGTGACACCGATGATCACCAGCTCGCCCCGCGGCGACAGTCCGTCGAGGGTGTCAGCCATGGCCCGCGAATTGGCCGCGGTGGCCAGCACCACCGATGCTCCCCCGAGCGCGGCCATCGCGCGAGCGACATCCGTGGTGGTCGAGTCGATGTAGTGGTGAGCGCCGAGCGCGCGAGCATCGGCCTCTTTGGCGGCCCCGCGGGCGATCGAGATGGTCTCGAAGCCCATGGCCCGGGCGAACTGCACACCCAGGTGACCCAAGCCGCCCAGGCCGAGCACCGCGACCCGGTCCCCCGGTCGGGCCTTGGTGGAACGCAGCGCGTGGTAGGTGGTGACCCCGGCGCAGCCCATGGGTGCGGCCTCAACGAAGGACAATTCGTCGGGGATTCGGGCCAGAGCGTTGGCTGGAACCGTGACCGATTCGGCGTATCCGCCCGGGTAGTGCAAGCTGGGCACCTCAGCGTTGACGCAGTGGATGAAATCGCCCTTGCGGCAGGGGATGCAATGGTTGCAGTTGCCACCGAACCAGCCCACCGCGACGCGTTCACCCAGCCGCCAGTCCGTAACTCCTGAGCCCAACTCGGCTATCGTGCCGGCGATTTCGTGTCCCAGCGTCACCGGCCACGTCATTCCCGGAAAGCCACCTTGAACGAAGGCGTGATCGGTGCCGCAGACGCCGCAGGCGGCCACCGCGATACGGACCTGGCCCGGCCCCGGCCGGGGGGTGTCGACGTCGACCAGCGTCAGCGGCGCATCGACAGCAGCCACCTGAACAGCGCGATGTGAGGGCATAGGGGCTCCCTTGGTAGCGCGGATGATTCGCCAAATACTTCGTTCAGCCTAGGCCGCCGCGGTCAGGAAATCCGGCGAAGAAACACATCGCTTCCGGGCCCGCGGTCGGCCGAGCGCGCGGCTTCGGCGAGCCGCTGGCCCAGCTGTACCGGGTAGACCTTCTCCCCGGCGGCAGCCAACGCCTCGATCGCTGCCGCATCACACCAGCGATGGCCCTGCAGGTAGCGATGTTCCAGGCCGGTCCGCCCGCGATCAGACAGCTCGAACCGTTCGGTGCGGTGGGTGAAGAAGAACTCCTGGCTTTTTAGGCGCTCACCGTTGAATTGGAACACCGCGTCGCGGCGCCAGATCGGCCCGACGAGCTCTTCGCCGCCCACGCGCAGACCGGTCTCCTCCGCCAACTCCCGGGCCGCCGCAGCGGCGAGCGACTCCTTCGGCTGGACCTGTCCGCCGACGGTGAACCACCAGCGTGGAGCCGGATCTGATGGCTCATCGGGCAGTGCCGGATCGCGACCACGCAACAGCAGCACGCATCCGGCCTGGTCGAGCAGTACTACCCGCGCCGATACGCGGGGGGCGGCGACGCCACGCTCACCGCTCATCGCGTGCGATCATGCCCGCGCGCTCGACGATCTCGAAATATGTGGGCATCGGCGCGGTTCCACCCAGGTGCAGGGCTCGAACCAGCGGACGCTCTCGCAGTGCCACGGTGTCACGGACCGCGTCGTTGTGGAACCGGCGTGCCAGCAGCACCCGGGCTTCGGCATCGGCAAGCTCGGCGACCATCACGTGTGGCAGCGCGCCGGGATCGACCAGTGCCAGTTCAGCCGACAGCGCGTTCTCGGCGGCCTCCCGCGCGTCGCGCGGCGCTCGTTCGGCCGCGTCGGCCAGGCTCGCGAGTCGCCGACCGGCCGCCGCATCCCCGTAGGCGTCGATCGCAACGGCCCGGGCCACCACCGCTCGGCGGGCCAACGCCCCGTCCAACGCCTGCCAGGACAGGTCACAGCGCACATGCAGCCGGTTGAGCCGATTGGCGGTTTGGTAGGCCCAGGCCCCCGCGGCCGCCAGCACCGCCACCCCGATCAGCACAACGACGGTCGCCATGATGGTCATCTCCATCAGTCGCCCACCGTCACCTTGCTGCCGACGCCGGCCACGGTCTCGTAGACCCGGATGATCTGGTCTGCCACCACAGGCCAGTCGAACCGGCGTACCGCCTCGGAACCGGCTGCCACGTAGGACGCCCGCAGGGCGTCATCGTCGAGCAGGTCGATCAGGGCGGCTGCCAGCGCGGCGTGGTCACCGACCGGTACCAGTCGACCGGCTACCCCATCGTTGAGCACCCGGCGGAAGGCGTCCAAGTCGCTGGCGACCACCGCGGTGCCGGCGGCCATCGCCTCGGCCAGCACGATGCCGAAACTCTCTCCGCCGGTGTTGGGCGCGCAGTACACATCGGCGCTGCGCAGTGCCGAGGCCTTCTCGGCATCGTCGACCTGCCCGAGAAAGCGGAGGTGGTTCGCTAATTCTCCTGCGCTGCTGCGTAGTTCGTCTTCATCCCCTCGGCCGACGATCAGCACCTCAACGTCGCTGTGCCTTGCGACGAGCGCCGGAAGCGCCCCCATGAGCACCGCCATCCCCTTGCGGGATTCGTCGTAGCGGCCCAGAAAAAGCACTGTTCGGCCCGTGCGCGGATACCCCGGCAGGGGCTGCGCGGTGGCGAACGCGGCGACGTCGACTCCGTTGGGGATCTCCACCGCGTCGGATCCCAGGGCCTCCATCTGCCAGCGCCGGGCCAGGTCCGAAACGGCGATACGGCCGATGATCTTCTCGTGCATGGGCCGCAACAAGCTCTGGACCACGCTCAGCGTCAATGATTTGGTGGTTGAAGTGTGAAACGTTGCCACGATCGGGCCCTCGGCCACATTCAGCGCCAGCATCGACAAGCTGGGGGCGTTCGGCTCATGCAGGTGCAGGACGTCGAAGTCCCCCTCCATGACCCACCGTTTGACCTTGCGGTGCGCTGCCGGGCTGAATTGCAGCCGGGCAACCGAGCCGTTGTAGGGAATCGCGACGGACTTACCTGCCGACACCACGTAGTCGGGCAGCTTCACATCCGGCGACGCCGGCGCCAGCACGCTGACCTGATGTCCTCGCTCGCGCAGCACCTCCGCCAGCTGCAGCACGTGGGCCTGCACCCCTCCCGGTACATCGAACGAGTAGGGGCAGACCATGCCGATGCGCATCAGGTCTCCCCCAAGCGCGCCTGTCGCGATTCGGGAAGGTCGGCGATCCACTGCGGCTGCATCATGTGCCAGTCCTGCGGGTACGCCGCGATACTCTTCGCGAACTTGTCGGCCAGCGCCTGGGTGATCACGCCGACGTCCCCACTGCTGCAGTCCAGTGGAGCGCCGAGGTCGACGCCCCAGCCCGCGCCGTCGAACCAGCAGAATGCCGGGAGCAGTGCCGCTCCGGTGGCAATGGCGAGTTTGGCCGGACCGGCCGGCATCCGGGTGGGCTCACCGAAGAAGTCGACCGCCACCCCGTTGCGGCTCAGATCGCGGTCGGCCATCAGACATACCAGGCCGTTGTTGGACAGCCTCTCGACGAGGATCTCGAATGGCGGTCGACTGCCACCGGAGGAGGGCACCACCTCGAAACCCAGGCTCTCCCGGAACGCGAGGAACCGCCGGTAAAGCGACTCGGGTTTGAGGCGCTCGGCGACGGTGGTGAAGCCGCCGTGGGTCTGGGCCATCCAGACCCCGGCCATGTCCCAGTTGCCGCTGTGCGGCAACGCCAGCACCACGCCACGACCGGCCTCCAGCCCCGCAATGACGTTGTCGCGTCCCCGCACCGACTCGTGCAATTGCTTCGCCAGCGCCGCGTGGTCCATCGTCGGCAGTCGGAAGGCTTCTCGCCAATACCGGGCGTAGGACGCCAACGATGCCCGCATCAACTCTGGCGGTACCTCGTGCGGCGCCACCCCCACCACGCGGGCCAAGTTTTTGCGCAGCTGCTCTGGGCCGCCACTACGAGCCGCGAACAAGGCGCCGGCGTCGAAGGCACCACGCGCGAAGAACTCCGGCATCGCACGCACCAGCATCCAGCCCGCCGCGTATCCGGCGTCGGTGGCCCACTCGTCTAGCTGACTGAGCCCCGGAAGGCGCAGGGCGCTCGGGATGAAGGTCACAGTCCCCCGGTCTCCTCGCCCTCGGTCGCCCGCGGCAACGGCTGCACTGCACCCGGCGACGTCCGCACGGTGTGCAGTCGCTGGGCGCAGGTGATCAGACTCGCCACGGCCAGCAGCCACATCGCCACGGGCAGTGCCCACGGCAGCGGGAACACCGGCAGACCGGACAGACCGGCACCCACCAACACGATGATCAACCGCTCGGGACGTTCGATGTAGCCGCCGTCCCCGCGCAGGCCACTGGCCTCGGCTCGGGCCTTGATGTAGGAGATCACCTGCGAGGTGACCAGACAGATCAAGGTCGCCACCACCAGTGGGGGGCTGTCCAGTCCGAACGCCGCCCACCAGGCCAGCCCGCAGAACACCGCGCCGTCACTGATCCGATCGCAGGTGGCGTCCAGAACGGCGCCGAACGCGCTGCCGCCGCCACTGAGTCGGGCCATCGCCCCGTCGACCATGTCGAAGTGCACGAAAAACCAGACGATCAGAGTGCCGGCGAACAGCTGTCCGGTCGGGAACAGGGTCAGCGCCGCCAAGACCGCGCCGGCGGTGCCCACCATCGTGACGATGTCGGCGGTGAGCCCAGCGCGCAGCAGGAATCGCGCCACCGGCGTGGTGATCCCGGCGAACGTCGCCCGCGACAGAAACGGAAGCCTGCTCATTGCTGTCGAGCCCACTCGTCGGCGAGCAGCCGGCGAGTGTCGCGCAGCAGCTGCGGGATCACCTTGGAACCGCCGACGATGGTGATGAAATTCGCGTCGCCGCCCCAGCGCGGCACAACGTGGACATGTAGGTGCTCGGCCAGCGATCCCCCGGCTGACTCGCCGAGATTCATCCCGACGTTGAACCCGTGCGGACGCGACACCGCCTTGATGACGCGAATCGCCTTCTGGATGAACGCCATCAGTTCAGCGCCCTCACCCTCGGTGAGGTCTTCGAACTCCGAAAAACGCCGGTAGGGCACCACCATCAGGTGACCGGGGTTATACGGGTACAGGTTGAGCACGGCGTAGACGTGCTCACCGCGGGCCACCACGAGACCGTCCTCGTCGGACATCGTGGGGATGTCGGTGAACGGTTGGGTGGAGCGTGCCGACCCGGAGTCCGAACGCTTGAGGGGCGCCTCGGCCAGATACGTCATCCGGTAGGGCGTCCACAGTCGCTCCAACCGGTCGGGTTCACCGGCGCCGGTGTCGATCATGGCCGCCTGCTCCTCGCCCGCCCGGTCCCCGCTCACTGCGCCGCGCCTCCCGTGAGGCTTGCTTGGAGCGACTCTGCCGTCGGCACCGTGTTGGTCCGTGCGGCGATCCAGCCGGCGATGGCCGCCACCGCCTCATCGCGCGGCACGCCATTGATCTGGGTGCGATCGGCGAAGCGGAAGCTGACTGCGCCGGCTTCGACGTCGCGGTCGCCGGCGAGCAGCATGAACGGGACCTTCTGGTTGGTGTGGTTGACGATCTTCTTGGGCATGCGGTCGTCGCTGGCATCCACCTCGACCCGCACCCCCTGGCGGCGCAACTGCGCGGCCAGGTGGTCCAGGTAGGCGACATGGGCGTCGGCGACCGGGATGCCGACCACTTGGATCGGAGACAACCAGGCCGGGAAGGCGCCGGCGTAGTGCTCGGTCAACACGCCGAAGAAACGCTCGATGGAACCGAACAGCGCTCGGTGGATGAGCACCGGCCGCTGGCGGGTCCCGTCGGAAGCGGTGTATTCCAGCTCAAAACGGTCGGGCATATTGAAGTCGAGCTGAATGGTCGACATCTGCCAGCTGCGGCCCAGCGCATCCTTGACCTGCACGGAGATCTTCGGTCCGTAGAAGGCCGCACCACCCGGGTCGGGCACCAGGATCAACCCGGACGCCTCGGCGACTTCGCGCAGCGTCTCGGTGGCCTCCTCCCACACCTCGTCGGATCCGACGTACTTCTCCGGGTCCTTGGTGGACAGTTCCAGGAAATAGTCGTCCAGGCCGTAGTCGGCGAGCAGATCGAGCACGAACCGCAGCAACGAGGCCAACTCGTCGCGCATGCTCTCTCGGGTGCAGTAGATGTGCGCGTCGTCCTGGGTCATTCCGCGAACCCGGGTCAGTCCGTGCACGACACCCGACCGCTCATAGCGATAGACGCTGCCGAACTCGAAGAGCCGCAAGGGAAGTTCCCGGTATGAGCGCCCACGCGACCGGAAGATCAGGTGGTGCATCGGGCAGTTCATCGGCTTGAGGTAGTAGTCCTGGCCGGGCTTGCGCAGCGCGCCGGTCTCGTCGAATTCGGCGTCGATGTGCATCGCCGGGTACATGCCCTCGCGGTACCACTCCAAGTGCCCGGAGGTCTCATACAGTTCGGACTTGGTGATATGCGGGGTGTTGACGAACTGGTAGCCGGCTTCGATGTGCTTGCGCCGCGAGTACTCCTCCAGCTCCCGACGGATGATGCCGCCCTTGGGATGGAAAACCGGTAGACCCGAACCGATTTCGTCGGGGAAGCTGAACAGGTCCAGCTCAACGCCGAGCTTGCGGTGATCGCGGCGCAGCGCCTCCTCGATCAGCTCGAGGTGACGGTCCAGCGCCTCCTGCGATTCCCAGGCGGTGCCGTAGACGCGCTGCAGGCTGGCGTTGTTCTGGTCACCCCGCCAGTAGGCGGCCGACGAACGGGTGAGCTTGAACGCCGGGATGAACCTAGTGGTCGGGATATGCGGGCCCCGGCACAGATCGCCCCAAACCCGTTCCCGGGTACGTGGGTTCAAGTTGTCGTAGGCGGTGAGTTCGTCGCCGCCGACTTCCATGATTTCGCTGTCGCCGGACTTGTCGTCCACCAGCTCCAGCTTGAAGGGCTCGCCGGCGAGCTCGGCGCGGGCGGCATCCTTGGACTCGTAGACGCGCCGGGAGAACAACTGCCCGTCCTTGATGATGGCGCGCATCCGCTTCTCCAGCTTGACCAGATCTTCGGGGGTGAACGCCTCGGGCACGGAGAAGTCGTAATAGAAGCCATCGGTGATAGGCGGACCGATGCCGAGTTTGGCGTCGGGGAAAAGATCCTGAACGGCCTGGGCCAGCACATGAGCGCAGGAGTGCCGGATGACGCTGCGTCCGTCGTCGGTGTCGGCGGCCACCGGGGTCACCTCGACGTCGGCCTCTGGGGTCCAGCTCAAGTCCCGCAACCGGCCCTCGGAGTCACGGACCACCACTATGGCGTCCGGTGCACCTCGATCGGGTAGACCCGCCGCGCGTACTGCCGCGGCCGCGGTGGTCCCGGCAGGAACCCGGATCGGGCTGGCCGGGGCGGGGATGGCGGGCGCGCTCATGGCGTGGTCTCCAAGGGGGTGCTAGGGGCTAGAAACGTCCGCGACCATGCTATCCGGGCACCCGTTGACGACCGCCTGCGGTCATGGCTGGCCGGGTTTGAGCACCACAAACAACGCCTCACCGTCGGTCAGCACGGTGTCACCGTCACACAACCTGGTCTCGACGAAGATCTTGCGGCCTTCGGTCCTGCTGACCCACGCCTCGACCTGTAGCTCCTTGTCGATCGGGACGATCTGGCGATAGTTGAGATGCAGGTACGCCGTGCGTTGATAGGGGCCGCCGGTCAGTACCCAGGAGGCTGTTCCCAGCACCGAGTCGAACAGCAACCCGATGGCCCCGCCGTGCGCTGCACCGTTACGTCCCAGGTGAAACCGGCGGAACCGGGCCCAGCCGCGCAGCCGTCCGTCTTCATCCTTCTTGAGCTTCATCGGAATCGGCAGCAGATTGCCGCGCATCGGAAGGTCCAGCCGGCGACCCGATGGCGAGGACCACTCGTCGGCGTCGAACGGGGCCAGCATGTCGCAGACTTCTTGCAGGGCGTCTGCGGCGCGGGTGATCACCTCGGCTGGGGCGTCGACGGCACGCGCGTGATCCTGCAACGCGCGCATGGTCTCCAGGAACCGGCCGTAGTCCGGCCCGCCCTTCTCGGTCGGCTCCGGCGGGTTGAACCCGCCGCCGGCATGTGGGTCCTTCACCCCCCTATTTAACGTTCACGCGATAACCGGGCCAACGGCACGCCCGCGATGGCAAGGTGGGTCCGTGGATCTGAGGACGCTGCGCGAGTTGCCGCTCACCTACGCCGAAGTGGGCGCCACTGCAGGACCGCTGCCCGCCGGATACCACCATCTGGAACTGAGTGCGCCGATCGGCAGGGGCCGCGCACGTTTCGAACAGGCCGCCGACGCGGTGCTGCGCTGGGGTATGCACCGCGGTGCCGGGGTTGGGGTGCGGGTCGACGCCGACAGCGAGATCGCCGAGGTCGACGCGGTGGCGCTGGTGCGGCTCGGTCTCCTGCGTGCACCCTGCCGGGTGGTTTATGTCATCAATGAACCGGATCGGCGTGGGTTCGCTTACGGCACGCTGGCCGGACATCCCGAATCCGGCGAGGAGCTGTTCTCGGTGCGCTACGACCCGGCCGATGAGACGGTGTCCGCGCACATCCGGGCGTTCTCCCGGCCCGCAACCTGGTGGACGAAGGTGGGCGGCCCGGTCGGGCGGCTGACGCAGCGCGTGATCGCCAAACGCTATCTTCGGGCGGTGTGAACCCCTACCGGGTTAGGCCCAGCGGGACAATAGGCGCTGCGCCCCCGCGCACAGCTCCTCGATGAGCACCCCGGCCGGCCGGCTGTCGATCAGCATGCCCACGCCCTGACCGGCATCGACCGGAGCGAGTCGCTGATCGCCCGCGGCGATCCCGGCGGCCAGTTCCGCGCTGGCACGCAGATCTGCGGCCAGAGCGTCCTCGTGGCCCGCCCAACGGCCGGTGAACGCGTTGCGCAACACCCGCGACGGGAACCTCTCCGGCCAATCCAGTCGCTGCCCGACGTCGAACACCCGGGTGGTGACCGTGTCTGTGCCGGCCGCCTCGATCAGCGCTTGGCGGGAGCTCTCGCCGGTCAACGCCTCCGGGCACGCCGACAGGCAGGTTCCCAGCCAGGCCCCGGCGGCGCCCGCGGCGAGCACCGCCGCCAGGCTGCGTGGCGATCCGATCCCACCGGCGGCCAGTACCGGGCCCGGCACTGCATCGAGTACCACGTCGAGCAGTGGCAACGTGGCCAGCCGGATCTCACCGTGGCCACCGCCCTCGGCTCCACGCGCCACCAGGAGGTCCACCCCGGCGTCGTGCGCGCGGCGGGCGGTGTCGGCGTCATAGACCTGAGTGACGGCGAGTGTTCCGGCTGCATGGGCGCGATCGACCCAGGACAGGTCGGTGCCGAAGCTGACCGAAAGCATCGTGGGACGGGCGGCCAGCGCCGCCTCGAACAGGTCCGGCTGATCGCGAATCACCCAGTCCACCAAGCCGATCCCAAACCGGGTTACGGTCCCGAGTGCAGCCAGTTCGGAAGCCAGCGATGCCGCTGTGGCAGTGCTCCCCATCCCGACCATGCCCAGCCCGCCCGCAGCGGTGACGGCGGCGGCGAGCCGGCCCCCGGCCACCCCGCCCATCGGCGCATTGAGGATGGGCACCCGCAGGCCTGCTCCGTGCGACCAGGCGGTGCGCAGCGGCACGTTCAGTGCGAGGCGCTCTTGGCGACGGTCAGCAGCACTGCAGAATCTTCCAGCGCCTCGAGTGCGTGGCGGGTACGCGGCAGGGTGACCAGGTCCCCCGCCGCCCCCTCCCAGGCATCATCGCCGGCGGTCAGCCGCACCCGGCCGCGCAACACCTGCAGGGTCGACTCCCCAGGGCTGTCGTGTTCGGCCAGCGACTGGCCCGCCTGGAGCGCAACCAGTGTCTGACGCAGGTGGTGCACCGAGCCGCCGTAGACGGTGTGGGCCGCGCGCCCACTGTGGTGTTGGTTGGCCTCGGCGAGCTTCTCGTCGGCCAACGTGGTCAAAGAGATCGATTCCATCAACAGTCCTTCGGCTCAGTGGGCGAATGGAGCGACACTCACCCGATGGGCCCGTCAGCATGCACGACGGTCCGGGGCGAGAATCCGAGCGGCACTGCGTCGAGGTTCACCGGTTTCAGGTGCGCCACGCACAGATCAGGCCTGGTAAACGGGTCGAGTCGTTCGACGGTAACCGGCGAGTCCCAGGCCTCCAACGCTCCCTGCATGAGTCCCAGGTGGATCGGACAGACCACGTCAGTGGAGGTTTCGGCGAGCTCCAGAAACGGACAGTGCCGCAACCCGAGCTGGTCTTCGCCCGTGGAACCGGCGGCAAGCCGTTCGGATTCAAATCCCAACTCGTCGAGCATCTCCAGCAAGTGGCCGGTGGAGTCCTCGGCATCCGTCGATCTGGCCGTGTTCTCCAGCGGCCGCAGGCGCTGGCCCCACGCCCTGCCCGCAGCCAGTGCCTTGCCGCTGGGGTCGGAGTCGGCGGCCAGGCCGTTGGCGAGAATCTCGGCGAGGAGCCGGAACCTCCGGGTTCCGCCCCGATCCATCTGCCGGATGGCCCGGAACATCAGCGCCGGACGACCCCGCCCCTTGTGGTCGGGTTCGGTGTGCTCGACCCGACCTTCCTCAACCAGGGTGTCCAGGTGAAACCGCACCGTGTTGGGGTGTACCCCCAACTCGTCCGCGATCTGGGCGATGCTCAGCGGCTCGTCCGCGGCCTGTACCAACCGAAGTACGTCAAGGCGACGTCCTCCAGCAGACACAGGCGTCTTGGCGATGTCGGTCACTCCCCCTGGGGAGGATAACTGGCCACCAACGGGGTATCGATCCCCAGCGGGCCGACCTTGGCGGCACCGCCCGGTGAGCCGAGCGCTTCGTCACGACCCGGCAGGGCGTCGGTGAAGAACGCCGCATTGTCGGCCTGGTGAGGCTGAAGCTCATCCGGAAGGTCATCTTCGTAGTAGATGGCCTCGACGGGGCAGACCGGCTCGCAAGCTCCACAGTCCACACACTCATCCGGGTGGATATAGAGGGCTCGCCCGCCTTCGTAGATGCAGTCAACCGGGCACTCCTCTACGCAGGCCCGGTCCATCACGTCAACGCACGGCTTCCCGATCACATATGCCATGGGCAGAGAGTTTACACAAGAGATTTTGTAGAAACGAGAAAGGCAGACCTAATTCCCAGTGGCTGAATCCCGCGATTCGACGTACCGCATCATTGGACCCGTCGGTATGGCCAAATCGATTGCATCCGTTGCCGATTAGCCCAGTTGAGCCTCACTCGACAGGGCGGTTGCCCCACCGCCGCGGGCCGGGCCTGAGTGCCGTGATGCCAGGCCGTCGAGTAGAAACTAGTGATGACTGACGCGCCCCGCTATCGTGCCTCCTCCGACTTCCCCAGCCTGCGCTTCGAGCTCGGCGGCAACGGCGTGCTCGAGCTGGTGCTCGATGCACCGGGTCTCAACGCGGTGGGCCCACAGATGCACCGCGACCTCGCCGATGTGTGGCCGGCGATCGACCGGGACGACGAGGTCCGGGCAGTCCTGGTGCGCGGCGAAGGCAAGGCGTTCTCCGCCGGCGGCAGCTTCGAGCTGATCGAGAAGATCGTCGGCGATTACGCCGGGCGGATGCAGGTGCTGCGGGAGGCCCGCGATCTGGTGCTCAACATGGTGAGCTTCTCCAAGCCGGTGATCTCGGCGATCAACGGGCCCGCCGTCGGTGCGGGCCTGGTGGTGGCGCTGCTGGCGGATATCTCGGTGGCGGGGCGCACCGCGCGGTTGATCGACGGCCACACCAAGCTCGGAGTTGCCGCCGGGGATCATGCAGCGATCTGTTGGCCGCTGCTGGTGGGAATGGCCAAGGCCAAGTACTACCTGCTGACCTGCGAGACCCTGCAGGGCGAAGAGGCCGAACGGATCGGCCTGGTCTCCACCTGCGTCGACGACGACCAGGTGCTGACCACCGCCCTGCGGATCGCCGACGATCTGGCGCACGGTTCGCAGGACGCGATCCGCTTCACCAAGCACAGCCTGAACTACTGGTACCGGCAGTTCGCGCCGGCGTTCGAGACCGCTCTGGGGTTGGAGTTCCTCGGGTTCTCCGGTCCCGACGTCCACGAAGGCCTGGCCGCCATCCGCGAGAAGCGCAAGCCGCAGTTCGGCTGAGCCACCTACACGGCCGCTCAGACCCGCTGCGCGGCCACCGCCTGCTCCTTGGCCCAGCGGTAGTCGGCCTTGCCCGACGGCGAACGCTGCACCTGGGCGCAGAACACCACATCCTTGGGCAACTTGTACCGCGCGATGTAGTTGGCAGCCTCGGCCACGATGTCGTCGGCTTCGGCGTCGGCATCCCGGGCCAACTGCACCACAGCGACTACCTCGTTGCCCCAGCGTTCGCTGGGCCGGCCAACCACCACCACGTCGTAGACGGCGGGATGGCGCGAAACTGCGGCTTCGACCTCCTCGGCGAAGATCTTCTCGCCGCCGGAATTGATGGTCACCGAGTCGCGGCCCAGCAGATCGATGCCGCCGTCGGCGTCCCAGCGCGCCCGATCCCCGGGTACCGAATGGCGGATGTCCTCGATGATCGGGAAGGTACGTGCAGATTTCTCCGGATCTCCGAGATACCCCAGCGGCACCTGCCCCTGCTGCGCCAACCACCCGATCTCGTCGTCACCGGGCGACAGAATGCGGGTCATGTCCTCGCTGACCACGACCGCACCCGGGTTCGGGGTGAACCGGCCGGTGGAGGCCTGTGCACGGCTGGTGGTCTGCCCCATCTGCGCGCCGGTCTCCGAGGATCCCCCGGCGTCGAGGATCGACAGGTGCGGCAGCAGGTTCACGAGCCGTTGCTTGATCGGCGCGGTGAACGGTGCACCGCCACTGGCCAGCACGAGCAGTCCCGACAAGCCCTCGGCCAGGGTGGGGCCGCCCGCTTCGAGGGCGTCGGCGAGCGGTCGAGCGAAAGCATCACCGACGATCGACAGTGAGACAATCCGCTCCTGAGCGGCCAGATCCCAGGTTCCGACCGGGTCGAACCGGTCGGTGGTTGTCGACATCACGAAAGGTCGCCCGCCCAGCAAGGTGATGAAGGCGGCCCACTGGGCCGCACCGTGCATCAGCGGTGCCACCGTCATCGAGCCGGCCGGCCGGGCCGCTCGGGCGCGTTCGACAATCTCCGTCAAGGTCGTAGGGATCGCCCCAGTGCCGAACTCACGGCCCCCCATCGCATTGATGAAGATGTCGTGCTGGCGCCACAACACGCCCTTGGGCATGCCGGTGGTGCCACCGGTGTAGAGCACATAGAGGTCGTCCGGAGATAGCACCAGGTCCAACGGGTCGGCGGAGGTCTCCGCCAGCAAATCCTCGTAGCGGACGGCACCGGGCAGCGGCGCGTTTCCGGAGTCGTCGTCCACGTGGATCAGCGGCATCGCGGGCAGCCGGTCGCCGGCCTGCTGGAGTGCGTCGGCCAGCGTAGGGGCGAACCGGGCGTGATACATGATGGCCTCGGTGGAGGCGTTGGTCAGCAGATAGACCAGTTCGTCCGCGACGTAGCGGTAGTTGACGTTGAACGGCGCCACGCGGGCGTGGTAGGCACCGAGCATGCCCTCGATGTACTCGTTGCCGTTGGCCAGATAGAGCGCGAGGTGACTCTGGCCGGATTCGTGGGGGGCTAGTTGGCAGCGCTCCCGGCGCGTTCCGAGGCCGCGCTCGTGCAGGGCGCGCGCCAGCCGGCGCGCGCGGTCCTCGATCTGCTGATAGCTGAACCGCCGGTCTCCGAAGACGACGCAGTCCCGTTCTGGGATGGCGTGCGACACCGCCGAGAAGACTTGGGCGAGGTTGAATTCCACTGCGCTCCTCGATTCGATCACCGGCACCTGAGCATCCGCGGGGTAACGCTACAAGGTGGTTCGGTCCGGACTCGGTGACGGTGTCGTTGGCCGGAACACACCGAAGTCAGGCATGCTTGGCCGCATGTCGGTGGATGTCCTGCTCTATGCGATCCCGCCCGTGCTGGTCTATCTGCTCGTCGGCGGTGTGATCGGGCTGGAGAGCCTGGGCATCCCGCTGCCGGGCGAGCTGATGCTCGTCGGTGCGGCATTGATGTCGTCGCGCCACGAACTGTCGATCGACCCGGCCGGCGTTGCCGCGGCGGCGGTGGTGGGGGCGGTGATCGGTGACTCGATCGGTTACTCGATCGGTCGGCGCTTCGGCATGCCGCTCTTCGACCGCCTGGGCCGGCGCTTCCCCAACCACTTCGGTCCCGGACACGTCGCGCTGGCCGAGCGGTCATTCCACCGCTGGGGCACCAGCGCCGTGTTCTTCGGCCGGTTCATCGCACTGCTGCGCATTCTGGCTGGTCCCCTGGCCGGGGCTTTGAAGATGAGATACCAGCACTTCCTCGCCGCCAACGTGCTCGGCGCGATCTGCTGGGCAGGTGGCACCACCGCATTGGTGTACTACGCGGGGGTCGCGGCCGAACACTGGCTGTCGCGGTTCTCCTGGGTGGCGTTGCTGGTGGCGGTCCTTGCCGGGGTTATCGGCACGCTAGCGCTGCGCGGGCGGGTCGGGGCCCAGATTGCCGAACTGGAAGCCGAGCATCGGGCCGAGCCGGACGCTGTCATCGACTAACCAGCGAATTGACGGCGAATAGGGCTTGTCCCCGCACCACGGCCGGAGCATGGTGGAAGGGACCGGCGGCGCCGCCGCGGCGTCGCCACCGTTGAACCGGAGGCCGACATGTTCGCGCGCGCAACCTCGATACACGCCCACCCATCCTTTCTCGATGAGGGAATCACCCACGTCCGCGGCGTGGTGATGCCGACGCTGGCCGACACCGAAGGCTGCGCAGGAATGTCCATGCTCGTCGATCGCGACGCGGGACGGTGCATCATCACCTCCTCATGGCTCGACGACGACACGTTGCGTGCCAGCGAGGGCAGCGCACAGCTGCTGCGCGACCGCGCCACCGAGATCTTCCACGCCACCGCCGAGGTCAGCCGATGGGAGATCGCCGCGGTGCGCCGCGATCACCGCGCGCGACGGCACGCCGGCGTCCGGGTCACCTGGCTACGCACCGATCCGGACCACCTGGAGCGGCTCATCGACACCTACAAGTTGGCGCTGATGCCCGAGATGGCGGACCTCGACGGCTTCTGCAGCACCACCTTGATGGTGGACCGGCCATCCGGCCGGGCGGTGTCGTCGGTCGGATTCGACGACCGCGCGGCGATGGTCGCCAGCCGTGGCCACGAACAGGCGATCTGGGCCAGGGCCGTCAACGACGCCGCCGCCCAAGTGCTCGAAGTCGCCGAATTCGACTTGGCGATAGCGCATCTGAACGCCCCAGAGATGGCCTGAGGGGGCTTCGCCCCCGGCCGGTCAGTCTGCCCGGCCGGGGCTGAAGCTGCCGTGAAAGCCCTGGGGCAGGTGATGCTTCAGGGCGGCCGTGGCGACCGGTCCGGCGCCGACATCGCGAGCGTCGATGATCACCAAACGGGAAGTGTGCTCAGCTGCCTGGTATTCGACCGTGAGCAGCCAGCCGTCGTCCTCGGCGGTGGCATCGGGCCGTGGGGTGAAGACAGGCTCGCAAAAGCTATTCCCGGCAGCCTCAGCGGTATAGGAGGCTTCGCTTCGGTCGATCAGGTCCAGCTTGGCAATCGAGTCGTAAAACGAACCCAGCCTCCGGCGACTACTCACGTAGGCGTATCTATGCGCCATCCCCTGGTAGCCGCCATGGTGGCGAGGAAACTCACACGGCGTGTCACTCAACTGCTCGCGGCTCACCCGCCCGGCGGCGGAGATCCGGAAGCGGGAGAACTCTGAGGGGGCATCGGACAGGCTGCTGGTATGGAACCGCGCGATGCGCCCGAGCAATCGACCGTCGGCGTAGGTGATCGCATCCACAACCACATCGCCACGGTCGTCGTAGGCGTTGCTGAGATGGAATTGCAGGACCGCGTCGCACTCCACCCGACGGATGGGGCCGCCGTCACGCGGGACCAGGATGAACACGCTGCCACGCTCGGGGCGATAGTGCATGGCATCGCCGAGCGGCGTGAGTCCCAGTGCGATCGGCATCGCGTCGGGAATGATCGGTGACACCAGAAAGACCAGATACCGCTGCGTCAGCGCGAAGTCGTGCACCATCGCGAGATAGGGCAGCCGGGCCGAGCGGAAATGCTCAAGCCGCCCACGTACATCGGTGCGGTAGATACGCAGGTGTGGCCGCGGAATGAATTCGACACCGAAGTTGAACATCTCGCCGCTCCGAGGACAGAAGCTGGGATGCGCTGAGTACGAGCCCATCCACCGCAGGCGCCCACCGAACCGACGGACCCCGCGGGTCTCGAGGGTAACCGGATCGATCTCGTGCGGCGGCCCGCCCTCCCACAACGCGTAGAGATGTCCTGCGTGCTCAACAATGTTGGTATTGGCAAGGTTTGGCGGAATTCTTCCGACGTTGGCCAGCCAGCCGCCGGTGGCGGCCGTGCCCAGGTGGCGGGTCCCCGATTTGCCGCGGAAGTGACGGGTGCGGACGTAACGATTGCGGTAGTGCACCTGCCCCGCGGCGAGGGTGAACGCCGAAACCATTCCGTCACCATCGAAGAGATGGTGCAGCGGTCGCCCGGTGTGGTCCTCCCACCTGCCCGGGCCGTTGCGATAGAGCGTCCCCGCCAAGCCGGCGGGCAGCGAGCCCTCGATCTGCTCGACTCGGTAGTCGTATTCGACCGGTTGCGGTTCACTCACCCCGAAGCTGAGCCAGTCGGCTTCATCGAGTCCGGCGAGTCGTTCGCTCGCGTGTTGACGTTCGCCGGCCGACAACTCATCCAGATATCGCTGCAGGCCTGGGTGAACGGCGGTATCGGCCGTCGGTTGCGAACCGTGGGTCACCGAGACTCCTCACGCAGGGGCTGCCCGGCAAATTAGTCGACCTCCGGCCAGTCCACCGACAATTCGCCCGCGGATCTCTTGAGGCCAATCTGCGCCATTCCGCGCCATTCCAACGATTGCCACCGGAGGAATGAATTTTCTGCGCGACTTGACCATTGGGGATCGAATACCCGGAATTATCAGCGGGTAGAAGCGTTAGCTGCCATAGCTGCCACGCCGGGCGAGGCCCGACGTGGCAGCATGACCGTTGTGGTCCCGGCTGGGATCGAACCAGCGACCTTCCGCGTGTGAGGCGGACGCTCTCCCCCTGAGCTACGAGACCGGGCGAACGAGGAGGAACAGTAGCACGCCCCCCTCGCTAAGCATCAATGCGCAGGCCGCTTTTCAGGCGAATCGCCGGGCTGACATGCAGAGTTGTGCTGTCTCACATGTCTCCGCTAATGTTCTGCAGGCACCGGGCGACGATCTCGCCCGAGGCACGCGGATGTAGCGCAGTTGGTAGCGCATCACCTTGCCAAGGTGAGGGTCGCGGGTTCGAATCCCGTCATCCGCTCGAGGGTGTCAAGTGGCATCAACCCCTTGCGGTGGAGTGGCCGAGTGGTGAGGCAACGGCCTGCAAAGCCGTGCACACGGGTTCGATTCCCGTCTCCACCTCCGTCCCAAGGCTCTAAGCGCGGTTAGCTCAGCGGGAGAGCGCTTCCCTGACACGGAAGAGGTCGCTGGTTCAATCCCAGTACCGCGCACCAGGCTTAACAGCGAAAACCCCTGCCGCCACGGTGTGACGACAGGGGTTTTTCCGTCCCGGGCTAGCCCTTCTGGTTGGCCTTGAGCACCAGACCGACCAGCGCGGTGACGACGGTGCCCAGCACGCCGCCGCCGACCAGACTGCCGGCAGCGTTGGCGAGGTCGAATCCACCGGCACTACCGCTGGCGAGGATGCTGTTCAGCAGGCCGCCGCCGGCTAGGCCACCGAGCCCACCACTGATCAGACTCCCCAGCCCTCCCGGACTGGGAATCTTTGCCGAAGCGTCGGCCGCTTTACCCCCGAGTGCGCCCCCGAGAGCCCCCGCGATCAGCGATTCGAGCATGGTGTACTCCTTTTCGACGGTGCGCCGCATTGTTAGCTACGCATACAGGTCAGTTATAACGAAGATCACAGTTGACAGCGCCGCGAATGCGGAGATCGGGCCGGAAATGCTCGGCGGAGCTACCACGAGGGCCATTCGTCAACTAACGGTTGACGCACGGCCACCGTCAACCTAGAGTTGACGATCATGGCCGATCCGACCCGCCTGTCCCCTACCGTCCGCCTCGACGACCTGATCAACGCCATCACGGGCGTGCATGACAATCCCTTGGAGCGCCTGACCGACGCGGTACTGGCCGCCGAACACCTCGGGGAGGTGGCCGACCATCTCATCGGGCATTTCGTCGACCAGGCACGGCGATCAGGCGCGTCCTGGACCGATATCGGCAAGTGCATGGGAGTCACCAAGCAAGCGGCCCAGAAGAGGTTCGTACCGCGGCCCGAGGCCGCCACTCTCGATCCCTCCCAGGGCTTCGCGCGTTTCACCCTGCGGGCACGCAATGCTGTGGTGGCGGCCCAGAACGCCGCCCAGCGCGCCCATCACGCCGAGATCACCCCCGAGCACCTGATTCTCGGACTGCTCGACGATCACGAGGCGCTGGCCGCCGCACTGCTGACCGCGCAGCACATCGACCCGGCGGTGGTCGCGGCCGCTGTCACCCTGCCACCGGGTGGCACCGAACCACCGGTGCTGATCCCGTTCAGCGGCCCGGCCCGCAAGGCCCTGGAGTTGACCTTCCGCACCGCACTTCGTCTGGGGCACAACTACATCGGTACCGAACACCTCCTGCTGGCCCTGCTGGAGGCAGAAGACGGCGACGGCCCCCTGCATCACGCCGGCGTGGACCGGGACCGGGCCGAAACCGACCTCACCGACGCGTTGGCGGCGATCACCACAGACGGCGCTGCCCCCGACGCTGAAACCACGAGCTGAGCGCAATCCCACCGCTGGGCGAACCCACCGGGCCAAGGCTGCTGCACCCGCGATCCCGATGTGCCATCATGCCCAGGAGGCAAACGAAGAGGACATGATGCAACGCTGGATTCTGGCCCTGGTCACGTCGGTCATCACCACGCTGGCGGCGTTGATGACGCCGGCCGTCGGGTACGCCACGCCAACCACCACCCCCGAGGCTCCGATCGGACGCCTGGGTGACACGCTGCGCATCTCCTACCACGACGAGGCATTCGGCCCCATCGTCGCCGATGTCACGGTGCATGACGTAGTGCCCAGCGAGATCCCGCCGGGTTGGGGTGCCAACGGTTCGCCGCGCTGGCGCAATCAGGGCGGGCCGTGGCGGGCCAACGTGACCATTCACCCGATCTCGGTGCCCAACCCCTACATCATGGCCGCCTCGGTGACCTTCGACGGCGTCACGCCCGGTGGCGATGCCTACGTCGCCAAGCACACCGATGACCCCACCACCCTGGACGCCGTACTGATCAACGCTCCCGCGGGCTCCACCGTGGACGGCGGCGTCTACTGGGATGTCTACCGGGGCTTAGTCACCCACGTGGTGATGCTGGCGCGCAACACCGGCCTGCGCCTGGCCCAGTGGAATCTGTGAATTAGTCGGTCCGGCTCAGCGCCAACAGCCGGGAGGTGGCCCGCAGATATTTCTTGCGATAGCCCCCGGCCAACATCTCCGCGGTGAAAATGCCGTCCAGCTTGGTCCCGGATGCCACCACCGGGATACCCGCGTCGTACAGCCGGTCGGTGAGCGCCACGAGCCGCAGCGCCACATTCTGATCTTCGATGGGGTGCGCCCCGGTGAGAAACACCGCGCTGACGCCCTCGATCAGCGTGAGATACCGCGACGGGTGCATGGTGGCCAGATGCGCGCAGAGCCCATCGAAGTCGTCCAGCGTGGCACCGGGCCGAGCGGCTGCGCGCTGAGCGACCTGCTGGGCTGAAGGAGGCTCGGGTGCCGGTGGAAGATCCCGATGCCGATAGTCCGGTCCGTCGACCCGTACCGGAGTGAAAATGCTTGCCAGTGCACTGATCTCGCGCAAGAAATCCTGGACCGCAAAACGCCCTTCGCCAAGTTGGTCGGGCAACGTGTTCGATGTCGCGGCGATCGACACCCCACGCGCCACCAGTTCCGACAACAGCCGCGAGACCAAGGTGGTATTGCCGGGATCGTCGAGCTCGAACTCATCGATACACACCACGGTGTAGCCACCGAGCAATTCGATGCACTCGGTGAAGCCGAAGACCCCGGCCAACTGAGTCAGCTCCATGAACGTCGCAAACGCCGTCCGGTGCGGCTGCGCTCCCGGAGCGTCGGTGATCTCGCGATAGACCGAAGCCAGCAGGTGTGTCTTGCCGACTCCGAAACCCCCGTCAAGGTAGATGCCCACGCCCGGAAGCACCTCGCGTCGGCCCAACAGCCTGCGGCGTCCGGCGCGCCGAGCCAGCGCCTGCGTGCAGAACGTGGTGCACGCACTCACCGCCGCCGCCTGACTGGGTTGCGCCGGATCCGGCCGGTAGCTGCTGAAGCGGGCGCCGGCGAACGTCGGCGGGGGTTTGAGCTGCGCTATCAACCGTTCCGGGGAGACCGCCGGATGCCGGTCCACCAGGTGAGGAATCGACTCGGCGGCGGGATTAGACACGCACGAACTGTAGTCACATGGTGCAATCGAGGCCATGTCCGACCTCAGCGCAGACCCCGGATTCACCCTGCTGGGCTCGACGTCCTCCGTCGATGACGTCGAGCTGGACAGGCTCTACGCCTACCCCGAGGCAGCCGAAGCACGGGTGTGGCTGCGGGCCAACTTCATCGGCAGCATCGACGGCGGCGCGACCGTGGTCGGAACCTCCGGCGGACTGGCCGGTCCCGGCGATCGGACCCTGTTCATGCTGCTGCGGGCACTGGCCGATGTCGTCGTCGTCGGCGCCGGAACGGTCCGGGTCGAAAACTACGGTGGAGCGCGACTGAGCGTGGCGCAACGCCAGGACCGCCGAGACCGCGGGCAGTCCGAGGTGCCGCGCCTGGCCATCGTGACGCAATCCGGGCAGTTGGACCGCGACATGCGGGTCCTCACCGACACCGAAACCGCGCCGCTGGTGCTGACCTGCGCTGCGGCCGCCGAGGACACCCGCCGGCGACTGATCGGGCAGGCAGAAGTGGTCGACTGCTCGGCGGATGACCCCGGCCGGGTCGATGCGGCGGCGCTGCTGGCGGCGTTGGCCCAACGTGGTCACCACCGGCTGCTCACCGAAGGCGGACCCACCCTGCTGGGATCCTTCATCGAAGGCGAACTGCTCGATGAACTGTGCCTGACCATGGCGCCTTTCCTGGTCGGCGGACTGGCCCGGCGCATCGCCACGGGTCCCAGCGAGCTGCGGACCCCGATGCGCTGTGCGCATCTGCTCGCCGACGAATCCGGCTACCTCTACGCCCGCTACCTCACGAGCGGGCGCCTATAAGGTGACAGGCATGACCAGCTCTTCGAGGCTCGCCCGGATCGCGGCAGTGACGGTAGCCGCCGCCGTACTGACCGGCTCCGCGTCCCTGCTGGCCGGTTGCGCACCCGGGCTGGCCGCCGACCCGCGTTTCGCGACCAACTCCGGGGCCGGGGCCCAGGGTCAACCCGAATCCACCCCGGATCACGCGGGGCCACCCCCGGTCGAGGTACCCAAGAACGACCTGCCCTGGCACGACTGCACGGCTCGGGTGTTCGGCGACGCCGCGCTGCCTGCCACACCCGGTGTACGGCTGGACTGCGCCAGCTACGACGCCGACATCGACCCGCTGGGCGGTGGCTCCAGCGCGATCAGCATCGGGGTGGTACGCGCCCGGTCGGTGCAGACCCCGGCAGATGCGGGCCCCGTGGTGTTCACCACCGGCTGGGACCTGCCGTCGTCGCTGCAGCTACCGATCTGGCTGTCGCGTGCCGGAGCGGACGTACTCACCAGCCACCCGATCGTCGCGGTGGACCGTCGTGGCCTCGGGATGTCCAGCCCGGTGGACTGCCGAGACCGCAGCCAGCGCGACACGATGTGGAATCAGGCGCAGTTCTCCCCCGGCGACGACCCGGTAGCCAGCCTGGCCACCGTCACGATGGAGGCCACCACCGACTGCACCGACTCGATCTCGCCCGGCGAGTCCTCCTACGACAACACCCACGCCGCCACCGACCTCGAACGCCTGCGCAGCATCTGGGATATCCCGGCCCTGTCGCTGGTCGGCATCGGCAACGGCGCCCAGCTCGCGCTGGCGTACGCCGCGTCGCACCCGGGGAAGGTGGCCCGGCTGGCACTGGACTCCCCCATCCCCTTGGGTGCGGCCGCCGAATCCGCTGCCGAGGAGCGGGTCAAGGGCCAAGAGGCTGCCTTCGAAGAGTTCGCCGCCCAGTGCCTCGCGGTGAGCTGCGCACTGGGCCCCGACCCCAAAGCCGCGATCGATGCGCTGCTGGGCGCGGCACGCGCTGGGCACGGCCCCGGCGGCGCATCAGTCGCCGCGGTCACCAACGCGATCGTTACGGCCCTGGGCTATCCCACCGGCGACCGTGTGAACAGCACCAACGAATTGGCCAAGGCGCTGGCCTCGGCCAATTCCGGCGATGCCAACCTGCTCAACAATCTGATCAACCGGGCCCAAGGCACCACCGGAAGCGACGGCCGGTTCATCAATTTCTGCGCCGACGCCCTCAACCGCCCCACCCCGGACCGAATCCGGGAACTGGTGGTCGCCTGGGGCAAGGAGTACCCCCAATTCGGTGCCGTCGGCGCCCTAGACATGGCGCAATGTCTGAGCTGGCCCAGCAGCAGCACCCCCGAACCGCCCAAGGAACTCACGATCGACGTCCTGCTGCTCGGGGTACAAAACGACCCGATCGTCGGTGAAGAGGGCGTGGCCGCAACCGCGGCGGCCGTCATCAACGCCGGAGCGACCAGCAAGCGCGTGATGTGGCAGGGCATCGGCCACGGCGCCGCGGTGTACTCGTCGTGCGCTCTGCCGCCGCTGATCGGCTACCTCGACAGCGGCAAGCTGCCCGAGACCGACGTCTACTGCCCCGCCTGACCCAGCCTGATCCGGACCACCAGTCCCGGTCCGGGGTACGGTTCGCTGGTGACGGCAGCCGACTCCTTGATGCACCGGGCGGGCACCGCCCTGCTGGCCGCGTTCCGGCCCCCCACGTCCCCGCCCAGCACCGCGACGGTCCTGCGTTCGGTGCTGTGGCCGGTGGCAATCATGTCGTTGATCCACCGCGCCATCATTCTGCCGTTGAACGGCAACATCACCGACGACTTCAAGCCGGTGTACCGGGCGGTGCTGAACTTCCGCCAGGGCCTCGACATCTACAACGAGCACTTCGACTACGTCGACCCGCACTATCTGTACTCCCCCGGCGGCACCCTGCTGATGTCGCCGTTCGGGTATCTGCCCGAGACCCTGTCGCGGTACACATTCATCGCCACCAACACGATCGCGATCGTGCTCGCCGCCTACCTGCTGCTGCGGATGTTCGGATTCGGGCTGAGCTCGGTCGCGGCGCCCGCCCTGCTTGCTGCGATGTTCCTCACCGAAAGCGTGAGCAGCACACTGGTGTTCACCAACATCAACGGCGTGATCCTGCTGGCCGAGGTACTGTTCCTACGCTGGTTGCTCGACGGCCGGGCGAGTCGCCAGTGGTGGGCCGGGCTAGCGATCGGGCTGACAGTAGTGGTCAAGCCCGTCCTGATTCCGCTGCTGCTGCTGCCACTGCTGAACCGGCAGTGGCGACCTCTCATCGGGGCGATCGCGATGCCGGCACTGTTCAACGTGGTGGCGTTCCCGCTGGCCAGCGACCCGACCAGCTACTTCACCCACACCGTTCCTTACATCATGGGAACGCGCGACTACTTCAACTCCTCGATCCTGGGCAATGGCGTGTTCTTCGGGCTGCCGTCGGGTCTCATTCTGTTCCTGCGGGTGTTGTTCACCGCCCTGGCCGCCGTCAGCCTGTGGCTGCTCTATCGCTACTACCGCACCCGCGACACCCGGTTCTGGCTGCTGACGTCCTCGGGTGTGCTGCTGACGGCGTCGTTCCTGGTCCTGTCACTGGGCCAGGGCTACTACTCGATCGTGTTGTTCCCGTTCCTGATGACGGTAGTGCTGCCCAACTCGGTGCTGCGCAACTGGCCGGCGTGGTTGGGTGTCTACGGCTTCATGACGCTGGACAAGTGGCTGATCTTCCGCTGGATGAATATCGGGCGGCCACTGGACTACCTCAAGATCACCTACGGCTGGTCACTGCTGCTGATCGTCGTCTGCACGGTGTTGTGCTACCGCTACCTGGACGCCCGCGAACAGGGTCGCCTGGCTGATGGAATCGATCCGGCATGGCTGGCCGCCGAGTCGACGCGGAAGGTTAACGTGGAGGTATGACGTCTCCCAAGGTGTCCCTCACCGACGACGAGTGGCGCGCGAAGCTGACCCCCCAAGAGTTCGCGGTGCTGCGCCGCGCCGGTACCGAACCGCCCAACACCGGCGAATACACCGATACGACCACCGAGGGTGTGTACGAGTGCCGAGCGTGCGGCGCCGAATTGTTCCGCAGCACCGAGAAGTTCCACTCGCACTGCGGCTGGCCGTCGTTCTTCGACCCGGCCGACTCCGACGCGGTGATCCTGCGCTCGGACAACTCGCTGGGTATGGCACGCACCGAGGTGCTGTGCGCGTCCTGCCACAGCCATCTCGGGCACGTGTTCACCGGCGAGGGCTACCCCACCCCGACCGATCAGCGCTACTGCATCAACAGCATTTGTCTGCGACTGGTGCCACCGTCCTGACGACACGGATCCTCTCGTCTGTCGGCGAGCCGGAATCTGACGACGGGACACGCCGATAGCGCGTCGCGGTTTTCCGTGTGGAGCCGCACGCGGTCGAGCTGTTAGGGCAGCGACGCCACCAGCTGTTCGACCTCGACCCGGGGACCGGTGAAGAACGGTGTCTCCTCGCGGGCGTGCAGACGGGCTTCGGTATTGCGCAGGTCGCGCATCAGGTCGACGATCCGATCGAGTTCGGGAGCCTCGAACGCCAGGATCCACTCGTAGTCACCGAGCGCGAACGCAGGCACGGTGTTGGCCCGGACGTCCTTGTACTCCCGTGCGGCCATCCCGTGCTCGGCCAGCATCCGGCGGCGGTCCTCTTCGGGCAGGACGTACCACTCCAGCGATCGCACGAAGGGGTAGACACAGACGTAGGCGCCTGCCGGCTCACCGGCGATGAACGCCGGGACGTGACTCCGATTGAACTCGGCCGGCCGGTGCAACGCCACGTTGCTCCACACCGGCTCGCAGGCCCGGCCCAGCGCGGTACGACGGAACCCGGCATAGGTGGCCTGCAGATCCTCGATGCGCTCGGCGTGGGTCCAGATCATGAAGTCGGCATCGGCTCGCAGGCCTGCCACGTCGTACACCCCGCGGACCACGACGCCGCGCTCCTCCTGCTGCTTGAGGTAGGTGACAACCTGGTCCGCGATCACCTCGCGGCTATCGGTCCCCTCATCGAGGACTCCGGGACGAACCGAGAACACCGAGAACATCACGTAGCGGAGGGTGGAATTCAGCTTGTCGTAATCGAGGTGCGCCATGGCCCCTATGCTGCCACGACGCGCCCGGCGATCTCTACGGCGCCGGGGTGGCGCTGATCACCGCCGCAACGGCCCGATCGGCCGCGGCGATACAGGCCGGCACACCGATGCCGTCGAGATAGTTGCCGGCGACCGCGATGGTCGCCGGCAGCGCGGCGCGCAACCCGCCGACCAGCCCCGCATGGCCGGACCGATACTGCGGCATTGCCGCAGGCCAGCGCTGCACCCGCACATCGATCGGGTCCACCGTGACCCCGAACACAGCCTCCAGGTCGCGTACCGACCACCCCACCAGCTCGGCGTCGGAGGCGCTGGTGCGCGAGTCTCCGAACCGGCCGAACGACAACCGCAACACCTCCACCCGGCCGCCGTAACCCCGATCGCCCCACTTACGCGACGTCAGGGTGATCGCCTTGGTGTACAGCCGTTCCCCGGTGGCCACCAGAACCCCGGAGTTGGCCGGGAACGCTGCGCCAGCCGGCACGGCCATCGCCACCACCACCGACGACGCGCTACCGATCCGGCTGGCCGCCGCCGCGGCACGCGGCGCGAACCCGGTTGCGAGCCGGGCCAGTGCGGGGGCGGGTACCGCCACCACCACCCGGTCGGCGCGGTGGTGGCCGCCACCGGCGTCCCGGAGCAGCCAGCTGTCACCGAGCGGATCGATCTGAGTCACCGCCGACTGCACCCAGCGCAGCCTGGCACTGCGCACCAGCGCGTTGACCAACACCTGATACCCGCCGGTGATGGCGCCGAACACCGGCTGACCGGTCGTGGTGGGCAATGCCCGCCGCACCGCGTCGGTCAGGCTGGCGGCTCCTTGATCGAGCAGGGTGGCCAGTCCCGGGACCGCCGACCGCAATCCGACCGTCGCTGCCGATCCCGCGTACACCCCGCCGATCAGAGGATCCACCGAGCAGGCGACCACCTGTTCACCGAACCGGTCGGCCACCAATGCGCCCAGCGTCGGATCACTACCCGGTTCGAATGAGAACGGGCGAGTGGGTTCGCCGGCGATCCGCGCAAGGGTCGGGGCATCGACCAGCCCGGTCATGGATTCCGGCGACGACGGAATCCCGCTGAGGGTGTTGGGCGGTAACGGGTGCAGCACCCGACGGCTGTACAGCAGTGGCCGCACCCCGGTGGTACTGCGTTGGCGTTCGGCCAGCCCCAGCTCAGCCAGTAGGGCGGGCACCTCGGGTCGGCGAGCGATGAACGCCTCGGCGCCCACGTCCACGCTCATGCCGCCGAGGGTCTCGGTGCGCAAAAGCCCGCCGAGTCGGTCCGCCGGATCGAAGACCGTGATGTCGGCGGAGTCGCCGAGTGTCGCACGCAGTCGGTGGGCGGCGGCAAGACCGGAGATGCCGCCCCCGACAACGCAGTACGACGTGGTCACAATGAATGGACCAGCGATACCAGGTCGGTCAGAATCTCGGGGTCTGACTGCGGCAGCACGCCGTGCCCGAGGTTGAACACGTGCCCCGCGGCCCCGGCGTCGACAGCGCAGCGGCCGTCGTCGATCACGGCTCGGGCGGCGCGCTCAACCACCGGCCAGCCCGCCAGCAAGACCGCCGGATCCAGGTTGCCCTGCAGGGCGATACCGGCGCCGACGCGGGCGGCGGCATCGGTCAGGGAAGTGCGCCAGTCCACGCCGACCATCGTTGCCGGGGCGGGGCGCATGACGTCGGCCATGGCTCCCAGCAGCTCGCCGGTCTGCACCCCAAAGTGCGTCATCGGCACCTGCCGGTGTGCGAGCGTGGCAAACACCCGGGCACTGTGCGGCGCCACGAACCGCCGGTAATCGGCCAGGCACAGCGCGCCGGCCCAGGAGTCGAACAATTGGATGGCGTCCACACCGTGGTCGAGTTGCACGGTCAGAAAGGCGATAGTCAGGTCGGTGAGGCGGGTCATCAGCTCATGCCAGCTGTCGGGATCGGCCAGCATCATCGCCTTGGTGCGGGCGTGGGTCCGGCTGGGCCCGCCCTCAACTAGGTAGGAGGCCAGCGTGAACGGCGCCCCGGCAAAACCGATCAGCGGCACGTCTTCAAGCGCCGCCACCAGCAGCGATACCGCCTCGGCGACGGCGGTCACCTGCTCTGGGTCGAGCGGCCGCAGAGCGGCGACGTCGGCCGCGGTGCGCACGGGTTCAGCGATCACCGGCCCGACGTCGGGAACGATGTCCAGATCGACCCCGGCGCCGCGCAACGGCACCACGATGTCGGAGAACAGGATCGCTGCGTCGACCCGGTGGCGGCGTACCGGCTGCAGCGTGATTTCACAGACCAGTTCGGAGTCGAAGCAGGCGTCCAGCATCTTGTGGTGAGCGCGCAGCTCACGGTATTCGGGCAGGGAACGCCCGGCCTGGCGCATGAACCAGACCGGGACCCGACTGGGTTTCCGGCCGGCAATGGCGGTCAGGTACGGGGAATCAGGCAATTCACGACGGGCACTCATCGCGTTCAATGCTGCCACGCCCCCTGCTGCCTCGCCCCACCCGGCGGTCCCGGCCTCACCCAGCGCCGAACTGTGCCCGGTTCGGCGCGCCTGTCTGCGCTGACCGGCGCTGGGGGTTAGCGTGAGATTCGGTGACCCCCGTCGCGGCGGTGCGCAACAGAACCCTGGGTGCCGGCCGTTGGAGACGCGGCACACAGCGAGCAGTTAAGGAGCGGCACCCGTGACATCAGCCGAGCCTGCCCCCTTCCGGGAAGCGGTGGCGACAATGCACGCCGCGACCGTGCGCTCCGAGATCGAATTGGGCCCGATCCGTCCGCCGCAGCGCCTGGCGCCCTACAGCTACGCGCTCGGCGCCGAAGTCAAGCATCCCGAGACCGAGGTCATTCCGGAGGATTCCGACGGCGACGCCTTCGGAAGGCTGATCCTGCTGTACGACCCCGACGGCACCGATGCCTGGGACGGCACCATGCGCATGGTGGCCTTCATACAGGCCGACCTGGATTCGCACGAGGCGATCGACCCGCTGCTGCCCGAGGTCGCCTGGAGTTGGCTGGTCGAGGCGCTCGGTGCCCGTACCGCGCATGTCACCGCGCTGGGCGGAACCGTCACCGCCACGACCTCGGTGCGCTACGGCGACATCTCCGGCCCGCCGCGGGGACACCAGTTGGAGCTTCGCGCATCGTGGACCGCGACCACGCCGGACTTGGGCAGCCATGTCCAGGCGTTCTGCGAAGTCCTCGAACACGCCGCGGGCCTCCCGCCGGTCGGGATCACCGACCTGAGCTCGCGAACCCGCGTCTGAGATGTCCGAGCAGAACACCGAACCGGCCACCGAAGAGCCCGCGCCGACACCGCTGTCGCATCCCGCCGACGGAGTGCCGGAGGTGTCGGTCACCCGCTCGCAGATCGGCGCCGCCGCAGACCTACTGGCCGGGGGCCACGGCCCGTTCGCGGTAGACGCCGAGCGGGCTTCGGGCTTCCGCTACTCCAATCGGGCTTACCTGATCCAGATCCGGCGCACGGGCGCCGGGACCGTGCTGATCGATCCGGTGGGCGCGGGCGAGGACCCGGCGGCTCTGCTACGCCCGGTGGCCGAGGTCCTCGACGACGACGAGTGGATCCTGCACGCTGCCGACCAAGACCTGGCCTGCCTGGCCGAGGTCGGTATGTGGCCCAAGGCGCTCTATGACACCGAACTTGCCGGGCGACTGGCCGGCTACGAGCGGGTCAACCTGGCCGCGATGGTGCAACGACTGTTGGGGCTGGGTCTGGACAAAGGCCACGGGGCCGCCGACTGGTCGAAGCGGCCGCTGCCCGCCGACTGGCTGAACTATGCGGCACTGGACGTCGAAGTGCTCATCGAACTCCGTCACGCGATCGCCGATGTTCTGGCTGGGCAGGGCAAAACTGATTGGGCAGCACAGGAATTCAACCACCTTCGGGTCACCGACTACGCCACGACCACGCGCCGGGACCGCTGGCGACGCACATCGGGCATCCACAAGGTGCGTGATCAGCGTGGCCTGGCAGCAGTTCGAGAGCTGTGGACGGTTCGTGACCAGATCGCGGCGCGACGTGACATCGCGCCCGGACGCATCCTGCCCGACTCGGCGATCATCGCCGCGGCCGTGGCCAACCCCACCACCGCAGAAGAGTTGCTCGCACTGCCGGTCTTCGGCGGACCCAGACAACGTCGCAGCGCGGCCACCTGGCTGGCGGCACTGGCCGCGGCCCGCGATAACCCCGAGCCGCCCGAAGCAGCAGAATCGAGCAGCGGCCCCCCGCCCCCGTCGCGATGGGCACGGCGCAAACCCGAGGCGGCGGCCCGGTTGGAGGCGGCTCGCGCCGCACTGGGTGTGGTGTCTGAGCGGGTGCAGGTACCGACGGAGAATCTGATCATCCCCGACCTGGTGCGCAGGTTGTGCTGGGACTGGAAACCGCCGAAGTCGGACACCACGGTGGTGATCGAGGAGTTCTTGGCCGCCGGCGGAGCGCGGCCATGGCAACGCGAGCTGACCGTGCCGGTGCTGGCACAGGCCCTCGGCAGCGCCTAGCCGGGACGGTCTTGCGGTCCGAGGCTTTGCGCCACTGTTGCTAGACTGCCCCGGAAGCGGCCGTCCGCCGAAAGGCCGGCTGCATTTCTCACGTCACTCATACCGTGGACGCGAACCGTCAAGGACTTCCCATGGTCGATTTCCTTGGAGGACTTCGTGTCACCAGCTTTTCGCCGGGTCGTCTACGTCATCAGCTACGAGCTCGTCGCTATCGTCCTGACCACAGTGGGCCTGGCGGTCCTAGGCTTCGGCGGCACCAGTTCTGGCGCCGTGGCGGTGACGGCGTCGACAGTCGCGGTGGTGTGGAACTACCTCTGGACCACCGCGTTCGAAGCATGGGAGCGCCGACAGGAATCCCCGACCCGTACGGTGGCGCGCCGGGTCGCACACGCGGTCGGATTCGAAGGCGGCCTGGTGGTGCTGCTGTTGCCGATCGTGGCCGCGATCTTGAAGGTGTCTCTGCTGCAGGCGTTGAGCCTTGAGTTGGGCCTGCTGGTCTTCTTCTTGGTGTACACGTTCGCGTTCGCGTGGTTGTTCGACACGGTCTGGCCGCCCATTGGAACGGGACGCTAGTCGAGCCGCTCGCTGACCTCGTCGACACACGGGGAGGCGGCCATCGCCGCGACCCAGCCGGTGATCTGGCGGGCCACATCCTGTGCGGTCAGGCCGATCTCGGCCAGCAATTCACCACGTGAGGCGTGGTCGTAGAAACGTTGCGGCAGGCCGACATCGCGACAGGGCAGGTCTACCTCGGCGCGCCGCAGCGCCGCCGAGACCGCCGAGCCGATACCCCCGGCGACACCGTTGTCCTCGCAGGTGACGACCAGTTTGTGCGTGGCGGCCATCTCAACGAGCACCTCCGGCACCGGCAACACCCAGCGCGGGTCGATCACCGTCACCCCGATGCCCTGGTTGTGCAGCCGGTCGGCCACCGCCAGCGCCATGGGCGCGAACGCCCCGACCGCCACCAGCAGAACGTCTTGCGGCAGGCCATCTGCCGGGACCGCGAGCACGTCCACCCCAGACCGCCGTTCGAGGGCGGGAATGTCTTCGCCCACCTCCCCTTTCGGGAAACGCAGTGCGGTAGGCCCGTCGCCGACGTCCAGTGCTTCGCCGAGCTCTTCACGCAGCCGTACGCCGTCGCGGGGCGCGGCCACCCGGATACCGGGCACGATCCCCAGGACCGACAGATCCCACATGCCGTTGTGACTGGCGCCGTCGGGTCCGGTGATCCCGGACCGGTCCAATACCAGCGTGACCGGCAGCTTGTGCAGCGCGACGTCCATCACGAGTTGGTCGAAGGCACGGTTGAGGAACGTCGAGTAGATAGCCACCACGGGGTGCAGGCCGCCCATGGCCAACCCGGCAGCCGAGGTGAGCGCGTGCTGCTCGGCTATCCCCACGTCGAACATTCGATCCGGAAAACGCTGCCCGAATGCCGCCAGGCCGGTGGGGCCGGGCATCGCGGCGGTGATCGCGACGACATCCCGGCGTTTGATGCCGTATTCGATGAGCGCATCGGAGAACACCGCGGTCCAGCCGCGGCCGGAGGTTTCGGTGGCGTAGCCGGTCAGCGGGTCGATCACACCGCACGCATGCATCTGCTCGGCCTCGTCATTCTCGGCCGGGGCGTAGCCCTTGCCCTTGCGGGTGACCACGTGCACGATCACCGGGCCGCCGAAGCCCCGCGCGCGACGCAGCGCGGATTCCACCGCGGCTTCGTCATGACCGTCGATCGGGCCGAGGTACTTCAAGCCCAGGTCGGTGAAGAGCGCCTGCGGCGCCAAGGCATCTTTGAGGCCAGCCTTGAAACTGTGGATCACCTGGTAGCCGATTTCGCCGACGACCGGCACTCCCCGCACCGCGGCGCGGCCCTTCTCCAGCAGCCTCTCGTAGGCGGGCTGCAGCCGCAGCGCGGCCAGATGGTCGGCGAAACCGCCGATGGTCGGCGCGTAGCTGCGGCCGTTGTCGTTGACCACGATCACCACGGGCCGGTGGCCTGAGGCAATGTTGTTCAAAGCCTCCCAGCACATGCCGCCGGTCAGGGCGCCGTCGCCGACCACTGCCACCACATGCCGGTTGCGGTGCCCAGTCAGCTCGAAGGCTTTGGCCAGCCCGTCGGCGTAGGACAGCGCCGCACTCGCGTGGCTGGACTCCACCCAGTCGTGCTCGCTCTCGGCACGTGACGGATAACCCGACAGACCGCCCTTCTTGCGCAGGGTGTCGAATTCGGGGGCGCGCCCCGTCAGCATCTTGTGTACATAGGCCTGATGCCCGGTGTCGAAGATGATCGGGTCATGGGGCGAGTCGAACACCCGGTGCAGCGCCAGCGTCAGCTCCACCACACCCAGATTGGGCCCCAAATGCCCACCGGTCGCGGCGACTTTGTGGATGAGGAACTCGCGGATCTCCGCCGCAAGATCGGTCAGCTGTGCCTGCGAGAGGTGCTGCAGATCGGCGGGGCCGCGGATCCCTTGAAGCATCCGGTCAGTCTACGCATCGCGGGCGGCAGCCACCGTATGGTCGTCCTATGCATGCCGCAGATATCGCCGAGGAATTCCCCGTGGTGTCCATCGACTCGGATGCTTTGGACGCTGCCCGGTTGCTGGCCGAGCATCGACTGCCGGGGCTGGTCGTGACCGACGCCGCAGGCAAGCCCTATGCGGTGCTGCCGGCCTCCCAGGTGGTGCGCTTCATCGTGCCGAGCTACGTTCAGGATGACCCATCACTGGCCGGTGTCCTCAGCGAAACGATGGCCGATCGGGCCGCCGAGAAGCTCGGCGGCAAGGCCGTGCGCGACGTTCTGCCCGAACACCTCCATGACGTACCGGCGGCCGATGCCAATGAGACCATCATCGAGGTGGCCGCTACCATGGCCAGAATGCGTAGCCCGCTTATCGCCGTGGTCAAAGACGGTGAACTGCACGGAGTCATCACCGCATCGCGGTTGCTGGCCGCCGCATTGAAGGTCTGATCCCGCGGATGGCGTTTATCGCGGTCACGGTGTTCCTGATCGCGTATGCGTTTATCGCCGCCGATCGAGTAAATAAAACCCTGGTCGCGCTCACCGGGGCGGCGGCCGTGGTGATCCTGCCGGTCATCTCCTCGGACGACATCTTCTATTCCCGCGAAACCGGAATCGACTGGGATGTCATCTTCCTGCTGCTGGGCATGATGATCATCGTCAGTGTGCTGCGCCAGACCGGCGTGTTCGAATACATCGCGATCTGGGCCGCCAAGCGCGCCAAGGGATCTCCCCTGCGGATCATGATCTTGCTGGTGCTGGTTACCGCGGTGGCATCGGCACTGCTGGACAACGTCACCACGGTGCTGCTGATCGCCCCGGTCACACTGCTGGTCTGCGACCGCCTGGAGATCAGCGCCGCGCCGTTTCTCATGGCTGAGGTGTTCGCCTCCAACATCGGTGGCGCCGCCACCCTCGTCGGCGACCCACCCAACATCATCATCGCCAGCCGGGCGGGTTTGTCGTTCAACTCTTTCCTGCTGCACCTGGCCCCCATCGTCGCCATCGTCATCGTCGTGTTCATCGCGATGCTGCCCCGGCTGTTTCCCGGGTCGTTCACTGTCGAGGCCGAGCGGGTCGCGGACGTGATGGCGTTGGAGGAAGGTGAGGCCATCCGCGACCGCGGGCTGCTGATCAAGTGCGGTCTGGTGCTCGCCGCGGTGTTCGCGGCGTTCATCGGGCATTCGGCGCTACACCTGGAGCCCTCGGTGGTGGCGCTGCTGGGCGCCGGCGTGTTGATCGTGATCTCGCGCCTGGAACGCTCGGACTACCTGTCGGGTGTCGAGTGGGAGACGCTGTTGTTCTTCGCCGGCCTGTTCGTGATGGTCGGCGCCCTGGTGGACACCGGTGCTATCGCCGCCCTGGCCAAGACCGCCACCGAACTGACCGGTGGCAATGCACTGCTGACCACGATGGGGATCCTGGGAGTGTCCGCGCCGGTGTCGGGGATCATCGACAACATCCCCTACGTCGCGACCATGACGCCCATCGTGGCGGAGCTGAGCGCCACCATCCCGAGCGACGTGCATCCCGATGCCCTGTGGTGGGCACTGGCGCTGGGTGCCGACTTCGGCGGCAACCTGACGGCGGTCGGTGCCAGCGCCAACGTGGTGATGCTCGGAATCGCCCGCCGCTCAGGCAATCCCATCTCGTTTTGGGAATTCACCCGCAAGGGCATCGTGGTCACCGCGGTCTCGGTGGCCCTGTCCGCGGTGTACCTGTGGTTGCGCTACTTCGTGTTCGGCTGATCTCCCCCGAGATCAACCGCGTGTCAGCAGCGCCACACACTCCACGTGATGGGTGAGCGGAAACGCGTCGAACACCCGGATCTGCTCGACGGTGTAACCGTGCCCGCGATACAGGCCGATATCGCGGGCGAAAGCCGCTGCTTCACAACCGATATGCACCACCCGCGGCACCCCGGCCCCGGCCAGTAGGTCGATCACCTCGCGGCCGGCACCGGCGCGCGGTGGGTCGAGCACGGCAACGTCGGCCACGGCACGCTCACCGCCCAACGCGCGGCGCACCGAGTCGGTCCGCACCGTAACCTGCGGCAGGTCGGCCAGCGCCGCCCTCGCCGCGCCAGTTGCCGCCCGCGACGTATCCACGCTGATCACCCGACCGGACTCCCCCACCGGCTCAGCCAATGCCGCGGCGAAGATGCCGGCCCCACCGTAGAGATCCCACGCCGTACCGCCGGTGGCGGGCTGCGCCCACTGCGCGACCAACGCGCTGTAGAGCGCGGCCGCCCGACGGTGCGCCTGCCAGAAGGAGGTCACCGGGATCTGCCAGCGGCGGCGCCCTACCCATTGCGTCGCGTGATAATCCCCCTCGATCACCTCCGGACGGTGCTCGCGGCCGGTGCTCACCACGTGGCGAACGCCGTCATCGTCGGCCACCACGTGCAGGTGGTCGCCGGGCCGCCAGGTCCGCTCGGCCAGCCCCTTGGTCATTCCCGTCGGCAGCTGCCCACAACGCAGGTCGGTGACCAGTTCCTCGCTGTGGTACCGGTGAAATCCGGCTCGCCCATCGGCACCCACCTCCAGACGCACCCGGCTGCGCCAGCCCGTCGCGCCCTCATCACTGAGTGCCTCCGCCTCGCCCCGCCATTCATGACCGCCGAGCCGGGCCAGCTGATTGGAGACCACATCGCCCTTGAGTGCCCGCGCCGTAGCCGGTTCGACGAAGGCCAGGTCGCAGCAGCCCGCACCGTCGACCCCGGCAATCGGACACAACGAGTCGATCCGGCCCGGTGCCGGTTCGAGCACCTCGACGCATTCGCCGTGCCAGTACGACCCTCGCTCGGCGGTGATGCGCACCCGCACGCGTTCGCCCGGCAGGGCGTAACGCACGAAGACGACCCGCCCGTCGTGCCGGGCCACACAACTGCCGCCGTTGGCCGGCGCCTCGGTGACCAGCGTGAGCTCTTGATCGATCACTGCGTTAGAAGCCTCTCCGGGTATCGCCGGGTGCGTGGTGCGGTTCCAGGACCTTGCGCCGCTCCGAGGAGTTCAGCTGCCAGGGCACCGAGGTGACCATGACCTGCGGCATGAACAGCAGCCGTGTCTTGAGCCGCAACGCACTCTGGTTGTGCAGCAGCTGTTCCCACCAATGCCCCACGACGTATTCGGGAATGTAGACGGTCACCACGGTGCGCGGCGACTCCTTACTGATGCGTTTGACGTACTCGAGTACCGGTCGGGTGACTTCTCGGTACGGCGATGCGATCACCTTAAGCGGAACGGTGACGTCGCTATCTTCCCACTCACGGACCAACGCTCGGGTCTCGGTGTCGTCGACGCTGACGGTGATCGCTTCCAGCGAGTCGGGGCGGGTCGCCCGGGCGTAGGCCAGCGCGCGCCGGGTCGGCAGGTGAAGTTTGGACACCAGGACCAGCGCATGAGTGCGGCTGGGCAGCACCGCCTGGCCTTCCTGGGCGGCCGTTTGTGCCGCCAGCTCGACATTGACGGCGTCGTAGTGCCGCCGGATCAGTTTCATCAGCCCGAACAGCACCGCCATCGCCATGATCGCGATCCATGCGCCGGCCAGGAACTTGGTGGCGATCACCACGATCAAGACCGCCCCGGTGGCGACGAACCCGATGGTGTTGACCACCCGGGAACGCATCATCTGAACCCGCGCCGCACGGTCGGTCTCGCTGCGCAGCAACCGATTCCAGTGTCGCACCATGCCGATCTGACTCAGCGTGAAGGAGACGAACACGCCGACGATATAGAGCTGGATCAGCGCGGTGACCTCCGCGCCGAACGCCACGATGAAGGCGATGGCCACCACCGCCAGGAACACGATGCCGTTGGAAAACGCCAGCCGGTCACCTCGGGTGTGCAGCTGGCGCGGAAGGTAGGAGTCCTGCGCCAGGATCGATCCCAACACCGGGAAGCCGTTGAAGGCGGTGTTGGCGGCCAGCGCCAGGATCAGCGCGGTCACCCCGGCGATGATCCACAGTCCAGGCGGAAAGCCCCGGAATACGGTCTCGGCCAGCTGCGCCAGCAACGTCTTCTGGTCGTAGTCGGCCGGGGCCCCGATCAGCTGGTCGTGCGGGCGGGCCGCGATCTTCACGCCGGTCTCACTGGCCAGCACGATGATGCCCATCATCATGGTCACCGCGATCGCGCCCAGCATCAGCAGTGTGGTGGCGGCGTTACGCGACTTCGGCTTGCGGAATGCCGGCACACCATTGCTGATCGCTTCCACCCCGGTCAACGCCGCACAGCCGGAGGAGAACGACTTCGCCACCAGGAACACCAGCGCGACTCCCACGAACTCGCCTTCGGTGGAGTCGATCCTGTAGGCGGCCGACTCGGCCTGCAATGGGTGATTCATCACGAAGATCTGGAACAGCCCCCACCCGAGCATGCCGAAGATCCCGATCATGAACGCATAGGTCGGGAAGGCGAACGCGGTGCCGGATTCGCGGATACCGCGCAGATTGGCCGCCGCCACCGCGATCACGGTCCCCACCGCGAACACAACCTTGTGCTCCGCGATGAACGGTATCGCCGAGCCGATGTTGGCGATCCCCGAAGAGATCGAGACGGCAACCGTCAGAACGTAATCCACCATCAACGCGCTCGCCACGGTCAGACCTGCGGTGGCACCGAGGTTGGTGGTGACAACCTCATAGTCACCTCCGCCGGAGGGGTAAGCGTGCACGTTCTGCCGGTACGAGGCCACCACAGTGATGAACACGAACGCCACCGCCAGACCAACCCACGGCGTCATCCGGTAGGCAGCAAGGCCGGCCACCGACAACACCAGAAAGATCTCTTCGGGCCCGTAGGCGACCGAGGACAGCGCGTCGGAGGCGAACACCGGCAGCGCGATGCGTTTGGGCAGCAGCGTGTGGCTGAGCCGATCACTGCGGAAGGGGCGGCCCAGAAGGAGACGCCGAGCAGCGGTGGAAATCTTCGACACGAGAGCCAAGGGTAAGCCAGCCGGGGCTTGGCGGTAGCGTTCACCGCATACGGGCACTACTCCAGTCGAAAGCCAGCCGGAACCGGCCGAAAGGACCTTGCACGTGCGGGTAGTTGTGATGGGATGCGGCCGGGTGGGCGCCTCGGTCGCCGATGGACTGTCCCGGATCGGCCACGAGGTTGCGATCATCGACCGAGACAGCACCGCGTTCAACCGGCTCAGCCCGGAATTCAACGGTGAGCGCGTGCTCGGCATGGGCTTCGACCGCGATGTTCTGCTGCGCGCGGGCATCGAGGAAGCCGCCGCGTTCGCCGCCGTCTCCTCCGGTGACAACTCCAACATCATCGCGGCACGACTGGCCCGTGAGACGTTCGGCGTATCCCGGGTGGTGGCCCGCATCTACGACGCCAAACGGGCCGCGGTCTACGAACGCCTGGGCATCCCGACCATCGCCACGGTGCCCTGGACCACCGACCGGCTGCTCGACGCACTGACCCGAGAGAACCAGACCGCCAAGTGGCGTGACCCCACCGGCACCGTCGCCGTCGCCGAGGTTGTCCTGCACGAGGACTGGATCGGTCGCCCCGTCACCGATCTGGAGGCCGCCACCAATGCTCGGGTGGCGTTCCTGATCCGATTCGGGACCGGTGTCCTGCCCGAGCCCAGGACCGTGATCCAGGCCAGCGACCAGGTGTACGTGGTAGCGGTCTCGGGACGGGTGGCGGAGGCCATCGCGATCGCCGCGTTGCCGCCGAGCGAGGATCTGGACAAATGAAAGTGGCGGTGGCCGGGGCCGGAGCCGTCGGACGGTCGATCGCGCGCGAACTGCTCGACAGCGACCACGAAGTCACGTTGATCGAGCGCAACCCGGATCACGTCGACACCGAAGACATCGCCGACGCGCACTGGCATCTGGGTGATGCCTGCGAGCTGAGCCTGTTGGAGGCAGTGCACCTGGAGTCGTTCGACGTGGTGATCGCAGCCACCGGTGACGACAAGGCCAACGTGGTGCTCTCCTTGCTGGCCAAGACCGAATTCGCGGTGCCCCGGGTAGTGGCGCGCGTGAATGACCCCCGCAACGAATGGCTGTTCACCGATGCCTGGGGCGTGGATGTCGCGGTATCGACGCCGCGGATGCTGGCCTCCTTGGTCGAGGAAGCCGTCGCGGTCGGAGACCTGGTGCGGCTCATGGAGTTCCGCAAAGGGCAGGCCAACCTGCTGGAGATCACGCTGCCCGACGACACGCCGTGGGGCGGCAAGCCGATACGCAAGCTGACCTTGCCGCGTGACGCCGCGCTGGTGACGATCCTGCGCGGGGCGCGGGTGATCGTGCCGCACGACGACGAACCTCTCGAGGGCGGCGACGAGTTGCTGTTCGTGGCCTCCGACGGCGTCGAACCCGAACTACGCGCGCTGCTGCTACCGGCCCACTGACCGGGGTTCGTCCTGCGGTGCCGCGGCGGCGGGCACTGCATCCAAGGCGCGCTGAACGTATTTCACCGCCAGGTAAGTGACCACCGCGGCAACCGCAGTCAGCGGCCAACCCATGGCGATACGCGCCACTCCCAACCACCCGGTCTGATCGGCGTCATAGAGGAGTCGCTGGACCACGAAACGGGAGCCGAACACCACAACCCAGGTCAACGTCGCGAGATCGTAGGCATAGACCGCCGTCCGCACCTCGCGCCAGGCCTGGGTTTGGCCGCTGGCCCACGACCAGACATAGCCGACCAGTGGCCGGCGAATCACGACAGATGCGGCGAACACGACCGCCCACACCAACGAGGTCCAGATTCCGAGCAGGAAGTACGCCTTGGAGTCGCCCATCCGGTAGGCGATCAGGGCGCAGACCGCGACCCCAAAGAAGCCGGATATCGCCGGTTGGGTGGATTGCCGACGAAAGAGCCGCCAGACCAGGACTGCCGCAGCCACCCCCAGTGCGGCAAGGACGGCGACCTTCAGTCCGAACAGGTTGGAGGCCGGGACGAACACCACGATGGGCAACGAGGAATAGATCAGGCCGGCGACCCCGCCGATCTGCTCAAGAAGCCGCTGCGGCCCCTGGGCGCCCTCTGCGCTGTAGTCCTCGCTCATAGGCACGCGGGCCCACCAGAAGGTCCCGTCACTGCTGAATTTCGTAATGCGGGTTGTAAATGGCCTTGCAGCCGCTCTCCAGCTTGCCCAGCCGACCATGCACCCGCAATGTACGGCCGGAGTCGATCCCGGGAATGCGTCGCTGGCCCAGCCAGACCAACGTCACCGTGTCGGTACCGTCGAACAGTTCGGCGCGGACACCTCCCACACAGCCCTTGGCGTTGGCTTCGACACTGCGCAAAACCCCGACCATGGTGACCTCTTGGCCGCGCTGGCAGTCGATCGCGCGTTGCGCGCCGGTGTTGAGCGCCTCGTCCGACAACTCTTCGACGTCACGCAGCTCGGGATCTTCGGTCAATCGCCGAGTCAGCCGCCGCAAGTAGCTTTCCGGAGCAGCCATTGCTCTCTCCCTCAATCGTGTGCGCACGCTACGGTAGACCTGTTGTTTACCTAATGCCACACGACCGGCCTGTGGCGTGGCCGACAACACCAAACACGATCAAGAGGTGGCATGGTTCTGCGCGGCGTGACGGCCGTTGTGCTGCCGGGCACCGGATCCGACGACGACTATGTCCGACGGGCGTTCCACTACCCGTTGCAGCAGGTGGGCGCCACATTGGTCACCCATCGACCGCAGCCCGACCGCCTCATTCAGGGCTATGTGGACGCACTGGACACAGCCGCAGCGCGGTCAGGTCCGATCCTTGTCGGCGGGGTGTCGATCGGCGCCGCGGTGGCCGCCGCGTGGTCGCTGCGTCATCCCGAACAAGTGGTCGGAGTGCTCGCCGCGCTGCCCGCCTGGACTGGAGTTCCCGACGAGGCGCCGGCAGCGCATGCCGCGCGTTACAGCGCCGGACAGTTGCGTCAGGACGGCCTGGCGGCAGTGGTGGCACAGATGCGGGCGTCGAGCCCGGCGTGGCTCGCTGACGAGTTGACCCGCTCCTGGACTGCCCAGTGGCCGCAGTTGCCAGCGGCGATGGAGGAGGCGGCCGCCTACGTCGCCCCCACCTACGCCGAGCTGGCGTCACTGCGGGTGCCGCTGGGGGTGACCGCGGCGGTCGACGACGCCGTCCATCCTCTACAGACGGCCTCCGAGTGGGTGGCGGCCGCACCGCGGGCGGCGCTGCGCACGGTCACCCTGGAGCAGATAGGCGCCGATCCGGCCGCGTTGGGAACCGCCTGTGTGGAGGCGCTGGCGCTCGCCACGAGCTGAGCGCCCACAGCCAGCTAACCGCCGGGGTTAGTACGGCGGTCCAGCTTCGCCTCTCCTACGTCGAGCCTCGCTAACCGCCGGTGATGGTGCGCAACTGCTGCATCGCCGAGCCCTCCGCACTGCGGCGGGCAGCCGGTGCGGGCGGGGCGGGCGGTGCCGCCGGTGCACGCGGCGCGTCGCCACCGCTGAAGATGGCGGCCCCGTGCAGTCCGGCCGCCTGCTGCGCAGCAGCCTGCTCGACGGCAGCCTGCTGGGCCGCGGCCTGTTGCGCCGCGGCAGCCCGCAACTGCTCAGCCATCGGCTCGGGCAGTCGAACCGGCAATGGGGTACGCACCGGCAATGGGGTGTCGCCGCGCCGGACGACGGTGTCTGCCAACGCCTGTCGCGCCATCTGCGACAGCGCCTCCATGGCCTCGGGTCGTCCATTGATGACGCAGCGCACCATCCAGCGGTAGCCGTCGATGCCGATGAACCGCACGGCGCCGGCCGCCATGCCGAGCACCTCTCGGCCCCACGGGCCGTCGATGATGCTGACGTTCGCATTGTCCCTGCGCAGCGCTTCAGCCAGCTCCGCAGCCACCTCCCGCCACAGACCAGCCGACTTGGGCGCGGCGTAGGCGGCGATATTGAACCGGCCGTGCGGCGTGACGAGCCACACCGCACTGGGGACCCCCGCTTCGCTCAGTTCGACCTGAACCTGTGCACCCGCCGGCATCGGTACCAAGACCGATCCCAAGTCGAGGCGGGCCGTCGCCGCCGCCTCAGGGTCGTCGAAATCCTCGATGTCGAAGGGACCCTCGAGCTCCTCCGCCAACTCCGATTCGAACCCTTCCGACTGGCCCGAGGCGTCCGGCCGGGCGCTCGTCGGCTCGACGGCCTCGCGCTTGCCTTTACCTCTACCGAATGCCATTACCGCCGCCCCACCTTCATCACGTCGTCGTCACAAGCCATCACAAGCTCGCGTGCCCACCCGAGGACCCATGTCCGCCGGAGCCACGCGTCGTCGGCTCCAACCCGGCCTCGTCAAACGAAGCCACCTCCACCAGCTCCGGAAGCTCAACCCGCTGCACCAGCAACTGTGCGATCCGGTCACCCCGATTGATCTCGATCGGGGTCGTCGGGTCGAGGTTGATCAATGAGACCTTTATCTCACCACGATAGCCCGCATCCACCGTTCCGGGACTGTTGACAATCGAAAGGCCCACCCGCGCAGCCAGACCCGATCGCGGATGAATCAAGCCAACCATGCCGAACGGGATTGCCACGGCAATTCCGGTGGGCACCAGCGACCGCTGCCCAGGGTCCAGCACAACATCGACTGAGCTGTAGAGGTCGACGCCGGCATCACCGGCATGCGCACGGCTCGGCAGGGGCAGATCCGGATCCAGGCGAACAACCGCGAGACTGGGCGACACGAGGCGCAAGACTACTCTTAGCCGGATGTCGGGATCGCGTCTGAACCACCGGGCATCGCAAACTGTGCGGTACAGCGAACAGCTGTGGGTGCCGTGGTGGTGGTGGCCACTGGGGTTCTTGGGTAACGGCCTGATGGCCTACGAAGTCCGGCTTGGCCTGCGCACCCTGCCTGACTGGCTGCCGTTCGCCGTGTTCTTCGCGATCACCGTCGGCGCACTGCTCTGGTGGGGGCGGATTCAGGTGCGCGTCATCGACAGCGGTGGGGAGACGCAACTGTGGGTAGGCGACGCGCACCTGCCCACCAACGCGATCGCACGCTGCGCTGAGGTACCCCGATCGGCCAAATCCGCAGCGTTAGGCCGCCAACTCGATCCGGCGGCATACGTCGTGCATCGCGCCTGGGTGGGGCCCATGATCTTGGTCGTTCTCGATGACCCCGATGACCCAACACCGTACTGGCTGATCAGCTGCCGCCAGCCCCAACGGGTGCTGGCGGCCCTGCAGAACTGACGAAGCGGGAAGGGGCGGGTCAGGCCGCGCAGTCGTTGCAGATCATCACGCCATTCTTCTCGCTGGCCAGACGACTGCGGTGCTGCACCAGGAAGCAGCTCGAGCAGGTGAATTCATCGGCCTGCTTGGGAACGACCCGCACCGAGAGCTCTTCGCCCGACAGGTCAGCGCCCGGCAGCTCGAACGACTCGGCCGACTCGGTCTCATCCACGTCGACCACGGCGGATTGCGCCTCGTTACGCCGCGCTTTGAGCTCCTCCAACGAATCCTCAGATACGTCATCGGTCTCGGTGCGCCGCGGGGCGTCGTAATCGGTTGCCATGGTTTCTCCCCTCAAGTCCCCTCGAGTCCCCTCGAAAGCCTGCGCGAGCTTTGTACCAGCGTCGAACGCATCCACCAAATGATTCGTGCCCGGATTCCACTCCGATCAAGTGTGATTTACGCCACATTGTATTCCTGACCACGGTTATCGCCCGCGCCGGCGCCCTCTAGAGTGCGTACGTGGTCGCGCAAATCACTTCCGGTACCGAGTTCGACAAGCACGGTCGGCCGTTCCGGCGACGCAACACTCGTCCGGCCGCCTACGGCCTGGCAGCCCTGGTGCTGTTGACCGCCGTGGCATGGGCGGTGGCCCTCACCCGTCCAGCCGATGTCCACGAGGTCGCGGCGTGCAACGCCCCGCCGGTCACCGCCGAGCCGGACCAGCCCAGACTGGGCACCCAGGTCCCGCGCGCCGCAATGATCAGCACCACCCCGGCCAAGCTCGCCGACATCAAGGCCCGCGTCCTCAACGCCAGCGGCAGGGCCGGGCAAGCCGCCGACGTCGCCGACGCGCTGCGCGACGACGGCTTCCCCCAGCCGACAGCCGCCAACGACCCGATCTACGCCGACGACCGGCTGGACTGCCAGGGCCAGATCCGATTCGGGCCGTCAGGCCAGGCCGCGGCGGCGGCGCTGTGGCTGGTGGCGCCGTGCACGGAACTGTTCCGCGACGACCGCACCGATGACTCGGTGGATCTTGCGGTCGGCGGCGATTTCGTCAGCCTGTCCCACAGCGACGACATCGAAGCCGCGCTGGCCGGCCTGCGCCCCGACGCCACCGGACTGCCCGACCCTGCACTGCTGACCAAGATTCATTCCGGTACCTGCTGACCACCGATCCGCCAGAGGAGATTCGATGACCGGCACCGACCCCGCTCCGTCCCCGATCGAGAGCACTCGACGACAGCGACGCGGCTTCGGCATCGACGTCGGCGGCACTGGAATCAAGGGCGGAGTCGTGGACCTCGATACCGGCGCCCTGATCGGTGAACGGTTCAAGCTGCCGACGCCGAGCCCTGCCACGCCGGTCTTGGTGGCTCAGACCGTCGCGGCGGTGGTTCACGACTTCGGCTGGACCGGACCACTGGGCGTCACCTATCCCGGCGTAGTGGTCGACGGGGTCGTCCGCACGGCTGCCAATGTCGACAAATCCTGGATTGGACTGAACGCCCAGCAGGCGATCGCCTCCGAACTCGACGACCAGGCCATCACCATCCTCAACGACGCCGATGCGGCGGGGCTCGCCGAAGCACGATTCGGCGCCGGCAAAAACATGCCTGGCGTGGTGGTGTTGTTGACCTTCGGGACCGGGATCGGCTCGGCGGTCATCCATAACGGAAAGCTGCTGCCCAACACCGAACTCGGGCATATCGAAGTGGGCGGAAAAGAGGCCGAGCATCGCGCTGCCGCGTCGGTCAAGGAACGCAAGAACTGGTCCATGGAGAAGTGGGCCGCGCAGGTGACCATGGTGCTGATGGCGGTCGAAGACGCGCTCTGCCCGGATCTGATCATCGTCGGCGGCGGCATCAGCCGAAAGGCCGAGCGGTGGGTGCCACTGCTGGGCAACCGGACTCCGGTGGTCGCCGCGACATTGCAGAACAGCGCGGGGATCGTCGGGGCCGCGATGGCGTCAACGGGCGACATGACCCGCTGAATAACGCACGCTCGGCGATCGCGGCCCCGCCTTGTCGTTACAATGGTCGACGGCGGCCGCCTAACCGATAGCGGCGACTATCCCAGTTGATCACCAACTGAAATAGAGCCGACATTCGACATACCCGACACTTTCGGTTGCGCACGATGCTGCAACCCGGAAGTTCAGTCCGACCGAAGGGCGTGGACGTGGCAGCGAGCAAGGCACAAACGGCGACTGAGGAGCCCACACCGGGCAGCGCCGCGAAGGCACCCGCCAAAGCCGCCGCGAAGACACCCGCGAAGGCCGCTGCTGCGGCGCCGGCCAAGCGGACCGCGGCCAAGGCAACCAAGGCCGCTCCCGCCAAGAAGGCGACCAAGTCGACGGCACGGACCGCCACTCGCGGTACGACCGACGGCGACGCCAAGCCCGCAACCCGAACGACTCGGGCGCCGGCCAAGAAGGCCGCCAAAGCCACCAAGGCGAGCGCCAAGAACGCCGACGGCGACTTGGCACCCGAGGACCTCGAGACCGAAGTCGAACTCGACGGCGAACCCGGCGCCGAGGACATCGACGAGGCCGACCTGAGCCTGGACGACCTTGACGAAGACGACACCGAATCCGGTGACGCCACCGCAACGACTCCGGCGGCCGAGGAGTCCGGCGACGACGACGAGGTCGCCGAACCCAGCGAGAAGGACAAGGCCTCCGGCGACTTCGTCTGGGACGAAGAGGAGTCCGAAGCTCTGCGGCAGGCACGCAAGGACGCGGAGCTCACCGCGTCGGCCGACTCGGTGCGCGCGTACCTCAAACAGATCGGCAAGGTGGCGCTGCTCAACGCCGAAGAGGAAGTCGAGCTGGCCAAGCGGATCGAGGCCGGACTGTTCGCCACACAGAAGATGGCCGAGCACGCCGAGAAAGGCGAGAAGCTGGCTGTCGCCTACCGGCGTGACATGGCGTGGATCTGCCGCGACGGCGATCGGGCCAAGAATCACCTGCTCGAGGCCAACCTGCGTTTGGTGGTGTCGCTGGCCAAGCGTTACACCGGCCGCGGGATGGCGTTCCTGGACCTGATCCAGGAGGGCAACCTGGGCCTGATCCGCGCGGTGGAGAAGTTCGACTACACCAAGGGCTACAAGTTCTCCACCTATGCCACCTGGTGGATCCGCCAGGCCATCACCCGCGCCATGGCCGACCAGGCTCGTACCATCCGTATCCCGGTCCACATGGTCGAGGTGATCAACAAGCTGGGCCGCATCCAGCGTGAGCTGCTCCAAGACCTGGGCCGCGAGCCCACTCCCGAGGAATTGGCCCGGGAGATGGACATCACCCCGGAGAAGGTGCTGGAGATCCAGCAGTACGCCCGGGAGCCGATCTCGCTGGATCAGACCATCGGCGACGAGGGCGACTCGCAGCTCGGCGACTTCATCGAAGACAGCGAGGCCGTGGTCGCTGTCGACGCGGTGTCGTTCACGCTGCTCCAGGATCAGCTGCAGTCGGTTCTGGAGACGCTGTCCGAGCGTGAAGCCGGCGTGGTGCGGCTGCGGTTCGGCCTCACTGACGGCCAGCCCCGCACTCTCGACGAGATCGGCCAGGTCTACGGCGTCACCCGCGAGCGCATCCGCCAGATCGAGTCCAAGACGATGTCTAAGCTGCGGCATCCCAGTCGGTCCCAGGTCCTGCGCGACTACCTCGACTAGCCCGAACGGACATGGCCAAAACTCCTCCGGCGGCAGTGCTCAACGCCGTCAACGCGTTTCGCGGCGGGCTTCAGCGCCTGCGCCAGGCCACGGTCCCCGCCTCGGTAGCCGTCCTGGAACTGGCATTCGGTCCGTGGGTGGGCCAGGCGCTTGCCGCGGCGGTGCGGCTCGGGATCGCCGACGCCCTCCGCGACGGACCGCTGACCGCCGAGGAGGTCGCCCAGCGGGTGGGCACCCACCCAGGCGCCACCTATCGGCTGATGCGCGCGCTGGCCAGCCAGTCGGTGTTCGCCCTGCGCCGTGACGGCCGCTTCGCCCTGACCCGGCTGGGCCGGACGCTGATCTCCGACGACCCGGGCAGCGTGGCGCCGATGATCGCGTTCATCGGTGACCCGGCCCACCGGGAACACTGGTCGCACCTGGAGCACTCAGTGCGCACCGGTGAGACCGCCGTCGACAAGGTTCGCGGGATGCCCATCTTCGAGTACTTGGACACCGACCCCGAATTGGCGCAGGTTTTCAACCGGGCGATGACCGGCGCGTCCGCGGTTGCCATCGAAAGCGCCGTCCCGGCATACGATTTCAGCAGCAGCAGGCTCATCATCGATGTGGGCGGCGGCCACGGCGCACTACTGGCCGAAGTGTTGCGTGCGGCCCCTCAGGCTCGCGGTGTGCTGTTCGACCTGCCGCAGGTGGTGGCCGGCGCTGGCGCGGCCATGACCGCAGCAGGGGTGGCGTCGCGCTGCGACACCCGCGGTGGGTCGTTCTTCGAGTCCGTCCCCGCCGGCGGCGACACGTATCTGCTCAAGACGGTCATCCACGACTGGGACGACGAACAGTCGGTGGCCATCCTGCGCAATGTCCGCGCCGCCATCGCGCCCGGCGGCAAGGTGCTGCTGTTCGAGATGGTGTTGCCCGAAGGAGCGCCATCTCATCTGGGCCTGGTTCTCGACCTGGAGATGCTGGTTGCCGCTGGCGGGCAGGAGCGCACCCGCCGAGAGTATGCCGAGCTGTTGTCCAAGGCTGGATTCGAGCTTCAGCGTGTGGTCCCCACCACCAGTCCGCTGGCGATCGTTGAAGCCCGGGCTGTCTGAAAGCCGAGTTCGGCGGCGTAGGATCGCCGAGCATGCCGACGGATGACGCGTCGCCCCAGACCTTCGCCGCGCTGCTCAAGCGTGCCGCCACCCATGGCCACCGGGTTCCGCCCGAAGCCGACCTCAATCCCGCTGTGCTCGAAGCGATCAACGCCTTCGCCGGCGCCTGGCCCAAGGTGCCCGCGGTGTTGATCAACAGGGCGCAGACCACCTTCGCCCGTAGCGAACTCACCCGGGCGTCGGCAGCCAAGCCGACCACCCCGATCAACCTCAATCAGCGGCCGCAACACCGGTCCTCGCCGGGCTGATAGTCGCCCGACGCCGAGCACCGCGCCACCGGTCAAGATGCCGTCGAGGCGACAGAACACCATGGCTTCCGAATCGGCAGCGGTCCCGTGGCATGAGAACGCCAAAGCGCCAGGGAAGGTGTGCTGAGCGATGGATTCACGCCCGCAGCAGAATGCGCCCAGCAACACTAAGACGTCGACAGGGATCAATTCGGCGCAGATTTAGCTGAGCTGTTACCTAGAACCCTGTGTAGCCAGAAGGTGTTCCGCAGGCGGCACGGATGCCGTGCATTCTGCCAGTTCGCCGGGCGTAAGCCAGGGAATCTCAATGCCCCTGAACTGAGGGTACCCGCCCATCTACCTGCATGTTAGCTTAGTTTTCACTAAGCAATTGACGAACTCGTAAACGGCCAATAGCTATCCAATATTCGAAGGGAAGCCATGTCGCGCAGATTTGCCGCCAAGGGCGCGGTGGCGACGGCTACGGCGGCAAGGGCGGCGCCGGGGGCACCGGTGTCGCCGGCGTAGGCGGCAACGGCGGTAACGGCGGGCTGGGTTCTGGCGGCGGCGGTGGTCAGTTCGGCGGCGGACTCGGGGGTACCGCTGGCGCCTACGGCGGCACCGGCGGCGTCGGAGGCGATGCCGGTCTCGGTGGTGGCGGCAAAGGTGGTGACGGCTTCGCCGGCGGTCCCGTCGGATCGGCCGGGGGTGTCGGCGGCGGTGGAGCCGGCGGATACGGCGGTCCCGGTAACCCCGACGGTGACGCAGGCGGCAATGGCGTCGGTGGAATCGGCGGCGAAGCCGGTCTCGGTTATGGCGGCAGCGGCAACGGCGGTGACGGCGGTAGCGTCGGCGGTCCGATCAGCCAGCCCCCCCGCTACTTGACGTTAAGGCTCACCCTGATCCTGCACTGAGCCGTTCGCCCTCAGCGAACGGCTCAGTGCCCCAACTCGTTCGCGCTGAGCGAACAGCTCACGGCGACACCTGGCGGAAGACCCCGTCGCTATCCGGCCGGTATGCGACCACCCCGACCACCGCTGCCGCCGGCAGCGGTCCATACAGGTGCGGGAACAACATCGCCTCAGGATCGCCCGGCACACCCGGCTCCCACCGCACCGGTGCGGCAACCTTGTCCGCGTTCACCTGCAGCAACACCAGATCCGTGCGGCCCTGATACAGCCGATTGGCGGGCAGGTGTACCTGCTGCGGGGTCGAAAGATGAACGAATCCGACGCTGTCCAACGACTCCGGACGCAGCGCCCCTGACGCCTGCGCCTGGGCCCAGTCGTCGGCGCTGCAGAGGTGCACGAAGATCTCGGCGGGCTTCATGGCACCGATCCTCCCGCACCGGCGACCGGGGTGAGACACGACACAGCCGAACCGGGGAACAACACCGAACGCTCATACGTCTGACACACTGAACGACAACCGCGAGAACGGAGGAGCCCATGAACGCGACTCTGACCAGTCCTGAACTCACCCGGGCTGATCGATGCGACCGGTGCGGTGCCGCCGCCCGGGTACGCGCCACGCTGCCCTCCGGCGCCGAACTTCTTTTCTGCCAGCATCACGCCAACGAGCACGAAGCCAAGTTGATCGCGTTGGCAGCGGTGATTCAGGTCAGCGAGCCGGCTGAGGCGTAACAGGGTCCTGCGCGCAACACGCCCGATGGCGAGATTGTGCATCGGAGCCACTCGTCAGGAATGCTGGGCTGGTCATGACTGACCAGAATCATCAGGGCCTCAAACCTTCCCGTCACCACCTGCTACGGATAGCACGACGCACGCTGGTGAAGAGTTGGGACGACTCCATCTTTGCGGAGTCGGCGCAGGCAGGTTTCTGGTCGGTGTTATCTCTGCCCCCGCTCCTGCTGGGAATGCTGGGCAGCCTGTCCTATGTGGCGCCACTGTTCGGCCCGGACACGCTGGCCACCATTCAGGATCGGCTGATCAGCTTGGCGAGCAGCTTCTTCTCCAAGAACGTCGTGGTCGAGATCATCGAACCGACGGTGCGCGACATCGTGGCCAACGCACGCGGCGAAGTGGTCTCGCTCGGATTCGTGATTTCACTGTGGGCCGGATCGTCGGCGATCTCGGCGTTTGTGGATTCGGTGGTAGAGGCACACGATCAGACCCCGTTGCGTCATCCCGTCCGGCAACGCTTCTTCGCTTTGGGTCTCTACGTGGCGATGCTGATGATTGCGGTGGCAACGGCGCCGCTGGCCGCGCTGGGTCCGCATGCGGTGGCCGAGCACCTGCCCGTTCAATTGACCGATGCGCTGCGGTTCGGCTATTACCCGGCGCTGGTGTTGGGTCTGCTGTTGACGGTGACGGTGCTCTACCGAGTATCACTGCCCAAGCCGCTTCCGTCGCACCGCCTGATTTTCGGGGCGCTGCTGGCCACCACGGTGTTCGTCGTGGCAACGGTGGGGCTGCGGATCTACCTGCGCTATATCACCAGCACCGGCTACACCTACGGTGCGTTGGCGACGCCGATCGCCTTCCTGCTGTTCGCGTTCCTGCTCGGATTCGCCATCATGCTGGGCGCGGAGTTGAATGCAGCCGTCCAAGAAGAGTGGCCGGCGCATGCCACCCACCTACACCAGCTGCGCACCTGGGTGGTGTCCCGGGCCGGCCGAACCGACGAGGACACCACTGCGGTCAAGCCTGTTTGAGGGTCGCGTAGATCTTCTTGCAGTCCGGGCAGACCGGCGAACCCGGCTTGGCCGACTTGGTGACGGGAAAGACCTCACCACACAGCGCCACCACGTGCGTACCCATGACCGCGCTCTCGGCGATCTTGTCCTTCTTTACGTAGTGGAAGTACTTCGGAGTGTCGCCATCGGTCCCGTCGTCGACGCGTTCGTCGGTATCGGTGCGCTCAAGGGTGTCGGTCTCTATGCCCATGGTGCCCATTGTGCCCAGAACTGGGGATGATCCAAAACCCCTCGTGCCTTCGAGCCCGGCGTGTGGGACAGTGGAGTGATGAGGCACGGCCCCGAACTGGGGTTCGACGACGACGGTCGGCCGGTCTTGATCACCGCGGCCGCCCCGTCCTTCGAGCAACAGCACCGCGAACGGGTACGCAAGTACCTGACCCTGATGGCGTTCCGGGTGCCTGCGCTGATCCTGGCTGCGATCGCCTACGGGATGTGGCACAACGGTCTGATCTCTGTACTGATCCTGGTGGCCTCTATACCGCTGCCATGGATGGCGGTGCTGATCGCCAACGACCGGCCGCCGCGCAGCGCCGAGGAACCTCGCCGCTACGAAGCGGCCCCCACTCGCACCCCGCTGTTCCCCACAGGCACCAGGCCCACCTTGGAACGGCCGAAGCCACCGGAACCCCCCAAATCGGGCGGTGACACCGCCGGCGAAGCGCCGTACGGTACAGGTTCTTAGCACATTCTCAAAGTCATTGCCGTATTTCCGCACGTCAGGTGGTGTGGAAATGCGATCGGCCGGGAACTCTGCACTCGTGTTCCGCGTTAACACGTGTGACAGCTGAAGCCGATCAACGGGAGGCCCGCAATGGCAAAGGCAGACGCCACCACCAGCCGGATCGACGGCGACCTGGACTCGCAGAGCCCAGCCGCCGACCTGGTGCGTGTGTACCTCAACGGTATCGGCAAGACGGCCTTGCTCAACGCCGCCGACGAGGTGGAGCTCGCCAAGCGGATCGAGGCCGGCCTGTACGCCCAGCACCTGCTCGACACGCGCAAGCGTTTCGGCGACAAGCGCAAGCGCGAACTGGCGGCGGTGGTACGCGACGGCGAGGCCGCCCGTCGGCACCTGCTTGAGGCCAACCTTCGCCTGGTGGTCTCGCTGGCCAAGCGCTACACCGGCCGCGGTATGCCTCTGCTGGATCTGATTCAGGAGGGCAACCTCGGATTGATCCGCGCCATGGAGAAATTCGACTATGCCAAGGGATTCAAGTTCTCCACCTACGCCACGTGGTGGATCCGCCAGGCCATCACCCGCGGAATGGCGGACCAGAGCCGCACCATCAGGCTTCCAGTCCACCTGGTTGAGCAGGTCAACAAGTTGGCCCGGATCAAGCGCGAGATGCACCAGCAGCTGGGTCGCGAAGCCACTGATGAAGAGTTGGCGGCCGAATCCGGCATCCCGGCGGAGAAGATCAGCGACCTGCTGGAGCACAGCCGCGACCCGGTCTCCCTCGACATGCCGGTCGGCTCCGACGAGGAGGCTCCGTTGGGCGACTTCATCGAGGACTCCGAGGCCATGTCCGCGGAGAACGCCGTGATCTCCGAACTGCTGCACACCGATATCCGCAGCGTATTGGCCACCCTCGACGAGCGTGAGCACCAGGTGATCCGCCTGCGGTTCGGCCTGGATGACGGACAGCCCCGCACGTTGGACCAGATCGGCAAGCTGTTCGGCCTGTCCCGGGAGCGGGTCCGCCAGATCGAACGCGAGGTGATGACCAAGCTGCGTCACGGCGAGCGGGCCGACCGACTGCGCTCTTACGCCAGCTGACGCCGCCCCGGGCCGCTCGAGCAGTGGCCCGGAGCGCTTGTCCCCCGCTTCGGCGGGCCGCCGACTATGCCGGTGGCCCGCCGAAGCTGCGTTATGGCCGCGCGGCGGCGTCGCTCGCTAACCGAGTACTTGGCTTGCGAAGTAGACTCAGCTGCGACGGAAGGTGCCGAATGAATGACTTGGTTGATACCACCGAGATGTACCTCAGGACGATCTACGACCTTGAGGAAGAGGGTGTCACCCCGCTGCGCGCGCGGATAGCCGAGCGACTGGAACAAAGTGGCCCGACTGTCAGCCAGACGGTATCCCGAATGGAACGCGACGGCCTGTTGAAGGTGGCCGGCGACCGGCACCTCGAACTCACCGAAAAGGGACGCACGCTGGCGGTCTCGGTGATGCGCAAGCATCGGCTGGCTGAGCGCCTGCTGGTCGATGTGATCGGCCTGCCGCTGGAAGAAGTGCATGCTGAGGCCTGCCGCTGGGAACACGTGATGAGCGAGGATGTCGAACGGCGCCTGGTTCAGGTTCTCGACAACCCGACGACGTCGCCTTTCGGCAACCCCATCCCCGGACTCCCCGACCTCGGCTTCGGCGCGGGCTCCGCCGGCTGGGACTCTGACCTGGTGCGGCTGACGGAGTTGCCGGCCGGCTCCCCGGTCGCGGTGGTGGTGCGCCAGCTGACCGAACACGTGCAGGGTGACATCGACCTGATCACCCGGCTCAAAGAGGCCGGTGTGGTTCCCAACGCCCGGGTGACCGTGCAGGCCGATGGCGACGACGGCGTAACCATCGTGATTCCCGGACACGCTGACGTCAGCCTGCCCTACGAGATGGCACACGCCGTCAAGGTCCAGAAGGTCTGACCACACCACCTCAGCCGGCCCGCCGCCCCAGGCCCTGCCCCTGCCGCCCAGGTAGTTGCACCCCCATCTGCTCCGCCAACCGATAGCCGGTATCGGCCAGCCCGCGGATCCGTTCCGGCCGCAGCCCTGACTGCAACGCAGTGTCGAGTAGGCCTGCCATCCGATGCTCCGGTGCGCCACGTAGTGCCGCCTCCAGAGCTACGCCGGCCAGCGGCCCATCGCCGCGCGAGTAGGCGCTGAAGGCCAGCAGAACCAGCGCTTCGGCCCGCCACGGCGGCGGCAGGGTCCGGGCCAACTCCGACCAGAGCAGCTCTGCTGCTGCGGCGTGTTCTCCAATCGCCAATGCACACAACGTGTCCCGGACCCTCACGTCAGTAAGCGGGCATCCGATCCGAGCCAGCTCCACGTCTGTGGGTTCGCGTCCGCCCGCCAGTGCGGCGACAGCGGTCAGGGCGTGCTCGATGTCGCGTCGGGCCCGGTCGCGGGTATCAGCACCCTCAGCCACGCGTTGCGCCACGGACTCGTCGATCACCGCAGCCACCGCGGCGCAACGCGCCGGATCACCGGGGGCGATCACCGCCTGCAGATCTGACCGGCGGGCATAGAGCCGCCTGCCTTCCAGCACTGCGGCGGCCGCCAACGGTGACGCGTCCGGGTCGTCGACCGGACCACCGGCGCCGCATCCGTCCGCGCAATGCCACCGTCCTCCGGCGGCGATCCGGTCCACCACATGGGCGCTCAGCAGCACGATGTCGCGGTCTGCCAACTCCTCGCACAGTGCGGCGACCAGCCGGCGGTGTTGGTCGTTGCAGGCCGGGCAGCGCGCCCCCTGGGCGTCGACGATCACGGCGATGGCCGCTGCCGGCGCGGCGGCCGCAGCGACCTCCGCGACCCGCCCGGCGAGATCGGCGAGCGCGTCGGCGAGGTCGACCCGCAGCACCGAGCCCAGCTCACCGCCGTCCACCGCCACCAGGATCAGCGATTTCTCCGGGACGAAGCCGAGGATGGCCGGTAGCCCCGCGATGAGGGCTCCGGGCCGATTGAGGGTGAATTCCGGTTGCGTGGTTGTCATGCCAACCACGTTGACGATCACCCCCGTCACCAAGGGCGCGTCCGTGCCTTCCCGGTTGCCCGGTTGGGGATGACCCGATGACTGTGAATAAATGCCGTTGCTCGCTCAGAGGTCGATCACAACTGGCCCGCGGGGGCGTGAGCAGCAGATCAAGATATTGCCCTCGGCGGGTGGTTCCAGCGGTTGCGGGTCATAGTCGACGGCGCCCGACAGCAATGCCGTCTCGCAGTTGTGGCATACCCCGGTTCGACACGACCATCGCGTGGCGATGTCGCAGGCTTCAGCGAACTCGAGCAGGCTGGTGCTGGGTGGACCCCAAGGCGCCGCCAGTCCACTGCGGGCAAATTGCACGTCGGGACCGCGGCCGGGCGGCCCAGCAGGAACGTGCGGGGCGATCGACGTCACGGCGATGCCAGGTGTGAGCGGAGCTGCGGCACCGAAGGTTTCGGAGTGCACTCGCGCGGGATCCAGCCCGGAGGTCACCAGGCCCGCGGTGATCTCGTTCATGAATTCCGAGGGGCCACAGAGATAGACCTCCGCGTCGCGTGGCAGACCGAGGCCGACGATCGCCGAGCCAGACAGCCGGCCCTGCTCGGAGAAGTCGAGGCCCTGTCGGTCTTCTGTGGTTGGACGGCTGTAGAAGATGTGCGAATGGCTGCCCGGCAGTTGATTCAGCAGGCGGCGGCTCTCTGCGGCAAAGGGATGCTCGGTCCCCTCGCGGGCGCCGTGCAGCCACCAGACCTCCCGTTCCGAGTGGGTCGCGGCAAGCTGGTGCAGCATCGAAAGCACCGGCGTCACCCCCACCCCGGCCGAGAGCAGGATCAGTGGTGACGCCGTGTCGCGAAGGAAGAAGGTCCCTCGGGGTGCGGCGACGTCGACGAGATCACCGGGATGAACGTGGGCGTGAATCTGGCCGCTGGCCAATCCATGTGGCTCGCGCTTGACGCTGATCCGGTATTCCGCCGACCCTGGTGCGTTCGACAGCGAGTAGTTGCGGACCACTACGGCACCGTCGACCTGGGTGCGAAGCCGCACAGCGATCGACTGGCCCGGAAGCCATTCCGGTAATGCCGCGCCATCGGGGTCGTTCAACGAGATCGAGCGAACGTGCCGGCTCTCGTCGTGGACCGCGCTGACACGTAGCCGGCGAAACCCAGGCCACGCCGGCGGCGGACCGGCCGCAGCCGCAGTCAGACCGACATTGCCCGCCGATCCAGCTGGCGTCTGCGGCTGCTCCGACAGCGCCTGCAGGGACTGCTTCCAGCCGGGGCTCAGCGCCGGAATGCGCAGGGCCCGCTGGAGAACGTCGCGGGGATGTCCGGGCAGGTAGAGCAATGCGTCGATCTGGGCGACCGAAATCTGTTCCGGCCCAGCGCTGACCTTGATGATCTCCTGGCCGGCCTCCACCTCACCTTCCTCGATCACCCGGCAGTAAAAGCCGGGTCGCCCGTGCTCGACCAGCAGGGCCGCCATTCGCGGTTCGCCGATCCGCATCCCGGCGCGGTAGCAGGTGACCCGCGGCTGGGTGACTTCCAAGACAGCCTGTCCGATCCGGTATCGGTCACCGATGCAGACTTGATCGTCGGGCAGTCCCTCGACGGTGAGGTTCTCCCCCAACAGACCCGGCACCAGATCCCGACGCTGGAGAACCTGAGCCCAGTGCTGGTAGGAATCAACCTGATAGACCAGAACCGCACGGTTCTCACCGCCATGGCCGGCCAGGTCACCCTGACCGTCGCCGTCTACGTTGAGCCTGCGGATCATCCGGGGTCCGGGCACCGGCTGTTTCCACGCACCGGTGTAGACGGTGCGCCGGTTCCAGGTGACATTCTGCGGCATCCCGACGTTCACCGAAGTCAGTGTGGCCACCACCATCTCCTCTAGCCGGTCACCGGAAAGTGCCACCGAGGCGCCGCACTGCCGACCATTGCGGCTGGTGAATTAATTTGGGCCACAATCACTCTAATCGTCGGAGTGCAACATGCTGCGCAGCTCGGCGTTCTCGGCCTGCAGTCCGGCGAGCTGCTCGCGCAACGGAGCCAGGTGCGCCTCCAGCTCTGCCACGGTGAACCGCGCAGTGATGTGTTGCGGACAGTTCCAGTCGAAAGCCTCGACGTCAACCACGACTGCCCGCTCGACGACAGCGTCATAAGCGGGATCGGCGAGTCTTGCGACCAGAGTCGGGTCCTGCTCCGCGGTGACGATGCGGGCGTGACCATAAATTTTCAACCGCCGATGGTGGGGGTAGTCCATGACGATCAGGGCGACCCGACTCTCGCCGCTGGCGTTACCCGTACTGATGTACTGGAGGTTGCCGCGGAAATCCGCCCATCCGATTGTGTGATCGTCGAGGACGCGCAAGAAGCCGGTGGGTCCGCCACGGAATTGCACATAGGGCCAGCCTGTTTCGCTGACCGTTGCCAGGTAGAAGCTGTCCCGCTCCGCGAGATAGGCCTTCTCCACGTCGGTGAGCGGGTCAGTACCCGGCGCGGCCGCACCTTGGACGCGCTTGCGCTCGTAGAAAGCGTTGCTGCCGTGGGCACGCTGGACGTCGCGAACCGCGTCAGTGAAGGCGATCGTGCCGTAGTGCTTGCTCACCGGGGTACTCCTTCAGTCGCTACCGAAGTTCTCTGTCGCCCACGCGCAGGTGAAAGAAATGCCGCCAGTTCGCATACACGAACCAGATCATCACAGCCCCAGGGTAGCTCCGGGAAACCACCGCGAACTGTTAACAGTGTGTGTTCAAGATGCACAACCCCAGGAAGGGGCGTAATTGTCTGTGTCATGGATTCGAAGCGGGAATACGACATCATCGTGATCGGCTCAGGTCCAGGCGGACAAAAGGCCGCGATCGCCGCGGCCAAACTGGGCAAGTCAGCAGCGGTGGTCGAACGCGGCCGAATGATCGGCGGCGTGTGCGTCAACACCGGCACGATTCCCTCCAAGACGCTGCGCGAGGCGGTGATCTACCTGACCGGAATGAACCAGCGCGACCTCTATGGCGCCAGTTACCGGGTCAAGGACAAGATCACCCCCGCTGACCTACTCGCGCGCACTCAGCATGTCATCGGCAAGGAAATCGAGGTAGTGCGCAGCCAATTGATGCGCAACCGCGTCGATCTCCTCCTCGGCCACGGCCGATTCATCAACCCGCACACGATCGTCGTCGACGGGCACGGTGCCGAGACCACCACCATCACCGGCGATTACATCGTGATCGCCACCGGAACCAAACCCGTCCGTCCCGCCGGCGTCACCTTCGACGAGGAAAGGGTGCTGGACTCCGACGGGATCCTCGACCTGCGCTTCATCCCTGCGTCAATGGTGGTCGTCGGCGCCGGCGTGATCGGAATCGAGTACGCCTCGATGTTCGCGGCACTGGGTACTCGGGTGACGGTGGTGGAGAAGCGTGACTCGATGCTGGAATTCTGCGACCCGGAAGTCGTCGAGGCGCTGCGCTTTCACCTACGTGACCTCGCCGTTACCTTCCGGTTCGGCGAGGAAGTGACCGCCGTGGATGTCAGCCCGAACGGCACCGTGACCACTTTGGCCAGTGGCAAGCAGATTCCGGCCGAGACAGTGATGTATTCGGCTGGGCGCCAGGGGCACACCGACCACCTCGATCTGGCCAAAGCAGGACTGGCGACCGACCAGCGCGGGCGCATCGTGGTCGACGAGACGTTTCAGACGTCGGTCAAGCACATCTACGCCGTCGGTGACGTCATCGGTTTCCCAGCATTGGCGGCCACGTCCATGGAGCAGGGCCGACTGGCCGCCTACCATGCGTTCGGCGAACCGACCGACGGGATCACCGAACTTCAGCCGATCGGGATCTACTCAATCCCCGAGGTGTCCTATGTGGGAGCCACCGAACTGGAGCTGACCCGCAACGCTATCCCCTACGAGGTGGGAGTGGCCCGGTATCGGGAGCTGGCCCGTGGCCAGATCGCCGGTGATTCCTACGGGATGCTCAAGCTGCTGGTGTCAACGACCGACCTCAAGCTGCTCGGCGTGCACATCTTCGGTACCAACGCTACCGAGATGGTGCACATCGGCCAGGCGGTGATGGGATGCGGCGGAACCGTGGAATACCTGGTGGACGCGGTATTCAACTACCCGACGTTCTCCGAAGCCTATAAGAACGCCGCGTTGGACGTGATGAATAAAATGCGCGCTCTGCAACAATTCCGCGGCTGAGGGACACACCGCAGCACCGTTCCTCGCAGGGCGAACACCGCACTGGCCGCGGAATGCCTGCCCCAGCAGCTACGTTGTGCCACACATGCGCGCACCGTTTTTCGGTGCGGGCCCCAGTGGGGGAAACTAGACGATGCGATCCACACTGCGATCTGCACGATGAGGAGGCGAACGCGATGGCCGACTACCCGGATAACGGACCCGACCGGGGCCGGCACTACCAGGCTGAGAAGAGCGGTATGTACGAGCTGGAGGTACCGGCGCCGCAGCTGATGTCGGCAGACGGCGAGGGGCCGGTCCTGATCCACGCTTTGGAAGGGTTCTCCGACGCCGGTCACGCGATTCGCCTGGCGACCGGGCACCTCAAGACCGCGCTGGACAGCGAACTGGTGGCATCGTTTGCGATCGACGACCTGCTTGACTATCGGTCGCGGCGCCCTCTGATGACATTTAAGGCCGACCACTTCACCCACTACGCCGAGCCCGACCTGAGTCTGCATGCTTTGCGGGACAGTGCCGGCACGCCGTTTCTGCTGCTCGCGGGAATGGAGCCAGACCTAAAGTGGGAGAGGTTCATCACGGCCGTTCGACTGTTGGCCGAGCAGCTTGGCGTGCGTCGCACCATTGGGCTGGGCACCATCCCGATGGCCGTTCCGCATACGCGGCCGGTGACACTCACCGCGCATTCCAATAATCGCGACCTGATCAGCGATTTCACCCCGTGGATCACCGAAGTCCAGGTTCCCGGCAGTGCATCTAACCTGCTGGAATACCGGATGGCGCAGCATGGGCACGAGGTTGTCGGCTTCACGGTGCACGTGCCGCACTACGTGGCCCAGACCGACTACCCCGAGGCCGCCGAGGCCCTGCTGAAGCAGGCCGCCCAGTCCGGTGCGTTGGAGTTGCCGCTGACCGAACTGAGCGACGCCGCGACCGAGGTTCGCGCCAAGATCGATCAACAGGTGGAGGCAAGCGCCGAAGTGGCCCAAGTGGTGACCGCACTGGAACATCAGTACGACGCCTTTGTGACCGCCCAGCAGAACCGCTCATTGCTGTCCCGCGACGAAGATCTGCCCAGCGCCGACGAACTCGGTGCCGAATTCGAGCGCTTCCTGGCGCAGGAGGCCAAGAAGAACCTCGACGGCGAGGACTGAGGCACCCGCGCCTCGGTGCCTTATCCGGTGCGGTGCAGCGTGGCGGTCAGGTGGTTCTGCGCAGGCTGGCCGACGGCGCCCATATCCAGCGTGTAGGACAGTTCGTCGCCTGAAAGGCGATAGCGCCGGCTCAGTACGGTCACCGCTTTGGCCGTCGGCGCCAGGCCGATCGTGGGCGCCGACATCTGCAGTTCCACACCGTTGCCGGTCACCGCGTAACTACCGACCTCGATCTCGGTGATACCGCTGGGGTGCGCGAGAACCCACTCGATCCGGCCGGGTTCGGGCACCCGCAGGTAGCCGACCTCGGCGTGCAGGGGCAGGCCGTCGGTGGGCGACGTGGTCTTCTGGCCATACACCAGGAACGGCTTGCCTACGTGGGAGAAGACCACCTCTTCGAGGTAGTCGAATGACGGAATCGTGGGATAGACCCCAGATCCCCGGCCCGCCCAGGTGCCCAGCAGCGGCGCCAGCTCCATCAGATTGGGATGCAACTCGGGTGCCATTCGGCCAGCGTAGTGCGCGACGTCGGCGCTCGTACGGCTCAACCGGAGCTGGGTACCTCGCGGTGCTCGCGCAGCGCCTCGATCTCACGCTCAAAGTCGGCCGCCGAGGAAAATGACCGATAGACCGAAGCGAACCGCAGATAGGCCACCTCGTCGAGTTCGCGCAGCGGGCCGAGAATGGCCAGCCCAACCTCATGGCTAGGGATCTCCGGGGAACCCGCGGCCCGCACCGCGTCTTCCACCTGCTGCGCCAGCAGGTTCAGTGCATCATCGTCGACTTGGCGGCCCTGGCACGCCCGGCGCACCCCACTGACGACCTTCTCACGGCTGAACGGCTCTGTGACGCCGCTGCGCTTGACCACCGCCAATACCGCGGTCTCCACGGTGGAGAATCGACGGCCGCATTCGGGACACGATCGACGGCGCCGGATGGCCTGGCCTTCATCGGTCTCGCGGGAATCGACCACCCGGGAGTCCGGATGGCGACAAAACGGGCAGTGCATTGCCGCTCCTTCGCCGTGCCGGGAACCCGGAGCCTCAGACAGCTGAGGAACCGCGGCCCGCTGGGACATCTGCGAGCCTACCTGTGTGCGCCCAAGCCAACGCCCCGCAGTGGCAGCAGACGACGGTAGAGCCGACACCGCGCCCTCACCCCAACGGCGCGATCAGCGTCTGGCCGGCGTCCAGAGCGACCGACTCCAGGCCGTTGAGCTCACGAATGCGTTCGATCACCCGGCCGGAGGGCGCGCCAGGTGCGACCCGGGCCGCCAGGTGCGCCAGGTTCTCGCCACTTTGGACGCGCACCACGCCGAGCTGGTCGGGCACCGCAGCCCCGGCATCGGCCGCCGCCGCACCGAACTGGGCGATCAGCCCCAGCCACACGGTGATAGCGGCGGCGATCAAGGCCAGGACCACCGTGGTTGCCGGCGTGATGGCCTGGACCGGCCGTGGCCGGTGCGGCGTCCGCGACATCACCACGGCATGCCCGCGGTGGCGCAGCGGGGCGCCGCCGGGCCGCGGTCGGACCAGCCGTGCCGGACGAGTGCGGACAGGATATGCGCGACCCGACGTCCGGGGACCGCGGTGCATCCGCGGCTGACCCTGCCCGGCCGGCTCGAACGTAGGAGCCATCGTGTCGATGAGCATCATGTGCGGTTCTCCCTCACTCGGCGTCGGCGACCCTGTTCGCTCGACTGTTCGAATAGTAATCGATTGTATGTTCGATATCCGAACATGTGATCGATTTGTTGTCGAAAACATTAGCGAAGGGGTACGACAAGCCAGGATCTCTTCGAACGCCCGCGCGACACACCTCGAACACATGTTTGATTAATCGCAGGTATACGACTAGATTCGGGCGCATGAGTGACAGCACCAGTAACGCGGCGGGCCCGGACTCAGCATTGACCGCGCGGCAGCGCACGATCCTCAACGTCATCCGCGCCTCGGTGAACGAGCGGGGGTACCCGCCGAGCATCCGCGAGATCGGCGACGCTGTCGGACTGACCTCGACGTCGTCGGTGGCGCACCAACTAAGAACGCTTGAGCGCAAAGGCTTTCTGCGTCGTGACCCCAACCGTCCCCGCGCCGTCGACGTTCGCAGTCAGGACGATGTGGCCGGAGCCGTGGAGGCCGCTCAACGTACAGAATTCGCCGGGTCGGACGCCCTGCCCGAGCCCACTTACGTTCCAGTCCTGGGCCGGATCGCCGCCGGTGGCCCGATCCTGGCCGAAGAGGCCGTCGAAGAGGTATTCCCGCTGCCCCGCGAATTGGTGGGCGAAGGTGAGCTGTTCCTGCTTAAAGTGGTCGGCGAATCGATGGTGGACGCCGCGATCTGCGATGGCGACTGGGTGGTGGTGCGCCAGCAGAACGTCGCCGACAACGGCGACATCGTGGCCGCCATGATCGACGGCGAGGCCACCGTGAAGACCTTCAAGCGCACCGGCGGTCAAGTCTGGCTGATGCCGCACAACCCGATCTTCGACCCGATTCCCGGCAACGACGCGGTGGTGCTGGGCAAGGTCGTGACCGTCATCCGCAAGATCTGACCGGTCACGCCCCGCCCGGCGTCGAGCAGCGCGCTCAGCCGGCCCGGGTGAATCCGTTGAGCCGCGCTGCATCCTCGGTGGCGAACCAGATCTCGGCGAGAGTGTCGTCGTACAAAGCGTTCTGCGGGGTGTAGTAAAGACCCGAGCCGATGTTCGCCTTGATCGGATAGCCGGTGGGCTGTTGGTAGGGATCATCCAGCGGCAGATGCATCACCGGATGGATCGATTCGTCGAGACCGAACGTTCGAGTCTCCGTGCTGCCACCGAACCTGCGCGGGGCAGCGACAGAACCGAAGGAACGCGGGTCAGCCCCGCCGCCCCCGTGCCCGACGGCGTGCCGACCGGTTCCGAAATCTTCCTCGGTCACCACCCGGGTGGGTGCGGTGTCGGTGTCGTCCTCGTCGTCGAGGTCAGCCTCGGTCTCGTGCTCGCCGTAGTGCAGCCACGGCGCATCCGGGATCGAGGAGACCGGCAACTCGGGCTCGGGAACGTACTGAGGTGCGCCATAGCGGCTCGGCAGCCGGACGGTGCCCTCGTGCTCGCGGTGGTCTTCTCTGCGGTCGTGATGAGCCCACTGCTCCTCATCCTCGTCATAGTCGTCGGCGACCGGCGCGGGCACGGCGACCGGCGCACCCTGCAGTACCGGGGCAGGTCGACGCCGCTGCCACCACATCGCCGCGCCGGCAAATGCACCCAGCACCGCGAGCACCACCACGGGAATCAGTACCCAGGACCAATTCCAGTGCGACTCTTTGGCTGCGCCGCCTGCGGTGGACTTGCTGCCGTCCGGCAGATTCTTACCGGGAATCTGCAGTCCCGACAACGATTGCGCCAGCTCGGCCGGTTCGGTGCTGTATGTGTTGGTGGCCTGGTTCCATGCGATCAAGCCGCCGGTGAACTTCTGCGACACCACGTCACCTTCGACGGTTTCGTCGCCCACCGGGGCACCGAGCTTTCCGGTGGCCCCTTCGAGCTTGTCCCAGGCCTCCTTCATCGCGCCGCGCACCACGTAGGCACCGTTGTCGGGGCTGAAGAAGATCACCGGCTCGTCCTCAGCGGCGAACGCGTTGAACCTGCTGCCACTGAGCGCACCGTCTGCCGTGCTCGTGATCGGGAAACCCAGGTCACTACCGGCGGGCCCACCCAGCGACTCGTACTTGGCCAACACGTCGCCGTCGACGACATTAGCTCCGGTCACCGGGCTGAAGTAGACCTTGCCGTGGGCGAAGTCTTGTCCCACGCCGCCGTTCTCACCGATCGTGTACTGGTCGCCCTGCTTGGCTCCCAGCGCTCCCGCCGGGCCGCCGGCGGTGCGCCAGGCCTGATCGATGGCCGCGATCGGGTCCGCCTGCGCCGCCACGTCGGCCAGCTGCGCCGCCAACTCCGGCGGAATCGTGGTGAAGGTGCCGGTCGCACTGTCGAACGACAGCACACCGCCGCTGAATTTCTGCGTGACGACGGCACCGTCGTAGTTCTCGTCCTCGACTGGGACGCCCAGCGCACCAGTGGAACTGCCGAGCTTGTCCCAGCCGGCGTTGATCGGCCCGCGCACCACATGGGCACCGTGCTCAGGCGTCCAGAAGATCACCGGGTTGTCGGCGCCGGCCAAGATGGCCACCCGACTGTCGGGGACCAGCCCGGGCACTTCGTCACTGCTGGGGAATCCGAGGCCGTTGTCCGCCGCACCCCCCAGCGCCTCGTACTTGTCCAGGATCGCACCGTAGAGGGCCCTGGCTCCGGTCTCCGGGGTGAAAAAGACGGTGCCACCGGCAAAGTCCTGCGCGAATCCCACGCCGGCCGGGTGCACGTCCCCCTTGGGAGCGCCCAACGGCGATCCGTCACCGCCGGCAGCCTGCCACGCCGCCGTGATGGCGTCGTGGGCATCGCTGTCCGGCGTCGCCGCGGCGGTCTGCACCGACAAGAGCACGGTGACCGTCGCCGCGAGGCCGAGCGCCATGCGCACCGCCGTCTTGCCGAACCGATCTTTCCGACTAGTCACCAGCCCTCCCAGGCATCGTTAACGACGCAAATGTTTCCGGCATAGACTTTCCCGCAATCGGCCCAAGTTTCGAAGCCAAGTCACCGATATTGCGGAAACAGATACCCACCCGATGCTGAAATGATGCCAAAGTCGCTGCGCAAATCAAAACAAGGGGCACTACCAAACGTGCTGGTAGCGCCCCTTGCAGCACCCCGTGGGGTGCATTGACTGTGTTCGATTGCCCCGACTAGACGCCGAGGCTGCGGCCGATGATCTCTTTCATGATCTCGGTCGTGCCGCCGTAAATGGTCTGAACGCGGGCATCCAGATAAGCCCGCGCGACCGGGTATTCGCGCATGTAACCGTATCCGCCGTGCAGCTGAAGGCAACGGTCGATCAGGTGGACCTGCTTCTCGGTGGAATACCACTTGGCCATCGCGGCCTGCTCCACGGTGAGCTTCTTGTCCAGGTGCAGCTTCACAAACTCATCGACCATCATCCGCACCACGGTGGCCTCAGTGGCCAACTCGGCCAACAGGAACCGGCTGTTCTGGAAGCTGCCGATCGGCTTGCCGAAGGCCTTGCGTTCCTTGGTGTACTGAATGGTCTGCTCCAGAACCGCCTCCATCGCCCCGGCGGCCATGATCGCGATCGAGATGCGCTCCTGCGGCAGATTCTGCATCAGGTAGATGAAGCCCTTGCCCTCCTCGCCGAGCAGGTTCTCCACCGGGACATGCACGTCGGTGAAGGACAGCTCCGCAGTGTCCTGGGCGTCCAAACCGATCTTGTCCAAGTGGCGGCCGCGCTCGAAGCCCTCCATGCCACGCTCCACGACCAGCAGGCTGAAGCCCTGCGCACCCTTCTCCGGGTCGGTCTGGGCCACGACGATCACCAGATCGGAGTGAATACCGTTGGTGATGAAGGTCTTCGACCCGTTGAGCACGTAGTGGTCGCCCTGCTTGACCGCGCGGGTCTTGATGCCCTGCAGGTCGCTGCCAGTGCCCGGTTCGGTCATCGCGATCGCGGTGATCAACTCGCCGGTGCAGAACTTGGGCAGCCAGCGCTGCTTCTGCTCCTCGTTGCACAGTTCCAGCAGGTACGGCGCGCAGACGTCGTTGTGCAGGCTGAATCCCAGCCCGCTGTAGCGGCCCGCAGTGACTTCCTCGGTGATGATCGTGTTGTACCGGAAGTCGGGGTCGCCACCGCCGCCGTATTCCTCGGGTACCGCCATGCCCAAGAAGCCCTGTTTGCCGGCCTCGAGCCATACGGAGCGGTCCACGATCTTCGCCTTGTCCCACTCCTCCTGGTGAGGAGCGGCATGGCGATCCAGGAAGGCCCGGAAGGACTCCCGAAACAGATCGTGCTCGGGCTCGAACAGGGTTCGCTGGTATTTGACTGCGGCACTCATTGCCTGGACCTCCGGTCGACGGATCTTTCCGACGAGAATAGACCAACCGGATGGTTGGGCGGCGCGGTGGTGCGCCTCAGCCCTAGCGCGCAGCCTCCGTGTGGCGCCGGGGCCCGGAACCGCCACGCTGCCGACGTCGGGCGTCGCCCTGCGCGGCAGGCTGCTGGGCACCGCCGGCCCCACGACGGCGACGCGGGCGGCCTGGCTGCCCCGGCGAGCTCTTGGCGCGAGTCGGCGGGGCAACCGTGGGAGCCACCGGGGCCGTCCGCAACGGAGCCACCTCCCCCACCAGCTCAAGCACCGATGCCGAGTCGGCACCCACCTGCTGCGGGGCAACGGTGATACCCGCGCGGCGCAACAGCACCTGGGTCTCTCGGCGCTGCTCGGGCAGAACGACGGTGACGACGTCTCCGGCGCTGCCCGCACGTGCCGTACGCCCCGAACGGTGCAGGTACGCCTTGTGTTCGGCAGGCGGGTCCACGTGCACCACGAGTTCCACCTCGTCGACGTGAACACCACGCGCCGCGATGTCGGTGGCGACCAGCACCCGCACATCCCCGCCGGAGAACGCCGCGAGGTTGCGCTCGCGGGCCGGCTGCGACAGGTTGCCATGCAGATCGACTGACGGGACACCGGACTCGGTGAGTTGGCGTGCCAGCTTGCGCGCCTGGTGCTTGGTGCGCAAGAACAGGATTCGTCGCCCGGTGCCCGATGCCAAAAGCTGCACCAAGTCCTTCTTGTCCTGAAGACCCGAGACGTGGAACACGTGGTGGGTCATGGCCGGAGGAGGTGCGTCGAGTTCATCGACAGAGTGCGACACCGGATTCCGCAGGAATCGCTTGACGAGCTTGTCGACTCCGTTGTCCAGGGTTGCCGAAAACAGTAGCCGCTGGCCGGTTTCGGCTGTTGCAGCCAGGATCCGGGTAACACCCGGCAGGAACCCGAGATCTGCCATGTGGTCGGCTTCGTCCAGCACGCTGATGCGCACCGCGTCGAGCGTGATAAGCCGCTGCTTCATCAGATCCTCGAGCCGGCCCGGGCAGGCCACCACGATGTCGGCACCTGCGTTGAGCGCCGCGACCTGACGGTTCTGCGACACCCCGCCGAAGATGGTGGTCACCTTCAGACCGCTGGCCTGTGCCAGCGGCTCGAGTGTGGCGGCGATCTGGGTCGCCAGCTCCCGAGTAGGGGCCAGTACCAGGCCAGTCGGCCTTGCAGGACGGCGCTTTTCACCGGTCAAGCGAACAACCAGCGGCAAGGAGAAGGCCAGGGTCTTGCCGCTGCCGGTCTTGCCTCGGCCGAGCACATCACGGCCGGCCAGACTGTCCGGCAGTGTCGCGACCTGAATGGGAAAAGCGCTGGCAATGCCTCGGTCAGCGAGGACGTTCACCAGGGCTGCGGGTACGCCGAGTTCGGCGAAAGAATCGGTAGTCATGACATGCCTTTCCGGCATCGGCTGTGCCACAGAGGGCCGTCACGACGGCACCGTTTCTGTCTGCGACACAGAGTTGGCGAGATTGCCTGTTGGCAATAGCGATCGCCGCGAGAAGAGCTTCACACGCCAGCTGAATCGGCACCAAGGGCCGCGACGGCGGTGAGTAAGCGTTCCACGACGCGTGACCCCAGCCTATAGCACCGGTGCGGTTCTGCCTAAAACGCGGCGAATTCGCGCAGGCTGGCCGCTAGTGCCGCGGGAACCCGCGCGCGAATCCGGGTACCACCCTCCCCGTGCTCAGCCTGCTGAACACGCCCCTGTTCATGCACCCTGGCCACCAAATCTCCCCGGCCGTAAGGGATGACGACATCAACCGCGGTGTCGACCGGCGCCACTAGCTCGCTCATCCGCTGTCGCAACGCATCGATGCCATCACCGGAGTGCGCCGAGACGAATACCGCTTCGGGCAGAGCACGTCGCAACTGAGCCAGTGCCAGATCACCTGCGGCATCAATCTTGTTGACCACCAACAGTTCCGGAGCACGCCGACCACTGGGACCGGAATCGTGCTCGGCGATCACTTGCGAGATCACTTCGCGAACGGCACTGATCTGAGCAAGGGGAGCCGCGTCGGAGCCGTCGACCACATGGACCAACAGGTCGGCGTCGGCGACCTCCTCCAGCGTGGACCGGAACGCCTCCACCAGCTGTGTAGGCAGGTGTCGCACAAAACCGACTGTGTCGGTCAACACAAAAGGCCGGTCGTCGTCGAATTGCCCACGCCGGCTAGTGGGTTCCAATGTGGCGAACAGCGCATCCTGCACCAGCACCCCGGCACCGGTAAGCGCGTTGAGCAGGCTGGATTTGCCGGCATTGGTGTAACCGACGATCGCCACGGAGGCGACATCGCTGTGTCGGCGGCGGCTGCGCTGAGTGTCGCGCACCTGCTTCATCGCCTTGATCTCGCGGCGCAGCTTGGACATCCGCTCACGGATTCGGCGCCGGTCCGTCTCGATCTTGGTCTCACCGGGACCGCGGGTCCCCACCCCACCGCCAGCACCCCCGGCTCGTCCGCCGGCCTGGCGCGACATCGACTCTCCCCAGCCGCGCAGCCGCGGCAGCATGTACTGCATCTGCGCGAGCGCTACCTGGGCCTTGCCTTCGGCACTGGTGGCGTGCTGGGCAAAGATGTCGAGGATCAGGGCGGTGCGATCGATGACCTTGACCTTGACCGCCTTTTCCAGCGCGTTCAGTTGCGCAGGAGACAGCTCGCCATCACAGATCACCGTGTCAGCGCCGGTGGCCAGCACCATCTCCCGCAGCTCCTGGGCCTTGCCAGAGCCGATATAGGTGGCTGGGTCGGGCCGCTCACGGCGCTGGATCAGGCCCTCAAGCACCTCCGATCCTGCCGTTTCGGCCAGCGCGGCCAGTTCCACCATGCTGGCGTCGGCCTCAGCGGCGGTGCCGTCGGTCCATACACCGACAAGCACCACCCGCTCCAGGCGCAGCTGGCGGTATTCGACTTCGGAGATGTCGGCGAGTTCGGTGGACAGCCCGGCCACGCGGCGCAGCGCGGCACGGTCATCGAGGTTCAGCTCACCGGTACTGGGCTGCTGCCTCGAATCGGGGTAGCTCACTGCGCCGCCCACCACCGCGGCGCGATATCGCCGCGCGCCACCAGCTCCGACGGGCCACGCAGGTAACTGCCCGCCTCGGTGACGGTGACGAAAACCTGCCCACCGGGGATATCGACCCGCAATGTGCCGGTAGCGACGCCGCTGTGGGCCAGAGCCGCCACTGCGGCCGCCACGGTGCCGGTGCCGCAGGAACGGGTCTCGCCGACGCCGCGCTCGTGCACCCGCATCGACACGGCACCGTCGTGCACAGCGGTCAGAACCTCTACGTTGACCCCGTTCGGGAACTGGTCGGTGTCGAAGGACACCGGTGCACCGACGTCCAACGCGGCCAGCTCCGCCCCCGACAGGCCCGGCGCCACACAGGCCAGGTGGGGATTGCCGACATCGATGCCCAGACCGGCAAAGCGTCGCCCACCGACCAGGACCTCGAATGCCGGGCCGGAGCTGCCCAGCAGGTTCGGTTTGCCCATATCGACGGTGACCTCGGCGTACACGTCATCGGCATGGTGCACGACTACCGGTCGCGGCCCTGCCAGCGAACCCACGATGAACTCATCGGCCGACTCCAGGCCCGCGGCCCGCAGGTAGTGCGCGAATACCCGGACACCGTTGCCGCACATCTCGGCCACCGAGCCGTCGGCATTGCGGTAGTCCATGAACCAGTCACCGGACGCCACGCCCTCGGGCAACCGGCCCAGCACGCCGGCGTCGACCGCCGCACCGGCGGTGGTCACCCGGAGCAGACCGTCCGCGCCCAGACCGCGGCGGCGGTCGCACAACGCGGCCACCGCGGCCGGTGTCAGGGCCAGTGCCGCGTCCAGATCCGGCAACAACACGAAGTCGTTCTGGGTGCCGTGGCCCTTGGCAAAAAGCATGTGCTCAGGATACGTGCCGGAGCGCGGCCAGGGCCGTGTCGAGCACGTCGTGGGCGGCGGCGTCGATCCAGTGCGTGCGGTGGTCGCGGCGGAACCAGGACCGCTGACGACGCACGTAGCGGCGGGTGCCGATGAATGTCAGCTCCCGGGCGCCCTCGCCGTCGCCTCCGGCATCGAGGTCGGCGATCACCTGGGCGTAGCCCAGGGCTCGGGCGGCGGTGACCCCGTCCCGGAGGCCCGACTGCAGCAGCTGCTGCACTTCGGCAACCAGCCCCTGGGCGAACATCGTGTCGGTGCGGGCGGCCAACCTTTCATCCAGAATAGTTGTGTCGCAGTCTAATCCGAGGATCATGGTGTTCCAGCGTGCCGCTCCGATGCTCGGCGCAGAGGCAGCGAAGGGCTGCCCGGTCAGCTCCACCACCTCCAATGCCCGCACGATCCTCCGGCCGTCAGTAGGCAGGATCGCCGCGGCGGCTGCGGGGTCTACGCCGGCTAGTTCGGCATGCAGGGCCCCCACCCCCACTTCGGCCAACCGCTGCTCGTAGCGGGCGCGGATCACCGGATCGGTCGCCGGGAACGTCCAGTCGTCGAGCAATGCCTGCAGATAGAGCATCGAACCGCCGACGATGATCGGCACCGCGCCACGGTCCATGATCGCCGCCACGTCGGCCGCAGCCGCCTGTTGGTAACGGGCCACCGTCGCGGTCTGTGCCACCTCGAGCACGTCGAGCTGGTGATGCGGGATGCCGCACCGCTGCTCCAGTGGCAGCTTTGCGGTGCCGATGTCCATGCCGCGGTACAGCTGCATGGCGTCGGCGTTGACGATCTCGCCGCCAAGGCGCGCAGCCAAATCCAACGCCAATTGCGACTTGCCGGTACCGGTGGGCCCGACCACCGCGATTGGCCTCACGGCTGCCAGACCCCCACGAAGTAGCCGACCCCATACGGCGCATCACGGTAGAGCTGCGTGACGCTGCGCGGCGAGGTTCCGGCCAGTCCGGCCAGAGCCGCGAACCCGGCACGGCCGACGACCGGTGCCGGCAGCTCGACCAATGCCTCGACGTGGCCGGCGGCCAGCGCGTCGTCCAGAGCACGCTGGTATTCGACGTCGGCGGGGCAATGCCCACCCGGTGCCGCCGCGGTCAGGGTGTTGGCCCCGTCGGCGAGCACCAGCACCCCAACGGGCTCTGAGGCCTGGTCGATCTCGGCGCGCAGGCGCCTCCCGACGGCCAGCGCCGTGCCTGGATCGGCGCAGCAGTGGACGACCACCTCCGCGGCCGGGTGGACCTGCTCACGCACCCAACCGGCGATCAATGCGCACAAGGGAAGCTCATCAGGTTCGGCGGCACCGGGCGACAGTCGCACCGTGACGTCGGCGCCGAATCCCCCGAAATTACCGGTGCCACGGGGTCCGTACACCGCATCCGGTCCGGTCCCAAGAGCTATCCACCGCTGCGGCAGTGCCTGGGCGGCAGCCAGGGCCGCGGCCCGCAACTCGGCGGCTTCGGCGGCGGTGCCGGCCAGTTCAGGCACCAGCACCGGCGCCGACGGCATGATTGCTATCGGTCCCAGCACGGCACCTAAGTTAGCTGTTGGTCGGCGCGGCCACCGGCTCGGCCAGGTCTGCTCCGGAGTCGGCGACGATTGTGGCGGCTTCGCCCCGGGCCAGGGCTGCCGTGGCGAGCACGATCAGCACCACACCGATGATCACCGCAACGTCTTCGAGTCCGCCGGCCTGAATGGTCTCGTTGAGCAGCACCACGCCCAGCGCCGTGGCGACCAGCGGTTTGGCCACCGTCATCGTGGGCATCGACGCTGTCAGCGCGCCGGCCCGAAACGCAGACTGCTGGAAGATCATCCCGGCCAGCGTCGCCGCCAGCCACGGCACGAGAGTCGGCGAGCGCAGCACCGCGGCGAAGCCGTCTGCCTTGAGCACCTCCACCAGAACCTTGGTGAGCAGGGCGAAGACCGCCAGTGATGTGCCCGCCACCACGGCCAGCAATACCGCCGCAGCCGGCCTGCCCTTGTAGATCCGGGCGGCCACCACACATCCGAACAGCATCGCCGCCAGCACCACCGACACGATGATCCAGACGGCCGCCGGCGCGTGGCGCTTCCCCTCGGTGGGATCTCCCACGACCACCACCACCGCCAGCGCGGAGGCCAACAGAATGGCCCACATCCACTCCCAGTTGGTCACCCGCCGGCGAGTGATCCAGGCGTACATCGGCAGCGCGAACAGCAGTGCCGTCACCTGCAGCCCGGTCACCAGCATCACCGAGCCGACCGCCAGCGCCACCGCCTGCAGGGCGTAGTTGGCCACCGCGGCGGCCCCGCCGCCCCACCAACGCGGGTCGCGCAGCGACAGCCAGAACAACTGCAGGTGACCTACCTGCTGATCCGTGATCTCCTGGGCAGACCGCTGGCGGATAACGTCGCCGATCGCGGACGCCAAGGCGGCGCACAGCGCCAGTAACGCCGCGAGGAAATTCCCTGTCGACATGACCCCCTCCTCAGAGGGCAAACGATACCCGCTGTTCACCTTCTGGCTGGCGAGCAAGGCCGACGGGGGCGGCCGAGCTACGTCGCGGCAACCACCGGATTGCCCGCGGAGGCCGCCTGATCGCGCGACAGCGCCACGACGGCGGCGACGAGCGAGACCACCGCCAACACCAGGATGAACATGCCCTCGCGGCCGGGGTTCAGCACCTCACCGAGCAACACGATGCCCAGCGTCGCGGCCACCGTCGGTTCCAGCACCGTGATGGTCGGTAACGAGGCCGTCAGGGCTCCGGCGCGAAATGACGACTGCTGGTACACCGCGCCGGTCAGGGCGACCGCCGCCCACGCATAGAGCTCCGGTGCGGCCAACAGCGTGCGCGGACCGTGGCCGATCAGATCGACCACGCCCTTGGTCAGAACCGCGAAGATGCCCCACGAGATGGCGGACACTGCGGCCAGCAGCACGGCTGACGCCACCCGGCCTGCATAGACCCGCGCACCGATCAGGCACAGCAACACCGTCGGAGCCAGCACCGCGATCACCCAAATCCAGGCCTCCAGCCCGGCGCGCGCATGCCCGGCGGTGGGATTGCCGACGGTGATGATGATCGTCTCGGCCGCCACCAACAGGCCCGCCCACATCCACACCGAGCGGCCCAAGCGATGACCTGCCTGGCGGGCACCCAACGGCAGCGCGAACAGCAGTGAGGTGACCAGCAACGACTCCACCAACAGCACCGATCCCAGCCCGAGCGCCGTGGCTTGCAGGCCCAACGCCACCAGCCCCGCCAGGCTGCCCACCCACCAACGCCGGTCGGTCAACAGCCGGGCGAACAGCGCCGCGGGCCCGATGCCCGGGTCCCCGACACGACGGGCACTGCGCTGCTGGATCACGTCGCTGATCGCGCCGAACAGAGCCGCGCCGAGCGCGAGCAGAACGACGACGGTCTCTTTCTCCATGGCCGGTCTCCTGCATCTGTGTGCGCCGCGGTAGCAAAACGGTGGCGATCGGACAGGCTACCGTCCGGCCTATGCGGCGGCCCCAGCCTCACCTCTCCTGCGTCGAGCCTCGCTGAACCGCCGAGTTGGCGGCGCGGTGTGGCGGGTAACTGCTTGAATACTCTTGAATGCTTCTAGGCAGATCGAAGGCGCCGCGGTGCGCGGCAGATGCGCGGGTTATCCCGCGCGAAGGGTTAGGTGACGACAGTGATGACCACTGACAGCGGTTCGTCCGCACCCACGCCACGCCCGGGTCCGCGTCCGGGACCACGCCCCGGCCCCAAGCCGGGTGCCAGGCCTGCCCCGGTCGTTCTCGGACCCCCTGCCGCTGATCCACACCAGTTCGGGCGGGTCGATGACGACGGCACCGTGTGGTTGATCACCTCGGCCGGGGAGCGACAGATCGGCTCCTGGCAGGCTGGTGACCCTGACGCAGCGTTCGCCCACTTCGGCCGCCGCTATGACGATCTGAGCACCGAAGTGACCCTGCTCGAGGAGCGGTTGACTTCCGGTACGGGCGACGCACGCAAGATCAAGGCGTCCGCAGCCGCGCTGGCCGAGCAGCTGCCCACGGCCAGCGTCCTCGGCGATATGGATGCCCTGGCGGTGCGCATCGCGGCGGTCAGCGAACACGCTGACTCCGTGGCCGCCGCCGGCCGGGCACAGCGTGACGAGCAGCGAGCGGCGGCGGCCGCACGCAAGGAGGCACTGGCCGCCGAGGCCGAGGAACTGGCCGCGAACTCGACGCAGTGGAAGACCACCGGCGACCGGCTGCGCGCCATTCTCGACGAATGGCGCACCATCACCGGCCTGGACCGCAAGGTCGATGACGCGCTGTGGAAGCGCTATGCGGCCGCCCGAGACGGCTTCAACCGACGGCGCGGGTCGCACTTCGCCGACCTCGACCGTGGGCGGGCCGGGGCGCGGGAGGAAAAGGAACGGCTGTGCAAGCGGGCTGAAGAGCTCTCCGGTTCCACCGACTGGGCGGCCACCAGCGCCACGTTCCGGCAACTGCTCGCCAGCTGGAAGGAGACCGGGCGGGCCTCGAAGGATGTCGACGAGGCACTGTGGCAGCGGTTCAAGGCCGCCCAGGATGCGTTCTTCTCGGCGCGCAACGCCGCCCATGCCGAACGCGACGCCGAGCTGGAGGCCAACGCGACCGCCAAAGAGGCCCTGCTCGCCGAGGCGGAGCGGATCGACCCGGCCAACCAGAATGCCGCACGCGCCGCGCTGCGCTCGATTGTCAACAAATGGGATGAGCTGGGCAAAGCCCCCCGGGAACGTTCCGCCGAGTTGGAGCGGCGTTTGCGAGCGGTGGAGAAAAAGGTGCGCGACGCCAGCGCCGCCGCCGAAGCAGCCGTGGTCGATCCCGAAGCCGAGGCCCGGGCGGCGCAGTTCCGCACTCGCGCCGAACAGTTCGAGCGGCAGGCGCAGAAGGCACTGGCGGCCGGTCGCGACAAGGAAGCCGCCGAGGCCACCGCCAACGCCGAGCAGTGGCGGCAGTGGGCCCAGGCCGCGGAGAAGGCGCTCAACCGGCGCTGACAACCAACCGTTGGCGAACAGCGCCAACGGGCGCCTGACTGGCCACCCCCGAAGAGGCGCAGACGCTAAGCGCCGGCGGGCGGGTCTTCCGGGCGACTGAGGTCGTCCAACAGGTTCCTCGATTGCAGCTCCGCGGTGCTGCGCCGACGCTCGGCCTCGGCGGCAAGTTGCACCGCGGTGCGCGACCACACCACGCGTGCCCAGTGAAACGTCAGCACGATCAAGGTGACCCAAGCCAAGACCAGCCCGACGCCTGGGCCCGGATGGCCCTGCACGGCCGTCTGACGGGACCACACGGCCAACAGTCCGACGGCGCTGGCGATCGCCGAACCCGCCAGCGCCACCCAGGCCACGGTCCAGCGCCGGGTCAGGAGCGCCAGCAGCGAGAAGCCCACTCCGAACACCAGTGCCAACCACATGAACAGCTGCGACGGCAGAGTCACTAGGGCCTCGTCGGTGCCGCTGCCGGGGAACAGCACATCCCAGCCGCGCACGGCACCGGTGTGCGGCAGCAGGAACGATCCCACCAAGACAAACACGCAGATCGCTACGACCAGTCCCCTGCCCCCGGGGTCGATCTCACCGGCGACACGCCGCTCCGCGGCTTCGATCTCAGCGCGGTAGGCCTCGAAATCGGGCTGGTTTTCCTTGTTGCCGCTCATCGCGCCGCCTCTGGCATCTTGGGCATGCCAAGCCCGACGCCAGGCGCCGGTTCCGCATGCAGGTCTCCCGCCCGGGTCCGCCGGTGACTCAGCAGGGCGCCGTCCGCCAGGAGGTGGTGCGGCGCGGCGCCGGTCACCGTCGTGGTCACCACGTCGCCGGGGCGCACCTGTGCGGTTCCCGGGGCGAAGTGCACCAGCCTGCCGTCCCGCGCCCGACCGCTCATCCGCGCAGTCTGGGCATCTTTACGCCCTTCGCCGACCGCCACCAGCAGTTCTACGGTGCGTCCTATCTGGGCCCGATTCTCGTCCCACGAGATCTGCTCCTGTAACTCGATCAAGCGTTCGTAACGTTGCTGGACCACTTCTTTGGGGACCTGATCGGGTAACTCGGCAGCCGGCGTTCCAGGCCGCTTGGAGTACTGGAAGGTGAACGCGGCAGAGAAGCGAGCCGCTGCCACCACCTCAAGTGTCTCGGCGAAATCCTGCTCGGTCTCGCCCGGGAAGCCGACGATCAGGTCGGTAGTGATGGCCGCGTCCGGTATGGCGGCTCGGACCCTGTCGAGAATGCCGAGATAGCGCTCGGCCCGGTACGAGCGGCGCATGGCCCGCAACACCGAGTCGGAGCCGGACTGCAGGGGCATGTGCAGTGTGGGGCAGACGTTAGGGGTCTGCGCCATCGCCTCGATGACGTCGTCAGTGAATTCCGCCGGATGCGGGGAGGTGAACCGAACCCGCTCCAGGCCATCGATGTCGCCGCAGGCCCGCAACAGCGAAGCGAACGCGCCGCGGTCACGCGGCATGTCCGGGTCGGCGAAAGAGACGCCGTAGGCGTTGACGTTCTGGCCCAGCAGGGTCACCTCCAGAACACCTTCTGCGGCCAACGCCCGCACCTCGGCCAGGATGTCGTCTGGGCTACGGTCCACCTCCCGGCCACGCAAGGACGGCACGATGCAGAAGGTGCAGCTGTTGTTGCAGCCGACCGAGATGGATACCCAGGCCGAGTAGGCCGAGTCGCGTGCGGCGGGAAGCGACGACGGGAACTCACGCAGCGATTCGACGATCTCGACCTGGGCGCTCCGGTTGTGCCTGGCGCGTTCCAGCAGCGCGGGCAGGGAGCCCAGGTTGTGGGTGCCGAAGACGACGTCCACCCATGGCGCGCGACGCAGCACGCTGTCCTTGTCCTTCTGCGCCAGGCAACCGCCGACAGCGATCTGCATGTCGGGGTTGCTGCGCTTGTTGGGCGCCAGGTGGCTCAGATTGCCGTAGAGCTTGTTGTCAGCGTTCTCCCGCACCGCGCAGGTGTTGAACACCACTAAGTCGGCGTCGTCGTCGCCGGACGCACGACGATAGCCGGCCTGTTCGAGCATTCCGGCTATGCGTTCGGAATCGTGAACATTCATCTGGCAGCCGTAAGTGCGCACTTCATAGGTGCGCATCTGTTCGGAAATCACCGGCGAACTCACCCGGACTATGGTACGGCGGCCGAGTCGCCGGGAGTGACCCCGTCGATAGCTGCGCCCACGCGGCGGGTTCCTGGGTAGGGTCATATGCCATGACCAGCGGCGGACCGGATTCGGTGCCGATGATCGCCATCCGAAACGTCAACAAGTACTTCGGCGGCTTGCATGTTCTCAAAGACATCAGCCTGGAAGTCGCCCGCGGCGAGGTGGTGGCGATCCTCGGCCCTTCGGGGTCGGGTAAATCCACCCTGTGCCGCACCATCAACAGGCTCGAAGTCATCGACTCAGGCGCGATCACCGTCGACGGCCAGCCGCTTCCCGCCGAAGGTGCGGCACTCGCCCGGCTGCGCGCACAAGTCGGCATGGTGTTCCAATCGTTCAACCTGTTTCCGCACAAGACCATCCTCGACAACGTCACACTGGCACCGATGAAGGTGCACAAGATGCCCCGAATGCAGGCGCACCGTCAGGCGATGGAGCTGCTGGAGCGGGTAGGGGTAGCCGACCAGGCCGACAAGCACCCCGCGCAGCTGTCCGGCGGACAGCAGCAGCGGGTCGCGATCGCACGTTCGCTGGCAATGAGCCCCAAGGTGATGTTGTTCGACGAACCGACCAGTGCCCTAGACCCAGAGATGATCAGCGAGGTGCTCGACGTGATGGCCACGCTGGCCGACGACGGGATGACCATGGTGGTGGTTACCCACGAAATGGGCTTCGCCCGCCGCGCCGCCGACCGGGTGGTGTTCATGGCAGACGGCACCATCGTCGAGGAAGCGGCGCCCGCCGAGTTCTTCGACTCGCCGAGGACTGCTCGGGCCCAGGACTTCCTCGCGAAGGTCCTCGATCACTGATGCGCACGGCGCGACCCCTGCACCTGCTCGCACGCCTGTGCGCGGCTCTTACAGTGGCGTCGGCGCTGGCGATATTCGTTGGGGGATGTAGCCCTCACGACAGCGACAACATCACCATCGGCGTCAAATTCGACCAGCCTGGATTGAGCGTGAAGAAGCCCGACGGCTCGCTGGGCGGATTCGATGTCGAGGTGGCCCGCTACATCGCGGCACGGCTGGGCTACCCGCCCGAGCGCATCACCTGGATCGAGGCACCGTCAGCTCAGCGCGAGATGCTGCTGCGCAACGGCCAGGTCGACTTCGTGGTGGCCACCTATTCGATCACCGACTCTCGTCGTCAGAAAGTCGATTTCGCCGGCCCCTACCTGCTCACCGGGCAGTCGCTGCTGGTGCGTGCAGACAACACCGATATCGACGGCACCGCGTCCCTGCACCGGAACAAGAAGTTGTGTTCGGTGTCGGGTTCAACTCCGGCCCAACGGATCAAGGACCGCTACCCGGGTGTGCAACTGCAGCGCTACGACACCTATTCGGCCTGCGTGGAGGCGCTACGCAACGGCGCCATCGACGCGGTGACCACCGACGATGTCATCCTGGCCGGCTACGCGGCCCAAAATCCCGGAGACTTCAAACTGGTCGGTGACCGCTTCTCCCAGGAGCTCTACGGGATCGGCGTGCACAAGGGCAATGAGGGGCTGCGACAGCGGATCAACGAGGCCCTCGAAGAGATGAAACGGGACGGCTCCTGGCAGGCAGCGTTCCAGGACAATTTCGGCCCCGCCGGGTTCCCGGTGCCCGAACCGCCCCAGTTAGTTCGATGATGCTGAGCGAGTATCGAGGACAGATTCTCCAATCCTTCAGTGTCACAGTAGAGTTAGCGGTGATGTCCGGCGCGTTGGCGCTGCTGCTGGGGACCGGATTGGCAGCGATGCGACTGGCTCCGGTTCCCGTGCTGAGGTGGATCGGCAGCGGCTACGTCCACCTGGTGCGCAACACTCCCCTGACCCTGTTGCTACTGCTGTGCTCTTTCGGCTTGGCCCAGACTCTGGGAGTGTCGTTGAGCGACCCGCAGTCGCCGACGTCGGTCGATGACAGCAACTTTCGGCTGGCGGTCCTCGGGCTGAGCATGTACACAGCGTCATTCGTATGCGAGGCGCTGCGCTCCGGCGTCAACACCGTCGGGATCGGCCAGGCCGAGGCCGCCCGATCGTTGGGGCTGAGTTTCACCCAGAATCTTCGGATCATCCTGCTCCCCCAAGCATTTCGGGCAGTGATCATCCCGCTTGGTTCGGTGTTCATCGCGCTCACGAAGAACACCACGCTGGCCTCGGCGATCGGCGTGGCCGAGGCGGCCCTGCTGATGAAGTCGATGACTGAGAACACCGCAGCACTGCTCGGGGTGGGCGCGGTGTTCGCCACAGGATTTGTGCTGCTCACCTTGCCCCTAGGCCTGGTGTTCGGCTATCTGGATCGGCGCTGGGCGGTGTCGCGGTGAGGTCCGCACCACGGGCGACGGTGCTGTTCGACACCCCGGGACCGCGGGCCCGCGCCCGTTACCACGCCATGTCGGCGGCAGCAGTGCTGGCGGCGGGGCTGCTGGGCTGGGTGTTGTACTCGCGGCTGTCCGCCAAAGGCCAACTGACCGCGGAGAAGTGGACGCCGTTTCTGACCACGGACCTGTGGCGGACCTATGTCTTGCCGGGGGTGGTGGGAACGGTTACAGCGGCGGCCTGGTCGATCGGGCTCGCGCTGATCTTGGGGGTTGCACTCGGGGTCGGCCGCCTGTCGCCGATCACTGGGGTTCGCTGGAGTTGTGCGGCGGCGGTGGAGTTCTTCCGCGCTATTCCGGTGCTGATCATGATGATCTTCGCCTATTTCGTCTACGGCCTGCTCAATGCCTTTCCGCCGCAGCAGATCGCGCTGGCAGGCGTGGTCACCGGCCTCACCCTCTACAACGGAGCCGTCATCGCCGAGATCGTGCGGGCAGGAGTGAAGACCCTGCCACGCGGGCAGTCCGAGGCGGCCGCCGCGCTGGGACTGGGCTGGGTCAAGTCGATGTGGCTTGTGCTGCTGCCGCAGGCCGTGACCGCGATGTTGCCGGTACTGGTGTCACAACTGGTGGTGGTGCTCAAAGACACCGCGATCGGCTATCAGATCACGTTCGTGGAGATGGTGCGCCAAGGCACCGTCGTTGGCTCCCAGTACAGCAACTACCTGCCTGCGCTGCTGGTGATCGCGGCGCTGATGATCAGCGGAAATCTGGCACTGTCTGCGGGCGCCTTCGGTCTGGAACGCCGATTGCGCCGGGCACGGCACTCGCCCCTGGAGCCAGCCCCGATCGAGCCGGAAGGTACGCCCGGGGCCCGGGTCGTTTAGGCACTGCGCGCACGATGCCCGGCGTCTAGAGTCGGACTCGACAGCCAGCGACAGGAGATCCCCATGGCCATCACCCCCAAGGACGCATTCAACGCCGCACGCGACATCGCCGCACACGCCGTCGAGAAGGCCTCTGACATCGTCGAGGACGCCAGCGACATCATCCGCGGAGACGTCTCCGGTGGCGTCAGTGCGATCGTTCAGGACTCGATGGAGATCGCCACACATGCCGTCGAACGGACCAAGGAAGTCTTCACCAGCAAGGACGAGGACGCGGAGACGGAAGGGGCCTGAACAGCGCAGTCACACCCGGCGGCGCTCCCGCTCGGCGGCTAGTTCAGTGCTGACCACGTCGTAGGACATTGACGAGCCGTAGCCGCGTCGGGCGAGCATCGCCACCAGCCGCCGGGTGATCTTGACGTCGTCGTCACCGAGCGTCTCCCGGCGGAGCTTGGCCTGAACCAACTGCTCGGCACGGTCCCGCTCAGCCCCGGCGTCGATACCCTCCAACGCCCCGGCAATCACGTCCTCGTCGACGCCCTTGGTGCGCAGTTCGGCGGCCAATGCCTTGCGTCCCTTGCCGGCGTGCTCGCGACGGGATCGCACCCACTGTTCGGCAAAATCGGCGTCATCGATCAATCCGGCGACGGCCAGCCGGCCCAGCACCCGATCACTGACCTCGCCGGAGTAGCCCCGTTTGGCCAACTGTCCAGCAAGCTCCGCCCGAGTACGCGCCCGTGCGGTGAGCAGGCGAAGGCACAGTGACTTCGCCTGCTCCTCACGTTTGGCCGGATCTGCCTCGACCTGCTCAGAAGTCGACAGGGGCGGGCAGGACGTCATCGGCCAGCTCATCGGTCAGCACGGCGCCGATACCGAGCTTTTCCTTGATCTTCTTCTCGATCTCGTTGGCCACGTCAACGTTGGTCAGCAAATAGTTGCGGGCGTTCTCCTTGCCCTGCCCCAGCTGTTCACCGTCGTAGGTGAACCAGGAGCCGGACTTGCGGATGAAGCCCTGGTCCACGCCCATGTCGATCAGCGAGCCCTCACGGCTGATTCCGCGGCCGTACAGGATGTCGAACTCGGCCTGCTTGAACGGCGGCGACACCTTGTTCTTCACCACTTTGACCCGGGTGCGGTTACCGACCGCATCGGTGCCGTCCTTGAGGGTCTCGATCCGCCGAACGTCCAGGCGTACCGAGGAGTAGAACTTCAAAGCCTTACCACCCGTGGTGGTTTCGGGGCTGCCGAACATCACCCCGATCTTCTCCCGCAGCTGGTTGATGAAGATGGCGGTGGTACCCGAATTGTTCAGCGCACCGGTCATCTTCCGTAGCGCCTGGCTCATCAACCGGGCCTGCAGGCCGACGTGACTGTCGCCCATCTCGCCCTCGATCTCCGCGCGCGGCACCAGGGCGGCCACCGAGTCGATGACCAGGATGTCCAGCGCGCCGGAGCGGATCAGGGTGTCGGCGATCTCCAGCGCCTGTTCCCCGGTGTCAGGCTGGGACACCAGCAGCGAGTCGGTGTCCACACCAAGCTTCTTGGCGTAGTCCGGGTCCAGCGCGTGCTCGGCGTCGATGAACGCCGCGATCCCGCCGGCAGCCTGAGCGTTGGCCACTGCGTGCAGCGCCACGGTGGTCTTACCGGAGGACTCTGGGCCATAGATCTCGACGACCCGGCCCCGGGGCAGGCCACCGATGCCCAGCGCCACATCCAGGGCGATCGAGCCGGTCGGGATGACCGAGATCGGCTGACGCACCTCGTCACCGAGGCGCATCACCGAGCCTTTGCCGAAGTTCTTGTCGATCTGGGCCATCGCCAGTTCGAGTGCCTTTTCGCGGTCGGGCGCTTGCGCCATGATGCCTCTCCTGTGGTTCGGTGTTCGGTTGACCGGTTCTCGGTCGGTTGGCCGTGACGCTAGCGACGGGGTCCGACAGACTCCGTCAGGCCGAACGAACTACCCCCACAGTAGGCGAACGAATGTTCGAATCAAATCAGCCACGCGGCGTGTCGCGCGTGGCCGATTTCTCCGCGCGGCTGCGCTCGTGCCGGCGGTCCGCTAGGCCACCTGCATGACGTGGGCGGAAGCCCCGATGGTGGTGTCCCCGGCGCCCATCATGGTGCGCATGAACGCCTCTTGCTCGCGACGTCCCCGCCGCGCCGCGCGGTCCTGCCCACCGGGCAGCGTCAGCGCCGCGGCGCTGCGAACCAGGTTCAGCGGGATCCGCACCAGCGGGTACCACGGTAGGACGAAGGCCGGCAGACCCAGCTTTCGCATCGTGCGTGGTCCCAGAAAGCTCCCGGTCAATGACAGATGTTGGGAACGCGCGATCCGACGTCGGAGGCCGGCCAGGACTGAGTAGTGCCATTCCATCGGATCGTCGGCCATCGGTCCTGCCAGCTGTTTGGTGGTCTCGTCGGGCGCCGACAGCGCACCAAGGGTCTGGTAGAGGATGCGGATACCGTCTCGGAAACTGTCGGGCAGCCAGTCGTCGCGGACCCCCATCAGCCAGCCGACATAGCGCGTCAGATGAGCGATGTCTTCCAGCTCCGCCGGGGACATCACGATCCCCAGCGCCAGCCCGCCCGCCGGTGGCGCGATCAATGCTCCCACCAGGGTGGCCGCCATATCGGTCTGATTGACCGGCAAGCCCCATTCGTCACTGCGCCAGTCCGGCAAAGCGGCTACATGGCGTCGGACGAACTCATGGATCAGCCGGACTCGGATGGTGGCCTGATATCCGACGCCGAGCGGCTCCAGGCCACCCTCGGCGCTGACATCCAGGGCCCACTGCAGGGTTTCGGCGAAGCGCTTGTTCGATCCCTTCTCCAGTACCCCGGTGCGCAGCAGAGTCTTGTTGAACGAGGAGAACTGGTAGCCACCGAGGAACGACACATCCCGGGCGAGATAGGTGCCGTCGGAACCGCCGCGACGCAGGGCTCGTTGACCTCGTCGCACCCGCGCCATGTCGACCCAGCCCGGGATCGGTTCGAACTCGCCGAAGAACTCTCGCAGCGGCGCCGGAGCATCCGGCACGCCGTCCAGGCCGTGAGTCAGTATCTGGTTGAACGTCAACCGTGCCTCACCGGCCCCGGTGCTCGACATCCACTCGACCAGCCTCGCCATCGGCTCGTCTCCGACGGTCAGGTCCTCACCGATCTTGCGCCACCGCTGTGGGGTGGGCTTGGGGATCGCCAACGCCGTCGCCAGAACCCGAATACTGGCCGGAACAGCTCCGGGACCAGCCGGGTGACGGGCGGGGACAGTCCGTGCGGGCGCGTTCATCGGGCAGCCTCCAGCGCAACTTTGGATAACATACGTATTCCGAATCTACGGTCGCCAGTAAGCTGATGTCAATGAAACGCCCTGAGGTGGTGCGGGACTACGGCGGGATCAGCGCGGTCGACCGCCGCGCAGAGCGCCGCGGCAAGCTGCTGGCCGCAGGCCGCCAGATCTGGGGCGAATCGGGCATCGGTGACGTCACGGTTCGCGGCGTGTGTGCAGCGGCGGGCCTCACCCCGCGCTACTTCTACGAGCAGTTCCCCACTCGCGACGCACTGCTGTTCGCGGTCTCCGACGACGTCCGGGACCAACTGCTTGAAGCGATGGTCACCGCCGGAATCGGCGATCCAGGCACACTCGCGGACAAACTCCGTTCCGCTCTGACGGCCTTTCTCGACCTCATCGCCGCCGATCCCTGCATCCACCGCATCGCGACCAGCGACCTGTCGGCGATTCCGGGACTCAACGAGCACCGCGCGGGCATTCTCGACATGATCACCGACGCGATCGTCGAACACGCGCCCGGCGTGCTCGAAGGTCAGGTGCTGGCACAGGCGGAATTGCGCCGCGGGGCGCTGTTCATCGTCGGCGGCGTGAACCAGATCATCGAGACGTGGCTGGCCAACCCGGTCGAGACCACCACCGAACTGGCCGCCATCTGCTCAGACCTGTCCGTGGCGCTGGTCCGCAGCATCGTGGCGCACAGCGATCAACCTCACCACTGATCGCGGGGCACGTCGAAGTCGGTGCACAGTGCCCACCACACGTCCCGCGGTTCCACACCGGCTTCGATGGCTTGCGCCGCAGTGCGCCCGCCCACGGCGGCCAGCACATGGTCCGCCAGCACCGTGGCGCCGTAGGCGGCACCGAAACGCATCGTGACCCGTTCGCGGAATTCGGTCAGACGCACACCGCCAACCTACCCAGTGCCCGACAGCGCTTCGTGGCACACCCGTACCGGATCGGCCACATCGACGGCCGTACCTGCAGCCCGCCGCGCGGCCTGACGGTAGCTCGGCGTCGCCAAGACGTCTCCCACCGCCTCAGCCAACGCAGGCCCGCTCAACGGCCGGATCAGCCGACCACTGCCCTGGCGCACCACCCGGTTGGCGAGTTCCCACTGATCACCGCCACCGGGCACCACCACCAGCGGCACCCCGCCCAGCAGCGTTTTGGCCAGCATGCCGTGTCCCCCGCCGCAGACGACGACGTCGGCGTGGGTCAGCAGTTCATCCTGTCGTCCCAACCCGGCGACGGCCCAGGGCGGCAGTGCCAGGGCCGGGCCACCGAGACGTGACACCGCCAGCCGAGTTCCAGCGGGCAGCCCGCTACCGGGCACCAGGTGCTCCACGGCGATTTCGGCTAGACCTGCGGCTCCGGTCGATGCGGTAGACGGCGCCACCACCACCAGCGGGCCATCGCCCGGCGGTAGGGGCAGCACCTGCTCAGTGGGCTCGAAATGCAACGGCCCCACCACAACGGACTCGGCCGGCCAGTCGGGCCGGGGCACCTCGAGTGCCGGCAGTGTCGCGATCAACCGCCGCAGTGGTCCCGGGTCGTCACCGGGCAGGCCGATACCCACTCGTGCCTCGGCACGCTGACGCAGGCCGCCACGCACCGACCGTGCCGTCAGCGACCGCATCAGCATGTCCCGCAGCCGACCGCCCACCCCGGTCCCCGGTGCCAGCCCACTGCCGATCGGCGGCAGTCCCTTCGACGGCAGGTACAGCGGGTGCGGGCTGAGCTCGACCCACCCGATGCCGAGCAGCTCCGCCGCCATTCCCCCGCAGGCGGTAATGACGTCGGAGACCACCAGATCCGGCGCCAGCGCCCGCAACTGATCGCGGTTCTCCACCGCCATCCGCGCCGCGCGGTGATGCAGCTTGGCCCCGTCGTCCGCGTCGTCGTCAGCGTCGGTGGGATCAAGACCGAGCAGCTCCGCGGCGTCGACTCCGGCTGCACGCGCAGCGTCCAGCCACCGCACTCCGGTCAGCAATGTCGGCGAGTCACCGGCCGCCGCGAAGCGCTTGCACAGCGCGATCGCCGGGAACGCGTGACCGGGATCAGGGCCGGCTACCACCACCACTCGCATCGGCCTACCGTGCCACAGCCCCGCAGGCTTAGGGTGGCAGGCATGACCGAACCGAGCGGGCCGCAGAGCACCGTTGAGGCTGCCGAGATCATCCGCATCGTGGAGACATTCCTTGAGGCCCTCCGCGACGAGGACCTCGAGACCGCGTCGGCCCTCCTCGCTGAGGATGTCGTGTATCAGAACGTCGGGCTGCCCACGATCTACGGCCGCAGCGCCACCATCGGAGTGTTCCGGCGGTTGGCGGGCCGAGGGACGTTCGACGTGCGGACCCATCGCATCGCCGCCGACGGCCCGTCCGTGCTCACCGAGCGCACCGACGCGCTGACATTCGGACCCCTGCGGCTGCAGTTCTGGGTGTGCGGAGTCTTCGAGGTGCACCATGGCCGTATCACGTTGTGGCGCGACTACTTCGACTTCTTCGATATGTTCAAGGCGACGCTGCGAGCGGTGGCGGCAACCGTGTTCCCGGCGCTGCGATCCACGTTCTAAAGTGACCGCTGTGCGTCAAAGTCCCAAGCCCGCGCGCCCAAGCCCGATCCAATACCTTCGGTACTGCTACGGACGACCGTTGCCCCCCGAGCTGTTGGACTGGGTCCGCAACGACCTGGCCGGTCCGGGTGCCACCATCCGGATGATCCTGCGCGCTGCCGTGCCGACAACGCTGGTCCTGATCCCGTTCTGGCTGTTCCCGGCCGACTTCATGACGCGGTTCAGCATGACGTTTCCGATCTGGTTCATGGTGATTCTGTTCGCCCACGCGCTCAACAAGGTGTGGCGCACGCACATGTTGCGGGTGCACGGCCTGAACCCGGAGCTTGCCAACGCACGCAAACGCGAACGCGATGCTCACATTCACCGGTCCTACGTGGAACGCTTCGGTCCCCGGCCGGAATCGGTCGATCAGCGCAGCGACGACATCTAGACGACCCTGGGCAATTCGGCCAGTTCGTCGAAGGCCTGCGCCCAGCCCAGCATGCGGTCGGTGGCGCCGGCCAGCTCCTCGCGGTAGCGCCGCTGGGACATCGGGGAATTCGTCGGCTCTGCCGCGGAAGCCGTCGAGCCGTCGTTGGCCGAGGCCACCAGCTGGGCTGCGGCGGTAACCATCTCGTTGTACTGGCGGACACCGGCGCTGAGCTGTGCGGTGAACGCGTTGATCGTGGGCACCAGGTACTGACGCGACTGGGTGCTGTGCTGCACGGCGCGCTCCATGGACACCACCTCGGCCGCGGTGGCGGCCATGGTCGATGCGGCGCGGTTGACCGCGGCGGTCAGTTCGGTGATCTCATCGGCGGGCAGCAGCCTGCCCCGCTCGAGCACGCCCAGCAACGAGATCATTCCACGCTCGGAGGCGCCCAGCGCGTACATCGCCGGCCGGGCCGCCGAGCCCGGCGGCGGTAGCCGACGGGCGGCGGGTGCGCGCACTGCGGGCAGCGGAGCCGCCCGCAGCCAGCGATACCGCAGCAACAACAGCGTCGCCGGGGCGGCCGCCCCGGCAGCGACCAGCCCGGTGATCAGCAACACCCACACCGGGGTGGCCCACGACGCGAGCACGGCCGTGACCAGCGTCCAGAATCCGCACGAGACGCTGAAGAACAACCCCAGCCGCAGCGCCCAGCGCCGTTTGCGGAGCATCCTGGCCCGGGGGTCGGCGATCGCTCCCAGTTTATCGGCGAGGACGTCGGCGGCCTCGCTGGCACGGTCCACCGCGCGCTGCAGCAGCGGGTGACGAGTGGTCCCTCCGAGCGTCGCGGCCACGTGACTACCGTCCCAGCGGATTCTCGGGGCTGGGATGGGCGCCCGACTGCGGCGTTGCCGGAGTGGCCTGGCCGGGGGCCGTCGCTGCCCCACCCGCGGGTAGCGATTCGCCCCTCATGGACGCCCGAATCTGTTCCAGCCGCGAATGGCCGGCCATCTGGATACCGGCCTGCTCGACCTCGATCATGCGGCCCTGCACCGATCCCTGCGCCAACTCGGCAGCGCCGATCGCGTTGGCATAACGCCGCTCGATCTTGTCGCGCACCTCGTCGAGGCTCGGAGTGGTTCCGGGAGCGGCGATCTCACTCATAGACCTGAGCGAAGCACTGACCTGCTCCTGCATCTTGGCCTGCTCGAGCTGACTGAGCAGCTTGGTGCGCTCGGCGATCTTCTGCTGCAGCACCATGGCGTTCTGCTCGACGGCCTTCTTGGCCTGCATGGCCGCGGACAGCGCCTGGTCATGCAAGGCCTTGAGGTCTTCGACGCTCTGCTCGGCGGTGACCAGCTGCGCGGCGAACGCCTCCGCGGCGTTGGTGTACTCGGTAGCCTTCGCGGCGTCCCCGGCCGCGACGGCCTGGTCGGCGAGAGTCAGGGCCTGACGCACATTGACCTGAAGCTTCTCGATGTCGGCCAGCTGCCGGTTCAGCCGCATCTCCAACTGCCGCTGGTTACCGATCACCTGCGCGGCCTGCTGAGTCAGCGCCTGGTGCTGGCGCTGCGCCTCTTCGATAGCCTGCTGGATCTGCACCTTGGGATCGGCGTGCTCGTCGATCTTCGAGTTGAACAGCGCCATCAAGTACTTCCACGCCTTGACGAACGGGTTGGCCATCAGTCAGCTCCGTCTGCTTGTTTCCAGTGTTGTCGCGCTATCCCTGCTACCGCTGATCAATTTATCGGGTCGGCGGTGCTCGGGTGGGTGTTCAGGCCGGGCGCGTCACGCCGAGGCCGCCGATGCCAGGGTCCGAATGGGCGGAATCACCACCTTGGTGCCGGCATCGATACGGCTCACTCCGGAGTGCAGCACCGCCGGCTGGGCTCGCTCGGCCCGCGCCAGCCTCGTCCCGGCGTCGAAGAGCACCGTGGACAACGGGATCTCCAGCGCCGCGCAGATCGCGTTCAACAGCTCGCTGGACGCTTCTTTGCGGCCCCGCTCCACCTCCGAGAGGTAGCCGAGACTGACCCGCGCCGAGTCTGACACTTCACGCAGCGTGCGGCCCTGTGCCGTCCGCGCCTGACGCAGCACCTCGCCGACCGACTCCCGCAGCAATGTCGTCATCGTGCTCTCCCCCTCACGGGTCACCCTTGGATACCGACAGTCACCAAGGTCAACGCACGCAACGCCCCTCCGGGTTCCCGAAGGCGGGATGCACTTTCGGCGGCCCCACTTCGGCTCTCCTACGTCGAACCTCGTGAACCGCCGGGATGCACTTTCGGCGGCCCCACTTCGGCTCTCCTACGTCGAACCTCGTGAACCGCCGGGATGCACTTCCGGCGGGTATCAGCTTGTGCGCGGTCCGCCGCGCAGGTCGGCGACGGCCGACACGACGTAATCGACGCCGGTCAGCACGGTCAGGACCACCGCAGCGGCCATCACGGTCCACGCCGTCACCAGCCACGGGCCTTCCAGCGGCAAGATGAGCAAACCGATTCCGACGGCCTGCACCAGGGTCTTGAGTTTTCCGCCACGGCTGGCCGGGATGACGCCACGGTGCAGCACCGCGAATCGCAACAGGGTGATCCCGATCTCACGAACCAGGATGACCACCGTCACCCACCACCACAGGTCGCCCAGCATGGACAATCCGATCAGCGCCGCGCCGATCAGCGCCTTGTCCGCGATCGGATCCGCCAGCGTGCCGAACTCGGTCACCATGCCGTAGTTGCGAGCCAGTGTTCCGTCGAGTCGATCGGTGACGATCGCGACCGCGAAGATGACGAAGGCCGCAATCCGGGTCTTCGGATCATGGCCGTGTTCGGCGAACAACGCCACCAAGAAGACCGGAACCAGCGCCAGCCGCATAACGGTGAGCGCGTTGGCGATATTGACCACCGGGACGTGCGTCACCACTGGATTGGTTTGAGGCTGCCCCGACACGGCAGTCAGAATATCTGTTACCCAGCCCGAAATGAGAAACCGATACTGTGCAGCTGTGAATGCTGCGGCGGATCAACCGGTGGGACAGCCCCAGGTGCGGCGCGCTCGCACCTCGGACGTGCCGGCGATCAAGCGGCTTGTGGACATCTACGCCGGCAAGATTCTGCTGGAAAAGAACCTGGTCACGCTGTATGAGGCAGTCCAGGAGTTCTGGGTCGCCACCGACGCCGAACAGCAGGTGGTGGGTTGCGGGGCACTGCATGTGTTGTGGTCAGACCTCGGCGAGGTGCGCACCATCGCCGTCGACCCGGCCGCGACCGGTCGCGGTGTCGGTCATGCGATCGTCGACCGCTTGTTGCAGGTTGCCCGCGAGCTCGAGTTGCAGCGGCTGTTCGTGCTGACCTTCGAGACCGAGTTCTTTGCACGGCACGGCTTCACCGAGATCGACGGCACGCCGGTGACCCCGGAGGTGTATGAGGAGATGCAACGGTCCTACGACGTCGGAGTGGCCGAATTCCTGGACCTGAGCTACGTCAAGCCCAACACCTTGGGCAACACCCGGATGCTGCTGATCCTTTAGTCGATGACCATGTCGCGGACCCGGCGGGGCGCACCGATGAGAAAACTGAACTGCCCATCGGATTCCATCCGGCCTTCACGCACCACGGAAAGGTCAGCGATCCCCTGTTTACGGGCCTGCTCGCGAACCTGTTCCTCGGTGATCATCTCCTTACGCATGTTGGCGTAAAGGAATGCACCCTCATAGATCACCAGCAGCGGCCCAGGTCGCAGGATCCTCGCCACCCCAGGCCAGCGGTGCGCCATCCAATTCAGCAAATAGGACCAGCCGATGATCACCCCGACAAGCAGAATGCCGTCGCTGATGGATCGGTAACCGCCCGACATGCCGTTCTGTGCCGCATCGGCGATCAGCACCACCACGATGAGATCGGTGATCCCATTGGTGCCCGCCTCACGCTTCAACACCACCCGCAGCAGCGCGTAGATCGCGATGTAGATGACGGTTCCGCGGATGAAGATCTCCGATGGCGGTGTATCGAAAGAGAAAAGTCGCGCCCACTCCACGTGGCGAGATTACGCGCCTGAACGCCAGCGGAAAACCGCTGGTGTCCGCTCCGTGTCCGGTCCGTGTCCAGGGCGTGGCTGGCAGGTGCCGCGGTCGGCCGCCCAGAGGACTTCCGGCCCTGCCGCGGACGCGCCGAACCAGCGATAGTGGTACTGACAGTTGCAGACAACTGGAGGTAGCCGTGGCCGAGTACCTGACCCCCTTGGACGCCGGCTTTCTGGGCGTCGAGGACGCCGACCACAACGTCAGCATGGCTACCGGAACGCTCGCGATCCTCGATGGCCCGGTTCCTGAGTTCGCCGCCGTGCAGCGGACCCTGGCCGATCGTCTCCAAGGTTGTCCCCGCTTCGGGCAGCGACTGGTCCGACACGCCTTGGACCTGAGCGCACCCGAATGGGTCGACGATCCCGGCTTCGACATCGCCCAACACGTCGGCCGGATCGCGGTGCCGGCCCCCGGCGGCGACGGCGAACTACACGGGGTGGTCGCCGACGTGATGTCCTGGCGGCTGGACCGCAACCGTCCGCTGTGGGAGATCTGGGTGATCAGCGGGCTGCGCGGCGACCGCTGGGCCCTGCTGATGAAAGTTCATCACTGCGTCGCCAGCAGCACCGCGACCGCGCACCTGCTGACCGGGTTGTCCGACAGCGGCGTCGCCCCTGGCACAGCACACCCCGCTGCCGCACCGCATGACGGGCAGGAACCGCACGCCCGGCCGCTACTGGACCTCAACCCGGTGCACTGGATGTACAACCTTCGCGGCGTATTGGAGCTGGCGAGCGGGTTGCTGGCGCCGGTCACCTCGTCGCTCAACGGTCCGATCACCAGCAGGCGCCGCTACAGCGCGGCACGGTTGCCACTCGACGACATTCAGCAGATCTGCCGAGCATTCGACGTGACCGTCAACGATGTGGTGCTGTCCGCCCTGACCGAGAGCTATCGGGACTTCATGATCCGTCGCGGCCAAGTCCCCCAACCCGATTCGTTGCGCACTCTGGTCCCGGAGTCGGCCACGTCCACCGTGCTGATGCCGCGTCTGCCGATCGAGGAGTCGAACCCGGTGCAGCGCTTGCTGGCCGTGCGTTCCCGGCTGGCTCAGACCAAGGACGGTGGGCAGTGGTATGCCGGACGCGCCGTGATGTCGGCGGCCGGCCTGCTGCCGGTCGCGTGGTCGGCGGCGGCCGCCCGGTTACTGGGAGGGCTCCGCCAGCGAGGTGTGGTGGCGCTCGCCACCACTGTCCCGGGGCCGGCGGAGTCGTTGGAGATCATGGGGTGCACCGTCGAGGGCGTGTTCCCGGTGCCGCCGATCGCGTTGCAGCTTCGCACCGGCGTGTCGGTGCTGAGCTACGCCGGGGAGTTGTTCATCGGGGTGCTGGCCGACTACGAGTTCGCCGCGGTCGACGAGCTCGCCCGGGGACTAGAGGCTGCGGTGGCGCGGCTGGTGGCACGCAGCAAACGACGCAAGCCGCTGCGCGACTGGCACGGGCTGGCGCTGGTGCACAGTGCGTAACCCGCCTAGAACTCGTCGCCATCGTCGTCGGGGGCGCCCCCGCCGCGGATGGCCATCAACGTCGCGGCCAACTCGTCGGGCTTGACCAGCACCTGGCGGGCTTTGGAGCCTTCGGAGGGGCCGACGATGCTGCGGGTCTCCATCAGGTCCATCAGCCGACCTGCCTTGGCGAAGCCCACCCGCAGCTTGCGCTGCAGCATCGAGGTCGAGCCGAACTGGCTCGACACCACCAGCTCGACGGCCTGCAGGAAGACCTCCATGTCGTCACCGATGTCGGGATCGACGTCGGCACGATCACCACCGGCCTTCACCGCGGTGACGCCTTCGGTGTAGTCAGGCTCGGCCTGGTCCTTGCAGGCGCTGACGACGGCCTGGATCTCCTCATCGGAGATGAACGCGCCCTGCAGCCGGATCGGCTTGTTGGCGCCCATGGGCAGGAACAGCCCGTCCCCCATGCCGATCAGCTTCTCGGCACCCGGCTGATCCAGGATGACCCGAGAGTCGGTGAGCGACGAGGTGGCGAATGCCAGACGCGAGGGCACGTTGGTCTTGATCAGGCCGGTGACGACATCCACCGACGGCCGCTGGGTCGCCAGCACCAGGTGGATGCCGGCAGCGCGGGCCTTCTGGGTGATCCGCACAATCGCGTCTTCGACGTCGCGGGGTGCGGTCATCATCAGGTCGGCGAGCTCGTCGACGACGGCGAGGATGAAGGGATAGGGCCGGTAGACCCGTTCGCTGCCCAGCGGTGTGGTGATCTCCCCTGAGCGCACCTTGTCGTTGAAGTCGTTGATGTGGCGAACCCGGGACGCCTTCATGTCCTGGTAGCGCTGTTCCATCTCCTCGACCAGCCAGGCCAGCGCGGCGGCGGCCTTCTTCGGCTCGGTGATGATCGGAGTGATCAGGTGCGGAATGCCCTCATACGGGGTGAGTTCCACCATCTTCGGGTCGATCAGGATCATCCTGACTTCTTCCGGGGTGGCCCGCGCCAGCAGCGAGACCAGCATCGAATTGACGAAACTCGACTTGCCCGAGCCGGTGGACCCGGCGACCAGCAGGTGCGGCATCTTCGCCAGGTTGGCGCAGATGAAGTCGCCCTCGATGTCTTTGCCCAAGCCGATCAGCAGGGGGTGGTGGTCCCCGCGGGTCGACGGAGCGGTCAGCACGTCGGCCAGTCGAACCAGTTCGCGGTCGGTGTTGGGGACTTCAATGCCCACCGCGGACTTACCCGGGATCGGCGCGAGCATCCGCACGCTCTCGGTGGCCACGGCATAGGCGATGTTGCGCTGCAGCGCAGTGATCTTCTCGACCTTCACTCCCGGCCCCAGTTCCACCTCGTAGCGGGTGACGGTGGGACCACGGGTGCAGCCGGTGACCGCAGCATCGACCTTGAACTGGTCCAGTACCGAGGTGATCGAGTCGGCCATCTGGTCATTGGCCGCGGTACGCAGTTTTGGCGGGTCGCCGGCGATCAACAGGTTCAGGGCCGGCAGGGTGTAGGGGCCCTCGACCACCCGGTCCAGTACGACGGTGGTGTCGGCGGGTTTGGCCTTGGGCTCCTTGGTTGCCTTGCGACGCACCGGTTTGACCGGCGGCGGCGGTGCGGCCGGCGGTTCCTCGAGTGGGTAGTTGTCCAGCGGGCTGCGCGACTGCCAGTCCGGGGCGTCGTCGATCACATCGGTATCGACGGCGGCGAACCGGCTGGTTCCGGCCCGCGCACCGGCGGCGGTGTCGTCGCGAACGTCGTCGTTGCGAGCGTGATCGTCCTCGGCGCTGTCGTAAGCCGGGTCGTAGTCCTGATCGTCGTATTCGTCGTCGTATTCGTCGTAGTAGTCGTCTTCGTCGTACTCGCCGCGGAACATCGTGCGCAAGGCCTCAGGGGCCTCCCGCAGGGTGGTCCCCGTCAGCAACAAGACACCGAACAGCACGCCGATGCACAACAGGGGTGCGGCGATCCAGGCCGTGAGCCCATCGGCGAGCGGGCCACCGATCGCAAAGCCGACGAATCCGGCGCCGTGCAGACGGCCCTCGGGACTCTGCGGCGAGCCGGACCACAGGTGCCACAGGCCCAGGACCGGCAACGCGATCAGGGTCGATCCGAGGATCAGCCGGGGCCGGTTCTCCGGGTCGGGTTCGGTACGCATCAGCAGGACGGCACCGGCGGCGGCAAGCACGGGCAGCAGCACCACGGCGCCGCCGATCACGGTACGCAGACCGGTGTCGATCCATGCGCCGACCGGGCGTGCGGCATCCAGCCAGCAACTCGCGGCCGTCACCACAGCTAGCGCCAGCAGTGCCAGCGCGATGCCATCCCGACGATGCCCGGGGTCGATGTCGTGCGCACGTCCCACGGATCGGGCCGCGCTACCGGCACCCTTGGCCACCATCAGCCATGTCGCGCGGGCGAGGCGCCCACAAGCCATCCCCAGCGCAACGGGTCGCGAGTGCTGCCGAGTGTTCCGGCGGGACTTGGCCGCCGGCCTCGACCGAGCAGGCCGGGCCGCAGCCTTTGACCTGGTCGTTCGAGCACCAGAACGCGCGGGAGTCCTACTAGCCGTCTTACTAGCCATGCCGGCAAGCCTAGTCGCAATTGCCTCATCTGTACCTTAAGCCACACTGGCCCCGGCCGGTCGGTTCACCACGCGCCCAACAGACGGCTCGGTAGGGTGACCGGTGAAATCCCCAACAGCCAAGGAGTCCGCTATGCCCGTGGTCGTCGTCGCCACCTTCGCCGTCAAGCCGGAATCGGTCGAAGCAGTCCGCGAGATCTGCACCAAGGCGGTGGCGCAGGTGCACGAAGAACCGGGATGCCAGCTGTACTCCCTGCACGAAGCCGACGGCTCCTTCGTGTTCATCGAGCAGTGGGCCGACGCCGACGCACTGAAGGCCCACTCGACCGCCCCCGCAGTGGGCGCGCTGTTCGGCAGCCTCACCGAGCACCTGGCGGGAGCGCCCGACATCAAGATGCTGCAGCCGGTTCCGGCCGGGGAGCCTGCTCAGGGCCAGCTGCGGCCGTGACCGCCGGCCGTTGAGCGAAGTCGGTCACGGTCGGGCCGCGCTGATCGTCGGCGCGGCCCGGGCCTGGCGGCCCGCCACCATGGCTGCTCAGACCTCGAGCACCGTCGGCACGATCATCGGCTGACGCCGGTAGGTCTCGCCCACCCACTTGCCCACGGTGCGGCGGACCGCCTGGGCAATGCGCACCGGATCGGTGACCTGCGCTGCGGCGAGGGATTCCAGCTCCGCCTCGACTTTGCGGGCCACCGGCTCCAACGCCTTGGGATCCTCGGAGAAGCCTCGCGAATGCAGATGCGGCGGCGCCACCGGCTTGCCGGTCCCCCGGCGCACCACCACGGTGACCGAGACGAATCCCGATGACAGGACCAACCGCTCGCCCAGAGTCGCATCTCCGACGTCACCGTCGACGAGGCCGTCGACGAACATCTTGCCGAGCGGGACCGCCCCGGCGATGCGAGCTTGCCCGGCGACCAAGTCGACGCTCACCCCGTTCTCGGCCATCAGGATCGATTCCTCCGGCACGCCGGTACTAACGGCCAGTGCGGCATTCGCCCGCATCATCCGCCAGGTGCCGTGCACGGGCATCACATTGCGCGGCCGAATGCCGTTGTAGAGGAACAGCAGTTCGCCGGAGTACGCGTGCCCGGAAACATGCACCCGCGCCGAGGCGTTGGTGACCACCCGGGCGCCGATCTTGGCCAGCGCGTCCATCACCCCGAACACGGCTTCCTCGTTGCCCGGGATGAGCGAGGACGACAGCACCACCAGGTCACCGGCGGTGAGCGTGATCGACCGGTGCTCGCCGCGCGACATCCGCGACAGCGCCGCCATCGGCTCGCCCTGGGTCCCGGTGGTTACCAGCACCACCTGATCCGGCCGCATCTCCTCGGCCGCCGAGATGTCGACGACATCCTGGTCGCCCACCTTGAGGAAGCCGAGATCCTTGGCGATGCCCATGTTGCGGACCATCGACCGGCCCACGAAGGCCACGCGCCGCCCCTGGGAGACCGCGGCGTCGACGATCTGCTGCACCCGGTCCACGTTGGAGGCGAAGCACGCCACGATCACCCGACCCTCAGCACCACGTATCAACCGGTGCAGGGTGGGTCCGACCTCGCTCTCACTGGGCCCGACACCCGGTATCTCGGCGTTGGTCGAGTCGCACAGCAGCAGGTCCACGCCCTTGTCACCCAGGCGCGACATGCCGGGCAGGTCTGTGGGGCGCCCGTCCGGCGGCAGCTGGTCGAGTTTGATATCGCCGGTGTGCAGCACGGTGCCCGCGCCGGTGTGGACCGCGATCGCCAGCGCGTCCGGTATCGAGTGGTTCACCGCGAAGTATTCGCATTCGAACACCCCGTGAGTGCTGCGCTGCCCCTCGGCCACCTGGACGAACACCGGCTTGATGCGGTGCTCTCGGCACTTCGCGGCCACCAAGGCCAGGGTGAATTTCGAACCGACCACCGGGATGTCGGCCCGCAATTTGAGCAGGAACGGGATGGCGCCGATGTGGTCCTCGTGCGCATGGGTCAGCACCAGTGCCTCGACGTCGTCGAGCCGGTCTTGGATGTGGCGGATGTCGGGCAGGATCAGGTCGACGCCGGGCTCGTCGTGGCCCGGAAACAGCACACCGCAGTCGATGATCAGCAGTCGACCGAGGTGCTCGAAAACGGTCATATTGCGACCGATCTCGCTGATGCCACCCAACGCGGTGATACGCAGCCCGCCCTCGACCAGCGGACCCGGGGGGGTCAGATCTTCCATCACAGCGACCTCACCCCAGGACAGACGCGGCGCGCATGTCGATGGCCAATTCGTCGACCTCGGCGGCGGTCGCCGGAACCATCGGCAACCGCGGGTCGCCCACGTCGAAGCCCTGCAACCGCAGCCCGGCCTTGACGAAGGTCACCCCGCCGACACGACCCATCGCATTGGACAACGACGCGATGGAGATGTTGATCTTGCGGGCGGTCGCAACGTCGCCGGCAGTGAAGGCGGCGAGCATGTCACGCAACTGTCCTGCCGCGAAGTGCGAGATCACGCTGACGAACCCGGTGGCTCCCATGGCCAGCCAGGGCAGGTTGAGGGCGTCGTCGCCGGAGTAGTAGGCCAGCCCGGTCTCGGCCATGATCTGCGCGCCTGCGTGCAGATCTCCCTTGGCGTCCTTGATCGCGACGATATTGGGATGTTCGGCCAGCTCGAAGATCGTGTCCGGTGCGATCGGCACCACTGAGCGGGCGGGAATGTCGTAGAGCATGACCGGGAGCGCACTGGCATCAGCGACCGCGGTGAAGTGCGCCAACAAGCCGGCCTGCGACGGTCGCGAGTAGTACGGCGTCACCACCAGCAGGCCGTGCGCGCCGACGCCCGCGCAGGCCTCAGCCAGCCGCACACTGTGCTCGGTGTCGTTGCTGCCGGCGCCGGCGATGATCCGCGCCCGGTCACCGACCGCCTCGACCACCGCACGCAGCAGCGTGAGCTTCTCGTAATCCGCGGTGGTCGGCGACTCGCCGGTGGTGCCCGAGATCACCAAGCCGTCGCAACCGGCGTCGATGAGGCGATTGGCCAGGCGCACCGCGGCGTCGGTGTCCACCGAGCCGTCCGCGCCAAAGGGGGTCACCATGGCGGTCAGCACGGTGCCGAACTGCGCCTTGGCGTCGAATCCGCTGCTGCTCACGGCCCCAAGATTACCTGGCCCCTGGAGTTGCTCAGACCTCGGTGGCGAGCGGGCTGGTCGCGACTTCCGTGCCGTCGGCCAACGTGCTGATCTGGAAGTCCCCGAACGCCGCCGGGGCTACCCCGGCGAGCTGGCGCAGACACTCGACGGCCAGCCGGCGGATCTCGACATCGGCATGCTCGCTGGCACGCATCGCGATGAAGTGTCGCCACGCCCGATAGTTGCCGGTCACCACGACGCGGGCCTCCGTGGCGTTGGGCAGCACCGCGCGGGCCGCCTGCCGGGCCTGCTTGCGCCGCAGCGCACCCATGGTCTCGGTCGGCTGGCCTGCCGCGAACTTCGCCTCCAGCCGGGCCAGCAGCTCGGTGTAGGCGGCGTGGCTGGCGTCGGCGGCCGCAGTCAGGATCTGCTGCAGTTCCGTGTCGTCTTCCATCCCCGGGGGCACCACGATCCGGGAGTCCGGCTCGGGGACATAACGCTGCGAAAGCTGGGAGAACGACAGATGGCGATGCCGGATCAGCTCATGACTGGCCGACCGGGAAATACCGCTGATGTAAAACGTCACCGTGGCGTGTTCGAGCACCGCGAAGTGCCCGACGTCGATGACGTGCTTGAGGTAGGCCGCGTTGGTGGCGGTGCGCGGGTTGGGTTTCGACCAGCTCTGGTAGCAGGCCCGGCCGGCGAATTCCACCAGGGCCTGACCGCCGTCGGCGTCAGTGCTCCAAGGCACGTCCGGCGGCGGCATGAACTCGGTCTTGGCAATCATTTGCACGCGCAGCGGCGCCGTCTCGGCCACGGCTTCACCTTAAGCCGTACCCGGCCGCTGTCAGCCCCGCGGCGCGTTCTGATGATGTTTACGCCGTAAGCCCGTCGGGTATGCCGCGACCATCGGCGGGCACCCCGGCCTGCCGAAATTGGGAGGGGACACCAGATGAGTAACCACGACAGTGGGCCTGAGGCCGCCATCAAGGGCATCGTCGAAGACGTCAAGGGCAAGGCCAAGGAAGCCGTCGGAACGGTGATCGGCAACGACTCTCTCCAACGCGAAGGCCAGGCCCAGCAGGACAAGGCCGAAGCCCAACGTGAGGTTGCTGTCAAGGAAGCAGAGGCCGAGAAGGCCCGCGCCAAGGCCGCTGCGGACGAGGCGCGCGAGCGCGCCGAGCAGTAGCGAGGGTCCCGCCAGTGTTGATGCGCAAGATCGCACGTCCACTCCTTGCGACGGCCTTTGTCGGGCAGGGAGTAGAGGCACTGCTGAGGCCGCAAGAGGCCGCGCAAACGGCGCGCCCGACGTTGGACGGGCTCAAACTGCTACCGGACGAGGTAGCGGCGAAGGTGCCGTCTGACGTCGAGGCGTTCGCCAGAGCCAACGCACTGGCGCAGATCGGTGGCGGCCTGCTGCTAGCCAGCGGCAGGCTGCCCCGACTGGCGGCCGCGGTACTGGCCTGCACGGTCATACCGGGCAGCGCGGGTGGGCACATGTTCTGGGCCGAGCCGGACCCGCAGCGACGGACCGACCAACGTCGAGCCTTCTTGACCGACGTCAGCCTCATCGGGGGGCTGATGATCGCGGCAGCGGATACCGAAGGCAGACCGTCGTTGGGTTGGCGGGCCCGTCGCGCCGCGCGTCGTACCTATCGGCGTGCCGCCGGCGCCTTGCCCGGCACGTCCGGCGATGCCGCCCTCGAGGCGGTCGGCGACAAGGTGAGCGCAGGCCTGCTGGCCGGCGTCGAGCACGGACGCGAACTCGCCGAATTGGTCAGCGAGAAGGCCGCTCCGCTACTCGAGTCTGCCGGCGAACGGGGAGTGCAGCTCGCCGAAGTCGCCGCCGAGCGCGGCACCGAGCTCGCGCACGCGGCCCGAGAAGGGGCGACCACGCTCGCCGACGGCGCGCGTCGCCGCCTTCGCCACCTCGACGCTCACCGGCACTGACGGCCAGGCCGGTCACCGCAGCAAGGCAGCCAAGTCCCCGCGACTGCCCACCGTGACCCGGCCCAGACCCAGCCAGGAGGCCATCGACTCCAGCTCGGGGAGCAATGCTGCGGCAACCCGCGTCCGGTCCCGGCCCTGCTCGGCGAATGCCCCGACGACATGCAGCGCATCGTGCTGGCGGTCGGCCTTGAGGTCCACCCGAGCGACCAGCTCCCCGTCCAGCAGGAACGGCCACACGTAGTAGCCGTATTGACGCTTGGCGGCCGGGGTGTAGATCTCGATGCGGTAGTGAAAATCGAAGAGCCGCTGGACCCGGGGCCGGAAGAAGATCAGCGGGTCGAACGGACACAACAGCGCGGTGCCGCGATCCGTCCGTGGAATCGACTGCCCGGTCCGCAGGTAGGCCGGGGCGTCCCAGCCTGCCACGCTCACCGGTTCCAATTCGCCATCTGCCACCAGTTTCGCGATTGCCGGCTTGGTCTGGGCGGCCGACAGCCGGAAATAGTCCCGTAGGTCGGTTTCGGTAGCCACCCCCAGGGCCCCGGACGCCCGCAGTACCAGTTCTCGGACCGCCTGGTCATCATCGATATCGACAGCCAGCACCCGGGCCGGCAGCACGTTCTCCACCAAGTCGTAGTGCCTGGCGAAGCCGACCCGGGTCGCGGTGGTCAGCACCCCGGAAGCAAACAGTGCCTCGGCCACCCACTTGGTGTCACTGCGATTCCACCAGGGCCCCTTGCCCGCCCGCCCGGACGCGGCGGCCAGGTGCTCCTCGATCTGACCGGCGGTCGCCGGGCCCAGTTCGCTCACCGCGGCGACGACATCGGTGACCAGCTGCGGATTGGCCCGAACGATGGCCGATCCCCACCGTCCGTGAGGCCACTGCCTCATTCGCCACTGCAACAGCGGCCAATCCTCGACTGCCATCAGCGCCGCCTCGTGCGCCCAGTACTCCACCAGCAGCCGCGGCGAGCGGGCACTGTGGCTCCAGGCGGCCCGGTCCAGAACAGAGCGGTCGTACGGGCCGAGCCGGCTGAACACCGGCGCGTAATGCGCACGCACCGCCACGGAAACCGAGTCCAACTGCAGGAGGTGGATTCGAGAGATCAAGCGCCTCAGGTGCGCCCTGCTGACGGCCACAGACGGCTTGGGCTGCGTGAATCCCTGTGCAGCAACGGCGATTCGGCGCGCTTGCGCCGCCGTTAAGACGGGCACACCGACCGGCGGTAATGCACGTAGCGATAACGCAGACCGCTCTTGCTGGTCAACCACTCCCCCGCGCTGCCCAGCCAGGACTCGTCCAGTACCGGAGCAACCGCATCGCCCTCGCCGACCGGCAGATCGATGTCGATCTCGGTCACTTCGCACTGACTGGCCAACGGCAACGTCAACGCATAGATCTCTGCACCACCGACCACCCAGATATCGTCAGCATCGAGCGCCTGGTCCAGCGACGTGACGACGGTGGCACCCTCGGCCACATAGTCAGGGCTGCGGGTCACCACGACATTGCGCCGGCCCGGCAAGGGCCGGACTCTGGCGGGCAGCGACTCCCAGGTCAGTCGCCCCATCACGACGGTGTGCCCGAGGGTGAGTTGCTTGTAGCGGGCCTGGTCCTCTGGCACCCGCCACGGGATCCCGCCGGCACGGCCGATCACCCCGGAGAGCGACTGAGCCCAGATGAGACTGATCGTCATACCGCGACGGGCGCCTTGATCGCCGGATGCGGGTCGTAGTCCCGGATCTCGATGTCTTCGTAGGTGTAGTCGAAGATGGATTCACGCTGCGCCAGAACCAATTTCGGGTACGGCCGCGGCGTTCGACTCAGTTGTTCGGTGACCTGGTCCACATGATTGTCATAGATGTGGCAGTCGCCTCCGGTCCAGATGAAGTCGCCGACGCCCAGCCCGGCCTGCGCGGCCATCATGTGAGTCAGCAGCGCGTAACTGGCGATGTTGAACGGCACCCCGAGGAACAAGTCCGCGCTGCGCTGATAGAGCTGGCAGGACAGCTTGCCGTCGGCGACGTAGAACTGGAACAGCGCGTGGCAGGGCGCCAGCGCCATCTGAGCGATCTCACCGACGTTCCATGCCGACACGATGATGCGGCGCGAATCCGGGTCGGTGCGCAGCAGATGCAGCGCCGCAGAGATCTGGTCTACCTGCTCGCCCGACGGGGTCGGCCAAGACCGCCACTGCACTCCGTAGACCGGTCCGAGATCTCCTGTCTCAGAGGCCCATTCATCCCAGATTGTGACACCGTGCTCGTTGAGCCACGCGATGTTGGAGTCGCCACGCAAAAACCACAGCAGCTCGTAGATCACCGACTTGAGGTGCACCTTCTTGGTGGTGATCAGCGGGAACCCGTCGGCCAGGTCATAGCGCAACTGGTGGCCGAACAGGCTGCGGGTCCCGGTGCCGGTTCGATCCGCCTTCGGGGTTCCCTCGGCCAAAACCAGCCGCAAGAGGTCCTCGTACGGGGTCGCAATCGGCACCTCGTCAGCTTAGCGGCGATCGCAAGCGCGGCGAAGCCACGCGCCGCGGGTCGCCGCATACAACACAACGGCGATCGGCCGTAGTACAACGGAGGCCATGCCCACGATCACCGACACCATCACCACGGCCGACGGCGACTGCCCCGTTCGCCTGTTCACTCCCGAGGGCCCAGGGCCCTGGCCGGGTGTTGTGATGTATCCCGACGCCGGCGGGGTCCGCGCGACCTTCGAAGCCATTGCCGCGGAGCTGGCTGGCTTCGGCTACGCCGTGCTCCTGCCCGATGTCTACTACCGCCAACCGGGTTGGCAGCCCTTCGACATGGCGACGGTGTTCGCCGACGCCACAGAGCGCGCCCGCCTGTTCTCGATGCTCGGGGGCGTGACCCCGGACCGCATGACCGTCGACGCACAAGCATTCTTCGATTACCTGGCCGGCCGGCCCGAGGTGCGCGGGGAGAAGTTCGGGGTGTGCGGTTACTGCATGGGTGGGCGGACATCGGTCGTCGTCGCCGGGCGGGTGCCCGAGCGGGTGGCCGCGGCGGCGTCCTTCCATGGTGGCGGTCTGGTCACCGATGCCCCGGACAGCCCACATCTGCTGGCCGATCGGATGACCGCCACCGTCTATGTGGCCGGCGCCCAGAACGACGCCTCGTTCACCCAGGAACACGCGGCAACCCTGGACGAGGCGCTGAGCACTGCCGGGGTTCCGCACACCGTCGAGTTCTATCCAGCCGCGCACGGCTTCGCCGTCCCCGACAACGCACCCTTTGACGCCGATGCCGCGGCCCGGCACTGGGCGGCGATGCGCGAGGTATTCGGCGGCGCGCTCTAAACGTCCACGAGTTCGGCGTCGCGGGTCTCGTGCATCGCCAGCAGCGCTACGAATGAGCACGCGGCGGCGATAGACAGGTAGCCACCCACCCAGGCCACCCCGTGGCTGGCTGCCAGCCAGGTGGTGATGAACGGGGCCACCGCCGCGCCCAGGATGCTCGCTGCGTTGTAGGCCACGCCCGAACCGGTGTAGCGGACATTGGTCGGGAACAGTTCGGGCAGCACCGCACTCATCGGCCCGAACGCCAAACCCATGAGCGTCATCCCGATGATCAGGAAGACGAGCACCGCGCCGGTGGAGGCGGTCGGTTTCAGGAATAGGCCGAAGGTGCTCCCGTACAGCATGATCCCGGCGGTGAAGCACAACAGCAGCGGACGTCGGCCGAAGTGGTCGGCCAGTCTGCCGACGATCGGCAATACGGCGACGAAGAACAGCACGGCGATCAGCTGCAGTCCGAGAAACTCGGCATAGCCATATCCCAGGCCGATGCCCTCCGGCGGACGTTTGGCGGTGCCGTAGCTCAGGCTCCAGGTCGTCACGGTGAAGAAGAGTGTGTAGGGCACCACCATCGCCAGCGTGCCGATGACCAGCCGGCGCCAGCTGCCCCGCAGGAGCGCGGCGATAGGCGCGTTCACCGGCGTGCCGGTGGCCTTGGCCTGCGCGAAGACCGGAGTTTCGGTGAGCCGCAGCCGGACATACAGTCCGACGGCCACCATCACAGCACTCAGCAGAAAGGGAATCCGCCAGCCCCAGGTGAGAAAGGGCCCGGTCACGTCCGCGCCGGCGCCGCCCGATCCCAACCAGAGGAACAAGATCAGGAAGATCGAGGTGGCCAAAACGTAGCCCAAGGGCGCACCGAGTTGCGGCCAGATGCCCGCCGTCGCCCGACGACCCGGTTTGGCGGTTTCGGTGGCCAGCAGCGCTGCGCCGCTCCATTCGCCGCCTAGCGCCAGGCCCTGACAGAACCGCAGGGTAGCCAGCAGCACCGGGGCCACAAGACCGATCTGATGGTAGGTGGGCAGCACACCGATCAGGAATGTGGCGACGCCCATCAACAGCAAAGAGGCGACCAGCGTGGACTTGCGACCCAGCCGATCACCGAAGTGTCCGAACAGGATCGATCCCACCGGTCGGGCCACGAACGCCAACCCGAAGGTCGCCAACGAGGCCAACAGCGCCGCGGTGGGATTGCCTGTCGGAAAGAACAGGTGCGGGAAGACGGTGACGGCGGCGGCCGCATAGACGTAGAAGTCGTAGAACTCGACCGTGGTGCCGACCATCGCCGCCACTGCGATCCTGCGGCGCGGAACACCGGCGACAAGGTCGGCCTCGCCGATCCCGGAGCTATAGGCGGTGCTCACCTGGCGATGCCCGCCTCGTCGGCAACCGCACGCGCCTTGTCCACCAAGCCGTCGATCCACGCGGTGATCGGGGTGCCACCTGCGGCCTTATTGGCCGGGTTGTCCAGCACCCGCCGCACGATGCCCTCGGCGATGATCGCGACCTTCCAGAGCCCGAGGGCATGCCAGTACTGCAGCGTCGCCGCGTCACGGCCGGTCTCGTCCAAATACACCTGGGCGAGTTCCGCTCGATCCGGGAAACCTTCCAGGGTGCTGATGGCGAAATCACCGGCGATGTGCTCTTCGCCCACCTCTGGCCAGTAGGCAAGCAGGCTGCCCATGTCGGCCAGCGGGTCGCCCAGGGTGGACAACTCCCAATCGAGCACCGCGATGACGTCGCCGCTCTGCGGCGAGGTGATCACGTTGCGCAGATGAAAGTCGCCGTGCACCAACGTCACCTCATGTTGCTCCGGGACCGCGGCGTTCAGTCGCCGGGTCAGGTCGTCGAGTGCGGGCAGCTCTCGCGTCTTGGATTTCTCCCATTGTCCGGCCCAGCGTTTGAGCTGACGCTGAGCGTAGGGCTTGTGGCTGGCCAGATCATCCAGACCGACCTCGGTGATGTCGACGGCGTGGATCCTGGCCAGGGCTTGGGGCATGGACAAACCGATCTGCCGGCGCCGCTGGGGAGACAGCGACTGCGCCACCGCCATCCGGTCCACCACCACTCCGTCGACGAACTCCATCAACAACAACGGGGTGTCGTGAACGTCTCGGGTCAGTCCGAACACCTGCGGCGTGGGGACGACAGTGTCGCCCAGTGCTGTGAGGATGCGTGCTTCCCGGGCGACATCGTGGGCCGAGGCCAGCAGTTTTCCCACCGGGGGCCGGCGCAGCACCGAGCTGTGTCCGGCGGCGTCGGAGACCAGGTAGGTCAGATTGGACTGACCGATCCCGATCCGCTCGAAGCGCAGCGGTCCATCCACCGGTAAGCCCAACTCGGTGATCCAGGCCGTCACCGCCACCGGGTCTAGGCCAAGTGGCTCATCAGCCACCGAGACCTCCCCGGAATCCGGTTGCGTCACCGAGGATCTGGCCACCATCCATGACCAGGGTCTGGCCGGTGATCCAGCTCGCCGCGTCGGACGCCAGGAAAGCCACCGCGTCGGCCACGTCCACCGGCTCGCCGATCCGGCCTAGGGGCATGGTGTCCGCCAGCGCGTGCTCGTGTTCTTTCCACAGCACCTCGGCAAGCTTGGTGCGCACCACTCCAGGGCAGATCGCGTTGACCCGGATCCCCGGGGACAGTTCCAGCGCGAGTTGTTTGGTGACGTGGATCAGCGCCGCTTTGGTGGCGTTGTACATGCCCATCAGCGGCGCATGGCTCATGCCGCCGATCGAGGCCGTGTTGATTACCACGCCCCCGTGATCGCCCATCCACGCCCGCACTACGCAGGACGTCCACAGCAGTGGCCCCCACAGGTTGATGTCGAAGATCTTGGCGAACCGGGCATGGTCCTGGTCGATGAGCCGTCCGAACGCCGGATTGGTGCCCGCGTTGTTGACCAGGATGTCGATGCGGCCGAAGCGTTCCAGGGTGGCGTCGATGCAGCGCTGGGCCGCCTCGTCGTCGGCGACATGGGCGGCCACGCCCAACGCACTGCCGGCGATCTGGGCCGCGGCGGCGTCGGCACTCTCCTGATCTCGTGAGGTCAGCACCACGTTGGCGCCCGCCTCGGCCAACCGCTGTCCGATCGCCAGCCCGATTCCTCGTGACCCGCCGGTGATGATCGCCGTCCGACCGGTGAAATCCTGTGTCGTCATCGCGCGCCCTCGCGATACTTGCGCAATTCCTGGCGCGCGATCGCGCGCTTGTGGACCTCGTCGGGGCCGTCGGCAAGCCGCAGGGTACGCAGGTGGGCCCAGAAGCCGGCCAGCGGGAAGTCTTCGGTGAGCCCGCCGGCGCCGTGCACCTGCATGGCCCGGTCGACGATCGTCAGAGCGATGTTGGGTGCAGCGACCTTGATCGCGGCGATCTCGACCTGCGCCGCCTTGTTGCCGACGGTGTCCATCAGATATGCGGTCTTGAGCGTCAACAGCCGGATCATCTCGATCTCGATGCGCGCCTCGGCGATCCAGTCGCGGATATTGGCGTTGTCAGCGATCGGCCTGCCGAAGGCCACGCGGGACTGCGCACGCTTGCACAGCAGCTCCAGCGCCCGTTCGGCCATGCCGATGGCCCGCATACAGTGGTGGATTCGGCCCGGCCCGAGCCGCGCCTGGGCGATCGCGAATCCTTCGCCCTCACCTTTGAGAACATCCTTGACCGGCACCCTTACGTCCGTGAAGTCGATCTCGGCGTGACCCTCGCGGTCCTGATAGCCCATCACGGTCAGGCCGCGCATGAGGGTGACCCCCGGCGCATCCAGCGGAACGACCATCATCGACTGCTGCCGGTGAGTTGCCGCGTCCGGGTCGGTCTTGCCCATCACGATCATCACCTTGCAGTTCTGATGCAAAGCGTTGGAGGCGAACCATTTCCGGCCGTTGAGCACGTAGTGATCACCGTCGCGAACCATGGACAATTGCACATTGGTGGCGTCCGAGCTGGCCACCTGGGGCTCGGTCATCGCGAACGCCGACCGGATGGTGCCCTCCAGCAAAGGCTTGAGGTAGCGCTCCTTGTGCTCGTCGCTGCCGAACAGCGTGAACACCTCCATGTTGCCGGTGTCGGGAGCACTGCAGTTGGTGGCTTCGGGCGCCAGATGCGGGCTACGGCCCATGATCTCGGCCAGCGGCGCGTATTCGAGGTTGGTCAGTCCCGGCCCCCATTCGGGATGCGGATGGAAGAGATTCCACAGGCCGCGGCTGCGCGCTTCAGATTTGAGTTCCTCGAGGATCGGGGGCTGGAAATGCGGGTTCCCCGCCTCGGCCATCTGCTCCTCGTAGATCGCTTCGGCCGGATACACATGGGAATCCATGAACTCCAGCAAGTCGGCCTGGTACTTCTTGGCGCGCTCTGATATTTCAAACAGGGACATACAGGCTCCTCACCTAGGACACTTCGGAGTCGAGCAGGCCACGCTGGTAGCGGCGCATGCCGCGCAGCCAGCGGTCGTAGTCGCCTGCCTTGTGCCGGAACATCTCCAGCACCACAGGGTGCGGCAGGATCAGGAAACGCTCCTCGTCGATGGCGGCGAGAACCGCGGCGGCGACGTCAGCGGGTTCGAGGACCTCGCCGGCGGTGGTGACCGCCCGAGTGGCCAGGTCGCCGAGCGGATCGCCGGATTGTTCGCCGGCGTAGAGCAACTTGGTGTTAACACCCATCGGGCACAGGCAACTGACCCGTACGCCCTGATCGCCGTAGGTGATGTTGAGCCATTCGGCGAATCCGACTGCTGCGTGTTTGGTGACCGAGTAGGTGGCGGCACCGAGCTGAGTGAGCAGCCCCGCCGCCGACGCGGTCGACACGAAGTAGCCTTCGCCCCGGCGTACCCAATCGGGGATCAGCAACTGTGCGGCGCGGATGTGGGCCCGCAGGTTGACATCAATGGCCAGGTCCCAGTCGGCTTCCCCGGGTAGACCAGGAGCCCCGGTCATCCCGGCGTTGGCGAAATAGAAGTCGACCGGACCGAACTGGTCCTCCGCCAGCGCGATCAGCTCCTCGATGGTCGTGGTGTCGGAGACGTCGCCGCCGCGCCCCACCGCCGCGCCGGGATACGCGGCGTTGATCTGGTCGACGACAGCCGCCGCGGCATCCGCGTCGAGGTCAGCCACCACAACTTTTGCTCCGGCCTGGGCCAGCGCCTCGGCCAGCGCGCCCCCGATGCCGCCACCACCGCCGGTGACGATCGCGACCCGTTCGGCAACCTTCATAGACACCGTCTCCGTTCTTCAGTTCGCAGCAGTGGCGACATTAGTTGAATCCGATTTCATGTTCGATTCGTGGCCGGCGCGGAACTGCAGTGCGTTTGCCCATAGCCGGGTAACCGTGGCCACCAACGTCTCGAAGTCGGCACCCGAACCGAGACCAGCACCCTCACCCACGAACGTGACGTACGCCAACCGGCTGACCATTCCCGACAATGCCCGCGACGCCAGCAATGGATCGACGTCGGCGCCGGCGATCCCCCGCGCCTGCAGATCGGCGATGCCCGCGGCATTGCGCTGGATGAAGGCGTCCGCACGCTGCGCCCGGAAGGCGCGGAACTTCGGATCGACCTGGGACACCTGCTCCAGCAGCCCCATCAGCTGGGCATTACGCCGATATGCCTCCAAATAGGCACGATTGCTGGCCTCCAGCACGGCGTAGGGGTCATCGGAATCACTCACCCGGCCCATTCCCGGGTGCATCATGTCCTGCTGAGCCTGCTCGAGGACGGCGGCGAAGATCTCTTCCTTATTCGCGAAATAGGTATAGAACGATCCGGTCGCACAACCGGCGGCCTTGGTGATGTCAGTCAGTTTGGCGTCGAGATAGCCGTCGCGCTCGAAGACTTTGCGGGCCGCGGCGACCAGTCCCGCCCGGGTCCGCGCACCGCGCACCGTCGCCGGGAATTGGCGGGCCGGGGCGGCCGGCACGACGTCCATCCCGGCAGACTAACTGAATTCGATGTCAACTTCACTGACTTCGTCGAGGCCGACGCCGAACCCGTCCAGCAGGGTGTCGGCTTCCGGTTCGGGCAAGGACTCCACTCCCCGCAGCTTGCGTTCGATGGCCCGGCTGCGCACTCCGGCGGTATCGATGGTGTTGCGGGCCGCATCGAGCTGCTTGCGGGTCTTCTCCAGCACGGTCGCAAACTTCCCGAACTCAGCCTTGACCGCTGCCAGGACCTGCCAGACCTCACTACTGCGCCGCTCGATCGCCAGGGTGCGAAAGCCCATACGCAGGCTGTTGAGCAACGCAGCCAAGGTGGTCGGCCCGGCCAGCGTCACCTTGTACTTGGCCTGGATCTTCTCAAACAGCCCGGGCTGACGCAGCACCTCGGCATACAGGCTCTCGGTGGCCAGAAACAGGATTGCGAAGTCTGTGGTGTGCGGCGGCTCAAGGTATTTGTCGCAGATGTCGCAGGCCTCCGACTCGATCCGTCGGATCAGTGCCTGCCGTGCGGCCGCCTCGCCGGCGGCGTCAGCGTGCTCCTGCGCGTCAAGCAGGCGCTCGAAATCCTCGCGGGGAAATTTGGCGTCGATGGGCAACAGCACCTCTCCGGCACCGGTGGCCCCGGGCAGCCGGATTGCGAACTCCACCCGCGCATTCGAACCGGGCACGGTGATGACATTGGTGGCGTACTGCTCGGGCGTGAGCGTCTCGGCCAGCAACGCGGCCAACTGCGTCTCGCCGAAGATCCCGCGGGTTTTGACATTGGTCAGGACCCTCTTCAGATCACCCACCCCGGCGGCCAGTGACTGCATCTCACCCAAGCCCCGCTGGACGGCCTCCAAGCGCTCGGAGATCTGGGTGAAGGATTGGGCCAACCGGGTTTCCAGCGTTGCCTGCAGCTTTTCGTCCACCGTGGCCCGCATCTTCTCCAGCTGTGTGGTGTTCTCGGCCTGCAGACTCTTGAGCTGCCGATCCAGCGTGGCGCCGATCTTGTCCTGCGAGACCTGCAGGGTCGACCCGAACCGGTGCAACGTCGTCTGCCATTGGTGAAATGCCTGCGCCAGTTCCGCTCGCCCGGCGTGCTGCTCCGCACGTAGGGTGCGTTCCACCCGCTCACTGTCGCCCCGCAACGCCGCGAGCTGATCCGGTGCTATCGATGCGCCCGTGGGACGCAGCAGCACCACGACCTGCAGGATCACCGCCAGCAGCGCCAGGGACGTGAGGAGGATCAGCAGTGCCGTGTCCATGCCTCGCAAGGTAGCGCGAGCCACCGACATTTAGCCTTGGAGTAGGTCCGCGGCTGGGCCGAACGTCCGACCGGGACACCTGGTGATCCCTGAATTTTGAGTGGTCGACCGCGGGCCCGGTGTCTGGTCGAGCGGTGTCCTTGTTCGGGAACTTGGAGCCAGCCTGTGAGGTGTGGACTCCTGCTTAGAGAATGTCTGGGCCGCGGCCGCGATGGTCAGCCACCTGGGTGAACAGGATCAGGGCTGACAGGAGTAACGACGATGACATTGACGTTGGGTATCGACGTGGCCGTGCGGGCGGCGCACCAGGCGACACTTGCCCGTGACGGGGTCACGCTGTGGCGGGGTCGGAAGTTCTCGACCCGGCCGAGGGATCTGGAGCGGCTGTGGTCGGATCTGGAGCTGGCCGATCCGAATGATGTGACCGTAGTAGTCGAACCGACCCGCAACGCGTGGATCGTGCTGGCCGAGTGGTTCCGCCGTCGCGGCGCCCGGGTGGTGATGGTCCCCACCACGCAGTCGGCGGATCTGCGCAAGTACTACTCCAAGCACACTAAGAACGATCGGATCGACTCAGAACTGTTGGCCCGGTTACCGTTGCTGCACCCCGAGGGATTGCGGGAGTATTCCGGTCAGGGGCCGGCAGATCCGTTGCGGCGGTTGGTCAAGCAGCGCTCCACCATGGTCAAACGCCGGGTCGCGGTCTACGCCAGGCTTGATGCGCTCGTCGAGCTGCTCGGTCCGGCTTGGTATGCGGTGCTCGGCTCGAACTACGGCATCGCGGCACTGGAATTCCTCGCTCGCTACGCCGACCCGAACGCCGTGATCCGGCTCGGCCAGGGACGTCTGAGCCGGTTCTTGATCGCCCGCTCCCGCGGCGCCTGGCGAGATGATCACGCCGCCAGCCTCATCGTCGCGGCCAAGGAAACCCTCGCGCTGTGGGGTCCCGATGGGATGAACTTCGCCGAACTCGCCGACGACATCGCCCACGAAGCCGAACAGGCACTGTTTTTAACCCGGCAGGTCAAGCAGATCGACGAGCGGGTCGCCAACCTCTACGCCGACGCCGACCCCGACGGCATCGTGGCCTCAGCACCCGGCGTCGGGCCGGTGATCAGCGCTGTGATCGCCGGACGGATCGGCGATCCCCACCGTTTCACCTCGCTAGCTGCGATCCGCGCTTACACCGGACTGGTCCCGAAGGTGAGTCAGTCCGGGCTGAGCAAGGTCGAGTCCTCGATCACCAAGGCCGGCGACCCGCTGCTGCGCGAGATGCTGTGCACCGCAGCTGACCAGGCCCGCAAGGTTGACCCGCAGATCGCTGCGAAATATCAGCGACTGATGGCCGGCGACCGTCACCACGACTCAGCGATCTGTCACCTAGCGACGCTGCTGGTCACCCGGATCGCCAGCTGCATGCGCAACGGTCAGCCCTACGCCCTGCGCGACGTCGGCGGCACCCCAATCACCGAGGCCCAGGGCCGCATGATCGTCACGCAGCGCTACCAAATCGAGCCACGCCGCCGTGACAACATCCGTCACCAGCGCATGCGAGACCGCCGCAAGCAGGCGGCGGGCCAGGAGTCACAGGAGTCGCCAAGCGCTCCAACATCCCAGCCCGCCAAACCCAAGCCTACGAGCCGCCACGTGGCTTGACACCCCTTAGGAACTCAAGTCCCGGTCACCTCAGCGGCGTGCCCCATCGCACCTGGGCGCGGAGCTGCGCTTTGAGCAGTTTGCCGCTGGCGGTACGCGGCAGCGCGTCACTGACGACGGTGACGTACTGGGGCACCTTGAAGTCCGCCAACTGACTGCGGCAGTAGTCGAGTACCGCGGTCAGGTCGATCCCATCCTGGCCGCCGAGCAGCACCGCCCCGACCTTCTCCCCCATCACGTCGTCGGGCACCGCGAGCACGCAGGCGTCGGCGACCCCGGGCGCCGACAGGAGCGCCGCCTCCACCTCGACACTGGAGACGTTCTCTCCGCCACGATTGATGATGTCTTTGAGCCGGTCGATGATGTGCACCCGCCCGGCCTCATCGACGCGCACCACATCGCCGGTGTGCAACCAGCCGTCGACAATGGCGGCGGCGGTGGCGTCGGGGCGGTTCCAGTAGCCGCCCATCACATTCGCGCCGCGCACCACGAGTTCACCGGTGCCGGGATCGTCCCCGATCGGGACGACACCGATCTCCCCCGACGGCACGACGTAGCCGACCGAATCGGCGTGCGCAAGGGCGTCGCAGTCGGGCAGCACGGTCATCAGCGAGGCCGTCTCGGTCATGCCATAGGCGTTGAAGACCGTTGCGGCCCCGAATGCGTCGCGCAACGAACGCACCAGGGCGGGCGCCGTCGGTGCGCCGCCGTACCCGACCCACCGCACTCCGCTCACGTCGACCGCGGCGAAATCGGGATGCCGCAACAGCAGTGCGTAGATCGCCGGCACGGTGACCATCGATGAAATCCGTTGAGCGGGCAATGTCGCGATCAAGTCGGGCAGACTTAGAGAAGGCATGATCACCGCCGTGCCGCCGGTGTAGACAGCGATCAGCAGTTGAGAGTTGCAGCCGGTGACATGGAACAGCGGCACCGAGATCAGCGTCCGATACTCCTCGCCCAGCGAACGCGACCGGCCCAAGGTACGCACCATGTTCTCGGCATTGGTCACGAACGCCTCATGCGTGGTCGGCACGCCCTTGGGACTGCCGGTGGTGCCGGAGGTGTAAAACAGCGCCGCGGTGTCGCTGGCCTCAAGTCCGTCCACCACATACGGGCGGCCATCGGGCAGCGCCGTACCGGGAGCCAAGTCGACCCGCACGCCGGCGTCGATGAGCACGAAGTCGACTTCCGGTGGGGCCGAACGGGTGTTGACGGCGACTGGTATTCCCCCGGCCATCAGCGTCCCCCAGAAGGCGAGCACCCAGTCCAGTCCCGCGGGGTAACGGATGGCGACGCGGTCGCCGCGCCCCAGTCCGTCTGCCCTCAGTCCCCCAGATACCCGTGCGGCCCGCTCCCACAACTGCCGGTAGGTCAGCGTGGCGCCCCCGAGCTCCACCACGGCCTCGCTGTCGGGGCGCTCTTCGACCTGCTCGGACAGCAGGTCCAGCAGGGTTGCGGGCAGCCGCGCATAGCGAGTGATCCCGTTGGAGTCGCGGATCACGCCGGTTGCAGGAAAAGGGTTGTGGCGCCGTGCTATTTGGACGATATCTGCCATGACAAGCTCATTGTCGCCGGCGTTGCCGGGCATGGGTGAACGCCCGCAAAGCCCCGCGTAGCGCATAGACGGCGGACAAGATGCAGGCGAGAATCAGCACCACGAACATCGGCAACCAGTTGCCGCGGTCATGGTTGATGTGCCACCACACATAGGTGAACAGCACCGACGAGATAAAGAAGACCACGTCGCGCCAATTGCCCTGATAGGTCAGCGCCGCAGACCGCAACGCCCTGGCACGGTCGGACGCGGCGACGAGGTCGTCAATACGCTCATCGATCGTGCGCTGCAGCTCAGCGCGTCGCTGTGTCTGCTCTGACGGAATCCGGTCGAGCAGGTCGAGATCCTGTTTGATCAGGCCCCGCACATCGGGCCCCTTGAGTTGGCCGGCGGCTGCCGTCAGCAGGGCTCCCCCGAAGATCGGTGCGGCACCCAAGGCGGTACTGAACAGTGAGGGCATCGTTCGTGCCGTTCCTTTCCCTCGGACTTCCCGGCCACCCTACGACGTCAAGCCAGGCTTACCGTGCCGTCGGGACCAATCCGCCAGCCGGGGTTGTGCGCGATCTCCCAGATCAGTCCGTTGGGGTCTTCGATGTGGGCGTGGAAGACCCCGCCGAATTGACCGGCCTGCGGCGCCTTGATGACGCGTCCGCCCGCGGCGGCCATGGCGTCGGTCAGCGCGATCACCGCCCCGGGATCCTCGACGTTATGCGCCAGGGTGACCCCGGAGACCGGCGACTGATCACCGGGCAGCGCCAGGTCCTGGTTGAACTTGTCGGCATCGAAGAATCCCAGCACCTGCCCCGGCGCGGCCTGGTAGAAGACGATCTCGCCGTCCACATCCAGCAGGGACTGCCAGCCCAGGGCTCCGTAGAAATTCCTGGTCGCGTCGAGATCAGTTGCCGCGATGGTGACGAAGTGGACCTGCTGCTTCATGCGGCCGAGCCTAAGGCTCAGCCGCATGTCAGTGGGTCCACGTACTATCGCACATATGTTCGATGTGGGGTTGCCGGGGCCGGAGTCGCTGGACGCCGTCGGCGATAATCTGCTGCTAGCAGCCATCACCGGGTGGGCCAGCGTGGAAGCCGCCGCCGGGGCGCGCCGGTTGGCGGCCATCGCCGAGCTGGTCGCACGGCGCACTCAAGGCCCCGCACAGGACCGGTCGCGCTGGGCATGCGACAACTGGGACGCCGCGGCCGCCGAAGTGGCCGCCGCCGAGCACATCAGCCACGGCATGGCCTCGGGGCAGATGTATCTGGCCTCGGCGCTGCGCGAACGGCTGCCACGCGTGGGTGGTTTGTTGGCCGACGGCGTGATCAGCGTCCGGCTGGCTGCCACCATCTGCTGGCACACCACGTTGATCACCGACCCGCAGGTGCTGGCGCTCGTCGATGCCGAGTTGGCTGCGTTGGCCACCGCGCTCGGCCCGCTATCGGCGGCCAAGACCGCGACTGCCATCGACACGCTCATCGATCGACACGACCCCGCGGCGGTGCGCCGCGCCAGCACCAGCGCACGGGGCCGGGAGGTGGTGATCGACACCGCGAACAGTGAGTCCGGCGTGACCGGGTTGTGGGGCCGACTGTTCGCCGTCGACGCCGCCGCACTCGATCAGCGGTTGGAGCAACTGGCCCGCAGCGTCTGCGACGACGACCCGCGAACCCTGGCCCAGCGCCGCGCTGACGCGCTCGGTGCCCTGGCCGCCGGCGCGGGCACCCTGGCTTGCGCCTGCGGCACACAGGACTGCTCGGCCGCAGCTGGTACCGATGCCCGCGCAACCCAGGTCGTCGTCCATGTGGTTACCGAGCAGGCGGCCCACGAACCTGAGCCGAAAGCCACAGCATCGAGGCGGGCCACCACCACATCAGGGCACATCATCGGCGGAGGCAGCGTGCCGGCGCCCTTGCTCGGGGACCTGATTCGCGGTGGGGCCACTGTCATATCTCTGGGTCATCACGCCGAGGCCGAGACCGGCTATCGCCCCTCCGCCCGACTAGCGGCGTTCATCCGAGCCCGGGATATGACGTGTCGATTCCCCGGTTGCGACCGCCCCGCAACGGTCTGTGACGTCGACCACGCCATCGCCTACCCATACGGTCCGACACATCCGGCCAATCTTCGTTGCCTGTGCCGGAAGCATCACCTGCTCAAGACCTTCTGGACTGGTTCCGGCGGCTGGAGCGACCGGCAGCACTCGGACGGTTCCATCGAATGGATCTCTCCCACCGGCCACACGTATCTCACCCGACCGGCAAGTCAGCTGCTGTTCCCGGCCTTGTGCCGGCCAAACCCGCCACCACGTGCCCCGGCAGCCGTGAGCTCACCACCAACCGGGCGCGGCGTCATGATGCCCACCCGCAAGCGCACCCGGGAGCAAGATCGCGTTCGCCGCATCAGTGCCGAGCGTGCACTCAACGCCGACTATGCAGCCCACGTCATCGCCGAACGAAATCAGCCCCCGCCGTTCTGAGTGAGGCACTCGATCAGCACGTGCATGGCCGCGCAGCGCAGCCAACCTGCCCAGCCGCGGGTAAACCCGGCGTAGTCTCTCGACAGCAGCACAACGAGAAGGGGTCGACAGTGATGCGCTACCTCACCGGGGGCCTCGCCACGGCATTGATGGCCACCGGGCTGGCTGCCGGATGGCTGATCGCCAACGCACCGGCAGCACAGGCAGGGTGCGAGGACAATCCCCTGCTGTTCTTCTCGACCGCGCAGAAGTGCGACGGTCCGGTTCAGCCCGACGGCAGCTGGCAGCGTTGCGTCATCTACTACTACGAGCCCCCGAAATCACCACCGTCGCAGCAGGACTGCCACTCCATGGGACCCGGCCGGGATTACCCGTTTCACTCGTTCTACATGCCGGAGAACCACATCGACCCGTAGTGGGACTCAGGCCATCAATTGGGGGCCATCAACTGGGCGGCCACGGTCGCCCCGAGCTCCCAACACGCCTCCAGGTCCGACTTGCCGGGCTTGCCCGAAATCGCCACGTAGTCGGCGGCTTTGACCCATCCCAGCCCGGTGGTGATGGATTCGACAGCCCGCTCAGCACCCTCGGTGCCTTCGTTGCCATGCAGGTAGAGGCCGTAAGGCCTGCCGCGGGTCGAGTCCAGGATCGGGTAGTAACAGACGTCGAAGGCGTGCTTGAGCGCGCCGCTGATATAGCCCAGGTTCGCCGGAGTGCCCAGCAGGTAGCCGTCGGCGGCCAGCATGTCGGCGGGCGATACCTCCAGCGCGGCGCGGCGCACCACCTCCACGCCCTCGATCTGCGGGTCGCTGGCACCGGCAAGAACAGCCTCGAACATCGCCTGGCAGTGCGGCGACGGTGTGTGGTGGACGATCAGCAGCGTTGAGCTCACTGCTTGCCCTGAAGCGTCACGGCGGTCTTCATCGCCTCGCGCGCGCGACGACGGTCTCCGGCGAATTCGTAGGCCCGGGCCAGCCGATACCAACGCCGCCAATTGTCCGGATCGGCATCGAGTTCGGCACGGACCGTGTGGAACAGGGCATCGGCGGCATCACGTTCGATGCGCCCCGACGGCCGGCGCGGCAGGGCGCCGGCATCGAGTTCCATGCCCTCCTCGGCGATCAACCGCGACAGCCGCTGATGCGCGAAACCGTCACGCAGGGTGGCGATCATCGCCCACAGACCCAGGAACGGCATGATCAGCAGCGCCACCCCCATCCCGGTCGCTGCGATCGAGCCGGAGGTGATCAGCAGCAGCGCGATCCGGCCCAGAAAGACCGTATACATGAGCATCGCCACACACATGAAGCCGAGGAGCACCTTCACCCGCGCGGCTGGCGACACCATGATCACGCCTATTTCAGGTCGAGCAGGGGCTCGATGCCGATCGTGAGCCCGGGGAACTCCGCGACCCGACGCACCGCCAGCAACACCCCGGGAACGAACGAGGTCCGATCGATGCTGTCGTGACGGATGGTCAGCGTCTCCCCCATGGTGCCGAACAGCACCTCTTGGTGGGCGACCAACCCGGCCACCCGGACCGAATGCACCGGAACACCGTCGACATCTGCGCCCCGCGCTCCGGGCAGACCGGTGCTGGTGGCGTCGGGGTTGGGCGGCAGCCCCTTTCGGGCCTGGGCGATCAACTGCGCGGTCCGAGTCGCGGTACCCGAGGGCGCGTCGGCCTTGTGCGGGTGGTGCAGCTCGATGACCTCCACCGATTCAAAGAATTTGGCGGCCTGAGCCGCGAAATGCATCGACAGCACCGCACCGATGGCGAAGTTCGGCGCGATCAGCACCGCCGAGCCAGGCTTGGCCTCGATCCAGGAACGCACCTGAGCGAGCCGCTCATCGGTGAAGCCAGTGGTGCCCACGACGGCGTGAATACCGTTGTCGATCAAGAACTTCAGATTGTCCATCACGACGGCGGGATGAGTGAAGTCGATCACCGCCTGGGTGCTGCTGTCCGTCAGCAGGCTCAGCGAATCACCGGCGTCGACCGCGGCGGACAGGGTCAGATCTTCTGCGGCCTGCACCGCCGAAACCATCGTCGCGCCGACTTTACCCTTGGCACCCAATACTGCTACCCGCATGGCTGCCACCCTAGCGGGGACTGCGAGCGCGGCGAAGCCGGGCGCGGCAGGTCCCCGCCATCATCACAGCGGGGACTGCGAGCGCGGCGAAGCCGGGCGCTGGGGGCACCTCCCGCTTGCGGGGGACAGGTCGCCGCCATGAGCACAGCGGGGACTGCCGTTAGGACACTTCCCGGCGTGCCTCGCCGGACTCGCCAGAGCCCGCTAGACGTTCGGCGACGAATCGGACCATCAGCTCAAACGCAGCCCGGCTTTCGGGCAGGAATCCGAACAACGCCGGGAATGCGTGGACCTGCTTCGCCCACAGTTCGAGCCGGCTGGAGCGGCCCAGCTCCAGCAGCGCTGCGTGCAGCCGTTCGTTGTCGCAGCGCAGGATCTCCGACTCGGCAGCAATGAGCAGCGCCGGTGGCATGGTCTCGAGTCGTCCATTGATCGGGGACAGATCGTGGCGCATCGGCAACGACGGGCAGACATGCTCGACGAGGTCTGGCAGCGCGTCCGCTATGCCGAAGGCGTCGGTGTCCATGTTCGGGTGGGTGCTGCGAGCCGTTCCTTCGAGCTCCAGCAGTGCCGAGATCCCGATGACCCCGGCCGGGGCCGGCAACCCTTCCTGCTGAGCTCGCAGCGCGGTGGCAAACGTCATGAATCCACCCGCGGAGTCTCCGGCGATCACCGTCTTGGCCGGGTCGGCCCCCTGCTCCAGCAGCCAACGGTAGGCACCGACGCCGTCCTCCACGGAACCGTCCACGCTCACGACGGGGAATTGGCGGTAGTCGACGTGGACGACCGGAAGCCGGGTCCGCCGGGCCAATGTCGCCACGACGTGCAGGTGGGTGTCAAGACCGCCGGTGAAGAATCCGCCGCCGTGAAAGTACAAGATGGCGCCGTCACCCAGCGGGGCGACGCAATCCGCCCTGCGAACGATCTCGACGGGAACCCCCGTCGCGAGATCACGGGTGAAGCGGATCCTGAAATGCGGTCGAAGCCGTTGCAGGCGGGCGACAGTGTTGGTGCGGCGGCCTAACTGCGCCAACATTTCGGGCATGGCTTCGGGGCCCCCGCGGCGACTGATCCACCGCACCAACCGCGGCATTATGGCCGCAAAGACGGCGTAGATGATTCTGGCCCGCCAACTGGCACGATGGATCTGCGCAACACCAGACATCCGGGCAGTCTATCGACACCGTTACGCCCGGACTCAGGCGTCGATGACGATCCGTCCCTGGCTGGCCCGCGAGACGCACACCAGCATCTCGTCGTCAGCTTCCGCGGTGCGCCCGCGCCGCTCGACCTGGCCGGCGACGACCTTCACCTTGCACGTACCGCAGAAGCCCTGTCGGCAGGAGTATGCGGCGGTCGGATCGACGTCGAGCATCACATCCAGCGCGGAGCGGTCCGCGGGAATCACCAACACGCGCTGCGACCGCGCCAGTTCCAATTCGAAGGGCACCCCATCAATCACCGGAGGTGGACTGAATCGTTCGTAATGCAATGGCGCGTCGGCATGTTGATTGCGGGTGACGCGCACGGCTTCGAGCATCGCGCTGGGACCACACACGTACACCGCGGTCCGCGGTCCGGCCCCCGCGAGCAACTCGTCGGTCCCGGCGAACCGCCCATGCTCGTCGTCGGCCCACACGGTGACTCGATCGGGGTCGACGGCCAGCACCTCGTCCAGCAGCGGCATATCGGCTCGGCTCCGTCCGGCATACACCGCGCGCCACTGGATGCCGCGGGCGACAGCTTCGCGCAGCATCGGCAGCATGGGCGTCACCCCGATACCGCCGATGACGAACAGCACGTCGCTCTCGTCCGTACCCAGGTAGAACGCATTGCGCGGTCCTTCGAACAGCAGCGTGTCGCCCTGGGCGTAGGACTCATGCATCTCGACCGAGCCGCCGCCCCCGTCGTCGAGCCGACGCACGGCGATCCGGTACTCGGTACGCCGGCCGGGCACCCCGCACAGCGAGTACTGCCGCCGGCGCCCCGAGGGCAGCTGGACATCGATGTGACCGCCCGGCGTCCAGTACGGCAGTAGGCCGCCGTCGGGGTCCGCCAGGGTCAAGGCCACCACGTCGCTGGTCAGCATCTCCCGCTTGGTGACCACTGCCGTGATCGTCCGGGATACCGGGACAATCCGGGACGGCTTCCACCGCGAAATCGTCGCGGCGCCGCCGAAGAGGGTGATCGCTGCCCAGAGCGCGTTGAACAGCCGGTCGTGTTTTCGCCGGCCGTAGAGATCAGCTGGGCGCGAATGCCAGATCTGTCCAGCCACGTCAGGCGTGCCGCATGCCGGTACCGGACGCGCCGGCCCCACCGGCCACGCTCTGCTGTACCCACTCGTCGGTGAGCCGAGCGATCATATCGGGGCGATCGATGACTACCCAGTGGCCACCGTCGATATCGACGACTCGGTGATGGGGCGCGATCGAACCGGTGAATCGCTGCAGGGCCGGGCTGACGAATACATCCAGGCGGGGAGCAAGCACTTGGACCGCAACCTCCGTCGTGGGGAGCGGGTGCGACGGTTTGAGAAAGGGACCCGGCATGTTCGCCCGATACAGGTTGAGGCCGTTGACGTAGTCGTTCTCGCCTCGCGGCATGGTCGGTTGCGGGCGGCCGGATCGGCCGATTCGGTCCAACCAGTTCAGGACCCGGACTCCCAGTCCGGAGCGGAACGCGGCTTCGGGAACCCGCGGCGTCAAGAACAACCAGATGTAGCTCGACTCCAGCAGCTGCCTGATGACATCGCCCAGGGTGCGCAGATTGCGCGCCGACCGAAGGAACCGGCCCGCATAGTCCAGGTGAGGGCCTGAGATCGAGGTGTAGGAGCCGACGTTGGCCGCTACTCGACTGTCGGTGATGGCGGCCCAGCCCTGGATAGAGCCCCAGTCATGGCCCAATAGGTGGACTTGGTCGATCCCCTGCCGTCCCAAGTGCTCGATCACCGCCGCGACATCGGCGATCAGGGAGGGGAATCGGTATCCGGACCGGTTCGCCGGCGCCGAGGACGTCCCGGCTCCGCGCACGTCGTAAGCGACGACGTTGTAGCGATCCGGGTGCTGCTCAAGGAGCTGGCGAGCTACACCGTCCCAGACGTGATGGTTGTCCGGGTAGCCGTGGATCGCGAGGATGGTCGGCCGCTTCGGGTCCAGGTCGGTGTAAGTGTGAACTGCCAGGGTGACACCGTCGGCGGACTTCACGGTGGTGGCGGCAGGCGTCATGCAGGGCACTCCTTGTTGTTCGGCCGCGGTACTGCGTCAGTGTGTGGCGCGGGCAGCCGGGGAAACGGCCAGGTAGTTGACCGCCTTCTCCACGCCGCCGAGTTGGGCCGGGTGGAAACCGGGACGGTAGTAGGACGCGATGGCCGGCAGGAATTCGAAGGGCGAGGGCACGAGCCCACGACGCGCCGCGATGAACCAGTCTCGCCAGCGTGGCTTGGTGCCGGCCGGCAGCTGGGGGTCCACCTTGTACATGTAGCGGAGTCCGCGCACCCACATCAGCAGCATGAGAGGTGTGACGGCCAGCTGGGTGCGGACCTGCCGGAGGAATCCGGCCCGCAGGTGCTTCATCACGTCGAATGCGACGGCCTTGTGCTCGACCTCTTCGGCTCCATGCCAACGCAACATGTCCAGCATCACCGGATGCGCCCCGATCTCGTCCAAGGCGGGGCTGTCCAAGATCCACTCCCCCAGAATCGCGGTGTAGTGCTCGACAGCGGCCACCAGCGCGATTCGTTCCAACAGCCAGCGCTGTTGACGACGTTTGCTCCAGTTCGGCCGGTCGCCCAGCAACTTGCCGAACAGCCAGGTGATCTGCGCGGTGAACGGCGACATGTCCACGCCGCGGGCGGCCAGCTGGTCCACGACGGCGGTGTGCGCCTGGGAGTGCATGGCTTCCTGGCCGATGAATCCCTGGACGTCGAGCCGCAGCTGGTCGTCTTTGATCAGCGGAAGTGCCTGCTTGAACACCTCGACGAAGAACTCCTCGCCGGCGGGCAGCAGCAGGTGCAGCACGTCGCAGAAGTGGGTGACGAAGGGCTCCCCGGGCACATAGTGCACCGGGAGGTCCGACCAGTCGAATCCGACGTCGCGGGCCTGCAGGACGATGCGCTCGTGGTCCAGCACCCCCTGTTCGGGTGAGTGCGGGCCTGCCGCGGTGTCGTCGACGCTGAGCATCCGGGCCTCCTTTTTGGACAAATATACGTCAAATGTCAAGAGGGTCGACGGCCCACAGTCGGGGGCGCAAGACGCTCGGTTCCGCTCGCGGCCACCGGCTCGTGCTGTTACGTCGAAGTTACGAAGTGCGCGCTCTGTTGCGTCACGGTTACATTCTCGGTCCCCCGTTTAAGAGACTGTTAACCAGCTTGTACTCCAAGGCAACTGACAGGAAACCTCAAGTGCGTCCCCAGCCGGCGTCCCCAGCCGGCCAATTTATGAGGAGAAGCCCATTGAGTTTCCTAGCCGCACAGACCGAAGAACTCAGGACGGCAGCCGACAGTCTGGGCGGTACCGGCCTCGCACTCGCAGCCCAGAACACGGCAGCTCAAGCTCCCACCACCGGCGTTGTCCCTCCCTCCGCCGACGAGGTCTCGGCGATGACCGCGGCGAAATTTGCCGCACACGCGCTGATGTATCAGCAGGTCAGCGCTCAAGCCACGGCGATTCACGAGATGTTTGTCGCCACTCTTGCCTCCAGCAGTAACTCCTATGCGGCCGCTGAGGCCGCCAACGCCCTCGCGGCCGGTTGACGACAGAAGGCGTAGACACATGGATTTCGCAATGCTTCCGCCGGAGGTCAACTCCGGACGTATGTACGCCGGGCCGGGCGCGGGGTCACTCCTGGCCGCAGGGGCAGCCTGGGATGAACTAGCCGCCGAACTGCACCTCACCGCCGCCAACTACCAGTCGATTATCTCTGGCCTTACCAGCGGAGGGTGGCAGGGCGTCTCGTCGACGCGCATGGCAGCCGCCGCCGCGCCGTACATCACGTGGCTCACCGCCACCGGGGCGCAGGCCGAGCAGGCCGGCGCACAGGCCAAGGCCGCGGCCGCTGCCCACGCGGCAGCGTTCTCGATGACGGTGCCGCCACCGGTGATCACCGCCAACAGGGCGCAGCTGGCGACGCTGGTCGCGACCAACTTCTTCGGCCAGAACGCCCCGGCCATCGCCGCGACCGAGGCCATGTACGCCGAGATGTGGGCGCAAGATGCCACCGCGATGCTCAGCTACTCGGTGGCCGCGGAGGCGGCGTCGCAGATGGCACCGTTCGGGCCTCCACCGCAGACCGCCAACCCCGCGGGAACCGCGGCGCAGGAGGCAGCCACCGCCCAGGCCCTCGGGCAAGGGGCCGCACAAGCGGCGGTCAACGGAGCGATGGAGGTGTTGCCGGGCGCGGCGCAATCGACCATTCCCCCGGTCATCGCCGACATTCTCGCCGATCTCGGGGCCTGGGGAGCCTCTCCGATTGGAACTGCACTGAGCCTCACCATCATTGCGGCCTTCATCCCCGAATACTTGATTGCCGGCGCCGCACTTCCGTCCCCCTTCGGCTTGGAAGCGGCATCGCCGATGTCCATCGCGGCGGGCGTACCTCTCGGCCTGGCACCGACGTTGGCCGCACCTGCCTCGGCGGGCCTGGCCTCGGCCACCTCGGCCTCCGTGGGCAGCGCACAGTCGGTCAGCGGCTTGTCGGTGCCCAAGGCCTGGGCCACTGCCGCCCCGGAGATGCGTTTGGCAGCAGCTGAAGTCGATGCACCCAGTGTGGTGGCCGCAGAAGGATTCGGCGGCGGGATGCTCGGTGGGATGCCCCTGTTCGGCGGCGCACCGTTGATGGCGATGGGCGGCCGTGGCGCGAACGGTCAGTACCGGGAGAACAAGTCGGTCGAGGAAGCCAAGCGAAAGGCCGTCAAGGGAAGACGATCAACCATGTGGTGAGCGAGCCACCCAATCTGTAGACATCAATTTCACAACAAGGAGACAAGACAGTGGCTACACGTTTTATGACTGACCCGGACGCGATGCGTTCGATGGCGGGTCGTTTTGATGTGCATGCGCAGACCGTGGAGGACGAGGCTCGTCGGATGTGGGCGTCGTCGACGAACATTTCCGGTGCGGGTTGGGGTGGTCTGGCGGAGCGTACGTCGATGGACACCATGGGTCAGATGCAGACGGCGTTTCGCAACATTGTGAACATGCTGCATGGTGTGCGCGATGGGTTGATTCGGGACGCGAACCACTATGAGCAGCAGGAAGCTGCGTCGCAGCAGATCCTGTCGGGCAGCTAGAGCGAGAAGGAGACTGCAGATGTCGATTAACTACCAGTTCGGTGATGTGGATGCTCACGGTGCGTTGATTCGTGCTCAGGCGGCGTCGTTGGAGGCGGAGCACCAGGCGATCGTGCATGACGTGTTGGCTGCCGGTGATTTCTGGGGTGGCGCTGGTTCGGTGGCGTGCCAGGAGTTTGTGGCGCAGTTGGGCCGGAACTTCGCGGTGATCTACCAGCAGGCGAACTCGCATGGTCAGAAGGTGCAGTCGGCCGGCAACAACATGGCCAACACCGACGCCTCGATTGGTTCCAGCTGGGCTTAGGCCTGGCTGGCGACGCCCGTCGTGACAGACATTCCCTAGCACCACAACCGAATTCCTCACCCAGAGTTCCAAGGAGAGCACCACCGTGACCGACAAGACTGCTGACGACATACTCAAGCTGATCGCCGATGAACAGATCGACTACGTCGACGTCCGATTCTGCGATCTGCCCGGAGTAATGCAGCACCTGTCGATTCCGGCGGCGGCCTTGGACGCGAGCGCGTTCGAGGATGGACTGGCATTCGATGGATCTTCGATCCGCGGATTCCAGTCCATCCACGAATCCGACATGATGCTGCTCCCCGACTACTCCACCGCGCAGATCGACCCGTTCCGGGCGGCCAAGACGCTGAACCTCAACTTCTTCGTCCACGACCCCTTCACCCGCGAGCCCTACTCACGCGACCCCCGCAACATCGCCCGCAAAGCCGAGAACTACCTGGCCAGCACCGGCATCGCCGACACCGCCTACTTCGGCGCCGAAGCCGAGTTCTACATCTTCGACTCCGTCAGCTTCGACTCCCAAATCAACGGCACCTTCCACAAAGTCGACGCCGCCTCAGGCTGGTGGAACACCGGACGCACCACCGAACCCGACGGCACCCCCAACCTCGGCTACAAAGTCCGCCCCAAAGGCGGCTACTTCCCCGTCGCCCCCAACGACCAATACGTCGACCTCCGCGACGTCATGTCCACCAACCTCACCAACGCCGGCTTCACCGTCGAACGCGGCCACCACGAAGTCGGCACCGGCGGCCAAACCGAAATCAACTACAAATTCAACACCCTGCTCCACGCCGCCGACGACCTCATGCTCTTCAAATACCTCATCAAAAACACCGCCTGGGCCCACGGCAAAACCGTCACCTTCATGCCCAAACCCCTCTTCGGCGACAACGGCTCCGGCATGCACGTCCACCAATCCCTCTGGCAAACCGGCACACCCCTGTTCTACGACGAAGCCGGCTACGCCGGCCTGTCCGACACCGCCCGCCACTACATCGGCGGCATCCTGCACCACGCACCCTCACTACTGGCCTTCACCAACCCCACCATCAACTCCTACAAACGCCTCGTACCCGGCTACGAAGCCCCCATCAACCTCGTCTACAGCCAACGCAACCGCTCCGCCTGCGTACGCATCCCCATCACCGGCACCAACCCCAAAGCCAAACGCCTGGAATTCCGCTGCCCCGACTCCTCCGGCAACCCCTACCTGGCCTTCTCCGCCATGCTCATGGCCGGCATCGACGGCATCAAGAACAAAATCGAACCCGCCGCCCCCGTCGACAAAGACCTCTACGAACTACCCCCCGACGAAGCCGCCCAAATCGCCCAAGCACCCACCTCACTGGCCCAAGTCATCGACAACCTCGAAGCCGACCACGAATACCTCACCGAAGGCGGCGTCTTCACCCCCGACGTCATCGACACCTGGATCAACTACAAACGCGACAACGAAATCACCCCCATCAACCTGCGCCCCCACCCCTACGAATTCGCCCTCTACTACGACTGCTGAGGCCGGGCGCTGAGTAGGGCACTCACGGAAGAGACTGGGCGCCCTGCTCCGCCTTCTCCTTGAGTCGTTCCAGGGTGAGCCGGATGTGATCGGCATTCGCGCCGTTGCGATCGGAGACGCCGCTGATCAGCCGACTGATCCCGATAATCCAGCGGGGCCGGTGATCCCAGGTGCTCTCGGTGACCTGGCAGCCGCCGTCGACAGGGGCGATGTCGTAGGCCCAGCGGGCCACCGGGATGACCGACGATCGCACGTCGAAGGCGAACCGCCGACCGGGCTCGGCGGCAACGACGGTGCAGGTGGTATTCCAGCTGTGTGAGCCGTTGCGGTTGGCGCCGCTGAACTTCGCTCCGGGGGTCGCCGAGTCGCCCTTGCGCCACTGCATGGCAACGGTCTCCTCGGCGCAGTCCGCCAGCGAGGTCAGGTCGGTGATCAGCGCGTAGACCGCCTCGGGGGCGGCCTGAATGTGCATGGTGCCGGTTGCTGAGGGTGGGGAGGTCTCACTCATTCGGCGATCATAACGACGCCGTACCGCTGTTTAAGGCGCCAGCGCAGCAATGATGTCGGCAGCTGAAGCCGCACGGGCACTTCGGTACCCGGTCCCCGCCCACAGGTTGGTCCCGTGCGGATCGTCGTGGGTCACCGCTGCCGCGCGGATCGGCGCGGTCATGTGATTGATCTCGGGGTATCCCACCGGTGCCACGTCCTCGAATGCCCTGGTGAAATCGTTTTCCAGGCCTCGTGCGTAGCGTCCGGAGAAGGCACACGTGACGGTGGTGTTGACGAATTCCGGATTAGTCAACGCAGCTCGATGCGTCGGATTGGTCCCCGCTTCGTGAGCCAGGAGCAGGGCGGTGCCCACCTGAGCGGCAACCGCACCGTTGCGCAGCACCCCGGCTACCTGTGCCGCGGTGCTGAGTCCGCCGGTCGCCACCAAGGGCACATCAGGATGAGCCCGGCCGATCTCAGCCAGCAGGTGTTCCAGGGAATCGGTGCCCGGCCGCACGTCCGGCGCAAAAGTGCCCCGGTGCCCGCCGGCGCCGGGACCCTGCACCACCAGCGCCTCGGCTCCGTGTCCCAGGGCAACACCGGCTTCGTAGGCCGAGGTCACCGTGACCATGGTCAGGATGCGCATCTCCCGCAGCCACTCCAAGTCGTCGGGCGGCGGTGTCCCGAAGGTGAACGACACTACCGTGGGCCGCAGGTGGGCAACCACGTCGAGTTTCTCGGGCCAGCAGTCGTCGTCGCCAAAGCGCGGCTCCCCCAGTTCCACCCCGTAGTGTTCGGCCAGCGGATCCAGCAGGTCAGCGTAATCGTCGAGAAGCACCACGTCGGCGTAACTGGGCTGGGGCACAAACAGATTGACCCCGATCGGTCCGGTGGTGAGTGCGCGCGCGGAGGTGATGTCGTCAGCTAGCTGCTGCGCTGTGCGGTAGCCGCCTGCCACGAATCCCAGTCCACCCGCCTCCGATACCGCAGCTGCCAGCGCCGGCGTGCTGGGCCCGCCTGCCATCGGCGCGCCGACCAGTGGGACTGCGAGTTCGGAGAAGCGGAACGCCATTGCCCTAGCCTGCCATCGACCGCAGCCGACGCGGCAGCGCCCCTTTCGAGCGGTAAGGACCCAAGACGGCGACTCCGTATGGCTGGCTCAGCAGCCGCCGCGCAACGGCATTGACCTCGTCGACGGTGACTGCGGACAGCTCCCGCAGCGTGCGCGCGATGGGCCGCTGACGCCCGTAGTTCAGTTCACTGCGGCCCAAACGATTCATCCGCGAACCGGAATCCTCCAAGCCCAATACCAGTCCGCCGCGCAGCGACCCCTTCGCGATCCGACACTCGTCGGCAGTGATGCCGTCGCGCGCCACGGATTGGAGTACCTCGGCGGTCACGGCCGCGACTTCGGCGAATCGGTCAGGTTGGCACGCGGTATAGACCGACAGTGCTCCTGCATCGGCAAACGTGTCCACCGACGAGTAAATCGAGTAGGCCAGCCCGCGGGTCTCCCGGACCTGTTGGAACAGCCGGGAACTGAGTCCACCGCCCAGAGCGGTGTTGAGCACCGCCAGCGCCTGGCGGTGCTGCCAACTGCGTCCGGGAGCGCGTACCCCCAGAGACATATGGGTCTGGTCGGCATCGCGGTTGACCAGGGTAAGGCCGGGAACACCCGGTACTCGCGCGGCACCGCGCCGCGGAGCGGCAGGCTCTCGACCTCGAACCAGGCGATGCCCGAAGTGTTCTCGCACCAACGCCACGACGGTGCTGTGGTCGATATTGCCCGCGACGGCCACCACCATGCGCTCGGGTGTGTATCGGCGCTGGTGAAATGACCGCAACTGTGCGCGAGTCATCGATGAGACCGATTCGACGTTCCCGATCACTGGGCGTCCGATCGGGTGGTCGCCGAACAGCGTCGACAAGAACACATCGCCCAGCGCGTCCTCGGGATCGTCGTCGCGCATGGCGAGTTCTTCGAGAACGACGTCACGCTCAAGATCGACATCGGCGGCCGCGCAAGAGCCATTGAGGACGACGTCACTCACCAACGCGACGGCCAGCTCGAGATCGGTGTCGAGCACGTGGGCGTAGTAGCAGGTGTGCTCTTTGCCGGTGAAGGCATTGAGCTCACCCCCGACGGCGTCCATCGCCTGGGCGATGCCGGCCGCTGTGCGGCTCGGGGTGGCCTTGAACAACAGGTGCTCAAGGAAGTGCGCCGCCCCGGCCACCGTGGCGCCCTCGTCACGCGATCCGACTCCGACCCAGACGCCCACCGACGCCGAACGAACCGCAGGGAGGTACTCGGTGACCACCCGCAGTCCGCCCGGCAGGGTGGTGCGTCTCAGTGTGGCGCGCGTGGGCGCCGGCGTGTCAGCTCTGGGCGGGCGCGGCATCGGCAGGCTCAGCGGAACCCGCTTCTTGGGTCGCGTCCGCTGCGTCGTCCACTGGCACCAGCGAGATCTTGCCGCGGTTGTCGATGTCAGCGATCTCCACGCGCAGCTTGTCGCCCACCTTCACCACGTCTTCGACCTTGGACACCCGCTTGCCCTTACCGAGCTTGGAGATGTGCACCAGCCCATCCCGGCCCGGCAGCAGCGACACGAAGGCGCCGAAGTCGGTGGTCTTGACCACCGTGCCCAGGAACCGCTCGCCGATCTTCGGCAGCTGCGGGTTGGCGATCGCGTTGATCATGTCGATCGCCGCCTGCGCAGAGGGGCCGTCGGTGGCGCCGACGAACACGGTGCCGTCGTCCTCGATCGAGATCGAGGCACCGGTCTGCTCGGTGATCGAGTTGATCATCTTGCCCTTGGGCCCGATCACCTCGCCGATCTTGTCTACCGGCACCTTGATGGCGGTGACGCGCGGCGCGTACGGGCTCATCTCGTCGGGGGCGTCGATGGCCTCGGCCATCACCTCGAGGATGGTCAGACGCGCGTCCTTGGCCTGAGCCAGCGCCCCCGCCAGAACCGAGGACGGGATTCCGTCGAGCTTGGTGTCCAGCTGCAGGGCGGTGACGAAGTCCTTGGTGCCGGCGACCTTGAAGTCCATGTCACCGAACGCGTCCTCGGCACCCAGGATGTCGGTGAGCGCGACGAACCGGCGCTCGGTCTTGCCGTCGACCTCGACGTCATCGGAGACCAGACCCATTGCGATACCGGCGACCGGAGCCTTCAGCGGCACACCGGCGTTGAGCAATGCCAGCGTGGAGGCGCAGACCGACCCCATGGAGGTCGATCCGTTGGAGCTCAACGCTTCCGAGACCTGACGGATGGCGTAGGGGAACTCCTCGACGCTCGGCAGCACCGGAACCAGGGCTCGCTCGGCCAGGGCGCCGTGCCCGATTTCGCGACGCTTGGGCGAACCGACCCGGCCGGTCTCACCGGTCGAGTACGGCGGGAAGTTGTAGTGGTGCATGTAGCGCTTGGACTTCTCCGGTCCCAGCGAGTCGATCTGCTGCGCCATCTTCACCATGTCCAGCGTGGTCACACCCATGATCTGGGTCTCACCGCGCTCGAACAGTGCGCTGCCGTGCGCCCGCGGCACGATCGCTACCTCAGCCGACAATGCCCGGATGTCGGTGATACCGCGACCGTCGATGCGGAAGTGGTCGGTCAGGATGCGCTGGCGTACCAGCTTCTTGGTCAGGCTGCGGTAGGCGGCACTGATTTCCTTCTCGCGGCCCTCGTAGGTCTGCGCAAGACGCTGGACGACCTCGGCCTTGATCTCCTCGGTGCGCTCGTCACGCTCGGCCTTGCCCGCGATGGTCAGTGCCTTCGCCAGCTCGTCGGTCGCGACCGAGGCCACCGAGTAGTAGACGTCCTCACCGTAGGGCGGGAACAGCGGGTAGTCGGCGGTCGGGCGGGCAGCAGCGTCGGCCAGCTCCTGCTGGGCCTTGCACAGCGCCGCGATGAACGGCTTGGCAGCCTCCAGGCCCTCGGCCACCACCGTCTCGGTCGGCGCCTGGGCGCCGGCTTGGATCAGCTCGATGACGTTCTCGGTGGCCTCAGCCTCAACCATCATGATCGCGACGTCACCGTCTTCGAGGGTGCGCCCCGCCAGCACCATGTCGAAGGCCGCGCCCTTCAGCTGCTCGACGGTGGGGAACGCCACCCAGGTGCCGTCGATCAGCGCCACCCGCGCGGCACCGACCGGGCCGGAGAACGGCAGGCCGGCGAGCTGGGTGGAGGCCGACGCGGCGTTGATCGCCACCACGTCGTACAGGTCGTTCGGGTTCAGGCTCAGCACGGTCACCACGACCTGCACCTCGTTGCGCAGGCCGTCGACGAACGACGGGCGCAGCGGGCGGTCGGTCAGACGGCAGGTCAGGATCGCGTCGGTGGACGGCCGGCCCTCACGACGGAAGAACGAGCCGGGGATACGACCGGCCGCGTACATGCGCTCTTCGACATCGACAGTGAGCGGGAAGAAGTCGAAGTGGTCCTTGGGGGCCTTGCTGGCGGTGGTCGCCGACAACAACATGGTTTCGTCGTCGAGGTAGGCGACGACACTGCCGGCGGCTTGTTGAGCCAGCCGGCCGGTCTCGAAGCGGATGGTGCGCGTGCCGAAGCTGCCGTTGTCGATGACAGCGGTGGCTTCGAATACGCCTTCTTCAATTTCAATTGCAGACATAAAAAGCCGTATGGCCTTTCCTGGTTCATTCAGCTGTTTTGCAACGTCAGACGTGCGTCAGCGAAGGACCTGGATGCGGCTACGGTCGTCGATCGAAGCGGCCGGATCTTTTTGAAACGTGCTTTCAGACCCGGCTGCCACTACCGAAGACCGCCCGACTCGAGGTCTGGCTGATCGCAGACGAACGTGTCTCGTCGTGACGTGCCGGAGTGGCCCACGCGGCTGCACGGGCCACACCGACGTCCGGACCTGGTAGGCCCGGAACGGTTTCACTCTAACAGGCAGCGACTGCTGCCGACCCTGATTCGTCGTCAGCGACGCAGGCCGAGGCGCTCGATCAGCGAGCGGTAACGCGCCACATCGGTCGCGGTCAGGTACTTGAGCAGACGACGGCGCCGACCGACCAGCAGCAGCAGTCCGCGCCGCGAGTGGTGGTCGTGCTTGTGCTGCTTGAGGTGCTCGGTGAGGTCGACGATCCGCTTGGTCAGCATCGCTACCTGAGCCTCAGGCGATCCGGTGTCGGTCTCGTGCAGGCCGTAGCTGGCCAGGATCTCTTTTTTCTGCTCGACGGTCAGCGCCACAACAAATCTCCATCAATCGGTACCGCGAATATCAACCTCAGTGGCCACCGCGGACTGCAGCGCACCGAGGCGCAACTCTAGCAGCGCAGCTGGCGGTCGTCCCAATCGCGCGGGCGATCACTCACCGGGGAGCAGGCCGCGCGTCTTCTCGACGTCGGTGTTCATCACCGCGACCAGGTCGGCCACCGAGTCGAACTTCTCCTGCCCCCGGATGCGGCTGACGAAGTCGACAGCGACTCGCTGTCCGTACAGATCGGCCGTTTCGTCGATCACGAACGCCTCGACGGTCCGCGCGCGCCCGGAGAAGGTCGGATTGGTGCCCACCGACACCGCGGCCCGACAACGCTGACCTGCAACGACAGTGCCGGGAACTTGGCCGTGCCCGAGCACGGTGAACCAGGCGGCGTACACCCCATCGGCCGGAATCGCCGCAAATGCTGACGGCGCGACATTGGCGGTCGGGAAGCCCAGCCCTCGTCCACGGCCGTCGCCGCGCACCACCAGCCCTTCGACCCGGTGAGGCCGCCCCAGCGCCTCGGCCGCCGCGGACACATCGCCGGCGTCCACGCAAGACCGGATATAGGTCGAGGAGAAGGTGACCGACTGCACGGCATCGGCGCGCTCGGCCACCAACGAGACCGATTCGACCCCGAAGCCGAACTGCTCCCCGGCCCGACGCAGCGTCTCGACATTGCCGGCTGCTTTACGCCCGAAGGTGAAGTTCTCGCCCACGACCACTTCCACCACGTGCAGGTGCTCGACCAGCAGCTGGTGGATGTAGCGGTCGGGTGTGAGCTTCATGAAGTCGGGCGTGAAGGGAATCACCAAGAACACGTCGATGCCGAACTGCTCCACCAGCTCGGCCCGTCGCGCCAGCGTGGTGAGCTGCGCCGGATGATTGCCGGGGTAGACGACCTCCATCGGATGCGGATCGAAGGTCATCAGCACCGTCGGCACGCCACGCGCCTGCCCGGCCTTCACCGCATGGGTGATCAACTCCGCATGCCCTCGATGCACACCATCGAAAACGCCGATGGTGAGCACGCACCTGCCCCAGTCTGTGGGGATCTCATCCTGCCCCCGCCACCGCTGCACGAGGACAAGCCTAAACTGTCGGGTTGTGAGCCCTTGGGAGCAGTCGGATGGGCTGAGTAGCGTCGCCCAGGACTATCTGAAAGTCATCTGGACCGCCCAGGAATGGTCACCCGACAGGGTCAGCACCAAAATGCTGGCGGAGAAGATCGGCGTGTCCGCAAGCACCGCCTCGGAGTCGATCCGGAAACTGGCGGACGCGGGCCTGGTAGACCACGAGAAATACGGGGCGGTGACCCTCACCGATGAGGGGCGACGGGCAGCCCTGGCGATGGTGCGCCGACACCGTCTGATCGAGACGTTTCTGGTGCGCGAACTCGGCTACGGCTGGGACGAGGTGCACGACGAGGCCGAAGTCCTCGAGCACGCCGTCTCCGACAGAATGGTCGCGCGGATCGACGCCAAGCTCGGTTACCCGCAGCGCGACCCACACGGCGACCCGATCCCGGCGCCCGATGGTCAGGTGCCCACGCCCCCGGCCCGGCAGCTGTGGGCGTGTGCCGACGGTGAGACCGGCACTGTGGCCCGCATCTCCGACAACGACCCCGAGATGCTGCGTTACTTCGCCCAGGTGGGCATCAGCCTCGACGCACGATTGCGGGTGCTGACGCGCCGCGACTTCGCCGGAATCATCTCGGTGGCTCTGGACGCACCCGAAGGCTCCGATCGCGCTCAGGCAACCTTCGATCTGGGCAGCCCAGCCGCCCAGGCGATTTGGGTGGTCTGAGCTCCCATGGCAAAACTTGAGCTGTCCCGTGAGCTGTCATTGCCGCCGGACGAAGCCTGGACCCATGCGTCGGATCTCGCCAAGTTGGGCGATTGGCTGTCCCTGCACCAGGGGTGGCGCTGCGACATCCCGGCCGAGCTCACCGCCGGTGCGACATTGGTCGGGGTGGCAGGCGCCAAGGGGATGCGCAATCGGGTCACCTGGACAGTCCGCAAAGTCGAACCCCCAGCTCTGCTGGAACTGACTGGGGACGGCGTAGGCGGCACCAAGTACGCACTGACGTTGGGTATCCGTCCCGCTGAGGCAGGATCGACGTTCGTGCTGCGGATGGACCTGGGCGGGCGGCCGCTGTTCGGGCCGATCGGCACCGCTGCCGTACGTGCGGTCAAGGGCGACATCGAGCGCTCAATCAAACAATTCGAATCGCTCTACACCTGAGATAGCGACCGGCCGCCATGCCGGGGAACAGCCGGCAGTCACCCGAGCAGACCCTTGGCGATGTGGGTGACCTGGACCTCGTTGCTGCCGGCGTAGATCATCAGCGATTTGGCGTCCCGGGCCAGCTGTTCCACCCGGTACTCGGTCATGTAGCCGTTGCCGCCGAACAGTTGCACCGCCTCCATCGCGACCTCGGTGGCCACCTCCGAGGAGTACAGCTTTATCGCCGATGCCTCGGCCAGCGTCGGGATCTTGCCGTGCTTGGCCTTCTCCAGCGTCTGGAACACCATGTTCTGCACGTTGATCCGGGCCACCTCCATCTTGGCCAGCTTGAGTTGGATCAGCTGGAATTGGCCGATGTTGCGGCCCCACAGGGTGCGACTCTTGGCGTACTCGACGCAGAGCCGGTGGCACTCGTTGATGATCCCCAGCGCCAGTGCGGCGACCCCGACCCGTTCGGCGACGAAGTTGGCCCGGGCACTGTCACGCCCGTCGCCGCCGGTGTGCTCTTCGGTCTCGCCTAGCAGCCGGTCGCGGCCCAGCCGCACGTCGTCGAAGAACAACTCACCGGTCGGCGAGGAGTGCATGCCCATCTTCTTGAACGGCTTGCCCTGGGTCAGGCCCGGCATGCCGGCGTCGAGGACGAAGGTGAGCACCTTGCGGGTGCGCGGATCGGCGCCGTCCTGTGCCGTCTCTTCGACGAGCTTGGCGTAGACGATGAGAGTGTCGGCGTAGGGACCGTTGGTGATGAACGTCTTCTGGCCGTTGAGGATGTAGTCGTCACCGTCGCGCCGGACATAGGTCTTCATCCCGCCGAACGCGTCGGAACCCGCATCCGGCTCGGTGATCGCCCAGGCGGCGATCTTTTCCAGGGTGACCAGCTCCGGCAACCAGCGCTCCTGCTGCGCCAGGGTGCCGCGCGACATGATCGTGGCTGCTCCCAGGCCGAGACTGACGCCGACCGCGGCGACCAATCCCAAGCTGACGCCCGCGAGTTCGCTGACCAGGATCAATCCCATCGAGGCCTGAGCGCCCAGATCGCCGAAGCCGCCTTCCGACGACGCCGCCGGCCTGCTCTCGCCTTCGGCGGTCTGCCTCGCGTGCGCCTTCTCCAGTCGGCTTTTGATGGCTTCGGCCGCGAGCACGTCGATCCCGAAGTCGGCGAACAGCTTCCGCAGGATCGGATACGGCGGCAGTTCGCCGCTCTCCAATGCGTCGAGGTTCGGCCGAACCTCCCGGTCGATGAATTCCCGGACGCTGTCCCGGATGAGTTCGTCGGTGTCGGACCACTCGATCATCTTTTACTCCGTCTCCTCAGCATCACTTCGTTCTGCATCGTCGCCGGCGGCTATGGCAACCTCGCCGCGATGTCGTCGATCTGCCAGATGCCTTCGGTCTCAATAGTGTCGGTGTCGTGCCAGCCGGCCAGCCGCGAGATGGCACCACCCTGCACCGCATACACCGCGCCGGTGATCGGACACTTCTCGGTAGCCAGGTAGGCCACCAGCGGTGAAATGTTGGCCGGACTGAACAGGTCCAACTCCCCGTCCTCCGGTTCTGCCATCAATGCGCCCATGCCGGGAGTCGCCAAGGTGAGTCGCGTACGGGCGATTGGGGCGATGGCGTTGACCCGCACCCCGTAGCGGTCCAGTTCCTCGGCGGCGATCAGGGTCAGTGCGGCGATCCCGGCCTTGGCCGCGCCGTAGTTCGCCTGCCCGGCGTTGGGCAGCGTAACCCCGGAACCCGAGGCGGTGTTGATCACGGCGGCGTTGGGCTGATCCCCTGCCTTGGACTGCGCCTTCCAGTAGGACGCGGCGTGGTGCAGCATCGCGAAGTGCCCCTTGAGGTGCACCTCGACCACGGCATCCCACTGCGCCTCTTCCATGCCCGGGATGAACGCGTCCCGCAAGATTCCGGCGTTGTTCACCAACACATCCAGCCGACCGAACTCGTCGATGGCCTGCTGGACAAGCCCTTGCGCGCAGGACCACTCGGAGACGCTGTCGGTGTTGGCCACCGCCCGCCCGCCGGCCGCCACGATCTCGTCGACGACCTGCTGCGCGGTGGTGGCGTCAGCACCCTCACCGGCATTGCTTCCGCCCAAGTCGTTGACCACCACCGCAGCCCCTTCGGCCGCGAAGAGCAGCGCGTGCTCCCGCCCGATTCCTCGGCCGGCGCCGGTGATGACGGCGACACGGCCTTCTAGTACACCCATTGATGTTCCCTTCAGTCGGCGATGACGGCCAGGCCGTCGGTGATCGCCATTTCGCCGGCGCCTACACGCGCGGTCTCGAATGCGTACGTCGTGGCGCCGTCGCCGCGACCGCTGGTCCAGATCCGGGTCTCCAGGTCGTCGCCGGGCAGCACCATCTTGGAGAACCGCACTGCCAACCGCCGTAGCCGGCTGACATCTGAGCCGGCCACCTCGGTGAGCACCGCCCAGGACGTGAACGCCATAGTGCACAGGCCGTGCGCGATGATCCCCGGCAGTCCGGCGTCGCGGGCGACGTCCTCGTCCAGGTGGATCGGCATCGGATCACCCGCGGCCGGCCCGTAGCGGAACGTCTGGTCGTGGTCGACGTGCTGGACGACCTTGGCCACCGGCGCCTGCTCGCGCAGCGCGTCATCGAACTTGTGTCCGGGGCTGAGTTCGCCGATCCTTTTGCCCGCATTGTGTCCGCGGAAGAAACAGGTCACGTATTGCTCGTTGACCAGTTCGCCTTCCTCGGTGCGGCATTCGAGCAGAATCGCCGCGCGGGTGCCTTTCTCCAGTCCTTCGTAGCCGATCATCTTGCCGCGGGAGATCAGCTTGTCTCCCGGTCGGATGGGCCGGTGGAACCAGAAGTCCTGTTCGCCGTGCACCACCCGCGGGATCAGCTCTACCGGTGCCACCTCGACGGCTGGGACCAGCAGTGACTCGAACACCGGCACGATCGCGAACACCGGCGGTGCGAGGTCGCCGCCGCGGTGCGCGGCGATCGGGTCGTTGGTCGCCTCGGCGTACTCGACGATCCGCTCGCGGGTGACCTCGAATCGGTCCTCGTCGCTCCATTTGTCCAGCCCGGCATCGTCGAATGCCAGATCGTCGGCCACCTCAGGCCGCCGCCGACGCCAGCGCCTCGAGCTGGGCGAGGGTCTTGTCGAGTTGCTTGGCGCCGTCCTTCTCGACCGCCTTGCCCAGCGCACCCTTGATCAGCGCGCCCTCGAAGTCGCCGGCCACGCTGAATTGGGAGCCGTCACCATCGGGCGTGACCGTGAAGTCGAAGCGGCACTTCACGCCCGCCATGCCGGTGCCCGACAGTGTCAGGCTGGTGGGTGCGTCGACCTTCTCGACGGTCCATTCGATCTTGTTCGCCATCCCGAGCATGACGATCTTGGCGGTCAGTGCCGTTCCTTCGGTGAGAGCGGCCGGCGGCTCGGTGAGCCACTTCTCGTGAATGGTGAACCACTTGTCCCAGCTGGACAGGTCGCCGATGGTGTCCCACAGCGCGTTCGGGCTGACGGCGAGGCTTTTGGTGGCTTCGATGTGTCCCATGGTGCGTCCTCCTCGGGTGATGGCTCAGCGCTCGGCGCGCTGGTAGGCGGTGACCACGGCGGCGCCGCCGAGGCCGATGTTGTGTTGCAGGGCGGCGGTGACATCCGGCACCTGGCGCTTGTCGGCGTCACCGCGGAGCTGCCAGGTCAGTTCCGAGCACTGCGCCAAACCGGTGGCCCCCAGCGGGTGTCCCTTGGAGATCAGTCCGCCAGACGGATTGACCACCCAGCGCCCCCCGTAGGTGGTGTCGCCGTCGTCGATCAGCCGGGGCGCATCACCCTGCGCGCACAGCCCCAGCGCTTCGTAGAGCAACAGTTCGTTGGCCGAGAAGCAGTCGTGCAGCTCGATCACTTGAAAGTCTTCGGGACCCAGGCCGGACTGCTGGTAGACGCGCTGTGCGGCTTGCACATTCATGTCGTAGCCGATGAGATTCTTTGCGCTGCCGTCGAAGGTGGAGCCGAAGTCGGTGGTCATCGCCTGTCCGACGATTTCGACGGCGCGGCCGGCCAGGCCGTGCTTGTCGACGAATGCTTCGCTTGCCAGGATCGCCGCTCCGGAGCCGTCCGAGGTCGGCGAGCATTGCAGCTTGGTCAGGGGGTCGTAGATCATCCGCGAGCCCAGGATGTCTTCGAGGCTGTATTCGTCCTGGAACTGGGCGTAGGGGTTGTTGACCGAATGCTTGTGGTTCTTGTAGCCGATCTTGGCGAAATGCTCGGCGGTGGAACCGTGTTGTTTGATGTGCTCGCGGCCGGCGGCGCCGAACATCCACGGCGCCACGGGGAACAGCACTTCGGAGATCTCGGCCAGCGCGAGCACATGCTTTTCCATCGGCTGGGCGCGGTCGTCGTAGGTGGACCCCAGCGAGCCGGGCTGCATCTTCTCGAAGCCCAGTGCGATGGTGCAGTCGGCCAGCCCGCCCCGGATCGCCTGGGCGGCCAGATACAGCGCAGTCGACCCGGTCGAACAGTTGTTGTTGACATTGACTACGGGAATCCCGGTCAGTCCCAACTCGTACAGTGCCCGCTGCCCCGAGGTGGACTCGCCATAGACGTAACCGACGTAGCCCTGCTCCACCTCGCGGTAGTCGATCCCAGCGTCGGCCAAAGCCTTGGTGCCGGATTCCCGGGCCATGTCGGGGTAGTCCCACGCCGATCCGTCGTCGTTGGTTCGCCGGCCCGGCTTCTCGAACTTCGTCATGCCGACGCCGATTACGTACACCTTGTTCGCCATGGTTCCCTTTCGCGTCCGACCAATGGCCAGAAACATACAGTCCTGACTGCATCTTTACAAGGGTGTCCAGAGCGACGCGGTAGGGCGAGGGTGATGTGTTGTCGGCCTGCGAATCAGCCGGACGGCGGCAAAACGCCGGCGGCGACCTGACGCAGGTGCACGCAGGCGCGATCCCAGCGTCGCCGGGCGCGCAGCGGATCGTCGTCGACGAAGTTTGACACCAGGATGCCGCGCAGCGCGTCCATCGCGGTGTAGACCACGTTGCGAATCGCCTTCTGCGCCGGGTGCCCGGGCATCAGCTGGGCGATCGCGGCAACCAAGGTGGCGTTGACGACGCCTTCTACCCGTTCGATGTGCTGCGCGAGGACCCGGTCGGTGCGGGCGGCGACCCAAAGTTCCACCGTGGCAATGAACATCGGCCCTTGATGCGCTTCCCAAAGGAAGTCCAGGGCGGTTGCCACCGGATCCGGAATCGACCGGACCTGGCCGAGTTCACGAATCGCGGCCTGCGTGCGCTGCTGGGCGAGGTGCTCGACGGCGGCGACGACAAGGTCTTCCTTCGAGCGGAAATGATGGATCTGGGCGCCCCGGGTGACGCCGGCCAGCTCGGCGATGCGCGGCGTCGTGGTGCCGGAGTAGCCGTAGTTCACCAGGCATTCGATGGTGGCGTCGAGCAGCCGCGTCCGCATCGCGGCGCTGCGCTCGGCCTGGGTGCGCCGCACCGCCGGTGCCGTATTGCTCGCCGCCATCCCACCACCTCCGACTCACCGACTCCCACAAGGCCCGCGCGTCAGCATAACGTCCGGGTACACCTTTACCTACGTTCGTGTCGGCATGTAACTGCCTCGGGCGGTCTCCTCACCACACCATGTGCACCTGTTCGGCCCAGCCGAGGAGACCGGTCACGGCGACATCGGTCCCGTCGTCGGTGCGGATGCGCCCGTCGTAGTGCCCGAAACACTGATGGGTGCCGGGCAATGGCGACCGGTGGTGAAATGGGGTGAACGTCAGCTGCACCTGATCGGAGTCGGGCGTTCGGATTGTCCAGGGCCCGCTGTACTCGGGGTAGTGCCAGTCCAACTCGGCGCCGATCTTGCTCAGTCGGCCATCGACGCAGAGCGCGTTTTCGGTGCTCCCGGTGCCAACTGTCCACTTGCCGCCCAGCTGTAGGCCGACCGTGCGTCCGTCGGTGCTACCGGAGGCCGCACCCCAGTTCCATACGATGTTGGCCGGCCAGCGGCCCCGCCCGTGGTCGAGCACACCCCACCCGCCGGCGAAGTCATAGGTCTGGGCTCCTACCCGAACGATTCCCGAAGCGGGCCGCGCGGTGTGCTTGGCGGTGTACTGGAATCTGCTCTCGCTCCACGGCACCACCACTGCCAGCGTCTCGTGCTCGGGCGGCAGCGTGACAAACAGGTCGCCGGCCATCGGGCCGGCAGAGGTCTTGCAGGAGAACCGAATCCGCGTGCCGTCAGGCTCGGTGGTGAGATCGATCGCGATCAGGCCACGAGCGGTTGCCGGTCCATCGCCGAGGCTCGACGGTAGCGCTATCCCCCACCCACCCGGGTGCAGACAACTCCGGCTCACCTCACGCCCGGAATAGTCCAGGAACAAGACGTTGCTCACCCCGAGATAGTCGAGGTCGGCGACGGTGACCGCGATCAGATGGGTGGGCGTCGTGACACACCAGTACTCCCACCGCTTCGTGCGGCCCCAGCCACGCAGGTTGCAGCGGTGCTGCGGAGTTCGGGTCCAACCGATGGCAGCCGGGTTCAGCTGCCCGGTCGAGGTACACAGATCGACGGCCTGAGTGATCTCGCACTCGTTGGTGGCCACCGGCGGACTATAGCGTCGCCGGACGGATGACGACCACCGATTTGGTCCGCCGTCCCGAGTCCTCCAGCAGCGCGATCACCCGGCCGTCGGGAGCGGTGGCCGCATAGATGCCCGCTATGTCGGCGGGCGCCAGCGGCCGGCCGTGGCCGGCATCGACGGCTTCCTCGGCGGAGAGGTCGCGGCGCGGAAACGTCTGTAGGCAGGCATCATCGAGGCTGTAGCTCAGCGCGGGACGCTCCCCCAGTTCCTCGAGGGTGCGGGCCTGGTCCAGCCCGAAGCTGCCGGCCCGGGTTCGCCGCAATGCGGTCAGATGCCCGCCGACTTCCAGGGCGTTGCCCATGTCGCGGGCAAGCGCACGGATGTAGGTTCCCGCTGAACAGTCCACCTCGACGTCCAGATCCACGAACTGCTCTTCGCGCCGTAGCGCCAGCAACGCGAAGCGCGTGATGTGCACCGGCCGGGCGGCCAGCTCGACGGGGTTGCCTTCCCTGGCCAGCTGATAGGACCGCTTGCCGGCGACCTTGATGGCGCTGACCGTCGAGGGCACCTGCGCTATATCGCCACGCAACCCGGCGATCGCCGCACCGATCTGCTGTTCGGTGACGTGCGCCGCCGGTGTCGTCGCCAGGACCTCACCTTCGGCATCCTCGGTCGAGGTGGTCTGCCCCAGGCGGATGGTGGCGGCGTACGACTTCTGCGACGTGGTCAGCAAACCCAGGATCTTGGTGGCACGTTCGATGCCGATCACCAGCACCCCGGTTGCCATCGGATCGAGTGTTCCGGCGTGGCCCACCTTGCGGGTGCCGAAGAATCTGCGACACCGCGCAACGACGTCGTGGCTGGTGATTCCCGCGGGTTTGTCGACGATCACCAGGCCGGCCGGCACTGCACTCACAGCACGATCGCCGTCAGCACCAGACCACCGGCCACCGACCATCGGCCACCCAGCTCGGTCAGCGGCGGTCCGGACAACGCCACGGGGTCAACGAGGATGCGCGAGGAAAACGTGCCGTCGGGATCGAAGGTGATGTGCGCATCTTCGAAACCCAGCCACCGCCTGGTCAACGGGAACCATGCCTTATAGGTGGCCTCTTTGGCGCAGAACAGGATTCGGTCCCAGTGCTGGCCTTCCGGCAACTCCGCGAGTTGGTCGCGCTCGACGGGCAGACTGACGGCTTTGAGCACGCCGTCGGGCAGTACGTCGTGCGGTTCGGCGTCGATCCCCACCGATCGCACCGCCGCGCTGCGGCCCACCACTGCGCCGCGGAACCCCGCGCAGTGCGTCAAACTGCCGACCACGCCCTCAGGCCACGAAGGTTCGCCCTTCTCCCCCTTGAGGATCGCCACCGGCGGCTGACCGAGCTCCTCCAGAGCCAGCCGGGCGCAGTAGCGCGCGGTGACGAACTCGTTGCGGCGCTTAGCAACCGAACGTGCGACCAGCGGCTCCTCCTCGGGGAGCGGCGCCAGTCCAGGCGGATCGTCGTAACGTTCGGCCCAGGCCAGCGATCCCGTCGGAACCCCGTCGAGCACCCTGTCCAGCAACCCGCTCATCGTGCCTGCCGCCTGCGTAGCCGCTCGGTGAATTTCGCGCTGGCCTCCCGCATCTCATCGGTGATGACGAAGTGCCCGCCGAACTCGTTGAGGTAGCCGGGAGCGTACTGCGGTTCCGGCAGGATCTGTCGCAGCCATCGATGCGGCCGGCGGCGGCGCCACTCCCGCGGATAGCCCACCGAAACCTCCTCGAAGCGCACCCCGTCGTAGTACGTGGTGCGCGGGATGTGCAGATGGCCGTAGACCGAACACGTCGCGTTGTAGCGGGTGTGCCAGTCGGCGGTTTCGACGGTGCCGCACCAGAGCGAGAACTCCGGATAGAACAGCGCATCGCAGGGCTGGCGCACCATCGGGAAGTGGTTGACCAGCACAGTCGGCGTCATCCAGTCCAGGTCGTCCAGGCGCTTTCGGGTGACCGCGACCCGGTCACGACACCACGCATCCCGGGTGCCGTATGGCTCGGGCGACAGCAGGAACTCGTCGGTGGCCACCACGTTGTTCTCCCGCGCGATCGCCAGGCCCTCGGCTTTGGTGGACGCTCCGTCCGGCAGGAAGGTGTAGTCGTAGAGCAGGAACATCGGCACGATCGTGGCGGGGCCGCCCTGCTCGGTCCAGACCGGGAAGGGATGCTCGGGCGTGAGGACACCCATCTGGTCGCACATGTCGACGAGGTAGTCATAGCGCGACCGGCCGAACACCTGCATCGGGTCCTTCGTGGTGGTCCACAGCTCGTGGTTTCCCGGAACCCAGATCACCTTCGCGAAGCGTTTGCGCAGCAGGTCCAGCGCCCAACGGATCTCGTCGGTGCGCTCTGCGACGTCACCGGCAACGATCAGCCAGTCGTCACCGGTGGCTGGATGCAGATCCTCGGTGATCGGCTTGTTGCCGAGATGCCCGGTGTGCAGATCGGAGATGGCCCACAGGGTGGGGCCGTCAGCGGCCCTCGGCGTGTGGGTGGTCACGAGGGTTCAGAGTAGCGACGATCAGTGGTCGCGCAGAATTAGAACGTGTTCTTGCCTTCGGGGCAGTGGCCGACGCCACAACTTGTAGACTCCCGGCAATAAACCGGGTGGAAGCGAGGAGTGTCATGCTCACCAAACTGCGCCTGATCACCGCGTTGGGGGCGCTGGTGATGGCCGTCGTGATGGTCTGGCAACAGACACCCCCAGGCCGCGACATCGCCGACGGCTCCGCGGTACAACTGCGCTCCACCGCGCTACCGCTGGCACCGCCGACCACGTCAAGCAAAGCGGTCAACCTCACCAACCCGCGTCCGTTCGACGCCTGCGAGGACATCCCCTACGACGTTATTGCGCAATTGGGGCTGGCATTCACGCCGCCCAAGCCTGTCGAGGGTGTGCGCTGCGAGTTCGATGCCGGCAACTACCAGATGGCCGTCGAGACGTTCGTGTGGCGCAGCTACGACGAGTCCATTCCCGCCGATGCCATCGAGATGGACATCAACGGGCACCGTGCGGCGCAGTACTGGGTCATGAAACCGACCGAATGGAACAACCGGTGGTGGTTCTCCTGCATGGTGGCCTTCAAGACCAGCTACGGGGTGATCCAACAGTCGCTGTACTACTCACCGGTGTATTCCAACCCCGACGTGGACTGTCCCACCGAGAATCTGATGCGGGCTCACCAGCTGGCACCGCACTACAAGTACTGACCCTTGGCCGCCTCCACACCGCGACCGACTGGCCCGCGGCTCACCGACGTTCTGATCAATCGGGCGCTGCGCCGGCTGCCGCCGCCCACCACCGGCTACACCGTGCGCCGCGAGCACATCCCGATGCGCGACGGGGTGCAGCTGCGCGCCGACCACTATCAGCCGGCCGGTGATGTGGCCGGCACGCTGCTGGTGCGCTGCCCCTACGGCCGCGGTTTCCCGTTCTCTGTGGTGTTCGCCCGGCTGTATGCCGCCCGCGGCTACCGGGTGGTCCTGCAGAGTGTGCGCGGCACCTTCGGCTCGGGCGGGGTGTTCGAACCGATGGTCAATGAGGCCGCCGACGGTGCCGACACGGTGGCGTGGCTACGGGCCCAACCGTGGTTCACCGGTTCCTTCGGGACGATCGGATTGTCCTACCTGGGTTTTACCCAGTGGGCGTTGCTGGCCGACCCCCCGCCGGAGTTGAAGGCCGCGGTCATCACGGTCGGAATGCACGATCTGCACCAGTCGACGTGGGGCGTCGGGGCGTTCGCACTCAACGACTTCTTGGGCTGGAGCCACATGATGGCCCACCAGGAGGATCGGCCACGGATCCGGGTGGGCCTGCGGCAGCTGACCGCGCAACGCAAGGTCAAACGCGCCGCGGCCGGTTTGCCGCTCGGTGCGGCGGGCCGGGCCCTGCTGGGCAGCGGCTCCCCCTGGTATGAGTCGTGGGCTGAGCATCCCGATCCCGATGATCCGTTCTGGGACCCGTTGCGCTATCCGGCGGCCCTAGAGCGAGCGCAGGTTCCGGTGTTGCTGCTCAGCGGCTGGCAGGACCTGTTCCTAGATCAGACGCTGACGCAATTCCACACGCTGCGTGACCGAGGCACCGATGTGGCTCTGACTGTCGGCCCGTGGACGCACAGCGAGATGGTGACCAAGGGGCTGGGCACCGTCACCACGGAATCGCTCGACTGGCTGGGCACTCACCTGGCCGGCGAAGACAGACCGTCGCGCACCAGCCCGGTCCGGGTCTATGTCACCGGCGCTGGAGAATGGCGCGAGTTCCCGGATTGGCCTCCCGAGACGAGGAGTCGCAGCTGGTGGCTACAGCCCGGCGGACGGTTGGCGGATGGCCCGTCGACCGCAGCCGGAGCCGAGACGGCCAGCTTCACCTATGACCCTGCCGATCCCACGCCCACAGTCGGCGGGCGGTTGCTCGCACCCGGTGGTGGATATCAGCGCGACGACGCGTTGGCGCGGCGCAACGACGTGCTGACTTTCACCAGCGAGCCGTTGTCCGACGCCGTCGACGTCTTCGGCAGCCCGGTAGTGGAGCTGGCGCATTCCAGCGACAACCCGCACGTCGACGTGTTCGTCAGGATCAGCGAGATCGACGCACGCGGACGTTCACGCAATGTCAGCGACGGATATCGCCGGTTGAACCACAGCGCTGGGACGATCCGCATCGATCTCGATGAGATCGCCCACCGGTTTACCTCCGGAACACGCATCCGGCTGCTGATCGCCGGGGGCTGCCATCCCCGCTTCGCGCGGAACCTGGGCACCGAAGAGCCGGCGATCAGCGGCGCCGCGCTGCGACCGGCGACGCACACCGTGCAGTTCACCGACTCACGGCTACTGCTGCCCACGCACAGCTGAGACGGCCTTGACCAGCAGGTCTGACATCAACCGCTGCGGGTCCAACTGCTGATCCGCACTGCCCATCACAACAACCGAGGTGCTGTCGTCCAGCGCCGCGGTGAACAGGTAGTCCGGCCCCTCCGCTGAGTCCATGACCGTCAGCTTTACCCCCGTCGTCCTGACGCCCCCGACCGCGGGTGCCGCGATACGCTCCACCGTCCCGGTCGCCTCCGGCGAGCCGGACAGCGAGATCCGATCACATCCGGCCGGATCAGGTTCGGCCGCAACAGGATGGGGCGACCGCAGTGCAACCACATACATGCTTCCCTGATCGCCCTGCCCGATCACGCCGACCGCCTCCGTGCCGACCGTCGGATCCGCGTAAGGCGGGATCACCACGGAACGACACTGTGGTGGGTCGAACTGCGCGCCGGTGAACGCAGCGACCGCCGAGCCCCCGAGGTCAGCGGGGCCCAGGGTCTTTGCCGGGTGCGCTTGCGGCGAGAAGCCCTGCGGAAAGTCGTCGACGACGGCGCCGACTCTGGAGATGTCGTACGGTTCCGGGCTGGATTGCCCGGCGGGCGGTGGGACCGCCGCCGGACCCGCCGGCGAGACCTGTGCGCTGGTGTCGCACCCGGCGAGGGCGGTCGTGACGCCGAGCGCGGCCAGCAGAATCGGCGCGCGGCCAGCGGCATGCCAGTCACTCGACATCGCGGTCACCACCACCACCAGTGGTGCCACAGATGGTGGTGCCGCCACCAGTGGTGCCGGCCTCACAGCTGCGGCATGGGTGCCGAGCGCCAATCCGTGGCGAACACGACCTGCGCTGGATCGCGATCTGCGGCGATACCGGGCCCGAGGGCTAGTTGCCCACCAGCCAGGTGGACCGCTGCCGGCGGCTCAACTACCTCCCCCGCGGATGCCTGCGCCGGTTCCATCGGCCCGGCCAACGCCGCGCCGACGACAGCGCAGGCGCCGAGAGCTCCGGCCACAACGCGTCGGCACGCTCTCCGTGAAATCACCATGATTTCCTCCTCGTCGCCAATTGCGAATTCCTTCTATGTTCGGACAATAGCACCGAGAGAAGCGGGCTACAACGGTCTGATTGACAATTTTTTCCCGCTCACGAATTTAGCGTTGGATACGCCCTATAAATGCTACAGATAGCCGTTTATGCAGCTCATAGTCGGTCTACTGATCTACTGATCCACTGATTTACGTAGCTCCGCATTTAATGAACTGCTGACCAAGCAAAGCGATCCACTATTTCATTTCACTTAGGCGGATAATGGTCCGATGGATTGATTGAATTGCGGTCTACGCAGCCGACTCCATCGCGTCCACGGGTCGGGCGTGCGAGTATGCGGTCACCACACGACAGGGAGCAGAATGAAACAGCTCTACGAACGCCACAGCACGGCGACGACCACCGCCCACCTCGATCCGGATCTTCGAGCGGCGATCGAGGACCACGCTCGGGCGACCCAGATCGCGAACACCGGACCGCTGCCCTGCTGACTCCTCGCTACCTGGTGATCGGTGTGGCCGGCGACAAGCGTGGGCTCCACGTCCGCTCCGCGCGCCTCGAGACCATCACCGTCAGCCCCGGCATCGTTGCGACGGCCGACTCCGGTATCAGTCTGGTGGCACAGTGGTCAGGCGAGACCGCCAACCAGGCGACCACTGCGTTCTATCTCGGTCTGGGGAACGACCCAAGCGGCCACGACTTCTCCGACCGGCTCCGCAACGCCATCACCGAGGCCAAGGCACGCTGATCTTCAGAACCCCGAGCCCACGTCCCTGCCAGAGCGCTTTCATCCAACGCCACGGTTGACGAGCTACCCTGGCGGAAGTCCCCAGGGTGAGGTTCCACCGCAACCGAAGGTCCACACGATGAGCGCTGGCAGCAATCCACTCGACAACCGCGGCTACGGAGCCCCGGCCGCCGATTGGACACCGCCACGCGAGAGTGGGATGAAGCCGACTGAGCCGATTCCGCTGCGGCAAACCCGAACCCGCCGCACCGTCGATCTGTCTCCCGCCCAACACCGCGGCCTCGATCTATGGCAACGCGACGCCGCCGACCGGGTGGGATGCGCTCGCATCACCGGGCAGGAAGTCATGACGGCGCTGATCGACCAACTTCTGACCGACCCGGACCTGTCGGCTCAGATCATCCGGACCCTGCGATCCCGGCGATAGCGTCCCGGCCGGCGCCCCCGGTCCCGTCTTCGCCCGAACTGCGGCAACAGAATGTCGATGTCCACCTTGTTCAACAGCGGCGGCTGCTCTTTGGTCCACAGCTCGACGTCCGCACCCAGCGCGCACCAACGGTCCCCCCACAACGGTGATCGCGCCGGCGACCACCAAGAGCTCCGCCACCGCTACAACCAGGAGCCCGCCTAAGAGATCCCTGCGCCTCATCGAATATCGAATGGGTTCTTCATCTTTCGATACCGGCATGCGCGGAATGACTCAGCGCGCGAAACATCGTTGCGCTGTATGGTGATTCAGACGGAATGAAATTCCAGCTATCACTCGTCCACAACTTGCGGCCCACCGTCATTTCACGTTCTCAGAGTCGTGGCCAGCGACTTAGCGCCTGATGAAGATGTGCTCCAGAGCGATCCGAAACGTCGCGTCATCGGCCCGGAGACCAGATCGCACGTCCATCCACCCGACCGGGGTCGAGGGAGTTGAAATCACCTTGCGTTTTGCCCGATTCTGCGATGAATCCGCTGGTCACCAGAGTTCAGCGGGCCTCTGAGGATGGCGGCGGTCTTGCCGCCCGGTAGGCCCTCGGCGTTGGATCTCGTGTCAAAGCCAGACATCCGTTGTGGCCGTTAGTTCCTGAGGAGCGACCATGACTAGCATCGCCGAGCCGGCGGCTGTCAGCGGTGTCTCCTTGGAGGCTGTGTTCGCCACCACCAACCGGGTGGCCGATCAGTTGCACCTTGAGGAGGCGTTCTCCTTCGGTGAAGGTGTACTTCCGATTCTGTCCGAGCGAGGTCCGCTCGCCGACACGCCGACTTGTTGAACCGCTGAAACTCCCAGGGAGACAACGACATGCTGACAGTCCACACCGGACCGCTGAGGTTCGCGTACTGGGTCCCCAATGTCAGCGGCGGACTGGTCACGTCCACGGTCGAGCAACAAACGGACTACCGACACGAATACAACGTCAGTGTCGCGCGCATTGCCGAACAGGCGGGCTTCGAGTACGCACTGACACAGGTTCGCACCATCACCAGCCATGAGGCGGAGTATCACCATGAGTCGACCAGTTTCGCCCTGGCGCTGCTCCTGGCCACCGAACGCCTGAAGGTGATCACAGCCGTGCAGCCGGGGTTGTGGCACCCCGGCGTACTGGCGAGTTGGTTGGCGACCGCTGACCATCTGTCGAACGGGCGGGCCGCGGTCAACGTGGTCAGTGGCTGGCTCAAAGAGGAGTTCACCCAGTTGGGTGAGCCGTGGCTTGAACATGACGAACGCTACCGGCGCAGCGCCGAGTTCATTCAGGTGCTCAAGGCGATCTGGACAGAAAGCCCCGCCAATTACGCCGGCGACTTCTACCGCGTCCACGACGTCACCCTCAAACCCAAGCCGCTGTCCTGGGTGGGCCGGCCCCACCCAGAGATATGTCAGGGCGGCAACTCGACCGCGGACCGCGGCAACGGGGCCCGCTATGCCGACTGGTACTTCTCCAATGGCAGTGACTTCGACGGCGTCACTGCGCAATTGGCCGATCTGCGCAGGATCGCCGCCGACTCGGGCCGCGCTGAGCCTCCCCGGTTCGGCCTCAACGGCTTCGTCATCGTGCGCGATACCGAGGCCGAGGCCCAAGATGCGCTGCGCGAGATCATCGCCAAGGCCCAGGTACCCGCGATTCAGGGGTTCGGAACTACGGTGCGACCGGCCGACGCATCGGCAGCAGACCACCGCAGTATCTGGGCCGATGCCGACTTCGAGGATCTGGCGCAATACAACGACGGCTTCCGCACGCGGCTGATCGGCACTGCCGAACACGTCGCCGAACGCATTGTCTCCTACCGGAAGCTGGGCGTGAACCTGATCCTGGCCGGGTTCCTGCATCCCCAGGAAGAGATCGAGGCCTTTGGCCGCACGGTGCTACCGCTGGTACGCGAACTCGAGGAACACGCCGGCTTGACTACCGCTCCCCTGCCCGCGCTGTCATGACTTTCGATCCGCGCTCCGCATGACGAACCACACCGATCCGGCCCCGCATGTCAGCCGACGGTGTCGCGGACCCGCGCAGTCACCGCATCCAGCTCCTCGAGGGTGCAGATCGGGGCGCCCAGTTCGGGGTCGGCGATCGGCAGCTGAACCCAACTGGCGCAGCCGGCGTAATCGGGGCTGCGATCCAGCCGGACTGGTTGGGACAGCCGGAACACCTGGACCACCAATGCCGTCAGCCGGTGTTTGGGGCGAAAGTCCAGCCGGTCGGCACGCACCGATTCGTCAGTCCAGATGTGCAGGTCAGCGATGCCCTCCAGCGCGTTGGGCCGCTCGACGGGCAGCGCTGCAACGACTTTCGCCGCCGCCCGTATCACCACCTGTTCGGCGGTGGAATCCGCCGACGCCGGCCCGAGCAGGTCGCGGTACTCGGCGCGGACTCGCTCGGCGTGACTGTGTACCGACGTCGGAAAGAGCAAGAACTCGGCCGCGCTGACATCAAACCGCTTCTCGTGAATGCCACCTTTGCGCAGCAGAATTCGTTGCCGACCGGCCAGCAGTGCGGCAACGACAGCGCTCCACTCTTTCAAGGCCATACCGTGCATTGACCTCAGCGTAGCCGGGGCTACGGTGATCCGGTGAGCGACGACATTCTGCTGGTCCAGACGCACGACCGAATCTGCACCGTGACCCTCAACCGCCCGCAGTCGCGCAATGCGCTGTCGGGGGCCCTGCGCGATGCCCTCTTCGCGGCACTGGCCGCCGCCAACGCCGACGACGACGTTGACGTGATCATCCTCACCGGCGCCGATCCGGTGTTCTGTGCCGGCTTGGACCTCAAGGAGTTCGGCAGTTCCACCACCCTTGCGGGGGACATCGCACCGCAGTGGCCGCCGATGACGAAGCCGGTGATCGGTGCCATCAATGGGGCGGCAGTGACAGGCGGGCTCGAATTGGCGCTGTACTGCGACGTGCTGATCGCCTCGGAGCAGGCTCGGTTCGCCGACACCCACGCCCGGGTCGGTCTACTGCCGTCCTGGGGCCTCAGCGTTCGGCTGCCTCAAAAGGTCGGCGTCGGCTTGGCCCGCCGGATGAGCCTGACCGGCGACTATCTGTCGGCGGCCGACGCGCTGCGGGCCGGCCTGGTGACCGAGGTGGTTCCGCACGCCGAGCTGCTGCCCGCGGCCCACCGGATGGCTGCCACGATCGTGGGCAACAATCAGGCCGCGGTTCGTGCGCTGCTGGCGTCGTATCACCGCATCGACGAATCACAGAACGCTGCCGGCCTGTGGATCGAGGCGATGGCGGCCAAGCAGTGGCTGAACACCGTGACCGGCGCCGATGTCGCCGCCAACCGCGCGGCTGTGCTGGAGCGCGGGCGCTCCCAGGTGCACTGACCGCACACGTCCCGGGCGGCGGATAGCCACCCGCCCGGGACCATCAACGGCGACGTCAGCTCCGTCCAGACCCTCAATGGATAGCGAGAATTCCTAGGCATTCTCCCTTCCTGATCACCTTCGTCGCCGGGGGCCGTGCTGTTGAACGCGGGCGTCGGCGGCTGACAACGTCGAATCAGCGCAACGGCCTCAGGACGCGGCAAGGGTTTCCGGCCGCGAGCACCCCTGCGGGGACGTCTCGGGTCACCACGCTGCCGGCCCCCACCACGGTGCCGGAGCCAATCGACACGCCCGGACACACGATCACACCGGCGGCCAGCCAGACGTCGTCGCCGACGGTGATCGCGGCGGCAGATTCCCAGCCGCCGCGGCGCGCATCGATGTCGTCGACGGGGTGCAGGGCTGTCAGAAGTTGGGTGCGGGGACCGATCTGCACGTCGTTACCGATGGTGATGGGCGCGCAGTCCAGAAAGACCGCGTCGTAGTTGATGAAGCAGTTGGCACCGATGGTGATGTTGATGCCGTAGTCGCAACAGAATCGGGGCAATATCTGCGAGTTCTCCCCGAACGAGCCCAGTAGCTCGGCCAGCAGGCCACCCCGCGCATCCGTCTCGTCGGGCCCAGTGGCGTTGAACGCCGTCACCAGGCGCTGACTTCTCAGGCGGCCGGCTACCAGGTCCGGGTCGTCAGGCCGATACAGCGCGCCACGCAGCATCTGATCCCGCTGATCGCTCACGCCCGCCGATCCTACGGCCGACCAGCCTGCACCCATCTACCCGACAGTGCCCGCCATCCGACGAACAGCAACCGCAACACGATGAACGCGCTCAAACCCGACCAGATTCCGGCCAGTCCCCAGTGCAGCGCCAGTGAGATCCAGATCAGCGGCAGAAAGCCGATCAGGGCGCTGAGCACTGTGGCGGTGCGCATGAACGCTGCGTCCCCGGCGCCCAACAGCACCCCGTCCAGTGCGAAAACTATTCCAGCGATGGGTAACTGAGCAACCAGGTACCACCACGGCACGGCGATCGCGGTCAACACCGCGCCGTCCCCGGTGAACAGGCCTGGCAATATCCCCGAGCCCGCGGCGAGCAGCGCGGCCAGTATCCCGGCGGCAAGGGCCGAGAACGCCGTGACCCGGGCCGCTACGGACCTGGCCTGGCCGCCGTCGCCGGCCCCGAGCGCCGCGCCCACCAGGGCCTGCGCGGCGATCGCCAGCGAATCAAGCACCAGTGCCAGAAACGTCCACAGCTGCAGCACGATCTGATGGGCGGCCAGCGCTGCGGCGCCGAACCGGGCCGCCACTGCGGCCGCCGAGACAAAGCAGGCCTGGAATGCCAGCGATCGGACGATCAGGTCGCGGCCCATCACCAGCTGAGAGCGCAGCACCGCCGAGTCCAACCGTAGCGAGATCCGCTCCGAGCCAAGTGCCCGCAAGAACAGCAGCGCCGACAGCCATTGACCCGCACAATTGGCAATCGCTGATCCGGCCAGACCCCAGTTGGGCAGACCCAGCGCTCCAAATACCAGCACCGGGCATAGCACTGCCGAAAGCGCAAAGCCCGCAACCACATAGAGCGGCGGCCGCGAGGTGTCCTGCACCCCCCGCAACCATCCGTTGCCCGCCAGGGACACCAGGATTGCCGGCGCGCCGAGGATCGCGATCCGCAACCACGGCAAGGCGGCCTGGGCAATGCTGTCCCGCCCGGCGACCGCCGCGACCACCGGTGCCGCCGAAATCTGGACCACCATCACGGTCAGCGCACCCAAGCCCAGCGCCAGCCACGTCGCCTGGACGCCCTCGGCGACCGCGGCGCGACGGTCACCGGCACCGAAGTGTCGTGCAGCCCGCGCCGTAGTGCCGTAAGACAGGAAGGTGGCCTGCGAGGCCACCAACCCCAGGATCAGCCCGCCGATCGCCAGGCCGGCCAGGCTCAGTGCGCCGAGCCGGCCGACCACAGCGGTGTCGAAGAGCAAATACAGCGGTTCGGCAGCCAGCACCACCAGCGCCGGCACCGCTAATGCCACGATCTGGCGGCCGCCGGCGGCGGTACCTTCCGTCACCGCCCGAGCGCGGCAACCAGCGCGGCGACCACGTCCTGCGCCGTACCGGTACCCGTGTATCCGGCCGCCAGCCGGTGCCCGCCGCCGCCGAATCGGCAGGCCACGGCGGCCAAGTCCACCGCCGACTTCGCCCGCAGAGACACCGCCCAGCTGCCTGGCTGGATCTCCTTGAACACCGCAGCAACCTCGGCCTCATCGGTGGTGCGGATGATATCGACGATGCTCTCCACCTCCTCGGACCGCGCCGAGGTCCACTCGGCATGATCGACCAGGGCATAGACCAGTCCGCGCCCGTCCACCGCCTCCGGCAGCAGGCATGCGCCGGCCAGCACCCGCGACAGCATCGTGAGCCAGCCGAATGGGTGGGTGTCCATCACGGTCCGGGTGACCTCGGCGTTGTCGACGCCTGCGTCCACCAATCGCGCCGCCAGGCGGTGCGCACGGGCGCTGGCCCACCGAAACGAGCCGGTGTCGGTGACCAAGCCGGCATACAGGCAGTGCGCCACGTCCGCATCGATTGGCTCGCCTAGGGCATCGATCAGCTCGGCGACCATCATTGTCGTCGAATCCGCTTTCGGGTCAACGAAATTAGCCGTCCCGAACAGTTCATTGGATGCGTGGTGGTCGATCACCAGCAGCGCACCGGCGGACATCGCCAGCGCCTGCAGCCCTCCGAGCCGGTCGGCGCTGGAGACATCGACAGTCACCACCAGATCGACATCATCGCGCACAGCGTCTGGGCCGACCAGCAACTCACTGCCGGGCAGCGACTGCAGCGACTGCGGCAACTGAGCGGGGTGAGCGAAGCTGACCGTCACCTCCGTGCCGCGCCGGCGCAGGACGGCCGCCAGAGCCAACCCCGCGCCGATGGTATCGGCATCGGGATGCACGTGACAGATCACGGCCAGCGAGGTCGCACCCGCCAGCAGTTCCGCGGCTCCGGCGACGTCGACCCGCCGGCCCGCGGGCAACGAGTCAGTCGCCCGTCTGCTCACCATCACCGCTGTCGTCGGCACCCGCATCTGCGGGAGCCTCCCGGTAGGGATTGGGGTCCCCCACCGGCTGCTTACCTTCCCGAATCCTGGCCAGGTCAGCGTCGGCGGCTTGAGCTGCGGCCAGCAACTCCGCCATGCGGTGCGCCGAGTCGGGCACCGTGTCGCGGACAAATGTCAGCGTCGGGGTGAACCGCACCCCAGTGCCGGCACCGACCTTGGAGCGCAGCACGCCCTTGGCCCCCTCCAACGCGGCAGCGGCGCCGCCGTAGTTGGGGTCGTCCTCCAGCGAACGTCCCAGCACCGTGTAGTACAAGGTCGCGTCGTGCAGGTCAGCCGTCACCTTCGCGTCGGTGATCGTCACGCCGGCCAGCCGCGGATCCTTGATCTCGTACTCGATCGCCGAGGCGACGATCGTGGAGATCCGCTTAGCCAGCCGGCGTGCCCGTGCCGGATCAGCCACGACTAGGTCCGCGCCTTCTCGACGAGTTCGTAGGCCTGGATGACGTCGCCTTCCTTGATGTCGTTGAAGGTCAGCGTCAGACCACATTCGTAGCCTTCGCGAACTTCGGTGGCATCGTCTTTCTCCCGCCGCAGCGAGGAGATCGTGACGGTCTCGGCGATCACCATGTTGTCACGCAGCAACCGGGCCTTGGCGTTGCGGCGCATGATGCCCGAAGTGACCAGGCAGCCGGCGATGTTGCCCACCTTGGAGGACCGGAACATGGCGCGAATCTCGGCACGCCCCAGCTCCTTCTCCTCGTAGATCGGCTTGAGCATCCCCTTCAGGGCGCTCTCGATCTCGTCGATGGCCTGGTAGATCACCGAGTAGTACCGGATCTCCACGCCTTCGCGGTTGGCCAGCTCGGTGGCCTTGCCCTCAGCACGGACGTTGAAGCCGATGATGATGGCATCCGAGGCCGACGCCAGGTTGACGTTGGTCTCGGTGATGCCACCAACACCGCGGTCGATGACCCGCAACTGCACCTCGTCGTCGATCTGAATTCCCATCAAGGCCTCTTCCAAAGCCTCGACGGTACCGGCGTTGTCGCCCTTGAGGATCAGGTTCAGCTGGCTGGTTTCCTTCAGCGCCGAATCCAGGTCCTCCAGCGAGATCCGCTTGCGCGAGCGCGCGGCCAGCGCATTGCGCTTGCGTGCGCTGCGCTTGTCCGCGATCTGACGAGCGATCCGGTCTTCATCGACCACCAGCAGGTTGTCGCCGGCACCCGGAACCGAGGTGAAGCCGATGACCTGAACCGGCCGCGACGGCAACGCCTCTTCGACGTCGTCGCCGTGCTCGTCGACCATGCGCCGCACGCGGCCATAAGCGTCGCCGGCGACGATCGAGTCGCCGACCCGCAGCGTGCCGCGCTGGATCAGCACGGTGGCCACCGGACCGCGACCGCGGTCCAGGTGCGCCTCGATCGCCACACCCTGAGCCTCCATGTCGGGGTTGGCCCGCAGGTCCAAGGCAGCGTCAGCGGTCAACAACACGGCCTCTTCCAGCGCCGCGATGTTGGTGCCCTGCTTGGCGGAGATGTCGACGAACATGGTGTCGCCACCGAAGTCCTCGGCCACCAGTCCGTACTCGGTGAGCTGCGACCGGATCTTGGTCGGATCCGCGCCCTCCTTGTCGATCTTGTTGACCGCCACCACGATCGGCACGTCAGCGGCCTGGGCGTGATTGATGGCCTCCACCGTCTGGGGCATCACACCGTCGTCAGCCGCGACCACCAGGATCGCGATGTCGGTGGCCTTGGCGCCACGGGCACGCATGGCGGTGAACGCCTCGTGGCCCGGAGTGTCGATGAAGGTGATGAGACGCTCGGAGCCGTCGAAGTCGACCGAGACCTGGTAGGCGCCGATGTGCTGGGTGATACCGCCCGCTTCGCCCTCGCGGACGTTGGCCTTGCGGATGGTGTCCAGCAGTCGGGTCTTGCCGTGGTCGACGTGACCCATGACGGTCACCACCGGCGGCCTGCTCTGCAGGTCGTCTTCGCCGCCCTCGTCCTCGCCGTAGGTCAGGTCGAACGACTCCAGCAGCTCGCGGTCCTCGTCCTCGGGCGAGACCACCTGGACGACGAAGTTCATCTCGCTGCCCAGCAGCTCGAGCGTCTCGTCACCGACCGACTGGGTGGCGGTGACCATCTCACCGAGGTTGAACAGCGCCTGCACCAGGGCAGCCGGGTTGGCGTCGATCTTCTCGGCGAAATCGCTCAGCGATGCGCCGCGGGCCAGCCGGATGGTCTCACCGTTGCCGTGCGGCAACCGCACACCACCGACGACCGGCGCCTGCATGTTCTCGTACTCGGCGCGTTTCGCCCGCTTCGACTTGCGACCCCGCTTGGGTGCGCCGCCGGGCCGGCCGAAGGCACCGGCCGCGCCACCACGCTGACCTGGCCGGCCGCCACCGCCACCGCCCCCACCGGGACGGCCACGGAAACCTCCAGCTGCAGCGCCCGCGGGACCGCCGCCGCCGCCGCCGGGACCGCCGGCGCCGCCGCCGCGGTAGTTACCACCGGGACCACCGCCGGGACCACCCGGACGGCCACCGGGCGCACCCGGACGGCCAGCGCCACCGGGACGTGGCGGACCACCGGGACGCGCCGGGCGTGCCTGCGCGCCGAAGTTGCTGCTGCGGCCGGGCATATTGCCCGGAGTGGCGCCACCGCCGGGACGAGGCATGCCGGGCCGGGGGGCTCCCCCTGGCCGGGGCGCCTGCGGGTGCGGACGCGGAATCGCACGCTCCACCGGCTGGGCCGAGGAGAACGGGTTGTTACCGACGCGCGGGGTGCGGGCGCCGGGCTTAGGACCGGGTGCCGCCGGCCGGGGGCCGGGGGCGGGCGGCGCGGCCGGTGACGCTGCTGCGGCGGCTGCCGCGGGCGGGGTCTCGGCCGGGGCAGCCGGTGGCGCAGCCGGAGCCGCTGGGGCAGCCGGTTTCGCCGGGCCCGGAGTCGCGGCCGGTCCCGGAGTCGCGGCCGGAGCCGGAGTCGCGGCCGGAGCCGGAGCTGCGGCCGGAGCCGGAGCTGCGGTCGGGGCAGGGGCCGGTTTCGCCGGTCCCGGAGTCGCGGCCGGAGCCGGGGTCGGGGCGGTCTTGGCCGGCGCTGGGGCCGCGGCCTGCGGGGCGGGCTTGCCGCCCCCGAAGGACTCACGCAACCGGCGCGCTACGGGGGCTTCCACGGTTGAGGATGCCGACTTGACGAATTCGCCCTGTTCGCTCAGACGGGCGAGAACTTCCTTACTGGTAACACCGAGTTCCTTAGCCAACTCGTGTACGCGGGCCTTTGCCACTACATCTCCTGTCTATGAGGCGACAGCGGTGGTGGGCCGCGCCTCGGGTTTAGCTATGACGCATGGTCATCGGGACTTCACGGTGTGCTCATGTTCTTCGCTACCTGTCCTGTTGACCGGGGCGGCGGATCGACCTTCAAGTCCTTCGAAGTACTCCTCCACCCCGGATACATCCGGGGAACTGCTGATCCGCAGCGCGCGTACGAATGCCCGTCGACGAATCGCCGCGTGCAGGCAATCCGGCGCGTGATGCAGCCATGCACCCCGCCCCGGTTGGTTGCCTACGTGGTCAACGATCACGGCTACGTTGCCGCTCTCGGTTGACCCCACGACCACCCGAAGCAATTCGACGGTCAACGCACGTTTCCGGCATCCGACACACGTGCGCACCGGTCCCTGCGGGGAGCGGTGCGTCCGCGAGCCGGCTGACGAAGTCTCGCGCTGGATCACGGCTCAGTCTACCCATACAACCGCGATGCCCCGAACCACTCGAATCCGAATCCGAACGGCGCGCTACCGGACGCTCCGTGGTGGGGTCTGGATCAATGCTCGTGTGCCACGCCGCGGCCCGCCTCATGCTCGGTGCCGGGCTCCGGGGTGTCACTGCGGATATCGATTCGCCAGCCGGTCAGCCGGGCCGCCAGCCGGGCGTTCTGGCCCTCCTTGCCGATAGCCAGGGAAAGCTGGAAGTCAGGGACCACCACCCGGGCGGCGCGCGCCACCGGATCGATCACCGTCACCGACATCACCTTGGCGGGTGACAACGCATTTCCGACAAACCGTGCCGGGTCCGCGTCGAAATCGATGATGTCGATCTTCTCACCGGCCAATTCACTCATCACGTTGCGCACCCGCTGACCCATCGGACCGATGCAGGCACCCTTGGCATTCAATCCCGCAACCTGGGACGCCACCGCGATCTTCGAACGATGTCCGGCCTCACGGGCGACGGCGACGATCTCCACCGACCCGTCGGCGATCTCGGGGACCTCCAGGGCGAACAGCTTGCGCACCAGGTTCGGGTGCGTACGGGACAGTTCGATGCGCGGCTCGCGCGGACCACGAGTCACGCCGATCACGTAACAACGCAGCCGATCGCCATGCTCGTAGGCCTCGCCGGGCGCCTGTTCAGCCGGCCGGATGACACCGTCGAACCCCTTGGCCTCGGTACCCAGACGCACCACGATGACACCGCGGGCATTCTCTCGGGCGTCTCGCTGGACTACCCCGGCGACGATGTCGCCCTCCCGGGCGGAGAACTCACCGTAAGCCTTTTCGTTCTCGGCGTCGCGCAGCCGCTGCAGAATCACCTGGCGGGCCGTGGTCGCGGCGATACGCCCGAAACCCTCTGGCGTGTCGTCATACTCACTGATGACGTTGCCGTCGGTGTCGGTCTCGCGGGCCAGCACGCGCACCACACCGGTTTTGCGGTCCACGTCGATCACGGCGGCGGACGAATGCCCCTCGGTGTGGCGGTATGCGGTGAGCAGCGCCGACTTGATCGTGTCCACAACCACGTCGACCGAGATGCCCTTGTCGGCCTCGATCGCATGCAGCGCAGCCATATCGATATTCATTCGCCGGCCTCCGTTCCCGCATCCCGGGCCTGTACGCCCGCCAACTCCAACTCACGTTCACTCGGCGGCGCGAACTCCACTTGAACCACCGCTCGGCTGATGTCACTCAGCGGCAGGCGACGCCGGTTCCAATCTCGTCCGGCGCGCACCACCAGCGTCAAGACGTCGTCATCGACGATGCCGACCCGACCCGTCAGGCCGGACCCGTCGGACAGCGTCAGGTCCACTTTGCGGCCATGCGCACGCCGGAAATGCTTCGCGGTCGTCAGCGGCCTGCCGACACCCGGGGAGCTGACCTCCAGCACGTATTGGCCGTCAAAGTCCAGCGCATCGAGCAATTCCGACGCCGAACGCGACAAGGCCGCAACGGTGTCCAGATCGAGTGGAGTGTCACCGTCGGCGATCACAGTGATGCGCGGCAACGGCTCGTGTTCGTCGATGACGACGTCTTCGATCTCGTATCCGGCGCGGGTGAACTCAGCGTCGAGCAGCTCGATCACCTGTGTCTGGGAAGGTAGCCCGGTGGCCACGGCGAGCTCCTCATCTTGAGTTGTCGTTCTCGGTGCGTTCCCACGCGCCAGGCGCGGCCGGGAACCAGTCACCAAGGATACGCCGTGGAAAACACAGCCACAGCAAACCAGCGAAAGCGCCCGTCAGCGTACCGCGCCCGGTTCGCGGCCACGCCGCGTCCCTGCGGCACCGCCGCAATGGCAGGATGTCAGGGTGCCCGGCCCCCTGTCCGCAATCGACCGACGGCGCGTGCTGACCGGAGCCGGGATGCTCGCCCTGATCGCCCTCGCCGCGCCGGCCTGCGGCTCGGCCCCCACCACGCCTGTCATCGACGACCTGGAAGCGCAACGACAGCTGGCGCTGCGCGACGGTGAGTTGGCTACGGCGGCCGGCGCCGCACTGAGCGATCCGGAAGCCAAAGACCTGGCCGCGGCACTGGAGCAAGTGGCCCAAGAACGGACCGACCATGCCGGGGCGTTGGCAGCCGAGATCGCCCGAGCCACTGGAAAGCCACCCGCCGACGACACCGAGACGTCCTCGCCTATCGCCGCGCCAGACACACCGGCGCCGACGGTCTCACAGGTGATCAACGCATTGCGGGCCTCCGCCGACAGCGCCGGAAAGCTGGCAGTCGCCTCGTCGGGTTACCGGGCGGGGCTGCTCGCGTCGATTGCGGCGTCGTGCACCGCCTCCTACGCCGTCGCATTGGTGGCTCAGTCATGACATCTCCCGAACCCCGGTCGGCCACCGGTCCCGACGCGGCTCTCAGCGATGCACTCACCACCGAGTATGGGGTCGTGTACGGCTACGGGCTGGTGTCGGCGTACTCGCTGCCGGAGTACAACCCCTTAGTCGTCACCACCATTCGGCAGCACCGTGAACGCCGCGACCGCACCATCGCGATGCTCACCGGCCGCGCCGTCGCAGTCCCGCCCGCGGCCGCGGGATATCAGCTGCCCATGCCGGTGACCACGTCCAACGATGCGCTGCGGCTCGCGGTCCGGATGGAGAACGACACTGCGGCGGCTTGGCGCGCGGTGGTGGAGCAGGCCCGCGACGCAGACGATCGGGAGTTCGCTGCCACCGCGCTGGGCCAGAGCGCTGTGCTTGCGGCGCACTGGAACCGCGCGTTGGGGAACTGGCCGATCACCCAGGCTTTCCCGGGTGGGGCGGAATAGACCGGCGGTCCTAGCGCCCCAATGCTGCCAATATCTGTCCGGCCAGGTCCGGGCCGGCCGTCAGCTCGCGGGTCTCGCCCGAGAATCGGTCCCGCAACTCAACGACGCCGTCGGCCCAGCCGCGTCCGAGTACAACGATCCACGGCACCCCGAGCAGCTCCGCATCTTTGAACTTCACCCCCGGCGAGGCCTTGCGATCGTCGAACAGGACCTCCAGACCGAGCCGATCCAGCTCACCAGCCAGTTCGGTAGCACCGTCGCGCGCGCCCTCGTCCTTGTTGGCGATCACCACATGCACGTCGAACGGGGCAACCTGCGAGGGCCAGCGCAGCCCCAGTTCATCGTGTTGTTGCTCGGCCAGGACTGCTACCAGCCGGGACACTCCGACGCCGTAGGAGCCCATCGTGAGCCGCACCGGGCGGCCGTCCTCGCCGAGCACGTCAGCGGTGAACGCATCGGTGTACTTGCGGCCCAGCTGGAAGATGTGGGCAATCTCAATGCCCCGGGCGCTGACCAGCGGGCCAGCCCCGTCTGGAGAAAGGTCCCCATCGCGCACCTCGGCTGCCTCGATGACACCATCGGCGGTGAAGTCGCGCCCGGCGACCAACCCGACGACATGCTTCCCGGGCGCGTCGGCGCCGGTGATCCAGCTGGTGCCCTCCACCACGCGAGGATCAACCAGGTAGCGAACCCCGTTGTCTTGCAAGGCCTTAGGTCCGATGTAGCCCTTGACCAGGAATGGATGCTTGGCAAAGTCACTGTCGCCGAGCAGCGCGTACTCGGCGGGTTCCAGCGCCGCGCCCAGTCGCTTGTCGTCGATGTCGCGGTCTCCCGGCACCCCGATGCCCAGAAGTTCCCACTCGCCGTCGGGTTGGCGAACCTTGAGCAGGACGTTCTTGAGGGTGTCGGCGGCCGTGACAGTGCGGTCCAGCGCACCATTGGCCCAGTCCACCAGGGTGGCGATCGTCGGAGTGTCACCGGTGTCGTGGATCTGCGGCGCTGCCAGGCCATCGATCGGCTGCGGCTCGGGGCGAGCGGTGATCACCGCTTCGACGTTGGCGGCGTAGCCGGACTCGAGACAACGCACGAAGGTGTCTTCACCGACCGCGCTCTCGGCAAGGAATTCTTCGGAAGCCGATCCACCCATGGCGCCCGACACCGCCGAGACGACGACGTAGCGCACGCCGAGGCGGTCGAAGATCTTCTGGTAGGCCGTTCGGTGTGCGTCGTAGGCGGCTGCCAGACCGGCGTCGCCGACGTCGAAGGAGTAGGAGTCCTTCATCACGAACTCGCGGCCCCGCAGGATCCCGGCGCGTGGCCGCGCCTCATCGCGGTACTTGTTCTGGATCTGATAGAGCACCACCGGGAAGTCCTTGTAGGAGCTGTACTCCCCCTTGACCGTCAGGGTGAACAACTCCTCGTGGGTGGGGCCCAGCAGGTAGTCGTTGTCGCGGCGGTCCTTCAGCCGGAACAAGCCGTCGCCGTATTCCGTCCAGCGATTGGTGGTCTCATACGGTCCGCGCGGAAGCAGTGCGGGAAACAGGATCTCCTGGCCGCCGATCGCATTCATCTCCTCGCGCACCACCCGCTCGATGTTGCGCAGCACACGCAGTCCGAGCGGCAGCCAGCTGTACAGCCCGGGTGCGATCGGCCGGATGTAGCCGGCCCGGATCAGCAGCTTGTGGCTGGGGACTTCGGCGTCGGCGGGGTCGTCACGCAAGGTGCGCAGGAACAGTTCGGACATCCGGGTGATCACAGCGCGCCAGCCTATCTGCCGCCGCGTCTAGACGCGGAATTGCCCGGTGCGCCTACAGCTCCGCAGAGTTCTACCGGGGTCAGAGGTTCCCGGCGCCGAAGGCGTCCTGCACGTCCTGGGCGTGCGCAACCTGCTTCGCGGTGTAACCGATCAGCAAGGAGATGGCACCGACCAGCATCGCCACCGCGGCAATCCAGAGCAGGCCATAGGTGTAGCCGGCATCCAGCGCGGCGATCTGCGCGGGGTTCATGGTTTTGACCGGCATGTTGGTGCCACCGAGATACAGGGTGCGCGAGGTGATGACGGCCTGGATGATCGCCAGCACGATCGGTCCACCCAGGCTTTGCAGCATCAGCGCGATCGCCGAGGTCGGGCCGATCTGGTCGAACCCCACGCCGGCGATCGCCGACAGGGTCAACGGCACCACGATCACGCCGATCCCGAGCCCACCGAGCACGATCAACGTCACAAAGTTCGGGAAGTACGGGAGGTTCCGGTTGATCGTCGAGCCGTAAATCATCGCGCCCAGCAACACGACGCCACCGGCGATTACCAGCACCCGGGGCGGGAACCGTCGCACCAACTGCGAAGACAGCCCCAGTCCGACGCCCAGCCCGATCACGAACGGAATGAATCCGACTCCAGCGCGCAGGGCCGAGTAGCCCATCAGATCCTGCACGTACAGACCGATGGTCACGGTCAAGGTGAACAGCACGCCGCCGGCCAGGAAGATGGCGGCGAAAGTCATCAAGCGGTTGCGGTCCTTGAACAGGCTGAACGGCACTACCGGATTCTCGGCGGTGCGCTCCACCACGGCGAACGCCAGCAGCGCCAAGACCGCGACCACACCGGAGCCGATAGTGATCGTCGAGACCCAACCCTTCTCCGGGCCGATCGTGAACGCGAACACCGCGGCAGTGCAGCCCAGGGTTGCCAACAGCGCCCCAGTGGCATCCAGCTTCATCCGCTCCCGGTGGGTCTCGGTCAGCGCGGTCCGCGCCAAGTAGATCATCAGCAGGCCGATCGGCACGTTTATCCCGAACGCCAGCCGCCACGACACCTCGGTCAGCGCGCCGCCGACCACCAGGCCCATCACCGAACCGACGGCGGTCATCGCGCCGAATATCGCGGTGGCGGTATTGCGAGCCGGCCCCTTGGGGAAGGTGGTGGCGATCAGTGCGAGTGCGGTCGGCGAGGCGATCGCCGAGCCGACACCCTGCAACAGACGCGCGATCACCAGCGTGGGCGCGTCCCAGGCCACCGCACACAGCACCGAGGCGATGGTGAACAGCGCGACACCGCTGATGAAGGTCCGTTTGCGGCCAATGGTGTCCCCGAGTCGACCGCCCAGCAGCATCAGACCACCGAACGTCAGCACGTAGGCACTGATCACCCAGCCACGGCCGGCGTCGGACAGTCCCAAGTCGTCCTGGATCTTGGGCAGCGCGACGATGGCGACCGTGCTGTCCATGGTGGCAAGCAGCTGCATCCCACCAATGGCGATCACGGCATAGATGAAGCGACGAGACGGCAGCCAGGACGACACGTACTTACTGGTCCGGCTCATAAGTTCGGAGCCGGCGCGGCCCGGCGGAACCGACCCGGCGGCGTCTTGTGACCACTGCGTGGCCCCCCGCCCTGCATCATCGAGTGCAGTCATAACCGGCTACCCTACAGTAATATTAAGAGCTGTTTAAACCCCAAAGCCGGCGACAGCCCCGATTATGACGATCGCCGGTGGTCGGATGCCCTCCGCGCGGATTTTCTCGGGCGCGTCCGCCAGGGTCGCTCGCAGGGTGTGCTGGGCCGGCGTGGTGCCGTGCTGCACCACCAGAACCGGCGTATCCGCAGGTCGACCGCCTTTTTGCAGAACCGCGCTGAATTGTTCGATTCGTTCGACGGCCATCAGCAGCACGATGGTGCCGCCCATGGCGGCCAGGGCGTCCCAATTCACTAACGATTCGGGATCGTTGGGCGCGAGGTGGCCGCTGACCACCACGAACTCATGGTTCACGGCCCGGTGGGTGACCGGTACACCGGCCAGCGCGGGTACCGCTATGGCACTAGTCACACCCGGTACCACCGTCACCGGGATACCGGCGTCGGTGCAGGCCTGTACCTCTTCATATCCGCGGGCGAACACGAACGGGTCGCCGCCCTTGAGTCGCACCACGAACTTGCCGGCTTTGGCACGGTCGATCATCAACGCGTTGATCGCGTCCTGCGCCATGGCCCGCCCATAGGGAATCTTGGCGGCGTCGATGACTTCGACATTCGGCGATAGTTCGGCGAGCAGCTCGGGTGGGGCCAGCCGGTCGGCCACCACGACGTCGGCGTGCAAGAGCATGCGACGGCCGCGCACGGTGATCAGTTCCGGATCGCCGGGGCCACCGCCGACCAACGCCACCCCGCCGCGTGCCACATCGGCAGTCACGTCGATATCCAAGGCGATAGTGCCGGATTGCAGCGCCTCTCGGATGGCTGAGCGGATCGCGGCCGATCGGTTGTGTTCCCCGCCGGCCAGGACACCCACCGACAGACCGGAGTACGCGAAGCTGGCCGGCGTGACCGCGGATCCTTCGACGGCCAGATCAGCGCGTACGCAGAAGATGCGGCGCCGATCGGCCTCAGCCACGATGGCGGCGTTGACCTCAGGGTCGTCGGTGGCTGCGATCGCGTACCAGGCGTCGGCCAGGTCCCCATCGCGGTAAGTGCGAGTGAGCAGGGTGATGCCGGGCTTACGTTCACCCAGCGCCTCGACCGCGGGGGTGGCGCTGGGTGAGATCACCAGCACGTCCGCGCCACTGTCCACCAGCAGCGGCAGGCGGCGCTGCGCGACGCTTCCCGCGCCCACGACAACAACCTTGCGGCCGGCCAGCCGTACGCCGACCAGGTAGGGGTTCTCGGTCACCCGACAACTCTAGTGGCCCGTCAGTCGAGCTGAAGCTGTTGGCTGCCCCACTCCCACACCTGCTTGAACAACTCCGGCTCGTCGCTCAGGCGGACACCCCACGAAGGCACCATCTGTGTGAGCGTCGGCAGCCACGTGCCGAACCTCCCGGCGAAACAGCGCTCCAGGACCTCCAGCATCGCCGGTACCGCGGTCGACGCACCCGGCGAAGCGCCGAGCAGCCCGGCCATGCTGCCGTCTGCGGTATGCACGATCGTGGTGCCGAAATCGAGCTGTCCACCGCGGATCACCTGCACCCGCTGGCCTGCTCGGACCTCATGCCAGGCAGCGTCCTCGGCGTCCGGCAGGAACTCCCGCAACGCCTGAACACGTGTGCCATGGATCCGTCGCAGCTGAGAGAGCAGGTAACCGACCAGTTCGCGTTCTCGGAGCCCCGCACCCAGCGTTGACGCCAGATTGTCGAAACGGATCGATCTCGGCAGATCCGTGGCGCGGCCGTGCTTGAGGAACTTCGGCGACCAGGCGGCGAAGGGTCCGAACAACAGCCAGGAAGCACCCTTGACCCGGCGGGCGTCCAGATGAGGCGCGGTGGTCGACGGGGCGCCCGGGACCGGTAAGCCGTACACCTTCGCGCGGTGGGCAGAGGTGAGCTCAGCAGCCCCGCAGCGCAGGAATACCCCGCCGATCGGGAAGCCTCCGATTCCGCGCACTTCGGGGATCCCGGCGCGCTGCAGCAACCCCAGGGTCGCTCCGCCGGCCCCGATGAAGACGAATTTCGCAAGGATTCTGCGGGTTTCACCGGTGCGGAGGTCGACCAGCCCCAACCGCCAGCGGCCATCGGATTCCCGGTCGAGGGAGCGCACCTCATGGCCGAAGTGCACGGCGGCGCCGTGGCGAACGCAATAGCCGATGAGCTGCTGCGTCAGCGCTCCGAAGTCGACGTCCGTGCCGTGCGACGCCCAGTCCAGACCCACCGGTACCGCCGGATCGCGGCCGGCGGCCATCGCCGGCAGGCGGGCGGCGAACTCCCCGAAATCGGTGATGAAGTCGGTTCCGGCGAACAACGGGTTGTCGGCCAGGGCACGATGGCGCCGACGCAGGTAATCCACCGCGCCGACGCCGTGGACAAAGCTCACGTGCGGGACGGGGTGCAGAAAGTTGCGCGGATGTCCTATCAGGCCGTTCTCCAAGGCATGTGCCCAGAACTGGCGGGTCACCTGAAACTGTTCGTTGACACGCACCGCTTTGGTGATGTCGATGGAGCCATCGGGCCGCTCCGGTGTGTAGAACAACTCGCACAGTCCGGCGTGGCCGGTGCCGGCGTTGTTCCAGGGGTCGCTGCTCTCCCCCGCAGCCGCGTCCAACCGTTCGACGACTGTGATTGAGGCATCCGGCTGCAGCCGGCGCAGGAGCGCTCCCAGTGTGGCGCTCATGATGCCCGCGCCGATCAGCGCTACGTCGGTCATCTCGGCCTGAACCGATGTGGACACGCCATCAGACTAGCCCGCGCACCGTTTAGGCTGACGCGATGGAGAGCTACGACCTGGCGATCATCGGAACCGGTTCGGGCAACAGCATTCTCGACGAGCGCTACGCGGACAAGCGGGTGGCGATCTGTGAGCAGGGCACTTTCGGCGGCACCTGCCTCAACGTTGGCTGCATCCCGACCAAGATGTTCGTCTACGCGGCCGAGGTGGCCAAGACCGTCAAGGAGGCGTCGCGCTACGGGGTCGACGCCCATATCGACGGTGTGCGGTGGGACGCGATCGTGTCGCGGGTGTTCGGGCGGATCGACCCGATCGCCGCGGGCGGCGAACAGTACCGCCGGAGCCTGCCCGGCGTTGACGTCTACAACGAGCACACCCGGTTCGAAGCCGTCGACCCCGAGGGCCGCTACGTGCTGGTGACCGCCGGCGGTGAAAAGTTCAGCGCCGCACAGGTGGTGATCGCGGCCGGCTCCCGATCATCGATTCCGCCCGCCATCGCCGACAGCGGGGCGCGCTACTACACCAGCGACGACATCATGCGGATCGCCGAGCTGCCCGAGCACCTGGTGATCGTCGGCGGGGGCTTCATCGCCGCCGAATTCGCCCACGTGTTCTCGGCCCTGGGCGTGCGGGTCACCGTGGTGATCCGCGGTTCGACGCTGCTGCGGCATTGCGACGAGACCGTTGCGGAGCGGTTCACCCGGATCGCCGCCGCCAAGTGGACACTGCATTCGCATCGCAACGTGGCCCACGCCCGCAACGACGGGAACGGGGTGGTCGTCGAGCTCGACGACGGCACGGTGGTGCGGGCCGACGCGATGTTGGTTGCTACCGGGCGGGTGCCCAACGGCGACCTGCTGGATGCTGAGCAGGCCGGTGTCGCGGTCGCCGACGGTCGGGTGACCGTCGACAGATACCAACGCACCTCGGCGCGCGGAGTTTTCGCGCTCGGTGACGTGTCCTCCCCCTACGAGCTCAAGCACGTCGCCAACCACGAGGCCAGGATCGTGCAACACAACCTGCTGTGCGACTGGGACGACGTGGAATCCATGCGCATCACCGACCATCGCTACGTCCCGGCCGCGGTCTTCACCGACCCCCAGATCGCGGCGGTGGGGCTGACCGAAACGCAGGCGATGGCAAAGGGTCTCAATATTTCGGTGAAGGTCCAGGACTACGGTGATGTCGCCTATGGCTGGGCGATGGAAGACACCACCGGATTTGCCAAGCTGATAGCCGAGCGCGGTACCGGGCGGCTGCTGGGCGCGCACATCATGGGCTACCAGGCATCGTCGATCATCCAACCGCTGATCCAGGCGATGAGCTTCGGTCTCACCGCGCCGGAGATGGCCCGGGGTCAATACTGGATTCACCCAGCGTTGCCCGAAGTCGTGGAGAACGCCCTGCTTGGACTGGAGTGAAAGGTTCGCCAGATGAAGTCCACCCTCCTGTCCCGGCAAGACCTCGATTTCTTGCTCTTCGATTGGCTGCGCGTTGACGAACTGACCGGACGGGACCGGTTCTCCGAGCACTCCCGTGAGACCTTCTCCGACACGCTGGATCTGTGCGAACAATTGGCGACGCGCTACTTCGCCCCACACAACAAGAAGAGCGACGCCCACGAGCCCACCTTCGACGGCACGAAAGTCACCATCATCGGTGAGGTCAAAGAAGCACTGGCTGCGTGCGCCGAGGCTGAACTGATGGGCATGGCGATGGACCACCACCTCGGCGGCTCCCAGTTGCCGACAACGGTGGCCCAGGCCGGTTTCGTGTGGTTGATGGCCGGCAATGTCAGCACCGCGGGCTATCCGATGCTGACGATGGCCAACGCCAATCTGCTCGCCAAGTTCGGCACCGACGAGCAGATCGCCGCCTTCGTCAAACCCATGATCGCCGGCCGCTTCACCGGGACGATGTGCCTGTCGGAGACACAAGCCGGATCGTCCCTGGCCGACATCACCACCCGCGCAGAGCCGAGCGCCGACGGGACCTTCCGCGTGTTCGGATCGAAAATGTGGATCTCCGGTGGCGATCACGAATTGACGGACAACATCGTGCATCTGGTCCTGGCCAAGATCCCCGGCGGCCCGGCCGGCACCAAAGGAATCTCACTGTTCATCGTGCCGAAGTATCTGGTGAATCCCGATGGCACGCTGGGTGAGCGCAACGACGTCACATTGGCCGGACTCAATCACAAGATGGGTTACCGCGGAATCACCAACACCGTGCTCAACTTCGGCGAGGGCGTTCACCGGCCCGGCGGCGAGGCGGGCGCCGTCGGCTACCTGGTCGGCACCGAGCACCGCGGCCTGAGCTACATGTTCCACATGATGAATGAGGCTCGGCTGGGCGTGGGCATGGGCGCGATCGCGCTGGGCTACACCGGATACCTGAAGTCGGTCGACTACGCGCGCAGCCGACCCCAGGGTCGGCCCCTCGCGACGAAAGACCCAGCGGCGCAGCAGGTTCCGATCATCGAGCACGCAGACATCCGACGCATGCTGCTGGCGCAGAAGTCCTACGTCGAGGGAGCACTCGCCTTGGCGCTGTACTGCGCACGACTCGTCGACATCGCCCACACCGCTCAATCCGACGACGAACTCGACCACGCCACCGCACTACTGGACATCCTCACCCCGGTCGCGAAGAGCTGGCCGTCACAGTGGTGCCTGGCCGCCAACGACCTGGCAATCCAGGTGCACGGCGGCTACGGCTACACCCGCGAGTACGACGTGGAGCAGCACTACCGCGACAACCGGCTCAACCCGATCCATGAAGGCACCCACGGCATCCAGAGCCTGGACCTGTTGGGCCGCAAGGTGGTGCAACATGGTGGAGCGAGCCTGGCTGCGCTACACCAGGCGATGACGGACAGCATCGCGGCCGCGCGTCGCGCCGGCAGCGAACTGGCAGACATGGCCGACCAACTCGACGCGGTGATCCAGCGGCTGGTGACCGTCACCGCAGGAATGTTCGCCGCTGGTGACATCGAGGCCGCCCTGGCCAACAGTGCGATCTACCTGGAGGCCTTCGGGCATGTGGTGATCGCGTGGATCTGGCTGGAGCAGTTGTTGGCGGTCGATGGCCGACCCGGAGATTTCTACGACGGTAAACGCCAAGCGGCCCGCTACTTCCTTCACTACGAGCTGCCCAAGACCGGCCCGCAGCTCGATCTGCTGGAAAGCCTGGACCGCACGACCCTGGAGATGCGCCCGGAGTGGTTCTGATACCACTGCATTCACTTGTGTCACAGTAGTTTTGGTTGTGGATCAGTTCTGCGACGTGTCAGTGGGTCTCGCTAGTATTAGCACATGCGTTCGAGCAGTCGTGAAGAGGTCGTCGAAGCCTTCGACGCGCTGGCCGCTGACCTCGATCGCGCGCTGGATCTGGACTTCGATTCCCTCACGCCGCGGGAATGCCTGGCCCTGCTACGCCGCTGCGAGAAGCTACGCCGGCGGCTTCCCGCGGTGGAACACCCGCTGGTCAACCGGCTCGCCACCACCGACCCGGGTGAATTGGGCGGCAAACCCCGCTGGGTGCTCGCCGATGAGTTGCATCTGACCCGCGGTGAGGCCGGGCGGCGTATCGCTGAGGCTGCCGAACTCGGTGACCGTCGCACCCTGACCGGCGAACCCCTGCAACCGGTACGGCCCGCCGTCGCCACCGCCCAACGCGACGGGCAGATCGGAGCCGGTCACATCGCGGTGATCCGCTCCTTCTTTCACTACCTGCCCACTGATATCGATGCGGGCACCTTGGCCCAAGCCGAACAACACCTCACCGAACTAGGCACCACGTGTCGCCCCGACGAACTCGCGAAACTCGCAACACGGTTAGCCGACCACCTGCACCCCGACGGCAACCACACCGAAGACGACCGCGCCCAACGCCGCGGGATCCTGCTCGGCCCCCAAGGCCGTGACGGCATGAGCCCCATCAAAGGATTCCTCGACCCCCAAGCCCGCGCCACCCTCGACACCGCCCTGGCTCGCTGGGCCGCCCCCGGCATGTGCAACCCCAACGACACGACTCCCTGCACCAGCGGCACAGCCACACAAGCCCAGATCGACACCGACACCCGCAACACCGCCCAACGCAACCACGACGCCCTCACCGCCATGGCCCGCGCCCTGCTCGCTTCCGGAGACCTCGGTCAGCACAACGGGCTACCGGCCACCATCATCGTCTCGACCACACTGACCGACCTGCAAACCGGCACCGGCAAAGCCCACACCGGAGGCGGCACCTGGCTCCCGATGCGCGACGTCATCGCCATGGCCAGCCACGCCCACCACTACCTACGCATCTACCAGGGCGCCCAAGAGTTGGCCCTATTCCACACCAAACGCCTGGCCTCACCCGGACAACGGATCGTGCTCTACGCCAAAGAACGCGGCTGTAGCCACCCCAACTGCCCGATCCCCGGCTACCTCTGCGAAGTCCACCACGACACCGACTACGCGAAAACCCGCCGCACCGACATCACCGACCTCACCCTGCGCTGCGGCCCCCACCACCAACTCATCACCACCGGCGGCTGGAAAACCCGCAAACACCACAACGGCACCACCCAAACCCTGCCCCCACCACACCTAGACCAAGGCCAACCCCGCACCAACCACTACCACCACCCAGAAAGGCTGCTGCAGGACAGCGACGACGACGGCCCGTAACCGGGCGGGTGCGCGCTACAGCGGCGTCACGTAGGCCGAGCTGATCCCGCCGTCCACCAGGAAGGTTGAGCCGGTGATGAACGAGGCGTCATCGCTGGCCAGGAAGGCCACCGCGGCGGCGATCTCCTCCGGCTCGGCGAACCGACCCACCGGAACGTGGATCAGACGGCGAGCGGCACGCTCCGGGTCGGCAGCGAAGAGCTCCTGCAGCAACGGGGTATTCACCGGGCCGGGGCACAGCGCGTTCACCCGGATGCCCTGCCGAGCGTATTGGACCCCCAGCTCACGCGACATGGCCAGCACACCGCCCTTGGAGGCGGTGTAGGAGATCTGGGAGGTGGCCGAACCCATCACCGCGACGAACGAGGCGGTGTTGATGATCGATCCCCGCCCGGCGGGCGCCATGTGCCGCAGCGCCGCACGGCAGCACAGGTACACCGACTTGAGGTTGACGTCCTGAACCCGCTGCCAGGCAGGCAGTTCGGTGGTCTCGATGAGGTCATCGTCGGGCGGCGAGATGCCGGCGTTGTTGAAGGCGATGTCCACTGAGCCGAAGGTCTGGGCCGCGGTGTCGAACAGCGCGTCAACCTGGTCCTGATCGGCGACATCCACCTGAACGAACAGACCGTCAAGTTCGTCGGCGACTGCGGTGCCGGCCGCCTGGTCGAGGTCACCGACCACGATCTGGGCGCCTTCGGCGCGCATCCGCCGCGCGGATGCCAAGCCGATTCCTCCACCGGCACCGGTCACCACGGCCACCCGTCCGGCCAGGCGTTGGGTCAGGTCGGTCACTGCGTCTCCTTCACTGCGATGAACACATTCTTGGTCTCGGTGAACGACAGCGGGGCATCTGCACCCAACTCTCGCCCCAAACCCGACTGTTTGAAGCCCCCGAACGGGGTGGTGAAACGCACCGAGGAATGCGAATTCACCGACAGGTTGCCAGCTTCCACCGCCCGCGAGACGCGCAGCGCCCGGGACAGGTCGTTGGTCCAGATCGAGCCGGACAGACCGTAAACGGTGTTGTTGGCCATGGCGATGGCGTCGGCCTCATCTTCGAACGGCAGCACCGTCACCACCGGACCGAAGATCTCCTCGGTGACACATCGGTCGGTGGCCGCGGGTGTCAGGACGGTGGGCGGGAACCAGAAGCCGGGGCCGGTGGGCGCCTTACCGCGGAAGGCGACCGGCGCATCGTCGGGCACGTAGGAGGCCACCTTCTCCCAGTGCGGGCGCGACACCAGCGGGCCCATCTCGGTGTCGCGGGACGTCGGGTCGCCGACGACGACACCAGCCACCGCGGGCTCCAACAACTCCATGAAACGGTCATAGACGCTTGCCTGCACCAGGATTCGGCTACGTGCACAACAGTCCTGCCCGGCGTTGTCGAACACACCGTAAGGCGCCGTCGCCGCCGCCTGCTCCAGGTCACAGTCGGCGAAGACGATGTTGGCGCTCTTGCCACCGAGCTCCAGCGTGACCCGTTTGACCCCGGCTGCACCCGCCTGCAGCACCCGGGTACCGGTGGCGGTAGACCCGGTGAACACGATCTTGGCCACATTGGGATGGGTGACCAGGCGCTCCCCCACCTCCGCGCCCCGACCGGGCAGTACCTGCAGAAGGTCGGGGTCCAGGCCTGACTCGACGGCCAGTTCGGCCAGCCGCAGCGTGGTCAGCGGAGTCCACTCGGCGGGCTTGATCAGCACCGCGTTTCCGGCGGCCAGCGCCGGAGCGAAGCCCCATACCGCGATCGGCATGGGAAAGTTCCACGGGGTGATGATCCCGACGACGCCGAGCGGCTCGTGAAACGTGACGTCGAGACCGCCGGCCACCGGAATCTGCTTGCCGGACAGCCGCTCCGGACTGGCCGCATAGAACTGCAGCACATCGCGGACGTGCCCAGCCTCCCATTCGGCGGCCGATATCGGATGTCCGGAGTTCGTGACCTCGAGCGCGGCCAGTTCGTCGATGTGGGCGTCGACGACCGCGGCGAAGTCCCGCAGCGCGGCGGCCCGCTCGGCCGGGGCGCGCTTGGCCCACCGCTTCTGGGCGGCCTGCGCGCGGCTCACTGCGTCGTCGACGGCGCCGGCGTCCAGGTGTTCGACGGTGCTGAAGACCGCCCCGGTTGCCGGGTTGATCAGTTCGGTGGTTATGACTGCGCTCCTTGCCCGCTCGTGCCTCGCTCGCCGTCGCCTTCGTGACTCATTCGGCCACCCGCGCTGACGCGTATTTACCCGCTTCAGCCACGATCGCGGTGAACAGCCGAAGATCTTCCGGCGACTCCTCGGGATGCCACTGGACCGCCAGCACGAATTCCTCCCCGGGAAGCTCAATCGCCTCGATGACTCCGTCGTCATCGCGCGCACTGACCACAAGTTTGGCACCCACATCGGCGATGGCCTGATGGTGGTAGCACTGCACCCGGCAGCTCTCCCCGAGGAGGTCGGCCGCGCGAGTACCGGCTACCGTGCGCACCGGCATCGGAGTGAAGACGCCGTTGCCGGCGCGGTGCCCGGTGTTGCCGATCACGTCGGGCAGGTGCTGGTGCAGTGTCCCGCCAAGCGCGACGTTGAGCACTTGGGCGCCACGGCAGATGCCCAGCACCGGCATCCCGCGCTTCATCGCCTCGGCCAATAGAGCGAACTCCCAGGAATCCCGGGTGGTGTCGGGACGATCGGTCTCGGCGTGCGGTGTCTGGCCATAGCCCTCGGGGTCGAGGTCGCGACCACCGGTGATCACCAAGGCATTGACTCCGTCGAGCACCCGGGCCGCGATCTCGGCCGTCACCGGCTGGGGCGGCAACAGCACAGCGATCCCACCGGCGGCGGTGAGGCTCTGGATGTATTGGGCCGGCAGCAGCCCGGCACGCGCATCCCAGACACCGAATCGCGCCCGGTCCAGATAGGTCGTCAGTCCGATGACCGGTCGGGCGGTTTCATGCGGCGGTCCCAGCTTCGCTTCTCCTCCGTCGAGGCTCGCTGAACCGCCGGGTTCAGAACCGTTCAAATCCTCGGACCCTCTCCCAATCGGTCACCGCGGTGTTGAACGCGTCCAGCTCGACTCGGGCGCTGTGCAGGTAGTGCGTGACGACCTCGTCGCCGAACGCCTTGCGCGCGACTGCGGACTCGGCGAACAGGTCTGCGGCACCGCCGAGCGTCGTGGGCAGGTGAGGCAGGGCCGCCTGGTAGGCGTTGCCGGTGACCGGGTCAGGCAGTGCGAGTTCGTTGTCGACGCCGTGCAGTCCCGCAGCGATCAGCGCCGCCACCGCCAGGTAGGGATTGACGTCACCGCCGGGCACCCGGCACTCCACCCTCATGGAGTCGCCGTGGCCGAGAACCCGCAGTGCGCAGGTTCGATTGTCCAGACCCCACGCGATCGCCGTCGGCGCGAAGCTACCCCCAACGAATCTCTTGTAGGAGTTGATGTTCGGCGCGTAGCACAGGGTCAACTCGGGCAGCGTGGCCAGCATGCCGGCCAGGAAGCTCCGGAAGAGTGCCGACATCCCGTGCGGCGCGGACGAGTCAGCGAACACCGGAGATCCCTCGGTGCTGCGCAACGACAGGTGCACATGACAGCTGTTGCCTTCACGCTGGTCGTACTTCGCCATGAAGGTCAGGCTCTTGCCGTGCTGGTCGGCGATCTCCTTGGCACCGCTCTTGTAGACGGTGTGGTTGTCGCAGGTGGTCAGCGCTTCCTCATAGCGGAAGGTGATCTCCTGTTGACCGTTGTTGCATTCCCCCTTGACGCCCTCGCAACGCAGACCGGCGCCGGTCATGCCCAGCCGGATGTCGCGCAACAGTGGCTCCAGCCGAGTACTGGCGACCAGACCGTAGTCGGCGTTGTAGTCGGTTCCGGGGGTCAGGCCTCGATACCCGCCCGCCCATGCCTGGCGATAGCTGTCCTCGAAGACGAGGAACTCCAGTTCCGTTGCCGCATAAGCGACTAGTCCGCGTTCGGCCAGGCGTGCGACTTGAGCGGCCAGAATCTGGCGGGGAGCGACCGCCACGGGGCCGCCGTCGGGCCAGTGCGCGTCGGCCAGCACGAGGGCCGCGCCGGGTTGCCATGGCAGCCGACGCAGCGTGGCGAAGTCCGGTTTGAGCACCAGGTCGCCGTATCCGGTTCCCCAGTCCGCGATGGAATAACCCGGGACGGTGTTCATCTCCACGTCGACGGCCAACAGATAGCTACAGGCCTCTACGCCATGCTCGGCGACCTCGGCGAGAAAATGCTCGGCGCCAACTCGCTTACCCATCAGCCGGCCCTGCATATCGGCGAACGCCACCACGACAGTGTCGATCTCACCTGAAGAAACCAGCTGCTGCAGCTCGATCTGGGTCAGCATCGCAGGTCGGGTCATTGTGCTCCTTCGCCGCCGGCGATCGGTTCTGACATTTGAGTGCTGTCAGGCTACCCGCCCACCGTCAGTCGATGAGCCCCAGCCGACGGAATTGCGCCTGTTTGGCGCTACCAGGTACTGGCCCGCAACACGATCTCCATCGCGAATTGCGCGGTGAACTCACTCGCACTGCGCCGTCCCGGCAATATCACCAGCCGGTGATCGCCATAGACAAACCGCTGGCTGGCGTTGGCCACCGACGCCGTGGCCCGGGAACTGACCAGGACCGTGGTGTTGATCTCCACCGGAGGGCAGCGCTCGTCGCGGATCACACCGCTCAGATCGGGGGCGCGCGGATGGCCCCGGTCGAGCGCCACCAGCCCGGTGAAGCGGTCCGGACGTGTCGCCGCGAGCTCCCATGCATTGTCCGCACCGGTCCGGTCGCCCACCAGGACACCGCACTGCACCCCGAGGGAATCGAGGATGCCGATCACCGACTTGGGCGTCAGGCGCGGATCCGCGCCGATCACGATGGTGCGCAACGAGGCGGTGTGCAACCGTTGGCAGACCGCGTCATACGCGGTGAGCGGGTGCTGGGCAGCGGCGAGCACCACAACAACTGCCCCGTTCTGCGGGCCTGCGACATCGACGGGGATCGGGAACCCGTCGATGGTCATCATCGTGCCCGGCATCTTGGCAACGCTACAGCCCGCCGGTCGGCATCGGGGTGGTTTTGGCGGGCCCCTCAGGCCTCAGCGATTCAGGGCAGGGTGAGGATCTCCGCGCCGTCGTCGGTGACCACCAGAGTGTGCTCGAATTGGGCGCTCCACCCTCCGTCGCTGGTGACCACCGTCCAGTCGTCGTCCCAGATCTCGTAGTCCAGACCGCCCAGGTTGATCATGGGCTCGATGGTGAACGTCATCCCGGGCACGATGATGGTGTCGACCTCAGGCTGGTCGTAGTGCAGGACCACCAGTCCGTTATGGAAGGTCGGGCCGATGCCGTGGCCGGTGAAGTCACGAACCACGCTGTAGCCAAATCGGTTGGCGTAGGCCTCGATAACCCGGCCGATCACCGACAGTGCCCGCCCTGGCTTCACCGCTTTGATCGCCCGCATGGTGGCCTCGTGCGTGCGCTCGACGAGCAACCGGTGCTCCTGGGACACATCACCGGCCAAGAAAGTGGCGTTGGTGTCGCCGTGCACGCCATCGATGTAGGCGGTCACGTCGATGTTGACGATGTCGCCGTCGGCGATCACTGTCGAGTCCGGGATGCCGTGGCAGATGACTTCGTTGAGCGAGGTGCAGCACGACTTGGGAAATCCCTTGTAGCCCAAGGTTGATGGGTAGGCACCATGGTCGACCATGTACTCGTGGGCGATCCGGTCCAGCTCATCGGTGGTCACGCCGGGCGCGACGGCTTTGCCGGCCTCGGCGAGTGCGCGCGCGGCGATCCGGCTTGCCACCCGCATCTTCTCGATCACTTCGGGCGTCTGAACCCACGGCTCGCTGCCTTCGGCGGCCGTGGAGCGGCCGACGTATTCCGGGCGCGGGATCGAACGAGGCACCGGCAGCGTCGGAGACAGCACGCCGGGAGACAGCGGGGCACGAACAGGCATTACGCCAGCTTAACGGAGCTGGTCAGCGCCGCCATCGCAGCTTGCGACGGGGGCCCCTGATATCCACCGAACCGCAGACCACGCGTCCGGTCAGTACCAGGTGCGGGACGCCTTCGGCGGGTGGATCACTGCGTCGGTCCCGCGCACTGCCGCCGTAGACCTCCACGTCGTCGATCGAGACGCTGGCGCCGTCGGGCAAGCGGATGTCCACCGAACCGAAGCGAATGTCGAGTTCGATGACGACGACCGGCCCGGCGAAGCGCGCCTTGGTGAGGTCCAGGTCGACCGAGCCCAGACGCCGCACCACCGCCAGCTGGGTCGGCACGATCCATTCGCCGTGGCGCTTCAACGAACCGGCCCAGCCACGCAGCTCCACCCGATCGGCCGCCGACGAGACGATGGCCCGCGGGCCGGGTAGGTCACCGATCAGGGTGTCCAGCTCCGAGCGCATCCGAGCCTGGGAAACCTGCGCCGCGCGTTCCTCGAACTCCCCGATGTCGATCAATCCGAGGGAGACAGCGTTGTGCAGGCGGCGAAGCGTGCCGTTGCGGTCCGCATCAGAGATGCGTAAGGCCACGTCGGCCATGTCGTCGCTGAGACCCGTCATGGCTACCCAATTTACCGGTGCCGGCCAGGTCGTGCGTTGCACGGAAGACCGGTGGCGGGTCAGAGTTGAGGCCGTCGCCCCGCAGCGCCCGGCTACGCCGCGCTTGCGATCGCCGCTACAGCAGGAAGTTGTCCGGCAGCGAGTCGAACATCACCTTGGTCATCCGGACCGCGTACTGGGAGCTGCCACCGCCGACGATCAGCGAGGCGAAAGCCATGTCTCCGCGGTACCCGGCGAACCAGGAATGCGAACCGCCGGCGAACTCAGCCTCTCCGGTCTTGCCGAATACCGGTCCGCAACCGGCGATATCGCGTGCGGTGCCGTCGGTGACCACCAGCCGCATCATCTCGCGCAGGCCGTTGAGCATCTCGGAGCTGACGGGGGCACTGGCCGGGCCGTTGACCGCTGTCGGCCGGCCCTCGATCAGCCGGGGCACCGGGGTTCGGCCGGCGGCCACCGTCGCCGCGGCCAGCGCCAGGCCGAAGGGGCTGGTCAGCACCTTGCCCTGCCCGAATCCGTCCTCCGTACGTTCTGCCAGATCCACGGTCGGGGGGACGGATCCGGTGACCGTGGTGATCCCGTCGACCAGGTAGTCCACCCCGATTCCGTAGCGCGTGGCTGCCTGCGACAGGGCGCGTGGGGGCATCCGGCTGGCCAGCTCGGCAAAAGTGGTGTTGCACGAGTTGGCGAAGGCCCGCGACATCGATACCAGGCCGAGGTCGAACCCGCCGTAGTTGGGGATGGTGCGCTGGCCGATGTCGAGTTCGCCGGGACAACCCACCATCGAATTCGGTGAGGCCATGTCTCGTTCGATCGCCGCGCCCGCGGTCACCATCTTGAAGGTGGACCCTGGCGGATACAGGCCACTGGTCGCGACCAGCCCGTCGGCGTCGGCGGCGGCGCTCTGCGCTACGGCGAGCAGCTCCCCGGTGGAGGGCTTGATCACCACCATCATCGCCTTGTCGCCGCGGGTGTTGACCGCATTCTGGGCGGCACGCTGTACCGCTCGGTCCACGCTGATGGTCAGCGAGGGGGCCGGCGCCGGATCGACCTCGTGCAGTACCGCGACGTCGACCCCGTTCTGGTTCACGCTGACCACCCGCCAGCCCGCGGCCCCTTCGAGTTGGGTCCCGACGGCCTTCTTGACCTCGTTGATCAGCATCGGCGCGAAGTGGTCATCGGTGGGCAGCAGGTCGGGGCGGGGGGTGACCAGCACCCCGGGAAGAGCGCCGATCACTGGTTCGACCCGGTCGTGATCGACCTTGCGCAACGTGATCAGGTCCAACGGGGTCACCGAGGAACTGGCCTGCTCTGCCAGTCGCTGCGGGTCCCCGAGTGCGTCGTCGAAGACCCGCAAGGTGTCGACCACACCGCGCGCAGTGCGCATCAGGTGCTGGCCGGCCCGGGTGGCGTCGAGCTGGTAGTGATACACGTAGCCGGGCACCAGTACGTCGGTGCCGCCGATCTCGTTGACGGCGGCGCGTCGCGGGGGGTCGGCCCGCAGCGCGAAGGTCTGGTGCTCCCCCAGTTTGGGGTGCAGGCCGGTAGCCGCCCAGCGAACCGTCCAATGTCCTTCATTACGAACCATTTTGAGCTGGCCGTCGTAGGCCCAGATCCGGTTCTTCGGCAGCTTCCACGTGTAGCGGAAGGCGACACTTCCGGTGTCGTCGTTGTAGCGCGAGCTGAGCATCTGTGCATCCAGATGTTCAGCCTGTAACCCCGCCCAGGCGGCGTTGAGGGCACTGCGCGCAGTGGACGGGTCGTCGCTGAGTTCGGCCGCGGCCGCGGTGTCACCGGCTGCGAGGGCGGAGAAGAAGCGCTCGGCGACAGGCCCAGGGCCGTCGGGGCGCGGGGTGCAGGCCGCCAAGCCCGCGGCGGTGAGCAGCACGGTGAACATACCCGTGACGCGTGTGACGAATGAGATCCCAGTTGTCATTGGGGCTGATGTTAAAGACTGCGACCGTCAGCGGCGTGGAGGCGCACCGAGATCTGTTCGTGTCCGGCCCGAGATGTTGCGAGACGCGGCTGGGATCAGTCGAGCAATACCGTCGCGAAAGTGCCGACCCGAGTGAACCCGACCCGCTCGTACGTGGCGCGGGCCACCTCATTGAAGTCGTTGACGTACAGGCTGGCGATGCGCCCGGTTCCCACGATGACCGCGGACAGCATGGCCGTGCCGCCGATACCCAGCCCCTGCCCGCGCCGTTCCGGGTGCACCCAGACGCCCTGGATCTGTCCCACCGACGGCGACTGCGAGCCCACCTCGGCCTTGAACACCACCTCGCCATTCTCGAAGCGCGCCCAGGCCCGGCCCGCTGCGATCAGATTGGCCACCCGCCGACGGTAGGCCCGGCCGCCGTCCCCGGCACGCGGGTCCACGCCGACCTCACCGATGAACATATCGACGGCCGCGACCAGGTATGCGTCGAGCTCGGCGGGGCGCACCTGGCGTACTTCGGGATCCATCGCGCACGTGGGCATGCTGTGCAACGCCATCAAGGGCTGGCTCTCACGCACGTCGCGGGCCGGACCCCAGGAGTCGGCGAGGCGCTGCCACATCGGCAACACCAATTCCGCGCGTCCTACCAGGGATGAGCAGCGCCGAATCGCACCGACTGCCTTGTCGGCGAACGCGGCAAGGTCGGCGGGTGTTCCACGCAGTGGTATCAGGTTCGCGCCTGCGTAGCACAGGGATTCATCGACGCCGCCCCGCGTCCACAGTTCTCCGCCGATCGACCGGGGATCGACGCCGTAGTCGGCGACGCGAGCGGCCACCATGCAGGAGCCGATCGGATCCTCTTGGAGAACGCGCCACACTGCCGCGGCATCGCGCGCCACGGACACGCGAGCCTGCTCGAGGCGGAAATCGGGCGGAGCCGACATGGTGACTCAGCTTACGGCGACGGTGGGCGAGCCGCTGGGAGAACCGTCACCCATCTGCTCGGCCAGGCGCATGGCCTCTTCGATCAGGGTCTCGACGATCTGCGCCTCGGGAACGGTCTTGATCACCTCACCCTTGACGAAGATCTGTCCTTTGCCGTTGCCGGATGCCACGCCCAGATCCGCCTCACGGGCTTCGCCGGGGCCGTTGACCACACATCCCATCACCGCTACGCGCAGCGGTACGTCGATCCCCTCCAGCCCGGCGGTGACTTCATTCGCCAGCCGGTAGACATCGACCTGTGCCCGGCCACACGAGGGGCACGACACGATCTCCAGACCCCGTGGCCGCAGATTGAGCGACTCCAGAATCTGGTTGCCGACCTTGACCTCTTCCACGGGCGGCGCCGACAGCGACACCCGGATGGTGTCGCCAATGCCGCGAGAGAGCAACGCGCCGAACGCCACCGCAGACTTGATGGTGCCCTGGAATGCCGGACCGGCCTCGGTGACACCCAGATGCAGCGGGTAGTCGCAGCGCTGTGCCAGCAGCTCGTAGGCGGCCACCATCACGACCGGGTCGTTGTGTTTGACGCTGATCTTGATGTCGCCGAAGCCATGCTCTTCGAACAGCGACGCCTCCCAGAGCGCGGATTCCACCAGCGCCTCTGGAGTGGCCTTGCCGTACTTGGCCAGGAATCGCTGATCCAGCGAGCCGGCGTTCACACCGATCCGGATCGGAATGCCGGCGGCGCCGGCGGCCTTGGCGACGTCGCCGACCCGGCCGTCGAACTCCTTGATATTGCCCGGGTTGACCCGCACGGCGGCGCAGCCGGCGTCGATCGCGGCGAAGATGTACTTGGGCTGGAAGTGGATGTCGGCGATCACCGGAAGCTTGCTCTTGCGGGCAATCTCGGCCAGCGCGTCGGCGTCCTCCTGCCGCGGGCAGGCCACCCGCACGATGTCGCAGCCGGCGGCGGTCAGCTCGGCGATCTGCTGCAATGTCGCATTGACGTCGTGGGTCTTGGTGGTGCACATCGACTGCACCGGAATCGGGTGGTCGCTGCCCACTCCGACACCACCGACCATGAGCTGACGGGTCTTACGCCGCGGCGCCAGCGTGGGCGGTGGAGCGGCCGGTATTCCGAGGCCGACGCTCATGCGGGGACTCCCATCAAAACAGCCTGATCGGATTGACCAAGTCGGCAGTCACGGTGAGCAGCATGTAGCCGACAACCACCACCAACACTACGTAGGTGGCCGGCATCAGCTTGAGATAGTCCACCGGCGCAGCCGCCACCTTCCCGCGGGCCGACCGGACCACATTGCGGAGTTTCTCGAACAGCGCGATCGCGATGTGGCCGCCATCGAACGGCAGCAGCGGCACCAGGTTGAGCACACCCAGGATGAAGTTGAGCTGCGCCAGGAAGAACCAGAACGCCACCCACAGGCCATGATCGACAGTGTCGCCGCCGATGATCGACGCGCCCACCACACTGATCGGGGTTTCGGGATCACGCTCCCCGTGCGGGTTTCCGATCGCGTGCATCAGTGCGCCGACCTTCGACGGGATGTTGGCCAACGACTTGCCCAACAACACCGCCAGATCCCCACTGAAGGCGAAGGTGGCCGGAACCGCACTGATCGGCCCGTATTCAGTCGGCCCGAATTGGGCGGCGCCGACGCCGATAGCACCGACGGTGCTGGGCACCGCCTCCCCCGAGCCGTCGGAGATCCACCGCTGTGTGGCTGTCACGTCGACGTAGGTGGTGAGCCTGGTGCCATCGCGTTCGACCACGATCGGTGTGTTGCCGTGCTGCTTGCGCACGGCGACGGCCATCTCTTCGAAAGTCGAGACGGACGTGTCGCCGACCTTGACAACCACGTCACCGGACTGGATTCCGGCCTGCGCCGCCGGGCCCGGACCCGAACAGGTGCCCAGTTCGCCCTTGGTGATCTCGGGGGCCACGCAGGCGGTATCGCCGATCACAGCCGTGGTGGGCGCATGCAGATTGGGCAGGCCCCAGATCACCGCGATGGCATAGACCAGCACCAAACCGATGATGAAATTCATCGCGGGCCCGGCGACCAACACCGCCACCCGTTTCCAGGTCTTCTGCTTGAACATGGCACGGTCGAACTCGTCAGGAGCGAGCTCCTCCACGGCGGTCATGCCGGCGATGTCGCAGAAGCCACCGGCCGGTACGGCCTTGAGGCCGTACTCCGTCTCGCCGCGTCGCGTCGACCACAGCGTGGGGCCGAAGCCGACGAAGTAACGGCGAACCTTCATGCCGGTGGCCCGCGCCACCCACATGTGTCCACACTCGTGCAGGGCCACCGAAACCAGGATGGCCAGCGCGAACAGCGCGATGCCGACCGCGAACATCATCGGTTGCTTCCGACCTTTCTCGTAGCTGTCGCCTCAACGGCGCGAGCCGCCCGTTCCTTGGCCCAGCGCTGCGCGTCGAGTACCTCATCCACGGTAGCGGGTTGTGCGGCCCACTGGTCGGCGGCGCCCAGCACCTCGGCGATGGTGTCCACGATCGCGGGGAAGCCGATCCGGCCGGAAAGGAACGCCTCTGCTGCTTCTTCATTGGCCGCGTTGTAGACCGCGGTCATGCAGCCGCCGATCGTTCCGGCGCGACGGGCCAGCTGTACTGCCGGGAAAACCTCGTCGTCGAGCGGCTCGAATTCCCAGGTGGAAGCCCGCGTGAAGTCACACGCCGCCGCCGCGCCGGGCACCCGTGCGGGCCAGCCGAGCGCCAGCGCGATCGGTAGGCGCATGTCCGGCGGGCTGGCCTGGGCGATGGTCGATCCGTCGGTGAAGGTGACCATGGAATGCACGATCGACTGCGGGTGCACGACGACATCGATGCGCTCGTAGCGAACACCGAACAGCAAGTGCGTTTCGATGAGTTCGAGGCCCTTGTTGACCAGCGAGGCGGAATTCAGGGTGTTCATCGGGCCCATCGACCAGGTCGGGTGGGCGCCGGCCTGTTCCGGCGTGACGTGCTCCAGCTCGGCGGCGGTAAAGCCCCGGAACGGCCCGCCCGAAGCCGTGAGCACCAGCTTGGCGACTTCGTCGGGAGTGCCGCCGCGAAGGCACTGCGCCAGCGCGGAATGCTCGGAGTCCACCGGCACGATCTGGCCCGGCTGAGCGGCCGCCAGCACCAAGGGACCACCGGCGATCAGCGATTCCTTGTTGGCCAGCGCCAGCCGAGCCCCGGTCTCCAGCGCGGCCAGCGTGGGCCGCAGCCCCAGCGCGCCGACCAGGGCGTTGAGCACCACGTCTGCCTCGGTGTCCTGCACCAGACGGGTCACGGCCTCGGGGCCGCAGTACGGGACCTCGAGCGCCTCACCGACCCGGGCGTCGGCGACGGCGATGTTGGTCACGCCGGTTTCGGCTCGCTGGGCGGCCAACAGCTCAGGGTTACCGCCGCCGGCGGCCAGCCCGACGATCTCGAAGCGATCCGGATTCGCCGCGATGACCTGCAATGCCTGGGTTCCGATCGAGCCGGTGGAGCCCAACAGCAGAACTCTGGTCCGGCCCCCCGAAGACGCGCTCACCCACCTATTGTGCGCCCGGGTAGTTCCCGAAGCTCCACAGGTTGCCTTCGGGATCGCGCACCGCGAACTCACGAGCTCCGTAGTCGGTGTCGGTCAGCGGTCGAATGACATCGGCCTGGTGTCGCAGGACCCGCTGGTAAAGACCGTCCGGGTCACCGGTGACGACGAAGCCACCGGCGGTACCGGGTTCACGGCACCAGTCGTTTCCGGGCTTGTGACTGCCCAGCATGATGCCGCCGGTCCCTTCCGGCCAGCACAGCTCCGCATGGTCGACGGTGTCCGCGTCCCCGTACCGAGCCGTGACGACAAAACCGAAGGTGTCAACGTAGTAGTCGATGAGCTTGGGCGCGTCATGCGCTTGCAGGGTCAACCAGACGGTCGGGTTCGTTGCAGTCATCCCCCCACGGTGAGCGCTGCCCATGCCCGCCGTCTTGAATGTTTTGGAACTCCTCGACCAGCCAGGCTCCGGGCGTGGTCCCGGTGTAGCGAACGAATTCTCGGGTCAGGTGGGCCTGGTCGGCATAACCGGCTGCCACCGCAATGTCTGCCAGGTCGACCCGCGGGCCGCGAGCGGCGTTGGCCATGCGGGCGGTCGCGTACTCGAAGCGCATCAGCATGGCCACCTCCTTCGGGCTGCGGCCCACCTCGCGGCGAAACAGCGTGCTCAGGTGGCGCTGGCTCAGGCCGACCTGCTCGGCGACGCGCGCGATCGGAGCTGTCCCCCGGCTGCGCCGCAGCAGCTCCCAGGCGGCGGCCACCTCGGTCCGCACGCCGACCCGATGGCGATTGCACTGCGCCACCAGATATCGAGATGCCAGCGTAAAGGCGTCCGACCAGCACGGCGCGGAGGCCAGCTGCTCATGCAGACGCTGCGCATGCCGGCCCAGCATCGGCGCCGCATCGAAGTCGGTGAGACTGAGCTCGGCAGCCGGCAGGCCGAACAGCGCGCGTGAGGCCAGCGGATGCACCGCCAGCTGAACGCCGGCCTGACCGCGGCGCTGCCGGACGTGGCTGGCCTCCACATGCAGGCCACCGAGGATGACGGGAATCGGCCGCGCCGCGGCCAGCGCGCCGAGGGTGGCGGCGGCCTCCACCCCGTCATCGAGGCTGACGATGAACGTCAGCGTCGATGACGGCAGACCCCGATGGACGCTCTCCGGCACGTCAAGCGCGCGATAGCCGACCATGGACGCCACCCCCGGGGCGAGATGCGGCGGGGCCATCGCGAAATCCCAGATCGGTGGCGTCTGTTCGGCTTGCTGGGCCATACCGTCCACGGTAGGTCGACCGCATCGCGATATGTCAGAATGGCGCGCAGCAGTTGCACACGCGAACTTGAGGAGTCGAAGTGGCCGGTACCGAGCTGGAGCGCCACACCGAGGCTGACCCTGTCGAGGTGCCGTCTGCGGCGTGGGGCTGGAGCGCGATCAACTACCGCACCTGGCACATCGTCGGCTTCGTCATCGTCGGGTTCCTGCTGCTCATGCTGCGCGGCAACCACATCGGCCACGTCGAGGACTACTTCCTGCTGGGCTTCGCCGCCCTGACGCTGTTTGTCGTGGTTCGCGACATCGTCGGCCGCAACCGCGGTTGGCTGCGCTAGCTGTTCTCCGCGGCTAACTGACCACACGCCGCCGCGATCTCACGGCCGCGGGTATCGCGCACCGTGCATTCCACGCCCTGGGCACGGACCCGGCGGACGAACTCCCGCTCGACCGGCTTAGGACTGGCATCCCATTCGCTGCCGGGAGTGGGGTTGAGCGGTATCAGGTTGACGTGCACCAACTGCCCCAGGACTTTGTGCAGCTTCTTGCCCAACAGGTCTGCCCGCCAGGGCTGGTCGTTGACGTCACGGATCAACGCGTATTCCACCGAGACGCGCCGGCCCGTCTGGTCCGCGTAGTAGCGCGCAGCATCAAGGACCTCGCTGACCTTCCACCGATTGTTGACCGGCACCAAGGTGTCGCGCAGCTCATCGTCGGGCGTGTGCAGCGACAGCGCGAGGGTCACGCCGAGCCGCTCGTCGGCGAGCTTTCGGATCGCCGGCGCCAGCCCGACCGTCGACACCGTCACCGATCGCGCCGAGATCCCGAACCCGTTCGGTGGCGGCTCGGTGATCCGCCGCACCGCGGCCACCACCCGGGCGTAGTTGGCGAGTGGCTCCCCCATGCCCATGAACACGATGTTGGACAGCCGGTCCCCCGCGGGCCGAGCTGCACCCTGCTCACGCAATACCACTGCCGCGGCCCGTACCTGCTCGAGAATCTCCGCGGTGGACAGGTTGCGGGTGAGGCCGGCTTGGCCGGTCGCGCAGAACGGGCACGCCATGCCGCAACCGGCCTGTGAGGAGATGCACACGGTGTTGCGGCGCGGATAGCGCATCAGCACCGATTCGAACTTCGTCTGGTCGTGGGCGTGCCACAACGTCTTTCGGGTTTCCCCGGCGTCGCATTGGATCTCGCTGGCTGCGGTCAGCAGCGTGGGAAACAGCGCTTCTGCCACCGCCGAACGCACCGCGGCAGGCAGGTCGGTCATCTGCTGCGGGTCGGCGATGAGCCTGCCGTAGTACTGCTGGGCAAGCTGGTTGGCCCGAAACGCCGGCAATCCCAGATCCGCCACGGCCGCTGCCCGGCCGGCCGCATCCAGGTCAGCCAGATGGCGTGGCGGCAGGGCTCGTTTGGGTGCGGTGAACACCAGCTGTTGCGTCATGATCGGTTCCAGTATGCCGGTGAATCAGGGCAGAACGGTCAGGACGATCCAGGTCACCACGGCCGAAGGCAGCAGCGCGTCGAGCCGGTCCATGATCCCGCCGTGGCCCGGCAGCAGCCGGCCCATGTCCTTGATCCCCAGATCGCGTTTGACCTGGGATTCGATGAGGTCGCCGAAAACCCCGGTGAGCACGAGCAACAGCCCCAGCGGCAGGCCCACCCACCACGGCCGGTCCAGGAACATCGTCACCGCGAACACCGCCGCGGCGACACCGAGAACCAGCGATCCCGCGAGGCCCTCCCAGGATTTCTTCGGGCTGATCGCCGGCGCCATCGGATGCTTTCCGAACAACACACCGACGGCGTACCCGCCGATGTCGGAGAAGACCACCGGGAACAGCAGACACAGCACGCGACCGGGACCGTTGTCGCGGAAGACCAGTAGGGCCGCAAAGCTCATGCACAGGGGCACCCAGACCGCGATCAGGATCATCGCCGACATGTCGCGCAGGTAGTTGACCGGGGCATGGTTGAGCCCCTGGCCCACCAACCGCCACATCATGGAGATCACTACGGTGGCACCGAAGGCACCCAGCACTCCCCTAGCCCCGAACGGCAGCGACAGCCACAACATCGCCTGGCCGCCGAGCGCCAGCGGGATGAACGGCACGTCGTAGCCGACTTCGCGCAGCCGCCGGGTGATCTCATGGGTGGCGACCGGGGCGGCCACCGCAAGAATCAGCACCCAGAAACGCGGGGCGAACAACAGCGTGTAGACCAGGGTTGCGCTCAGTACGGCGCCCACGGCGATGGCCGCGGGAAGATTGCGTCCGGCTCGCGACTGTTTCGGTTGTGCATTCGCGGCGTCGACGCCGGTGTCATGGTGTGCCACGGGGGGTGCCTACTGGACGGCCGCTAGACCTCCAGCAGCTCGCCTTCTTTGTGCTTGACCAGCTCGTCGATCTGAGTCACGAATTGCTGGGTCGATTTGTCCAGGTCTTTCTCGGCCCGGCCGACCTCGTCCTCGCCGGCGTCTCCGTCTTTGCGGATGCGGTGCAGCTCTTCCATCGCCTTGCGGCGGATGTTGCGCACCGAGACCTTGGCGTCCTCGCCCTTGGCCTTGGCTTGTTTGACCAGGTCTTTGCGCCGCTCCTCGGTGAGCTGCGGCACCGAGACCCGGATCAGCGAACCGTCGTTGCTGGGGTTGAGGCCCAGATCGGAGTTACGAATGGCGGTCTCGATGGCCCCCAACGACGAGGCTTCGTAGGGCTTGATCACCACCATCCGCGCCTCGGGCACATTGATGCTGCACAGCTGGGTGATCGGAGTGGTCGACCCGTAGTAGTCGATGACGATCCGGGAGAACATGCCCGGGTTGGCGCGGCCGGTGCGAATGGTCGCGAGATCGTCACGGGCCACCGACACGGCCTTTTCCATTTTCTCTTCGGCATCGAAGAGAGCCTCGTCGATCATCTGCCCCGCTCCTCGCTATCGCTTGCCTGCAGCACCCCGCCGTTCAGCTGGTGACCAATGTCCCGATCTTCTCACCCGCGACCGCCCGCGCGATATTTCCGTCGGTCAACAGGTTGAACACCAGGATCGGCATGCCATTGTCCATGCACAGGCTGAACGCGGTGGCATCGGCCACCTTGAGCCCCTGATCGATGACCTGGCGATGGGTGATCGTGGTGAGCAGTTCGGCGTCCGGGTGGACGCGCGGATCCGCGGTAAAGATGCCATCGACGGCCTTGGCCATCAGGACCACCTGCGCGCCGATCTCCAACGCCCGTTGGGCGGCGGTGGTGTCGGTGGAGAAGTACGGCAGTCCCATGCCGGCACCGAAGATCACGACCCGGCCCTTTTCCAGGTGCCGTTGGGCCCGCAGCGGGATGTAGGGCTCGGCGACCTGGCCCATGGTGATGGCGGTCTGCACTCGGGTGTCGATGCCTTCCTTCTCCAGGAAGTCCTGCAGCGCAAGGCTGTTCATCACCGTTCCGAGCATGCCCATGTAATCCGAGCGCATCCGCTCCATGCCACGCTGCTGCAACTGCGCACCGCGGAAGAAGTTGCCTCCGCCGATCACGACCGCAACCTGCACCCCGTCGCGGACGACTTCGGCGATCTGGCGGGCCACTTGGGCGACGACGTCGGGGTCGAGACCGACTTGGCCGCCGCCGAACATCTCTCCGCCGAGCTTCAGCAATACCCGGGAGTAGGGGGGACGGCCGGCCGGTTGGGTTCCGTCGGTACTCGTCGGCTCCGTCATCAGGCTCCTCCGGGCTGCGCGCATATGACAGCGCCATCGCGGGAATGGTCCGCGACGGCATTGTCATCCTGCACTACCGGGACGGTCAAACGAAGCCCGGGGTGCAAGCTCACTCGAATCCCGATCCGCGACGACCCACAGCAACTCCACAACATCTGAAGATATTTTCAATTGATGCTTTCATCGCTAAGGTTGGACGGGTGCCGAACTCGCTACATCAGGTCAAAGCCGAGTTCTTCAAGACGCTGGGGCACCCCGCCAGGATCCGGATCCTGGAACTACTCGCCGAGCGCGACCACACCGTCAGCGAGCTGCTGCCCGAGATTGGGCTGGAAGCATCGAATCTGTCCCAGCAACTCGGTGTCCTACGCCGCGCGGGCGTCGTGACGGCGACCAAAGACGGCAGCACGGTGGTCTACTCGATCGCCTCGCCGGTGATCACCGAACTGCTCGCCGTGGCGCGCAAGGCCCTGACCGGACTGCTCAAGGATCAGGTGGCCATCCTCGACGACCTGCGGGCCCGGCAATGAGCTGGCTCACCAGGATCCGCGCGCTGGGCCGGGTGACCGAACCGGCCGGCCCCCGGCCGCCGGCCGCCACCTGCGAGCCATCCGGTGTGGCTGGGTCGTTGCAGATCCGCCATGTCGACGCCGGCTCGTGCAATGGCTGTGAGATCGAGATCTCCGGGGCGTTCGGCCCGGTGTACGACGCCGAACGATTCGGCGCCCGACTGGTGGCGTCGCCGCGGCACGCCGACGCCCTCCTGGTCACCGGGGTGGTCACACGCAACATGGCCGAACCACTGCGCAACACCTTGGAGGCCACGCCACAACCCCGAAAGGTGATTGCCTGCGGCGACTGCGCACTCAACCGCGGAGTGTTCACACAGGCATACGGGGCTGCCGGCTCAGTCGGTGAGATCGTCCCGGTCGATGTGGAGATCCCCGGCTGTCCGCCTACGCCCGAGACGATTCTCGCCGCGCTGCGCTCGGTGACCGACAGGTGAGCGCACTGAAAATCGCTGCACCCGAAGCGCCACACCAGCAGGGGGTGACAGCGGCCCTCAGCGGCGCCGCCACAGCCGGGATTGGGGCGGCCGGAGCCGGTCTGGGGCTGGCCGGAGCTTTCGGCACGCTTCCTGTGATCCGCATCGAATGGCTCGTTCCCTTGCTGGGCGTGGTGCTGCGCATCGATCCACTCGGCGGGTTCTTCATGGTGCTGACTGGAACGGTGGCCGTGGCGGCCGGGCTGTACTGGATCGGCTACGCACGTCACGAGCGATACGGCGCGGTTCCGCTGCTGGGCTTGCCGCTGTTCGTCGCAACCCTGCTGGCCGTCCCGGCAGCGGGTTCGGTGACCACGTTTCTGCTCACCTGGGAGCTGATGGCGCTGACCTCCCTGGTGTTGGTGCTCACCGAGCAGCAGCGCAGCGAAGTCCGATCTGCCGCCCTGATCTATGCGGTCATGACCCAGTTGGGCTTTGTGACCCTGCTGCTGGGATTGGTGGTGCTGGCAGCACACGCCGGCGACGAACTTGCCGGTGTCGGTGCGCTCTCCGACGGGGTGCGCAACGCGGTGTTCGTTTTGACCCTGGTCGGCTTCGGCTCCAAGGCCGGCCTGCTGCCGCTCCATGCGTGGCTGCCCAGGGCGCACCCCGAGGCACCGAGCCCCGTGTCGGCGTTACTCAGTGCCGCCATGGTCAACCTCGGTGTCTACGGGATCATCCGCGTCGATGTGCAGCTTCTCGGTCCGGGTCCGCGGTGGTGGGCGTTGACGCTGCTGATCGCCGGCGGAGCGTCGGCGATGTACGGCGTGCTGCAGGCATCGGTGGCTACCGACCTCAAACGGCTGCTTGCGTATTCGACGACGGAGAACATCGGGCTGATCACCCTGGCCCTGGGCGCGGCCATGTTGTTGTCAGGTACGGGCTCGCGCGATGCCGCGGCGGTCGCCACCGTGGCGGCTTTGCTGCACCTGTTCGCCCACAGTGCGTTCAAGTGCCTCGGATTCCTCGCTGCCGGGTCGGTGCTGGTCGCCACAGGCCTGCGCGACCTGGACCGGCTCGGCGGCTTGGCTCGCCGAATGCCGGGCACCACGACACTCTTCGGGGTGGCCGCTCTCGGGGCGGCCGGTCTGCCACTGGGCGCCGGTTTCGTCAGTGAATGGCTGCTGATTCAGTCGTTGATGCACGCCAGCGGCGATCACGACGTCACGATCGCCCTGGTGACACCGTTGGCCGTAGCTGGGGTTGCGTTGACCGCGGGATTGGGGGTGGCCGCCATGGTCAAAGCTTTCGGGATCGGCTTCCTGGCCCGCCCGCGCAGCGACGCCGCCGCGACAGCCCGCGAAGCTCCCGCCTCGATGCTCGCCGGCATGGTCCTGGCCGCGCTGGCCTGCGCGGTGCTGGCCGTCGCGCCGGGCACCATGGGGCCCTTGCTGCACCGCACACTCGAGACACTGCCGGTGACCGGCCCGGCTCCACAGCTCGGGACGTATCTGCGCATCCCGGGCCTTGACGCGTCCATGTCGCCCAGCCTGCTGGCCGCGGCGCTGGCGGCAGCGGCAGCGGTGGTGCTGATCGGTTCCCGGTGGCGTGCGCGGCACCGGCCGAGCGCTGCCGCGGTGCCACTGTGGGCCTGCGGCGCCGACGAACTGAGTCCGCGGATGCAGTACACCGCGACGTCGTTTGCCCAACCGCTGCAGCAGGTCTTCGACGACGTGCTGCACACCGACGCCTCAGTAGAGGTGACCCGCCAAGCGCCGTCGAGCTACTACGTGGATCGGATCGCCTACCGGGCGCGCGTGGCCGACGTCGTCGAGGACCGCTGGTATGCCCCCGTGCTGCGTGGTGTGGCCGCCGCAGCACAGCTGGTGCGTCGCGCCCACACCGGCAGCGTGCACCTCTACCTCGCCTATGGGGCCGTCGGCGTGCTGATCGCGATGGTGGTGGCGCGATGAGCGCAGTTCTCCTGGTCGCGGGTTTCGTACAAGTCGTGGGCGTCATCATCGGCGCCCCCCTGGTCACCGGGCTGATGCGCCAGGTGCGCGCCCGCGCCGAAGGACGCGCAGGTGCCGGAATCGGACAACCGTGGCGCGACATCCGGAAACTGTTGGGCAAGCAGAACCTCAAACCCCGCGGCACCACCTGGGTATTCGCCGCGGCCCCGGCCGTCCTCGCGGCCACCACGTTGGTCATCGTCGCAGCGTCCCCCCTGGTTGCGACAGGCTCGCCGCTAGACCCGGTGGCCGACCTGATCACCGTTGTTGGCCTGCTGTTTCTGGGCACGGTGGCTCTCACCCTGGCCGGCATCGACACCGCCACCGCCTTCGGCGGAATGGGCGCGAGCCGCGAGATCACCATCGCCGCCCTCGTCGAGCCGACCATTCTGGTGGCCGTATTCGCGCTGTCGATCCCGGCGAACTCCGCCAATCTGGGTGCCATCGTCAGCGCCACCAGCCAACATCCCGGCCAGGTGGTCTCGCTGGCGAGTGCGTTGGCGTTCGTCGCACTGGTCATTGTGATCGTCGCTGAGACCGGCCGGCTGCCGGTGGACAACCCGTCCACCCACCTGGAGCTGACCATGGTGCATGAGGCGATGGTGCTCGAATACTCCGGCCCGAAACTGGCGCTGGTCGAGTGGGCCGGTGGTATGCGACTGACCGTGCTGCTGGCCCTACTGGCAAACCTGTTCATTCCCTGGGGCATAGCCGGGTTTGACCCCGGTCTGCTGGACGTGGTCGTCGGCACCGCCGCGATCGCACTCAAGGTGGCCGTCCTGGCCATCGCCCTGGCCACCGCCGAGGTGTTCCTGGCCAAGCTGCGCCTGTTCCGGGTGCCCGAACTGCTGGCGGGCTCCTTCGTGCTGGCCCTGCTCGCGGTCACGGCGGCGAACTTCTTCACGGGGGCGGGCGCGTGAACTACGTCAACTTGCTGGATCTGGCTGCCGGCGGCGTGTTGCTGGCAGCGGTGCTGGCGGTCTGGCACCGTGATCTGTCGGTGGTCGTGCGCCGGCTGTTAGTCGCCCAAGGCGCTGCGCTGGCCGCCATCCCCATGATTCGTGGTGTGCACGAACAGGATCAGGCCCTGCTACTCGTCGGGGTCGGGGTGTTGGGGGTGCGTGCCGTACTGCTGCCGTGGCTGCTGAACCGGGCGTTGGGGGCCGAGCGGCAGGAACGCCGCGAGTCAGCTCCCCTGGTCAGCGCAACGGCGTCGCTGCTGATGGTGACCGCGCTGGTGGTCACGGCCTTCACTATCGCCCAGCCCGTGGTCGCGCTGGCACCCAGCGCCGCGACCAACGCCGCACCGGCGGCCCTGGCCACCGTGCTGATCGCGCTGTTCATCATGGCAACGCGCCGCCACGCGATATCTCAGGTGGTCGGGCTGTTGATGCTGGACAACGGGATCGCTGCGACCGCGTTCCTGCTGACCGCCGGCGTGCCACTGATCGTCGAGCTAGGAGCCTCCCTTGACGTGCTGTTCGTGTTGATCGTGCTCGGGGTCCTCACCGGTCAACTGCGCAACGCCTTCGGCGGCGTGGACCTGGACCTGCTGCGGGAGTTGCGCGACTGATGACACCTCTGATTCTGCTCCCACTCATGGCTCCGGCATCGGCGTCGGTGTGTGCGGCCGTGCTCGGTTGGCGACGGTGTAGTGCAGTCGTCACGTTGGTGTCGGCGCTGACCATCCTGGGATGCGGCGTCGCCCTGGGCTTCCAGATCGGCGACAACGCCCACTTGGCGCTGAACGGCCTGCTTCGGGCCGACGCGCTGTCGGTGACCATGCTGCTTGTCATCGGCGTTGTCGGCAGCCTGGCCACCTGGGCCAGCATCGGCTACGTCGATGCCGAACTGTCCCACGGGCACACCGACAAACGTGGGGCCCGCCTCTACGGCATTCTGACTCCGGCGTTTCTGGCGGCCATGGCTCTTGCCGTGTCCGCCAACAACATCGGCGTGGTGTGGATTGCGGTCGAAGCCACCACCGTGGTGACCGCGTTTCTGGTCGGGCACCGCCGTAGCCGGGCCGCTCTAGAGGCCACCTGGAAATACGTCATGGTCTGCTCGGTGGGAATCACCATCGCTTTCCTGGGCACAGTGCTGTTGCACTTCGCCGCATTGCACGCCGGCGCCGGGAGCGGGGACGCGCTGGACTTCGATGTGCTGGCCGCCCATGCCGGTGGGCTCGATCCGGCGGTGACCAGGCTGGCCGGCGCACTGCTGCTGATCGGCTATGGCGCCAAGATGGGGCTGGCGCCCTTTCACACCTGGCTCGCGGACGCCCACAGCCAGGCGCCGGCGCCGGTCTCTGCGTTGATGAGTGGGGTGCTGCTGTCCGTCGCGTTCTCGGTGTTGATCCGGATCAAGCCGATCATCGACGTCGCGGTGGGGCCGCAATTTCTCCGGACGGCATTGTTGGCCGCCGGGTTGACGACACTGATCATCGCGGCGCTGTTGCTCACCGTCACCAGCGATCTCAAGCGGATGCTGGCGTATTCCTCAATGGAAACCATGGGTCTGATCGCCGTGGCCGCAGCGGCCGGCACCGGGCTGGCGATCACCGCACTCCTACTGCACGTCACGGCTCATGGGGTCGGCAAGACGGTGCTGTTCTTGGCCGGCGGACAACTGCAGGTCGCCCACGGCACGACTGCGATGAGCGAGATCACTGCGGTGCTCGGCAGGTCACGGCTGATCGGCGGGGCCTTTGCAGTCGGCATGGTGATTCTGCTGGGGCTACCCCCGTTCGCGATGTTCGCCAGCGAGGTCGCGATCGCGATCTCGCTGGCTGACGCGCGGCTGTCGTGGGCGCTCGGGCTCGCATTAGTAGCCCTGGTGGTGGCGTTCGCCGCGCTGCTGCGCAACTCCGGCCGGATGCTGTTGGGCACCCCCACGCCCGACAGCCCGGCGATCCGGGTGCCGGCGACGATCGCGGGCGCGCTGGTGGCCGGAGTTCTACTATCCCTCGCCCTGGGCATCACCGCGGGGCCACTGTCCGACCTGTTCGCCGGCGCAGCAAGCCAACTCGGAGTCCGCTGATGAGTCCGATCACATACGCGCAGCCGATCACCGATACTGAACTCCTCGGTACGGTCACCGACCTGCTCGCCGACGGGTTCCGGCTGGCCCTGGTCGCAGCCCACGATGACGGCGACAGCCTCCGGGTGGTGTACCTGTTCGTCGCTGCCCGCCCTGACCGTCGCACCGAGCTGACTCTGACTGTTCCGGCGGACAACCCGACGATCCCGTCGCTGGCCCGGTTGTCTTTCCAGGCAGGCAGATTCGAGCGCGAGATGCTCGACCTGTATGGGATCACCCCGGTCGGTCACCCGCAGCCACGCCGGCTGGTCCGGCATGCGCACTGGCCGCAGGACTGGCACCCGATGCGCAATGAGGCCGGCGACCCCGGAGACTTCGTTGCGGCGGATCACTTTCCCTTTCTCACCGTCGACGGCGCTGGGGTCTACGAGATTCCGGTCGGACCGGTACATGCCGGACTGATCGAGCCGGGCCACTTCCGGTTCTCGGTCGTCGGTGAGTCGATTCTGCGGCTCAAGACACGGCTGTGGTTCGTGCACCGTGGAGTGGAACGACTATTTCAAGGCCGGGACGCCGCGGCGGCAGTCGATCTCGCCGAACGGATCAGCGGTGACACCTCCGCCGGCCACGCGCTCGCCCACAGCCTGGCCGTCGAAGAGGCTCTCGGTGTCGAGCTGGCAGACCCAGTGCACCGGCTGCGCGCATTGCTGATCGAGCTCGAGCGCCTCTACAACCACGCCGCCGACCTGGGCGCACTGGCCAACGATGTGGGCTTCGGACTGGCCAACGCACACGCCCAGCGCGTCCGCGAGCTTTTGCTGCGCATCAATGCGCAGGTGACCGGTCACCGTCTGCTGCGCGGGGCGATCGTCCCCGGCGGCGTTGCGCTGCAAGCACTCCCCGACCCGAACCGGCTACAGGAGCTGGCTGACGATGTCGCCGAGATCGCCGAGCTGACGTTGGCCAACTCGGTAATCTACGACCGGTTCGCCGGGACATCGGTACTGCGGCGCGACGACGCCGAGGCGATGGGCACCCTGGGGTACGTGGCTCGCGCCAGCGGGGTCGGCACCGATGCCCGAATCGATCACCCCACTATCGAACTCCCCGTCACCGAAGTGACGGCGACGGCCGGTGATGTACTCGCGCGCTATAGCGTTCGCCGCGATGAGTTCGCAGCCTCGGTGGCCCTGTGCCGCAACCTCATCGAGAGCCACCGCGGGCGGCTCGATGCCCGCGCCCAGCTCCCTGTGGTGACCTCACCGCGCACCGGGGTGGGCATCGTGGAGGGCTGGCGCGGCAGCATCGTGCACCGCGTGGAGATCGCGGCCGGCGGCGTGATCAGCCGCGCCAAGATCGTCGATCCGTCGTGGTTCAATTGGCCCGCACTGCCGGTCGCGATGGCCGACACGATCGTGCCCGACTTTCCCCTGACGAATAAGAGCTTCAACCTCTCCTACGCAGGAAACGACCTATAGCCGCTCGACGCAGACACCTTGTATGTCAGGATATTTGACATGGGTGATGTGGACGGAGCTCCGCTGGGCTATTTGCTGTACCGGGTCAGCTCGGCACTGCGGCCGCAGGTGACCGCGGTACTCGGCCCGCTGGGACTGACGCTGCCCGAATTCGTCTGCATGCGGGTCCTTTCGCTACGACCGGGACTGTCCAGTGCAGAGTTGGCCCGCCATGCCGGCGTCACGCCGCAAGCCATGAACACCGTGTTGCACAGGTTGGAGAACCGCGGTGCGGTGAGTCGGCCAGACTCGGTGCCGTCGGGGCGCGCACTGCCCGCGACGTTGACCGACGCAGGCCGAACTCTGCTGAGTCAGGCCGAGGAGGCTGTGCACATCGCCGACGGCCGCGTGTTGGCCGCGTTGAGTGCAGCCGAACAGCACCGGCTACGACAGATGTTGGAACGAATCGGCGCGGAGTAAGTGCCGCGCCTTGACGCCCGATCCCCGCTAGGTCAAAGGCGCACGGCCCGCGAGGGTCGGCCAGGGCTTGGCCGCCTCGAGTTCGTAGGCCAGCTCCAACAACCGGGCATCGTGGCCCAGCGGCGCGCTGAACATCATGCCGACCGGCAGCCCAGCCGCTGACTCGGCCAACGGCAACGAGATCGCCGGTTCACCAGTGGCGTTCTGCAGCGGAGTGAACGCCACCCAGTCCATCAGCCGGTCGATGATCTGCTCATAGTCGGCGGTGGGGTCGAGGTGGCCCACCCGCGGGGTCTCCTGTGCCAGCGTCGGCGTCAGCACCACGTCGTAGCCGCCGTACAACCGTGACGTGTGCCTGCGGCGCACAGCCGAAAGGCGGGCGATCGCCAACGGCAGCCGGTACAGGTGGCGGGTGGCATGGCGATCCAGCCCCAGTGTCAGGTTGTCCAACCGACTGCGATCGAAGGTCGGACCGAACATCCGGCGCCCACCTCTGACCAACGCGGTGGCCAAAAACGCCCAGTAAAGCAGGAAGTCATCGGCGAAGTACGCGGGTACCGGCGGTGAGTCGAGGTATTCGACGCGGTGGCCGAGTTCCTCCAGCAAGGCCGCGGTCTTGCTGGTCAGTTCGCGCATCTCCGCCGACGTCTCCCGGTCGATCGACTGGGCGACCACGGCAACCCTGAGCCGCTGGGTGCCGGGTCCTCGGACATCACCGATCGGCGGCAGCTTCTTGTTCCGTGAAATCCGTTCCGCTTCCGCGTAAAAGGCAGCGGTGTCGCGCACCGAGCGGGTCACCACCCCGTTGAAGACGATCCGCACCGGCATGGCACGAAGGTCCTTGTCCAGCGGCAGTCGTCCCCGAGACGGCTTCAAGCCCACCAGTCCGTTGCAGGCCGCAGGAATGCGGATGGAGCCGCCGCCGTCGTTGGCGTGCGCGATGGGAACCGCCCCCGCAGCGACGAACGCCGCCGAGCCCGACGACGATGCCCCGGCCGTGTAGTCGGTGTTCCACGGATTGCGCACCGCACCGATCCGCGGGTGCTCCGCGGCGGCACTGAACCCGAATTCGCTCAACTGCGTCTTACCCAGGGCGATCATGCCGGTGTTCAGATAGAGGCGGGCGAAATCTCCGTCGGCGGTGGCCGGGTGCGGCTGCCAGGCATCGGTGCCCTGCATGGTCGGCATCCCGGCCACGTCGACGTTGTCCTTGATGAAGGTGGGGATGCCCCGGAAGTACCCCGAGCGCCCATCCCCCGCACCCTGGCGGGCTGCCTCACGAGCTCGATCGAAGGCCCGATATGCCACGCCGTTCAATTGCGGGTTGACCGCCTCGGTGCGCGCGATCGCGGCGTCGACAAGCTCGGCCGCCGATACCTCGCCCGACTGGAGTCGTTCAACCAGACCAACTGTGTCGGAGTCGCCGAGCGCGTCATTACCGAATGCGTGCACATGTTGCATTCCGGTCACACTAGCCGACGGAGCGCACGGTTCCCCACCGACTCGGCCCAAACGAAAATCACCGCCTGCGCCCGATTATGGGGCGCCGGCGGTGATGTTCGTACGACGAAGAACTAGGCCTGGCCGACCTCAAACCGCACAAAGCGGGTGACGGTCACGCCGGCCTCGTCCAGCAGCGCCTTGACGGTCTTCTTGGAGTCCGACACCGACGACTGGTCGAGCAGCACCACGTCCTTGAAGAAACCGGTGACCCGGCCCTCGACGATCTTGGGCAGGGCAGCCTCGGGCTTGCCCTCCTCCTTGGCCGTCTCCTCGGCGATGCGACGCTCGTTGGCCACCAGGTCCGCGGGAACGTCGTCCCGGGTCAGGTACTTGGCCTTGAGCGCGGCGATCTGCAGCGCCACCGCATGGGCCGCCTCGGTGTTGTCGCCGCTGTACTCCACCAGCACGCCGACGGCCGGCGGGAGGTCGGAGGCCCGCTTGTGCAAGTAGGTCTCCACGGTGCCGCCGAAATAGGCGACGCGGCGCAGTTCCAGCTTTTCGCCGATCTTGGCCGACAGCGCCGCGATCGCCTCACCGACGGTGCGGTCGCCGGCCTTGGCAGCCAGGAGGGCCTCGACGTCGTCGGTCTTTGCGGCCGCAGCAGCCGCGACGACCTCGTCAGCCAGCGCCTTGAACTCGTCGTTCTTGGCGACGAAGTCGGTCTCGGAGTTCAGCTCGATCAGGGCGCCGTCCTTGGCGGCGACCAGACCTTCGGCGGTGGCACGCTCCGCGCGCTTGCCGACGTCCTTGGCGCCCTTGATGCGCAGTACCTCGACAGCCTTGTCGAAGTCGCCGTCACTCTCGGCCAGCGCGTTCTTGCAGTCCATCATGCCGGAGCCGGTGAGTTCCCGAAGCCGCTTGACGTCGGCAGCGGTGTAGTTCGCCACTATTGTGTGCCTTTCCTACGATGCGTCGGTGGTGGTTTCGGCGGCGGCAGCAGCCTCGGGTGCCGTAGCGGTGGCACCAGCCAGCAACTCCTGCTCCCACTCGGCCAGCGGCTCGACCGCTTCGGCCTCCGCCTTGCCCTCGCCGTTGCCCTGACCAGCACGGGCCTGAAGGCCGTCGGCCACTGCGGCGGCGATGACCTTGGTCAGCAGCGCCGCCGAGCGGATCGCGTCGTCGTTACCCGGGATGGGGTAGTCGACCAGGTCGGGGTCGCAGTTGGTGTCCAGGATCGCGATGATCGGGATGTTCAGCTTGCGGGCTTCTGCGACTGCCAGGTGTTCCTTGTTGGTGTCGACGACCCAGATGGCCGAGGGCACCTTGGCCATGTCGCGAATACCGCCCAGGCTGCGCTCCAGCTTGTTCTTCTCACGGGTCAGCATCAAGATTTCCTTCTTGGTGCGTCCCTCGAAGCCACCGGTCTGCTCCATGGCCTCGAGCTCCTTCATCCGCTGAAGGCGCTTGTGCACGGTGGAGAAGTTGGTGAGCATGCCGCCGAGCCAGCGCTGGTTCACGTACGGCATCCCCACCCGGGTTGCCTCGGCCGCGACCGACTCCTGCGCCTGCTTCTTGGTGCCGACGAACATGATGGACCCGCCGTGCGCGACGGTCTCCTTGACGAATTCGTACGCCTTGTCGATGAACGTCAGCGTCTGCTGCAAGTCAATGATGTAGATGCCGTTGCGGTCGGTGAAGATGAACCGCTTCATCTTGGGATTCCAACGACGGGTCTGATGCCCGAAGTGGGCGCCGCTGTCGAGCAGCTGCTTCATGGTCACTACGGCCATGGCGATACCCAGCTTTCTTGGTGTCGGTTGTCGCCCGGCGTCGGGTGAGGCCGGGCCCTGGTGCCTGCTGAGATGCCGGACCCCTGTCGGGGACCATCCGGCATCCGGTTGTGGTGCAGACACGCGAAGTCAGTCCGCATAAGCGAACTGCGCAGATGAGTTTACACGGTTCGAGCGGGTGGTTTAGCAAGCCTCGAGGAACGAGAGGCGAAGCTGGGACCACCCCATGAACCGAGCGGTTCAGCGAGGCTCGACAGAGGAGAGCCGAAGCTGGGACCGCCGCATGAACCCGGCGGTTCAGCGAGGCTCGAGGAACGAGAGGCGAAGCTGGGACCGCCGCATGAAACCGGCGGTTCAGCGAGGCTCGACGGAGGAGAGCCGAAGCTGGGACCGCCGCATGAACCGAGCGCTTTGTCCACAGCGGTGACTGGCCGAATTCGCCGACGACGGAGTGCACTGGAGACATGCGAGGTACCACGTTATTGCTGGTCGGAGGCCTCCTCTTGGCCGCACCGGCGCACGGCGACCCGGTTCGGCTGGATTGGCCGTTGCGGCCGGACCCCGCGGTGCTGCGGGAGTTCGACGCCCCGCGCCCCGATTGGCAGCGCGGCCACCGGGGCGTGGACCTGGCCGGCGAACCGGGCCAGCCGGTCTATGCCTCCGGTGCTGCGACGGTGGTGTTCGCGGGGCGCGCCGGCGGGCAGCCGGTGGTGTCGCTGGCCCACCCGGGCGGCCTGCGCACCAGCTACCAGCCGGTGGCCGCGGCGGTGCGGGTCGGCCAATTGGTGGCCGCCGGATCGGTGATCGGAACCTTGGAGCCCGGCCATCCGGGCTGCGTTTCCTGCTTGCACTGGGGCGCGATGTGGGGGCCGGCGTCGCGGGCCGACTATGTCGATCCGCTGGGATTGCTGGCCTCGACTCCGATCCGGCTCAAGCCGCTCGCACGGTGAGCGCGGCTACGGCGCCGGTAGCCGACGCAGGAAGTCCACGACGGCGGCGATCACCACATCAGGTTGGTCTCGTTGAACCCAATGGCCAGCTCCAGCAACAACTTTAAGCTCGGCATGTGGAATCAGAGCGGCGGCGGCGCGGGCGCGCGCGAGGGGCACGCCGGCGTCCCGGTCGCCGTGGACGATCAGCGCCGGCCTCGGAAATGTGGGCAGCTGGGGCGTGTAATCGGTCTTCAGCCTGTTCCACAACAGCTCGTCGCTCTGCCACTGCTCGAAGGCGGCGAAGCCAGGGTTGTGCGCCGCGACCAGGACCGCCGCGATCAGTTCCGGGGTGCGTCTGGCCGAGTCACGGATCAGCGATGTGAGGCTCCAGGACAACATTGTGCGGTTGGTCGCCATCCAGCGGGTAGTGCTGTCGAGCAGCCCGATGCGCTGCATCGCCCAGGCCAGTATCTGTCGGCCACCGGCCAACCGCGGCATCAGCCCGTAACTGTCCAGCAGCAACGCCGCAACGACCCGCTCCGGACGCGCTAGCACATGTCCCATCGACAGCCCGCCGCCCAGCGACAGCCCCCCGATGGCATAGCTATTCAGGCCAAGCGCGTCGACGAGCTCCCCCACGTAGGCCACCAGCCGCTGCTGGGTCACGCGCCAGGACGGCAGTGGGCTCTCGCCGCAGCCGGGATGATCGGGGGCGATAACGCGGAAGCCACACGTAGCCAGCCGTGGACCGACTTCCCCCCAGGACAACTCGGCGCTATCGGTACCGCCTCCGTGCAGCAGCACCACGGTGCGGACCGCATCAGCCGGGTGAAAGTCCAGGTAGGACACCCGACCGCACGGCAGATCCAGTATTGATCGCATCATCACGCCCGCGGGTGAGCCTGGTCGTGTACGGCGCGCAGCCGGGCGACTGTGACGTGGGTGTAGAGCTGAGTGGTGGCCAGGCTGGAGTGCCCAAGCAACTCCTGGACGATCCTCAGGTCCGCTCCGCCCTCCAGCAGATGTGTGGCGGCCGTGTGGCGCAGCCCGTGCGGTCCCATATCCGGTGCTCCACTGACCGCGCCGACAGTCTGGTGCACCACGGTGCGCGCCTGACGTGGGTCGAGCCGGCCGCCGCGAGCGCCGAGCAGCAGCGCCGGACCCGATTCCTCCGTCACCAGTCGCGGGCGTCCGCGGACCAGCCACACCTGCAGCGCGTCGGCCGCCGGCTCCCCGAAGGGAACGGTCCGCTGCTTGTTGCCCTTGCCCACCACGCGCAACACCCGTCTCGAGCTGTCCACGTCGTCGAGGTCCAGGCCGCACAGTTCACTGACGCGAACGGCAGTGGCGTAGAGCAGTTCGGCGATCAGCCTGTCCCGCAACGCGAGGGGGTCATCTTGCTGGGCACCGGATTTGGCAGCGTTCATCACTTGGTGCGCCTGGTCTCGTCGCAAGACCGCCGGCAACGTCCGGCGAGCCTTGGGCAGTTGCAGACGTGCGCCGGGATCCGACTCCAGGAGTCCGCGTCGTGCAGCCCAGGCCGTGAAGGTCTTGATCGTCGACGTGCGGCGCGCCAGGGTGCTGCGGGCTGCGCCTGAACCGGCCTGCGCCGCCAACCAGCTGCGGAGCACCGGCAACGTCAGACCGGCGAGACCGGTATTTCCCTGCTCGGTAAGAAATCCGAACAGCGACCGCAGGTCACCGAGATAGGCCCGCCGGGTGTGGTCGGATCGACCTCGCTCCAGGGCCAGATACTCGTCGAACTGGTCGAGAATCGCGTCCACACCGACCACGGTCTCAGACCGCACCGGACAGCGCTCAGGTGACGCGCCGCAGCGCGTCGGGGGTGAGATCAAGCCGTGACGGATAACCGTCGACCGCCATGATCAGGTCCGCCTCCGCCAACAGGGAACGCAGCACGTGCACGATCCCGGCCGTACCGCCGAGGGCAAGTCCGTAGGCATAGGGCCGCCCGATGCCCACCGCCGTGGCCCCCAGCGCGAGAGCCTTGATGATGTCGGCACCGGTGCGAATCCCCGAATCGAAGAGAACCGGCATCCCGTCGGCGGCGGCCACCACGTCGGGCAGGCAGTCCAGGGCCGGGAGTCCCCCGTTGGCCTGGCGCCCGCCATGGGTGGAGCAGTAGATGCCGTCGACGCCCCCGTCTCGGGCACGTCGTACATCGTCGGGGTGGCAGATCCCCTTGACGATCAACGGTAGGTCGGTCAGTGACCGCAACCAGGGCAGGTCATCCCAGGTCAGCGGGTTCCCGAAGGTCTGAATCCAGGACAAGATGGCGGCTTGTGGGTTCTCCTCGGGTGCCTGAGCCAGGCTCGCGCGGAACACCGGGTCGGAGAAATAGTTGGACAGGCAATGCCCGCGCAGTTGCGGGAAGTTCGACGTCGACAGGTCGCGGGGACGCCAGCCCGGGACCCAGGTGTCCAGGGTGACGACGATGGCCTTGTAACCGGCCGCCTCGGCACGCTGCACCAGGCTGGCGGCCAGATCACGATCCTTGGGCGTGTACAGCTGGAAAAACCCAGGCGTGCCGCCGAACTCGGCAGCGACGTCTTCGAGCGGGTCGGCGGTGAGGGTGGACACCATCATCGGCACTCCGGTGGCCGCTGCCGCGCGTGCGCTGGCCAGGTCGCCGTGTCCGTCCTGGTCGCAGATACCGATGACACCGATCGGCGCCATGAAGATCGGTGAAGGCAGCCGCATTCCGAACATGTCGATCGACAGGTCACGCTCGGCGGCGCCGACGAACATCCTTGGGATAAGACCCCAGCCGTCAAAGGCAGTGACGTTGATCCGCTGGGTGCGCTCGTCGCCGGCACCACCGGCCACATACGACCACACCGAGGGCGACATCGCCGCAGCGGCTTTGGCCTCCAGTTCGGTATAGGTCATCGGGAAGGCGGGCTGCACCCCGGCCAAGCCCTGCAGATAGATCTCGAACTGATAATCCCCGAATGCCATGGCGTCAGCCTGTCTTTTCTTCGGCCGCCTCGGTGGCGGCGAGTTCCTTCTTCCACTGCCGGAAGGTCTCTTCGGTGCGCCCGCGGCGCCAGTATCCCGAGATCGACGCCCACTTGGCGTCGACGCCGCGCACCGTGCGGACATAGGGCCGCAGGTTATGCATGACAGCCTGCGCCTCGCCGTGGATGAACACCTGAACCTGTCCCGGCGGCCACGCGGCGGTGGTGACGGCTGCGACCAGAGGGGCGTTGTCCCCGGCCCGCTCCTGCCCCACCAGGTCCGCGCGCCCGCCGCGGTGCAACCAGGTCAGCTCCACGCCGTCCGGGACGGCCAGCGCGACCTCGTCCTCGGGACCGGCGACTTCGATGAACACCTTGCCGACCGCATCGGACGGCAACGCCTCCAGCGCGGCCGCGATCGCCGGCAGCGCACTCTCGTCGCCGGCCAGCAGATGCCAGTCGGCTGCAGGGTCTGGCGCGTAGGCGCCGGCCGGACCCATCACGTAGGCCGGGTCGCCAGGTTGCGCGTTGCGTGCCCAGGGTCCGACAAGCCCGTGGTCACCATGTACGGAGACGTCGATGGTGAGCTCGCGAGTGAGCGGGTCGGCGCGTCGAACGGTGAGGGTGCGGATCACCGGTCGCTGCTCGTCCGGCAGACCTGCGAAACTGTCCAACGTCAGCGGCTGCGGCAGCGCTGCGACGTCGACGTCGTAGCGCACGAAAACCACTTTGACGTACGCATCGACGAAAGCGCTGGGTTGGAACGTGTCGAAACCTCTGCCGCCCAACACCACTCGAATCAGATGTTCGGAGAGCGGCTCGGTGCGGACAACCTCGAAGGTGTGTACCGGTCGTCCCGCCACGCTGTCTCCCGTCGTCGCCCTGCCCAGCCGACTATACGAGGCGCGCACCTGGGTTTCGCAGCGCCAGACGTTTTGATCAGGTGGTGCGAGCCGTGGCCCGAGACGGGGCGATGTCGTCAGTATCGTCGGTCTCAGAGGTCAGGTCCCAAGCGGTGTGCTCAGCCCGCTAAGTGACAACGCCCAGCTCCGGCGGAAGGATTACCGCGTTCCCGGGTGGAGAATGTCTTCCGCGGCGGCACCGTCAACGACTGCGCGTGCAAGGTCGACGAGACGCTGGTTCGTCATTCGGGCGTGCGCCCGCAGCAGGTCAAACGACTCATTGACGTCAACTGCGCCGCGTTCGGCAAGCACACCCTTGGCCTGTTCGATGATGACCCGCGTGTTCAGCGCCGTCTGCAACTGCTGCTTGACCAACTCCGATCGCGTCAGCACTCGTTGGTGCAGAATCCCGATTGTCGCCACATCCGCGAGAGCCTGACCCACCGCAACGTTGGCCCCCGAGAGCACTTTTGCTTCGGCGCTGAACAGGTTCAGGGCACCGATGCACTCATCGCGTAGCCGCATCGGTAACGCGCACACCGCATGGAAGCCGTAATCGAGGGCTCGCTCGGCAAACCCCGGCCATAGATCCCGTTCTGCGCTCAGATCACCCACCAGCACGGCGGTTCCGCTCCGGTAGGCCTGCAGGCAGGGGCCGACATTGGCCTGGATCTGAAACAGTTCCAACAGCCGGGTTTGTTCACTGCTGGAAGCCAAGACTCGCAGGGTGCCCCACGCGTCACCGAGCAAGATCCCAGCCGCGGCGATCGGCAAAAATTCCATGGAACCGTCGATGAGTTGCTGCGCCAGTTCCACCACGTCGTAGTCGGCAACAAGCGTGTCCGCCAACCCGACAAACGCATGTGCCAAACCTTCGTAGCGATCCATCTAAGTTCCCTTCTGTGCGCATCTTCCCACGCGGGAAGCGTCAAGGTCCCGGGTTTAAGGGGCCCGAGGCAACGTCTGGGTCGAACCGAAGACGCCGGTGCACCACCTCGTGAGCGATGTCGCCTAGCAGCCGCCCCTCCGCGTAGGCGAAGGCCTGCATTCGGACGTATGCCTCTCGGGCGCTGACGCCGAGTTGGACCGTGACCATGCCGGTGGCCTGATGCACTTCCCGTGCAACCAAAGCCTGGTCCCACCATGAACTCAACTGTCCATCGATTCGCTCTGTCTGGGTCAGCAAGATCGCCGTCAGAAGGTCCGCGACGACAACCGCGTCGGCGAAGTCTTCTGCGGTCAGAGGGGCCGCCACATCGCGATACAGGTCCAACACACCCACTTGGATTGCACCCACCTGCAACGGCATTGCGTACATCGCTGCTATCCCAAGCCCAACCGCCTCTGTGGCGAAGGCGGGCCAACGCCCTTCTTTCACAGTCAGATCTGATGCCAGTACCGGCCCGCTGCTGGCGATCGCGTCGAGCCCAGGCCCTTCGCCCAACGTTGCTTGCAGCCACTCCACACGCTCAACGACATCGTCACTCGCACACAGCACCTCAGCCCGCATATCCGGCTGCTGAATAGTGATACCCGCCCGCGCAATCGGCAGCACCAAAACGCACACCTTGCACAACTGAGCTGGCTCCTGGAATCGAGCGGAAGCCCTTTCAACCTCCGCTAGGAACCGGGCTCGAATGCCAGACGGGGCGAAGCTATTCACCGCGCATGCCCACGTCGGACTCGCGCGAGGCCGCGACGCTGCCAACCGCAGAGGCCGGGATCCATGTGTGGACGATCACCCCCTCTGCCATTGGACCGCAACTCTCGCCCCGCGCCATCGGCGAGCTGCCGATCCCATGCGCCATGGAAGCCAGTACCGTTCCACGAATTCCCTAAGAGCGAAAGGAATTCGCACCGTTCCGAGGCTACTCCTGAATCGACAAGTGGCATTGCTGGTCGAGTGGAGCCAGCCTGACTGCGAGGCAATCCCTGGGCTACCTTCCGGGGGCCGGGGCGCCCTCGCACACGGATAGCGTCCTTGTTGCTGGCGCTGTGACGGTGGCCGGCTCCGATCACGCGGCCACCAGTTGGGGGGCCAGCCCGGGCATTTTTGACAGTTTTCCGCGTTTCGTTGACAGCCGCCGGCTGAGGACGTAGCTTATCAAAATCTAGGCATTATCATGCAGTACTCTCGGCTCCAGACCTCGGTCGAGCGAATGTCGTCAGGACGAATTCGCCGCGGGGAAGGGCAAGACCGATGATTGCTAAGCACCAAATCCAGGGCAACCGCCATTCAAGCAACGTCAAGGCGCCCCGTGGTAGTGAGGTGATTGGCGCGGCATCGGTTGTGGGGGCATTTTTAGCGTTTGGAATGGCACCGTTGGCGGCGGCCCCGGCTGCCCACGCGGACTTCGAGGACCTCTTCGGGGACATATTCAACCAGGCTGGGACGTGGTTTGAACCGTCTGCTGCGGATGCGCCGGCGTTCGACTGGACGGCATTTGACTGGGCGTCGTCGTTGCCAGGCGCGGCCCAGAGCGATCCGCTGGCCGCGCTTGATGAATTCGTGGCCAACGTGTTCAACCAATTGATCTACACGCCCATTCATAACTTCGGGGACAGCCTGATCGCCTCGGGAGTGTTCGACTCGATCAACCAGGCGTTCGCTAGCGAAACTGTGTGTGGCCTGATCTGTAACGGCGTCGATGCGACCCTGGACGGCAGCACGCTAGTGCAGGCCACCGCAGGTGGGTACCTTTTCGGCGATGGCGGCGATGGCATCGACGGCAGCCTCGGTGGTTCGGCCTGGCTGATTGGCAACGGTGGTTTCGGTGGCGACGGTGTCGCCGGGGTTGATGGAACTAATGGTGGTGTCGGCGGTGATGGCGGTGCCGGCGGCGACGGTGGCGCGTGGATGGGCAACGGTGGTAACGGCGGTGACGGTGGTGCCGGCGCTGACGGTGTTGGAGCTGGCGGGGCAAACGGCGGCAGCGGTGGTGTGGGCGGTAGCGCCGGGCTGTTCGCAATCTTCGGTAATGCCGGTGCCGGTGGTGCCGGCGGTGCCGGTGGTGCCGGCGCCGCAGGTGTTGACGGCAATGACGGTGCGATAGGCCTGTCCCCGCTCGCCGATGGTGCCGCCGGGATTGCCGGGGGTCCCGGTACCAACGGTTCGGTCGGTTTTAACGGCGGTGCAGGTGGCGCCGGCGGTGCCGGTGGGGCGGCCGGGTTGTTTGGTAACTCCGGGGCCGGGGGTCTCGGCGGCAACGGCGGTGTCGCTGGCGGCGGCGGCGCCGGTGGCGATGGCGGTCTCGGCGGTGACGGCGCGGCCAGCGTGGAAGGGGTCGGCGGTATCGGCGGCGACGGCGGCGACGCCGGTAACGGTGCAGCCGGTGGGGTCGGCGGCGCTGGCGGTGTCGGTGGCAATGGCGGCGCGGGCGGTTTCTTCGGCCTGCACACCGCCGGTGCTGCCGGTGACGGTGGTGACGGTGGCGCCGGTGGTGCCGCGGGTGCGGCCGGCAACGGTGGTGCCGGCGGCACCGGTGGCGACGGCGCGCTGGGCGGTGGCGACGGTGGCGCCGGCGGCACCGGTGGCAACCTGGGTACGGTCGGCGCCGGTGGTGTCGGTGGCGCTGCGGGCACCAGCTCCGGCCTTTTCGCGGGCCCGCCGGGTACCGCCGGTACTCACGGTGCGACCGGCGTGTTGCCGGCCGTACTCGGCGGCAACGGCGGCGCTGGCGGTGGCGGCGGTGATGGCACCGGTGCGGGCGCGGCCGGCGGAAACGCTGGCGTCGGTGGCAACGGCGGTGACCATGGCAACGGCGGCGCCGGCGGCAACGGCGGCAATGGCGCGGCCGGCTTGGACGGCAGCGCCGCGGGCGATCCGGATGCCAACGGCCAGGCCGGCGGTGCCGGCGGTAACGCGGGTGCCGGCGGTAACGGCGGCACGATCGCCGGTAACGGCGGTGCCGGCGGTAACGGCGGCACGGGCGCCGACGGCGGCGCCGGCGGCATTGGCGCCGACGGCGCGGCCGGAGTGTCCGGCATCAACAACGGCGCCGGCCAGGCCGGTGGCAACGCCAACGGCGGGGCCGGCGGGGCCGGCGGCAACGGCGGCGCCGGCGGCACGGCCGCGCACGGCACCGCGGGCAGCCAGGGTGTCGGCGGCAACGCCGGCAACGGCGGCGACGGCGGGACTCCCGGCGACGGCGGCGCTGGCGCGGCCGGTATGAGCGGCGTGGCAGGTTCAGGCGGCAACCTCGGGGCCGGGGGCAACGGCGGCGACGGCGGCAACGCCAACGGTGGGGCCGGCGGCACCGGCGGCACCGGCTCAACCGCCGGCAACAACGGCACGACCGGCAGCACACCCACCGGTCCGCTCGGCAACGGCGGCAATGGCGGCAACGGCGTCAACGGTGTCAACCCGGGCGACAGTGGCGGCAACGGCGGGGCCGGCGGCAAGGGCGGCTCGGTCGGCAACGGCGGCGCCGGCGGCACCGGCGGCAACGGCGTGGCTGGCGGGCCCGGAGCGGTCGGCACCGAGGGGGCCACCCCAGGCGCGAACGGCGGCAACGGCGGTGTCGGGCAGGCCGGCGGGTCGGGCGGCAACGGCGGGATCGGCGGCGAAGGCGGCTCGATCTCCGGCAATGGCGGCGCCGGCGGCAACGCCGGCAATGGCGCCAACGGCGGCAACGGCGGTATCGGCGGCAACGGCGCAACCGGTAGCTTCGCCAACGGCGGCAGCGGCGAGGGCGGGAACGGCGGTACCGGCGGCGCCGGTGGTGCCGTTGGCGCAGGCGGTATCGGCGGAGCAGGCGGCACGGCACCCAATGGCATCGCGGGCGGCGGCGGGAACAACGGCGTCGGTGGTACCACGGCCGGCAACGGAGGCGCCGGGGGCACCGGTGCCAACGGCGGCACCTTTGTCAGTCCCGGCGCTACCGGCACGGTGACCGCTGGCACCGGCGCGGTAGGTGGCACCGGCGGTCTAGCCGCCGGCACCGCGCCCGGCCAGGGCGGCGGCGGAGGAGGCGGCGGCGGCGGCGCCGAGGTCGCCACCGTCGCGGGTGGCACCGCCACCGGCACCGCGACCGGCGGCGCCGGCGGGGTAGGTGGCAACGGCACCGGCACCTCCGACGGCGGCACCGGCGGCAGAGGCGGCAACGCCACCATCGTCTCCGACGGCGACGGCAGCGCCGCCACGGGCACCGCTACCGGCGGGGCAGGTGGGGCAGGCAGCACCGACGGCGGTACCGGCGGCACGGGCGGCGAAGCCGGCGTCACCACGGCCGGTGGCAGCACCATCACCACCGGTACCACCACCGGCGGGGCCGGCGGCAACGCCGGCAACGGTCTTGACGGCGGGAACGGCGGCAACGGCACTGTTGGCGCCGCCGCAGGCAGCACCATCACCACCGGCACCGGCACCGGCGGGGCCGGCGGCAATGCCGGCACCGGAATTAACGGCGGCGCCGGCGGCACCGGCGGCGAGGCCGGCGTTATCGCCTCCGGTGGCGGTAGCGTCACCACCGGCGTCACCACCGGCGGGGCCGGCGGTGACGGTGGCGTCAGCGGCACCAACGGCGGTAGCGGCGGGGACGGCGGAGCAGGCGGAGCGGGCGCGGTCACCTCGACCGGCCAAACCGGTGTCGCCGGGACCGGCACCGGCGGGGCCGGGGGCACCGGCGGCAACGGCGGCAACGGCGCCGACGGCGGCACCGGAGGTATCGGCGGTATCGGTATCGGCACCGGCGGCAACGCCGGTACGGGCGGCGCCGGCGGCGTCGGCGGCAACGGCGGGACACCCGGGAATGCCGGCTCCGGTATCGGCGGCAACGGCGGCAACGGCGGCAACGGGACCGGCGCCACCGGCGGCGTCGGAACACCCGGCGGCCCCGGCGGTGCCAACGGCACCCCCGGCACGCCCGGCACCGACGGCGCAAACGCGCCGTAGAAGTTGCGGTCAACTCGGCGCGGCAGTGTCGCCGATGCGCCTCGAGGCCAGCTTGGGGCGGAGGGCAATCGAGTCCACGGGACCGTGGAAGGTTGCCCTCGGCCCGAACCAAAGCGCTAGTGATCAACCAACCCGAAACGCTCGGCTCTTCCGGTCGCCGCCGACGCCAGTTCAACAGGCGTGGCCTTCTCTCGTTGGGTGTGCTACTTGAGCTGGACGCGATCCACATGGCCGAGGGACATGAATGAACTAGCGGGCCCGAGTGATCCGCCAAGAACCGTCGCGCCGCTCGGCCAGCCCTGCCACCTCCAGCAGTGCCAGTGGGCCGAACACCTGCGCGGGGGCCAGCCCGGATGCGACGGCGATCTGATCGACGGTGAGCACGCCGCGGCCGGGCAGTGCTTCATAGACCTGACGTTCAGCGACGCTGAGTCCGTCCAATGGGGTGACCGGCCGTGGCGGGTCTTGCGCCAGCTCCCCGACGCGGCCCACCAGCTCGATCACCTCGTCGGCCCGGGTCACCAGTTCCGCACCCCCGCGCAGCAACACATGGCACCCGGCTGAGGCCGCACTCGTGACCGGACCCGGAACCGCGGCCACTGGCCTGCCCAACAGCCGCGCCCATGCGGCGGTGTTGGCCGCTCCGCTGCGCAGTCCGGCCTCCACCACCACCGTCGCCCCTGCCAGCGCCGCCACCAGCCGATTGCGGGTCAAGAAGCGATACCGGGCCGGGCGGACCCCGGGCGGGTATTCGGTGACCAGCAATCCGTGGGTGCCGATACGGTGCAGCAGCGCCGAATGGCCTGCTGGGTAGGCGATGTCGATTCCGCCGGCGAGCACGGCCACCGTTATGCCGGCGGCGGCAAGCGCGGCCCGGTGCGCCACGCCGTCAATTCCGTAGGCTCCTCCGGACACCACTGCCACGTCGTGTTCGGCCAGACCGCCGGACAGGTCCGCGGCCACCAGCTCCCCGTAGCTGGTCGCAGCGCGGGTACCGACAATCGCGGTGGCCCGTTCGGCGACCTCGTCCAGATGTGCCGGGCCCAGTGCCCAGAGCACCAGGGGCGGCCGGCAGTCCGGTCGGGAGGCGCCAGCGCCACCGAAAGCGGCGAACGCCAGCACGGGCCACTCCGGATCGTCGGATGTGATCAGCCGGCCACCACGGCTTGCCAGCAGCCGCAGATCGGCGGCGGACACATCGATATCTCGCCGGGCTTCGGTGTGCCGGGCCAGTTCGGAGCCAACGGCACCACGACGAATCCGCTCCGCGGCTTCCACCGGCCCGACCTGCCCGACCAGTGCGGCGAGTTCGCGGCTCGGCGGCTCGGCAACGCGCGACAGGTAGGCCCACGCCAGCATCGTGGTGTCTGCGACGCTCATCGGGACGCACCTGGTTGGCGGAAGCTCAGGGCTGCGGACACCTCGTCCAGCCCGGGCGAGCTCCGGCCGGCGAGATCACTCAGTGTCCACGCAACCCGCAGGGTGCGGTTGGCACCCCGAATGGACAACAGACCGCGGTCCAGCGCCCTACGCAGCGGAGCCATTGCTGCGGAACCGAGCCGAAACCTGCGGCGCAGCAGCGCCCCGCTGACTTCGGCGTTGGTGTGGAAACCATGCGGTTCCCAGCGTTGGGCCGCAGCGGCACGTGCGCTGGCTACCCGCGCCCGCACCGCGGCGGTGGGCTCACCGTCGATGGCCGAGAACGCGCCGGCCCGCACCGGGTGCATCTCCACCCGCAGGTCCACCCGGTCCAGCAGGGGGCCCGACAGCCGGCCGAGGTAACGCCGCTTCTCGATCGACTTGCAGGTGCAGTCCCTGGGGTCCGCGGGTGCACAAGGGCAGGGGTTGGCCGCCATCACCAATTGGAATCGGGCCGGATAGCAGGCCACGCCGTCGCGGCGGGCCAGCCGGATCTCACCGTCCTCCAGCGGTGTTCGCAGCGCTTCCAATGCGCTGACCCGGATCTCGGCACACTCGTCGAGGAACAGCACGCCGCGGTGCGCGCGGCTCACGGCGCCGGGGCGCGCCATTCCCGAGCCGCCACCCACCAGCGCCGCCACACTCGCGCTGTGATGCGGCGCGATGAAAGGCGGCCGGGTGATCAGCGGCGCGCTGCCCGACAGCAGTCCGGCCACCGAATGGATAGCGGTGACCTCGAGTGACTCGGCTTCGGTCAAAGGCGGCAGCAGTCCGGGAAGCCTTTGGGCCAGCATGGTTTTGCCTATTCCGGGAGGTCCGGTCAGCATCAAATGATGTGAACCGGCAGCGGCCACCTCGACGGCGAACCGGGCTTGGGCCTGACCGACCACGTCGGCCAGGTCCGCAACCCGATCGGCCACCGGAGCCGCGGTGGTGACCCGACCCTGGAGGCGGTCCGAGCCTGTCATCCAGCCGTACAACTGACCCAACGTGGCCACGCCGTAGACCTCGATACCGTCCACAAGGCTGGCTTCGGCGAGGTTGTCCACTGGGACCACGGCTGCCCTCCAGCCCGCGTTCTTGGCGGCAAGCACGGCGGGCAGCACTCCGTGTACTGGCCGCACCCGCCCGTCGAGTGCCAGCTCACCGAGCAACACGGTGTTGGCCAACCGCGGCCACGGCGCCTTTCGATCCGCGGAGAGCACCGCGGCGGCCAAGGCTATGTCGTACACCGAACCCATCTTCGGCAGGGTCGCCGGCGACAGTGCCAGGGTCAGCCTGGCCGCCGGCCACCGTTGACCGCTGTTGGTGATCGCTGCCCGGACGCGATCGCGTGACTCGTGAAGCGCGGCATCGGGTAGCCCCACCAGATGCACGCCGGGCAGTCCCGAGGAGATGTCCGCCTCGATCTCCACGATCAAGCCGTCGAGACCGCGCACTGCCACCGAGAATGCCCGCCCCAGTGCCATTCAGCCCACCCCCTGCAGGTGAGTGATCTCCGGGGCGCGGCGCCGGCCGATCCGCACCGTGATCACGTCGAGCCGGATCTCGTCCCAGTGGGCCTGCTGGCCGCCCAGCCACGCGCCCGCCAGCCGACGCAACCTGCGCACCTTCTCGGGTGGTACCGCATACGCCAGCCCGCCAAAACCGTCTCCGCTGCGGGCCTTTACCTCGACGAAGACCACCGTGCGCGCCACGGGGTCGGCGACGATCACGTCCAGTTCGCCGTACCGGCAACGCCAGTTCCGGGCCAGAATGGCCCAGCCCTGCGCCATCAGATGGTCGACGGCCAGTTGTTCTCCGAGCGCTCCCAGCTCGGAGCGGGTCATGGTTGTCATGCCCGTCAGGGTCGGTGGCAACTCCGACAGAGTGCAGCCCAGCCAGACCGAAAACGTGTGGCGGGCGTTGAGTTATCCCCAACCGCGGCTTCGTCCACAGCCGCCAAGACCGGCAAGATCAGCCGTGCACCCCCGGCGCCCGAACGATCAACGGCACGCCAGGAAAGTAGGCCGCCATCTCAGCCCGCGCGCGCCGCAAAGCCGCGGTGCCGTACCCCTTCTTGCGGTGATCGGGGTGAATCCAGATCCGCACGTTCACCTCGCCGTGGTTGAGGTCACCGAAGACCATCCCCACCTTCTGCCCACCGTCGATGGCGACGAACAAGGCGGCGTCCTCGTCATCCACGCGGGCCAGCGCTGAACTGATCTCGTCACCGAGATCACCGGCGGGCCGGCCGGTCCCGTCAGCACTAGCACCGACATCCACGGTCCGATCGGCCAGAATGTCGCGGTCTTGCTCACCGGAGAACAGTCGAAGCGCCAACGACTCTCCTGAACTGGCCGGCCGGTCACCGAGGATGAAGGTCAGCTCGTTGTTGAGGTCTTCGAGCTCGTCGGCAATCCGGCTCCGGGAATCTTTGGTCAGCTGACCCAACGACATCCCGATCACCGCTTCGCAGCCCAGCGGCGAGACGCTGAGCAGCTCGGCGATCGCGTGCACGGCCGAGTCACGGTCGTCGGAATCGACGATAACGTCGAGCACCTCATGACGGCGTTCCATGGCCTTGAGCAGGGCATCTGTGATTTCACGGCGGGTGACGGCACGGTCGACAGCGGTCATGGGAGTCAGCCTAGACCGAAGCCGGCGCCGCCGCGATGTCTACTCCGGCAGCCGCAGCTCGGGCTTCTCTACCTCTTCGATGTTGACGTCTTTGAAGGTGACTACCCGCACCTGCTTGACGAACCGGGCCGGCCGGTACATGTCCCACACCCAGGCGTCGGCCAGCCGCAGCTCGAAATACACCTCACCGTCGGCGTTGCGGGGCACCATCTCGACGCTGTTGGCCAGGTAGAAGCGCCGTTCGGTCTCCACGACGTAACTGAACTGCCCCACGATGTCCTTGTATTCGCGGTACAGCGAGAGTTCCATCTCGGTTTCGTACTTCTCGAGATCCTCGGCACTCATCGGCTCAGCTGTCCTTCTGCTCGGTTCGTCCCCATTGTCGTCGCGCCCGCCATCGCCCGTGCGACGTTGCGCACGTTGATAAACGAGTAGCGATGTTGGCTGCTCGGTCCCAACTCCGCCAAAGCTGCGGTGTGCGCCGCAGTGGAGTAGCCCTTGTGCACCGCGAAGCCGTAGCCGGGATCATCCAGGGTTGCCATGTAGCGGTCACGACAGACCTTGGCCAGCACGCTGGCCGCGGCGATACAGGCGGCTGCCCCGTCACCGCCGATCACCGGGAGCGACGGCATCGGCAGGCCCGGCACCCGGAAGCCGTCGGAGAGCACGTAGCCCGGCCGCACTGCCAACCCGGCGACCGCACGCCGCATGCCCTCGATGTTGGCGGCGTGCACCCCGCGCACATCGACATCAGCAGGCTCGATGAACACCACATGGTAAGCCAGCGCGTACCTGCGGATCAGCGGGAACAGCTGCTCGCGGGCCTTCTCGGTGAGCTTCTTGGAGTCGTCGAGCACCGCCAGGGCGGCGGGTCTTCCCGGCCCGAGCACGCAGGCGGCCACTACCAAGGGTCCAGCACAGGCGCCGCGGCCCACCTCGTCCACTCCGGCGACCGGGCCCAGCCCGCTGCGGTAGAGCGCCGACTCCAAAGTGCGCAGCCCCGGTGAGCGGCGGATCACCGTGCGCGGCGGCCAAGCCGGGGCCATGGCTACGGGCCCTGCTGCGGGTTTATCGCTCTCACCAGCCCCCAGCGCGACGGTGGCCAGGCGATGAACCGGGTCTTGCCGATCACGTTGGCCACCGGCACGGTGCCGGCGTCCAGGTCGTCTCCGGTACACAGGATCCGGTGGGCCAGGTCGGGCTGGACCTGCACCGAGTCGCAGTGAGCGCGCGAGTCTGAAGAATGGGTGCGGTTGTCACCCATCACCCACAACCGGCTCTCGGGCACGGTCACCGGACCGAACTCGTTGCCCAGGCAGGGATAGACCATCGGATCCACCATCAGCGTGGCCGGGTTCAGGTATGGCTCATGCAGCCGTTTGCCGTCGACAGTCAGGCCGGTGTCGTTGCGGCACTGGACCGTCTGACCACCCACTGCGATGACCCGCTTGACCAGATCGTTCTCGTCGGGCGGCACGAATCCGATGAATGACAGCGCATTCTGCACCCAGCGCACCGGCGTGTTGGTAGACCGGATCGACTTGTAGCCCACGTTCCACGACGGGGGGCCGCGGAAGACGACGACGTCGCCGGGCTGCGGCGTAGTGAACCGGTAAGTGACCTTGTCGACCATGATCCGGTCACCGACACAACCGTGGCATCCGTGCAGCGTCGGCTCCATCGACTCCGACGGAATCAGGTAGGGACGCGCGACAAAGGTCAGCATCAGGTAATACAGCACCAACGCGATCGTTACCAGCACGACCGACTCGCGGAGGGTGCTGTGCTTACCGTCCTCGACTGGCTCGGCCGTCTCGGAGGCACTCTCGGGCGATGAGCCCGTGGATTCGGTCACGGGATCAGCGTAATGACCGCGTCGGAGTTACCCGAGACCGCCCGAAGACCCTGGCGGCCGTAGCCCCACAGGAGCGGGGCCGCCGAGGGCAAGCTCAGCGCTTTTCCTTGATCTTGGCCTTCTTGCCGCGCAGCTCACGCAGGTAGTACAGCTTGGCGCGTCGCACGTCACCGCGAACCAGGACGTCGATGTGGTCGACGTTCGGCGAGTGCACCGGGAAGGTCCGCTCCACGCCGACGCCGTAGCTCTCCTTGCGGACGGTGAACGTCTCGCGGACGCCACTGCCCTGTCGCCGGATGACCACACCCTTGAACACCTGGATGCGCTCCTTGGAGCCCTCGATGACCTTCACGTGCACGTTGACCGTGTCGCCGGGGGCGAAGGCCGGGATGTCGTCGCGCAGCGACGCCTTGTCGACGATGTCCAGCGTGTTCATTGCGGAAACACTTCCTCGCGAGTCGCGGCTGCGGGCCGTCCGGACGCGGAATACGCGTGCGGTCGGTAACCGAGCCGATGGGTTCGGGCACGTTGTCGCGCTGTGAGGACCGGGACGCCAGGCCCCCGCTGCAGAGTCAACTGCCGGGCGACAACTGCTCAATTGTGCCAGACGCGGCGCAACCAGTGAAATCGTGCAAATCGCCGCTGGTCGTTCTGCGAGAGGCGCCCTCTCCGTGATAATTCTGGACAGTCCGAACTGCGCGATCTGAGCGCCCACGCGGTAACCTATGCCGCGGGCCGATGGCTGCAGTGTGGCGAGCCCGTAACCCCTAGTTCGGTGCGATCACGCAACTGACAACTGTTGAGGAGGCCACCCGCCGTGCGGCCATCGATGCTTCTGCTGACCATCGTGATGGTGATCTCCACCGTGGTGTTCGGCTGCGACGAGAAGGTCTATGGAGCCGATTCGGTGCGACCGATGCCCAACCATGCGCCCGAGGTGGCGCCGGTGGCCACCACCATCGAGGTTCCCCGGGCGCCGGCGATCCAACCGGCCGCGGTGGTCGACGGGCTCGCGACGCGCATGCAGGAAGCCACCGACGATGCCGCCAAGGTAGGTGCCAACATCTCGGTGGCCGTCCTGGACCGGATCTCACACCAGCTGGTCACCAACGGCAACACCCGGCCGATCGCCACCGCCTCGGTGGTCAAATTGTTCATCGCCGACGACCTGTTGCTGCGGCAGCCGGAAGGCGGACTCTCCGCTGACGACAAGGCCGCCCTGGATTCCATGCTGCGTTCGTCGGACGACGGTGCCGCCGAAACCTTCTGGAACCAAAACGGGCGTAACGCGATCATCACCCGGGTGGCATCCCGCTATGGCCTGGCCAACACCTCGCCACCGTCGAACGGGGCCTGGTGGAACACGATCAGCACGACGCCGGACCTGGCGCGCTACTACGACATGCTGCTCAACGGCTCCGGCGGCCTGCCACCAGCGCAAGCCGCCATGATCGTGAACAACCTCGCACAGTCCACCCCGAACGGTCTCGACGGCTACCCACAGCGGTTCGGACTGCCTGAGGGCCTCTATGACGAGCCGGTAGCGGTCAAGCAGGGCTGGATGTGCTGCATCGGCAACAACTGGATGCACCTGTCGACCGGAGTGGTCGGGGCGGATCGTCGCTACATCGTGGTGATCGAGTCCCTGCAGCCCAGCGACGAAGCGACCGCGCGCGACACGATCACCGAGGCCGTCAAGACCATCTTCCCCGGCGGGCGGATCTAGGCGGCGTTTTCTACCGCCGGCTAAGCCGCCTCAGCTACTCCCCCAGCAGATCCGGGCGACGTTCGCGGGTCCGCTCCAGAGCAGCCTGGTGGCGCCAGGCGTTGATCCGGGCATGGTCACCGGAGAGCAGCACCTCGGGCACATCCAATCCGCGCCAGCTTGGCGGTCGGGTGTAGCTCGGACCCTCCAGCAGTCCTTCGCGATCCGGCGAATGCGAGTCGTCGCGCTGCGATGCCGGGTTGCCGAGCACACCGGGCATCAGCCGCAGCACAGCCTCCAACATCACCAAGACCGCGGGCTCACCGCCGGCCAGCACATAGTCGCCGATCGACACCTCCTCGACCCGCATGCGGCGCGCGGCATCGTCGGCCACGCGCTGGTCGATCCCCTCATAGCGACCGCAGGCGAACACCAGGTGTTCCTCGTGACTCCAGCGTTGCGCTGTGGCCTGGTCGAAGAGCGTTCCGGCCGGGGTCGGAACTATGAGAACTGTTTTCTCCGAACAGATTTCATCGAGCGCTTCGCCCCACACCGGCGCCTTCATCACCATTCCGGGTCCGCCGCCATACGGCGTGTCGTCCACCGAGCGATGCACGTCGTGGGTCCAACTCCGCAGATCGTGAACACCCAGTTCGACAAGCCCGGTCTCTATCGCCTTGCCAGGCAGGGACTGCCTGATCGGGTCCAGGTAGGCCGGAAAGATCGTCAGGACATCAACTCTCACGCGACGCCTATCCCTCCAGATCGAGCAGACCCTCAGGCGGGTCGATCACCACAGCACCGTCGGCCAGCGACACCGACGGCACGAATGCGGCGATGAAAGGCACCAACAGTTCTCGCCCATCGGTTCGCTTGATCGCGAGCAATTCCCCGGCTGCGGTGTGCAACACCTCAGTGACCGTGCCCATCGGCTCCCCCGCCGTGCTGCGCACTGCGAGGCCCTCGAGCTGATGGTCGTAGTAGGTGTCTGGCTCGGCGATCGGCGGCAGATCTGCGGAATCGACCACGAACAGACTGCCGCGCAGCGCGTCGGCGCCGTCACGATCACCGACACCGACGAGCCGCACCAGCAGACGCGCACCGTGCGGGCGCGCCGCCTCGATGACGTAGTCGCGCTGCGGCACGCCGGATTTACGGGCGTGCAGCGTGGCGCCCCGGGCGAACCGGAGTTCGGGATCGTCGGTCCGGACATCGACGACGAGCTCGCCGCCGATGCCATGGGCTTTGACCACACGCCCGACCGTCAGCTCCATGAGCCGCTCAACTACCGGTCGGTGTCCACCACGTCCACGCGGATTCCACGTCCGCCGATACCGGCGACGAGGGTGCGCAACGCAGTGGCGGTGCGACCACCCCGACCGATCACCTTGCCCAGATCCTCGGGATGTACGTGCACCTCGACAGTGCGGCCACGACGATTGGTCACCATGTCCACCCGTACATCATCGGGATTGTCGACGATGCCGCGCACCAAGTGCTCGACGGCGTCCGCCACCACTGCACTCATGGCCGCGATCAGCTCTCGGTGGCCGGCTCGGCGGCCTCAGCAGCGGGAGCCTCGGCAGCGGCTTCCTCGGCGGGTGCCTCAGCCTTGTCGGCCGCCTGCTCAGCCTTCTTTGCCGGCGCCTTCTTCTTCTTGGCGGTGGTGGCCTCGGCGGTCGGACCACCCTCGGCCTCGGCCAGCGCGGCGTTGAACAGCTCCAGCTTGCTCGGCTTGGCCGGCTTGACCTTCAGGCGACCCTCAGCACCGGGCAGGCCCTTGAACTTCTGCCAGTCACCGGTGATCTTCAGCAGCTTGAGCACCGGCTCGGTGGGCTGGGCACCGACCGACAGCCAGTACTGGGCGCGCTCCGAGTCGATCTCGATCAGGCTGGGCTCTTCCTTCGGGTGGTAGCGGCCGATGACCTCGATGGAACGGCCGTCCCGGCGGCTGCGGGCGTCGGCGATCGCAATGCGGTACTGCGGGTTGCGGATCTTGCCGAGGCGGGTGAGCTTGATCTTGACAGCCATGAATCACTCCTGGGGTAGCACGCTGCAATTCAGCGACCGGGGCGGATTTGCCCCATCCGGTTTTGCCTCGCGTGTTGCGCCGCGGCCGCGCAGCCGTAGTCGCGCGGCGGACAGCCGCCTATTGTGCCAGAACCGGACCGGTCAGCAGAAATCGGCTCAAGGCAGCTTCTCGAAGCACTTGATCTCGCAACGCCGGCTCATCCGCCAACCCTGGGCGGTACGGACGAACTCGTCGTCGTACCACAGACCCAACAGCATGGTGGCCGGCGTCTCACCGCCGAATACCATCGGGTTGAAGCAGAAAGTGCGCGCGGTGGCGCTGTCGCCATCCACCCGAATCGACGGAAGGCCCAGCATGTGGGCGTAACTCGGGAAATTCGGCAGCACCTCAGCCAACCAGGCCTTGACCTGAGGGAAGCGGCCGTCGATGCCACCCATGGCGCGGTAGTCGATGTAGGCGTCCGCGGTGAAGACGGCATCCAGACCGTCGAAGTCGCGGGTGTCGATCGCGGTCGAGTAGTCGACCAGCAGTTGCTGGATCTCCCAACGGTCCGAAATCTCTTGTTGGCTCAGCATTACTCGATTCAACACCACGCCGGTAAGGTAAGCCGCCATGCGGAAAATCTTGGCCGCAATCGCGGCTCTGGCGACCGTGTTCGCCGCTCCGGCCCTGACCGCCTACGCCGATGCCGCGCAACCGGTCGGCTCGGCACCTATACCGGCTGGCCCCGCCCCGAACTGGCTGATCGCCGACCTGGATTCCGGGCAGATTCTGGCCGAGCAGAACGGTTACGCGGCCACACCCCCGGCCAGCACGATCAAAGTCCTGCTGGCATTGGTGGCCCTCGATGAGCTCAGCCTGGACGACACCACGGTCGCCACGGCCGCCGACACCCAGGTGGAGTGCAACTGCGTCGGGGTCAAGCCCGGCCACAGCTATACCGCGCGTCAGCTGCTGGAAGGCCTGTTGCTGGTGTCGGGTAACGACGCGGCCAACGCCCTGGCGGACATGCTCGGCGGGCCCGCGGTGGCCGTGGAGAAGATGAACGCCAAGGCCGCCGCGGTGGGCGCCACCGATACCCATGCCAGCACCCCGTCGGGATTGGACGGCCCGGGTGGCCCCGGCGCGAGTACGCCACACGACCTGGCCGCGATCTTCCGGGCGGCCATGGCCAATCCGGTCTTCGCCGCGATCACCGCACAACCGTCGGCGGCGTTCCCGACCGATTCCGGCGAACGTCCAATCGTGAACATGAACGAGCTGCTGGCGCGCTATCCGGGGGCCTTCGGCGGAAAGACCGGCTTCACCGATGCGGCCCGCAAGACCTACGTCGGTGGGGCCGCACGCGATGGCCGACGACTGGTGGTCGCGATGATGTACGGCCTCATCCACGAGGGTGGGCCGACGTACTGGGACCAGGCGAGCGCACTGTTGGACTGGGGTTTTGCGCAGGGGCCGATGTCGAGCGTAGGCAGCCTGTAGGCCGAGCATCACCGAACGTGTAATCAGCACGAAAAATCGCCGGAAATATCGCGCTGTGTGCACGTTCGGCGCTGATTCCCCTCAGTACACGCGGCCGCGCAGAATCACCAGGTCGGGACGCCCGAGCACCTCCGGGCCGCCGCGCGGGTCGTCGGCGAAACACACCGCGTCGGCCGGGGCGCCCTGCTCCAGCGCCGGTGCACCCAACCAGCGTCGGGCATCCCAACAGGCTGCACCCAGCGCTTCGGTCGCACTGAGGCCGACCCCGGTCAGTGCCTGGACCTCGTCGGCGATGCGGCCGTGGGCCACCATGCCCCCGGCGTCGGTGCCGGCATAGATCGGCACCCCGGCCTCTCGAGCGGCGCCGATCCGTGATCGGCAGCTGGCATGCAGGGCGCGCATGTGTGCGGCGTAGGTCGGGTACTTGGCGGCCGAGTCGGCGATGCCGGGGAAATTGTCGATGTTGATCAGAGTCGGCACCAAGGACGTGCCATTGGCCAGCATCAGCTCGATGATGTCGTCGGTGATGCCGGTGCCGTGCTCGATGCAGTCGATGCCGGCGTTGATCAGACCAGGCAGTGCATCCTCGCCGAAGACGTGCGCGGTCACCCTGGCACCGTGGGCATGAGCGGTGTCGATGGCGACCTTCAGCACTTCATCGGACCACAACGGCGCCAGGTCACCGACACTGCGATCGATCCAATCCCCCACCAGCTTGACCCAGCCATCGCCGCGAACCGCTTGCTGGGCAACAGCTTCGGGAAGCGACGCCTCGTCATCGACGTTGACCGGCAACCCGGGGATGTAGCGCTTGGTACGGGCCAGATGCCGCCCGGCGCGGATGATGCGGGGCAGCTCGACACGGTTGTCGAACTCTCGGGTGTCCACCGGCGAGCCCGCGTCGCGAATCAACAGCACTCCGGCCCTGCGTTCGGTCTCGGCCTGGCGCACCGCCTCGTCGCTGGAGACCGGGCCGCCAGGCCCGATCCCGACGTGGCAGTGCGCGTCGACCAGGCCTGGAAGTATCCAACCGCCGGAGAACACGGTCTCAGCACCGTCGACGGGCTCGATGCTGAGGGTGCCGTCGACGATCCAGAACTCCACCGCCTCTTCGTCAGGCAGTGAGCGGCCTTGCAGATGAAGGGGGCCGTGCAGCGCCAAAATTACTTCTGTCCGGGGAAATTCAGCTTGGACAGGTCGAAGTCGGCAAGCCCGGGCGGCAGTTCGTTGAGGCCCTCGGGCAGCTGTGACAGATCGGGAAATCCGGCCGGCATCCCGGGACCACCGGGCCCGAACAGGCCCCGCACCTTCGGCGGTGTCGGGCCGCGGCCCTTGCCCTTCTTGCCGGATTTGCCCTTCGGCTTACGGCTGGCGCTCTTGCGGCCCAGCCCCGGCAAGCCCAGGCCGCCCATCATCGACGACATCATCTTTCGGGCCTCGAAGAACCGGTCGACGAGCTGATTGACTTCCGAAACGCTCACGCCCGAACCGTTGGCGATGCGCAGCCGCCGGGAGGCGTTGATGATCTTCGGGTCGGCGCGCTCTGCCGGCGTCATACCCCGAATGATGGCCTGCAGGCGATCCAGCTGACTGTCGTCGACGGCCGCCAGCGCGTCCTTCATCTGACCGGCACCGGGCAACATTCCCAACAGGTTGCCGATCGGACCCATCTTGCGGATCGCCAGCATCTGCTCGAGGAAGTCCTCCAAAGTGAGCTCGCCGGAACCGATCTTGGCCGCTGCTTCCTCTGCCTTGCGGGCGTCGAAGACCTGCTCGGCCTGCTCGATAAGGCTGAGAACATCACCCATGCCCAGGATTCGGCCGGCCATCCGATCGGGATGGAAGACATCGAAGTCTTCCAACTTCTCACCGGTGGACGCGAACAGGATGGGCGCGCCGGTGACTTCCCGCACCGACAGCGCCGCGCCACCGCGGGCGTCGCCGTCCAGCTTGGTCAGCACGACGCCGGTGAAGCCCACACCTTCGCGGAACGCATCGGCGGTGGTGACGGCGTCCTGACCGATCATGGCGTCCAGGACGAACAGCACCTCGTCGGGCTGGACCGCGTCGCGGATGGCGGCAGCCTGGGCCATCATCTCCTCGTCGATACCCAGACGCCCGGCGGTGTCGACGACGACGACATCGAAGTGCTTGGCCTTCGCTTCGGCCAGACCAGCAGCGGCCACGGCAACCGGGTCGCCGGGGGCATCCGTGCCGCCGGCGACGGAAGTGCCCGGATGCGGGGCGAACACAGCCACTCCAGCACGCTCACCGACGACCTGGAGCTGATTGACCGCGCCAGGGCGTTGCAGGTCACATGCCACCAGCAGCGGTGTGTGCCCCTGGCCGCGCAGCCAGGTGGCCAGTTTCCCGGCCAGCGTGGTCTTTCCCGCCCCCTGCAGACCGGCGAGCATGACGACCGTCGGCGGGGTCTTGGCGAACACCAGCTGGCGGGTCTGCCCACCGAGGATGCCGACAAGTTCCTCGTTGACGATCTTGACGACCTGCTGGGCCGGGTTGAGCGCCCCGGAGACCTCGGCACCTTTGGCTCGGTCCTTGATCCGTCCGATGAACGCCCGCACCACCGGTAGCGATACGTCGGCCTCCAGCAGGGCCAGCCGGATCTCCCGGGCGGTGGCGTCGATGTCGGCGTCGGTGAGACGACCCTTACTGCGCAGCCCCTGCAGGGCCCCGGTCAACCGGTCGGAGAGCGATTCAAACACGTCGCCAGCCTATATGCGGCCACCCAACCCGCGGGCAGGCCGACGTGACACGACACGGCATCGGGTTCGCGGACCCCGGACACCGGACCACCCCAGGACAGCCTGGCAGGGCACCTTCTCGACAGCCAATTGTAACGGCCACGTTAGATCAATTGCACAGTTAATGCAGCAATTCCCTACCGTTAATCGGTTGTTTCGGACCATTCACAGTGAATGCACATCCGTTAAGGATTCACACCCAACCGCTAAGTAATTGTTACCAACCACGGTGTGGGCTCATGTTTCTGCCAGGCTTTGCCCATCGAAGCCAGCACGCCGGATAACCAATGACGGGACCGGCCACTTGCGAGGAGGACGCATGTCATTTGTTAAGGCTCTCCCCGAAGCCATGACCAACGCCGCAGGGCAATTGGCAGGTATCGGTGAAGCGCTGGCTACTGAGAATGGTGCCGCAGCGATCCCGACCACTGTTATTGCCCCCGCCGGTTTGGACCCGGTGTCGGCACTGCAGGCCGGGGTGTTCACGACTTACGGGACGCTTTACCAGTCGATCAGCGAGCAGGCCGCCGCCGTGCACCAGCAGCTGGTCCAGGTGCTCGGCCTCAACGCCAGTGCTTACAACACTGCCGAGGCCACCAACCAGGCCACCGCCCAGGCCGACTCGGTAATGGACTGGATCTTGCACACCTTGCTCGGTGTTCCGACTTCGGGCAGCAGCTCCATTTTGTCGAGCAACGGGGCCAACCTCGCCAATATCGGCTTGGGCAACTGGGCCTCGGCAGGTTCGGCAATCCTGGGGCTGGCCGGTGGTGGTCTGCTCGACTTCCCGGAGGAGATCGCCGCCGAAGGCGCCGCGGGCCTCGTGGGGTACGAAGCACCCGTGTACACCCCGATTGGCGCAATGCCCGTGGCGGCCGGCATGGCGCAGGCCACCACCGTCGGCGCCCTGTCTGCGCCGCCCGCCTGGGCCGCTGAGACCGCGGCAGCCTCGGCAGCCACCAACGCTGCGGGGCCCGGCCGTTTGGCCGCAGCAGCAGCGGCGAGCAGCGTGGTTGCCCCGCACGGCATGTCTGGCATGCCCGCCATGGGGGCCGTGCCGGCAGCCATGGCCGCCGCCGGAGCCGGCCACGCGGCCGGAAGGTTCGGCGCCCCGCGCTACGGCGTCAAGCACACCGTCATGCCCAAGCCCAAGGCCGTTTAGCAAACCTGCCCCACCGACGAGAATGGGATTACGTATATGTCTTTTGATTTCGGAGCGTTACCCCCGGAGGTCGTCTCGACCTGGATGTACACCGGAGCAGGTTCTGCACCCATGATGTCGGCTGCGGGAGCCTGGAGCAGCCTGGCCGCTGAGCTGGAGACATCGGCGGCATCGGCCCAACTGGTGATCGCCGAGCTGGTCGGCGCAGACTGGACCGGTCCTGCGTCGGCAGCGATGGTCAGCGCCGTCGAGCCCTATCTGACCTGGTTGCAGACCACTGCGACGGCTGCCTTCCAGGCCAGCGCCCAGGCGATGGCCTCAGCGGGAGCGTTCGAAGCCGCCCGCGCGTCCGTCGTGCCTCCGCCGGTGATCGCCGCGAACCGGGCACAACTGGCCGCCCTCGTCGCGACGAACTTCCTGGGCATCAACACCCCGGCGATTCTGGCCACCGAAGCCCACTATCTGGAGATGTGGGCGCAGGACACCATGGCCATGCTCGGCTACACCACCGCATCCTCCAGCGCCTCGGCGCTGACCCCGGTGGCTCCGGCACCCCAGACCAGCAACCTGGCCGGCGCGGCGCTCGCCACTGCCGGCTCTGCCAGCGGTGGGGTTCAGCAGGAGTTGACTCACACTCTCGGATCGCTGCAGGGCGTCCTGTCGGGGCTCTCCTCGCCCTTTGCGGGGGCGGCCGACGCAACGGGCGGCCTGGTGAATGCGGCCGACCTGTTTATGGGCACTCCCCTGTTCGCCAATATCATCAACGGCGGCGTGAACACCGCGGCCTGGTTCGTCTGCACCGCCATCCCGACAGCGGTATCGCTGGGCCACACCCTGGCCCTGGCCCCCGCTGCGGCCCTGGCATCCGACGTCACCGGCGTCGACGGCCTTGCGGCCGGCCTGGGCTCCGGCGTCCTGGCCGGTATGACACAACCGGTAGGAGCTCTGGCCTCCGCCGGGACACCGGTACTGGCCGGACTCGGTCAGTCCGCAACGATGGGTGGCATGTCGGTACCGGCCGGCTGGTCGTCTGCGGCGGGCGCTCAGCTCGCAGCGTCGACGGGTTCTGGTTGGACCGTGGCCGCGGAAGAGGCGACGGGCATGGGTGCCGCGCCGGCCGCCGGAATGGCGCCGGTGGGAGCGGGCGCAGGACGCTCCGGCGGCTCCGGCGGCCCGCGCTACGGTTTCCGTCCTACGGTAATGCCGAAACAGGTGGTGGTGTAACAAAATTCGGTGCGCCCTCCTGAGGGTCGCCGGCGACGACGGGAGCCCCGTCGAGCCGGACCTCAGGGGGGCGTACTGCATTTCTGCGACGGTCGCCGGGGCACGTGCGGCCACGAATGCATCCACAGTTGAGGCCGATGATGCAGGCCTCCGGCTTAACGGGTGCCACGCCCGGCGCCGACGCTACGCCGCCTACCGGAACAGGCGCCGCCGCCGCGATGCCGGCCATCTCGGCGCCGGTGAGCTGAACAGTCAGGGCCACCCCTACCGTGCCCAACAACGCGGCCGTCATCCTGCCGAACTGTGTCATCACCATCGCCATCCCTACGTTTCGCTATGTTTCGTCATGTTTCGGTTATGTTTCCCCCTGCTCACACAACGTACGACCCCTTTCTGGGATCTACCTGAAGCTTGGGAGGTAACTGGCCGGGCGAAGACAAGCCGCTGCAGGGCCATGCAACAAAGAGCTCACGGCCGCCCCAGGCGGGCGCCGCTGTGCCCGAGGCCGGCTTCCTGCAGTCGCCGGTAGCTCGTCGTCGGGTACCGCGCTCTGCCTACCCGGAGCCGTCTAGTCGGCCGACAATCCGCACGCTGAAAAGCCCGCGCGATACATCGTCTGGATTTCTCAATCGCACGGTAGATCGGGATCGTCGCGATATGCCCAGATAAATACCGTCTCAGGAAAATGGAGAGCCAGTCGCCAATACGCGCCCGCGATTATCAGGACAGGTTGCTACGCGAACCCATGTGCTCCACACGGCGCGAAAGACCCCGGGGAAGGTGCCGAGAACGGCAACGCGGGAGGCGCGACTACATCAGCGCGCGGAAAGCAGGGAGAATTCCGGGGGCTTACGCCCGCGCCGCTGACATCCGGCGATACGGCAAGTTGTCTGACATCCGGCGATACGGCAAGTTGTTGAGTGCGGCGTCGACGCATTGGCTGATCCGCTGAGCCGCATCGAAGAGCCGGGCCGCCAGATCGTGCCTGTCGTCCAGCCCCAATGCGCCACTGATCTCGTCGGCGTATTGGGCCGAGAGTACGTCGTGACCGCGACCGCAGGCCCGGTGAAGTTCGGTACGAACGTCCAGCACGGTGCGATAGGCGCTCCGTAGCGAAGTCCTGCGATCGTGTAGCCGCCGCACATTAGAACGGCCGGCGACATCTGCGACGGCAAGCGCATCGAGCAGCTGAACATCGCGGAGCCCGCCGCGGCCGCATTTCAGGTCGGGCTCGGCGCTGGAGGCGATCTCCCCGCTGCGGTGCCATCGGGAATGGGTGATGTCGAGAAGTTCTTCGTAGCGGGAGCCGATGCCGTGGCGCCATTGCTGCTGGACGCCGGCGATGAGCCGCGCTGAAAGCTGCTCATCGCCGGCGATGTGACGCGCGTCCAGCATGGCCAGGCCCGCGAGGATATCGGAGCCCGCGACCTCGAGCGCCTGCGGAATGGTCCGCACGCTGTGATCGAGACGAACGTTGGCGTCCCACAGCGGATACCACAGTGCTTCCGCCATCACACCGACTGCATCTCCAGGCATGTCGTCATGCAGGAGAAGCAGATCCAGGTCCGAGTGCGGTAGCAGTTCGCGGCGGCCAAGAGAGCCGGTGGCGATGACCGCGAAGCCGCTGCCGGCCACCGCCCCGATCTCTCTAGCCTTGGTGACCAGCCACGACTCGTGCACCTGCCGCCAGGCGGTCCGCAGCGCGCCCGAATCCCACTGGGTTGCTGTAGCGCATCGCAATGATGCGCGTACAGCAGCCAGGTCGGGTGCGGGGCAACTGCGTTGGCGCTGCCGGGGGCTCGTGACTGGCACCGTGGCGCTCATGGCCGGCTAGATCGCTTCGGATCGGTGTGCGGACTCACACCGCATCGGCTCCGCGTTCACCGGTGCGTACCCGGACCACCGAATCCACCGGGCTGACCCACACCTTGCCGTCGCCGATCTTGCCGGTCCGTGCTCCCCGCACGATGACATCGACGATCTTGTCCACCGCGAAGTCGTCGACCAGGACTTCGATCCGGACCTTGGGGACGAAGTCGATCGAGTACTCAGCACCTCGATAGACCTCGGTGTGGCCCTTCTGCCGGCCGTAACCCTGGACATCACTGACCGTCATCCCCATCACGCCGGCTTCTTCCAGCCCAGTCTTGATGTCCTCCAACGTGAACGGCTTGACGATCGCGGTGATCAACTTCATGTTCTCTCCTCTCTTCACCCGAGTAAGCAACAACCGCACTGCCGGTGCCCGCGAAGTCGTATCCGCTTTGGATGTGCTCGGCCTCATCGATGCCCGACGCTTCATCCTCGGCGTCCACGCGCAGGCCGATGGTGTATTTCAGGGCCAGCGCCAAGATCGTCGTTGCCACTGCCGAGTACACCAGGACACTCGACGCCCCGATGGTCTGGCGCCACAGCTGGTCGAAACCGCCGCCGTAGAACAGGCCGGGCGATACGTCGGACTCTCCGTAGATGGCAGCAGTGGTCGGCGCCGCAACCAGGCCGATCAGCAAAGTTCCGACGAGCCCGCCCACCAGGTGCACCCCGACGACATCGAGCGAGTCGTCGAAACCGAAGCGGTATTTCAGACCCACTGCCAGGGCACAGGCGACACCGGCAACAGCACCCACAACCAGCGCACCGACGACGTCGACCGACGCACACGCGGGAGTGATGGCCACCAAGCCGGCCACGATGCCCGAGGCTGCACCCAGCAAGGTGGCGTGGCCGTCTCGGATCCGCTCGGCGAGCAACCAGCCCAACATCGCGGCAGCGGTGGCGACCGTTGTGGTGACGAAGGTCGAGCCGGCCACGCCGTTGGCGCTACCCGCCGACCCGGCGTTGAATCCGTACCAGCCGAACCACAGCAAGCCGGCGCCGAGCATCACCAACGGAAGATTGTGCGGCCGTATCGGGAGTGTCGGCCAGCCTTGGCGTTTGCCGACGACGATCGCCAGCACCAGAGCGGCGACACCCGCATTGATATGGACCGCTGTACCACCGGCGAAGTCGATCGCGTGGAGCTTGTTGGCGATCCAGCCGCCGTGCGGCGCGGTGCCGTCGTCGAAGGCGAAGACCCAGTGCGCCACCGGGAAGTACACGACGCTGACCCACAGCGCGGAAAACAGCAGCCAGGCGCCGAATTTCATTCGGTCGGCCACCGCTCCAGAGATCAATGCGACCGTGATGATCGCGAACATCATCTGGAAGCCCACAAAGACCGTTGCGGGGATCGATCCGATGAGCGGAATCTCCACCGCGGCGGCTCCGCTGGCCGGATCGGCGGCTGTCGCGTCGATCCCGATCAGACCTTTCAGGCCCCAGTAGTCACTTACATTTCCGGCGAAATTGCCGACATCATCACCAAAGGCGAGCGAAAATCCGTAGAGCACCCACAGGATGGTCACCACACCCATGGCGCTGATGCTCATCATGATCATGTTGAGAACACTCTTGACTCTGACCATGCCGCCATAGAAGAACGCCAGACCGGGCGTCATCAAAAGCACCAAGGCGGCGCTGATCAGCATCCAAGCAGTGTCACCGGTGTCAGGCACTCCCATCGTCGGGAACTGATCCATGCACCAAACCTCCTCTGCCGCGACCGGTTGCCATATGAACCAGGCTGGTCATAACAATGCGCAACAGTTGTTTCGGCTCGAACGCCGCTCCGTTGCGGATGTGTGACCACCTGCTCACAGAAATCAACCCGGCGAGCAGAAAGGAAGCTTTCAGGGTGCCCTCAGCGGCACCCGTCAGGCGGGCGGTTGGGGTGCTCCCCCGGCTCCCCCGGCGCCCCCGGCACCGTTGACGTTGGGCGCGCCGGACTGCCCCGGAGTGCCGGGGGTTCCTCCGGTGGTCCCGCCGTCGCCACCGTCGCCGCCGTCGCCACCAGCACCGACAGAACCGTTACCGCCGGCTCCACCGTTTCCGCCACGGCCACCGGAATTTCCGAGCTGGCCAGGAGCGGCGCCGCCATTGCCGCCGTCCCCGCCGTCCGCGCCGAACCGGCCACTGCCCCCGGCACCGCCGATGCCCCCGGCACCGCCGTTTCCACCACTGATACCACTGCCCCCAGCCCCTCCGGAGCCGCCGTTGCCGCCGTGCCCCCCGGTGCCGAACGGGTTGCTCAGGCCTGCGCCACCCGCGCCACCGGCGCCGCCGTCGCCATCGGCGCCGGCCTGCCCTGCTCCGCCGAGCCATCCCACGCCGACTCCGGCCGCACCGCCCTGTCCGCCGTCTCCGCCGTCTCCGCCGTTGCCACCCAGTGGCTGGCTGGCCGTTCCGGCGGCCCCTGCCGCGCCAACCCCACCGAGACCGCCGGCACCGCCGTTTCCGCTGAAGCCCAGGAGCCACCCAGCGTTGCCGCCGACCCCGCCGTTGCCGCCGTCACCGCCGTGCAGGGCGGTCACATAGGGACCGTTGACCCCGGCCCATCCGGAACCACCTCGACCACCGGTGCCTCCGAAGCCCCACCCGGAGACCGCGTCACCGCCGGCGCCGCCGGTACCCCCGTCATGTGATACCAGCGACGTGCCGTTGAACGTGTCGTAGAAGCCGGTACCACCTCGACCACCGACGCCACCGTCGCCGAACCACATGCCGCCGTTGCCGCCCTGACCACCCGCGCCGGCCTCGATCACCACGCCGCCGGCACCGAGATAAGCCGCCGCACCCTGACCACCCGCGCCGCCGTTGCCGAACAATCCGGCGTCGCCGCCGTCACCGCCGACGCCACCGTTGACTCCTGCTACGCCGGCCGCACCGTCGCCGCCGTCGCCGAAAAGGAACCCGCCGTCGCCGAGGTTGCCGAAACCGAGCCAACCGAACAGCGAGATGTTGGGGCCGTTGAAGCCATCGATTCCATCGCCGATCAGGTACCTGCCGAACGTCAACACGAAGGGTGTGTTGATCAGGTCGATCACCAGTTGATTGCCGGCGGAATGCAGGAAGTCTTCCAATGAGTCATGGATCGGCAGATAGAAGCTGTCCTGATAGAGCTGTGCCCAATCGGCCGGGTCCAGTGCGTCGAAGCTCGCCAGGCCGAGGGTGTCCGGATCGAAGCTCGCCAGGCCGATGTCACCGAGTTCGACGCCTGCCGGCGTGAGGTCGGCGGGGTCGAACCAGGTTGCGGGATCGAAGAAGTCGAAGTCCGCCCCTGCCGACGGCGCGGTCACCACCGGCGCCAGGGCCAGGGCCAGAGTGAACGCCGCCGCAGCACCGCCGACCGCCCGGTTCATCCGGCCGACCGAACCACGACCACGGTGCCCGGCGTTGCGGCGAAGGCGACGATTCATGCAAGAGACCTTTCTACGACTAATCCGTACTGACCGGGCGGATCTGACCTAGGCGGACGCGATTGCGTCGGGCCCGAGGAGATCGCCGATCCAGGACAGGCCAGCTGGGCCGTCCAACAAGGATCCGAGGGAGTTCCAGGACTCCGCAGAGGCGGCGGGCTCGGTCGCCATCGCCGACCCGCCGAACAGCCCACCGAAGAACGGGGTGGGGTTCTGGATGTCGAGGAGCACGCGCTGAGCCGCATTCCACAACGTGGCGAACGGTTCCTGCTCCATAAACGATCCGGATATGTAGTTGGCCGGATCCTGCAGCGCGCGGAAGGCGTTCTGGACACCTTGCGACCACGCATCCGACAGGGCCGCGTTGAGCTGCTCCATGCTGATGTGACTGGGCAATAACTCGAAACTGAAAGAGGACAGCTGGTTGGCAGGGCCCTGATTCCAGCCTTCGGTAAGGCTGCCGTAGCCGAGGTTGACCAGGATGCGCATGCTCGGCTCCAACAACTCGGCCAGGGGGGTGCCCCAGACCGGGGTGAGCTTCAACAGGTCGGTCAGCGGCAGCGACTCGTTCGGGATGATGTAGTAGTTCGTCAGGCTGTCGCCGGTGGTCTCCAGCTGAATCGCATTGGCGATATCGTCGGCGCTGAGCCCGAAATACCCGATGTGGGTCGAGAACATCCCCACGATGGCGTTGAGATCGGCCAGCAGGTTCAGCGGATACCGCGGAAAGTCGGCATAGCCGTCGTATTCCAGGGTGTAAACGTCGGTGGTGAAGTAGTCCGGGGTCGGATGCCCCAGAGTCATCCCGTTCCAGAATGTGAGGTCCCCGCCCCAGAAGTTGAGCAGTTGAAGCAGGCCGCCGTTCGGGTTCGCGGAATTACCCACAAGCACGAAATGAACGTCTTCGGGCGCGACGCCCTCGTGGCGGAGCTGTTCCATGGTCATCGACGACATCGCCGAACTCTGCGAATAACCGAAGACATAGACGGGGTTGTCGGTGTTGGCTTCTCCGACGGCGAGCTGCTGCTTGATGGCATCGGCAAGAATCTGCGCGCCCTGAACCATCGAGAGATTGCCCGGGAAGGACAGCTGAGGCGTGAACAGTGACTCTGGGGTTCCGGTGAAGCCGTGCGATTGGAGATACAACAGGTCGGCGGCGTTGACGTAACCCGCCGACGGCAACGGAATACCGCTGCCGCCCATGACGAACGCCACCTCGCCGGCGGCCAGCTGCACGTCCGCGGCGGCTGCGCGCGACGATGTCGGTGCGATCGTGGCACACCCAACCATTCCGGCTGCGACGAGAACTCCGACGAGACCGAGAACCGTTAGCCCACGCCGGGGAGAACGCCCCCCGTGCGGACCGGTCATCGCGACGACACCAGCCATGGAAACCCCTTGAAATGCCCTTCAGCGCACCGCTGAACGCGGAGGCCCACCCGAAATTAGATCACCCGCAACAGTTTTAGTCATTAGTTCACAGGAAAGCCAACCCAGATTGACATAACCTCTTCTATTGCGTGCTGATAATGATTCGAGCTTTCAGCTTGGCCGAAACAGGAGGCGAACCACCGTCCAAGTAAGGTTCCTCACGTGGATATTAACGGAGCAAGCGCGATCGTCACCGGTGGCGCATCAGGAATCGGCGCGGCCACTGCCCGCCAGTTGGCCGACCGGGGCGCGCGGGTCGTCGTCGCCGACCTACAGGCGGACAAGGGCGAGGAACTGGCCCGCGAGATCGGCGGCGTGTTCGTGTCCGTCGACGTCACCAGCACCGAGCAGATCATCGACGCGGTCAACACCGCAACGGACCTCGGCCCGCTGCGGGCATTGGTGAACTCGGCCGGTATCGGCTGGGCTCAGCGCACCATCGGCAAGGACGGCGAGTTCGAGTCGGCACACAACCTGGACCTGTACAAGAAGGTGCTCGCGATCAACCTGGTCGGCACCTTCGACTGCATCCGGATCGCGGCCACCGCAATGAGCCGCAACGAGCTGACCGACACCGGCGAGCGGGGCGCGATCGTCAACATGACCAGCGTGGCGGCATTCGACGGTCAGATCGGCCAGGCCGCCTACTCGTCGTCCAAGGGCGGCGTCGTGGGCCTGACCCTGCCGGTAGCCCGCGACCTCTCGGCGGCGGGGATCCGCGTCAACACCGTGGCTCCCGGCCTCATCGACACCCCGATTTACGGCGAGGGCCCGGACTCCGAGGCGTTCAAGGCCAAGCTCGGGCAGTCCGTGTTGTTCCCGCACCGTCTGGGCAAGCCCGAAGAGCTGGCGTCGATGGTGGTGGAGCTGCTCACCAACTCCTACATGAATGCCGAAGTCGTCCGCGTGGACGGTGGCATTCGGATGCCACCGAAGTAATCCCCCACCTGACGTTGAGATTGCGTCCAGGGTCGCGAATACCGCGAAATGCACTGCCCTGGGCGCAATCTCAGCACCAATGTCGGCGTGAACGTACCGTTCTAGGGGGCCGCCGCAGGGCGGCGGCGCGTGGCACCCCAGAGCCCGACGCCGACGCCGACCACAGCTCCACCGATGCCGACGATCTGCTGTCCTCGCTTGAGGTCGGCGTGCACGCTGATCCCGCCCAGCAGGTCGGCCGCGTCGGCACCGCCGGAGGCCAGAAACCAGCCGCGGGTGTCGCGGCCGCGCAAGGCCGCAGTCAGCAGTAGTCCGCCGATCAGGGCGTCGCGGTAACCCATCGAACGAAGCAGCAGGCGCGCGGAAGGCCCCGGATCATCCGGCTCTCCCCACCACCGGTTCGCCCGCAGAGGATCCGCGAGAAACGAGATCCCCGACGCCAGCCGGATACTGCCCGCGATCAGCGCGGCACGGTCTTTGATCATGGACCGCAGCCTAGGGCCCAGCGACATCGGCCGAAACTACTTCCAGGCGAACACCGGTTGCTCCAAATTATCGACCCGGTCGCCTCGGCCCTCCAGACACAGCCACCGCACCTGCAACAGCACCGCGCCCGTCGGCGCATGAATGAGGTCATTACCCAACGGGATCTGCACGACCGGACGCGGGCTCTCGGGGATGCCGACGTAGCGCGGCGAATCATCGCGTTGCAGCTGATGCAGCCCGACGCGGTAGACCGCCACCACCTCCGCCGCCGCGGGACGGAGATCGAGCCGACCCCCACCCCAGATCACCACCGGTGTGATCACATATCCCGAACGCGTCGGATAGTCGTCCAGTACACCCAGCACAGCCGAGTCGGACAACCGGACGCCGACCTCCTCGTGCAGTTCGCGCAGGGCGGCATCGACCGCGGTTTCGCCAGGATCAAGGCGGCCGCCGGGTAGCGCCCACTGAGCGGCATGCGACGTGAGACGAGATGCTCTGCGGCACAAGAGAAAGGCGGCACCCCCGGAGACATCGACCATGCGCCCGTCCAGGCCCGCCTCGGACATCGACCGCCCAGCCATCCAGTCATCCACGTGTGCGGGGTCGACCCTGTCCTCGGCGACTTCGGAATCCACGATCACCACCGCTACGGCAGCCCGTCGCTTCGACGGGTCGTCCACGGCGCGGCGGTCGTGCGCGTTCAGGTGCGCCCGGATCCGTTCCCGCAGCACCTCGTCATAGCTGATCGTCACCGCTTGACCCTACGACCGGGGCGCTGCCGCGACGACCCTCCCTGGCTCAGCCCGCGGCCCACTCCTTGGCACGCTCAACGTCCCCGAGGCCGAACACCGCGAGCTCACCGGGAATCATCCACTCAAGCGCATGCAGCACGTGGGCGACCCACTCTTTGTCAGACACCACGGCGATGCGTTTGAAGGCGGAGTGATGCGGCAGTACCGCGCCCAGCCCGAGTTTGATGTCCTCGGCCAGCCCGCCGGGCCCGAAACCCTCGTAGTCGGAGTCGATGACCTCGACGATCCGCACATCCCCGTCCCGCAGAAGCTCGTGCAGTGCGGGCTTGATCTCGCGGAGTTCGTCGCCGCGAAGCCGTCCCGAGACGCGAATCCCGGTTACTCCCTGCGGCATGTCCGGCAATAGCTCGATCATGGGAGACCTCCCTTGCAGCCGATGCCGCCACTGTAGTCCGGGCCCGCCGACTACGCGGTTCGGTCACCCCGCCAAGGGGTCAGCCCGCGTTGCGCGCCAGATTGATGGCGTAGTCGCTGACGAAGTGACCCGCGGCGGGTTCACCGGAACCACAGCTGCCGTCGGACTCCCCCACCCGCTTGACCCACAGGTAGGCGTCGGCGTGCTGCCCGGCCGTGTCCGCGGTGGGCGGTGTACCCAGGGCCCGCCCGCTGGGATTGCACCAGCCGTAGGGGTCGCCTTCGGCAGGGCCGGCACCGTTGCGGGAGGTATCGACCACGTAGTGTGCTCCGCCGGTCATGCCCGAGATCTCTTCGCCGTAGCCGATTTCCTCTTCGGTGGTGAAGTAGTTCGTGCTGTTCAGGGAGAAGCCTCGCGCACGCCCCACACCGGCCGCGTTGAGCCGGTTGGCCATCTCGCCGGCGCTGACCCAACGCGAGTGGCCGGCGTCGACGTAGACGGCCGTGGCCGGGTTGCGGCCCAGCGTGTCTACGGCGTAGCTGATCAGGTCGTAGCGCTCCTGACGCGCATCACCGGAGAGGCAGTCGGCCATCGCGAGCGCGTCGGGCTCCAGGATGATCGCGGCCGGGTTGCCGCCGATCCCGTCAGCGACGCTGTCGACCCAGGCGCGGTAGGACGCGCCGGAGGAGAATCCGCCCGCCGCGTAGCTGCCACAGTCACGGTGCGGGATGGCGTAGAGCACCAGCACCGGCATGGCGCCGGCCGCCGCGGCGGCGCCGGTGTGCCGCGCCACCGTCGAGCCGACCGATCCCACCCCAAACGCCTGGTCCAGCCAGTACGCCTGCGGAGTGTTGGCCACCCGAGCCAGCTCGGCGCTGTCCGGCTGCGCATTGGACGCGTGCATCGCCTTCGAGATCGGATCGACGTAGAAGGGCCGGCCGGCCAGCGGGTTGTCCCCGTCGGCCTGGGCGGGGGCGGCGCCGGCCAGGGCCGCCAGAGCAAGGAGCGGGGTGACGCAGCGCGCGACTGCACCAAACAGTGAGGGGGTCACAGGCAAAAATTACCCTACGGCCGTCCCAAGGTCACGAGAAGGTCACGGTCAACACCGAACGCTCAGCCCAGCAGCGCGTCGACGAAAGCGCCCGGCTCGAACGGAGCCAGGTCGTCGGGGCCCTCACCGAGCCCCACCAGTTTGACCGGCACACCCAGCTCTTGCTGCACCCGGAAGACGATCCCGCCCTTGGCGGTGCCGTCCAGCTTGGTCAGCACCACGCCGGTGATGTCGACGACGTCGGCGAAGACCCGAGCTTGGGCCAGGCCGTTCTGCCCGATGGTGGCGTCGAGGACCAGCAGTACCTCATCGACGGCCGCCCGGCGTTCCACCACGCGCTTGACCTTGCCGAGCTCGTCCATCAGCCCGGTCTTGGTGTGCAGCCGTCCCGCGGTGTCGATGACCACGACATCAACGCCCTCGGCGATGCCCTTGTCGACAGTGTCGAACGCCACCGAGGCCGGGTCCGCGCCTTCGGCGCCGCGGACCACCTCCGCACCCACCCGTGCCGCCCAGGTCTGCAGCTGGTCGGCCGCCGCGGCCCGAAAGGTGTCGGCCGCACCCAGCACCACGCGACGCCCGTCGGCCACCAAAACCCGGGCCAGTTTGCCGACGGTGGTGGTCTTGCCCGTGCCGTTGACGCCCACCACCAGCAGCACCGAGGGGTGGTCGTCGTGGGGCAATGCCCGAATGGACCGCTCCAGGCCGGGTTGCAGCTCGCCGATGAGAACGTCGCGCAGGACGGCACGCGCCTGTTCCTCGGTGTGCACCTGGCCGCCGGCCAGCCGCGCGCGAAGCTGAGTCACCACCGATTCGGTGACCACGGGACCCAGATCAGCCACCAGCAAGGTGTCCTCGACGTCCTGCCAGGAGTCATCGTCGAGATCACCGCCGCCGAGCAGCCCGAGCACACTGCGTCCCAATGCGCCCTGCGATTTGGCCAGCCGACCACGCAATCGGTCCATCCGGCCTGCCACGGGCTCGATGTCCGGCTCGGCAGCGGGCTCGACGGCTACCGATTCAGGGGCGGTTTCGGGCAGTTCGACGTCGGTGATGGTGCGCCGGGGCGCGTCACGCGGAATGGTCGCGTCGTCTCCGATGACGGGGGCCGGCGCCTCATCCGGCTCCAGCGTCTCGGCCCGACTGAACGCGATGCCCGAAGAGGCCGCGTAGCCGCCGGAGCGGTCCAGGCTCTCGCGTTGCGGCGCAGACAGACTGATCCGGCCCCGCCGATGGCGTACCAGGCCCCAGACCAGCGCACCGATGAGGCCCAGCACGACAACGACCGCCGCGGCGATCACGAGATATTGAGACGACACGACTGTCATTGTGGCAGCAGCGACTTAGCCGGGTTCACGACGAGCTGGAAACAAGCTCCTCGCCCCGGATGCGCTGCGAGATCACCGCGGTGATCCCGTCGCCCTGCATGGTCACCCCGTACAGGGCGTCGGCGACCTCCATGGTGGGCTTCTGATGGGTGATGACGATGAGCTGCGAGCGGGCCCGCAGCATTTCAAACAGCGCCAGCAACCGGCGCAGGTTGGTGTCATCGAGTGCGGCCTCGACCTCATCCATGATGTAGAACGGCGACGGGCGGGCCCGGAAGATCGCCACCAGCATCGCGATGGCCGTCAGCGATTTCTCCCCACCGGACAGCAACGACAGCCGCTTGACCTTCTTGCCGGGCGGACGGGCTTCGACGTCGACCCCGGTGGTCAGCATGTCGCTGGGGTCGGTCAGCAGCAGTCTGCCCTCCCCGCCGGGGAACAGCGCAGCGAACACCTCAGTGAACTCGCGCTCCACATCGGCGTAGGCGTCGGTGAACACCTGCAGGATGCGTGTGTCGACCTCGGCCACCACATCGAGGAGATCCTTGCGGGCCCCTTTGACGTCTTCGAGCTGCGTGGACAAGAAGTTGTAGCGCTCCTCGAGCGCGGCGAACTCCTCGAGAGCCAGCGGGTTGACCCGGCCCAGCTCGGCGAGCTCGCGTTCGGCGCGTTTGGCCCGGCGTTCCTGGGTGGCGCGGTCGAACCGCATCGGGGCGGGTGCGGTGACCTGTTCGCCGCGTTCTCGAGCCTGCTCGAACTCGGCCATCTCCAATTCCGTCGGCGGAAGCGCGACGTCTGGACCGTATTCGGCGATCAGGTCTGCCGAACTCATGCCGAACTGTTCGAGCACCGTCTGCTCGAGTTGCTCGATGCGCAATGCCGCCTGCGCCTTGGCGACCTCGTCGCGGTGCAGTGACTCGGTGAGCGCGCTCAGCCGGGTACTCAGCGAGTTCACCTCGTCACGGACGGCGACCAACGCACCGGCCCGCTGCTGACGTTCACCGGCGAGCCCGTCGCGGATCCGTGCCGCTGCGGTCACCACGTGTTGCAGGCGCCGAGCCAGTGCGCTGCCCGCTTCGGCCACCGCGGCGGCCGTCGTGGCCGCGCGGGCACGTGCAGCGCGCGCCTGCTCGGCCCGGATCCGCGCCTCGCGCTCGGCGGAGGCCGCCCGGCGCAGGGAGTCGGCTTTGCCGCGCACCGCATTGGCACGTTCCTCGGCGGTACGCACCGCCAGCCTGGCCTCCACCTCGATGCCGCGGGCGGCCTCCGCGGCGGCCGCGATCTGCTGGCGGTCCACCGGCTCGGCGGTGGTGGTCGGCTGATCCTCTTCGGCATTGCGCAGCCGGGCCTCGAGTTCGCCCAGCTCGGTCACGGTCTGTGCCCGGCCGGCCTCCAGTTCGTCACGCTCGCGCAGCCGCCGGCGCCACTCGGCGTCGGCGGCGCGGGCCTCGTGCCCGAGACGGCCCAGCTGCTCGTGGGTGGCGGCGATCGCGGCGTCGGACTCGTTGAGCGCGGCCAACGCCTGCTCGGCGACGTCGCGGCGCGCGGCCTGCTCGGCCAGTGCACCGGAAAGGGCGGCGCCCAGTTCGCCGACCTGTGTCTCGGAGGCGGCCAGTTCGCCGCGGGCCTTGTCGATCTCGCTGTTGATCTCCAAGGTGGACGGTTTGCGGTCCGAACCACCACTGACCCATCCCGCGCCCACCAGGTCGCCGTCCAGCGTGACTGCACGGACTCCGGGCCGCTCCGCCACCAGATCCAGCGCTGCGGGCAGATCGGCGACCACCGCGACCGCCGACAGCATCGCCGTCATCGCGCCACGCAACCGCTCCGGTGCGTCGATCAGGTCCACTGCCCACAGTGCCCCGTCGGGGAGCGTCGCACGCTGTTCGGGGGCAGGCAGCGGCCAGTCTCCCAAGACGATCGCGGCCCGGCCACCGTCCCCGGTCTTCAGTGCGTTCAGCGCCGAGCGGGCGGCGCCGGCGTTCTCTGCGGCCAGCGCGTCGGCGGCCGAGCCGAGGACCGCGGCCAGCGCGGACTCATACCCTGAGCGCACCTTGACCAGCTTCGCGATCGACCCGAAGAGCCCGGGTCCGCTGTGGTTGGCCGTGAGCCAGGCGGCGCCGTCTCGGCGTTCCAGCCCCATCGACAACGCCTCGATGCGCGCGTGCAGCGAAGCCACCTGCCGCTCAGCGCTTCGCTCGGCCGCCTGCAGTTCGGAAACGCGCTGATCGGCCAGCCGCAACGCCGCGACGGTCCGCTCGTGGTGCTCGTCGAGCCCAACTTCGCCCTGATCGAGCTCGGCGACTCGGCCCTGGACGGTTTCGAACTCGGCCTGCGCAGTCTGAGCGCGGGTAGCGGCCTCCTCGATACGCGTGGACAACTGCCCGACATTGGTGTCGATCGACTCGACCCGGGCCCGAATCGTCTCCACCTGGCCGGTCAGCCGGGCCAGACCCTCGCGCCGATCGGCTTCGGCTCGGACTGCGGCCAGATGCGCCTTCTCCGCCTCGGTGCTGCGCCGCTCGCGCTCGGCCAACTCTGCGCGGGCCGCCTCCAGCCGGATGCCGGCCTCGGCCAGCTCGGCCAGCAGCTGCTGTTCGGCCGCTGCCACCTGCTCGGCTTCCGCCTCCAGGGCGTCTGGATCGACTCCGCCGGTGGTGATGGGCTCGTCATCGAGATGGTGTGCCCGTTCGCTGGCGATGCGGACCGTGGCGCTGACCCGTTCGGCAAGCGCCGAGAGCGAGAACCAGGTCTGTTGGGCAGCCTCGGCGCGCTGGGTCAGGCTGGCGACCGCGGACTCATGGGAAGTCAGTTCCTCGGCTGCCACCGCGAGCCGCTCGGTGATCAGGTCATGTTCGCGGCGCAGCGTCGCCTCGGCGTCGGTGGTGCCGGCGAACTCGGCCTGCCGCGAGACCAGGTCGTCGGCGGTCAACCGCAGCTTGGCGTCGCGTAGGTCAGCCTGGATGGTGGCCGCTCGCCGCGCCACCTCGGCCTGGCGGCCCAGCGGCTTGAGCTGGCGGCGCAGCTCCGTGGTCAGGTCGGTCAGGCGGGCCAGGTTGGCCGCCATCGCGTCCAGCTTGCGAACCGCCTTCTCCTTGCGTTTGCGGTGCTTGAGCACCCCGGCGGCCTCTTCGATGAATGCCCGGCGGTCCTCGGGCCGCGACTCCAGGATCTGCGCCAACCGGCCCTGCCCGACGATGACGTGCATCTCGCGGCCGATGCCGGAGTCGCTCAGCAGCTCCTGGACATCCATCAACCGGCAGCTCGCGCCGTTGATCTCGTACTCGCTGGCCCCGTCGCGGAACATTCGCCGGGTGATCGACACCTCGGCGTACTCGATCGGCAGGGCATTGTCGGAGTTGTCGATGGTCACGGTGACCTCGGCGCGACCGAGCGGGGCCCGCGAAGAGGTGCCGGCGAAGATGACGTCTTCCATCTTGCCGCCGCGCAGGGTCTTGGCGCTGTGCTCCCCCATCACCCAGGCCAGGGCGTCGACGACGTTGGACTTGCCGGACCCGTTGGGTCCGACGACCGCGGTGATGCCCGGTTCGAAGCGCAGAGTCGTCGGCGCGGCGAAGGACTTGAAGCCCTTCAGCGTCAGACTCTTGAGGTGCACGGGGTGTGAGACTACCGGGCTAGCGTTCGGCGAATCCGTCGATCGGGTCCCCGGCGTCTGCCCAGTCGGCAACCACGGTGTCCACCCGGCCCGGGGTGCCGTCGCCCCGGAGCAGTTCCAGCAGGTGCTGGCAGTCCGCGCGCGATCCCTGCGCGACGACGTGCACGCGACCGTCCGGGCGGTTGGCGGCGTATCCCGTCAGGCCGAGTTCCAGTGCCCGCGACCGCGTCCACCACCGAAAACCCACGCCTTGGACCTGGCCGTGCACCCAGGCGTTGAGACGGACGTCAGGAGTGGTCACCGGAATCGATCTCGAAGCGGACCTCGGTGCCGGATTTCAGGGTGCGGCCCACGGTGCAGACCTGGTCGATGGCGCGGCGGAGCACCGTCAGCAGCCTTTGCCGGTCGGCCGCGTCGAGATCCGACAGGTCCAGTTCCAGAACCTCTTCCAACAGCGGGTATCGCTCCTGCTCGCGATCGGCAGGCCCGGACACTCGAATCGTCGCGGCATAGTCGTCGCCGAGGCGGCGGGACAGCGGTGCGTCACTGGACATTCCGCTGCACGCCGCCAATGCGATCTTCAACAGTTCACCCGGGGTGAAGACGCCGTCGACGTCTTCACTGCCGATCAACACCTGCGCGCCCCTCGAACTGTGGCCCGTGTAGCGCCGGGTACCGGTTCGTTCCACCCACAACTCCGTCATAGGGACATCTTGGCAGCCTCAGGCCTGCCAGCGCCCAACGTGTACTCAGCGCGAAATTGCTGCCCGCTTTTCGTCCCTACGACACGCTCGGCGACCGACGCTCGGGCGCGTAGGCTCTGCTGGACATGCAGGTCGCGATTCCGCTGTTTCCCCGGTTCACCGCATTGGACGCGGTCGGGCCGTATGAGGTCCTGCAGCGGATCCCCGATATCGATGTGCTCTTCGTCGGGCACAGTCGCGGTGAAGTTCGCAGCGATAACGGCATGCTCGGCATGATCTGCGACGCAAGCTTCGAGGAACTGCCCAGACCGGATGTCGTCGTTGTCCCCGGAGGTATCGGGACAAGGGTGCTTCTCGACGACGCGACCTTGCTGGATTGGATTAGCACGGCACACCACCACACCCGATTCACGACGTCGGTGTGTACCGGGTCGCTGTTGCTGGCCGCTGCCGGGTTGCTGGACGGGCTGACCGCGACCACTCATTGGGGGGCCGTCGAGCTGCTGGAGCACCTGGGCGCGCGCTATGTCGAAGAGCGCGTCGTCGAGCATCTGCCGCAGCGGATCATCACCTCGGCGGGTGTTTCCAGCGGCATCGATATGGCCCTGCGGCTCGTCGAACTCGTCGCCGGCGCCGAGGCCGCCCAAGCGGTCCAGCTGCAGCTCGAATACGACCCCCAGCCGCCGTTCGACTGCGGGTCGCTGGCCAAGGCCGGCGAGGCAGTTCGGCTACGCACCACGCAGCTGCGGCGCTGAGGCGCCGGCCCGCTGGGGACGGGGGAAGGATCATGTCGACCGTCGTCGTGTTCCACGCTCACCCCGACGACGAGGTGGTGCTGACCGGTGGCACGCTGGCGCGGGCGGCCGCCGAAGGACATCGAGTGGTCGTCGTGGCGGCGACCGACGGGCGCGTCAGCAACGACGACGTTGATCGCCTGACCGAATTGCACTCAAGTGCAGGCATTCTCGGTGTACATCGCGTCGAGTGCCTGGGTTACGCAGACAGTGGATTCGGGCCGGAGTTTCCTGCCGACCCGCCGGGTCGGGTCAGGTTCGCGCGGGCTGACGCCGAGGAGGCGGCGCGGCGACTGGCGCGGATCCTGTGCGAGGAGGACGCGGATCTGCTGCTGGGCTATCAGGCCAACGGCGGCTACGGCCATCGCGATCATGTGCGAGTTCATCAGGTCGGAAAGCGGGCGAGGCAGATCGCGACCACCCCGCGAGTCCTCGAAGCGACCATGCCCCGGGAAATGCTGACCCGGATCGCCCATGTCGCCCATACATTGCGGCTACCGGCCCCCTATGGGCGTGAAGTGGTGCGCACCGCCTACTCACCGGAGGCGAGTATCACGCACCGGATCAACGTGTTTGGGTACGCCCGGCAAAAGCGAGACGCCCTTGCCGCGCACCGATCCCAGATCGGCGCGAGCGCTTCCGTGGAGCGCCTGTTCGGGGCACTCATGCGACTTCCGCCGCAAGTGGCCGGTCTGATGCTGGGCCGGGAATGGTTCGTGGATCCGGCGCTGCCACCGGGCCGGGTTCACCGCGACATCTTCGGTTGACGACCTGATCCGGTCGTCAGTTCAACGTTGGCAATTCGGGCAGTAATACGACGAGCGATTCATGAATTTCGCCCGGCGGATCGGCGTCCCACAACGCCGACACGGCTGGTCTTCGCGGCCATAGGCGTCCAGCGACCGGCTGAAGTAGCCGGACTCACCGTTGACGTTGACGTAGAGCGAGTCGAACGAGGTACCTCCCGCGGCCAGCGCGTCGTTCATCACGTCCGCGGCAGCTCCCAGTAGCGCCCGCAACCGCGGCCGGGACAGTTTGTCGGCCGTGCGCGTGCCCCGAATACCGGCCCGCCACAATGCCTCGTCGGCGTAGATATTGCCGATTCCCGACACCACGGTCTGGTCGAGAAGCTGGCGTTTGATCTCGGAGTGCTTGCGGCGCAGGACCTCGACCACCGATTCGGCGTCGAAGTGCGGGTCCAGCGGATCGCGAGCCAGGTGCGCGACCGGCAGCGGCACCACGGCACCGTCCACCTCGATCAGATCGGTGAGCTGCCACCCGCCGAAGGTCCGCTGGTCGACGAAGCTGACTTTCGTACCGTCATCGAGCAGCGCAGCGATGCGCAGATGCCGGGTGTCGGCGAGCTCCCCCAACAGCATCTGACCACTCATCCCGAGGTGCACCACCAGCGCCTCGTCGGCAGCGGCACCGTGCAGCAACAGCCACAGGTATTTGCCGCGCCGGTCCGTACCTGCGATTGTCGCGCCCAGCAGCCGGCCGGTCAGATCGGCGGGGCCGGCCTCATGCCGGCGAACGGCCCGCAGGTGATGCACACGCACCGCGGTGATCGTGCGACCGACCAGGTGCCTGTCCAGACCGCGCCGAACCACCTCGACCTCGGGAAGTTCAGGCATCGTCAGGCCTGCGGCCCTAGAGCCTCCAGTGCCTGCCAGGCTGCCGCCGCAGCCTTCTGCTCGGCTTCCTTCTTGCTCCGGCCGACGCCGGTGCCATAGGCGGTGTCTGCCACCACGGCCGTGGCGGTGAACTCGCGGTCGTGGTCGGGTCCGGTGGAGCTGACCTGATAAGACGGGACACCCAGGCCGCGAGCGGCGGTCAGCTCCTGCAGGCTTGTCTTCCAGTCCAGGCCCGCGCCGAGGGTCGCCACGGTGTCGAGCAGCGCGCCGAACAGGCGCAGGATGACGTGTCGGGCGGTGTCGATTCCGTGCTGCAGGTAGACCGCTCCAAGCAGCGATTCCATACCGTCGGCCAGGATGCTGGATTTATCGGCACCGCCGGTGTTCTCCTCGCCCCTGCCGAGCAGCAGATGTGCCCCTAGCCCGTGCTCGGTCAGCCCGCGAGCGACATCGGCCAGCGCCGAGGTGTTGACGACACTGGAGCGCAGCTTGGCCAGGTCGCCTTCGGGCCGGTCTGGGTGGCGGTGGAAGAGCTCGTCGGTGATCGTCAGGCCCAGTACGGCGTCGCCGAGGAACTCCAGCCGCTCATTGGTGGGTAGGCCGCCGTGCTCGTAGGCGTAGCTGCGGTGCGTGACGGCCAGCGTGAGCAGCTCATCGGGAAGATCCACGCCCAGCGCATCGAGCAGGGCCTGACGCGGACGGCTCACCGCTCACCGTCGTCGCTGCGCCCGGTCTCCTCCTGGGAGGCGACCATTCCCGCCAACTTGGCCCAGCGCGGGTCGATCTTGTCGTGATGGTGGTCGGGTTCCGCGGTGGCCAGTGCCGCTCCGCAGTCCGGGCAGAGTCCCGGACAGTCGGGTGCGCACAGCGGGGACAACGGCAAAGCCAATCCGACCGCGTCGACGATGACCTGTTCGAGGTCCACGGTGTCGTCGACGACCCGGCCCATGTCGTCTTCGTCGGTGGTGGCGTCGGTGGCGCTGTCGGGGTAGGCGAACAATTCCGTCAGCTCCACCTCGATGTCACCGGTCACCGGTTGCAGGCAGCGGGCGCATTCGCCGTCGGTGAGCGCTGAGACCACGCCGGTGACCAGGACTCCCTCGGACACCGACTCGACCCGCAGGTCCAGCTCCACTGCGGCGTCCACCGGAATAGCAACCAGATCCAGCCCGATGCGGGCGGGGTTGGTGCGCTGTTCGTGGAGCTGCATCAATGACCCGGGCCGCCGTCCGAGCCGGGAGACGTCGACCACGAACGGCGCAGGCGGCTTTCGCCGCGCTGCCTTCATATCTGCGCCGGAGTGCCTTGCCATGCCGCGATTCTACGCAGCGCTTCAGGTGGCGTTCGCCGGTCAGCGAGTTGCGTAGTCGTGAGTGCCCGCGGCGGTGCGCAGTTGGTGACGGCCGCGGTTGATCGAGCGCAGCGTGCCGTTGAGGAAGTCCTCGAACTCGGCCAGCTTGGCATCGACGTAGATGTCGCATTCACCGCGCATCCGGTCGGCCTCGGCGTGCGCCGAGTCGATGAGCCGGGTGGATTCGGCACGTGCGGATGTCACGACCTCGTTCTGCGAGACCAGCCGCTGCTGTTCCTTGATGCCTTCTTGCACGGCCTTTTCGTAGGCCGCGTTACCGTTCTCGACCAACCGGTCGCATTCGGCCTGCGCGCGGCTGGTTGCGGTCTCGAACTCACGTTTGGCGGTGGCGCTCAGCCGAGCTGCTTCCTCTCGGGCTTCGCCGACCATCCGCTCACTGTGTCCGCGCGCTTCGGCGACCATCCGGTCGGCCTGCCCCTTGGCGTCGGCCAGCAGCCGGTCGGCTTCGGCGCGCGCATGGCTGACCAGCGAGTCCGCTTCGGCGGTGGCCGAGCCGACCATGGACTCGGCGTGCTCCTTGGCCTCGTTGAGCACCGAGTCGCGGGCGTCGAGCACGTCCTGGGCGTCGTCCAGCTCTCCGGGGATGGCGTCGCGGATGTCGTCGATCAACTCCAGGACATCGCCGCGGGGCACCACGCAACCTGCCGTCATCGGCACGCCACGGGCCTCTTCGACAATGGATCCCAGCTCGTCAAGGGCTTCGAACACTCGGTACACGGCAGCACCCTCCAGACATCGTTGTTGTTACTAGTGTGCCCTGTGTTACGTGTGTGACTGTGTTAGTCGCCCGGTGTGTCGGATTCTCGTCCAGGTCACCGGTAGCCTGACCGGTTGAAGTCGGCGATCGGCGAAGGGCGGCCATGACACACGGTTCCGCGGGTACTGCGACATCGGGGCAGGTCCAGCCGGGCTACCCGCACCAGGCCGGCAGTCATCAGGCCGGCGACATCGGCCGACTGTTGCTGCGCTGCCCGGACAGTCACGGCATCATCGCCGCGGTCAGTGCATTTCTGGCCGAAGCTGGAGCCAACATCATCTCGCTCGATCAGCATTCGACCGCGCCCGAAGACGGAACCTTCGTGCAGCGCGCGATCTTTCACCTACCTGGGCTACCGGCCGCCCTCGACGGGCTGCAAGAGCAATTCGGCACCACCGTGGCGCAGCGGTTCGCGATGGACTATCGATTCACCGAGGCGGCCAAACCCAAGCGGGTGGCGATCATGGCCTCCAAGACCGACCACTGCCTGCTGGATCTGCTGTGGCGCAACCGCCGCGGCGAGCTGGAGATGAACGTGGTGATGGTGATCTCCAACCATCCGGAACTGGCCGAGCAGGTGCGCCCGTTCGGGGTGCCGTTCTTCCATATTCCCGCAACCCGCGACATCCGCACCGAGGCCGAGCAGCGTCAGCTCCAGTTGCTCTGCGGCAACGTGGATCTGGTGGTGCTGGCCCGCTACATGCAGATCATCACCGGCGATTTCATCGAGTCGGTGGGATGCCCGCTGATCAACATCCATCATTCCTTTCTGCCGGCGTTCATCGGCGCGGCGCCGTATCAGCGGGCGCGGGAGCGCGGCGTGAAATTGATCGGCGCCACCGCGCACTACGTCACCGACGTGCTCGACGAGGGGCCGATCATCGAACAGGACGTGGTACGGGTGGACCACACCCACACCGTCACCGATCTGGTGCGCTTAGGTGCCGACGTCGAGCGGGCAGTGCTGTCGCGGGCGGTGCAATGGCATTGCCAGGACCGGGTACTGCGGGTGGGCAACGAAACCGTGGTGCTCTAAGCCGCTCGCCCGGTTGACAGCTGTCACGTACGGTGTTGCGCATGCACATGGAGGAACTGTTTCCCGTCGTGCCGACGACCACCGTCGAGGCTCTGGAGATCTTCGACTCCGCAGACCCGGTGGATCCGGAGTTCATGTTCGGCACCTGGCACGGCGCCGAGCTGCCCACCGGTCATCTACTGGACGGCCTGCTGGCCGCCACCGGTTGGTGGGGCAAGCAGTTCGTGAATGCTGAGACCGTGCATCCTCTGCTGTTCCCCACCCGCGACGGATCCGCACTGTGGGCGTTCAATCCGGTGCTGGCCTTCAGCATCCTCGGACCCGCGACCAAGCTTCCAGCCCTGAAGAGGCGCTCGTTTCTCGGACAGCTCAACACCCTGCAACCACTGCTGCGGACCCGCTCGCCTCGGGCTCGGCTGCGCACCACCCGCTACCGCGGAGTCGACAGCGCCACCATGGTCTACGACCAGGCGCCGGTCAACGACGTCTTCCGTCGACTCTCCGATGACGCGGTGATCGGCGCGATGGACCTGCGGGGTTCGGCCTGGCCGTACTTCTTTGTGCTGTACCGCGACGAATCGCTGAAACTGATTTAACCGCAGGCGATTTCGCCGGACTCGTGCCACGCATTGCGCTCCGCGGCGAACGCGGCCGTTTGTTGCCGACGGAATCCGGCGATGCTCTCGGCGTTGCCGTCCAACAACTGGTGGTAGGCCGGCAGCGAGAACACACCGTCGGTTATCTTCACCCGGCCACGCCCGGCCGCCATGTCGGCACGCAGCTCTAGGAGCTCGTCGGCGTGCACCGGATAGAAGCTTATGCGGTCGAAGTAGCGCAGCAGCCACGGAGTTTCAAGATCGAATAGGCCTGTGGTGGCGTGCCGGTGGTTCCACACCTGGGTGGTGCGCCCGACGAACTGGTAGCCGCCGGGTCCCTCGATACCGTAGATGCATAGGTAGGCGCCGCCGATCCCGACGGCGTTCTCCGGGGTCCAGGTGCGGGCGGGGTTGTATTTGGTGGTCACCAGCCGGTGTCTGGGATCCAGCGGGGTTGCCACCGGTGCGCCGAGGTAGATATCACCTAGGCCGAGCACCAGGTACTGCGCGTCGAACACGATGTCGTGCACCCGCGCAATGTCGTCGAGTCCGTTGATGCGCCGGATGAATTCGATGTTCGACGGGCACCACGGCGCATCGGGTCGCACGCCGTACATGTAGCGGCGAATGGCCTCGTGTGTCGCGGGGTCGTCCCAGCTCAGCGGCAGGTGCACCGAGCGGCTCGGCACCACCAGTTCATCGCAGGGCGGCAGCGCGTCGTCGATGGCGGCGACCTCGTCGATCACCTCGGCACACGAGGACTGGTCGGGGTCGAATTGGATCTGTAGTGATCGCACACCGGGAGTCAGTTCGGCCAGCCCGGGCAGCCCGCGTTCACGGAGTTGGTCGTAGAGCACCTGTACCCGCGCCCGTAGCGCCAAATCCAGTGTCATCGGCCCGTATTCGAGGAGAACTCCGCAGTCACCGGCGCGCCGAAGGGTAACGGCCGTCCCGTCGCGGCCGGTGTAGCGCTGCAGCACTCCGCCGTCGCCGTCGCCGGAGCGGGAGATCACGACGGGCAGTGCCGCGCGCCGTTGCACACTCAGCGCTGCCGTCGATGGGGCATAGTCGGCACGGATCGGCACCAGCCGCACAGTGTCGCCGGGTGTGAGCTGGCCCAGTTTCCATCGGTCGCCACGTACCACTGTCACCGGGCAGACGAACCCGCCCAGACTGGGCCCGTCGGGACCGAGCAGGATCGGAGTGTCACCGGTGAAGTCCAGCGCACCGATGCTGTACGCGGTGTCGTGAATGTTGGACGGGTGCAGGCCGGCGTCGCCGCCGTCGGGACGGGCCCATCGTGGCTTCGGTCCGACGAGCCGCACACCGGTGCGGTCGGAGTTGAAGTGCACGGTGTAGTCGGTGGTGGTCAGGGTAGTCATGTCGGCGCGGGTCATGAACTCCGGCACGGCGTGCGGCCCTTCGGTCACCGCGAGCTCCCAGCGCCGCCCGATGCTTGGCTGAATCTGGCCGGGGGCGCGCGTGAGCTTCGGTGGGGCACCACCTCGGCCGACGGCGCTGAGTCGATCCGATTCGCGCAGCGCCCGGCCGTGGTGGCCACCGAACATGCCCTGGGTGAATGTTGCCGCGCTGCCGAGGAATTCCGGCGCGGCGATGCCACCCTCGACCAGCACGTAGCAGCGCATTCCGGGCCCGGGAATCACCCCGATCTCGAGCAGTCCACCGGCGGAAATCTGCACCGACTGCCATTGCGAAACAGGAGCACCGTCCAGACTGACCGGCACCGCGGCACCGGTGACGCAGACCCAGGCCGGGCTCGAAAAGCGCAGGGCAGGTCCGGCTTTGGTGCACTCTAAACCGGCCGCACCCTCGGGATTTCCCAGTACCTGGTTGCCGACCCGAAACGACAGGTCATCCATCGGCCCGGACGGCGGCACCCCGACATGCCAGTAGCCGACCCGCCCGGGCCAGTCCTGCACCGTGGTGAACAAGCCCGGGGAGACCACCTCGATGCCAATCATGTTCGGGTGATCACCATCCGCACCGGCGTCGGTTCAAAGCCGTTGCACGGGTTGTTGACCTGCGGGCAGTTCGACACCAGGACCAGTGTGTCGGTCTCCGCGCGCAGGGTCAGACTCTTGCCCGGCGCTGAGAGGCCGTCAACGATGCCCAGCGTGCCGTCGGCTTCAACGGGGACGTTCATGAACCAGTTGATGTTGGAGACGATGTCGCGTTTGCCCAGACCCCACCGGGCTCCCTCGGCGAGGAAGTTCTCCACGCACGCGTGCTGGTGGGCCGTGTGGTGCCCGTAGCGCAGGGTGTTGGATTCCTGCGAGCACGCTCCGGCGATGGTGTCGTGGTTGCCGACATCATCGGCGACCACGGTCATCAGGGCAGTGCCGTCGGCGCTGCGCAGCACCGATTCGGTGCTCAAGAAGATGTTGCGCGCTGCGGCGACGGTGGCCTGGGCACTGTAGCGGCGGGAGTGGTCGGCGGCGTCGTAGAGCAGGCAGTCCACAGCCTGGTTCCCGTGCAGATCGATGATCTGCAGCAGGTCGCCGGCGCGCAACACTGCCGACCAGGGCGCCCGGGCCGCCACCACCTCGTCAGAGATGAGCTGCGATTGGTTCGTCATGAGTGTTTCCCCGATCCGGCGGCCCAGGCCGACTCCGTGTTCTGCACCGCGCGTAGGTATTCCGGGTCCCAGTTGGCCCGGTCGGCCAACTGCTCGCTGGCCTGCCAACCGAGCACGTGCAACTCGGTGGACGGCGGGTCGGGATCCAGCGGATGCGCGGCATTGGCGACCACCAGCACCACCGGAAGGTGGATCAGCAGGTCGACCGCGGCGCCGGGCCCCGCAGACCCGGTGAATTCCAATGAGCCGCTGACGGGGTCAACGCGTACTCCGCGGAACAGTGAAACCGACGGCGCCACGTCTCGAATTCCCATACCGTGTTTGATCGCGCCCAGCAGTAGCAATTGGCGGCCGGTGGCGTCCGGGCCGCAGAGCATGTCGTGGCGCCCCGAGGAGTCGGCGACAACAGTCGCCAGCACCCGCCCCTGATCGGACAACAGCGGAGTTCCAACGCCGAGATAGGCCTGCCACGGCACCTTCATGGTGTCGGCGACGTTGAGCCGCTCCCAAGGCGCCTCGGCGCGGTACAGCAGCAGATTCGCGCACGCGCCGCCCTCGGTGTCGATTAGCCGGATCCGGCTGCCGCGGGCCAGCACCGTGGTGGCGTAACCGTTCGCCGGGATCGACTCGGCCCAGATCATCGTCGCCGGGTCGACGCAGTCCGGGGCAGCCGGTATGCGCATCGACGCATGCTGCGCCTGAGCGCGGGCATGCTGGCGTGCGCCATCGGTGGAATCGGTGCGTGCGTTGTCCATGACCAGGAAGCTAGCACATTTTCTATCAACCGATAGTTTTTAGCGCTCCAGGCCGCGCAGCGTGATAAGCAGTAGGGCGTGCAGACCGATCGACGAGGGCGTCCCCGGCTGGTGGCTTCCAGCAGGCCGGGCAGCAGCGCGCGCGATGAGATCCTCGATGCCGCGGCGGAGTTGTTCACCACCGTCGGCTTCGCCGCAACTTCGACTCGACGCATCGCCGAGAGTGTCGGGATTCGGCAGGCATCGCTGTATCACCACTTCGCCTCCAAGGACGACATCCTCGACGCCCTGCTGGCCGACACCGTGGATACCTCCGTGCAGCTGGCCGCCGAGCTGCTGGCCGAGGGTGGGCCGAGTGCGCCTCGGTTGCACACGCTCGTCGTCGCCGATACCGCGCAATTGTGCGGCGGTGCCTGGAATCTGGGCACCCTGTATCTGCTTCCGGAACTCCGCCTCGAGCGCTTCGCCGCCTTCCGCCGGCGCCGCGGCGAGTTACGCAGCCACTATCAAGACCTCTCACGTGCGGTGATCGCCGACCACAACGGCGTCGCCGACGCCGACGATCTGCCATTCCGGTTGGTGGAGGCGGTGATCAACCGCCGCTCCGACGACGGCGCCTGCCCGCCGGACTATCCGTGGACCATTGCCGAAGCGGCACTGCGCATCCTTGGCTACGCGGGCGACTTTGCCCGGATGCGCACGCTGACCACCGAGCGTTTGGCTCCACGGCCGGACCAGGGAGCAGGCGACTCAGCGCTCGGCGAGCTTTGCCGCCAACCGGCGGTTCACCGGCGCGGGCAATAGGTCGGCAACATCCCCGCCCATCGACGCCACTTCTTTTGCCAACGACGACGACACGAACGAATACCGCGGCGCGGTTGCCACGAAAAACGTGTCGACGCCGGCGATGTGCTTGTTCATCTGGGCCATCTGCAGCTCGTACTCGAAGTCGGTGCCGGTACGCAAGCCCTTGACGATCGCGGTCAGCCCCCGCTCGCGGACGAAGTCGACCACCAGCCCCTGACCCGACTCCGCGCGCACGTTGGGCAGATGCGCGGTGGCTTCGGCGATCATCTCGAGCCGCTCATCGAGGGTGAACATGCCCTTCTTGGCGGGATTGACCAGCACGGCGGCCACCACTTCGTCGAACTGGGCGGCCGCACGCTCCAGGATGTCGACGTGTCCCAACGTCACCGGGTCGAACGAACCGGGGCATACCGCACCACTCATGGTGCTCGACGCTAGCAGCACACTCACGGCAGCTCGGCCAGCTCCAGGCGGGTGTCGCCGTACCGGCGCGTGGGCCAGGCCTGCCAGCCCTGCGGCCAGCCCACCGCCGGGCTGGAGGCGGCCCGCTCGATCATCACGACGGTGCCCGGTGCAGCCCATCCACCGGTCGTCAGCAGTACGGGCAGGGCGTCGATCTCGGCAGCCGCCACCTCATAGGGAGGATCGGCCAGGACCAGGTCCACCGGATCCTCGGTACCCGCGGTGAGCACCGCGGCCACCGTGCCGCGACGCAGAGCGGCTCCGGGCAGCCCCACGGCAGCGATATTGGCGGCCAGCACGTCGGCGGCGCGCCGGTCCGATTCCACGAACAGCGCGGTGGCCGCGCCCCGTGACAGCGCCTCCAAACCCAGCGCACCCGACCCGGCGTAGAGGTCGAGCACCGCCATGTCGGTCAGGTCCATCCGGGCATCCAGCACGTTGAACAGCGCCTCACGTACCCGGTCGGTGGTCGGCCGGGTACCACGCGGTGGTACCGCGATGCGCCGGCCACCCGCCGCACCGCCCACAATGCGAGTCAGCTCAGTACCACCAGCAAGTCGCCGCCTTCGACCTGAGCGGTTCTGGCAACGGCCACCCGGGCGACGGTACCGTCGGCGGGTGCGGTGATGGCAGCCTCCATTTTCATCGCCTCGATGGTAGCGACGGTCTGCCCGGCGGTGACCTGCTCGCCCTCGGCCACCCCGACGGTGACCACGCCGGCGAACGGGGCCGCAACATGACCCGGCTTGGTGCGGTCGGCCTTCTCGGCTACGGGCACCTCACTGGCGACGCTACGGTCGCGCACCTCCACCGGCCGCAGCTGACCATTGAGGATGCACATCACGGTGCGCATCCCTCGCTCATCCGGTTCGGAGATGGCCTGCAGCCCGATGAGCAGCTCCACCCCACGTTCCAGCCTGACCCGGTGTTCCTCACCTTGGCGCAGGCCGTAGAAGAACTGGTTTGCCGACAACCGGGATGTATCGCCGTAGAGTTCGCGATGCGCCTCGAATTCCTTTGTCGGACCAGGGAACAGCAGACGATTCAGTCGAGCCTGGCGTTGCGGACCCGACGTTGCCAACACCGCCTCGTCGTCGGCCGACAGCTGCTGCACCCCGCGTGCCGGACCACGACCCTCCAGCGCCTTGGTACGCAGGGGCTCCGGCCAGCCACCGGCCGGGTCGCCCAGTTCGCCTCGCAGGAATCCGATCACCGAGTCTGGGATGTCGACCCGAGACGGGTCGACGGCGAACTCGTCGGCGCTCACCTCTGCACCGACCAGCGCCAAAGCCAGATCTCCGACCACCTTCGAACTCGGGGTGACTTTGATCAGCCGGCCCAGTACCGCGTCCGCGGCGGCATAGTTGGCCTCAACGTCCTCGAATCGGTCCGCCAGCCCGAGAGCCTTGGCCTGCTGATGCAGGTTGGACAGCTGGCCACCGGGTATCTCGTGGCGATAGACCCGCCCGGTGGGCGCCGCCAGCCCGGATTCGAACGGCGCGTATACCTTTCGCAGCGCCTCCCAGTACGGCTCCAAGTCCCCGACGGCGTCCAGCGATATCCCGGTGTCGTGGTCGGTGTGAGCCGCGGCGGCGATGATCGAACTCAGTGCCGGCTGACTGGTGGTTCCGGCCAGCGGAGCGGCCGCACCGTCGACGGCGTCCGCGCCTGCTTGCCAGGCTGCCACGTAGCTGGCCAGCTGACCGCCCGCGGTGTCGTGGGTGTGCACGTGGATGGGCAGATCGAAACGGCTGCGCAGCGCGCTCACCAGGGTGGTCGCCGCGGCGGGTCGCAACAGCCCCGACATGTCCTTGATCGCCAGCACATGGGCACCGGCGTCCACGATCTGCTCGGCCAGCCTCAGGTAGTAGTCCAGGGTGTAGAGCGTCTCGCCCGGGCTGGCCAGGTCACCGGTGTAACACATCGCGACTTCGGCTACCGCAGTACCGGTTTCGCGCACCGCGTCAATGGCCGGGCGCATCGAGTCCACGTTGTTGAGTGCGTCGAAGATCCGGAAGATATCAATACCGGTCTCGGTCGCCTCCTGGACGAACGCCGAGGTTACCAGCTCCGGATAGGGCGTGTAACCGACGGTGTTGCGGCCGCGCAGCAGCATCTGCAGGCAGATGTTGGGCAATGCCTCACGTAGCGCGGCCAGCCTCTCCCACGGTTCTTCCTTCAAAAAGCGCAGCGCGACATCATAAGTCGCTCCACCCCAGCACTCGACCGACAACAGTTGCGGCATGGCTCGGGCCACATAGGGGGCCACCTTCACCAAGCCACTGGTGCGCACCCGGGTGGCCAGCAAGGATTGGTGGGCGTCCCGGAACGTGGTGTCGGTCAACCCGACAGCCGGCGATTCCCGCAGCCAGCGGGCGAATCCCTCCGGCCCCAGGGCGGCCAGTCGCTGCTTGGAACCCGCCGGGGGCGCCCCTGAAAGGTCCAACTCCGGCAACTTGTCCCGGGGATATACCGCGGTGGGCCGGGTCCCATGCGGACTGTTGACCGTGACGTCGGCCAGGTAGTTCAAGATCTTAGTGCCGCGGTCGGCCGAAGATCGCGCGGTCAACAGCTGAGGGCGCTCGTCGATAAACGATGTCGTGACTCGGCCCGCCGAGAAGTCTGGATCATCGAGCACTGCCTGCAGGAAAGGAATGTTGGTGGCAACGCCGCGGATTCGGAACTCGGCGATCGCTCGGCGGGACCGGTTCACCGCAGTGGAGAAATCACGGCCCCGGCAGGTCAGCTTCACCAGCATCGAGTCGAAATGGGCACTGATCTCAGCGCCCAGGGTGGTGCCGCCGTCGAGCCGGATCCCGGCTCCGCCCGGGCTGCGGTAGGCACTGATACGACCGGTGTCGGGACGAAATCCGTTGGCCGGATCCTCGGTGGTGATCCGGCATTGCAGCGCCGCGCCGTGCAACGTGATCGACTCCTGGGTCAGCCCCAGGTCGGTCAGCGACTCACCGGCCGCAATCCGAAGCTGCGCGGAAACCAGGTCGACGTCGGTGATCTCCTCGGTGACGGTGTGCTCCACCTGGATGCGGGGGTTCATCTCGATGAACACGTGGTGGCCGCGTTCGTCGACCAAGAACTCCACCGTGCCGGCGCAGGTGTAGCCGATCTGGCGTGCGAAGGCGACGGCGTCGGCACAGATCTTCGCGCGCAGAGCCGGATCCAAATTGGGCGCCGGAGCCAGCTCGACAACCTTCTGATGCCGGCGCTGCACACTGCAGTCCCGCTCGTAGAGGTGGATCACATTGCCGTAGGTGTCGGCCAGGATCTGCACTTCGATGTGGCGCGGGTTGAGCACGGCTTGCTCGAGATAGACGTGCGCGTCGCCGAAGGCCGAATCCGCTTCCCGGCTTGCCGCCTCGATCGCCTCGGCCAGTGCCTCGATGTCGGCGACACGGCGCATCCCGCGCCCGCCGCCACCGGCGACCGCCTTGACGAACAGCGGGAAGGTCATGTCTTGGGCCGCGGCCAGCAACTCCTCGACCGACGACGAGGGCGCCGACGATGCCAGCACCGGTAGGCCCGCCTCTTGCGCGGCCGCGACTGCGCGCGATTTGTTGCCGGTCAGCGCCAGTACCGCCGCACTGGGTCCGACGAAGGTGATGTCGGCCTCCGCGCACGCCTGCGCCAGTTGGGGGTTCTCCGAAAGAAATCCGTAACCCGGGTACACCGCATCAGCACCGCATCGCACTGCGGTACTGACGATCTCGTCAACCGACAAGTAGGCGCGGACCGGATGGCCCTCTTCACCGATCTGATAAGACTCGTCGGCCTTGAGCCGGTGCAGCGAGTTGCGGTCCTCGTATGGGTAGACGGCCACAGTGCCGACCCCGAGCTCGCAGGCGGCACGGAATGCACGGACGGCGATCTCTCCGCGGTTTGCCACCAGCACTTTGGAGATCACAATCCACCCCTACAGCAGCGTTATCCAGTAGTCCTGAAACCGAATAAATACCAACAGAAATAACGCGATAAACCATAACGCAGCAATGGTCCAACGCCATCGGTGCAAATGCTGCAAATTTTTGCGTATACCACCCTGCTCAGATGCTAGGGCTGCGAATATCACCAGCAGGCACAGCGTGACCGCCCACACCACCATGCAGTACGGACACAGCGCACCGATCCGGTACAGGCTCTGGAAGATCAGCCAGTGCACGAAACCTGCACCGGCCAGCGTGCCGAGCGACAGTCCTGTCCAATACCATTGCGGCAGTGGAACGTTCGCCACAGCGAGGACCCCGGTCACCACCACCACCGTGAAAGCAACGATCCCCATCAACGGGTTCGGGAAGCCCAACACCGACGCCTGCGGGGTGACCATCACCGATCCGCAGGACAACACCGGGTTGAGGTTGCACGACGGCACGTACCCGGAGTCCAGCAGCAGTTTGATCTTCTCGACGGTCAGCGTGACCGAGGCGGCCAATCCGATGACTCCGCCGATGAGCACGGCCCAAGCCCGGGACGCGGCCACGGGCACCGCCGGGGTGGGCGGCTCGACCGCCGAGGCCGTGACGGTCACGACTGCGGGGACGGTGGGTCCATGCCGGGCAGGTCACCGACAATCTCGCGGATCTTCGAGACCAGGGCTTCCGGCGTCGAGGGGCGGTAGTCCTCGCCGTTGATACGCAGTGTCGGCGTGGCGTGGATGCCCCCGGCGGCAGCCATCCCGCCCACCATCTTGAGGTACTTGCCGCTGTTGATGCACGCCGGAACGGTGCCGACTACGCCGGCCTGGCGCGCCAACTCGATCAGGCGGTTGTTGTCGGGGAATTCTGTCCCGATCTCCGACGGCTGCAGCTGCTCGGTGTAGAGCGCGGTGTGGAATCGGCGGAAGGCGTCGTTGTCCTCGTCGGCGACGCAATAGGCAGCAGCGCCGGCACGCGAGGAATAGTCGTCGTTCTGCGGCCGGTCCAGGATCGCGACCATGTGATAGTCGGCGGCGATCGCCCCACTGTCGATCAGCCGGGATACCGTCGGACCGAACGCCCGCTCGAGGTTGCCGCAGGCCGGGCAGAGGAAGTCCTCGTAGAACGTCAGCACGGCCTTGGGCTCGTCGGTGCCGTCCTTGGTGACCAGCTTGCTGGACGTGACCCGGATCGCCTCGCCGGCGCCGGCGCCCTTCTTGTGACCGTTGGACATCACGATGTAGCCGATGAGGCCCACCGCGAACACGACCACGATGGCGACGAGCCCGATCTGCATGGCGAGATTGCGCTTCTGGTCGCCGGCCCTCAGGCCGGAGGCGCCGGGGCGTTTGGGTTTGGTGGCCACAGTCCGTTCGTCCTCGTCTTCGCTGGTCGGTTTGCGGTTCAGCGTACCGGCGTGGGCGGCGGGCCTCAGCCGCGGCTGAGGTGCGCCCGTAGCGCCGAGATCAACTCACTGGTCGCGGCCGCGCTGCCGCCGCCGAGCCCGAACAGGTTGATGAAGGCGTGTGTCAGCGACGGCATCCGCCGTAGGTCGACCGCCACCCCGGCTTCGCGCAGTGCTGCGGCGAACAGTTCACCCTCGTCACGCAGCGGATCGAAGCCGGCGACCGCCACCAGCGCGGGCGGTAGTCCTGACAGGTCGTCGGCGTACAGCGGCGATACCCGGGGGTCTGTGGGCTCCAGCCCCGAGCGGCTCACGTATTGGTCGGTGAACCAGTCGATGTCGTGCTTGGTCAGCAGAAAGCCGTCCGCGAACAGGGTGCGCGAGCGGGTCTGGGCGGTGCAATCGACCACCGGATAGATCAGCCACTGCAGTACGGGCGCCGGGCCGGAGTCGTCACGGGCCCGCAGTGCCACCCCGATGGCCAGATTGCCGCCGGCGCTGTCTCCTCCCACGGCCACCTGACCCGGGATTCCGCCGAGCTCCGTGACGTGGTCATACGCCCAGCGGAACGCCGCGTAGGCGTCGTCGAGTGCAGCGGGCGCGGGATGCTCGGGTGCCAGCCGGTAGTCGACGGACAACACCGCGACGTCGCCGTCCCGACAGGTCAGCCGACAGATCGCGTCATGGCTGTCCAGGTCGCCGATCACGAACCCGCCACCGTGGTAGAAGACCAGCAGCGGCTTGGCTTGCCCCTCGGGGCCACCGACCGGCCGGTAGTGCCGGGCGGCCAGCTCACCTGCGGGTCCCGGTATCACGATGTCGCGAACGTCGACGTGGATGTCACCGCCGCTGAGTCCGGCGGAGGTCTCGCGCAGCTGGGCGCGTGAGGCAGCAGCGTCATCCCGGGTGACCAAGCCGGTGATCCCCATGGCCTGCTGCCCGGCCAGTGCCAACCGGAGGGCGGGGTCAAGGGTGTTGCCGTCGATGGTCACCGACCGCCCGCCAGCCAACATCCGCTGTACGCCGATCGGCAGCATCGGCATCGTCTTCATCCCGACACTCAACGCGGAGCTCTGCAGTTGCGCGGCCCACCGCGTGCCCCTCCGAGAACGGGAACCGCCTGGCAGACTTCGTGTCATGGCTGCTGGAACTGACTTGCGTTCGGTCACGCTCAACGACGGTAACTCCCTTCCGAGCGTCGGTTTCGGGGTTTACAAGATTTCACCCGAGGAGACGGAGCGAGCGGTGCGTACCGCACTCGAAGCCGGGTACCGCCACATCGACACCGCCGCCCTCTACGGTAACGAGCGGGAGGTGGGCCGCGCGGTCGCCGCATCCGGGCTGCCACGTGAAGAGATCTCTGTGGTGACCAAGCTGTGGAATGCCGATCAGGGATACGACTCGACCCTGACGGCATTCGACACCAGCATGAAACTGCTTGGCCTGGAATTTCTGGATCTGTATCTGATCCACTGGCCGCTGCCGGCGTACGGAAGGTTCGTCGAGACTTTCCGGGCATTGGCCCACCTGCGCGACCAGGGCCGGATTCGTTCGATCGGCGTCAGCAATTTCGAGCCCGAACACCTCGAGACACTCATCGACGGGACCGGGATCGTTCCCGTCGTCAACCAGGTCGAACTGCACCCGCGCTTCAGCCAGGCCGAGTTGCGGCAGGTGCACGCCCGCCTCGGGATTGCCACCGAGGCCTGGGCGCCGCTGGGCAGGGGTTCAGTGCTGGCACATCCGACGATCATCAAGGTGGCGCAGCGGTGTCACAAGACACCTGCCCAGGTGCTGCTCCGGTGGCACCTGCAGCTGGGTAATATCGTGATTCCGAAATCGGTGAACCCGGAGCGCATCGTCGGCAACATCGACGTCTTCGACTTCGAACTCGGCGCCGCACAGATGGCCGAGATATCCTCGCTCGACGACGGCGCCCGACTGGGGCCCGATCCACGCACATTCGATTACACAGGTAGGTGACATGACGTCGGGCACCGCGATCCCCTCCGTGACGCTCAATGACGACCACACCATCCCCACTCTGGGCATCGGTGTGGCGGAGTTGTCCGAAGCCGAGACCGAGCGGGCGGTCTCAACCGCGCTCGAACTGGGCTGCCGGTTGATCGACACCGCCAAGGTGTACGGCAACGAGGCCGCCGTCGGCCGAGCGATCGCCGCGTCGGGGATTCCACGCGACGAAGTGTTCGTCACCACCAAGCTGGCCAACGCCGACCAGGGCCTGACCGCCGCCATCGAAGCCTGCAAGGCCAGCCTCGAGCGGCTCGGCATGGACTACGTGGACCTGTACCTGGTCCACTGGCCGGCGCCGTCGCTGGGCATGTACGTCGACAGCTACGGCGGACTGATCCAGGCCAGGGAGCTGGGCCTGGCTCGCTCCATCGGCGTCTGCAACTTCACCGCGGACCACCTCGACGACGTGATCGACCTCGCATTCGACACGCCGACGGTCAACCAGATCGAACTACACCCGCTGCTCAACCAGGCGCAGCTGCGTGCAGCCAACGCCGAGCGCGGCATCATCACGCAGGCCTACAGCCCGCTGGCGGTCGGCCGCCTGCTCGATCACCCGACCGTCACGTCCATCGCCGGTGAATACGGCAAGACGCCGGCGCAGGTGCTGATCCGCTGGAGCCTGCAACTGGGCAATGTGGTGATTCCCCGCTCCGCCAAGCCCGAGAACATCGCCGCCAACCTCGACGTGTTCGGCTTCGAACTGGCCGACGAGCACATGGCGAGCCTCAGCGGCCTCAACGACGGCACCCGGGTGCGAGAGGACCCGCTGACCTACGCGGGTATCTGATCCGCCCCGGCGGACCCATTCCTAAGCGATCGGGCAGGTGCCAGCAGCCACGCGCAACGCATCGGCTGACGGCTGGTCGACCCGCAACGCATAGCCGCGGAGAACCGCCAGGTAAGCAATGGCGTACTGGCAGGCGAACGCTCTGTTGGGCGGCATCCACTGCCCGGGCCCGCCGTCAGCCTTGTCCTGGTTGGCCTGACCGGCAACCGCCAACAAGTTGGCCGGGTCGTTGGCGAAGCGCAACCGCTGACGGTAGGACCAGGCAGACGCCCCCATGTCCCAGGCGTAGGCCAGCGGCACGATGTGGTCGATCTGTACAGCCTCGCCGACCTTTGCGCCACGGGTGAAGGCCACCACGGCATTGGTGTAGGGGTCATGCAGGGTTCCGGCGGCCACCGCGTCGGCGCAGCGCCTGGTCGATACGTGGGTGATATCGACCAGATCCCGGTTGAGGATGTCATCTCGGGTGTCGCAGCCGTTATGCCCGCCGGGCGCATCGTTGTCGTCGTCCCAGGCGTTGCCGAACTGCGCCCGCCGGTAGTCGTAGCGGTGCGTTCGGGCCGGAACCACCGTGATGCCGGCCAGGACGTCGACGCCAGGTGCGACGGTGGGCATGCCTGCCGACGCGGCGAGAGCGCGGCTGCGGTGGCCGACGGTCGTGACCGTCTGGTAGGCCACGACGACCGCCAGTACCGCCGCCACGGCCAGCCACAACAATGTCCGGCGACTCGGACTCATGCCTTGTCCAGGTATTCGATATCGGCGAAATACGCTGCAAGGGAAGCTAACCCGGAGTCACTCGAGTTGACATCCCAGGCCTTCTCACACCAGGCCCGAGCCGCCTCGATGACCTCAGCATGGTCAACCAGCGAGAGCAGCTTCAGGCCGCCCCGCCAACCGGACTGGTTACGGCCGAGCACATCGCCCTCACCGCGCTCCCGAAGGTCCAGATCTGCCAACGCGAACCCGTCGAGGGTTCCGGCGACGGCCTCCAGCCGCTTGCCCGCCCGGGACCCCTCACTTGCCGCAGTGACCAGCAGACACAGGCTGGCGTGCTCGCCCCGTCCGATCCGGCCCCGCAACTGGTGCAACTGACTGATCCCGAACCGGTCGGCATCGGCCACCAGCATGACCGTCGCATTGGGTACGTCGACGCCGACCTCGATCACGGTGGTGCACACCAGTACGTCCACCGCGCCGGACCGGAACGCACTCATCACGGCATCTTTCTCATCGCCGGAGAGCCGGCCGTGCATCAGGCCGAGACGCAATCCGGCCAGCGGACCAGACTTCAGCCGCTCGTAGAGCTCTACCGCTGTGGCAGACGGGCGGATCGCGCCTTGATCCTGGCCGCCGGTCTGCGCGGATTCGTCGGTCTCATCGATGCGCGGCGCCACCACATAGGCCTGCCGGCCTGCGGCCACCTCTTCGCGAATGCGTTCCCAGGCCCGCTGGAGCCACGTCGGTTTGGATTTCTCAAAGATCACCGTGGAGCGGATCGGCTGTCGCCCGCGGGGCAACTCACGCAACGTGGACGTCTCGAGGTCGCCGTAGACGGTCAGTGCGACAGTGCGCGGGATCGGGGTTGCGGTCATCACCAATAGGTGCGGGGTAATGCCCTCGGGCGCCTTGGCGCGCAGCTGATCCCGCTGCTCCACACCGAACCGGTGCTGTTCGTCGATCACCACCATGCCCAGCCGGTGGAACTCGACAGAGTCCTGCAGAAGTGCGTGGGTGCCCACCACGATTCCGGCCGATCCGTCGATGATCTGCGCACGGACCTTCTTCTTGGCGGGCAACGACATCGACCCGGTCAGCAATGCCACCGCGGTGGCGTTGTCGGCGCCGCCAAGCTGCCCGCCCAGCGCGAGCGGGCCCAACATGTCCCGCATCGACCGGACATGTTGAGCAGCAAGAACTTCCGTCGGCGCAAGCAGCGCGCACTGATAGCCGGCGTCAACCATCTGCAGCATGGCCAGCAGCGCCACGATCGTCTTTCCCGAGCCGACTTCGCCCTGCAGCATTCGGTTCATCGGTCGAGCGGCAGACAATTCGGCGTGCAGCACGTCGAGCACGTCGCACTGTCCGGCCGTCAGCTCGAAAGGCAACCGCTGCAGCATTTCTGCGGCCAACCCGTCAGCGCGGGGCGGGGCAGGCGGCCCCGATTCGGACAGCTCGCCATGGCGGCGCACCGCCAGCGCCCACTGCAGCCCGACGGCCTCATCGAAGGTCAGTCGTTCCCGGGCTCGTGCCCGCAGGCTCGCACTCTCCGACAGGTGGATCCCGCGCAGCGCCGCATCCTCACTGATCAGGTCACGCTCGGCCAGCAGCGCTGCCGGCAGCGGATCGGGCACCGGCTCAAGCACCTCAAGAACCTGTCGCACACAGGCGAAGATGTCCCAGCTCTGCAATTTGGTGCTGGCCGGGTAGATCGGATAACACGCGCGTTCGAACTCCGACTGCAGCACTTCGCCGCTGATGGCCTGCGACGCGTCGGCGATGTTGCGCAGGGAGTCACTGCCGAAGTTGTCCTTGTCCGGCGCGTCGAGAATCAGGAAGTCGGGGTGCGTGAGTTGGAGTTTGCGGTTGAAGTAGCCGACCTCGCCGGAGAGCATCACCCTGGTACCGGGGGTCAGCTTGTATTTCAGGCCGCGCGCATTGAAGAACGTCGCGCTGACCTTCTTCTGGCCACTGCCGAGTGTGATCACCAGATACTCGTTGGGACGCCGCCCGGCCTGTCGCCGCATCGGTTTGGCCACTGCGGTGGCGATGGTGTCCACCAGGGTGATGTGTTCGCCCTCCATCGCCTGGGCCTCGTCGAGACCACGCTTCGTCGCGCCCTCGACGTAGCTGCGTGGATAGTGGCGCAGCAGCTCGGCGACAGTGCGGATGCCGAAAAATTCCTCGAGTTTGCCGGCGGCGTCCGCGCCCACCACGTAATCGAGCCGGTCGGCCAACGTGACCATCGCTACTCCACCCCGATCAGCAGCGCGTCCCCTCGATGCCCCGTGCAGTAGGTCGCCAATTCGGTTCCCGGATGCTGGTCGTGCACGTGCCGCGCCAGGACCGCCACGACGTCCCCGTCGAAGCCTGCCCCGACCAGCACGGTCACCAGCTCACCGCCGGCCGCCAGCAACAGGTCGATCAGTCCGATCGCCGCGGCCCCGACATCGCGGGCCACGATCAGCACCTCGTCGCCGGCGATGCCCAGGCCGTCGCCCGGGCGGCAGGCGCCCGCCCAGGTCAACGCCTGTTCGGTGGCGACCCGGACCGATCCGAGCCGAGTGCTGCCGGCCGCCCGGGCCATGGTGTACCCGTCGTCGACCACCGGCCGGCCCGGATCGTGGACTGCCAGGGCGGACAGCCCCTGCACCATCGAACCGGTCGGCACCGGGACCACCTCGATACCCCACCCGATGGCCGCGGTGGCGCCTGCGACCAGCTCTTCGGCGGGCACGTAGCCGTTGGGCAGCAGCATCACCTGCGCCGCCCCGGTGTCCACCACGGCGCGCAACAGCTGCTGGGCGCTGACCATCACGACCGGCTCGGCGCTGTGCGGGTCGGGCCGCAGCACGCTGGCGCCTTCGGAATCGAACAGCGCCTCGGCGCCGTCGCCGTCGACCACCGCCAGCACCGCGCGCTCCCGGGCCCAGCTTCCCGGCGACACCCCGGTGGCTCCGGCCAAGGCCGAGATCTGGATGCGCCGTGGTCGACCGAAGGCCAGCCCTGCCTCCACGGCCGCGCCTGCGTCGTCGGTGTGCACGTGCACCGAATACCCACCGACCACCCCCGCGGTCGCTATCGCGACCGATTCGCCGAGCTGAGTGAGGCGCTCCCGCAGGGCCTCGGTGTCTTCGGGGCTGCACTCACCGAGCAGGTACATCACCTCGAACTGGGGCGCCGGCGGCACGGTGCCCGCTTCGGGCGGCCAGGGCCGTGGCGATGGCTGATACACCGTCCGCACCGGAGCCTGCCCGGTGATGGTCGAGCGCAGGGCGTCCAGCAGCACCAGCAGGCCGCGACCGCCCGCGTCGACCACGCCGGCCTCGGCGAGCACATTGAGCTGTGCGGTGGTGGCCTCCAGTGCCTCAGCGGCCGCATCGGTGCCCGCCACCAGCGCCGGCCCCATTTCGTTGCCCTGCGTCGCGCAGCGTTCGACGGCGGCCGCCGCGGCCTGCAACACCGACACGATGGTGCCCGGGACCTCCTGGCCACCCATCGATGTGACCACCAGTTCGACGCCGTGGCGCAGCCCCTCGGCGAGCAGCGACGCATCGATCACGGTGGTTTCGCCGCGCTGGCCGGCGGTCACATCGGCCAGGCCACGCAGGATCTGCGACAGAATCACCCCGGAATTCCCGCGCGCGCCGTGCAGCGCCCCCGACGACAGCGCGGCCGCAACCCGGCCCACTTGGCCGGAGGCCGCCTCGGTGTTGGCCTCGGCCAGGGCCGACCGCATGGTGAACAGCATGTTGGTCCCGGTATCCGAGTCGGCGACCGGGAAGACATTGAGCTGATTGATCTCGTCGGTGTGGGTGATCAGATCACCGACAGCGGTGTGTGCCCAGTCCCGCAAGGCCGCCGCATCCAGCAGACGATCGGGGTTTCCCACCTCCACCCACCTTCCTGCCGCCACCTCCGGTGGCCGCAAGCCTAATCACTCCGGGCGACAGCACAGATCACCTCTGTACAGCCGAGACGGGGCGTTTTGGTGGTTGCACCGCCGTCCGGGTATCCTGATCAGGTTGTCGGGCCACCCGCTGAGGTCGTTGGCCCTCAAGCAGACGTTTTGAGGAGTGTCACATATGGCTGCCGTGTGCGATATCTGCGGAAAGGGCCCCGGCTTCGGTAAGTCGGTGTCCCACTCGCACCGTCGGACCAGCCGTCGGTGGGACCCGAACATCCAGGTCGTGCACGCCGCCCGTCCCGGTGGCAACAAGCAGCGCGTGAACGCCTGCACCTCGTGCATCAAGGCCGGCAAGGTCGCGCGCGGCTGAGTCCGCCTTTCCTCGCCTGCAAGCAGGGACGCACGTCCCTGCTTGGCGAGTCTGCGCGACCGCCTCACCGGCGTTACTCCAGTCGCCAGTCGATCGGTTCGGCTCCCAACTGGGCCAGCAGTGCGTTGGCGCGGCTGAACGGCCGCGATCCGAAGAATCCTCGCGACGCCGACAGCGGCGACGGGTGCGGTGATTCGATCGTCAGGCAGTGCTCGTTGAGCATCGGCTTGAGTGTCCCGGCATCGCGCCCCCACAGGATCGCCACCATCGGCTGACGGCGGGCCGCCAACGCGCGGATCGCGCATTCGGTGACGGCCTCCCACCCCTTGCCCCGATGCGATGCCGGGGTTCCCGGTGCCACGGTGAGCACTCTGTTGAGCAGCAGCACACCACGCTGCGCCCACGCCGACAGATCTCCGTTGGACGGTTTGGGATAGCCGAGGTCCGCGGTGTACTCGGTGAAGATGTTCGCCAGACTGCGCGGCAATGGCCGCACATCTGGTGCCACCGAGAAACTGAGGCCCACGGCGTGGCCAGGAGTCGGGTAGGGGTCCTGCCCCACGATCAGCACCCTCACCTTGTCGAACGGAAAGGTGAAGGCACGCAAGATATTCTGACCTTCGGGCAGATAGCCACGTCCGGACTTCGTCTCGTCGCGCAAAAATGTCCCCAGTGCGGTGACCTGATCGGTGACCGGCGCCAGCGCAGTGGCCCAACCGCTTTCGACGAGTTCAGGAAGTGGACGTGCACTCATGGTGTCTCAAGGTAACGGGGCGCCGGAATCGAACGACTGCCAGCCCGGCAGCCCGTCCCACACCGCCCCGTCGACCAGGACCTGCGCCGGCCCCTCAACGACATGCCCAATGGCTCGCCAACCGCCGGGCACGGCACCGGGAAACGCGGCGACCAGAGCGTGATCCTCTCCCCCGCCAAGCACCCACGACCACGGATCGGCTCCCACCGCAGCACCCGCGGATGCCAGGGCACCATAGTCGGGCGCCAATGCCGCCCTGGACACGTCACAGGTCACCCGCGACGCCGCGGCCAGATGACCCAGGTCAGCGATCAACCCGTCGGACACATCGGTCATTGCCTGCGCTCCGGCGTCCGCGGCGACCACGCCCTGCCCGTACGGCGGCTGCGGGACCAGATGCCGCCGTCGCAGTTCGGCAAAGTCGCCTGTGCCGACGCCGTCGCGCAACAGCTGCAAACCCGCCGCCGAGCGACCCAGCTCGCCGGCCACCGCCAGCGTCGCCCCTGGACGCGCCCCGGAGCGCAACACCGGGCTCCGGCCGGCCAAATCCCCGAGCACCGTGACCGAGACGACCCACCGGTCCGCCTGAACCAGATCACCGCCCACCACGCCAGCCCCCAGCTGCTCCGCCTCAGCCCACATCCCGTCTGCGAGGGCGGTGCAATCGGCGGCGGAAGTGTGGGCGGGGGCGCCGAAACCCACCACGAATGCGGTGGGACGTGCTCCCATCGCCTCGATATCGGCGGCGTTCTGCGCGATCGCCTTGCGGCCGACCTGCTCTGGCGTGGACCAGTCCAGGCGGAAATGGCGGCCTTCCACCAGCATGTCAACCGAGACCACGGCGCGACCGTCGGCACAGCGCACCAGTGCCGCGTCGTCACCGGGACCCAGTTGGGTGGTGTTGGGCTGGCGGCGCCCAGCCACCAGCCGGTCGATCATGGGAAACTCTCCAAGCTGACCCAGCGTGGGCTCGTTACCGCGCACAGCCTGGAGTGTAGGTGTGCTGGACGGAAAGGCGGGGCTTGACTAATCCCGGGAACGACACCGACGGGCCGGCGCGCCTCGCGCTGCTGGTCGCCCTGGTGGTTGCCGTCATCGCGGTGGGGGGCGCGCTGGCCGTCGCGGCGACGCACCACCCGAGCCGGCGGCCGGCCCCACCGATGCCGCTGGCCACGGTGCCGGCCCCGTATGCCGACAGCGCGCAATGCCGCGCTGTGCTCGAAGCCCTGCCGCCGGATCTGGGCGAGTATCAGCGCGCCGAGCTCGCCGCGCCGGCTCCGCAGGGCGCGGCGGCCTGGACCGCCGGCGACGGCGCAGCGGTGGTGCTGCGCTGCGGACTGGACCGGCCGGCCGACTTTGTCGTGGGCTCACCGCTGCAGGTTGTCGATCAGGTGCAATGGTTCGAGGTCCGCGAAGGCGACCGCGCCACCTGGTATGCGGTCGACCGGTCGGTGTATCTGGCCCTGACGCTCCCGCCTGGATCAGGCCCCACTCCCATTCAGGAGCTCTCGGATCTGATCACCGAGAAGCTGGACGCCGTGCCGATCCGGCCGGGCCCGCCACGCTAGGGAGTTCCTGCCGCCGAACGTGTAGCCAGACTGACTTTGAGGCCGAATCTTCCGGCCTGAGTGCACGCTCGGCGCACCCTGGTACCGCGCCTGCCCGTCAGCGCAAACCCACCCCGCGGGCCACGGCCGTGTCGACCATCGTCGCCAGCAGGGTCGGATAGTCGACGCCGCTGGCCGACCACATCCGCGGATACATCGAAATCGTGGTGAATCCGGGCATGGTGTTGATCTCGTTGATCACCGGGCCGTCATCGGTCAGGAAGAAATCCACCCGGGCCAGGCCCTGGCAGTCCAGCGCGGCGAACGCCCGAATCGCCAACTGCTGCAGCGCCTCGGCCACATCGTCGTCGATCTTGGCGGGAACATCGAGTTCGGCGGCGTCGTCGAGGTACTTGGTGGCGAAGTCATAGAACGAGTCGTCGCGGTCGGCCACGCCGGCTACCCGGATCTCCCCCACCGTGCTGGCACCCACCGTGCCGTCGGGGAATTCAAGTACGCCGCATTCGATTTCACGGCCCACGATCGCGGCTTCGACGATGACCTTGGGGTCATGCTTGCGGGCCTCGGCGATCGCGGCGGGAAGCTCGTCATACGACGTCACCCGGCTGACTCCGATCGACGAGCCGCCACGTGCCGGTTTGACGAACAGTGGCAGACCCAGCCGTTCCCGGTCGCCGACGGACAGCGTGTCCTGAGTGGCCCGTAGCACCGCATACGGGCCGATCGGAAGGCCGTCGGCGGCCAGCAGCTTCTTGGTGAACTCCTTGTCCATACCCGCCGCGCTGGCCAACACTCCGGCCCCCACGTAGGGAACCCCGGCCAGCTCCAGCAAGCCCTGCACGGTGCCGTCCTCACCGTAGGGACCGTGCAGCACCGGGAATACGACATCGACGGACTCCAGCACCTCCGCGGGCCCTGCGGCGGAGAACGCAACCAGCTGGCCGGCCCGCTGCGGGTCGGCCGCCAGGGCCAGCTCAGCACCCGAGTCGTTGCTGACCGCAGGCAGTTGGCGGTCGGTGATGGCCAGTGCATCGGGGTTGCCGTCGGTGAGCACCCACGCCCCCTCCGGGGTGATGCCTACTGCGACCACCTCGAAGCGCTGTGGGTCCAGGTTACGCAGGATGCTGCCCGCCGAGACACAGGAGATGGCGTGCTCGCTACTGCGGCCACCGAAGACGACGGCCACGCGGGTGCGTTCGTGGGAATTCACACGCCAGAGGCTACCGGGCGGTTAGCGAACCTCGACGAAGGAGAGGCGAAGCTGGACCGCCCCATTAACCGGGGCCTGCTCACTCCGGTTTGGTGCGACGTCCCAGCAGCAGGGCCACCGCCTCGGTGACCGACGACCCGGTGTGGCAGACCCGGTGCACGGCTTCGGTCAACGGCATCTCCACGTCGTAGCTGGAAGCCAGCGCCAGCACCGACTGGCACGACGTCACTCCTTCGACTACGTGGCCGCCGGTGGTGCTCACCAGCCCCGCCGACCCGGGCACCTGCGGCATCGCCTCGCCCCGGCCCAGGCGCTCGCCGAAGGACCGGTTGCGGGAATGCGGTGACGTGCAGGTGGCCACCAAGTCACCCACGCCGGCCAGGCCGGCCAGGGTGGTGTCCTTGGCGCCCAGGGCGACGCCCAGGCGAATGATCTCGGCCAGGCCCCGGGTGATGATGGCGGCCGCCGTGTTCTCGCCCAGGCCCACCCCCGCCGCCATTCCACACGCCAGGGCGATGATGTTCTTGCAGGCGCCGCCGATCTCGGTGCCGACCACGTCGGAATTGGTATAGGGCCGGAAGTAGCCGGTGTTGAGCATCCGCTGCAGCGCCACCGCTCGGCCGGAGTCGGTGCAGGCGACCACGGTGGCCGCCGGTTGACCAGCAGCGATCTCCGCAGCGAGGTTGGGGCCCGACACGACCGCGACCTGCCCGGTGTCGAATCCCGTCACCGCCGCGATCACCTGGCTCATGCGCATCAGCGTGCCCAGTTCGATGCCCTTAGCCACGCTGACCAGGGTGGCGCCTCCGTTGAGATGCGGGGTCCACGTCTGAAGATTGGCGCGCATGGACTGCGCCGGGACGGCCAGCACCACCGTGGTCAATCCGTCCAGGGCTTCGGCGGGATCACTGGTGGCGTGCACCGCGTCGGGCACGATGAAGCCGGGGAGGTAGTCGGGGTTGGACCGGGTCTGGTTGATCTGCGCGGCGATGTCGGGACGACGTGCCCACAGCCTGACCTGACTGCCGGCGTCGGCGAGTACCTTGGCCAAGGCCGTGCCCCACGCGCCTGCACCCATCACCGCGACAGTGCCCTCAGTGCCGGCCATCGCACACCACCTCCCTGTAAGCGCATCACCCTAGCGGGGATCGCGAGCGCGGCGGAGCCGGGCGAAGCGGATCACCGCCATCAACCCAGCGGGGATCGCGAGCGCGGCGGAGCCGGGCGAAGCGGATCACCGCCACTGCACCCGGCGCTGGCAGGATGTCTGTGTGCAGTCAACACAGGCCGACGAATCCGGCATCGGCCTGATCATCGCCGTCAAACGGCTCAGCGTGGCCAAGACCAGGCTGGCGCCGACATTCCCGGCGCCGCTGCGCGAGGCCGTGGTGCTGGCCATGCTGGTGGACACCATCACCGCGGCCTTAGCCGCCCGCGGGCTCGAACACATCACCGTGGTCACCCCCGATGAGGCCGCGGCTGCGGCCGCCGCAGAGCTGGGAGCCGAGGTGCTGGCGGACCCGACGCCCGACGGTCACAGCGACCCGCTGAACAACGCGCTTATCGCGGCCGAATCATCGGTGTCGGAATCTGTGCCGAATATCGTTGTTTTGCAAGGTGATCTGCCAGCCCTGCAGACCTACGAACTCGACGAGGCGATCACCGCGGCACGGACACACAGGCGCAGCTTCGTCGCCGACCGGCATGGGATGGGCACCGCGGCGCTCTTCGCGTTCGGCACCGCACTGGAACCTCGATTCGGTCGGGATTCCTCGAATCGGCACCGGCAATCGGGCGCTCTGGAGCTGACCGGCGCCTGGCCGGGCCTGCGGTGCGACATCGACACAGCCGAGGACCTGGCGGTGGCACGGCGCCTCGGTGTGGGTGCCGCCACGGCCCGCGCGCTCGCTCGCGCAAAGTCCAGTGGCAGTGCCACGCGCGATGAGCAATGATTTCGGAGTGGACGAAATAGAGGGCAGCGAACTCACCGAGACGCGTATCGACACGACCGACTGGCGTCCCAACGACGCAACCCCGACCGCCCCACCGGCTGCCACCGCCGCGCCAGCGGCCTGCGATGACGACGAACTGCCCCCGGACCGCTACCTCAACCGGGAATTGAGCTGGTTGGACTTCAATGCGCGAGTGCTGGCATTGGCCGCTGACACATCGCTGCCACTGTTGGAGCGCGCCAAGTTTCTGGCGATCTTCGCTTCGAATCTCGACGAGTTCTACATGGTCCGCGTCGCCGGTCTCAAGCGCCGCGACGAGATGGGGCTCTCGGTGCGTTCGGCCGACGGCCTTACCCCGCGTGAGCAGCTGCGCCGGATCGGCGAGCAGACCCAGCGGATCGCCACCAGTCACGCCCGCGTGTTCCTCGACTCGGTTCGTCCGGCACTGGCCGCCGAGGGCATTCATATCGTCACGTGGGCGGACCTGTCGCCGGCCGAGCGGGAACAGCTCTCCGTCTACTTCCACGAGCAGGTGTTCCCCGTGCTGACGCCGCTTGCCGTCGATCCGGCCCACCCGTTCCCCTTCGTCAGCGGGCTCAGCCTGAACCTGGCAGTGACGGTCAAGCGTCCCGAGGATGGCGGAAGTCACTTCGCCCGGGTCAAAGTTCCCGACAACGTCGAGCGCTTCGTCGAACTCGATGCAGGCGCCAGCAGCACCGAAAGCCGTGACGGAGTCCGCTTCCTGCCGATGGAAGAGTTGATCGCGGCGTTCTTGCCGGTGCTCTTCCCCGGCATGGAGATCGTGGAGCATCACGCATTCCGCATCACCCGCAACGCCGACTTCGAGGTCGAAGAGGACCGCGACGAAGACCTGTTGCAGGCGCTCGAGCGGGAGTTGGCGCGGCGACGGTTCGGCTCGCCAGTGCGCCTTGAGGTTGCCGACGACATGACCGAGAACATGCTGGAGTTGTTGCTGCGCGAACTGGACGTGCACCCCGGAGACGTCGTCGAGCTCCCCGGCCTGCTCGACATGTCGTCCTTGTGGCAGATCTACGGGCAGGACCGTCCCGACCTCAAGGATCGGACATTCGTCCCGGCCACCCACCCCGCATTCGCCGAACGGGAAACTCCGAAGAGCATTTTCGCCACCCTGCGCGAGGGCGACGTGCTCGTGCACCACCCATATGACTCGTTCTCCACCAGCGTGCAGCGTTTCATCGAGCAGGCCGCCGCCGACCCGGGAGTACTGGCCATCAAGCAGACCCTGTACCGCACCTCGGGTGATTCGCCGATCGTCACCGCGCTGATCGACGCTGCCGAAGCCGGTAAGCAGGTGGTGGCCCTCGTCGAGATCAAGGCCCGCTTCGACGAGCAGGCCAACATCAAATGGGCACGCAAACTGGAACAGGCCGGCGTCCACGTGGTGTACGGCCTGATCGGGCTGAAAACTCACTGCAAGGTCTGCCTGGTGGTACGCCGCGAGGGCTCGGCCATCCGGCGCTACTGCCATATCGGCACCGGCAACTACAACTCCAAGACCGCACGCCTCTACGAGGATGTGGGGTTGCTCACCGCGGACCCCGATATCGGCGCCGACTTGACCGACCTGTTCAACTCGCTGACCGGTTATTCGCGGAAAGTCGCCTACCGCAACCTGTTGGTCGCACCGCACGGAGTGCGGACAGGGATCATCGAGCGCATCGAGCGTGAGGTCATTGCGCACCGCCAGAGCGGCAGCGGCCGCATCCGGCTCAAGCTCAACTCACTGGTGGACGAGCAGGTGATCGACGCGCTCTACCGGGCCTCTCGGGCCGGGGTGCGGGTCGAGCTGTTTGTGCGCGGTATCTGCGCGCTGCGCCCCGGAGTCGAAGGCTTCTCCGAAAATATCTTCGTCCGGTCGATTCTCGGCCGTTTCCTGGAGCACTCCCGCATCATCCACTTCCAGGCCATCGATGAGTTCTGGATCGGCAGCGCCGACATGATGCACCGCAACCTGGACCGGCGCGTCGAGGTGATGGTGCAGGTGCGCAACCCGCGGCTGACCGCTCAGCTCGGTGATGTGTTCGACTCGGCGATGGATCCGGCTACGCGTTGCTGGGAGCTCGGATCCGATGGCCAGTGGTCGGCCGAACCGCAGACCGGCGCCACGGTGCGCGACCATCAGGCATCGTTGATGGAGCGACACCGCAATCCCTGACGCCATGCCCAAGCCGTCCGCGTAGCCCCAATTGACCTGCAGGAGTGCAAGGTGCTCGAAACGACAGTCGCGGAAGGCTCTGAGGCCACCGGCAAGCTGGTCCATGCCGCGGGCGCGGTGCTGTGGAGGCACCGACGCAATGCTGTCGAAGTCGCTCTCATCCACCGGCCGCGTTACGACGACTGGTCACTGCCCAAGGGCAAGGTGGATCCCGGTGAGACCGAGCCCGTGACGGCCGTGCGCGAGATTCTGGAAGAGACCGGCCAACACGCGCACCTGGGCCGTCGGCTGGGGGCGGTCAGCTATCCGGTAACCCAAGGCCTCAAAAAGGTGCGGTATTGGAGCGCGCGTGCGCTCGGCGGCGACTTCGTGCCCAATCACGAAGTCGATGATCTCGTCTGGCTACCGATCGAGGCCGCAATGAAGGAATTGCAGTACGCCTTCGATCGGAAGATCTTGCGGCGGTTCGCCAAGAAGCCCGCCGATACCGACACGGTGTTGATCGTCCGGCACGGCGCTGCCGGGCGCCGGTCGCGGTTCTCCGGCGACGACCGTCTTCGACCGCTGGACAAAACGGGCCGCGCCCAGGCGGAGGCGCTCACCGATCAACTGCTGGCCTTCGGCGCCACCTCGGTCTATGCCGCCGACCGAGTGCGCTGTGAACAGAGCGTGGAACCCCTCGCTGCTGAGCTGGGGGTGGCAATACACAACGAGCCGGCCCTGACCGAGGAGTCCTACGCCGACAACCCCAAACGGGCCCGTCGCAGGGTGCTCGAGATCGCCGGACTTGCCGGTACACCGGTTATTTGCACACAGGGCAAGGTGATTCCGGACTTGATCGCGTGGTGGTGTGAACGCGATGGGATCAGCCCTGACAAATCACGCAACCGCAAGGGCAGCACTTGGGTGTTGTCCCTGTCGAACGGCCGTCTGATCGCCGCCGATCATCTCGGTAGTCCACTGGCGGCACGCGTACTGGCCTGAACGACCGAGCGCCGCGGGGTTGGACCCCGCGGCGCTCGGCTGTTCGTTGCTACGACCGGCTATTTGCGGCCCTTGCGGGCCGGGGCCTTGGTGGCCTTCTTGGCCGGAGCCTTGGCGACGACCTTCTTGGCCGGAGCCTTGGTCGCTACCTTCTTAGCCACAACCTTCTTGGCCGGAGCCTTAGTGGCTGCCTTCTTCGCCACGACCTTCTTGGCCGGAGCCTTGGCGACGACCTTCTTGGCCGGAGCCTTGGTCGCTACCTTCTTAGCCACAACCTTCTTGGCCGGAGCCTTAGTGGCTGCCTTCTTGGCCACGACCTTCTTGGCCGGAGCCTTGGTCGCAGCGGCCTTGGTCGCCTTGGTCGCCTTTGTTGCCTTGGCGACGGTCTTCTTCGCGGCGGCCTTGGTGGCCTTCTTGGCGGGGGCCTTCTTGGCGGCCTTCGCGGCAGTTGCACTGGCGCCCGCACCACGCTTGACGGCGAGACCCTCGGACGGGACACGCTGTGCGCCCGAAACAATTGCCTTGAACTGCGCACCGGGCCGGAACGCGGGAACGGACGTCGGCTTCACCTTGACCGTTTCACCGGTGCGGGGATTGCGGGCCACGCGCGCGGCGCGACGACGACGCTCAAAGACGCCGAACCCGGTGATGGTGACGCTCTCACCCTTGTGGACGGCGCGCACAATGGCATTGACGAAATGCTCGACGGCCTCGGTCGCCGACCGACGGTCGGTGTCCAATTCCTTTGTGAGCACCTCGATGAGCTCTGCTTTGTTCATCCAATCCCTCCGAGACCAGTGGCCCTACTTGAGCCGACTAGAGCACACGGTAAACCCTGATAGCACTGATATCCAAGAGCCACGCGCAATTTCAGATGAGATTATGGGCGAATTCGGCAATCCGGTTACCGCCCTTGGGCGCTGACGAGAGCGCCATGAAGACCGGAATTAAGCTCCGGCACAGGCCCTCAAGAAGTGAGCAGTGTGCGCGGTTTCCAGTCCGGACGAGCCGCTTCGAAAGAATCGATCTCATCGAGTTTCCGCAGCGTAAGGCCTATATCGTCAAGGCCTTCGGACAGTCGCCAGGCGGTGTAATCGTCAATCGTGAACGCCACCACCACTGTTCCTGCGGTGATATTCCGATCTTGAAGATTGACAGTGATTTCCAGCCCGGGGCTCTGCTCGATAACTTTCCACAGCAGTTCCACATCATCTTGAGCAACCTGGGCTGCCAGCAGGCCGGCCTTGCCGGCATTGCCGCGGAAGATGTCGGCGAACCGCGAGGAGATCACCACCCGGAACCCGTAGTCGAGCAGCGCCCACACCGCGTGTTCGCGCGACGACCCGGTACCGAAGTCCGGCCCGGCCACCAGCACCGAACCCTGGTCGAAAGGGCTGAGATTCAGCACGAAGGACGGATCGGTGCGCCACGTGGCGAACAGGCCGTCCTCAAATCCTGTCCGAGTGATCCGCTTCAAATAGACCGCAGGAATGATCTGGTCGGTGTCGACATTGGACCGCCGCAGCGGTACTCCGATTCCGGTATGAGTGCGGAAAGCTTCCATGACTAGGCTCCTTTAAATACCGTGGCGGTCAGTTCAAGTCAGCGGGGGACGACAACGTCCCGCGGACGGCGGTGGCGGCGGCTACCACCGGCGACACCAGATGGGTCCGCCCCCCCTTGCCCTGCCGCCCCTCGAAATTGCGGTTGGAGGTCGACGCCGACCGCTGTCCCGGTTCCAGCTGATCCGGGTTCATCCCCAGACACATCGAGCAGCCGGGTTGGCGCCATTCGGCTCCCGCGGCGGTGAAAACCTCCGCAAGCCCTTCATCTTCGGCCTGATTGCGAACCCGCATGGAACCCGGAACCACAAGCATCCGCACCCCTTCGGCGACCTGACGTCCGCGCAGCACACCGGCCACCGCCCGCAGGTCCTCGATGCGGCCGTTCGTGCAGGAACCGACGAAGACGGTGTCCACCGCGACGTCGCGCATCGGCATCCCCGGCGCAAGGTCCATGTAGGCCAACGCCTTCTCCGCGGCGCGCCGCTCATCCTCGTCGTGAATCGACTCCGGGTCGGGCACCGTTGCCCCGAGCGGGATTCCCTGACCAGGGTTGGTACCCCACGTCACAAAAGGTGTCAGCGCGTCCGCATCCAGGTAGACCTCGGTGTCGAAGACGGCCCCGGGGTCGGTGCGAAGGCTGCTCCAATACGCCACCGCGGCGTCCCAATCCGCGCCGGACGGCGCGTGCGGCCGGCCCCGCAGATACTCATAGGTGGTCTCATCGGGAGCAACCATGCCGGCTCGGGCGCCGGCCTCAATGCTCATATTGCAGACCGTCATCCGGGCCTCCATCGACAGTGCCTCGATAGCGCTGCCGCGGTACTCGATGACATAGCCCTGGCCGCCGCCGGTGCCGATCTGGGCGATCACGGCCAAGATGATGTCCTTGGCCGTCACCCCGTCGGCGAGCTGCCCGTCGACGTTGACCGCCATGGTCTTAAAAGGCTTCAGCGGCAGCGTCTGGGTGGCCAGCACGTGCTCGACCTCGGAAGTGCCGATACCCATTGCCAGCGCGCCGAATGCGCCGTGGGTGGAGGTGTGACTGTCACCGCAGACCACCGTGGTGCCGGGTTGGGTGAGACCCAACTGCGGCCCGATGATGTGCACGATGCCCTGATCGATATCACCCATGGGGTGCAACCGGATACCGAACTCGGCGCAGTTGTGCCGCAACGTCTCGACCTGGGTCCGTGACACCGGGTCCGCGATCGGCTTGTCGATGTCGGCAGTCGGGACGTTGTGGTCTTCCGTGGCGATGGTCAGATCCGGGCGCCGGACGGGGCGGCCGGCGAGCCGCAGGCCTTCGAACGCCTGCGGACTGGTGACTTCGTGGACCAGGTGCAGATCGATGTAGATGAGGTCAGGTTCGGTCCCACCGCCGGAGACCACCACGTGGTCCGCCCAGACCTTCTCGGCCAGGGTGCGAGGCTGCTCGGTCTTGGACATTGCTGCCATCCCCAATCTTTACCGTCTTACATTGTGAGACGCTAGTATCTGTATATGGGACAGCATAGCGGCATCGGCGTTCTGGACAAAGCCCTGGCGGTACTGCATTCCGTGGCCGAATCGCCCTGCGGCCTTGCTGAACTGTGCGACCGGACCGGACTGCCGCGCGCCACCGCACACCGGCTGGCGGCGGGCCTGGAAACCCACCGGCTGCTCGGACGCGACACCGAGGGCCGTTGGCAGATCGGCCCCGCGGTGAGCGAACTGGCGGCCCGCGGCGACGATCCACTCCGAGCGGCCGGTGCAGCGGTGTTGCCCCGACTGCGGGAGATCACGGGAGAAAGCGTGCAGCTGTATCGCCGAGAGGGCAACGAGCGGGTCTGCGTCGCGGCATTGGAACCGCCCGCCGGTCTGCGCGACACGGTTCCGGTGGGTGCGCGGCTACCGATGACCGCAGGTTCGGGCGCCAAAGTGCTGCTGGCCTATGCCGATGCCGCCGTTCAACAGGAGGTGTTGATGGCGGCCAAGTTCACCGGTCGCACCTTGTCGGACGTTCGTCGCCGGGGCTGGGCGCAAAGCGTCGCAGAACGCGAGCCTGGGGTGGCCAGTGTGTCGGCTCCAGTACGCGATCAGCGGGGCACGGTGGTCGCGGCGATCTCGGTGTCGGGACCCATCGACCGGATGGGGCCCCGCCCGGGCGCACGCTGGGCTGCCGACCTGCTCGCCGCGGCCGGCGCGGTCTCCGAGAGGCTCTAGCCCTGCCGTCTGCTCGGCAGGGGCTCCGGACCGCCTGACAGACTGCAGAGATGGGAACCAAACAGCGCGCACAGATCGTCATGACCGATGCCGAAGTCGCTGACTTCGTCATCAACCACCGGACCGGGACGCTAGCCACCATCGGGCCCGACGGGCAGCCCCACCTGACCGCGATGTGGTACGCCGTACTCGACGGCGAGATCTGGCTTGAGACCAAGGCCAAGTCCCAGAAGGCGGTCAACCTGCGCCGTGATCCACGGGTCACCTTCCTCCTGGAAGCCGGCCAGACCTACGACACCCTGCGCGGCGCGGCCTTCGAAGGGATCGCGGAGATCGTCGACGACCCGGAGGCCATCTTTCGGGTCGGCGTCAGTGTCTGGGAGCGCTACACCGGCCCCTACACCGACGAGATGAAGCCGGGCGTGGACGCCATGATGAACAATCGGGTGGCTGTGCGCATCGTCACACGGCGTACCCGCTCATGGGACCACCGCAAGCTCGGTTTGCCGGCCATGCCGTTGTCCGGTTCCACCGCTCCGGGCAGCGAGTAAGCCCCGGTCAAAACAAAAGGCCCGCACTGTGAATGTGCGGGCCTTTTGCGATGTACCCCCGATGGGATTCGAACCCACGCTACCGCCGTGAGAGGGCGGCGTCCTAGGCCGCTAGACGACGGGGGCTAGAACAATTCCGGGTTGCCAGCATAACTCAACCCGTGCAGCCCGCCTAATCGCTTGCGGCGGACTGCTTTTGCTGGGGTACCAGGACTCGAACCTAGAATGGCGGTACCAGAAACCGCTGTGTTGCCAATTACACCATACCCCAAAGACCAGCAAGGTCCCGGCCATTACCGCTGGTCAGAGTGCCGCTTGGACACTTCCGGCCAGCCGTTCTTGGGCCGACGAGCAGACTACCAAACTTCTAGCGCGAAGTTGTCATCGCGCTTGCCCAACGCCGTCTCGGGCGCTCCGCAGCCTGGTCAGGCTACGTGCCGAGCCCAGCAGTTCCAGCGACTCGAACAGCGGCGGGCTGACCAAACCGCCGGAGACCGCGACCCGAATCGGCCCGAAGGCCTTGCGCGGTTTGAGCTCCAGGCCGTCCAGGAGCGCGGCTTTGAGCGCGGCCTCGATGTTGGCGGTCGTCCACTCCCCTACGCCGTCCAGCGCAGCGATGGCGGCGTCGAGCACCGGTGCGGCGTCGGGCCCCGACTCCTTGGCAGCGGCCCGCGGGTCCAGCTCGTAGTGCTCGTCGTTGAAGAACTTCAGCAACCCCCAGGCGTCCCCGAGCACCACGATGCGGGTCTGCACCAATGCAGCGGCCGTCGCGAAGCCGGCGTCGTCCAGGCCGGTGTCGTGTCCGTGCCCATCGAGGTAACCGCGCAACCGCGCGGTGAAGTCCTCCAGGTCCAGCAGCCGGATGTGCTCGGCATTGAGTGCATCGGCCTTCTTCTGGTCGAAACGGGCCGGGTTGGAGTTCACGTCCACCACGTCAAAGGCGGCGACCATCTCGTCGAGGCTGAACACATCGCGGTCGTCGGCAATGGACCAGCCCAGCAGAGCCAGGTAGTTCAGCAACCCTTCGGGAATGAAGCCCCGGTCGCGGTGCGCGAACAGATTCGACTGCGGGTCCCGTTTGGACAGTTTCTTGGTGCCCTCACCCAAAACGGTTGGCAGGTGCCCGAACTCCGGGATGCGGTCGGCCACCCCGATGCGCATCAGTGCCTGGTACAGCGCGATCTGACGTGGCGTGGAGGGCAGCAGGTCTTCGCCGCGCAGCACATGGGTGATCTTCATCATGGCGTCGTCAACCGGGTTGACCAACGTGTACAGGGGATCACCATTGGCGCGGGTGAGCGCGAAGTCGGGCACCGTGCCCGCCGGAAAAGAGGTAGGTCCGCGCACCAGATCCGTCCAGCCGAGCTCGGTATCGGGCATGCGCAGGCGCACGACGGGCTTGCGGCCCTCGGCGAGATACCCGGCTCGCTGCTCTGCGGTGAGCTCGCGATCGAAGTTGTCGTACCCCAGCTTGGGGTTGCGGCCGGCGGCAAGGTGGCGGGCCTCAACTTCGTCTGGCGTCGAGAAGGCCTCATAGGCCTCCCCCGCCGCCAGCAGCTGCGCCACTACGTCCCGGTGGGTGTCGGCGCGTTCGGACTGCCGGTAGGGGCCATAGAGCCCACCCACCTCGGGCCCCTCGTCCCAGTCCAGATGCAGCCAGCGCAGCGCGTCCAGCAGCGCCAGGTAGCTTTCCTCGCTGTCACGCTCGGCGTCGGTGTCTTCCACCCGGAAGACCAAGGTGCCGCCCGTGTGGCGGGCGTAGGCCCAGTTGAACAAGGCGGTGCGAATCAGCCCGACGTGCGGCGTGCCGGTCGGCGACGGGCAGAACCGGACGCGAACACCAGATGCGGTCACGACTTTCCTTTGCGAATTACCGGATTGGACAGAGTGCCAATGCCTTCGATGGAGATGGACACGGTGTCGCCGTGCTCGATGGGACCGACACCGTCGGGGGTGCCGGTAAGGATGATGTCGCCGGGCAGCAGTGTCATCACCGCGGAGATCCACTCCACGATGGCACCGACGTCGTGCATCATCAGCGAGGTCCGACTGTCCTGCTTGACCACCCCGTTGACCTCGGTCCGGATGGCCAGGTCGGCCGGGTCGAGGTCGGTGACGATCCACGGTCCGACCGGGCAGAAGGTGTCATGCCCCTTGGCCCGGGTCCACTGCCCGTCGGACTTCTGCTGATCACGGGCGGACACGTCGTTGCCGATCGTGTAGCCCAAGATGTTGTCTTTGGCGCGCGCGGCCGGAACGTCTTTGCACGGACGCGAGATGACCACGGCCAGCTCCCCTTCGAAGTGGACCGGGGAAGCGTTGGCGGGCAGCTGAATCGGAACATTGGGGCCGATGATGGCGGTGTTGGGCTTGAGGAACATCATCGGATTGGCTGGTGGGGAGCCACCCATTTCGGCGATGTGGGCCGCATAGTTCTTGCCGATGCAGACCACCTTGCTGGCCAGAATCGGGGCGAGCAGACGCACATCGGCCAGCGGCCAGGACCTGCCGGTGAACTCCGGTGTGCCGAAGGGATGCTCGGCGATCTCGCGGGCGGTCATCTCATGTGGCCGGTCGGGGTCTCCCTCAAGGCTGACGAAGGCGACACCGTCCGGGCTGGCAATTCGACCTAGGCGCATTCGAGCAAGCCTAATCAACCAGGACAACTTGATCTCCAGCGCGGCCGAGCCGGGCGAAGGCATCCCTGGTCGGCGGGGCTGTGGAAACATAGCCGGATGTCTACCGAGCCGATCGGTACGGCCGCTCGCTGGTCGGTGGTGATCGTCGCGCTGATCGCCACGTTGTGCTCGTTCGTCTTCATCAACGGCATCGCCTTTGTCATCCCGATGCTGGAGACCAAGCGCGAGACCAACCTGGCGATGGCGGGCCTGCTGGCCTCGATGCCCAGTTTCGGCATGGTGCTGACATTGTTCGCCTGGGGCGCCCTGCTGGACCGCATCGGCGAGCGAATCGTGCTGACCATCGGCTCGGCGCTGACCGCCTTGGCAACATTCGCGGCCGCTTCCATGCAATCGCTGGTCGGGGTCGGTGCATTCCTGTTTTTGGGGGGAATGGCGGCCGCCAGCGCCAACAGCGCCAGTGGGCGGCTGGTGACGGGTTGGTTTCCGCCCCACCATCGCGGCCTGGTGATGGGCATCCGCCAGACCGCGCAGCCGTTGGGTATCGCGTTGGGGGCCGCAGTGATTCCCGAGTTGGCCGAGCACGGACTGGCACGTGCACTGATGTTCCCGGCGACGCTGTGCGCGGTGTCGGCGGTGGCATGTGTGATCGGGGTGGTCGATCCGCCACGTGCGCCCCGTTCGGCGGCCACCGGCGCCGAACTGGCCAATCCCTACAGCGGCTCGAAGGTGCTGTGGCGCATTCACGTGTCGTCTGCGCTGCTGATGGTTCCGCAATGCGTGCTCGCGACGTTCATGCTGGTCTGGCTGATCGTCGACACGCACTGGTCGATCGCCGCGGCGGGCGGGCTGGTGACGGTCTCGCAGCTGCTCGGCGCCGCGGGCCGGGTGGCGGCCGGCCGATGGTCGGACCGGGTGCGGTCTCGGCTGCGGCCCATCCGCAGCCTCGCAGTCGCCGGAGCATTGGCGATGCTGGCACTGGGGGCCGCCGATCACGCACATTCCCATGTCGCCGAGGCAGTGATGGTCGTTGCCGCGGTGATCACCGTGCTGGACAACGGATTGGCTTCCACCGCGGTCGCGGAGATCGCCGGGCCGTATTGGAGCGGTCGCGCGCTGGGCATCCAGAACACCACCCAGCGGCTAACGGCAGGGATCGCGCCCCCGATATTCGGTGCGCTGATCGGCACTGTCGGCTATCCGCTGGCTTTTGCGCTGTGTGGACTGTTTCCGCTGGCCGCACTGCGATTGGTACCGGTGAGCGCCGAGCCCCAAGGGCGCAGTGTTCGCGAGGCGCGGCGAACCCTGCGAGTGCCGCCCGGACCGCCGCCCACCCCGCCGCCGCCACCCTGAGGTCTGGCGCCACGTACCGTCGAAACGATGACGGATACGGATCATGTCCGGCTTCGGACACCAACTGTGGCGGACGGCCCAGCCCTGTGGCAGATGGCCGTCGACAGCTCAGCACTCGACGTGAATTCGCCCTACTCGTACCTGTTGTGGTGTCGCGATTTCGCCGCGACCTCGGTGGTCGCCGAGGTCGACGGGGAGCCCGGCGGTTCAGCGAGGCTCGATGCAGGAGAGCCGAAACTGGAACCGCCGCATCGACTGGGCGGTTCAGCGAGGCTCGACGCAGGAGAGCCGAAACTGGAACCGCCGCATCGGCCCGGCGGTTCAGCGAGGCTCGACGCAGGAGAGCCGAAACTGGAACCGCCGCATCGGCCCGGCGGTTCAGCGAGGCTCGACGCAGGAGAGCCGAAACTGGAACCGCCGCATCGACTGGGCGGCTTCGTCACCGGCTATCGACGCCCGGAGCGGCCGGCGACTCTGATGGTCTGGCAGGTCGCCGTCAACGCCGCACACCGCGGAGCGGGGCTGGCAGGGCGGATGCTCGATCATTTGGTGCGGGCCCAGGTGATCGACGGCGTCACGCATCTTGAGACCTCAATCACACCGGACAACGAAGCCAGCCGGCGATTGTTCGGCGCATTTGCCCGGCGATGGGAGGCGTCGCTGGAGTGTTCGGAGCTGTTCGGCGCGGGTTTGTTCCCGGAATCGCATCTGGCCGAGGAACTGTTTCGCATCGGACCGCTCCGGGTACCCGCACGCCGCCACTGAGGCGTTGCGATGTTGAGATCACAAAATGGTCTCGGTAAGGTTACGAACGCGCAAACGTGAGCCCCGGCGAACCTCGCTGGGGGCATCCGAGCGGGGTGGCAGGTCGAGCCGAGATCACCCGCGGCACACGTATGAATTCGACCCGTCGTTCCGTTCCGTTGTCTGACCGACGGACGGAGGATCCATGACGATTTTTGAAACCCTTGAATCCGAGGTACGAAGCTATTGCCGTTCCTGGCCGGTGATGTTCGACCGTGCCAGTGGCTCCCGGATGTGGGACGTGGACGGCCGTGAGTACCTGGACTTCTTCGCCGGTGCCGGCGCGCTCAACTACGGCCATAATCATCCCGAGTTGCGGGAGCCGCTGTTGAAGTACCTGAGTTCGGACCGGGTGGTGCACAGCCTCGACATGAATACGGTGGCCAAAGCCGAGTTCCTGGAGCGCTTCGAGCAGGTGATTCTCAAGCCTCGGGGGCTCGACTACAAGGTCCAGTTCCCGGGGCCCACCGGAACCAATGCGGTCGAGTCGGCACTGAAGCTGGCCCGCAAGGTCACCGGCCGCGAGAGCATCATCAGCTTTACCAATGCCTTTCACGGAATGACGCTGGGATCGCTCAGTGTGACCGGCAATTCGATGAAGCGCGGTGGCGCCGGAATTCCGTTGGTGCACGCCACCCCGATGCCCTACGACAACTACCTCGACGGCGTGGTGCCCGACTTCTTGTGGTTTGAGCGGCTGCTCAAAGACAGCGGCAGCGGGCTCAACGACCCAGCTGCGGTGATCGTGGAGACCGTGCAGGGCGAAGGCGGGGTCAACGTGGCTCGCCTCGACTGGTTGCGCGGGCTGTCCGAATTGTGCCGGCGCCACGAGTTGCTGCTGATCGTCGATGACGTTCAGATGGGTTGCGGGCGTACCGGACCGTTCTTCAGCTTCGAAGCGGCGGGCATCGATCCCGACATAGTCTGCCTGTCCAAGTCGATCAGCGGATACGGGCTCCCGATGGCGCTGACGCTGTTGAAGCCGGAGCTGGACGTCTGGGAACCCGGCGAGCACAACGGCACGTTTCGCGGCCAGAATCCTTCCTTTGTCACCGCCGCCGCGGCGTTGAACTTCTGGACCGACAACAGGTTGGAGAAGTCCGTGCTGCGCAAGGGTGAGCTGATCGAGCAAGCGCTGACCGAAGTTGTCGATCCGATAGACGGTGTCAGCACACGAGGTCGCGGTCTGATCCGCGGTGTGGCTTTCGAACGTCCGGAACTGGCCGCAGCGGTATGCCGCGAAGCGTTCGATCGCGGCCTGCTGCTGGAGACCTCCGGGCCGAATGGAGAAGTCGTAAAACTTATGCCGGCGTTGGTTATTGACGATGATGACCTGACCGAAGGCCTGACAATCGTCGCCGAATCGATCGAATCTGTCGCCGCCCGTGAACTCACCCCAACCTCGTCAGGAGCCAGCCGATGATCGTTCGTACCCTCGCCGAGATCAAAGGTACCGACCGTGACGTCACGTCCAAGACGTGGAACAGTCAGCGACTCCTGCTGGCGCGCGACGGGCAGCGATTCTCCCTGCACGAGACGATTCTGTATGCCGGCACCGAGACCTCGATGTGGTACGCCAACCACGTCGAAGCGGTGTACTGCGTCGGCGGCGAGGGAGAGCTGATCAACGACGAGACCGGCGACTTGCACCCGCTGAGCGACGGCACCCTCTACCTGCTCGACGGCCACGAGCACCACCGCGTCATCGCCCACACGGACCTGCGCATGGTCTGTGTTTTCGACCCGCCGGTCACCGGGCGGGAGGTGCACGACGAGACCGGTGCGTATCCCCTGCTGACCGAGCCGGTCCAGGAGGTGGTCTCTTGACCCCTGCCCTGACCGACCTCCGCACCGACCGCTACCCCACCCGCAACGACGTCACGATCGGGATCGAACCCCGACACGACCCGGTGGTGTGGACCCAGCAGCCCACCGGCGGACCTTTGAGCCCTGCCGGTGTCGCGCAGTTCGAGACCGCGGGCTACCTGGCCGTCAAGACTTTGGTGGACGCCGATGTGGTGACAGACCTGCGCAACGAGTTGGACCGCTTGCGGGCCGACTCCGCGTTGGCCGCCGACGAACGTTCGATATGCGAACGTGACAGTGGGCAGATCCGGTCAATCTTCGAGGTACATCGCATCAGCCCGGCGTTCGCAGCCCTGGTGGCCGACCCGCGCCTGGTGGGTCCGGCCCGTCAGCTGCTCGGCTCAGATGTGTACGTGCACCAAAGCCGGGTCAACTTCAAGCCGGGATTCAATGGCCGGGAGTTCTACTGGCACTCCGATTTTGAGACGTGGCACGCCGAAGACGGCATGCCCTCGCCACGCGCGGTCAGCGTCTCGGTGGCCCTCACCGAGAACCTGGACAGCAATGGTTCGCTGATGATCATGCCCGGCTCACACCGGTGGTTCGTGTCGTGTCCGGGCCGCACGCCCCCGGATCACTACCGCTCGTCGCTCAAGCAGCAGCAGATCGGCACGCCCGACGACGCGAGCCTGGCGTGGCTAGCCGACCAGCACGGGATTCGGCAGATCACCGGCCCGGCCGGGTCGGCGGTTTTTTTCGACAGCAACTGCATGCACGGTTCCAGCAGCAACATCACGCCGTATGCGCGCTCGAACGTCTTCGTCGTCTACAACAGCGTGAACAACACGTTGGTGGAACCGTTCGGTGCCACCGCGCCACGACCGACGTTCATCGCCAGCCGCGTCTTCGACCCGGTATAGATCGGCCACCGCAGGTCGATTGGGGTTAGCCGATCTGGTCGCCGATCTCTTTGGCCGCCTCCACCAGCACCGCAGCCACGGCGCGATACTGCGAGCTGTTCAGCCGGTGGACCGGCGCGGCGGCATTGAGCGCCAGGAGCACGCCGGGCGCACGCGTGGGGACGGGGACAGCGACCGAGGCGACCCCTTCCTCACTGCCCTCGCGATTCACCGAGTAACCCTGTTGGCGTATTCGGCGCAGCTCCTTGTGCAGCTCCGCCCTGGTGGCCACCGAATGCGCCGTGACACGCCGGAGCTCGTTGTCGGGGTACAGATGGGCGATGTCGGCGTCGGACAGACGAGCCAACAGCGCCATCCCCGTCGACGTGCAGTGCGCGGGCATCGTGCGACCCAGCCGAGACGCCACCCGAACCGCTGTCGGCCCCTCCGCGGCGGCGATGAAGCGGACCTGGGCGCCCTCGAGCATGCCCAGGTGGACGGATTCCCTGAGCTGTTCGCTGACGCGGTGCAGGACAGGGCCTGCCGTGGCGTCGATATCGATGCGGTTGAACACCGACAGCGCCACGCTGAGCAGCGCGGGACCAGGATGGTAGGTCTTGGAGACCGGATCCTGACGCACGAAGCCCCGATATTGCAGCATGGCCAGCAATCGGTGGGCTGTGGATGACGCGACCTCCAGGTGCGCCGCCGCGTCAGTGAGGCGGACCTGTGGCTGCTGCCCGAAGAGCAGGATGAGCTTGAGTGCCCTGTCAACCGATCCGATCGGATACTGCGGAGCGGCGGGCCCAGCGGCGCCGCCGGTCGGCCATTCAGGGGCATCACTCTGCATAGCAGAGACAGTACTCACCCTTGTTGACCTCCAAACGGTCTTCCTGGCAGAGTTTTCGCGAATGTGCTGGAGGCTTTCTCTGCACACCAGACATCACGGACCCCGAGACTGGAGTCGCAACACATGAGTGATCACCGGCAAGTCTTCGACGAGGTCCGGCGCGGCATGATCCCTGCCCACATCTACAACGACGCCGCGATCTTCGAACTGGAGAAAGAGCGCCTGTTCCGCCGCGCCTGGATGTTCGTCGCGCACGAATCGGAGATCCCCCATGACGGCGACTACGTCGTGCGCCGCGTACTCAACGACTCCTTCATCATCGCGCGCGACTCCAAAGGCGACGTTCGGGCCATGTTCAACATGTGTCTGCACCGGGGAATGCAGGTTTGCCGCGCCGAGATGGGCAACGCCTCGAACTTCCGGTGCCCGTATCACGGCTGGTCCTACCGCAACGACGGACGGATCCTCGGCCTGCCCTTCCATCAGGAGGCCTACGGCGGCGATGCCGGATTCCAGAAGCGGGGGCAAACGCTGCTGCCGGCACCAAACCTCGCCAGCTACAACGGGCTGATCTTCATCAGCCTGGACCCGCAAGCGCCGCCGCTGGAGGAGTTTCTCGGGGACTTCATGTTCTACCTCGACTTCTACACCAAGCAGAGCCGAAGCGGTCTGGAGGTGCGCGGCCCGCAGCGCTGGCGCATCAAGGCGAACTGGAAGATCGGCGTCGAGAACTTCGCCGGCGACATGTATCACACGCCGCACACCCACGCCTCGGTCGTCGACATCGGGCTGTTTCGTGAACCGAAGGCGCAGAAGCGCAAGGACGGCGCCACCTACTGGGCGACCTGCGGCGGCGGAACGACGTACAAGTTGCCGCCGGGCAGCTTTGAGGAACGGATGCGCTATGTCGGTTATCCCGACGACATGGTGGAGCGCATCAAGCAGGTGTGGTCACCGGACCATCAGCGCGTGGTCAGTGACGACGGCTTCATGATCTCGGCTGCATCGTGTTTCCCGAACATGAGCCTGGTACACAACTGGCCGAAGATCCAAGACAGCGAAAAGGTGTTGCCGTTCATATCCCTTCGCACCTGGCAACCGATCAGCGAGAACGAAACCGAGGTGTACTCATGGTTTGCGGTCGACGCGGCGGCCCCAGAACAGTTCAAACAGGACTCTTACAAGGCCTACCTGATGTGCTTTGGCTCCACCGGAATGTTCGAGCAGGATGATGTCGAGAACTGGGTCTCGCTGACCAACACCGCCGCCGGTTCGATGGCCCGCCAACTACTGCTCAATGGCCGGATGGGTCTGCTCGCCGACGACACACCCGTGGTCAATTCCCTTTCCCCTGAACAGTTCCATGGCCCAGGCACCGCGCAAGTCGGCTACAACGAGAACAATCAGCGTGCAATCCTTCGGATGTGGGCGGACCACCTCGAGATGCCTGCCGTGGCGACGACAACCGCGGCCATGGGGGTCCATCGCGAGGCCATCACCCCGCTGGTGCAGACCAACGGCACATCGGCCTGCGAGGCGACTTATGAGGAGGCCCCGGCATGACATCTGCGCAACCGAGCCAGCGTCCAGGGTTTCCCCGACCGAACTCAACACATAACCCCTGGGAGCTGGCAGTCCTGGGCGGTGCCGCGCCCAAGCACGTCCGTATCGGTAATCCCCTGCCCTTCAGCGATGCCCGCCACCTGCAGGCACACCAATTCCTGGTCGATGAGGCCTATCTGCTGGACGCGCAGCACTACACCGACTGGCTCGACACCCTTACCGACGACATCCACTACTTCATGCCGGTGCGGGTGACCACCGCCGCCGGCGCCGGATTCGACACCTCTCCGGGAATGGCGCACTTCGATGAGAACAAGTACTCCCTGAGCCGACGGGTGGCCCGTTTTCAGACCGAACACGCGTGGACCGAGGATCCGCCCTCACGCCTGCGGCATCACATCACCAACGTCCGCACCTTTGCCTGCGACGACGAAACGCACGTGATCGTCGAGTCAGCGGAACTGCTGTTCCGCAGCCGCGGCGACGTGAACGAGGCGGCACTGGTCTCCTGCGGCCGCGAAGACCTACTCCGGCTGACCGAACACGGCTGGAAGTTGGCGCGCCGCACCATCTATGTCGACGAGTCTGTCCTGCGCATGCAGAACCTGGCGGTATTCCTGTGAGTGAACTCGATGACCTCCTGGCCCGTTCGGTCGGCGACACCATCACCATCGCGAACGAATTCACCGAAGTGACCCTGCGCCGCGTCGATACCCGCAACGGGTCACGGCTGCTCATCACGTCACCAAGATCCGGCCAGTGGATCAGCCTCGATGCCCTCGAACTTGAGGCGCTGACATGGCAGAACGCCTACACTCTGGCCGCGATGGTCGGCAACATGCACCAACCCCTGCTGTCAGACGACAGTGACCTGCCGTGACCGGATGGCTGGACGGCAAACGAGCGCTCGTCGTCGGCGCCGGTTCGGGCATCGGTCGTGCCGTCGTGGACGCATTTCTCGATGAGGGCGCCCGCGTCGCGGTGTTGGAACGCGATGCCGCCAAGTGCGCCCTGCTGGAAAGTCAGCTGCCGCAGGTCCCGGTGACCCAGGGAGACGCCACCACAGCCGAGGCCAACGAGCAGGCGGTAGCAGCGGCGGTAGCCGAGTTCGGCGGACTGGACACCTTGGTTACCTGTGTCGGAATCTTCGACTTCTACAAGGGGATCACCGATATCTCGACGCAGGAACTGGCCCCAGCCTTCGACGAGATGTTCACCACCAACGTGCTCAGTCATCTGCAGTCGGTAAAAGCCGCTGTACCGGCCCTGCGGGCCCAGACCGGGTCCTCGATCGTCGTCACGGAGTCTGCGTCGTCGTACTACCCCGGCCGTGGTGGCGTCCTCTACGTCGCCTCGAAATTTGCCGTTCGGGGCCTGGTCACCACCCTCGCCTATGAACTCGCTCCGCACATCCGGGTCAACGGCGTGGCGCCCGGTGGAACCCTCAATACCGACCTGCGGGGTTTGCAGAACCTGTCGCTCGACCACATCCGCCTAGACGACACCCCCAACCGGGCCCGCGACCTCGCGGCACGCACCCCACTTCATGTCGCACTCACTCCGCAGGACCACGCCTGGAGCTACGTCTTCCTGGCCTCGGACCGCGCTCGTGGCATCACCGCCGGAAGCACCCACCCCGACGGTGGATTCGGCATGGGTCCAGCACGATCCGCTCCGCCGGCGGAAGACTGAGAACGTGAACCACAACGATCTGGCGAAGTTACGGCACGACGTTGCGCAGGCATGCCGAGTCGCCGCCGCCCGGGGCCTGGTGGACGGCATTCTGGGACACATCAGTGTCCGGGTCGACGACGACCACCTGCTCATCAGGTGCCGCAGCGACTCTGACGACGGCGTGGCGTTCACCCGCGCCGACGACATTCGGCTCATCCGCTTTGACGGAACGCCAGGCTTACCAGGCGAATTGGACGGTTATCGGGTGCCCAACGAGCTGCCGATCCACGTCGAAACGCTGCTGGCGCATCCCGAATACCGAGCGGTGGCCCACTTGCATCCGCCGGCCGTGGTGGCAGCCGACCTGGCGGGCATTACGATCGAACCGATCTACGGAGCCTTCGATATCCCGGGCGCATGGCTCGCGCGCCGGGGCATCCCGGTGTACCCGCGGGCCGTACTGATCCGTACTGCAGAACTCGGCAGGGAAATGGTCGCCGCCATGCAGGGTAAGCCGGTGGTGATCTGTCGCGGCCATGGGATCACCAGTGCCGCCGCCACGGCTGCCCAGGCGGTACTGCAGGCGATCAGCCTGGACCACTTGGCATCGATGTCACTGCGGATCCGCTCCGCGGGCGGCACGTGCACCCCGATCCAGGAGGCGGATTGGGCCGATCTACCTGACCTCGGCCCCTCATTCACCGCGGACGCCGCCTGGCGTCATGAACTCGCCCGGCTGGAGTGCCGATGACTGGTCAAGCCGAGATCAGTTCAGAGATAGCGGAAATCCAGGCCGATTACGAGCGCGCGGGCGTCGAGGAAAGCCAGCCCAAGCTTGACTATCCGCCCTACCGCAGCAGCACTCTTCGACATCCCCACCGTCCGCTGCAGCTGACCGACCCCGAGGGCATCGAACTCTGGTCCCCGTGTTTCGGTGAGGGTGATGTCGGTGACCTTGATGCCGACCTGACACTCCAGCACGCAGGCTGCCCGATCGGCGAGCGGACGGTGGTTACCGGGCGGATCGTCGACGGCCAGGGCCGGCCAGTCCGCAGACAGCTCGTCGAGATCTGGCAGGCCAACGCCAGCGGCCGCTACATCCACCAGGGGGATCAGCATCCGGCGCCGCTGGACCCCAATTTCACCGGGGCCGGGCGGTGCCTCACCGACGATGAGGGGTTCTACCGGTTCACGACGATCAAGCCGGGACCGTACCCCTGGCGCAATCATCACAACGCATGGCGGCCCGCTCATATCCATTTCTCTTTGTTTGGAAACGATTTCACCCAGCGGATGATCACCCAGATGTATTTCCCCGGCGACCCGCTGTGCGACTTGGACCCGATCTACCGATCAGTTGCCGACCGCCGGGCCCGCGAGCGTCTGGTCGCGGTTTATGACCACGACACCACCACTCATGAATGGGCTACCGGATACCGCTGGGACATCGTGCTTACCGGGCCGGCCGCGACGCCCTTCGAGGAGCATCATGGCTGAGCTCACCGCAACGCCGGGTCAGACGATCGGACCATTCTTCGGCTACGCCCTACCTTTCGACCTCGGCAACGAACTGGTCCCGCCGGGCTCGCCCGGTGCCCTTGCATTTCACGGCACCGTCACCGACGGCGCGGGGGCACCCGTCCCCGATGCCCTGGTGGAGATTTGGCAGGCCGATAGTCGCGGTGCCCTACCCACCGCCACCAGATCACTCCGCCGCGACGGCCACACCTTCGCCGGATGGGGACGCGCAGAGACCGGACCCGACGGCCACTACACCTTCACGACCGTGACTCCTGGGGCCCAACGAGATTCGTCGCCGTTCATCGCGATCACGGTGTTCGCACGCGGCCTACTGAATCGGCTGTTCACCCGCGCCTACCTACCCGGTGGCCACCTCGGCACGGATCGACTGCTGAACTCCGTGCCTGCCGACCGCCGCCACACCCTGATCGCGGCGCCCGACGAACACGGCTTTCGCTTCGACATCAGACTTCAGGGCCCGAACGAGACCGTATTTCTGCGCTACCGGGGGCAGCCGTGACCGACCTGTTGTGGCCCGGCGACCACCGCGCGGGCGATGTGTTCAGCGACGCGGCCTACCTCGCCGCTATGGCGCGGACCGAAAATGCCTGGCTCAGAGTGCTTGTCGAGGCAGGAATCGCTCCATCCTCGGCGCGCGCGGACTTGAACTCGGTGGTGTCGGCATCTGACGTCGAGACCGTGGCCGCAGCTGCCGAGGCGATCGGCAATCCAGTGCCCGGCCTGCTGGAGCTGCTGCGGCAACGCACCGGGGGCGAGACGGCGCACTGGCTGCACCGTGGACTGACCAGTCAAGACGTCATCGACAACGCGCTGACACTCTGTCTGCGCGATGCACTAGACCGGGTTCATGGCGAACTGCGCAAGCAGGTAAGCAGATTGGCCGCGCTGGCCGATACCCACCGCGACAGCCCCATGCTGGCCCGCACGCTGACCCAGCCGGCGTTGCCCACGACGGCGGGCATGAAGATCGCACACTGGCTCCACGGGGTTCTGGATGCCCTCGACGGCGTCGCAACGCTGCCGCAACTCCCCGTTCAGGCCGGTGGTGCCGTCGGCACGATGGCCGCTGCCACCGAACTCATCGGCTCGCCCACCGATGCTGTCGCCCTTACCCGGCGACTGGCCGAGGAACTGGGCCTGGCCGATAGCCCACCGTGGCATACCACCAGGTCGATCATCACCCGTGCGGGCGACGCGCTGGTGACGTGCTGCGACGCGTGGGCTCACATCGCCAACGATGTCGCGACGGGTAGCCGGCCCGAGATCGGTGAGCTGGCAGAAGGCCGGGGCGGCGGCTCATCGACGATGCCGCACAAGAACAATCCGGTGCTGTCCCTACTGATCCGGCGCACCGCTCTGACCGCACCCGCCCTGGCCGCCACCCTGCACACCGCCACGGCCGCCAGTGTCGATGAGCGCTCCGACGGCGGTTGGCACGCTGAATGGGCCGCGTTGCGGACATTGTCACGCCACGCCGTGTGCGCTGCAGCGCAGACGACCGAACTGCTTGCCGGACTTGTCATCGATACCGATCGTGCCGCGGCGAACCTGGCCGCCGCCGGCGACCTCCTCGGGGAGCAGCGCACCATGGCCGCATTGACCGGACATCCGGTTCGTCCGGACTACGTCGGGGCGGCCAGTCACCTGATCGATGCAGTGCTGCTACGCGCACAACACCATCTGAGGGAGGCGACATGAGCGTGCCGCAGCTCGTCGGCACCGACTTCGGCGGCCCCCAGGACGCAGACCTGCTGCTGCTCGGCCCATCCCTGGGCACATCGGCAACCGTCCTCTGGGGCGCCGCCGCAGAACAACTCGCGAGGCACCTGCGCGTAGTGGCCTGGGACCTGCCCGGCCACGGTCGCAGTCCGGCGGACACATTCCGGATACCGGATCTCGCGGCCGGCGTACTGGCGCTGGCCGGCCAAGTCGCACCAGGAGCCTCGTTTCATTACGCCGGAAATTCCATCGGCGGCGCGGTGGGCCTGCAGTTGCTGGTCGACGCCCCCGAACGGCTACGCAGTGCCACATTGCTGTGCACCGGCGCCACCATCGGCCGCGCCGAGGATTGGATTGCGCGTGCCGCCACGGTGCGCGCAACGGGCACCAGCGCGCTGATCGAGGCATCACTGCAGCGCTGGCTCACTGCCGGTTTCCTCGAGAGGAAACGGGAGCTGACCGCAGCGCTGGCCGATGCGCTAGGCCGGACCGACGACGAGTCGTACGCCCAGGCCTGCGAAGCCCTGGCTCACTTCGATGTTGCCGCAGCCTTGCCGAACATCAGCACCCCGGTGTTGGCCATTGCGGGTTCGGAAGATATCGCCACACCACCAGAATCTCTGCGACGCATCTCTTCCGGCGTCAAGAATGGCCGCCTGGTGATCCTCGACAGCGTCGCTCATCTGGCACCGGTTGAGTCACCCAGCGCGACCGCCAACCTCATCCTCGACCATGTTCTGGTGCGCGACCCGGTCTACACCGCGGGCATGTCGGTTCGCCGGGATGTCCTGGGCGACAAGCATGTCGATGCTGCGATCGCCCGAAGCACCGAGTTCACCGCTGACTTTCAGGAGCTGATCACCCGATATGCGTGGGGAACCATCTGGACCCGAGACGGCCTGGACCGGCGCAGCCGATCGATCGTCACTCTGACGGCACTGGTGGCCCGTGGCCACCACGAGGAGCTGGCGATGCATCTGCGGGCGGCACGCCGAAACGGACTGAGCAGCAACGAGATCAAAGAAGTGCTCTTGCAGACTGCCATCTATTGCGGGGTACCCGATGCCAATACCGCCTTCCGGATCGCCACGGAGGTATTCGCCGAGGATGACGGCAAGGGTGGTTCTTAAGTGAGTCGCACCGTCATCTGCGATTCCGCAGCCGAGGCCGTGTCGGGCGTCGCGGACGGCGCAACGATCCTGGTCGGCGGATTCGGTATGGCCGGGATGCCCACCACGCTGATCGATGCATTGATCGCTCAGGGCGCCGATGATCTCACCGTCGTCAGCAACAATGCGGGCAATGCCGATACGGGCCTGGCGGCGTTGTTGGCCACCGGCCGAGTTCGCAAGGTGATCTGTTCGTTTCCGCGTCAAGCGGATTCCTACGTTTTCGACGGCCTCTATCACGCCGGCAAGATCGCTCTGGAACTGGTGCCGCAGGGCAATCTGGCCGAACGCATCCGCGCTGCCGGCGCCGGCATCGGGGCGTTCTACTGCCCCACGGGCGTGGGCACCCTGCTCACCGAGGGCAAGGAGATACGGACCATCAACGGTAGGGACTACGCCCTGGAGTACCCCATTCACGGCGATGTCGCCCTGATCCGTGCCCACACCGGTGATCGCGCGGGCAACCTGGTCTATCGCAAGACCGCACGGAACTTCGGTCCCGTGATGGCCAGTGCAGCCACCCTGACCGTGGCCGAGGTCGCGCACGTCGTCGACACCGGTCAACTGGATCCCGAAGCAGTTGTCACGCCCGGAATCTACGTCGACCGGCTCCTAGAGGTGAGCGCGTGACGCAGGCTCCCCCAACAACTGTCGAGCATCTTGACCGCGGGCCGCTGACCCGCGACGAGCTGGCCGCCGTGATCGCTCGTGACATCCCCCCGGGCTCCTACGTCAATCTCGGCATAGGACAGCCGACCCTGGTAGCTGATCACCTCTCGGCCCAGGCCGCGGTGGTCCTGCACACCGAGAACGGCATGCTCGGTATGGGGCCCGCGGCGCGGGGCGAGGACATCGACCCCGATCTGACCAATGCCGGCAAGATTGCGGTCACCGAGCTGCCCGGGGCCGCATATTTCCATCACGCCGACTCCTTCGCGATGATGCGCGGAGGGCACCTGGACGTGTGTGTGCTCGGCGCGTTGCAAGTCAGCCAGCACGGCGATCTGGCCAACTGGCACACCGGTGAGCCCGGGGCGATTCCGGCGGTCGGAGGTGCGATGGACTTGGCCATCGGCGCCAAGAACGTGTTCGTGATGATGGACCTGTTCACCAAGGACGGTGCCGCGAAACTGGTTCCGTCGTGCAGCTATCCGCTGACCGGCCTGCGGTGTGTCAGCAGGGTCTATACCGAGTACGCGGTCATCGACATCGATAGGACGGCGGGAATGCCGCGGGTGCGCGAAACCTTCGGCATTACGCTGGCCGACCTCGCGGCGAAGTTGCCGGTCAGTTTGCGCTGACGGGAGCAGATCACCGCTTTCGAGCCGAAATATCACGACGCGACACGCCTGCGCCACGTCGTCAGATTCCGGCTGGGCGCACCACTTCCGCGTCAGAGCAGGCTCAGGATCCGATCGCCGGCAGCGCTGGTCGACAGCTTCTGATCTCCCCGCGTCGCCAAGTGCTTTTCGACGGCCGCGTCGACCCGGACGGCGGCGTCATGCTCACCGATGTGGTCAAGCAGCATCGCCACCGAGGTCACCGCCGCGGTCGGGTCGGCGATGCCCTGGCCGGCGATGTCGGGCGCGCTGCCGTGCACCGGCTCGAACATCGAGGGGTTGACACCGGTGGCGTCGATGTTGCCGCTGGCTGCCAAGCCGATCCCACCGCAGACCGCACCCGCGAGGTCGGTGATGATGTCGCCGAAGAGGTTGTCGCTGACGATGACGTCGAAGCGGCCGGGATCGGTCACCATGTAGATCGTCGCGGCGTCGACGTGGGTATAGGCCGTCTCGACGTCCGGGTATTCCTTGCCGATCTCGGCCACCGTGCGGGTCCACAGCGAGCCTGCGTAGGCCAGCACGTTGTTCTTGTGCACCAGGGTGAGGTGCTTGCGGCGCGCGCGAGCCTTCTCGAACGCGAAGCGCACCACCCGGGCAACCCCGAATGCCGTGTTGACGCTGACCTCGGTGGCGACTTCGTGGGGGGTGCCGACCCGCAGCGCCCCACCGTTTCCGGTGTAGGGCCCCTCGGTGCCTTCACGTACCACCAGGAAGTCGATCTCACCCGGATCGGCCAATGGGCTGGCCACCCCCGGGTACAACCGGCTGGGACGCAGGTTGACGTGGTGATCCAGGGCGAAACGCGCGCTCAGCAGCAGACCACGCTCGAGCACCCCTGAGGGCACCGATGGATCGCCGATGGCACCCAGCAGGATCACGTCGTGACCCCGGATCTCTTCGAGCACCGAACCCGGGAGGATCTCGCCGGTGGCGTGATAGCGCCGGGCACCCAAGTCGTACTCGGTCTTCTCGGTGCCCGGCAGCACCGCGTCGAGCACCTTGACGGCTTCGGCGATGACTTCCGGGCCGATCCCGTCGCCGGGGATGACGGCAAGTTTGAGGCTCATGTGAGGTCGACCTCTTCAATCTTGTTGGCGCCGACAGCAGCACTGATGGCCGAGTGGACCTCCGCGGGCACCTTGCGGTCGACCCTCAGCAGGACCGTCGCGGCGGGGCCTTCGGCGTCCTCGGACAGCTGCGCGGCGTGGATGTTGATACCGGCTGAACCCAGCAGGGTACCGATCTTGCCCAGCGCGCCGGGCTGGTCGGAGTAGTTGATGATCAGGTTGACACCCTGAGCTCGCAGGTCGAAATGCCTGCCGTTGATCTCAACGATCTTCTCCACCTGCTGGCTGCCCGACAGCGTGCCGGCCACGGTGACGGCTGCCCCGTCGGCGGTGACCGCCCGCAGCTCGACGACGCTGCGGTGGTTGGGGCTTTCGGTGGCGGTGCCGATCTCGGCGTCCACACCGCGTTCGGCAGCCAGGGCCGGCGCGTTGACGAACGTCACCGGGTCTTCGATGACGGCCGAGAACAGGCCGCGCAGCGCTGACAACCGCAGCACGCCAACATCTTCGGCGGCCAATTCGCCACGCACCTGGACTGACAGTGACACCGGCAGCCCATCGGAGAGCGCACCCGCCAGCAACCCGAGCTTGCGCACCAGGTCCAGCCAGGGCGCGACTTCCTCACTGACCGCGCCGCCACCGACGTTGACCGCATCGGGCACGAATTCGCCCGCTAGCGCCAGTTTCACGCTCTTGGCGACATCCGTTCCGGCCCGGTCCTGAGCTTCCGCGGTCGATGCGCCCAGGTGCGGGGTCACCACCACCTGCGGCAGGTCGAACAGCGGCGAGTCGGTGCACGGCTCGGTGGCGAACACGTCGAGGCCGGCGGCCCGGACGTGGCCGCTGGTGATCGCCTCGGCCAGTGCGGCCTCATCGATCAGACCACCGCGGGCCGCGTTGACGATGATCACCCCGGGCTTGGTCTTGGCCAGGTTTTCTTTGCCGATGAGCCCTGCGGTTTCGGGGGTCTTCGGCAGGTGCACCGAGATGAAGTCGGCGCGACCGAGCAGCTCGTCGAGGCTGAGCAGCTCGATGCCGAGCTGGGCGGCGCGGGCGGCCGACACATAGGGGTCGTAGGCCACGATGTGCGCGCCGAACGCAGCGAGCCGCTGGGCGACCAGCTGTCCGATGCGGCCCAGGCCGACCACCCCGACGGTGTGGTCGTAGATCTCGGTGCCGGAGAAGGACGACCGCTTCCACTGCTTGCCGTGCAGCGAGGCGTCGGCCGCGGGGATCTCCCGGGCGGCGGCGAGCATCAGCGCGATCGCGTGCTCAGCCGCACTGTGGATGTTCGAGGTCGGGGCATTGACCACCAGCACACCGCGGGCGGTTGCGGCATCGACGTCGACGTTGTCCAGGCCGACACCGGCGCGCGCCACGATCTTGAGCTTGGTGCCGGCCGCGAGGACCTCGGCGTCGACGGTGGTGGCCGAGCGCACCAGCAGCGCGTCCGCTTCAGGCACCGCGGCCAGCAGCTTCTCCCGGTCCGGGCCGTCCACCCAGCGAACCTCAACCTGGTCGCCGAGGGCGGCAACGGTGGATTGGGCGAGTTTGTCAGCGATCAAAACCACGGGCAGAGTCACCCGGACAGCCTAGTGGCCGGTCGCCAGCCCGGCGGAGCCGGGCGCAGCGGGCCGGACACCATCAAGCACAGCGCCGGTCGCCAGCCCGGCGGAGCCGGGCGCAGCGGGCCGGACACCCGGTGCCCCGACTTCGACAACGGTGGCGTCCGACAGCCGGTACTGGGGGTGCACCCGGATCTGGCCGCGTAGCGCGGGGGCTCCTTAGTATCGACGAATGGACGTCACCGTCGTCGGTAGTGGACCCAATGGCCTGGCCGCAGCGGTCATCTGTGCCCGCGCAGGTCTCTCGGTTCAGGTTCTGGAGGCCCAGGACACCTTTGGAGGCGGCGCGCGCACCGCCGCGGATCCGGAGTTCTCCGGCGTGAGCCATGACATCTGCTCGGCGGTCCATCCGCTGGGCTTGGCGTCGCCGTTCTTCACCGAGTTCGATCTTGCCGCCCGTGGCGTGCAACTGACCGCACCCGAGATCTCCTACGGCAATCCGCTGGATGGCCGGCCCGCCGCGATCGCCTACCGCGACTTGGACCGCACCTGTTCGGAGTTGGAGCATGGTTCGTCTTGGCGGCAACTGCTTGGGCCGTTGGTCTCGCACAGCCAAGCTGTGGTGGAGTTTCTCCTGGGAGACAAGCGGTCTGTGCCGTCGGGGATTGCGACCGTGGCCCGACTGGGTTTGCGGATGGCCGGACAGGCCGGCCCAGCCTGGAACGCGACGCTGGCTGGACATGATGCCCGCGCGCTCTACACCGGGGTCGCCGCGCACACGATCTCGCGATTGCCGTCGGTGACCTCAGCCGGGGCCGGCATGATGCTGGCGACCCTCGGCCATACCGTCGGCTGGCCGATACCCGTGGGGGGCAGCCAGGCGATCACCGATGCGCTCATCGCAGACCTGATCGCACATGGCGGCCAACTGGCCGCCGGTTCCCCGGTGCGCTCAGCGCCCGGTGGCGTGGTGTTGTACGACACCGCCCCGACCGCGCTGCTGTCGATCTATGGGGATGCACTGCCGGCACGGTATGCGCGGGCGCTGCGGCGATATCGGTACGGATCCGCCGCGGCCAAGGTTGATTTCGTGCTCAGCGACGAGGTGCCGTGGAGCGATCCCCGACTGGCGCTGGCGCCCACCCTGCATCTCGGCGGTGACCGCAGGCAGATGGCCCAGGCCGAAGCCGCGATCGCCGCCGGCCGGCATGCACAGCAGCCGATGATCCTGGCAGCGCTGCCGCATCTCGTCGACGCATCCCGCGTCGACGCCACGGGGCGGCGTCCGATGTGGGCGTATGCGCATGTTCCGGCCGGGTCGACTATCGACCAGTCCGAGGCCGTCATCGCCGCTATCGAGAGGTTCGCTCCAGGATTCCGCGACGTCGTGGTGGCGGTCCGGTCCGTCCCGGCCGCACGGCTGGCACACCACAACGCCAACTACGTGGGCGGCGACATCGCCGCCGGAGGCAACAATGCCTGGCGGGCTCTTGCCGGGCCGACCCCTCGGCTGAATCCGTGGGCCACACCAATTCCCGGGGCCTACCTGTGTTCGGCAGCCACACCGCCCGGCGCCGGCGTCCACGGAATGGCGGGTTATTACGCCGCCCGCACCGTGTTGCGGCGCGAGTTCGGAATTGACCGGCTGCCCAGCCTGGCCCCCTGAAAATCCAGTCCCGCGGCGGCCGCATGGGCCGCCAGCGAACGTCATGCTGTGCAACGCTCCATAGATTGCACAGATTTTTCCCAGATAACTAGAGACTTTTTGCCAGCTTTGCTATAGCCTCCAGCTAACTCGTGTCGGGCATCACACCTTTGGCTCAATGTGGCGCGAGTCATAACGTAAGGAGAGGCTATGCACACCACCCTTCGCCCGCTTGCCCTGGCGGGTGCAGCAGTTATCGGCGCTAGCGCAATCGCCGCCACTCCCGTGGTCGTCGCCCCCCCGAACTTGCACATGCCGGCCATCGCGCTCACCGCTGACGGCGGCCTACCAGGAGGCATCCTCGACGGCCTCGGCAGCATCGACTTCGCAGGCATTTTCTCCGGCCTGGGCGACATCTTGAGCAACTTCGACCTGTCCGGGATTTTCAGTGACCTGTTCGCCAACTTCGACCTGTCGGGCATCCTCAACGACCTGTTCAGCAACTTCGACCTGTCGGGCATCCTCAACGACCTGTTCGCCAACTTCGACCTGTCTGCGATCTTCAACGACCTGTTCGCCAACTTCGACCTGTCTGCGATCTTCAACGACCTGTTCGCCAACTTCGACCTGTCCGGGATCTTCGACGACCTGTTCGCCAACTTCGATCTGTCGGGGATCTTCGACAGCTTCGATCTGTCGGCGTTATTTGACGGCCTGTTCGACGGACTGTAGACGCCGGCGGCGATGGATCGGGGCGGATGGGAGACCTCCCCGAGCCCGTCGAACCGGTGACATAAAGCGAGTGGCCCCTTCCGCGGAAGGGGCCACTCGTTCTTCTATGACGTCGCCGTCGGTCAGGCGGTCTCGGTGATGGGCCGATCCACCCAGCTCATCAGGTCGCGCAGCTTCTTGCCCGTCACCTCGATGGGGTGCTCGGCGTTCTCCTTGCGCAGGCCTTCTAGCTCCTTGTTGCCGCCCTCGACGTTGGCCACCAGCCGCTTGACAAAGGTGCCGTCCTGGATGTCGGACAGGATGTCGCGCATCCGCTGCTTGGTGTCGGCGTCGATCACCCGCGGTCCGGACAGGTAGCCGCCGAACTCCGCGGTGTCGGAAACCGAGTAGTTCATCCGGGCGATGCCGCCCTCATACATCAGGTCGACGATCAGCTTGAGCTCGTGCAGCACCTCGAAGTAGGCCATCTCCGGGGCGTAACCCGCCTCGACCATGACCTCGAAACCGGCCTTGACCAGCTCTTCGGTGCCGCCACACAGCACGGCCTGCTCGCCGAACAGGTCGGTCTCGGTCTCTTCCTTGAAGGTGGTCTTGATGACGCCGGCCCGGGTGCCGCCGATGCCCTTGGCGTACGACAAGGCCAGGGCCTCGCCCTCGCCGTTGGGGTCTTGCGCGACCGCGATCAGCGAAGGCACACCCTTGCCGTCGACGAACTGCCGGCGCACCAGGTGGCCCGGGCCCTTGGGTGCGACCATCCCGACGGTGATGTCGGCGGCCGGCTTGATCAGACCGAAGTGGATGTTGAGGCCGTGGCCGAAGAACAACGCGTTGCCGGCAACCAGGTTCGGCTCGATGTCATTGGTGAAGATCTCGGCCTGAGCGGTGTCGGGCGCGAGCAGCATGATCACGTCCGCCCACTTGGCGACCTCGGCGGGGGTGTCGACCTCGAGGCCCTGCTCGGCGACCTTGGCGCGCGACTTCGAGCCTTCCTTGAGGCCCACCTTCACCTGCACACCGGAGTCCCGAAGGCTCAGCGAGTGCGCGTGGCCCTGGCTGCCGTAGCCGATAACCCCGACCTTGCGGCCCTGAATGATCGACAGGTCGGCGTCGTCGTCGTAGAACATCTCAACTGCCACTGGTTTTCTTCCTAACTATCTTTGCTGGCTATTTCTGGGGGACTATTTGGTGGTGCCGATGCCGCGCGGACCGCGAGACAACGATACGAGACCCGATTGGACGATTTCGCGGATGCCATAGGGCTCCAGCACTCGCAGGAGCGCATCGAACTTGGCCGGGGTGCCGGTTGCCTCGACGATCAACGACTCCGGGGACACATCGATCACCCGGGCGCGGAACAGATTCACGGCCTCCACGATCTGCCCGCGGGTGCTGGCATCCGCACGGACTTTGATCAGCGCTATCTCGCGGGAGACGGAGTTGTCCTCTTCCTGCTCGACGATCTTGATGACGTTGATCAGCTTGTTGAGCTGCTTGGTGATCTGCTCCAGCGGGGTGTCCTCGACCGAGACGACGATCGTCATGCGCGACATGTTCTTGGTCTCGGTGGCGCCGACGGCCAGGGACTCGATGTTGAAACCACGCCGGGAGAACAGCGCGGCCACCCGGGCCAGCACACCGGGCTTGTCCTCGACGAGCACCGAGAGGGTGTGGGTCTTCCAACCAGTCGACATCAGGCGTGCCCCTCGTTGTTGGCGTCGTCGAACAGCGGCCGGATACCGCGTGCAGCCTGGATCTCGTCGTTGCTGGTGCCTGCGGCGACCATTGGCCACACCTGCGCATCCGCCCCGACGATGAAGTCGATCACCACCGGTCGGTCGGTGATCGCCCTCGCCTGGTTGATCACGTCTTCGACGTCTTCCTCACGCTCGCAACGCAATCCGACACAACCGTAGGCCTCGGCCAACATCACGAAATCAGGGATGCGGCGCGAGTGCGTGGCCAGGTCGGTCTGGCTGTAGCGCTCCCCGTAGAACAGGGTCTGCCATTGCCGGACCATGCCCAGGTTGCCGTTGTTGATCAACGCAACCTTGATCGGCACTCCTTCGATCGCGCAGGTGGCCAGTTCCTGATTGGTCATCTGGAAACAGCCGTCTCCGTCGATCGCCCACACCTCGGCGTCCGGACGGCCCATCTTGGCGCCCATAGCCGCGGGGATGGCAAAGCCCATGGTGCCGAGCCCTCCCGAGTTCAGCCAGGTGCGCGGCTTGTCGTAGGTGACGAACTGCGCGGCCCACATCTGGTGCTGCCCGACGCCGGCGACGTAGAGCGCGTCGGGTCCGGCGATGCGTCCCAGCGTCTCGATGACGTATTCCGGGGAGAGACTCCCGTCGCTCTGCGGCCCATAGCTCAGCGGGTAGGTCGAGCGCACCTCGTCGAGATAGGTCCACCAGTCGGAGATATCGAGAGAGTCCAGCGCCTTATCCTGCCGCAGCACCTCCAGCAACTCGATGATGACGGCCTTGACGTCGCCGACGATCGGGACGTCGGCGTGCCGGTTCTTGCCGATCTCGGCCGGGTCGATGTCGGCGTGGATCACCTTGGCGTCCGGGGCGAATGAGTCCAGCTGGCCGGTGACTCGGTCATCGAAGCGAGCACCGAGGGTGATCAGTAGATCCGAGCGCTGCAGGCCGGCGACGGCGGCCACTGTGCCGTGCATGCCGGGCATGCCCAGGTGCTGACGGTGACTGTCCGGGAAGGCACCCCGGGCCATCAGGGTGGTGACGACCGGGATACCGGTCAGTTCGGCCAGTTCGGCCAACTCCTCGCAGGCTTCACCACGGATCACCCCACCGCCGACGTAGAGCACCGGCCGGCGCGCCGCCGCGATCAGCTTGGCGGCCTCGCGGACCTGGCGACTGTGCGGCTTGGTGGTGGGCTTGTAGCCCGGCAGGTCCAACCGCGGCGGCCAGGCGAAGGTGCACTGGCCCTGCAGCACATCCTTGGGGATGTCGACCAACACCGCGCCCGGACGTCCCGAAGCCGCGATGTGGAATGCCTCGGCCAGCGCACGCGGGATGTCGTCGCCGTTGCGGACCAGGAAGTTGTGCTTGGTGATCGGCATGGTGATACCGGAGATATCGGCCTCTTGGAAGGCATCGGTGCCGATCAACTGACGGCCGACCTGGCCGGTGATGGCGACCACCGGGATGGAGTCCATCTGCGCGTCTGCCAGCGGGGTGACCAGGTTGGTTGCGCCCGGGCCCGAGGTGGCCATGCACACCCCGACCCGCCCGGTGGCGTGGGCATAGCCGCTGGCCGCGTGGCCGGCGCCCTGCTCATGGCGCACCAGAACGTGGCGGAGCTTCTCGGAGTCGAACAGCGGGTCATAGACCGGCAGGACGGCACCACCGGGGATGCCGAAGATCACGTCGACGTCGAGTTCCTCCAGGGACCGGATCACCGACTGAGCACCGGTCATCTGCTCTGGCGGGACCCGCTTGGATGACGGTGTGACCTTGGCGGCGGCCGTCTCCACGGCCGAAGCTCCGGTGTCGTCGTGCGGCGGTGCCGACCGCTCCGGCGGTCGGGTGGTGGGTGCGCTCACGGTTTCCTCTTTGTCTTCGACGACTGTGTCTTTGGGCACTGGTGGCAACAAAAAACCCCCGCCAGCTCAGCTGCTGCACGAGGGTTGCGCGTTGGTGGTTGAAGTTCAGGCAACAACCAACGCGCAGTGGGCTACTACGAGCATGCCGTTGTCCATAGCACACGACGGTAGCCGCTAGACCGAGCGTGCGTCAAATGAGCGAGCGCTCAGTTCAGGTGGTCGACCAGGGAACCCCGCTCGCCGAACAGCTCGGCCTCCCAGTGCTGCAGCAGTGCCGCATTGTCTTGGTCATCGGGATGGAAGCCCGGACGCATGTACTCCGCCAGTCGGCGGAAGACCGAGCGGGTCAAGAACGGCGATCGCCGCAGGGCCGCAAAGCTGCGGACGGTTCGCACCGGGTTGTAGGCCGCCCGGTCCGCGAAGAGCGAGATGATGGTGTTCGCCACGACGGCGAGGGGAAAGGTGAAGCGGATTATCTTCATCACCTTGATCCGGCGGGCCTCGTCGCCTCCGACCGCCCGATACACGTCGAATGCCACCGAGCGGTGCTCGGATTCCTCGATGGCATGCCACAACAGCATGGACCGCACTTCGGTGGTCCCGAGCAGGGCCTGCGCCCGCTCGTCGGAGAGCAGGGTCTCGGCGAACACCGCGGTGAAATGTTCGAGTGCGGCGGTGATGGCCAGGCAGGTCAGCGGGGAGAACCGTCGTTCAATGGCCTTCTGGCGGCGATTCACCAGCCGGTCGATCCTGCGGGTCGGGTAACCCATCTCGTGCAGTCGCTCATTGAGCGCACGGTGCTCGCGCCCGTGAGTGACCTCCTGGCCGATGAATCCCTTGACCTGATCTTTGAGGTCGGGGTCGGTGATCTGGTCGGAGTAACGACGCACCGAACGAATGAAGAAGTCCTCGCCCTCCGGGAACACCGCCGACAAGTGCGCGATCATGTGACTCATCACCAAGTCGCCCTGCACAAAGTGGCGATCCAGTGCCGCCACCGGGTAGTTGAACCGAATGCGACGCGGCTGTACCACGGGGTGGCGGTTCTCGTTGGCGGTCATGACTCTCTCTCGGGTTGTGGGTCTGCAAAGCCGGTCACCAGTGGCCGAACCAGCATTTTGAAAGTGTCGAGAATGTCGGTGGTGGCCACCGGTTCGTGGCCCTCTATCGACCGCGACATCGCCAGGCCGTTCATCAGCACGAAAGCCATCTGCAGGCCGATGCGCGACCGTGGGACGGCAACATCGGCCGGGTCGGCCGGGCCGAGCAGTTGGTCGTAGACCCGCTCGCAGGCTTCCGCGAACTGCCGATCCGTCTCGATGACCGCCGGGGCCAGCTCCCGGTCGGTACGCGCCGCCACCCACAGCTCGTGGGTTGCGGTGAAGGTCGGACCGGAAAACATCGACCACAGCAGATCGAAGGCCTCATCGAGCTTGTCGGCGGACGCGTCCAGTCCGGCCATCAGCACCTCGAACTCTTCGATGCGCCGGCTCAGCGCGAATTCGATGGCCGCGGTCAGCAGCCCCACCTTTGTCGGGAAGTGCCCCTGCAGCGCCCCCACCGAGACGCCGGCGCGGCGAGCCACCTCGGTGGTGGTCGTTCCCTTGAAACCCACCTCCACCAGCGCGTCGAGTGTCGCGTCGAGCAACGCATGCCGGGTCTCGGCAGTACGTTCCGCCTGGGTCCGGCGGGGCTTTGTCGGCGGCACGGGTCCATCATGCTGCATGAAAAATAAGTAGTCAATATTTATTGTTTTCAGGGGCGGAAACTGGCCACCCCCTCCAAACTCTCCGACGGTGACATCATGCGGGGGTGGCATCTCCATCACCCGACCCCGCGCCCCTGGTGATCCGCATATCGCCGATGGCCCATTTCGCGGTGGGCTTCCTGACACTCGGCCTGCTGATCCCGGTGACGACGTGGCCCGTGACAGCCCCCCTGCTGGCACTGCCGGTCCTGGCCTCGGCACTCATCGCAAGGTGGCGAACGGTCGCCGACGCCGAACAGATCACTGTGCGGACGCTTCTCGGCAGCCGTTCGGTGCCGTGGGACGCCATCGCCGGCTTGGGCTTCACGCGGGGATCGTGGGCGCGGGCACACCTACGGGACGGCGAGGTTCTTCGCCTACCCGCGGTGAGCTTCGCGACGCTGCCGCTGTTGACCGAGGCGAGCGGCGGGCGGGTACCGAACCCCTACCGCTGACCGCCCCCACCACGCCCGGATTTAGCCGAGCGGGTTCGCCCCGTTGAGGAAGACCCACATCGCGATGCCGCCAGCGATCCCGAGCAGCAAAGCCGCAATGGATCCGATGAAAGGCCGTCGAGCCCACCCACGGTCGCCGTCGAGTCCGTAACGGCCCGGTCCGACCAGCACGATCGCCACCGCCACCACAATGAGAATGAGGTGGAATTCGTGACCGTCGGGCAGGAAGAGCCCGAGCCGGCCCTGGTTGTCCGACGAGACACCGGTGAGAACCCCGTTGATGAAATAAGCCAGCGCACCGGCCGCGGCCAACGGGGTGAACAGTCCGAGCACCAACAGCAGACCCGCTGCGATCTGGCCGCCCCCGGCCACGTAGGTCAGGATGTCGGCGTGCTGATAGCCCGCAGCCGCGATTGAGCTCTTGAATCCGCTCAGACCCTGGCCACCCCACCAACCGAACAGTTGGCGCAGCCCGTGCGCCACCAACAGCACACCCAGGCCCATGCGCAGAACGAGCAGACCGAGGTCTTGGGTACCGCGCCGGTCGACTGCCCGGAACGGCTCATCGATATCGGGGTCTGGACCGATGGAGACGCCCACACGCCCCGGACTGGCCTGCGGTTCGGCGTAGGGCAGCGGCTGGTAGCCGCCTGCCGCCACCCGGGCGCCAGTGGGGTCGTAGGCCGGAATGGCGGCGGTCTCGAAATCACCGGTGTAGGTCGGCGATGGCATGTCGTCCTCCGGATCTACCAGACGCGCCGACTTGGGACGTCCTTTGCCTGCGTCGGCAGTCTCACCCGGCCGTCGCCAGTGTGAGCCCTCACCATGACTGGTCACCCTGCAAGAGTAAGGGCAACCCCCACGGTATTGGGGATTTGAACGCCTTCGTTAGCGAATCGAATCCGGCCCGGCGGGGGCGGTGCGGTGGGCGTCGTGGCGAAACCCAACCCGGTGTCCGTAACCTGACGGGCATGCGGATGCGCGGGGCGGTTCACCGGGTGCCTGTCGTTTTGGGCGCGGCGCTGCTGGCTCTGACCGGCTGCGCGCACTTCGACGACGCTCAATCTCAGCCCTTCACCACCGTGCCCCGGCGCGGAATGGCGCCTGCCACGACTCCCCCGCCGCCTCCGCCGCTGCCCGCCAACCCATTCCCCAAGCAGTGCCCGGCGCCCGGGGTGATGCAGGGCTGCTTGGAAAGCACCAGCGGGCTGATCATGCACGGCGACAGCAAATCGGCATTGGTCGCCGAACGCACCACGGGCGCCGTCAAGGAAGTCTCTTTGACCGCCGAGCCGAAGGTGAAGACGGTCATAGGCGTCGACCCGGCCGGTGACGGCGGGCTCATGGACATCGTGTTGTCGCCGACCTACACGCAGGACAGGCTGATGTACGCCTACATCAGCACGCCCACCGACAACCGGGTGATCCGAATCGCCGACGGCGATGTCCCCAAAGACATCCTGACCGGCATTCCCAAAGGCCCGACCGGCAACACCGGTGCGTTGATCTTCACCAGCCCGACCACCCTGGTGGTGCTCACCGGGGACGCGGGCAATCCGGCCGCAGCCGCTGACCCAGGATCCACCGCAGGCAAAGTCCTGCGTATCGAGCAACCCACGACCATCGGCCAGGCGGCACCGACCACTGCACTGAGCGGAATGGGAGCCGGCGGCGGAATGTGCATCGACCATGTCGACGGTTCGCTCTACGTCACCGACCGCACGCCGAGCGGGGATCGACTGCAGCGCATCACCAAGGATTCGCGGGTCTCGACCGTGTGGACGTGGCCGGACAAGCCCGGTGTCGCCGGCTGCGCCGCGATGGACGGTGTCGTGCTCGTCAATCTGGTCAACACCAAACAGACGGTGGCGGTGCGCCTGGCTGCCGGCACCGGATCGGTCACCAGCGAGCCCGAGGTCATGCGCCAGGACACCCATGGTCATGTCTGGGCAGTCAAGATGTCGCCGGACGGCAACGTCTGGGGCGCGACGGTGAACAAGACCGCAGGGGACGCCGAGAAGCTCGACGACGTGGTGTTCCCACTGTTCCCCTCCGGCGGCGGGTTCCCGCGCGCCAACGACGACAAAGACTAGGCGCACGCCCGGCGCGTTCCGCGCGATCGTTCTCCCCCACTCCCTCGCACGCCTCAAGCCGCGTTGCTCGAGGGCCGAGCTCTTCCGCGACAGCAATGCTCCCGAGCGCCACTGTGGTCCACCGACTGCGGCAATCCTTCCGCTTGGCGCCACTAAGTTTCTGGGAATTCTCTGTCAATCTTTTGGCCGATTCCGAGATATCTGCAGGTCATCCAGGGTGAATATTGATTCACCTGGGTTTTTGTTAGCGATCAGTTCATTTGCACCTAAGCTACTTTCAAGTAACCTTTCGCTGTCGTGGCAGCCGTCACGCTTACGTAACGAGGAGACCTATGCAACACTTCGCCCCCGCTCCCTGGGTAGCAGCAGGCGTCGCGCTCATCGGCGCCGGCGCCGTCGCCGCCACCCCGGCCGTCGTCCCACTGCCAGGCCTGACTGCCACGCATTCAGCCACGGTGGCCCTCACCGCCGACTTCGACCCCTTAGGCGCCTGGCAGGACGTGTTCGCCACCGCCAAAGACAACGCCACCACGCTGTGGGACACCATGTCGGCGGCACCCTTCGTCGCCGGCCAGCAGCTGATCGCGGACCTCATTAATGGCACGTCGATCGACCCGCAGGCGGTCCTTGATGCGATCGTCCAACCCAGCATGTCCACCGACCTACCGATCTCCCCGCTGGGGCTGAGCAACGATGGGTACCACACGCTGATCGCGCTGGTTCTGCCGCAGATGCTGCCCAGCGACTTCCCCATCCCCACCGACCAGCTCGAGCCGATTCTGTCGTTCGCGGCCTCGCCGCTGAGCGGTGTGCTGATCGGTGCGCTCAGTCCATCCATCAGCCCGCTGGTGGCACTGGGCAACAGTGTCAACGACATCAGCACCGCACTGGCCGGTGACAACCCGGACTGGACGGCAGCGCTGCAGGACGTGGCCAACATGCCCGCCAACATCGTCGGCGGATTCCTGAACGGGGCCACAGTGAACCTCGATGCACTGCTGCCGTTGCTCGCCGACCAGTTGCCCGAGGGCATCACCATCAGCTCGCTGAGCTACACCTTCGGCGGGCTGCTATCACCCGGAGAGACGGGCACCGACGTGTACGGCTATGTCAACGACATCTTCGATGGCAGCAGTCCGGGAATCGGCGGCTCGCTCCTCAACGGTCTGGGCATCAACCTCGACTTGGGCTTCCCGTTGGACGTTCCCGGCCTGGGCGTCGGACCCATCGGCGCCTGGGAAAGCCTGCAGGAGATCATCGCCGGTGCACTGGGCTGGGACGGCGCGGGCAACCCGCTGGACGACGGGGCCGACTCGCTGGTTCAGCTGGTCAGCGACATCTTCAACACCAGCGTATAACCCGATCAACGCAGTTGGCCCCCTTCGCTTGTGAGGGGGGCCACCTTCGTTGGGGGCGTCGGGACACGGGTTCTCACAGAAGTATTACTGACTCCGCCCGAGCGCCTTAAATATGCGACTTACCTTGGAACTCAGGTCAGGGGGTCACCACTTGACCACCTAGCGAAAAGGAGCCGACAATGCTGATCGACGTTCGGTGGCTGCGGTTCATGTTCGACCACCGGGGCCACCAGCCAGTCCGCCAGCTGCCGTAGCTCTCCGATAGCGGGAGCTGGGCGGCCGCGGCTAACCGCAGGCGGCGAGCACCAGTTCACGCACCCGGGCGGCGTCGGCCTGGCCTTTGGTGGCTTTCATCACCGCACCCACGATGGCTCCGGCCGCCTGAACTTTTCCGCCCCGAATCTTCTCGGCCACATCGGGATTGGCTGCCAGCGCCTCGTCGATGGCGGCCTGGATCACCGAGTCGTCACGCACCACGACCAATCCTCGGTCGGCCATTACCTGGGCCGGCTCTCCCTCTCCGGCCAGCACGCCCTCAACCACCTGTCTTGCCAGCTTGTTGGACAGCTCACCGGAGTCCACCAGCGCCACGACATCGGCGACCTGCTGGGGCGTGATAGCCAGCGCGTCCAGTTCGATACCGGCTTCGTTGGCCTTCTGCACCAAGAAGTTTCCCCACCAGGCCCGGGCTGCCTCACTGGAGGCCCCGGCGGCCACCGTGGCTGCGACCAACTCGACCGCGCCTGCGTTGACCAAGTCGCGCATCACCTCGTCGGAGACGCCCCACTGCTCCTGGATCTTCTTGCGGGCCAGCCACGGCAGTTCCGGGATGGTGTTCCGAAGCTCGGCGACCAGCTCGGTTGGCGGAGCCACCGGCTCCAGATCGGGCTCGGGGAAGTACCGGTAGTCCTCCGCGGTCTCCTTGGCCCGGCCTGGGCTGGTGTAGCCGGCCTCATGGAAGTGCCGGGTCTCCTGAACGACAGTCCCGCCGCTGCTCAACACCGCCCCTTGGCGCCGCATCTCGTAGCTCACCGCCACCTCGACACTCTTGAGCGAGTTGACGTTCTTGGTCTCGGTTCGAGTGCCGAATTCGGCTGCACCGGTGGGCTTCAGCGACACGTTCGCGTCGCAGCGCATCGAACCCTGGTCCATGCGCACGTCAGAAACGTCCAATGCCCGCAACAGATCCCGCAGTGCGGTCACATATGCCCGGGCGATCTGGGGTGCACGTTCGCCAGCGCCAGTGATCGGTTTGGTGACGATCTCTATCAGCGGCACACCGGCCCGGTTGTAGTCCACCAGGGATTCGCTGGCGCCCTCGATCCGGCCGGTGTCGCTGCCCACGTGAGTGAGCTTGCCGGTGTCTTCCTCCATGTGGGCACGCTCAATGTCCACCCGCCACACCGAACCGTCCTCCAGCGGCACGTCCAGGAAGCCGTTGAAGGCGATTGGCTCGTCGTACTGGGAGATCTGATAGTTCTTTGGCTGGTCGGGATAGAAATAGTTCTTCCGGGCGAACCGGCACCAGGAGGCGATCTCGCAGTTGAGCGCCAACCCGATCCGGATCGCCGACTCGACCGCAGTGGCGTTGAGCACCGGCAGCGAACCGGGCAGCCCCAGACACACCGGACACACCTGGGTATTCGGCTCTGCGCCGAAGGCCGTCGAGCATCCGCAGAACATCTTGGTGGCCGTGGACAGCTCGACGTGCACTTCCAGGCCCAGAACCGGGTCGAAGCGGGCGAGGACGTCGTCGTAGTCAAGCAGTTCGGCGACAGCAGCGGTCATAGACGCAAAGTCTAGGTGACTCCTTTGTCCGGCTTGGTCACACCGGCCAGTCCTCCAGCCGGTGGGCAGCGTCGAAGAACATCCACTCATAGCGTGCGGCGGTGCGCAGATGCCCGAGCATCAACTCCCACTCTGCGGCCGGCGCGTACATTCCGACCCGGTCGGCGACGGCGAGCACTTCCTCGACCACGGCCTGGTACTCCTCACCGGCATAGGTGTCGATCCAGCGCTGGAACAGCGGCTCCGGGGAACCGTGACGCTGCAGGTGCTCCCCCACCCGGGCATAGATCCAGTAACAGGGCAGCACTGCGGCCACGGCCTCGGCGTAGGAGCCCGACGCGGTGACGGACATCAGGTAGCTGACGTAGGCCTGCGTCGTCGGGGCGAGCAGCCCAGCCGCGGCAGGATCGACCCCCGCCGCCAGCTCTGCGAGCAGTCCGGAATGCAATTCGGCTTCGGCAGTGATCGCCACGTCGGCATGCTCGGCGAACATGGTCTGCTCCGAGGCGATCGGGGCCATTGCCGCGCAGCCCTTCAATGCCCGTGCGTACCCCTGCAGGTAATGGGCGTCCTGCACCAGATAGTGGTGAAACTGGTTGCGGCCCAGAGTCCCGTCGGTAAGGCCCGCGATAAATGGGTGCTCGCAGATCTTCCAGTAGATACCGTCGATGCTCCCCCACAACTGCTCACGATTCTGCTCCGCCATACCTCACCGTAGGCGCCACCGCCCTAGACTGGCCTCCATGCCCGACCGCAACGTACTGGGCGGCCCGCTGGAGCCGTGCGGCAACGACCCGATCACCGGCTTCTATCGCGACGGCTGTTGCTCGTCAGGGCCCGAGGACATTGGGCTGCACACTATTTGCGCTGTCGTCACGGGCGAGTTCCTGGAACACCAACGCTCGATCGGTAACGACTTGTCCACGCCGATGCCGGCCTACCGATTCCCCGGGCTCACACCCGGAGATCGGTGGTGCGTCACCGCGTTGAACTGGTTGCGAGCCCACCGCGACGGCTGCGCCGCGCCGGTGGTACTGGCAGCCACCCATGAGCGCACGCTCGACGTGGTCAGCCTTGAGGTGCTGGCCGATTACGCCGTGGACGTACCCGACGACCCCAGCGACCTCTGACCGGGAGCGGCCGTGCGGTCAGGGTCCGAGCGTGACGCCGACACCCGGGCCGTTCTGCTGCCGGAGCCTTTCGTACAAAACGAATTCCTGCACCAGCGGGCCGTCTTGGGGGCAGTCGGCGATCACCGAACTGGCCAACAGCCGCCCCGTCTGGTCCTCCGGTAGGCCGCTGGTCGCCAGGATGTGACTGACCGCGTGCTTGACGCCGGCCAAGCTCGGCTGGTCGTTGATGAATGCGCAGACATCGTTGCCGTGATCGGTGACGTAATCGCCGATCTGGTCCCCACTGGCGAAAGCCGGTGCGGCGAGCACCAGTCCCATCGGCAGTCCGCACAGCGCCACGGCGGACAACACCATCTTTCCCATACTCCACCCCCAGCCTTCGTCAATCAGGCACCAGAAAACACAACTTCACCATTGTGAAGCCATTTCGCAGCGTTGTCACGCCACACGCGAACTAGCCGAAGAATGCCGCCGCGTCGTCGTAGCGGCTCTGCGGCACCACCTTGAGCTGGCGGACCGCGTCGGCCAGCGCCACCCTGCCGATCTCCTGGCCGCGCAACGACACCATCATGCCGTATTCGCCGGCGTGCGCGGCGTCCGCGGCATTGACGCCGAATCGGGTTGCAAGGACCCGGTCATAGGCGGTCGGAGTGCCGCCGCGCTGCACATGGCCCAGCACGGTGGTACGGACTTCCTTCTTGACCCGCTTCTCGATTTCGATGGCCAGTTGCGCGGCAACCCCGGTGAACCTCTCGTGGCCGAACTCGTCGACACCACCGGCCCGCAGCTCCATCGATCCGGCAGCGGGTTTGGCCCCCTCGGCGACAACGCAGATGAAGTGCGACGAGCCGTGCTGGAAACGCTGTTTGACCAGCCGGCAGACCTCTTCGACATCGAAGGGCTGCTCGGGGATCAACGTCATGTGCGCACCGGTGGCCAAGCCGGCGTTGAGCGCGATCCAACCAGCGTGACGCCCCATCACTTCGACCAGCATCACCCGCTGGTGCGATTCAGCGGTGGAGTGCAGCCGATCGATGGCGTCGGTTGCGACCTGAAGTGCGGTGTCGTGACCGAAAGTGACGTCGGTGCAATCGATATCGTTGTCGATGGTCTTGGGCACACCGACCACCGGAACGTTCTCCTGCGACAACCAGTGCGCCGCAGTCAAAGTCCCCTCGCCGCCGATGGGAATGAGCACGTCGATGCCGTTGTCATCGAGGGTCTGCTTCACCTGATCCAGTCCGGCGCGCAGCAACTCCGGGTTCACCCGAGCGGTGCCCAGCATGGTGCCGCCCTTGCCCAGCAACCGATCGTTGCGGTCATCGTTGGCCAACTGGATGCGACGGTTCTCCAGCAGGCCGCGCCAGCCGTCCTGGAAACCGACCACCGTCGATCCATAGCGCGAGTCGCAGGTGCGCACCACCGCCCTGATCACCGCGTTCAATCCGGGACAGTCACCGCCACCCGTGAGCACTCCGATCCGCATGGGACCATCTTGCCGGTTCGGTCACCCCGAGACGGTGGTTAGTGGCGAGCTCCACTCGAACTTTCCTCGCCGAAAGCACGCTCGGGGGTCAAACCGGCTCAGATCGCGGCGGGCAACTCCCCGCGGGCGGCCTCGTAGGCCGCGCCCACCCGGTACAACCTGTCGTCGGCCAAGGCGGGCGCCATGATCTGTAGGCCCACGGGGAGCCCGTCGTCGCCGGACAGCCCGGACGGTACCGACATGCCGCAGTGCCCAGCCAGGTTCAGCGGCAGGGTGCACAGGTCGAACAGGTACATCGCGAGCGGGTCATCGACCTTCTCACCCAGCCGGAACGCCGTGGTGGGCGTGGTAGGGGAGATCAGCACGTCGACGGACTGATACGCCTCGTCCAGGTCGCGGGCGATCAGGGTTCGCACCTTCTGCGCCTGGTTGTAGTAGGCGTCGTAGTAACCCGCGGACAGCGCATAGGTGCCGAGCATGATCCGGCGTTTGACCTCAGGTCCAAAGCCTGCCGCCCGGGTCAGCGCCATCACCTCCTCGGCACTGTGGGTGCCGTCGTCGCCGACCCGCAGCCCGAAGCGCATCGCGTCGAAGCGAGCCAGGTTGGACGAGACCTCCGAGGGCAGGATCAGATAGTAGGCCGACAGGGAGTAGTCGAAGTGCGGACAGTCCACCTCAGAGACCTGTGCGCCCAACGCTTTCAACTGTTCGACGGCGGCGTTGAACGACGCCAGCACACCCGGCTGGTAGCCCTCCCCGCTGTGCAGCTGGCGCACCACGCCGATCCGAACACCGGACAGATCACCGGTGGCACCGGCGCGTGCGGCGCCCACGACATCGGGCACGGGCGCGTCCAGTGAGGTGGAGTCGCGCGGGTCGTGTCCAGCGATCACCTGATGCAGCAGCGCAGTGTCGAGCACGGTGCGTGCGCACGGCCCGCCCTGGTCCAGTGACGACGCACACGCCACCAGTCCGTAGCGGCTCACGGTGCCGTAGGTGGGCTTGACGCCTACCGTTGCGGTCAGCGCGGCCGGCTGCCGGATCGAACCGCCGGTGTCGGTACCGATGGCCAGTGGGGCTTGAAACGCCGCCAGCGCCGCGGCGCTACCGCCACCGGATCCCCCCGGCACCCGCTCGACATCCCACGGGTTGCGCGTCGGACCGAATGCGGAGTTCTCCGTGGACGAGCCCATGGCGAACTCGTCCATGTTGGTCTTGCCCAGGATCGGGATGCCGGCCGCACGCAGTCGGGCAGTGACGGTGGCGTCGTAGGGAGGCTGCCAGCCGTCCAGAATCTTCGATCCGCAGGTGGTGGGCGAGTCGACGGTGGTGAACACATCCTTGAGCGCCAACGGAACGCCGGCCAGCGCCGACGGTGCCTCGCCGGCGGCAATGGCCTTGTCGGCGGCTTCCGCCGCGACCAGCGCGGCGTCGGCGGCGACGTGCAGGAAGGCCCCGTACCGGTCATCGGTGGCCGCGATCTGGTCCAGATGCGCGCGGGTGACCTCGACCGAGGAGACCTCACGGGCGGCGATCTTGGTCGCCAGAGTGGCCGCGTCGAGGCGGATCAACTCACTCACTGGCCCTCCCCCAGAATCTGCGGGACCGCAAAGCGGTTCTCGGCGGTGCGCGGCGCGGCGGCCAGCGCTTGAGCCTGGGTAAGCCCTGCGACGATCTCATCGGGCCTGGTGACGTTGACGTCCTTGAGCGGATTGTCAGTGGCCTCGACGCCGGTGACGTCTACGGCCGCAATCGTGCTGACATGAGTCAGAATCGCATCGAGTTGGCCGGCGAAGCCGTCCAACTCGTCGTCGGTCAGCGCCAGCCGAGCCAAGCGGGCCAGGTGCGCTACGTCGTCACGGGAGATCTGGGACACGGGTGCAAAGCCTAGTCGCCACCGTTGAAGCCCCGTGCGGCGGCGAGCGTGAGACCGGCCTCACTTTCGGCGACGCGGCCTGGCACTGTGGGAAAGTTGCCCATGCCTTCCTATCTGCTGCGCGTCGAACTCGACGACCGCCCCGGCAGCCTCGGCTCCCTCGCCGTGGGCCTGGGCTCAGTGGGGGCCGACATCTTGTCCCTGGACGTTGTCGACCGCGGCACCGGTTCGGCGATCGACGATCTGGTGGTCGAGCTGCCGCAGGGATCGATGCCCGATGTGCTGATCACCGCCGCCGAGCGGCTGCCCGGGGTTCGGGTGCACAGCATTCGTCCGCACACCGGCCTGCTGGATGCGCACCGTGAGCTTGAGCTGATCGATCATGTCGCGGCCGCCGGAGACCGCAGCGCCAAGCTGGCGAAGTTGGCCAACGAAACGCCCCGTGTGCTGCGGGTCAGCTGGTGTGTGGTGCTGCGCGCCGAGGGCTCCGACGGGGGATTCCGCCGCCTGGCCGGCAGCCCGGGAACGCCGGAGACCCAGGTCGAGGCGGTGCCATGGTTGCCGATCGAGCGGCCGACCGCCCTGGACAACACCGCCACATGGGTGCCTTCGGTCTGGCGCGAGATGGATGTCGCCTTGGCCGCGGCACCGCTGGGCAACCCGCGCACCGCGATTGTGCTCGGACGTACTGGAGGCCCGGATTTCCTTCCCGCGGAAGTGGTCCGGCTGGGGTATCTGGCAGGGATCGTGGCGACGCTGCTGCGCTGATCGGCGCTAGAGCTGCGGCGCCGGGTCCTCGGGATCCCCCGGCCCGTCGGCCAGCAGGTGGACGAAACCCTGTTCGTCCAGGACCGGGACCCCGAGCTCGATGGCCTTGTCGTACTTCGAGCCGGGCGCATCGCCGGCCACCACATAGGCGGTCTTCTTCGACACCGAGCCCGCCGCCCGGCCCCCGCGGGCGATGATCGCCTCCTTGGCCTCATCACGCGAGTAGCCGGTCAGCGAGCCGGTCACCACAATGCTGAGCCCCTCCAGGGTGCGCTGGATGCTCTCGTCTCGCTCATCGGCCATCCGCACGCCCGCGGCCCGCCATTTGTCGACGATCGCACGATGCCAGTCGACGTCGAACCATTCGGTGACCGCCGCGGCGATGGTCGGTCCGACGCCTTCAACAGCGGCCAACTGCTCGGTGGTGGCCGCCGTGATGGCAGCCAGACTGCCGAATTCGGTAGCCAGGGCCCGCGCCGCGGTCGGGCCCACGTGACGGATCGACAACGCCACCAATACCCGCCACAGCGGTTGCGCCTTGGCCTTGTCGAGGTTGACCAGCAGCTGCCGACCGTTCTTCGACAGCGCGCCGTCCTTGGTGGTGAACAGGTCGGTGCGCAGCAGGTCGTCTTCGGTGAGCGTGAACAGATCACCCTCATCGCTGATTGCCCCGGCCGCCAACAGCGCCGTTGCCGCCTCATAACCCAACGCTTCGATGTCGAACGCCCCACGGCCAGCCACATGAAACACCCGCTCGCGCAGCTGCGCCGGGCAGGACTGGGAATTGGGACAGCGAATATCGACGTCGGCTTCCTTCGCCGGCGCCAACAGAGTTCCGCATTCCGGACAGTGGGTCGGCATGACGAAGGGGCGCTCACTGCCGTCGCGGAGGTCGACCACGGGTCCGAGTACCTCGGGAATGACATCTCCGGCCTTGCGAATCACCACGGTATCCCCGATCAGCACGCCTTTGCGCTTGACTTCCGAGGCGTTGTGCAACGTGGCCAGCGCCACCGTGGAACCGGCGACCTTGACCGGGGACATGTGTGCGAACGGCGTGACCCGTCCGGTGCGCCCGACGCTGACTCGGATGTCGAGCAGGGTGGTCTGGGCCTCCTCGGGCGGGTACTTGTAGGCCACCGCCCAACGTGGCACCCGCGAGGTAGCGCCGAGCCGGCGCTGCAATGCGCGGTCATCGACTTTGACCACCACACCGTCGATTTCGTGCTCCACGTCGTGGCGGTGTTCGCCCCAGTAGCTGATGCGCTCGGCCACTGCGGCCATACCTTCGACACGCGCGGTATGGGCTGATACCGGCAGGCCCCAGGATTTCATCGCGGCGTAGGCGTCGTGCAGGGTGTCAGGGTTGAAGCCGTCGGCGAAACCCAGTCCGTGACAGACCATGCGCAGGTTGCGCCGGGCGGTGATCGCGGGGTTCTTCTGCCGCAGGGATCCAGCCGCACTGTTGCGGGGGTTGGCAAACGGCGGCTTTCCTTCGGCTACCAGCCCGGCGTTGAGGGCTTCGAAGTCTTCCAGCCGGAAGTAGACTTCGCCGCGTACCTCCAGCACGGCCGGGATCGGGAATTCGGTGTCCGTGTTGAGGTATTCGGGGATGTCGATGATGGTGCGCGCGTTCAGCGTGACGTCCTCACCGACCCGGCCATCGCCGCGGGTGGCGCCGCTGCTCAACCGGCCGTTGCGATACACCAGCCCGAGCGCCACGCCGTCGACCTTGAGTTCACACAGATAGCTGGTGTCGCCGCCGATCTCACCAGTGACCCGGCCAGCCCACGCCGTCAGCTCATCGGGCGAGAAGACATCTTCCAAAGACAGCATGCGCTCCAGATGCTCGGCGGGCGCGAACTCCGTGGTGAACCCGGCGCCGCCTACCAGCTGAGTCGGCGAATCGGCGGTGCGCAGTTCCGGATGTGCTTCTTCCAATGCGAGGAGCCGGTTGAACAACTGGTCGAATTCGCCGTCGGTGATGATCGGCGCGTCTTTGACGTAGTAGCGGAACTGATGTTCTCGGACCTCTTCAGCCAGGTCGTGCCACTGCCGCCTGAGGTCCGGGGTCACGCTGTCGGCCTCTGGACTCACCACCGCAGGTTATCTGCTCGCTACCCTGGCGGCATGCCGCACCCAGTCATGTTCCGCGACGGCGATCCAGGTCTGGCGGAGCTGCGCAGCGTCGCGCTGGGCTTTCCGGAGGCGTTCGAGAAGATCTCTCACGGTCGCCCGGTGTTCTGCGCCCCCAAGATGTTCGCCGTCTACGGCGGTGCCAGCAAGGCCACCAGCGCGGTGGTGCACTATCCCCATGCGCTTCTGATCAAGGTTGATGAGTCCGAGCGGCGTGCGCTGGAACAGGACAGCCGGTTCTTCTCACCCATGTATTTTGGCCCGTCCGGCTGGCTTGGCCTGGATTTCACTGCGACGGAGGTGGATTGGGACGAGGTTAGGGAGCTGGTCGATGCGTCGTTTCGGCTGACCGCGCCGCAGCGGCTGATCAGGCTGATGGACGGGTCCTGACGCTGCGGCGTGCAGACCTGCCGCTGCAGCTATAGCGCCTCGGGGTCGTTGACCAGCGCCTCGCCGACTTTGCGGACCAGACCGACCGCGGTGCGGGCCCACACCGCACTGGCCCCGGCCAATCCGCAGGTCGGGCTGATACCAACGCGCTCGGCCAGGACCGCGCGGGAAAATCCGATCCGGTCGGTGATCGCCGCCACCGAGGCCGCCAGCTCTTCCACGGCGAGGACCCGCGCCGGGGCGAGCGCAGGAACGAGTCCCACCACCACGGTGCGGCCGGAGTCGACGAATGCGCCGAGCTGGTCGTAATCGCCGGGCGCCAACGCGGTGCAGTCCAACGACAGCGCCGTGATAACACTGCGCTGCAACACGTTCCACGGAAGATCCGTTGCGCAGGTGTGCACCAGCACCTCGCCGCCGATCGTTTCGAAGCAGGTGTCGAGCAGCGCGGTGGCCACCAACTCATCGATGGCGGCCACTGGACTGAAGGCGGTAACTCCAGCCAGTCGGCCGGCGACCGCCGCGGCAAGGGACGGCTCATCGAGCTGCACCACCACCGGCGTGTCCAGTCGACGGGACAGCTCGGCCCGGTGCGTCTTGAGCCCTTCGGCCAGTGACGCGGCCAGGTCACGCACCGCACCAGGATCAGTAATCGCCCGGTGCCCATTGGCCAGTTCCACCTGCGCAGCCAGGGTCAACGGCCCAGCCGCCTGCACTTTGACCGGGTGCGAGCTCCCGCGTAGTCCAGCGACTTCCCACGCCTCTTCCAAGGCGTCGATGTCCTCGCCGAGCAGGCTCGCGGCGCGGCGACTCACCGCGCCGGGGCGGGCCACCAACCGATACCCACGCGGGGCGGTGTCGACGGCGATGTCGACCAGCAGTGCGCCGGTCCGGCCGATCATGTCTGCGCCCACGCCGCGACCCGGCAACTCGGCCAGATGGGCCAGGCTCCCGCCCAGCTCACCGACCACCACCTCGGCCGCCGCACGCGCCGAGGTGCCCGGCCACGACCCGAGTCCGGTCCCGGTGGCGAAAGCACTCACCGGGCAACCGTATTGAAGTGACATTGCCCTCGGCACAGCGGGGCTAGCCTTCGGTGCGTGAGGAAGTGGGGACTGGTGCCGGTCTGGGCGGCGATGGCGGCCGTGGCGAGCTGCAGCCGTGTGGTCAGCGGAACGGCACTGCCGCCGGTGGCACTGCCCATATCCGACGGGGGCGTGCAGCTCGGCCGGATCATGCTCGGCACAGCGCGGATGCGGGCCATCCTCGGCGCCGATGAGCAGTTGACGATCATCCCCACCATGGATTCAGCCTCGCCCACAGACGTCGACGACCTTGCTGCCACCGTCCCCCCGCCGTGCCGCTTCATCTTCGCTGATACCGCGGTATTCGGCTCGGCTGCAACACTTTTCCACAAGACCACCTACCAATACCCGCCTCAGGCCGCGATGATCTCCGAGGGGGCCGCCGTCTACCCCGATGCCGACGCCTCCCACCATGCACTCACAACGCTGGAGGCCGCCGTCGGCAAATGCGCCGACACCTCGGCCGGGCCGGGGTTGGTCACCGAGTGGGCCTCCGACGACGAGTCCCTCCATACCCGCGCCGGCGCCTGCGGCCGCTCGTACCGAGCCAAGTCGGTAGTCCTCCTGGAGGTCACCTACTGCGGCTTTTCCGAGCCCGATGCCGACCTGGTGGTGACGAACATGGCCGCGGCGATACCTGACTAGACGTCACGCCTGACCGTCTAGCCATGTGGCTACGCGGACATGGCACGGGCCCGTGCGGCGATGCCGTCGGCGCGCCGGCGGGCAACACCGAGCAAACGCAGATGCGCCACCGCGATCGCCTCGCCGGTGTCATCGGGGTCCGCCCCGGCCAGGACCTCTCGGGCACCCACGGCGAGTACGGCGACCAGGATGTCCACCACCAGGTGACGCGGACTGATGATGTCGAACTCACCGGCGTGGACACCGGCACGGACGTCATCGTCGATCTGAACCGAAGAACGCCGTGCTGCGTCGTGGTGCTGCTCCAGATACTGCGTCATGATCGCGCCGAGTTCCCGGTTGGCTGCGATCGCCCGCATGGTCCCGACCGCACCTATGGCGATTCGGGCTGAATAGCTTCCGGTGCGCTGGACCTCGGCCAGGCGCGCCACGTGATCGCCGAGTACCACCGCAGCAACGGCTTCCTCGAGCTCCTGCTTGTTGGAAAAGTAGTGATAGAAGATGCCGTTGGAGACTCCGGCGGCCTGAGTGAGGCGTAGCACGGAGGTGGCTGCCACGCCGTCCTCGGCGAACATGGCGATCGCGGTTCGGATCAGGTGATCACGCCGTTGATCGGGACTGAGGCGGGCCCGCTTCTTCGCCTCGCCAGCAGGGCTGGGCACATCTACTCCTTCACTGCGGCGACGTCCAGGATCGCCCCGCTCTGCAGGTTATCAACGACGCCAGCTGGCACCGGTGGTTTCCGTGACCTTTGCTGAGATCCTTGTCAATAACTATTGAGATCATTCTCAATACTAGCTACGGTGGAGGTGTCGTCACAGCGAAAGGACCTCAGATGGCTGCCACAGATACTCAGGAAGGCGTTCCGGTCGTTGTGGCCGGCGGCGGGATCGTCGGCGTGACCCTCGCCCTGCTACTGGCCCGCCGCGGCGTCTCGACCGTGGTACTCGAGCGTGACGAGCAGCCCCGCACACTGCCGCGAGCGCACGCAGTCAACCCCCGCACCATCGAGATCCTGCGCGAGCTCTCCGTGGATGTCGGCGCGCTGCGTGATATCGCCGCGCCTGCGGAGTTGACCAGTGAGGTCCGATTTGTGACCACCTTGAGCGGGGTGTGCTTCGGGTCGCTGCCCTACGAAAGACAAGGCGACGGCATCGGCGACCTGGCCGCTACGGGGACGTTGAACATCCCGCAGCCAGACCTGGAGGCCGTTTTGTTCGATCGCGCTGCCGCCGAACCGCTGATCGATCTGCGCCGCGGCCACGAGTGGGTCTCGGCCCAGCAGGATCGCGATGAGGTCACCAGCACCGTGCGCGGCCCCGGCGAGTGCTATCGGGTGACCTCGCAGTTCCTGGTGGCCTGCGACGGCGCAGGCAGCACGGTCCGCGCCGAACTGGGTGTGCCGATGTCGGGGGTTGCCAACATCGCCTCCGCGGTGTCGATGACCTTCGCCGCCGACCTGACCGAGGTGGTGCGTACCCGTCCCGGAGTGCTGAACTGGGTACTGGCCCCGTCGCTGAAAGGCACCCTGTTGGCCTACCAACCCGAAGGGTTGTGGACCTACAACGTCGCGTTGCCGCCGGGGCGAGTCGATATGTCCGGCTTCACCCCGGAACTGGCGCTCGGACATATCCGGGCGGCCCTGGGGCCCGGTGCCGAACACGTAGCCGTTGAGGTCATCGCCTCGACCCCGTGGACGCTCAACGCAGAAGTCGCGCAGCAATATCGGATCGGCAACATCTTTCTGGCCGGCGACGCGGCACACCGATTCCCGCCTACCGGAGGCCTCGGCCTCAACACCGGACTTCAAGACGTCCACAACCTTGCTTGGAAGCTGGCCGCCGTCTCAGACGGCTGGGCACCGTCGTCGCTGCTGAATACCTACCAGGCCGAACGGCAGCGGGTGGCGCGGCGCAACGCCGACCAGAGCCTGACCAATCTCGGGGCGATCCGGGCGCTCGACATCTTCAACCCGGTCGCCCAGGACGACGTCAAGGCCGCGGCTTTCACGGCCGATCCGGCAAACGCCGAAGTCATCGCGGAGGTGATCGAGCGTCAACGCCCCCACTTCGACTCGGTGGCACTCCAGCTGGGCTTCTCCTATGACCCGGGCGAGCCCGAGGTCGCCGACGTCACCGATTTCCAGCCCCGCGCGATCGCCGGGCGGAGATTGCCGCACGGCTGGCTCGACGCAGGCGGAGCCCGCACAGCGGTCCTCGATCTGGTGGATCCCGGGGCCTTCACTGTGTTGCTCCTCGACGCGACCACTGCACCGGCGATCAACTCCCGCTACCCGATCAAGGTGGTGCGCCTTGACCGTGACGCACCCGACGTCGCCGACTGGATCAAAGCGGTAGAGCTCACCGATACGGCAGCGCTGCTGATTCGCCCCGACGGCCATATCCTGGCCGTCGCTGCCCAGCCTGCGGAGCTGGCAAGCTTCGAACCGGCAATCGACGTGCTGCTGGACGGCCCCGCATCCGACGATTCGACGCATCGCGATCCGCCTCCGGAGGGCTTCCGTCGGTATCTCTACCCGCCCAATCACCCGCGGCTGGCCGGTCTCGACCACTACGACGCCGCCGGCTACTCCGACGCCATGTGTCATGCGCCGCTGCTCGGCGATGCCCTCAAGTGGTGGAAGCACCTGTTCGAGTCCGGCACTTTCACCGGTATCACCAACGACGGCAGCCGCCGCGACGACCTCTACCCGGTGGGGGGCCACGAGGACGCCCCCACCGGCGCCGCCCTCACCGCCGCCAACGCGTTGATCGAGGCCGTCTCCGAGACCGACCGCCGACAGCTGGTACACCCGGTCAACAGCAAGGTGTGGCGGGCGTGGATGAATCCGGAGTTCTACGTGAACCGGTTCGGGCTACGCCTCGAAGAGCACGATGAAACCGTTCGGGCTCGTGCCCACGAGCTGATCCGGGCCAGCGTCAGCGCGGAGGGTTACGACCTGATTCGCAGCATCATGGCCACCAACGGCTTTCTCGGCGAGTTGGTCCAGCTTCCCCGGCTGCTCAACGAAAACAGCTACAACATCAATATCTTCGGCACCCCTTCGGCCGACGAACCATGGGGCTGGAACCTCTACGGTCACCACCTGTGCCTCAACTGCCTGTTCATCGGCGACCAGCAGGTGTTCACCCCGATCTTCCTCGGCGCCGAGCCCAATGAGATCGACACCGGCGCCCACGCCGGTACCGTGCTGTTCACCGAACACCAACTAGGCGGGCTGAACCTGGTGCGATCACTGCCCTCCGAGCTTGCCGCGCAGGCGATTCTGTACCACGCCAAGCGCGATCCCACGATGCCTGCGGGCCGGGTGCACCCCGCTGACGAGCTTCATCTGGCCGGCATGTTCCAGGACAACCGCGAAATTCCCTATGAAGGCCTGAACCTGGCGTCCTGCCCGGAGCCTCTCCGCGAAGCCACGCTGGAACTGGTCGAGGTCTTCCTGCGCTACCAGCCCGACGGGCCGCGCAGCGCCCGGCTGGCCAGCGTTCGTGACTATCTCGACCAGACCTGGTTCTGCTGGATAGGTGGCACCGACGACAGCTCCCCGTTCTACTACCGGATCCAAAGTCCGGTCATCCTGATCGAGTTCGATCATCACGCGGGCGTCTTCTTGAGTAACAGTGAGCCCGAACGCTTCCACGTCCACACCGTGGTGCGCACACCCAACGGCAACGACTACGGCGCGGAGCTGGTCTGTCGCCACACCGGAAGCCCCCAGTCACTCGATGGTCCGCAATGACGTCGACCGTGCCGAACACCCACGGAAGGGCACTCTCATGGATCTAGGTATCGCCGGCCGCTGGGCAGTAGTGGGAGCCTCCAGTAGGGGTCTGGGGCGCGCCTGCGCCCAAGCCCTTGCCGCCGAAGGGGTCAACGTGGTGATCAACGGCCGCGACCGTGTGTCGCTGCAGGCCACTGTGGCCGACCTGTCCGGCGCCCATCCCGACGTCGCTGTCCGGGCGGTGGTCGCGGACCTGGCTACGGCGACGGGTCGCGCTGAGCTGCTCGACGTCTGTCCCAATCCGGACATCCTGGTAACTAACAACGCAGGGCCGCAACCGGGTTCGCTGCTCGATATCGACGACGCGGCACTGACCCATGCCCTGGAAGGGCATTTCTTTGCGCCGATCGCTCTGGTCCGGGCCGTGATCGGCGGCATGCGCGAGCGGCGGTTCGGTCGGATCGTCAACATCACCTCGGCGATGGTGGCCACCCCCAACCCGCTGATGGCCGCGTCCTCAGGTGCACGTACAGGTCTGACTTCGGTGATGAAGGGTCTGCAGCGCCAGACGGTTTCCGACAACGTGACGATCAACCAGCTGATGCCGGAGCGGATCGACTCCGGCCGTCAGCAACAGCTGGCGACGTTGGAGGCTGCAGCTCTGGGGATCAGTGTGGAGGCTGCCCGGCAACGCCAAGCGGCGTCGATCGCCGCCGGTCGCCTCGGGGAGCCCGCCGAAGTGGGTGCCGCGTGCGCGTTCCTGTGCAGCGCGCACGCCGGCTACATCTCCGGAGTCAGTCTGCGCCTGGACGGCGGCAGCTATCCGGGACTGCTGTGAGACGGGTCGGCTAGGCCGTGTCTCCGATGGTCGCGCTGGCGATCACCTCGTCGCCGTGCGCGTCCGGGCGGTAGCAGGCCAGGGTCTGTCCGCGGGCCACGCCGCGCAACGGCTCACGCAGTTGCACCCGCAACTCCTCGCCGACCAATTCGGCGACCGCCCCGACAGTCTCACCATGGGCGCGCACCTGTACCTCGCACTCGACTGGGCCAGACCACGGCTGCCCGGCGGTGAACACCGGTGACCGCCCGATCAGCTCGACCACGTTCAAGTCGGTGGCCGACCCGACCGTGACCGTGCCGGTCGCGGCATCGATACCGGTGACATAACGCGGCTGACCATCCGGGCCGGGTCCGGCGATGCCGAGGCCTTTGCGTTGCCCGATGGTGAAACCGTGCACGCCGTCGTGCTGCGCCAACACCGACCCGCTGCCGTCCACCACAGCTCCGGGCCGTACTCCGATATGGCCACCGAGGAAGGTGCGCGTGTCGCCGGTCGGAATGAAGCAGATGTCGTGACTGTCGGGCTTGCTCGCCACCGCCAGGCCGCGTTCGGCGGCTTCGGCACGGATCTGCGGCTTGGGGGTGTCCCCGATCGGGAACGCGGCGTGACGAAGCTGTTCGGCGGACAACACCGCGAGCACGTAGGACTGGTCCTTGCCGGCGTCCACCGCGCGACGCAGCCGACCATCGGTGAGCCGAGCGTAATGACCGGTGGCCACCATGTCGAAGCCGAGCGCGAGAGCCCGGGCAGCCAGCGCGGAGAACTTGATCTTCTCGTTGCACCGCATGCAGGGGTTGGGGGTCTCGCCACGTGCGTAGGACTCGACGAAGTCGTCGATCACCTCGTCCTTGAACTGCTCGGAGAAGTCCCACACGTAGAACGGGATGCCCAGTACGTCGGCGACCCGGCGGGCGTCGTCGGAGTCCTCCCGCGAGCAACAGCCCCGCGAACCGGTCCGCAAGGTGCCTGGGTTGCGCGACAGTGCCAGATGCACGCCGACCACGTCATGCCCGGCGTCAACCATGCGGGCCGCAGCCACCGAGGAATCCACTCCGCCGCTCATCGCGGCGACCACCTTCATCGCAACACCCCCGCGGCGGCCAGCATTGCGTGGCGGGCCCGTTCCACCGCGCCGGGAAGTACCGACAGCACCGCGTCCACGTCACTGTCCACGCTGGTGTGGCCCAACGACACGCGCAGCGAGCCGCGGGCGGCCACCGGGTCAGCACCCATGGCAGTCAGCACGTGTGAGGGTTGCGGCACACCGGCGGTGCACGCCGATCCGGTGGAGCACTCGATACCGTTGGCGTCCAACAACATCAGCAGGGAATCGCCCTCGCAGCCGGCGAAGGTGAAGTGCGCATTACCCGGCAACCGCTGGGTAAGTGACCCGTTGAGGCGAGTGTCTTCGATGCCGGCCAGCACGCCCTCGACGAGCCGATCGCGCAGCGCCGCAACGCGCGCGGAGGTCTCCGCCAACGAACCCACGGCAATGCTCAGCGCCGTGGCCATCCCGACCGAGCCGGCGACATCGGGAGTGCCCGAACGGATGTCGCGCTCCTGTCCCCCACCGTGTGTGAGCGGAACACAGGCCACATCGCGACGAATCAGCAGTGCGCCGGTCCCGCAGGGCCCACCGAATTTGTGGGCGGTCAGGCTCAACGCTGACAGTCCGCTGTCACCGAAATCGACCGGTAGCTGCCCGACGGCCTGTACGGCATCGGAGTGCACCGGTACCCCGAACTCACCGGCGATCGCGGCCAGTTCGGTGACCGGCAACACCGTGCCGACTTCATTGTTGGCCCACATCGCCGTCACCAGGGCAACGTCCTCGGCCCGGCCGCCGTCCAATTCCGCACGCAGCGCATCCGGTGACACTGACCCCTCGGCGTCAGTGGGCAGCCAGGTGATCTCGGCACCCTCGTGTTCGGCAAGCCAGCCCACCGAATCCAGGACCGCGTGGTGCTCAACCTCGGTGGTGATGATCCGACGGCGCCGGGCGTCGGCGTCGCGGCGGGCCCAGTAGATGCCCTTGACCGCCAGGTTGTCGCCGTCGGTGCCGCCCGCGGTGAACACCACTTCCGAGGGGCGTGCACCGAGCTGCGCGGCGATCGACTCCCGGGACTCCTCCATCCGGCGGCGGGCGGCGCGGCCGGCCGCGTGCAGGGAGGACGCGTTTCCCACTGTGCCCAGCACAGCCGCCATCGCCTCGATGGCTAGCGGGTGCATCGGGGTGGTGGCAGCGTGATCCAGATAGACCATGACCTGCCCAGGATACCGGGCAGCTGCCGAGCGCCCGGCGCAGCGGCGGGCGGCCGCGCAGCTCAACAGGCCACACGCGTCCGCCGGCGCCGCTGCGCCCGTGATCCCGCCGCCGCCTGGCAGCGGGCGGCCAGCTCGCGCCGATCGGTTCCTGGCAGTTGAAGTGCCGCGACGTGGACCAGCGCGACCGTTCGTCGCGTCGTGATCAGGCGACGCATCGAGGCGAGCAGGGTGTCGTCGCCGACGAAGGCCGGCACGGTCGACACAGCACCGTCGTGGTGGTGGTAGCTCAGTTGCAGCGGCTGTACCGGCCGAGCCGCATCTACGGCAGCCTGGAACATCGCCGGGTAGAACCGTCCGCGGGCACGCCCACACCAGGTGGTGCCTTCCGGAAACGCCACGACGGTGCGGCCGGCCCGCAACCGGTCCGCGACGGTGTCCACCACGGCCGGCAACCGCCGCAGACTGTCCCGCTCGATGGGAATGATTCGCATCATCCGGGCCAGCGTTCCGATACCGGGCCAGCTGATCAGGTCGGCGCGCGCAACAAATGTGCCCGGCGAAATCGCGCCGATCACGAACACGTCCAGCCAGGAGACGTGCGGGCTGACCACCAACATGCCGCGCAGGTTGCGGACCGGCCCGCCGGTCGCGGTCACCCGCACCCCGAACACGCGCAACACCAGTCGGCAACAACCGCGCTGTAGCCGCACCCGCCCAGGGATCGGCGCCGCCAGCAGCGGCAGCAGCGGTGCCACCAGCATCACCAGCGCAAGCCGCAGCCCAACCACACCCGGGAACGGCCGGTCGCCGCCGCTGCGCACGCAGCTGGGCGTACAGACCGCCTGGGGCGTCCAGGCACCCACCGCCCTGGGGTTCACGCCGGCATCGTGGCGTCGCCGGCTTGCGCGGTCCCCGACACCGCCGATGCCGCGGAGACCGATCGCAGTCGCCGCAGGTAGCGGGTGTCGGCCTCGCTGCGGCGCAGCAGGGCCGGGAAGTCCCCCACCCCGAAGTCCGGATCGTGGGCGGGGTCACCGCAGACTCGGGCACCCAGCCGCAGGTAGCCGCGCAGCAGCGGCGGCATGGTGGGGCGTGCCGGCGACGCGATGTCGTCGAGGCTGCGACCGTCGACCTCCACCGGCCGATACGGCGTCACTCGGTAGTCCGAGGCGTGCCGTCGGCGCACGAAGTCGCGGACCCCGCGGATCTGGCTGCCCGGGGCACCCTCGCCGCGCACCGGCACCGAGACACAGCCGGTGATGTAGTCGTACTGGTAGCGGTCCAGATAGGCCAGGATCCCGGCCCACATCAACAGCACAACGGCGCCGTTGCGGTGTCCGGGCCGAACCACTGCGCGCCCCATTTCCACCAGCGAGGGCCGCAACGGATCCAGTGCGGTGACGTCGAATTCGCTTGCACTGTAAAGACCTCCGGCAGCGATGGCGCCCGTCGGGGGCAGCATCCGGTAGCAGCCGACCAGTTCGCCGGTGGCGTCATCACGCACCATCAGATGGTCGCAGTACTCGTCGAATCGGTCGGCGTCGATGCCTGGGCGGCCGCCGGTGTCGGTGAGGCAGAACCCCGGCTCGGTACTGAAGACCTGGTACCGCAACCGCTGCGCGGCTTCGATCGTGGCCGGGTCGGTGGACAGCAGTAGCGAGTAGCGGGGGTTGTCGGTCCCGGACGAGGCGGGAGAGTCGGTGGCGGGCTCGGGGGCGATGAGAACAGAACCAGTGCTCACACTCAGACACGGTCGCGTAGCCAAGCGGCGACCAGGCAAGCACCGTATGACTTGTCGGTGCACGCTTGGTGACGACTTGTGCTGCAACATCTGGCGCTGAGATTGCATCCAGGGTCGTCGATTCACGCCGCGTTGCGGCCCTGGATGCAATCTCAGCGCAGGCCGGACCGGCTCAGGCTGCGGCTCCGCCGCCATCGGCATGCAGTGTCGAGCCGGTGATGAAGCTGGCCCGCGGCGAAGCGAGGAAGAGCACGGCTTCGGCGATCTCGGCGGCGCGTGCGGTCCGCCGGAGCGGAAGCGCCTGGCCCAGTTCGTCATTGACGTCGCCCCACTGTGCGACGACGCCCTCGGTGGCGGTCGGGCCCGGGGCCACGCTGTTGACCCGAACCCCGTGTGGGCCGAACTCAGCGGCCCAGGTGCGCGTCAGGGATTCCAACGCGGCTTTGGAGGCGCTGTAAGTCGACGCGCCGGGGACACCTTTGTGCGCGACCATGCTGGTGACGTTGACGATGCTGCCCCGCACACGGCGCAACATGCCCGGCACCAGCCCGGCGACCAGGAAATAGGCACCGCGCACGTTGGTGTCGAACGTCGAGGTGAACGACGCCACGTCCTGTTCCACCGTCAGTGCACCGGGGAAGCCGGCGGCGTTGTTCACCACGATGTCCACGGCGTCGCCGCACTGCCTCACCAGAGAGCCCACAGAATCGAGGTCGGCGAGGTCGGCGGCCACGAATCGCACCGCACCGCCGAGTTCGGCGACGGCGGCGGCGCCACGCTCCCTCGAACGGCCGGTGATGATCACCTCGGCGCCATGGCGTGCCAGCAGCCGCGCGGATTCCAGCCCGATGCCCGCGGTCCCGCCGGTCACCAGTGCGGTCTGGCCCGCCAGGTCGTTCATCGCGCCGCCGCCTGCCAATCGACCAGACGGGTGGGGGCCAGGGTCGCGTCGTCGCCGGTGACCAAGCCGGTGCGACCGATCTGGGTGCCGAAGTAGAGCGCCGACGGATCCACGGTGATCGGCAGGGTCTCGCCACGGTCGGCCAACACCAGGGCGGCCAGTTCGGCGAAGGTGAGCTTCTCGGGTCCACCGATATTGACGATCCCGTCAGCGGGCACGCCTTGAGCGGCACGGGCCACTTCGGCGGCCACCTCGGCGCCGGCGATCGCCTGGATCAGGCCTTCGGGGGCCCGCACCTCACCGTCGGCGATGAGGGAGGCGACGATACCTCGCATTCGGCGTCGCGGCCCCGCAAAGACGTCAAAACCCCCGACACGCTAGGCGTGCGGGGGTTCTGACGTCTGCTCACACGGACGAAATTAGCCCTTGCGAGCCTTGACCGCCTCGGTCAGCTGCGGGGCGACCTTGAACAGGTCCCCGACGATGCCGTAGTCGGCGATCTCGAAGATCGGCGCTTCCTCGTCCTTGTTGACCACCACGATGGTCTTGGACGTCTGCATGCCGGCCCGGTGCTGGATCGCGCCGGAGATGCCCAGCGCGATGTACAGCTGCGGCGACACCGTCTTGCCGGTCTGGCCGATCTGGAACTGACCCGGGTAGTAGCCCGAGTCCACCGCGGCACGCGAAGCGCCAACAGCGGCGCCGAGCGAGTCGGCCAGCTCCTCGACCACCGAGAAGCTCTCCGCACTGCCGACGCCACGACCGCCGGCCACCACGATGGGGGCCTCGGTGAGCTCCGGGCGGTCACCGGCCACGGCCGGCTGACGCGAGGTGATCTTGGTGGCGTTCTCGGCGGCGGCGGGCACCTCGACGGTGACCTGCTCACCAGCACCCGCGGCCGGAGCGGGCTCAACTGCGCCCGCCCGCACGGTGATGATCGGAGTGTCGCCGGTGGGCTCGGCCTCGACGGTGTAGGCACCACCGAAGATCGAGTGGAGCACCTTCGCGCCGGCCTTGACCTCGACCACGTCGACCAGCAGCGCCGAACCGATCCGGGCCGCCAGCCGTCCGGCGACCTCTTTGCCGTCGGCGTTCGCCGCGATCAGCACAGCGGCCGGGGCCGCCGACTCGGCCAGCCCGGCCAGCACGTCGACGACCGGGGTCAGCAGGTAGCTGTCCGCGACGTCGGACTCCGCGACGTAAATCTTGGCGGCGCCGGCCTCTTTCAGCCCGTCCACCAGCGGAGCGGCGGTGCCGGGGGCACCGACGACGACCGCGGACGGTTCGCCGAGCTCACGCGCGGCGGTGATCAGTTCGGAGCTGACCTTCTTCAGCGCTCCATCAGCGTGCTCCACGAGCACAAGTACTTCAGCCATGTCTGTTTCTTCCGTCTTCTGGGTCCGGGGATCGCTTAGATGATTTTCTGGCCGACCAGGTACTCGGCGATCTTGGTGCCGCCGTCGCCCTCGTCGGTCACCTTCTCACCGGCGGTCTTGGGCGGCTTCGGGATCGAAGCGGTCACCTTGCAGCCGGCGTTGGCCAGACCGACCTCGTCGGCCTCGACGCCGATCTCGGCCAGGGTGAGCACGGTGACTTCCTTCTTCTTGGCGGCCATGATGCCCTTGAAGGACGGGAAGCGCGGCTCGTTGATCTTCTCGGTGACGCTGACCACGGCCGGAAGCGAGGCCTCCAGGGTGAACAGACCCTCGTCGGTCTCACGCTCGCCGGTGACCTTGCCGTCCGCGACGGTCAGCTTGCGCAGGTGGGTCAGCTGGGGCAGGCCCAGGTACTCGGCGATGATCGCCGGAACCGCGCCGCCGACACCATCGGTCGACTCGTTGCCGGCGATGACCAGCTCGGTGCCCTCAATGGCACCCAGCGCACGCGCCAGCGCCCAACCGGTCTGGACGACGTCGGAACCCTTCATGCCGTCGTCGAGGATGTGCACGGCCTTGTCAGCACCCATCGACAGCGCCTTGCGGATCGCCTCGGTGGCCCGCTCCGGGCCGGCGGTCAGCACCGTGACGGTGCCTTCGGCGCCTTCGGCCTCGCGGATCTGCAACGCCTCTTCGACGGCCCGCTCGTTGATCTCATCGAGCACGGCGTCGGCAGCCTCACGGTCCAGCGTGAAGTCGCCATCGCTGAGCTTGCGCTCCGACCAGGTGTCTGGGACCTGTTTGATCAGGACCACGATGTTCGTCATGAGTGTGGTTCGTCCTCCTCGAAGGGGTCCTGCGGCGGCGGGCCACAAGACTGGGTAGCGATTCACGCAGCCGCACAAGAATGTTACTCACCGGTAACTTAGTGCGGTTCGCGTGTACAGCGTAGCGGGTCGTGATATTGCCAGTGCGGGGTAGCCGGTTCGCGGACCGCGCCCTTCGCGTTAGCCTGCCTGTGCGATGAAATCTACGAATCCCGCCGGAGACCCCACCGGCACGCCGCCCGGCGACGCCGCGCTGCCCCTGACCGGCGAGCGCACCATCCCCGGACTCGACATCGAGAACTACTGGTTCCGGCGTCACGAGGTGGTCTATCAGCACCTGGCGCCGCGCTGCCGCGGCCGTGACGTCCTGGAAGCCGGATTCGGCGAGGGTTATGGAGCCGACCTGATCGCGGGAGTGGCCCGGCGGGTGATCGGCGTCGACTACGACGACTCGGCAGTGGCCCACGTACGGGCCCGCTACCCGCGCGTCGAGGCCGTCCAGGGCAACCTCGCCGAGTTGCCCCTGCCCGACGCCGCCGTGGATGTCGTGGTCAATTTCCAGGTCATCGAGCACCTCTGGGATCAGGCACAATTCATCGCCGAATGCGCCCGCGTGCTACGGCCCGGTGGCCTGCTGATGGTCTCCACACCCAACCGGATCACCTTCTCCCCCGGCCGCGACACGCCGATCAACCCGTTCCACACCCGCGAGCTCAACGCCGCTGAGCTGACCGAACTGCTGCTCGAGGGAGGCTTCGTCATGGACGGCATGTACGGGGTCTTTCACGGACCGGCGCTGGCCGCGATGGACGCCCGCCACGGCGGCTCGATCATCGACGCTCAGATCGCGCGGGCCGTCGCCGACGCGCCCTGGCCGCCTGAGCTGCTGGCCGACGTCGCCGGTGTCACCAGCGACGATTTCGACATCCTGAACGCTGCGGACCGCGACATCGACGAAAGCCTGGACCTGGTGGCAATCGCGGTGCGACCGTGAAAGAACAATCCAGCGGCTCAGTGCCGGGCCTGTTCACCCTGGTACTGCACACCCACCTGCCCTGGCTGGCGCACCACGGCCGCTGGCCCGTCGGCGAGGAGTGGCTCTACCAATCCTGGTCGGCGGCATACCTGCCACTGGTACGCGTGCTGCGGACGCTGGCATCCGAAGGCCGGCGGAACTTGCTGACCCTGGGCGTCACGCCGGTGGTCGCAGCCCAGCTCGACGATCCCTACTGCCTGGACGGGATGCAGCACTGGCTGGCGAACTGGCAATTGCGCGCCGCCCAGGCCACCACCTTGTCCGACATCCGTCCCTTCGGGCTACATGAATGCGCCGCCGCCGAACAGGCCCTTGAGGAATTCGCACTGCTGTGGCGCCACGGTGCCAGCCCCCTGCTGCGAGAGCTGGTGGCGGCCGAGACGGTGGAGTTGCTCGGCGGTCCACTGGCTCATCCCTTCCAGCCCCTGCTGGCGCCACGTCTGCGCCAGTTCGCACTGCACGAGGGACTGGCCGACGCACGGGCACGCTTAGCGCACACCCCCACCGGGATCTGGGCGCCCGAATGCGCCTACACACCTGGCCTGGAAGCCGAGTACGCGGCTGCCGGGATCTCGCACTTCATGGTCGATGGCCCGTCGCTGCACGGCGACACGACGCTGGGCCGGCCCGTCGGCGACTCCGACGTGATCGCCTTCGGCCGTGACCTCGCAGTCAGCTACCGGGTGTGGTCACCGAAGTCGGGGTATCCGGGCCATGACGCCTACCGGGATTTCCACACCTACGACCATCGCACCGGGTTAAAGCCGTCCCGGGTCACCGGCCGCAATGTCTCCCCCGAGCAGAAGGCTCCGTATGACCCGCAGCGCGCCGATGCCGCCATCGACGCTCACGTGGCCGACTTCGTCGCGGTGGTGCGCAAGCGGCTCCAGGCGGAATCGGAGCGGATCGGCCGACCGGCCCACGTGGTCGCCGCATTCGACACCGAGCTGTTCGGCCATTGGTGGTACGAGGGCCCGACCTGGCTGGCCCGGGTCTTGCGGGCGCTGCCAGCTGCCGGAGTTCGCGTCGGCACCCTCTCGGATGCCATCCATGCCGGTTACGTCGGCGCGCCGGTCGAGCTGCCACCCAGCTCCTGGGGCTCGGGTAAGGACTGGCGGGTGTGGTCCGGCGAGCAGGTCGCCGACCTCGTTCAGCTCAATTCCGAGGTAGTCGAGACCGCGCTGGGCGCCGTGGACAAAGCGCTGACGCAGACGGCGACGCCGTCCGGCCCCACCCCACGCGACCGGGTCGCCGACCAGATCCTGCGCGAGGCGCTGCTCACGGTATCCAGCGACTGGCCCTTCATGGTGAGCAAGGACTCCGCGGCCGACTACGCCCGCTACCGCGCGCAGTTGCACGCCCACGCCACCCGAGAGATCGCCGACGCACTGGCAAGCGGCCACCGTGACACCGCTGTGCGTCTGGCCGACGGCTGGAATAAGGCCGACGGTCTGTTCGGCGCCCTCGATGCCCGTAGGCTGCCACGGTGACCCCCCGCTTCCGGACCTCGCACCGCGACCGTGCGCGTCAGAACGGATCCGCCACGTGAAGATCCTGATGGTGTCGTGGGAGTACCCGCCCGTGGTGATCGGCGGATTGGGTCGCCATGTCCACCACCTGTCGACCGCGCTGGCCGCCGCCGGGCACGAAGTGGTCGTGTTGTGCCGACGACCCTATGGCACCGATCCCAGCACCCACCCGTCGTCGGACGAGGTCAGCGAGGGCGTCCGGGTGATCGCGGCCGCGCAGGACCCGCACGAGTTCTCCTTCGGCGACGACATGATGGCTTGGACGCTGGCGATGGGCCATTCCATGGTCCGCGCCGGCCTGTCACTGAAAATGGATGGCGGCCAGAGCGTGTGGCGGCCCGATCTGGTGCACGCCCACGACTGGCTGGTGGCACACCCGGCGATCGCATTGGCCGAGTTCTACGACGTGCCTTTGGTCTCCACGATTCACGCCACCGAGGCAGGTCGTCACTCCGGCTGGGTGTCGGGGACGTTGAGTCGTCAGGTGCATGCGGTGGAGTCGTGGCTGGTACTCGAATCGGACTCGCTCATCACCTGCTCGGCCTCCATGCGCGACGAGATCACCGATCTGTTCGGCCCTGGGCTGGCCGAGACCACTGTGATCCGCAACGGAATCGACGCCGCCCGCTGGCCGTTCGCCCTCCGGCAGCCTCGCAGCGGACCGCCGGAGATCCTGTTCGTCGGGCGACTGGAATACGAGAAGGGCGTCCACGACATCATCGCCGCCCTGCCGCGAATCCGGCGGGCGCACCCGGGCACCACGCTGACCATCGCCGGCGACGGCACCCAGCAGGACTGGCTGATCGAGTGTGCCCGAAAGAACCGGGTGCTCAAGGCAACCCGGTTCGTCGGGCGGCTCGACCACGAGGAACTGCTGGCACGACTTCATTCCGCCGATGCCGCGGCGCTGCCCAGTCACTACGAGCCGTTCGGCCTGGCGGCACTGGAAGCCGCCGCGGCCGGAACACCGCTGGTGGTGGCCAATGTCGGTGGCCTGGGCGAAGCGGTCATCGACGGCGAAACCGGGATGTCGTGCCCACCGCGCGATGTGCCGGCCCTGGCCGCCGCGGTCTGCCATGTTCTCGATGACCCGGCCGCGGCCCAGCGCCGCGCCGTGGCCGCCCGGGAGCGACTCAGCTCCGACTTCGACTGGCACACCGTCGCCGACGAGACCGCCCAGGTCTACCTGGCGGCCAAACGCCGCGAGCGAGAGCCGCAGCCGCGCCGGCCGATCATCGAGCACGCACTGCCGGACCGGTAGACCCGGCGACATGCGAAGTCGCGCCGCGATCCTGCGAACCTACGGCGCCCCCTGGTCGGTCGAGGAATTCGAGCTCGATGCGCCGCGTGCCGGTGAAGTCTTGATCCGCATGGCCGCGGCGGGTCTGTGCCATTCCGACGAACACATCCGTCAGGGCCATCTGGCCCCACCGGATCAGGTCGCTCCCAGCACGCCGACGATCGGCGGCCACGAGGGCTCCGCCGTGGTAGTCGAGGTGGGCGAGGGCGTGACCGGGCTGTCCCCCGGCGATCATGTGGTGACGTCATTCGTCGCCGTGTGCGGTCAATGTCGTTGGTGTTCTTCGGGTATGGAGTACATCTGCGATGCCGGTGCGGCAACGATGCTGCCCGGAATGCCCACCGACGGCACCTTCCGCCACCACGGCCGCGACGGCCGGGATCTGGCGCATGTCTCCAAGATCGGTGCGTTCGCCGAACACACCGTGGTGTCGGCCGCCTCGCTGGTCAAGATCGACCCGCAGCTGCCCCTGCTTCCGGCAGCCCTGTTGGCGTGCGCGGTGCCGACCGGGTACGGCTCGGCGGCGTATCGCGCCGGTGTGCGCGGCGGCGACACCGTCGTCGTCATCGGGACGGGCGGCATCGGCACGGCCGCCGTCCAAGGCGCCCGCATCAACGGCGCCGTCCGGATCGTCGCGGTGGATCCCGTTGCCTTCAAGAGAGATTCGGCCCGCACCTTCGGTGCCACGCACACCGCGTCCAGCGCGGCCGAGGCCTTCGAGATGGTGCGCGACCTGACCCGCGGGGTGATGGCCGACGCCGTGGTGCTGTCGCCCGCCGTCGTCACCGACTCCGACGTCGAGGACGCCCTGCGACTGACCCGCAAGGCCGGGACCTGCGTGCTGACGGGAATGGCGGAGCAGGGCACGCGGACCGGCATCGATCCCCAGGACATGATGCTGATGAACAAGACGCTGTGCGGCACCGTCTTCGGGTCCTGCAACCCGCGGACGGACATCCCGCTGTTGGCCACCCTCTACGAGGCCGGTCACCTGCAACTCGACGAGATGGTCACCAAGCGTTACCGGCTCGATGAGGTGAACCAGGCCTATCAGGACTTGGCTGCCGGCGAATTGATCCGGGGCGTCATCGACTTCAACCTGTAGCTGCCCTTTCGCTACCGGGTGAGGGTGAATCCTTCGAGCGTTCCGGATTCTCGCCATGCCGCAAGGATGTCGGAGTATTCGGTGGGGCTGCCGAAGAAGAAACTGTCCTGCCGCAGGCGTGCGCTCGCGTGGCCCTCACGGTTGTAATAGCCGGGTGTGCACGTCTCGCGCCGGCCGGCAATGACGTCAGAACGCGCCACCACGGCATCGACCCAGCCCTGTTCGGCCTCCGCGGTGACCTCCAACGCGGCCACCTCCCGCCGCAACGCCTCGGCGATCACCCACGCCACGTGCCGGGCTTGGGTGTCGATCAGGTAGGGGAAGTTCACCGTGAAGCCGGATTGGGCGATGCTCTCGATGAAGCAGTTCGGGAAGCCGCTGACATGCAGGCCGTGGAAGGTGCGAACACCATCGGCCCACTTCTCGGTCAGGGATACGCCGTCACGCCCGATGACCTCGAACCCGGTGCGCCGGCAATAGTCGGTGCCCACCTCGAAGCCGGTCGCGAAAATCAGGGCTTCCAGCGCGTATTCGACGCCGTTGACCACCGCGCCAGACGAGGTGACCTGCTCGACACCGCGCCCCCGGGTGTCGACGAGGGTGACGTTGTCGCGATTGAAGGCCTGCAAGTACTCGTCATGGAAGCAGGGCCGTTTGCAGAAGTAGCCGTACCACGGCTTGAGCGCCTCCGCGGTGCCCGGATCGGTCACCAGAGCGTCGATGCGGCCGCGGATCTGCTCCATCTTGGCGAAGTCGGCGAGTTCAGCCCGCGCCGACTGGTCGACCGGACCGTCACCGCTGACGATCGGCAGCGTTTTGGTCAGGCTGGTCCACGCGTCGTCGACGAGGTCCTCGTCGGAATGGCCGCCCGCGGTGAGGATCTGAAAGTTCTCCATGCGGCGTTGTTGCCAGCCCGGCTCCAACTCGGCCGCCCACCGCGGGTCGGTCGGCTGGTTGCCACGCACATCGACCGTCGACGGTGTGCGCTGGAAGACGTAGAGGTGGCCCGCCGCTTCGGCCAGTCGAGGAACACATTGGATCGCGGTGGCCCCGGTGCCGATGATCCCGACTCGTTGATCGGCCAGCCGCGTCAGGTCTGCCCCGGTGTAGTCGTAGTCCCAGCGACTGGTGTGGAACGTGCGGCCGCTGAACTGGTCGATGCCGGCGATACCCGGCAGCTTCGGCTTCTGCAGGTAGCCGTTGGCCAGGGACACGAATCGGGCCCGGATTGCGTCGCCGCGATGGGTCGTGATTACCCAGCGTGACACCGACGGGTCCCACCGTATTTCGGTCACCTCGGTTTGCAGGCAGGCGTCGGAGTACAAGTCGTAGTGGCGGGCAATGTGCTGGCAGTGCGCGAAGATCTCGGGGCCCTTGGCATATTTCTCGGGAGGCACATAGTCGAGTTCCTCCAGCAGCGGCATGTAGACGTAGGACTCCACGTCACATGCGATGCCCGGATACCGGTTCCAGTACCAGGTGCCGCCGACGTCGGCGGCCTTGTCGATCAGCCGGATGCTTGCCACCCCGAGCTCGCGCAGCCGGGCGCCGGTCAACAGTCCCCCGAATCCGGCTCCCACGATCGCTACGTCGACCTCATCGAACAGCGGTTTCCGGGTGAATCCCGGGTTCGCCCAAGGGTCGTGCGCGAATCGGGCGAAGCGGCCTGCCACCTCGACGTACTGGTCGATCCCGTCGTCGCGCAGGCGCCGTTGGCGTTCCCGGCTGTACTTGTCGCGCAGGGCGTTCGGATCGAAGCCCTGGCTCACGGCCGCACCGTCCTCATCCCGATCCCGGACGTCGGTCACGATCAGGCACCTCCGGAACGCCACACTGCCGGTTCAGGGACGCCGATCAGCATAGAATCAATCAGTTGATCATATCAATGGTCGGCGAACAGAGTGCCTCTGATCAGGCGCTTCGCGGCGGCCAACGCGGCCTGATAGGCCTCCGGAGACCCGGTCGCCGCCAACTCGGTCAGGCCGTAGACCAGGGCATAGATCACCTCGACTGCCGCCCGGTCGCGGCCGACTTCCGCATCGACGATCCCGGTGATGATGTCGCGCAGGGCCTTGAGTCCCTCGCCGTCGGCCTCCCCGGGATAGACGGTGACGGCGTTCTGAGCGCGTATCGCCCACTCGAACGTCGCGAGATCGGGATGCTCACGCATGAGGTTGCCGGACTCGTCCAGCACGGCCTCGATGCGGTCGACCATGCTGCCGGGGCGCTCGGCGGCGCGGCGCAGCCGGGGCAACGCGATGTCGGCGCGAGCGGAGATCGCGGCGGCCACCAGCTCGGCCTTGGCCGGAAAGTAGTTGTAGAGGTTGGCGCTGGTGACGCCTGCGGTGCGCGCGATCTGACGGATCGTGGTCCGCGCGTAGCCCAATTCAGCCACACACGCGATGGTGGCGGAGATGATCCGCTGGCGGGTCTGCCCCCCGTCGGCGCCGACCGGGCGGCCCAGCTGCGGTGTCGACATGGAGACATCCTCGCAGCCTGCGACAGCGGAGTGCGGACTAATCTGAGGCGATCATGCCCCTGACGTCCTCGCCGCGGGGTCGACCGGCTGGAACCAGCAGCGCACAGACCCGCCAGCGGATCATCACCGCAGCGATCCGGCGCGTCGCCGAATGCGGCCGTTCGGGCGCCACGATCCGGGAGATCGCCTCTGCCGCCGAGATGACCAGTGCCAGTCTGTACCACTACTTTCCGACCAAGGACAAGCTGATGGCGGCGGCCGTGGCCGCTGCGCGGGAGATCGCGCTGCCCCGTTTGCATGACGCGGCACAGCGCGGCGCCACCGTGGCAGATCGGCTGGCCGCGGTCGTTGCCGAAGCCGACCGGGTGAGCCGCGACCACCCCTACCTGGCCGCTTTCGAACGCGCGACCGGCGCGGCCTCGCCGTTACACCTTGTCCTCGGCGAGATCGTCGATGAGGCCCGGCGCAGCGGATCGTTGGCCGCCGATGTCGACCCCCGGGGCGCCGCGAATGCCGTGTACGCGTTGACGCGGGGGCTGACCGAGCAGGCCGCTCGGCTGTCGCCGGAGGCCTACCGTGCCACGCTGCGCTGCGCAGAGGATCTCCTGCGCGGCAGGCTGTTCTAGGCGCCCTACGGGCAACGGCGTGCTAGGCGCTTGCCGCGGCGGCGATTCCGATGTCCAGCCATTCGGCGAGCTGGTGACGCGAACCGACATGCTCGCCATCGATATGGACCCAGCCACGCATGGTCCGCCCGCCCATCTCCATGGGTTGGGCCGCGGTGGTGCGCATCAGCTCGTCGGCGCGGGCGACGCCGGCGCGCACCAGCAATCCGCCGGCCATCGCGGCGACCGCGATCTTGCCGGCGACCATAAAGGCCAGTCCGCCAAACATCGCCTTCTCGAGCACCGGCGGACCATCGGAGGCGAATATTGCCCGCACACGCTGCGCCAACTGCGCGTCGTAGGCCACTACGCCCCCGGGTGCCAGTCGCGGATCGCCGCCGCGAACCGCTCGGGCGCATCCGAGGGAACGAAATGACCGGCACCGCTGATGATGACGGTCTGCCGGTTGGTCAACGTCGCTTCCCACTGCCGCAACTCATCGTCCCCGAAGGCGAAGTCGGCATCGCCCCAGACGATCAAGGCCGGACGTTCGGCGATCGCCGGCAACCCGGCCGCGACGTCGGCGAGAAAGGCCCGGCTCGCGGTGATCTCGCGCGGAAAGACCGCTGCCGCCTCACGCCGCGACGGGCTGTCCAGGGCCTTTTCGTAGTGGGCCATCTCCGCGCCAGTCGGCTTCGACAGCCGGTGGCCGACGGGAATCATCACCTTGACGAAGAGATTGAACTGCCGGATCAACAGGCGCCCGACAGGTCCGCCGAAAACGTGGGACATGATCTGCACCAACGGTGCATCGACCGGCCACGCCCACGTGTTGGACAGCACCAGCCGATCAAAGAACTCCGGGCGCTGTTGCAGCACGGCCAGTCCGATGGGGCCGCCCCAGTCGTGCATCACCAGCGTGGCCCCGCTCAGCGCAAGGGCGTCGACGAAGGCCCCGATCACCGCCACGTGTTCGGTGGGCAGGTACCGGTAGCCCGATGCTGCCGTCGACAGTCCGAATCCGGGGTAATCCACTGCGATACAACGAAACTCTGATCGCAGCTCCTCGATGATCTGGCGGTAGTCGAATGACCAGGTCGGGTTTCCGTGCAGGAAGAGCAGCACCGGACCTGATCCCTCATCGACGTAGTGCACCCGGTTGCCGCCGAGGTCGAGGAACCGACTCTCGAACGGGAACAAGGCGTCATCGACCCATGCTGGCCTTTCCGTGACCGTCATACCCATCTCCCTCATCGCTTGATATAGTCAAGTTGACTTTAAATTAGCAAGTAGATGGTGATGAGTCGAGACTACGGTCAGTACTGCGGACTTGCCCGGGCCCTGGATGTGGTGGGTGACCGGTGGAATCTGTTGATCGTGCGCCAGCTCCTGATGGGCCCCGCGCGCTACCGAGAGCTGCACGACGGGCTGTCCGGAATCGCGACCAACCTACTGACCGACCGGCTCCGAGATCTCCAATCCGCCGGTGTGGTGCAGCGGCGGCTGTCCGAGGACGGCAAGGCGTCCACCTACGCCCTCACCGACTGGGGTGAGCAACTGCGCGAGCCCATCTACGCGCTGGTCCGCTGGTCGACCCCGCTGATGATCCGGGGCCCCGGGGGCGACGAATTCCGCGGCGAATGGCTTCGGCTGGCACTGCCCGCCTTGTTCGCCGGTCGCAGCACTCTTGGCCGGTCGGTGGTGGTCGCAGTGGCGGTGGACGGCGGCACGGTTCAGCTGCAGGGCACCCCGGCCGGAATCGAGGTCGGTGCGCCGGATGGGAGCGCACTCGACGCGGTTCTCACGGCCGAGGCGCCGTTGGTCCTCGGGCTCGCGGCGGGCGCCTTGTCGCTGGGTGACGTCACGGCGCTGGTCGAGATCGACGGGGACGAATCGGCGTTGCGCGCGGTCTTCGAGGCGCCTACAGCGCTGCCAGGAATCTCGCGCGGTGCGCCATGACGTGCTGCGCTACCTCGGCATCGGGCGCCAGCAGGTCGAAGGCGTGCGGGCATCCGGGGTACACGTGCAATTCGACGGGGACGCCCGCAGCGATCAGCCGCTGCGCGAAGGCGACATCCTCCGGCGCGAAGATGTCCAGTCCGCCGACATCGAGGTACGTCGGGGGCAAACCGGCCAGGTCGTCAACTCGGGCCGGCGCGGCGTATCCGTCGGCGCGATCGTCGCCCAGCAGCGCCGACCAGCCGGTGACATTGTCGTCGTAGCTCCAGGTGAGCAGCGTGGCGCCCGCGGCGCCGGCCTCGCGGGTACGGTCGTCGAGCATCGGGTAGATCAGCAGCTGAGCTGCGATCGCCGGGCCACCCCGGTCACGGGCCAGCAGCCCCACACCTGCGGCCAGGCCTCCGCCGGCACTGTCCCCCATCACCGCCAGCCGCGACGCGTCGACGCCCAGCTCATCGGCATGGTCGCAGAGCCAGCACAGCGCCGCATAACAATCCTCCAGTGGAGTCGGATGCGGGAATTCCGGGGCGACCCGGTAATCCACCACCAGCATCGGAACCCCAGACGCCGCAACGTAACCGCGCACGGCCGCGTCGTAGAGCGAACCCAGATGTCCCCAGTCCATGATCATGCCGCCGCCGTGCAGATACAGCGCCGCGCTGCCGGGCGCTGCCGCGCCGATTCGCCGGTACCAGCGCAACCCAAGCGTGCCACCGTCGTAGTTCAGCGAAAACTCTTGTGTCGCTACGCCAGTGATCGGCGGCCACGACGCCAGCACCCGAGTGAACATCCGGGCGGCATTGCGCCGGCGGGTGGCGACGTCGCCCACCTGCGGCGCCGGTGCGGTGTCGGTAGCGTCGCGCATCGCCAGCAACGCCGCCAGCACCTGCGGATCGGGTGCCCCAGCCATCAGTGTTGCGCCCCGCGCACCGCGGTGGCCACCACCTTGGTCTCGAGATACTCCTCGAAGCCGGCCAGCCCCATCTCGCGACCTACTCCGGACTGCTTGTAGCCCCCGAACGGCACGTCGGCGCAGTACCACGTGCCGCCGTTGACGTTGACGGTGCCCACCCGCAGCCGCGAAGCCAGTCGGGCGGCACGCTCATCGGAGCCGAACACCGTGGCGGACAGCCCATAGGGTGAGTCGTTGGCGATGCGCAACGCGTCGGCGTCACCGTCATGGGCCAGCACCACCAACACCGGGCCGAAGATCTCTTCGCGGGCCACCCGCGCCTCATTGGTCAACCCGGCGATCACCGTCGGCTCGATATAGAAGCCCCGGTCCAGGCCGGCCGGTCGGCCACCGCCACAGTGAAACCTCCCGCCTTCGTCGATCGCAAGGTCCAGATAGGCCTGCACCCGGTCTCGTTGCTTCGCCGAGATCAGCGGGCCGCAGAGTGTCTTCGGATCGTTGGGGTCGCCCACGGCGATCCGCGACATGGCAGCAGACACCATGTCGAGTGCGTCGCTATAACTTTCGCGCGGCACCAGCAGCCGTGTGGTCAGCGCACAGCCCTGCCCGGCGTGCATCGCCACCGTCGACGCGGCCGCGGTGCATGCGGCGGCCAGGTCGGCGTCATCGAGGACCACGAACGCTGATTTGCCGCCGAGTTCGAGGAAGACCTTCTTGATGGTCTGGGCAGCCGCAGTCATCACGGAGCGGCCGGTGGCCGTGGAACCGGTGAAGGAGACCACGTCCACCCGGGGGTCCCGCGCGAGCTGGGCGCCGATGCGGTGATCGGATGCGGTCACGATGTTGATCACGCCCGGGGGAAAGTCGGTCTTCTCGGCGATGATCCGGCCGACTTCGGCTGCGCACCAAGGGGTATCGGGAGCCGGCTTGAGGACGACAGTGTTGCCCGCCGCCAACGCGGGTCCGATCTTGGCGAAGGTCACTTGATGGGGGAAGTTCCACGGCGTGATCGCCCCGACCACGCCATAGGGTTCACGCATCAGGGTGCGCGCCGTGCTGATACCCAGCGGCGCTGCGACACCCAGGTCGACCTGCCAGGGGTAGGTCTTCGCGGTGGACGCGGGAAAACTCAAGTCGTCCACGGGGGTTTGCAGCTGGCCGCGATAGGTCAGCGCACGCGGCGCGCCCACCTCGGCGATAGTGATCTCCCGGAGAGTCTCGATCTCGTCGTTGAGCGCCTCGCGCAATTGGTCAAGGCAATGCACCCGCAGCGCGGTATCGCGGCCCCAGTCCGAGGTGTCGAAGGCCGTTCGGGCGGCGTCCACGGCACGGTCGAGGTCTGCGCTGTCACCGTCTGCGGCCACCCCGATGGGCTCTTCGGTGGCCGGATTGATTGTGGGAAAGACTCCCCCGCCGCCGCCGACCAACGCGCCGTCAATCAGCAGTGGGGTCGGCGAGCCGGGCACAGCCCTTAGGCTAGCGGCGGCGTGCCGACGGAATCAATCGATTGATCATTTCGTGCGCTACGGTGACGCGCAGGAGGTGCAGACCGATCCCATGCCACTGTTGAGCGCCCTGCGCCTGAACATGACAGGAATCCCCGGCGCCGGCAACACCGAGCGATATCGGGCGGCGTTGGAGATGGCTTCCTACGCCGACGCCAACGGAGTCACCGCGGTGGGCTGCGAAGAACATCACCTGGCGGCCACCGGCTGGTTGCCCGCACCGCTGCTGGTGGCCGCCGCGGTAGCGGGATGCACCACCAACATCCGCATCAGCATCAACGCCTTGCTGGTTCCGCTGTATGACCCGGTGCGCCTGGCCGAAGACATCGCAGTACTCGATCACCTGTCCGCGGGGCGGGTCAGCTACGTGGCGGGCATCGGCTACCGCGAGCAGGAATACCACGCTCTCGGCAAGGACTTCCGGCGTCGTGGCCGGCTGATGGACGACTGCCTGGACGTTCTGCTCAAATCCTGGCGCGACGAACCGTTCGAGCACCACGGGCGATTGATCGACGTGACACCCAAGCCCCACACCAAACCGCATCCGATGTTGTTCATCGGGGGGATGTCCGCCGCGGCCGCCCGCCGCGCGGCCCGGTTCGGATTGCCCTTCTCGCCACCGATGCCGATGCCCGAAGTCGAAGCCGTGTACCGGGAGGAGCTGGCACGCAGCGCCAAACAGGGATTTGTGTTCAGTCCGGAGAACGGCAACACCGTGACCCACCTGACCACCGACCCAGAGGCTGCGTGGGCGCGCTGCGGTGACCATTTCCTTTACGAGGCAGCCGAATACAGTTCCTGGGCAGTGCCGCAGGTACCGCGCCCCAACGAGAGTCCGGTCGCAACGATCGATGAGCTGCGCGCGTCCGCGAAGGTCGAGGTACTCACCCCTGACGAGCTCATCGCGCAGTGCCGTTCCGGCCGCACCGGGGTGACCCTGCACCCGTTGATCGGTGGACTACCGCTGGACGAGGGCTGGGAAAGCTTGCGCCTGCTGGCCGAACAGGTGCTGCCCGCCCTGTAACTGGGGCGACTCCACGGCGTGCTCGGATAGCATGGTCGCGATGGACCGTTCCGGCCAACCCAAGATCGACGCCCGTGCGCTCAACGGAGTGTCGGAAACCGCGCTGATGACTCTCTACGGTCGGGCACACCAAGCGGCGCTCCCCGACGCCATCCTCGACGATCTGGAGGCGGTTCGACTCGTCGAGTCCATCGCGTTCGACTTCGACAAGTTCGGTCGCCGTGGCCAGGAGATGGCACTGCGGTCGCTGGCCGTCGACGACTGCGCCAAGGCCTACCTCCAGGACCACCGGAACGCGACGGTTGTCGCGCTTGCCGAGGGCTTCCAAACCAGTTTCTGGCGCCTCAACAGTGCATTGCCCGATGCGGGTTTCTCCTGGGTGTCAGTCGACTTGGAGCCGGTGATGCGGCTTCGGGAAAAGCTGCTGCCGTCTTCACCACGCATCACCAATCTCGCGCAGTCGGCGTTGGACTACAGCTGGATGGACCGGATCGACACGCGCGCCGGTGTTTTCATCACCGCCGAGGGTCTGCTGATGTACCTGCAGCCACACGAGGCCCTGGATCTCATCGCCGCGTGTGCCGAGAGATTTCCCGGCGGCCAGATGTTCTTCGATCTCCCGCCCACCCTGGTCAAGAGGCTGGCTCCGCGCGGGATGCGTTCGTCCAAGCATTATCGCGTGCCGCCGATGCCGTTCAGCCTGTCGATGCGCCAGCTTGCCCGGCTGCCGCAGACGGTGCCCGGTATCACCGCCGTGCACGACGTGCCGATGCCCAAGGGGCGTGGCCTGTTCTTCGGAACCCTGTTTCCCGCCGTCTGGCGGTGGGGTCCCACCAGGAACCTGCGGGGTGCCTACACGCTCCTGGAGTTCGGCTGAGAGCCCAAACCGGGATCAGCTAGTGGCAGGGACGGCAGTGATCTCCAAGCCGACGTGCACCTTGTCGATTCCGCCGCGCACGAGCGAGTGCGGAACAAACCACCACGCGTGCCACCAGAACCGCTTGACCACAGCGTCGTAGACCCGGCGGGTCTCGCTCTTAGGCAGCACGCGAGCAACCCCCTCCACCGGTTCGCCTTTGGGCTTGCCCAGTACCCCGCACTTTTGAATGGTCACCCGCGGGGTGTTGTTGATCCGCTTGGTTTTCCATGACCCGTCATCGGTGATGACCAGGAGCCGGCCCTCGACCGGGACGCCCCACACCGGAGTCGGCTTGGGTTTGCCGTCCTTGGTGAAGGTGGTCAGCAGCAGGTATTTTTCCCGGTACACATCGGAGAAAGCCGGTGTCGTCATGACTCGATTGTTGCAGCATCGAGCGGATCGTTGGGCCGTACGCCCCGGTAGATGCCCCGCCGGACGATCCAGGGATAGAGCACTCGGTCGATCGACCAGGCCGGGAACCGGAATGCCCGTCCCGACGGCGCGAACACCTCCAGCCCCTCGGGCTGAGCCCCGAGGACCGACCCCCAGCGTCGGGTGGCCGGCCGGTAATCGCGCAGCGGTCGGCCGGTGAAGGTGGCACGAACGTTGCGAGCCAACAGGCCGTCAGCACGGTTGCGGGCCGAGCTGCGCAACGGGTCTGTCGCCGCAACGTCACCGATGGCGAACACGTCCCGATGTCCCGGGACCCGCAGGTCGGGCATCACTCGGACGAAGCCGCCGTCGTCGAGCAGCTCGGCAGGCAGCCATCCGGTGTTCGGCCGTACCTTTCCGATCGCCCACACCACGGCGTCCGCCGTCGCGGGATCCTGACCGGTGCTCCAGTGCACCGGGTCATCGCCGATGTGGTCGCATTCGAAATCTGCGGGCACCACGGCGCGGTGCCCGGCGTGCAGCACGACTCCGGCGCCGGCCAACCTGCGCTCGATGGTGTTCCAGACCCGCGGGTGGTGCTCACGCAGCGGGCGTTGGCCCGGGTAGTAGAGGTCTACCCGGGTACCCGGCCAGGTACGCGCAATGTTGGCCGCGCTGCTGACGGCCGCGGCGCCACCGCCCACAACGGCCACCGTCTTCGCCCCGGCCAGGCGGCGGTGATCCGCGGCCAGCTCCTGGGCGATGTCGCCGGCGGACTGCAGTGTGGGCCGGCGCCAGAAACCGTTGCTGACCCCGGTGGCGATGATCAGCGCATCGTAGGGCTCGGTGCGAGTGGAACCCTCGGCGGTGGCGACAGTCAGCACTCTGGCGTCGAGATCGACGCCGGACACCGCACCGTGCACGGTGCGCACCGCATCCAGGCGAGGCAGTCGGTCGAACGGCAGCCAGTAGTCGCGCGCCCATTCGCGCGGGCGGGACAGCCGCAGCCCCAACTCTTGCCCACTGACCAGTGCGGGCTTCACCGATATTCCGACGACATCGGCATGTTTGGCCAGCCGGATCGCGGTGAGAATTCCGCTGTCACCCAGCCCTGCTATGACCACCCGTGGTCGCGTCATCGGCACGACTCAGCCCTGAGCGGCCTTCTTTCGTTCGATGTCGGCCAGGGCGGCGGCCAGCTCGGCCCGCTCGGCTGCCGAGGTCTCCCAGGCCAGCTTGCGGTTCTTCACGACCTTGGCCGGTGCCCCCACCGCGATCGAGTAATCGGGGATGACGCCCTTGACCACCGCGTGCGCGCCCAGGACGCAGCCGCGCCCGACACTGGTGTCACGCAGGATGGTCACCTTGGCCGCGATCCAGGTGTCCGGGCCGATCCGCACCGGGCTCTTGACGATCCCCTGGTCCTTGATCGGCACGTCGATGTTGTCCATCCGGTGGTCGAAGTCGCACACGTAGCACCAGTCGGCCATCAGCACCGAGTCCCCCAGCTCGATGTCGAGGTAGGTGTTGATGACGTTGTCGCGTCCCAGCACCACCTTGTCACCGAATCGCAGCGACCCTTCGTGTGCACGGATGGTGTTCTTGTCGCCGATGTGCACCCAACGGCCGATCTCCATGTAGGACATCTCCGGGGTGGACTGGATCTCCACGCCCTTGCCCAGAAACACCATGCCGCGAGTGATGATGTGCGGGTTGGCCAGTTTGAACTTCAGCAGCCGCCAGTAGCGCACCAGGTACCACGGTGTGTAAGCCCGATTGGCCAGCACCCAGCGCAACGAGGCCAGCGTGAGGAACTTGGCCTGGCGCGGGTCCCGCAACCGCGAACCCCGCCAGCGTTTGTGGATCGGAGCACCCCACATCGTCGTCATGGCCGGAAAGCCTACGCGAGCGCGTTCTCGCCACGCGCTACCCTCACCTGGACTCGTTCACACGCCCGGCCGAGGATTGGGGAGTGCCACTGTGTTGCGGCGACGTGGTGTCCTGGCCGGAATCGCAACGGTGACATTGGCGGCGGTGATCGGCGGCTGCGCCAACACCGATTCGTGGGTGGACGCGGCGCCCGCGCCCGGCTGGCCCGCACAGTACGGCGACGCCGCCAACAGCAGCCATACCGACACCGCCGGAGCCACCGACCTGCAGTTGGACTGGATCCGTTCGGTCAAGGGCGAACTGGGAGCGCAACCCGCCCTGGGCGTCCACGGGTGGATGATGCTCAACGCCCAGACCGAAGACGGTTGTTCGTTGATGCAATGGGAGAACGCCGACCGAGGCAGGCAACGTTGGTGCACCCGGCTGCATCAGGGCGGCGGGTTCTTTGGCCCGCTGATCGACGGCTTCGACAACGTCTATATCGGGCAGCCCGGCGCCATGCTGTCGTTTCCGCCCACCCAGTGGATCCGCTGGCGGGCCCCGGTGATCGGAATGCCCTCAACACCCCGGATCCTCGACGATGGCCTGCTGCTGGTCGTGACACACCTGGGCCAGGTGCTGGTGTTCGACGCGCATCGCGGCACCGTCGTGGGAACCCCGTTGGACCTGGTCGACGGGCTTGATCCGACAGATTTCCGGCGAGGGCTGTCCGACTGCGCCGAGGCCCGACCAGAGTGCCCCGTCGCGGCCGCTCCGGCCTTCTCCCCGCAGAGCGACATGGTGGTGGTCAGCCTGTGGCAGCCGGGCGCCAAGGAGTCGGAGCTGATGGGTCTGCGTTACCACCGTGGCGGCGTCCCGCTGCTCTCCCAGGTGTGGAGCAGCGATGCCGTAGCGGCCGGGGTGTTGGCCAGCCCGGTGCTGTCCGCCGACGGCTCGACGGTCTACGTCAATGGACGCGACCAACGTCTTTGGGCGATCAATAGCGCTGATGGCAAAGCGAAGTGGTCCGTGCCGCTGAAGTTCTTGGCACAGACACCTCCAGCGGTGACGCCCGGCGGGTTGATCGTCTCCGGCGGGGGCCCCGACACCGAACTGGTCGCCTTTGCCGATCGCGGTGACTACGCCGAGCAGGTGTGGCGTCGTGAGGACGCGGCGCCGCTGTCGTCATCGAGCCTCGCCGGCAAGGTGGGCTACACGGTGGTCGCGGGTACCAGTCTGGGGCCTGCGGGTTTGTCGCTGCTGGTGTTCGACCCGGCCGACGGACACACGTTCAACAGCTATCCGCTGCCCGAGGCCCGCGGGTTCCCGGTCGGGGTATCAGTGGGCCATGACCGCCGGGTGGCTGTCGCCACCAGCGCCGGCCAAGTCTTCAGCTTCGCCCCGGCCTAGGGTTCACAGGGCCAGCGGCGGGAGCGCCGTGCGCGGCACCTTCACCGAGGTTGCGCCCGAGCTCATCGGTAATAGTTCACCGGGTGCGAAGTAGAAGATCACCTCGTCGTTGGTGATCGCGAAGTTCTGATAGTGCGCCGGGTCCATCCCCGAACCCGACGAGATCAGAATCGCCGGCACTCCGGTCTGGCGTTCGAGGTCGCGCTGCACGACCGGGAAAATGGCCTCCAGCGGCTTGCTGTTGGGCGCGAACAGCGTCTCGAAGGTGATCGGCTTGCGAGTAGCCAGATCGTAGTTGAAGGACTGATACCAGGTAGACGGCTGCGGGCCACCAAGGTCCTGGAAGATCTTGAGCACGACGCTCTGGGTGCCTTTAGGCGCCTGCCCCGAACGGTGCTGCTCCGATGTGGCGTCCATTTCGTAGGGCATATCCCGCGAGCCGGGAGACTTGGCCACGGTCAAGAACCCGTCGCGGTTCTGCACCAGATACTCGGTCAGGGTCGCCTGGTCCGGGTAGTCCACCGGAAACCGCATGTCCAGGGTGTAGCTGGCGTTCGACGAGTGGACGTGACACTGACCGGAGTCCAGGGTGCCGCCCAGTTCGGCACAGGGCGAAATCGCACCCGCCGAGGGCATGCCGGCCGAACCCAGCCAGCTGCTGATTGCACCGCCCGCCACCAGAGCGGCCACCAGAATGCGCATTGTCGGTTTGTCTCGCTTTGTCTCGACTTGCCGCGGCAAGCAGGAATGGCACCAAGATGACAGCTTACCGGGCCGGTCAGCGCGACGGGCGACAGATGAATGCAATCGCCCTCGCCGCGGCCCCCGTCCCGATCCGGGTGATCACCACCGACAGCGCTGCCGCCCCCCGTAGCCGTAACCGGCGGCGCAACGCGTCAGGATCGGCCTGCACATCACGAACGCCCCGAACCAGGATTTCCAGGGTGCCGCAGTCGCGTGCGACCAGCACCTGACGAAGGCGCTTCTCGCTGTAGGGCAACATCTCAAGCACCTCGAATCCGCGCACTCCCTCGGGCAGGTCGTCGCCGGAGAGGTAGGCGATATCGGGGTCGAGCTGCCACAGTCCGTGCCGGGCACCGTAGTGACGGACCAGGCCGGCCCGCACCACGGCGCCGTCCGGATCGATGATCCAACGCCCCGCCGGGCGGACATCGCAATCGGGCGGATCGGCATCGGTGATCTGCTCATTGCGGTCCAAGATCGTTGCCCGACGGCGTACGCCGGGTTCGGTCAGGCCAGGCGACCACAGACAGGCCTCCCGTACCGATGCACGCCAGGAGGTGACTTCGATCTCGCCGTGGAAGCCGAGCAGCCCGACCTTCTCGAAATCTATTCCGGGAGCGACTTTGACGACCAGATCACGGTCCCGGTAAGCGTCGAGCAAGCCGTCCAGCGCGGGCTGATAGTCGGCCGGGTCGAAACGGCGCCGTCCCCCACCTCGCCGGCCCGGATCGGCCAGTACCACGGTGTCACGGCTCACCGGTGCCAGCGCGTCGGCCTGGACGACAGCGGCACCCTCGACATTGCGTCGCGCCATCGCCAGCCGCACCGGGTCCAGGTCGCTGCCCAGCACCCGGGCGTGCAGCTCGACCAACGCGGCCAGCTCGGTGCCGACCGAACAGGTCACGTCGTGCACCGCGGAGCCCGACGCCGCGTCGGCGATCCGGCGGGCCCGGTGGCGCGCCACCGATGCGGCACTGGCCTGCTGCAGCGCCTCGTCGGTGAACAGCCACTGCGCCGTGTCGGGAAACTCGGCGAGCTTGGCATCGGCACGGCGCCGCAGCAGGACCGTCTCGACCAACGCGGCAGTCCGGTCGCCGAATCGGACACGCAGTGCGGCGATATCGGCGATCCGGGTAGCGTCGGCGAACGCGAAGTCGGCGACCTCGGCCAGAGCGGCGGTGCCGGTCGCCGAACTCAGGTAGCCGACGTCTCCCAGGGTGAAGCGGAAACCACCGGTCAGGAGGGTTTGACCCCGGTGATCATCACGTTGTAGAACCAGCCCTTGGGCACAATGCGGCTCAGCACGTTGGCGTCCACCCAGCTCAGAGTGGTCCAGCTGCGGAAGGCGAATCGCGCCCACTTCCAGCCCAGCTTGCCCGGCGGCACGGTGGACTCGAAGGTGCGCACCGGCCAGCCCAACATGGCGGCGGTGAATTCCTCGCTTGCGGTACGCACCTCGACCGCCCCGGCGTTGGTCGCCATCTTCTCCAGGTCAGCCGGTTCGAAGGTGTGCAGGTCGACGATCCACTCCAGGGCAGCGGCCCGCGAGTTCTCGTCGAGCTCCTCCTGCGGCCGACGCCAGGAGCCCATACCGGGCAGCTTCATCGCGGCGACCGTGGTCTTCCAGGTCAGGTCGGCCAGCCGGCGGGCATAGAAATTGCCCACGGTGGTGGGCTCACCGGCGAAGATGAACCGCCCGCCGGGCTTGAGCACCCGGACCACCTCGCGCAGCGACAGTTCGACGTCGGGAATGTGGTGCAGCACCGCGTGCCCGACCACCAGATCGAAGGTGTTGTCCTCGTATGGGATGCCTTCGGCGTCGGCGACCCGGCCGTCGACGTCCAGGCCGAGGGCTTGACCGTTGCGGGTGGCGACCTTGACCATCCCGGGTGACAGGTCGGTGACCGAGCCGCGTCGGGCGACCCCGGACTGCATCAGATTGAGCAGGAAGAACCCGGTTCCGCAACCCAGCTCCAGCGCCCGGTCATAAGGCAGATTGTCGCGGTCGGCGGCGGGCACGATGACGTCGAAGCGGCCCCGGGCGTAGTCGATACAGCGCTCGTCGTAGGAGATCGACCACTTCTCGTCGTACTGCTCGGCCTCCCAGTCGTGGTAGAGCACCTGGGCAAGCTTGCTGTCGTGCCGCGCGGCCTCCACCTGTTCTGCGGTGGCGTGCGGGTTCGGCGTCGGGTCCGTACTGGTCATGGTAGGTCAGCCTAATAGGTGGTATCGGCACGGTGAAGCCGGGCGCAGCGGTACAGACGCCACGCCCGGCTTCCACCCGCAACTCAGATCGCCAGGGACGTCAACAGGTCGCCCAGCACATCTGTGGCCCCCGCGCTCCCGACGTCGGTCAGGGAGCCGACGATGGTGTCGAACACCGCCTGCGGGAACTCCACGAGCGCGGAGAACACATCACTGAAGCCGGTCTGCAGCGCGGCGAGGATTTCGGAGGGATCGCCGCCCAGGATGGCCTCCCAGACGTGCCAGCTCGCCATCTGCGGCACGGTGATCAGGTCACGGACGTCGACGAACAGCCCGGTGAGCAGCCCCGGGTTCTCCGCGACCTCGGTGCCGTTCCAGCTGACCAGCGTCCAGCCGTCGGTCGGGTTGCCCTCCACCACAACCTGGCCGGTGTTGGGCAGCCCGCGGTCGCCGGCCAGCGTCTCCAGGAACAAACCCCAGTCGGGGTTCCTGACGTTCATCATGGTCCACGCCATGATCGCCGCACCGTGGGAAAACGCCACGTCGGTCCCAGTGCTGTCGGGGTTTGCCTCACTGTTGTCGTAGATGGTCTGGATGGCGCCGCTGTAGTTGTCCTGGAATGCCATCCCGTTGGGGTTGACGCTCGAACCCAGCATGGGCACCCAGTACGCCCCGGTCATCCAGGCGATGGTCGGAAGGAGATAGAGCAGGCCCGGGATCGTGCCGCTCTGCCCTTCGAGCCATCCGGCGTTGATCTCACCGAGCCCGGACAGGATCTGGCTGGGGTCGAGCAGCGGGGTCGGGCCCCCCGGGATCTCGTTGTAGTCGCTGTCGCCCTGCAGCAAGTGGATCAGCGGCCACGCCGTCTGCTGGGCCCGCAGGAACTCCGATGCGTAGATGGCATTGATGTCGTTGTCGCCGCCGTTGTACAGCTGCTCACCGACGGTGATCGCCTGTTGCTCGCCGAGCTCGGTGAGCGGAGCACCCGGCGGCGTCGTCCCGAGATAGCTGGTGACGTTCTCCGTCGACTCCCCGTGCCGGATCAGGTCCAGCACGATGTCTGCTGCGGTCAGCTGAATCTCGAACGCACGGGCGGCGGGCCCATGGGTCTCGGGTAGGACCACGGCGACTGGGGAGAGTGCGACGGCACTGGCGCCGACGAGAGTCAATCCGGCGGTGATCCACGGGCGGGTGTGGTGCATGGCGTTCCCCTTCAGCAAGTAGGTTCCGTTACGCTCCGACGCGTAGCGCAATACTTAGCTGAAAGTAAACCGTTGTTTTTCCTATGTCAATGCTTAATTCGCAGGGCCCCGGGTACGTGCGGGGCCCCGCCCGGCGCGCTAGCCGATGAGCGCGCCGGTGATGGTGTCGAAGACAGCCTGCGGGAACGCGGTGATAGCCCCGAGCACCTGGTCGAAACCGGTCTGCAGTGCAGCGGCGATCTCGGCCTGGTCGCCACCCTGCAACGCCTCCAGGATGTGCCACGTCGCGATCTGCGGCGCAACGTTCAAGTCCCGCCAGTCAACGAACAGCCCGGTCAACAGGTCCGGGGTCGCCGACACTTCCTGGCCGCCCCAGCTGACCAGCGTCCACCCGTCGGTGGGGTTGCCCTCGATGACGACCTGACCGGTGTTGTCCAGCGGGGTGTGAGTGTCGAGCAGTTGACTCAAGACCAACCCGAAGTCGGGGTTCTGGACGTTCATCAACGTCCAGATCGAGATCGTCCCGGCGTGCGCGAACGCGGCATTGGTGAGCGAGCTCTCCGGGTCGGAGAGGGTGTTGTTGTAGATGGCGTCAATCGCCTCGGTGACGCGGTCGTTGAACGCCACCCCGTTCGGGTCGATCGTGGAGCCCAACATGGGCACCCAGTAGAAACCCAGCGCCCACAGGAAAGTCGGCAAAGCGTAGGCGATCTGGGTAAGCAGGTTGAGTTCCTGGCCCTCGAACCATCCGGCGTTGATCTCGTTGAGCCCGCCGAGGATCGTCAGCGGTGTGTCCGGCGCTTCTGCGGCGGTCAGCCACCCGTGGGCCGTGTCCTGGGCGCGGAGGAACTCAGAGGCGTAGATCCCCGCGTAGAAGTCGGGGGCGGCAAGGTGCTGCGGGTTGTCAGGGTCGGCGAGGAAGGCGGCCTGTTCCCAGCCCCGGTCGGTGAGGGGAGCGCCCGGCGGGATGGTGCCCAGGATCCCCTCGAAGTTGTCGACCGACTGGCCGTGGCGAATCATGTCGATGGTGATGTCCTGGGCGGCCAGCAGGATGCCGACCGACACCGCTGCAGCCTGCGGCACCACGACCGGAGAAGCCGCAATGGCACCCGCGCCCAGCAGCGCGACGGCGGCGGTGGTCAAGGGACGGAGGGCAACTGACTGCATGGTGTGTTCCTAACGCCGGCATCGTGGCGGCCTTCGCCGCTGATGACTGGACGTTAGCTGATAAAAACGTGAAAGGAAACCGATACTCCGCCAAGCCGGGTCGGCGTGGCGGCTACTGCGCCGGCGCCGGCGCCGAAGATTCGACGCCCGCGCCGAACAGTTCGCCGTAACGCCGTTGATCGGCAATGGCCCGCTCGGCCGGCGGGACTGTCTCGAGGGAATCGATCGAGGCCTTGACCGCGGCCAGCGCCGATGCCGGGGTGTCAACAAAGCGTCGCGCCCAGCTGACCGCGGCGTCGTAGACCCCGTCGGGGGCGACCATGTCGTCGATCAGGCCCAGAGCGAGTGCCTCTTCGGCATCGAAGAACCGGCCACTGTAGGCCAGCTCCTTGGCCCGGCTGGCGCCGATGGTCCGGGCCAGGCGCGCCAGCCCACTGCCGTCGGGAGCGAGGCCGGCCAGGATCTCGGTGGCACCGAACTTGACGTTGTCACCACTGACGCGCCAGTCCGCCGCCAGCGCCAGCGCCAGACCGCTGCCCAGCGCGTACCCGGTGAGAGCCGCCACCGTCGGCTTTCCGATCGCCGCGACAGCGGCGACGGCCTCGTGGCGCACCCGGGCGAACACCTGCGCCTCGGTGGCGATCAGAGTGCGCAGTTCAGGCACGTCGTCGCCGGCGCAGAAGATCTCATGCCCACCGTAGAGCACCACTGCGGCGACGTCGTCGCGCTCCGATACCTCGGCCGCCGCCGCGGTGATCTCCCGGTAGACCTGCCGGGTCATGGCATTGGTCGGCGGCCGAGAGACCAACAGCGTGGCGATCCGGGGCTCCTCGGCGGCGCTGCGCACCGATATGAATTCACTCATCAGGGCCAACGCTTCCCGCGAGCGGCGTTGTAGCGCTCGGAGTTGAAGAACTCGATCTCCCAGTTGTCGCCGCGGCGAGCCAGGTTCGGTTGCACCACCACGATCTGACGTTCCACCGCCATCACTGCCTCCACACTGCGGCCGATGAGCGAGTCGAGCTGCGTCCAGGTCGGCGGCAACAGGAAGCTCTTGCCGGCTGCGAAGTCCTCGATCGCAGCCTCGGGAGTCAGCCAACCGGCACGGTCGGACTCGGTGTTCTCGCCGTCTGCGCGTTGTCCGACCGGGAGCGCGCCCACAAAGAAGTAGGTGTCATAACGGCGGGTGCGCTCGGCTTCCGGGGTCACCCAGTTCGCCCAGGGCCGGAGCAGTTCGGCGTGCAGGATCAGGTTCTCGGCCCGCAGGAAATCGGCGAACGACAGCTCCCCGGCCGCCAGCGCGTGCCGCGAGTCGGCATACACCGCGGCATCCGAGACGACCCGGTCGGATTCATCGGCGGGGCCGGCGAACAGCACCCCGGATTCCTCGAAGGTCTCCCGCGCGGCCGCACAGACCAATGCTGCGGCGAGATCGACATCAACGCCGAAACGCTGCGCCCACCAGGCAGGTGTCGGGCCGTGCCAGGCGATATCGGTGCTGCGGTCACGGTCGTCCACCCCGCCACCGGGAAACACCATCACTCCCGCAGCGAACTCCATCGCGGCGTGGCGGCGCATCAAGAACACGTCGAGTCCGGCCCGCCCCGGGGCAGCAGCATCCGCACGCACCAACATGACGGTCGCGGCGGGCCGGGCCGGCAGTGGTGATTGCTGGGGGTCGTTCATCCGCGCCTCCGGTGAGCTGCTCGGGTACGGGTCCGTCGGGCGAAATAGCGGCCGTCGATGACGTCCACCGCGATCGACTGGCCGAAAGTGGCCGACAGGTTCTCGGCCGTGAGCACATCCTCAAGCAGGCCTGCGGCCACCGCCCGGCCCTCGGCCAGCAGCAGGCAGTGGCTGAAGCCGATCGGGATCTCCTCGACATGGTGGGTCACCAGCACGATCGCGGGTGCGTCGGGGTCGGCGGCCAGATCACCCAGCCGCGCCACGAGCTCTTCACGTCCGCCCAGGTCCAGGCCCGCCGCCGGTTCGTCGAGCAACAGCAGCTCGGGATCGGTCATCAGCGCCCGGGCGATCAGAACCCGCTTACGTTCGCCCTCGCTCAACGTGCCGTAGGTCCGGTCGGCCAGGTGTTCGGCGCCCAGGCTTTCCAACATATCGACTGCGCGATCATGGTCGACGGCGTCGTAGCGTTCCCGCCACCGTCCCAGCACTGCGTAGCCGGCAGAGATCACCAGGTCACTCACCGTCTCCCCGCCGGGAATCCGCTGCGCCAGGGACGACGAACTCAAGCCGACCCGCGCCCGCAGCTCGGTGGTGTCGACTCGGCCCAGCTGTTCACCCAACACGTAGGCCACGCCGGCAGTCGGGTGCTCGGTCGCGGCCGCGATCCGCAGCAATGAGGTCTTGCCCGCGCCGTTCGGCCCGATGATGACCCAACGTTCGTCGAGTTCGACGGACCAGTCCAGTGGCCCCACCAGAGTGCGCCCGTCGCGGCACAGGGAAACGCCCTCGAAGTGGATCAACAGATCCTGATCAGCCCCGGTTGCGGGAGCGAAACGTCCGGTATCGGGCACGGCCCTATCGTGCCGCATCGCGGCTGCGCGACGACCGACCGGGTGCTGGTAGCCGGGAAGTTCTCCGCGGTGATTTTCTCCCAGCTCATTCCCAATTGCGCTGTTGTAATGTCTGCCACGGTCGCCTCACACCATTCCTTTTGTCTTACCTCAGGGAGATTTGATGTCCCGGATGCTCAGCGCGTTCGCTATCGGTGTCGTCAGCTCCGGTCTGCTGGTCTGCCCCACCCCTGCCGATGCCGCAGTTCAGGCCCTCCAGCAGGTCCAGCTCACCGACGCCGCCGCGCCACTGGGCGGTGGGACTGCGCTGATCATGGGCGGCAGCGGCATGCCAACTCCGGGCCCCGGCTATGCGGATCTGGTCAACGAGCTCTATCTCGCACCGCTGGGTTTCACCGGCGCCACCCAGATCCTCACCACCCCCGAAACGCTGTATCCCTTTCTGGGCGCCTTCACCGGGACCTTCGACAGCTCGGTGGAGCAGGGCACCCAGATCCTGGAGGCCGCGATCCTCGACCAGATCGCCGGCGGTGGGGTCGACGCCGACAATCCCGTCGTCGTGTTCGGGTGGTCGCAGAGCGCGGTGCTGTCGTCGCTGATCATGCAACGACTCGCCGATGAGGACGTGCCCAGCGACTACGTGCGTTTCGTGTTGATCGGCAACGAGAGCCTGCCCAACGGCGGAATGCTGTCGCGCTTCGACCTTCCGACCGGCACGTACCCCGAATTGCCAAGCATCGGAATGACATTCAGCGGCGCAGCGCCGTCCGACCTGTACCCCACCACCGTCTACACCAACGAGTACGACGGCTTCGCCAACTTTCCGCAGTATCCGATCAACTTCTTGTCCACGATCAACGCGGTGATGGGCATCATCTTCGCGCACACGACCTACCTGGGGCTCAGCCCCGAGGACATCGCCAACGCGGTGCTGCTTCCCACGTCGAGCCCGGATCTGCTGACCGACTATTACATGATCCCCGCCAGCACGTTGCCGCTGCTGGCTCCGCTACAGCTGCTTCCCTACATCGGAAACCCGCTGGTCGATCTGCTGGATCCGGCACTGCGAGTGCTGGTGAATCTGGGATACGGCAACATCGAGCACGGCTGGAGCCCGGGATTCGCCGACACCCCCACCGGCATCGGAGTCCTGCCGGACCTCGATGTCCTCCAACAGGTTCCGGGAGCCCTCTTCGAGGCGGTGCAGAAGGGCATCACCGACTCCTTCACCACCCTGATGGATCCGGACAACTACGTGTATTCACTGCCGGAATGGGCCGAGCAGCTGATGAGCCTGGGAGGGGTCCTGGACGGCGGTGAGACGTCCGCCGGGGTCACGGTGCCCACCACTTGGGATGACCTCTTGGGAACGTTCCCGCCGCATACAGGTTATCCGCCGTTGGACATGCTCAGCGCCTTGCTCTTCACACTGCCCGAGTACAGCTACAACATCTTCATGTCCGAGATGGCCGACGGCGACCTCTTCGACGCCATCGGTATCCCGCTCGCCGCTACCGCTGGGCTCCTGCCGTTGGCCTTGATCGGGGCGTTGCTCTAGCGCGCTAGGCCCAAGGCGGCGACCCGCAGCGCCCGGCTCCGCCGCGCTCGCGATCGCCGCTAAACCGGCGGGATCTCGACCCGGCGCAGTACACCGTCGTGCGCGTCAGCGGCCTCGATCTCTGCACGGGTGACGCCGAGCAGGAACAACACCGTGTCCAGGTAGGGGTAACTCAGCGACGCATCAGCGACTTCGCGCAGCGCCGGCTTGGCATTGAACGCCACCCCCAGCCCGGCCGCGGACAGCATGTCGATGTCGTTGGCGCCGTCCCCGACTGCCACCGTCTGTTCCAGGGGCACGCCCGCCGCAGCGGCGAACTCCCGCAGCGACTCAGCCTTGCCGGCCCGGTCCACCACCGGACCGGTCACCCGGCCGGTAAGTCGGCCGTCGACGATCTCCAGCTCGTTGGCCGCCACGAAGTCCAGCTGCAGCTCCGCAGCCAGCGGCTCGATCACCTGCTTGAAGCCGCCGGACACCACCCCGCACTTGAAACCAAGCCGCCGGAGGGTGCGCACCGTAGTACGCGCCCCGGCAGTCAGCTCGATCTGCTCGGCCACCTCGTCGACGACACTGGCGGGCAGGCCGGCCAACGTCGCCACGCGGTGGTGCAGTGACTCGGCGAAGTCGAGTTCACCCCGCATAGCAGCCTCGGTGATCGCCGCGACCGCGTCCCCGGCGCCGGCCCGCTCAGCCAGCATCTCGATGACCTCACCCTGAATGAGCGTGGAGTCGACATCGAAAACAATCAGGCGCTTGGTCCGGCGCGACAGACTTGCGTCTTGGAAGGCCACGTCGACCTGCTGGTGCGCGGCGACGGTGCTCAGTGCCGACTGCAAGCGGCCCGCCGCGCCGTCCGGCACTGAGATCCGCAGTTCCAGGCCGGTCACCGGATAGTCGGAGACGCCGCGGATCATGTCGATGTTGGCGCCGATCTCAGCGATCTCGTGCGCCAGTGCTCCCAACGCCGTGGCCGCCACCGGCCGGCCCAGCACCACGATCCGATGGGTCGACGGTGCGGCGATGATCGGCGCGTCGTCACTGCGTTCGATCGTGACGTCCAACCCCACGCCGCGGATGGCGGCAGTGACTTCGTCACCCAGCGCAGGACCGTCAGCGACCTCCGCCGATACCGAGACCAGCACACCAAGGGTGAGCCGGCCGCGCACCACCACCTGTTCGACGTTGAGCAGCTCGACCTGATGACGCGAAAGCGCCTCGAACAGAGCCGAAGTGACGCCAGGCTGATCCACACCGGTGACGGTGATCAGCACCGGCACCTTGGTCGCGCTCACCCGCGGCGGGCGCCCGGTCCGACCGGACGCCGCCTCTCCCCCAACGGACTCATCAAGCGTGCGCGGATTCGTGCAGCTCTTCGTGATCGCGCCCGACGTGAGCCTCGGCGCGCAGCCGATCAACCATGTGCGGGTAGTGCAGCTCGAAAGCAGGACGCTCCGAACGGATCCGGGGCAGCTCGGTGAAGTTGTGCCGAGGCGGCGGGCAGCTGGTCGCCCACTCCAGCGAGTTGCCGTAGCCCCACGGGTCATCGACGGTGACCACTTCGCCATAGCGCCAGCTCTTGAAGACGTTCCAGGTGAAGACGATCATCGACGAACCCAGGATGAACGCTCCGACGGTGGACACGATGTTGAAGGCTGTGAAGCCGTCGGTGGGCAGGTAGTCGGCGTAACGACGCGGCATACCCATGTTGCCCAGCCAGTGCTGGATCAGGAAGGTGGTGTGGAACCCGATGAAGGTCAACCAGAAGTGGAACTTCCCGAGCCGCTCGTCAAGCAGCCGGCCGGTCATCTTGGGGAACCAGAAGTAGATGCCGGAGAAGGTCGCGAACACGATGGTGCCGAACAGCACGTAGTGGAAGTGCGCGATCAGGAAGTAGCTGTCGCTGACGTGGAAGTCCAGCGGCGGGCTGGCCAGCATCACGCCGGTCAGGCCACCGGCCAGGAAGGTGACGATGAAGCCCAGCGCGAAGAGCATCGGGGTTTCGAACGTCAGCTGGCCCCGCCACATGGTGCCGATCCAGTTGAAGAACTTCAGACCGGTCGGGATGGCGATCATCAGGGTCATCAGCGAGAAGAACGGCAGCAGCACCGCTCCGGTGGCGAACATGTGGTGCGCCCACACTGCGACAGACAGCGCAGCGATGCTCAGCGTCGCGTACACCAGGGTGACGTAGCCGAAGATCGGCTTGCGGGAGAAGACCGGGAAGACTTCGCTGACGATGCCGAAGAACGGCAGCGCGATGATGTACACCTCGGGGTGGCCGAAGAACCAGAACAGGTGCTGCCACAGCAGTACACCGCCGTTGGCGGAGTCATATACGTGCCCACCCAGGTGCCGGTCGACGGCGAGGCCGAACAGTGCCGCGGTCAGCAGCGGGAACACGATCAGGACCAGGATCGAGGTCACCAGGATGTTCCAGGTGAAGATCGGCAGCCGGAACATGGTCATGCCGGGCGCCCGCATGCAGACCACGGTGGTGATCATGTTCACCGCACCGAGGATGGTCCCCAGACCACCGACGGCCAGACCCACGATCCACAGGTCACCACCGGCACCGGGCGAGTGCACTGCGTCGCTCAGCGGGGTGTAGGCGGTCCAGCCGAAGTCAGCGGCACCACCGGGGGTGATGAAGCCGGCCAGGGCAATGGTCGCGCCGAACAGGAACAACCAGAACGAGAAGGCATTGAGGCGCGGGAAGGCCACGTCCGGGGCACCGATCTGCAACGGCAGGATCAGGTTCGCGAACCCGAACACGATCGGGGTGGCGTAGAACAGCAACATCACCGTGCCGTGCATGGTGAACAGCTGGTTGAACTGCTCGTTGGACAAGAACTGCAGGCCCGGCACCGCCAGCTCGGTACGCATCAGCAGCGCAAGCAGGCCGCCGATCAGGAAAAAGCCCATACAGGCGACGACATACATGATGCCGAGCAGCTTGTGATCGGTGGTGGTGATCACCTTGTAGATCAGGCTGCCCTTGGGACCCATTCGCTGAGGGAACGGCCGTCCGGGGTCGAGCTCGATGCGTGGGGGTGCTTCGGCGGTCAAGATTCCTCCAAACATGGGCAACCCGGGAAACTTGGTCGAATCCTAACCCCGCGCGTCGGCCCCTCGGTATAGGCCTCCTACAAACCGTCGTATTCGGCTTCTCGAGGGGCGTGGCGCACTGGGTGTTAACGTCACCGCGTGACCAGGGCGGACCGGCGGGCAATGTCAGCGGCGGCACTGGCCGTGATCTTGCTCACGGCCGCCGGTTGCGCGGGCGAAAAGCCGGAAACCTCCCCCACCTCGATGTCCACCACAACGACGATGGTTGCCGGAGCGGGTGTTCTGGGCAATGACCGGCGGCCAGACGAGGCGTGCGCGGCAGAGCCCGCGCACCCCGACCCCGGCCCCCCGATGCGCTGGGTCCACAACGCCGCGGACGTGGAGCCCTCCGGCGTCGAGGTCCCCGAGCAGCCCGAGCGAATCGTGGTGCTCGCCGGCGACCAGCTCGACACGCTGTGCGCACTGGGCCTGCAGTCCCGCGTGGTCGGCGCCGCGCTGCCTGACGGCGCGGAGAATCAGCCCTCGTATCTGGGGGCCGTACTGCACGGTGTTCCGGGAGTGGGCTCGCGCAGCAACCCCGACACCGACGCCATCGACGAGTTGCACCCGGACCTGATCCTGGGCGCCCAGGGACTGACTCCGGGGTACGCGGAGCTGGCGTCGATCGCTCCCACCGTATTCACCGGCGCGCCAGGCGCGGCCTGGGAGGACAACGTGCGCGATGTCGGCGCCGCGACGGCGCGCACCGGCGCCGCCGACCAGGTGCTGGAGAGCTTCAGCGCGGATGCGGCCGAAACCCGTGAGGTCAGCGACGCAACCCACTTCCAGGTGTCGGTCGTCGTGCTCACCGATACCAGCCTGCGGGTGTACGGGGCTTCCGGCTTCGCCGCCAGCGTGCTCAAGGCGGTCGGCGTGGACCGGCCACCGTTGCAGCGGTTCACCGATCAGCCCTTCATCGAGATCGGCGCGAGCGAGGCCGATCTGGCTGGCCGCGCGGACTTCTCGGCGGCCGACGGCGACATCGTCTATGTGTCCTTTGCCTCACCGGCAGCCAAGGCCCGCGCGGCGACGGTGTTCGACAGTGTCGCCTGGCGGCGACTGGCGGCCAATCGCGACAGCCGGGTCTTCGTGGTCAACAACGAGATCTGGCAGGCCGGGCAGGGCCCGATCGCCGCGCGCGGAGTGGTCGAAGACCTGCGCTGGGTGAACGCGCCGATCAACTAGACAGGGCCCTTATCGCGGCCCCGGTCGGTGTCATCGGTGAGCAGGCTCACCGCGTCATGGCAAAGAACTTTGCTAAACTATCTTTTTTGATTCCCGCACAGATCCGAAGAGGGCTATTCGACGATGAGCACCGTTTCCGCCTATGCCGCGACCGCGGCCGACGCACCGCTGAGCAAGACCACCATCACCCGTCGGGACCCCGGTCCGCATGATGTCGCTTTCGACATCGCGTTCGCCGGTATCTGTCATTCCGACATCCACACCGTCAAGGGTGAGTGGGGCCGTCCGCGTTATCCGGTGGTGCCCGGCCACGAGATCGCCGGCGTGGTGACCGCGGTTGGATCCGAAGTGACCAGGTTCAAAGTCGGCGACCACGTCGGTGTCGGCTGCTTCGTCGACTCCTGCCGCACGTGTGCCAGTTGCCAAGCCGGGCTGGAGCAGTACTGCACCGGCAGCGGAATGGTCGGCACCTACAACGCCGTGGGACGCGACGGCCAGCCGACCTATGGCGGCTACAGCGGCGCGATCGTCGTCGATGAGAGCTACGTGCTGCGCATCCCGGACGCCATCCCCCTCGACGCCGCCGCGCCGCTGCTGTGCGCCGGCATCACGCTGTATTCGCCGCTGCGGCACTGGAACGCCGGCCCCGGCAAGCGAATCGCGGTGATCGGACTGGGCGGATTGGGCCACATGGGCGTCAAGCTCGGCGTCGCAATGGGCGCCGAGGTCACGGTGCTGTCGCAGTCGCTGAAGAAGATGGAAGACGGCTTGCGCCTCGGCGCACAGCACTACTACGCCACCTCAGACCGCGACACCTTCAAGAAGCTGCGGATGAACTTCGACGTCATCCTGAACACCGTCTCGGCCAACCTGGACCTGGGCGCTTACCTGAATCTGCTGACGGTCGACGGCACCCTGGTGGAGCTGGGCATGCCCGAGCACGACATGGCGGTGCCGCCGTTCCCACTGGCGGGCATGCGGCGCAGCCTCTCGGGATCGATGATCGGCGGCATCGCCGAGACACAGGAGATGTTGGACTTCTGCGCCGAGCACGATGTGCGGCCCGAGATCGAGGTCATCGCACCGGACTACATCAACACCGCCTACGAACGGGTCCTGGCCTCCGACGTGCGCTACCGCTTCGTCATCGACACCGAGTCGTTGCGGAGCGCTTAACACCGGGCGCCCACCGAACGTGCACTCAGACCGAAAAATTCGTGAAATACCCGGTCTCAGTGCACGTTCGGCGAACCTGGGCCGCGGTGTTCAGACGTAGCGGTTGCGCCCCGCCAGTGCGCCCGCCAGGGTCTGCACCAGGTAGACGGCCAACATCATGAGCCACGGCACGGTCCACCCGCCGCTCACATGGTGCAGCAGGCCGAACAGGAACGGACCGATTCCGGCGAGCAGGTAGCCGAAGCCCTGCGCCATGCCCGACAAGCTCGCGGTGTCCGCAGCGTCGCGGGCTCGCAGGGCAATCACGGTGAGCGCCAACGAGAAAACGCTCATCCCCAGACCCACCAGCACACTCCACAGCAGGGGCGCGGCCGCCGGCGCGATCAGCAGACCGAGCATTCCGGCAATGCCGAGGACACCCAGCCCCACAATCCAGCCGCTTTGGCTTTCGCGGCGCGCGGCCAGCGGCGACACGATCAGACTGATCGGCACCGCGATCAGCGAGATCAGCCCCAACAGCAGGCCGGCGTGCGTTTCGCTGGTTCCATTGTCGATGAGCACCTCGGGCAGCCAGCCCATCACCACGTAGGCGAGAAACGACTGCGTGCCAAAGAACAGGGTGACCGTCCAGGCCAGTTTGCTGCGCAGCAGCGACCTGCCCTTGACCATCGCCGACGGGCTGGCCCCATCGGCCCGCTCGAAGCCACGCGCACCGACCACCCACGCCGCCAGAGCCAGCAATGCCAGCGCACTCCACGCCCCCAGGGCGGATCGCCAGCCGCCCAGGGCGCCGTCGAGCATGGGGGTGACTGCGGAGCCCAGCGCCCCTCCCCCTTGCAGCGCCGCGGTGTAGATCCCGGTCATCAATCCGACCTGCGCCGGAAAAGACCCTCTGATGATCACCGGGATCAGCACGTTGATCAGCGCGATTCCGGCCGTCGCCACCAGGGTTCCGCCGAGTACCACCACAGGCCCGTCGCATACCCGGATGAGCAGTCCCGCGATGAGCGTGAGCAGCGCCGCCGAGACCGTGCGACCCAATCCGATCCGACGGGACAACCAGGGCGCGGCCAGGCCGGCTCCGGCGAAACACAGCCCCGGCAACGTGGTCAGAACACCGGCCCAGGTGTCCGAGGTGCCCAATGCTGCCCGGATCTCCGGGAGAAGCGGCCCGACGCTGGTGATGGCGGGCCGCAGATTCAGTGCGGTCAACACCACCGCGACGGTCAGCAGTGCGCCTCCGGCCACCTTGGTCGCGGGCCGGAATTCAGCGGCGCCCTCGAGCTCCAGTTCGAGGCCATGCTCGTAATCGCCGCGCGTTTCGGTGCGGGGTGTGCGGGTCACCTAACGTAGGATCGCATACATCCGATGATTGGATGAAGGGAGCATGCTGTGCCGTTGGTCACCACCCGACGCGCCGGTCTGGTAGATCAGGTGATCGATCAGCTGCGCGCCTCGGTCACCGGTGGCGAATGGCCGGTCGACTCACGTATCCCGCCTGAACCCGAGCTCGCCGAGGCGCTCGGCGTCGGCCGCAATACCGTCCGTGAGGCGGTGCGCGCGCTAGCCCACAGCGGCATCTTGGAGGTTCGCCAGGGCGACGGAACCTACGTACGCACAACCAGCGAGGTCTCCGGTGCCGTACGCCGACTGTGCGGCCCCGAGCTGCGCGACGTACTGCAGGTGCGACGCTGCTTGGAGGTGGAGGGGGCGCGCTTGGCCGCAGCCGCCCGGACCGAGGAGGATCTGCTCGAGCTGCGCTCGCTGTTGGACCGCCGCGACGGCTATCAGCAGCAGGGCCGGCATGAGGACTTCGTCCGCGCCGACACCGACTTTCATCTGGCGGTAGTCCGTTGCTCGCACAATCCGGTGTTGACCGAGCTGTACTGCGGGCTCACCGAAGTACTGATGGCCAGTGTCGCCACCACCAGCACAAAACCGGTGGAGGCCGACCAGATCCGGCATCGGGGTCTAGTCGAGGCGATCGCCGCGGCGGACGTCGAGGGGGCCGGGCGCGAGGCGGGTGGATTCCTCGACGAACTGTTGGACCAGCTGCCGGCGCGTTGAGGCGCTTAGTTGCGCCGCAGTCCGAGCACGCGCAGCAGCTCCGGGCGCCGCAGGATGAGCCCGATCCAGGTCAGCACTCCGATACCCACCGCCATCGCGATCGGGACGACCGGCAGCTGGTCGGCATGCAGGTTGATCGTCACAGCCCCGCCAAGGTATGCGGTCAGACCCAGCGCCCCCAGCACCGCGGTGCGCGGGATCAGAAAGACAACCAGGCACACCAGCAGGACCCAGCCGATCACCGCGGTCTTGTCCGGGGAGAAACCGAGTCCTTCGACGGCTTCGCGGGCAAACGACGCGCCCAGAATCTTCGGGATGGCATCAAAGGCGAAAAAGAGCCCCAGCAGCCCCGTGATCACGGCCCCGGCGATCCACGCCCGGGAATGGCGCGACGCGGTCTGGTCGACGTTTGTACTCATCATGACCTCCCTGAACTCGACGGTGATGGTGCCGCGATAGGCCATCGCGGCGGACGAACCGAACTGACCGCCACAGTAGGCTTTTGCCCGCCGATCCAGGAGGAATAGCCCGCCGTGATCGTCGCCGACCACCCTTTCGGCGCAGCAGCAGCGGAATATCGTGACTTGCCAACAGATTGCGGTCGTCCGCGGCAGTCGCCACAGTTATCGCGCAGCAACCGCACTCCCGGAGTTGCGCCAGCGCAGAGCCTCCAAGGCCACCGCGACGTGCACGATGGCGACTTCGAGTGGTTGTGGCAACAGCTCATCTGCGCGAGCGAGTCTGCGGTCCACAGTGTTTCGATGTGTGAATAGACGTTCGGCCGTTCGTGCGGCATTGCACTTCTCCTGAATGAAGGTGAGGACCGTCCGCTGCAACTCTGGGTCTGCTGACTCGAAATCGCCCAGTGTGCGTTTGATGAATCGGTCGACCTGATCAGGATCGGCGGTAATCAGCGAGATGAGCTGGGCATCGGTGAAACTGGCTATCCGCTGGGTTGATCCGAGCCGCGTCATTACCCGCTGAGTCGTGATGGCGTCGAGATGGGTGCGCCGGAAGCCGGCGATTCCCGCGGCAGTCGAACCGATCGCGATACGAACACCGGGCAGTTGACTCATCGCTGCGGTCACCCCGAGCAGGTCTACGTCGTCGTCTCCTTGCAACCACACCCATCGGGTATCAGCGCTGGCCAATACCGACAACGACCGACGCTCATGCCAGGCGTGTATCAACAATTCCCTAGCCCGATCGAGATCGGAGAGCTCGATGTTCGACTCGTCGCCCCAGATCACCGCTGCAGTGTGGTTTTGCTCAAGGTTGTAGCCGAGCCGCTTGCCGGCGAGCTGGGAAGTGATGGGCGCGCCGTCGAGGATCAGTGCGACTGTCTCCCGACGCTCGGCGTGCGTTCCGCGAGTGAGTTCGTCGCGTTCGATCTGCATCTGGCGATGGACCTCGGAAATCGTCGCGCTCAAGAACGCATTGATCGAGCGTTCGGACACGTCAAACAGTTCCCGTATTTCCTCAGGGTCGGACGTCAAGCGAAAAACGATGCGCATCCACAACCGCACCGCGACCCGCTCCGCCATCCGGTAGGTCTCCACAACCGCCACGTTGTCCAAGCCCTGACGAACCAGATAACGGGCGAGCGCGAGTGTCTCCGCGCCGAGATTGGCCTGCACCGGCTCGCCGGGGTGGCTGATATTGGCCGCCGCCCAGTGCAGCTGGTTAGACCGGTTGCTTCTAGCAATCACCTCTGCTGCAAGCGGATCCCCGGCCATTGCCTGCATGTAGTCCGGCGACAGCGTCATCATGTTCACGTCGTCAACCCACTTCTGCTGGGTCTCGACCGCCAGCTTTGCGGCCTCCCGCATCAGCTCGCGCACCCGTGCCGATGGCGGTCCCTGGCTCACCGAGACAGCCTATCGAATCAGGTGAATTATTCACCAGCTTGACCTGCTGCTGGGTGCATTTAGCACCTTGCTGGTCCAGCTTATGGCCGACATACTTCAACCACCAGAAGGCTTCCTTGGTTGACATTTACTCGGCTGACTACAGTTACTCAGGAGACACACATGTCGCACGTTCGACTCACGCAGCGCACACCTGGCGCCCTGGCCGGTGACCGGGAGGCCCTGGGCAAAAGCGGTGAACCGTGCTCGCCTGCGGCGCTCGATCAGAGCGCCGCTGCGGCCCTGGGATCTAGCCGACCTCGGCGCCGCGGACACCGGTTTGCTCGAGCGGTCGGCGTAGCGACAACCGCGACGGTTGGCGCGTTGGCGACGACAGCGGTGGTCCCCCAGGCTGCGGCCGGTCCGGCCCTGGCTACTCCCGTGCGACTGCTGTCGGATTCGCTGCAGAGCGCGGTCAACGAAATACTGAACGCACAGCAGCAAGTCGCGACCAGTGTCGGCGCGCTGCCATGGGTGACTCCCTATGACGTAGCGCATCAACTGGGGCCATATACGCAAATGGTGGCCAACACCATGCTCGCCAGCATCCTGAACATGGAAAACGCGAGCCGCGGCTTCGACTCGAATGGCCAGATAGCTCCGACCCCGTGGGGTGCCCCCGCCGCCGACCCGCTGCAGATGCAGAACTTCGCGAGTGCCGACAACATCTACTTCGGGCTTGCCACCGGAGATAAGACCTGGATCGTCACCGTCTACCCCGGCCAAGGCACCCAGGACATGCTTTTCTCGCCGATGGTCGGCGACGGGGTCACGACCAGTTACCTCACGGCCAGAACCGATGATTTCGCCGGATTCACACCCAATGCCGATGGCAGCTACACCATCATTCTTAGTCCCACGGAGCACGCCGGGAACTGGGTCGATACCCAAGGCTCCGTGTCAACGCTGATCCGTGACACCGTTGGCGACTGGGGGTTGATGCACAACACCATGCGCGTCCAGGAAGTCGGTGCTTCCGGATACACCATGCCGGTGTTGTCGACTGACAACATCACGTCGATTCTGCAGACCATTGGCGCCAACTACGTTTACCAGAACGCGACACCCACCTACATTGGGCTGGCGAATGCGATGGCGCAGATCCCGTTCAACACCGTGACAACGCCTGCGCCGTCTCAGCCGGGAGTCATTGGGCCGGCGGTCGTCGGCCAGATCAACAGCATGGGCCGCTTCCAGCTTGAACCCGATCAGGCCCTCATCCTCAAAGTGCCCGACGTTGCCGGTCGCTACAGCAGCGCCGAGATCGGCTCCGCACTGAATAACGTCGGCTCGCAGCCAGGATGGGCGACCAGCGTCGCCCAGATCAACGACGCCCAGGCGTTCCGCAGTTCCGATGGTTTCACCTACTACGTGATCAGCGCGAAAGACCCTGGTGTCGCGAACTGGCTTGACACCAATGGAGCTTCCAACGGGGACATTGCCTTGCGATGGCAGGGCGCGGAGGTCAGCTCCATTGCCCGGCCGACGTTCGAAGTGGTGTCCCTCGACGACGTCAAGAACTACCTGCCGGATGACACTCCCACCGTCACCCTCGCCGAACGCGCTGTTGAAATCCAAAACCACCTGTTGGAATACGGCTACAAAATCAACCAGTACCACGACAGCGGTTGGGTGACACAGAACCTCGAGATCGATCAGATCAAAGCGGCGATCGGCACCGAGCAGTTCGATTTGATCTTCGGCACTCAACTAAACGTGCCCTCGGTACTGGATCGGATGCTGGACCCGACGCTGATGGCCGACCCGACCACCGTCTTTCGCAACCTGCTGACCACCAATCCCGCAGATACGCTGTCGGCACTCGTGCAGAACATGCCCACGCTGCTGCAGGACATCCAGATGCCCGCGGTTTTGGCAGCGCTGAGATTGGCCATGCTGGTGGGACAGGATTCAGGCTTTTCAGGCCTGACAACCGGACTGGGGACGTGGCTGGAGTCGACGTTTGCCGACCCGGCCACCAGCATCACCGCCGGTCTGTTGAACGCGCGCGACGACCTGAGTGTGGTGCTCATGAATGCGGACAAATATGACCCGCTGTCATTTGGTGACCTGTCGCTGGTATCGGATCGGCTGTCCGATCTGCACGAGTCTGTGTGGAACATGCTGGCCGCGGGATTAGCTCACTCCTTGGGCCTTGGCGATACCAGCGCAGTGTTCGATTTTGGCAGTGGCACCGCACTGGCCGGCCTGGATCTCTGGTGAGATCCGGCGTGCCGTGGCCGAAACCGGTCCTGACCGGGCGGTGACGACGAGTTTTGCCGCACGAATAGCCGGCATCGAGCCTGGCTCCGCAGATCGACTCGCACCCAACGGCCGGATCTTGCGAAGCGCCTAACCCGTTGCAGCGCTGGCCGGCTCGTGGGCGCGCAGAAACACCGCGGTGTAGACGAACAGGATCACCGCGGTGGCCACCATCAGCGCTTAGGGCCGTGGTGCTCACCTTCATCGCGGCGGTGTACTGCGTCGACAGCGGGCCGATAGGGTCCACGCCCAGAAGCAGATCACCGAGACCCAGGTGGCCAGCAGCAGATTGACGAGCTGCTGTGCCCTGGTTTCCTGTTTGGCAGTGCTCGTCACGGGATGATCCAACCACTGCAGAGCGGTCGTGGACCGGGAAACTCGAAACAGTGGCTTGGCCGCACAAAAGGGTAAGCCAATCTGCTTGATCAGCCAATGCGAACCCCCACGCAATATTCGCGGTGAAGTCATCACGGCGGGTCTCCAACCGTTAGCATTGTTCCGGTGCGGATGTTTGATACGAGTGGCCGACCCATCGTTTGGATTGTTTGGAGTGTTGGCATCGGCGTGGCGATCATCGCCATCGTGTCGATTGCTATCGCGGCAGAAAACGCGACTGCGACAGATAAAGACTCGTATAAGGCCGGATGGGAGACCGGTGCTAGTTGGGCTCGGAATACACTCATTGTCGCAGGTGCAGTAGGAATTCCGGATGCCGAAATTATTGGAACATGCCCCGGCCTCGCGCGTTACGCCGAGAATGCTCAGATGTATTACCACGCCAGCGGGAATATGGCTGGTGCAAAAATTCGTCACGCAGATTTTATTGCCGGCTGCGTCGCCGGCGCACGAAGGATCGTCGGCCGATGAGCGGGACCTCCACATCAGACCCAAAGATGGCCGGACACCTGAGCGCATGCGCTTCAGTTAATACAGCCGCGTCCGGCTAAGGGTACCTTGACCTATAGGCCGAGTAGATCGAACTATATTGCGGGCAATAATTGTCGATCGCATACCCGATGGCGGCCTGCATTTGCTTGTTGTTGAGTCGACCGTAGCGGTCACCGCCCTGTTGCGACAGCAGTATCGAATTTGCCGCCCAGATGCCGTGCGGTGTCGGTTCTCGTCCGACGTCGTTACAGATCCGCAGGTGGTATTTCTCGCCGAATTCCGAAGAATTGTCGGCGCGGCCGGGAGACGCAAGTGCCACGGCGGACCCCACCAGTGAGATTCCAACGAAAATTCCTGCCAACGCCGACTTCATACCATGTCCCGTCGTGTCGATTAGCGTCATAGTGCTTGCCACAAACACGGTGGCGGTTCTACTGTCCGGGTGGATAAAACCAGTTTGTCGGCCCACAGGATTCTCGGTAATCCACCGGGTGTCGGCCATAGCAATCACGTGCCTGGTGGGGCCACGGCTCACCATGGAACCCACCACCGAGACACTGCTCAAAGCCGTTCATGGTGCTCGGGTCGCAGGATGGAGCGGCCCCCGCATATGCGGATAAATCTGCTTCCATCCCTGCGAACAAGATCACTATTGCAGCCACCGCGAGAGCGCGAGACGTTCTCAACACGATGCTTGACTGCGCCGGCGCGACCGTCACCAGGCCCCACCCCCCTTCCCACCATTGCCTGGGCTGAGACCGTCGTGAGCGGTGCCGCTTTGGCCCGCACCGCCGGGAGTTGAGCCCGAAACGCCGCCATCGCCGCCGTTGCCGCCATCGCCGCCCACGACGACGCGGTTACCATCATCATCCGCGGCGCCCGACCCGCCGTCGCCACCGTTACCGCCCACACCACCCGTGCCGGTTGTGCTGGCGCCCCCAGCGCCGCCGTCACCACCATCGCTGAAATTGGGGACAAACTGGGTCATGTCGGGGCCGCTGTAGGGAATAGCCGCGCCCAGGCTGGCGCCGCCCGTACCTCCGTTGCCTCCATTGCCACCGTTGCCGGCGTAGCTACTCCCGCCTGTGCCCCCATCGCCAGCTGCACCCCCGATCACGGTGCCAGCCGCACCGTTCCCGCCATGACCACCGTTGCCGCCGTTGCCTTCCGACCCGCTAGCTCCACCGTTTCCGCCGTAGCCGCCGTCGCCACCGAAAGTGAATACGTGACGGCCCGCTGGGCCGGTGGCCGCGGCACCACCGTTACCGCCGTCGCCAGCGGGACCGGTTGCGCTGTCGCCGCCGTTGCCACCGATGCCGCCATCACCGCCGCGACCCAGGATCTGGCCCGGCGGACTCAGATATCCACCACTGACATCCCTGTAACCGGTCGCGGTTGCACCCGCACCGCCGTCTCCCCCACGACCGCCGGCCCCGGAGCTGCTGGCGCCGCCAGCGCCACCCGCACCGCCCGAACCGGCAACATAGGTGGCGCTACCTCCGGAACCTCCGGCGCCACCTGCTCCAGCGGTGCCGCTGTCGCTTTGGCCACCGACACCGCCTCGCCCACCGGCTCCGCCCATGGTCAGCACGGCGTCGGTGGAGGCACCGGCGCCGCCTACACCACCCGCGCCGCCGGTGCCACCGTTTCCCGTCTCTGAGGATCCACCGGAACCACCTGCGCCACCTACACCACCGGTACCAGCGTTGCCGGTGGCAGCACCCCCAGCGCCGCCATTGCCGCCAGCGCCTCCGGCTGCTTCGCCTTGAGCGTCGTAGCCTGCGCCACCATTGCCTCCTGCGCCGCCTTTACCCCAGACTCCACTCGACGCACCACCCGCACCGCCGTTGCCCGCGGCACCTCCCGCGACAGCGTCAGCGCCTTTGCCGCCGGCCCCGCCGGCAACGCCGTCGCTGATTGCCGCGCCACCAGCCCCACCATCACCGGCGGAACCGGCCTCACCGTCGTGTCCGAGTAAGCCGCCTTTACCCACGGTCGCGCCGGCGGCACCACCTTGACCACCTGCGCCGCCCTTGCTCGCACCGCCCAACGACCCGAGGCAAACTGGCACCGGAGAGCTATCACAGGAGTCTTCTATCCGAACGTGGTCACCGATCGTGGCCCCGCCTGCACCTCCCACACCTCCGGCTCCACCGCTGCCGCTGTCACCTCCGACGCCCGTGATCGACCGTGCATCACCACCCGCACCACCGATACCACCGGCACCACCAGTACCGCCGCTACCGCCGGCGCCACCGCTGTCCAACGGTTGTATCGGATCAAGCGGATCCACTGCGGCGGTCAAACCTTTAGCACCTGCACCGCCTGCACCACCAGCACCGCCTACGCCACCGGATCCACCGCTGCCCCCGTTGCCGGCCAGACTGCCCCCGGCGCCGCCATCACCCCCATGACCTCCAGTGCCACCAACCGAACCATCCGCACCGTCGAGACCCCAAACCTCACCCTCACCGGAGTCCGATGGAAAAGCGGGAACGTCGGCCGTCCCGGCCCGACCCCCTGCACCGGCCGCGCCGTTACCACCGGCTCCGCCGTCGCCGCCGTTGCCTACTGAACCGCCATCGCCGCCAGCTCCGCCATCACCGCCCGACGCTCCAGCGACGGTCGCATTGAACCCATCGCCGCCGCGTCCCCCGTTGCCACCGCCAGTAGCTGCCGCACCCGCCGCTCCAGCTACACGCCCGGTCCCGCCGGCGCCCGCGACGCCCGCGTCGCCACCGCGCCCACCAGCACCGCCATCGACGTGCGCGGCTTTGCCAGCAGCACCGGCACCTCCGGTGCCGCCGACGCCGGCGTCACCACCGGTGCCGCCAAGGCCCTTGAGCGCGCCGCCCGCGCCGCCTGCTCCACCGTTGCCGCCGGTGCCACCGGCCTGCCCAGCTTGCCCACCGCTGACGCCAGCGGCCCCAGCCGCGCCATTACCGCCAGCACCACCGTGGCCGCCGTTACCGACCGAACCGGCGTCGCCGCCTGCTCCACCATTGCCTCCGACCGCGCCGGCAACGGTGGCGTCGTAACCAGCCCCACCGTTGCCACCGTTGCCGCCTCTAATGTCGTACCCGGGAAAGGGGACACCGGGACCGCTGGCGCCGGACACGAGGACGTCGTCACCAGCCTTTCCCGCCGCGCCTCCGGCGCCGCCGGCCGCTCCGCCAGCCCCCTCGATGCCTGCGTCACCGCCGCGTCCACCGGTGCCACCGTCAATATGGGTGGCATCACCGGCACCGCCGTCACCACCATTACCCGCGAGCCCGGCGTCGCCGCCGTCGCCGCCGTCACCGGCGGCCGCCGTCAACCCGGCTGCACCGATCAGGCCGCTCGCCCCGCCGACTCCGGCTTTGCCGCCGATGCCACCGACACCACCGTTGCCGCCGTCACCGGCATTTCCACCGATGCCGCCGGCTACCGACGCGTCCTGGCCATCGCCACCCTTACCACCGGCACCTCCGGTGCCGCCGTGACCGCCGACGCCACCGTTGCCGCCCGAACCCACCAGCCAGGCACCGCGACCACCGGCTCCACCGGTACCACCGACACCGCCCGCTGTTCCGTCGCGGCCATCGACACCCGTGCCCCCGGACTCACCGGCGATACCTGAGCCGCCGAGGCCACCGGCGCCGCCCGCTCCGCCATTGCCGAAGAAGATGCCTAAACCGTCACCGCCGAGGCCACCAGTGCCGCCGGCGCCGCCATTGAGGTACCAAACGCCATCCCCGCCAGCGCCCCCGTTACCGCCGATGCCCATCAGCCAGCCGCCGGCACCGCCATCACCGCCGGAGTTGCCCTCAAAACTTGCGCCACCAGCTCCACCATTGCCAGTCATGCCCAGCGCTGAACCGCCCGCACCGCCGATCCCGTATTCACTGGTGCCCCCATCACCACCGTCGCCGAACCACAATCCGCCGTTGCCACCGGCTGCCTCGTCCAACGAACCACCACTGATTCCGTCAGCACCGTTTCCGATCAAGTCCTGACCAAACAGCAACTGCGGCAAGGGGTTGATCAGGTTGTCGTTGACCCACGCGCCGAAGTCGCTGGTAATCCAGCCCTGCTGCAACGCATGAACCGGCAGATATATCCACGAATTAACCAGATCCGCCAAGAAGTCCGGGTTCGTCGCATCGGCCATCGACTCCGCTGGCCCAAGGGCTTCCACGCCCGACAGATCAAACCAGTCGAAGTCCTCGGCCTGCGCAGCCGGCACCCCGGCTACCACCGCCACCGGGGCCACCCCGAATGCCAGGAACGCACCGACAGCACCCACGGCACCCGTTGCGCGTGAACCAGCTTTACCAGCCCTGCCAGAGTAAGCCTGCCCGTTACGACTAGTCATCGGAATGGCCTTTCCTCGAGAAACCTTGTCGGCAGCTGTGGCTACGCTCGGAATGTCACTAACAGCCCGGGAAATGTATCACTAGTAGGGCAGACAAGCGGGGGTCTCGTCCGGTTAGTGGTACAGGTGCCCACGCGCCCCGGACAGACCGACCCCGAGCGGGCTGCTGCATGGGCGCAGCGACGCATCGACGTCGGCTTCCGAATCCGCACGCTGCGAACCGAACTCGGGATCACCCAAGAGGCCCTGGCGCTGAAGTCGGGGGTTACCCGCAATGTCTTGATCGATGTAGAGCACGGCCGACGCAGCCTGCTCTACGAGCGGCTATTCGACCTGGCAGATGCGCTTGGCGTGCCCGTCACAGAACTCATGCAAAACCCGTAGGACCGGCTCACCGAGCCGGTCCTACAAGGCCATGCCGTAATCGCCGAACGACGCCGGCAGCAGCGAGGCAGTGCCTCCCTAACTCAGAACTCCCAGTCCTCGTCTTCGGTGACGACGGCCTTACCGATCACGTAGGAGGATCCCGAACCCGAGAAGAAGTCGTGGTTCTCGTCGGCGTTGGGCGACAGCGCCGACAGAATCGCCGGATTCACGTCGGTCTCCTCGCGCGGGAACAGCGCCTCGTAGCCGAGGTTCATCAACGCCTTGTTGGCGTTGTAACGCAGGAACTTCTTGACGTCCTCGGTCAGGCCGACGTCGTCGTAGAGGTCCTGGGTGTATTCGACCTCGTTCTCGTAGAGCTCATAGAGCAGGTCGTAGGTGTACTCCTTGAGCTCACCCTGCTTGGCCTCGTCCACGAGAGCCAGGCCCCGCTGATACTTGTAGCCGATGTAGTAGCCGTGCACCGCCTCGTCGCGAATGATCAACCGGATCATGTCGGCGGTGTTGGTCAGCTTGGCCCGGCTCGACCAGTACATCGGCAGGTAGAAGCCGGAGTAGAACAGGAAGCTCTCCAGCAGCGTGGAGGCCACCTTGCGCTTGAGCGGCTCGTCACCGCGGTAGTACTGCATGACGATCTCGGCCTTGCGCTGCAGGTTGGGGTTCTCCTCCGACCAGCGGAACGCGTCGTCGATCTCGCTGGTCGAACACAGCGTGGAGAAGATCTGGCTGTAGCTCTTGGCGTGCACCGACTCCATGAACGCGATGTTGGTGTAGACCGCCTGCTCGTGGGGCGTCAGGGAGTCGGGGATCAGACTGACCGCGCCGACCGTGCCCTGGATGGTGTCCAGCAGGGTCAGACCGGTGAAGACCCGCATGGTGAGCTGCTTCTCGTGGTCGGTCAGAGTCCCCCACGACGGCAGATCGTTGGAGACCGGAACCTTCTCGGGCAACCAGAAATTGCCGGTCAGGCGGTCCCAGACCTCGGCGTCCTTGTCGTCTTGTACCCGGTTCCAGTTGATCGCCGACGTCCGGTCGATCAGCTTCACATTTTCGGACACCAGAACCCCATTTCACCAGCCGAAATCTAGGCTTTCGACACTACCCCTGGGGTGCGACAACGGGCGGGAACACAACTTCTTGTGTTGTCGTGTCGCTTCTCCGATCAGCGAACGACAGCCCGTCACCCCCCAGACGCAGCTGAGATTACCGTCCACTTGGCCTGATATTCCGGCGGCATCGGCGATACGCTCACCCTGACCATCGACTGTCGAGGCGGTTCCCACGTTGACACCCCTACGTCGCATCCACACGGCGCTCGCCGCGGCCCTGCTGGCCGTCTCGACCCTGACCGGGGCCGCCAGCGTCGCGCCACCGGATCCCGTCAGCGTCTCGCCGATGACGGCGCCGCAACTGATCCACCTTGAGACGATCACGCTCGTCAACGCCGAGACCAGTGACGTCGCCACCCAGGTGTTCGGCGTGGCGGACTCCAACCTCTACACCCTGAACCAATCCGACCTCGTTGCCCAGCTCAGCGCGATCCGTGACCTCGGGGTCACCGACCTGCGCCTGGGCGTGCCCTGGATCTACATCCAGCCGACCGCCACCACCTACGACTGGGCCCAGATGGACAGCGTGATCAACACCGCGCATGGCATGGGGTTCTCCATTACCGCTGCGATCACGGGGAATCCGGTCTGGGGCGGCACACCGATCGCGGGGGCACCGGACCCGACCGCATATGCCGCGTTCGCCGCCGAGGTGGCCCAGCGCTATAGCGGCGAGATCTCGACCTACGAGATCTGGAACGAACCCAACGGGGTGATCTTCTACTCCCCGGTCAGCGCCGAGACGTACACCACCGTGCTGCAAGCCGCCTATACCGCGATCAAAGCGGTGGACCCCGACGTGACCGTGCTGGCGGGTGCGCTGGGCGCGACCACGACCATCGCCGGGCTCAGCGTGAGCCCACAAGAGTTCCTGGCGCAGATGTATGCCAGTGGGGCGCAAGGCTATTTCGACGCGGTGAGCTATCACCCCTATCACTACACGCTGCCGTTCTCCGCCGGCCTGGGCCTGACCAACTCGCCCTGGGAACAGGTCCAGGCGCTCAACGCCATCATGGCCGCCAACGGTGACGGCGATCTGAAGATCTGGGCTACCGAGTATGGCAACGCCACTACCCCGGTCTTCGGTGTGAGCGAGACCGTCCAGGCCAATTTCCTCGAGGATTTCCTCGTCGCCTGGTCCAAGCTCCCGTTCGCCGGACCAGCCTTTATCTACAGCGGCCAGGACGTCGCGACCGGAATGCTCAACCACGAGGCGAATTTCGGTCTGTTCACCGACGACGGCACACCAAAGTCAGCTGCCGAGGTGTTGGCCGCCCTGATCGCGGCCAGGGACAGCGGCGCCCTACCTGACTACAGCGCGCCGCTGCTGCCCGAGGCCGAAGTGGTTTACCTGCAGCTGGCCTCGATCGCCTCCGGCCTGATCAACCAGGCCCTGATCATCCCTAACGCGATCTTTGAGGCGTTCTACCACGTGTTGCCCGAGCCCTTGCAGCAGGTTTTCACCGCGGTGTCGGACTTCATCACTGCGGCCACGACCGACTTCCTGGAGGCCACCAAACCGCTGGCCCTGGATGCCATCACCGTTTTGCTGGATCTCGGGTTCTAAGAGCGGATCGCTGATCAGGCGACCGGTTGATGCCGGACCGCCTCGTGTATCGGCTGATCGGGGTCCATCACGATGCCGAGATTCTCGGCGGTACCGGCCACGACACTGATCATGATCGTCGTCAGGTAGTCCACGAACGTGTCGCGCGGCATGCGCCGCGGGCTGTCCAATTCCGGACCCAGCCACCAGTCGGTTGCCGAGGTCGCGCTGCCGAAGGCCGCGAAGGCGGCCAGCTCCAGCGCCCCGCGGTTGAGATCGAGGTCTTGCAGTTCGTGATTGATCATCTCGGCCATCGCCAGGGTGATGGTGCGGCCTTCGTTGAGTGCCCGCATCCTCGACTCGGACTGTGCGCGTGCCCGCCCCTGAATGAAGAACCGCAGCACATTGGGATGCTCGTCGACCAGCGTCACGTACTCTTCGACGCTGCGCCGAACGATGTCGCGCAGCGAGTTGGTGGCGACATCGATAGAGGCGAAGATCGCCGTCCAGAGATCGTCACGCAGCCGAGCCCCGACCGCCTCAAACAGGTCATCCTTGTCGGCGAAGTGCCGGTAGATCTTGGGCTTGGCGGTACCCGCTTCCTCGGCGATCTCGCGCACACTGACCTCGGGTCCGAGCCGGTCAATGGACCGGAAGGCGGCGTCGACGATCTCCCTGCGGACCTTCTTGCGGTGTTCGCGCCAACGCTCACTGCGCGCATCGACCTTCTGCCCCCCGTTTTCGGCCGGCTTGGGTCTCGTCGTTCCGCGCACGTCAAGCACCTTACAGCGTTGCCGCCGCTGACCTGGGCAGACCGGCCGTCGGCTACCATCGCCGCTGTGGTGCAGCGATTCGACCTTGCGGTAGTCGGCGGAGGTCCAGCGGGGTCAGCGGCCGCCTGGCAAGCCAGGCAGGCCGGCGCAAGTGTCGTGGTCGTGGACAAGGCAGAGTTCCCGCGGGACAAGCCCTGCGGGGACGGCCTGACCGCGCGCGCCGTGAGCTACCTGCAACGGATGGGACTCGCCGAGCAGGTTTCCCAGTTCCACCGAGTCAATCGGGTGAAGGTGTTCAGCCCGAGCGAGTGGGAGCTGTCGTTCCCCCGCCGGCCCGGAATGCCCGATCACGGTTATGTGGCGCGCCGCCCGGAGCTGGACACGTTGCTGCTCAAGCACGCCGAGGCGGCCGGCGCCGAGATCCGGCAGTCCGCCGAAGCCGCGGGCCCGTTGCTCGACGACACCGGCCGGGTGACCGGCGTGCTGCTCAAGGGTGGCGAGAAGGTGCTGGCCGACGCGGTGATCGCCGCCGACGGCGCCTACTCCCCGATCAAGCGGGCGCTCAAGCTCGACTCGGACTACAACGGCTACTCCGCGATCGCGATCCGCGCCGAGATGCCGGCCGTGCGGCCCGACGTGGATTCACTCGACATCTACCTGAAGCTGCTGTTTCAAGGCGACCAACTGCCCGGCTACGGCTGGGTGTTCCCGCTGGGCGACGGCCGGATAAACATCGGCTTGGGCTACGTCAACAGCTACAAGAACTGGCAGGCCATCAACGCCACGCATTTCCTGGGCGAGTTCCTCGAGACGTTGCCGCGGGAGTGGGAGCTGCCCTCGATCACCGAACTCAAGCAGTCCAAGACGGTGCGCGCCTGGCGCCTGCCGATGGGATTCACCGCGTGGCCGCCGTGGCGACCCGGGGTGCTGTTCACCGGCGACTCCTTAGGTGCGGGCAGGCCGACGTCGGGCGCGGGGATCTCCAAGGCTCTGGAATCCGGGCTGGCCGCCGGTGAGTGCGCCGTAGCGGCGCTGGCCAACGGCGGCCCGGATGACTTCACCAATTACGCCCAGCGCATGGAAGCGGCCTGGGGCCAGGAGTACCGGCGTGGCCGGTTCTTTCACAAGCTGGCCGGCAATCCGACAGTGGCCAAGACCGGCCTCAAACTGCTGGACAACGCCCGCTTTCGCAACATGCTGCTGACCCGGCTCTACAAAGGTCAGGAAGGCCCCGCGCACCGGTTCTGAGTCAACCGTCCCTGCGTAATCCCCGCTGCCCACTTGAGTGTGCGGTTCTCTTGGCGACGCGCCGACGCCGCCATGCACACCGCACAGTCGGCGCGGCCCGTCCAACGCGATACGTCCGGCCATAATTATTTGTTCGGCTAGCCGAACTCCCGTTACGGTGTGAGTGCACCTGCGTCCATCCGCACGAGGAGAACCGCGCCATGCCCGTATATCGACTTGCAGATCCCACCACCGAGTTCGGCTATCTGCACCCTGCGATCCGCGACGCTCACGCCCATGGCGCGACGCGTCCGGCGGGCTAGCCCGTGACCGCCGACCCGATCGAGGCGATCAACTGGAACGAGATAGCCGACCAGCGCGACCTCGACGTGTGGAACCGGCTGACCGCGAACTTCTGGCTCCCGGAGAAGGTTCCACTGTCCAACGACCTACCCAGTTGGCACACCCTGACCGACGAGCAGCAGACCCTGACCATTCGGGTCTTCACCGGCCTGACGCTGCTCGACACCATGCAGGGCACCGTCGGCTGTATCGAGATGCTCGCCGACTCCGCCACTCCGCACGAGGAGGCGGTCTACACCAACATGGCGTTCATGGAGTCGGTGCACGCCAAGAGCTACAGCTCGATCTTCTCCACCCTGTGCTCGACTCCCGAGATCACCGCGGCCTTTGCCTGGTCGCGGGAGAACACCTTCTTACAGCGCAAAGCCCACATCGTGCGCGACTTCTACCGGGGCGACGACCCGCTGAAGAAGAAGATCAGTTCGGTGATGCTGGAGTCGTTCATGTTCTACAGCGGCTTCTATCTGCCGCTGCATTGGGCATCGCGTTCGATCCTGACCAACACCGCCGACATCATCCGGCTGATCATCCGCGACGAGGCGGTGCACGGCTTCTACGTCGGCTACAAGTTCCAGCAGGGAATGCAGGCCGCTACCGCGCAGCGCCGCACCGAGCTGGCCGACTTCGCCTACTCGATGCTCACTGAGCTCTACGACAATGAAATTGACTATGCCCGAGACCTTTACGACCCGCTCGGAATGACCGAACCGGTCCTTCCCTACATGCGCTACAACGCCAACAAAGCCCTGGCCAACCTCGGCCTCGCGCCGTTGTTCCCGGCCGATGACACGCGGGTGCCCGCCGAGATCATGTCTGCCCTGGACCCCGGGGCCGCGGAGAACCACGACTTCTTCTCCGGTTCGGGCAGCTCCTATGTGATCGGTTCCCAGCAGCCCACCACCGACGACGATTGGGATTTCTGACTGCGGTCTGCCTCAGCGCCGCCCGCGCCCTGCTCCGCCCGGCTTGCGGGCCACCTTGCCTGCCGCGGCGCGGGCGGCTTGTTTGGCGAGGGTCTTCTCTCGCGCGCTGCGCTTGGGCGCCGGCTGCGTCTGGCCGCGTGACGACCCTGCCTTGCGGCCGCGCACAATGCCGACGAACTCTTCGACCAGCGGCGACTGGGTTCCCGCGGCGAAGGCCAGCGCCACCGGGCAGGGGGGCGCCGTGGTGATCGGGCGGTAGGTGAGGTCCTTGCGGTGGTGCAGCCGCGCCAGCGACTGCGGAACGATGAGTGCACCCATTCCGGCGGCGACGAGCTCTATTGCCTCCGCGGTGTTTTCGGGGCGGTATTCGACGCGGGCTCCGGGCGCGTCCCCCCAGGCGACAACGTCGTCGAGTGGGAGCAGGACCGGCTCTTCCTCGAGGTCGGCGATGGCGATCTCATCGACTGCGCTAAAGACGTGGTCCTTGGGTACCACGGCCACCGTCGTCTCCTCATACAGCGGAATCACCGACAGCCCGGATACGTCCGGCGGTGGCCGCAGCAACGCGACATCGACGGTGCCCGCCCGTACTGCGTCAGCCGCGTCTGCGGCGTCGACGGTGTGCAGCCCCAACGGCACGTCCGGATGCCGCTCCGCCCAGACCCGGGCCCACTTCGCCGGTGTCGCACCGGGGACATAGCCAAGGGTGAGGGAAGGCGGATTCACCGCATCAGGCTACCGATAGGCTGGTGCCATGAGCAGGCCGAACGCACAGTCCATGAAACCCGCGACGGCGGCCAAGAAACTGGACGTGTATCTGCCCGCGACTCCTCCGCAGTTCCAGGAGAACGCGATCACCCGAGCCGAGCTCGCCGCACTGCAGGAAGACCCGCCCCAGTGGCTTAAGGACCTGCGCAAGAACGGACCGCACCCCAAAAACCTGGTGGCGGCCAAGCTCGGTATCTCGATCTCCGGTCTTACTCGAGGCGACGTCGACAAGGCGATGACGACAGAGCAGATCGATCAGCTCTTGGCCGACAAGCCGGCGTGGCTGATCGCCGAACGCGAGAGCTACCAGGAAGTCCTGCGTGAGCAGCGGCGCATCAAAGCGCTGCATGCCGACCAGGCCCGCGAGAGCTGATTCGCGTACCAACCCGCAGCGGGCACTGGAAATCGGCTGTCTACGTTGCCAATTCGATGATCCAGAAGTCGGATTGACGATCAACGACCTTCCCGACACCGGGCGCACTGATCTTGTTTCGGGTAACGTCGGGACCGACCAGTTGCTTACCAGGAAGGGATGACATGCACGGCAAGCGCCGCGTCACACATCGTCTGACTCTGGTTGCCACGGTGGTCGCCGCCCTGGCGATCGCGCCCGCCGCGGTGACGCCGATCGCACATGCGGAGATCTGCCCCGGGATTCTGGGCCCCGTCTTCGTGCCCGGGCCCTGCGGCCCTGGCCTCTTGGGTGCGCTGGTGAATGACGCTGTCATCGGCGCCACCGCCGGCGCCGTCGGCGGCGCTATCGACGCGCCGCACGCCACGCGTGAGGACATCGCCGCGCAGCAGAGCGCCGGCCTGCCGCCCTGCTACACCCCCTCCGGTCAGCCGTTTTACACCGCTGCCGGCGAACCGTGCCCTGCGGGCATGGAACATCCGCCGGCCGCCAAACCGGCACCTGCGCCCTAGCCTGCACCGGCCGCGTTGGCCGGCCTGACGAAGAGCTGCCCGACTCAGGGCAGGTTGAGCTGCCAGGACACTCCGAACCGATCGTTGACCCAGGCGAATGCGGTGGAGAAACCGTATTCGCCGAGCGGCATCAAGGTGGCTCCGCCCTCCCCCAGAGCGGCCACCAGCCGCTCCAACTCCGCGCGGTCGGCGACGTCGATGAACAGTGAGCTCGACGGCGTGAAGTCAAAGCCGTGGTCGACTGCACTGTCGCTGACCAGCACACGCAGCCCGGCCAGGTCGAGCTCGGCCAGCATGATGCCGGACGCAGGTTCGGGGTGAGGGACCGACGAGACCACCGATGCGCCCGGGATCGCGGCCAGGTACAGCTCGATCGCGGCGGCAGCGGTGCCGCCTTGGAACATGAGGAATGGCCTGATGCGGGTCACACCGCTCACCTTATCCACACCGGCAAGGTGAGGCCCTCAACAAAGAAGCAGGCCAGGGGATTTCCCCTGGCCTGCAACTGTCTGGAAATGTCCTACAGCATGCAGGACACGCAGCCCTCGACCTCGGTGCCTTCCAGCGCCATCTGCCGCAGGCGGATGTAGTACAGCGTCTTGATGCCCTTGCGCCACGCGTAGATCTGCGCCCTGTTCACGTCGCGAGTGGTCGCGGTGTCCTTGAAGAACAGCGTCAGACTCAGCCCCTGATCCACATGCTGGGTGGCCGCGGCGTAGGTGTCGATGATCTTCTCGTAGCCGATCTCGTAGGCGTCCTGGTAGTACTCCAGGTTGTCGTTGTTCATGTAGGGCGCCGGGTAGTAGACGCGCCCGATCTTGCCTTCTTTGCGGATCTCGACCCGCGCCACGATCGGGTGGATCGACGACGTCGAGTGGTTGATGTAGGAGATCGATCCGGTGGGCGGCACGGCCTGCAGGTTCTGGTTGTAGATCCCGTGGGTCATCACCGACTCCTTGAGCCGGCGCCAGTCGTCCTGGCCCGGGATCCGGATGCCCGCGTCGGCGAAAAGCTCAGCCACCCGTGCGGTCTTGGGCTCCCACACCTGCTCGGTGTACTTGTCGAAGAACTCTCCGCTGGCGTACTTGGACTGCTCAAAGCCCGCGAACGACTTACCCCGCTCCAAGGCAAGACGGTTGGAGGCCCGCAGTGCGTGGTAGAGCACGGTGTAGAAGTAGATGTTGGTGAAGTCGATGCCCTCTTCGGAACCGTAGAAGACGCGCTCCCGGGCCAGGTAGCCGTGCAGATTCATCTGCCCCAGACCGATGGCGTGCGACTCGTTGTTGCCCTGTTCGATCGAGGGAACCGACCAGATGTGCGTCTGATCCGATACCGCGGTCAGCGCCCGGATGGCGACCTCAATGGTCTGACCGAAGTCGGGCGAATCCATCGCCTTGGCGATGTTGAGCGAGCCGAGGTTGCAGGAGATGTCCTTGCCCACCTTGGAATAGGACAGGTCGTCGTTGAACTCCGACGGGGTCGAAACCTGCAGGATCTCCGAGCACAGGTTGGAGTGGGTGATCTTGCCGGCAATCGGGTTGGCCCGGTTCACCGTGTCTTCGAACATGACGTACGGGTAGCCGGATTCGAACTGGAGCTCGGCCAGGGTCTGGAAGAACTCCCGCGCCTTGATCTTGGTCTTGCGGATCGCCGCGTTATCCACCATCTCGTAGTACTTCTCGCTGACGGAGATGTCGGCGAACGGAACCCCGTAGACCTTCTCGACGTCGTAAGGCGAGAACAGGTACATGTCCTCGTTCTTCTTGGCCAGTTCGAAGGTGATGTCGGGGATCACCACGCCCAGGCTCAGTGTCTTGATCCGGATCTTCTCGTCGGCGTTCTCCCGCTTGGTGTCCAAGAAGCGGTAGATGTCGGGGTGGTGCGCATGCAGGTACACCGCGCCGGCGCCCTGGCGTGCCCCCAGCTGGTTGGCGTAGGAGAACGAGTCCTCCAGCAGCTTCATGATCGGGATGACCCCGGAAGACTGGTTCTCGATGTTCTTGATCGGGGCGCCGTGCTCGCGAATGTTGGTCAGCAGCAACGCCACTCCCCCGCCGCGCTTGGAGAGCTGCAGGGCGGAGTTGATCGAGCGCCCGATGGACTCCATGTTGTCCTCGATACGCAACAGGAAGCAGCTGACGGCTTCGCCGCGTTGCTTCTTGCCGGAGTTCAGGAAGGTCGGGGTGGCTGGCTGGAACCGGCCGTCGATGATCTCGTCGACCAGCTGTTCGGCCAGCTTGGTGTCCCCGGCGGCCAGGGTCAGCGCAACCATGCAGACGCGGTCCTCGAACCGCTCCAGGTAGCGCTTACCGTCGAAGGTCTTGAGGGTGTAGGAGGTGTAGTACTTGAACGCCCCCAAGAAGGTCGGAAACCGAAACTTCTTGGCGTAGGCCCGATCCAGCAGCGACTTCACAAAGTTCCGCGAGTACTGGTCGAGGACTTCGCGCTCGTAGTACTCCTTTTGAATCAGGTAGTCGAGCTTCTCGTCCTGATTGTGGAAGAACACCGTGTTCTGGTTGACGTGCTCCAAGAAGTACTGACGGGCGGCCAGCACATCCATGTCGAACTGGATATTGCCGTCGGCGTCATACAGATTGAGCATCGCGTTAAGCGCGTGGAAGTCGAGTTCACCCACCGGCATACTGCGGGGGGTTGCGGTTACCTGCTCTGCAGTTGCAGCGGTAGGTGACATGCCTCGTCCTTCCAGAAATCGGATAATCCCGCGCGGACGGCTTGCACGTCCTCGTCGGTTCCCATTAATTCGAATCGATACAGGTAGGGCACCCCGCACTTGCGGGCCACCACATTGCCGGCGTAGCAAAACTCCGCGCCGAAGTTGGTGTTGCCGGCAGCGATCACGCCGCGCAACAGCCGCCGATTGTGTTCGTTGTTCAAAAAGGCGATGACCTGCTTGGGTACGTAGCCGCCTTCATGGACATCCGGCAGCTGACGTCCCCCGCCGTAGGTCGGCAATACGAGCACGTAGGGGTGATCGACCTCGATGCGCCCGTGCAACGGAATCCGGATGGCCGGCAGATCCAGCTTCTGCACGAAGCGGTGGGTGTTTTCTGACACCGAGGAGAAGTACACCAGGCTGCATCCAGAATCCGCAGACACGGCGACCCCCTTCAGCTCTCAGTCAGACTCCACCCGTACCCGACCCGTGCGCCCGGCTACGCGCTGAGCGCGACCTGCGCCAGTGCCTTGATGCGGTCCGGCCGGAAACCCGACCAGTGCTCGTTGCCGGCGACCACGACAGGCGCCTGCAGGTAACCCAGAGCCATCACGTAGTCGCGGGCTTCAGGGTCCAACGAGATGTCGACCTTCTCGTAAGCGATGCCCTCTTTGTCCAGCGCCTTGTAGGTGGCGTTGCACTGCACGCATGCGGGCTTGGTGTAGACAGTGATGCTCATGGCGGCAGGCTCCTCAGCGAATCGTCGACATCGAACGGATGACGGGTGGGGCACTACGTTCAGCGGGCCGCCAGAACTTCAGTCTTTCCAGCTCACGCGCCGTGGCAGAGCACCAAATAGGTGCCGGTTTGCCGCGGCCCGAACAACTGGAAGATCCCGGGCCTGTCGGTCCCCCGAACACTACACCTAGTGGTCATCCCTCGGAACCAATACTAGATGTTCTGAACGACATTGTTGAAATTCGCTGGTCGTAAGCCTGCGAACGCATCCGCATCGGCGTGTCGCATCTCACAATCCGGCAACTGACTCGTCATAACCGCAGGTCTACCACTCGACACCGACAAGTGGCCGCGGCAGTCGACCGCCGACGGCCGGTCAGCAAAGCTTTCCGGACCCCGGCTCAGTGCATCACGGCAGGTACCGACTCCGACCGATTCGCCTCATCGGCTGGAGCCGGACGCCTGTTGTTCCGCTGAAGGCGGCCGCCCACGATGCTCAGCAACACCGGGACCAGCGAGACTGCGATGACCGCCAGCAGAACCAGGTCGAGGTGAGCCCGGACGACTCCGATGCCACCCAGCAGATACCCCAGCAAAGGAACGCCTGCACCCCAGGCCATCGACCCGGCGATGCTGTAGGCGGTGAAGGTTCGGTGGCGCATTCCGGACGCCCCGGCCAGCACCGGTGTCAGGGTCCGAGCCACCGCCACAAATCGGGCTAGAAAGACCGTGGCCTTGCCGTGGGTGGCGAAGTAGCGCTGGGCCCGCTCGACCTGGTGGCGGCCGAGCCGTCGGGCCGCCCGCGTCTCCAGTACCGCCAGCCCCGCCGTGGCCCCGAGCAGATAGCCGCACTGGTCGCCGACGATCGCGGCGATCGGCACGGTCAACACCAGCAGCCACACCGGAACCGCCGGGTGAACTTGAGCGGCCAGCACACCCGCGGTGAACAGCAGCGAGTCGCCGGGCAGGAAGAAGCCCACCAGAAGCCCGGTCTCGACGAACACCACTGCCAGCACGCCCAACAGCCCGAACGTGGCGATCAAGGTGTCTGGATTAGTAGCAACTCCGGTCATGGCGCCAGCTTGTCCGCCAGGCGCTGTGGGACCGCTGAGAAGGCAGCTAGCCCGGTGGTCGAGCTCTGCTGTACTGGTGTAGTGCGGATACTGCTGGTCGAAGACGAGGCTCGGCTGGCGCAGACCGTACGTCGCGGACTGGTCGCCGAGGGCTTTGTCGTCGACGTCGAGCACGACGGCGCAGACGGGCTGGCCGCCGCCATCACCGGCGACTATGACGTAGTGGTGTTGGACATCATGTTGCCCAGCCTCAGCGGCTACCAGGTGGTCCGCGAGCTGCGGGCGCAGCAGGTGTGGACGCCGGTACTCATGCTGTCAGCCAAGGACGGCGAGTACGACATGGCCGATGCCTTCGACATCGGCGCCGACGACTACCTGACCAAGCCGTTCTCGTTCGTCGTCCTGGTGGCGCGACTGCGCGCGCTGCTGCGGCGCGGCGCCCCGGCGCGTCCGACCGTGCTCACTGTGGGCACCCTGTCGCTCGATCCGGCTCGCCGCCGGGTGACCCGCGGCGACACGGTGCTCGAGTTGACGCCGCGCGAGTTCGGGCTGCTGCAGTTCTTGATGCGGCACCCCGGTGATGTCGTCACCAAACCCGAGATCTTGCGGTCGGTGTGGGATTCGAACTACACCGGCGATGAGAACGTCGTCGAGGTCTACGTTGGGTATCTGCGCCGCAAGGTCGACGTGCCGTTCGGACTCGCCACTATCGAGACGGTGCGCGGCGCAGGCTACCGCCTGCGCTCCGACCTGGATTCTTGATCCGGGCGGCCTGACCGCGGCAGCGCAACGGTGAATACCGCCCCACCACCGGCGGCATCGTCCACGGTCACGGTTCCCCGGTGGGCGCGCACCACCTCCGCGACGATCGCCAGGCCGAGCCCGGTTCCGCCCGACGCCCGGGCACGGGCCGCGTCGAGCCTGACGAATCGCTCGAAGATCCGGCTCCGGTCACCCACCGGGATCCCAGGACCGTCGTCGGCGATCGTGATCACGACGCCGTCCGAGGCCGGACTACAGCTCAGCGTCACCGTGCTGCGGGCATACCGTGCCGCGTTGTCGACCAGGTTGCGAATCACCCGAGTCAGCGCAGCGCGATCGCCGGTGACTCGGCAGGCCGCGATATCGGTCACGACGCTGACCGACCCACCGCCGGCGAGTCGATTCGCCTCGGCCTCCAGCAGGTCGTCGACATCGACGTCCTCCCCGCGCAGTCCCAGCGCCCCTTCGTCGGAGCGAGCCAGCAGCAGCAGATCTTGGAGAAGTTGACTCATCCGCTGTGATTCCGGGAGCAGCGATTCGTCGATCAGGGCCCGGTCCATCAGTTCGGGCCGGGCACTGGCCAATTCCAGTGCGGTGGTGATCGTGGCCAGCGGGCTGCGCAGTTCGTGCGACACGTCGCTGACCAGACGCAGCTGAGCTGCCCTGCCGTGCTCCAGGCGAGACAGCATGGCGTTCATCGTCGTCGCGAGCTCGGCGATCTCGTCATGGGTTCGGGGAACGGGCACCCGCTCGGTCAGGTCAGCACTCGAGATCGACGCCACCCGGGTACGGATCGCCTCCACCGGCCGCAGTGCGGCACCGACCAGGCGAAACGTTGCCGCCGCCACCAACACGATCAGAATCGGCGCGCCGACGCCCAGCAGCACACCCACCACGGTCACGATCTCCTCGACCGGTTCGCGGTCCACCCCCACCAGAACGGTGACCGGACCTTCCTCGGCGCCGGCACCACGCGCCGATACCCAGTACTCCTCGCCGGTGGCGGATTCGACCCGGCCCACATACCGCGCTTGCCCGTCGGCAAGGGTTACCGCCGCCAGTGGCGATCGGGGCGCACCGTTGGAGGCGGCCCGGATCACGCCCGACGCCCCGACAACCTGCACCACGGCGATGTGCCCATCGGTGGCCAGTAACGCCGACTCCATGTCATCGAAATCGCCCGATCGCAGCTGGGCCGCGATGTGTTCGGCACGAAGTCCCGCCGCGGTCTCGGCGGTCGATTCCAGCGACCGGTACAACACCAACAGGAGCAGCCCGCCCGCGATCGCAAGGCAGAGCGTCATCACCACCGCGGCGGCCAGCGCCGATCGAGTCCGAACACCGCTGTACAGCGAGCGAGCCCGCTTGATGACGGCCCGCGTCCGGTGCGTGTTGCCTCTCACCCGGCCTCCCGGTTCATCGCCTGTCGACACAGCATGCCCGCCATCGTGGCCCGCCGCCGCTGTGCTGGCACTGAGGCCGCAGACAGCGCACGACGCCCAGCACGTCGGAGGCACCCGCTAACCTGCCGGGCATGCTGTCGACTCTGGCGGTTCGCGGGTACCGCTCACTGCGCGACGTGGTGCTCCCACTGCGTCGACTCACCGTCGTCACGGGTGCCAATGGCACCGGCAAGACCTCGCTGTACCGGTCGCTGCGCCTGCTCGCCGACTGCGGCCGCGGCGAGGTGATCGGATCACTGGCCCGCGAAGGTGGCCTGGAGTCGGTGCTGTGGGCCGGCCCCGAGCAGCTCGGCGAAGCGCGTCGCAGCGGCGCGGCCCAGGGCAGCGTGCGCACCCGAGTGGTCTCGCTGGAGATGGGTTTCGCCTCCGACGACTTCGGCTACCTGGTCGATTTGGGTCTGCCGCAGGATCCTGCGCAGTCGTCGGCGTTCGCCCACGATCCGGAGATCAAACGCGAGATCGTGTTCGCCGGCCCGGTACCGCGGCGCGGTGCCACCTTGGTGAGCCGCACCCGGGCTTTCGCGCAGTCCAGCACGGACTCCGGTGTCGAGGAACTGTCGCGGACACTGCCGACCTATCGCAGCGTGCTCGCCGAATTCGCCCACCCCGGCGCGCACCCAGAGCTCGCCGCGGTACGCGACCGGCTGCGGGACTGGCGCTTTTACGACGGCTTCCGAGTGGACGCCGGCGCACCGGTGCGACGGCCCCAGGTCGGCACTCGTACGCCGGTCCTGGCCGGTGATGGCGCCGACCTGGCCGCAACCGTGCAGACCATCATCGAGTCAGGTGACGAGGAGCTGGACCGTGCGATCGCAGGTGCGTTCGACGGGGCGACGCTGTCGATCAGCTCCCACGACGGCATGTTCGACCTGCAGCTGCGCCAGCGAGGCATGCTGCGGCCCTTGCGGGCCGCCGAACTGTCCGATGGCACCCTGCGCTTCCTGCAGTGGGCCGCCGCCCTGCTGAGCCCGCAGCCGCCGTCGCTGATGGTGCTCAACGAGCCGGAGACGTCGCTGCATCCCGACCTGGTGTCGCCCCTGGCCGGGCTCATCCGTGCCGCTGCCACCCGAACGCAGATCGTGGTGGTCACCCACGCGCGCACCATGCCGGAACTGCTCGCCGCCGTACCGATCGCCGAGGCCGACCGTCACGACACCGCAGAAATCGAGGTCTACAAAGACTTCGGCGAGACCCGGGTCGCCGGACTGGGCCTGCTGACCACCCCGCCCTGGGACTGGGGCAGGCGCTGAGCCGCAGGACGGTTCAGGAGCTGCGCAACGATTCCCGCGAAGGCCGCAAAGCGCGGCTGAACAGCACGTTGGCCTGACGCATCGCCACACTGTAGGGCAGCCATGCCAGCCGCTTGAACGCATACAGCGCCCTGATGTCGCCGGAGGTATAGACCAGGTAGCGGTTGCGCGCCACCCCCGCCAGGATCTTGTCCGCCGCCTTCTCCGACGACACCGCATGGCCGGCGAAACGCCCCACCCATTTCTCCACCTGCGGATCCTCGCGGTCCACGCCGGCGATCTCGACCGTGTGGACCAGCCCGGTCTTGACCGCGCCGGGTACCACCACCGAGACGCCGATGCGGTGGCGCGCCAGGTCGAACCTCAGCACCTCCGACACGCCACGCAGGCCGAACTTGCTGGCGGAATAGGCGGCGTGCCAGGGCAATGCGACGATCCCGGCCGCCGAGGAGACGTTGACCAGGTTTCCGCCGCGGCCGGCGGCCACCATCTGCGGCAGGAAGGACTCGATGACGTGGATGGGGCCCATCAGGTTGATGTCGACCATTTTTCGCCACTGCTCGTGACTCAACCGATCTACGGTGCCCCACGCCGACACCCCGGCAATGTTCATCACGACGTCCATCGGCTCATGCCGGGCATGAATGTCGGCGGCGAAGGCGGCGACGTCGTCGTAGTCGGCGATATCGACCACCCGGTGCTCGGGTACCAACGCGCCCAGAGCGCGTGCATCGGCGACGGTCTGCGCCAAACCCTCAGCATTGCGATCGGTCAGGTACAGCTCGGCGCCATGCTCAGCCAGGCGCAGCGCGGTGGCCCGCCCGATCCCGCTCGCCGCTCCGGTGATGAAACACCGCTTGCCCCGGTAGTACTGCGCTACGCGTGTCATGGATGCAGACGATACCGGCGGTACCGCGCACCGATCATTCAATCCCCCGCTGGGCCGCCCATGGCGCTAGCCCCTACGGCCGCCCCACAGCGCATTACGCCACAGCGCCTCGAGCACCCCCACGCCGCGGCCCACATCGCCGTCGGGGCCCACGAAGGCGCTGTCGCCGGACAGCATGTAGGCGGTGGTGGCCCCCAGGGTGCGCACCAGCGCCGGGAGGTCGTCGTTGATGGGATGCGCGGTACCCGCGGCGATCTCCTCTTTGACCACGGCGACGATCTGCTCGATCACCGCGTCGATCTGGGCGTCGAGCAACTCCCGGATCTCGGCATCGCTGTTGCGGGCAAGGTTGCAGGCCGACATCACCGGGTCGTTGTGGGCATAGACCGCGGCTGCACTGCCCACCATGCGTTGTGCGAACTCCGCAGGCGATTCGTCGGCACTCCGCGGCGCGAAGTAGTGCGTCAGTTCTTCGAGCTCATGCGTCGCCTCTGCCAGGATGTGCGCCAGCACGGCGTATTTGGAGTCGAAGTAGAAATAGAACCCGGACCGCGCCACGCCTGCCCGGTCGCTGATGGTGCTGACCGACAGTTCGGCGAAGGGCTTTTCCTGCAGCAGCTCGCGCACCGCCTGCACGATCGCCTGACGTTGCTTGTCGCCCCGTCGCATGGGCAGATCGTCGGGAGACCGCCCGGCCGCGCCGTTCTCGGTATTCACCTTTGCACCTTGCACCACGCCGAGCCGTATTCAAACTTGACAGGCGTCAAATTTGATCCAAGTATTAGTGCCCAAGTGACGGTTACCACAACCTGTCCGGGCCGCTAAGGAGCGTTCGTGACCACCATCAGCACCCCACGTTACCTGCTGGACCAGGCCAAACGTCGGTTCACTCCCACCATGAACACCATCCCGGGCATGGGTTTGATCGAAAAGCGGCTGATGAACGTCGACTGGCCGCAGCACACTCTGGCAGAGCCGCCCGCGGGCAGCGACCTCAAACCCATCATGGGCGACTCCGGCCTGCCGCTGCTGGGCCACATCGTCGAGATGTTCCGCCTGGGTCCGGATTTCCCGCTGCACCTGTACAACACCCGGGGACCGATCACCTTTGCCGACTCGCCGATCCTGCCGTCGATCGTCGCGCTCGGCCCCGAGGCCACCCAGACGATCTTCGTCAATAAGAACAAGGACTTCTCGCAGAAGGGCTGGCTCCCGGTGATCGGGCCGTTCTTCAACCGCGGCCTGATGATGCTGGAGTTCGACGAGCACATGGCCCACCGGCGCATCATGCAGTCCGCCTTCACCCGGCCCCGGCTGGCCAGCTACGTCGAGGACATCGACCGGGTGGCCACGGCGATCGTGGCCGACTGGCCCACCGACGACGGCCGATTCCTGGTGTACCCGGCTATGAAGGAGCTGACCCTCGACGTCGCCTCGGTGGTGTTCATGGGCCACGAGCCCGGCAGTGACCACCAGCTGGTCACCAAGGTCAACCGCGCCTTCGAGCAGACCACCCGTGCCGGCGGCGCCATCATCCGCACCGGCGTGCCGCCGTTCAAGTGGTGGCAGGGTCTGCAGGGCCGCAAACTGCTCGAGGACTACTTCACCGAGCGGGTCAAGGAGCGCCGCAAGGTCGAGGGAACCGACATGCTCACCGTGCTCTGTCACACCTCCGACGAGGACGGCAACAGCTTCTCCGACGCCGACATCGTCAACCACATGATCTTCTTGATGATGGCCGCCCACGACACCACCACCTCGACGGTGACCACGATGATCTACCACCTGGCCGCGCACCAGGATTGGCAGGATCGCGCCCGCGACGAGTCGCAACGTCTCGGCGACAGCCCCCTGGACATCGAGTCACTGGAAAAGCTGGAGACCCTCGACCTGGTCATGGACGAGTCGCTGCGGCTGGTGACCCCACTGCCGTTCAATATGCGGCAGGCGGTGCGCGACACCGACCTGTTGGGTCACTTCGTGCCGGCCGGCACCAACATCGTCACCTGGCCGGGAATGAACCATTGGCTTCCCGAGCTCTACACCAACCCGCGGCAGTTCGACCCGGAGCGATTCCTGGAGCCGCGGTCGGAGCACAAGCAGCACCGTTACGCGTGGGCGCCCTTCGGCGGCGGCGCGCACAAGTGCATCGGGATGGTGTTCGGCCGCCTCGAGATCAAGACGGTGCTACACCGGTTGCTGCGCCAGTACCGGATCGAGCTGGCGCACCCCGGCTACCAGCCGCGCTGGGACTACGGCGGCATGCCCATTCCGATGGATGGCATGCCGATCACCTTGCGCCGGCTCTGAAGTTCGCTCGCTGAGCAATCCACCGCTAGCGGGAAGTGCCCCGGGCAGCCGCGGAATCGCACAGATTGCCACTTCGGCGTGCGATTCCGCGTCTGCTCGCGCGGTGGCGAAGCCGTGCGCCACGCCGCCCTGGACCCAACCTTGACAGTCGTCAAGTTTGATCCAAGGATGGACGATCAAGTGACGGGCGCCACAGCCCGTCGGGCGCCGTCGAAGGAGCGTCGTGACGACGATCAACACGCCGCGGTACCTGATGGATCAGGCCAAGCGCCGGTTCACCCCGTCGTTCAACAACTTTCCGGGTTTGGGGGCTCTGGAAAAGCGATTGCTGAACAAGGAGTTCCCCGAGAAGAGACTCGCTGAGCCACCTCCGGGCAGCGGCCTCAAACCGGTACTCGGCGACGCCGGCCTACCGGTCCTGGGCCACATGATCGAGATGCTGCGCGGCGGCCCGGACTACCTGCTGCACCTGTATCAGACACAGGGGCCGCTGGTGTTCGGCGATTCGCCCGTCTTACCCGCCGTCGCAGCGCTGGGTCCCGATGCGACGCAGGTCATCTACTCCAATCGCAATAAGGACTACTCGCAGCAGGGCTGGGTCCCGGTGATCGGGCCGTTCTTCAACCGGGGTCTGATGCTGCTGGATTTCGAGGAACACATGTTCCATCGCCGGATCATGCAGGAGGCGTTCGTACGGCCCCGTCTTGTCGGCTACGTCGAGCAGATCGACCTGGTCGCCTCCCGGACGATCGCCGACGACTGGGTCACCGATGACCCGCGCTTCCTGCTCTACCCCGCGATGAAGGAACTCACCCTCGACATCGCGGCGCTGGTGTTCATGGGCCACGAACCCGGCACCGACCATGAGCTGGTGACCAAGGTCAATAAGGCGTTCACCACCACCACCCGGGCCGGCAACGCGGTGATCCGCACCAGCGTGCCGCCTTTCACCTGGTGGCGTGGCCTCAAGGCGCGTGAACTGCTGGAGGCCTACTTCACCGCCCGGGTCCGGGAGCACCGCGAGAGCCAGGGCAACGACCTCCTCACCGCGCTGTGCCACGCCGAGGACGAGGACGGCAACAGCTTCTCCGACACCGACATCGTCAACCACATGATCTTTCTGATGATGGCGGCCCACGACACGTCGACGTCGACGGCCACCTCCATGGCCTACAACCTCGCGGGCAATCCGGAGTGGCAGCAACGTTGCCGTGACGAATCGGATCGCCTGGGTGACGGGCCGCTCGACATCGAAGCCCTGGAGAAGCTGGAATCACTCGACCTGGTGATGGACGAGTCGATCCGCCTGGTGACACCGGTGCAGTGGGCGATGCGTCAGACTGTCCGCGACACCGAGCTACTGGGCCACTACATCCCGCAGGGCACCAATGTCATCGCCTACCCCGGGGTGAACCACCGTCTTCCCGAATTGTGGACGGATCCCATGAAATTCGACCCGGAACGGTTCACCGAACCGCGCAATGAGCACAAGCGGCATCGCTATGCGTTCAATCCGTTCGGCGGCGGCGCACATAAGTGCATCGGCATGACATTCGGACGCCTCGAGGTCAAGGCGATCCTGCACCGGCTGCTCCAGCGGTACCGGCTGGAGCTGCCGCGCCCGGGCTATCAGACACGCTGGGATTACGGGGGCATGCCCGTTCCGGCGGACGGCATGCCGATCGTCTTGCGCCGGATCTAGTTTCAGCCGCTGCTGTTCACGCGTCGAGCAGGCGCCGCCGACCCCGAAGTCAGTAGCCGGTTGACGCACGTGACAACCGCGTCCACGGTGGAGCTTGCCGCCTCGGCAGCAAAGCCCACCGCCCACGCCGTCTCACGGCCGTTGGAGCCGTGGATAAACGTAGCCGTCTCGGTGCCACAGTCGAGCTGATGGAATCCAAGTATTTCCAGCGTGATTCCCCGCTCGTAGAGCATCTCCGTGAGCGCGGCCAACGGGCCGTGCGCCGCCGCAGTACAGGTGCCAGCCCGGTCCCCGATGGCGATCGTCGCCTGGTAAGTCCGCCCCTGGAGCCCCAGCCGCGCCGCGGGTCGGTCGGCGTCCAGGCATCGCCACCGGCCCAGCCGCAGCGGCCCAGCGCAGCGCCCGTAGGTGGCCACGAACCCTTCTCGGGTGAGACGGGCGGCCGGGCCGCGCAGTTCACGCGGGAGTCGGGTGTCGAATTGGTCGGCGAAAGATGTCTTTGTTGTCATGGTGCGGTCTTTTCTGCTCGAGTCGAGCGACCGACGGGTAATAGCTTCCGACCCACAGCGGGGGGCCGGTCTGGATCAGACCCCGCTGTGGGTGCTGGCTACTACATCGAGATAACGCATGATGTCTCCGAGGCTAGTGGCGTGCCGGTGGGGCCGCAAGGCATTTATCAACCGGCATCGGTATCGATATCAATTCAAGATGCGGCGAGCAACATTGGTCGACACCAGGTCAAGCAGCTCGTCGCCGCGGCCGGCCAGGATGGTGCGGATCGCATAAAGCGAGAATCCCTTGGCCTGTTCGGCGGTGATCGCCGGTGGGATCGACAGTTCCTGACGGGCGGTGACGACATCGACGACGGCCGGGCCGTCGTAGGCGAACGCCTCCGCCAATGCCCCCTCCAGGTCGCCCGGCTGTTCCACCCGACATCCGAACATCCCCAGTGCCCTTGCCACGGCGCCGAAGTCCGGATTGTCCAGCTCAGTTCCGAAGTTGACGATCCCGGCCGCCTTCATCTCCAGTTCGACGAAGTTCAGCGATGAATTGTTGAACACAATGACCTTGACCGGCAGGCGATTCTGCGTCAGCGTGAGCAACTCTCCGAACAGCATCGCCAGCCCGCCGTCGCCGGCCAGCGCCACGACCTGCCTCCCCCGGTCGGCGGACTGTGCGCCGATCGCATGCGGCAGTGCGCAGGCCATGGTGCCGTGGTTGAACGATCCGATCAGCCGCCGATGGCCGTTCATCGTCAGGTAGCGCGCCGCCCAGACCACCGGAGAACCGACGTCGACGGTGAACACCGCGTCGCGTGCCGCTAATCGATCAACCACCGCAGCAACATATTCCGGACGGATCGGCGTGCGGTCGCGATCATTGGACGCCAGCGCGTCCAGGCGCTTGCGGCTCTTGCGGTAGTGCTTGAGCGACTTTTCCAGGTGGGTGCGGTCGTTCTTGAGCGCCAGCATCGGCTGCAGCTCGGCCACGGTGTCGGCCACCGTACCGAGCAGCCCGAGATCGATCGGGGTACGTCGCCCCAGGTTTCGCCCCCGGATGTCGACTTGGATGATCTGCGCGCGGTCGGGATAGAACTGTTGATAGGGAAAGTCGGTACCCAGCATCAGCAGCACGTCGGCTTCCCTGATCGCCTTGTAGCCGGAGGCGAAGCCGAGCAAGCCGGTCATGCCGACGTCAAAGGGATTGTCGTATTCGATGTATTCCTTGCCGCGCAGGGCGTGCACGATCGGTGCCGCCAAGGTGCGGGCCAATTCGACGACCTGGTCATGGGCACCGGCGGTGCCCGCACCGGCCAGAATCGTGACGTTGGCGGCAGCGTTGAGCATGGCCGCCGCCGCCCGCAGGCCGCGCTCGTCGGGGTGGCACACCGCCCCGGTGCGCAGCACCGGACGGGTTCCCCAGGCCGTCTCGTCCAAGCGGTGGCTGAAGATCTCTCCCGGCACCACCACCACGGCGACGCCGTTCTCCTCGACCGCGGCACGCATCGCCAACTCCAGGATGCGCGGCGCCTGCTCCGGTGTGCTGACCAATTCGCAGTAGACGCTGCATTCCCGAAACAGGTTCTGCGGGTGGGTTTCCTGGAAGTAGTCGGATCCGACCTCAGCCAGCGGAATGTGGGCGGCGATCGCCAGTACGGGAACCCGGCTGCGCTGCGCGTCGAACAGGCCGTTGATCAGGTGCAGGTTGCCGGGGCCGCAGCTGCCCGCACACACCGCCAGCCCACCCAGCAGCGCCGCCTCAGCGGCGGCCGCGAAGGCGGCCGTCTCCTCGTGCCGAACCTGCTCCCAACTGAAGTTCTCGGCCCGCCGAATCGCATCGGTGAACCCGTTGAGACTGTCACCGGGCAACCCGAAGACGCGGCGTACGCCGCTGCGTTGGAGGGCGGCAATGACGTGGTCGGCAACGGTTGCCATGTCGCGTCCTCCTCACCACGAGCGGAGAGTGTCACCCAGCGCTGCCGGGGGTGATACCCGCGGCACGCACCGATCGAAACGCTACTTGATCAGCGGGTCGCGGGGCATTCCCAGAATCCGCTCGGCGATCTGGTTGCGGGTCACCTCCGAGGTGCCGCCGGCGATCGCGATACCGCGCGCCCCCATCACCATCCGCCCCGCCATTGCTCCCGGCCCGTCATCCAGCGCGACGTCGGCACCCAGCAGGTCCGCCCCGATGGCCGCGCCGTCACCCATGTGCTCGGCGAGCTTGAGCTTGGTGACGTTGCCCTCCGGTCCGGGGCCGGCGCCGGCGATACTGCGCGCCACACGGCGAAGATTCAGCAGCCTCAACGCGTGCTCGTCTGCGACGAATCGCCCGACCCGCACCGCGGCGTCGGCCACCGACTGCCGATGCTGCTGAGCCAACGCGATCAGCTTCTGGTCCACGCCGGCGGTGTAGGAACCACCGCCGCCGATGCTGACCCGCTCATTGCCCAGGGTGGCCCGGGCCACCTTCCAGCCCTCATTGACCTCGCCGACGACGTCCTCATCGGGCACGAAGACATCGTTGAAGAACACTTCGTTGAACTCAGACCCGCCGGTGATCTGACGCAGCGGACGCACCTGCACGCCGGGCGCCTGCATGTCGATGATCACCATGGTGATACCGGCGTGCTTGGGGACGTCGAAGTCAGTACGTACCGTGGCCAGGCCGCGCCGGCACAGATGCGCACCGGAGGTCCAGACTTTCTGGCCGTTGATCTTCCAGCCACCCTCGACCCGAGTCGCCTTGGTCTTGACTGCCGCGGCATCCGAGCCGGCGTCGGGCTCGGAGAACAGCTGGCACCAGATCTCCTCCTGACGCAGCGCTTTCTCCACGAATCGCTGGATCTGCCAGTCGGTGCCCTGCTGGATCAGCGTCAGGATCACCCAGCCGGTGATCGAGTAGTCCGGCCGCTGGACTCCCGCGGCGGTGAACTCCTGCTCGATCACCAATTGCTCCACCGCGTCGGCGGCCCGGCCCCATGGCTTGGGCCAGTGCGGCATCACGTAGCCGGTCGTGATGAGCCTGTCCAACTGGTCCTCGGCGCTCAAGGCGGCGATCGCGCGCGCATCGGCCTGGATCTGGGTGCGCAACTCCTCGGCCTCGGGAGGCAGGTCCAAGCTGTTGGCCCGCGTGATGCCGGCCGCGGCGCTCTCGAATACGGCCAGCGCCGGTGCGTCGCCACCGAACAAGGCCTTGACCGTCAGGGCACGGCGTAGCTGCAAGTGGGCATCGTGTTCCCAGGTGTAGCCGATGCCTCCGTGCACCTGGATGTTGAGTTCGGCATTGCGCACGTAGGCCGGGAACGCCAGCGTGGCGGCAACCGCCGCGGCCAGCCGGAAGGCGTACTCGTCCTCGCCGTCGGCACGGGCGGCGTCCCACACCGCCGCTGTTGCCGACTCGGCGCCGACCAGCATGTTGGCGCAGTGGTGCTTGATGGCCTGGAACGTCGCGATCGTCCGACCGAACTGTTCGCGCACCTTGGCGTACGCGACGGCCGAATCAGTGCAGTCGGCGGCGCCGCCGACGGCTTCGGCGGCCAGCAGCACCCGGGCGCGTGCCAGAGCCGACTCGCGTGCCCCAGCCAGGACGTCGTCGGCGCTGACCCCGACACCGGTCAGCGTCACCCGGCCGGACCTGCGGGTCGGGTCCAGGTTGCCCGGGACGTCGATGTTGATCCCGGCGCGGTCCCGCTCGAGTACCAACACGTCCTCGCCCGCGGCCACCAGCAGCACGTCGGCCAGGCCCGCGCCCAGGACCACCCCGGCGTCACCGGAGGCCACGCCACCGTCGAGGACCACGTCGCCACCCAGCCCGATCCCCGCGGTGATGGAACCGTCGATCAGTCCGGGAAGCAGCCGACTCTGCTGCGCAGGCGTGCCGGCCGCGGCGATCACCGCCGAGGCGATGACGGTCGGCACGAAGGGTCCCGGAGCCACCGCCCGCCCCAGCTCCTCGATGACGACCACCAACTCGGGCAGCCCGAAGCCCGAGCCCCCGAACTCCTCGCCGATATGCAGGCCCAGCCAGCCCAGTGCGGCCAGTTCACCCCAAAACGGCGGCTGAGCCTCTTCGGCGGCGTCCAACAGCGCACGCGCTGCGGCGCGGGCCTTCTGCGCGGTCAAGAATCCGCGGGCCACCTCGGCCAGTTCGCGGTGGTCGTCGGTTACTGCGATGCCCATGGGGGATCTCCTGACTGTCGTTTACTTGGGGGCGAACCGCTGCCCGGCGTCGAGCCGCAGGCACTGCCCATTGAGCATCGGGTTGTCCACGACCGCGGCAACCAGTTTGGCGAATTCTTCGGGCCGGCCGAGGCGTTTGGGAAATGCCGCGTCTTTGGTCAGCGCGCTGGCGAACTCCTCCGGGATGCCCTTGGTCAGGCCGGTGGCGAACAGACTGGGCGCGATCGCCAGCACCCGGATGCCCACCGACCCGAGGTCACGGGCCATGGTCAGCGCCATCCCGGCGATTCCCGCTTTGGCGGCGGTGTAGGCCACCTGACCGATCTGGCCCTCGAAAGCGGCGATCGAGGAGGTATTGATGATCACGCCCCGCTCGTCATCCTCGGGTTCGTTGTGGCTCATGTGCGCCGCCGCGAGCCGGTTGATGTTGAAGGTCGCGATCAGATTCAGGTCGACCACCGCACGGAACGACTCCAGATCATGCGGGCCGGACTTGGACAGGGTGCGCTTGGCGATACCACCGCCCGCGGTGGTGACGATAACGTGCAGGCCCCCCAAGCCGGCGACCGCAGCAGCGAGGGTCTTCTCGGTGGCGTCGAAGTCGGTGATGTCCACCGGGTGAAACGCGCCGCCGACGCCCTCGGCGACCTGCTTGCCCTCCGAGCCCTGTCGGTCAAGCACGGCGACATCGGCCCCACCGGCGGCCAACAGCTCCGCGCTGGCGCGGCCCATTCCCGAGGCGCCGCCGACAACGACGACTTTCTTGCCGTTGATGTCCATGCCCGCCCCTGACGCCCGTTGCCCGAATTCTCCTAGTTGAGAATCTAGGACAAGTTATCGTTCCGCTCGGAAACCGCTGCCCCTCGGGCATCACAGAAGGCCCCAAGGAGGCAACCGTGGCCGCACCGACGGCGCCGCAGGTAGTGGAGCGACACGACGGTCCGGTGACGTACCTGCATACCGATCCCGACTTGCCCGCGGTCGCGGTGATCGACCGCTCGCCCATCTCGGCACGCCACAAGCTGGTTTTCGGCGCGTTGGGCGTCGTGGGTGCGGTGGCGTGGGCATCGATTGCGTTCGCCCGCGGCGAGACGGTCAATGCGGTGTGGTTTGTGGTCGCCGCCGCGTGCACCTACTTGATCGGATTCCGTTTCTACGCAAGGCTTATCGAACGCAAGATCGTGTGCCCCCGCGACGAGCACGCCACTCCTGCGGAGATCTTCGAGGACGGCACCGACTATCTGCCGACCGACCGGCGAGTGCTCTTCGGCCACCACTTCGCGGCGATCGCCGGGGCCGGACCGCTGGTGGGACCGGTGCTTGCCACGCAGATGGGCTATCTGCCGGGCATCATCTGGATCGTGATCGGCGCGGTGGTCGCCGGCTGCGTGCAGGACTATCTGGTGCTGTGGTGTTCGGTGCGGCGACGCGGCCGCTCCCTGGGGCAGATGGCTCGCGAGGAGCTCGGCACGGTGGGCGGCGCGGCAGCGATCGTCGGGGTGCTGGTGATCATGGTGATCCTGATCGCGGTGCTGGCGCTGATCGTGGTTCGGGCGCTGGCAGTCAGCCCCTGGGGGGTGTTCTCGATCGCGATGACCATCCCGATCGCCGTCTTCATGGGTGTTTACCTGCGGTTCCTGCGGCCGGGCCGCGTCTCCGAGGTATCGCTTATCGGGATCGTCGCGTTGCTGGGCGCTGTCGCATCGGGCAAGTGGGTCGCCGAAACATCCTGGGGTGCTGCGTGGTTCACGCTGTCCCCGGTGACGTTGTCCTGGTGCATCATCGGTTACGGCTTCGCCGCGTCGGTGCTGCCGGTGTGGTTGCTGCTGGCGCCGCGTGACTACCTGTCGACGTTCATGAAAGTCGGCACCATCATGCTGCTGGCCGTGGGCATCCTGATCGCGCGGCCCCTGATGGCAGCGCCGGCCGTCTCGGAGTTCGCCCGCACCGGTGAGGGGCCGGTCTTCGCCGGGTCACTGTTCCCGTTCCTGTTCATCACCATCGCGTGCGGTGCGCTGTCGGGCTTCCATTCGCTGATCGCTTCGGGCACCACCCCGAAACTGCTCGAAAAAGAGAGCCAGATGCGGCTGATCGGCTACGGCGGCATGCTCACCGAGTCGTTCGTGGCGGTGATGGCACTGATCACCGCGTCGATTCTGGACCAGCACCTGTACTTCACGCTCAATGCTCCGGTCGCATCAACCGGCGGAACCGCCTCCAGCGCCGCCGCCTACGTCAACGGACTGGGGCTGAGCGGCTCACCGGTGACCGGTGAGCAGATCAGCGAGGCCGCCACCGCTGTCGGCGAACAGTCGATCGTCTCGCGCACCGGTGGGGCGCCGACTCTGGCGTTGGGCATGGCCGACGTGCTGGGACAGGTGTTCGGCGGGCCGGGCCTCAAGGCCTTCTGGTACCACTTCGCGATCATGTTCGAAGCCCTGTTCATCCTGACCACTGTCGACGCAGGTACGCGAGTCGCCCGGTTCATGCTCTCGGATGCCTTGAGCAACCTGGGCGGACCGCTGCGGCGGTTGGCCAATCCGAGCTGGCGGATCGGCGCCTGGGCGTGCAGCATGGCCGTGGTGGCCGGTTGGGGGTCGATCCTGCTGATGGGGGTCACCGATCCGCTCGGCGGGATCAACACCCTCTTCCCGCTGTTCGGCATCGCCAATCAGCTGCTGGCGGCGATCGCGCTGACTGTGGTGACCGTGATCGTGATCAAGCGTGGCCGGGGCGGCGCCGGCCTGAAATGGGCGCTGATTCCTGGCATTCCGTTGCTGTGGGATCTGACGGTCACCATGACGGCGTCGTGGCAGAAGATCTTCTCCGGTGATCCACGGGTGGGTTACTGGACGCAACATTTCGCCTACCGGGCTGCTGAACGCGCCGGGGAGACGTCATTCGGCTCGGCCACCAACCCGGCTGCGCTGCACGATGTCGTCCGCAACACCTTCATTCAGGGCACTCTGTCGATCGTGTTCGTCGCTGTGGTGGCGGTGGTGGTCGTCGCCGGAATTCTGGTGTCGTTACGCGCAATACGGGGTGCACCCTCCATCTCCGAGCCGCCGCCGGTGCCATCGCGGCGCTTTGCGCCATCCGGGTTGATTCCCACGCCGGCCGAACGAAAGGTGCAGGCGCAATGGGACGCCCTGTCGACGGTCTAGTCCGGGGTTTCCGGCACGTCGGCTGGTATTGGGCCACCCTGCTGGGCGACAACCACTACCGCCGCTATCTGGAGTTCCGCCGCCGCGCCCACCCCGGCGAGCCGGTGCTGTCCGAGCGTGAGTATTGGCGGCGGCGGCACGGCGCCGACCCCGGGGCACGCTGCTGCTGACACCGTAGGCCGCGGCCCGTGTCCAAACCTTAATGAAGCCTTGACCTTCTCGTGGGCATGTGCGCGACGGTTCCGGGCACGAATCTCCCTACCATCAACGGCAATAACCCAAGTGAGAAGATCGGGAAGGTATGCCGACGATGTGGACTTCGGTGCGTTCTGCAATGGTGGTGATCGGGGTCGCGGTCACCACGCTCGTGACGCCGCCCGGAACGAGTTCGGCGGCGGCCAGCCAACCGCCGGGCGCCGGCATCGCCTCGATTCAGCCGGCGCCGGGCGCCGTGGTCGGCGTGGCGCATCCGGTGGTGGTGACGTTCTCCTCGCCGGTGTTGGACCGCAGCGCCGCCGAGCGCGCAATCGCGGTGCGGTCCACCCCGCCGATGACCGGCACCTTTGACTGGGTCGACGACACCGAAGTGCAGTGGGTTCCCGACCACTACTGGCCGTCGCACAGCACCGTGGCACTGTCGGTGGGCAAGCTGTCGGTCGACTTCAGCACGGGCCCCAAAGTGGTTGGTGTGGCCAGCATCTCGTCGCACACTTTCACTGTGACCGTCGACGGTGAGGAAGCCGGACCGCTGCCCACGCCGCACCACCGTCCGCACTGGGGCGAAGACGGCGTCATGCCCGCGACCATGGGCAAGGCCGAGTACGAGACTCCGACCGGCAACTACACCGTGCTAGGCAAGGACCGCAAGGTCCTCATGGACTCCAGCAGCGTCGGTATCCCGATCGACTCCCCCGACGGCTATCGGTTCGAGGTCGAGCAAGCGGTCCGGATCACTCGGCGCGGGCTCTACGTGCACTCCGCACCCTGGGCGCTGCACTCGTTGGGAATGGAGAACGTCAGCCACGGCTGCATCGGGCTGAGTCCCACTGACGCGGAGTGGTACTTCGACCGGGTCAACATCGGCGACCCGGTGATCATCAACGAGTGACGAGGAGCTTGGCGGTGAGCCGCCGCGACGTCGACTACGGCGTCGCGGCGCTGCCGAACTCCACCTGCATGGCATCGATCCCGTTGATCCAGGGCAGCACCGAACGCGATGCGCGGTCAAGCTGGTGGATGTCGGGAATGATGTCGGCCAGCGCACCGAAGATCAGGTTGATCTGCATACGGGCGAGGTTCGCGCCGATGCAGTAGTGCGCTCCCGGCGCCCCGAAACCCAAGTGCGGATTGGGGCTTCTCAAGATGTTGAACGTGAAGGGGTCTTCGAAAACCTCGTCGTCGTAGTTGGCCGAACCGTAGAACATTCCGACTCGTTGCCCCTTGCCGATCTGCACGCCGCCGAGCTCAACGTCGCGTAACGCAGTGCGCTGGAAGGAGATGATCGGGGTGGCCCAGCGCACTACCTCCTCGGCCATGGTCGTGGGACGTTCGGCGACGTACAACCGCCATTGGTCGGGATGGTCGAAGAACGCCAGCATTCCCTGTGAGGTGGCGTTGCGAGTGGTCTCGTTGCCGGCCACCATCAGCATCATCACGTAGTAGCCGAATTCCATTGCGGTGAGCTCTTCGCCGTCGATGGTCGCGGTCACCAGGGCAGTCGCGATGTCGTCACGCGGGTGAGCCTTGCGGTCCTCGGCCATCTGATAGGCGTAGCCGAGAAGTTCGGCCGCGGCCAGCGTTCCGTCGGCGCCGGCCTCCGCTTCGCCGTTGCCGCCGCCCACCAGGCGATTGCTCCAGTCGAAGACCTGTTGACGCTCGTCGGCGGGGACGCCGATCAGCTCGCAGATCGTCGCCAACGGCAGTTGCGACGCCACCTCGGTCACGAAGTCACCGCTGTTGTGTGCAGCGGCGTTGGTGACGATCTCTCGAGCTTGACGGTCGAGTGAATCCCGCATTCCGGCAACCACTCGCGGTGTGAATCCCCGGGAGACTATCCGCCGCAGTTTGGCGTGTTTAGGCCCGTCGAGAAACAGCATGATGTTGTCGCGGCTGGCGTCGTGCAGCTCTTGGTTCTCCGTCGTGTTGGTCCGAATCAGTGAGGTGTTCTCGTGCGAGGAGAACACCTCGTCCTGCAGCGACACCGCCCGTACATCGGCGTGCCTCGTCACCACCCAATAGCCCTCGTCGGGGTAACCGGAGGCACCGAAAGGCTGGGAATTCCACCAGATCGGCTCGGTCTTGCGCAACAGTGCGAACTCTTCATGCGGGATCCGCTCGCCGATCAGTGCGGGATCGGTGAAGTCGAATCCCTCCGGCAGTAGGTGCTGCGTCTCGGTCATCGTGCTCCCTCTCGCTCTACCAGTGGTTGCCACGCCAGACCAGCACCGGCGCTGTTGACGTAACCGCCCGACGGGGCGGCGAAGTGCGATCCGAGCAGCAGTGCCCGCTCGTCGGCGACCCGGCGCAACAGTGCATGCCGACTTGCGCGAGCGGCCGGCACGTCGGCGTCCGGCAGCGCACTGATCTCGGGCGCGCCGATTTGAAGCGGGTGATGCACCACGTCGCCGCTGATGTAGGCAACGGCACCGGCGGACTCGACGCGCACCGATACGTGGCCCGGTGTATGACCAGCGGTGGGGACCAGCTGGACGCTCTCGGTGACGTGGTGATCCGGTGCGACGAATCGGAGCCTGCCGTTGCGCGCCAACGGTTCAACGCATTCCGGTGCCGCTCGGTCCTCCCCCGTGATCTCCGACCAGTGCGCGTACTCAGCCGCGGTGACCAGATACTCGGCATGGGGAAACGTCGGCACCCAGTCGCCCGCGTGCTCAACGGTGTTGCGACCGGCGTGATCGCGATGCAGATGCGTGCATACCACCACGCTGACGTCCTCGGGCGTGAAGCCGGTGGCGGCCAACGAATCGTCGAAACGGTCCGGCATGTTCCGGGACCGCAGAAAGCTCTCGGCGAAGCAGGTGTCGACCAGCACGCGGACCGGCCGGGACTCGATCAGATAGGACTGGATCGCCATCAGGATGTTGCCTGATCGGTCGCAGTAGTCCGGCAGCTCTGCATAACACTGGGGCGCCCCGGCGAACAGCCGAGCCGGTGGGATCGGGATGACTGCTTGCAGGACGGCATGGATGTCAACGTCGCCGACGGTCCAGTGCTGCACCCCATGGTCCCCTTCTCGCAGGGCGATCGTATGCCACGAATCATCTGGAAGTGACTGATTCGCGTAACGGGTTCAGCGGCGATCGGTCTGGCAGACTCGACGCGTGGCAGCACCCACCGTCCGCTTTCGCCGGCTCGCCGAACAGGTCGCCGACGAGCTGCGCCGGCGCATTCTCGCCGGCGAGCTCCCCGATGAACACGTTCTCCCCAAGGAGGACGAACTCCTGGTCGAGTTCGCGATCAGCAAGCCGTCGTTGCGCGAGGCGATGCGGATACTCGAAGCCGAGGGACTGCTGACCGTTCGGCGTGGAAAACTCGGTGGAGCCGTGATCCATCGCCCCACTCCAGCAAACGTTGCCTACACCATGGGCCTGGTCCTGGGTTCCCAACGGGTCAGCCTCGCCGACGTCGGGACTGCATTGTTGCAGGTCGAGCCGGCGTGTGCCGCCCTGTGTGCGCAGCGGCCGGACCGCAAGAGCACGGTGGTGCCCATTCTGCGCCGCCTGCATGAGGAATCGGTGGCCGCGGTCGACGATCTGCAGAAGGTCACCTCGGCCAGCCGCCGCTATCATGAGGCACTCGTCACCCAGTGCGGCAACACGACCATGCTGGTCATGGCCGGCGCACTCGAGGCCCTGTGGTCGGCACACGAGCAAAGCTGGTCGAGCCGGGTGACCGACCATTCCGCGGTGCCCATCCCGGAACGGCGCGCCGTCTTGGAGGACCACCGTCAGGTCATCGACGCCATCGACGTCGGAGACGCCCAGCGGGCCCGTGACCTTGCCGCTGCGCACCTGGTGCACGCCCAGCACTACCCCGGCCGCGTGGGGATCGTGGACCCCGCCATGGTCCGGCCCCGGGGGCTGCCCCTCTCCGGCAGCAGCGAGCTGTAGCGACGGTGCGATCGGGCGTTGACGAGCAGTCTTATTTCCATATGATTTGTTCATGACGGAGTCGGTCGGCGTCGGGTGCGCCCGCGCCGGTGGCGCGGCGGTCTGGTCGCCGTCGGTGGTCCCGCCGATCGGCGTCGAACTGAGCAACAGCCAGGCACTGGCCATCGCGTTTCGTCACCTCGCCGACATCGGGTTCGCCGAGAACATGGCCGGCCACATCACCTGGCAGTCCGACGGCCAGACCGAGATGCTGGTCAATCCCTGGGGCCTGTGGTGGGCAGAGCTGACCGCCTCGGACATCTGCACAGTCGACCAGGACGCTCGGGTGGTGGCGGGCCGCTGGGATGTGACCCCGGCGATTCACATCCACACCGAGCTGCACCGCGCCCGCCCCGACGCGCGGGTGGTGGTCCACAACCATCCCTACTACGTGAGCCTGCTTGCGTCCTTGCAGATGCTGCCCGAGCTGGTCCATCAGACCGGTTCACTGTTTCTCGACGATCTGTGCTTGGTCGACATCTACCAGGGCGAGGTGGATACCGCCTCGCGGGCAAGGGAATTGGTCGGGCATATCGGCGGTGCACAGGTGGCGATCCTGGCGTCGCACGGGGTGATCGCCACCGGGCGCACCCTCGCCGAGGCCGTCTACCGGTCGGCGACCATCGAGCGGGTGTGCAAACTCGCCTACCACGTCATGCTGACCGGCCGGACTCCCGAGCCCATGAAGCGTTCCGATATGGCCGGGATGCGGGCATCGTTGATCGAACGCGCCGCCGACGTCTACTGGGCGGGTGCGGCGCGCATGACCATCAAGGCCGACCGGCATGTGCTCGACTGACATTGAGGTGCACGGGTGAAATCGATCGACGAACTCAGCGCTGACCTAGGCTTCACCACCGCGAAGTCCGGCGCCGAGCGCACCGTGACCTTTCTGCCCGAACCCGCTCGCGCGCCTAGGCGTTACACCGTGATCTCGGTGGACGACCACATCGTCGAGCCCCCGGACACCTTCCTGGGCCGGGTGCCGCACCGGTTTGCCGACCGGGCGCCTCGAGTGATCGAGACCGGCAGCGGCGGTCAGACCTGGATATATGACGGCCAGTCCCTACCCAATGTCGGGTTCAACGCCGTGGTGGGCCGTCCGGTGGCCGAGTATGGGTTCGAGCCGACCCGATTCGACGAGATGCGCCGCGGCGCCTGGGATATCCACGCCCGTATCCACGACATGGACCTCAACGGTGTTTATGCGTCACTGAACTTCCCGTCGTTCCTCCCCGGCTTCGCCGGTCAGCGACTGCAACTGACGACCGGTGACCGCGAACTGGCGCTGGCCTCGGTACGGGCATGGAACGACTGGCACCACGAGGTCTGGGCCGGCTCCTATCCCGACCGAATCATCGCCTGTCAGCTGCCCTGGCTGCTGGATCCGGACCTGGGCGCGGCAATGATCTACGAGAATGCCGAACGAGGCTTTCGCGCAGTCACTTTCAGTGAGAATCCAGCCCAGCTGGGCCTGCCGTCCATCCACTCCGGGCATTGGGATCCGATGATCGCCGCCTGCGCAGACACGGGGACGGTGGTGAACCTGCACATCGGTTCGTCGGGTACCTCACCGTCGACTACCGATGACGCCCCGCCCGATGTCGCCGGCGTACTGTTCTTCTCCTACGCCATCTCTGCAGCGGTCGACTGGCTGTATTCCGGATTACCCAGCCGCTTCCCGGAGTTGAAGATCTGCCTCTCCGAAGGCGGGATCGGCTGGGTGGCGGGTCTGCTGGACCGGCTCGATCACATGTTGAGCTATCACGACATGTACGGCACCTGGCAGGCCCTGGGCGAGACGCTCACTCCGGCAGAGGTGTTGCAACGCAACTTCTGGTTCTGTGCGGTCGAGGACCAGTCGTCGTTCTGCCAGCACGAACGCATCGGCACCGACCACATCATGTTGGAAGCCGACTACCCGCACTGCGATTCGACGTGGCCCAACACCCAGCGGGTGATCCACGAAGAGATCGGCGACTTGCCCCCGGAGGTGATCCGGAAGTTGACTTGGGAGAACGCCTCTCGCCTGTATCACCATCCGGTTCCCGAAGCCGTCCAGCGTGACCCGGATGCGTTCTGAGGGTGGCCGCCGCCACGCCGCCGCTGCGCATCGCGGTGCTCGACGACTACCAGGGCCTCGCCGCGAAGGCGGACTGGTCACCCATCCCCCGGGCAATCGACTTACTCCCCATCCGGGAGCACCTCGACCCCGGTGACGCCCTCGTCGCCCGCCTGGCCGGCTGCGAGGTGGTGGTGGCGATGCGGGAACGCACGCCTATCGACGCCGAACTGCTGGCCCGACTGCCGGCGTTGAAGCTGCTGGTCACCACCGGCCCGTTCAACGCGGCCATCGACGTGGCCGCCGCCCACCGGCTCGGAATCACGGTGTGCGGAACGGGGGGCGCCATCACGCCGACCGTCGAACTGACCTGGGCGTTGATCCATGCCCTGCAACGTCATCTGATCGTCGAGGACGCCGCACTGCGCAGTGGCCGATGGCAGCAGACTGTCGGCTCAGACCTCGCCGGAGCGACACTGGGCCTCGTGGGGCTGGGCCGGATTGGCCAGCGGGTCGCCGCGGTGGGCCACGCCTACGGGATGCGGGTGACGGCCTGGAGCCCCCACCTCACCCCGGAGCGAGCCGCCCAGGCTCAGGCGGAGCTGCTCGACCGACGCGCCCTGTTCGAGACCGCTGACGTCGTCTCGATTCACCTCGTGCTGTCGGCGGCCACCAGGGGCCTGGTGGGCCGCGCGGAACTGCGCGCGATGAAGTCCAGCGCGATCCTGGTCAACACCTCCCGCGGCGGGCTGATCGATGAGGCCGAGCTGATCGATGCGCTGCGCACACGTCGCATCCGTGGCGCCGGGCTCGACGTCTACGACCAGGAGCCGCTACCGGCCGGTCACCCGCTGACCATGTTGGGCAATACCGTGCTGACCCCGCACCTGGGCTATGTCACCGAGAACTGCATGGACATCTTCTATCGCGACATCGTCGATGACATCGTCGGCTACTGCGCAGGTAATCCACCGCGGCTGGTGAAACCGTGAGTTCTCCGTCTGCGCGAATTCCTCTAACAGTTTCTAGTAACAGATCCATCGCGTAGTAATAACGTTTTCACAAACCATTTCTTCCGGACGAATTCGGCGCTGCCATAACATAGCGAAAAGGTCCGCGAACTGATGTTCGCGGACCTTTTCCGTGCGTGTTATTTAGTTCCGCCGGCCAAGCCGATCGGAGCACTGATGGCATCGGTCGCCAATCCGGCGATGGGGCTGGCCGCGGCGGCTCCAGCCGGCCCCGGCGCCACCAGCGGCACGGGCGGAGGCAGTCCGGGCACCACCGGGATCGGGGCGATCGGAATCGGGGGAACCGGCCCGGGAAGCCCCATGGGCACAGGTCCTGCGAGGGTGGTCACGTCTGCCGCGCACGGGACCGCGCCGGCCGCACCGACGACACCGGGCGCACCGGCCGGTGCCTCACCGGCCGTCTGAGCGATCACGCCGCCCGCACACACCGGTCCCCCAATGGGCAGTGGCGCGGTGGGGAAAGCCCCCGCCGGACCACCGACAATTAATGCGCCCGCATAAAAGCCGATACCGGCGAATATCGCTGTAACGAGTCTCCCGAGGCTCTTCACGTAAACTCCGATGATTAGTATCCTGCCCCCCCGGACACGCAATCTGATGACTGCAAAAAGAACCGTATCACAGGCTTGTAAGTAACCACGCCGGCCAATTGACTCGGTACAGTAACGATGCGGATCGAAGTTCGTGATCCTGCGTTCACCTGACGGACCAGCCAGAATGGCGCGCGACCAGCGCCGAGTGAACATCAATACTCATCAAAATGAGTGGAGCTAAGGGGACTCGAACCCCTGACCCCCACACTGCCAGTGTGGTGCGCTACCAGCTGCGCCATAGCCCCGCGTTGTCGTGCTCATCGAAGCTACACCACAGCCACACCAAGGTTCAAAACAGCTGCACAGTTGGCCTGATTTCAGGCCGGATGCTGGGTCTGATGCCGGCCGTAAGGGACGGCGTCCAGCAGCGTCACCGTCACACTGGCCCCGCTGGGCACTGGGTAGCTGCGCTGCTCCCCTGGGCGCGCCCCGGTGATCGCCATGCCCAGCGGCGACTGCGGCGAGTAGACCTCCAACCCGCTCTGATCGTCATCACGCACCCCGAGCAGAAAGGTCTCGGTGTCCCCGTCGCCGTAGCGGACGGTGAGCACCATGCCAGGCTCGGCGACCCCGTCGTCCGGGGGGTCTTGTCCCACCACCGCCACCGCCAGCAGGTCGTGGATCTGGTGGATCCGTGCCTGGCGGGCCTGCTGTTCGTCGACCTCTTCTCCCGCCGAAACATCCTGCGGTGCAGACAGTTCCGCTAGCTCCGCCAGCAGCTTCTCTTTGGCCTGAGCGGTCATCCACACACCGTGCGTATCAGTCATTGACAGTTCTCCTTTACAACAGCATTTGATTGCCGAACCCACCGACCCGACGGGTCAGCGCAGTGGATCGAGGTCACGCAGCGCAGCGGACTGTTTGCCGGTGGTGATCTGCTCGGCCAACAGGCGGCCCGTAACCGGACCGTGCGTCATTCCCCACATGCCGTGCCCACCGGCGACGTAGACGGTGCGCGGACACACTTCCCCCACCAGGGGGCGCCCGTCTGGGCTGACCGGGCGTGGACCTACCCACTCGTCGGTGCGCTCTTCCCAGCGCACACCGTCAAGCAGGGGCCGGGTCGCGGCAACGATCGCCTCGATGCGGGCCGGGTTGATCGGCCCGTCGGCATGACCGAACTCCATGGTGCCGGCGACCCGCAACCGGGCGTTCAACGGCGTGCAGGCCACCCGCGCATCGGGCAGGTAGATCGGCCCGGTCACCGGGCCGTCCACGGGTACCGAGAAGGAGTAGCCACGTCCAGCCCGCACCGGCACACGAACCCAGCGCGCCACCAGCCGTGACAGCCAGGCACCGCTGGCGATCACCGCCGCATCCGCCCTCAGCGTGGTGCCGTCGCGCCCGGTCACGGCCACGCGATCACCCGTCGGCCCCACGTCGGTGACGTCGACAATGTGCAGGGCCGCGCCGCGCTGCGCGACCGCGCGGCCGAGTGCGGTCACGAAACGGCCGGGATCGAGGAAGCGCTGGCCGTCGATCTGCACTCCGGCGGCCACCGCCGGGGACGCCAACGGCACCCGCTCGGCCAGGGCCGCGCCCGTGAGTTCGGTTCCGAACACCGGCTGGCCGGCCTCGGAGAACCGGCGCAACTCCTCGAGCAGTCGCTCGGCGTCGGCCGAGGTTCGAAAGATCGCGGTGATCGGGGCGTCGGTGATCGGGGCATCCACGCCGTTGGCGAGCAGGACGTCATAAGCCTCAAGGGATTCCGCGCTCAGCGGGGCGTTTGCCCGCACCGCACGCCGCCACACCGAGGGACGACTGTTGGCGGCGAAACGCGCCAGGAACGCCCACAGTGTCGGGCCGGAGGCCAGCGGCACCTGCAGCGGCGCGGTCGGGCTCAGCAGTGAGCGCAGGCCGAAGCGCAGGTTCGCGGCCTCGTTGAGCGGTATTGCCAGGGCCGGGGAGATCCAGCCGGCGTTGCCCCACGAGGAGCCCGCCGCGATCCCGACACGGTCGACCACGGTGACCTCGACACCGCGTTCCTGCAGAAACCAGGCAGTGGACAACCCGACGATGCCGGCGCCCACCACGATCACCGATCGTGGCGCGCCGTCGATCCGGTTGCTCGCACCCATCACTCCATGATGCGACCGTCATGGAGCGTCCGGTTTAACCGAATCTCACAACAGCGCTATCAGTGTTTGTCGAGTTCCGACATGTCGCCGGCTGCCAGTTCAATCATCGCCGCGAAGCGGGTTCGCGGATCCTCCAGACCCAGCGGCGTGACCTCCGCCATCTTGCGCAACCGGTAGCGGATCGTGTTCTCGTGCACGCCCAGCTGCTCGGCGGCCCGCGCGAGGTCGCCCTGCGCGTCCAGCCAGGCCCGCAGCGTGGCCACATACGGTGTGTTGTGTGCGACGTCGTGGCGACGCAGCTCGCCGACCGGTCCTCGGGTGGGCACCCGGCCGGCCCGGGCGGCGGTGTGCAGCCGGCGCAGCACGATCTCGCCCCAGGACTCGTCGTAGGCGGGCGGAATGCTGCCGGGTGGTTCGGCTTCGTGCAGGGCCAGGCACTCCTCGGCCTCGCGACGCGCCACGGCCAGCTCAGTGGCAGTGGCGGTCGCACTGATACCGGCCAGCACACTGGCATGCGGCGACAGCGCACCCACCAGACCCCGCAGCCACTGTCGTGCGGTTTCGGCGTCCTCGGCCGGCAGCAAGGTGTAGACGGTGTTGGCGGCCAGCGCACTTCGGCCTGGCCGCGACCAGCCGAAGCCGGTGGTGACCGCCTCAAAGGCCAACAGCAGCCCCGCGTGCGGCTGCGTGGCTATCCGGGTATGTACGGCTATCACCCGCAGCGGCGCCTGCGGCAGCCCCAGCCTGGCAACCAGGGCGACGGCGTCCGAAGCGTCAGTTTGATGATCTAAAAGTCTGGTGACCCAATCCGATTCGACTTGACGCTCCAAGTCCGCGCTGGCGCGTGACCGCAACACATGCAACGCCACTGTGCGAGCACCGTCTGCCAGGGCGGTCAGCCGCGCCCCGCTCAACGGGGCCGGGCAGGCCACCCATACCGCCCCCAACAGTTCCCGGCCGGCGCGCACCGCCACCACCATCCGGCCGGTCAACCCGTGCTCAGGATCGGCGGCAACGAACAGCGGCTCGTCGTGAAGATCCAGATGCGCGAGTACTCCGCGATTTTCGAACAACTCCCGAAGCGGCTCGGACTCCTGCCGATTCAAGATCGTCGCCGAGCGCGCCGGATCGGCGTTGCGCTGGCCGCGCGAGTAGGCCAACACCCGCCCCAGCTGATCCTCAATGGTGACTGCGCCGGCGACCGCTTCGGCCAGGCTGTCCGCCACGGCGAACAGATCCGTAGGTCCACGCCCCGATTCGGTTTCGCGACCTTCGAGCACCAGCCCGTAGACCACCGCAGCCAGCTCGCTCCAGGACACTGCGGCGTCCACCACCAGTACCGCCAGTGCCTCACCCTCGCCGACAAACGAGGCCTTGTCGTCGACGTCTCGCACCAGCACGGCGACAGCCTTGGCGGCCACCGCCCAGCGCACGGCCTCTTTTACTGAGCGCGCTCCGACCGCCAACAAAACGTCGCCGACGACGACACGCTCACCGGCAACCTCGTGCATCACGACACTGCTCAGGGGTGTCGTCCTCGGGATGGAACAGAACCTCAGGCGAACCCCGTAGCTCCCCACCACGTTGACCAGCCGGTCCAGTGTCACCATCAACCGAGCCTAGCCACGCCGTATCGGCGGTCCCGCCGATCGGGCTGCTCGTCCGGGTCTCCGGAGCCCACACCCAGGTCAGCGCCGCCACCAAGAGCACCGCGCCGCTGACCGCAAAACCCCACTCGAAGGACATCCGCTCAGCGATCAGTCCCACTGCCAGCGAACCCACGATCGACCCGAAGTCGGCCATCATCTGATACGTCGCCACCGCCGTACCGGCCCGGGCCTGATTCCCGACGAGGTCGGAGATCACCGCCTGCTGCGGCGATCCATAGATCCCCGAAGCCACCCCCGTCAGGTACGCCACCACCAGGAACACCGCCAACGATGCGCTCGCCCCGAGCAGGACCGTGGTGAGACCGGAAGCCCCAAGGCCCACGATCAGCAGCCCCTTGCGGCCGATCCGGTCGGAGAGCTGACCGCTGGGCAGCACCGCACAGACATTGCCGATCCCGACCATCGCCAGCGTCAGACCCGCGAAAGAGGGGCCACGGCCCAGGACCTCGGTGACGAACAACGGCAGCAACGCGACCCGCAGGCCGAACACCGACCATCCGGTGGCGAAGTTCGACAGCAGCGCCGAGCGGTAGGCACGGTGGCCCAGCGCTGCGCGCACCGACACCGTGGGCCCGGTGGATTCGGCCACCTCAGCCAGGTGCGAGTTGCGCAGGCTGATGAAGACGCCGGCCGCAGTCACCAACAGGACGGATCCGTAGAACAGGAAGGGCGCGTTCAAGCCGAAACCCGCCGTCAGGCTGCCCAGCACCGGACCGCCCACCGTGCCGAGCAGGAAAGCGGTGGCGAACAGGCCGGCCACTCGGCCGCGCGCGTCTTCGGGACTGATCCGGATCATCAGGCCTACTGCGGCGATGAAGAACATCGTGGACCCGACACCACCGAGCGCGCGAAAGAACAACAGCTGCCCGTAGGTCTGGACGAAGGCGCACGCGGTCGTGGACACCGAGACGATCAACAGACCGGCGACATAGACCCAGCGCTCCCCCAGCCGCTGAACCATCAGGCCACTGACCGGCGCGAAGATCAATCGCGTCAGCGCGAAGGCCGTGATCAGGAACGTGGTCGCAGAGATGCTCACCCCGAAATGGCGGGCGTAGACCGGCAGGACCGGCGAGACCAACCCGTACCCGAGCGCGATCAACACGTTCGCGATCAGCAGTACCCAGATCTCCCGCTGCAGCCGCGGTCGAGCGGCCGGGGAATCGGAGGTCACCCGATAACTTTAGACAGCCTCGCTAATCGCTGAATCGGGAGGCTTGCTCCGCACCCAATCACTGACGGGCCAGCAACTTGGCCAATACCGCTGCGTGACTGCCGTCCACCTCCCGGCTCGCCGTCACCAACGTCACGGTCTTCTTACCGCGGGCCAGCGCACGCAGGCCGGCGAACCCGGCGGCGGCGTTCACGGTCTGAAGTTCGTCCTCATAGCGGGTGACGAACTCGTCGAAACGCTCCGGCTGATGGTTGTACCAATGGCGCAGTTCGTTCGACGGCGCTGCGTCTTTGTACCAGTGCCCCACCCGGGGGTCGTCCTTGCGGAAGCCCCGCGGCCAGAGCCGATCGACGAGGATCCGTTCACCGTCCTCAGACCGGGGTTCGTCGTAGACACGGGCGATCCGGAAGGTGGTTGTGGGACTCATACCCCAGGTTATCGCCGGTCCCCGGCGCGTGTCAGCCGTCGTTCCCGCCTCCGGCAACAACCCCGAAGTTAGCTTAGGCAATGCTATCTTGAGGTTATTTATCAGTGCCGATCGTAGAAATTGGTGTCTGGCGTGAACGGTGGTTGGATCGCATCTCCTCCAGAGGTGCATTCAGCGCTGTTGAGCAGCGGTCCCGGTCCCGCTGCCCTGCTCGCCGCGGCGGGCGCCTGGTCAGCGCTGAGCTTCGAATACTCGGCTGCGGCCACCGAACTGTTCGCCGTGCTGAGCGACGTGCGGTCAGCGGCCTGGCGAGGACCCAGCGCGGACAGGTACGCCTCTGCGCACGCCTCCTACCTACAGTGGCTGACGCGCGCCAGCATCGACAGCGCCCGCGCCGGCGCCCAGCACGAGGTCGCCGCGGCCGCCTACAGCACCGCCGTGGCCGCCATGCCCCACCTGGCAGAACTGGCACTCAATCACACTGCCCACGCGGTGTTGACCGCCACGAATTTCTTTGGCATCAACACCATCCCGATCACCCTCAACGAGGCTGACTATGCCCGCATGTGGGTGCAGGCGGCCACCGTGATGGCGACCTACGAGGCGATCTCCGGTGCTGCCCTGGCCTCGCTACCCGACTCGGACCCGGCACCGCCGATCCTGGCCGCCGACACCGGAGCCGGTGGCGACGACGAGCCGACGGATCCGATCGAAGAGGCGAACCGCTGGTTCTGGTTCATCTTCTGGAACATCGTGTCCTGGTCAACGTTCCTGTTCATCGTGACGATCCCGGTTCGGATACCGATCGTGCTGCCGCTGCTGATCAACGCCATCAACGACTTCATCGCAAGGATGCAGCTGCCGGCGGAGCCCGTCATCGAGGAACCGGCGCCAGAACCCGCCCCCGTACCGCAGATGATCCTGGCCCGACCGGCCCACCAGCCGTTCGCCGTCGCCATGGGTGTCGGGGGCGGTATCACCGGTCCTGCGGGGACCTCCGCTGGCCCGGCCGGTGCCACGACCACCGGTCCGGCCATACCGGTGAGCGGCGCCGAAGCGTTCGCCTACCTGGTGACCGGGGGCCACGCCGAAGGCTTCGGGCCCACCCTGACCGGACGCGACCAGTCCAGGGCGCCAGCCGCCGGCGCCTCGGCCGCCGCCGCGGCGCGCTCACCGGCAGCGCGCGCGCCCCTGCGGGCCCGGCGACGGCGTCGGGCGCAGATGAGGGAGTACGCCGACGCCACCATGACGCTCAGTGCCGTGGCCACCGGATCCCCCGACCCGACGACGACACCCGCCCACTCGGAATCCGGCTCGGGCACGCTGGGATTCACCGGGACGGCGCAACGAAGCGACACCGGTGCAGCAGGCCTGGCCCGGGTGCACGGCACCGGCGCGGCGACGCCGCTCTTGCCCGAGACCTGGGATCGCAACCCCGACGAGGGCTCAGCGCCCTAGCCGTTGTACGGCCGCGAACCGAAGCGCCGCCGTCCGCGCGCCGCGAACGCCCGCATGGCCCCCAGCGCGATCCCCATGCGGCGTCTCGACGACGGGTACCACAGCAGTTCGGACTTCTGGGTGGGCAGCCGCGGGGAGGTAATAGCCTGCTGCCGGCAGTATTTGATGATTCCGGAGGCACCGCCGGCTCGGTAACCGACGCCTGACTCTTTCCAGCCACCCATCGGCAGCCCCGGGCAGAAGACATTGACCAGAGCATCGTTGACGTTCACCGCGCCGACTTCCAGCCTGCGTGCCAGCCGTTCGCCGCGACGCTTGTCGGCGGTCCATACCGTCGCCGACAATCCGTACGGCGAGTCGTTGGCCAGCCGGATGGCCTCGTTCTCGTCGGCGACCTTGATCACCGGCAGTGTCGGCCCGAACGTCTCTTCGGTCATGCACGTCATAGACGAATCGACATCGGTTATCACGGTCGGGGCGAAGTAGGTTCCCACCCCAGTCGCCGAGCCGCCGGTGACCACCCTGGCTCCCGCGGCCCTCGCCTCATCAACATGCCGCGCGACGATGTCGCGCTGCGCCTCGGTCGCCATGGCACCGGTGTCACCGTCTTGGCCCTGCTGCACCTCGCCGACTCGCGCCGCCAGCTTGGCGACGAACTGGTCGTAGACCGGCGCCTCGACATACACGCGCTCCACTGACACACAGACCTGGCCGGAGTTGAACAGCCCGCCCCAGGCAATGCCGTTGGCAGCGCGGTCAAGGTCGGCGTCGGCCAAGACGATCGCCGGGTCCTTTCCGCCGAGCTCCAGTCCGTAGGGAATCAGTCGCTGGGCACACGCCACGGCGACTTTGCGTCCGGTGGCGGTCGAACCGGTGAACTGCAGGAAGTCGGCGTGCTCGATCAGCGCCTGGCCGGTCTCGCCGTAGCCGGTGGTCAGGCCCAGCACGGGCGGGGCACCGATCTCAGTCCATCCACGCACAAACTCCACCGCCGACAGCGGGGTCACCTCCGAGGGTTTGAGCAAGACGGCAGCGCCGGCTGCCAACGCAGGCGGAACGTCGAGGCCGGGCATCGCGAAGGGGAAGTTCCACGGCGTGATGACGCCGACCAATGGATATGGCCGATAGGCGGTGGTGAATCGCTTCACCCGATAGAGCGGGCTGTGCGCCTTGGGATGACGGTCGGCCAGGAACTCCTTGGCATGGTTGGCCCAGTAGGCGATGGCGTCTGCCGTGGCGACGGCTTCGATGCTGGCGTCGCCGCGCGATTTGCCGGTCTCGGAGACCAATACCTCGGTGATGTGGTCGGCGTGGTCCAATATCCAGTCCTGCCACGCCAACAGCCACCGCTTACGCCCGTTGGGCCCAAGAGCCTCCCATTCCGGCTGCGCCGAAACCAGCTGGGCCGCTTTGGCTCCCACCGTGGCGGGGTCATCGATCGGCACGCTGCCCGACACCGCGCCAGTCGCGGGGTTGCACACGGTGATCGTCGACTCGGCCCTGGACTGCACTGCGGTCATGATGCGCTCCCGGTCTCGTGCCTGCGGGGTGGCGGACATCCCGGCACCGATGACCGCCACCGTGGCTTCATAGGGCGACGGTACGCCCGCAGGAGCGCGCGCTGAGCCGAATTCAGTGGGCCGGGATTGCTGAGGCCGACGGCGCAGGCTGCCGCATTGCCAGAAGGTCCAGTGCGATGTCGACGAGCAGGTCTTCTTGGCCTCCCACCAGGCCGCGGCAACCGGCCTCTTCCAGCAGCGATCGAGCATCGAGGCCGTAGCGGGCCGCTACCACTTCGGCGTGCCGCAGGAAGCTCGAGTACACCCCCGCGTACCCGAGCGTCAGCGTCTCGCGATCCACCCGAACGGGACGGTCCTGTAGGGGACGGATCATGTCGTCGGCGGCATCCTCGAGGGCATGCAGGTCACAGCCGTGGTTCCACCCCATGCGGCTCGCCGCGGCGACGAACACCTCCAGGGGCGCGTTGCCCGCGCCTGCCCCCATTCCGGCCAGGGACGCATCGACACGAACCGCACCGCTCTCGACCGCAACGACAGAGTTCGCCACGCCCAGGGACAGATTGTGATGGGCATGGATGCCGATCTCCGTTGCTGGATCGAGCACCTGCCGCAGTCCATCAACCCGTTCGGTGACGTCGCGCATCAGCATGGCCCCGCCGGAGTCGACGACGTAGACGCAGCGCGCACCGTAGCTCTCCATGAGCTTGGCCTGCGACGCCAGGACCTTCGGCTGCGCCATGTGGCTCATCATCAGGAATCCCACTGGGTCCATGCCGAGTTCTGCTGCGGCGCTGAGGTGTCCGGCGGAGATATCGGCCTCGGTGCAGTGGGTCGCGACCCGCACGACGGTGGCACCTGCCCGGTGGGCGTCTTTGAGGTCACGAACGGTCCCGATTCCCGGCAGCAGCAGGGTCGCGATGCGGGCCCGGGTGACGGCGGTGGCCGCGGCCTCGATCCACTCCAGGTCCGTGTGGGCACCGAAGCCGTAGTTGCACGTCGAGCCGGCCAGCCCGTCGCCATGAGCGACTTCGATGGAGTCCACCCCGGCCCGGTCGAGCGCGGTGGCGATCGCAGTGACCTGGCCGATCGTGTACTGGTGCCTGACCGCATGCATACCGTCACGCAGGGTGACATCGCTGATGTAGATCGACGTCATCGGGCGGCCTGCGCGCTGCGGTGCGCGTGCATGACGATCCGCTCGGCGCTGGCCTTCGCGGCGGAGGTCATGATGTCGAGGTTTCCGGCGTAGGCCGGGAGGTAGTGCGCCGCGCCGGCCACCTCGAGCAGGACCGTCACCCGGGTTCCGATGAACTCTCCGGCGCCGGGAATGAATACGGGGGCGTCGGCGGTGATGGGATCGAACTGCACCTGCTGCTTGAGCCGGTAGCCGGGCACGTACGCCTGCACGGCTTTCACCATGTTCAGGATCGAGGTCTCGATGGTGCCGTGGTCGACATCGCCCTTTACCAGGCAATACACCGTGTTTCGCATCATTGTCGGGGGATCGGCCGGGTTCAGGAGCAGGATCGCCCGGCTGCGCTGGGCGCCACCGACGGTCCGCAAGGCCGCGGCGGTCGTCTCGGTGAAGTCGTCGATGTTGGCACGGGTCGCGGGTCCGGCGGACTGTGCGGAGATGGCTGCGACGGTCTCTGCATAGAAGACGGCGCCGACCTGGCTGACCGCGGCGACGATCGGCACCGTGGCCTGTCCCCCGCAGGTCACCATGTTCAGATTCGGCGCATCGAGGTGCTCGGCCAGGTTGACGACAGGCACGCAGTACGGGCCGATCCCCGACGGGGTCAGGTCGACGACCCGGCGACCGGAGCCCCGCAGTGCGGCCCAGTGGTGCCGGTGGGCGGTGGCCGAGGTGGCGTCGAAGACGAGCCCGATGTCATCGAACTCCGGCATCGCCAGCAGTCCGTCGATGCCCTTGGCGGTGATCGGCACGCCGAGCAGAAGCGCCCGGGCGAGGCCGTCGGAGTCGGGGTCGATTCCGGCCAAGGCTCCCACGGTCAGGGGACCGTCGTCGCCGATGATCTTGAGCATCAAGTCGGTTCCGATGTTGCCGGATCCGATGATGGCCACCGGTGTCCGAGGTTGCCTGCCCATGGTTGTCCTTCAGACGAAGTGCAGCGACACCGAGCCGAGGCCGCTGATGGTGGCAGCCGCGTGATCGCCGGCGTCGACGAATGCGGCCGCGGTGAAGGATCCCGACATCACGAGCTGACCGGCTTGAATGTGGGCGCCGAACGGCGCCAGCGAGTTGGCCAGCCACGCCACGGCGGCCGCCGGGTCACCGAGTACGGCCGATCCCAGGCCGCTCTCCACTTCGTGACCGTTGAGCCACAACGACGCTCGTAGGCCGGACAGATCCAGGTTGTCGGTGAACTCGATCCAGTCACCGAGTACCACCGCGCCCGAACTGGCGTTGTCGGCAACGGTGTCACACAACGTCAACTGCCATTGCGCGATCCGGCTGTCGACGACTTCGAGGGCGACCGCCACCGCCTGGGTGGCCGCGCGGACCTGGTCGATGTCGACGTCTGGACCACGCAGTGGCTTCGCGAGAAGGAATGCGATCTCGGGTTCAACACGCGGTGAACAGAATCTCGCCCGGGCCGCGTCGGCGCCGTCGGAGAGCACCATGTCGTCGAGGATGCAGCCGAAGTCCGGCTCGTCGACACCGAGCAGCGTCTGCATCGGTGCAGAGGTCAAGCCGATCTTGTGGCCGACCAGGGTGCGCCCGCGGGCGAGTCTGCGGGCCGTGTTGGCCTGCTGGATCGCGTAGGCATCGGCGAGCCCGAGAGTCGGGAAGCGTTGGGTCAGCGGCGGTATCGGCGACGCGCCGTCCTCGGCCGAGGCCAGCAGATCAGCGCACTCGGCGATCATGGCGCGGGCGGTCGTCATCTCTGATCGTTGTCCTCGATCATGCGCAGCGCAGTGTCATAGAGCACCCTGCCGTGCAGGGCGAACAGGGAGATGAGGTCCACACTGTCCCCACCGATCTCCTTGGCGATGAACAACCCGTCGGCGCCGGCGATGGCATAGGCCGCCAGCTGATCCACCTGCGCCGCAGTCAGACCGAGATCCATCTCGGCGATGCTGGCGGTGAGGGCGTCGGCAGCCTGCTGGCGCACCTTGACGAACATCGCCCTGGCTCGTGGCTCGACGGGTCGGCGCTCGAGCGCCAGCATGAGCCCCAGGCGCAGGAAGTCCGGGGAATCCGAGAGTGCCTTAGCCGTGCCGATGGCCACCTCGACGAGCCGGTCGCGGGCGACGACATCGGGCGGGAGCTGCCAGACCTGGAGCCAGTTGGCGAAACTGCGTTCGATGACCGCGGCCATCAGGTCGTCCTTGTCCTTGAAGTGCCAGTAGATGGAACTGGCCGGCAGCCCGCACTTAGAGCTCACCGCGCCGATGCTGGTGCCCTCGTAGCCGCGTTCGGCGGCGATCTCCGTGGCGGCATCGAGAATCCGGGTGCGGGACAACTCCCCATCGGCTCGGCGCTGACGGCGCCGCGACTGTTCGCCTGCCATGACCCTTCCCATCCCTTGACGCTGTAGTGATCACTACAGTACCGTAGCGGTCACTACAGAACAAGTTCGCGGTCGACGAAGACCACCAGGATGCGAGAAACCATGAGCGATCAGGCGATTTATGACGTCGCGATAGTCGGCTACGGCCCAGTGGGCGCCACCGCTGCCAACTTCTTGGGCCAGGCCGGGCTGAGGGTCGTGGTGATCGAGCGAGATCCCGACGTCTATTTCCGCGCCCGGGCGATCTCCACCGACGAAGAGGTCCTGCGCATCTGGCAGCAGGTCGGCTTGGCCGACCGCCTCACCGCCGACATGCAACCTGGCGCCGGCGCCACCTTCGTCGACGCCCACGGCGTGCCGTTCGTCAAACTTCTTCCCACCGATCGCGGCAACGGCCACCCGCCCCAGCAGTTCATCTACCAACCGGCGGTCGACCACACGTTGCGAGACGGGGTGCAGCGATTCCCCAACGTGACCGTGCTGCTTGAGCACGAGTGCGGCCAAGTCCGCCAGCATCCCGCCCATGCCGAGCTCTCGCTCACCGATCTGCGTACCGGCATCCCGACAGCCATCCGAGCGTCATATGTGATCGCCTCCGACGGCGGTTCCAGTTCCATCCGGGGCCAACTGGGAATCGGCTTCGGCGGTCGTACCTTCTCCGAACGTTGGATCGTCATCGACACCAAGGTGATCCACGAATGGCCTGGGCACGACCGCCTGCGTTTCCACTGCAATCCGAAACGCCCCACCGTCGACTGCCCAACCCCGCTCGGCCATCACCGCTGGGAGTTTCCCGTGCGTGACGAGGAGGACGAGAAATCCTTCCTCAACGAGGACGCCATCTGGACGGTGCTGCACGCCCAAGGAATCACCAGGGGCGACGTCGAGATTCTTGGATTCGCCTGCTACAGCCATCATGTCCGCTTCGCCGACCAGTGGCGGGCGGGCCGAATCTTCCTCGCCGGCGACGCCGCACACGCCATGCCGCCCTGGATCGGTCAGGGCATGTGCGCCGGAGTCCGAGACGTCAGCAACCTGTGCTGGAAGCTGGCGGCGGTACTGAGCGGCTCACTACCGGAGTCGGTGCTCAACAGCTATCAGGCCGAACGTCTGCCGCACGTCAAGGAAGTCACCGGGCGGGCAGCCAAGACCGGGAAGTTGATCATCGAACGAAACCCTGTGCGCGCCACACTTCGCAACCACTTCTTCCGCACGCTGAGCAGGGTCCCCTACTTCACCACGTGGCTGCGTGATCACCGTTGGCTCCCCGACGCACGCTACCGCTCAGGCCTGTTGGCCAGCAACGGAAATCCCGCGGTCGGCTGGTTGATCCCCCAACCTTGGATGCTCGACGAACACGGGGCCCGGACCCGCCTGGATGACGCCATCGGGACAGGCTGGGCGGTGCTGCACACCGGCGAGGTGTCGCCGCAGGACTGGCGATCGGCCGGAGTACCCGTGATCCGCATCAGCCCGCCGGGCTCCGCTCCCGCCAACGGCTGCCTGGTGGATTGCGATGGCGCCCTGCACCGTTGGCTGACGGCCAAGAAGGCATCCGCGGTCGCGGTGCGCCCGGACAAGTTCATCTATGCCGCGACCGCATCCGGGCGGCCGTTGCCCGAGCCCCCGGCGGGGTTTCGCTCCCACCCCCTACCCGCGAAGGATCACGCATGAGCAGCACCATTCCCTCCGAAGGCGCCGCCTTGACCGCGGCCGCCCAGTCCAGCGTCCGAGTCGACACGGCAGAAATCTTCGTCACCGACACCGGCGGTGATCGACCCGCGGTCGTCATGCTTCACGGTGGCGGACCGGGCGCTAACGGGGTATCCAACTACTCCCGCAACATCGACGCACTCGCGCAACGCTTCCGGGTGATCATCCCCGACATGCCCGGTTACGGACGCTCCACCAAGCACGTCGATCACACCGACCCGTTCGGATTCCTCGCCGAAGCCATCCACGGACTGCTGGACGCGCTGGATCTGCGCACAGCGCATCTGGTCGGCAATTCCTACGGCGGCGCCGCGGCCCTGCGGCTGGCGTTGGACCATCCCAGCCGGGTCGGCAAGCTCGTCCTGATGGGACCGGGCGGAATCGGGACGACCCGCGGCCTGCCCACCAAGGGACTCAAGAGTCTGCTGGCCTACTACGGTGCCGGCGGACCCAGCAAGGACAAACTCGCCCACTTCATTCGGACCTATCTGGTCTACGACGGGACAACCGTGCCTGACGAGTTGATCGATCTGCGCTACCAGGCCTCGCTGGACCCGGAGGTGGTGGCCGACCCGCCCCTGAGGCGGCCCTCCAACCCACGCACGCTGTGGCGGATGGATCTGACCCGGGACCGGCGGCTCAGGCAGCTGCGCACACCGACGCTGATTCTGTGGGGCCGCGACGACAAGGTCAATCGCCCGTCGGGCGGTCCACTGCTGCTGAACCTGATGCCCAACGCCGAGTTGGTCATGACCTCCCACACCGGACACTGGATGCAATGGGAAAAAGCTGAACTGTTCAACGACCTGGTGTCGGAGTTCCTGTCGGCCACCTCAACCTGGGCACACCGATGACCGGCCGAGCCGACATCTTCGGAAAGGTCCACCTCGGATATCTCGTGGTTGAGACCGAGAAGTTCAGCGACTGGCGACGTTTCGGGGGCGAAGCGATCGGCATGCACGTCGATGACGCGCTACCGGATACCGTGCGATTCCGGCTGGACGACAACGCGTGCCGATTCCTGCTCCAACGCGGCCCGGCCGAAGACGCGACCGCGCTGGGGTGGCAGGTCGACGACCATGCCACCTTCGACATCATCGCGTCCCGGGTGAGGGACCACGGCGTTCCGTTGAGCGAGGGCTCCGCCGAGGAGGCCGCCCTGCGGGGCGTGGAACGGTTCGTCCGATTCCCGGGGCCGAACGGGCTCGTTCAGGAGATCTACGTCGTCGCGCAGCCGGCGGCCCAACCGCTACGCCTGGGGACACGCGGCGGCTTCGTCACCGGCACGGACGGGATGGGGCACGTAGCCATCGCGACCAAGAAGCCTCATCAGATGCGCGGCTACTACGACACCGTCTTCGATGCGCGGTTGACGGACTACATCGACGAGACCATCAACGGCTTGAAGTTCAAGATCCGCTTCCTGCGGGTCAACGAGCGTCATCACAGCGTGGCAATCGCCGCAGTCAATCGCCTGCCGCTCAATCCCATTCGCACCGCAATCCAGCACTGCAACGTCCAAGTCGCCGATCTCGACGACATGACCGCCGCCTACCAACGGGTCAAGCAGCTGGGCTTCGACATGGCGCTGTCGGTGGGACAACACACCAACGACAAGGAACTGTCGTTCTACGCCGTCACCCCGTCGGGATTCGAGTTCGAACTCGGCTGGAACCCGATCGTCGTCGACGAGTCCACTTGGGAACCGACCACCCATCAAGGCATCAGCATCTGGGGCCACACATCAGAGGGCCAGACCGTCATCGACATACTGGAGCGCTTCAAGACCGGTCTGCAATCCACCCTGCGCCGCGAAGAGACGGTGCCCGCGCTTGCCGGCGCCGGCATTGCCGACGGCTGAATCGGGTCCACGGTGCCCATGGCCAGCTCTGGTATCAGCACGCCAGGTATCCCCCGTCGACGGGCAGCACCGCGCCGGTGATGAACGATGCGTCGTCGGAGGCAAGGAACACGATGGCGCTGGCGACTTCGGCCGGTTCACCGATCCGGCCTTCAGGCAAGCAGGGCGCCATCAGCAGATGGGGCTGAGCCAGCGATCAACCAGACGAACAGGTGCTCGATCAATGACCCCGAGGCCACCCGAAGTTGATCGCCGGCTCAGGTCGAGAAGCACCCCCTGCGGCACGTCGCGAACGGAGCCTGCCAGGTCACAAGCTTTGGCCAGGCTTGCCCGGGTTACCCGACCCACCCGGCTCACCGCCTAGGTTGAAGCCGCCAGATCCGGGGAAGCCACCGGATCCGGGGGTCGCACCTTCCAGACCATTACCCCCGTCGCCGCCGTCGCCGCCTTGGCCGGGGTGGCCATCGTTTCTTGGGAAGCCACCCTGCCCGCCGCTACCGCCAGCACCGCCGCGGCCACCCTGATTTCCGGCACCGTGGCCTGGCCCTCCTACACCACCGGTCCCGCCGTCGCCTCCACTGCCAGCTCCTCGCCCACCGTTCGGATTGGCGACTATGGAGCCGTCACGATCGTCGCGGAAGAATATTTGGCCTCCATCGCCTCCGTCTCCGCCCTTCCCACCAGTTCCGCCGTTAGTGCCATTACCGGACTGGGAGGTGGTCCCGTTCCCACCGTTCCCGCCACGGCCACCATCGCCAGAACCTGTCGTACCGCTGCGGTCGGTACCGCCGATGCCGCCGTTGCCACCATTACCGCCGGGGCGGCTGCCATCACTTGGGGCGCTGCCTCCGTCCCCGCCATTACCGCCGCTGCCGCCATGCCCGAAGACCTGCGCGGGCAGCCTGCTGTTACCAGATAGATGAGTGCCCGGGCCGCCGCTGCCTAGCCCGCCGTCGCCGCCGTTGCCTCCGCTACCGCCCCGCATACCACTTCCAGGTGCTCCATCGCCACCATTGCCGCCAGCACCTCCGGCGCCACCGATAGTGCCGTTGCCTTCGCCGCCCAGACCGCCGTTACCACCGTTGCCGCCTTGCTGGCCGCTTGAGGCAGACGCGTTCCATCCATCACCGCCTCGACCACCGGCGCCACCGATTCCCTTGTAGAGACCTGCTGCGCCGCCGCCACCGACCGTGGGCCGCCCAGCGTCTCCGCCCTGACCACCGTTGCCGCCGTCCGGATGTTCGGCTGTGCCATCTGCGCCCACGCCCCCTTGACCGCCCGCACCGCTATCCCCGTTGTCTCCAGCCATGCCGTATTGACCGTAGGTGGCTGGGCTCAGGCCTAGAAGTCCAAACAGGCCGGAACTGCCACTGGAACCGCCCGCGCCCCCAGCGCCCCCAGCACCTCCGTCGCCGCCCGTTCCACCTCGGCCGCCGTTACCGTCACCGCCGTTGGCGAAACTTCCAGCTGCCCCCGCGACTCCCGTGCCCCCGCTACCAGCGTTGCCGCCTAGGCCGCCATTGCCACCCAGACCCGCATTGCCAAAGAAGATTCCACTTGCGCCGCCCGTGCCACCGTAGCCACCGTAGCCACCGTTGCCACCGCGTTGCCCGAGACCGCCGTCGGCACCGTTGCCTCCCGCTCCGCCGGAGCCTGCGGCGCCACCTTCGCCGAATAGGAAGCCACCTTGACCACCGCTACCTCCTACCCCGCCGTCTCCGCCGTTGAGGTGTAGTTCCGTGCCGTCGCCACCGTTCCCGCCATTGCCGCCGTTGCCGCCATTGCCAAAGAGGAAACCACCAGCGCCACCAGCCCCGCCCGCGCCGCCGCTGCCGCCGAATTGGCCGTCGCCACCGTTGGTGCCGTGGCCACCATTGCCAAAGAGGAACGCAGCGTTGCCGCCGACGCCAGGGGCGCCGTCGATCGGGCTTGAGCCCTCGGCGGCCGACATGATGGTCGGCGAATCGGAACCGGTCGCCGCAGCGGACCCAGCATTGCCGCCGTTGCCGAAAAGCCATCCGGCGTTGCCGCCGCTGCCGCTGTAGCCGTAGCCGTGCCCACCATCGCCGAAGAGCAGACCAGCGTTCCCGCCATCAGGGTTGGCCGCTGTTCCCTCAGCACCGTTGCCGATCAGGTACTGCCCAGACACCGAGTTGACGAAGCTAGCGAACTGCTGGCCATCTGAACCACTGATCCACGTGTTGATAGTGGTGTGAAGGGGGTCATAAAAATACTCGTTGAACAGTGCTGCGCCGAAGCTGGGGTCACCCAGATTCACAAGTAGGGCGTCCCAGTTGTCTTGCAGAATCAGGGTGTCCCATGCTGCGCCCAGAGCTTCTGAGTCGGCCCACGTCGAAGACTCGAACAGCGTGGCGACCGTATCGATGATCACGTCATCGACGTCGGCCTGCGCGGCGGGCGCGGTGATCACCGAGGCCACTCCGAACGCCAGGAAGGCGCTCAGCGCGCCCCCGTGCCCCGCTCCGACGCGCCGCAACTTGACGCTGCGCGAAAAGTGACGTTGTCCACCGACGCTGCGGCGACCGCTCATATACAGGTCCTTTATCCAGCTGGATCCAAAGCCCCAGACACTTCCACCATGACCGGGCTCGTTGTCAGCTAATAGTGAACAGTTAGCCACGGTTCTACAAGGAATATCACAGTTTTATGGACTTGTCTCCACAGGAACGAGCCGGAGTCGACGTTCAAAGGCCCAGCGGGCAGTGCGCGGTCCAACGCACCAAGTCGTGATGAAGACACCCAATTCTCGACAAAGTTGCCGCCAGAAGAACAAAACAGGCCAGGGCTTTTAGCCTCTGGCCTGCTTTGATTCTGGTGGAGCTGCCGGGAATCGAACCCGGGTCCTACGGCATTCCCTCAAGACTTCTCCGTGCGCAGTTCGCTATGTCTCTACTTGGATCTCCCGGTCACGCGAACAAGCCGAGATGACGATCCCAGTCGCTGTTGGTGTCCCGATACATCCCGCGACCGGACGTATAGGTGGATCCCTCTAGTCGATGCCAGGGTCCGGGCCGAGGGAGCTCCCGGTCTGACAGGCCCGCCTCGCTTAGGCAGCGAGGGCGAAGTCGCTCTGAAGAGCGACCTTAGCCGGCGTAAGTGCCTTGGCGCTTACTTGTTTACAGCGACGCTTAACGGTGGTCTCCTGCCTGCACCGGCACGCTTCCCTTGATTCGACACACGCAGTCGAAACCTTTCAGCCCCCTGTCCTGGGTGTTTGCCCACCGGCTTTCGGCGGACACTTCATGGTACGCGGTTCCAACGACTTATCGGCGCCGGTTCATTCCCCCGGCGACGGTCACATGCCCTTGGCGCGACGCCCCAGTGCCCGGGTCACTTCGCGTTGCGCGTCACGCTTGGCCAGATCCTGGCGCTTGTCGTGGGCTTGCTTGCCGCGCGCCAGCGCCAATTCGACCTTGACCTTGCCCTCGAAGAAGTACACCGACAGCGGGACCAGGGTGAGGTTGCCGTCGCGAATCTTGCCGATCAGCATGTCGATCTGGCGCCGGTGCAACAGCAACTTGCGAGTGCGCCGCGGCTCGTGGTTGGTCCAGGTGCCGTGGTGGTATTCGGGGATGTGCATGTTGCGCAGCCACACCTCCCCGTCGTCGACGGTGGCGAATGCGTCGACCAGCGAGGCTTGACCGGCGCGCAGACTCTTCACCTCGGTGCCCACCAGCGACACCCCGGCCTCGTAGACGTCGAGAATCGAGTAGTTGTGCCGTGCTTTGCGATTCGACGCGACGATCTGCTTATCGGGCTTCTTGCCCTTGCCCTTGTCCGAGGCCTTCTTAGCCATCACTACCGCCGGACATAAAGCCGAAGCGTCACGTAGGAGGTGGCTGCGGCCATCGCCGCGCCCAGCACCAGCAGGATCGGCGAGATGTAGAGGATGTCGGCGTAGTCGATCCGTGCGATCAGATGCGCTTGATAGAACTGGCTGAGCGCGTTATCGAGGAACAAGGCCCGCACGACCATCAATCCAACGATCGCGATGATCACACCCACCGTCGCAGCCAGCACCGCCTCCACCAGGAACGGCAGCTGCGTGTACCAGCGGCTGGCACCCACCAGGCGCATGATCGAGACCTCGGTCCGCCGGGTGTAAGCGGCGACTTGAACCATGTTGGCGATCAACAGCACCGCCCCGACCGCCTGCACCAGCGCGACCGCGAAAGCTGCGCTGCTGAGCCCGTCGAGCACGGCGAACAGTCGGTCGATCAGCTTCTTCTGGTTGAGCACGCTGAGCACGCCGGGCTGGCCCTGCATTGCGGCGTCGAAATCCTTGCTCTGCTCGGGGTTGTCCAGCTTGACGATGAACGACGCCGGGAAGGAGTCCTTGCTCGCGACATCCTTGAACTCGGGGAATTTCCGGATAGCGTCGGCGTAGGCATCCTCGGAATTGAGGTAGCGGACCGACTTCACGTCGTTGCGGGTCTCGATCTGCTCCCGCAGCGCTTTACAGGCCGGCTGATCGCAGTTCGGGTCATCGGCGGCGATGTCGGGGTTGAGGAACACCTGCGACTCCACCCGGTCCAGGTAGATGCTGCGGGACTGGTCAGCCAGACGCACCACCAGCAATCCGCCACCGAACAGGCCGATCGAGATGGCCGTGGTGAGAATCATCGCCACCGTCATGGTGACGTTGCGGCGCAGCCCGGTCAGGACCTCGTTGAACAGGAAACCAAAGCGCACGTCAGCGGTCCATTCCGTAGACACCGCGCTGCTCGTCGCGCACCAACCGCCCGAGCGACAGCTCGACGACGCGCTGGCGCATCGAGTCGACGATGTGGTGGTCGTGGGTCGCCATGAGCACCGTGGTTCCGGTGCGGTTGATCCGCTCCAGCAGATCCATGATGTCCTCACTAGTGTCCGGGTCGAGGTTGCCGGTGGGCTCATCGGCGATCAGCACCAGTGGCCGGTTGACGAAAGCCCGGGCGATCGCGACACGCTGCTGCTCACCACCGGACAGCTCACCGGGCAGCCGGTTCGCCTTGCCTGACAGCCCGACCATCTCCAGAACCTCAGGGACGACCCGGTTGATCATCTCCGGCTTCTTGCCGATCACCTCCAGCGCGAAGGCCACGTTCTCGAACACCGTCTTCTGCTGCAACAGCCGGAAATCCTGGAACACGCACCCCAGTACCTGGCGCAGGCTGGGGATATGGCGGCCGGCGAGCTTGTTGACGTGGAACTTCGACACCTGAATGTCACCCGAGGTGGGTGTCTCCTCGGCCAGCAGCAACCGCATGAACGTGGACTTGCCTGAGCCGGATGGACCGATCAGGAAGACGAACTCGCCTTTGTCGATCTTGACGCTGACATTGTCGAGCGCCGGACGGGCCGACGACTTGTACTGCTTGGTGACATGGTCGAGCGTGATCATCACGGCACGAAGTTTAGCCCGGTGGTGCGACGGGCCCGGGCGGAGCCGACGGCGTCGGCGCGCCGGACGCAGCCGAGGGTGCGGGCTGCCCCGGCACGGGCGGCACCTCGGCGGGCGGGGGGACCTGCCCCGGCTCCGGGGGTGGGACCGGGCTGGGCGGCGGGCACAGAGGTGGGCAGAACGGGAATCCCGGCACCGGCGACGGCGGCGGCGGTTCGCCAACCGGCGGCTCCTCGGGCGGGGGCGTCTCGACCGTGGTGGGTGTGGGCGTGACGGTCTCGGTGATGGTCACCGGTGGTTGCTGGAGCCTGGTGCGCGGCACCCAGGTATAGGCCGGGTCGGGGATGAAACCCGGCGGCACCACCTGTGGGGCGGGTGGCGGCTTCGGTTCCTCACGGTAGGTGCCGTAGACCCACCACACCGCGCCGAAAGCGATGATCAGCACCACCGTGGAGGTGCGGACCCGGCCGCCGAACAGGTGCGACGGCCATTTCCATCGGGACTCACCGGCCCGGGCCGGCGGCTCGTCGGGCTTTCCTACGCGCAGTTTCATGGCGTCTGCACCGGCTTCACCTCGCCAGCGGCAGCGACACCGACCGAGGCCAGCGCCTGCACCACCTGGATCCGCAACCGTCGTCCCACTTCGAACTGTTTGCCGGGCAGCGTCCGCGCCACCATCCGCAGGTTGACGACGCCGACCTCCAGGCTCTCCACGCCCATCATCGAGGGCTGGTCCAGCAACAGATCCCGCAGCGGCGCATCGGCCTCGCGGGCGTGCTCACACACTTGGTGCAGCACTTCGTTGACCCGAGTCAGGTCGGCGCTGCTAGGCACGGGAATGTCGACTACGGCACGCGCCCAGTCCTTGGACAAGTTCAGCGAGCGGACGATGTTGCCGTTGGGGACGGTGAACACCTCGCCGTTGGGGGTCCGTAGCTTGGTCACCCGCAGCGTCACCTCCTCGACGGTGCCCAGCGCCTCCGTCGGCGCCCCGGTCATCGACAGCTGCACCAGATCACCGAAGCCGTATTGCTTTTCGGTGATGATGAAGAATCCGCTGAGGAGGTCTTGCACCAGCTTCTGCGCTCCGAAGCCGATCGCGCCACCTATGACGGCTGCAGGTCCCACCAACGATCCGATCGGGATGTCGAGGATGGTGGTGATCTGCACGCCGACCACGACGCACAGCAGCACCACCGACACCCAGGAGATCACCGAGGCGACGGCCTGACGGTGCTTGGACGCCTCCGAACGCACCAGCGCGTCACTGGTGGCAAAACCGTGTTCCAGCCGGCGGGTCACCCGCTGTGCCGTCCAGGTGATGAAGCGCGAGGCCAGCACCGCCCCGATGAGCAGCAGGACGATCCGCAGTCCCTTGGTGATGACCCATTCACCGATCTCACCGCGCCACAACTCGCTCCAGCGCTGCCCCGGAGAAAAGGCCAAGGTCATGAGGGTCAGTCCTCTTCCGGCCTGTTGCGCCAGCGGATGCCGGCCTCCAGGAAGCCGTCGATGTCGCCGTCGAGGACCGCGGCCGGGTTGCCGACCTCGTACTCGGTGCGCAGGTCCTTGACCATCTGGTAAGGGTGCAGCACGTAGGAGCGCATCTGGTTGCCCCACGAGCTGCCCCCGTCGCCCTTGAGTGCGTCCATCTCGGCGCGTTCTTCGGACCGCTTACGCTCCATGAGCTTGGCCTGCAGCACCCGCATCGCCGAAACCTTGTTCTGCAACTGCGATTTCTCGTTCTGACAGGTGACCACGATCCCGCTGGGGATGTGCGTCAGGCGCACCGCGGAGTCGGTGGTGTTCACCGACTGACCGCCGGGGCCGCTGGAGCGGTAGACGTCGACGCGGACGTCGCCCTCGGGAATGTCGATGTGGTCGGTGGTCTCCACCACCGGCAACACCTCGACTTCGGCGAACGAGGTCTGCCGACGCCCCTGGTTGTCGAACGGGCTGATCCGTACCAGCCGGTGGGTGCCTTGTTCCACCGACAGGGTGCCGTAGGCGAAAGGTGCGTGCACCGCGAACGTCGCGCTTTTGATCCCGGCTTCTTCGGCGTAGGAGGTGTCGAACACCTCGACGCCGTAGTTGTGCTGCTCGGCCCAGCGGATGTACATCCGCATCAGCATCTCGGCCCAGTCGGCGGCGTCCACGCCGCCCGCGCCGGAGCGGATCGTGACCAGCGCCTCACGTTCGTCGTACTCACCCGAGAGCAGGGTGCGGACCTCCAAGGCGTCGATGTCTTCGCGCAGCTTGGCCAGTTCGGCGTCGGCTTCGGCCAGCGCGTCGGCGCCCGCCGAACCTTCTTCCTCAGCCGCCATCTCATAGAGCACCGGGAGATCGTCGACGCGTTGGCGCAGCCCCTCCACCCGGCGCAACTCGGCCTGGGCGTGTGACAGCTCGCTGGTCACCTTCTGGGCGCGCGTCTGGTCATCCCACAGATTCGGGTCGGACGCGTCGCGCTCGAGGTCGGCAATACGGCTGCGCAGTCCGTCGACGTCCAGCACCCGCTCCACCGTGGTCAAGGTGGTGTCAAGGGCGGCAATGTCGGGCTGGCGGTCAGGTTCCACGTTTGTCGAGGTTACCGGCGACCCTTGGGGTGCGACCTCTAGCATCGGGGTTACGCGGGTGCATGCGCGACTTCCGAGCAGAAAGAAGGTTCGAGGATGCGGCCCTATCACGTCGCGATCGTCGGCTCCGGCCCATCGGGTTACTTTGCCGCGGCATCCCTGCTGAAGCTGGCCGCGGGCGGTGAGATCGACGTGCGCATCGACATGCTGGAGATGCTGCCGACGCCGTGGGGCCTGGTGCGCTCAGGAGTGGCGCCCGATCACCCGAAGATCAAGTCGATCAGCGCACAGTTTGAGAAGACCGCGGCCGATCCGCGATTCCGGTTCTACGGCAACGTGACCGTCGGCGAGCATGTGACGCCGGCGGAGCTGGCCGAGCGCTACGACGTGGTGATCTACGCGATCGGAGCACAGTCGAATCGGCAATTGGGCATCCCCGGGGAGGATCTGCCCGGCAGCGTCGCCGCGGTGGACTTCGTCGGCTGGTACAACGCGCATCCGCATTTCGCCGACCACGCACCCGACCTGAGCTGCAGTCGCGCCATCGTGGTGGGCAACGGCAATGTGGCCCTGGACGTGGCCCGCATTCTGGTCAGTCAGCCCGACGAGCTGCGCCGCACCGACATCGCTGACCACGCCCTGGACGCATTGGGACCGCGCGGCATCGAAGAGGTGGTGATCGTCGGTAGGCGCGGCCCACTACAGGCCACCTTCAGCAGCCCCGAACTGCGCGAGCTCGGCGACCTCAAGGGGCTCGACGACGTGGATGTGGTGATCGAGGCCGCGGAGTTCGCCGGGATCACCGACGAGGACATCGAGGCGGCCCCCAAGCATCCCAAGCAGAACGTCAAGGTGTTGCGCACCTACGTCGGGCGCCCGCTGCGCCCGGGTCATCGCCGGATCGTGTTCCGATTCGCCACCTCACCGATTGAGATCCGCGGCGAGGGCCGGGTCGAGGAGATCGTGCTGGGCCGCAACGAGTTGGTCACCGATGATCAGGGTTGGGTCAGCGCACGCGACACCGGTGAGCGCGAAGTGTTGCCCACCCAGCTGGTGGTGCGCTCGGTCGGTTACCGCGGGGTTCCCATCCCGGGTCTGCCGTTCGACGAGCGCAGCGGCACGATCCCGCACACCGCCGGACGCATCGAGGGCGCCGACAACGAATACGTGGTCGGCTGGATCAAGCGGGGGCCTTCGGGTGTCATCGGTTCCAACAAGAGCGACTCGCAGGCCACTGTCGATACCCTCGCCGCCGATCTGGCCGCCCGGGTGGCCGAAACGGGTTTGCCCGACCGCGACGCCGACCACGAGGTGCAGCTGCACCGCTGGCTCCTGTCTCGCCAACCGCATCTGGTCACCGCCGAACATTGGCAGCTGATCGACGCCCACGAGCGTTCCCTCGGTGAGCCGCATGGCCGGCCCCGGGTCAAGCTGGCCAGCGTCGAGGAGATGTTGCGGGTCGGGCACGGGCCGAGTGCGCAGGAATCCTGCCCCGACTGCGATGCGGTGGAACTGAGGTCGCACGTGGTTCCGCTGCCGGAGTCGCAGCCGCAGTAATCGCCGAGCTCACTCCCCCGGTGGCGTGGACGGTGGCGCGATCGGGCTCCAGTTGTCGGGGTTGCGCGGCGAATACCGCACCGGCAGCAGCTCGCCGACGCTGGGCCACGTGTTCACGTCGACCGCGAAGCGCCGGTAGACGTCATGTTCGGCGATCGAGGGACCGTGCAGAACGCCACTGATCGTGACGAACTGGGCACCGGTGGCCTCCGGGCGCGGACTGACGCCGGTGATCAGGACGGTGCCCTCGAGGGCTTCCCGGCCTGGCCCCGAACGCACGAACCGCGGCGCCAGAAAAACGCCCATCACAGCCAGCAGTAACAGCAGCGCTCCGATCTCCCACATGCGGCCATGGTAGGACTTTCGCCATGGCGCAGATCAACGACAATCTCGATGACGACCTCTCCCTCGCCCTGGCCTTGGCCGACCGGGCGGACGAAATCAGCCTGGCGCGGTTCGGTGCACTGGACCTGCGGGTCGACACCAAGCCCGACCTCACCCCGGTGACCGATGCCGACCAGGCCGTCGAAACCGCGCTGCGTGAGGTGCTGGCAGCCGAGCGTCCGCAGGACCAGATTCTGGGCGAGGAGTTCGGTGGCACTGCCGCTTTCAGCGGGCGTCAATGGATCATCGACCCGATCGATGGCACCAAGAATTTCGTGCGCGGGGTGCCGGTGTGGGCCACGCTGATCTCCCTGCTGCACGACGGTGTGCCGATCCTCGGGGTGATCAGCGCCCCGGCGCTGCACCGGCGCTGGTGGGCGACGAGCGGTCAGGGCGCGTTCGGGTCGGTCGCCGGGGCACCGGCGCGACGACTGTCGGTGTCGGCGGTGACCGATCTGGATTCGTCGAGCCTGACGTTCGCCGGGCTGAACTACTGGGAGGCCCGCGGCCTGCGGGAGCAGTTCCTGAATCTGACCGCGTCGGTCTGGCGGGCCCGGTCCTACGGCGATTTCTGGGCCTACTGCCTGGTCGCCGAGGGTGCGGTGGACGCGGCGATCGAGCCGGCGGTGTCGGTCTGGGACCTGGCTGCCGTCGACATCGTGGTGCGCGAGGCCGGTGGAGTGTTCACCGACCTGTCCGGCAATCCGGGGCCGCATGGCAACTGCGCCGTCGCCGCCAACCCCGCCCTACACCGGCAGGTCATGGCGGCGCTGACCGCGGACTGAACTGCCAGTCCGCGGGGGCGGTGCGGGGCTATGTCTGACGTCGACGCCTGAGGACTACGTCACACCTTACTTACGAGTCATCTTACTTCGGAGTAAGGTGTCCTCATCGATACTTCCCTCGAGTGAGGCTCTGACATGACTGATATCGCCCCCGCCACCAACGGCTCAAAGGTCCGGCTGAACAGCCGCGCCAGCGGCGTCGGGTCGGTTCCGCACAAGCGCACCCCGATGGCGGCAGCCCTGTCGCTGGTCATGCCACTAGCCAGGCGGGACTTTCTGGACCGCTACCGCCTTCGCGAGCCACTGAACCGGGGGCTCAACCATGGCGTGAAGACGGTGTTTTCGGCCGCCGGAGCCTCGACCCGCCAATTCAAGAAGGTCCAGGGCCTGGGCAAGGCACCGGCTCGGCTCAGCGCCCCCAGCGAAGGCGGTGCAGGCGCCAAAGGCGCTGATTACTTCGACCTAACCCCCGATGACGATCAGCAGATGATCATCGACACTGTCGAGGAGTTCGCGGCCGAGCTGCTGCGGCCGGCGGCCCACGACGCCGACGAGGCCCTCGACTACCCGCGCGAGCTGCTCGGCAAAGCAGCCGAATTGGGCATCACGGCGATCAACATCCCCGAGGAGTTCGACGGGATCGCCGCCCACCGCTCGGCGGTCACCAACGTGCTGGTGGCCGAGGCGCTGGCCTACGGCGACATGGGCCTGGCGCTGCCGATCCTGGCCCCCGGCGGGGTGGCTTCGGCGTTGACCCACTGGGGCAGCGCCGACCAGCAGGCCACCTACCTGCCGGAGTTCGCCGGGGAGAAGGTTCCGCAGGCCTGTGTCGCGATCGTCGAGCCGCATGCGCTGTTCGATCCGACCAACCTCAAGACCACCGCGGTGCGCACCCCCAGCGGCTACCGGCTCGACGGCGTGAAGTCCTTGGTTCCAGCTGCCGCTGACGCCGAACTGTTCATCGTGGCCGCCCAGCTCAACGGCAAGCCCGCGCTGTTCATCGTCGAATCCTCGGCGCCCGGCCTGACCGTCAAGGCCGACCCCAGCATGGGTCTTCGCGCCGCCGCACTGGGCCAGATCGAGCTGAACAAGGTGTCGGTGCCCCTCACCGCCCGCCTCGGCGAGGAGGGAGCCGAGGACTCCGACTACTCGCAGGCCATCGCGCTGTCCCGGCTGGGCTGGGCCGCGCTGGCTGTGGGCACCAGCCACGCAGTGTTGGACCACGTGATGCCCTACATCAAGGAGCGCGAGGCGTTCGGCGAGCCGATCGCCAACCGCCAGTCGGTGGCGTTCATGTGCGCCAATATCGCCATCGAGCTCGACGGGCTGCGCCTGCTGACCTGGCGCGGTGCGTCACGGTGCGAGCAGGGTCTGCCGTTCATCAGAGAAGCCGCGCTGGCCAAGCGGATCGCCACCGACAAGGGCATGCAGATCGGCCTGGACGGGGTGCAGCTGCTCGGCGGCCACGGCTACACCAAGGAGCATCCGGTGGAGCGCTGGTACCGGGATCTTCGGGCGCTCGGCATCGCCGAGGGCGTTCTGGTCATCTGAGCCCTCCCCAGCCACCCAACCCATCTGCTGCGAAAACGAAAGTCTGATCATGGCAATCAATCTGGAACTGCCCCGCAAAATGCGCGAAGTCATCGAGATGTCCCACGCCGGCGCGGCGGAGATATTGCGCCCCATTTCGCGCAAATACGATGCGCGCGAACACGCCTATCCGGTCGAGCTGGACACTCTTGAGTCGCTGTTCGACGGCGTCTCTGGAACCGGCGACAACGCGATGGCCGGCGCCGAGGCATTCCGCGCTTCCGGGGAGCAGACCGGGAACCGCAACGCGTCCAACATGGCGGCGATGCTGCAGGTACTCGAGATGAGTTGGGGCGACGTCGCATTGATGTTGTCGGTGCCCTATCAGGGCCTCGGCAATGCGGCCATCTCCGGTGTCGCCACCGACGAGCAGCTCGCGCGTCTGGGCAAGGTGTGGGCCGCCATGGCGATCACCGAACCGAGCTTCGGCTCGGACTCCGCGGCGGTCAGCACGACGGCCACCCTCGACGGCGACGAGTATGTGATCAACGGCGAGAAGATCTTCGTCACCGCCGGATCGCGCTGCACCCACATCGTGGTGTGGGCGACGCTGGACAAGGCCCTGGGACGGGCGGCGATCAAGTCCTTCATCGTGCCGCGTGAGCATCCCGGCGTGACGGTCGAACGCCTGGAGCACAAGCTGGGCATCAAGGCCTCCGACACCGCGGTGATCCGCTTCGACAACGCCCGCATCCCCAAGGACAACCTGCTGGGCAGCCCGGAGATCAACACCGAGAAGAGCTTCTCGGGGGTCATGGAAACCTTCGACAACACCCGGCCGATCGTGGCTGCGATGGCGGTCGGGGTCGCGCGCGCCGCGCTGGAGGAGCTGCGCAAGCTGCTCACCGCGGCGGGCATCGAGATCTGCTACGACAAGCCGGCGCACGCCCAGAGCGCACCGGCCGCGGAGTTCCTGCGTATGGAAGCCGACTGGGAGTCGGCGAACCTGCTGACGCTGCGCTCGGCATGGCAGGCCGACAACCGCATCCCCAACTCCAAAGAGGCGTCGATGGGCAAGGCCAAGGCCGGCCGGGTCGCCACCGACATCACCCTCAAGGCCGTCGAGATGGCCGGCACTCTGGGCTACTCCGAGCAGACTCTGTTGGAGAAGTGGAGCCGCGACTCGAAGATCCTCGACATCTTCGAAGGCACCCAACAGATCCAGCTGCTGGTGGTGGCCCGCCGACTGCTGGGCCTGACGTCGGCCCAGCTGAAGTAGCCGGCCACTCCCGGTCAGCAGGCTCAAGAATCGCACCCGCGGGCTCCCCGCGCGGTGCGATTCTTGCGTTGGGACACGCGTGTGGCACCCCTTGCCTCGATCGAAAACAAAAAGTAATGTTGCTTTTACTTTTGACGCCGATCCCTGGGGAGTCGCTGATGGAATCCTTCGTCCACCTGCGCAAAGGCACCACACCGCGCCGCATCCACGCTGACCTCGACGGCCTCAAAGACGACGAGCTGGGCCGCGGCGGCTTCACCGGGCGCACCGCGAACATGTACCGACGCCACGACCCCACCGCCTACCGCGCCGAAGGCCCGCTGCGGCCGGTCGACGTCCTGGCCGGGCTCCTGGCGCCGACCGACGCCGTCGACCCCGCGGGCGACCCGCTGCTGTTGTTCAGCAACGCCGACTGCCGCATCTGGCTGTCCCGCCGCTCCGCAGAGATGCCGCACTACGTCCGCTACGTCGACGGCGACCTGCTCTGCTTCGTTCACACCGGGTCCGGAAAGCTGGAGACCGAATTCGGCCCACTGGACTACCGCGCCGGCGACTGGCTCTACCTGCCCAAGGCGACCACGTGGCGTCAGCTCCCCGCAGCCGAGTCCACCTGGTTGATCATCGAAGCGACCGAAGAATTCCGGGTGCCCCCGGCGGGGCCGCTTGGCCGGCACTTCCCGTTCGACCCCTCTCTGGTGGTCATTCCCGAACCCGTCGCCATCGACGACGACGGCCGCGACCAGTACGAAGTTCGGCTCATTCACGACGGCGGACCGACAACGCTGTACTACCAACACAATCCGATGGACGTCGAGGGCTGGCGCGGCGACAACTTCGCGTTCTCGTTCAACATCGCCGACTACAACGTGGTGACGTCGGAGAGCGTGCACCTGCCGCCGACAGTGCACCTGTTCATGCAGGCCACCGGCGTATACGTGATGAATTTCCTGCCCAAGCCCGCCGAAACCGTGCCAGGCACCGAACGCACGCCCTGGTATCACCGCAACGTCGACTTCGACGAGATCGCGTTCTTCCACGGCGGATCGCTCTACGGGATTCCCATGCCCCCGGGCCTGATCAGCCACGCACCCCAGGGCGTGCACCACGGCGCACCGGAGAAAGCCCGCGAGCGCTCGCGACGTAAGTTCGACGATTACGAGCGGGTCGACTGGGAGGTCATCGCCATCGACACCCGGCACCGCCTCATCGCCTCACCGGAAGTTCTCGCCGCCGACCTAGGACAACACGCATGAGCGCCAAACACGACTACGACCGCATCCCCTACCTGATTGCCTACCAGAACAATTCGGGTGTCCGCGACGTCTACGGCGGGGTCGCCGAGCTGGTTGTGTTGGAAAGCTACCTGCTGCGCCCGACGTCCGCCCCCAGCGACACCGTGCTGGTGTTCATGCACCCGATCGGCGGCGGCGCCTACCTGCCGATGGTCAATGCCCTGGCCCGGGCCGGGCACCACGTCATCTACTGCAACAGCCGATTCCGTGGCACCGACTCCGCGCTGCTGATGGAGAAGGTGGTCGAAGACCTCGGCGAGTGCATCAAGGACGCCAAGAACCGCCTGGGCTATCGCAAAGTGGTGCTGGCCGGCTGGAGCGGCGGCGGTTCGCTGTCCCTGTTCTACCAACAGCAGGCGCAGCACCCGACGGTGACGGCCAGCCCCTCCGGCGATGGCCCTGACCTCACGAAACTGAACCTGATCCCGGCCGACGGCGTGATGTTGCTCGCCGCCCACATCAGCCGCCACGGCACGTTGACCGAATGGCTGGACGCCTCGATCCTCGACGAGTCCGACCCGACTAAGCGTGACCCGGAGCTGGACCTCTACAACCCTGACAACCCCAACCAGCCGCCCTACAGCGCGGAGTTCCTCGACCGGTACCGGGCCGCCCAGATCGCGCGGAACCGCAAGATCACCGCCTGGGTCAAGGCCAAGCTGGCCGAGTTCAAGGATTCCGGGCTGACCGATCAGGAGTTCGGCTTCGTCGTCCACGGCACCATGGCCGACCCGCGCTGGCTGGACCCGACAGTCGACCCCAACGACCGCACCCCCGGCAGCTGCTACCTGGGCGAGCCCGCGGTGGTGAATATGAGCCCGGTCGGGTTGGCCCGGTTCTGCACCCTGCGCAGCTGGCTGTCGCAGTGGAGCTACGACGACGCCCACGGCGACGGACTGGTCTGCGGAGCAGATGTCGCGGTGCCCACCCTGGTGATCGGCAACACCGCCGACGACGCCTGCACACCCAGCCACACCCGCCGTCTGTTCGAGGCGATCGGCACCGGCGACAAGGCGATGCATGAAATCCCCGGCGCCAACCACTATTACGCCGGGACCGATCAGCGCGACGCGCTGCGACAGGCCGTGACGATCGTCAGTGATTGGCTGGCCCAGCATGATTTCGTAGGCTCGTCGGAATGAACACCACTGGTGCGCTGGACGGCATCCGCGTTCTGGAGCTAGGCACGCTGATCTCCGGACCGTTCGCGGGGCGACTGCTCGGCGATATGGGTGCCGAAGTCATCAAGATCGAACTGCCCGGTAGACCCGACCCGCTGCGCACCTGGGGCCAGGCCGAACTGGACGGCCACCACTTCTTCTGGACCGTGCACGCCCGCAACAAGAAGGCCGTCACCCTCGACCTGCGTACCGCTCAAGGCCGCGCCCTGTTCCTCGAACTCGTCGAGAAATCCGACATCGTCGTGGAGAACTTCCGTCCCGGCACTCTGGAGCGCTGGGGGTTGGGTTTCGATGTGCTGCATCAGCACAACAAGGGCCTCATCCTGGTCCGGGTCTCGGGCTACGGCCAAACAGGGCCAGACGCCCACAAGGCCGGCTATGCCTCGGTGGCCGAAGCCGCCAGCGGGCTGCGGCATATGAACGGCTTTCCGGGCGGGCCGCCGCCGCGGCTGGCACTGTCCCTCGGCGACAGCCTCGCGGGCATGTTCGCCGCCCAGGGTGCACTCGCCGCCCTGTATCGCCGCACAGTCACCGGCGTGGGGCAGGTGGTCGATGTCGCGCTGACCGAATCCTGCTTGGCCATCCAGGAATCGACCATCCCCGACTATGACGTCGGCGGCGTGGTCCGCGGGCCCTCGGGCACCCGGCTGGAAGGCATTGCCCCATCGAACATCTACCAGTCCGCCGACGGCAGCTGGGTGGTGATCGCCGCCAATCAGGACAGCGTGTTCGCCCGGCTGTGCCAGGCCATGGGTCGACCCGAGCTGACGACCGACCCGCGCTTCGCCGATCACGGCGCGCGCGGCCGCAATCAGGACGAGCTCGACGCGATCATCGGCCAATGGGCGGCCCAGCGTGCACCCGATGCCATCATCGCGACCCTGAGCGAAGCTGGGGTGATCTCCGGGCCCATCAACACCGTCGCTGAGGTGGTCAAAGACCCGCAACTGTGGGCGCGCGGCATGCTCGCCGAGCACTGGGACGAAGGCGCCGAACGCACCGTGCTGGGACCCGGTGTCATGCCGGTGCTCTCGGAGAGCCCCGGCACCATCCGCAACGCCGGATCGGCCCGGCCGGGCCAACACAACGACGAGGTCTACGCCGACCTGCTCGGCAAGACCAGCGCGGAGTTGGACGCCCTACGCAGGGAGGGAGTGCTGTGAGCACGCTGCCTAGCCGCGTCGCGATCCGCGAGGTCGCGCTGCGTGACGGCCTGCAGATCGAAGCGCCGATCCCGTTGAGCGCCAAACTCGAACTGTTGGCCGCCATTGCCGCCACCGGCGTTCGCGAGGTCGAGGTCACCTCGTTCGTCTCCCCGACCAAGGTCCCCGCTCTCGCCGATGCCGCCGAGTTGGCCGCCGAACTGTGGCGCTACCCCGATCTGGAGTTCTCCGCGCTGGTCGCAAGCCCCGGGGGTGCGGTCCGGGCGGTGACAGCCGGATTCAAGTCCATCGAGTACGTAGTGTGCGCCTCGGATGCCTTCAGCACCGCCAACGTGGGGCGCCCGACCGCACAGGCCGTCGCGGCCATCACCGATATCGCCGGTATCGCCCACGATGCCGGCGCATCGGTGGAGGTCATCATCGCCACCGCATGGGACTGCCCGTTCGAGGGCCCCACAGACCCCGCACGCGTCACCGAAATAGCCTCCTCAGCAAGCGCTTTGGGGGTCGACAGGCTGGCCATCGCCGACACTATCGGTACCGCCACACCGCGGCGGGTCACCGATCTGATCGCTGCGGTACAGCCGATCATCGGCGGCATCCCGCTGGGAGCACACTTTCACAACACTCGCGGAGCCGGTTTGGCCTGCGCCTACGCGGCAGTGCAGGCGGGAATCACCCGGCTCGACTCCTCGGCCGGCGGCCTGGGCGGCTGCCCGTTCGCTCCCGGTGCCACCGGAAACATCGCCACCGAGGACTTGGTGTACCTGTTGGGCGACTGCGGCATCGATACCGGAATCGATCTGGATGCCGCCATCGCCGCCGCCGGCGTGGCCAGCACTGTCGTCGGCCACGGGCTGCCGAGCGCACTGCTGGCCGCCGGAGACCGGAAGCGGGACTGAGCGCCTCGATGTCTACCCAGCGGGAGCTCAGCTCGAAGGGCCGCGTGACGCGCGGCGCCATCGAGCAGGCCGCCCGAGAGCTGTTTGCCGAACGCGGTTTTCATGGCACCACACTGGCCGACATCACGTCGGCGGCCGGCAAATCCACCGCGGTGCTGTACCGCTACTTTCACGACAAGGAAGACCTGCTGGCCGCGTTGGCAGAGTCGTTTCTGACCCAGGTGGTGGAGCCGTCGGGTCTCAAGATGCGACTGCCGGAGTCCCCGGAAGACACCGAGTTCTTCGCGTCGGTGGCGAGCGCCTACTGGTCCATGTTCAAGCCGAATATCGGCGTCATGATCGCAGTCGCGCAGCTGGCGGCCACCAGCGAGCGGTTCGCCGCCCTGCAGAACGAGTTCCGCCGGTTCGGCATGGAGATCGTCGCCGCCTCGGTGCGGCACGCCCAAGAGCAGGGCTACGGTGTCGACCTGAACCCCGACCACATCGCGGCCGCCATTGCACTGCTGTTCGAAAACTTCACCGTTGTGTTCGTCGGGCCCTCGGGGCCGGGCTGGCAGATCAGTGACAGTGACGCGGTCGCGACACTGGCGACGATCTGGAGAAAGACCCTGTACGGCCGTTGACCGCTGAGAACTGTTAGGAGCCGCCATGGATTTCACACTTCCGGACCACCTTCCCGGCCTGCTTGCCGAGATGGACGAGTTCATCGAGCGCGAGATCGCTCCGCTGCAGGCCGAGCACATGCAGTATTTCGACCACCGACGCGAGTTCGCCCGCACCGATGTGGAGAACGACGGCACACCTCGGCGCGAGTGGGAGGAGCTACTCGATGAGATGCGCCGCCGCGCCGACGCCGCCGGCTGGCTGCGATACGGATTGCCGGCTTCCCTGGGTGGCCGCGACGGCACCAACGTCGACATGGCGGTGATCCGGGAACACCTGGCGCACAAGGGCTTGGGTCTGCACAACGACCTGCAGGATGAGTCGTCGATCGTCGGGAACTTCCCCCAGGTGATCATGATGGAGCGGTTCGGCACCGACGAACAGCGCCGCGAGTTCTCCCAAGCCATGATCACCGGTGAGCGTTCGATGGCCTTCGGCCTGACCGAACCGGACCACGGTTCGGACGCCACCTGGTTGGAGACTCGCGCTGAGCTCGACGGCGATACCTGGGTGATCAACGGCGCCAAGCGGTTCAACACCGGCGTTCATCGGGCCACCCATGACCTGGTGTTCGCCCGCACCTCCGGCGAGGCCGGTTCGGCACGCGGCATCACCGCCTTCCTGGTTCCCACCGACACACCGGGATTCAGCGTTCCGTTCTACTGGTGGACCTTCAATATGCCTACCGACCATGGCGAGGTCGAACTGCGTAATGTCCGGGTGCCCGCCACCGCGGTGCTCGGTGAGGTCGACGGCGGCCTTGAGGTGGCACAGACATTCCTGCACGAGAATCGGATCCGCCAGGCAGCCTCCAGCCTGGGCGCAGCCCAGTACTGCATCGACCGGGCCGCAGAGTACGCCCGGCAACGCATCGTGTTCGGCAAGCCGCTGTCGGTCAATCAGGCGGTGCAGTGGCCACTTGCCGAACTGCAGACCGAAGCCCAGATGGTGCGCCTACTGGTGAACTATGCGGCCTGGCACCTGGACCGCGACCACCACCTGGAGGTCTCCGACAAGGTGTCGATGGCCAACTACCGTGCTAACCGACTGGTGTGCGAGGCCGCCGACCGCGCCATCCAGATTCACGGCGGCATCGGCTACACCCGCCACGAACAGTTCGAGCACATCTACCGGCACCACCGCCGCTACCGGATCACCGAGGGCGCCGAGGAGATCCAGATCCGCAGGATCGCACAGCGCCTATTCGGGTTCGACCGCCGGCGATGACCGCCCAGCAGCTGGCAGACCGGCTGGCCGACGTGCTGGCACCGGTCTTGGGCCCCGTGGCGGTCGAGGATCTCCGCGCCTTGACTGGCGGGGCCAGTCGTGTGACCTGGGCGTTCGATGCCGTGATCGGCTCCGAGGCGCGCCGCTCGTTGATTCTGCGGACCGGCCCGCTCGAGGAGCTCTATGCCAGCATGGAGCTCGAGGCCCACGCGCAACGCGTCGCGGGCAAGTCCGGCGCTCCGGTACCGAACGTGCTGATCGCCGATAACTCCCCTGCGGCACTGGGGAATCCGTATCTGATCTGCGATCTGATCGAGGGCGAGACGGTGGTGCGCCGCATCGAGCGCCAGCTCGATGATGCCGGGCGCGCGCGCCTGTTGAGCCAGTGCGCCCAGGCGCTGGGCGCCATCCATCGAGCCGACCCCGGTACCGGCACGCTCAGCGCCGACGACCAGCTGTCCGCATGTCGGGCCCAGCTCGATGCCCTGCCCGACACAACCGCCCCCTTCGAGTGGGCCCTGCGCAAGCTGGCCGCGAACCGGCCAGCGCCCGCACCCATCCAGCTGGTGCACGGCGACTTCCGGATGGGCAACCTCATGGTCTCCGGCGCCGGCGACCTGGCCGCCGTACTGGACTGGGAGCTGGTACACCTCGGCGACGGTGTCGAGGACCTCGCCTGGTTCTGCCTGCGCGCCTGGCGGTTCGGTGCGCCGCCAGAACGCGCCGCCGGCGGACTCGGCGATGTCGATTCACTCTTGACCGCCTATGCGCAGGCCACCGGCATCCAGGTAGACCCCGGCCGCTTCGACTGGTGGTTGCTGTTGGGCACGCTGCGGTGGGGCATCATCTGCCGCTACCAGGCGCAGCGTCACCTCAGCGGCCAAACCCGCTCGGTCGAACTGGCCACCATCGGCCGGCGGGTATCCGAAACCGAGTGGGACCTGCTGAGACTGCTCGACGGGGTCCGGCCGTGAGCGCCGGAGAGCGCCGGCCCACCGCTGCCGAACTCGTCGCGGCGGTGACCGAGTTTCTGGACACGGCGCTGGTGAACCGTGCCGGCGACGCTGCCACCGACGGCCAGGTCCGCTTCCACGCCCGGGTGGCCGCCAACGCGCTGCGTATCGTCGAGCGAGAGCTCAACGACACCACCAGCACCGTGGTCCTGGACGCGCTGACCGGTCTGGGCTTCACCGACGAAGCGCAGCTGGCTGCTGCGATCCGAGCCGGTGACTTCGATGACCGACCCGAAGCGCTCACCGCCTGCCTGTACACGCTGGTGAGGCATCGACTCGACATCGACCATCCGGGATATGCCCAATAGCCCGTAGAGTGACTGCGCGACAACCACTTCGACAGTGCTACCCAAAACCCGATGTATGGGGGGGTGCGCGCAGTAGCATCTGCATCGTGTCCGACTCCACCGCTGCGCTGCGAATCCTTGTCTACAGTGACGACGCCGCGACCCGCGCCCAGGTGATCGCCGCGCTGGGCAAGCGGCTGCACCCGGACCTACCGGAACTGAGCTATGTCGAGGTCGCAACCGAACCGGTGGTGATCCGTCAGATGGACGCCGGTGGGATCGACCTGGCCATCCTGGATGGCGAGGCCACTCCGGCGGGCGGGATGGGCATCTGCAAACAGCTCAAGGACGAGATCACCCCCTGCCCTCCGATCCTGGTGCTGACCGGCCGCGCCGACGACGCGTGGCTCGCCAAGTGGTCGCACGCCGACGCCGCGGTCTCCCACCCGTTGGACCCGATGGCATTGAGCCACGCCGTCCTCGGCCTGCTCCGCACACCGACGCCACGTTAGCGCGGCAGTCCCAGCTTCCCCTCTCCTACGTCGAGCCTCGCTGAACTGCCCAACCCACACGGCAGTCCCAGCTTCCCCTCTCCTACGTCGAGCCTCGCTGAACTGCCCAACCCACACGGCAGTCCCAGCTTCCCCTCTCCTACGTCGAGCCTCGCTGAACTGCCGGGGTTAGGGCAGCCTCAGCTGCGAATTCCCCTGTCCCCGTTACCGCTACAGGTGATGCCCGTCACAGTTGTCGGCAATTTCGAATTCTTCCCAACCGCCTGGTTGCCTCGGGCTAGGCTGTGCCTGAAGTCACATCGGCGCCCGGAAGGGAACTACGTCACTGAGCATGAACCTGTACCTGCCGATCCTGGTCCTCGCCGCGCTCGCCGCCGGTTTCGCCGTATTCTCCGTGGTCGCCACCACGCTGGTGGGTCCGTCCCGCTACAACCGGTCGAAACTGGAGGCCTACGAGTGTGGCATCGAGCCCACTGACCAGCCGGTCAGCGGGCCACACGCCCCGTCCGGACAGCGCTTCCCGGTGAAGTACTACCTGACCGCGATGCTGTTCATCGTCTTCGACATCGAGATCGTTTTTCTCTACCCCTGGGCCGTTGCTTTCGACGGACTCGGGGTGTTCGCGCTCATCGAAATGGTGTTGTTCGCCGTCATCGTGTTCGTCGCCTACGCCTACGTCTGGCGACGCGGCGGTCTGAACTGGGATTGATTGGGATTAGGCGGGCTTAGGAAATGGGATTAGAAGAGCAACTCCCCAGCGGTCTCCTGCTGTCCACCGTGGAAGACTTAGCCGGGTACTTCCGCACCGGCTCGCTGTGGCCGGCAACTTTCGGCTTGGCCTGCTGCGCCATCGAGATGATGTCGACGATGGCACCCGACTACGACCTGTCCCGGTTCGGCATGGAGGTATTCCGGGCCTCCCCACGCCAGGCCGACCTGATGATCGTGGCGGGCCGGGTCAGCCAGAAGATGGCACCGGTACTGCGCCAGATCTACGACCAGATGGTGGAACCCAAATGGGTTCTGTCCATGGGCGTCTGCGCGTCGTCGGGGGGCATGTTCAACAACTACGCGATCGTGCAAGGGGTTGACCATATCGTCCCGGTCGACATCTACCTCCCCGGGTGTCCCCCCAGGCCGGAGATGCTGATGTACGCAATCCTGAAGCTGCACGAGAAAATTCGTTCGATGCCCCTGGGCGTCAACCGGGAGCAGGCGATCACCGCGACCGAGCAGGCCGCCCTTTCAGCACCGTCGACCTGGGAGCTGAAGGGGTTGCTGCGGTGAACGAGACAGACGATGCGGGCGCAGGTGCGTCCGACGACGTGATCAAGGTCCGCCACGGACTGTTTGGCGCCACGGGAACCGGCGACACGTCCGGCTACGGGCGTCTGGTGACCGAGGCCGCCCTTCCCGGCGAGACCCCGCGGCCCTACGGCGGCTATTTCGACGAACTTGTCGACACCCTTGCCGAGGCCATGCAGCGCACCGGCATCGTATTCACCGACGCCGTAGAGAAAGTCGTGGTGTACCGCGACGAGCTGACCCTCTACATCCACCGCGCTGCGCTACCCAAGGTGGCCCAATTGCTGCGCGATGAGCCGGCGCTGCGTTTCGAGCTCAGCCTGGGAGTCTCCGGCGTGCACTACCCCGCCGACACCGACCGCGAATTGCATGCGGTCTACCCGCTGCGATCCATCACCCACAACCGCCGTGTCCGGTTGGAAGTCGCTGCACCCGATGCGGATCCGCACATTCCCTCGCTGTTCGCGGTGTACCCGACCACCGACTGGCACGAGCGAGAGACCTACGACTTCTTCGGGATCATCTTCGACGGACATCCGTCGCTGACCCGGATCGAGATGCCCGACGACTGGCACGGCCACCCGCAGCGCAAGGACTACCCACTGGGTGGCATCCCGGTGGAATACAAGGGCGCGCAGATTCCGCCGCCAGACCAGCGGAGGGCGTACAAGTAATGAGCACCGACACGCCGCGCACCGTTCTCAATGTCGGTGGGCAGGAATGGGATCAGGTGGTGGAGGCCGCCAAGGCGGCCGACCCCGGCGAGCGCATCGTCGTCAACATGGGCCCCCAGCACCCGTCGACGCACGGCGTGCTGCGACTGATCCTGGAACTCGAGGGCGAGACGGTGACCGAAGCCCGTTGCGGCATCGGGTATCTGCACACCGGTATCGAGAAGAATCTGGAAAGCCGCTACTGGACTCAAGGCGTCACCTTTGTGACCCGGATGGACTACCTGTCGCCGTTCTTCAACGAGACCGCCTACTGCCTGGGCGTGGAGAAGCTGCTCGGGATCACCGAGGACATTCCCGAACGCGCCAGCGTCATTCGGGTTCTGATGATGGAACTCAACCGGATGTCCTCGCACCTGGTCGCGCTTGCGACCGGCGGCATGGAGCTCGGTGCGCTCACGGTGATGCTGTTCGGTTTCCGGGAACGTGAGCTGGTGCTCGACATCTTCGAGGCGATCACCGGCCTACGGATGAACCATCAGTACATTCGGCCCGGCGGGGTGTCGGTGGATCTGCCCGATGAGGCGGTCCCGATGATTCGCGACTTTCTCAAGCTGATGCCCAAGCGGCTCAAGGACATCGAGGACCTGCTGACCGAGAACTACATCTGGAAGGCCCGCACCCGAGGGGTCGGCTACCTGGATCTGACCGGCTGCATGGCGCTGGGCATCACCGGTCCGGTGCTGCGCTCGACAGGCCTGCCCTATGACGTGCGACGCGCCGAACCGTACTGCGGGTACCAGGACTACGAGTTCGAGGTGATCACCGATGACGGCTGTGATGCCTACGGCCGCTACCTGATCCGCATCGCAGAGATCAAGGAGTCCCTGAAAATCGTCGAACAGTGTGTGGAGAAGCTAGCCAAGCTGCAGGGAGAGCCGGTCATGGTCTCCGATCGCAAGATCGCGTGGCCGGCCGATCTGACCATCGGCCCCGACGGGCAGGGCAACTCGCGCGAGCACATCGGCTGGATCATGGGCCACTCGATGGAGGGACTGATCCACCACTTCAAACGGGTCACCGAGGACCTCTGGGTTCCGCCGGGGCAGGTGTTCGTCTCGGTCGAGTCGCCCCGCGGCGAACTGGGGGTGCACATGGTCAGTGACGGCGGCACCCGCCCCTACCGGGTGCACTACCGGGACCCGTCATTCACCAACCTGCAGGCGGTGGCCGCCATGAGTGAAGGCGGGCTGATCGCCGACGTCATCGCCGCGGTCGCCAGCATCGACCCGGTCATGGGCGGAGTGGACCGATGAGCGCAGCAGGCGGCGAGATCGACAAGGTCGGCGTGAACAAGACCGGACGCGGCCGGTTGATGCCGCCCACCGCCGGCACCGACGGCACCCGGGTCTTCCTGCAGCTGGGCAGGCAGCCCGAAGAACCCAATCAGTTCAACCATCCCGGCGCACCCAACGCCTACCCCCCCGAGGTGCAAGCCGCGCTGGAGGCCGACGCCAAAGAGATCATCGGCCGCTACCCGCAACCACGCTCAGCGGTCCTGCCGCTGCTGCATCTGGTGCAGGCCCAAGACACCTACGTCACCCCGGCCGGACTGACATTCGTCGCGGAGCTGCTCGGCCTGACCACCGCGGACGTGGCCGGGGTGGCCTCGTTCTACTCGATGTACCGGCGTGATCCCACCGGCACCTACCTGGTCGGGGTCTGCACCAACACGCTGTGCGCGGTGATGGGCGGCGACGCGATCTACGAGGGCCTCAAAGACCATCTGGGCGTCGGCAACGATCAGACCACGGCGGACGGATCGATCACGCTGCAACACATCGAGTGCAACGCCGCCTGCGACTACGCGCCGGTGGTGATGGTCAACTGGGAATTCTTCGACAATCAGACCCCGGAATCGGCGCGCGAGCTGGTCGACAGGTTGCGCGACGGCGCCGAAGTACGTCCCACCCGCGGGATGCCGCTGTGCAGTTTCGCGGCGACCGAACGAATTCTCGCGGGCTTCCCCGATGAGCGCGCCGACGACGGCCAAGGCGGTGCCGGTGCCGCGACCCTGGCCGGTCTGCAGGTGGCGCGCGAACGTGGAATGAGCGCGCCGGAGCCGGGCAGCAAAACCAGTGGGGGCGAGAAATGACACTTGCCGAGGGCACGCCGCTGACCCCGGTCTTGAGCAGCTACTGGGACGAGCCGGAGTCGTGGACGCTGGCGACCTACCGCCGCCACGATGGCTACGCCGGCATGAAGCGCGCGTTGACGATGACACCCGACGAGGTCATCGAACTGGTCAAAGACTCCGGATTGCGTGGCCGGGGCGGCGCCGGATTCTCCACCGGCACCAAATGGTCGTTCGTCCCGCAGGGCACCGAGGGCGCGGGCGCCAAGCCCCACTACCTACTGGTCAATGCCGACGAGTCCGAGCCCGGCACCTGCAAGGACATGCCGCTGCTGATGGCGACACCGCATGTGCTCATCGAGGGCATGATCGTGTGCTGCTATGCGATCCGTGCCCGCCACGCCTTCATCTACGTCCGCGGAGAGGTACTGCCGGTGGTGCGTCGGCTGCAGGCGGCGGTCGCCGAGGCCTACGCCGCGGGGCTGTTGGGCAACGACATCGGCGGCAGCGGCTTCGACCTGGACATCACGGTGCATGCCGGGGCCGGTGCCTATATCTGCGGCGAGGAGACCGCGCTGATCGAATCGCTGGAGGGCTACCGGGGGCAGCCCCGCCTGCGCCCTCCGTTCCCCGCGGTGGCCGGCCTCTACGCGTCGCCGACGGTGGTCAACAACGTCGAGTCGATCGCCAGCGTGCCCTCCATCCTGCGCAACGGGCCGGAGTGGTTCCGCTCCATGGGAACCGAGAAGTCTCGCGGGTTCACCCTGTATTCGCTGTCTGGGCACGTCAACAGGCCCGGCCAGTACGAGGCGCCGCTCGGTATCACGCTGCGCGAACTGCTCGGCTACGCCGGCGGGATTCGCGACGGACACCGCCTGAAGTTCTGGACACCGGGTGGGTCGTCAACCCCGATCCTGACCGAGGAACACCTCGACGTGCCGCTGGACTACGAAGGCATGGCGTCGGTCGGTTCAATGTTGGGCACCAAAGCATTACAGATCTTTGATGAGACCACCTGCGTGGTGCGTGCGGCTGGTCGCTGGTCGGAGTTCTACAAGCACGAGTCCTGCGGCAAGTGCACGCCGTGCCGCGAGGGTACCTATTGGTTGGTGCCCATCTATGAACGCCTGGAGGCAGGGCGCGGCACCCCCGAAGATCTCGACACCCTGTTGGACATCGCCGATGTGCTGTTCGGGAAATCGTTCTGCGCCTTGGGCGATGGCGCGGCCATGCCGGTGAAGTCCTCAATCCAGTACTTCCGTGACGAATACATCGCCCACCTTGAGGGGGGCTGCCCGTTCGACCCGAAAGCGAGCATGCACGTGGCAGGCGGAGCAGCAGGGGGTGTGGCGTGACTCAGACATCTGCGCCGCAGGCCCAGGAGTCGGTGACACTGACCATCGACGACCAGCAGATCACCGTGCCCAAGGGCACCCTGATCATTCGCGCCGCCGAGCAGCTGGGCATCGAGGTCCCACGGTTCTGCGACCATCCGTTGCTGGACCCGGTGGCCTGGTGCCGCCAATGCATGGTCGAGGTCGAAGGCCAGCGCAAGCCGCAACCGTCATGCGCGGTGGCGGCCACCGACGGCATGGTGGTGCGCACCCAGCACACCTCTCCCGAAGCCGATCAGGCGCAGCACATGGTGATGGAGCTGCTGCTGATCAACCATCCGCTGGACTGCCCGACCTGCGACAAAGGCGGCGAGTGCCCCCTGCAGAACCAGGCAATGGCCCACGGCCGCAACGAAACCCGCTTCGAAGAGACCAAACGCCACTACCCCAAGCCGATCAACATCTCTTCGCAGGTTCTCCTCGACCGGGATCGCTGCATCCTGTGCGCACGCTGCACCCGGTTCGCCAACGAGATCGCCGGCGACAAGTTCATCGAAATGATGGACCGCGGCGCGCTGCAGCAGGTCGGCATCTATACCGACACACCGTTCGACTCCTATTTCTCGGGCAACACCGTGCAGATCTGCCCGGTGGGCGCCCTCACCGGCGCCTCCTACCGGTTCCGGGCCCGCCCGTTCGACTTGGTGTCCACCCCGACAGTCTGCGAACACTGTGCAGGCGGCTGCGCCGAACGCACCGACCACCGACGGGGCAAGGTCCTGCGCCGGATGGCCGGCGAAGACCCGGACGTCAACGAGGAATGGAACTGCGACAAAGGCCGTTGGGCGTTCACCTATGCCACCCAGGGCGACCGGATCAGCACCCCGCTGGTGCGCGACGACAGCGGAGCGCTGGTACCGACCTCCTGGCCGCACGCGGCGGCGGTGGCGGCACGAGGGCTGGCCGCGGCACGCGGACGCGCCGGTGTCCTGGTCGGCGGCCGGGTATCGGCCGAAGACGCCTACGGCTACGCCAAATTCGCCCGGATGGCGCTCAACAGCGATGACATCGACTTCCGGTCACGCCCGCACTCCGCAGAAGAGGCCGCGTTCCTGGCCGCCCAGGTAGCGGGGCGCAGCATCGAGGTCAGCTATGCCGACCTGCAGGCCGCCCCAGTCGTATTGCTGGCCGGCCTGGAACCCGAAGAAGAGGCACCGATGGTCTTCCTGCGGCTGCGCAAAGCGGCCCGCAAGTACGCCACCAAGGTGTTCAGCCTGGCCCCCTTCGCCGACCGCGGGCTGGCCAAGATGGCGGGCACCGTACTGCCAACGATTCCCGGCGGGGAGGCAACCGCACTGGACGGCCTGCACAACGGCGCCGTCGGACAGGCGCTTCGCCAGCCCGGCGCGGTCGTCCTGGTCGGCGAGCGGTTGGCGGGATCTCCTGGCGCACTCTCGGCAGCGATCCGGCTCGCCGAAGCCACCGGGGCGAAACTGGCCTGGGTGCCACGGCGCGCTGGGGAACGCGGCGCCTTGGACAGCGGAGCGCTGGCGGGCTTGCTACCCGGAGGGCGTCCGCTCGCCGATCCGGCGGCGCGGGCCGAGGTCGCGCAGGCATGGGGTCTGGCAGGCCCCGACGACCTGCCGTCGCAGGCGGGACGCGACACCGATGCCATCCTGGCGGCCGCAGCCGACGGGACCCTGGGAGCACTGCTTGTCGGCGGGGTGGAACCGGCCGACCTGGCTGACCCGGAGGCGGCACTGGCGGCCCTGGACGCGGTCGAATTCCTGGTCAGCCTCGAGCTGCGGCACAGCGCAGTCACCGAACGCGCGGACGTGGTGTTGCCGGTAGCGGCCGCCTCCGAGAAGTCCGGCACCTACGTCAACTGGGAGGGCCGCCACCGCCGGTTCGGTGTCGCACTGCCGGACACCGGTTCCCTGCCCGACCAGCGGGTGCTCAACGTGATCGCCGAGGAGATGGGCATCGCCCTGGGCATGCCCACGGTGGAGGCGGCCCGCGACGAGCTGGTGGCATTGGGCGCTTGGTCAGGTGAGCGGATCGCCGGACCCGCCGTGGCAGCCGGCACGCCACCGCAAGCCGGTGCAGGCGAGGCGGTGCTGGCCGGCTGGCGCATGCTGCTCGACGAGGGGCTGATGCAGGCCGGCGAGCCCAACCTTGCCGGCACTGCCCGCACGCCGGTGGTGCGCCTGTCGGCATCGACGGCCGCCGAGATCGGCGTGGCGGAGTCGGATTCGGTCACGGTCAGCACCGATCGCGGCCAGATCACCCTGCCGCTGGCCATCACCGAGATGCCGGACAACGTGGTGTGGCTGCCGCTGAACTCGGCAGGCTCGGCAGTACACCGGGACCTGGGGGTCAGCCCCGGCGCGACAGTACAGATTGGACGCACACCATGAGCGATCCTTTGTGGTTGATGCTGGTCAAGGTGCTGGGCATCTTCTTGTTTCTGCTCTTGACGGTTGTCCTGGCCATTGTCATCGAGCGAAAAGTCGTGGGCCGCATGCAGATGCGTCCCGGCCCCAACCGGGTAGGTCCCAAGGGCTGGCTGCAGAGCCTGGCCGATGCCATCAAGCTGGCCCTCAAGGAGGACATCACCCCGTTCAACGTCGACCGGGCGATTTACACACTGGCCCCGATCATCTCGACGGTGCCGGCCATCACCGCATTCGCGGTGATCCCGCTGGGCCCCGAAGTCAGCATCTTCGGCCACCGCACCGCATTGCAGCTGGCGGACCTGCCGATCGCGGTGCTGTTCGTTCTGGCGATGTCCTCCATCGGGGTGTACGGGATCATCCTGGCCGGGTGGTCGTCCGGCTCGGTCTACCCATTACTCGGCGGAATCCGCTCGACCGCCCAGGTGATCTCCTACGAAGTCGCGATGGGCCTGGCGTTCGCATCGGTGTTCCTCTACGCCGGCACGATGGCGACCTCGGGCATCGTGGCAGCCCAGGATCGAGTGTGGTTCACCTTCCTGCTGATGCCTGCGTTCATGGTCTACCTGACCGCGATGGTCGGTGAGACCAACCGGGCACCCTTCGACCTGCCCGAAGCCGAGGGCGAACTGGTCGGCGGCTTCCACACGGAATACTCCTCATTGAAGTTCGCCCTGTTCTTCCTCGCCGAATACATCAACATGACCACGGTTTCGGCCGTGGCGGTCACGCTGTTCCTCGGTGGATGGCACGCGCCATTCCCGTTCAACATGTGGGACGGGGCCAACACAGGCTGGTGGCCTCTGTTGTGGTTCACGCTCAAGCTCTGGGGCTTCATCTTCGTCTACATCTGGTTGCGGGGCACCCTGCCCCGGCTGCGGTACGACCAGTTCATGGCGTTGGGCTGGAAGATCCTCATCCCGGTGGCGCTGGCCTGGGTGCTGATCGCCGCGGGAATGCGCAGCCTGCGCAACGGCGGCTACGAGCATTGGCAGCCGGCGCTGGCCGCGATCAGCACCGTGACCACGGTCGTGGTGCTGGTGGCACTACATCGGCGATTCAGCGCGCTGAGTACACGGCACACCCGCCTCGACGAATCCACTGCGGTGGCCCCCGCCGTGGCAACCGAGGGTTCGTTCCCGACACCACCGCTGCCGCAACGCGGTTCACCGCGGATCAAGGAGGACGTCAATGGCTAGTTTGCGAGACGCACTGGCCGGGTTCGGCGTCACCTGGAAGACGATGTTCAAACGGCCGATCAACGACGGCTACCCCGAACGCAAGAAGCCGACGGCGCCGCGCTACCACGGCCGCCACCAACTCAACCGGCACCCGGACGGGCTGGAGAAGTGCATCGGCTGCGAATTGTGTGCGTGGGCCTGTCCGGCAGACGCCATCTATGTGGAGGCCGCCGACAACACCGACCAGGAACGCTTCTCCCCCGGCGAACGCTACGGCCGGGTGTACCAGATCAACTATCTGCGGTGCATCGGCTGCGGACTGTGCATCGAGGCCTGCCCCACCCGGGCTCTGACCATGACCAACAACTACGAGATGGCCGCCGACAACCGCGCCGAGCTGATCTGGGAACGCGACCAGCTGCTGGCCCCGCTGGAAGCCGACATGATCGCGCCGCCGCACGCGATGCCGCCCGGCGCCACCGAGAAGGACTACTACTTGGGCAGGGTGAGCCCGGCCGGCCTCGACGAAGACCCGGACCTGTTCGTCATGCTCGACCGAGTGAAGCAGGGCAAGGCCTGATGGGCACCACACTGCTGGCCGCCGACATCGTCGTGCGCACCTCCACCGGGGAGGCGGTGACGTTCTGGGCGCTGGGCGTGATCGCCGTGATTGGCGCCATCGGCGTGGTCACCGCCGCCAAGGCGGTGTACTCGGCCCTGTTTCTGGCGATGACGATGTTGATCCTGGCGGTGTTCTACTTCGTTCAGGACGCGATGTTCCTCGGCGTGGTGCAGATCGTCGTCTACACCGGCGCGGTGATGATGCTGTTCCTGTTCGTGATGATGCTGATCGGTGTGGACTCCGCCGAATCACTGGTGGAAACCCTGCACGGCCAGCGGGCCGCCGCCACCCTGGCCGGGATCGCGTTCGGGATACTGCTGATCGCCGGGATCGGCGGTGCCACGATGCACCTGCGCCGCATCGGCACGCCCCCTGCCGCCGGCACCGGCGCGGCGGACCTGAGCCAACACAACGTCGAGGGCCTGGCCGCGCTGATCTTCACCCGCTACCTGTGGGCGTTCGAGCTCACCAGCGCACTGCTGATCACCGCCGTGCTCGCCGCCATGGTGCTGACCCACCGCGAGAGGTTGCAGCCGCGGATGACGCAGCGGGAGCTGTCGATTCAGCGCTTCCAATCCGGTCGACGGCCGACGCCGCTGCCCACCCCCGGCGTCTACGCCCGCCACAACGCCGTCGACATCGCCGCGCGCCTGCCCGACGGGACCTACTCGCCGCTGTCGGTGTCGGACACCTTGACCCACCGCTGGGTCGGCGCGACGGGCAACGCGGCACACTCCGACACCGAAATTGCCGCCAACGGGGAGGACTCGGGCCAGTGAATCCGGAGAACTACCTCTACCTGTCGGCGATGCTGTTCACCATCGGAGCCACCGGGGTGTTGTTGCGGCGCAATGCCCTGGTGATGTTCATGTGTGTCGAACTGATGCTCAACGCCGCCAACCTGGCATTCGTCACCTTCGCCCGGCTGCACTCCCAGCTCGACGGCCAGATGGTGGCGTTTTTCACCATGGTCGTCGCCGCCTGCGAGGTGGTGATCGGCTTGGCCATCATCATGACGATCTTCCGGGCCCGGCGATCCGCCTCGGTCGACGACGCGAACCTACTGCGCGGCTAGGAGTTGGGGAGCCTATGACGAACGTGAGCCAGTTGAGCTGGCTGCTGGTGGCCCTGCCCACGGCCGGAGCGCTGATCCTGTTACTCGGCGGGCGCAGAACCGACCGGTGGGGGCACCTGCTGGCCTGCGTCACCGTGCTCTCCTCATTCGGGATCGGGCTGGTGCTGCTGGCCGAGATGCTGGGCCGGGACGGCGAAGACCGAGCGATCCACACGCACCTGTTCAGCTGGGTGCCGGTGGGCGCCCTGCAGGTCGACTTCGGCATGCTGGTCGATCAACTGTCGATCTGCTTCGTGCTGCTGATCAGTGGCGTCGGCTCGCTGATCCACATCTACTCGACCGGCTACATGAAGCACGACCCCGATCGCAGGCGCTTCTTCGCCTACCTGAACCTGTTCGTCGCGGCGATGCTGCTGCTGGTCGTTGCCGACAACTACCTGGGCCTATATGTGGGCTGGGAAGGCGTCGGTCTGGCGTCCTACCTGCTGATCGGCTTCTGGTACGCCAAGCCGGTGGCTGCCGCGGCCGGCAAGAAGGCGTTCGTGTCCAACCGGGTCGGCGACATCGGGCTGTCGCTGGCCATGTTCGTGATGTTCGCCGGTTTCGGCACGTTGTCCTTCGAGGGACTATTCGGTGCGGTCGAAGATGCCGGACCCAGCGGGCTGACCACCGCAATCGGCCTGCTGCTGCTGGTCGGCGCGTGCGCCAAGTCCGCGCAGGTTCCGCTGCAGGCCTGGTTGTTCGACGCGATGGAAGGCCCCACCCCGGTCTCGGCCCTGATCCACGCCGCCACCATGGTGACCGCCGGGGTGTACCTGATCGTGCGGTCTGGGCCGGTGTTCGACCTGTCGCCGGACGCCCGGCTGGCGGTGGTGGTCGTGGGAGCCCTCACCCTGCTGTTCGGTGCGATCATCGGCTGCGCCAACGACGACATCAAGCGCGCGCTGGCGGCCTCCACGGTGAGCCAGATCGGCTACATGGTGCTGGCCGCGGGATTGGGCCCGGCCGGCTATGCGGTGGCGATCATGCACCTGCTAACCCACGGTTTCTTCAAGGCCGGACTGTTCCTGGGCTCCGGCTCGGTGATGCACGGAATGAACGACGAGCAGGACATGCGCCGCTACGGGGCGCTGCGCAGCTTCATGCCGGTCACCTTCGCCACCTTCGGTCTGTGCTACCTGGCGATCATCGGGGTGCCGCCGTTCGCGGGGTATTGGTCCAAGGACGCCATCATCGAGGCCGCGTTGGCCTCCGGCGGCACGCGCGGCTGGGTGCTGGGGGCCGTGACGATCCTGGGCGCCGGGATCACCGCGTTCTACATGACCCGGGTGATGCTCATGACGTTCGGCGGAGAGCGCCGCTGGGCTGCCGACGAGAGCGAGGTCACCGCGGAGCGGCCACTGCAGCATCCGCACGAGTCCCCGCGAGTGATGACCTGGCCGATGATCGTTCTTGCACTGGGCGCGGTGTTCGCCGGGGCGGCACTGGCCATCGGCGGGCGCTTGGAACATTGGCTGGAGCCGGTGGTCAACTCCGTGACGGCGGTTGCCGACCATGACGCCTCCCACGCCATCCCCGCGTGGCTGACCGGGGCTATCACCCTGGGCGTCGTCGCGCTCGGAGTTGCGTTGGCCTACAACATGTATGGCCGCAAGCCGATACCGGTCAACGCGCCCACCGACGTCTCCGCACTGACAGTCGCGGCCCGCAAGTATCTCTACGGCGATGCCTTCAACGAGGAGGTGCTCATGCGTCCGGGTAACCGACTGGCACAAGCCCTGGTCGGCGTTGACGACCGGGTGGTGGACGGTTCGGTCAACACGACTGCCGGATTGGTGGCGCTCGCGTCATATCTGGTGCGGCGACTGCAGACCGGTTTCGTGCGCTCCTACGCGTTGACGATGCTGGCCGGCACGGTCCTGGTGCTCGTGGTCGTGTTGGCGGTGCAACTGTGAACACCAACGGGGTGCCCTTGCTGAGCCTGTTGTGGCTGGTACCACTGATCGGCGCCGGACTTGTCATCGTGTTGCCTGCCGGGCGGGCGGGCCTGGCGAAGTGCGCCGGCCTACTGGCGAGCTTTGTCACGCTGGCGGTGGCCATCGTGGTCACCGTCGAGTTCGACACCACCCCGGTAGCCGCGCCGTATCAGTTCGTGGAATCCCACCGCTGGATACCGGCATTCGGGGCGAGCTACACACTCGGCGTGGACGGAATCGCGGTGATCCTGGCGCTACTGACAGCCGGCCTGGTACCACTGCTCATGCTCGCCGGCTGGAATGACGGCGAAGGGGTACGCGGTGCCGATGCTGACGACCCGCTGCGCCCGGCTCCGCCGCGCTTGCGATCGTCAGGACGCGGCCCGCACGCCTTCACGGCACTGATTCTGACCGTCGAGGCGATGGTCCTGATCTCGCTGGTCTCCCTCGACGTGCTGCTGTTCTACGTGTTCTTCGAGGCGATGCTGATCCCGATGTACTTCATGATCGGCGGATTCAGCAACGGGGCCAAGCGGTCACAAGCCGCCCTGAAATTCCTGCTGTACAACCTGTTCGGCGGCCTCATCATGCTGGCCGCGGTAATCGGGGTGTACGTGGTGAGCTCCGGCGAAGGGACCTCCGGGGGCACGTTCGACTTCCGCGAACTGGTCTCGATGTTCTCCCCGGCGACCACCACCGTTGACCCGGGTGTCCTCAAACTGCTGTTCGCCGGTTTCATGTTCGCCTTCGCGGTCAAGGCCCCGCTGTGGCCACTGCACCGCTGGTTGCCCGACGCCGCGGTGGAATCCACCCCTGCGACCGCCGTGCTGATGATGGCGGTGATGGACAAGGTGGGCACCTTCGGGATGCTGCGCTACTGCCTGCAGCTGTTCCCCGATGCCTCAACCTACTTCCGGCCGACCATCATCGTGCTGGCCGTCATCGGCGTGGTCTACGGCGCGATGGTGGCGATCGGCCAGCGCGACATGATGCGACTGATCGCCTACACGTCGATCTCGCACTTCGGATTCATCATTCTGGGGATCTTCGTAATGACCAGCCAGGGGCAGAGCGGCTCCACGCTGTACATGCTCAACCACGGACTGTCCACCGCGGCACTGTTCCTGATCGCCGGGTTCCTGGTCGCCCGCCGCAACGGCGCCCGAGCGATCTCCGACTACGGCGGCGTGCAGAAGGTGGCACCGGTGATGGCCGGCACCTTCATGGTTGCCTCCATGGCCACGCTGTCGCTACCCGGACTGGCCCCGTTCATCAGTGAATTCCTGGTCCTGGTAGGCACATTCAACCGCTATTGGGTTGCGGCGGCCGTCGGCTCCACGGCACTGGTGCTGTCCTCGATCTACATGCTGTGGCTGTATCAACGGGTCATGACCGGCCCGGTCACGCACGAGAATGAAGGCATCCGCGATCTGGTGCCGCGCGAGCTCCTTGTGGTCGCGCCGTTGATCGCACTGCTGCTGTTCCTCGGTTTCTACCCCAAACCCGCGCTGGACATCATCAATCCGGGCGTTGCGCACACCTTGACCACCATCGGTCAAACCGACCCGGCACCGCTGACAGCTGAGGGGGCGCACTGACCATGTCGGGCATGCCAATCCCATCCGTCGAGTACGGCCTCCTGCTACCGCTGCTGATCGTTTTCGGCACTGCGGTCACCGGTGTGCTGTTTGAGGCGTTCGTCCCGCGCCGGGCGCGCTACGTCATGCAGGTACTGCTCGCGGTCAGTGGGCTGGCCGCAGCATTCGCCGCCGTCGTGGCGGTGGGCCGAGAACTACCCGCCGCCGGGCGCATCGCCGTGCTGGGCGCCGTGGCCGTCGACCGGCCGGCGTTGGTGCTGCAAGGCACCATCGTGCTGGTCGGGATCATGGCCGTCGTGTTCATCGCCGAGCGCAACATCGGTGCAGGTGTACCAGAGGGCCCAGGTGCGGCGACCGCACCAACGGCCGCCCCCAGACACGCCGGCTTGGACGCATTCACTCCGCAGGCGTCAGCCGTGCCCGACAGCGTCGCCGAACTCGACGCGGCGCGCGCTGGCGTGACCCAGACCGAGGTGTTCCCGCTGACCCTGCTGGCAGTGGGCGGCATGATGGTGTTTCTGGCGGCCAATGACCTGGTGACCATGTTCGTGGCGCTGGAAGTGCTCTCCCTGCCGCTGTACCTGTTGTGTGGTCTGGCGCGCTACCGTCGCCTGCTCTCGCAGGAAGCCGCGCTGAAGTACTTCTTGCTGGGGGCGTTCTCCTCGGCGCTGTTCCTGTTCGGGGCCGCGCTGCTCTACGGCGCCACCGCGACGCTGGCCCTGCCCGAGATCGGCGAGCAGCTGTTGTCTCACCGCAGCGACCCGCTGGCGCTGATCGGCGCCGGGTTGGTCCTGGTGGGCCTGTTCTTCAAGGTCGGAGCGGTGCCGTTCCATTCGTGGGTTCCCGACGTCTACGTCGGGGCGCCGACTCCGATCACCGGATTCATGGCGGCCGCCACCAAGGTCGCCGCCTTCGGGGCGATGCTGCGGATCCTCTACGTGGCACTGCCTGCGCTGCATGACCATTGGCGTCCGCTGCTGTGGCTGATCGCCGTACTGACCATGATCGTGGCCACCATCGCGGCGATCACGCAGACCGAGGTCAAGCGGATGCTGGCCTATTCCTCGGTCGCCCATGCGGGCTTTGTGTTGACCGGGGTGCTGTCGGCGATCCCGGCGGGCATCTCCGCAACGTTGTTCTACCTGGTTGCCTACAGCTTCTCTACGGTAGGCGCCTTCGCCGTGGTCAATCTGATCCGCAACCCCGGCGGCGAAGAAGAGCTCGACATGTCCCGATGGGCCGGTTTGGGCCGCCGATACCCCGTTGTGGGGCTGCTCTTTTCGATGTTTCTGCTGGCTTTTGCCGGTATCCCGTTGACCAGTGGGTTCATCAGCAAGTTCGCGGTGTTCAAGGCAGCCGCCGAGGGTGGTGCGGCGCCCCTGGTGGTAGTCGGTGTGGTGGCCAGCGGCATGGCCGCCTACTTCTACGTGCGGGTCATCGTGTTGATGTTCTTCACCGACTCCCCCGCCGATCCGCCGCATCTGGTGCTTCCCAGTGTGTGGAGCAAGGCGGCGATCGCGCTGTGCGCCGCGGTCACCGTGCTGTTGGGGATCCTGCCGCAGCCGCTGCTTGACCTGGTGGATGCGGCGACACAATTCGCGCAGTAAGCGGGGTATGCCCGTCGCCCCGGGCGGGTACACCCCCGATATGCCCGAGGAGTATTTCGACCAACTGGTCGCCAAGCTGAACTACAGCATGTTCGTGGTGACCACGGCGGCCGACGGCCACGCCGCGGGCTGCCTGGTGGGCTTCGCGACCCAGACCAGCATCGATCCACCGAGATTTCTGGTGGGTGTGTCCAAGCGCAACCACACCTTCGCCGTGGCAGCCCAGTCCGAGCATCTGGCGGTCCACGTCCTGGCACGCCGCGATGTCGAACTGGCTCGGCTGTTCGGAAGTCAGACCGGCGACGACGTCGACAAGTTCGCGCACTGCTCCTGGCACAGTGGGCCCGCGGGGATGCCCATCCTCGACGACGCGGCCGGGTGGTTCGCCGGCAAGATCCTGCGTCGTATCGACCTGGGGGATCATCTCGGCCACTTCATGGAGCCTGTCGCCGGCCAAGCCCCTCCGCGCGACGTCGACCTGCTGTCCTTTGCCGACGTCAAGGATCTCGAGCCAGGCCACCAGGCCTGACCGGAACTCAGCAGCGCTGGACCGGCTCGCGCAGCGGGAGTCCAGCCGCCCGATAGATCGCGTCGATCACGGTCATGTTCTCGATCGCGTCCTGCGGCGTGGTGCGCACCGGCACGCCGCGCAACACCGCATCGGCGAACGCGTCGAGCTGGTAGGCATAGGACGCCCGGTGGGTGAACCGCTCGACTCGCCTGCCGCCGCCCGCGCGGATCTGCAACCGGTGGAAGTACTGCGGCATCAACGGATTGAGCGCCCGCAGTTCGCCGCGCTCGCCGATCACACGGGCACTGACCTGCAGCAGGTTGGACGACCACAACGAGCAGCGGATGGTCCCGGTGTGTCCGGCGGGAAATCGCAGCTGTGCCGTCATCGCCCGGTCCACGAGCGGATCGCGCAGTTTTGCGCGCGCGGAAACGACTTCCGGGGTGGCCCCGCCGAAGGTACGCGCCATGTGCACCGCATAGCAGCCGGCATCCATCAGGGCCCCACCCGCCAGTGCGTAGTCGTAGCGGATGTCGGAAAACCGCGGCAGCGGGAAACTGAGTGCGGCGTCCACCTGGCGCAGCTCCCCGAGCTCGCCCGAGGCGATGATCTCTTCGATGCGCGCGGTCATCGGGTGATAGCGGTAATGAAACGCCTCCATCACCACCCGATCGGTAGCGGCGGCCGCCGCGGCGATCTCGCGCGCTTCGGCGGCATTCGCGGTGAACGGCTTCTCGCAGAGCACATGCTTGCCGGCAGCCAGCGCAGCACGGGTCCAGCTGCCGTGCAGGTGGTTCGGCAGCGGAATGTAGACGGCGTCGAGATCCGGGTCGGCGATGAGCGCGTCGTAGCTGGTGTGCACCCGGTCGATGCCGTGCTTGGCGGCGAAGGCCCGGGCGCGCTCGGCATCGCGGGCCGCTACGGCACTCACCACCACCTCGGGATTGGCGGCGGCAGGTTTGAGCAGGGCATCCGGGGTGATCCGTGCCGCGCCGAGCACGCCGATCCGCAGCGTCCTCGTGATCCCACTCATGCGGGTGTGCTGCGCTGCAGACGAAATCCGGCCACCCGGCTCCCGGCGTGCATCGCGGTCGTCATGTCGACCACCCCGCGCGCCTGTTCACGTACCGGCGTAGCGGGATCAAGGACCGACAGATAGACCTCGTGGGCGGCAAGGGCGTCCACCGCGACATCGAGATACCCATCCACGGTTTCGACGTGGGTGGGCCCCGGGCCGCCCTGGAAGAGCCAGCGCGGCTTGTGCGCCAAGGTGTCCCAGGCTTGGTTGACCGCGGCCGCGAATTCGATGTGGTCACGCTGGTTGGGAACCCCGGGGGCGAACTCGGGTGCGCCATACACCGCCACCACCACATCGGGGCGGGCTTCGTTGATCACCGCGGCGATCTTTGCGCGCAGCGCGGGCGTGTTGGCGATGTCGCTGTCCGGGAAGTCCCAGAAGTCGACTCCGTCGACCGGGTCTACCCCGACGATCGCTGCGGCTCGCCGCTGCTCGGCTTCCCGAAGCGGCCCGGCCTGGTGGGGGTCCATCCCAGCGATGCCCACCTCACCGCGGGAGGCCAACGCGTAGCGGACGTTCTTACCGGAGGCGGTCCACTTCGCGACCGCCGCCGCGATGCCGTATTCGGGATCGTCGGGATGCGGCACCAGCACCAGCAACGATTCCCAATCGTCGGGAAAGGGCTGCGGATCGGTCGATGCAGACATCGGACTAGGCCGTGACGCCGTGAGCAATGATGTCGGCGGTTCGTTGCACCCAGCCATCATCGAGGTCGTCGCCGGGCCGCAACATCATGGCCAATAGTGCCGCGCCGCCGATCAATTCGACCAGCCGGTCGGGATCCACGCCGGGCCGCGCATCGCCGCGACTCACCGAGTCCGCCACCCACCGGCGCATCACCTCGAACAAGCCCTGGAAACGCTCCAGCACGCGTGCGGTCAGCTCCGCGTTGGTCGCCATATCGGCGATCAGCCCGGGCAGCGCCGCCCGTACCACCGGGTTGGTGAAGGCGTCGCGCGCACCGGTCATCATCGCCCGCAGATCGCCGGCTGCGTCGCCCGGCGGGGCGGTGACCGCACTGGGCGGCACCGAGAAGATCGCCTCGTGCACCAGCTCGGCCTTACTGGGCCACCGCCGGTACAGCGCGGTCTTGGTCGTTCCGGCACGCTCGGCAACCGCGGCCAGGCTCAGATTCGTATATCCAACTTCGACAACCAGTTCCACGGCGGCCTGCAATATGGCAGCGTCGATGCGAGGGTCGCGGGGCCGTCCGGCTCCAGACCCCTTGTCAACCGGCGAAGGTTCTGCTTTCATAACGCTACCTGTCGTATCGTAATTACCCTGACGGAGGATACAACCGTGGGCGACCAACCGACTGTGGAAAAGGATGTCGGCCGGATCCAACGTTCTAGCCGCGATGTGACCACCCTGCCCACGGTAATGTCTCGCTGGCTGACCACCCAGTTGCCAGGCTCGGCCACGCCGGAGATCACCGTAGAAAGCGGCGTCGACACCAACGGAATGTCGTCGGAGACGATCATGCTCGCCGGCCGCTGGACGGCCGACGGCGCCCCGGCCGAACAGCGCTGGGTGATGCGGGTGGCCCCTGCGGCCGAAGACGTTCCGGTGTTTCCGACCTACCGCCTCGACCACCAGTTCGAGGTCATGCGGCTCGTCGGCGAACTCACCGACGTGCCGGTGCCCACGGTGCGTTGGATCGAGCCCACCGGTGAGGTGTTGGACCGACCCTTCTTCCTGATGGACCGCATCGACGGCGAGGTGCCACCCGACGTCATGCCCTACACCTTCGGCAGCAACTGGTTCGCCGATGCGACGGCCGAGCAGCAGCGGACCCTGCAGGACGCCACCATCGAGGTGCTCGCCAAGCTGCACGCTATCCCCGACGCGGCGCAGACGTTCGGCTTCCTCGACGAGGGATCCGACGGGGACACCGCCCTGCGACGTCACTTCGAAGGCGTCCGGCAGTGGTATGAATTCGCGGTGCCCGACATGGGGCGCTCGCCGCTGTTGGACCGCACCCTGGCCTGGCTGGAGGACAACTGGCCTGCCGGCGCAGCCGCCGGCGACACGGTGCTGTGTTGGGGCGACTCCCGAATCGGAAATGTGCTCTACCGCGACTTCCACCCCGTTGCCGTGCTGGATTGGGAGATGGTGGCGTTGGGGCCTCGCGAGCTGGATGTGTCGTGGGTTATCTTCGCGCACTTGGTGTTCGAAGAACTCGCCGGGCTGGCCGGGCTGCCCGGCCTTCCGCAGGTCCTGCGCGAGGACGACGTCCGGGCCACCTACCAGCAACTGACCGGCGTCGAGCTGGGCGACCTGCACTGGTTTTACGTTTACGCCGGGGTGATGTGGGCGATCGTGTTCATGCGTACCGGAGCCCGCCGAGTCCACTTCGGGGAGATGGAGAGGCCCGATGACCCCGAATCGTTGTTCTATCACGCCGGGTTGCTGAAAAGGTTGATCGGAGAACAGATCTGATGCTGGGACCACTGGACGAGTTCCCGATTCACCAACTACCGCAGCCGATCGCCTGGCCGGGTTCTTCAGACCGCAACTTCTACGACCGCTGCTACCTGAACGCCCACGACCGCACCGGGGACATCTTCTTGATCACCGGGTCCGGTTACTACCCCAACCTCGGCGTCAAGGACGCCTACGTCCTGGTGCGCCGCGGCGACACCCAGACCGCGGTGCACCTGTCCGACGCCATGGACCAAGATCGGCTCAACCAGCGGATCGGCGCGTATCGCATTGAGGTAACCGATCCGCTGCGCCGCCTGCGGGTGGTGATGGATGAGACCGAGGGCATTGCGCTCGACCTGCGCTGGGAGGGACTGTTCGACCCGGTGCAGGAGCAGCGGCACATTCTGCGGACCGGCAACAGGGTGACCCTGGACGCGCAGCGCTTTGCCCAACTCGGTTGCTGGAGTGGACAGATCGTGATCGACGGTGAAGAGATTGCCGTCGATCCCGAGGTCTGGATCGGATCACGCGACCGCTCGTGGGGCATTCGCCCGGTCGGGGAACGCGAACCTGCCGGCCGGCCCGCCGACCCTCCATTCGACGGCATGTGGTGGCTGTACCTGCCGATGGCCTTCGAGGAGTTCGCGGTGGTGATGATCATCCAGGAAGAGCCCGACGGCTTCCGTTCCCTCAACGACTGCAGCCGCATCTGGCGCGACGGCCGCATCGAGCAGTTGGGCTGGCCGCGAATCTCCACCCGCTACCGGCCCGGCACTCGCATCGCCACCGGGGCCACCATCGAGGCCAGCCGGCCCGACGGCACTCCGGTGGTCTTCGAAGTGGAGTCCAAGCTGCCGGTACCCATCCACGTCGGCGGCGGCTACGGCGGCGACGTCGATTGGCTGCACGGCCAGTGGAAGGGCGAGAAATTCACCGAGCGGCTGACCTACGACATGACCGATCCGGGTGTCCTCGGGCGCACCAGCTTCGGGATGATCGACCACGTGGGACGGGCGGTGTGTCGAGACGGGGACGCCGCGCCGGTCGAGGGCTGGGGTCTCTACGAACACGGCGTGCTGGGGCGCCACGACCCGACGGGATTCCCGGACTGGGTCACCATGGCTCCGTAGAACTCGGCGATGGCGTCGTCCCCGCGCGTGGCCTTTCCGTCAGGCCCGGGCGTACTGGCGAGGAACGGGCGGATTCATTGTGGCTCCGAGCTCTCGGGCTACGTGACGCGGCCAGTAGGGATCTCGTAGCAGCTGCCGTGCGATCATCACCGCCGACGCGTCGCCGTCGGCCAGGATGGACTCCGCCTGAGCTGCTTCGGTGATCATGCCGACCGCCGCGGCGGGCAACGCGGTCTCCCGCTGCACGCGACGAGCGAACGGCACCTGGTAACCCGGTCCCACCGGAATCTGCACGTGCGGCACATTGCCACCGGTGGACACGTCGAGCAGATCGACGTCGCGGTCTGCCAGCAGTTTGGCCAGTTCGACGGTCTGGTCGGCGGTCCAGCTGCCCACTTCCAGCCCCGGCTCGTCGGTGACCCAGTCCGTCGCGGAGACCCGCACGAACAGCGGAAGGTGCCGCGGCCAGACGCTGCGGACCGCGGCGACCGTGTCGAGCGTCAGCCTGACCCGCCGGTGAAAATCGCCACCGTAGGCGTCATCTCGTGTGTTGCTGGCCGCCGATAGGAACTGATGCTGGATATACCCATGCGCGGCATGAATCTGGAGCACCCGGAAACCGGCCCGCAGGGCACGCTGCGCGGCCGCGATGTAGTCATCGATGATCTTGGCGATGTCGTCGGCGGTGGCCTGCCTGGGCGGTTCGAAACTCCCATACGGCTGCTCGGTCGGTCCGAGGGTAGCCCAGCTCAGGGGATCCGCCGGGTCCAGTGACCGATGCCCGTCCCACGGCGCCACCGTCGATGCTTTGCGTCCGGCATGCCCGAGCTGTATCCCGGCGACGACCCCGCAGCTCTCGATGCTGTCGACGATCGCCGACCAGGCCTGCTCCTGCGCGGCGTTCCAGATCCCGGTGTCGTAAGGCGACAGCCGGCCCTCCGGGCTCACCGCCGTCGCCTCGGTGAAGACGATCCCGGCTCCGCCGACGGCCCGACTCATCAGATGGGTGCGGTGCCAGTCCGTCGGCACGCCGACCGACGGGCCGGTGGGCGCGGCGGAGTACTGACACATGGGCGACATCCAGATCCGGTTCGGGATCGTCAGGTCGCGGAGTCGCAAGGGTTCGAACAGCAGCGGCACACCATGATTGTGACAGGACAAGGGCTCTGGGACAGACCGGTATCGGACTCCCGGATCGTGATTTCCGAACCGGGGACCGCGCTGCGCGTCGCATCCACCGCGGAACTGGGCGAAGGCGTGCCTCACCCCGTGGTGGTCAACGGCGTGGACGTGGTCCTGGTGCGCCGCGGCGACGTGGTCTCGGCCCTGTACGGCCGGTGCGCGCACCGCGGCGCCCTGATGGCCGATGGCCGGTTCGCCGGGCCGGAAAGCATGGGGCTCTGGTCGAGATCCTGACCGATCCGCGCACGCACTAGCGGACTTCGTCAGCGCAGCCCGCTGACGATCTCACCGATCAGCGGCGGGGCGATCGGCGCCGCCTGGTAGATGCAGACGGTGTCGGCGATCCCGTCCACCCGGTCACGAATGCGCTCGGCCACCTGCGCCGGCGTACCGCATGCGGCGATGGTGTGCAGAATCTCGTCGGTGATCCGCGCGCCCATCTGGGCCCATTGGCCCTGCTTGGACAGAGAATTCAGTTCCGGCTGCAGATCCTGCCAACCGTGCGCGGCCAACACCGGGGCGTACGCCGGCGTCGAGGCGTAGAAACCCAGCAGCATCCGGGTGGCGGCTTCGGCCGCCGCCCGCTCGGCGTCGGTGGCGCCGGTAGCCACAATGATCTCGGGCACGACCGTGAAGTCCTCTTCACGGCGCCCGGATTGGGTCAGTCCGGCGCGCACCGCCGTCATGGTGTTCTCGTGCAGGAACCGTTTGGTGGAGAACGGCATGACCAGGAGCCCGTCGGCATGCGCGGCTGCCGCTCGGGTCAGCCGCGGTCCCAGCGCCCCGACATAGATCGGGGGCGCGCCGTAGGGGTTCGGCCCCGGACTGAACGTCGGGGTCATCAGCGTGTGGCGGTAGAACTCACCGCGAAAATCCAAGCGGGCGCCGGTGTTCCAGGAATCGAAGATCGCCCGCAGCGCGGCGATGAGTTCGACCATCCGGTCTACCGGCCGATCGAAGGCGGCACCGAAGCGCTTCTCGATCTGCGCACGGATCTGCGTGCCCAGGCCCAGCACGAAGCGGCCCTCGCTGAGCAGTTGATGGTCGTTGGCCTGGTGCGCCAGGTGGATCGGGTTGCGCGGGAACGCGATCGCGACGTTGGTCATCAGGTCCAGACCGCCCACACCGGCGGCCAGGGTCAATGGGGCGAAAGCATCGTGGGGTCCCTCAAAGGTGAAGACCCCGCTGACTCCTGCTTCACGCAGTTCGCGGGCCTGATCGACGACACCGGTGAGCCCACTGAGTGCGGTGAGTACTCTCAATACGGATCCGAGGACCTACGACCGGGTCCCGGAACCGACGGCCATGCCGCCGGTGGATCCGGTGGCCAGGTCTACCAGGTCCCGAAGCTCCCGATTCACCACCGCGGGGTGTTCGAGGATGGAGCAGTGTCCCCCGCTGACCTCGATGAAACGGGTCAGGTTCGGTGCCGTGTCGGCGATCCGCTGCGACGCCAGCAGAGGCAACAGCCGGTCGCGCCTGCTGCCGATCACCAAGGTGGGTACGGTCAGTCCGTCGAGGTCGATGTAGGACGCCGGGCCGAGCGCGTCCACGAGGGCCCGCACCCAGTGACCGCGGCTGGCAGCCGGAGTGCTGGCGAACAGATCGCAGACCAACGAGGTGACCGACGGGTGGGCCTCGCCGCCGACCGCGAGCATGTGCACGAACTGCCGGACTGCCAGATTCGCCGGGCCCACGATCGGCACGCTGCCAAAAGCCAGCAAGCCGCGCCGGGCCGCCTGTACCCGGGCCCGCTGCAGCGGCGAGGGCACCTGGAACAGCTCGACCTCGGCCAGCAGGTTGCCGATGGTGGTGTTGATCAGCGCCACTGCATCGGCACGCTGGTGCACCTTGTGCCGGTAGCGGTCCGACCAAGCACTGATCGCCATACCGCCCATGGAATGCCCCGCGATGACGGCACGCTCTCCTGGCGCCAGGGTGGCGTCCAGCACCGAGTCCAGATCGGAGGCCAGGTGCGTCAGGCTGTAGCCGCCGCGCTTGGGTATCCCGCTGCGGCCATGGCCGCGGTGGTCGAAGGCGATCACGCGGTGATCGGTGGCGAGATCGGCGATCTGATGACCCCATACCCGGATGGCGCAGGTGATGCCGTGCGCCAGCACGATCGGATATCCGTCGGGCGGGCCGAAGACCTGGGTGTGCAGTTTGGTTCCGTCCGCGGAGCGGACCGCCATGGTGCGGGCCGGCGGTAATACCGCCGGGAACGTGCCGACATTTCGCCGCCGACTGGGCCGTTGAGCACTCATCGTCACCTCACCGGAATCGCGGCAACGCTGCCGCATCGCGAGCATACGCCCGGGTGGACTAGGTTTCACCGAAAGCACTACTGATGAAGGGTTCGCCCATGCGCGCGGTACAGATTTCGCAACTCGACGGACCGGCTGGCGCCCAGGTGGTCGAGCTCGATGAGCCGGTCGGCGACGATCAGGTCGTCATCGACATTCACGCTGCCGGCGTGGCGTTTCCCGATGTGTTGCAGTCACGCGGGCTCTATCAGTACAAACCGGAACTGCCGTTCGTGCCCGGCGGGGAGGCGGCCGGCGTGGTGCGCAGCGCCCCTGCCGGCGCTCACGTGCGCGCCGGCGATCGAGTTGCGGCGCTGACCATGCTCAACGGCGCAATGGCACAGGTGATCTCGGTACCGCCCGAGCAGGTGTTCAAACTGCCGGACACCGTGTCGTTCGAGGCTGGCGCGGGGCTGCTGTTCAACGACCTGACGGTGCTGTTCGCGCTGACCACGCGCGGCCAGTTGACCGAAGGTGCGAGCGTTCTGGTGCACGGCGCTGCCGGGGGTATCGGCACCTCTACCCTGCGACTGGCCGGAGCATTGGGTGCATCAAGGGTGATCGCTGTGGTCTCCACTGAGGAGAAAGCCGAGGTAGCTCGGGCTGCCGGCGCCACCGACACGGTGCTTGCCGAAGGTTTCCGCGAAGCGGTGGCCGAATTGACCGGCGGTCGCGGCGTGGATCTGGTGCTCGACCCGGTGGGCGGCGACCGGTTCACCGACTCGCTGCGTTCCTTGGCCCCCGGAGGAAAGCTGTTGGTGGTGGGTTTCACCGGCGGCGATATCCCCACCGTGAAGGTGAACCGGCTGCTGCTCAACAACATCGACGTGGTCGGTGTCGGGTGGGGCGCCTGGGTGATGTCGCATCCCGGAGAGCTGGAGCGACAGTGGGCGGTGTTGGAGCCGCTGCTGGCGTCGGGGAAGGTGCCGGCCCCCCAGCCGGACCTGTTCGACCTCGATCAGGCCGCCGACGCACTGGCAGCCCTGGAGAATCGCACCGCGGCCGGCAAGGTCGTGTTGCGGATGCGCAACTGAGGGCCCGCAGAGTTCTCGAGACGAGAGGAAGCCGGATGCCGGATCGAGGTTCGCCGCACAGTGCCGAAGCACTACTGGATGCGGTAGAGCAGTCGCCGAAAGCTGTCGCGATACATGATAAGTCGGCGTGGGTCGGAATCTTCGCCCCCGACGGGCAGGTGAACGACCCGGTCGGGTCGACTCCCCATGTCGGCACGGCCGCGATCGGACGATTCTTCGACACCTTCATCGCACCCAACACCATCGCCTTCGAGGTGCAGCACGATGTGGTCGCCGGCATGTCGGTATTTCGCGACCTGACGGTGCACACCACGATGTCGACGGGTGTCACCATGCACATCCCGATGCACCTGCGCTACGACCTGGTCGAGCAGGGGCCGGACGGCCCGCTGAAGATCCAGCGGTTGTTCGCGCACTGGGAGCTGCAGAAGATGGTCGGTCAGTTGCTGACCTCGGGCGGCCGCGGACTGCTGGCCTCGGTGATTCTGGGACCCCAGCTGGTCCGTCATCAAGGGCTTTCTGGCTGCGCGGGTTTCCTGCGCGGCCTGTCTGGGGTGCGCAAGCGCGGAAAGCGTCGTGTCGAAGATCTTGTCGCGGCGCTGGCGCAAGGTGATGCGGCGGCGGTTTCGGCCCAGTTGGCTCCGAACGCGACGCTGAGCCTCGATGGTGTCGGGGAGAACTCGGTTGCCGAATTCATCTCAGGTGCACGGCATCTGCAAGTCGACAAGCTCCTCGCTGCCGGGCGCACCGTCACCGCGACTGCGCAATTGGATGGCAAGCGCGGGGTGGGGCTGTTCGAGTTCTCTCAGAACGCCGCTTCCCCGGGAACCCTGTGCGCGGTCCGCCTTTACGTCGGCTAGAGCAGCCCGGGAATGAGCGCCTTGCGGTTGGGCGGGTAGTCGGGGAACTGCTGCCGATACCACTTGTGGGTGGCCATTGCCCTGGGTCCCAGGTTGGCGATGGAGAACAGCACGAAGAGCAGACCCGGAACGGTCCAGGCCATGACCGCCCACCCCGTCCACAAGATGAGTTCGCCGAAATAGTTGCCCGACGACACCCAGCGGTACACCCCGCCGTAGGGAATGCGATAGCCACTGCTGCCGTCGGCACGCAGACCGATCAGGATGCGATCGGCCTGGAAGTTGATCCCCCAACCCAGTACCGCGATCACCAAACCCAGGATGAAGCGGGGGTCAACAAACCAACGATCGTCCTGCAGGTGCGGGGCCAGCGCCACGGCGTAGCCATTGGCGAACCCGTTGACGGCGTTGAAGATGAAGCCGAACGCGATACCCGATATCGGGAAGCGTTTGCCGTCGCCCTTGCGGCTCAGCGGATAGATCAGCCCGCGGTAGAGGTAGTGGCACTGCCACAATGCGTACAACACCACGGCCGGCGCCCCATGCTGATGCGCCACCAGCCAGAACGTCACGGTGAAGGCCCACCACTGCGGGCACTCGAACATCAGCCAGCTGATTTTCCCGGGCAGCGTGAAGCGCTCATCCGGACTGGCGAAGCGTCCGTAGGGGTTGGTGAACCAGAAGCTGCTGACGAAGGTGACGATCGTCAGAACGATCAGGAAAACGATCGCGGCGTGGTAAAGCCCGGCCATGGTGAAACCTTTCCTCCAAGATCACAGGCAGTATTAGCACACCGGGCAGCGCGAGGACAGGGACGGGATCAGTCCGCCGAGCTGTCGCGCCTCCCGGGCGCGAAGTGGTCGAAGGCGGCGCGCATCTCGCTGAGCTTTCGGTCCGTGCCCTGCAACGACAGGGTGATGTCGCCGAAGGCCGCGGCCCCCAGCCTCCTGCGTCCGCTGAAGGCGGACGAGTCGTCGAGGAACAGGTGGGCCAGCTGCACCCGGCCCGCGTCCACGGTCGTGATGCGCTGAATCACGCTCCACGGGATCACCGATGGGCCGCTGCGGCGTGCGTAGACGCCCTCGCTGTCGATGCGGATCTCTACGCCCGAGGAGAACAACTTCGGCACCAGTACCGCTACGCCGCAGCCGAAGAAGAGGCTCGCGATCCAGCCGAACACATGCAGGGCTTGCGGCGACCAACCGCGAATGGGGCCCACCGCCCCGAAGCCGCCGGCCAGCCACACACCGAGCAGAACAAACACCACTCCGATCGCGATCAGCACCGCGATCCTGCGCCGGTCCAGATAGGCTTCGAACGGCATCGCGCCTCCCCCTGTCGACCCGCAGGACTGTAGCGAGCGAGCGAGATTCACAGTAGTCACCCGCCTGATGCGCCCCGGTGTCCACAATCACCGGCGCGACGGGCCGCGGCATCTATCGTGACATCGCACGAACCACCGCTGAGCGATCCTGACGAGGGGTGCCACGATGACCGAACTACAGGCACGACGTCGGGGCGTCCTGCAGTCACTCACCGGGCTCAGTGTCCGCTATGTCGAGCGCCTGATGCCCGACCCGTTTCTGTTCGCGCTGATCCTCACCCTGATCGTCGCCGGGATGGTGGCGGTGCTGGTCCGCGGAGCATCGGCCAGCGGCATGCTTCAGGCCTGGTACGGCGGGGTGTGGGGCAACCAGAACATCTTCACCTTCGCCTTCCAGATGGTCCTGATCCTGGTGACGGGCTACACGCTGGCCGAAACGCCCGCCTTGAAGCGCGCCATCCACAGTGTCGCGGCGAAGCCACGTAACCAGGCGCAGGGGGCCTTGCTGTGCTTCAGCGTGAGTGCCGTTCTGTCCCTGCTGAACTGGGGACTGGGACTGGTGGCCGGGGCTTTGATCGCCCGACAGGTTGCGCGACGATTCCCGGACTCGCATTTCGGCTACCTGATCGCTGCGGCGTTCATGGGCTTCATCGTCTGGACGCAAGGGCTTTCGTCGTCGATCGCGCTGGCGAACACCGACGCCGGCAGCCCCATCAACGTGATCCACAAGATCGCCGGGTTCACCGTGCCACTGGGCCAGACCATCTTCGCGCCCTACAGCTGGATTTCGGCGATCGTCACACTAGCGGTCCTCGCGTTGGCGATCTGGCGGATGGAGCCGGCCGAAAGCCTGGCCCCCGACGTCGCGGTGTTCGACGACGAGCGAGTCATGGAGACACCGGTTGGCAACACGTTCGCCGAATGGCTGGAGAATCTCTGGATCCTCAATGTGCTGCTCTTCGGTGCCGGCATAGCGTATTTCGTGGCCAGTGGCTTCGCGTTGAACATCGGCTCGATGATCATGCTGTTCACCGTCACCAGCGCGCTGCTGCACCGCACACCGATCCGGTTCATCCGCGCATTCACTGGCGCAGCCAAGGTCTCCGGCCCGCTACTGCTGCAATACCCGCTCTACGGCGGCCTGATCGGACTGCTCGCCTATCAGGGCGCCGAGGCATCCAAGCCGCTGCAGACGTTGCTGGCCCAAACGCTGGTGAACGGCGCGACGGAGTACACGCTGCCGTTCCTGACTTTCCTGGGCTCGGTGATCATCAGCCTGTTCGTGCCATCAGGCGGCGGGCACTGGGCCGTACAAGGGCCGATCGCCGTCGACTCCGCGCTGGCGATCGGCCAGCAGTCGCCCGCCTATCTGGGGTTGGTCTCGATGGCCGTGGCAGTCGGCGAAGGCGTCGCGAACATGACCCAGCCGTTCTGGCTGCTGCCCCTGCTGGCGATAGCGAAGCTGCATGTCCGTCAGGTGATGGGCTTTACCGTCGTGGCCTTCCTCATCGGATTGGTGACGCTGGGGGCCATGACGTTGATAGCGCCGTGGATGATCTGAGGGCCCGCCTCGCCATCTCCTTGATATCAGCGCTTGCCTGCCGGATGCTCGTGTGGGAAGCACCGTCAGGGTTCTCGTGGCAAGGAGTACACCGCAGTGAATACACCCGAAGCCGACAGCGTGGACAGGATCACCACCGCCCTGCGATCCTGCTACTCCGCGTTCGAAGCCCTCTGCGCCGACCTCGACGAGGCCCAGTGGAGCGCTCAGTCACTGTGCCCGGAGTGGACGGTGCGCGACGTGGTCGATCACGTCACCAGCATCGAGGCGGTGCTGGCCGGCTGGATGCCACAGGATGACCGCACTCCGCCGCCGTTCGATGCGGCCGCGGACTTTCTGCGCGACGCCGCTACCGACACAGCCTCTTACCGGCAGCTGGTGAGCGCGATCTATGAGCGTAGGAGAAACGATCTGGCCGCCCTGTCCGAAGCGGATCTCGCACGACCGTCGTGGACGCCACTCGGTCCCAGCACCTACGGACGCTTTCTGGAGATCCGCGTCTTCGACTTCTGGGTGCACGAACGAGACATCGCCACCCCACTGGGCCGCAGCACCGAGGACACCGGGCTCGGCGCCGAGATCGCGCTCGCCGAAGTCGCAGGCTCGCTGGGCTACATCGTCGGGAAGAAAGTGGGCCTGCCCGACGGCAAGAGCATCACGTTCGATCTCACCGGACCGCTTGCCCGCCAGCTACACGTCGCGGTGGACGGACGCGCGAAAGCCGTTGACCACGTGGCTGATCCCGACGTCACACTGGTCACCGATTCGACCACCTTCATTCAGCTGGCATGTGGACGCATCGACCCGCAGGCCCAGATCGATTCCGGCGCCCTCACCTGGAAGGGCGACAACGAGCTGGGTGACCGCGCCGCCCGCAACCTCAGGTTCACGATGTGACCAGCCGCCCGGATTCGGTCGATTTCCACTTCGACGTCATGTGCCCCTATGCCTACCAGACGTCACGGTGGATCCGGGAAGTCCGAGACCTGACCGGCCTCACCGTGAATTGGCGCTTCTTCAGCCTTGAGGAGATCAACCGCCAAGAAGGCAAGAAGCATCCCTGGGAGCGCGAGTGGTCCTATGGCTGGTCGATGATGCGCATCGGCGCCCTACTGCGCCGCCAGTCGATGGCCGGGGTCGACGCGTGGTACGAACGCGCGGGACGCGCTTTGCACGTCGAGGGTCACAAGCCGCACGAGAAGGCGGTCGCCCGTCATCTGCTCGAAGAACTCGGATTCGATCCCGATCTGGTCGAGCAGGCGATCGCCGACCCCACCACCAACGACGAGGTGCTGGCCGATCATCAGCGTGTGGTGGGCGCCAGCGGCTATGGGGTGCCCACGCTGTTCTTCCCCGACGGCCAGTGCCTGTTCGGACCAGTTCTGATCGATCCGCCCATGGGCCAGGCTGCGGTGCGCCTGTGGGAAGCCGTGGTGGCCTGGACGGAGTTCCCGCATCTCTACGAACTACAGAGGCCGAAGACTCCCGCCGACGAGCAGCGCATCGCCGAGGCCTTCCGGCCCTATCTGCAGGCTCGCGACTGGGTGTCGATCAACCGCGGCGAGGTGGTCTCCTTTGCCGACCGAGATCCCGGACAGCCAGCATGAGCCGCACCGCCTAGTGCGATGATCAGCATTGCGGCGGAACAGGATCCGGCAGCGGCCTATGCTGCCCGATATGGCCGACCTCACCGCCTCGCCTCCCCCGGACCTGGACCACGTTCCGTCCGCCGAAGGGCCGCTGCCACCGGCCTCTGACCTGGCCGGTCGGCCCTACGCGCTCCCCGTCGACATCCTCGGTGACCTGCACGGGCCGCTGTTCTATGCCGACTACAGCGGGGTACGCAAGCTCTATGCCTGTTCACGTGAGCTGGTCGAAGAACTGTGCGACGAGGGCCGGTTCGCCAAGAACCTGATGCAGCCCCTGGAGCGGGTGCGCCAGCTGGCCGGTGACGGGTTGTTCACCGCCTACCACGGTGAGCTGGCCTGGCAGCAGGCCCACGACGTCCTGATGCCCGGATTCAGTTATGCCGGGCTTCGCAACTACCACGGCGCCATGCTCGACATCGGCGACCAGCTGGTCGCCCGCTGGGATGCCAGCGCCGGGGATCGGCCGGTGGACGCATCCACCGACCTGCAAAAGCTCGCGATGGACACCGTTGCGCTGGCCGGTTTCGGGGCACGATTCGACTCATTCACCCATGAGGGCCTGGCCCCGGTCCCGCAGAGTTTCACCGCGGCCCTCGCAGAGCTCGGCGACGCCGGGGCCACCGCCGAGTTCGACCGGGAGCGGGCCGCGCTGCACCGCACCTTCGACGAGCTGGTGAAGCAGCACCGCGCAACGCCGTCGGCTGAAGCCGACGATCTGCTCTACGTCATGCTCGGCGATGATGCCGACGGCCGACCGCTGCTCAGCGACGACAACATCCGCAACCAGATCATGACGTTTCTCATCGCCGGCCAGCTGACCACATCAGAACTGATGCCCACCACGCTCTACAACCTCATGCATCACCCGGCAGTACTGTCGCGGGTCACCGCCGAGGTCGACGCGGTGTTCGGCGTGGACGACGACTATGTGCCGACCTACGACGACATCGGAAAGCTCGAATACCTACGGCAGGTGATCAACGAGACGCTGCGACTGTGCCCTCCCGTGGTCAGCTTCGACCGGATGGCTCTGGCGGACACGGTGATCGGCGGCAAGTACCCGATCAGAAAGGGCGAGGCGGTGAGCGTCCACACCGGCGCTCTGCATCGCCAACCCGAGTGGGGTGACAACGTCGAACTGTTCGACCCGGACCGGTTCAGTCCGGCGCGAGCAGCCGCCAGGCCGGCAGCCGTCTTCAAACCCTTCGGCACCGGGGCCCGCTCCTGCATCGGCCGCCAGTTCGCGCTGCACGAGGCCACCCTGACCATCGCGCGGGTGATTCACCGGTATCGCCTGATCGACTCGCAACACTATGTGCTGCATTTCGACAGCGAGCGCAGTCGACGCCCGGTGGGGTTCCACCTCAGCCTGATCCGTCGCACACCGGAAGACCGCAGTGCCGCTCCCCAAGCCGAAGTGACACACCGCAACGCCACGGGGGCCGTCACCCCGGTCACGGCGGGCACCACGCTGGCCGTGCTGCACGGCTCGAACCTCGGCACCTGCCGGGCGCTGGCCAAGCAGCTCGCCGAAGAGGCCACCGACTTCGGTTGCACCACCACGGTCGCTGCGCTCGACGACTTCGCCGGCGCCCTGCCGGCAACCGATGCGGTCGTCATCGTGGCCTCGTCCTACAACGGACAGCCCACCGACGACGCACGGGAATTCCTCGCCTGGCTGCTCAGTGACGACGCAACACTGGATGGCACACCGCGCTTTGCGGTTCTCGGTGTCGGGGACCGCAATTGGGCCGACACCTACCAGGCGGTCCCCCAACACATCGATGAGCGCCTGACCGAACTGGGCGCGGAAGCTCTGCTCCCCCTGACCGCAGCCGACACCTCAGGCGATCTCAACGGAACCGTCGAGGAGTTCTCCACGGCATTACGCGAAGCCCTTTCGGCACACTTCGGCGATCCCGACGCAGCGCCGCTTACCGACACCGACGAGCCGCTCTACGACATGCGTCCCATCCTCGGTCCCGTCACGGCGGCAATCGACGCCCGGTTCGCGGTGACACCGATGACCGTCCTGGAAAACACCGCACTGGTCGGCGACGACACCACACTCGGCGGGGCCAAGCGCTTTGTGCGCATCGCCCTTCCCGAGGGGGTCAAGTATCAGACCGGTGATCACCTGACGGTGTTGGCCGACAATCCGCCCGAGCTGGTGTCCACGGTCCTTGAGCTGCTGGGCATCGACGGCGACCGGCGACTGGCCATCAATCCGCGGCGCGCCTCGCGGCGGCTGATCGCACTGGACCGGGAGGTGAGCGCACGCGAGCTGCTCACCCACTTCGTCGAACTGCGCAAACCGGTCACACCCAGCCAGTTGCGCCGTCTTGCCGCAGCCAACCCCTGCCCTCCCGAACGCGAACGCCTCGAACAGCTGGCGGCCGCGGCCGAACCCTGCCCGCTCAGCTTGTTCGAGTGCCTCATGGAGTGCCCGGCATGCGCGCTGACCGGCGCGGAGCTGCTTGAGCTGCTTGAACCGATGACGCCGCGGCACTACTCCATAGCGTCCTCGTCACGCCTGGCGCCGGGTCTGGTGGCACTCGTGGTGAGCGTGCTCGACGCGCCGGCACGCTCCGGCCACGGGCTGTTTCAGGGCGTGGCGTCCAACCACTTGGCCGCCGTGGCCGCCGGCACGCAGATTCGGGCGCGAGTCGATCCGGCACGCCAGGCGTTCCGCGCCGGCGCCGACCCCGCAAAGAATGTGATCCTGGTCAGCGCCGGGACCGGCGTTGCGCCGTTCCGTGGCTTCCTCGGTGACCGTCTGGCGGCCAAACAGGAGGGCGCGCCGTATTCCCCGGCCTTGTGTTTCTTCGGTGTCCGAAATCCCGACGCGGACTACATCTTCCGCGACCAGTTCGAGGCTGCCGAAGCCGAGGGAATAGTCCGGATGCGCCCTGCCTTCTCCCGCGCGCCGCAGGACGGCGTCCGCTACGTGCAGGACCGGATCGCCTCCGACGCCGACGACGTCTGGGAGCTGCTGGGAGACCCCGCGAAACAAACCCACGTCTTTGTCTGCGGCGATGGCGCCAAGATGGCCCCGGCGGTGCGCCAAGCCTTCATCGACATCTACCGGGCCCGCACCGGCAGCGATGAGGAGCGGGCCCACGACTGGCTGATCGGCCTGGTGGAAGCCGATCGCTACGTCGAGGATGTCTGGGCTGGATGACCCGGCGGGCGGGCCGGTCACCTGCTCGCCGCCCGACTCGTGTGTATTTCACAGGAAAGCTCTGGTATGCCGTGATAGCGTCAGTGACGCACATCATCGCTTGATGGGCTTGAAAAGTGAAAGAAGTAAAGTAAATGGCACAGGGCACTGTGAAATGGTTCAACGGCGAAAAGGGCTTCGGCTTCATCGCCCCCGATGGCGGAGCGGCTGACGTCTTCGTCCACTACTCCGAGATCGGTGGCAGCGGATTCCGCACCCTCGAGGAGAACGCTCGGGTCCAGTTCGAGGTCGAACAGGGCGCGAAGGGTCCGCAGGCTGTTGGCGTTACGGTCATCTGACCGAACACACAGACTTCAAGAGGCTGTCGCAGCGAAAGCTGCGGCAGCCTCTTCTGCATGGCGGGGCGGACTTGGCGGTACGGACCGGGGTTATAGGCCAAATTGTGTGTATGGCGTGCGGCGTGTCCTTGGTGTTAGGGGCGTGATCTGCCGGCCCAGCCGTGTTGGAGGCCGTTGCCGTCTTCCCAGCTGAAGTTGGTGCCCAGGACCGGGACGAGAGGTTCGTCATCGAGCAGTTCGACGGGGTGGTGTCGGGGTAGGTGGCGGTGTTCAGGGCGTACCAGGCTCCAGGGGTCTGCGGGTGTGGCGGTGAGGCTGTTGAGTTTCCATTCCGCTGCCCGGCGGGCGTGTTCGGTCGGCAGGCCGCGGTGAGTGCGGAACAGGTCTTTGAGGGCCCGGTTGGGTCCGCCTTCCAATGACGAAGTCGTGCGGGCCAGGGGTTGGTCGACGGTGGTGAGGTCAGGGTCAATCCAGGTGAACAGTTGGCGGTTGCGGATCAGGGCACGGTAGAGGCCCCGGGTCTTGCGGAGCTGTTGGTGGGTGTACCACCAGCGTTGGTGTTCGCTGATGCCGGCGGGGCGTTCGGTGTGGGCGCGGGCGATGGTGCGGTGCCGCAGAAACTGATCCCAGCGGGATTCCCAGGCGGCGTATTCGGTCATCCAGAACACCGCCTGGTCGAGATCGCGTACGTGCATCAATGCTTTTGTCAGGGCAAGGATTTCGCGGCCCGGTTCCAGTCGTGGGCGCAGGGTGTGGTGGCGGCGCACGGTCTGGAAGATGTGGAAGTAGCAGCGTTGGATACGGGTGGCCGGCCATTGGGCTCGCAGGGCCGCAGCTAGGCCGGTGCCGCCGTCGACGACGACCATGCGTGGGGTGGGTAGCCGGGTCAGGATCTGTTCCCAGGCGATTTTCTTCTCGCGGTCGCACCATTGCCAGTCCAGAACGTGGTGGCCGTCGGTGGCGATCAGCAGGCACCACGTTTGGAAGTAGGTGCCATCGAGGATCACCACTGGTGGAGCCACCGCCGGTGCCGGTGGGTGGGGCACTTCGACGCGCCAGCACCAGGCGGTGTCCCGGCGGAACGTGCGCGCACTGGTGGACAGCTGCTCGGGGCGTGCCCCGGTCAGCAACCACGCCAGGAACGCCCGCAGTTGCGCTTTGTCGGTGATGTCTGGGCGGGCCTGTGTGGTCGAGGCGCCGCAGGTGCGACACCGCCACCGCGTTCTTCCGGCCGACGTCGCGCCGTTCTTGACCAGCTTCGATCCACATACACCACAGGTCGGGGAATTACGAGCACCGGACACCGAACATGCTTTCAGAGCATGTTCAGACCCCCGTCACGCCAGGTCAACCCCCAGAAATCAGCCGATCTATACACACAATCTGGCCATTAACCCACGGACCGAGTATGGCCCCCAAATCGAAAAAATCCGCGGACCTGAATAGGTCCGCGGATCTTCCGATGTCTTGCGACACCGCATTTGTAGCGGGGACAGGATTCGAACCTGCGACCTCTGGGTTATGAGCTAGCCACCGGGAATTTTTAACACCCCACCAAGTCCCAAAAGTGCAGGTCAGTCCGGCGCATGGGTCCGCTGCGTACCGCAGGATCCCACCGGTTTGAATCCCCCCGGTGAGTCCGGACGCTCACGGGTTTGAGAACTCGGCGGTTTTCTGGGTTCGGTGCTGACTGTAGTAGACGGCTTCGTATTCGGCCGGTGGCCTGTCGGTGCAGTAGTTGTTGATGCGGCGGTGGTTGAACCAGTCCACCCATTCCAGGGTGGCGACTTCGACCTGGTCGATGGTGGTCACGGGCCGCGGGGCTTGATCAGTTCGGTCTTGTAGAGGCCGTTGGTGGTTTCGGCGACGGCGTTGTCGTAGCTGTCCCCGACGCGGCCGACCGAGGCGTCGATCCCGGCTGCGGCCAGGCGTGCGGTGTAGGCGATGGAGATGTACTGAGATCCCTGTCGTGATGTTGCACAAGGCCAGTCAGGTCGCTGATCCCATCTCGTTGGCGGGTCCAGATCGCGTGCTCGATCGCATCGAGCGCCACAGAGCTGGTCATCGTGGTCGCAGTGCGCCACCCCACGATCAGTCGGGAGTACGCGTCGATGACGAACGCGGCGTAGACGAACCCTGACCAGGTCGACACATAAGTCATGTCGGCCACCCACAGCCGATTCGGTGCGGGCGGGTTGAATTGGCGCAGGACCAGATCGCGGGCCCTAACGCCTTGGGGGTCAGGCACTGTCGTGCGCCGCATCTTGCCCCGATGCGCACCGCGTAGTCCCATGTCCCGCATCAGCCGTTCCACGGTGCAGCGGGCCACCGCCACACCGTCACGGTTGAGGGCCAGCCACACTTTGCGAGCACCGTAGACGCCGTAGTTGCGCTCAAACACCTGCCGAATCTTGGGTTTGAGATCCTCATCGCGGGCAGCCCGGGCCGAGCGGCCCCGGGCATGAGCGTCGTAGTAGGTGCTCGGTGCGATCTTGACGCCGTGTGCGGTCAGCACCCGGCAGATCGGCTCGACACCGAAACGGGATTCACGGAGTGAATCCCCAGATCGTGAGCGAGCGCATCGGGACGCGGACGTCAGGTTCTTTCTGCGAACGTACGCTCACGTGCTCAAGAATGACGACAGAGACGCTGCCGAACAGGCGGCAGCGTTCCTAATCGGGGAAAGGTTCGGTACCACGATCAATTCTGATTGAGTTGCGGACCTAAAGTCGATGACGTGCTCAGGCGAAGCGGCTCGCGTGCTTCACGAGTTAGTCTGCCTGGGTTAGGGATTCGCCCAGAAGCACCCAATAGTGACTGAGATCAATCGGAACGTCGGAAGTCCGCACATGGTGGGATCGATGGCGTGAGCCGTATGATGCAGGAGGTTGAGCTGTCGCGAGCTGATGGCCGCTTCCCATCATTGGATGGGCCTCGACGAATCCGTTGACTGATCCGAGCAGCCCATCGAGCGTCGCCTGCTGTATGTACCCGACCATCATGCCTTGCTGCTCATTCGCGCCATAGGATGAGCTTACGAATCGCTGAATCCCTTTGTGAACGTAGTGATGACACCAGGGTCCCGAAGTCAGTAAGCGCTTGCACTCCACGTGAATGCCTGTTTCTCCGATAGAGATGCTTAGATCTGGCCGCTGAGCGTTAACCACCGATTCTTCTCCAGCCAGCATCGCGGGCGTAAGGTTCAGGTACTCAAGCTCAACGTTCAGGTATACGAACTGCGGGCTGCCTCTCTTCGCGATTCTGAGCCACCTATAAAGCTGAGCAGTGCAATTCACCTCCTGCCGGTCGAAGGTGTGCCAGTCGTGATCTGCCCAGCTACCCAGGGCTACGAGCATCAGATCCTCGATCATCTCAGGGAATCTGCGCTCAGCAAGCTGTTGAAGCGACTTTGACACCTTTCCCTGTACGCGACTTAGCGCTCTCTCAAGCATCGACATCCTGGAGATCCACGGCTTCCCCGGTCAGCAGCGCGCTGAAGACATTCGCAGCCTCGTCACGCGCAGTGCTGATCATCCAGCAGCTCAACCTATCTGGCTTGACCAGGTGTACGGAGTTACCGTCCAGAACGATCGCTTCGGGCTCAATGATGGTCACTGGCGAAACCCCTACGGGCTCTTGTCGGGCGTCTTCGTGAACAAGCTGAGCAATTGAGAAGTTCGGTTCTCCGTCGCCAGAATTGGGATTATCGTCTCTTTGCCGACACGACACCATCGCGAGACCATGTGCCCTCTGGGTGATCGCGACGTCCCAGAGCCCAACTTCAAGTTCATTGAGATGCGTCTGAAGAGCAGCGGCGTAACTATGAAGATGTGATTCTGTTGGCGCAGCATATGCCGGCGAAGTCCATCCGAAGCGGAGTTCTGACCAACGAATCGTCAGCGAGTCCGTGACCACCTGGCGTTCGACCGGAGACAAACTGAATGCTTCCTCCACGATCGAGTTCAATTTCGGACGCCACGACTCTTCAGGCTCGCCACCCGCCGCCACATCCACGACCGCGACAATATCTTTGATCAGCGCTTCACTCAGCGGCGGCAGCGGAAGACTCATCCACTCACGGTGATGTAGCTGTTCGCGTTCGACGCCCCACGAACTCGCAGTCATCAGGAACCAATACCTCGCAACTGACGAATTCAGAATCCCTGAGATTGCCCGCAACTCACCGTCCCAAGAATTCTCAGAGGCAATGGCAGAGAGTCCATCGGTAAACGTGACGTCATACGGTACAAAAGAAGCCTCCGGGAAGTCTCTAAATCCTTTCCGCATCAGGACGTGGGGGGCTAGGTAGATTGCAAGCCTTCTGGGGCGGTGCATCACGGGCTGCTCGATTGGTGCTGACAGCTGCTTCGGGAGCCGCATGGCTTGCAGCTGATCCGTTGGCAGGAACGGATAGTCAGCGAGGTGTGCGGCGTCGTTCTCGTCGCCATTCTTGAAGGATTGAAAACCCGGCCCGTTGCTCCAGCCGTTCTTGTCTGCCGTTGCCCGCAAAGACACGAAGCTTTCGCGGAGATGACGGACGAGCGCAACGTCTGCCGGCCCGCCCCAAAGTAGCGGCTTCCAGATCGCGGGATCGGACTGAGCAGCCGATCGCGGAACGCGACGTATATTCTGGTGCGGAATTGCGATGGCGTCGGCAATCTGGGCGATCGGAGTTCGTCGCGGCGAGACATGCAAGACCGCTTCAGACGGAGTGTCCCGGTAGCCAAAGATGGCGACTGCCGCCGGACTTGATGCAGCGCCGAATAGCTCTCGACGCAAGGGCGAGAGGTCTATAATCGTTCGAACATCAAGTTCGGAGAAGAACTGGAGCCGAAACCGGTCGGCGGCTGTTCCACGGTTGTGAAGAATTGTCTTCGACGGGAGCACAAGTCCTACTAGCCCCCCGTTGTTAAGCATCTCGGCAGCACGCCAAACGAATGCGACCGCAATCTGCCGGTCGGGAACGGTGCGTTCACGGTCCTGAAGGAATTGTGACGCAGCGGTCGTAAGTTGGCTCTGCCACGGCGGATTTCCCGCGATCGCGTCAAACTTTCTCGAAGACAACACATTTGATTCAAAAAAGTCTGAAATGACTAGATTGCTGCCGATGAGATTCGGAAGTCGGGCGGTTAACCAAGCTGTCCTAGGGTCGACGTGCTCTAGGAGCGCAAGATAAAGGCCAAACGCAGCCACTCCGATCGCATCAGCGTTCCTGTCGATACCGTAAACAGACTCAACCAACAACTCAGAGAGCTCTTCAAAGGATGCAGTGTCCTCGCGACCTACGGATCGCTGATGCACGATCCGGCGGAAGGCTTCCGTAAGGAAGATTCCGGAACCGCATGCGGGATCGAGGATGCTGCGAGTGTCACCAGACCACCACGATGGTGATAGAAGTTCGTCCAAGACGAGATCGACTAGATGCCTGGGTGTGTAGTAGGCCGCGTCCCTCCTCTGGTTCGTTGAGAGTAGTTGCTCGTAGATCGAGCTGATTAACTCCGGAGGAATGATCGCAAAGTCATACGGCCACAGAGACTGCTGCCCGGACGCGAGGTCTGCGGCCCGAAAAAAGTCACTTAACTCGTTCAACGCGTCTTGCGTTACGGGCCTCGAAATCGCCCCCCGTCGAAAGACATCTCCATTGAAGTGATCGGACATCGCGTCAAAAAATGAGCTGACGGCCTGCCAGCCTTGTCCGAGCGCCGAAACGAACGATGCGGGCTGATTGAGTTCGAGTAGATCCTCGGTACGGAGGATGCCACGGTCTTCTAGATATCGGATGAAGATAGAACGTCCAAGAAGTGGTTCAATGTCTCCCTCAGGGACCTCGGCTACCAAGAGCCGCACTCTGAGTTCGCGGAGGTTACGAAGCAGAGCTTGGTCAACTCGATTGTGCTTATCGAGCCGGCGCTGGTGACGCTTGATGAGGCGGCCAGACTCGACACTGAATCGCGTGAAGTCTGCAAGTACCTGTCCTAGATCCTGGCCCCCTGAAGCGTGCGCAAGCAGCGCTGCATCTGGGTCTAGGGCCGTTCCTGCCGTATTGCAACTTAAGGCTAGAACGTCCGACTCAGTGGTGGCAATCAGCACCGGGACACGACCGTAGTTCCATAAACGCCGCTGCGTTGCCAAGGCATCGCTTCGCGACTCCGCAGCCGCGAAGGCCACCACCGGCACTGCACCCTTGAAGTACACCGCGTCAACGCCGCACTTCTGGCGAAGATCGCTCCAGATGAACCCTCGCGTACTGGTTTCCACAGCACTGCCGTCGACGTAGCCACTCGAGTCGCGATACTCGAGAGCCGCAACGACATTCTGCAGGAGTTCTTGGCTGGTCATTGTGCCGATCTACTGGTGTTTCGGGTCACCTCAGGCTAGTGGAAACCCCCGACAACACTGTGCAAGCTAGACAAGGACGGGTAGCGGGTGTTTCTGCGGGTTAACGGCCAGAATGTGTGTATAGAACTGGCGATTTCTGCATCCTGACCTCGGGTGATGGGGGTCTGAACTTGCTTTGAAAGCATGTTCAGTGTCTGGTGCTCGCAATTCCCCGACCTGTGGTGTATGCGGTTGCAAGCTGGTCAAAAACGGCACCACTTCAGCCGGAAGGATCCGGTGGCGGTGCACCACCTGCGGGGCCTCCACGACACAGGCCCGTCCCGACATCACCGCCAAGGCGCAACTGAACGCATTCCTGTCCTGGCTGCTCGATACCGCCCGCCCCGAGCAATTGGCCAGTAGCCCCCGCACCTTCCGCCGCGACACCGCCTGGTGCTGGCGCATTGAAATCCCACCGCCACCACCGCCGGCAACCGCACCTGAAGTCGTGATCCTCGACGGCACCTACTTCCAGTCCTGGTGCCTACTGATCGCCACCGACGGCGCCCACGTTCTGGACTGGCAGTGGTGCGACCGGGAAAAGAAGATCGCCTGGCAACAGATCCTTCAACGCCTACCCGCTCCGCGCATGGCGGTCGTCGACGGCGGCGCCGGATTGCACTCCGCTCTGACTGCGCAGTGGCCCGCCACCAGAATCCAGCGCTGCTACTTCCATATCTTCCAAGTCGTGCGCCGCCACCACACCCTACGCCCGCGTCTTGAGGCTGGCCGCGAAATACTTTCCCTGACAAAGGCTTTGATGCGCGTCACCGACATCGACCATGCCGTCACCTGGCTCGGCGAGTACGCAGCCTGGGAAGCCCGCTGGGATCACTTCCTGCGCCACCGCAGTTACCCGAGGGCTCACGTCCCACGCCCGGCCGGAATCCCCGAAAGTCAGAACTGGTGGTACACCCACCGCGAACTACGCAAAACCCGTGGACTATTTCGCAACCTGATCCGCAACCAGCACCTATTCACCTGGATCGACCCGGCCATGACCAACCCCGGCCATCCGCTGGCCCGCACCACCTCATCGCTCGAAGGCGGGCCCAACCGAGCCCTCAAAGACCTCTTCCGAGCCCACCGCGGCCTGCCCGTCGACCACGCCCGCCGCGCCGCGGAATGGAAGCTCAACAGCCTCACCGCAACGCCCCGCGACCCCTGGACCCTGGTACGCCCCGAACATCGGAACCCGCCTCGACACCGCACTGCCCAACAACTCGATGACGAACCCCTCGGCCCCGTCATGGGCACCAGCTTCAGCTGGGACGACGGCAACGGCATCCAACACGGCTGGGCCGGACGATCACGCCCCTAACCCGGGTTAATGGCCAGATTGTGTGTATAGATCGGCTGATTTCTGGGGGTTGACCTGGCGTGACGGGGGTCTGAACATGCTCTGAAAGCATGTTCGGTGTCCGGTGCTCGTAATTCCCCGACCTGTGGTGTATGTGGATCGAAGCTGGTCAAGAACGGCGCGACGTCGGCCGGAAGAACGCGGTGGCGGTGTCGCACCTGCGGCGCCTCGACCACACAGGCCCGCCCAGACATCACCGACAAAGCGCAACTGCGGGCGTTCCTGGCGTGGTTGCTGACCGGGGCACGCCCCGAGCAGCTGTCCACCAGTGCGCGCACGTTCCGCCGGGACACCGCCTGGTGCTGGCGCGTCGAAGTGCCCCACCCACCGGCACCGGCGGTGGCTCCACCAGTGGTGATCCTCGATGGCACCTACTTCCAAACGTGGTGCCTGCTGATCGCCACCGACGGCCACCACGTTCTGGACTGGCAATGGTGCGACCGCGAGAAGAAAATCGCCTGGGAACAGATCCTGACCCGGCTACCCACCCCACGCATGGTCGTCGTCGACGGCGGCACCGGCCTAGCTGCGGCCCTGCGAGCCCAATGGCCGGCCACCCGTATCCAACGCTGCTACTTCCACATCTTCCAGACCGTGCGCCGCCACCACACCCTGCGCCCACGACTGGAACCGGGCCGCGAAATCCTTGCCCTGACAAAAGCATTGATGCACGTACGCGATCTCGACCAGGCGGTGTTCTGGATGACCGAATACGCCGCCTGGGAATCCCGCTGGGATCAGTTTCTGCGGCACCGCACCATCGCCCGCGCCCACACCGAACGCCCCGCCGGCATCAGCGAACACCAACGCTGGTGGTACACCCACCAACAGCTCCGCAAGACCCGGGCCTCTACCGTGCCCTGATCCGCAACCGCCAACTGTTCACCTGGATTGACCCTGACCTCACCACCGTCGACCAACCCTGGCCCGCACGACTTCGTCATTGGAAGGCGGACCCAACCGGGCCCTCAAAGACCTGTTCCGCACTCACCGCGGCCTGCCGACCGAACACGCCCGCCGGGCAGCGGAATGGAAACTCAACAGCCTCACCGCCACACCCGCAGACCCCTGGAGCCTGGTACGCCCTGAACACCGCCACCTACCCCGACACCACCCCGTCGAACTGCTCGATGACGAACCTCTCGTCCCGGTCCTGGGCACCAACTTCAGCTGGGAAGACGGCAACGGCCTCCAACACGGCTGGGCCGGCAGATCACGCCCCTAACACCAAGGACACGCCGCACGCCATACACACAATTTGGCCTATAACCCACGCCGACAGCCATACACACAATCTGGCCAATAACCCGAAAAAGCCCCGAACCTAATGCAGGTTCAGAGCTATTCCGATGTCGTGCGACATCACATTTGTAGCGGGGACAGGATTCGAACCTGCGACCTCTGGGTTATGAGCCCAGCGAGCTACCGAGCTGCTCCACCCCGCGTCGGTAATCACTAGGTTACCCAATAGCGGCCGGGGCACCAAATCGCCTGCGTGCGGCACCAATCCGACGTCCCGCAGCCGTGCTCGCAGCGTTCACAACTGCCTTGGGCCGCAACGCCTTCGACTACAGTGTGCTGATGGTCGACCTTGCGCACCGCGTGCGCCGGCACACCCCGCGGAGCTGAACATGACCCGACCTGACGACGGCTTGGGTCCCGACAGCCTGCTGTGGCAGTTCCTGGCCGACCGCCGGTTTCTGTTCGTCTTGCCCAGGGCCGTCTGCCTACTGCTGCTGCATCCCGGCATCGCTGCCGGCATCACCGACCATGCGCTGATGCGAAAACGCATCTGGCTGCACAAGAGACGCACCGTCACAGCGGCCGTCAACTATGCCTACACCGAGGTCGACATGCGGCCCCAGATGCGCTTCGCCCACGAGCACGTCAAGGGCGTCGACAGTACCGGGAGCAAATACCATGCCCTGGCGCCCGAGCTCTTCCACTTCCAGCACGCCACGTACGTCGAGTCCCTGGTGTTCATGGTCAACACGTTCATCCGTCCGCTCGACGCCGACGAGCATGAGCAGCTCTACCAAGAATGCTGCGCGTGGTATCGCCGCTACGGAATCTCGACCCGGCCGATGCCCGCGACTTGGCCGGATTTCCTCGACTACTTCGAGGACTACTGCCGCACCGAACTGGCGGCCGGCCCGCATTTTGAGCCGTTTCGCGAACAGATCTTCGCCCCCACCGATTGGTGGATGCGTACCGTCCCCCAGCCCGCCCTCCGCGCGCTGCAACACCCTCGGGCCCGCGAACTCACCGGAGTCACCGTGAGCACCGTCGACCGGTGGTCGTTGCGCCAGTTCGTCCGGTTGAGTCAGCTGTCGCCGCTGGCACCCCGGCACCACTGGAATGCCCGGGCCCGCGCGGCCCTGGGTGCCGCGGCCGAGCACAGCCCGACCGCGGCCAGATGACTACTTGGCGCTGTTGAACTTCGCTATGGCGTCGTCAAGGCGTTGCAGCGCGGCACCATAGGCCGCGAAGTCCCCACGATGCTGAGTGTCTCGGACCGCGCTCAGCGCCGATTCAACCTCCCGCAGCGCTGTGGCCTTCGCCGGGGACAGCGCTGCGTCGGCGGCCGGAGGCGTCGGCACCGCAGCGACGGGCGGAGCCGCCGCCGGTGGCGCCCCTTGGGACGCCGCGCCGGTGTCGGTAGGCGCGATGTCGGTAGCCGCCGCGCCGGCCCCGGGCCCGAACAGACCGGTGAGCGCGTCAGACACCGTCGGCCCGTAGCCGATCTTGTCGTTGTACATCATCGCGACCCGGATCAGGCGGGGATACGACGAGGAGGCGTCACTGGCACCCGGGGAGGCATAGACCGGTTCGACGTAGAGCAGGCCACCTTGGGCGATCGGCAGGGTCAACAGATTGCCCCACCGGATGCGGTTCTGGTTGTCCCGTCCGATCACGCCCAGGTCCTGGCTGACCGTGGTGTCGGTGGTGATCGCGTTGTTGGCCAGCTTGGGCCCGTTGACCTGCCCGGGGATGGTGAGCACCGTGATCTTGCCGTAGGTGTCGGGATCCGAGCTGGCGCTGATGTAGGCGGCCAAGTAGTCCCGCTTGAACCGGTTCATCGCGCTGGTCAGCTGGTAGGACGCCGAATTATCGCCCTTGGCAAGGTTTTTCGCGACGATGTAGTACGGCGGCTGGAAGCTGCTGGCGGTCGGGTTGGGATCCAACGGCACATCCCAGAAGTCCGACGTGGAGAAGAAGGTCACCGGGTCGTTGACGTGGTACTTGGCCAGCAACATCCGCTGCACCTTGAACAGGTCTTCGGGGTAGCGCAGATGTTCGGCAAGTTCGGGCGAGATCTCCGACTTCGGCTTGACCGTGCCGGGGAACACCTTCATCCAGGCCCGCAGCACCGGGTCCTGCTCGTCTTGGGCGTAGAGACTCACGGTGCCGTCATAGGCGTCGACAGTGGCCTTGACCGAGTTACGGATGTAGGACACCCGCCGGTCCGGCAGCAGCCGGTTGAACTCCACGTCTTTGGAATCCATGGTCGCCGACGACAGCGACGTCAATTCCGAATAGGGGTAGTTGTCCAAAGTGGTGTAGCCGTCGATGATCCACACCAGGCGCTTGTTGACGATCGCCGGATAGACCGTGGAGTCGGTGGTCAGCCACGGCGCCACCGCCTGGACCCGGCCCGCGGGGTCACGGTTGAACAAGATCTTGCTGTCGGCGCCGATCACGTTGGAGAACAAGAAGTTGCGCTCGGCGAACTTCGCGGCGAACACGCTGCGGGCCAGCCAGTTTCCTACGTCCACACCGCCCTTGCCGGTGTAGGTGTAGTTCTTGGTCTCGGTGTTGGTCTCGTAGTCGTACTCACGGTCGGTCCCATTGCGCCCGACGATCGCGTAGTCGGCGACAGTGTCGGCGATCACCGGCCCGTAGTAGACGCGCGGCTGGTCGAGGCGGGCCGGTCCCGGCGACACCACGCCGCCGTTGGCGCCCACCACGCTGGCCAGAAACTCCGGGTAGCCGCCGTTCTGGTTGGGGTCGTTGGCGATGCCGCGCACGGTGTTGGCCGGCGAGGCGATGAACCCGTTGCCGTGGGTGAAAACGGTGTGCCGGTTGATCCAGTCACGCTGGTTGTCGATCAGCCGATCGGGATTGAGTTCGCGGGCAGCCACCACATAGTCACGCAACTGGCCGTCGTCGTCGCGGTAGCGATCGATGGTGAGCTGGTCGGGGAAGAAGTAGAAGTTCTTGCCCTGCTGGAACTGGGTGAACGCCGGACTGACAATGGTCGGGTCCAGCAGTCGGATGTTGGAGGTGGTGGCCGCATCGGCACCGATCTGTGCGGCCGTGGCACGAGCATCACCGCGATAGTCCCGATAGGTGACGACGTCCTCGGTCAGGCCGTAGGCCTGCCGGGTGGCCGCGATCGAGCGGGAGATGTACTCGCTCTCCTTCTGCGCGGCGTTGGGCTTGACGCTGAACTGTTCGACGATCAGGGGCCATCCGGCGCCGACCACGACCGACGACAGCAGCAGCAGCACCAGGCCGATCGCCGGAATCTGCAAGTCACGCAGCACGATCGCCGAAAACACCGCGACCGCACAGATCAGCGCGATCGCCAGCAGGATCATCTTGGCCGGCAACACGGCATTGATATCGGTGTAGCCGGCTCCGGTGAAGGGCTTGCCGGTGCGGGTGTGGCTGAGCAGCTCATAGCGGTCCAGCCAGTAGGCGGCGGCCTTGAGCAGCACCAGGGTGCCGATCAGGCTCACCATCTGGATGCGCGCCGGGCGGCTCAGCGCACCGGCGCGACCCGACAGCCGGATGCCACCGAAGATGTAGTGCGTCGTGATGTTCGCGATGGTGGCCAGCAGCAACGTGGCCAGCAACAGCCCGACCACCAGCCGGTAGAACGGCAGATCGAAGGCATAGAAACCGAGGTCTTTGCCGAACTGCGGATCGGTGATCCCGAAGTCACCGCCGCGCAGGAACAGCTGGATGCGCACCCAGTAGCTCTGGGCGACGATTCCCGACAGCACACCGACGGCGGCCGGGATACCGAATCCCACCAGCCGCAGTCGCGACAGGACCGTGGTGCGATAGCGCGCCACCGGGTCGTTGACGCCGTTGCTCGGGACGAAGACCGGTCGGGCCCGAAAGGCCATGGCCATCGCGGCGAAGACGAGTCCGCCGACGACCAGTGACACCGCGACGAACGCGATCAGCCGAGTGAGCAAGGTCGTGACGAACACCGAGCGGTAGCCCAGCTCGCCGAACCACAACCAGTCGACGTAGCCGTCGATCAGCCGCGGCCCCACCAACAGCAGGGCGATGACGACGAAAGCGCTGCCGACCATGATCCGACTGCGGGCGGTCAATTTCGGCATTCTCGCGGTGGGCCGCATCCCCACGTGCCACGCTCCCTAGCTCGGTTGACTCAGTTGACCCTGACGGCCCCACTGTAGCCAACTCCAGGCTCAGCAAGAGGGCGGCTGACCTCCATCGGCGATGGTGCGCAGCGCCCCGACCGCCTGGGCGAGGCTGTCGACCTTGACCAGCTGCAGCCCTTTGTCGTCGGAGCGGGCCTCGTAGCAGTTGTCCGCAGGCACCAGGAAGACCGTGGCCCCGGCCTCGCGGGCGGCCACCATCTTGTGGGTGATGCCACCGATCGAGTCGACCTCACCATTGGCCTTGATCACGCCGGTACCGGCCACGAAATTCTGCCCCGCCAGGGTGCCGGTCGTCAGCTTGTCGACGACGGCCAGAGAGAACATCAAGCCCGCCGAAGGCCCGCCGATGTTGGCCAGGTTGAAGTCGACCGTGAACGGCGCCCACGGCGCATCCAGGACGGACACGCCCAGGAATCCGTTGGGGCGGTCCTTGTTCTCTCCGAGCGTAATCCGCGCAGTACCGGGCGCGGCGTTCTTGCGTCGATAGTCGAGGACCACGGTCTGGCCCGGCTTGGTGTCGGCCAGCCGGGCGGTGAACTGTTGCACGGTGTAGACCGGTTCGCCGTTGACGGCGTCCACGGCGTCGCCGCGTTGCAGCGCTCCCGCGGACGGCCCCGGGTCCTGGACGTCGGCGAGGGTGACCGCCGACGGGTAGCGCAGGTAACCCAGCGCGGCGTACTCGGCACTGCGCTCAGACGCCCGGAACTCGGCGTCGTTGTTGTCGTCGACTTCCTGACGCGACTTCCCTGGCGGATAGACCAGGTCACGGGGCATGAGCTGCTCGCGCCCAGACAACCACAGGGCCAGCGCCTCCCCCAGCGTCAGGCCGTCGCGCTGGGCCACCGTGGTCATGTTCAGGTGACCGGTGGTGGGGTGGGTGGAGGTTCCCTCGATGTCGACCACCTGCTTGCCCTCGATCATGCCGAGGGTGTCGAACGTCGGCCCCGGACCCAGCGACACGAAGGGCACGGTCACGGCCGTCAGTAGTACGCCGAACGCGACCACCGGCAGCAGGGCCGCCAACAGCGTCAGAATCCGCCTGTTCACCCCGCGTATGGTAAACGGCCCCCACCAAGGTGGTGACGGCCCGACCACCGGTGGGCGCGTGTCGTTCCGCAGGAGGTTGCCGGTGGGTACGGTTGTATCTATGGCTGATCTGCCCTTCGGGTTCTCTTCCGGGGATGACCCCGACCGCGAACGAAGCTCTGGCCCCACCGACCCCTTCGGCATGGGCGCCGGTTTCAACATGGCCGATCTGGGCCAGGTCTTCACCCAGCTCGGGCAGATGTTCAGCGGCGCCGGACGCATGAAATCCGACGGCAGCCCCGCGGGACCGGTGAACTACGACCTGGCGCGACAGGTCGCGACCAAGTCGATCGGTTCGGTCTCGCCCGTCACCGCGTCGACCGCGACCGCCGTCAGCGACGCCGTGCATCTGGCCGAGACCTGGCTGGACGGTGCCACCTCGCTGCCGGCCGGCACCACCAGTGCGGCGGCCTGGACCCCTGTGGACTGGGTCGAGCACACCATGAGCACCTGGCAGCGGTTGTGCGACCCGATGGCCGAACAGGTGTCTTCGGTGTGGGCGACGGCGCTGCCGGAAGAGGCCAAGAGCATGGCCGGTCCGCTGCTGTCGGTGATGTCGCAGATGGGTGGATTGGCGTTCGGTTCGCAGTTGGGCCAGGCGCTTGGCCGGATGTCCGGGGAGGTCCTGACCTCCACCGATATCGGGCTTCCGCTGGGACCGAGCGGGATCGCCGTCCTGATGCCCGGTGCCATCGAGGAGTTGGCCGGCGGGCTGGACCAGCCGCGCAGTGCGATCGTCACCTTCCTGGCCGCGCGTGAAGCCGCCCACCACCGGCTCTTCACCCACGTTCCGTGGTTGTCCCATCAGCTGCTCAGTGCCGTCGAGGCCTACGCCCGGGGCATGAAAATCGACATCCGGGGCATCGAGGAACTGGCTCAGGGCTTCGACCCGGCAGCGATGACCGATCCGACTGCGATGAACGAACTGCTCAACCAGGGTGTGTTCGAACCCAAATCCACCCCGGAGCAACTCGCCGCACTGGAACGGCTGGAGACCCTGCTGGCCCTCATCGAGGGCTGGGTACAGACCGTGGTCAACGCGGCGCTGGGCGAACGGATCCCCGGCACCGCCGCACTCTCGGAGATGCTGCGCCGCCGCCGTGCCACCGGCGGCCCAGCCGAGCAGACCTTCGCGACCCTGGTCGGCCTGGAACTACGCCCACGCAAGCTGCGCGAGGCCGCGGTGCTCTGGGAACGGCTCACCGAGGCGGTGGGGGCCGACGCCCGCGACAAGGTGTGGCAGCACCCCGATCTGCTGCCCGAGGCCTCCGATCTCGACGACCCGGCCGCGTTCATCGACCGGATCCTCGGTGGGTCCAGCGACGTGGACTCGGCCATCGACCAGGCGATCGCGGAGTTCCAGCGCGAGGCCGGCAACACCGACGACGCCTGACCCTCACACCACACCGCTGTGGATAACGGCAGGGGCGGCGGCACCGGCCATGCCAGGGTCAACACGTGGCGAACGATTCCTACACCCTGGACCCGGCACTGCCGGTGCTGTTACGCCCCGACGGTGTAGTCCAGGTCGGCTGGGATCCGCGGCGGGCTGTGCTGGTCCAGCCGCCGCGCGGCCTGACTCCGGCCGCGCTCGCCACCGTCTTGCGATCGATGCAGATCCCGACCACCATCACCGCGCTGCGCGGCGAAGCCGCCCGGCACGGCCCGGTCGACACCGCCGAGCTCGACGATCTGCTGGCCGCGCTGGTGGCGGCGCGGGTCGCCGTCCGCAGCCACGTCACCGGACGCCGGTGCCGCACGGTGTCGCTGCGGGTGCACGGCCGTGGCCCCCTGTCGGACCTACTGGTCGAGTCGCTGCGCTGTTCGAGCGCTGTGGTTCGGCGCAGCAGTCACCCGCATGCGGCAGTCCGCCACACCGGAACCGACCTGGTGGTGCTGTCGGACTACCTGGTCACCGATCCGCGGCTGGTGCGCGAACTGCACGCCGAGCGGGTGCCGCACCTGCCGGTGCGAGTGCGTGATGGAACCGGAATCATCGGCCCGCTGGTTCTGCCCGGAGTCACCAGCTGCCTAGGATGCGCCGACCTGCACCGGCGCGACAGGGACTCCGCATGGCCGGCGGTGGCCGCCCAGCTGCGCCACACCGTCACCCACGCCGACCGGGCCACGATCCTGGCGACAGTTGCGCTGGCACTGAGTCAGATCGAACAGGTGATCGTCGCCGTGCGTGGAGCGGCCGAGCCAGACACGACGGCTCCCGCGACTCTGAACGCCACCCTGGAAGTGGAACTGGCCACCGGCTCAATCGTGACCCGCAGATGGGTTCGACACCCCCTGTGCAGCTGCTAGGTCGGCCTGCGCCACCGAGAAATTGTCAACGCGGTGACCGGCACCACAACGACATCGTGGATGATGGACACGTGTCGGAGATCAAACGCGGTAGCGCGGCGCGCAATGCGAAGCTGGCCAGCCTGCCCGTCGGCTTTGCCGGCCGGGCGGCACTCGGGTTCGGGAAGCGGCTGACCGGCAAGTCCAAGGACGATGTCACCGCCGAGCTCATGGAGAAGGCCGCCGACCAGTTGTTCACCGTCCTGGGTGAGCTCAAAGGCGGCGCCATGAAAGTCGGCCAAGCGCTGTCGGTGATGGAAGCGGCCATCCCCGAACAGTTCGGCGAGCCCTACCGGGAAGCGCTGACCAAACTGCAGAAGGATGCGCCCCCGCTGCCCGCGGACAAGGTGCACCGCGTGCTCGACGGGCAGCTGGGCACCAAGTGGCGGGAGCGGTTCACCGAGTTCGACGACACCCCGATCGCCTCGGCCAGCATCGGGCAGGTGCACAAGGCCGTGTGGGCCGACGGCCGCCCGGTGGCCGTGAAGATCCAGTACCCCGGCGCCGACGAGGCGCTGCGCGCGGACCTGAAGACGATTCGCCGGTTGACCAGCGTCTTCAAGCAGTTGGCACCCGGCGTGGACGTCAAGGGCGTCGTCGACGAGTTGATCGAACGCACCGAGATGGAGCTGGACTACCGGCTCGAAGCCGACAACCAGCGCATCTTCGCCAAGGCCTACGCCGGCCACCCGCACTTCCTCATTCCCAACGTGGTGGCCAGCGCCCCCAAGACGGTGATCCAGGAATGGATCGACGGCGTCGGCATGGGCGAGATCATCCGCAACGGAACCGTCGAGCAGCGTGACCTGATGGGCACCCGACTGGCCGAGTTCACCTGGGATGCCGCGCGCCGCCTGGAGCTGATCCACGGCGACGCCCACCCGGGCAACTTCATGCTGATGCCGGACGGGCGGATGGGCGTGATTGACTTCGGTGCCGTGGCACCGATGCCCGGCGGCTTCCCCCCCGAACTGGGTGCGGCCGTGCGCTATGCCCGGGACAAGGACTACGACAACGTCATCGCGACCATGCGCCGCGGCGGTTTCATCCAGAAAGGCCAGACCGTCTCCGTACGCGAGATCGACGAGATGCTGCGCCAGCATGTCGAACCGGTCGAGGTCGAGGTGTTCCACTACACCCGCAAATGGCTGATGCGGATCGCAGGCAAGCAGTTGGAGCGTCCGGTCGAGCAGCTCAAGACCGCCCGCCAACTGGATCTGCCGCCCAAGCTGGCGATGCCCATGCGGGTGCTCGGGTCCACCACCGCGATCATGTGCCAGCTCGACGCCCACGTTCCGATCCGGAGGATCTCCGAGGAACTGGTGCCGGGCTTCGCCAACCCCGAACTCTCGGCCGACCCCGTCTAGGGCTCACTCAGGCGGCGAGGGGTTGCTTACGTGGGCGGCCCCGCGAGCGTTTGCTGCCGATGACGCTGCCGCGATCGAGGATCTCGCCGCCCCACACCCCCCACGGCTCGCCGCGCTGCAACGCCGCTGACAGGCACTGCTGACGGATCGGACACTGCGCGCACCGCGCCTTGGCCCGCTCCAAATCGGCGGGATCCTCGGCGAACCACAGGTCGGGATCGCTGTGACACGGCAATTTCAATGTTCTCGACATGGTGTACCTGCTTTCCGGTCGGTTCGTGGTGTTCGATCCGGGCCGGTCGGCGGGCTGCCGAGGAAAGAAAAATGGCCACGGATCCTGGTCGGTCCGTGGCCATCGATATGGCTGGGCAAGGAGCCCTAGGGCGAACCCCGATACACGGACGCGGCGGCTACGGCGACGGCTGCGTGACGCACCGCCGCCTGCGCAGCGGCGGCATGGCGCGCGCCGGCCGGGCGTACCCGCAGCAAGCTGATCGTGGTCATGGCATCCGAGGGTAGCCGCTGGCCCCGCCAGCCCACAACCGAATTACTTCCGGCGGCGGCTCAACTGCGGTTGCGGACCAGCTCCAGCACATCGGGGCCGAACTGCTCCAGCTTGCGCGCGCCAATGCCCGGAATCGCCACCAGGGCGGCCTCATCGCCGGGCAGCATCTCAGCGATCGCGGTCAACGTGTTATCGGAAAAGACGATGTAGGCGGGCACTTTCAGCTCGGTGGCGGTACGCAACCGCCAGTCCTTGAGCGCCACCAGCAACTCGGTGTCCACCTCGGCCGCGCACGTCTCACACCGGTTGAGCATGATGGCCGCGGGGGTGGCCAGCACCTTGCTGCAGATGCGGCAGTGTTTCGGTGCGCCGCGGGCCCGGCGCTTGGCGGGGGTGGCGGCGGCGTCGGCCTGCGGGGCAATACCGCTGAGGAATCGCGAGGGTTTGCGGCCTGCCCGCCCGCCCGGGGCGCGGGCCAGCGCCCAGCTCAGGGTCAGGTGGATCCGAGCCCGGGTGACGCCCACATAGAGCAGTCGGCGTTCCTCTTCGACAGCCTCACTGTCCGCGCCGTGGGCCAGGGCATGCGAGATGGGCAGCGTGCCATCGGCCAGGCCCACCAAGAACACGGCGTCCCACTCCAGGCCCTTGGCGGCGTGCAAGGAGGCCAGGGTGACACCTTGCACTGTCGGAGGATGCCGGGAGTCGGCGCGCATCCGCAGTTCGACCAGCAGCGCCGGCAGGTCCAGCTCGGGGCGTTGGGCCACCTCGTCGTCGACGAGTTCGGCCAGCGCCCCCAGGGCCTCCCAGCGTTCGCGCGCCTTGGCCCCGCTGGGTGGTTCGGTGGTCAGGCCGAGCGGTTCCAGGACGCCACGCACGATTTCGGGCAGCGTCCCGCCGGCACCCCTTTCCGCGGCCCGCTGCAGGGCAACCAGCGCCTGACGGATCTCCTGGCGGGTGAAGAAGCCCTCTCCACCCCGGACCTGATAGGCGATGCCGGCCTCGGTCAGAGCCTCCTCATAGACCTCCGACTGGGCGTTGATCCGGTACAGCACCGCGATTTCGGCCGCCGGCGTGCCGTCGTGGATCAGCCGGGCGATCGATTTGGCGACAGCGTTGGCCTCGGCCACCTCGTCGAGATGCTCCCGAAAAATGGGAGCGGGACCGGATTCACGTTGGCCGATCAGCTTGAGTTTGCTGCCGGCGACGCGCCCCCGTGCGGCGGCGATCACCCGGTTGGCCAGGGACACCACCTCGGGAGTGGAGCGGTAGTCGCGCTCCAGTCGGACCAACGCAGCGTCGGGAAACTGACGCGTGAAATCCAGCAGGTAACGCGGCGAGGCCCCGGTGAACGAATAGATGGTCTGGTTGGCGTCGCCCACCACGGTCAGGTCGTCGCGCTGCCCCAGCCAGGCCGTCAACACCCGCTGCTGTAGCGGGGTCACATCCTGGTATTCGTCGACCACGAAGCAGCGGTAGCGGTCCCGAAATTCGGCGGCCACCGCCGCGTCGTTCTCGATCGCGGCGGCGGTGTGCAGCAGCAGGTCGTCGAAGTCCAGCATCGCCACTTCGCCCCGGGCCTTCAGTGCCTCGTAGCCGGCGTAGACGTCGGCCAACTTCGCAGCCTCCAGCGGGGCGTCGCGGCCGGCGGCGGCCACCGCCTCGGGATACTGCTCCGGCCCGATCAGGGAAGCCTTGGCCCACTCGATCTCGCCGGCCACGTCACGAACGTCGTCGTTGCTCAACCGCAGGCCGGCATGACCGGCGGCGCGGGCAACCACCCCGAACTTGCGATCCAACAACTCCCAGCCGGTATCGCCGACCACCCGCGGCCAGAAGTAACGCAGCTGCCGGCGGGCGGCGGCGTGGAACGTCAACGCCTGCACTCCGCCGACCCCGGACGCCGCCCCCGCACCGGCCGCTGAACCCAGTGCCCGCAGCCGCGACCGCATCTCCCCTGCGGCACGCTGGGTGAAGGTGACGGCCAGCACCTGTCCGGGTGCGACGTGCCCGCCGGCGACCAGCTGGGCGATCCGATGGGTGATGGTGCGGGTCTTACCCGTGCCGGCTCCGGCCAGAACGCACACCGGGCCGCGCGGCGCCAGCACCGCAGCGCGCTGCTCCTCGTCCAGCCCGGCGATGAGCGCATCCATGGCGTCCATCTTGGCAGGCGCCCCCGACGACCTTGGACTCCGATTCGGGAATCATCGGGCGACCTATTAGGTTTGGGCAGTTATGAACCAGCTCGTCATGTACACGACCCAATGGTGTGGCTACTGCCGACAGCTCAAGGCGTCGCTAAAGAAGCTTGAGATCCCTTACGAGGAGATCGACATCGAGCTGGACCCAACCGCAGCGGAGTTCGTCAGCACGGCCAACGGCGGCAACCGCACGGTGCCGACGCTGCGTTTCCCCGACGGCTCCACCCTGACCAACCCGACTGGTCGCGAGGTCAAGGCAAAGCTGGAACAACTCGGCGGATAGCGCAGCCGCCGCGGCCTATCCGCTGGATTCGGCCCAGGACTCGATGATGGTCCTGGCGATCGAGATGGACCCCGGCAGCAGCAGTTTCGCCGCGGAATCGCCGCTGTTCCACGCCCCGGCGGACAGCGCAGCCCGCACCTCCTCGCGGGTGAACCAGGCCGCCTCGGTGATCTCGCCGTCACTGAAGACGAACGTCTGGCTGGGGTCGGCGACGGCGTGGAAGCCCACCATGAGCGATCGCGGGAACGGCCAGGGCTGACTGCCCAGGTACGTCACGTCACGCACCGCCAGGCCGACCTCTTCGTGGACCTCGCGCGCCACGCACGCCTCGAACGACTCGCCGGCCTCGACGAACCCGGCCAGCAGAGAGAACATCCGAAGCGGCCAGTTGTGTTGTCGGGCCAGCACCACGCGGTCGGCGCCGTCGTGCACCAGACAGATGACCGCCGGGTCGATGCGGGGGAATTCCTCGGCGCCGGTGACCGGATTGATCCGGGCCCACCCACCGCGCACTGGCTTGGTGGGGGTGCCATCGACAGCCGAAAACCTGGCGTTGTCATGCCAATTGAGCAATGCGATGGCCGACGACACCAATTGAGCACTGACGTCGTCGAAGATGTCACCGGTGGCACGAATGTCCAGTACGGAGACGTCGATTCCAGGCGGGGCCTGCAGAGCGCCGCGGACCGCCCAGACATGGCGACCGTCGGCGATGCGGCCCAAAAAGACCGCGTCCGGTGGTGGAGTGGCGCTCAGTTCACTGGCCGCCTGCAGCACGACCCGGCCATCGGCAACTAGCACCTGATTGCGGTGATCGACCCGCATGAGTGCAGCGTCCGACCACCCGGCGGCTGCCGCGTCGGTGTCGGTGCGTAGCTGGTCGGCCCGGTCGGCACCGACCCGCGACAGCAGGGGAATCTGGCTGAGCTGGAAGTTCCCCATCAGCGCTCCCCGCGGCGGGTCACTGGTTGCTCACCGTGCGCACGTAGAGCAGCCGGTCGCCGGCCTCGATCGCGTCCACCTCCGGTGCGTCCAACCGCAGCAACCGGCCACCGCGCACCACGGCAAGGACGATGTCGTTGAGGTGATTGGCCGACGCGCCGATCTCCTTGTGCTCCACCTCGCGTTCGGCGATGGCGTATCCGGCGTCGGGGGTGAGCAGATCCTCGATGATCTCGACAACACTGGGCGTGGTGGTGGCGATACCGAGCAGGCGCCCCGCGGTCTCCGAAGACACCACCACCGAGTCGGCGCCGGATTGCTCCAGCAGGTGCTGGTTCTCGGCTTCCCGGATGGACGCCACGATGGTGGCGTTGGGGGCGATCTCGCGGGCCGTCAGCGTCACCAGTGTCGCCGTGGCATCCGAGCCAGTGGCCACCACAATCGCCTTGGCGCGCTGGGCGCTGGCCAGCCGCAACACGTCCGACCTGGTCGCATCGCCGTCCACCGTCACCAGCCCGGCGCTCTTGGCTCTGTCGAGAACTGCCCGGTCGTTGTCCACCACGACGATGTCGCTCGGGGTGGTCGTGTCATCGCCGAGCATCGCGGCGATGGCGGTCTTCCCTTTGGTGCCGTAGCCGATGACGATGGTGTGGTCGCGCACTCTTTTCCTCCAACGCTGAATGCGGAATGCCTGCTGGGAGGTCTCGGTGAAGGCCTCGACTGTCGTTCCGACCAGCAAGATCAGGAAGGCGATCCGCAGCGGGGTGATGACCAGGACGTTGATCATGCGGGCGAACTCGGTGACCGGCGTGATGTCGCCGTACCCGGTGGTCGACAGGGTCACCGCCGAGTAGTAGAGGCAGTCCAGGAAGGTCAGTCGATCGCCTTGGACGTCCTGGTAACCGTCGCGGTCGACATAGACGAACAACGCCGATACCAGCAGCGCCCCCAGCGCGATGAGGCTGCGCCGGTAGACGGTGCGGCCCGGACTGGACTGGGCGTGCGGCATGCGGAGCACGCCGACGAGCGCGTAACTGGGTTGGGCGGTCAGCGTCTCATCGAGGCGACGCAACCGCCGCCAGCTAGCTCCTGCCACGACGGGCGGTCATCGGTCGCACGTGACGCACGGACCCACTGTAACCACACCCCCCTCAGCTGTTGAGCAGCGCGGCCAGCTCAGGCAGTTCGGGCAGTTGATCGGCGGCGACGGTGCTGCCGGTGCGCACGTAGTGGAAGGCGGCTCTTACCTGCGTTGCCGGACATCCGGTCAATGCGGCCCAGGCCAGCCGGTAGACCCCGAGTTGCACGGCGGCGTGGCGGCGGGCATCCGGGCCGTCGGGAACCGTTCCGGTCTTCCAGTCCACGACTGTCACACCACCGTCTGGCTCTGCGAACACCGCATCGATCCGGCCCCGGACCACGCGGGTGCCGACGGTCATCTCGAATGGCACCTCGACGGCGAGGGGCGAGCGGGCCGCCCACGGCGATTCGAGGAAGGCCGCCTGCAGGTGCGCCAGCTCCTGCGCGTCGGCGCGGGCCGTGTCGGCGTCGGCTGCACCGGGAAGATCATCGAGCTCGAACAACCGCTCGGCCCCGTAAAGCCGCTGAACCCAGTCATGAAACGCCGTGCCCAGCAATGCATGCGGGTCCGGCCGGGCGGGAAGTCGGCGACTCAGGCGCTGGGCCGCACCTGCCGGGTCACGGCTCAGCTCGACCAGACCGCTCACCGACAGTTGCCGGGGCAGCGCGCGGGCCGGCTGCGTCACGGAGGAGGCACGCTCCGCCAAGAGTGCGTCGACGTCGGACGCCCACGGACTGGCCGGAAGCGAACCGTCCGCAGGCTCTTCGGTCTGTAGCTGAGCCGATACCAGTGCTGCACCCTGATCAACTTCTTCGCGCCTTCCGGCCAGCGGGTCAACCGGCCATATTTCCTCTTTTACGCTGTCGCACAATGGATTTGTCTCGCCATCGGCCGGCGCGTCCGCCCAGTGCTGCACGATTCCACACGGAGTCCCCGCCTCCGCCGAGCTGTCGACCACCGCTTTGATCTCGGTGAGGAACACCGAGGGCCCACGTGGCTTGGTCTCTCCTGCACCCCAGTGATGTCCGGAGACCAGCAGGGTGTCCTCCGCACGAGTCACCGCCACGTACAACAGCCGACGCTCTTCGTCGACCCGCCGCTGGTCCAGCCGGCGCTGATGGTGGGCGATGGCATCGGACAGCTGCTTTCGGTTGGTGACCGCGTCGGTATCCAGAATCGGGACTCCCTCGACGACGTCGCCATCGCTGTGGGCACGGTCGCCGCGCAACAGCGGCGGCAGTTCACCGGCGTCGGACAGCCAGCTGCGACGCGATGCGGTCGAGGGAAACACCCGCGCCACCAGGTGCGGGATGGCCACTACCTGCCATTCCAGCCCCTTGGCGGCGTGCACGGTGAGGATCTGGACGCGGTCGGCGGCGACCGCCGGTGCCGCCGGAGCCAACCCGTTCTCGACCACCTCAGCCGCCTCCAGGTAGGCCAGCAGGCCGGGCAGTGCGGCAGCGGCCCCGATCGCGTCGGCATATCCGGCCACCACGTCGGCGAAGGCGTCCAGCTGGTCGGCGCCCGTGCCCCCCGTCATCGGCGGCTGGGCGGCGAGCACCTCACAGTCCAGGCCCAGTACCCGACGAACTTCGGCCACCAGGTCAGGAAGCGGATGCCAGAGGTGACCACGCAGCACGGTCAGCTCCTCGGCGAGGGCCACGATGCGCCGGTATCCCGGCTCCGAATAACGCTCGGCCGCTCCGGGATCGGCGAGGGCGTCAGCCAGACAGGCCGTATCGGAATCCGGCCCAGCCGCGGCGGCGATCTCCGCAGCCGAGGCCGGCGCGCTCGGCGCGTGGGGCCGGGCCAGCTCGGCGGCGCGCCGCCACAAGGCGGCCAGGTCGGCGGCTCCCAACCGCCAGCGCGGTCCGGTCAGGACGCGCAGTGCCGCAGCGCCGGCGGTCGGCTCTTGGATCAGCCGCAACATCGCCACCAGGTCTGCCACTTCCGGCACAGACAGCAGCCCGGCCAGGCCAACCACCTCCACGGGGACGCCTCGGGCCCGGATCGCCGCCGCTAGCGCCGCGGAATCAGCGTTGCGCCGCACCAACACCGCGGCGGTGGGCGGGGCGAGGCCGTCTGCCTCGGACCGCTGGTAGCACTGCTGCAACGAATCGGCCACCCACTCGACTTCGGCGGTCACGTCGGGCAGCAGTGCCACCCGCACATCGCCCGCAGGTGCGGCGGGGCGAGGCCGCAGCGCCTGCACCGTGACGGAGCGCTGCCGTGCTTCAGCGGAGACCTCATTGGCCAGGTGCAACACTTCGGGCGGGTTGCGCCAGCTGGTCCGCAACTCCAATGTGGGGGCCGGGCTGCCGTTGGCCAGCGGGAAGTCGGTGGCGAAGCGGGGCAGGTTGGTTGCTGAGGCTCCTCGCCATCCGTAGATCGACTGAATCGGGTCCCCCACCGCTGTCAGCGCCAGGCTGTCGTCTGCGCCGCCGCCGAACAGCGACGACAAGGCGATGCGCTGAGCGTGGCCGGTGTCTTGATATTCGTCGAGCAGCACCACCCGGTAGGTGGCACGCAACCGTGCCCCGACTGCGTCGTGGGATCGCGCCAGCCGGGCGGCAGTGGCCATCTGGGCACCGAAGTCCATGGCCCGTTGCGCCCGCATCCGCTGGTGAAGGGCGTCGATCAGCGGCACCAGTTCGGCACGTTCGGTTTGGGTGTCCAGCATCTTGAGCAGCGATTGGTTGGGTTCGGCACGCTGCCGGGGCCCGGGCGGCAAGGTATGCACCAGCCGCTCCAATTCCAGGTGGGTGTGGCGCAGTGCGTCGGTGTCCACGAGGTGCTCGGCCAGTTCACCGGAGAGCCGCAGCACCATGGCGGTCACCGCGGCGGGGTCGCGGTGGGTGCGTAGTTCCCCTGAATAGCCGCTGACCACATCGAAGGCCATCTGCCACAGGGCTGTCTCGGTGAGCAGCCGGGTGTCGGGTTCGATTCCCAGCAGCATCCCGTGCTCGCGCAGCAGGGCACCGGCGAAGGCGTGGTAGGTGCTTACCACTGGCGTCGCCGCCACGGATCCATCGAGTCTCGCTGAACCGCCGGGGTCCACCGCCATCAGCCCCGCACCGGCCAACCGCGCCAGCCGGGATCGGACCCGGCGCAGCAACTGGCCCGCTGCCTTGCGAGTAAAGGTCAGGCCGAGGACCTGTCCCGGTTCGGCATAGCCGTTGGCGACCAGCCACACCACCCGGGCGGCCATCGTCTCCGTCTTGCCAGCGCCCGCGCCGGCGATCACCACTAAGGGCCCCGGCGGTGCGGCGATGACTGCGGCCTGCTCTTCGGTGGGCTGATGCAGTCCCAGCGCCTCCGCCAGTTCAGCGGGGTCGTAGCGGTTTCTCATGCGCCACACCCGCGAGTGTGTGCCGGGCAGACCGGACGCACCGGGCAATGCCGGCAGCCGTCGTTGACGCGGGCGGCGAACTGCGGCCCGGCGGTGGCCGCGGCTGCCTGCGCGATCCGCTCCCTCCATTGACCACCGGTCTCGGCGGTCAGGGCGTCCTGTTCGCGTTCGGAGGCACCGTCCCCTGCAGGTTTGGCCGGATACACCAGGCGACCGCCGCCGGGCTGTTCGTCAGCACCGATGAGCCCGGCCTCTACCGCCAGCTGGTAGACCGCGAGCTGGGCATGCTGCTGCGCGTCGTCCTTGCTGACCGGAGTCTTCGCCGTCTTGACGTCGACCACCACCAGCCGTCCGGCGGCGTCACGCTCAACCCGGTCGATCCGGCCGCGCAGGCGCACCCCGTCTCCGGCGTCGACAACACCGTCGAAGGACACCTCGGTGCCCACCTCGGTGAGTTCGCCGCGGGTCTGGGTTCGCCAGGCCGCGAACGTCTCGATCATCGCCCGGTGCCGGTCGTGTTCGTTGGCCGAGTACCACGGCGACGTGAACGGCAGCTGTTGCCATGCCCGATCCAACTCGGCGAGCATTTCCTGTGGGCTGCGGCCCGATTCGGCGACCAGAGCATGGACCACCGATCCGATCGTCGAACGCAGGTCTGGGCGATCTGTTCCGCCGTGGCGTTCGGCCAGCCAACGCAGCGGACAGTCCAGCAGGCTCTGCACCGCCGAGGGCGACAGGGTGACGACCTGACCTGAGCCAGGACGCCACAACGGTTCCTCGGTGCTCAACGGTGTCGCGCCGTACCAGCTCTGCGGGTCGGCACCGGGCACACCGGCTCGGGCAAGGCGCGCCAATTGCCTTGCTGCATCGGTCCGTTCGGAAATGGTCACCACGTCTTCTGGCGCGCAGACCACGGCGCGCAGCCGGCCCACCAGCCCGGCCGCCGACAGCACCGGCGGCGCCACGGCCGGCGACGCAGGCACGCGAGGGTCCTCGCCGGTGGCGCAGGCGGCGAGTTCGGTGACGAACTCCGAGGGGATCTGCACATCGGCGCCACCGTCGCCGTCTCCGTCGACCGCGGTGATCACCAGCCGGCGCCGGGCCCGGCCCAGCGCAGCCACCAGCAGTCGCCGTTCTTCGGCCAGCAATGGCGCCCGGGCCGACACCTCTTCACCGAATCCGTGCAGGGTGTCCAGAAGACGCTGAGTTCCCAGCACACCGCCCCGGGGAACAGTGTTGGGCCACAGCCCCTCCTGAACACCGGCGACCACCACCAGATCCCACTCGCGGCCGAGGGCGGCATGCGCACTGAGCACCGCCACCGCCTCGGTTCCCAGCGCGGACTCGGTGCGCGGCGACGGGAGTTGCATGGACGTGACGTACTCGACGAGTCCGGTCACGGTGGTGCCGGCGGTGCGCGCCACGTACTGCTCGGCGAGGTCGAAGAGGGCCGTCACCGCATCCAGGTCCCGGCTGGCTTGAGCCCCGCTCGGGCCGCCGCGCTCGGCGGCCGCCAGCCAGCGCTGCTGCAGCCCGGACCGGTTCCAGGCCTGCCACAACGTGTGGTGTGGGTCGCGACCGCCGGCATGGCTGCGGGCCGCGGCCTGCAGGACCGCGCGCACCCTATGCAGCGCACGCGTATGCGCGGCCGGCAGCTCCCCCGGCGCACCGGTGAGAGCTGCCGCCAGACGGTCGCCGGGATGTGCCGAACCCGAAGAGCCGGCCGGGCCGCGGCGCAGCGTGCGTTGCAGCTGCCTCAGGGAGATCGGATCGACCCGCCCGATCGGCCCGCTGAGCAGGGCCAATGCGCGCGGTCCGTCCACCTTGTCGGCCGTGCATTCCAGCACCGTGAGCAGGGCGGCGACCGCGGGCTGCTGTGCCAGCAACCCTCCGCCGGCCGGCAGCGCGACCGGGATGCCGGCGGCGGCCAGCGACCGGGGCAGCCGTGCGGCCGCGCGCGGGACAGACCGGACGATCACCGCCATCTGAGACCAGGGCACGCTGTCGATCAGGCGGGCGCGCCGCAGCGTGTCGGCGATCAAAGCGGCCTCGGCGTGGGCGGTGGGCGCGGTACGTACGGTCACCACCCCGTCGTCGGGTCCGGTTCCTTCGAGCCGGCGGGTGGCACTCGTGCCGGGCAGGCGGCGGGCGACCGCGCTGATCGCCCGGGCCACGGCGGGGGCGCAGCGGTGCGAGGTGGTCAGCGTCACCACCGGCACCGTGGCCCGCTCGGGTGTCCCGTCGCGGTCCAGCAGGACGGTGGGTTCGGCGCCACGAAAGCCGAACACCGCCTGATCGGGGTCACCGGCGATCACCGTCCGATGCACACCGGCGGCGAGCACCCGCACCAGCTGGGCTGCCTGCGGGTCGAGCTGCTGTGCGTCGTCGACCAGCAGCAGCCGGATACGGCTGCGTTCGTCGAGGAGCAGGTCCGGGTCGGTGGCGAACGCCTCCAGTGCCGCCCCGACCAGCTCCGCGGCACCGAGCGCCGGCGTGGTCGCCTGGGGTGCTGCAGTGCCGACCGCGGCGCGCAGCAGCATCACCTGCTCATACTGTCGCGCGAACCGGCCGGCAGCCGTCCACTCCGGGCGGCGGCACCGTTTGCCCAACCTGATCAACTCGGCCGGGTCGACGCCGCGTTCGGCGCAGCGCGCCATCAGGTCGCGCAGTTCGGTGGTGAAGCCGTCGGTGGCCAGGGCCGCGTGCAGGGCCGGCGGCCAAGCCCCGGCGCCGTCCCCGGCGAGCAGCTCGCGGATCACGCTGTCCTGCTCGGCACCGGTCACCAGCCGCGGCGGGGTGGCCTCGGCCCGCCGGGCGGCGCGTTGGAGGACCGCGAAGGCATAACCATGCACGCTGCGCACCACTGGCTCGCGGATCGCCTGGCCCGCCGCAGGTCCGCCGGCAGCCAACAGGGTTGCGGTCAGCGTCCCGCGGTCCACGGCCGGCAGCCGGCCCGCCCCCGTCAGCAGCAGCACCGAGTTCGCATCCACACCGTCAGCGACGTGCGCGGTGGCCACCTGAGCCAGCAGGCTGGTCTTGCCGGTTCCAGGGCCTCCCCGCACCTGGACGGCGCCAGACGCTAGCGGGTCGAGTACCGCAGCGACCTGCGCGGTGTGCGGACCCCAGTGCTGTGCCATGCCGCCTATGAGAGCACTGCCCTCTGACACGTAACGGCTCAGCTGGCACCATCGACGGGTGAATCCCGAGCATCGACTGCACGTGCACCGCTACGGCCCGGACGGCCCGGTGGGCTTGTTGGCGGTCCACGGACTGACCGGCCACGGCGGCCGCTGGCGCTTTGTGGCCGAGCATCTGCCCGACGTCACCATCGCGGCACCGGACTTGATCGGCCACGGACACTCGTCGTGGGCAGCGCCATGGTCGATCGACGCCAACGTCGCAGCACTGGCAGCACTGCTTGAGGAAGCCGCCGTCGGCCCGGTTCCGGTAGTCGCGCATTCCTTCGGTGGGGCGATAGCCCTGCACCTGGCTGCGGCACGCCCGGACCTGGTCGACGCGCTGGTTCTGTTGGACCCGGCGATCGGGTTGGACGGGCAGTGGATGGCCACGATCGCCGCGGCGATGCTGGCCTCCCCCGACTATCCCGACGCCGCCCAGGCGCGGGCCGAGAAGGAGCACGGCGCCTGGTCCGATGTCGATCCCGGCCTGCTCGACATCGAACTCGACGAGCATCTGGTCACGCTGCCCTCGGGTCGTTTCGGTTGGCGGATCAGCGTGCCCGCGGTGATGTCGTATTGGAGTGAGCTGGCCCGCCCCGCCCTGCTGCCCGGATCCACGCCGACCACCCTGGTGCGAGCCACCCGGACTTCACCGCCGTACGTGGATGAGGCGCTCATCGATGGCCTTCGGGCCAAGCTGGGGCCGAATTTCCAGCTGATCGACTTCGACTGCAATCACATGGTGGACCAGGCCCGCCCCGCCGAGGCTGCCGCCGTGATCCGCGCGCAGCTCGTCCGGCACTAGGGACGGCAAGCCGTGGGCGCGGTCACCGACGAACAAGTCGAACTGGTGCGCGCGCTGATCATCGGCGTGCCCGTCGGCCGTGTGACCACCTATGGCGATGTCGCTGCTGCGGCAGGGCTTTCCAGCGCCCGTATCGTGGGCTGGGTTCTGCGGATCGACGGCTCCGATCTGCCCTGGCACCGGGTGCTTCCAGCCTCGGGACGGCCGGCATCGCACCTACATACCGAGCAACTGGAACGCCTTCGCGCCGAAGGCGTATTGGCCGTCGACGGGAAAGTGGATCTACGCACGCTGCGACACCAGTTCTGAGGGCCCCCACAACATCGAGCGTGCATTCAGAGCGAAAAAATGGCCGAAATCCCGCCCTGAGTGCACGTTCGGCGAGAGCGAAGGACTACAGCGCCAGCCGAACCAGCGCCGCCGTGCGCGCCAGCCCGGGGAACGCCTCCTCTGTCGACCGTGGATGCAGTGCGTGCACCGCCAGGCGGAACATCAATGCTCGCAACAACATCTGCGGCCACTCGGGCAGATTCTCCCAACGTTCGATAAGCCCGTCGTCGGCATCGCCCCACGACAGGGCATCCACCACCACCACCCCGGCGGCCCATGATGCGGGGCGCCAGTAGGGCGTGATATCAGTGATGCCCGGCGCCGCGGCACCGGAGAACAACACCGTTCCATACAGGTCTCCGTGGACCAGCTGACTCGGATTCTTGGTGGGCTTACGCAAGGTGGCCAGTTGATTGATCAGGTCGATCGATCGCTGGCCATCTACCGAGCCCGGTGCCAGCCGGGCGCCGGACTGCAGCGAGGCGAAAGGCCGGTCTTCCCAGGCGGCCCGATCCGCGGCGATGAACACATCGACGTCGGCCCATGGCGCCACCGGGGCCTGGGTCAGGAACCGGGGCCGCTCCAATGTGGAGGTGGCTTCGTGCAGCCGCACCGCCGCCGACACGACCTCGTCATGGCGGGGCTCGGGGCTACCACCGACGAAGGTGTCGGCCCGCCAGCCCGACACCACGTAACGACCGTCGGTGGAGCGAACCGGGCGGGCCAGGCGGAGGCCGTCAGCGAAGAGGGTTTCGCGCACTTTCGCCGACCATGCGGCCCTGGCATGGTCGGCGACCATCGACAGGACCACTTCCCCGCATTTCCAGCCGTCTTCCCAGCCGGCACCGAGCGGAGTGGGCGAAACGTTGCGAATGCCGAACGTCGCCAGCACATGTTCGGGCGGCGGCTCGAGGGTCACCGGATAAGACTAACTGTGGGAAACGCAAGCGCGGCGGAGCCGGGCGCGGCGGGTCATGTCGCGGTCGGTAAGCCGCGATGCACCCGGTCGGCAGCACTAGTACATGACCATGTCGGGCTGCATCTGCTTGGCCCACGCCACAATTCCCCCCTGTAGGTGGACCGCGTCGGCGAATCCGGCCTTCTTCAGCGTGGCCAGGGCCTGCGCCGAACGAACGCCGGTCTTGCAGTACAGCACGGACATTCGGTCCTGCGGCAGCCTCGCCAAACCCTCACCGGTGTTGATGATCGACTGCGGGATCAGCTGCGCCCCCTCGATGTGGTTGATCGCCCACTCGCCCGGTTCGCGCACGTCGATCAGCGCGAGCCGTTGTCCGGAGTCCAGCAGGGCGCGCAGCTCGGCCGGCGTGATGGTGGACCCGACGGTCGCGGCGGCCGCGTCCTCGGAGACCGCGCCGCAGAATGCGTCGTAGTCGATCAACTCGGTGATCGCCGGCGCGGAGGGATCCTTGCGGATCGCGATGGTGCGGTAGCTCATCTCCAGCGCGTCATAGATCATCAACCGCCCCAGCAACGGTTCGCCGATGCCGGTGATCAGCTTGATCGCCTCGGTGCTCATCACTGAACCGATCGACGCGCATAACACGCCGAGCACGCCGCCTTCGGCGCACGACGGCACCAGCCCGGACGGTGGCGGGTCGGGGTACAGGTCGCGATAATTCAGTCCCCTCCCGTGCGGCGCATCCTCCCAGAACACCGAGACCTGGCCCTCGAATCGGTAGATCGACCCCCAGATGTAGGGCTTGTGGGCCAACACCGCCGCATCGTTGACCAGGTAGCGGGTGGCGAAGTTGTCGGTTCCATCGAGGATCAGGTCGTAGTCCGTGAACAGCTCGACTGCGTTGGATCGCTGCAGACGTTCCTGATGCAGTTGCACCCGCACCAGCGGGTTGACCTCGGCGATCGAGTCGCGGGCGCTTTCGGCCTTCGCTCGGCCGACGTCGGATACCCCGTGGATGACCTGGCGCTGCAAGTTCGACTCCTCGACGATGTCGAAGTCGACGATCCCCAGGGTGCCCACGCCGGCGGCCGCCAGGTACAGCAACGTGGGGGCGCCGAGTCCGCCGGCGCCGATCACCAATACGCGGGCGTTCTTGAGACGCTTCTGCCCCTGCACACCGACATCGGGGATGATCAGGTGGCGGCTGTAGCGTGCGACTTCTTCCCTGGTCAGCTCACCGGCCGGCTCCACCAGCGGCGGCAGTGATCTCGGCACCGGCAATCTCCTCAACGTCGCGTTCGCCAATCCATCACAGCAGCTGGTGTGGGCAACGCCAAACGGCGGGGGAAGCTTCCCGAGACAGCGGCCGACGGCTCAGGCGATCGGAGACGGCCAGGGGTTGAAGCGGCAGGTCTTTCCGTCCGGCTTCACCCACTCCGGGTCGAACTTCGCCGCGTCGTCGTTGGAGGTGCCGAATGTCTGCTGCATCATCACCGGCGCCAGACCGTCCTGCTTATCGCACGGCTCATGGTGCTGGTAGCCGATCGCATGACCGACCTCGTGATTGATCAGGTACTGCCGATAAGACCCGATGTCGCCCTGGAAGGGCACTGCACCACGGACCCAGCGGGCCTCGTTGACAAACACCCGTGGCTCCGACTTTGCCCCGTAGGACGGGTTGTAGCAGGACGCTTCCAGCGGAATCTCGTAACCGCAGCCCTCCCGTACCGTGATGGGCGAGGTCAGCGAGATGCGAAAGTCGGGGGTGACGGGCCCGCTGCCGTCGATCCGAACGAACCCGATCTGCGGGGTGTGCGTCCAGCCCTTGGGATTGCGCAGGGTCTGGTCGACCATCCGGGCGAACGCCTCGTCACCGCCGAACGCTGTGGTGTCGATACCGTTCTCTACCTCGATGGTGTAGGCGAACACCTTCTCGGTCCCCTGACCGAACTCCGGCTCGGTTCCCGGTATGACGCGCCAGGTCATGTCGCCGGCTTCGGTGAACGGACCGCCGTTGGGCAGTACACCGGTCGGCAGGTTGACATCGAACTCGGTGAGGCCGCGCGGCGGCGCGCCGATGATGGCGGTTCCCAACGATCCGATCGTCGGGGGGCCTTGGACCGTGTCCTCCGCGTCATGAGTGCGCACCCCGACGCCGGTGATGGTCTGGTAGACCACCACGACAGTGAGTGCCATGAGCACCGGTAGCGCGTAGGCACGCCAACCGTAGGTGGACACGAACCGGCCCAGCCAGGTCTGTTTGCGCCACTGGCGGTGCACGTCGCGGTCCGACCGCACTCGCCCCGCGCCGGCCGCAAGCGGGTCACGCTGTGCGCGCAGGGGCTCACGGAAGCGATCCCGGAGCACCGGGGCTCGACCGCCGCCACTCCGCCCCGGGTCGTAGGTCACCGTCCCAGAATGGCACAAGGTCTGCGAGCTGGGACTCTTCGGCGCGCCAGGAGCGGCGCAGGAGGAGATCGAAATGGCGATCGACGCCTGGTTGACGGATGTCGCTGGTGGAAGTGACGTGCGCAGCGCGTAGTCTCGCTCTCACGTACCGGCCGTCGAGAACCAGTCCTCGCCGTCCGGCAGGACCGGATAGAGGATTCGATGAGCAAACCGATCGACACGGCAGAGCGGGACGGCGCCAAGCCGACCGGCCGCCGCGCGAGCGGCGCCAAGACCCCGGCCGCCGGTGGCCGTCGGGGCACCCGCCTGCCCCGCGACGAGCGCCGCGGTCAGTTGCTGATCGCCGCCAGCGATATTTTCGTCGACCGCGGCTACCACGCAGCCGGCATGGACGAGATCGCCGAGCGGGCCGGTGTCAGCAAACCGATCCTCTACCAGCATTTCGCGTCGAAGCTAGAGCTCTACCTGGCGGTCCTGGCCCGGCACGTGGAAAACCTGGTCTCCGGCGTCCGCCAAGCGCTGCGGACCACCACCGACAACCGGCAGCGCCTGCGGTCCGCGGTGCAGGCCTTCTTCGACTTCATCGAGCACGACAGCCAGGGCTACCGGTTGATCTTCGAGAACGACAACGTCGCCGAGCCACAGGTCGCGGTTCAGGTGCGCGTAGCCACCGAGTCGTGCATCGACGCCATCTTCGACCTGGTCAGTCACGACTCCGGGTTGGACCCGCACCGCGCGCGCATGGTGGCGGTGGGCCTGGTCGCGATCAGCGTGGACTGCGCCCGCTACTGGCTGGACAGCGATCGCCCGATCACCAAGGAAGACGCTGTCGACGGAACAGTGGCTTTCGCCTGGGGCGGCCTGTCACACGTGCCGCTCAACCGCTAAGCGGAACTGGCCTCGGCGGCGACGTCAGAACCGATGCCGAAACCGACCCGCCGACTGTCGGCGACGCCGATCTCCACGTAGGAGATCTTGGCGGACTGCACCAGGTAACGGCGGCCCTTCTGGTCGGTCAGCGACAGCACGGCGCTCTCGGCGCCCTTGCCCAGCGCGGCGGCAACCAGCTTTTCGACTTCATCGGGCGTCTGCGCACTGGAGATCACCAGTTCGCGCGCGCTGTCGGTGACCCCGATCTTGACCTCCACGCGAGCCCCTTTCGTTTGCGGTGGGCGTTGTCTAGCAGGCTAGTGGACGAGCACCCGGTGGGTACGCACCGGCCGTTCGCCCTGGGCGATAACGGACCTCGCACCACCGGGGAGCGCCGATCCGACCAGCTCAGGCCAGGCCCAACTCGCGCATACGCTCGTCGTGGGTGTGCTGCAGGCGGTCGAAGAACCCGGCGAGCTGAGCCAGCCCGGCCGCACCCGACACCACCAGATCGGCGAGTTCGTCGCGGTCGGCCAACACGTACTGGGCCTGGGTGATCGCCTCGCCGAGCAGGCGGCGCGACCACAACGCCAACCGACTGCGCTGCTTGGCGCTGGCCGTGACCGCGCCACGCACTTCGTCGACGACGAACTGTGAGTGCTTGGTCTCGGCCAGGACCGAGCGCACCACGTCAGCCACCTCGTCGGGCAGCCCATCGGCGATCTGCAGGTAGAAATCCGCGGCCATGGCATCGCCGATGTAGGTCTTGACCAGCGCCTCCAACCAGGTGCTGGGCATCGTGAGGCGGTGGTAATTGTCCAGCGCGGTAGCGTATTTCGACATCGCCGGGACCACATCGACACCGCGGCGCTCAAGGGCCTCGCGCAGGAGCTCAAAGTGGCCCATCTCGGCGGCGGCCATCGCCGCCATCGAGATCCGGCCGCGCAGGTCGGGCGCCATCCGGGCTTCGTCGGTGAGCCGGTAGAACGCGGCCACCTCGCCGTAGGCCAGTGCCGCGAACAGCTCGTTGACACCGGGATGATCGGCGGACAGCCGTGGCGTGCACGGCTGCGTTTCCGCGTCGGCCGAGGGAACCGAATTCATCACCACACTGTAGGCGTTCCGCGGCAATGGGCCGCTTCCCGGCCCGACCAGGTACTATGACTCTCAGGCATTGCCCCTTCGGCACTGCCGCGCAATGTGCGTACACGCGGGTGGCCCGCCTACAGGCGAGTGCAGGGCCCCCGACGGAGCCTTTTGAAAACGGGCGAAGTATTGACCGTCGAAGTGTGTGCGCCCCGACCCACACCGCGATCGACTGACATACCGCGCCGACTTCGAAAGGCACCCGCCAGCGCATGACCCCATTGATTTCCACCACTGTCCCCACCGCTCCCCCGACCTTCGCCGAACTAGGCGTTCGCGACGAGATCGTTCGCGCGTTGGCCGAGAACGGCATCGAGCACGCCTTCGCGATCCAGGAGCTGACGCTGCCCCTTGCGCTGGCCGGCGACGATCTGATCGGCCAGGCCCGCACCGGCATGGGTAAGACCTTCGGCTTCGGCGTCCCGCTGCTGCAGCGGGTCAGCACCAGCCCGGACCGGCCCCTGACCGGCGCACCCCGAGCGTTGGTTGTCGTTCCCACCCGCGAACTGTGCATCCAGGTCTCCGGCGACCTGGCCGATGCAGCCAAGTACCTGACCGCCGGGGACCGCCCGCTGTCGGTGCAGGCCATCTATGGCGGCCGTCCCTACGAGCCACAGATCGCGGCCCTGCAAGCCGGCGCCGACGTCGTGGTGGGCACCCCGGGCCGGCTGCTCGACCTGGCTCAACAGGGCCACCTGCAACTGGGCGGACTGTCCGTGCTGGTGCTCGATGAGGCCGATGAAATGCTGGACCTGGGCTTTCTGCCCGACATCGAACGCATCCTGTCCCGCATCCCCGACGATCGCCAATCGATGCTGTTCTCGGCGACCATGCCCGGACCGATCATCACCTTGGCCCGTAGCTTCATGAACCAGCCCACCCACATCCGGGCCGAGGCTCCGCATTCTTCAGCAGTGCACGACGCCACCGAGCAGTTCGTGTACCGCGCCCACGCGCTGGACAAGGCCGAACTGGTCGCCCGGATACTTCAGGCGCGGGGCCGCGGCGCCACGATGATCTTCACTCGGACCAAGCGGACCGCACAGAAAGTCGCCGACGACCTGGGCGAGCGCGGCTTCAAAGTGGGTGCGGTGCACGGGGACCTCAATCAGGTGGCCCGCGAGAAGGCACTCAAGGCGTTCCGCACCGGCGACGTCGACGTGCTGGTGGCCACCGATGTGGCCGCCCGCGGCATCGACATCGACGACGTCACCCACGTCATCAACTACCAGTGCCCCGACGACGAGAAGACCTACGTACACCGGATCGGCCGCACCGGCCGCGCCGGCAAGACCGGCGTCGCCGTCACCCTGGTCGACTGGGACGAACTGGCCCGCTGGACGCTGATCGACAAGGCACTCGATCTGAGCTGTCCCGACCCGGCGGAGACCTACTCCAGCTCGCCGCATCTGTTCACCGAACTGGATATCCCCACCGACACCAGCGGCTCGATCGGTAAGACCCGCCGGTCGCCGGCCAAGCGGCCCGAAGGCGGCGACGAAGAACGCCGCGAAACCTCGGCTGACCGGCAGCGTGCGCCCCGCAACTCGACTCGGTCGCGGCGACGCACCCGGGGCGGTCAGACCGACGCCGACGACGGCGCCGCGCAGGCCGTCGAATCGGGCGAGACGGGACCCGCCACCAGCTCTGACGCCGGTGCACCCAGTGCACCCCGGCGTCGTCGCCGGCGCCGCCCGAACAAGCCGGCGGCCGCTGCCGCGAACGGCAGCTGAGCTAGGCCGCCGACGTGGTGCGACCCGAGCGCCGCACCCCCGGCGATCTGGTCGCGGCGGCGGTGATCGCGGTCGTGATCGTGGTCGTCGGGGTGGCCATCTGGTGGACCAGCGATGCCCGCGCCACGGTCAGCCAGGCTGCATCGGACTCAGCGACCAATCCCCCGTCGGCCGTGATGGTGCCTGCGGCACTGGCACAGGCATGGACCGCTGCGAGCCCGGCAACCTGGGCGCCGGTGCTGGTCTCGGGGACAGTGATCACCGGCGATGGCCGGCGAATGAGCGGACGCGACCCAGCTACCGGTGAGGAACGCTGGAGCTATTCCCGTGACGTCGACCTGTGCGCGGTGACCTGGATCTATCGCTACGCCGTCGCGGTGTATCCCGATGCCCGCGGCTGCGGCCAGGCCAGTGCGATCGTCGCCGCCACCGGGCTGCGCGGGCCGGCCCGCACCAGCTACGCCGACCCGACGGTGCGGGTCACCTCCGAGGGCAGCGCGGTGCTCTCCGCCGGTCCCACCCGCCTGGAATTGTGGCGTTCGGACCTGGTCCGGGTGCTCTCCTATGGCGAGATCGACGCCAGGGTGAAGCCCTCGGCGCGCGGCCGTGGCCAGGGCTGCACCCTGGTGTCGGCAGCGGCGGCCTCGTCGGCGGTCTCGGTCCTGGAAGCCTGCGCCGGCCAGACCGACCTACAGCTGACCCTGCTTCGTCCGGGCAAAGAGGAAGACGACCCGGAGACCCAGCGCATTCCCCAGCCCGGGGTGGCCGCCGACTCCGGCGCCCGGGTGCTCGCGGTGACCGACTCGGATTCGGGGCCCAACACAGCGATCTATCTGCCCACTCCGCAGCCCCGGGTCGAGGTTGTCGACCAGACGGGCAGCACGATCGCCAAGACCTTGCTGCCGGGCAATCCCAGCGCCGACAGTGCCGCGTTGCCGGTATCGCGACCCACCGGTCTGATCTGTTGGTGGACCGGCGACGCGGTCATGGTGTTCGACTCCGGGACCCTGGCCTACCGCTACACCATCGCAGCGTCGGGTGCCGCGGTGCCGCTGGGGCCGGCCGCCCGGATGGCCGATCACCTGCTGATCCCGGTCACCGACGGGGTCGGAGTCTTCGATCAAGCCACCGGCGCAGCCGAACGCATCATCCCGGTCAGCCGCCCTCCGGGGGTTTCCACGGTATTTCCGGCCGTGTCAGGTCCGATGGTGCTGGAACAGCGCGGCGACACCGTGGTGGCACTGGGCTGAACCGCTCGAGAGCAGCGACCCGCTGCTGATCAGACCTCGGGGGTGAAGGTCGGCAGTTTTTTGCCGCTCTTCCAGTACTTGAGTAATGCCTCGGCCAGCTGCCGATACGCCTGCGCGCCCTTGTTCTTACGCGCGGCGATCACCGACGCGCCCGATGCGCTGGCCTCGGCGAAACGCACCGTACGCGGGATCGGTGGGGCCAGCACCGGCAGGTCATAACGGTCGGCGATGTCGAGCAAGACATCACGGCTGTGGGTGGTGCGCGAGTCATACAGCGTCGGCAAAGCACCCAACAACGTCAGCTTCGGATTGGTGATCTGCTGAACGTCGTTGACCGTACGCAGGAACTGGCCGACGCCGCGATGCGCCAGCGTCTCGCATTGCAGGGGCACGATCACCTCGCCGGCCGCGGTAAGTCCGTTGAGGGTCAACACGCCCAGGGAGGGCGGGCAGTCGATGACGGCGACATCGAACTGGTCTTCCAATTTGGCCAGCGCACGCTGCAGGGCGTATTCCCGGCCGGCCCGCATCAGCAGCATCGCCTCGGCCCCGGCCAGGTCGATGTTGGCCGGCAGCAGGGTCATTCCCTCCTCGGTCTGGACCAGCGCTGCGTTCGGCTCCACCTCACCGAGCAGCACTTCGTGCACCGAGACCGGCAGCTTGTCGGGGTCCTGCCCCAGCGAGAACGTCAGACAACCCTGCGGGTCGAGGTCGACCAGCAATACCCGCCGACCGAGCTCGGCCATCGCCGCGCCCAGCGACGCCACCGTCGTAGTCTTGGCCACGCCGCCTTTCTGGTTGGCAACCGCCAAGATCCGCATCCCCGTCACACCGACATACTGGCACGGCTTGCCCGGCTAGAGCACCAAACGGGGGTCGATGTCCGCCGTCGGGCAGAATCGACGGGCGTGGGGATCGAGGAGCACCGACTTCTGCTGCTGCGCCACGGTGAAACCGAGTGGTCCCAAAGCGGTCGGCACACCGGACGCACCGAGCTGGAGTTGACCGAGGTGGGCCGGCGCCAGGCCATCGCGGCCAGCGCACCACTGGCCGATCTGGCACTGCAGGACCCACTGGTGCTCTGCAGCCCGCGACGACGCGCGCAGGTGACCGCAGAGCTTGCCGGGCTGCACGTCGATGAGACGATCGAAGACCTCGCCGAATGGGACTACGGCCGCTACGAAGGCCTGACCACCGCACAGATCCGCGCCGCCGAATCCGACTGGCTGATCTGGACGCACGGCGGTGCCGGCGGCGAGACAGTGGCGCAGGTCAGCGATCGCGCCGACAGGATGGTGGCGGTGGCGTTGCGGCAGTTGGCCACGCGTGACGTGGTGTTCGTCAGCCACGGCCACTTCTCCCGGGCGGTGGTCACCCGTTGGCTCGAGTTCCCGTTGGCCGAGGGAGCACGCTTTGGAATGCCGGTGGCCTCGTTAGCCGTCTGCGGTTTCGAGCACGGCGTGCGCCAGCTCGTCGCCCTCGGGTTGACCGGGCCGAAAGCCGCAGGACGGTGAGGCCGTCCTGGACGCCGCCGGCGTTCGTGCTTTCCGGACCGGCCGGGACTATATCGGCCGAGGCGGCGGTAGCCGGCTTTGCCGACGTCGCCGACGCCCAGGCCGCATTGTCCGCGGGACGAGCCCCGATTGTGTTAGGCGCGTTGCCTTTCCGTCCGGGCGCTGCCGCGGCACTGTTTGTCCCGCGTGGTCTGCGCCGCGAGCGCTCGCTACGGCCCGCGCCCATTGTCGGCATACCGGAGGTCCGCGTCGTCGAACGTGTTCCCTCACCCGCAGAGCACCGCGTGAGGATCCGGCGGGTGCTGGAGGAGCTGAATGCGCCGCACAGCACCCTGCAGAAGGTGGTGCTGGCTCGCGGACTGCGTTTGAGCGCCGACGCACCGCTGGACGCCGATGCTCTGTTGCGCCGGTTGGTCGCCGCCGACCCGAGCAGCTACGGCTACCTCGTCGACCTGAGCGCCGCCGGGGCCCCGTACGCCGGCACGATGCTGGTGGGCGCCAGTCCAGAGCTGTTGGTCGCGCGCGACGGCGACCGGGTGACCTGCCGGCCGTTCGCCGGTTCGGCCCCGCGCTCGGCCGACGCCGATGTCGACGCCGCCAACGCCGCCGCATTGGCCGCGTCCGGAAAGGACCGTCATGAGCACCAGTTGGTGGTCGACCAGCTCCGCAGCGCGCTCGCACCGCTGTGCGCCGAGCTCGACGTCGCACCGGAGCCACTGCTCAGCAGCACCGCCGCGGTATGGCACCTGAACACCCCGATCACCGGCCGACTACGCGAAACTGCCACCACCGCACTGGATCTGGCACTGGCTTTGCACCCGACAGCCGCCGTGGGCGGGGTACCGACCGCAGCTGCGGTGGAACTCATCACCGAGGTGGAAGACGACCGGGGCTTCTACGCCGGCGCGGTCGGCTGGTGCGACGCAGCCGGCGACGGCCGATGGGTGGTGGCGATCCGCTGTGCGCAGCTGTCCGCCGACCGCCGATCCGCACTGGCGCACGCCGGCGGTGGAATAGTCGCCGAATCCGATCCGGACGAAGAACTGGCCGAAACCGTGACGAAGTTCGGCACGATCCTGTCGGCTATGGGCGTTGCTCGGCCCAACGCAGCGCTGCCGGACTGAACAAGGCCGCCAGGACTGCCACCGCGACCACACCGACCGCCACGCCGTATCCCCAGCGTTGCGAGCCCACGCCCAGGTACCAGGCGACCGGCAACAGCAGCAGATTGGCAAACACCGCAATGCCGCGCCCGAACCGCCGGCCCCGCAGCAGCGCCCACCCGGCCGCCGAGACCGCGGCTCCGACCAAGGCAAACCACGCCGCGGTTCCATAACCGTTGGCGGCCTCTTGATCGGCACCGGCCAAGGCCCTCACCACCAGGATTGCCGCAACCAGCCACGCGGCCGCGCCCTGCACTGCAACGATCAGGCCCGCGCCGAATACGGCGCGCGGTGGGTCAGCGACGGCTTTCACGCCGCCAGCGTAACCACCCTTCCCATAGACTCGTCAGTCGTGCGTGCCGTGCTGATCGTCAACCCCAATGCCACGTCCACCACGCCCGCGGGCCGAGATCTCCTCGCTCACGCGCTCAAAAGTCGCCTCGACCTGACCGTGGTGCACACCGACTATCACGGTCACGCCAACGAGATCGGTCAGGCCGCATGCCGTGACGGTGTCGACCTGGTGATCGCGCACGGCGGCGATGGGACCGTGCACGGTCTGGTCAACGGCATGCTCGGGGCGCCCGGCGCGCGGCCGCCGGCGAATCTGCCGGCGGTGGCGGTGGTGCCCGGCGGGTCGGCCAACGTCTTCGCCCGCTCGCTCGGGATCGCGGCCGACCCGATCGCCGCCACCAACCAGCTCATCGAGTTGATCAATCCGCCGGGCGGGCCCGCCTGGCGCCGGATCGGTCTCATCGACTGCGGCGAACGGTGGTCGGTACTCAACGCGGGCATGGGCGTCGACGGCGAGGTGGTGGCCGCGGTGGAGGCCGAACGGGAGAAGGGCCACGTCGTCACCCCGCTGCGCTATATCCGGGCCGCGGTCCCTGCGGTGCTGGCCACCGCCCGCCGGCCACCGACGCTGACGCTGCACATGGGCGACGACCCGCCCGTCGACGGGGTGCATCTCGTCTTTGTCTCGAACTGCGCGCCGTGGACCTATGCCGACGACCGGAGCGTGTGGACCAACCCCGACACCACCTTCGAGTCGGGAATGGGCGTATTCGCGACCACCAGCATGAAAGTTCTACCCACACTGAGGCTAGTTCGGCAGATGCTGGCGAAACGACCGAAGCTGCGCGCCAAGCAGCTGATCCGCAACGACGACGTGGCCACACTGCACGTGGATGCGGGCGACACACCGATAGCGACGCAGATTGATGGCGAATATCTGGGCCTGCGTACCACAATGACGTTCCGGGCCGTCCCTGATGCATTGAGCGTGGTCGCCCCACCGGCAAATAAATCCCGCTGACCTGCGGAGATATCGCCCAAATCGGTCAATGAGCGCACAGTTAAGCCCACTGTAGTACACGCCCGCGGGCACGCTCGGAGCAGCCCCGCGCAAACGTGACGTTGACCACGTGATAAAGCGCACCCTTGACATCTGTCCAGGCTGTGACACGATCGAGCGATCGGATGCAAGCCGTATTGATTTCTTGCGCCGCTTATACACAGACGAAAAGCACTAGCGCAACGCTGCGCGCAAAGTAAGGAGTTGGAAGCCATGGATTGGCGCCACAAGGCGGTCTGTCGCGACGAGGACCCGGAGCTGTTCTTCCCGGTGGGAAACAGTGGGCCGGCTCTCGCCCAGATTGCTTCCGCTAAGCAGGTCTGCACCCGTTGCTCGGTAGTGACCGAGTGCCTGACCTGGGCGCTGGAGACCGGCCAGGACGCCGGCGTGTGGGGCGGCATGAGCGAGGACGAGCGCCGCGCACTCAAGCGCCGCAACGCCCGCACCCGGGCCCGCAGCGGGGTCTAATCCCGCCGAGAAAACGACGCGGCCCCGACTTTGGTCGGGGCCGCGTCGTTTTGTGTCGGGACTGGTCAGCGCCTCACAACGCCTGACGGAGCCGGCGCCCCCCGACCGGAATGCGCAGCACCATCTCGGTCCCCCCACCTGGCGCGTCCTGTGCGGTCAACGTGCCATTGAGGTCCGCCGACACCAGCGTGTTGACGATCTGCAAGCCGAGCTGGTCAGAGGTTTCCAGGCGAAATCCCTCCGGCAGCCCGTGGCCGTCGTCGTGGACCACAACGTCGAGCCAACGCGCCGAGCGTTCCGCACGTATCGTGACGGCGCGCCGATCGGCGTCCGCGGAGAAAGCGTGCTCGATCGCGTTCTGCACGAGTTCGGTGATCACCATGATCAGCGCGGTGGCCCGATCGGCATCAAGCGATCCGATCGATCCGTCGCGCGCGACATGGATCGGGATATCGACGCTGGCAACGTCATTCATCATCGGCAGGATGCGGTCGACAACCTTGTCGAGGTTTACCACCTCGTCGACCGACATCGACAGTGCGTCGTGGACCAGCGCGATCGAGGACACCCGTCGCACCGACTCCAACAGCGCCTCGCGCCCTTCGGTGCTGGCCGTGCGGCGCGCCTGCAGACGCAGCAACGCCGCCACGGTCTGCAGGTTGTTCTTCACGCGGTGATGGATCTCGCGGATCGTGGCGTCCTTGGACAGCAGCGCGCGGTCGCGTCGCTTCACCTCGGTGACATCGCGAACCAGTATGGCCGCCCCCGCAGGTTGGCCGTGGACGATCAGGGGCAGGGTGCGCAGCAGGACCACCGCGCCGGCGGCGTCCACCTCGAACCGCATGCTCGCTCCCCCCGACAGCGACTCCCGCACGTGTTCGGCCAATTCGTGCGCCTCGAACGGGTCGGAGATCAGGGGCCGGGTGACGGCGACCAGGTCGTGGCCGGCCAGCTCGGCGGCCAAGCCCATCCGGTGGTAGGCCGACACCGCGTTGGGGCTGGCGTAGCGCACGGTGCCGTCGACGGCCAGCCGGATGAATCCGTCGCCGACTCGCGGGCTGGAACGCGACACGGCGATGTCGCCGACATCGGGGAAGGTGCCCTCAGACAGCATGTGCAGCAGATCGGCCGCGCAATCCAGGTAGGCCGCTTCCAGCCGGCTGGATGCCCGGCCGCCCGTCAGTGCGGTCTGATGGGTCAGCACTGCCACGATCCGGTCACCATGCCGAATCGGCACAGCTTCCATGTTGCGTTGTCCAGCAGCGCCTTCGGAACCTTCCCGCCAAATCTTTCCCGACTCGAATGCCGCGACCGCTAACGGCATCGAGTCCTGCACGGCGACCGTTCCCACAGCGTCGCTGAGCAACACCGTGGGGGCGGTGTTGGGCCGGCACTGCGCCACGCATACCAGCGCGCCATCGACGTCGGGGTCGCGGCGCACCCACATCAAGTAGTCGGCGAACGACAAGTCCGCCAGCAGCTGCCACTCCCCCACCACGGCATGCAGGTGGTCCACCGCGCTACCGGGCAATACGGTGTGTTCGGCTAGCAGATCGCCGAGAGTGGACATCGGTCAGATGACGCCGTTGCGACCGGCTGCGTTCAGCTGATCACGGCGATGAGGTCGCCGGCCTGGATCACGTCACCGACCTGCACGGCCACCTCGCTGATGGTCCCCGCAGTCTCAGCCAGCACCGGGATCTCCATCTTCATCGACTCCAGCAACACCACGGTGTCACCTTCGTTGATCAGGTCGCCCTCGTGGACCACGACTTCGAGCACGCTGGCCACGATCTCCGCGCGAACGTCCTCGGCCATCTTCACCTCGTTCATCACCCTGCCAACGATTGCATAAGCCCAAAAAGCTTGGACCTATCGAACCACAAGCCCGCCGGCGGTTGAGCACGGCGCTCGGGTAAGTGAACTCCAAGATAATTAAGAGGACTTAGAGAGTTCGATCTGTGATCATGTCGTGTTTCTGCTGTGACAATTGCATAGCACCGTTACTCGAGTGTTTTTAACGCGTGACGAAACCGCCGTGACGCGGCACAAGTCGACATCGAACTTGAGGAGTACCGCGTTGTCTGTAAACCGTCTTACACAGCCCCGTGTCCGGCTGACCCTGGTGTGCGCCGGCGCGATGGCGCTGGCAACGCTGGGGTTCGGCGTCGCCTCCGCCAAGGCAGCCCCAGCCCTGATTGATGACCAGATGCCGATTCCGGCTCCGATCAGCTCCCCGGCCCCCCTCGGCGCCCCCAGCCCGCTGGGCGTACCCGGCGCACTCGGCGCCCCCAGCCCGCTGGGCGTACCCGGCGCACTCGGCGCCCCCAGCCCCCTGGGCGTACCCGGATCTGCCGTCGGAGGCTCCTCAGCCGGCGTGAACGCCGCGAACTCATTCCTGCAGGCGTTGAATGGCATGCTCAACCGCGTCGTCCCCGGCGTGGGGTCGATCATGCCCACCGATGTCAGTGCGCTGACGCCGCCTGGTGCGCCCATGTCCGCAGGGCCTGCCCTGGAGACCCCGCCCGCCCCGGCGACGCCTCCGGCCCTGGTTCCGCAGACCCTGGCAGGCGCTCGGAACTTCTCGGTGCACTAAGGCGGTGAGTCGGCCGTCGGATTCGCCCGACGGCCGGCTACACCGGCCAAGTCATCAGTGTTGCGCCGCAACGACCGCGTCCAACACCTCGAGTCAAAGCCCGGTGTGGCGACGGCTTCAATCCGCAGATGGCCGGTTTACCGCCATTTTTCCGCCCAGGCAGACCGGTCATCCGCGCGCGATTATTGCCACACCCCGTCGTGTGAGAGACTGGTCAGTCAGAAGATCTGCTAGGAGGAGCCACCATGGCCAAGCGAGGCCGCAAGAAGCGCGACCGCAAGCACAGCAAGGCAAACCACGGCAAGCGGCCCAACGCCGGCTCGAAGTCCGTATAAACCTGGCCGACCCAGCCACTCAACCTCGGCCCGCCGAGGGCTGGACTGTCCGCAAGGTGTGAAGCTCTACCCAAACCGCCCAGGCTCGTCGAGCCCGGGCGGTTTCTTCATCGGACGTGATCTACTCGCCCGCGGGGAACGTCCCGTGAACAATGGTGGTGCGGCTGATCTCCAGCCGCACCCGTTCGTACAGATGCCGCGGCGCCTTGTCACCACTGCACTTGCGGGCGATCAGCGTCTTGATCTGCTCCTCCACCCCATAGTGCCGCAGACAACCCGGGCACTCTTCGAGGTGCTGGCGCAGCTTGGCCTTGGTCTCGGCGGTGCATTCGCCGTCGAGCAGCGTCCACACCTCGGCGATCACCTCTGAGCAGTCGGCGTGGGATCCGCCGGCCGCGGGGGACGTGTTGCAGTCCTGCGGGTGCTCGGTCACGACGACACCTCCTCGGATTCCTGCCCGTCGCGGATAAATCCACGGTCGCGGGCGACATCGGCCAGCAGACTTCGCAACTGGCGTCTTCCGCGGTGCAGGCGCGACATCACTGTGCCGATCGGCGTATCCATGATCTCGGCGATCTCCTTGTACGGGAATCCTTCGACGTCGGCGTAGTACACCGCCATCCGGAACTCTTCGGGCAGCTGCTGCAGCGCCTCTTTGATCTCGGTGTCGGGCAACGATTCCAAAGCCTCGACCTCCGCCGAGCGAAGACCGGTCGACGAATGCTCGGCGGTGGCCGCCAGCTGCCAGTCGGTGATCTCATCGGTCGGGTACTCGGCAGGCTGACGCTGCTTCTTGCGGTAGCCGTTGATGTAGGTGTTGGTCAGAATGCGGTACAGCCACGCCTTGAGGTTGGTGCCCTCCCGAAACGAGCGAAATCCGGCGTAGGCCTTGACCATGGTCTCCTGCAACAGATCTTCGGCATCGGCGGGATTGCGCGTCATGCGCAACGCGCCACCATAGAGCTGATCGAGCAGCGGGATCGCGTCTCGTTCGAACCGCGCGGTCAGCTGCTGATCGGTCTCATCAGACCGGACAGGGCCCGTGGATTCAGCAGAAGCCTTAGACCCGATACCACTCTCGCCGTCAGCCATCTCGATCGCCGCAGTCCCTTCTGTCGCGGTGCCCGCAACCCGTCCAGCCATGGGCTCGACTTCCAGCAGATCGATTGTCGCTGACACCCGGACTCCTTCCCGATCCTAGGACCGCGATCACCGCCCGTATGCAGCGACCACGCAACTGCCCTAGTCAACAGCGTCGGCCACCGAGGTAATTCCCGCCGTATCCTTACCCGGTGAGTCGCGCGGCAACCCCGGCTATCGCTGCATTGATCGCCGCACAGGTCCCCCACGAAGTGCTGCGCTACCGACATGATCCAGATCGACAGTCGTTCGGAGCAGAGGCCGTTGAACAGCTGGCCGACGCCGGCCCGGCCGGTGTGCGACCCGAACAGATCTTCAAGACATTGATCGTCGCCCTCCCGCGGGGCCTGGGGGTCGCGGTGCTGCCGGTGCCGGCGAAGCTGTCACTGAAGGCGGTTGCCGCAGCGCTCGGCGTGCCCAAGGTGACCATGGCCGACCCCATGGCGGCGCAAAGATCGACCGGCTACGTGTTGGGCGGTATCTCACCGCTGGGGCAGCGCAAAGCCCTGCCGACGGTGGTGGACGCTTCGGCTCTCGACTTCGATCGGGTGCTCTGTAGCGCGGGGCAACGCGGCTGCGACGTGGCGTTGGCGCCCGCGGATCTGATCCGCTTGACGGCTGCGTTGACCGCCGACGTTCAGGCCCACTGACCGCGCGCCCCGGCCCGTTCAGCCGCCCAGAACCGGCCCGGGGTCACGACGCGGCACGCGCCCGAGCGCTTCGTCGATGTTCGCGGCCAGCGACAGCTCGGAGTCGAGCCCTGCCGCGTTCACCACCCGCGTGACCACCGGCTGATCGCTGACCAGATACAGCATGATGCCGCGGACACGGCATCGGGCCGCTTCATCGACCAGCACCGCGAACGCGCAGACAGCCATGAATTCGAGAGCCTTGGCGTCGATGACCAGCGGACCCGGAGCCACGGTCGCCGTTGCCGCCTCGGCAATCAACCGGCGCCAGAGCGCAACGTTGGAGGCATCGACGCTGCCGCCGGCGTGCACCAGCAACGCCGTGCCATCGCGTTCCACGACAGCACCCAGACGTTCCCCCGGATAGCTCGTCCCGATGCTGCACGAGAGACCGGGGCCGGCGAGGCTGGAGCTGGCAGCCACCGACGCGCCGAGAGCACAGCGGGCACGTTTACGACGTAAACCGAACGGCATGCGACCGAAACTACGCCGGTTTGTTTACGTTGTAAACCCGAATCTGGCTGGACGCACAACGCGCCCCGCCCGAGCAGGCCCGGGCGGGGCGCGTCGCTGACCGCTCAGTCCCTGAACGCGTCCTTGATGTTCTCGCCGGCCTGCTTCAGGCTGGACTTGCCCTGATCAGCCTTGCCCTCGTTACGCAGACTGTCATTGCCGGTGACGTCACCGACCACCTCTTTGGCCTTGCCCTTGGCGTCCTGCGCAACGTTCTTGGCCTTATCTGCCAGCCCCATCGTGAAGCTCCTCCCTGGTGCAACTCTTGCGACCGGGGACATACCCATGGCATTTACGACGTAAACACGTCCACGAGGCGTCTCAGTGCCGCGCAAGCAGCAGCTCAAGCCGGTCGAGCATGGCTTCCAGGGCTTCTTCGAACTCGGCGGTGCTGTGGTCTTGGGACAGCATCGGTTGCAGACGGTGCAGATGTCGATAATCCGTCAGATCGCGACCGGACCGGTCGGTGTCGTCAAGAAGCGCCTCGTCAGGATGCAGTTCAGCCCCGTGCGCGGAGACTTCCAACAGCAGGTGACCGATCAGGAACGTGGTGTAGGAGCGGTAGGCGGCCACCGCCGCGATGTCATCGAATCCGTAGGAGATCAACGTGTCGAGAAAGCTTTCCATCCAGCGCAGGCTGCGCAGCGGCGGGCGGACCCACGGGGCATCCGGGGCCTGGGTGGCGACCAGCGGAAAGACCTCGGGATGGTCGAGCGCAATCTGGCGCACACCGTGAGCCAAGCGCATCAAGTAATCCTGCCAACCGTCCTCTTGTCGCCGCGCGGCAAGTTGATCGCTGTAAAGCCGCTCGATGATGTGGTCGACGACGCCGGTCAACAAATCGCCGCGCCCGTGCACATAGCGGTAGAGCGCCATCGCCTCGACCCCGCAGGCGGCGCCCAACCTGCGCATGGTCAGCTTCGCCAGGCCGTGCTCGTCGATGAACGCGATGGCCATCTCCAGGATCCCGTCACGGCTCAACTGCAGCGAAGGACGCGCGCCGTCAGCCGGAGCGTCCACCTCGGGGTCCACCAGATCACCTCTTCTCCGCGTTCTTTGCGCTCGACGTGGCGACTGGCGCCCTAGTTTACGTCGTAAGCCCGGTTGCAGAGACAAAAGCTCCGGGTCTGCCGAGCGCCCGCCGGACATCGCAGGCATCGCAGGCATCGCAGGCATCGCAGGCATAGGGTGACACCCATGCCAAACCCAGGACCCCTCGCAGGCAAGACCATGTTCATCTCGGGAGCCAGCCGCGGTATCGGGTTGGCGATCGCCAAACGCGCAGCCGCCGACGGCGCCAATATCGCGCTGATCGCCAAGACCGCCGAACCGCACCCCAAGCTCGACGGCACCATTTACACCGCGGCCGCCGAGATCGAGGAGGCGGGAGGACAGGCCCTGCCTATCGTCGGTGACATCCGGGACGGCGAGTCTGTGGCAGGTGCTGTGGCCACCACCGTCGAACGCTTCGGCGGCATCGACATCTGTGTGAACAATGCCTCGGCGATCAATCTCGGGTCGATCCTCGAGGTACCGCTCAAGCGCTTCGACCTGATGAACGGCATCGAGGTGCGCGGTACCTACGCGGTGTCGCAGGCCTGCATCCCGCACATGATCGGCCGGGACAACCCCCACATCCTGACGCTGTCCCCGCCGATCCGGTTGGAAGCGCAATGGCTCAAACCCACCGCCTACATGATGGCCAAGTTCGGAATGACGCTGTGCGCACTGGGCATGGCCGAGGAACTCCGCGGACACGGGATAGCCTCCAACACCCTGTGGCCGCGCACCATGATCGCGACCGCCGCGGTTCAGAACCTGCTCGGTGGGGACGAGGCGATGGCCCGGTCCCGAACACCTGAGGTCTACGCCGATGCCGCTTACGCGATTGTGACCAAGCCGGCCCGCGAATACACCGGCAACTCCCTGCTCTGCGAGGACGTGCTGGTGGACTCCGGTGTCACCGATCTGTCGGTCTATGACTGTGTTCCCGGCAGCGACTTGGGCGTGGACCTGTGGGTCGACACCGTCAACCCGCCTGGATACGTACAGCCCTAGCTTGGGTGGGCCGCCACCCCGGGAATCACCAGCCGGAAGCAGGCACCACCTTGGTGGGGCACGCAGGTCAGCGTCCCGCCGTGCGCGACGGCAAGTGCCCGGGCGATCGGCAGACCTAGCCCGGCACCACCGTGGTCACGGCCGCGGGCGCTGTCTAGCCGTACCAGCCGATCAAAAATGCGCTCCGCATCCTCGTCGCGAACGCCGATGCCGGTGTCGGTGACCACCACCGCGACGCTGTCGTTGCCGACGCCCTCGTCGATTCGGACATCCACGGTGATCTGCCCATCGGGCAGGGTGTGACGGCGCGCGTTGTCGAGCAGATTGGACAGAATCTGCGCGACCCTCGTGGGGTCGACCCGAACGGCCACCGCGTCTACGCCGGTACGCACCAGGCGCAGCTTTGGAGCAAGCAGCGCTGCCCGATCCAGTTGATGATCGACGATCCCGATCAGGTCGGTGTCCTTGAGCTCCAGTGGCAGTCCCGCATCGATGTAGCTCAAGTCCAGCATGTCGGTCACCAGCCGGGTGGCGCGCCGCGCCTCGGTCAACAGCAGACTGGCCCGGCGGTGCTGACGGAGCACGTCAGCTTCGATCGCATCGTCGCTCGCTGCCGTACCGACGTGCTGGCTGACATTGCCGGCGATCTGCTCCGCGGCGGCCTGCATCCCCGCGATCGGGGTGCGCAGCTCATGGGCGGCGTCGGCGAGGAACCGTCGCACCGCGGCCTCCGCTCGCTGTGCCCCTTGCGCCGCAAGGTAGGCACGCTTCTCGGAGGCCTCCAACTCATCAAGCATGTCATCGAAAGCTTCTGCCGCCCTGCCCAGTTCGGTCTTGGGGCGATCGGGGCGCAATCGGCGGCCGCGATCGCCCGTGGTGATGTCACGGGCAAGGTCGGTGAGCCGGTCCAGCGGTGCGAGCAGAACACGACTCCCGCCGGCCAGCAGGATGGCAGCGAGCACCAAAGTCCCCAGGCCCGCTGCGATCATCAGGCGCCGCAACCTGAGCAGTGTCTCGTCGGACTCGGTCGTGTCGACGGTCAGAATCACCCTGTCACCATTGGCCAACGGGTGCACCAATACCGCCTGGGAGTCACCGGGCTCCAACAGCGGGGCCGAGACCTTCGCGCCGGTGGTCGCGTCGGGATCGATCGCGGGATCACCGAAGGTTTCGCCGTCGGCGGTGACGACAAGCGCGCCGAAGATGCCGCCATTGAGGTGATCGGCCAATTGCTCGGCAGAGATCCCCAGTGCCACGAGGGAGTCCGCTCGGGCCTGCGAAGCCGCCAACCGTTCATGCACGCTGCGATTGGCAAGCGCACCCAAGCTGGTGTTGATCACCAGCCCCATGGCCACCATCAGCACCGCGAGTAGAGCCAAGACCAGCACCGTCAGTCGGCGCCGCAGCGAAGGCGTTGTGGTCATCGCGCCGACAGTTCCAGTCGGTACCCGATCCCGCGAACCGTATGCAGGATCCGCGGACCATGCGACTCGAGCTTCTGACGCAGCCCGCTGATGTGGACTTGAACCAGGTTGGGGTCGTAGGCCTCATATCCCCACACCGCGTTGAGAATCTGGGCACTGCTGACAATGCGGCCACGTTGTTCGACCAGGTAGACCAATATCTTCAGTTCGGTGGCGGTCAGGCCCAGTGGCGTCCCTGACCTCGCGGCGACCCCGGCATCGACGTCGACCATCAGGTCTCCGAACTGCACGGCTGCCGGCAACCGGCCCCGCCGGCGCAGCACGGCGCCAACCCTGGACACCAGCTCGGCGAGCTCGAACGGCTTGACCACGTAGTCGTCGGCGCCCCCGTCAAGACCGCGCAGCCGGTCAGGCAAGCCGTCCCGCGCGGTCAGCAACACCACGCCGACCGCACCCCAGCGCAGCACCACATCCATCAGCGCAAAACCGTCGCGGCCCGGCAACATGACGTCAAGCACCACCAGGTCCGGCCGGAATCCATCCAGCACCTCCTCCAAGCCCTCACCATCGGGCTGGGTGTCGGTCAGATATCCGGCATCCGAGAGCGCCTCACTGACCATCTCGCGGATGGTCTCGGAATCCTCCACCACCAAGACACGTGGCAGCCCCACGCTGAAAGGCGTACCGCCGCGAGGTTGGGCGGGCCGGGAATTTGCCATGGTCCATTGATAACACCGTCGCGCTGCTATGGGCAGATCCGGCTGAGCGCGTTCCTCGCTCGCGATCGCCTCTTCAGGTTCGCTTCAAGTTGGCTGGCTAGGGTCGCCGGAACCGAGTGCACTCGACACCCCGTCGCATCTGCGGACACCGGGGCCTTCCGGAGAGACAATGACGCCTAACACCAACAGGATTGTCTGACAATGGATTTCGCAATGCTGCCGCCCGATGTCAATTCAAGCCGGATGTATTCCGGCGCGGGTGCCCAGCCACTGATGGCTGCAGCCTCGGCTTGGAAGGCTCTGGCCGCCGAACTCACCAGCATGGGCCTGGCCTACGACGCGATGATCGACGAGCTGTCCGACGACCGGGTCGGACCGATGACTGCCGCTGCGGCGGCGTACGCCCAGTGGCTGCATACCACCGCAGCCCAAGCCGGACGCGCGGCATCGGCGGCCCGTTCCGCAGCCGCCGCCTACGACACCGCCTTCGTCATGACCGTGCCACCCGCACTGGTCACTGCCAACCGCGCTCAGCTGAAATCGCTGGTGGCCAACAATTTCCTGGGCCACAACACCGCAGCGATCGCGGCCACCGACGCCCAGTACGCCGACATGTGGGCCCGCGATGCCATGGCCATGTACGGCTACTACGTCTCGTCGACTGCCGCGGCCGGGCTGCACCCCTTTACCCAGCCCCCACACACCACGATCTCGACGCCGGCCTCCAGCCCGTTCGGCACGCTTGCCATGGACCCGGCCGCAGCTTTCGGTGTCGACCTGAGCACTGTCGGCAAGATCGAGGACACGCTGTTGCTCGAGGTCGCCGCCTCCCCCGCGTCGGCTTCGGTGGGCGCCGAACTGGGCGTGGCGGCCACCCTCAATGGGCTGTCGGTCCCGCAGTCTTGGGCAACGGCAGTCCCGGCCAGGGTGATCGGCCGGGCGGTGTCGATCGCCGCAGACACCGTATTGCGGGCCGCCGCCGGGACCACTGCACTACCCCTGGTCGCCCTCGGCCCGGCCAGCCGGGCCACCGCCGGTTTTCGTCGGGTTCGCGGTGCCTCCGCCGGCCCGAAACCACCCTCGAATGGATCACCCCGCGCAATCGTCAGACAGCGCGGCCGATCCGAGCAACCGAAGAAGCAGGCGGCACGGCCGCCGAAGGGGGCCGTCCCACGCATCTTGGGAGAGCTACGGGAACTTGCCGACCCACGGGATACGAGAATCCTCTCCGATGAAGAGCGCACTCGGACAAAGCGGCGCCTGCACGGTCGGTAGTTGCCGGCACCGTCGGCACGGCCGCTAGAGCAGATAGCCCTGCCGGGGCTCCGGCAGGGCCGGCGCGATCAGCTCGGGAGAGTTATTGCGCACGCTGTTCACCAGAGTCGACACCTCGCGCAGCGCGATGCCGGTCACGTCGGGCGGGCGGGCCAGCAGCGTGGTGTCGATCACGGAGTCGGGATCTAGCCAGCTGTCCCATCGGTTTTCGGGCAACAGCAACGGCATCCGGTCGTGTATCTCGGCAAGCTCACCGACAGCCTCGGTGGTGATGATCGCGACGCTGAGCACCGGGGCGGAGAGCCGATCAGGCCGCCAGGCCGACCACAGACCGGCCGCGAACAGCATCGCACCGTCCCCGTGGATGTAGAACGGGGTCTTGCGGACCCGAGACTTGGCCCTGGCCCCCGCCGGATCACCGGGCTCAAGCGGGTCTGGGCGCCATTCGTAGTAGCCGTCCATCGGCACCAGGCACCGTCGCCGCTCCGCGGAGGCGCGGTAAGCCGGCGACGTGGTGACCTTGTCTGCACGAGCATTGATCAGCAAGGGGCCGCCGGCCGCCGGCGCACCACCGGGGCCTGGTTTCGTCCACGCCGGGAGAAGTCCCCAGCGCATCAGCCGCAGGCGCCGGGTGGGCTGGTCGGTGGGCGTATGCGGCGGCCCCGGCTCGGAATGCCGGCTGATGACGGTCACGATTCCGTCGGTAGGCGCCACGTTGTAGTTCGGGCCGGAGTCAGCGGCGGCGGGAATCTCGTTGATCGCGTCGATACTCGTGGCCAGCAGAGCCGGATCGGTGGTTATCGCGAAACGACCGCACATACCTTCATGGTGACAGCTCGTCGATCCGGGTGGCGGCCACCGCCCAAAAGGGCATATGCACCAGGTTGTCTTCGAGCAGTGGTTGCAGATAGGCGAACCGCTGGGCCAGTGCGCGAACCCCAGCCAACAAGTCCTCACGACCCATCGCCTCCATCACCGCGACCATCTCGGTGAAGGCGTTGGGGTCGAATGTGCCCTGGAAGGTCGTGGTCCCGACGTGATCGATGCGCCACCCTGCAGATTCCAGCAGCGGACCGAAACGCTCGGGCGACATTCCGTCCAATTGCCAGCCGTTGACGTTGTGGCGCCCCGCTTCGAACAGAAACAGTCGAGCCTGGGGTTTCGTCGCCCGGTGCAGATTGCGCGCGTAGCGCAGCTGGGTCTCCTCGTCATCCTGGAACAGGTGGTAGAAGGCGCTGTCGACGACGGTGTCGAACCGGCCCTGGAATCCGACGAGATCGACCGCATCGGCCACTTGGAAGTCCACGCTGACACCGGCCTGGGCGGCGTTGCGTTGCGCAAGTGCGATTGCAGCCGGGGAATGGTCCAGCCCTGTTGTTGAATAACCATGGGCCGCATAGTGAATCGCGTGGTGTCCCGCGCCGGTTCCCGGATCGAGAACCTCGCCACGCAGCGCGCCGTAGGCCACCAGTTGCTGCACCGCGGGCTGCGGACGGCCGATATCCCACGGCTCGGGAGGACTGGCAACGGGTGCGCCCTCAAGCCCTGTGTGACTGTTCATCGCCCACCACTGTGCGGCAGTCTGGTTAACGAAATCGGAACGCGCGGTGTACGAAAGCCGACAACGCCCGCGGAGTGGCAAGATCGCCGCTGTGCGCCTCTCCGTCCTGGATCTCACGCCGGTTCGCAGCGACCAGTCCACCCCGGACGCACTGGCGGCCACGCTGCGACTCGCCAGGATCGCCGACGATCTCGGCTATTCCCGCTACTGGGTCGCCGAGCACCACAATGTCCCCTCGGTAGCCGCGACCAGGTAGCCGCGACCAGCCCGGCCGTGCTGATCGCGATGATCGCCGCCGCCACCTCGCGGATGCGAGTGGGTTCGGGCGGGGTGATGTTGCCCAACCATGCCCCCTTAGCAGTGGCCGAGCAGTTCGCCCTGCTTGAGGCCGCCCACCCTGGCCGTATCGACCTGGGTGTCGGACGCGCTCCCGGCGCCGACCCGGTGGCGTCGACGGTGTTGCGCGCCGGTCGCGGTGATCTCGGCAACCACGCGCTCGACGCATTTCCCGACAATCTCTCCGACGTGATTGCGCTGCTGGGCACCGCCGGCGTGTCGGTGCAGCTCGCAGACGGCCGCTACGTCCTGAGGGCGACGCCGCACGCGTTGACCAGACCGCAGGTGTTCATGCTGGGCTCCTCGATCGACTCGGCCCGGCTGGCCGCAGAAAAGGGCTTGCCCTACGTATTCGGACATCACCTGTTCGGCGAACAGACCGGCGAGGCCCTGGACTGCTACCGATCGCGGTTCGTGCCGAGCGAACTTGCCGCCGAGCCTGCCGCGTTCCTCACTGTGAACATCGTCGTTGCCGAAACGCACCAGGAAGCAACGGCTTTGATCCTTCCTCACCTGCATCTGCAGTCCCGAGCCGGGACCGGGCATCCCCCGGGACCGCTGACACTCGTCGAGGACGCTGAGCGAGTCGCTCTCACGCCGCAGCAGCAGCGCATCGCACAAGGTGAACTCGAACGTGCCGTGGTCGGCACGCCGGATCAGGCTCTCGCACAGCTGCAGGAATTGGGCCACCGATTCGGCGTCGACGAGTTGATGCTCAACCCGGTCGCCTCAGCGCGCCTGGGCACCGATCCGGCGGGCGCACCCGGACGCGAATCCACCCTGCAACTCCTGGCTGAGGCAGCTCGCCAATAGTGAACGGCAGGTGTCGGCAACCAACCCCAGGGGGCCGCTCGGTGAACAAATCAGGCGTCTTGCCAACAGTCAATGAACGAGCGCTGGGAGTCTCCGTACAGTCCGTTTTCCGACTGCGTTAGCGGGCTTTGGAGCACATAGCGTCGGTGACGCGCCCAACGGCGCTCGCGATCCGCAACGCAGCGATCGCGACAGTTGAGAAGACTTCGCGAGGAGCCGTCATGTCATTCGTCACAACGCAGCCCGAAGCGTTGCTGGCCGCCGTCGCCAACCTGCAGACCATCGGTTCGTCGATGGCCGCACACAGTGCCGCGGCGGCGGCACCCACCACGGGTGTGGTGCCCGCCGCCGCCGACGAGGTTTCTGCCCTGACCGCCGCTCAGTTCGCCGCCCACGCCCAGGCCTATCAAGCCGTGAGCGCGCAGGCGATGGCCGTCCACGAGATGTTCGTGCACACCCTGGGCAGCGGAGCCAGCGCCTACGCCGCCACCGAAGCTGCCAACGCGGCAGCGACCGGTTAGGGCTGCGAGATGGACTACTTGTCGTTGCCCCCCGAGGTGACCTCAACCATGATCTACTCCGGGCCCGGCTCGGAGCCGCTGGTCGTGGCCGCATCGGCGTGGAGCTCGCTGGCCGCGGAATTGAAATCCGCTGCGGCCGAGTACCGCGCAGTCATCAACCGGCTGACCTCCGAGGAATGGCTCGGGGCGGCTTCGGCGTCGATGGCAGCGGCGGCGGCGCCGTATGTGAACTGGATGGAGCTCACCGCGGCGCAGGCCGAGCAGGCCGCCACACAAGGCCGGACGGCCGCGGCGGCCTATGAGACAGCGCACGCCCAGACCGTGCCGCCGGTTGCGGTCACCGCGAACCGCGAACTCCTGCAGGAGCTGGTGGCCACCAACATCCTCGGGCAGAACACCCCGTCGATCGCGGCCACCGAGACCGAACACAGCGAGATGTGGGCACAGGACACGCTGGCGATGTACGGCTACCACGCCCAGTCCGCCGCCGCGACCCAGCTGACCGAGTTCACTTCACCCCCCAACCCGACCAACCCCACCGGCGACGCCGCAAATGCCAATGCGGTCGCGGCGGCGACCGGCAGCGCTACGGCAACCCAAACGCCCACGGCGTCGAACACGTTGCAGGACCTGCTGAACTCACTGTGGCCCAAGGCGGCCGACGGCACTCCTTATGGCGCCAGTGACGTCCTGGCCGACCCGAACTACAACCTGTCTAACCAGCTGCTGAGCCAGGTGGTGAGCAACTCGAACCTGCAGTCCAACAACATCTGCGCCGTCTGGCGTGGTGTCAGCGGTGTGCTCGGGGTGCAGAAGCTGTTCGCCGACGGCGCGAAAGAAGCCGCGAAAGCGGCTCCGGCCGCGGCCTCTGCGGCGAGTGGCGCTGCCGCCGGCGCGGCGAGCGCCGCCTCGGGTGCCGCCGGTGCGATCGGCGGTCTCTCGGTTCCGGCGAGCTGGGTGCCGCCGCTGGCCGCGGCGTCCGCGATCGGCCCGGTCTCCGGCGGCTCCTGGGTCCCGGTGGGGCCGGCAGCAGCGGCGGCACTGCCTTCTGCGGGTGGCATTCTCGGCGGCGCTCCGATCGCACCGCCGACGGGCATGCCGGGTATGCCGGGTATCCCGGCCGCCGGTGCCGCAGGCGCGGGCTTCCGGGGGTTCGGTGGACCCCGTTACGGAACCGCCCTGACCGTGATGCCTCGACGCCCCTTCGGCGGATAGCACCAAGACAACGATGATCGACTACGGGGCGCTGCCTCCGGAGATCAATTCCGCGCGCATGTACGCGGGAGCAGGCTCCGGTCCGATCTTGGCAGCAGCAGGTGCCTGGGATGTGCTGTCCCAGCAGTTGAGCATGACTGCGGCCGCAGTGGACATGACTATCGCCGACCTGACCAGCGGTCCGTGGCGTGGGCCATCGGCCATCGCCATGGCCGCGGCGGCGTCACCCTTCACCGCCTGGTTCAAGATGACCGCCGCGCAGGCCGAGCAGGCCGCCGTGCAGGCCAAAGCCGCCGCGGCCGCCTTCGAAGCCGCGTACGCGATGACGGTGCCACCCCAGGCGGTCCTGGCAAACCGCGCGCAGCTGATGATGTTGGTCGCCACCAATTTCTTCGGCCAGAACACTCCGGCCATCGCGGCTACCGAAGCCCACTACGCATCGATGTGGGCGCAGGACGCTGCGGCGATGTACGCCTACGTCGCGGGTTCGGCGGCAGCGGCACAGTTGCCGGATTTCACCTCGCCGCCACAGACCACCAATCCGGCTGCACAGGTGGGTCAGGCCACCGCGACCGCGCAGGCAGTCGGCAACTCCACGGCCACGCAGGCGTCAGCGCACACGCTGAACACTTTGCAGTCACTCGCGCAGCCCGGCGTGGCTGCCGCCACGACGGCGGCAGATGCCACCACTACCCCGCCTGCCACCGTGTCGCCGTGGACGGCTTTCCTGCAGCAGATAGTTCCTCCGCTGACGACGTTCACCAGCCTCGAGAATTCCAACCTGGGAGCTTTCCGACTATTGGACATGGCCGGACAGCTGATCAACGGCGAGGAGGTCTCCGGTCAGGCGGTGGCCGATGTCCGAGCGCTGCTGACCGATCTGACCCAGGTGGCCGAGGTCGCAAAGGCCGGAACTGCGGCCACCCACACCCCGGGTTTCGGTGCTGCCACACCGTCAGTCGGCGTGGGCCGCGGGCTGCAGGTCGGCGCCCTGTCGGTGCCGCACAGCTGGCCGATGGCCCCCACATCGGCCAATCAGGCTGCCGCGACGCTGGTTTCGAGCCGGGTGGCGGCTGCCGAGGCCGGCATGATGCCCCGCGGTCAGATGGCGGGGTTGGCCGGTTTGGCAGGGCTTCCCGGTGCCAGTGCCGCCGCCAACGGCGGGCCCACCGGGTTTCGGTTCGTTCCCCGATACGGGTACCGCCACCGGGTGATGAATCGGCCGCCCAGCGCGGGGTAAGGGTGGGCGGGTCTGCTCAGATCACGGCACCCAGCAGAGCCAACGGCAGAATCCCCATGTTGAGCGCCAAGGTGGTGCCGAACGCGTCCAGGAGATTGCCGTCGGCCAACTCGGCCGTGAAGACCTCGTAGTTGACCTGGGGCAGATTGAACAACAACGCGGTGCCGACATCCACGATCGGAATGCCGGTATGGGGCGGGAAGGCGCCGAAAAGGTCCTCCAGCGTAGGGAAATACGAGAAGAACTCCGCCGTCTCGGAGTCAGAGATGGCGTTGATGAATCCCTCCATCTCGGCGAAGAAAGCCGGCGGAGTGGTCGTCGGGTTGAAGATCTCGTCGACGAAGTCGGAGACGCCTTGCTGCCAGGCGTCTCCCAGGGCCTGCGGAAGTTCTTGTATGAGAGCGGCGAGGGTGGCCGAATCTGGCAGGAAACCCAAGGGAGTGGCGATGTCGGCGGGGCCTTGGCTCCAGCCATGCTCGATGCTGCCGTAGCCCAGGTTCACCAGGATGCGCATCACCGGTTCGAACAGATCGTAGAGTGCCTGCCCCCCGCTCCCGAAGAACAACAGCGGGTACAGCAGCGGCAACCCCTCGGTCGGAATCATGTAGTAATCGGTGACTGAATCCGCCGATGCCGTCGGCAGCAAGATCGCATTGGCGATCTGGTCGTCCGTCAGCCCCAGGTAGGTGGTGTGCTGAAAGGCGATGCCGAAGATCGCGTTGAGGACCGACAGGAAGTTGATCGGGTATTGCGGGAAGTCGGCGAAGCCGTCGTATTCCCGGTTGTAGACCTCGGTCGGGTATAGGTCAGACGGTCCCGCTCCACTGAACGTCAGCCCCAGACTCGGCAGGCTCACCGGCCCGAGTTCGGGCAGGTTGAAGCGCGAGAGCATGCCACCGTTGGGCGCGCTGACGTCACCGATCATCACGAAATGCACGTAGTCGCTGGGCACCCCAGCTTCTGCGAGCTGGTATTGCACCATCGACTCGATGATGGCGCCCTGCGACCATCCGAAGACCACGGCGGGGTTCTCCGCGCTCAGATCTCCGTTCTGATACTCGGCCATGATGGCCTCGTAAAGGATCTGCTGGCCCTGCGCGACCGATTCGTCGAGAGTCCCGCCGAACGGGCCCAGGAACGGGTAGAGCTGTTGGGGCATGGAGAGCACCTGCGTGGTACCGGTGAAACCGAGCGGCTCCAGGTACATCGACACGGCGGCATCGACGTAGGTCGGGCCAGGCGTGGCCAGTCCGCTGCCACCGATGATGAAGGCCGTCCCGCCGCCGAGGGAGGGCGCCGCGGTGGCGATTACGGCGTGCCGCACCGCACCCAGCGGGTCGATCTCCGGCATCACCTGCGTGACGGCCACGGGCCCGGCGCCAACCAGAACGACAGCGATGGCCGAGTACACGCGACGTATGCGTTGCATGGCCGGAGGCTCCTTCATTCAGCCCGGCGAGGCGGGCTTCCAACGGGCCGCTCAACTCCCTGAAAGCTGTTGAGCACCCATGAATTTCTTGAAAAATAACATAGATACAGGGTGAACCCGCAGCGCATAGGCACTTTTCCCAACCCCGATCAGCGGGGCGGTTACCGCGCGGCCGCGGTCAGGCCGGCTTGGCCGGTTTGGCGATGTCGGCAGCCGGCTTGAGGTCGGCGAGTACCTCGCTGAACCGGCTGGCTACCACCGGAACCCAGATCTGGGCACCCCGCTGGCCGCACTCGTTGCTTTCTACGGTGGCCAACATCGCCCCGTGCAGAACGCCCGGGATAGTCGGCTCCAGCGACAACACCTGCGTGGTGGTCTGACTACCCTGCCGCCCGTCGACACCGACGCAGGGTGTCTGCAATGTCTGCGGGCGAGAACGCCATTCGTCGCCGGTGAACTCGAAGATCAGTTCATTGGCGCCCGAGGGCGTCTTGACAGTCTTGTGGTGGTCCTTGGCGTCCAGCATCATGGCCGACGCCGTGCAGGGGTCCGCGTCGCACGATGACTTCACCGCCCACCAGGTGCTGACGTTGGGCGGCTCTGGATTGGGCACGCCGTTGTACTTCTCCCCGGCCCGGTTGGCGTCGACCCGGAACGTCCCGTCAAACGCAGGCGCCTTGGGCGATGGGGCCACGGTCGCCGCCGGCACTGCCCCTGCGGCGCCCGTCGCCGTTTCGACAGGCTCCTCGGCCAGCAGGCGCGGGACCAAGGCCGCCACCGATCCCACTACCGCCAACCCCAGGGGCACCAGAACCGCCGGCCGGGCCAGTTTCGCCCACCTGCTCGCCGGGCGTGGTGCGGCGGCGCGCGCAATGCCTCGCGCCATCGTCCTGGCGGAGTCGGAGTCGTCGGCTGAGGCAGGATCAGCAAGCTGCTCGGTCAGTGCCGCAACGAAATCCGAACAATCCCGGAATCGCTCGGCGGGATCTTTGGCCAGCGCCGCGGCGAGCACGTCGTCGAACGGCTCGAGCTCGGGCCGCCGCTCGCTGAGCAACGGCGGCGGAGTGTTGAGGTGGTGACTGATCACCGTCACCGGATTCTCGTGGTGATACGGGGGCGTTCCGGTCAGCATCTGGAATGTTGTGGCCGCCAAGGCGTACTGGTCGGCACGTTCCAGACCTTCGGCGCCCATCAGTTGTTCGGGCGCGGCATAGGCGATGGTGCCGATGGCCAGGTTGCTCGCGGTCAGGCCACTGGGTCCGCCCAGCTGTCGGGCGATACCGAAGTCGGCCAGCACCGCGGTCAGGACCTCATCGCCGTCCTCGGTCACCAAGATGTTGCTGGGTTTGACGTCGCGGTGCACCACGCCATGGTCGTGGGCGTAATCCAAAGCATCGGCGACGCTGTTGACGATCGGAAGGACGACATGGGCCGGCATCCCAGCCGGGTATTTGCGGGTGATCAGCTCGCCGAGAGTCTCGCCTTCGATGTAGTCCATCGAGAGCCACAGCCGGCCGCGGTACTCGCCACGGTCGTGCACTCGCACGATATTGGGGTGCACCAGCACCGCCGCGGCTTCGGCCTCGCGCCGAAACCGCTCTTCATAGTCGTCATCGGCGCTCAACGAGCGGCGCAGGATCTTCAGCGCCTCTCGGCGGGGCAGCCGGGGATGCTGCGCAAGGTACACCTCGCCCATGCCGCCGGCACCCAACAGTTTCAAGATGGTGTACTCAGCGAAAATCGAGCCCGCCGCCAGAGCCATGCCGCCGACAGTAGTGAACCTGGGTGAACAGCGGGGTGATACCAGGCGGCCAGCCGGCAAAGAACCCTTCACCTCGTCCTCCGTCGAGGCTCGCTGAACCGCCCGGCTGCCGTCCGGAACCCCACGCTGGCAGGATGAAACCGTGACAACCTGGCCGGCACCTACACCCACCGCTCCCATCGATGCAACGGTGGCCGTGCCCGGCTCAAAGTCGCAGACCAATCGGGCGCTGGTGCTGGCCGCGTTAGCCGCGGGCAGCGGCAGTGGCGTCTCCACGCTCTCGGGCGCATTGCGCAGCCGCGACACCGACCTGATGCTCGACGCCCTGCGAGCCCTGGGCCTGCGGGTCGAGGCGGTAGCCCACCACGTGACCGTCAGCGGCAGCATCGACCCCGAGCCGAACATCCGGCTGAACTGCGGCCTGGCGGGCACCGTGCTGCGCTTCGTCCCGCCGCTGGCCGCGTTGGGCACGGTGACGGTGACATTCGACGGAGACGAGCAGGCCCGGGCACGTCCCATCGCGCCCCTGCTGGACGCGATGCGCCACCTGGGCATCGAAGTCGACGGAGACGGGCTCCCGTTCGGGATCCGCGGCACCGGCTCCGTCGCCGGCGGCACCGTGGCCATCGACGCCTCCGCGTCGTCGCAGTTCGTCTCCGGCCTGCTGTTGGCCGCCGCGGCGTTCGACGAGGGGTTGACCGTGGTGCATACCGGGGACAGCTTGCCCTCCGCACCGCACATCGCGATGACGGTGGCGATGCTGCGCCAGGCCGGGATCGAGGTCGACGACAGCTCCCCGAACCTTTGGCGGGTCAGTCCTGCGACGGCGACGGCGCGCGATTGGGAGATCGAACCGGACCTGTCCAACGCCACCCCATTCCTGGCGGCCGCGGTGGTCACCGGAGGCCGCGTGCGGATCGCCGGGTGGCCGGCCGTCGGCGTGCAGCCCAGCGAAGCCATCATCGAAGTCATCGGTGCCACCGGCGCCCGGATCACCCACACCGATTCCTACCTGCAGGTCGAGGGCCAAGGCGCCTACGGTGGGTTCGACGTGGATCTGCAGGCGCTCGGCGAGCTCACCCCGACGGTGGCCGCCCTGGCAGCACTGGCAACGCCGGGTTCGGTTTCGCGGCTCAGCGGTATCGCGCACCTGCGCGGGCACGAGACCGACCGACTGGCGGCCCTGACCACCGAGATCAGACGTCTGGGGGGCGATGCCGTGGAGACCCCTGACGGCCTGGTGATCACCGCGACTCCACTGCACGGTGGAACCTGGCACTCCTACGCCGACCACCGGATGGCCACCGCGGGTGCGATCATCGGCCTGCGCGTCCCCGACGTCGAAGTCGAAGATATCGAGACCACCGCCAAGACTCTCCCGGCGTTCCCCCGAATGTGGGCCGACATGCTGGCGGACGCGGGGGCCGACGCTTGAAACCGGAGGACTACGACGAATCCGACGTCAAAGTCCGCTCCGGGCGGGGCTCGCGGCCGCGCACCAAAATCCGCCCCGAGCACAACGACGCCCAGTCGGCCATGGTGGTCAGCGTGGACCGCGGGCGCTGGGGATGCGTGTTGGACAACGCTGATGACTCCGCCGATCTCCAGGTCACCGCAATGCGCGCCCGCGAGCTGGGTCGCACCCCGATCGTGGTCGGCGACCGTGTCGATGTGGTGGGCGACCTTTCCGGTCGACCAGACACTCTGGCCCGGATCGTTCGTCGCAGATCACGACGAACCGTGTTGCGGCGCACCGCCGATGACACCGATCCCACCGAGCGCGTGGTGGTCGCCAATGCCGACCAGCTGCTGATGGTGGTGGCGCTCGCCGACCCTCCGCCGCGCACCGGCCTGGTCGAACGCGCGCTGATCGCCGCCTACGCCGGGGGGCTGGCACCGATTCTGTGCCTGACCAAGACGGATCTGGCGGATCCCGAGCAGTTCGCCGGTCAGTTCGCCGACCTGGATCTCACGGTGGTCACCGCGGGCCGTGACGACCCACTGGATGCGGTCGCACCCCTGTTGGAATCTCAGGTCACCGTCCTGCTGGGCCACTCCGGTGTCGGGAAGTCGACCTTAGTGAATCGGCTTGTCCCCGAGGCTGATCGCGCCGTCGGCCGGGTCACCGATATCGGCCGGGGACGGCACACCTCCACGCAGTCGGTCGCGCTGCGGCTGGCGAAATCGGGGTGGGTGATCGACACCCCGGGGATCCGTTCGTTCGGCCTGGCCCACATCGCGCCCGACGATGTCCTGCTGGCATTCTCCGACCTTGCCGAGGCCATCGGCGACTGTCCACGCGGCTGCGGTCATCTCGGCCCGCCGGCAGATCCCGAATGCGCCCTGGACGCCCTGACCGGCGCTGCGCATGGCCGGGTCGAAGCCGCACGACGGCTGCTTACGGTGCTACGCGAGAGCTGATCCGGGTTTCACCACCGCTTTGGACGGCCTCATCGGCCGCCGAAATGCCGCGACTGCGGTTCGCACACGGTGAACGACCGGGGCTCAAAGTGAACACCAGGCGTCATCGAATTTACGACTTTGGCCCGCCGATGAACATTGGCTCCGCAGGGATGAACAGATCGTGTGTGAGCTGTCCCGACCCGTATTCGCTACCTAGGCTGGCAGTGTCCTGGAAATGTCCTAGCAAATGCCTGTAGCTCATTGCAGGCAAGGAGGAGTGAGACGTGTCAACCGTTATTGCGCAGCCGGAAGTCTTGGCTGCCAGTGCCCGCGAGCTGCAGGCCATAACCTCGGACATGGCGGCGGGAAACGCAGCAGCGGCTACCCCCACGACCCAGATCACCCCTGCAGGCGCCGACATGGTGTCCGTCATGACTGCTACCGCCTTCGCGGCGCACGCCGACCTCTACCAGCAGGTCAGCGCTCGGGCCACTGCCCTGCGGCAGATGTTGGAGACGGTGTTGAGCATCAGCGCCGGTACCTACGACGCCACCGAGGCCGCCAACGCGGCTGCGGTCTCCGTGAGCTAGGACCGACACCATGGACTTCGGCATGTTGCCGCCTGAGATCAACTCAGCCCTGATGTACTCCGGCGCCGGCTCGGCGCCCCTGTGGGCAGCCTCCCGCGCCTGGGAAACCCTCGGCGCCGAGATCTACGCCACCGCAGCCAGTTACACGGCCGTACTGACTGACCTGACCGCGGAGTGGCAGGGTCCGGCCGCAGCGGCAATGGCGAAGTCGTTCGAGCCGCACCTGGAATGGCTCACTCGGTCGGCCGCGCAGGCGGAGCAGATCGCCGCGCAGGCGGGCGCTGCAGCCGCTGCTCACGATGCGGCATTCGCCGCGACGGTTCCGCCGGCGGTGGTCGAGGCCAACCGCGAGACGCTGATGTCGTTGATGGCGACCAACGTCTTGGGCCAGAACACTCCGGCGATCGCGGCCACCGAAGCCGCCTACGGCGAGATGTGGATGCAAGACGCCGTCACTATGTATGGCTACGCCGGACAGTCGGCGGCCGCGTCGCAGGTGACGCCGTTCACGGCGCCGGCCCCCACCGTCAACCCGGCCGGAGTGGCAGCCCAGGAGGCTGCCGTTGCCGCTGCCGTCGGATCAGCGCCCGCGACCGACGCCGACACGCTGGCGTCCTTGATCTCATCGCTGCCCAACCAGCTGGGCGCCCTCGCCGGCCCAGGTGCCACGAGTTTGCTCGAAGATCTGCTGAACCCGATCACCTGGAACGGATCAACCATCACGTTCAACGGCATGTACGGCGACTTGATGCGGGGCCTGACCGGGTCAGCCACACTGAGCGCGTCCAGCCCGTTCGACGCGTTCATCCGGATGGTGTCGCCTATTCGATTGTTCAGCACGGCCTTCAAAGACATCGACGGTCTATCGCATTCACTTCTCCCCGCGACCAAAGCTGTCGAGAAGGTTGCCGAAGGTGCCGCCAAGGCGGCCGAAGGTGCCGCCAAGAGCCTGGGTGCCGGAATCGCGGGAACCGTCGGGCACGCCTCGCTGGTCGGCCCGCTTTCGGTGCCGCAGACCTGGGCAGCGGCCCTACCTGCTGCCGCCGTTCACTCCGCTCCGGTACAGCTGGCCAGCTATGTCAGCTCTGCCGGGGCCGCCGCTGGCGAAGCCGGCCACAGCGCGCTCGGCGGGATGCCGATGGCGGGCGCCGGTGGTGGCGGGCGCGGCGGGTTCGGCGCCTTTGGCACCCCCCGCTACGGGTTCCGGCCGATGATGGTCGGCCGACCACCCGCCGGCGGCTGACCGGGCAACCCCTGGTCTCACCGCTCCGTTTCCCTCGCATATGCCGCGCCATGATCCGCTCTGGCGCGGCATAAGCATTTCTGGGTAAAGCCAAGTCGTATAGCCACGTCCTGGCTGCGCAGGGGAATGTCATGCCCGGCCCGGGCGGGGCCGCCGCCTATCGCGGCCGTGCAATACGGCGGTGGATCAGGCGGCCTGGTCCATCCGCTTGTCACGACGCCACCCGCGGACCGCCGAAATGGCCGTCTTCAGGCCACGACGGCGGCCGGTCGCCGGGTCGACCCGCGTGAAATCGGACCCCAGCTCGGCGAACATCTTCTCGCTGCGGGTCTCGGGCGCATCGTCGGCGGTATCGCGCAGAAAGCGATCCGGCAACGACAGCTTGGCGATCGTGCGCCAGGTCTTGCCGTACTGCACCAGGAACGGTCCAGAGGTGTAGGGCAGGTCGTAGCGCTCACACACTGCACGAACCCGCTCTGCGATCTCGGGGTAGCGATTGCTCGGCAGGTCGGGAAAGAGGTGATGCTCGATCTGGTGCGACAGGCTGCCGCTGAAGAATCGCATCGCCGGCCCGGCGTCGATGTTCGCGCTGCCCAACAGTTGCCGCAGGTACCACTGCCCCTGAGATTCACCCACCATGTCCGTCTTGGTGAATTTCTCTGCGCCATCAGGGAAGTGACCGCAGAAGATGATCGCGTTGGCCCACAGGTTGCGAATCACATTGGCGATCGCGTTGGCCTTCACGGTCGAGGCGAACGTGGCCCCTGGCGACAGCGATGTCAGGGCTGGAAAGGCGACATAGTCCTTGAGCACCTGGCGGCCGGCTTTGCCGCCGAACTCCCGGACCCGCTCCAGGCTCTCCTGACGGTCACTGCGGCCCTTGAAGATCTTGCCGAGTTCCAAGTGCTGCAACCCGACGCCCCACTCGAAGCCGATCGCCAACATGGCGTTGTAGAACAGATTGAAAAGGTTGAAGCGCTGCCAGGGCGTATCGCGAGTCACGCGCAGCAGGCCGTAACCGACATCGTCGTCCATGCCGAGAATGTTGGTGTACTTGTGGTGCGCGAAGTTGTGGGTGAAGCGCCAATGCTTGGCGTAGCCGGCCATGTCCCACTCCCAGCCGGTGGAATGGATTTCGGGATCGTTCATCCAGTCCCACTGACCGTGCATGACGTTGTGGCCGATCTCCATGTTCTCCACGATCTTGGCCACGCCCAGAGTCGCGGTACCGGCCCAGCGCGCCCAGCGCCGATTTCCCGCCGCCAGCAGCAGCCGGCCGGTGACCTCGAGCGCCCGTTGGGCGGCAATGGTGCGATGGATGTATCGGGCGTCGCGCTCCCCGCGGTCGGCTTCGACGTCCCGGCGGATGGCATCCAGTTCTGCGGCAAGGTTCGCCACGTCGGCGTCACTGAGGTGAGCGAACACCTCGACGTCGGTTACCGCCATCAGACCGCCTTTCGTGAACGCGTATCGTCCATACGTACGCTATACACCTACGCTATCGTAACCTACGCATCCGTAGGTTACCAGCGGGTAATCGTCAGGCGTCTAGTTCGCAATCGCCGGCCGCAGCGCTGACGCACGTCTGGACACGAGTGCCCGGCTCATGATCGGCACCGGTGCGCAGATCGCGTACCTGTCCGGCGACCAGCATCACCACGCACGACTGACAGATACCCATGCGACATCCGAAAGGCATCGAAACGCCGGCGTTCTCGCCGGCCTCGAGCAGCGTCGTCGCGGCATCTGCTGCCACACTCTTGCCGCTCGCGGCAAAGGTGACCGTGCCACCGCCCTCGGCCACCGCGGTGCGGGCCACGGCGAATCGCTCCACGTGCAGGTGGTCGGCGATACCGGCGGCAGCCCAGGCGCGCTCGGCGTCGGCCAACAACGCCGCGGGCCCACACGCCCACGTCTGCCGCACGCGCCAATCAGGCACTTCCCCGTCGAGGACCTCGGGCCCCCGCAGCTCGAGCCGGCCCTGGTCGCGTGTGGTGCGCAACAGCAGCCGGTAGCCAGGATGCGCACGCGCCAAGGCGGCGAGCTCGTCGGCGAACAGCGCGTCGGCGGCCGTGGGCGCCGAATGCAGGTGGACTACGTCGGCGATGGCGCCTCGGCGGGCCAGTGAGCGCAGCATGGCCATGATCGGGGTGATTCCGGATCCCGCGGTGACGAACAGCAGCGCAGCTGGGGGCGGTTCAGGCAAGACGAATTCGCCCTGCGGGGCAGCCAGCCGCACCACGGTCCCCGGGGCGACACCGTCCACCAGATGGCTGGACAGAAAACCCTCCGGCATCGCCTTGACGGTGATCGAGATGGTGCGCGCACCGCGCAGCGGCGCAGATGTCAGCGAATAGGACCGCCAGCGCCACCGCCCGTCGACCCGCAGACCGATGCCGATGTACTGGCCGGCCTGGTAATCGAAGTGGAAACCCCAGCCGGGCTTGATGGTCAGCGTCGCCGAATCCTCGGTCTCACGCCGAACCGCCACCACCCGGCCCCGCAGTTCCCGCGCTGACCACAACGGATTGGCCAGCCGTAGGTAGTCGTCCGGCAGCAACGGGGTGGTTATCTGTGTTGCGATACGACGCAGAGCATTCCAGCCTGGATGGCGATCGGACCCCGCGGCGGTCGGGCGCCTGGTGTCACCGATCTGCGCGACGATCGCCGAATGCTTCTTGCTCACGAAGACTTCCCTGCTCGCTACCGAAGGTTGACAAACCTACGGTACCGTAACCTCACCTCGGCGGCATCAGAGCAGGTCGAGCAGGAACGGCAGCTCCTGGGTCGCGTACCAGGCCAAGTCATGATCCTGCGCGTCCCCAACAGTCAGCTCGGCGTCCTCGTCGCCCAGATCGGCGTCGTCGATCACCGCAATGGCCGCCCGCACGGCCGGTTCAGCCGCAGCGTTGTCCACATACGCCGCGACGACGTCCGTGATCGCCACCGGCCCCGCCAGCCGAACCACCGCCACATCCAGGTCGGGCCGGGTAGTAGCCCCGTCCACCTCAGCCACCAATACCGCACGGCGGGTGGGCAGCTTCTCGCCTGCCGACGCACCGTCCTCGGCACCGAGCAAGCGCAGCGAGGCCAGCGCCGCCTCGCCGAGCGCAACTTCGGCCAGCTCATCGTCGTCGCCGTGGGCATAGGCCTCGCGCAGTGCGGGCGTCACCGCGAACGCCGTCCCACTGACCGGACGCATTGAACCATCGGCGACCAATTGGGCCAGCATGGCCAGTGTCGCCGGGATGTATACCCGCATAAGCCCAGACCTTAGTCCGCTCGGTCAGCCTTAGCGTGATCGACAAACGGTCGGCACATAGTTCCGGCGGTCATGGCCGAACCCGGCCCCGTGCTCCGAGCGGAACCGCGATAGGCGCCACTACCTCGACGACCGCTGAAGAACATTCCGATGAGCGGAAACCCGACACCCAGCGCGCCAGCGGTCGGCATAGTCTCGCCGCGCGGGCCGACAACGATCGCCATAGTTAGGAGCACAGTCAGTGGATGAAAGGGTGGTCAGATCCGGCCCGGCTCAACAACGCGCGAGGATCGTCCTGGCCGCTCGGCAACAAGCGGTGAACGGCTATGCGTCGGTGCACATCAGATCGGTCGCGGATTCAGCGGGAGTAAGCCCAACCGCGCTCTATCAACATTTCTCTTCGAAGGATGACCTGCTCGTCTACTGTCTGCACAGTTGGCTAGACGATTTCAAAGCCGCGACGACCCCGACGCCATCCAGACCAGCTGATCCCTACCGGCGGCTGCAGCTCGTCGTCGACGCACTGACCGAACGAATGTCGTCCACGCCGCGGTTCGCCGATACCGTGGCACGTGCCTACCTACATGCAGTCGGTTCGGCCGCCCGTGGAGCCACGTTGGTGCGGGAAACACTGATAGCGATCTTCGTTGAAGCAGTGGGCGACCCGAACTCCCCAGATCACGAACACCTGCGCCACGTCGCTGCGCTAGTCGCCGACGTCTGGATCACGAATATTCTGGCGATCGCACAAAATCGGACGACACCCGAGGAGCTGCAGAATCGCCTCTCCTGGACCATATCGGCCATCCGCAGCAACTCAGCACGCCAAAGCCGACCGACAAATGTTCTCCGGCAGCGGATTCGAACCTCCTGACCGCCCCGGCCAGTTGTTCCAGGATCGCCTGGGCCTGCGGCCGTGTCGTCATGCCGCGATTATTTCGCGGCCCGCTCCCGCTGAATCTCCAGCGCGATGTCGATCAGCTGGTCCTCCTGGCCACCGATCAGCTTGCGCTGGCCCACCCGCAGCAGCAGCTCATGCGCCGGCACGCCGTAACGCTCGCCCTGGCGCACCGCGTGCTTGAGGAAGCTGGAGTACACCCCGGAGTAACCCATGATGAGCGCGTTGCGGTCCAGCACGCACTCGGCCGGCATGGCCGGACGCACCACTTCCTCGGCGGCATCAGCGATGTCGAAGAAGTCGATGCCGGTCTTGATCCCGACCTTGTCGAAAACCCCGATCAGTGCCTCGACCGGAGCATTGCCCGCGCCCGCACCGAACCGGCGCACCGAACCGTCGATCTGCTTGGCCCCGGCGCGTGCGGCCTCCAACGAGTTGGCGACCCCGAGTCCGAGGTTCTCGTGGCCATGAAAACCAACTTGAGCAGCCGATCCTAATTCGGCGACCAGCGCCTGGACCCGGTCGCGAACTCCTTCGAGCACCAAGGCACCAGCGGAGTCGACCACATAGACGCACTGGCATCCGGCATCAGCCATGATGCGGGCCTGAGCCGCCAGCTTCTCCGGGGTGACGGTGTGGGCCATCATCAAGAAGCCGACGGTTTCCAGGCCCAACTCGCGCGCCAGGCCGAAGTGCTGGATGGAGACGTCAGCCTCGGTGCAGTGGGTGGCGATACGGCAGATGGAGCCACCGTTGTCCTGCGCCTCTTTGATGTCCTCCTTGGTGCCCACGCCGGGCAGCATCAAGAAGGCGATCTTGGCGTCCTTGGCGGTCTGCGCCGCGAGCTTGATCAGTTCCTGCTCCGGGGTTTTGGACAACCCGTAGTTGAAGCTGGACCCGCCCAGGCCGTCGCCGTGGGTCACCTCGATCACCGGCACGCCGGCAGCATCCAGGGCGGCGACGATCGCGGTGACCTCGTCGGAGGTGAACTGGTGACGCTTGTGGTGCGAACCATCCCGCAGCGAGGTGTCGGTGATCCGCACATCGAAGATGTGGTCGCTCATTTCGCTCCTCCAGCCTTTGCCGCCGCCATCTCGCGGGCAATCTCCTCGCCGACCTTGGTCGCGGCGGCGGTCATGATGTCCAGGTTGCCCGCATAGGGGGGCAGATAATCACCGGCGCCCTCGACCTCGACGAACGTGGTCACCACCGCACGCCCGCCGGAGTTCAGCGACGGCTCGTCGAACTGCGGCTCGTTGAGCAGCCGGTAGCCCGGCACATAGGTCTGCACCTGGGCGACGACATCCTTGATCGACGCGGTGATCGCGTCGCGGTCGGCGTCCTCGGGGATCTGGCAGAAGATGGTGTCGCGCATGATCATCGGCGGGTCGGCCGGGTTCAAGATGATGATCGCCTTGCCGCGCTGCGCTCCACCGATGGTCTGCACGCCGGCCGAAGTGGTCTTGGTGAACTCATCGATGTTGGCCCGGGTTCCCGGGCCGGCCGACACGCTGGCGACGCTGGCCACGATCTCGGCATAGGGCACGGTGCCGCCTTGGGCTGTGACCGCGCGGGTGACGGCGTACACGATCGGAATGGTGGCCTGGCCACCGCAGGTGATCATGTTGACGTTCGGCGCGTCGACATGTTCGTGCAGGTTCGCCGGCGGAATCACCGCCGGGCCCACCGCAGCCGGGGTCAAGTCGATGGCCCGGATACCGGCGGCCTCGTACTTGGGCGCGTACGCCTTGTGCACATAGGCGCTGGTGGCCTCGAACACGAAGTCCGGCTTCTCATCCAGAGCCAGCAGCCAGTCCGCCCCTTCGGCCGAGGTCTCCAGGCCGAGCTTGCGCGCCCGCGCCAGCCCCTCAGACTCGGGGTCGATGCCGATCATCCAACGCGGCTCCAGCCACTCCGAACGCAGCAACTTGTACAACAGGTCAGTACTGATATTACCCGACCCGACAATCGCAACTGAGGCCTTAGCAGCCATAACGCTTCCCGTCTTTCCCCACGATGCACCGTGATATCAGCGCACAACTACGTGGACCCTCTCGCAATCCGCCTCCGTTGCGCGGATCGTCGTCCACCCACTGGACGTCAGATACCTCACAGGTTCAAGTCGCCCCCGGAGAACTCCTTGAGCGCATATTCGAGAGAAACTTCACCAGGTAGCGAGGCAAACCCCAGACCGGCACAGCAGCGGGCCAAGACTCCGCACGAAAGTACGCGTCAGAACCGCCGTCAACGAAAATCATGCTGCCGCATAGAAAATCAGCAGCATCGGAAAGCATGAACACCATCCAGTCCGCAAGCTGTCCGGCGTCACCATAGCCGCCGACAGGAACCGGAAATGCCTTGATCGCCTTGGCCTCGGCGGGATTGGCCAGCTGTTCGGCCAATAGCGGAGTCATGATGGCGCCGGGTGCAATCGCATTGAGCCTGATGCCCGCACCGGCCCATTCGCCGGTGACCGCGTGACGTCGAACCCAGCGGGACAACGCAATCTTGGAGGCCGCGTAGATCATCGGGGCGGATCGGCTGCCGAAGATGCGGACCGCACCGAGCGCTTTGTCGACATCTCCGGCGAGCAGGGCGCGGATCGCACGGCGCGGTACCAGTGGCGTCGTGGTGGTGGAGTTGCTCGCAATAACAACCACCTTGGCGTTTACCGCGCGAGCCAATGCGGGCCGCAAGACGGTCAAAACGTCAACCACGCCGAAGTAGTTGACCTGGGCGATCAAACGCTGACGTCCGGGGATGGGGCCCAATCCGGCAGCAAGGACAGCACCATCGAGGATCCCGCCACAGGCGTCCAGAGTCGCCTGGGCAGCCGCTCGTCGCCCTATGTGCGTCGACAGATCAGCCATGACGTCCGCATCTCTGATGTCGATCCCGATGACGGTATGACCGGCCGCACGGAGCTTTTCGGCAGCCTGGCGCCCCATGCCCGATGCAGATCCGGTCACTACGTACGTTCCCACTGCGCACCTCTCGCTTCCACCACTGGCTTTTGAAAACGTCGGAGACAGCTACCTGACGTCACCAGTCCACCCACGCGGTGATGCTCCGTAGCAGCGCATCGAGGTCCCAGACATCGGCACTGCCGGTGAAACAACGCCGGCCGGCAGCCACGACCAGTTCCACCGTTGTCGCGCGATCGTCAACTGCGCCGGTGACCGCGGCGACCTTGCCGGCAAGCCTCGGCATCATGACGCCTTGAGCAGCCGGAATCCCTTGTACCCGGCGCCGGCGACTTCGGCGCAGATATCGAGGTAGGTGGCGAATCCCCCGATGAAGAGCATGAACACCCGCGCCTTTCCAGGCACATTGGCGCCCACGTACCAGGAGTTCGCGTGGGGAAACAGCGTGGCGTCGGCACGCTGGTTACAGTCGGCGATCCAGGTGTCGACGGCGTCCGCGGTGGCCTCGATGGCCGCGTAGCCGTGCTGGTCGAGGTAGCCGACGGCGTCACAGATCCAGTTGATGTGTGCCTCGGCGTGCAAGACCATGTTGGCTAGCACGGCCGGCGCCCCGGGACCGGAGACCAAGAATAGGTTGGGAAATCCGTCGACACCGAGCCCGAGATAGGTGCGGGGGCCGTGCGACCAGTCGTCGGCCAGTTTCCGCCCGCTGCGACCGACAATGTCGATCTTGGCCAGTGTCCCGGTCATGGCGTCGAAACCGGTGGCCAACACGATCGCGTCGAGATCGTAATGCTTTGCAGAGGTCGTGATACCGGAGGCGTCGATCGACTCGATGGGCGTCTTGCGGACGCTGACCAGGGACACATTCGGCCGGTTGAAGGTCTGGAAGTAGTTGGTGTCAGTGCAGATTCGCTTGGTGCCGATGGGATGGTCGTTGGGGATCAGCAGCTCGGCGACCTCAGGGTCGTCGATCACCGCGCGGATCTTCTCCTCGTAGAACTTACGGGCCTCTTCGTTGGCCTCGATGTTGATCATCTGATCGGCAAAGGTCTTGGAGAACAGCACGCCGCCCAGATGCCAGCGTTCCTCGAAGGCGGCGTGACGCTCCTCGGGCGTGGCTTCCATGGTCAGCTTTGGATGGGCCACATGCGGGGATCCTCCGCCGCTGCGCCACGACATCCGGCGCCGTTCGTCGTAGTTCGCCTTGGCGTGCGCGATCTCCTCGGCGGTCAGCGGACGATTGCCCGCCGGCACGCTGTAGTTGGGGGTGCGCTGAAAGACGAAGAGTTCGGCAGCCTGCTCGGCGATGATCGGAATTGACTGCACGCCTGAGGAACCGGTGCCGATCACGCCGACCCGCTTTCCGGTGAAGTCGACGCCTTCATGCGGCCAGTGCGCGGTGTGATAAATGTCGCCGCCGAACGTGTCCAGACCCGGGATGTCCGGCGTCAACGGCGAGGACAGTGGCCCGGTGGCCATCACCACGAAGCGCGCGGTGACCATCTCTTCGCTGTCGGTGGTCACCGTCCAGCGCAGGGTGTCCTCATCGAGAACCGAAGAGACGACCCTGGTGTTGAAGGTGATTCCCGATCGCAGATCTAGCTTGTCGGCGACCCACGTCATGTAGTCCAGGATCTCGCTCTGCGTCGCGTACTTTTCGGTCCAGGTCCACTCCTGCTGCAACTCCGGGGAGAACGAATAGCAGTAGTCGAGGCTCTCGACATCGCATCGCGCCCCGGGATACCGGTTGAAATACCAGGTTCCGCCGACTTCGGGTGCCGCTTCGAAGACACGAACCGACAGGCCCTGCTCCCGGAACTTGTGCAGGGCGTACAGGCCGCCGAACCCGGCACCCACCACAATGACGTCGATACTGCTCTCGGTCGCGCTGCTCACGGGGGCCACCGTAAATGGTCCGCGGCTACCCGAGGCCGGGCATCTCCCGGTCAACGGGCATCGAGAAATTTCTCCCGGCCACCGGTGAGAACATCCCACCGAGCCTGCCGTACAGCTCACAATGTCGGCCATGACCGATGCAGAATCCACCGGCCGATCCGGGCTCAGCCTGCGCGCAGTATCACTGACCGTCACCGCCGTTATCGAGGAGAGCCCGGACGCGAAGTCCGTTGTGCTCGAAGTTCCCGGCGAGCATCGGGACCGATTCGATTACCGCCCCGGCCAGTTCCTGACCCTGCGCGTCCCCAGCGAGCTGACTGGCTCGGCAGCGCGCTGTTACTCACTCGCGAGTTCTCCGCACACCGACGACGCGCCCAAGTTCACCGTCAAACGCACCAGCGGCGGCTACGTGTCGAACTGGCTGTGCGACAACCTGTCCGCTGGCGACACGATCGACGTGCTGCCGCCTTCAGGGCAGTTCACACCACAAGACCTCGATGCGGACTTCCTGTTGTGGGCGGCCGGCAGCGGGGTCACGCCGGTGATCTCGATCCTCAAATCGGTACTCGCCGCGGGCACGGGCCGAGTGGTGCTGTGCTATGCCAACCGCGACGAGGCCTCCGTCATCTTCGCCGCCGAACTGCGCGCCCTGGCGGCTCGCTACGCCGGCCGACTCACCGTGCTGCATTGGCTGGAGTCCATCCAGGGCCTGCCCACCCGCGCCCAGATGGGCGGCTTCGCCCGTCACTACACCAGCTACCAGTCCTTCATCTGTGGTCCGGCGCCGTTCATGGAAGTCGTCAAAGATGCGCTCGGCGAGGCGGGTGTGCCGCGGGAGAACATTCACCTCGAACTGTTCCAGTCGCTGACCGGCGACCCGTTCTCCGACAGGCCGATCGACGAGATCGCCGACGACGAAGACGCCGCCGAGACCGAGATCAGCATCGACGGCGAGGTCCACCAGCTCGGCTGGCCCAAGAGCCACAATCTGGTTGACGTCATGCTCGCCGCGGGCCTCGAGGTGCCGTTCTCCTGCCGGGAAGGCAACTGCGGGTCCTGTGCGGCCACGGTAGTCGAAGGCGAGGTCGACCTGGGCAACGCGGCGATCCTGGAGAAGGAAGACATCGCCGAGGGCTTGTTCCTGGCCTGTCAGGCACGCCCGCTGTCGGGCAAGCTGAAAATCGAGTTTTGACCTCGACGGTGAATGTCGTCCGCTCACCGGGACGGGGACGACGGCCGCGCACTCGTCGCGGTCACCATCTCTGACATGACTACACGGGTGATTGACAGCATCGCGGAACTCGCCGACAAGCTGCGAGGCCAGGCCGAGGAAGCCGAGAAGATCGGCAAGCTGACCGACGACACGGTCAAGTCGATGAAGGAAATCGGCAGTATCCGGTTGCTGCAGTCCAAGAAGCACGGCGGACTCGAGGTTCACCCCCGCGAGTTCGCCGAGACGGTGATGGCGACCGCCGCACTGGATCCGTCGGCCGGCTGGATCAACGGCGTCGTCGGTGTTCACCCTTACCAGCTCGCCTATGCAGACTCGCGGGTCGGCGACGAGATCTGGGCTGACGACGTCGACACCTGGGTGGCGTCGCCGTATGCCCCGCAGGGCGTCGCCAAGCCCGTCGACGGGGGTTACCTCTTCAACGGCCGCTGGCAGTTCAGTTCCGGCACCGACCACTGCGACTGGATCATCCTGGGCGCCATGATCGGCGACGCCGACGGTAAACCGCTGATGCCCCCGCAGATGCTGCACATGATCCTGCCCCGTAAGGATTACGAGATCGTCGAGGACTCGTGGGACGTCGTGGGCCTGCGCGGTACTGGCTCCAAGGACGTCATCGTCTCCGACGCCTTCGTGCCGAGCTACCGGACTATGGATGCCCTGCAGGTCATGGACGGCACCGCCCAGCGCGAGGCCGGGATGACCGAACCGCTCTATCTGATGCCGTGGTCGACCATGTTCCCGCTTGGCATCTCCTCGGCCACCATCGGGATCGCCGAGGGCGCGCTTGCCGCCGCCCTCGACTATCAGCGTGCGCGGGTGAACTCCAGCGGCGTAGCGATCAAGGACGACCCCTACGTGATGTACGCGATCGGGGAGGCTGCTGCCGACATCAACGCCGCTCGCCAGGAACTGTTGGCCAACGCCGAACGGGTCTACGACATCGTCGCCTCGGGCAAGGAAGTTTCGTTCGAGGACCGCGCCGCCGGGCGACGGACGCAGGTACGCGCGGTCTGGCGGGCGGTGTCGGCCGTCGACGAGATCTTCGCCCGCTGCGGCGGCAACGCAGCGCGGATGGACAAGCCGCTGCAACGCTACTGGCGCGACGTCCACGTCGGTCAGGCGCACGCCATCCACGTTCCCGGCACGGTGTATCACGCCTCAGCACTGAGCTCGCTCGGCGTCGACCCGCAGGGTCCGCTGCGGGCGATGATCTAGGGGTTGACCTGTGAGTGTGATCAAGAGCCTCGGCTACGTTTCCGTACAGACCACCGATATCGACAGGTGGCGCCACTTCGCCTTCGGCGTACTGGGTTTCGCCCAGGGCACTGGACCCGAACCGGACTCGCTGTACCTGCGGATGGACGAGCGCTCCGCGCGGATCATCGTCTCCCCGGGTGACACCGACAAGATCGTCACCGTCGGCTGGGAGGTCCGTGACCATGCCGGCCTGCAGGCGGTAGCGTGCGCCCTCGAAGCTGCGGGTGTCCCGCACAAGCAGCTGTCGCTGGCCGAAGCAGACGCCCGCCGCGTCGAGGAGGTCATCGCCTTCGAGGATCCCGCCGGCACGTCGCTTGAGGTGTTCCACGGCGCGGTGCTCGACCACAGCCCCGTCGTGACACCTTTCGGAGCAAGGTTTCTGACAGGTGATCAGGGCCTGGGACATGTGGTACTGCCCGCACTGGATGTCAACGGCCTGTTCGAGTTCTACACCGAGGTAATGGGATTCAAGTCACGCGGCGCCTTCCGGGTGCCGGTCCCAGCGGAGTTCGGGCCGGTACGCGTGCGCTTTCTGGGCATCAACGAGCGTCATCACAGCTTGGCGCTGTGCCCCGCGGCGACGTTGCGCGACCCCGGGCTGATCCATCTCATGGTCGAGGTCGACAGTCTCGACAACGTCGGACAGGCGCTTGACCGAGTCACCAAGGACGGCTTCCAACTGTCGTCGACGCTCGGGCGGCACACCAACGACAAGATGGTGTCGTTCTACGTCCGCGCACCCGGCGATTGGGACATCGAGTTCGGCACCGAGGGCATGCGAGTCGACGAGACTTACTACACCGCTGAAGAAATCACGGCAGACAGCTACTGGGGCCACCAGTGGGTTGACGACCTGCCCGCAGCGATGCGCCCGTGACCACTGACTTCACCCCGGTCGCCGCCGCCGAAGTGGCCGGCTGGGACTACGAAGTCGACGTTGCCATCGCAGGGTTCGCGATGGCGGGTGCCGCTGCGGAGGTAAAAGCCGCCCGCGGCGATCCGGTGCTGCACAAAAAGGCGCAGTGGCTGAAACCGGTCAATGCCCCGGTCGGCGCCATCGACCTGCGGGAATGCACCGGCGGATTCACCCTCGGCGCGCTGGCCACCACACTCGACGCCCAAGTGCTCCGCGTCAGCGGGGAACCCCTCGCGGGCCTGTAAGCAGCGGGACGGTCAGCCGCCGGGCTCGCGGCCTGGGGCTATGCCAGCGGGGTGTAGCTGGGCGACGGGAGCTTCTACGGCCGCCGGGCTGGGCGCAGCCCAGCCCGCGCCTGACGAAACGTCGCCCAGCGTGGCCGACGTTCGACGGTCTAGCAACATACGTTTGCCATCAACTATGTTTCCGCAGCTTTAACGTCGTATATCACGTTGCTCTCGACGCCACTTGGGCGCCGACTGCAGCTGCGGGCCGGATCAAGTTCCGGCAGAAGTGTGACAGCAACAACACCGGTGTGGTACACATATGCCCATTAGTCATATGCCTATTAGTAATGTAGCCACGGAGGTTCCCCACATGCCCACGACCGCCGCATTGCCCAGGACCGCGACCAACGACGCACCGGCCGAAACCCCCAGCGCCGTGATCGACCGGGTATCCCTGGTCCTCGATGCGTTCGACGGTCCCGGCCGCCTGACCCTGGCACAGATCGTGCGCCGGACCGGCCTCCCCCGCTCGTCGGCCCACCGCATGCTCGAGCGCCTCGTTCAGCTTCGCTGGCTGCGCCGCAGCGGCCGGGACTACGAACTGGGCATGCGTCTCGTCGAACTCGGATCCTTAGCGGTTCACCAGGACCGCCTCCACAAGGCGGCGCAGCGCAAGCTGCACGAGCTGCACGCGGCGACCGGCCTGGTGGTCCACCTGGCCGTTCTCGACGGACCGGACGTCGTGTACATGGACAAGGTCGGCGACCGGATGGCGGCGGCCATCCCGACCCGTGTCGGCGGCCGCAAGCTGGCGCATTGCACGGCCGTGGGCAAGGCGATGCTGGCTTTCGCCGATGAGCGTGACGTCGGGGCGCTGAACACCGATCTGCTCCCCCGCCAGACCAAGTATTCGATCTCCACCCACGCACAACTCCGTAGCGAGCTGCTGAAAGTCCGTTCCCATGGCGTCGCCTTCGACCGGGAGGAGTCGCTGCCAGGTTTCGGCTGCGTCGCCGCGCCGATCGGCGAGCCGGGTGAAGCTGTTGCGGCCATCTCGGTCTGCGGCCCGATGAATCGGATCAAGCTGGACCAGCGACTCGTCGCTCCGGTCCGTATCGCCGCGATGGGAATCTGGCAGGCCGTCGACTGCGGACCTGTTCGGGTCTCCCCGACCCTGCAGCAGATGCGGCCGCTGCGGGCAGGTCCGGCAGTCCGCGGAGGAAGCCTGCAGCTCGCATGATTCTGGATGCGCAGATCGCGCGGATCATCGAGGCGCTCAACGCAGGATTCCCGCCAGTGCACACCATGACCGGCGAGGAGGCGCGGGCCGTCATCCGCTCGCGTTTCACGCCGTCTGCTGCCCCCGAGCCTGTCGCCGACGTGTATGACCGCACTGTGGCCGGCCCGGACGGGCCGCTGGAGATCCGGGTCTACCGCCCGAGTGCCGCAGATTCCGGCCCGGTCCCGACCCTGGTGTACGCCCACGGCGGAGGTTGGGTGTTCTGCGACTTGGACAGCCACGACAACCTGTGCCGCGATTTTGCCAATCGGCTACCGGCCGTGGTGGTTTCCGTGCATTACCGGCGCGCGCCCGAAGAGGGACGGTGGCCTGCCGCAGCTGAGGATATGTATGCAGCCACCGTTTGGGCCGCCGACCATATCGGTGAGCTCGGCGCCGACCCGAGCAGATTGCTGGTCGGCGGCGACAGCGCGGGTGGCAACCTCGCCGCCGTGACCGCGTTGATGGCACGCGACCGCGGTGGACCGCGCCTGGGCGGCCAGCTGCTGCTCTATCCGGTGATCGATGCCGACTTCGACACGGCCTCCTACCGACGATTCGGCCGCGGCTTCTACAACCCCCAGCCCGCGCTGCAATGGTATTGGGATCAATACGTTCCCTCGGTCGCCGACCGGTCCAACCCCTACGCATCTCCCCTGCACGCCCCGGACCTGTCCGGGCTACCGCCAGCAGTCGCCGTCATAGCGGGTCACGACCCGTTGCGTGACGAGGGCCGGTCCTACGCCGACGCCCTACTGCGCGCGGGCGTTCCCACCGCGGTGCGCTACTTCGAGGGTGGAGTGCACGGCTTCATGACGATGCCCACCCTCGACATTTGCCACCGGGCCCGCGCCCAGGCGTGCGCAGCTCTCACCGAGATTCTGGGCCCGGCCGTCACGAAATAACCGCCGGGCCTTCGGTCTGTGCAGGTTTCATCGGGGCAGTCAGCGGCGCGGCGTCGCCGTAGCGTTGTTCCGGATCGAGCACACAGTGGGTGCGCGTGAAGACGGTAACCATGCATTTGTTGTTGTGGTCGCAGCGGCTGCGTGCCCGGGGATCCTCGATCATCCGGTTGACCAGGTCTGGTTCGCGCAACAGCGCTCTGCCCATCGCCATGAAGTCGAATCCCTCGCGTATCCCGGTTTCCAGGTGCTCACGGTTGGTGATGCCGCCCAGCAGAATCAGCTTGGTGTTCTTGATGACCGGCACGAATTGGCGCGCGGCAGAGAGCATGTAGAGATCTTCGTAGGGATAGCTGCCCATCGCCCACTTCCCCATCACGCGCACCCCGGGACGCAGCGCCGGCGGCATCACCCGCGCGAATTCGCGCACCGGAACATCACCCCGGAACAGATACATCGGTTTGAACACCGACGAGCCCTGCGTCAGCTCGACGGCATCCAGCGTCCCGTCGATATCCAACAGCTGGGCGGTGCGCAACGCCTCGTCAATCCAGATGCTGCCCGGCAGGCCGTCGTCCATGTCCAGCTTCGCGATCACCGCGATCCGCCGGCCCACGACGTCGCGGACTCGCTGCGCGATCTGCCGTACGAACCGCGATCGGTTGTCGATGTCCCCCCCGTATTCGTCTTTACGCCGGTTGATCAGCGGGCTCAGGAAAGAACTCGGCAGGTAGAGGTGCCCGAAATGCAGCTCTACCGCGTCGAATCCGGCATCGACGGCCACCTGCGCCGCCGCGCCGAATTGATCTATGACGGTGAAGATCTCGTCGCGGTGAATCTCGCGGCAGTAGGCGAATGACGTGGGATTGACGAAACGGCTCGGCGCCACCGCGGTAACGCCGGTCAACTTCTTCTGCGCCACCACGCCGGCGTGGCCCAGTTGCGCGGAGATGGCGGCGCCAGTGTCATGCACCGCGTCGGTGAGCTTCGTCAGGCCCGGCAGGGCCTTGGCGTCCATCACGATCTGCCCCGGTGCACTGGCCCCCTGCTTGGACACACAGCAGTACGCGACCGTGGTCATGCCGACCCCGCCCCTGGCAAAGCTCACGTGGAAGTCGATCAGATCGTCGGTGACCAACCCTTCGGGCGAACGGCCTTCGGATGTCGCGGCCTTGATGACGCGATTGCGCAGTCGGACCGGTCCGAGCCGAGCGGGGGCGAACGGATTCAGGCTGGGATCGTTCATCGCCTAACCGTCCTCGCCGCGGGTGGGATCCGTCAACGCCACTCTCCCGATGTCCGGGACTGCAACCGGTCCCATGGCGGGGCCGCCCCTAGCCTCGTCTGCATGGCTGACGGTGAAGTCTTCGTCATCGACCGGATCGTGACCAGGCCCGGGCTGGCGCGACGATTCGTGGATCGCTATCTCGCGGAGTACGCGCCCGGCGCCCGGGGCCGCGGAATGACACTGCAGAGCGTGCTCGTCAGTCCACCCATCTGGTTCGCCGATGAGTCGAACACCATCACGATCACCTGGTCACTGCCCGACCCACTGGCCTGGTGGCAGATGACCTGGAAGGGACGGCCGGATCCCGCGTTGGGGCAATGGTGGTCGGACATCGACGAATTGGTGGCGGAGCGCAGCCGCTCGGTGGCGGCCGCAGCCGGTGACGTCGACGCACTGTGCGAGATGAACGCGGCAGCCGATGTTTAACGTCACCCGACTACTCGACGTCGAATCCGGCGAACGCGACCGGGTGCTCACCGCCATCCGCACGGTGGCCGAACGCAGCGGGGCTCTGCGATGGATCGTCGAACCGACCGATACCGGCTCACGCAACGGCGGGGATGTGTTGGCGCATCTGCGTTTCCCCGATGAATCAGCGTGGCGGATCGCCGAACCGCAGCTTGCGGCTGCGCTGGCCGACCCTGCGATCACCCGAATCAACGGCGCGACGTATGCGGGCACTCCGATCGGCACCGGTAAGCCCGCGACGGTGTACCGGACGCTGCTGCTACGGGTGCAACCGGACACCTCGACGCAGACTCTGACGCGGTTCGAGTCGGAGCTGAAATCGATGCCCGGCTATGTCGGGACCATGTGCGCGTGGCAGCTGAGCCGGGTGACCGAACCGACCGGATCCACTGAGTGGACGCATGTGTTCGAGCAGGAGTTCACCGATGTCGCCGGGCTGATGGGGCCATATCTGATGCATCCGATCCACTGGGCGGTGGTGGACCGGTGGTTCGACCCCGAGACCACCGAGGTGATCGTTCGCGATCGGGTGTGCCACAGCTTCTGCGCGATCGACCGTGCCGTCCTTCAACCGTGACGACCCGCCGGAAATCACAGTCCGGCAGGCAGGATGTTGGGATTGGCGGCCGCGGGCGGCTCGAGCGACGGAAGCACGGTGGCGCCATCCAGGCTGTGCACGGCGAGCTGCTGGGACCAGGGGTAATGCAGGCTGAACGCGACGAGGCCGGTGCGCTCGGCGGCCGGTAGATGGCACATCGCCAACACCGTTTCGGCCAGATACTCCACCGGCTCGGTCGGGAACGAATCGGGTATCAGGCTGTCTGCACCCGGTGTCCGGATAGCGCTCGAGGGTCCTACGACGTTGACGGCGATGTTGGAATCCACCAGTTCAGCCGCAACGCCCTGGGAGAGCCGGTGCAGTGCCGCCTTCATCGACGCGTAGATCACATCCCCGGACGACTTGTTGTAGTCGCGGTAGGGGCGCTCCGGAGCCAGGCCGGTGACGGATCCGATGTTGACGATCCAGCCCGCACCTTGCCGGCGCATGTGTGGAATCGCCTGCTGAATCAGCACAAACGGCGTGCGCACATAGTGTTCGACGGTGCGATCGAAGGTCTGGATCGGCATTGTTTCGATGACCGAGTAGTCGGCATATCCGGCGTTGTTGACCAAGATGTCGATGCGGCCCGTCCGGTCGACCACCTCGTCGATCAAGCCGGCACGCTGGCGGGTGTCCTCCAGATCGGCGGCGATGCCGAATGCCTTGCCGCCCGCTGCCTCGATCAGTTCGACGGTCTCGGCGATCGTGCCCGGCAGGGCCTCCGTGTGGCCTGCGCGGGTCGACGGCGACGTGCGGAGAGAGCGTGCGGTGACGGCTACCGTAGCTCCTTCGGCAGCCAGTCGCTGAGCGACTGCCCGCCCGATTCCCCGACTGCTTCCGGTCACCAATGCGGTTTTACCGCTGAGCAATCCGGTCATCGGAGGATGAAGTCTCCCTCGATCGGAGCACGGTGACTCTGCCAGACATCGATCAGCCGGAACGGGAAGGCGGTGACAATTCGACCGCCACCGGAGCGGTAGTAGGTGTGGGCGGTGGGCGTGTGGCACCACACCGTGTCGGCCATCGCCCTGTCGATCTCGCTGACGTAGGTCTCGAACGCTTCCGGGGTGACCTCGATGGTCGGCACGCCGCGCTGCGCCATCAGCTGGAGGCATTCCATCACGTAGTGCACCATCACCTCCACACCGAAGTTGTGTCCGGCACCGTGCCCCGGGCTGTAGTTGGGCGCCGACGAGATGAACATGTTCGGGAAGCCGGGAACCATGCCACCGCGGTAGGCACTTGGACTGTCTCCCCAGACCTCACTGAGCTTGACACCGTCGCGGCCCCGGATATCGACCGTCGACAAGAAATCGAGGTGGTAGCCGGTGGCGTAGATGATGACGTCCAGGTCGATCTGCCGACCGTCCTGGGTAACGATCCCACGTTCGTTGACCCGCGCAGGCTCGCTGGCCTCCACGTCGACGTGCGGCTTGGCCAACGCAGCGTAGTAACCGCCGGGGTCACGAATGATGCGCTTGCCGTAGGGCGCGAAGTCGGGGGTGACCTTCTTCGCCAACTCCGAGCCCGCGCCGAATACCCGGTCGATGTAATCCAGGCACATCCGCAGCAACACGTCGTTGGCCGGCGAGATCGACAAGTGGTCGGCCGCCCATTCCGGGTCCCGCAGGATCACCGGATAGTTGTTGTCGGCGGTGCCCCAGAACGACTTGAGCCGATTCCAGTTGGCGTAGAACGGGATATGAGTGTTGAGCCAGCGGCGGGACTCGGGCACGTCGTCGGTGAGTCGCTTGCGAGGCGCCACCCAGTGCGGCTGACGTTGAAAGACCGTGAGGTGCTCGACCTCGCCGACGCAGGCGTCGACGATCTGCACCGCGGTGCATCCGGCGCCGATGATCGCCACCGTCTTGCCGCGCAAGTCCAAGTCCGAGTCCCACTCGGCGGAGTGGATGCTCACGCCGGCGAAGGAATCCTTGCCCGCAAGGTCAGGCCACCGTGGGCGGTTGAGGTAGCCGACAGCCGGAATCACCGCATTGGCATAGCTGACCTCACGGGTGCCGTCTGGACCGACCGCGTGGATCTGCCACAGCCGGCGTTCCTCGTCCCACAACAGCGCCTCCACCTCGGTGCTGAATCGGGTGTGGTCCCGCAGATTGTTTTCGGTGGCGACCGACTCCAGGTACTTCTGGTACTCAGCGCCCTGCGGATAGTAGCTCGACCACCCACCGTTGATGTCGCGCGACAGCGAGTAGTAGGCCGAGGGCGTGTCAACACCGATGCCCGGGTACACGGCGGTGTACCAGGTGCCACCGACCTCGTCGTTGCGGTCGATGATCTCGTAATCGATTCCGGCATCAGCGCATTCCAGCGCGGCGGCCATCCCCGCAATCCCGGCGCCGATGATGACCACCTTGAAGTCCGTCGGAAGCTCGGCGGTCCGAGGCAGCACCGGCTGCGACGGGTGGAAGCCGCCCTGCTCCAGCAGCAAGCCGACATACTCGACACTCACCTTGGTACCCAGCGCCAGTGGCGCGACTCGGGCGAACAGCGCCGGGTCATCGCTGGGCAATGCACCGGCCGGACGCGGTTGGTCGAGCGCGGCAATCACCGCGTCCACCAGCACCTGGCGGGTCTCGTCGTCGGTGACGCCGATCTGCTCCGGGGGGTCGGGCTTGAACGAGATCTTGTCGGCAAACCGGTCGACCACGGCGGGATCGCCGGTCAGTTGGGCCAGCACCGCAACCAGGACCCCGGCATCCGCCTGACGCAGGTAACTGCGCAGCTCAGCTGGCCCCGAGCCCATGTGGTCGGCCGTCACGGTCGCATCGGTCGTCATCGAACCTCCTTGCTCGTGCCCCGAGTATGTGGCCGTCGCGGACGATCCGACCGGCCCGTGTCTACTGAGCGGGACGCGGCTTGCCCGCAACCGCCGCGGCGGCCCTACAGTCCGGGGCATGAACGAGCTCGATGCCGTCCTCGGTTCGGCGCGCAGTCACGCGCTGGGCGACATTCCGCGACGCTCGGCCCGCAGACAACCGGACAAGGTAGCTGTGATCGACGGCGATGTCTGTCTGACTTTCGCCGAATTCGAGCGCCTTGTCGATCGTGCCGCAGCCGCGTTGCAGGACAACGGCTTCGGTCCCGGCGACCGGCTCGCGCTTCTGGCGCACAACTGCTGGCAGTACGCGGTGCTGGCCTTCGCGACCGCTCGCGCCGCCGTCGTGCTGGTGCCGATCAACTTCATGCTGACCGCCGAGGAGATCTCGTTCATCCTGGACCACAGCAAAGCCACCGGGATGCTCGTCGAAGCCGATCTGGTGCCCACCGCCCAGGCAGCGATGCAGCTCGGCGGGAGTGTGCGTACCACTGCCGCGATCGTCCTGCCCGGGCAGATGCTGCCGCCCGGCTGGGATGACTTCGATCAGTGGCTGGCAACCTCCTCAGCGGCTCCCGCGCCGTATGTCGCCGACGATCAAATGATCCGGCTGATGTACACCAGCGGGACCGAGGCGCAGCCCAAGGGTGCGATGCACTCGACTCGCAGCCTGATGGGCAACTACATCAGCTCGATCATCGCCGGCTCGATGGAAGGCACCGACATCGCCGTTCACTCGCTGCCGCTGTATCACTGCGCGCAACTCGACAACTTCTTGACCCCTGCCGTCTACCTCGGTGCCACCAGTGTCATTCTTCCCCGAGCGGATCCCGAGCTGGTGCTGCGCACAATCGAAAAATATGGCGCAACCAGCTATTTCGCGCCACCAACCGTGTGGATCTCACTGCTGAGGTCGCCGTCTTTCGATGCTGCGAGTCTCGCCAGCCTGCGCAAGGGGTACTACGGCGCCTCAGCGATGCCGGCCGAGATCCTGGCCGAGATGCGCGAGCGACTGCCCGAACTGCGCCTGTGGAACTTCTACGGTCAGACCGAGATGGCGCCGCTGGCATCGGCCCTGGGACCAGAGGACCAAGACGCACACGCCGGATCGGCGGGCCGACCGGTGATCAATGTGGAGACGGCGATCCTCGACGACCAGGGCACCCCGGCGGACCCCGGCGTGGTGGGCGAGATCGTGCATCGAAGCCCCCACCTGATGCTCGGCTACCTCGATGACGAGGCGAAGACCACGGAAGCTTTCCTCGGCGGCTGGTTCCACTCGGGCGATCTGGGCTACTACGACGAACACGGCCTGCTGCATGTAGTGGATCGCCGTAAGGACATGATCAAGACGGGCGGAGAGAATGTTGCCAGTCGTGAAGTCGAAGAGGTCATCTACCGGCACCCAGGCGTGGAGGAGGTGGCGGTGTTCGGTCTGCCCCACCCGAGGTGGGTGGAGGCGGTCGTCGCCGCGGTGGTGCTCCGCGACGGCATTCTGATCGACGAGGGCGAGCTTTTGGGACACTGTCGGACACATCTGGCCGGTTTCAAGACACCTAAGCAGCTGTTCTTCGTCGACTCGCTGCCCAAGAACCCCAGCGGAAAACTGTTGAAGCGCCTGTTACGGGAGCGGTTCAGTCCCACGCAGGCCGTTTCCGGCTGATCGATCCAGTACGGCTCACGCGATGACCGCTGGGCGGGAAGCGCAGATCAGTCTCCGCTGCCAAGCAAATAGTGTGCCGCGAGGGCGGCGCTGCGACGGCCCTGGCTTCGATGACATCGCCGAGACAGACACCCGAGATCGAATCTGATTTCAAGGGAAAGGAATTCACCTGTGAGCTCAGCGCAGAACACCGGACGTATCGCCCGCTTCGATGAGCCGGGAAAGCCGTTTGAGATCGAGACCGTACCGGTTCCCGAAGCCGGCCCAGGACAGATCCTGATCCGGGTGAGCCGCGCCAACATCTGCGGTTCTGATGTCCACGCCTGGCACGGCACCTTCGCGACTCGCGGTCTCGGAGGGCAACTTCCCACCGTTTTGGGCCATGAAATGGTCGGATCGGTGGCCCAGCTCGGCGACGGTGTCACCGCTGACTCCAACGGCAAGCCGCTGGAAGTCGCAACACGGGTGGTGTTCCCCTACTTCTTCTGCTGCCACACCTGCCGCAATTGTCTGGCCGGGCGCCGTAACGCCTGCCTGAACCTGACGATGGCGATGCTGGGCCGTGCCGATGAACCGCCGTACTTCGTGGGCGGCTACGGCGACTACTTCCTGTTGCCGGCCGGCGCCGTGGTCTACACAGTGCCGGACTCCATCTCCGACGAAATCGCCGCAGGCGCCAACTGTGCGCTGTCGCAGGTGATGTACGGACTCGAGCGGGTCGATCAGCAACTGGGTGAGTACGTCGTGGTCCAGGGCGCCGGTGCGCTCGGCCTGTACGCCGTCGCAGTGGCCAAGGCCCGTGGTGCCGCCAAGGTGATCGCCATCGATGGCGTCCCGGAGCGGCTCGAACTGGCCAAGGCCTTCGGCGCGGACGTCGTCATCGACATCACCGAGGTCACCACCGACAAGGAGCGCGCCAAGATCGTCCGCAAGCTCACCGACGGCCAGGGCGCCGACGTGGTGGTCGAGGTGGTCGGCCACCCCTCGGCTATCGACGAGGGCCTGAAGTTGCTCGGCCAGTTCGGCCGCTATGTCGAGATCGGCAATATCAACATCGGCAAATCCTTCGAGTTCGATCCGTCTCGATTCGTCTTCGGCAACAAGACCATGGTCGGGGTCTCGCTCTACGATCCGGCCGTCCTGTCTCGGGCCCTGGACTTCTTGGCTGAGTACCAAGACAGACTGCCCTTCGACCGACTCTCCGCCGCCTGTTACTCACTCGACGACATCAACGACGCCTTCGCCGCCGCCGAAGGTAAGCGCGATGTTCGCGCCAGCATCGTGCCCTGAACCCCTGACCGGAGAGCAACCATGAGCAACCACGACTACACGCGCACCAAGCTTTTCATCGACGGGCAATGGGTCAACCCCGATGGCACCGGCACGATCGAGGTGATCGATCCCGCGACGGAGCAGGTGTGCGGCTCTGTTCCCAGCGGTAGCGAGGCGGACGTCGACGCCGCGGTCGCCGCGGCGCGCGCTGCGTTCGATCCGATGATCGGCGTCACCGAGCGGCGCGAACGCCTCGACGCGGTGATCACCGCGATGGAGAAACGACTGCCTGACATCGCCGAGACCATCACCCGCGAAATGGGCGCCCCGATCCGTATCGCGCAGAGCGTTCAGACCCAGGTACCCCTGGCGGTCGCCCGTGGATTCGCCGATGCCCTGGCCACCTTCGAATTCGAAGAGCGAATCGGCAATTCGATGGTGCTGCGGGAGCCCTACGGTGTGGTCGCGGCCATTACACCGTGGAACTACCCTTTGTACCAGGTGGTCGCCAAGGTCCTGCCTGCCATCGCGGCAGGTTGCACCGTGGTCCTCAAACCCAGCAACGAGGCGCCCCTGTCGGTGTTCGAGTTCGTCGACGCCATCGAGGATGCCGGCCTGCCGCCGGGCGTGGTCAACCTCGTCTCGGGCCCGGGCGCACTGATCGGCGAACGGATGTCGGCTCACCCCGACGTCGACTTGGTCTCCTTCACCGGCTCCACTGCCGTGGGAAGCCGAGTCGGGGAACTCGCGGGAAAGTCCATCAAGAAGGTAGCCCTGGAGCTCGGCGGCAAGTCGGCCAATGTGATCCTCGACGGCGCCCACCTCGCCACCGCGATCAAGGTCGGCGTCGGCAATGCGTTCCTCAACGGTGGACAGACCTGTATGGCGTGGACCCGGATGCTGGTGCCGCTGTCCCGTTACAGTGAGGCATTAGAGCTCGTGGAGGCCGCGGTGTCGAAATACTCCGTCGGAGATCCGTGGGATCCGGGCACCCGGCTCGGTCCGTCGGCCTCCGAGTCGCAGTACCACAGCGTGCTCGGCTTCATCGAGCGCGCGCCGGGCGATGGCGCCCGGCTGCTGGCCGGGGGTTCCCAGAGGCTACGCGACGTGGGTTACTACGTCGCCCCCACGGTGTTCGCCGACGTCCACCCGAACTCCGAACTGGGGCAAGAGGAGGTGTTCGGGCCGGTGTTGGCTGTCATTCCGTTCCGCGACGCCGACGAGGCGCTGGCCATCGCCAACGGCACACCCTATGGCCTGTCCGGTGCGGTGTGGGCCGCTGACGACGACACCGCGATCGGATTCGCCCGGCAGGTGCAGACCGGCCAGCTCGATATCAACGGCGGCAAGTACAACCCCGCGGCGCCGTTCGGCGGCTACAAGAAATCCGGGATCGGGCGGGAACTCGGGCGGATCGGCTTTGAGGAATACCTGCAGATCAAGTCGATCCAGCTACCGTGAGTCCGGCGTCAGGGGTTGTCCGCCCTGGCCCGCCGTCCCCTCATCCGACGAGAATTCGAGGTTTCCAGTCATGAGCATGACAGCAGGGCCGCTGGCCATCACGACACACGACGGAGTGCAGGTCTGGACCATCAACCTGCCCCACCTCGGCAATGCCATCACCGATCAGGACTTCATCACCGCTTTCGAGAGTGCGGTCGACGCCGCAAATTCCGACAGCACCGTGCGAGCGGTGATCCTCACCGGTGAAGGGAAAATCTTCTCGGCCGGCGGCAACGTCAAGGACATGGCCAACCGTGAGGGCATGTTCGGCTTGGACGCCATCGAGCAACGCTATGCCTACGTCGACGGAATCCAGCGCCTCCCAAGGGCATTGGCTAGTCTTGAGGTTCCGATCATCGCCGCGGTCAACGGCGCGGCGATCGGTGCCGGTTGCGACCTGGCCACGATGTGCGATATCCGCATCGCCTCCGAACGGGCTTCCTTCGCTGAGAGTTTCGTGCAGATCGGCCTGGTCCCCGGCGACGGCGGCACCTGGTTCCTGCAACGGGCCATCGGATATGAGCGGGCCGCCGAGATGACGCTGACCGGCGACCGCATCGACGCCGCGACCGCAGACGCGTGGGGGTTGGTCAGCCGGGTGGTCCCCCACGACGAACTCATGAGCGCCGCAATGGAGCTGGCGGAGCGGATTGCCAAGAACCCGCCGCACGCGCTGCGGATGGCCAAGCGTCTGCTGCAGGAGTCACGGACCGGTCTGCTGGAGTCGACGCTCGCGATGGCGGCCGCGATGCAGCCGCTGGCTCACCGCGACGCCGAGCATGAGCGCCGCATCGAGAAGTGGCGGAGCGTCTGATGGCACTGCCCCGGCTGGTTCCCCCGGCCACCTCGGAATCGGCCAGCGCCGCAGGACTGCGCGCCGAAGTCCGCGCCTTCCTCGCCGAGCAGCTCGCCGCCGGCAGCTTCACTCCGTCGGTGGATGCCTGGCTGTGCGGTTGGGATGAGAACTTCACCGCAGCACTCGCGGCGCGTGGTTGGCTGGGCATGACGGTTCCGAAAGAATATGGCGGACACGGCCGTTCGTTCATCGACCGGTTCGTAGTCACCGAAGAGCTGCTGGCCGCCGGCGCGCCGGTAGCCGCGCACTGGATCGCCGACCGGCAGGTGGTGCCGTCGCTGCTCAAGTACGGCTCCGAAGCGCAGAAGCACGAATTCCTGCCCAAGATCGCAGCCGGCGAATGCTTCTTCGGCATCGGGATGAGCGAACCGGACTCCGGTTCGGACCTGGCCAGCGTTCGAACGCGTGCGGTACAGGTCGACGGGGGCTGGAAGCTGACCGGCACCAAGGTCTGGACGTCGGGCGCGCACCACGCCCACGCCTTCATCGCGCTGGCGCGCAACGCACCGGTGGACCTGGCCCACCGGCACGCCGGCCTGAGCCAGTTCATCGTGCGACTCGACGCTGCGGGCGTCGAGGTGCGGCCAATCATCTCGATGAGCGGCAGCCACCATTTCAACGAGGTCATCCTGGACGACGCATTTGTGCCGAACGCCATGGTGTTCGGCGAGATCGGCGACGGCTGGCGCCAGGTGACCTCCGAGCTGAGCTTTGAGCGGAGCGGCCCCGAGCGGTGGCTGTCCACCTTCACGCTTCTCGCCGCCGCTGCCGAGAACATGGGCGGCCATCAGATCCCCCACGACGCCCAGTTGGGCGGCCTGGTAGCCAGGATCGCCGGACTACACCAGATGTCGACCGCCGTGGCAGAGGCCCTGGAGCGCCATCAGCCCGCCGACGTCGCGGCGGCCGTGGTCAAGGTGCTGGGCACTACCACCGAGGGCGATATCGCGGACTTCGCCGACCTGCGCTGCGGTGACACGTCCGCCGTCGACTCGTCCTACCGCGAACTGGTCGCCGCGGCGGTGGACCAACGCCCCGGCTTCACCCTGCGCGGGGGCACCAATGAAGTGCTGCGCGGCGTGATCGCGCGCGGATTGGGGATGCGATGACCACCTCCGAACTTACGACCGAGAGCGGAGTCGATCGAGAGTTGGTCGACATGATGAATTCGGTTTTCGCCGAGCACCGCGACGTCCACCCACCGACCGGCACGATCACCCATGACGTCGAATTCTGGTCCAGGCTAGACCAATTGGGATTGGTGAGACTGTCCGGCTCGGTGGACACAGGCGGAAGCGGCGCGACCTGGCATGAAGCCGCAGAACTGATCTCCGCCGCAGTCCGTCACGCGGTTCGGATGCCGCTGGCCGAGCACGATGTCCTGGCCTGCTGGCTTCTCGAGGAACTCGGCCTGCCGATCGACGAGGCCACGCGAACCGTCTGTGTAGTCGACGAGTCGGGCACCGCTGCCGCAGTGCCATGGGCGTCCACTGCCGACCGGATTGTAGTCGTCTGGCCGAACAACGACGTTCACCTGTTGGCCGACGTCGACCGGGCCGATCTCCGAATAGCCCCGGGCTGCAACACTATCGGGGAGCCGCGTGACACCGTCTCTGGCGACGTCTCGAGATTGACCGGCATCGTGGTGACCCCGGAGCTGCTGACCAAGCTGCGGCTCAAGTCCGCCCTGGTGCGTTCGATACAGGTCTGCGCGGCCCTGGACAGGATCCTGGAACTGTCCGTCGAGCACACCTCGGCGCGGGTGCAATTCGGTCGACCGCTGTCGAAGTTCCAGGCGATCCAGCACCTGGTCGCCGACATCGCCGCCGAAGCCGCGCTGGCCCGGGCGGCAACCGAAGCCGCTCTTGCCGCAGCCGTCGACAGCGATTGGTCGGCAACGAATCTCGGGTTCCTCGTTGCGGTGGCACGGTCCTGCACCGGCCACGCCACCACGGTGGCGGTCCGCAACGCCCACCAGGCACTGGGGGCCATCGGCATCACCATCGAACACCGGCTGCATGAATACACCCGTGCCGCATTGGCGTGGCGCTCGGAGTTCGGCTCCGTCCATCAGTGGGACGAAGAGGTTGCCCGCGCAGCGCTGGCCGCCGGCGCCGACGGTCTGTGGAGCTTGATCGCCCACTGACCCGCGGGGTGCGCGGGTGTTCCACTGACCGGTTACCGCCGTGTCACACGGGGCTGGTTCCCGGTTGACTCGCAGGAGCCCACGTTCAGGTTCCGCACGATCGACACCGGGAGACGACTTTCGTGAGTACTGCCTCTGCTATCTCGCTGACCGAGCTGCACAACTTCGTCGGGGAGTTCTGGTACCACTACGACCAGGCTGACTACGCGCAGATGGGCGCTGCCTTCGCCGACGATGCCGTCTACCTGAGCCGTAGCGACTCCGGCTCCTGCCCGTTCGAGGAAGCCCTCGCCGCTGACCTGAGCACCGCGGCGGTGATCGTGCCGTGGCTGACCGAGCACCGTGCGGCCAGCCCGTACCCGTTGCGGCACCACTCCACCAACCTGCACATCACCGGCACCGACGGCGATGTCACGTACGCCCGCTTCTACATCTTCGTCAATCAGATAACCAACTTCGTTCCGTTCGCCGTGTCCAGCGGCGTCACCGAAGTCGGTGTTCGCCGCGGAGGCAAGAGCCGCAGCGGGTTGGAGTTCACCAAGATGTCGGTCGTCCTCGACGCCACCAACTCCGAACCCCTGTCCGGCAGCGGCCTTCCCGGCGCCGAGAACGCCCCGGCGACGACCTGACGGTGAATACTGACTCGTTGAGCGCGCGCGACGTCTTCGGTGGCGGTGTCGCCGTCATCACCGGGGCCGGTGCCGGCATCGGCGCCGGTCTCGCCCGTCATGCACACCGCCTGGGGATGTCTGTGGTCCTGGCCGATGTCGACGGCGCCGCCGTAGCGGCGCTACGCGACGAGATCGTCGCCGACGGCGGTAGGGCCGTCGACGCGCTCTGCGACGTACGCGATCCGGACGCCGTCACCGCGTTGGCAGAACGCACCTACCGCGACATCGGACCGGTACGGCTGCTGGTCAACAACGCGGGCGTGGAACAGTTCGGATACCTGTGGGATACCCCGGTGGCCAACTGGAACCGGGTGATGGACATCAATGTCAGTGGCGTCTTCCACGGCGTCCGATCCTTCATTCCGAAAATGATCGCCGCCGGCTCCCCGGCCTGGATCTGGAATCTGTCCTCGATCGGGGGGGTGGCGGCGGTTCCGCTGCAGACCCCGTACATCGTCAGCAAGCACGCCGTGCTGGCGCTGACCGAATGTCTGCGGTTGGAGATCCAGCTGGCCGGCCACGACGAGCGCGTTCACGTCCAGGCGGTGCTGCCCGGCGCGGTGAAGTCCAACATCTTCGAGGCGGCAGGCGGCGTGGGCGCCGACCTGGCGGATGCCGACGTCGATGCCGCCGACGCACAGCGCGACGCGATGCTGGCGATCAAAGCGGGCGCGATGGATCCTCTCGAAGCCGCCGAAGTGATCTTCGAACAGTCCGCCCACGGTGCGTTCTATCTGTTGACGCAACCCGAGTACGTGCGTTCGGCGATGGCCGAGCGGGCCGAAGTGCTGACAACCCTTGTCCCGCCGCAGTTGCGGGACAAGCGCCGCTTCGATCCCGCCGAACACTAGGAGCCCCACCGTGAACGGGCCACACCGCCCTGCGCTAGACCCCGATGCCGCTGCCAGGGTTGCTGCCTTCGGCCCGCCGACCCCGATCCGGGAACGCGGCCTCGATCAGGTACGTGCATCCTTGGAATCCGCACCGTTGCCGCCGGACATGCCGGAAATGGCTGAGGTCGCCGACGCGGTGATACCCGGCCCGGGTGGCCCGATTCCCGCTCGGATTTACCGCCCACGGCCCGACACAGGACTGTCACCGGTGATCGTGCACCTGCATGGCGGCGGACTGGTAATGGGCTCCAATCACTCGTTCGAACCGATGTCCCGTGCGCTGGCGGCCGCCAGTGGCGCGGCGGTGATCGCCGTCGACTACCGCCTGGCGCCGGAGAATCCGCCGCCGGCACAGTTCGAGGACGCCATGGCGGCCACCGATTGGACAGCCGCCCACGCAACGGAGCTCGGCCTGGATCGGCAACGACTGGTGATCGCCGGCGACAGCGCCGGCGGCGGCGTGGCGGCGGCAATCGCCTTGGCCGCACGCGACCACGGCGGGCCCCCGATCTTCGCCCAGCTCCTGATGTATCCGGGCGTGGACCGCGACATGGCTGCGGCCTCGGTGCTCCGGAACCTCGATGCGCCGATGCTCTCCCACGACGACATCGTCTACCTGCACGAGTTGGCCGATATCGGGGCGGGTTGCCCGCACGACATCCGCCGGGTCCCGGCCTATGCCACCGACCTGCGCGGACTGCCGCAAGCCATCGTCGTCACCGCTGAGCTCGATCCGATCAGCGACTGGGGCGAGCGCTACGCCGGCCGGCTGCGCGATGCCGGAGTGCAGACTACGATCACCCGCTATCCGGGCATGTACCACGGCTTCCTGATGCGCTCCGAGGCAACTGCACGAGGACGGCTGGCCATGGCCGAGATCGGGGCGTTGTTGCGCGCGAAGTTCACCCACCCGCTGCCCTTCTAGGTGGTCCAGCTCCACAACTAAGGGCTGACTAACGTCCCGATGGTTGGACACCAAGGGTTCGGGATACCGGTGGCGCCGCACACAATCGAGACCAGCAATGGCGTAGTTCAACGCCGGAACCGAATGAAGGAGTACTTGTGATGCTCACCGAAGAGCGGCGAATGGAGCTGTCCGACATCCTGCGCCCCGCTTCGCCCCCACGCGAGATCGCCGACGTCTACACCGACGACCAGCGGGAGCGCCTTCTCGACGTGGTGCGCAAGGACGGTCCCTGGAGCTTGATCATCGCCCAGCACTTCGCTTCTCCCGAAGAGCTGATCGCCACGATGAGCGGCCGGTTCCCGGAGGGGTTCACCCCCACCCTGGACTTGTTCCTGACGCCGACGTTTCGCGGCTTCCTGGCCAACCACGGCACCGTGCTCTACCCGGAGCTGCACGACTGCTTCTACAACGCCGAGTTCCTGGAGATGGCCAAGTCGTATTGGAACGCCAAGTACGCCAAGCCGCAGATGATGTTGTTCAACATCAACGGCCCCTGCGCCAATCGCGACCCCGGACACCTCGATTCGCCGAGTTTCCGCGGCGTACGTTACGAGAACGCCCCGACCTGGCTGGTCAGTGTGATGGGCAAGTCCGGGCTGTTTGCGGATTACATGATCAAGATGGCACAGGTCATCACCTGGTTCTCGCTGGACCAGGGCAGCGGATTCACCTACTGGCCGAACGGCCCCCTGCGGGCGCCCGAACGGCTTCAGCCGCCGGTCTATAACCGCGGTGTCGTGGTGCAGAACGAGATGCTGGTGCACCGGGGAGAGGCGAACGGCCCCCTTGAGCAGCAAGTGCCTGCCGGGCTGGCCTTCGACACGCTGTTCGCGGGCGACCCGAACTCCCAGGATCACTGGGTGCTCAAGAACGGCGACGACGTCATCGCGCGCCATCACACCGACGAGCTGCGCTTCCTGGTGCACTGGTCTTCGGAGGTCTACGAGGACTTCGACGAGCTCAAGAAGAACATGGACCATTCCGACGATCTGACGATCGACAAGACCATCGACATGATGGTCGATGACTTGAGCAAGAAGGGTTACAAGCTCGATATCCCGAGCGAGCCACTGCACGACGCCGAGTTCATCGGCGCACTCAACGCGGGCTACGACCTCGGCGGCCCTGCGGTGTATCCGCAAGAAGCGCCGTTGAGCGCATTCCAGTTCGCCTGAGCGCCCCGAAACGTCGATGAGCTACGTGAATCCAAATTCCGTGTGGCCCAAAGTGTGCCTCTCGGGCCAGTGAGGTAGGTGCATGAGAACTTGCCGGAGCCTGGTTCGGAAAGGTATTGCGGTACCCGCTTAGGCGATCTGCTTCAGGCCAACTTGCCGAGAACAATTGGGAACTCGCGTGTTCGAAGGGTATGCAGTAGACGCCGAACGCGTGGCAAGTCCCCGTCTACACCGATTCGCCGCCAGGCCAGTTCCGCAACCGGCTAGGTCGGTCAATCCGAGTCGCGATGGTTGAACACCGCGGGCGGACGCAATCAACTTTCTGCACCGCAATACGTAGATCGGAAAAGGGTACCCAATGAGCTCGATTGAGACAGTAGTCACCAGCGACGGTGTGAAGATTGGCTGCCATACGGCTGGGCAAGGTCCACCTCTACTACTGGTGCACGGTGGGGGCGGCGATCACTCACGTTGGACGAATATTCTTGGCCAACTCAATCAGGGGTTCACCACCTACGCGATGGATCGCCGGGGGCGGGGTGCCAGTACCGACGGTGCCGGCGCGTACAGCATTGAAGCCGAATTCAACGATGTCGCGTCTGTCATTGACGCAATCGGTAGCCCAGTCGACGTCCTTGCCCACTCATTCGGCGCGTTGTGCGCGTTGGAGGCGGCCCTGCGGACACCGCATGTTCGCCGCCTCGCACTGTACGAACCACCGCTGCCTGTCGGTGTCGACTTCTATCCGGCCGGTTTCGTCAAGCACCTCAGCGATCTGCTCGACGCCGGCGATCGCGACGGATTGGTGGCAGCCATGTTCACCCAAACTGATACGCGGGCAAGCGATCTGGCGATAATGCAGAATCTCCCTGTTTGGCGCAAGCGAGTTGACGTCGCACACACGATTCCACGCGAAATCCAGGCGCTATCCGGCACATATCAACCGGACTTCGACAGATTCTCGCAGATTGAGGTGCCGGTGATGCTGCTGACCGGGAGCGACAGCCCGGCGCCATTGAAATTGGCCGCTGAACACCTAGGCAGGGCACTTCCTGACGTAAGGGAGGTGGTCCTGAACGGTCAGGCGCATTTTGCAATGGATACGGCTCCCGACATGTTCTTGCGCGAGATACACATGTTTTTCGAGTGAACTGCGGGCCGTTGTCTACCAACCGAACATTCGGACCACACGAAAGCCCCCACATGAGCCGTCCGACTCAGAGTTCGTCGAGAACGGGCACCGAACCCATGCTTGCCGCTTGCTCTATCGAAGCGCGCAACATCGGGCACACCAGAAAGGGCGCGGGCCGTAGGAGCGTGCCGTCCGTCGACGTCGATACACGGCACTCCCCCTGGCGCGGGCGCTCCTGGCACCGGGCCACGGCAGCGCCGTTCCATTGCACACTGGTCTGTTCCCAGCTGCTCTTGCGGACCAGCACCCGCGCGCCGCACGATGCGCAGGTCACCGGCGTCATTGGCGCATCGCTCAGCCGGTTATCCGGACGCATGATCTGACGTCGTCAGACCTACCAGACGGGGCAACCGGTTGGCAGCGATGTTGTCCTCCACCTCTTTCATCCACGCTTCGCGCGGGCGGGTGGTGTCGATTTCGAACTCGAATCGATCCACCATGTCGTCGCTGACATCCTCGACGTCGACATAGAACTGCTCGTACCAGCGGCGCAACTGGTAGACGGGACCGTCCTCCTCGCACAGCAACGGGTTGTCGATGCGTGCTTTACGCCGCCAGATGGCCACATCCTGCTCGAAGCCCATCTTGACGAAGTCGCCCAGCGCGATCGCCATCTGCATCGCCGCTTCCTCCGGCAGGTTTTCGGACTTCTCCACGGTGATCCCGTACTGCAGCACAAAGGAATCGGCGTCGATCGGATAGTGACAGTTGAGCAGCACCGTGCGTTGATCGCCATGCTGATAGTGGTAGGTCAGGTCGTCGATCATGAAAGACGGACCGTAATAGGAAGCCACCGAAGTGGTTCCGAGAATCGAGGCGCCCTCACCCGAACCGAGATCTGGCCGTGCCTCACTCATGTAGTACTGGGTGGCGACGTGACCCTCGAACACGTTCTTGAAGCCGGTGGGAAGCCCGCCGTGAATATAGAAAAAGTGGGCCATATCGACGATGTTGTCGATGATCTCGCGGCAGTTGATGTCGACGATCGTGGTGTACCAGTGCCAGTCGGTCCAGTTCTCACCCCCGACACCTTCGATGCGCGGAATGGTCACATCGGCAGGCGGAGGGTTCTTCTGCGGGTCATTCCAGACGAACAGCATCCCGTCCTGCTCCATGGTCGGCCAGGTCGCCGTGCGGGCCAACTTGGGAACCCGCCGGCTGTACGGGATCTTCTTGCACCGGCCATCGCCGCCCCACCGCCAGTCGTGGAACGGGCAGGCGATCTCGTTGCCCTTGACCTCACCGTCCGACAGGTCGCCGCCCATGTGCCGGCAGAAGGCGTCGAGGGCGTTGACCTTGCCGTCCTCACCGCGAAATACCACCAACTTGCCGCCGAATGCAGTGATGGCGTGCGGTTTCCCGTCACCGAGTTCACGCACCAGCCCAAGACAATGCCAACCACGCGCGAACCGGGTCGGTGCGGCCTGCGCCTCGATCTGGCGAACCTCTCCGGGCTCTACCGATGTCATTCTGGCCATCCTCGCTGTTCATCGCTTGCAGAAACCGCTGTTGTTTCTAACACCGCCATGCTCGTGAAACGTCGTGGTGTTCCACTGACCGGGCAGCGCTGCGGCGTACTGCGGCGATCCAGCCGAAAATCGGCCGGTGACTGATCCACGCGACCTCACCGTCGACTTACTCGTTATCGGCTCCGGCACCGGGATGGCGGCTGCACTGGCCGCGCACGAGGCGGGCCTGTCGACGCTGATCGTGGAGAAGACCTCCCAGGTCGGCGGGTCGACCGCACGCTCGGGCGGCGCGTTCTGGATGCCCGCCAATCCGATCCTGGTAGGCGCAGGTTCCGACGACACGCCTGCCGCCGGCCGCACCTACCTGGACCAGGTGATCGGTGAGGAGACCTCCCACGATCGCGCGCACGCGTTCCTGCAGTACGGCTCGGCGACCGTGGAGATGCTGCGCCGCACCACCCCGATGAAATTCCAATGGGCCAAGGGCTACTCGGACTACCACCCCGAAACACCCGGAGGCAGCGCAGTCGGTCGCACGTGCGAGTGCCGCCCGTTCAACACGGCACGGCTTGGCCCGGAACTGAAGCGACTGCGTCCCGGCGTGATGAAGTCTTCGTTCCCCATGCCCGTGACCGGGGCGGATTACCGATGGCTCAACCTCATGGTCCGAATGCCGCGAAAGTCGTGGCCCCGCATCCTGCTGCGCGCCTTTCAAGGCATCGGCGGGCTCGCCCTGCGCCGCCGCTACGCCGCGGGAGGCCAGGCGCTGGCGGCCGGAATGTTCGCCGGCGTTCTGCGCGCCGGTATCCCGGTCTGGACCGACACAGCGGTCACGGATCTGCTCAACGACGGCGACCGCGTCACCGGCGCCGTCGTGCAGCACAACGGCAGGCCGGTCACGGTCACTGCCCGGCGCGGCGTCGTGCTGGCCTGTGGCGGCTTCGACCACCTGATGAGCTGGCGGCACAAATTTCAGTCCGAGCGCCTCGACGAACACGCCAGCCTCGGCGCCGAGGGCAACACCGGCGATGCCATCCGGCTGGCACAGGACCTGTGCGGCGCGGACATCGCACTGATGGACCAGGCGTGGTGGTTTCCCGCTTTCGCGCCGCTGCCCGGCGGAGAGCCGACGGTGATGCTCGCCGAACGCTCCCTTCCCGGCTGCCTGTTGGTCGACCAGACCGGCCAGCGTTTCGTCAACGAAGCCATCGACTACATGACCTTCGGTCAGAAGGTGCTCGAACGCGAGCGGGCTGGCAATCCGGTCGAGGTCATGTGGATGGTCTTCGATCAGAAGTACCGCAACAGCTACCTCATGGCAGCCGAGCTGTTCCCGCGCATGCCGATCCCCGCAACGTGGTACGACGCCGGAATCGCGCACCGCGCCGACGATCTGCCGACACTGGCGCGTGCGATCGGTGTCGACCCGTCGGCCTTCGAGGCCACCATGGAGCGGTTCAACCGGTTGGCCCAAGCGGGTGTGGACACCGACTTCGGCCGCGGCACGAGCGCATACGATCGCTACTACGGCGATCCGACACTGGCCCCCAACCCCAACCTGCGGGCCCTGAAGTCCGGACCGTTCTACGCCGTGAAGGTCGTTCTCAGCGACCTGGGTACCTGCGGCGGTCTTCGCACCGACGTCCGCGGCCAGGTACTGCGCGAGGACGGATCGGCGATCGACGGGCTCTACGCGATCGGCAATACCGCGGCCAACGCATTCGGCGCGAGCTATCCGGGAGCCGGCGCGACCATCGGCCAGGGCCTCGTGTTCGGATACATCGCGGCCCGGCATGCCGCGGGCAAGCTCGACTGAGCCTGCCCGCGGTACTCAGTCCAGATCGTCTTCGGCGGCAATCCGCCGTTCGACCTCATACCAGTAGTCGCGCACCGGGAACTTGGTCCCGTCCTGCCCTTCCTGGCTGCTCTTGGCAAAGGTCTCCTCGACCTCGTCCAGGTCTTTGATCATCCGCAGCGCCAGTTCCCGTTCGGCCGCGTAGTAGTCCTCGGACCACCGCAGCGCCAGCCGCGCGTAGGACCACGCCGGTTCCTCAGCCGCCCAGCGCACCTCGGTTGCCGCCGCGCGATGCATCTGCTCAGCGTGGGCGACGTGCGCGGTGAGAACGTCCCTGAGCCGGCCCGGATTCATCAGGTGACCGAGAATGACACGCATCAGCGGGTTGTGTTTGAGGCTCGGCGGTTCGACCGGCTCATCGTTGGCCCACCGCGTCACCGCAGTCAGGCCGGAATCGGTGATCTTGTACATCCGCCTGCTGCGAACACCGGCGTCTACGCGAGAAGTGACCAGACGCTGCTGCTCAAGCCGCTTGAGCTCCGAATAGATCTGGCTGTATGCCGGACTGGAGTAGAAGAACCGGATAGTCCAGTTGAACCACTTCTTGATGTCGTAGCCCGAAAGCTCGTCTCCGCCCGACAGCATCCCCAACAACGCCCATCCCGTAGGCGACACGCTCAGCGTGTCGGGGGCGTTGTCGGTGGCTTCGCTCACTGCACAAGGCTAACAACGAAGAACTTCGCCGCTACGCCCCAGCTACCGCTGACCGGGAACCCGCGTTGCGCCGGCAGTGCCGCAGGACCGACAGTGGCAAACGGAGAAATTCGCCCGCGCGAGGAGAGGCATGTCCGACAAAGCCACCCAAACCCCACCCGGTGACCTGCTCATACCGCTCGCTCCGGAGATGCGTCGCGTCCTGGGGCACTTCTGCACCGGCGTCGCCGTCATCACCGCACATGACGGAAGCCGCCCCCTCGGTTTCACCTGCCAATCGGTGACCTCGGTGTCCCTGGACCCGCCCTACATCTCGTTCTGCCCGGCCAACACCTCGAGTACCTGGCCCCTGATCCGGAACGTCGGGCGCCTGTGCGTCAACATCCTGTCGGAGCAGCAAGGCGACGTGTGCACACAGTTCGCCGTCGGTGGAAGCGACAAGTTCAGCGGAGTGACGTGGTTCCCAGGAGTCAACGGATCGCCCGGATTGGAGGGCACGCTCGCTGCGATCGAAGCCGACGTGGAGTTCGAGCACGAGGCCGGCGACCACACAATTGTGATTGCACGGGTGACCGGTCTGCGAGCCCACCAGGAACGAGCGCCCCTGTTGTTCTACCGCGGCGGCTTCGGCGGCTACAGCGGCTTCGACGGCGGCCGCAATGGGTGACTTCGACTCGGTCTTCGATGTCGTCGTCGCAGGTTCTGGCGGAGGGATAGCCGGCGCCTACACCGCTGCGCGCGAAGGTCTTTCGGTGCTGCTGGTGGAGGCCACCGACCAATTCGGCGGCACCACCGCCTATTCCGGCGGCGGTGGGGTGTGGTACCCGTGCAATCCCGCTCTGAAACGCGCCGGTAGCGACGACACGATCGATGACGCCCTGGATTACTTCCACGCGGTCGTGGGCGATCGCACTCCCCGCGACCTGCAGGAGGCCTACGTTCGCGGCGGCGCAGGGTTCATCGAATACCTGGAGCAGGACCCGGGATTCGAGTTCGTGGCCTTTCCCTGGCCGGACTATTACGGTGCTGTCCCGGGGGCCCGCAACGACGGCTACCGACACGCCGTTCCGGTGCCGCTCCCCGATCAGGAACTCGGCAGGTACCGCGGCTCGGTGCGCGGACCACTTGACGCCGAACGCCTCGGCGCGCCTGCTCCCGAACTGCTGATGGGCGGTCGCGCGCTGGTCGGTCGATTCCTGGCCGCGCTCGACAAGTTTCCCAATGCCCGCTGCTGGCTCAACGCCCCGCTGTCCGAGTTGATCGTCGATGGCGGCACGGTGGTCGGCGCGGTGATCGAACACGACGGCGAGCCCGTTCGGGTCCAGGCCAGGCGCGGAGTCCTGCTCGCCTCAGGAGGTTTCGAACAGAACGCGGCCATGCGGGCGCACTACCACGTTCCCGGCGACGCAAAGGACACGATGGGCGCACCGGGCAATCTGGGCGCCTCGCACCGCGCCGCCATGGCCATCGGCGCGGACGTCGATCTGATGGACCAGGCGTGGTGGTCTCCGGGAATGATTCATCCGGACGGACGGGCTGCGTTCGCACTCTGGTTCACCGGTGGCATCTTCGTCAACCAAGACGGCCGCCGATTCGTCAACGAGTCGGCCCCCTACGACCGGCTCGGCCGAGACGTGTTGGCGCAGATAGATTCCGGCGAGACCACCTTGCCGTTCTGGATGGTCTACGACGACCGCACCGACGGCATTCCCCCGGTTGGCGCCACCAATGTCTCGATGGTCGACGCCGCCGAGTACCACAACGCGGGTCTATGGCACACCGCGGACACCCTCGCCGAACTCGCCGCGGCCATCGGCGTTCCGCCGGCGAACCTGGCCGCCACGATCGAGCGTTTCAACAAACAGGCAACTGTAGCCGTGGACGAGGATTTCGGGCGCGGCGATGAGGCATATGATCGCGTCTTCACCGAAGGGGCCTCACCGCTGGTCCCCGTCGAGAAGCCGCCGTTCCACGCGGCCGCGTTCGGTGTTTCCGATCTGGGCACCAAAGGCGGGTTGCGCACCGACACGCGCGCCAGGGTGCTGACCGCCGACGGTTCCCGCGTGCCCGGGCTCTACGCCGCCGGGAACACGATGGCTGCGGTCAGCGGGACCACCTACCCTGGTGGGGGCAACCCGATCGGCGCCTCCATGTTGTTCAGCCATTTCGCCGCGCTGGACATGGCCACCCGGGAGGACGGGTGCTGAACGGTGAGATCACACCGGAAGACGTGCAACGCTCGGAGGCCGTTTACGAACCGTTGACCCGATCGCTGCGCGAACTCATCGACGTCACGATCCGCAGCCGGGTAAGCGAGACCGACGCGCGCAAAGCGCACGCTTTGATCGAAGAGGCGTGCGAACTTCTGGGGTCCCGACTGGACCCCGACCCGTTCGGCGTGCGCTTTACGACCGAGGGACAGGCGCTGAACTGGGGAAATGTAGCGATCGGTATGCGCAACGCGATAGCTCCTCCGCTGCAGGTCGTCCGCGACGAGGCGGGCGGACGAGCGAGTGTCGATCTGGTGCTGGGCGCGGCCTACGAGGGGCCGCCGGGGCAGGTGCACGGCGGCGTGTGCGCGCTGGTCCTCGATCACCTGCTCGGCGCCACCGCCCACCGGCGCAACGAACCGGCCTTCACCGGCACACTGACCCTGCGCTACGTGGCGCCCACTCCCCTGGGCAGCCTGCGGGCGGAATCCTGGGTGGAGCGCGACGATGGCGGAAAGACCTTCGCTGCCGGTCATCTCCTCGATGCACAGGGACGCATCACCGTCCAGGCCGAGGGCATCTTCATCAGGCCCAAGCGGCCCGCGTGACCACCCGGAGGGATCTCACACCGGGTCGAGCGCAGAGATCAGCCAACGGGTGCCCACCTTGGCCAGACTCACCACCACGCTGCTGGCGGTCAGCGCCGGTTCTGGGCGTTCCCGGCTCACGGTTTCCTGGTTGAGGAACAACAGCACCTTCGCGTCGTTCGGCCGGATCTCCATCAGCCCCGCGTCCACCACCTGCGCAGCCGCCTGAATTCCCTTGGTCCGTACGGCCGGCGCGACGACTTCGTCGGTGAACTTGCTGTAGTAGGTCAAGAAGTCGCCGGCCATCAGCGTCCGGGCCCGTTCCATGTCCTGGTCCAGGGTCTGCGGCGCGTACGACAGCAAGGCCACCGTCGCCGATGATGCGGCACGCACCGCCTCGTCGGCGGCTGCGGTATCAGACTGCCGGGACGGACGGTAGGCGGTCAGGTACAGCACCGTCGCCAACACGGCCGACACCGTCAGTACTGCGCCGAAAAACAGCGGTCTCCGGCGTGCGGTGAGCACCGCCTTGATACGGTCGCCCAGACCGGGCATGGGCGCGGTGTCGGTGATGCGGATGTCCGCACCGGGAGAGCCGTCTGTCTGGACCCGAATACCGACGTCCTCAACAGTTTCGGAAACGGCAGCATCCTCGACCGTCACGGCACGAACTCCACTTTCGACATTTTGATCTGGTCTCCTTCACGCTGCAGATCCACGGTCAAGCGCCACCTTCGGGGAGCTTCTTCGGCCCCTGCCGCGTTGGTCACGGTGGACGAAGCCGACACCAGGACCACGGCGGAGTCCGCCGTCATCGACTGGACGGCAGCGGCGTTCGCTGTCGCTTTGGTAGTCACCTTCGCGTCCTTGGCGACCCTGCTGAAGTCGTCCGCAGCTCCGAGGAATTCTTCGCGGAAGGGACCCGTCGAGTTGTCGACGATTCGCTGCACACTGCCCTGGGGGTCGTGGAAATCGATCGACATCAACGTGACCACCGCCTGACGTGCGGCAGCCACGAACTCGGCACGTTCCCGTTCGACTGCCCGCACGTTCTGCTGCTGTCTCACCATCAGCCCACTCGCTACCAGCAGCGCACAGGCACACAACACGACCGCCGCGGTGGCCAGTTGCCGCCGCCGGAATCCGGAAACCCGATTTCGGGCCCGCGCGCGCCAAGACGTCTCGGACTCCACCGCGGAGACGCCGCCAAGCTCGACAGCGTTCGGTGTCACGTCGGCATCCGAGTCGGAGCCTGCGCCCTGAACCTGCTGCTTGAGCCGGATGGCTCGAGCGCGTGCCCGGGCCGCCACCGCTTCGGCCTCGGCAGCCTCGGCTTCGGCTCGCTCGGCCAGTGTGCCGGCATCCTCGGCTGCCGACTCAGGTGATTCGACCGCCATGTGCTGCGCGGAAGGCTTCACCTGGTCGACGATTTCCTCGGTTTTCGACATAGATCCCACCGGTTTCCCTTCGCCGGGCCGATAGCGGCCGACCTCGGCACACTAAGGCCGGCCGTCGTTGCTGTGACGTCGGCTTCCCACCCAGTGGGCCGTAGCGCACAATGTGCGGTCAGCCGTGGCGTTCGCTCACCAGTGGCGCAACGCGCACAGCGCCCCCTTGGGCCCGTCTGCGGTGGCCACCACCGCTCCGTCCACCTTCAACTCACACCGAAACCTGGGCTCCCCCGGCGAACGGCCACTGGTGGCCGTCACCATCGCCCACCGCTGCGGATCGACCAGCGTGGCGTGAAACACCCACGGGTTGCCGGGCCCCACATCCACCCGCACCTTGGGGCTGAACTCGTAGGGATTGTGGCTGTAGTCGGCCCAGGTCGGCGGATCGGTCTCCCGGTAGTAGATGTCAGCTGCCACGGGGGATTCGGTGGTCACGGTGTAGACGATCTCGTGCGGAACCGGGGTGTCGGCGTGGGCCGACACACCCAGCAGGCACCAGGCGGCGAGCAGCGCCGCGAGCCACGTCCTACCCATCACCACGGCTCCACCGCGGTTCCCCATTCTTCGACTGGCAGCTGAGGTACAGCCCGTCGGGGGCCTGCGCCACCCAGTTCTCGTACCCCGCACAACTCGAGTCCAGTTCTTTGATTCCCGCCATCGACGGGGACCGGAAGTATCGCGGTTCGTAACGTCGCGGCGAACCGCAGAACACCAGCCTGTCCGGCCGGATGGACGGCCCCGCGACGGCAGTCCCGAAGACGTAGTAGGCGGTATCTTGACACGGTTGCCCCAAGACGACGCCCGTGGTCAAACCAGGCACACAGGATGGGTCGTCGCACGAGGCCGGCTCCGCCGCGGCGGGCGCCGCCGCCGTCAACGCCGCGGCCGATATCGCCGCAGCCAGTAACGCTCTTCGCCGCATGCTTGGGCACTCTGGCAGGCGGCCGGCGTTCTACGATGCCGATGGTCCACTCAGCGGACATATTGGCTTATTGCCGGCCCCGGCCGGTGTTTACTTCGGACGCCGCAGTCTCCGTGCCCAAGACCAGTCCGAGGAGCATGTCATGCCACGTTGGTCCGCAGCCGCGGCTGCCTTCGCTGCGGCGGCCCTGGCCGATACCGCCTCCGGCGCCACCGCCCAGGCCGATCATCCCGACTGGGGCATCAACGGCACCTACACCGCCACCTCCAACGGCGAATGGGCGCGGAAGAACGACTTCTTCTACGAACAGGCCAGCCGGCGCAGCACGTGGACGGTCAACACCATGTGCAGTTACCCGGGCGAGTGCACCGGGACCGTGAGCAGCGACGAGAACTGGACGGCGCCGATCTATTCGAAGAGTTCGGTCTGGTACGTCAAGCACCCCATCGACAACTGGATCCCCTGCCCGGATGGCAGCACCGCGCCGGGATTACAGACCTTTCGGTTCAAGGCGATGACGCTGGAAGGCGCGAACGCCGACCCGGCCTCGACGACGCTGGTCGGCGAAGACACCACCACCGGCCCCAGCGGGGCCTGTGGGGCGAGCAAAGCGGTCTACATCAACATGCCCTTCAAGCTCGTCAAGGTCGGCTGAACCGGCCCGGCTGATCCCCTGGACTGCTGGGGTAACCCGACTGCCTTACTTCGGCAGCATGTCTTGCCAATGCTGGGCGCCCGGGCGGACCAGATCGGCCTGGGTGTACACCTTGCCGTCGGGCGCCGCGTACTGGCCGGTGCGCGGGTTGTAGGTGGCAAATCCCACCGAGGGTCCGGCGGCGCGTTGGGCGTAAGCACTCGGTGCGGCGGGCACGGCGCCCTCGACCGGCGCCGGAGCCGGCGGCCCCGGCCGCTCGGCCGGCGGCGGCACCGGGATCGCCTCCGGTGCGCTCGGAGCGGCCGCTTGCGGAGCCTCAGCGGGCCCGAAGATCTGATCCCCGAAGGTGATCCGGTCGTCCGGAGGAACGCCCTGGGCGATCAATGCCGGATCGATCGGATACGGACCCGTGGCGTGCTGGCGCATCGCCAACGGCTCGAACGGCTTGTCGCTCTCGCAGATCTCCACCGTCGGCGCGCGCTTGCCGGGCTGAGCCATGCACGGGAAGTTCCGCGCACCGCGCACCCCGATCGCGGAGTCCTGTGGGAGTTTGCAGTACAGGCCGTCGGGCGTGTCCACGTCGCTCAGGTCCGCCGGCGAACGCCACGACGACGGCGGCAGGAAGCCGACCGAACAGGCCGGCGGGTCGCCGAGCGTCAGGCTGAACTCCGAAATTGCCATGCCCGTAGGGTTGTTCAGCGAAGACCCGTAGGACTGGGTGGCGGCCAGATAGGGCGGCAACAACACCAGCAGCTGCTCGATCGATGGATGGTAGACGAGGCCGATCTGGCCGACGGTGGTCAGATTGGCCAGCAGCACCGGCAGTGTCGGCTTGACCTGGTCGAGCAGGCGAGTCGCTTCGTCGGCTGCGCCCGGGCCGGTGCGCAATATGGTCCGGACCTCCGAGTCACGGGCAGCCACCTGTTCGGTGATTCCCGCCAGGCTGCGGGCCCACGTCTGGATCGCATCCACGCTCTCGGCTTGACCGTCCAACAACGGCCGACTGTCGTCGATCAAACTGCGCGTGCTGTCGGCGACCGTGTTGAGGCGGGCGGCCAGCTCACTGGAATTCTCGAACAAGGCGCTCAGATCGTTGCCGGTTCCGTTGAGCGCCTGGAAGGATTCGTCGAGAACGAGGCCCAGTTTGCCGGTGGGGATGCTGCTCACCAGCTCGCTCATCTGATCGAGCATCGGCCCGACCGGTTTCGGCAGCGACACGTTCTCGGCGGCGATGGTGGAGCCGTTCTTGAGATAGGGACCGGCATCGGTACGCGGTACCAGATCGACGTACTGTTCACCGACCGCGGAGACGCTGCGCACGTTGGCCTGCAGGTCGGCGGGGATCTTCGGGGAGGACGTCAACGACATCGACACTTCGGCGCCGCTTCGGGTGGGCCGGATGTCGGTGACCTTGCCCACCTCCACGCCCCGGTAGGTCACGTTGGAGAACTTGTACAGCCCCCCGGTCGAAGGCATCTGAAGCTTCACCGAGATTCGCCCGATGCCGAGCAGCACCGGAGCCTGCATGTAGACGAAGACCATTGTGCTGACGCCGATCACCGAAGCGATCGCGAAGATGATCAATTGGCTACGAACGAAACGGGTCAGCATCAGTTGCCGCCTTGCGCCGGTGGTGGGGAAGCCTGGCTGCCGTCCATCTCAGTAGTGGTGAGCGGGGGCAGCGTCGCCAACTCGGTGGGAGGCGGGCCCAGCGGCGCCTTCAGCGGATCCCGAGTGTAGGTGTTGTACCAGGGATCCCCGGGCGCCGGTACGAACGATGCGCCGGGCTCACCCCACCGGGTTCCGAGGAGTATGCCGCTCTTCAGGCGGGGAATCGTGAAGTCGAACACGATGAACTGGTTCATGTAGTCGCCGCGGATGCCGCGGTCGATGAATTCCTGCGTGTACGGGTAGGTGGGCAGGTACGACAGCGCGGTCATCAGGTCCGGTCCCACATCGGCCAACGCGCGCACGGTCGGCTCGAGATTCTCGAGGTTTCGGACGATGTCGGCCTGTGAGTCGTTGAGGAGTTGGTTTGCGGTCGCGCTGAATCCACCCAGTCTGTCCAGTGCGGTGACCAGTCGTGGCCGCTGCCTGTTCAGCACTTCGAGGGCGCCGGGGATGCGGTTCAGGGCGGCGGTGAGGACCTCTCGCTGCCCAGCGAACGTCTGGGCCATCCGGTTCAGTGACGAGACCGTGGCGATGATGTTGTCGTGCTGGTTGTCCAGCATGGTCACCACGGTGTTCATCCGGGTCAGCAGATCGCGGATCTGAACCTGACGCCCGTTGAGGGCGGCGTTGAAGTTGTGGACGATGTCGCCGATGCGGGTGAGCCCACCGCCGTTGACGACCACCGACAGTGACGACAGGGTCTGCTCGGTGGAGGGGTAGGTCGAGGATTTCGACAGCGCGATGGTGGTGCCGGGCTGCAGTCGTCCGGTGGGCGCTTCGCCCAGCGGAGGATCCAGGGCCAGATGCATCGAGCCCAGCAGGCTGGTCTGTCCCACGGCGGCGACCGCGTTGGCGGGAATCACCACGTCGGGCCGAACCGAGATCTCGACGTTCGCATGCCAGTTGTCGACGGTCATCCGGCGAATCGCACCGACCACCACATCGTTGACCATGACGGGTGAATTCGATTCCAATGTACCGACATTCGCGATCTGCACCTGGTAGGTGACGGCGCCGGAACCGGTTCCCACCGTGCCGGGCAACGGCAGCGAGTTGAGTCCCTCGAATGTGCATCCCGAGGTGAGCAGGACCGCGGTGCACGCGAGTGCGGCAAGTCTCCGGATGGACCTGGTTCTCATCACGGCGTACCTCCCGGGCTCGATAGGCCGGCTCCGCCGGGCAGCAACAGCTCGGTGACGTCCGACGCCGATGGCACCGGAGGCGGTGGCGCCGGTACCCCGGGAGGAATGGGCGCACCCGGATACAGGGCCGGGTGCCGCTGCGCGGGCAAGCCGTCTGGTGCGTACGCCCCGGGCGGATGCGATGGATCGGTCCATCCGGGAGGGGGTGGCACATCGCCGGCCCCGGTATAGGCCGAGACCGCCGGCGGTATCTCCTGCGGAGCCGGCGCGGTCCCCCCTCCTCCGGGTGCCAGAGCGGGATCGGAGTAGATCACGTTCTTGGGGGCGGGCCCCAGATAGGCGTTGAAGGGCAGCGGGAGATAGTTGAAGTTCATCAGCCGCAGCGCAGGTCCCAAATACTGGGCGCATGCCTTGCCCGACGCCTCGGCGGTGACATTCTCGACCGCTGCGATGGCCGAGCAGATGGTCGCGACCGGGTTAGCGAAATTGTTCATCGCAAACGACCCGCGGGGACCGCCGGTGTCCGGGTTGTAGATGTTGTAGCCATTGACCAGAGCATTGGGCGCGGCGTGCAGAACGTTCTTGACCACCATGCTGTTGTCGGCCAGCACCTGCGTCACATCCGCCAGTCGTTCGAGCTGTTCGGCGGTCTGCGCACGGGAACCGGCGATGAACCGCTGGATCTTGCCCACAACACCCGAGAGTTCGTTGATGGCGGAGTCGAGATCGGACCGGCTGCCGTCGATCACGCTGGTGACGTCGGCGAGGCGGTCCTGAAATTGGACGATCTGGGTGTTGCTGTCACGCAATGCGGCGACGAATGTCTGGAGATTCGTGATGACCCCGGCGATGTCGCCGCTGCCCCTTCCGAGGACCCTGCCGACGTCCGCCAACTGAGTGATGGTCTCGCGCAGCCTCGCGCCGTTGCCCGACATGGCGTCGGCGGTGGTGTCGATAAAGCGCCCCAGTGAGGTGTTCGACACTCCGCTGGACGGGCCCAAGTCGGCGGCAAGGCGGGTGAGCTGCTCCTTGATCTCGTCCCATTCGACCGGAACAGCGGTTCGGTCTTCGGCGATCTCGGCACCGTCGGGCATGGTGGCGCCACTAGCCTCTGGACTCGACTCGTAGGCGGGCGTCAGCTGCACGTACCGGGAGGAGACCAGGTTGGGTGCCACGATGATGGCCTGGGCATCCGCGGGAATGGGCACGGCGCGATCTACGGCCAGGGTTATCCGGGCGCGAGTTCCCAAGGGCTCGATGGATTTGATGGTGCCGACCCGCACACCGACCACCCGGACCTCGTCGCCGGGATAGATGGCCGTCGCCGATGTGAAGTAGGCGATGATCGTCCTGGGGCCCACGAACTTCTGATAGCCGACGAACGCCAGGGCGGCGGCCGCCAAAACCACCATACCGGCGGCCAGGAGCTTTCTGGCCCGCCGATCGAGACGCACCCCGGCGCTCATCGGGATCCTCCGGGAATTCCGTTGTAGGGGAAGGGGAATTCAGCGCGCGGTCCGGCGTTGTCGGGCGGTTGTCCGGCATTGACACCGCGCCGGAATCCGAGTGCGTAGTCGAGGAACGGCTGGATCGCCGGGCCGGGCAGCAGGTTGGAGGCGAACCCGTAGTAGTAGAAGCCGTTGTTGACGGCCTCACCCTGGGTCAGCTGGTACTTGGCCAGGCCCTTGAGGGAATTCTCCAGATTCTCCCGGTTACGTTGCAGCAGCTGCGTGACCGTGTTGAGCTGGGTGAGTGTGGGAGCCAATTCCTGCTCGTTGTCGTCGACGAGTCCGGACAACTGTTGTGCCACTGCCGAAGAGTTGGCAAGCAGGTCCACTATCGCGTGCCGGCGGTCCTGCAGCACTGCGAGCAGGTCGTTGGCATTGAGGATGAGCCGATTCACCTGTTGACTGCGTTCCGAGAGGATCCCGGTGATGTCAGCGGCGGACGCCAGCAGGCTGCTCAACGATTCGTTGCGGTTATTCAGCGACCTGGACAGCCGGCTGATTCCGTCGAAGGTGGGCGCCAGCTGAGGTGCGAGGCGTTCGATGGTCGCCGACAGGGTGTCCAGCGACTGATTGATGGTGGCGGTATCGGTCGCAGCGGTATTCGACGTGAACTCACCGAGCGCATCGGTCAGTGAGTACGGCGAGGTGGTCCGAGTCACCGGGATGACGCCGCGGGAACCGATGCTGCCGGTGCCGCGCGGCTCGATGACCAGAACCCGCTCACCGAGCAGGGTCCCGATGCCGATGTGCGCGGTGGTGTCTGCGCCGAGGCGTACCTTGCTTTCGACGGCGAAGGTCACCAACGCTTTACCGTGATCGAGCGCAACGCCGGACACCGTGCCCACATTGACGCCCGAGACTTTCACACTGTTCCCGGCGGACAGCCCGCCCGCCTCGGCGAACAACGCCTGGTATCTGATCGACGTCGCCATTGCCAAAAGCTGCTTGGGCTGCAGCCCGACCATGATGATCAGGGCCATCAGCACCAGACCAAGGAATCCCAAACGGAAAAGTGACGATTGACGGTATTTCAGCATCAGGGTTCGCCGCACCTTCCGGTGTTCTGAACAACCCACGGGAAGTGAGCAGTGCGGCCCTGCAGATCGGTCACCCGGATTGTGACACCGCAGATGTAGAGATTCAGCCAGCTGCCGTAGGAACCGAGCCGCACCAGTTTGCGGTAGTTCTGGGGTGTCTTCTGGAGCGTCAAGTCGAGTCTGGCCAAGTCGGTTTCGTTCGCCAGCAGGGGCGCCAGGCGAGTCAGTTGATCCACCGTTCCCGACAGCGGCGGGCGTGCCCGGGTCAACAGTCCCGCCAACGAGGCCGTCCCGTTGTCGAGCGCGGTGATCGCCCTACCGATCGGATCGCGTTCCTCCGCCAGTCCGCTCACCAGCCGCTCGAGGCCGTCCACCGCGCCAGAGAACTTCTTGCCGTCCCTGCTCAGTACCGCGAGCGTCTCGTTGAGGTTTTCGATCAGCTGCTCCACGGTGGACCCGTTGTCGGCCAACGCATTGGTGAACGACGAAGTTCTGGCGAACAACGACTCCAGATCCCCGCCCTGACCCTGAAAGACCTGGATCAAGGAGTTGGTTAGCGCGTTGACATCGTCAGGATTGAGGCCGGAGATGACCGGCTTGAGCCCCCCGAGCAGCAGGTCGAGATTCAGGGCCGGCTCGGTCTGGTCGACTCCGAAGCGGGTTCCCGGCGGCTGGATTCTGGTCGATCCCGGGTTGTCGATGAGCTCCAGGTAGCGGTCGCCGACCAGGTTGAGGTAGCGCACGGCAACCTTGGTGCTCTCGGTCAGCCGGACACCGTTGTCGGCATCGAAGGCGACAAGCACGGTGTTGTCCGGCTGCAACGCGATCTTGCGGACGGTTCCAACACGAATTCCCGCGACGCGCACCGAGCTACCGGCCTTGAGGCTGGAGGCATCCTGGAATACCGCCGAATAGGTGTTGGTGGAGCCCGACCGGTACTGGCTGAAGATCGCGAACAGCACCGCGGTGAGCATAACCATGGTCAGACCGAACGCACCGAGCTTGACCGCCGTCTTCCCGAGCCCGTTCATCCTGGCTGACCGATCTGAGCACTGTTGCGCGGCGGACCGTCGATTGGCCCGTACAGCGCCTGCTTGAGTCCGTCGGAGTTCAGCAGGATCCCCTCATTGCCGTACTGCGCCGGGTTGGCGTTGACATCGGTGATCACAAACGGTGGCCGTTTCTGGAATCCGACCTTCGGCAGGTCGGTGCACTGCGGTCCGCCGGTAGCGGCGACCTTGGGCAGGTTCTGCGGGTACCGGTAGCGCTCTTGCCCCAGCACCACCGTCTGCAGGAGCAGCCCGCCGGGGACCGGCGTGCCCGGCGCCTTGGCCAGTTCGACGGCTCCACCCAAACCACAGGTCAGGGCCTCGTGGTATTGGTTGGTCAGGTCGGTGGTCGGGGCGAGCAGATGCATGACATCGGTGATGGCCTGACGGTTGGTGCCCACGACGTCATTGCCAGTGTCGGCCAGGCCGATCACGCTGATCAGCAGCGTGTCGAGACTGTTCTGTTCGCTGACGAGCGTCTCGCTGATCCGAGTCGCCGCAGCAGCCGCTTTGGTCAGATCAGGTGCCGCGTCGGCGTAGGCGTTGACCACGGCAGGCGCGACGGAAAGTTCACGCTCCATTGCGGGCAGGCTCGGATCGATGCGCGTCAGGAACTGGTCGAGATCGGTCATCATTTGACCGATCCGGTCGCCGCGCCCGTCCAAGGCGGTGGCAAGCGCCCCCAGCGTCTCGTTGAGCTTGGTGGGTTCTATCTTCTGCAACACCCTCGACAGCCGCTCAAAGACCGAGTTGATTTCGACCGTGACGTGGTCGGCGTCGAGCACCTGGCCGGTCTGCAAGGAGTGCGTCGACGGATCGGCTGGCGGAACCAAGTCAACGAACTTCGACCCGAACACTGTCGATGAGGTGATGCCGACATGGACGTTTGCGGGGATGACCTGCATGTACGACGGATCCATGGCGAGGTGCAATGCGGCGCGTCCGTCGGGAAGCTGCTCTAGGGACTGCACCGAACCAACTTGCGCCCCATGTAGTTTCACCTTTGCGCCGGCATCCATCACCAGACCGGCACGCTGTGACAGGACTGTGACAGGCACGGTCCGGGTGAAACTGCCCCGGAAGAATCCCAGGGCCAGCGCGACGGTGGCTACGGCCACCGACACGGTGGCCAGCCCCAGCAGGGTGCGTGTTGTCTTTGGAGTCATCGCCATCAGTGCTCCGCCCGCCTAGCCCGACAGGTTGAAGTTGCCGTTGGACCCGTAGACGGCCAGCGATACCAACAGCGTCACCGAGATGACGACGACCAGTGATGTCCGAACGGCCGTTCCCACGGCCACGCCCACACCCGAAGGGCCACCGGCGGCGAAGAAGCCGAAATAGGTGTGCACGAGCAGGACCGCGATCGCCATCAGAATCGCCTGCAGAAACGACCACATCAGGTCTATTGGATTAAGGAATGTGCTGAAGTAATGGTTGTACAGGCCGGCGGACTGCCCAAACATCACCACGGTCGTCAGCTTGCTGGCGACGAAGGACAAGATGACCGCTATCGAGTACAGGGGCGTGATCGCAACCATTCCAGCCACGATGCGGGTGCTCACCAGATATTCGACGGCGTGGATACCCATGGTTTCCAAAGCGTCGATCTCTTCATTGATCCGCATGGCGCCCAACTGCGCAGTGACACCGGCGCCGAACGTGGCCGCCAGGCCGATCCCGGCCACGACAGGCGCCGATATCCGCACGTTGATGAAAGCGGCCAGAAACCCGGTCAGGGCCTCAATGCCGATGTCGCCGAGCGAGCTGTAACCCTGTACCGCCAATGTGCCGCCCGCAGCCAGGGTGAGGAATCCGACGATGACGACGGTGCCGCCGATCATCGCCAATGTGCCAGCCCCCATGCTGATTTCGGCAATCAGCCGGATCACTTCGTGACGATATCTCCTGGCGGCGTGCGGAACGCCGCCCAGGGCGCGGCCATAAAATGCGGTGTGGTCGCCGATTCGCCCGATGGTCTCGATCGGTCTGTTCAGTTCCCGCGCCAATTGCGGGTGAAGCGTACGTATGCCAACCATCGATGCGCCCGGCTAGTCCGATGTCATCTGGATGCCGATGGCCGTAACCACCACGTTGACCACGAACAGCGCCATGAAGGCGTACACCACCGTCTCGTTGACGGCGTTACCCACCGCCTTGGCTCCGCCACCGCTGATCGTCAGACCGCGGTAACAGGCCACCAGACCGGCGATCAGGCCGAACAGTGCCGCCTTCACACACGAGATGATCACTTCGGGAACACCGGTGAGCAATGTGATGCCTGCGGCGAATGCGCCGGGATTGACGCCCTGGATGAAGATCGAGAAGGTGTAGCCCCCCAGGATTCCGATGATGACGACGAGGCTGTTGAGCAGCAGGGCCACCACACCCGATGCCAGCATTCGCGGCGTCACCAAGCGCTGAACGGGGTTGATGCCGAGCACCTCCATGGCATCGATCTCTTCACGGATGGTGCGTGATCCCAGATCAGCACACATCGCGGTGGCGCCGGCGCCGGCCACGATCAGCACCGTCACCATGGGCCCGACCTGGGTTACCGCCCCGAATGCCGCTCCGGCACCGGAGAGATCCGCCGCGCCCAGCTCTCGCAGCAGGATGTTCAGTGTGAAGCTGACCAGGACAGTGAACGGAATGGCGACCAGCACCGTGGGCATCAGCGACACGCGGGCCACGAACCAGGCCTGATCCAGCAGTTCCCTGCCCTGGAACGGCCTACGGAACAAGAACTTGACCGCGTCGGCCGACATGGCGAGCAGACCGCCGACCGCCTGCATGGTTCCGGTTCCGCCGGATCCGAGCGCCCGTAGTCCTGAAGACCAGCGGTCTTGGGCACTGTTCACCATGTACCGCAAACCCTTCGCTGGTGGTTCGACCGAACCCGGTCGGCTCGCCGGCTCGGCGGCCAAAGACACGGTGACAGCCGAGGGTGTCCGGCGACACACTCTGTCCCACCTACCGGGAGGCGTCGCAGCGCCAGGGCGCGGCGGGCGGGAACGTAGCCTGCTGTCCGGGTGCATCACGCCCATCACGCCCATCACAGCGACAGGAGTAACCCTGTGCCACTGCCCACCGAACCCTCCCGCGGTCTCTCGCGCTACGTCGACCGGCGAGTACTGATCACCGGCGGAGGATCCGGCATCGGCCAGGCCTGCTTACTTCGGATTCTTGCCGAGGGGGGCCAGGTTGTAGCAGCGGACATCAGCGCCGACGGTTTGCGCGACACGGTCGCCAAAGCCGGCGACCTCGCAGACCGCCTGTCAACGGTGCAGATGGACATCAGTGACGAGCAGTCAGTTCGCGCAGGCGTGGCCCAAGCGCTCGAGCTGCTGGGAGGCTTGGACACGCTGGTCAACGCCGCCGGAATCCTTCGCTCCTCACATCTGGCCCAGACCACCCTGTCCGACTTCGAGCAAGTGATCCGTATCAACCTGATCGGCACCTTCCTGGTGACGCGGGAGGCCATCGCCGCGCTGCATGAAGGCAAGGGGCCATCGGTGGTGAACTTCAGCTCGACCTCCGCCCACTTCGCCCACCCGTACATGGCCGCTTACGCGGCATCCAAGGGCGGCGTGCTGTCAATGACCCACGCCTGGGCGATGGAGTTCGCGCGAGCGGGCATCCGGTTCAATTCCGTGCAACCCGGCTCGATCGCGTCGGGGATGACCGACGGCTCGGGCCTGTCGCGTCAAAGCGTCGGACCCGGTCTACCCGAGGACGCCGATTTCACGCTGTTCGGCAAGGTCGCGCCGATGTTGCCACTTGACGGCAGGGCGATCTTCGCCAGCCCCGACGCCGTAGCGGGTGTGGTGGCCATGCTGGGAAGCGACGATGCCCACTTCATCACCGGTACCGAGGTTCGGATCGACGGCGGCTCCCACATGTAGTGCGAGGCATTCCACGGCGCCAGCCACCTACGACCGAACGGAGGACAGGATGAAGACCGCAGGCCTACTGTGCGCGCTCTTGGTGCTGACGGTAACCGGAATGCTCACTTCCCCACCGGGCAAGTCCGAACCGTTCTTCGCAAACTACCAACTTGTGCTGACCGGCCGCTACGACTTCCACACCTGGGCATGGACGGTATCGCACTGTCTACCGGCAGCCGACGACTGCGCGCACATCCAAGCGATACCCATGCCCGTGGCCAAGGCCTTCGAATACTCCGGCGACGCCCACCTCGCCGAGGGTCGGTATACCCTCGCCGTCGACGTTCCGGACGGATTACGTTGCGGCAACGTCTATTATGGTCCCGCTATCCCGACGCATGACCTGTACACCTGGGACGCAGGCACACTGCAAGGAACGCTGACATCGTCGTTCGCCAGCGGCTGCGATGGTGCACCGACCGGAACCCTCACCTACCCGCTTTCACTGGTCCGACTCTGAGCCCATGCGCTGACTGATCACGCATCACCCAGCAAAGTGGCGGCGTAGTCGTCGACGTAGCGATAGAGACTGCGATCGGGACGCTCGTAGAGCCCGGTGCCCACGGGCTTCTTGGGCAGGCTCACGCGCCGGTGCTCCACCTCCCGATACGGAATGGAATCCAGCAGGTGCGCCATCATGTTCAGTCGCGCGTGCTTTTTGACTTCGGACTCGACCAGATACCAGGGGCTCGCCGCCGTATCGGTGCGCTCCATCATCTCGTCGCGCGCCCGGGAGTAGTCCTCCCACCGGCGCAACGCTTCGATGTCCATCGGTGACAGTTTCCACTGCCGCAGCGGATCGTTGCGGCGCTTGCGGAATCGGCGCAGCTGCTCGGCCTGTGAAACCGAGAACCAGTACTTGCGCAACAAGATTCCGTCGTCGATCAGTAGCTGCTCGAAAACCGGCGCCTGCTTGAGGAATTGCGTGTGCTCCTCCGGCGTGCAGAAGCCCATGACCTTTTCCACCCCGGCCCGGTTGTACCAGGATCGGTCGAAGAGCGTGATCTCACCGCGGGCCGGCAGGTGTTCGACGTAGCGCTGGAAGTACCACTGGCCTCGCTCACGTTCGGTGGGGGCCGGAAGCGCGGCGATACGCACCGTGCGTGGGCTCAGGTACTCGGTAACCCGCTTGATGACGCCGCCCTTGCCGGCGGCATCGCGGCCCTCGAAGATGACCACCACCCGGGATCCCGTGGCCCGCACCCACTCCTGAAGTTTCACGAATTCGCTTTGTAGGCGCAGGAGTTCTTTTTCGTACACGTCGTCGGCGAGGCGCCGCGTGGCGGCTTCGAACTCGTTGTCGCTCACTGTGCTGCCTCCAGTAGTTCGGCCAGCGCCTCATCCAACAGTGCCGAGACCATTCCTACGTCACTCATGGCCTTGCGGTCGGCATTGACCCCGAAGTAGAGCGTGCCGTTGTAGGACGTCACCCCGATGGTCAGCGCCTTGTTGGGCAGCAGCGGAGGCACGCTGTAGGTCTCGAGCAGTTTCGCGCCGCAGACGTAAAGCTGCCGCTGGGCACCCGGCGCATTGGTGATCAGCAGGTTGAACACTCGGCCGGAGAAGCCGGCGAACGCGGTCGCGACCCGCACCCCCATGGCGTGCAGGGTGGGCGGTGCAAAACCCGCTACCGTCAAGATCGTGCGGGCGTCCACCAGCCCGGTCGAGGTGGGATGTGACTCCGTGGCGTAGGCGATCTGCGAGAGCCGGACTACCGGATTCGGCTCTCCGACGGGAAGATCCACCAGGAACGGGGTCACGGCACCGATTGGCTGGGCAGCGGAGTCCAATTCGTGGTCCGGGTACACCGACAACGGTGCCATCGCCCGCACGGTCCGAGTCGGCCCGACTGGCTCGCCGCGCGACAACAACCAGTTCCGTAGCGCTCCGGTGATCACGGCGAGAACGACGTCGTTGATGGCACAGTCGTAGCGGGCCCGCACCGTTCGATAGTCCTCGAGTGCTCCATGGGCGACGGTGAACAGCCGATTCTGGGATACCTCGGTGTTCAACGGGCTCTGCGGAGCGGTACCGCGCACGATGGTCCGTGCCGCATCGAACGCCTTGCGGCCCACCCACGTCAGCGGACTGCCGATCGTCGATCCGACCGCCTGCAGCTGGGTCCGAGGAGCCGCGACCCAGTCCCCCACCGCACCCAGCACCAGTTCGACGGCCCCGGGCTCATCACGGGGCACCCAGATGTCTTCGTCGAACGGTGGCGGGCGTTGCGACCGGTCGACCAGGACGTGCCCCATGGCCGGTGCCGCCATGCCATTGACCAGGGCCTGGTGAGACTTGATGTAGATGGCGATGCGATTGTCGGCCAGCCCCTCGATCAGATAGACCGCCCACAGCGGCCGGGCCCGGTCCAGCGACTGTTGACTCAACCGCGCGACCAGTTCATGCAGCTGCCGATCGCTGCCCGGCGACGGGACCGCCAGATGACGTACGTGATAGGTGATGTCGAACTCGTGGTCATCCACCCACACCGGGCGCGCCAGGCTCATCGTGACCTGGCGGATCTTCTGGCGGTAGCGCGGGATCTGTGGCAGCCGCCGTTCGACGGTCTCCAACAGCTTGTCGTAGCCCAGCCCGCCCCGAGGGTTGCGCAGGATGAACAGCGACTGCACATACATCGGCGTCGTCGTGTTCTCCAACCGGTAGAACGACGCCTCCGACGCCGACAGCCGGTTCACCATCGTGGCCTGTCCTCCCTGCTGACTCGATCCGGCCCGACGCTGATGCAGCCCCGGATCGGAGAAAAACACTGCCGCTCACGGTAGCCCGCCGCCGGACCGCCGCGCAGGCGGATACGCCGCAGCCGTGACTGTGCGATGATCGCCGCACATGCCTGCCACTCTCCAGCAGGACCGTCGCCCCGACCGTCATTGGAGAGCTGCCGTGCCCACCGAACCCTCCCCACACCACAGCCCGGCCGTCGCGCCGGTGATCGACTACGAACCGCCCGCCCGCGCAACGGTGCCCCACCGGCCTAAGCCCTCGCCCATCTCCCCGGGACCCGCGCGGCCCCGCGCTGGGCGTGCCACCCGAACGAGGCCCGACCGGCACGTCCGTAATGCGTTGCCGGCCCGGTTACAGTCGGCCGCGGTGTTCGCCGACGCGGCACTGCGCCGCGTCCTGGAAGTCGTGGATGGGCGTCGGCCATCGACACATCTGCTACCGCTGCTTGCCGCAGGGCTCGCCGAGACCGTGTTCACGCTCCGGCCGCCGACGCCGGCGGGCCGATCGGAGCCTGCCACTTTGCAGCGGGTACGCGTGCAATCGGTCGGCTCGGGTGAGCCGACCGGCGCGGTGGAGGCGTTCGGTACCTACCGCCGAGGACAGCGCACGCACGCGCTGGCCTGCCGCATCGAGTCAGGCCCCCGCCCCGGCCTAGACGGAAACGGCACAGCCTGGCGAATCGTGGCCCTGCACATCGGTTGAGTGCCTTGGGTTCCCGGCCGTCGGCAGGACCTCAGCTCTTGCGCGGCACCTTCGGCAACCGGCCGCCGCGACCCTCACGACGGGCGGCCTCGCGCCGCTCGCGACGGGAGGTTCCAGCGGGCTGCAGACTACCGCCGCCCCGCACTGTGGCAGAACCGTCCTCGTCGGGACCCGAATAGGTCAGCCCCGCCGCACCATCGGCTCCGTCCGCTCCGTTAGCGCCGTCCGCTCCGTTGGCGCCGTCGATACCCTTGGCCCGCAACGCGAACTCCGCCAGCCCCTCCGGGGCGTCCACGGGCGCGACCGCCTGCTTCGGGACAGCTTCAACAGCGACATTGAACAGGAATCCGACCGATTCCTCTTTGAGCCCGTCGAGCATGCCGCGGAACATGTCGAAGCCTTCGCGCTGGTATTCGACCAGCGGGTCACGCTGCGCCATTGCCCGCAGGCCGATGCCTTCCTTGAGGTAGTCCATCTCGTAGAGGTGCTCGCGCCACTTGCGGTCGAGAACGCTCAGCAGTACGCCGCGTTCCAGCTCACGCATGGCCCCTGCTCCGGCAACGTCATCGACCTGGGCCTCGCGCGCCGCGTAAGCGTTTTCGGCGTCGGCGATCAGGGCGTCCAACAGTTCGTCGCGGGTCAGGTCATCGGCCTCGCCAACGTCGTCGGCGTGCAGCAGTTCGTGATAGTCGATGCCCACCGGGTAAAGCGTCTTGAGCGCTGTCCACAACTGCTCGAGGTCCCAGTCCTCCGCATATCCCTCGCCGGTGGCGCCGTCGACGTAGGCGGTGATCACGTCCACGAGCATGTCGTGGGCCTGCTCGGCAAGGCTCTCGCCGTCAAGGATGCGGCGACGCTCGGCGTAGATCACCTTGCGCTGCTGGTTCATCACCTCGTCGTACTTGAGGACGTTCTTGCGGATCTCAAAGTTCTGCTGCTCGACCTGGGTCTGGGCACTCTTGATCGCCCGGGTGACCATCTTGGCCTCGATCGGCACATCGTCAGGCAGGTTCAGACGTGTCAGCAACGTCTCCAGCGCCGCACCGTTGAAACGGCGCATGAGCTCGTCGCCCAGCGACAGGTAGAACCGTGACTCGCCCGGGTCTCCCTGGCGGCCGGACCGGCCGCGCAGCTGGTTGTCGATGCGCCGAGACTCGTGTCGCTCGGTGCCCAGCACGTAGAGTCCGCCGGCCTCGATCACTTCCTCGGCCTCGGCGGCCGCCTCCGCCTTGATCTGACGCAGCGCCTCATCCCATGCGGCCTCGTACTCCTCCGGGGTCTCCACCGGGTCCAGGCCCTGGCTGCGCAGCCGCTGGTCAGCGAGGAAGTCGACGTTGCCGCCGAGCACGATGTCGGTACCACGACCGGCCATGTTGGTCGCCACAGTGATCGCGCCGCGGCGGCCCGCCTCGGCGATGATGTGCGCCTCACGCTCATGCTGCTTGGCATTGAGGACGTTGTGGGGAACGCGACGCTTGGTCAGTTGCTTGGACAGGTACTCCGAGCGCTCCACGCTGGTGGTGCCGATCAGCACCGGCTGGCCCGCCTCGTAACGCTCAGCGACGTCATCGACGACGGCGAGGAACTTGGCTTCCTCGGTCTTGTAGATGAGGTCGATCTGGTCGATGCGCGACATCGGCTTATTGGTCGGAATCGGCACCACGCCCAGCTTGTAGATCTCGTGCAGCTCGGCGGCCTCGGTCTCGGCGGTGCCCGTCATGCCGGCGAGCTTGTCGTAGAGCCGGAAGTAGTTCTGCAGGGTGATGGTGGCCAGGGTCTGATTCTCGGCCTTGATCTCCACCCGCTCTTTGGCCTCGATGGCCTGGTGCATGCCCTCGTTGTAGCGCCGACCCACCAGAACGCGGCCGGTGAACTCGTCGACGATGAAGACCTCACCGTTGCGGACGATGTAGTCCTTGTCCCGGTTGAACAGCTCCTTGGCCTTCAAGGCGTTGTTGAGGTAACTGACCAGCGGCGAGTTGGCGGCCTCGTAGAGGTTCTCGATGCCGAGCTGGTCCTCGACGAATTCGACCCCGACCTCGTGAACACCGATGGTGCGCTTGCGCAGGTCCACTTCGTAGTGGACGTCTTTCTCCATCAGCGGCACGATCCGGGCGAACTCGCCGTACCAAGTGGAGCTTCCATCGGCCGGCCCGGAGATGATCAGCGGGGTGCGGGCCTCGTCGATCAGGATGGAGTCGACCTCGTCGACGATGGCGAAGTAGTGCGGCCGCTGTACCAACTGGTCCAGCGAATGCGCCATATTGTCGCGGAGATAGTCGAAGCCGAACTCGTTGTTGGTGCCATAGGTGACATCGGCGTTGTAGGCGACGCGTCGCTCGTCCGGGGTCATCTGCGACAAGATCACCCCGACCTCCAGCCCGAGGAACCGGTGCACCCGGCCCATCCACTCGCTGTCGCGTTTGGCCAGGTAGTCGTTGACGGTGACGACGTGCACGCCCTTGCCGGCGATCGCATTGAGGTAGGCCGGCAACACACAGGTCAGGGTCTTGCCCTCACCGGTCTTCATCTCGGCGACGTTGCCGTAGTGCAGCGCCGCGCCACCCATGAGCTGAACGTGGAAGGGCCGCTGGGTCAACACCCGCCACGCAGCCTCACGGGCCACCGCGAACGCCTCGGGCAGCAGGTCATCGAGGGTCTCGCCGCCTTCATGGCGGGCGCGGAACTCGTCGGTCTTCGCCCGCAGCTCGGCGTCGGTGAGCGCTTCGACATCCGCGGAGAGGGTGTCGATGTAGTCCGCGACCTTTCTGAGCCGTTTGACCATGCGGCCTTCACCAAAACGCAGCAACTTGGACAGCACGGCTATGTCCCCTACTCAGTCTTCGGCATTACGAGCGTCACCCATGGTAGGTGACACCGATGCCAAGGGCGGCAGCGCGCCGCCAACGCAGTTCGGAAAGGCAGTGGCCTCAGACGAGTCGGATCAGCCCGTAGTCATAGGCATGCCGCCGGTAGACCACCGAGGGTTGGTCGGTCTCCTTGTCGTGGAACAGGAAGAAGTCGTGACCCACCAGCTCCATCTCGTAGAGCGCGTCATCGACTGACATGGGCGTGGCGGTGTGTTCCTTGGTGCGCACGATCTGGCCGGGCTCATGCTCGTGGCCCTCACCGTGTCCGGCAGCCTCACGGTGGTCAGGTTCGGCGGTGCCGTCCAGGTCGAACGCGCCCGCGAGGAACTCCGGGTCCAGATTGGTGACACCGGTGGCCTCGGCCACCGACACCGGCGTCTTGTCACCGTAGGAGACGTTGCGCCGGCCCTTGTCACGACGCAACCGGCTCTCCAGCCGGTTGATCGCCGCCTCGAATGCGGCGTAGAAGCTGTCCGCACGGGCTTCCCCACGAATCACCGGGCCGCGACCGTGGGCGGTGATGTCGATCTGCTGGCAGGATTTTCGCTGACGACGATTGTTGGCGTGCTTGAGTTCGACATCGAACAGGCGAATAGACCGGTCGAGACGCTCTACCCGGGCTAGCTTCTGCGCAACGTAAACGCGGAAGTGGTCTGGAATCTCGACGTTCCGACCCTTGACCACAATCTCGGCGCCCGCCTCATCGGGTCGGTCCTGAACATCGACCGAAGCCACGCTGGATTCCACAAACTGATTTGCCATGTTCGACACTCTCCTATCGTCTCGACCACGTACTCATAAGGTCCACCGGCCCTTGATGACGACCGTAGCCATGCCGCCGGAGACGTGCCACTGATTTGACACACCCATTTGGCACAGGCTCATACCGAAGCGATCACGAGCGCCGCCGACACCGGCACCCGGGCATGCCGCAGCACCCGCACCGTCTCTGCCAAGGTGGCGCCGGTCGTGACCACGTCATCGACAACCAGGACGTCGCCCATCGCTGCGCAGCGCTCCGGCAACCGGCGCCGGCGCAGCACCACCTGACCGGCGACGTTGCGTTCCCGGGCTGCACTGCCCAGACCGACCGAGTCGCGCGTCAGGGCCCGCATCCGCAACATCGGTGCCACCGTCACGCCGCAGTGACGGCCCGCCACCGCCGCGGCTATCCGGGTGATCGGATCACCTCCGCGCCGGCGAGCGGCACTGCGCCGGGTGGGAGCAGGGATCAGCGTCAGCGGCAGTCCCACCAGCTGCCAACACAGCAGGCGCTGCACCGCCGCGTCCAGTGCCCCAGCCAGCGGGACGACCAGATCGGCGCGCCCCCGTTCCTTGACCCCGACGATCGCCTGGCGGCGAGCCCCGGCGTAGCGGCCCAGCGCGAACACCGGCACCTGCGGGTCCAGACGCGGGGTGACCACCCGCGGCTCGCCGGGACCGATCATCAACTGCGCTGAGCAGAGGGCACACCACCGGGTGCCGGGCACACCGCAGCCCCCGCACTGCAGGGGTAGCACCGCATCAAGCACACTTCGAGATGCTGCCCCCAGGCTCTGACAAGTCGACCTGCGCCGGTTTCTACTCCCCCGCCAGGTCCGCCGACAGGTCAGCGACTGCCGTCCCCTCCGGAACCCGCACCTCCTCGATGGGCTCGGGCCGGTCGTCGAATTCCAGGCGCAGCGCCCGGCAGATGGTCGCGTGCATGTCATACATGCAGGTGATGTAGGTCAGCTCCATGATCTCGGGGTCGGACAGATTCTCTTTGAGCACCGCGAAGACCTCATCGGACACCCGGCCGCCGTCGTAGACCAGGGCGTCGGTGTAGGCCAGCACCGCCCGCTCGATCCGGGAGAACGCGTCGCTGACCTGCCAGGACGGCAACGCCGCGATCTTGTCCTCGGGTATGCCCAGTGAACGCATCTGTTTGCAGTGTTGCGAGAACACGAACTGACTGCCGCGGGCATAACCGGCGCGGGCCTGGCCGAGCTCGCGCAGCAGCGGGTCGAGCGAAGCGTTGCGGTAGAGGGCGAAGCCGCGCACGGCGTGGGAGAACACCTGCGGCGCCTGGGCGAAGACCGTCCACCAATCCCCGGGTGTGCCGTGGATGGTGCGATGGCCCCCGGGCTGCGCCGCGGAGGATTCGGGGTCCAGCGGGTCTACACCCGCACCGAACAGCCGGTCATAGAAGAACAGGATCTGCTCGTCGGTGACCTCAGCGCGCGGAATCTCGCGGAGTCGGGGCATGAGTTTGTGTCCTTTCCGGCGTTCGAGTCAACGACTCCTACGCTAGGCGGCACTTCGAGGCAAGAGGTATTTGGTCCCCAATTCAACTGACGCTCGACCCCAATTCACTTCTGGCATAACCTATTTCGGCCTACCCGTGATGGGAATTGGCCTATCGAAGGTACATGGCGTCAATGCCAGTGCCGGCCGGAACTCGACCGTGGTGTTTCCACTACCGGTAGACATCATCACGCCGTTCCTGGGGGCGCGGCGCAGGCGCTGCGCGCGAACAAGCCAACCTAGCGCGACACCATTCCACCGTCGGCGTGGATGGTCTGGCCAGTGATGTAGCTACCGGCGTCGGAGACCAGAAGCAGTACCGGGCCGACCATCTCGTCGGGATCGGCGATGCGCTGCAGCAGTGTGGCGGCGGCCAGGGACGCGACGAACTCCGGCGGATTGTTACGCACCATGTCGGTGTCGACCGGGCCAGGAGCAATCGCGTTGACCCGGATCCGCGACGACGCCAGCTCAGCCGCCATCGACCGGGTGTAGGAGACCAGGGCGGCCTTGGCCGCCGAGTACATCGACGTCGCCGGCGAGAAGACGAAAGCACCGGCCGACACCACGTTGACGATCGCGGCGTGCTCACTCTTTCGCAAGTACGGCAGCGCCGCCTGAACCAAGAACACCGGCCCCTGAAGATTCACTCCGAACGATTTGTTCAACGCCTCCGGTGTGATCTGGCCCAACGGCAGCGCCAGCGCATTGGCCGCGTTGTTGATGACGATGTCCACACCGCCGAACCGCTGCACCGTGGCGTCGACCAGATGCTGGATCGCATCGACATCACCGAGGTGGGTGGGTACGCCCAGTGCCTGGGCACCGGCCTGGCGCAGTTGCTCGGCGGCGCGCTCGCAGGCCTCGCTCTTGCGGCTGGCCACGACCACGTTGGCACCGGCGGCGGCAAGCCCATGGGCCACCGATAGTCCGATGCCGCGAGTACCGCCAGTGACGATGGCGGTGCGCCCGGTCAGGTCGAACAACGCGCTGAGAGCAGACCTGTCCACGGCAATCTCCTTGTCTTGACAAAGGCGCCTGCAGCGTAGTTCACCCCCACAGCCCGGCCTTTCGGCGGATCGGGGCTTTGTACCCTGTGATTCCGCGAGCCACGCCGTTACCGTGAGCAATGCCAGCGTGCGCCCTGCGGCGACGGCTCCAGCGAGAGGACGCGAAGTGGTCACGGTGTTTCTGGTCGATGATCACGAAGTGGTCCGCCGCGGCCTGATCGACCTCCTGGGCGCCGACCCCGAGCTGGACGTGGTCGGCGAGGCCGGCTCGGTGGCCGAGGCCCTGGCCCGAATACCGGCACTGAACCCCGATGTCGCGGTACTCGACGTCCGGCTGCCGGACGGCAACGGCATCGAACTGTGCCGTGAGCTGTTGTCGCGAATGCCTGAGCTGCGGTGCCTGATCTTGACTTCGTTCACCTCCGATGAAGCCATGCTCGATGCCATCCTGGCCGGCGCCAGCGGCTACATCGTCAAGGACATCAAAGGCATGGAGCTGGCGCGCGCGGTCAAGGAAGTCGGCGCCGGACGGTCATTGCTCGACAACCGGGCAGCAGCCGCCCTGATGTCCAAGCTGCGCGGTGCCGCCGCCAAACCCGACCCGCTATCCGGCCTGTCTGAACAGGAGCGGAAGCTGTTGAGCCTGTTGGCCGAAGGCTTGACCAACAAGCAGATCGCCGACCGGATGTTTCTGGCGGAGAAGACCGTCAAGAACTATGTCTCTCGCCTGCTGGCCAAGCTGGGGATGGAACGCCGGACTCAGGCCGCGGTCTTCGCCACCAAGATCGAGCGTTCGCACCATGACTGATCATGCCCCTCACGAGCACTCATACCCCTTGCGCGACAAACTGTCTCAACTGCGCCTAGGCGATCTGTTGGCCGGCGTCCAGGATCGTGTTGAGCAGATCGTGGAGGGTCGAGATCGCCTCGACGGCCTGCTGGCGGCCATGCTGGTGGTCACCTCAGGCCTAGATCTGGACGCCACCTTGCGTTCTATCGTGCAGACGGCGACCAATCTGGTCGACGCAAAATACGGCGCGCTGGAAGTGCACGACCACCACCGCCGAATGCAGCAGTTCGTCTACGAGGGCATCGACGACGACACGTTCGCCCGAATCGGTCGGCTACCCCAGCAGGTCGGAGTAGTCGGCCTGCTGATCGACGAGCCGCAGATCCTGCGGTTGGACGACCTCTCCAAACATCCTGCCTCGATAGGCTTTCCGCCGGCGCACCCTCCGATGCGGACATTCCTGGGTGTGCCGGTGGGTGTTCGCGGCGAGGTGGTCGGCAACCTGTACCTCACCGAGAAGGCCAACGGGCAGCCGTTCAGCGAGGACGACGAGGTGCTGGTGCAGGCGCTGGCCGCCGCGGCCGGCATCGCCATCGCCAATGCCCGCCTGTACGCCCAGGCCAAGGCGCGACAGTCCTGGATCGAATCCACCCGCGACATCGCCACCGAACTGTTGTCCGGCACCGACCCCAGCACGGTGTTCAGGCTGATCGCCGAAGAAGCCGCCAAGCTCACCGGTGCCGAGTCGGCGCTGGTAGCCATACCGGTCGACGAGGACACCCCCGAAACTGAGGTCCGCGAGCTGCTGGTAGTCGAAACTGTAGGCACCGCAATGGCTTCGATCACCGGGGAAACGGTCGCGGTCAGCGATTCCGCGGTCGGGCAGGCGTTCGCGCAACGAGAGCCCCGCCGGGTGGAACAGCTGACGTTGAACGGCGTCGGCGCTGCGGGCCCGGCGCTGATCCTGCCGCTACGGGCAACCGACGCCGTGGCCGGAGTCGTGGTCGCGATGCGACACCCCAACGCAGCACCGTTCAGCGCCGAGCAGCTCGCCATGATGGCAGCTTTCGCCGATCAGGCCGCGTTGGCCTGGCAGTTGGCCACCACCCAGCGCCGCATACACCAACTCGACGTGGTGACCGACCGGGACCGAATCGCACGCGACCTGCATGACCATGTGATCCAGCGGCTGTTCGCCGTCGGATTGTCGCTGCAGGGCACGATTCCGCGGACCCGCGACGCCGCGGTGCAGCGTCGACTGTCCGACGCGGTCGATGAGCTGCAGGGGATCATCGGCGAGATCCGCACCACGATTTTCGATCTGCACGGCGGATCCGCGACGGTGACACGACTGCGGCAACGACTGGACAACGCCGTGGCCCAGTTCTCTGGATCAGGACTGCACACCACCGTTCAATTCAACGGCCCGCTGTCCGTGGTGGAGCCGCCCTTAGCCGATCACGCCGAGGCGGTGGTCTCCGAAGCCGTCAGCAACGCGGTCCGGCATTCGGGTGCGACCACCTTGACCGTCCGAGTCACCGTCGAAGACGACCTCACCATCGAGGTGACCGACAACGGCCGCGGAATGCCGGAGGAGGTCACCCCCAGCGGCCTGACCAATCTGCGCCGGCGCGCCGAGGAGTCCGGCGGGACGTTTCGCGTCACGTCAGCCCCGGAAGGCGGCACCGTGCTGCACTGGTCGGCACCGCTTCTCTAGACCGCGTCGCGCGTCGATCCGATGCTCAGCGGCGTGTGCCACGCGACGGTGTCGCCCAACGGTCGCCGCGGAGTTGCCGGCAACGGGTCGGCGTTGATAGGGGCCCAACCCACCCGCAGCAGCATCTGCGGGTAGCCGCTGGTTCCGAATACGTCACGCCGGACTGCCGCTCGGGTTTCGGTGATCTCCAGCGGCTCGGTGACTGGACAGCTGGCCAGTCCCAATGCCGTCGCAGTCAGCAGCACCACACTGGTGGCCTCCCCGGCACGCAGCTGCGCCAGCCGATCATCAGACTCGGTGCCCAATGCCAGCATCACCGCGCGGTCATCGTCGGGAGCAGCCCCGGGGGGCTGGTCTAGGGCCGGACCGGCGAAGAGCCGGCCCGGAATCGCAGCCCCGGCATCCGGGGCCGGGATGCTATGCGCCGGCACCCCGGCCACCGACCCGTAACGCCCGCTCCACGCCGCCAGCTCCGCGAGGTAGTCGTAGTCGGTGCGATGTTGGAACACTGCACGGGCCACCACTGAGTTCAGCCGATCCAGCGCGTCGACCCGGCGCAACATCACCCCCGCCCGGGCCGCACGCGCGCCCATCAGCGCGACGTCGGCGTCGGCCACCGGCCAGTCACTGAAGTTCCGGCGATCAGTGCGCCGCCGCGGAATCGCCGCCGCCAGCGCAACGTCGACCTGCGCGAGATCAAGTTGGGGGCAGGGCGAACACAGCTCGATCGACGCCAGGTGGTCGGGTCGCGCCGGGTCGGGCAGCCGGCGCACCTTGACCCGCTGTCCGAACGCGGCGAACGCCACCACACAGTGGTGCAGCGCGGCACCACAACTCAAGATCATGCCCCGGCCGTCAGGGTCGACGTTGCGCAGCTGCAGATCGGGCTCGACGTAAAGATCCAGCCGCGGAGACGACAGCGTCAGGTCGGCCTGCCACCGCCACGGCTGAGAGTTGTGCACCGACGGTGCCCGAGTCGCCAACAACAATGCGGTTCGGATCGTCTCCCGCACCGACACCGCGAGCGGCTCACCCGCCGTCTGCTCCGCCACGGTCCGTCCCCTCTCTGGTCTCGCAGCCTCAACCGAGTTCCCGTTGAGCCCAAGAGAACCTGCCAGCCGTAACGATCCTCTGGTCCCCCCGGCCCGGACAGGGCACGAAGACCCGCACCTTCGACCGGGAGTCGGGACTTCTGGCCCTGCCTGCCCGCTCCCCGGCGGGCGTGAGGGCCTAGCCCGGCAGTACGGGCACGGCGCCGGTCACCATGAAAGGCCCCAGCGGCGCCCAGCCCTGCTCCTCCTCGGCGGCCGCGGACGACAGTGCCAGTACCCCGCGCGGGTCGGCCACATAGACCGTGGACGGGTCTGCCACGATCGTCGACACCGGCAACTGCAGATTGCCGCTGGGCGCATCGGAGTTCACCCCGTCGATGTTGACGTAGGACACCGGATGCTTCGGATCGGATCGGCTCACGACGATGTCGTCGCCGGTGCGCCAGGCCAGCGAGACCACCGAGGAGCCGAGTCCGAAGCCGAGCCGGCGCGGGTAGTGCAGCACGAATTGGCCGCCGGGCATCTGCTCGACGCCGGCCAGAATCACCTGGCCGCCGATCACCATGGCCGCACGGGTGCCATCGCGAGACAGCTGCAATTCGCTGATCGGTCCGGGGAACCGCGCGGAGACCGCCCCGGAGTCCACCGGGATTCGGGCCGGTCGCCCCGAAGCCACCTCCTGGATGGCCCGCAGCACGTTGTTGCCGTCGACCACCACCCACACCGCCTCGTCCAGCGACCAACTCGGCCGAGACAGCGTGTGTCCCTCGGCCGCCTGCACGGCCTCGCCCCCGAGGTCACCGATCCACAGCGTGGCCTCGGGCTCACCGGGGTGCACGACCACCGACGCCACTTGGCGTCCACTGCGCGACAACGCCGAGGACTCCTGGTCGGGCTCTCGGCCGAAGGCCCCGGGCACCCGGTTGGCCTGCTGCCCGTCCAGGACGAGCAGCGATCCACCCACCAGTGCGTGGACGCCGGCACCCGCGCCGTCGGAGGCACCGGGGTCGGTGGTGGCCACATCGGAGGTCGTCCATCCGTCGGGGAACCTGTCGTCCAGTGCGGCACCGTCGGCGTCGATCACATAGGGACCCTTGATGTCGGCTCGGGCGAACGTCCAGATCAGTTGCGCGGCAAGCAGTTGCCGGGTGTTGGGGTCGGTGGCCGACAGACTGTCCAGGTCGATCTTCGCACCGCCGTAACCGCGCCCCACTCCGCTTTTGCCACCGTCGGCGCGGGTCACCGGACCGCGCAGCCTCAGTGGTGGTGCCAGCAGATTGCGGACCCCGGCCATCTCCGGGCGAGGTCCGGCGATCAGCTTGGACACCAACTCGGTCGCCAGCTGATCGGAGTCGGACACCGCGACATAGCGGGGGTCGGGAACCACCGTCTTGCCAGTCGGATCGACAAAGTAGAGCGTATTGCGCTTGTAGGTGGCCTGGAACTGCTGCCAGTCCAGAAACACCCCGTTGGGCAGTCGGTCGATACGCCAACCGTCGGAGGTCTTCAGCAGCTCGATCGGCTCCGGCGCCGGCAGCGCACCCTCAGCCGTCTCGAACACACCCATGTCCGACAGCGAGCCCAACATGTCGGCACGCATGGTGACCGCCACGCGGCCGGCGCTGCGGGTCTCGACGAACACCACGTTGTCGATCAACAGGGCGCTGCCTGCGTCATCCCAGGAGTCGGACGCATCTTGGGTAAGGAACTGACGGGCCGCCCGATGCCGGTTGGCCGGGTCGGCGGTCGCCTTGAGGAATTCGCGCAACAGCACGTCGGGATCCATGCCCGGCGTGGGCTTGGGCAGCACCGAGGGCGGCGGCGCCTCCACCGTGCCGATCGCCTGTGGCGCCGACGTACTGGGCACCCCGGCGCACCCCGCCAGGCCGACGACCAGTCCTGTCACGGCCAGCATCACCGTCGTCCGGCCGCGGCGCATCATCCGACCCTCTCGGCATGTTCCCGGGCCCGCTGACGACGCTCCCGGCGTTCGGCGGGGCTCACCGGCTTCATCGGCAACGGGCTGGTGGTGACCTTGTGGCCGCGCACCAGCGGCAGGGTGAGCCGGAAGCACGCCCCCTTGCCCGGCTCACCCCATGCCTCCAGCCGGCCCTGGTGCAGGCGGGCGTCTTCCACACTGATCGCCAGCCCCAGCCCGGTTCCACCAGAACGCCGCACCCGCGACGGGTCGGCGCGCCAGAACCGGCTGAACACCAGCTTCTCCTCCCCTGGGCGCAAACCCACCCCGTGGTCGCGCACGGTGACGGCCACCGTGTCTTCGTCGGCGGCCATCCGGATCACCACCGGCCTGCGCTCGGCGTGGTCGATGGCGTTGGCAATCAGGTTGCGCAGGATGCGTTCCACCCGGCGCGGATCGACCTCAGCGATCACCGGATCACCCGGCATGTCCACCTTGAGCTGGACACCGGCCTCGGCGGTCAGATGACCCACGTTCTCCAGCGCGCTGTTGACCGTCGTGCGCAGGTCCACCGACTCCACGGACAATTCGGCCACCCCGGCGTCGTGCCGGGAGATCTCCAACAGATCGTTGAGCAGTGACTCGAATCGGTCCAGCTCACTGACCAGTAGTTCGGTGGACCGTCGTAGCGAGGGCTCCAGCTCGTCGCTGTGGTCATAGATCAGGTCGGCCGCCATCCGCACCGTGGTCAGTGGGGTGCGCAGTTCGTGGCTCACGTCGGAGGTGAATCGGCGCTGCAGATTGCCGAATTCCTCGAGTTGGGTGATCTCCCGTGACAGGCTCTCGGCCATGTCGTTGAACGACACGGCCAGCCGGGCCATGTCGTCTTCGCCGCGCACCGGCATGCGTTCGGACAGATGCCCCTCGGCGAAGCGCTCGGCGATACGCGACGCAGACCGCACCGGTAGCACCACCTGCCGCGACACCAGCAGCGCGATCCCGGCTAGCAACACCAGCAGCACCAGACCGCCGGTGGCGATCGTGCCCCGCACCATGCTGATCGTGTTGCGCTCGGTGCCCAGCGGATAAATCAGGTACAGCTCAAGATTGGTGATCCGCGAGGTGGTCGGGGTGCCGACCACCAGAGCCGGCCCGGAAAATCCCTCGACGTGCACGGTCGCGTACTGGTAGCTGACCTGCCCGGCCTTGACGAACTCGCGCAGCGCGGCCGGAACCTGATCGACCGGCCCAGCCGCAGTCGCCGCTCGTGGCCCCTCGCCGGGCACCACCAGCACCGCGTCGAAGGCACCGGCGGTGCCGCTGCCGGCGGCGGGGTCAGTTTTGGACATCAGGGTGTTGCGCGCCAACTGCAAACTCGAGGACAGTGAACGCGCTTCTTCGCCACCGACGATCCCGCCGGCGGTGACCCGCGCACGCACGATCTGTTCGGTGGCCGCCCGGACCTTGACGTCGAGCACCCGGTCGGTGATCTGACTGGTCAACACGAAGCCCAGACCCAGGATGACCACGGCCGACATACCCAGGGTGAGCACCACAACCCGGAGCTGCAATGAACGGCGCCAAGCGACCTGCACCGCACGGCGCAGTGTGTTCACACCGAGCAGCAGTGGACCCGATCGCCGGGGGCGCCGTCGGGAGCTGAAAATCACCGCAGCTGCTCCCCGGTGGGGATCACGGAGGTCCGGCCTTGTAGCCCACTCCTCGAACGGTCAGCACCACAGTCGGGTTCTCCGGGTCCTGCTCCACCTTGGCCCGCAGACGCTGGACGTGCACATTCACCAGCCGGGTGTCGGCCGGATGCCGGTATCCCCAGACCTGTTCGAGGAGCACCTCACGAGTAAACACCTGCCGCGGTTTGCGTGCCAGCGCCACCAGTAGGTCGAACTCCAGGGGGGTTAGCGAGATCTGCTCGCCGGCACGACTCACCTTGTGCGCCGGCACGTCGATGTCGATGTCGGCGATCGAGAGCATCTCGGCCGGTTCGTCGTCATTGCGGCGCAGCCGGGCCCGCACCCGGGCCACCAACTCCTTGGGTTTGAACGGCTTCATGATGTAGTCGTCGGCACCCGACTCCAGCCCGAGCACCACGTCGACGGTGTCGGTCTTGGCGGTGAGCATCACGATCGGCACACCGGAGTCTTTGCGCAGCACGCGACACACGTCGATGCCGTTCATTCCGGGCAGCATCAGGTCGAGCAGCACCAGGTCGGGCCGAAGCTCATGCACCGCGGTGAGCGCCTGGGTGCCGTCACCGACGACCGCGGTGTCGAAACCCTCCCCACGCAACACGATGGTGAGCATCTCGGCCAGCGACGCGTCGTCGTCGACGACAAGAATCCTTTGCCTCATGGCGTACATGGTGTCACCAGAACGAGACAAAACGCTGCTATCACACGCGCGTTTCGCAGAGTTACCCGCGCATCTGCGCAGTCAGATCAGCCGCCAGGCCGGCTGCGTCGACCGTGGGGCCGACCACCCGCCAGCGTCCGCCGAAGCCCGCCTGGGCCAACCCACGGTAGACCGCGCCGGTGCGGCGCTGCAGACCGTCGTCGCGCTCATAGCTGTCGCGGGCACGAGCGGCGTCGGCGTCCTCACGGTGCCGGGCCCGCTGCGCAGCGAGTTCGGTGGGCACATCGAGCAGCACCTGCCAATCCGGTGTGGGCAGTCCGAACCGGCCGAACTCCAATTCCCGCACCCAGTCCACCACCTCGCCGTCGGCGTCCTGGTGCAGCCGCGCCGCGCTGTAGGCGGCGCTGGAGGCGACGTACCGGTCGAGGATCACCACGTCGTGGCCGCCGAGCAGGGCGGCGATATGGTCCTTGGCGCCGGCGCGGTCCAGGGCGAAGAGCATCCCCATGGCATAGACCGAATCGGCCAGGTCCCCGTGCCCGCCGCGCAGCGCTTCGGCGGCCACATCGGCGGTCACCGACGCTCCGTAGCGCGGGAATGCCAGCGTGGCGACCGTTCGACCGTCACCTTCGATGGCCGTACGCAATCCCTGGGTCAGGGTGTTCTTGCCGGCGCCGTCAACGCCTTCGATCGCGATCAGCACGCGCCGAGCCTAATCCGCCACCGCGAACGTGAAGTTGGCTTCACGCTCGATGGTCGACGGTGAACCCAACTTCACGCTCGGCGATGGAGCCGAGATCAGTACCGGTAGTGGTCCGGCTTGTACGGGCCTTCGACGTCAACGCCGATGTACTCGGCCTGGTCCTTGGTCAGCTTGGTCAGCGTGGCACCCAGGGCCTCGACGTGGATGCGGGCCACCTTCTCGTCGAGGTGCTTGGGCAGCCGGTAGACCTCGTTGTCGTACTCGTCGCCCTTGGTCCACAGCTCGATCTGAGCGATCACCTGGTTGGAGAAGCTGTTGCTCATCACGAACGACGGGTGGCCGGTGGCATTGCCCAGGTTGAGCAGACGCCCCTCGGACAGCACGATGATCGACTTACCGGTGTCGGGGAAGGTCCACACGTCGACCTGCGGCTTGACGTTGTCACGCACGGCGCCCGAGCTCTCCAGCGCGGCCATGTCGATCTCGTTGTCGAAGTGGCCGATGTTGCCCAGGATGGCCTGGTTCTTCATCGCCTTCATGTGCTCGAGGGTGATGATGTCCTTGTTGCCGGTGGTGGTGATGACGATGTCGGCCTCACCGATGGCCTGCTCGACGGTCTGGACGTCGTAGCCCTCCATCAGTGCCTGCAGCGCGTTGATCGGGTCAATCTCGGTGACCGTGACCCGGGCGCCCTGGCCCTTGAGGGAGTCCGCGCTGCCCTTGCCGACGTCGCCGAACCCGCAGACCAGCGCCTTCTTGCCGCCGATCAGGGCGTCGGTGCCACGGTTGATGCCGTCGATCAGCGAGTGCCGGCAGCCGTACTTGTTGTCGAACTTGGACTTGGTGACCGAGTCGTTGACGTTGATCGCCGGGAACACCAGCTCACCCGCAGCGGCCAGCTGGTACAGCCGCAGCACGCCGGTGGTGGTCTCCTCGGTGACACCCTGGACCGACTCGGCGATCTTGGTCCATTTGGTCTTGTCGGTCTCGTAGCGCTCGCGCAGCCGGGCCAGGAAGACCTTCCACTCGGCCGAGTCGCCGTCCTCGGCGGGCGGAACCACGCCGGCCTTCTCGTACTGGGCACCGCGCAGCACCATCATGGTGGCGTCGCCGCCGTCGTCGAGAATCATGTTGGCCGGCTCGCCATCCCAGGTCAGGGCTTCCTCGGCGCACCACCAGTACTCCTCGAGGCTCTCGCCCTTCCAGGCGAAGACCGGAGTGCCCTTGGGCTCCTCGATGGTGCCGTGCGGCCCGACGACCACGGCGGCGGCGGCGTGATCCTGAGTGGAGAAGATGTTGCACGACGCCCAGCGGACTTCGGCTCCGAGGTCGACCAGGGTCTCGATGAGCACCGCAGTCTGGATGGTCATGTGCAGCGAACCGGTGATGCGGGCGCCCTTGAGCGGGTTGACCCCGTGGTACTCGTGCCGCAACGCCATCAGGCCCGGCATCTCGTGCTCAGCCAGCCGGATCTCCTTGCGGCCGAACTCGGCCAGCGACAGGTCAGCGACCTTGTAGTCGATGCCGTTGCGGCTGTCCGCGGTCAAACTCATCAGTACGCCCCCGTTTGGTTCGGTGAATTGGCTCCGATACAAGCTACCGGCGCAGGCCCGAGTCTGCTCGGGCGGGTCATTCGGTGTCGATGACGCCGTAGGTCTGTGCCGCCGGGGTGAACAATCGGGCCAGGTCGGCCGCCACGTCGTGATCGGACTCCGGCGGCATGGAGACATAACTCATGGCCAGCCTCACGACGGCGCGGGCCAGGATGCCGGCGTCGTCTTCACTGACCTTGACCCAGCTGTGCATGAACGACGAGGTGAGTCGTTGCGAGCTGCGGGTGATGATCGGCCCGCTGTCGGTGGTGATGATCTGCAGCAGGTCCGGTTTGGCAGCCCCGGTCAGCAACGAGATCACCAACGGGTCGGCGGCGGAGTCAGAGAAGAAGGTCCGAAACCCCTCCAGGAATGCGGCGTGAATGTCACCGACGTTGTCGGTCATGGCGTTCTCGACTGCGTCGACCAAGCGGTCGGCGAGCCGGACCGCATAGCCCTGGGCAAGGCCCTGTCGGGAACCGAATTCGTTGTAGATGGTCTGCCTGCTGACCCCGGCCGCCTCCGCGACCGCCGCCAACGTGATCGAGGACCAGTCGCGCCGGGTGAGCAGCTCCCGCATCGCGTCCAACACCGAGTCGCGCAGCACCGCCCGTGATGCCTCGGCGTAGGAAGTGCGTTTCACCGTCGTCACGTTAGCGCCTGCCCCGCCGCGCACTGCAGATCCGTATAACTTGAGTGCACAACGCACTCAGGGATGGGCACGACCGCGATGACGACTGCAGGCTCGGCCACTGGTAGACGGCCGCGTACCGCCGTTGGGGTCCGCGACTACGCGACGGGCTTGGCCTTCGCCCACCTGCTGACCAGCGCCGAGGCCACCGCCGTGGTGGTATCGCTCAATGATGAGACTGCGGTCGGGCCTAACCGCCTGCTGCATTGGCCGAATCTTGCCCTGGTCACAGCGCTGGTTGCGTTGGGGACGTTGACGGTCGCGGTCGCGGGCGCAGTGAGTATCGCGCCGTCGGTGCGTTGGTACGCGGCCGGTCAGATGCCCGATTCCCGGCAGTGCCAGGCGGCGATCAACATCTTGCGGCGCCAGTCGCTGATCGTGTTCGGAACGTGGCTGGTGAGCGGTGTCATCGCATTGGCCGTGTTCCACTCCGACAACGTCGGACTGATCGTGTTGCTCAGCACTGTGATCGTCTTCGGCGGGACGGCGTCGGTGAGCACCAGCATGCTGTTCACCCAGCGCACCTTCCGCCCGATGATGGCGCTGGCCTGGCAGGGTTCCGGCGTCCGCGTCGCCGCCCCAGGGGTGCTGACCCGGTTGGTGACCATGTGGTTCGTCACCTGCGCGCTGCCGTCATTGGCCATCGTGACGTTGATCGTCTGCCGGCGGATGGGATGGATCATCGACCCGAGCTCGTCGGTGGAGATCCCCGTTCTGGTGCTGTGCGTGGTGGCGGTGGCCCTCGGAGTCCGCGCCATGATCCTGGTGGCCCGGTCGATTTCCGATCCGGTCGGCGAAGTGGTCAACGCGATGGCCCGGATCGAGCGCGGCCAGTTGGACACCGCGGTCGGCGTCTACGAACACTCCGAGATCGGCCGGCTTCAGGCCGGGTTCAACCGTATGGTGGCCGGCCTGGTCGAACGTGATCGGCTCCAAGACCTCTTCGGCAGGCATGTCGGCTCCGACGTGGCCCGGTTGGCGGTGGAGCAGGATCTGGCACTGTCGGGCTCGGTGCAGGAGGCGGCGATTCTGTTCATCGACCTCGTGGGGTCGACGGAGCTGGCGGCAACCCACCCGCCGGACGAAGTCGCCGGGGTACTCAACGACTTCTTTCGCATCGTGGTGGACACCGTCGACGCGCAGCGCGGTTCCATCAACAAGTTTCAGGGCGACGCGGCGTTGGCGGTGTTCGGCGCCCCGGTGCCTTCCGAGGACGCGGCCGCCCAGGCCCTGGCAACGGCCCGCATCCTGATCAACCGGCTGCGCCGGCTGCCCTTGGTCGACTTCGGGATCGGCGTCTCGGCGGGGCGGGTGTTCGCCGGCAACATCGGCAGCGAGAACCGCTACGAGTACACGGTGGTCGGTGATGCCGTCAACGAAGCGGCACGTTTGGCCGATCGCGCCAAGAGCGTCAGCACCCGCGTGCTGTGCTCGCAGACCGCGCTGGAGCGCGTCGCCGACACCGAGCGGGCGCACTGGACCGACCACGGTTCGGCGACGCTGCGCGGTCGCGCTCAGCCCACCCAGATGTCGATGCCGCTCCCCCAGCCCGCGACCGGGGGTGACCTGGATTCGAGGCGCGTGTCAGACTCCGAACATGGCTTATGAGATCACCCGTCCGCAGATGGAGGGCAATATCGCCGTCGGCGAAGGCCGCCAGCTCGGATTCGCCGAGTTCGGCGCTCCGCAGGGCCGTGCGATGTTCTGGCTGCACGGCACACCCGGCGCCCGGCGGCAGATTCCCCTCGATGCACGGGTGTACGCCACCGAAGCGAACATCCGCCTGATCGGGGTCGATCGGCCCGGCATCGGCTCCTCCACGCCCTTTCAGTACGAAACGATCTCCCAGTTCCCCGACGATCTGCGCACCGTGGCCGACACACTCGGGATCGACAAGATGGCGATCATCGGGCTCTCCGGCGGCGGCCCCTACACCCTGGCATGCGCAGCAGCCATGCCCGAACGCGTGGTTGCAGCAGGCATTCTGGGCGGCGTCGCCCCGGCGGCAGGCCCCGACGCCATCGACAGCAACCTGATGCGGCTGGTCCGGCTGGCCGAGCCGGTGCTCGATCGCGCCGGGCGGCCCATCAGCATGGTGGCCGCCGCCCTGATTCGAATGGTCCGGCCCGTGGCCTCGCCCGCCTTGGAGCTCTACGCCCGACTCTCCCCCGAGGGTGACCGCGAGATGCTGTCGCGCCCGGAGTTCAAGGCAATGTTCCTCGATGACCTGCTCAACGGTTCCCGCAAACAGCTCGCTGCACCCATCGCCGATTCCGTCTTGTTCGCCCGCCCCTGGGGTTTCCGACTCAACGACGTGCAGGTGCCGGTGCATTGGTGGCACGGCGACGCCGACCACATCATCCCGTTCGCCCATGGCGAGCACGCGGTGTCGTTGCTCCCCGACGCGCGGCTCTACCCGATGCCCGGCGAGAGTCACCTGGCCGGCCTGGGGCGCGCCGAGGAGATTCTGCGCACTCTGATTCAGGCTTGGGACAGCTCGATCGAGTCCACGCCCTAACCGCACGACCCCCGATTGGGGAACGGCCTGCCCGGATCGGCCGGTTGCAGGCCTGATCGACGGGCGCTCGCCCTTCCCAGCCCACCCTCTTTCGCCTCTGCATGCCCGCCGCACAGGCCGGCTACGAACAGGCCCGTTGCCGGTCTCACGCGCAGCGCACAGCACACCCGGACACCTTATTGACAATGATTTTCATTACCAATAAGGTTGTCCACAGCTGACTCGCAGGGACCGAAGGAGACGCCGTGACCTGACCCGAACTTGTGCACCACCCGTTCCACCCTTGACGGGCCGGCTATCGTCGGCGTCCGTAACTTCCCGGCCTCTCCGCCACAGCGTCCGATCGGAATGACGCGTCCGCAGGAGTGAATCCTGCTCTGAGATAACCCATTCCCGTCGCCCTTTTCGCAGCACAAACTCGCGCTCTGTTGACTCGCGCCGCCGATGCACCTCATCGGCCGGCGTGGTCTCGGCATGGGTTCACGCGACGGATCACCCAACACAACTGGAGGAATACACATGAATAGTCGACACGATTCGGGACGGCACGCCCGAGGACGTGGCGCCGCCGTCGGCACCACCAGCGCGGTCGGAGCGTTCATGACATTCGCCCTGGCGCCGATGGCAGCGCCGCAGGCGCACGCCGATTTCGACTGGCTGGCGGACCTCTTCGACGTCAGCGCCGCATCAGCCGACGTGGCAGGCCCTGCCGCCGCAGGCGACTTCTATGCCAGTGTGCAGGATTTCATCACCGACTCCGCCAGCGCCGATCTCCTCAACCTGATCAATGGCTTCGGACTCTACGAGGCTCTCTTCGGCCGGCTCCTGGTCGGCAACGGCCTCGATGACTTCACCGGCACCAATACCTCGCTGTTCGGCTGGCTGCCCGGCATCGGAGACCTCGGCGACGGCGGATTCCTCCTCGGTGACGGTGGCGCCGGCTCCGATACGGCCTTCATCGACAACGTGCTCATCGCCGCAGGGGCCGGCGGCAACGCCGGCATGATCGGTAGCGGTGGCGTCGGCGGTGCCGGGCTGGACGCCGGCTATTACGGCGGAAGCACTCTGATCGAGGCCACGGCAGGTGGCGTCGGCGGCTCCGGCGGCTGGCTGTTCGGCGACGGCGGGAACGGCGGCATCGGCGGCGCAGGCTGGAGCGGCATCCTCACCGATGGACTCGACGGAAGTATCGGCGCTGCTGGTGGCGCCGGAGGTAACGCGATCTTCTTCGGCAACGGCGGAGCCGGGGGCAACGGCGGCGCAGGTGGGATCGGCAACGCGGGCACCGCTGCCCTGCTGGAGCAGCTCGGTGGCAACGGTGGCAACGGTGGCGCAGGTGGTGCCGGTGGAGCCGGGGGTCACGGCGGCAAGTTCTTCGGCGACGGCGGAGACGCGGGTAACGGCGGCGCAGGCGGCGCGGGCGGCGTCGGCGGCTCGGGCGCGGACAGCCTCGCGCACGCACACGACCACGAGCACGAGCACTACGTTCACGAAGCCACCGAAGGCGGCATCGGCGGCATCGGCGGGAACGGCGGGGCCGCAGGCAGTGCTGGACTGGTACGCGCTCTGTTCGGTTCGCAGGGCAACGCCGGAACCGTTGGAGCTGGTGGTGACGGTGGCGCAGGCGGCAACGGTGGCAGCGGCGCGATCAACGATGACAGATTCGTCTCCTCTGGTGCGGCCGGCGGCGCAGGCGGCACAGGCGGAAGCGGAAGCGTTGGCGGCACAGGCGGCGCAGGCGGCAACGGTGGCACAGGAGTCAACGGCGGCGCCGGCGGAGCGGGCGCCGACGGTGGCATCAGCACCACCACGACAGGCGGGACCGGCGGCGCAGGCGGCGCCGGCGGCGGCGCCTACGTTCTGGGCGGAGTGGGCGGCGCAGGCGGCGCGGGCGGAGCCAGCAACTCCAGCAATGGCGGCCAGGGCGGCAGCGGCGGAAACGGCGGCGGCTCTGCCGGCGAGAACATCACCTTGCCGGACAGCAGTGTGGTCTACGGCGCCGGCGGCCAGGGAGGCGCCGGCGGACACGGCGGCGACAACATCAATGGCCATGGCGCCGGTGGTGACGGTGGAGCCGGCGGGAGTGGCGGCAATGGCGCCCTAGACGAATACGACGCGCTTCTCGCGCCCGGGGGCGACGGCGGCGCCGGTGGCAATGGCGGTGCCTCCGGGAACTACGCCGGCGACGCCGGTGCGGCCGGCGGCCAGGCCATCGACGCGACCGGTGGCGCGGGAGGCGCCGGCGGAATCGGTCACCCGCACGACCACGATCATGACCACGACGGTGACGACCACGACCACGACCACTAGCGCCCAAGTAAACGGTCAACAGTGATCAGGGAAGGCGCTCGACTGGGCCAGCCCAGTCGAGCGCCTTACTGCGTGCCATGATCAGCGCATGGCGGTAGTGCTGGTACACGGCAACCCGGAATCTGATTCGATCTGGAATCCCTTGGCGCAGGCGCTCAACCGTGACGATATTGTGCGACTCTCACCCCCGGGGTTCGGCGCCCCACTGCCACAAGGCTTTTCCGCGACCTACCTGGCCTACCGTGACTGGCTCGAATCGGAATTGGAAGCCCTGAGCGTCTCCGGTGAACCGATAGACCTCGTCGGGCACGATTGGGGCGGCGTGCACGTGGTCAACGCGATGATGCATCGACCGGAGCTGGTGCGTAGTTGGGCCACCGACATCATCGGAGTGTTTGACCCGGACTACGTCTGGCCCGAGACGGCCCAGATATGGCGAACCCCCGGAGCGGGCGAGCGGCTGGTCGAGAACATGCTCGGCGGGACCGTCGATGAGCGGACGGCACTGTGGTCGGCCACCCTGCCGCCGGACATCGCCAGGTCCCTCGCTCAAGCACAGGGCCCGGAGATGGGAAGGGCAACGCTGTTGCTGTACCGCTCCGTGGAGGGTCCCGGCGCTATGGCGCAGGCCGGCGGCGGACTGGAGCGGGCGCAGGCCCGTCCGGGACTTTCGCTGCTGGCCACCGACGACCCCTACGTGGGCTCCGAGAGCATCCGACGACGCTGCGCCCAGCAAGCGGGCGCCCGTACGGCTGAGCTCGAAGGGCTCGGTCACTGGTGGATGACTCAAGACCCGGTGCGCGGTGCCGCCGCCCTGACGTCGTTCTGGAGATCCGTCGCCGCAGCGGGGTGACTCAGTTGGTCGTGCTCAATCGGCTCTCGATGAAGTGCGGCAGCCGGAACCGCCGGGGTCCATGCGTCACCGGCGCGCTCTGCGGAGCTCCGCCGTTCTGAGCGGCGCTGTAGGCCGCGGAATTGCCGGTGACGTGCAATATCTGCCCCCGCCAGGTGATGTCGGCTTCCCGGTAGGCCTCGATCAGGGCACGCTCCAACAGCGCGTCGGCCTCAGCGATCGACAGCGCCGCCAACTCGATGAATTCCCCGTCGCGCGCATCGAGCCGCAACGTGGTGGGGCCGGTCTCCACCAGGTCGCAGTTTGCCCGGATGCTCAGTTCCGCGTTGGAACGCGCCAGTCCGGCCAGCGCGTAGGCGGCCAAGAGAACCCGGCACGCCTCGTCCCCGGCCGGCCCGCAGTCGAACCGCAGTTGCCGCAGTGCGGCGAAGCTGAGCACCTGGGTGCGAATGATCCGGCTGCAGCAGACACCGGCGTCGGAGACCGCACGGGAGTCCCCGGGCGCCCCGTTGACCAGGACGCCGATGATCTCGCCGGACAGCACGCCGCGGAATCGGCTCTGACCCGTGCCCAGGGCGGCGTCGATCGCACCGAAGATCAAGCTTCCCGGGCTCAGCTCCAACAGAGCACGGGCATTATCGGGGGTGCTCTCCCGCGCCGAACGATAGGCGGGGTGCGCGATGGCAGGCTTGCCGTCGATGGAGCCGGTGAGGAAATGTCCGTCGAAAATGCGCTGCGGCAGTTCAAGATCGGTGTACACCAGCCGGCCGCCCTCGTAGGAGACCTCCATGCGCGGCACCCTGCTCAGCAGCGGGTGCTGATCACGGACACTCCGCAGAATCGCGGCTTCGACACGCTGGACCTGACTGTGGTTGTCATCGATGAGCGCCGTTGCAGTCGGCTCCCCGTCGATCAACCGTGTCTCCGCGCCCGCGCCGCCGCGTCCCGCGCGATGCACCGGGCTGATAGCCGCGTGCGGCCCCCCGGCAGGCGCCAGCTCGGTGGACACGCGCAGCGTGCTGCCGCCGCCGGCCTGACAGGCCGCGGCGAGCTGGGCAAAGGAGAGTGTGGACAAATCGATCAACCTTTCTGCTCCGCCGAGTCTGGCACAGGCGTGCGATCCAGATCCGGCTCGAGATAGATGACCAGCGCCGCAGGGACGGCGGCGCGGATATTGGCTTCGGCCGCATCGATGGTGGCCGCGACGCCAGCCAGGTCCAGCCGGGGAACCAGCGCGATCTTGGCCCCCACCAGCATCTCGTCCGGGCCCAGGTACTGGGTGCGGATGTGGATCAGGCGGGTGACGTTCTCGGTCCCCTCCAAAGCCGCACGAATGGCTTGGTCCTCGGCGGCCGTGGCCCCCTCACCGATCAAGAGGCTGTGCATCTCGACCATGAGGAAGACGGCGACCGCACCGAGCAGCGCGCTGATCCCCAGGGTGCTCACGCCGTCCCACACCGGGTTTGCGGTGAGCACACTGAGCCCCACGCCGGCCAATGCCAGCACCAGACCGATCAGCGCCGCGGTGTCCTCCAACAACACGACCGGAAGCTCGGGATTGCGGGACGCGCGCAGAAACCGCCACCAGCTGCCCTGGCCCTTCAGCGGCCGTGACTCCCTGACCGCGGTCCGAAAGCTGTAGGTCTCCAACCCGATAGCCACCACCAGGATCGCGATCGCCACCACCGGGGAGTTCAACTCCACCGGATGGCGCACCTTCTCGTAGCCCTCATAGAGCGCGAACATCGAGCCCAGGCTGAACAACACCAGAGCCACAACGAACGACCAGAAATAGCGGCTGCGGCCGTGCCCGAACGGGTGCAGGGCGTCGGGCGCCTTGGCGGCGGCGCGCTGCCCGAACAACAGCAGCGCCTGATTGGAGGTGTCGACAACCGAGTGCACCGCCTCGGCGAGCATGGCCGCACTACCGGTGATCAGGTAACCGGTGAACTTCGCCACCGCGATACCCGCGTTGGCCGTCAGGGCCGCAATGATGGCCCTGGAACTACCTGACGACGACACTCCTACAGCCCTATCGTCGCCCGAAACAGGACCGCAGGTTTGCGGGCGAGCAGCCGAATCGGCCCGTCGTCGCTGGGCACCCAGGCCGATTCGCCCCGGTGCAGTGTCAACGTCTTGGACTTGGCATGCACCGTGATCGATCCCTCGGTGCACAGCAGGATCTGAGGACCCTCATGGCGCGCGGGGGCATCGACCTCATGTCCCAGATGGTCACCGTCAAGGGTCAGCCGCGACAGCGCGAACTCCTCGGCCGGAGTCTGGTAGACCAGCTCGAGTCCGTCGGTATAGGTGGCCGGTCGCAACGCCTGCTCGGTGGTGGGGGTGAAATCCAGCACCCGCAGCAGCTCCGGGACGTCGACGTGCTTGGGCGTCAATCCGCCACGCAAGACGTTGTCGGAGTTAGCCATGACTTCCAGACCGACGCCGTGCAGGTAGGTGTGCAGGTTGCCGGCGGAAACGAAAATGGCCTCGCCCGGGGCCAGCGTGACCCGATTCAGCAGCAGTGAGGCCAGCACGCCGGCATCACCGGGATAGCGCTCGCCGAGCTCGAGCACCGTCTTGGCCTCCGCGGAGAACTCGCCGGCGTCAGAACTGAGGTACTGGATGGCGCCTTCAAGCACCGCCGGTACCAGCACGTCCAGATCAGGCTGGGGCGCGGTGATCCAGGTGGTGAACAGTGCCCGCAGCCCGTCTGCATCGGATTGCGCAGGCGATGAATCGTTGCCGGACTGGCCACCGAGCAAGTCGATGAACGGATCCAGATCCGATACCGCCAACGCCCGTAACAGCTCGATCGTGCGGGCTACCGGGCGGAAACCGGCGAGCGCCTCGAACGGCTGCAGTGCGACCAGCAATTCCGGCTTGTGGCTGGTGTCGCGGTAATTGCGAATGGGTGAGGACACCGCAACTCGGAGCCGCTCCTCACGTTCGTAACCCTCGATCGCCTGCATAGCGCTGGGGTGGGCCTGCAGTGACAGCGGCTCATCGGCCGCCAGTACCTTGACCAGAAACGGCAGCCGGTCACCGAATCGGGCCTGCGCCACCGAACCCAGCTGGCCCTCCGGGTCCTTGGTCAGCACGTCAAGCAGCGACACCTCACCGGTGTCGGTTTCCAGGCAGGCCGGGTCCCCCGGGTGCGCGCCCAGCCACAGCTCGGCCTCCGGATGCGCCGCCGGAACCGGACGACCGGTGAACTCAGCGATAGCTGTCCTTGAGCCCCAGGCGTAGGTCCGTATCGCACCGTGTAGTTGTTCCACTGTTCCCGTCAACCCCGCAGAAGTCGCACATAGGCGGCGGCCATCTCCAACCGCACGGCCAGCACCGCAAGCTGCTGTTCGGTCGGACCCGAGCCGGCCGAGGCAAGGCTCTCCGTCGGGCCCGCGACGTCCTCCGAGGCGCCCAGTGCCATCGGAACGTCCCCGGCTGCGACCAGGTCGACATCGCCCAAGCCGTTGATGCGGGCCGCGACCACGGTCCGCTCTTCGTGCAGCGTCAGGACCAGCACCCGCAGCCGGTCGCCTGCCGGACCGTCGATCTGCTCGTCGTGAAAGATGTCGGAGACATCGCGCCCCACAGCGGACCGCGCGCGCAGCGCGCTCACGGCGTCGGCCAGGCCGACCGCCGCCACCGCAGTGCGGCCGATCCGCAGCATCGTTGCCGACCCGTGTCGGGCCAGCGCCAACGTCGCCGCGCAGTCACCGGCCAGAGCGACCTCGCGGCCGACCATGCGGTCCGCCAACAGTTTCGCCGGGTTGGTGAACAGCTCACGTGCGGCGCTGTTGCGCAGCGCCTCCGCATCCAGCTCATCGGCGATTGCACCCAGGTCCACGGGCGCTTCCCCGGCCGCCCCCACCGCGTCCAGCACAGCCAGTCCGGCGGCGAAGTAACGCAACAGGCCAAACTCGGCACGGACCGCGATCCGCGGTTCCAGCACGGCGGCCCGACCGGCTGTGGCGTCCCGCAACGGACCTTCATAGGGGGCGACCACCACCACGCGCGCACCCCGACGCACCCCAGCGGCTGCGGCGGCGACCAGCGCTGGATCCCCGGGGTCATCGCCGGCCACGGCCAGGACGTCCAACGACCCGATCCACGCCGGTGCCTCAGCCGCCAGCACCAGGGGTGCTCGGGCGGCATCGCCACGCACCGCAGCCAGCATGCTCCCTGCCATGGCCGCGGCTCCACGGGTGGACAGCCAGATCACCGACCGCGGTGGATAGTCCCGGCTCTCGTTGCGGACGCCGTCCAACGCACCCTCGTCGACCGCGGCGGCAGTCGCGCGCACCTGCGCCCCAGCCGTCGACGCAGCCCACAGCGCACCGTCGTGGTCGGCGGCCAGCAGGGCCTCGGTGTCATCGAGGTCGACGGCGGAGAAGGAGCCGGAGAAAGCGGTCACGGACGCGGCGTCTCCGCGGCCTGATGATCGATCTGTTCGGCCACCCGGGCCACCACCGCGTCCACCGCGGCGGCGTCGGGTGCCTCCACATTGAGCCGCAACAACGGCTCGGTGTTGGAACTGCGCAGGTTGAACCAGCTACCCGCACCCAGGTCCACGGTCACCCCGTCGAGGTGATCGACGGAGACCTTCTCTCCGAACGAGGAGACCACGGCATCCACACAGGCCTGCGCATCAGCGACGGTGAAGTTGATCTCGCCCGACGCCGCGTAACGCTGGTAGTCGGCAGTCAGCTCCGACAGTGGCCGCGCCTGTTCACCGAGGGCGGCCAGCACGTGCAGGGCGGCCAGCATCCCCGAGTCTGCGCCCCAGAAATCCCGGAAGTAGTAGTGCGCCGAGTGCTCCCCGCCGAAGATGGCCCCGGTCTCCGCCATCAAAGCCTTGATGAACGAGTGCCCCACCCGCGACCGCAGCGGCGTGCCGCCGCGTTCGGCCACCAACTCGGGAACAGCATGCGAGGTGATCAGATTGTGGATGACCGTGGCCCCGGGTTCGCGGGCCAATTCGCGAGCCGCCACCAGACCGGTCACCGCCGACGGCGACACCGGCTCGCCGCGCTCGTCGACCACGAAGCACCGGTCGGCATCGCCGTCGAAGGCCAACCCGATATCGGCACCCTGTTCGCGCACGAACGCCTGCAGATCGGTGAGGTTGGCCGGATCCAGCGGGTTGGCCTCGTGGTTGGGGAAGTTGCCGTCCAGCTCGAAGAACAGTGGCAGCACGGTGATCGCGCCGACCGATCCGAATACCGCCGGGGCGGTGTGGCCGGCCATTCCGTTGCCGGCGTCGACAGCAACCCGCAGTGGGCGCACTCCGGAGATGTCGACCAGGGAATGTAGGAACGCCGCATAGTCGGCCAGCACGTCGCGGTCGGTGATGCTGCCCCGCGGTCCGTTCCCGTCGCCGGCCGGGTCAACTCCGGCGATCAGCTCATCGCGAATCCGTCCCAGACCGCTGTCAGCACCCACCGGCTTGGCCCCCGCGCGACACAGCTTGATGCCGTTGTAGGCGGCCGGATTGTGGCTGGCGGTGAACATCGCGCCCGGGCAGTCCAGCGCCCCGGCCGCGTAATAGAGCTGATCGGTGGAGGCCAGCCCGATCCGGACCACATCGAGCCCTCGGGCCTGCACCCCTTCGGCGAACGCCGCCGCCAGCGGAGGCGAACTGTCCCGCATGTCGTGGCCGATCACCACCTGGCGGGCGCCTTCTTCGGCCATCAGCCGGGCAAACGAATACCCGACCTCAGCAACGAGGGATTCATCGATCTCTGAACCGACCAGGCCACGTACGTCGTACGCCTTGATCACACGGTGGACAGCCGCAGCGGGCCGAGACATGGGTAAGGGCTCCTGACGACGTGGACTCGAGACACCCAAGCCTAGCCCGGAACCTGCGGTCAGTCCGACGGGTCGGGCAATACACGCAAGTGGCCGCGGCGACGACCGTTGGTCTTGCCGGGCGGACCAGCGGGTGCCAACAGGCCGCCACCAGGCGCAGCAGCCGGTGCGCCCCGGTTGGGCGAGTCAACCGGATTGGTCTGCGGGTACCACCCGTTGGCGGGGGCCGCCCGACCGGATTCCCCTTCGCGAACGGCCTCGGCAAGCGCGATCAGGTCATCTTCTTCGGGTGACACCCACGGGCCGGGGTGGCGGACCAGCTCCCAGCCCCGTGGGGCGGTGATCCGGCCGGCATGGCTGAAACACAGGTCCCAGGAATGCGGCTCAGCGGCCGTCGCCAGCGGACCGACCACGGCGGTGGAGTCCGAGTAGACAAACGTCAGCGTCGCCACCGCATAGTGCGGACACCCTGGCCTGCAGCAGCGGCGGGGAACGTTCACGCGGTCGAGGCTATCGTGGCCGCGCGCCGCGACGCCGCCGGACACGCGCAAGCGACGGGCACCCTATGCACAACCGTTACCATCGTGGGCGTGATCGCCACGCGTCGGCATTGGCGCGGCCGTGAACCCCGCGGGCCGCTGTTACCGCCGACTGTGCCAGGTTGGCGCAGTCGCGCGGAGCGTTTCGATATGGCGGTCTTGGAGGCCTACGAACCCATCGAACAGCGGTGGAAACAACGGCTGGCAGCCCTCGATGTGGCCGTCGACGAGATCCCGCGAATCGCCGCCAAGGATCCCGACAGCGTGCAGTGGCCCCCTGAGGTGGTCGCGGACGGTCCGATTCCGCTGGCCCGCTTGATTCCTGCCGGGGTAGACGTTCGAGGCAATTCCACGCGCGCCCGGATCTTGTTGTTCCGCAAGCCGATTGAGCAGCGCGCAAATGACAGCACTGAACTCGATGAGCTATTGCACGAGATCCTGGTGGCCCAAGTGGCCACCTACCTGGATGTCGAACCCAGCGTCATCGATCCGACGATCGACGACTGAGTTCTCCGAACATCACGCGCGCAGCGGCGCGGCCGAGACCGGGATCAGATGATGCCGCGCTTGAGGCGACGGCGCTCCCGCTCGGACAGCCCGCCCCAGATTCCGAAACGTTCGTCATGCGCCAGGGCATACTCCAGGCACTCACTACGTACCGAGCAGCGCTGGCAGATCTTCTTTGCCTCGCGGGTAGAGCCGCCCTTCTCCGGAAAGAAGGCCTCGGGGTCCGTCTGGGAGCACAGCGCACGCTCCTGCCACTGCTCGTTGGTGGCCGTCTCGGGGTCGAACGGGTCGAATTCGTCGTACTCCTCGGGCTCCGGAACCAGACTCAGATGCGGCCGACTGGGCGCCACTTCGAGTCCGGTCGACGGGATCTCGAGTCCGGTCGGCGCAGCCAATTCGGCACCGGCGTGCGTTGCGCCCCCCATCACGCCCCAAAGGTGCTCATAGGACATGCTCCGCTCCTCACCTGTAGCGCGATACTGATATGACGGCCCAAACTCGAGATACTGACCATCCCGATTCGAACATGTGATCGAATCTCGGTCTGCGACACCAAAATCGGCTGGCCAACCGGGAAATGACACTAGTGTGATTAGACACGGGTTGCCCCAGCGCGGTCAAGCCGATTGGCCAAATTCCTTACCATCTCGTGATCGTTTTCCCACGCGTCCGTGATCGGCGAGTCCCTGTCATCTACCCCACATCGGGGTATCGGCGTGTCTTACCGCACTGCGCGGTGGCGCCGATGACGGTCCGCCACAACGACCATATCGGCGCCAAAGGTACTGTCGTGCGCTGTGAAGGTCACCGTTCTCGTCGGGGGGGTAGGCGGCGCCCGATTCCTGCTCGGCGTCCAGAAACTGCTGAGTCTGGGCCAATTTGCGCCCTCCTCAGCCGACGAAACGCCCGCGCACGACCTGACGGCAGTGGTCAACGTGGGCGACGACGCCTGGATGCACGGCGTGCGGATCTGCCCGGATCTCGACACCTGCATGTACACCCTGGGCGGCGGCGTGGACACCGAGCGCGGCTGGGGCCACCGCGACGAAACCTGGCACGCCATGGAGGAGTTGGCCCGCTATGGCATGCAACCGGACTGGTTCAGCCTCGGCGATCGCGACCTGGCGACCCATCTGGTCCGGACCCAATCGTTGCGGGCCGGCTATCCGCTGTCGGAGGTGACGGCCGCCCTATGTGAGCGCTGGCGGCCCGGAGCGCGGCTGCTGCCGGTCACCAATGACAGCTGTGAAACCCACGTCGTGATCACCGATCCCGAAGATGACACTCAGCGCGCGATCCACTTTCAGGAGTGGTGGGTGCGCCACCGCGCCCAGGTGCCCACCCACGGCTTCGGCTTCGTGGGCGCGGAGAAGGCATCGGCCGCACCAGAAGTCGTTGATGCCATCACCGGTGCCGATATCGTGCTGCTGGCCCCCTCAAACCCGGTGGTGAGCATCGGCGCCATCCTGGCAGTCCCGGGTGTGCGCGCAGCCCTACGTTCGACGGCGGCGCCCGTAGTCGGGTACTCCCCGATCATCGCTGGAAAGCCGTTGCGCGGCATGGCCGATATCTGCCTGAGTGTGATCGGCTTGGATTCCACCTCGCGGGCCGTCGGCGAGCACTACGGCGCACGCAGCGGAACCGGGATATTGGACTACTGGCTGGTGCACGAGGGCGAACAGGCCGGCGGCGACGAAATCGCCGGAGTGACCGTACATGCCGCCCCACTGCTGATGACGGACCCGTCGGCGACCGCCGAGATGGTGCGCGCCGGGCTGGATCTCGCGGGCGTGCGATGACCGAGCACGGCAGCGCCGCCAAAGTTGAGATCCTGCCGGTGAGCGGGCTCGGCGAATTCCGGCCGGGCGACGATCTCGCATCGGCTCTGGCGCAGGCCGCACCCTGGCTTGCCGACGGCGACATCGTGGTGGTCACCAGCAAGGTGGTGTCCAAATGCGAGGGCCGTATCGTCCCGGCGCCGCACGATGCCGAGGCGCGGGACGCGTTGCGACGTCAACTGGTCGAGGCAGAGGCGGTGCGGGTGCTGGCCCGCAAAGGCCGCACCTGGATCACCGAGAACCGCATCGGACTGGTGCAGGCGGCAGCCGGCGTGGACGGCTCCAACGTCGGGGCCGACGAACTCGCCTTGCTGCCGGTCGATCCGGACGGCAGCGCCGCGCAGTTGCGCACCGGTCTGGCCGAGCGGCTGGGCGTGGACGTGGGTGTGCTGATCACCGACACCATGGGACGGGCCTGGCGCAACGGACAGATCGACGTCGCGATCGGTGCGTCGGGCCTGACCGTCCTCAACGGCTACGCCGGTGCACTCGACCGGCACGGCAACGAGTTGGTCGTGACCGAAGTCGCCGTCGCCGACGAACTGGCTGCCGCCGCGGACCTGGTCAAAGGCAAGCTCACGGACGTGCCGGTAGCCGTGGTGCGCGGGGTCTTAAGCCCCGACAACGGCTCCACCGCGGCAGCACTGGTGCGCTCAGGTCCCGACGACCTGTTCTGGCTGGGCACCGCCGAGGCCATTGAGGCCGGACGAAGCCAGGCTCAGCTGCTGCGCCGCTCGGTGCGCAGCTTCACCGGCGAACCTGTTCCGGAACAACTGATCACCGACGCCATGGCCGAGGCTCTGACCGCACCGGCGCCGCACCACACCCGCCCGGTGCGGTTCGTCTGGTTGCAGACTCCGCAGCTGCGGACCCGGCTCCTCGACGCCATGGCCACCCAGTGGCGCGCCGACCTGACCGACGACGGTAAGTCCCCGGAAGTCATCGAAGCCAGGGTGTCACGCGGCCAGATCCTTTACGACGCACCCGAAGTCGTCATACCGATGATGGTTCCCGACGGCGCACACCACTATCCCGACGCGGCCCGAACCGCCGCTGAGCACACCATGTTCACGGTCGCGGTCGGCGCCGCAGTCCAGGGCCTGTTGGTTGCGCTGGCGGTGCGCGGCGTGGGCAGCTGCTGGATCGGGTCGACCATTTTCACTCCGGCACTGGTACGCGCCGAGCTCGACCTTCCTGCCGATTGGGAACCGTTGGGCGCCATCGCTATCGGCTATCCCACCGAGCCGCCTGAGCCGCGCCCGCCGGCCGATGTCGGCGAGCTGCTGGTGCGCCGATGAGTCTGCACGACTCCGCTGTTGCGGCACTGAGGTCCTGGACCGCACCGGATTCCGCGCAGGATTCGCTGCGGCACGCGGTACTGGCATTTCTGGATGCGCGCAGTGACGCATGCCTACGGGAATGCGTTCCCGGCCACATCACCGCATCGACCTTGGTGCTCGACCACACCGGCGGGCAGGCCCTGCTGACGCTGCACCCGCGGGTCGGGCGCTGGCTGCAGCTCGGCGGGCACTGTGAGGACACCGACGCCGATATCACCGCCGCCGCACTGCGCGAGGCCACCGAGGAGTCCGGTATCGCCGGCCTGCGACTGGATCCGCAGCTGGCGGCGGTTCACGTGCACCCGGTGACGTGCTCACTGGGAGTGCCGACCCGGCACCTCGACCTGCAGTTCGTGGCGCATGCGCCGGCCGACGCCCAGATCGGGATCAGCGAGGAATCGCTGGCCCTGCGCTGGTGGCCGGTCGACGCGCTGCCACCGGACGCCGACGACGCCTTGGCGCATCTGGTGGCACAAGCAGTCGGGTAGACCTTTTACGGGGAATCGGTCACTCGCGTCCAGGGCTGACAGTTGTGCGATTCAAAGGCCTTGACCGATGCCGGAATGCTGGCATACATCGGGCCGATCGACGTGTTCGCCGCGACCACATGATCTTTGGTCGCATCGGGTGTGCTGTAGGTGAACCACGAGCACATCGACTCCTGGGTCGGCACATCGTTGATCCACACGCCGAAGGCCGAACCCGAACCGCCGGTGTGGTAGAGGCCCGGTGCGATATCGGCGCCTACGTGAAAGACGCCGTTGCCCGGTATCGGGTCAAGCGGATCCGCAGCGGCAGGCACCGCCATGGCTACTGCTGCCACGCACACGATGCAGACCCTGGCGAACATAGCTCTCACTATTCACCGTTGACTCTGCGTGTAGGGCGGAAAAGTGCGAGAAGGGTGCGCCGTGAGCGCAGAGTCAACGCACGACGCGGCTCAAACGTCGCTGGAGTAGCGGATCCCGCAGTCGGGAATCGACACCCCGGGCCACACCCGGGCACCGCGCAGTAGCTCGCAGCGGGCCCCGATGTCGGCGCCGTCGCCGATCACCCCGTCCCGGATCAGCGCCCGTGGACCGATCCGCGCGCCGAATCCGATGATCGAGCGTTCGATCACGCAACCGGCCTCGACCTTCACCCCGTCGAAGATCACCGCGCCGTCGAGCCGAGCCCCCGGGCCGATCTCCGCGCCCCGACCGACCACGGTCCCGCCGATCAGCACCGCACCCGGCGCCACCGAAGCACCGTCGTGCACCAGTGCCTCACCCCGTTGGCCAGTCAGCGCCGGCGACGGCGCGATGCCGCGCACCAGGTCCGCCGAACCGCGCACGAAGTCCTCCGGAGTGCCCATGTCGCGCCAGTAGCTGGTGTCGACGTATCCGCAGACCTTGACACCGTCAGACAGCAGGACCGGGAACACCTCGCGTTCCACCGAGACCGGCCGTCCGCGCGGAATAGCTTCGATCACTCTGCGGGACAACACATAACAGCCGGCGTTGATCTGGTCCGTCGGCGGGTCCTCGGTCTTCTCCAGGAATGCGGTGACCCGACCGTCGCGGGTGGGGACACAACCGAAAGCCCGCGGGTCGCCGACGCGCACCAGATGCAGAGTGGCCTCAGCGGCCTGCTCGCGGTGGTAGTCGTACAACTCGGTCAAGTCCGCTCCGGACAAGACGTCGCCGTTGAACACCATCGCGGTGTCGTGGCGCAGCTTTCCGGCGACGTTGGCGATGCCGCCGCCGGTGCCCAGTGGCTCCTCTTCGGTCACGTAGTCGATCTGCAGGCCCAGCGCGGACCCGTCACCGAATTCCTGCGCGAACACCTCCGGTTTGTAGGACGTGCTGAGGATGACGTGCTCGATACCGGCGGCGGCGATCCGCGACAGCAGGTGCGTCAGGAACGGCAGACCCGCGGTCGGCAGCATCGGCTTGGGCGCCGACAGCGTCAGTGGACGCAGCCGAGTGCCCTTGCCGCCGACGAGGACGACCGCGTCGACTTCGCTCAGTGTCACGATTGCCCCTTCGTCAGTTTGCGGCGAGCATTGCGCACCGCCAGGTGTGAGCGCACCGCCAGCGCGCCCCGCATGCTCCAGCGCAACGGGGCACGCGACCAGCCGGTGTGCCGGTCGGCCAGGTAGGTGTAGGTGCTGCGGTGGTGTGCCGCCAGGTTGCGCGCCGGGTCCTTGCCGGTGGCATGCCCCTTCTGGTGCAACACCTCGGCGGAGGGCACGTAGACGTTGAGCCAGCCGGCCTTGTCCAGCCGGTCCCCCAGGTCGACGTCTTCCATATAGAGGAAGTAGCGCTCGTCGAAGCCGCCGATCGCGTCGAACGCCGCCCGGCGCACCAGCAGGCAGGCCCCCGAGAGCCAACCCACCGGGCGCTCGCTGGGCTCCAGCCGTTCCTGTCGATAGGCGCGGGTCCACGGGTTGTTGGGCCACACCGGGCCGACCACGGCGTGCATACCGCCACGGATCAGGCTGGGCAGATGGCGGGCTGAGGGGTATACCGAGCCGTCCGGCTCCCGGATGAGCGGACCCAGCGTCGCCGCTTTCGGCCAACGGGCGGCCGCATCCAGCAGGGCATCGATGCTGCCCGGGCCCCACTGAACGTCGGGGTTGGCCACGATGAGAAATTCGCTGCGTTCGCCGTCCTCGGCGTCCAGTTGCGCCACGCCGGCATTGACCGCTCCGCCGTAACCCAGGTTGGCCCCGGTACGCAGCAGGTGCACGTGGGGATACCGCTGCACGGCCTCCTCCGGCGCACCATCGGTCGATCCGTTGTCGGCAATCACCACGCGAACCGGGCGATCGGTCGCCATTGGCAGCGATGCCAGGAAGCGATCGAGATGTCGTCCCGGCGAATAGGTCACCGTCACCACCGGTAGCGCCTCACTCACGGCGTAGAGGTTATCTGGCCAATGCCGCGGACAGTGCATCGCTCCACTGGCGCAGCGGTTGCAGGCCGGCCCGCGCCGATTCGGCTCCCGACAGGGCGGAGTAGGCGGGCCGGGCAGCCGCGCGGGGATGCGCAGCGCTGCTGACCGGGCGGACCCGGTCCGGATCGGCACCGACCGCGGCGAAGACCGCCCGGGCTTGTTCATACCGACTCGCGGCCCCGGCGTTGGCCGCATGCACCACCCGGGCACGTGGCGGTGCGGCCGCCAGCGCCAGCAGCGCATCCACGAGGTCGCCGACGTAGGTCGGGGACCCGACCTGGTCGTCGACCATCTCCACGTCGCCGTCACCAGCGGCCTTTTTGCGCATCACCGCGACGAAGTCGGAGCCGCCGGGGCCGCCGGTGTAGACCCAGGCGGTGCGCACGACAAGAGCATCCGGTGCGGCTGCCAGCACGGCGCTCTCCCCGGCCAGTTTCGTGCGCCCGTACACCGACAACGGCCGGGTGGCATCACCCGGTTCGTACGGTCGTGGCGGGGCCCCACCGAAGTCGCCGTCGAAGACGTAGTCGGTGGAGATGTGGATCAGCCGCGCACCGGCACGTGCACACGCGGCCGCCAAGTGCCCCGGTCCGGCCGCATTGACGGCATGGGCGCGCTCGGCATCGGCCTCGGCCGCGTCCACCTGGGTGTAGGCCGCGCAGTTGATCAGCACGTCACCGGACCGCAGGTCGACGCGGTCCACCGCGGCGGGATCGGTGATATCGCATTGCGCCGAAGTCAGTGCCAACACGTCGCTACCTGCGTCGGCAGCGCGTTTGGCCAGGAAAGTGCCGACTTGGCCGCCGGCGCCGGTGATCACGATCCGCATGAGCGTGAGCTTATGCGGCGGCCCCAGCACGGCTAAACCGCCGAGCTTATGCGGCGGCCCCAGCTTCGCCTCTCCTCCGTCGAGGCTCGCTAGGCCGCCCCGCCCATCCGGCGGCCCCAGCTTCGCCTCTCCCCGTCGAGGCTCGCTAGGCCGCCCCGCCCATCCGGCGGCCCCAGCTTCGCCTCTCCTCCGTCGAGGCTCGCTAGGCCGCCCCGCCCATCCGGCGGCCCCAGCTTCGCCTCTCCTCCGTCGAGGCTCGCTAGGCCGCCCCGCCCATCCGGCGGCCCCAGCTTCGCCTCTCCTCCGTCGAGGCTCGCTAGGCCGCCGAGTCTGGCACGCCGATGTCGGCTACCGGCGATACGGCAGTTACGCAAGTAATCTGAAGTGATGCCTGCGCAACGTGTGATTCGTGTGATCGCCACGGTGGCAGCCGTCGCCATCGTCCTGGGCACCGGGGTCGCCTGGAGCCAAGTCCGGTCATTCGAAGACGGCATCTTCCATGTCTCGTCGCTGGCGCTGGGCGACGGCGGGTCCGACGGCGCGGTCGACATCCTGCTGGTCGGGATGGACAGTCGCACCGACGCGCATGGAAATCCGCTGACCCCCGAAGAGCTGGCCGCACTACGCGTCGGGGACGACGAAGCCACCAACACCGACACCATCATCTTGGTCCGGATCCCCAACAACGGTAAGTCCGCCACCGCGATCTCGATCCCCCGCGACTCCTACGTGGCGGCACCCGGGCTGGACAAGACCAAGATCAACGGCGTGTACGGGGCCACGCGGCTCGAGACTGCCGACGCGCTCGTCGAATCCGGGATGGATCCGGTGCAGGCGCAGGCCCGCGGCACCGAGGCAGGACGCGAGGCCCTGATCCAGACGGTCGCCAATCTGACCGGAGTCACCGTCGATCACTACGCCGAGATCGGGCTGCTCGGGTTCGCGCTGATCACCGATGCCCTCGGCGGCGTCGACGTCTGCCTCAAGGAACCGGTCTATGAAGAGCTCTCCGGCGCGGACTTCCCCGCCGGCTGGCAACGGCTCGGCGGCGCCCAGGCCCTCAGCTTCGTCCGGCAGCGCCATGAACTCCCCCACGGCGACCTGGACCGAGTCCGGCGCCAGCAGACGGTCATGGCGTCGCTGGCGCACCAGGTCATCTCCGGCAAGACACTGTCAAGCCCGGGCACCCTGTCACGACTGCAGGCGGCCGTACAGCGTTCGGTGGTGCTCTCTGCCGGCTGGGACGTGATCGACTTCGTCACCAAGGCCCAAGACCTGGCGGCGGGCAAGGTGGCTTTCGCCACGATCCCGGTGCTCGAGGAGGCTGGGTGGAGCGACGACGGCATGCAGAGCGTGGTGCGTGTCGACCCCAACCAAGTGGCCGACTGGGTGGCCGGTCTGCTGCACGATCAGGACGAGGGCAAGACCGAGCTGCTGGCCTACAGCCCGGAGGAAACCACCGCCAGCGTGCTCAACGACACCGACATCAACGGCCTGGCCTCGGCGGTCTCCGGGGTACTCAACGCCAAGGGGTTCGGGACCGGGGCTGTCGGCAACAACGAAACCGGTCATGTGCCCACCAGTCAGGTGCAGGCTGCCTCGGCCGAGGACCCCGGCGCGCGGGCGGTGGCCAGGGATCTGGGCGGACTGCCGGTGGTGGCCAACGAGTCCGTTCCGAGCGGCACGGTGCGCGTCGTGCTGGCCAATGACTACACCGGGCCCGGATCGGGCCTAGGCACCGGCGACCGCACCGAGGCGGCCGGTATCTCCAGCTTCGATGACGACGACGCACCTCAAATCCCGGTTGCGTCACCGATTCTGACCGCAGGTTCCAACGACCCGCAGTGCGTGAACTAACGTCGCTGCGGTGACCAACCTCAGCTCGGCGATCCTTGATCCGATCCTGCGCGCCGACCCGATGGGGCCACGAATCACCTACTACGACGACGCGACCGGGGAACGTATCGAGTTGTCCGCGGCGACGTTGGCGAATTGGGCCGCCAAGACCGGCAACCTGCTGCGCGACGAACTCGGCGCCGGCCCGGGCAGCCGCATCGCGGTGTTGTTGCCGGCGCACTGGCAGACCGCGGCGGTGCTGTTCGGCGTGTGGTGGATCGGCGCCGAAGTGCTGCTGGCCGCACCGGACGGCGATGCCGACGTCGCGCTGTGCACGGCCGACCGTCTCGATCAGGCCGACGCGGCGGTGGCCGAGACCGGCGGCGAGGTGGTGGTGCTGTCGCTGGACGCGTTCGGCCGGCCCGCTCCGGACCTGCCGGTGGGCGTCACCGACTACGCGACATCGGTGCGCGTGCACGGCGACCAGATCGTCGCCGAACGGCACCCCGGCCCGGCCCTGACGGGATCCTCCGTCGACGACGTGCTGGGGCAATCCCGGAGTGTCGCGGCGGCAGCGGCGCTGACACCGTCGGACCGGGTGTGGTCCACCCAGGGCTGGGACACCCCGGCTGAGCTGATCGAGCACTTGCTGGCGGTGTTCGCCGTGGGCGCGTCCCTGGTACAGGTCGCCAACCCCGATCCCGACCTGCAGGAGCGCCGTCGGGCCAGCGAGAAGGTCACCCGAATCCTGGCCTGACTCGCCCCGGCCCTCGAGCCGGAATTTCACGACGCGACACGCCCACGTCGCGTCGCCAGATTCCGACTGGGGACGCGTTCGCGTCCGATATCGGGGCCAGACCGCGCCGCCTATTCATGCATAGATGCTTATATGCTGATACCCTTACCCGCAAGAATCCGCCGCGTGAAAGAGGAGAAGGCTCATGGCAGTGCAGGGATTGTTGGCTAAAGCGGCATCGACGGTGTTCACCGGTCTGGTCGGAGTGAGCGCGTACGAAGTGGCCCGCCGGGCACTGGCGAAGGCTCCGCTGCACGAGGCAGCGGTCACCGCCACCGAGTGGAGTCTGCGGGGAACCCGCCGGGCTGAAGAAGCGGCCGAGTCCGCCCGACTGAAGGTGGCCGACGTGGTCGCCGAGGCTCGTGAGCGCATCGGCGAAGAGGCGACCCCGCCGGCCGCGGCCGTCGCGCACGACCACGACCACTGAGCGCCCGGCGCCGACGATGGGGAGTGCAGCGATGACACGCAACGGCACCGTGGCGACCGTGCCCACCGACGAAGAGCTGGCCGTCGTCTCCGACGCGGCCGGGCGGATGCGGGTGCGGGTCGGGTGGGTGCGCGGTGACTCGCGACGCGCCGTGGCCGCCGAGGAGGCCGCCGGACGCGTCAACGGCGTCCGCACCGTGCACGCCTATCCCCGCACCGGCGCTGTCGTGGTCTGGTACTCACCGAAGCGCAGCGACACCGCGGAGATCCTCGCGGCGATCGCCTCCGCGGCCACCGTCGCCGCCGAACTGATCCCGACTCGCACTCCCCGCTCGGCCGACATCCGCAACACCGACGTGCTGCGCATGGTGATCGGCGGCGCCGCACTGGCACTGCTGGGTCTGCGCCGCTACGCCTTTGCCAGACCGCCCCTGCTGGGACCCAGCGGCCAGCTCGTCGCCACCGGTGCCACAGTGTTCATGGGCTACCCCTTCCTGAGGGGTGCGCTGCGCTCGATCCGGTCCGGCAAAGCCGGAACCGACGCGCTGGTGACCGCTGCGACGGTGGCCAGCCTCGTACTGCGTGAGAACGTGGTGGCCCTCACCGTGCTGTGGTTGCTCAATATCGGTGAGTACCTGCAGGATCTGACGCTGCGCCGCACCCGCCGCGCCATCTCCGACCTGCTTCGGGGCAACCAGGACACGGCCTGGATCCGGCTGACCGACGGTACCGAAGTACAGGTGCCCATCGACACGGTGCAGATCGGCGACGAGGTGATCATCCACGACCACGTTGCGATCCCGGTCGACGGCGAAGTCGTCGACGGCGATGCGATCGTGGACCAGTCCGCGATCACCGGCGAGACTCTGCCGGTCACCGTGGCCACCGGCGCGGGCGTGCACGCCGGTTCCGTGGTGGTACGCGGCCGACTCGTGGTGCGGGCGACCGCGGTGGGCAATGAGACCGTGATCGGCCGGATCATCAGCCGCGTGGAGGAGGCCCAGCTCGACCGCGCCCCGATCCAGACCGTCGGCGAGAACTTCTCCCGGCGCTTCGTTCCGGCTTCGTTCCTTCTGTCGGCGGCCACCCTGGTGCTTACCGGCGATGTCCGCCGCGCGATGACGATGCTGCTGATCGCCTGCCCCTGCGCGGTGGGCCTGTCCACACCGACCGCGATCAGCGCCGCGATCGGCAATGGTGCTCGCCGCGGAATCCTGATCAAAGGTGGATCGCATCTGGAGCAGGCCGGCCGGGTCGACGCGATCGTCTTCGACAAGACCGGAACATTGACGGTGGGCCGCCCAGTGGTGACCAACATCGTTGCTATACATAAAGATTGGCAACCCGAGCAGGTGCTCGCCTACGCGGCCAGCTCAGAATTGCATTCGCGGCACCCGCTGGCCGAGGCGGTGATCCGATCCACCGAAGAACGCCGCATCATCATCCCGCCGCATGAGGAGTGCGAGGTCCTGGTCGGTCTGGGCATCCGCACCTGGGCCGATGGCCGCACATTGCTGCTGGGCAGCCCGAACCTGCTGCGCTCGGAGAAGGTCCGCATCTCGAAGAAGGCGGCGGCCTGGGTCACCAAGCTGCGCGCGCAAGCCGAGACCCCGCTACTACTGGCGGTGGACGGCGTGCTGGTCGGTTTGATCAGCCTGCGCGACGAAGTCCGCCCGGAGGCTCGTGAGGTGGTCGAGGAGCTGCGCGCCACGGGAATTCGCCGGATCGTCATGCTCACCGGCGACCACCCCGAGACCGCGGCGGCAGTGGCAGACGAACTCGGCATCACCGAATGGCGCGCCGAGGTGCTGCCCGAGGACAAGCTGCAGGTGGTCCGCGGGCTGCAGGACGAGGGCTATGTGGTGGGCATGGTCGGCGACGGTGTCAACGACGCGCCGGCGTTGGCAGCCGCTGACATGGGCATCGCGATGGGCCTGGCCGGCACGGATGTGGCGGTCGAGACCGCCGATGTCGCACTGGCCAACGACGATCTGCGCCGGCTGCTCGATGTCCGGGATCTGGGCGGCCGGGCCGTCGAGGTGATCCGGCAGAACTACGGAATGTCGATCGCGGTCAATGCGATCGGCCTGCTGATCGGTGCCGGCGGTGCGCTGTCACCGGTGCTGGCGGCGATCCTGCACAACGCGTCGTCGGTGGCCGTCGTGGCCAACAGCTCGCGATTGATTCGCTACCGGCTCGAGACAGAACCGTTGGCGTCTGCCCCCGCGGTGCCGTAATCTGTCTCCCGTCCCGACTGTTCCTGTCGAGCACCACCACCAGCTCCAGGGCAGTCGGGACTTCGCGTTCCTGCGGGAGGCGCGACCGGGTTTCCCCGGTGGTCAGCAGCCGCAGCCCTCACCGCGCCAGGAGCGGAAGCCCTGCCACACCGAGACGCCGGCCACCCCCAGACCGATCAGCGGGTCCAGCCACCAACCACCGGCCCACTGCGTGGCCAGCGTGAGCCCGACCAACACTGCGGCGGCCTGGATCGCACACAAGTAGTTCTGCACGCCCTCACCGACGGTCGCCGCCGAGCCCAATCGGGTGCCGAGCCGCCGCTGGGCACGGCCCAGAATCGGCATCACCAGAGCGGCGGCGGCCGTCACCGCGATACCGATGGCGGTGCCCTCACTGTGCTGGTCGCCGAAGAAGTGATGTACCGACTCCGCGGCGATGTAGGGGGCGTTGATCCAGAACGAGATCGCCACCCCGATCTGGGCACGCCGCTCGGCGGTCTCGGAGAGGGTACGAGCACCGGTGAAACGCCAGATCACCACCGCCCCGGCCAGCGCCTCGGGAATAGCACCCAGGGCCCAACCGGTCAGAGCGATCGACCCGGCTGCCAGACCCTGCCACAGGCCCACCACGCCTTCCACCGAGACCAGCACCAGACTCACCCAGGCGAGCCGACGGGCCCAGATCGCCGCCCGGCGCCAGCCCTCGTCGCGGACCACACCAACGGTGTGGGCGTGCCCCGCGTGATCGTGGTCGTGCTGCCCGGTGGTTGCGACCGCCGCGTCGATCACCGGCTCGGTGATGCCCGTTGCAGGCCCCACGACGCGACTGTCCACGAAAAAAATGCTACCTGCCGTTTCAGTGAGACAGCCGTCACAGCGGCGGCGGCGCCGGTCGCCTAACTGTCGGTGTCCACCTTGACCACCCGGTCATTACCGCGGTCGGCGACGTAGACACCGCCATGCTTGTCGACCGCCACGTCCAACGGAGCGTTGAGACCGGTGAACGGGAGCACCACCGGGATCGCGGCCCCGGCCGCCAGTTTCACCACCTTGTTGCGGTTGTGTTCGGTGACGTAGACGTCACCGGCCTCGTCGACCGCGATACCCCATGGGGCGACGATCCCGGCGAAGGGCAACACCACCTGTTCGCCCGAGGCAACCACTAGTTTGAGCACCCTGTTATTGCCGGTGTCGGTGACGTAGACGTTGCCGGCGGAGTCGACCGCCACCCCGTCGGGCTTGTTGAGGCCGATGAACGGCACCGTGGTCTGGATATTGGAGACGGCGTCCAGCCGCAACACCACATCGTTGCCGCGGTCGGCGACGTAGACGTTGCCCTCGGAGTCCACCGCGACACCGTCGGGGTCGTCCAGGCCGGCGAACGGCAGCACCGTGTGGGTGTCCGACTCTGCGCCGAGTTTGATCACTCGGCTGTTGACATCGGAGAAGTACACGTTGCCGATGCTGTCCACCACCAGGCCGCGCGGCTGGTACTGGTCACTGAACGGCATCACCGTCGAAGCGGCCGAGTCGGCGGCCAAGCGCACCACCCGCCCGTGCATGCCCTCGCTGGCGACGTAGACGTTGCCATCGCCGTCCACCGCCACCCCACCGGGTGAGAGTCGGTACTCCAGGTTGGTGAAGGGCAGCACATCCTGGGGTGGCGCGGCGACGGGCGTCGCCGACGAGGGCTGCGACACCAGATGCCCGATGCCGGCGACGACCGTGACCACTGCAACCGCAGCGGCGGCCACCAGCACCGGTTTGCTGGGACGCCGCCAGCGCCGGGACGGGGTGGGGATGATCGGGGTAGGCGCCTGCAGGTCGCCGCGCAGCAGGGGCGACATGGGCAACGGTGCCGGGGCCGGGCCACCAAGACCGGCTTCCGCCGGCGTCCATCCCGTTCGGCTGACACCTGCCGGCAGCGCAGCGCCGCCGCGGAACTCGGATCGGGGTTCAGGCTCCAGGCCGCCGGGCAGGTGCAGTGCCGGCTCGCCGCGCCGCAGAATGCGGGAGACCTGGTGGCGTTCGGGCTCCGTCAGCGCCTGGTAGGCCGCGGCCGCCAGCTCACCGGCGCTGCTGTAGCGCTCCTCGGGTTTCCGCGCCAGCCCGCGTGCCAGCACGGCGTCGATGGCCGCCGGAACTCGCCCGGGACGGAGCCTGCTCGGCTGCGGGAGCTCCGCCGTGCGGCGTTCCTCGATCGCCTCGTCAACTGTCTCGGCGGCGAATGGGGGCACCCCGCTGAGCGTCTCGGCCAACACACAGGCCAGCGAATAGATGTCGGCGAGGTGCGTGACCTGCTCCCCGGAGAGACGCTCGGGCGCCATGTAGGCGAGAGTTCCTGCAGAGGGCTTGGCCCTCGCACCGGGTTCGGCGAGCGCCGCGGCCACCCCGAAATCCATGAGGTAGGCCAGATCGTCCCCGGTGACAAGGACGTTGGCGGGTTTGACGTCGCGGTGCACCACATAGGCGTTATGTGCCGCGTCCAGCGCGGCGGCGATCTGGCGCACGATGGCCACCGCACGTGGCGGGCTCAGCGGACCGGAATCCGCCAACACCGTCGCCAGGTCGGCGCCGTCGAGCAGACCGGTCTCCAGATACAGCACACCGTCGATCTCGCCGTAGGCACGGATCGGCACCACATGGGGTTCGGTGAGCTGACCGGCAGCCTCGGCTTCGTCTTCCAGCCGGCCGCGGAACGCCGCGTCGGCCGAGAGCACCTCGGAGATCAGGTTGAGCGCCACCATCTCGTCATGGCGAGTGTCCTCGGCCCGGTAGAGGTCGCCCACGGCATCGTGGCCGAGCAACCGCCCCAATTGGTACGGGCCGAATCGCGATCCGGTCCGCGAACCCGGTTCGGGCTTGTTCACCGACGACACTCCCTTCGACCCACAGTGCCGCGCACTGCGGCGAAAGATTGGCTACCAGACTAACCGGCAACAACGCCGCAAACGGTCACGAGATCGCGTTCGCTGCCGCCAGGACCCGGGATGAGAAGGACGCCGGCAGCGGAATGGAGCCGTACTGATCCAGGCCATCCTGGCCAGGACCGATCGCGGCCTGCAGGAACGCCTTGACGGCCGTGCCGGTCGCGGCGTCGGGGTATTTGGAGCAGACGATCTGGTAGGTCGCCGACACGATCGGATATGCGCCGTGGTCGACGGGCCGGTACAGCGAGGTCGTGTCGAGCACCAGGTCATTGTTCGCGTTGATGTCGGAGACGAATTTCGCCCCGGCGATCGTCTTACCGACCGATTCTGCGGAGATCGCCACCGGTGCGGATCCCGCCGAGGCGACGACCTGGGCGATGGGCAGCTGCTTGCCCACCGCAAACGACCACTCGCTGTAGGTGATGGAGCCCTCGGTGCTCTGCAGCGCTGTCGCGACACCGCTGTTGCCGGTGGCGGCCTCACCGATACCGCCGTTGAACATATCGCCGCCCCCGGCGAACCACGCGCCGTCGGAGGCGCTGTCGAGGTACCTCTGGAAACTGGCGGTGCTGGAGGCTCGATCGCCCCGGTAGACCACATGGATGGGCAGTGCAGGCAGGGCGACCCCGGCGTTGAGCGCCTTGATCACGGGGTTGTCCCAGCTGCCGATGCTGCCGTTGAAGATCTTCGCCAGAGTCGGCCCGTCCAGGCTGAGGTTGTTCACCCCGGCGATGCGATAGGTGACCGCGATCGGACTGAACACGACGGGCAGGTTCCAGGCCGGTGAACCGCAACGCTCCGCGGCCCGTTCCGGCTGAGTCTTGGCGGGATCCAGGGCGGCCTCGGAGCCGGCCAGATCGAGCTCATTGGCGATGAAGTCGTCGACACCGCCCGCTGAGCCGTCGGCGACGTAGTCCACGGTCTGGCCCGGGCAGGCCCGGCTGTAGGCGTAGCCGAACTGTTCGATCGCCTTCGCCTGGGCGGTCGAGCCGCCGGCGCGCAGCTCGCCCTTGCCCCCGCAATCCACCCCCGCCGACGGGTCGGCGGCGGACACCAACTGAGTGGCACTGTCGCTGCAGGCCGAGACCATCACTGCGCCGATCGTCAGTAGCGCCGCAAGCACGGTCGATCGGCCGGATTTCACAGGACGAGACTGTACCGCGACCGCCCGCCCGCGGGCCTGGTACCGCCGGTTTCAGCGCGGGCAGTCAGACGCGGTTCCGGGCCCGGTGAGGAGCATCCGTGCACCGGTCAACGCGGCCAATATCACCGCGACACAGATCAGCCCGTCATCTTTGAGCCCCCACTTGACCGCGACCAGTGTCGCGGCCCCAGCCACCAGAAGCAGCAGGCCCGCGACGGTTCCGCGGCCCGGGGCCGCGACGATCGGGGCGTCCCAGCCGGGCAGGGCGTTGTTCTCCAGCCCCCGCAGCACCACAAACAGCCAACCGACCGCGGTTACCACCAGGATCAGCTGCATGACGCTGATGACGGCGAAGTGCGGCAGTCCCGGATAGCGAGCCCAGCCCATCTGGTCGAAGAGCAGGTGGACGCCCAGCAACACCGGGATGTGCCACAAATACAGCGTCATGGCTCCGGAGTTGCCGACCGCGGCCAACCACCACACCCGTGGCCGGTGCGCCCATCGGGTGATCACCGGGGCGGCGCAAATCGCCAACGCACTGAGCACGATCGCGTGCCCGGCCAGCAGCAGCGACGGCGGATTGGTGTTGGACAGTTGGTGATCGCCGGTGCCGACCATGCTCAGTTGGTAGGGCCCGAAGACCACCAGCGCGACATCGATCATCAGGAGCGCCGCCGCGATTGCCAGCGCCACGCGCCGGGCCAACAGCCCGCGCCGGAAAGCGACACCGAACATCGCCGGGATCAGCCATACCGCCAGGTTCAGGTAGCCAAGCGGCGCGAACGCCGGATCGTGCAGCCGTAGGACGTCGATGACCGCGATTGATCCGTAGACAGCGGTGACACCGACGAGAAGTCGGCCTGCGGTGGTGATCCGAGACAGCATCGGCATCGCGGCAAGCACCAGCACGTAGGCCCCGAGGAACCACAGCAGCTGAATACTGATGCCGGCCACCGGTTCGTAGACGTGGCGGGGCAACAGCGGCCGCAGCACGGACAGCGCGACGGCCCAGAAACCCAGGTAGAAGAACACCGGCCGGAACAACCTTGTGCAGCGTCTCATCAGCCAGACGCCCCACTCGCCTCCCGGACGCCAGGTGCTCAGGCAGGCGGCGGCGCCGGCGAAGAAGAACAGCGGCATGACCTGGAAGACCCAGGTCAATCCCGCCAGTGCCGGCGTGGCGGTCAGCAGGTTGTCCCAGATCAGCACTCCGTCACGGATCACGCTGGTGGCCATCACCGTGTGGCCGGCGACCACGCCCACCAGCGCGGTGATGCGCATGACGTCCAGAGCGCGATCACGCTCGACCGGCGTCGCCGCAGCGAGCTCGGCGGGTCCCGGGAATCCCAACAAGGTGGTCATCATCGGCTACCGCTCGTCCTGCTGCGCCAGACTGCGCGCGTACCCGGTGCCCATGCCCAGCAGCAGCAGGCCCGCGACGATGAACGCCGCTACCCGGAACATGCCGTCCAGAGTGCCCAGGTCGAACAGGAAAAGCTTGGCGGTGGCGGCTCCGGTGAGCGCCAGACCGGCCGCGATCGCCCACGTACGGGCACCGCGGTCGGCCAGGCGCAACGCGTGGCGCAGCAGCACGGCAGCCATCGTGATCCAGCACAGGGTGGCCGCCATGTGACCAGCCAGGAACCCGCCCCCGGTACCGCCGACAGCGACGCCGGCGGTGACGGTGAACGCGGTGACGGCATAGCCGATCAGCGCCCCACCGGCCACCGCCAAGATCGGAGCATTGGCCGGATCTGTGCTGTCGGCCAGCGCGTAGGCCCGGGCCACGGCGATCACCAGCGCGATCACCAGCAGGCTCGCAACCAGCGTTGCGACCGTGTCGGGAATCGACATCTGCGTTGGGCTGATCAGAGTGCCCGGTGCTGCATAGCCGAGGTAGACGATGCCTCCCGCGAAACCGAAACCTGCTGAGACCCAACGGCCCACGCCACTGCGCTGCCCGGCGATCGCGACCAACAGGGCCATGCCCAGCAGCACCGGCGCCAGTACCGAGCCCTGGAACGCCGTGGTCACCGCGATCAGTGCGGCGACCGCGGACAGCGCCGCGAAGACCTGCACGGCCACCGGCTGCAGTGCCCGGTGAGCAAGGACTATCCCGAGCATGACGACCGAAAGCGCACCCGCGAGCACGGTGGCCGGCGCCCGGCCCACCACGGCTCCCACTGCCAGCACCGGCAGTGTGCCGGCGGCCGTCAACAACGCGACTGTGCCCGGCCTGGTGCTGGTCGGAAGTACCAGCAGGCCACCGATGACGGCGAGCACTGCCGCCACCGCGCAGGCCCCGCCGAGCAGCAGCCGGTGGTCGTCACCGCTGACCGCGACCAGCGCGGTCAGCAGGGGCAACGTCGCCGCCGCGATGCGTGCCCCGAACATCGCGGTCCAGTCCTTGCCCAGCTGCACCGGCAAGGCCGTCGCCGACAAGGCCAGCAGGAAACCGATCAGCAGCAGGTCGATGTCCCCGGTCAGGACCGGCGCCAGACCAATCAGCGGAACCAACACCAGCACCCCGAGGTGCTCAGAGTCCCAACGCCTCGACAAGACCAGTCCGGCTCCGCCGACCGCGGCCGCAACCACCAACCCGACGGCCGCCGGCACCCACTGGTAGTAGGCGGTGATCGCGACGATGTCCAGGTAGGCCGCGGCGATTCCGGTGGCCGCCAACGCGATGGCCCCGGTCCGTCCGCCAGGGCGACCGTGCAGCCGGTGTGCCGCTCCGACCAGCAGGGCCGACAGTACGAAGCCGCCGACCACCCGGATCTGGGGACGCAGGATGCCGGCCTGGGCCGCCAGCACGAGAAGCAGGACGACGCCGACGAGTGTCACCGCGACACCCGCAACGGCAAGCAGTTTGCCGACCCACCCCGAGGCGCCCACGGGGACTTCAGGTTTGGGGACTACCTGAGTTGGTGACGGCGCCGGGCTCGGCGGCACGTACGGCGCTGCCACCGGGATCACGGGCACGGCGGCAGCCGGCGGGATGCTCGGTGCGCTGAGCTGCCGATCCAGTTCGGCGAGCTCCGTCGAGACTCGGTAGAGCTGCCAGGACAGTGCGTGGCATTCCGCGGTAAGCCGAGTAAGAACAGCACGTGGTTCGGTCACGTCGGCAACGATGCCGCACGGCAGGCGAAATCGGATGAGTAGGACTACTCGACTTTGCCCTTCAGCTGTCCAATCCGTGTTCGATGGCATACCGGGCAAGTTCAACCCGGTTGGCGACCTGCAGCTTGCGGAACGTCGCCTGGACATGGTTTTCCACGGTGCGATGACTCAAGCTGAGCCGCTGCGCGATCTGCTTGGCGGACAGGCCCTTGGCCACGTGGCGTAACACCTCGGTCTCCCGCTCGGTCAGGGCGGGCGTGTCCGGTCCTGCCTCCGGGCTGCGTTCCAGGCGGCGATACTCGCCCAACACCAGTCCGGCCAAACCCGGGGTGAACACCGCGCGCCCGGCGGCGGTGGCGTGTACCGCCTCCGTCAGTTCCTCCCGGGAGGCGCTTTTGACCAGGTAACCGGTGGCCCCGGCCTTGACCGCCTGCAAAACGTCGTCACGTTCGTCCGAAGCCGACAACACCAACACGCGGGACTGTGGCGAGACCGCGAGGATCGCCGTTGTTGCGGTCACCCCGTCGCCGTCGCCCATGCGCATGTCCATCAGGACCACGTCGGGCTTGACCGCCTCGGCCCGCCGACGCGCACTGTGCACACCGTCGGCGGTCGCGACCACGGTGAACCCGGAATCGGCCAGGTCGCGAGCGACGGCGTCGCGCCAGATCGGATGGTCATCGACCACCATCACCGTCGGATGCTCAGTTCCCACTCTGTTCCCTCCCCGACCTCGGTGCGCAGGACTGCGCCGCCGCCCAACGCGGCCAGCCGACCCACGATCGACTTCGATACCCCGACATGTCCCTGGCGAACGGCCTCCTCCAACCGGCCGGCGGCGATTCCCACCCCGTCATCGCGCACGCTGACTGTCACCGTTGCACCCAGGTCTTCGCAGAGCACGAAGGCCCGAGCGTGCACCCCGGCGTGGGCCCACACGTTGTCCAGCGCATTACCCACGGCCGCGTCGAGCTCGGCGGCCGTATCCGCCTGCAGCAGTACCGGAGTGCCGGGCAGGCTGAGCGAAACACGTTCGCCGGCTCGGCGGTTCAACAGCGCCCGTAGGTCCGTGGCGCCGGTGGCGTCATCCTTCGCCGCGACGTCTCCCGAACTCACCAGCCGGCGCAGTGCTCGCTCCTGTTCGCCGGCCAGCTCACCCAGCTCTGCTGCGGCGCCACCGATCTCACGTCCGCGGCGGGTGACCAACGCGAGCACCTGGATGACTCCGTCGTGCACATGCCGCGACAGCCGCTCGCGTTCTTCGGTTGCCGCCGCCAGCCGGGTCGCCCGCTGCAGCTCGTTGTGGGCTCGGCGTGCAGTCTGGGCGGCCATGCCGACCGCCAGGCCCAGTGCCAGTTCGACGATCATCGTGGCGTTGCGGCCGAAGTTCAGGCTCACGTAGCCCTTGACGAAGGCGCTGGCCGCGGTCACGAGGGCCGCGGTCGCCATCCCTCCGGTCGAGCCGAACTGCAGCGCGGCCGAGACCGTGGCATTGCTGGCCCACAAGGTCGTCGGCCAGGATTGGTTGTCGAGTTCCCACTGCCGAGAGGCCACCACATCGGTGGAGAGCATCAGGGCCACGACCACGATGATCTCGGTGATCACCCACGCCGGCCGGCGAGCGAAGCCGCGTAGATAACCGATCCCACACAGGCCGCTGAAGCCGATCAGGACCGCGAACAGCAGCCAGGCCAGTCCGGGACGGCGCATGTCGTCGTTGATCGCCAGCTGGAATCCCAGCGCATATAGACAGCTGAGTAGCCGAAAGACCTGCGCGGCCCGCCACAGTGGGGTCACCGGGTCCGGGTCGCAGGCGGTGCTCACACGAACTGCCAGGCGGCCCGCGCTATCGCCAACTCTTCGTTGGTCGGTACCACCAGGACGGTGGTGGGTGAGGCGTCGGTGGAGATGACGCGCGCGCCCTTGCCGCTGCGGTTGCGCTGGGGATCCACCACGATGCCCAGCCCGTCCAGGCCCGCCAGCGCGTCTTCGCGCACGCTGGGCGCGTTCTCCCCCACCCCGGCGGTGAAGGCGATCGCATCGACACGACCCAGCACCGCCAGGTAAGCGCCCACGTATTTGCGCAGCCGGTGAATGTAGACGTCGTACGCCAGGGTGGCGGCCTCAGCTCGCGAACCGCCGGCGGCGCGCTGCTCGAGCAGTTCCCGAAAGTCGTTGACCCCGCACAGCCCTTTCAGGCCGGAGCGCCGGTTCAGCAACTCGTCGAGCTCATCGATGTCCAGTCCGGCAGTGCGGTTGAGGTGGAACAACACCCCCGGGTCGATGTCGCCGCTGCGGGTGCCCATCACCAGGCCCTCCAGCGGGGTCAGCCCCATCGATGTCTCCACGGCCACCCCGCCGCGCACGGCCGACGCCGAGGCGCCGTTGCCCAGGTGCAGCACGATGATGTTCAGCTCGCGCGGCTCTCGGCCCAGCAGCACGGCCACCTCACCCGAGACGTATTCGTGCGATGTGCCGTGGAATCCGTAGCGGCGGATGCCGTACCGGGTTGCGACGTCGTGGTCAATGGCGTAACTGGCGGCGGCGGCCGGCAGCGAGTGGAAGAACCCGGTGTCGAACACCGCCACATGCGGGACGTCCGGAAAGTCCTTGCGCGCCAACTCGATCCCGATCACATTAGCCGGGTTGTGCAGGGGCGCCAGTTCGGACAGTCGCGCCACCTCGGCCACCACCTCATCGGTGATCAGCGTGGGGGCGTAGAACAGGTTGCCACCGTGCACCACCCGGTGCCCGACGGCCCGAACGGCGGCAAGGTCGATGCCGGAGTCGGTGAGCTGCCGATGGATCAGGCGCAGCCCGGCCGCATGGTCGGCCACCGGACCGTCGGGTTCGCCGATCTGTTCCACCAGGCCGGACAGCGGCACGGTGCCCACCACCGGGTCGACCAGCTGGAACTTGATCGACGACGAGCCCGAATTGAGCACCAGCACCAACCCGGGTGCGGCCGCGGTCATCGAGCCGCCTCCTGCGCTTGGATCGCGGTGATGGCCACGGTGTAGACGATGTCGTCGACCAGGGCTCCCCGGGACAGGTCGTTGACGGGTTTGGCGAGGCCCTGCAGTACCGGGCCGATCGCGACCGCGCCGGCGCTGCGCTGTACCGCCTTGTAGGTGTTGTTGCCGGTGTTGAGATCGGGAAACACCAGTACGGTGGCGCGCCCGGCGACCTTCGACTCCGGCATCTTGACCGCGGCGACTCCCTCGTCGACCGCTGCGTCGTACTGGATCGGTCCGTCGGCGAGCAGGTCGGGGCGCCGCTCGTGCACCAACTGCGTTGCGGCCCGGACTTTGTCCACACCGGCACCCGACCCGGACTCACCGGTGGAATAGGACAGCAGCGCCACCCTGGGTTCAATGCCGAACGCGGCCGCGGTGGCGGCCGAGGAGATGGCAATGTCGGCGAGTTGCTCCACGGTGGGATCCGGTACCACCGCACAGTCTCCGTAGGCCAGCACCCGATCCGACAGGCACATCAGGAAGACACTCGACACCGTTGATACCCCGGGTGCGGTCCGGATGATCTCGAAAGCTGGTCTGATCGTGTGGGCCGTGGTGTGCGCGGCACCCGACACCATGCCGTCGGCGATCCCCAGGTGCACCATCATGGTGCCGAAATAGGAGATGTCGCGCATGATCTCGCTGGCACGCTCTTCGGTCATGCCCCGGTGCGCACGCAGCCGGGTGTATTCGGCGGCGAATCGTGCTTGCAGTTCGCTGCTCGCGGGGTCGATCACCCGTGCCGAGTCCAGGTCCACGCCCAGTTCGGCGCCGCGTCTGCGCACCGCGCCTTCCACGCCCAGCAGGGTCAGGTCGACAATGCCGCGAGACAGTAATCGTCCTGCTGCCAACAAGATTCGATCATCGCTTCCTTCCGGAAGTACGATATGACGGCGGTCGCGCCGGGCTCGTTCCAACAGCCGGTACTCGAACATCTGCGGGGTGACGACGGTCGACTGCGGAACCCGGAGCCGTTCGGCCAGTTCGACGCCGTCGACGTGAGCCGCCATCAGTGCCAGTGCGGTGTCGATCTTGCGCAGCGCATCGACGGTGATCTTCGATCCGGTATTGGACACCATTTCGGCGGTGTCGTAGGTGCGGTGGCTGGTGGCGATCAACGGCAGCGTGGGCCGCAGACCCTTGACCAATTTGTCGATGGCCGGGTGCGGCAACAGGCCGCCGTTGAGGATCATCCCGGCGAGCGAGGGAAATCCCTGCGCTTCATGGGCGTTCACCAGTGCCAGCAGCACATCGGAGCGGTCGGCGGGCACGATCACCACTTGACCTTCGATCAGCCGGTCAAGAATGTTCTCAGCGGTCATGCCGCCGACCATGACGCCGAGAACTTCGCGTCGCAGTAACTCCGGGTCGCCGCTGTAGACGGTGCCGCCCAGTGCGGCGCAGAGTTCACCCATCGTCGGAGCCGACAGCAGGGCGACCTCGGGCACTGCGAAGGTCGGGATGTCGGCGCCGGCCAAACTCACCGAGATGGCACTGGTGATCTCGGCCAGCCGGTCCGGGTCACAACGGTTGGCGATCACCGCAGCTGTGTGTGCATGCACCGCGGCCACTTCGGCCAGGCATCGATCGGTGATCTCGGCGATCGCCTGTGGGTCGCGCTGGTGTCCGTTGACGGCGAGCACCAGGGGCGCCCCCAGGTTCACCGCGATGCGCGCATTGAAGCTCAGCTCGCTGGGGTTGACGATGTCGGTGTAGTCGCTGCCGACCACCAGTACGGTGTCGCAACACCGGGCTACTTCGTGGAACTGCGCGACGATCTCACTGAGCGCGGCGTCCCGGTCGGCGTAGACCTGCTGGTAGGTGACGCCGCGGCAGGCGTCGTGGTGGTCGACGGTGGCGGTGGCATGCGCAAGCAGCAACTCAAGCAGCTCGTCGGGTTCGTCCAGCGATCGCACGACCGGACGGAACACACCCACGCGTGCCGATGAGGCGGCCAGCTGGTTAAGCAGGCCCAATGCCAGGACGGACTTGCCGGTGCCGCCCTCGGCGGCGGCGAGGTAGATGCTCGAGGCGCCCGCGTTGCCGTCTGACATCGGTTCAGGCCACGGCGATCCGGTCAAGCGCCGCAGTCAGTCGCGCCACCGTTCCCTCGACGTCAGCGAGCTTGTCCAGCCCGAACAGACCCAACCGGAACGTACTGAACGCCGCCGGCTCATCGCATTGCAGAGGCACTCCCGCGGCGGTCTGAAGTCCCTGGGCCACAAACTTCTTCCCACTACGAATGTCTGGGTCCGTGGTGTAGCTCACCACCACGCCGGGGGCCTCGAAACCGGGTGCTGCCACACTCGGGAAGCCCCGTTCAGCCAGCAGTGCCCGCACCTTGCGGCCCAGGGTGAACTGTTGTTCGCGAACCACATCGAAACCGAGTTCTCGGGTCTCGGCCATGGCGTCGCGCAGGCTGCGGATCACTCCGGTCGGCATGGTCGCGTGGTAGGCATAGCCGCCGTTCTCGTAGCTGGCCATGATGTCGCGCCACTTCTTCAGATCCAACGCGAAGCTGGTGCTCTGGGTGCGTTCCATGACCTCCACGGCGCGGCGGGACAAGCAGACCATCGCGCAGCCCGGTTCAGAGCTCCAGCCCTTCTGCGGTGCGGTGACCAACACGTCCACGCCTAGCGCCGCCATGTCCGACCAGACGACTCCCGAGGCGATGCAGTCCAAGACGAACAGGCCGCCCACCGCCGTTGTCGCCGCGCCGACGCGTGCCAAGTAGTCGTCGGGAAGCAGTATTCCGCTGGAGGTTTCGACGTGGGGCACACACACCACGGCCGGCCGGACCCGGGCGATGGCCTCCTCCACCTCGTCGACGGGTGCAGGGGCCCAGGGCGCCTGGTCGCCGTCGCCCGTCGGGCCTGCCTTGAGCACGGTGGTGCGGTCGGTGATGCGCCCAGTCTCCAGAATCTGGCTCCACCGGTAGCTGAAGAACCCGTTCCGCAGGACAAGCACCTCGGCGTCGGTGGCGAACTGTCGCGCAACCGCCTCCATGCCGCACGTCCCGTTGCCGGGCACCAGGACCGCTGCGTCGGCGTGGTACACCTCGCACAGCATGGCCGAGACATCGTTCATGACGGTCTGGAAGCAGGTGGACATGTGATTGAGCGCCCGGTCGGTGTAGACGACGGAGTACTCCAATAAGCCGTCGGGGTCGACCCCGGGCCGTAGTCCTGCCATCAAGCCTCTCCTAGGTCGGACGGGCAGCGCCGATTGCCAATCTTAGGGCTGCGGGGGTTCGGGGTTCACCGATGCGCGTGACCGATCTCAACCGATCTGGACATCGGAAATGTTGCGACCACCCAGGCCGAGCACAGCGTGGTGCCGTGGTCGAATTGGGCGCCGGAGAGCCCTTCGACGGTGTCGACGAACGCATGCCGGGCCGTACGAACGGGTTCGTGTCGCGTGCTCATCGCCCCGGCGTCAGCGCAGGAGGTGCCGGCTCATCACGACACGCTGAATCTGGTTGGTGCCCTCATAGATCTGGGTGATCTTGGCGTCACGCATCATCCGCTCCACCGGGAAATCAGTGGTGTAGCCAGCCCCGCCGAACAATTGCACCGCGTCAGTGGTGACCTCCATGGCGACATCGGAGGCGAAACACTTCGACGCTGCGGAGATGAACCCCAGCCCGGTCTCACCACGCTCGGCACGAGCCGCCGCCGAATACACCATCAACCGGGCGGCCTCCAGCTTCATCGCCATGTCGGCCAACATGAACTGCACGCCCTGGAACGTGCTGATGTTCTTGCCGAACTGCTTGCGATCCTTGGTGTAGGCGATCGCCGCGTCCAGCGCCCCCTGAGCGATACCGACGGCCTGCGCACCGATCGTCGGACGGGTGTGGTCCAGCGTCCGCAACGCGGTCTTGAAGCCGGTGCCCGGCTCGCCGATGATCCGGTCACCGGGAATCCGGCAGTTCTCGAAGTACAACTCCGTCGTCGGTGACCCCTTGATACCGAGCTTGTGCTCTTTGGGACCGATGGTGAAGCCCTCGTCGTCGATGTGCACCATGAACGCCGAGATGCCGTTGGCATCCAGGTCCGGGTCGGTCACCGCCATCACCGTGTACCAACTGGACTTACCACCGTTGGTGATCCAGCACTTGGAGCCGTTGAGAATCCAGTCATCACCGTCGGCTTTGGCGCGGGTGCGCATCGCCGCGGCGTCACTGCCGGCCTCGCGCTCGCTCAACGCATACGACGCCATCACCTCGCCCGACGCAAGCCCGGGCAGCACCTGAGCCTTGAGCTCTTCAGACCCCGACAGGATCAATCCCATGGTGCCGAGTTTGTTCACCGCCGGGATCAGCGAGGAAGAGGCACAGACTCGGGCCACCTCCTCGATCACGATGCAGGCCGCCACCGAGTCTGCACCCTGGCCGCCGTACGCCTCAGGCACATGCACCGCGTTGAAACCGGAGGCGTTCAGCGCCGCCAAGGCCTCGTCGGGGAACCGGGCCTGCTCGTCGACCTCCTTGGCGTGAGGAGCGATCTCCTTCTCCGCCAGCGCCCGGATGGCCGCACGCAATTCATCGTGCTCCTCGGGGAGCTTGAACAGGTCAAACGATGGATCTCCGGCCCACCCAGCCATGACAGCCTCCTAAGCTACTCGCCGGTAACTTTACCTTGAAGCATCGCGTCCTTCGCAAGCACGCTCTCGGCCAGTTGCTCTTGAAAGGCCACCATGCGGGTGCGCAGCGCAACGTCGGCCGACCCCAGAATGCGCACCGCCAGCAAACCAGCGTTGCGCGCGCCGCCGATAGAGACGGTGGCTACCGGAACTCCAGCCGGCATCTGCACGATCGACAGCAAAGAATCCAGGCCGTCCAACCGGGCGAGCGGGACCGGCACACCGATCACCGGTAGCGGTGTGGCCGAAGCCACCATCCCGGGCAGATGCGCGGCGCCGCCCGCCCCGGCGATGATCACCTCGATGCCGCGGCCGCCGGCGTCGCGCGCGTAGTCGAACATGCGCTGCGGAGTGCGGTGCGCTGAGACCACTCCGACTTCGAAGGGGACGTCGAACTCGGCCAGCGCCATGGCCGCGTCCTCCATCACCGACCAGTCGCTGTCACTGCCCATGACGACGCCGACCCGGGGACCGGGCCTGTGTTCACTCATGCGGATCCCATCCATCGCTCCATTCCCCATGCGACAACCAGTGTGCCGCGCTTTCGGCCCGCTCGCGCAGCTTCGCGACGTCCGTCGCTTCGGCCCCGAGCAGGTTGATGTGGCCGATCTTGCGGCCCGGCCGTTCACCTTTGCCGTAGAGGTGAACCCGGGCATCGGGATACCGCGCGAACAGGTGGTGCAACCGCTCGTCCATCGTCATTGTCGGGGCTGCCGCAGCGCCGAGGACGTTGGCCATCACGGTCACCGCCGCCACCGGCGTGGTGGCGCCGAGCGGATAGTCCAGCACCGCACGAAGATGCTGTTCGAACTGGCTGGTGGCCGCACCGTCCATGGTCCAGTGCCCCGAGTTGTGCGGCCGCATAGCCAACTCGTTGACCAGCAACTCTCCGTCGACGGTTTCGAAGAGCTCGACCGCCAGCACTCCGACCACGCCCAACTCGTCGGCCAGGTTCAGCGCCAACCGTTGCGCTGCCACAGCAGCTTCGTCGGAAAGATCGGGCGCCGGCGCGATCACGGTCACACAGATTCCGTCTTCCTGGACAGTCTCGACCACCGGCCACGCCGCGCCTTGACCAAACGGCGATCGGGCGACCAGCGCCGAAAGCTCCCGGCGCATCACCACCCGCTCTTCGGCCATCACCGCCACCCCGGCGGCCCGATAGTCCTCCACAGCGGCGCGGGCCGCCGTGATGTCGTCGACGAGCGACACCCCCCGCCCGTCGTAGCCGCCGCGGACCGCCTTGACCACCATGGGGCCGCCGGTCAACGCCGCGAAATCCTCGAGATCCTGCGGCGTCTCGATCGCGGCGAATCGCGGCACCGGCGCTCCCAGCTCCGCCAACTTGCGGCGCATCACCAACTTGTCCTGCGCGTGCAGCAGTGCAGCGGGCGGAGGTGCGACGTTGATGCCCTCGGCGATCAGCTGGTCCAGCAGTTCGCCCGGGACGTGCTCGTGGTCGAAGGTGAGCACGGTGGCCCCGGCCGCGGCCCGGCGCAGGTCGTCGAGGTTGGTGTGCGAGCCCAGCACGACGTCCGGGGTGACCTGGGCAGCCGGCTCGTCCGCCGCCGCGGCCAGCACCCGCAGCCGCTGTCCCAGCGCGATCGCCGCCTGATGGGTCATTCGAGCCAGCTGGCCGCCACCCACCATGGCGACCAAGGGTGTACGCCCATCGGCAGGCGAGGTAGAGGTTGGGGGGGTCGGCACGGGCAATATCGTGTCACGCCGGCCCAACGGGGTCGCTACGCAGTCGTTAGGCACGCAAGGGCCTGAGTCCGTACACTGGCAACTTGTGTCTTTTACCGACGCCACGATCGCCCGCCTACCGCGGGTGATCCGTCCGCTGGCCGAACGCCATCATGAGCTGATCAAGTTCGCCATCGTCGGCGCGACCACCTTCGTCATCGACTCGGCGCTGTTCTACACGCTCAAGCTGACGATCCTGTCGCCCAAGCCCGTCACCGCCAAGGTCATCTCCGGGATCGTCGCGGTGATCGCCTCCTACATTCTCAACCGGGAGTGGAGCTTCAAGGCCCGTGGAGGCCGGGAGCGCCACCACGAGGCGCTGCTGTTCTTCGGGGTCAGCGGTGTGGGCGTGCTGCTGTCGATGGCGCCGTTGTGGTTCTCCAGCTACGTGCTCGGGCTGCGCGTGCCCATGGTGTCGTTGACCGTCGAGAACCTCTCGGACTTTGTCTCGGCCTACATCGTCGGCAACCTGCTGCAGATGGCGTTCCGCTTCTGGGCGTTCCGCCGCTGGGTCTTTCCCGACGAGTTCGCGCGCAGCACTGCCACCGCACTGGACGCAACGCTGGAGACCGGTGCGCTGGCCGAGGCCATCGAGGACGTCTTGGAGGGCGGCCCGGACACCGGCGTGGTGACTCTGCTCCGCCGCACACCGCACCCTCAACCGCGAGCGGACGGCCTGTCGAAGACTTCGTGATACAGCAGCGTGTGGACCTGCTCCACCCGCGGGATGTCGTAGAACTCCAGTGGCTCCTGTGACGCCGACTCGATGATCAGCGTCCCAGTGCGCAGGATCCGATCGATTAACCCGTGGACGAATTCCACACTGTTGATCCGGGACAGGGCGATGTCGAGCCCGCTGCGGGTCAACAAGCCGTGCCGAAACATCACCCGCCGGTCGGTGACGACGAAATGCGTCGTGAGCCAGCTCAGGAACGGCCAGACCGATAGCCAGCCGACGACCACCAGCCAGATCACCCAGATCACGGCGAAGACGATGTTCTTGGCGGTCGGATCCCAGGCCCGCGGGTTGACGAAGCCGCAGGCGAACGCGGCGAAGGCGGTGGCCAGCAACAGTGCCAGCACCGGCAGGATCAGGCGTTTGACATGCGAATGCCGATGCAGCACCAGCTGCTCGTCGTCGGCCAGCACGTTCTCCGGGTAACCCACGGCAGTCGCCTAGCCGTTGCGCCGCAGCCGAGTGACGTCACCGGCCGACACCGTGACCGTGGAGTCGCCGGTGTTGATGACCAGGCGGCCGGTGTCGTCGATAGCCTCGGCCAGCCCCAATACCTGGTGATCACCGGGGATGTCGGCGCGGACCTGTGCCCCCAGCGTGCAGCTGTGCCGCCGATAGTCCGACACCAACGCGTCGTCGGCCCCACCGGCCGCGCGCCACGCCGCGATCCGGTCCGCCAGGTGTCGCAGAACCGCGCCGGCCCAGATATTTCGGTCGATCACCGGGGAGCCGAGCATGGCCAAGGAGACGGCCGCCGGGTCCGGGGCCTCCTGCGCGGTCATGGTCACGTTGAGCCCGAGACCCACCACGATCCGCTGCTGCGGCGCGGCCACCTCGGCCAGGATGCCGGCCAGCTTGCCGTCGCCCGCCATGACGTCATTGGGCCACTTCAAGCCGACCTCAATGCCCGAGACCTCGGCGATCGCGTCAGCGACGGCGACCCCGGTGGCCAATGTCAGCCAGCCCCAGCCCGCCGTCGGTACCGTGTCCGCGGCGACGCCCACGGACAACGCGAGCTGGCTGCGCACCGGGGCGCTCCAGTGGCGACCATGGCGCCCACGACCAGCTGTCTGATGCTCCGCCAGCAGCACCGCGCCGTCGATGTCGTCGCCCTTCGCCGAGCGGGCCAACAAGTCGGCATTGGTGGAGCCGGTTTCGGCCACGACATCCACGGCACGCCAGGCTGCGGGACCGATCAGCGCAGCGCGCAGTGCGGCGGCGTCCAGCGCGGGTCTGTCCATGGCGGTCAGCTTACGACCGGGCGGGGTTCCGTAGCGGCACCACACGTTCTAGGTTGGCATCATCATGGGCCGATTTCGCGCCGACGGTGCAGACATTGACAGCGACTACGACGAGCACGGTGTGCGAATCACCCCGCGCAAGGGCGAAGCCGCCGGAGTGCGGGCGGTGCTGGTCTCGTTGCAGCGCAGCCTGAGCCAGATGGGCCTGTGGCGAACCGGTGCCGCCTGGGCCCGGCTGAATCAACGTCACGGGTTCGACTGCCCCGGTTGCGCGTGGCCGGAGGAACACGGCGGGCGCAAGATCGCCGAATTCTGCGAGAACGGCGCCAAGGCCGTCGCTGAGGAGGCCACCAGCCGCGTCATCGGGCCGGATTTTTTTGCCCGTCACTCGATCGAAGAACTGTCCAGCAAACCGGAGTACTGGCTGTCGCAACAGGGCCGCCTCACCCAGCCGGTGGTGCTCCGTCCGGGCGACGACCACTACCGCCCCATCAGCTGGGACGACGCCTATCGACTGATCGCCACGGAGCTGCAGGCGTTGGAGAGCCCCGACCAGGCGGTGTTCTACACCTCGGGTCGCACCAGCAATGAAGCCGCCTTTGCCTACCAGCTCATGGTGCGCAGCTTCGGCACGAACAACCTCCCCGATTGCAGCAATATGTGCCACGAATCGTCGGGGCAGGCGCTCGGCGAATCGATCGGGATCGGCAAGGGCTCGGTCACCGTCGACGACATCGAACGCGCCGACCTGATCCTGATCGCCGGCCAGAATCCCGGCACCAACCACCCGAGAATGCTGTCGGTCCTGGAGAAGGCCAAGGCCAACGGGGCACAGGTGGTGGCGATCAACCCGCTGCCCGAGGCCGGACTGATCCGCTTCAAGGATCCCCAGAAGCTCAATGGCGTGCTCGGCCACGGCGTCCCGATCGCCGACGAGTTCGTCCAGATCCGCCTCGGCGGCGACATGGCGTTGTTCGCCGGGCTGGGCCGACTGCTGCTCGAGGCCGAGGAGCGCGCCCCCGGCACCGTCGTCGACCATGCCTTCATCGACGCGCACTGTGCCGGGTTCGACGAGTACCGCAGCCGGACGCGCGAGGTGGACTTCGACGTGGTGTCCGCCGCGACGGGAGTCGGGCAGGCTCAGCTGCACCGTGTCGCCGAGATGCTGATGGCGTCGCAGCGCACGGTGTTGTGCTGGGCGATGGGCCTGACTCAGCACAGGCATGCCGTGGCCACCATCGGGGAGGCCACCAACGTGCTGCTGCTGCGCGGCATGATCGGAAAGCCCGGCGCCGGGGTCTGCCCGGTGCGAGGGCACTCCAACGTTCAGGGCGATCGAACCATGGGCATCTACGAGCAGATGCCCGAATCGTTCCTGGCCGCGCTGGATCGCCACTTCGGGATCGTGAGCCCGCGCAGGCATGGCTATCACACTGTCGACGCCATCAGGGCGATGCGCGACGGCCGGGCCACGGTGTTCATGGCCATGGGGGGCAACTTTGCGGCCGCCTCGCCGGACACCGAGGTCACCGAGGCCGCACTCCGGCGCTGCTCACTGACAGTGCAGGTGTCGACCAAGCTCAACCGCAGCCATCTGGTCCACGGCAGCAGTGCCCTGATCCTGCCGGCCTTGGGACGCACCGACCGCGACGTCCGCAACGGACACAAACAAGTGGTCTCGGTGGAAGATTCGATGTCGATGGTGCACCTGTCACGCGGCCGCCTGCGCCCTCCCAGCGACGAGGTTCGCAGCGAGGTGCAGATCGTCTGCGAGCTGGCCCGCACCGTGTTGGGGCCGGATCATCCGGTGCCATGGGAGCGCTTTGCCTCCGACTACGACAGCATCCGCGATGCGATCGCCGCGGTGGTCCCCGGCTGCGCCGACTACAACCGCCGGGTCCGCCAACCCGATGGCTTCCAGCTGCCCCATCCGCCGCGTGATGCCCGCGAATTCCCTACGCACACAGGCAAGGCCAACTTCGCGATCAATACCCTGGAATGGGTCCCGACGCCGCCCGGGCGGCTGGTGCTGCAGACCCTGCGCAGCCACGATCAATACAACACCACGATCTACGGGCTCGATGACCGCTACCGCGGGGTGAAGGGCGGCCGCCGGGTGGTCTTTGTCAACCCCACCGACATCGACGCGCTGGGACTGTCCGACGGCAGCCGCGTCGACCTGGTGTCGGAGTGGCGCGACGCCGACGGCCGGCTGCAGGAGCGGCGCGCCGACGATTTCCTGGTGGTGGCCTACGCCACACCGGTCGGCAATGCGGCCGCCTACTATCCGGAGACCAATCCGCTGGTACCGCTGGACCACACCGCGGCCAAGTCCAACACACCGGTGTCCAAGGCCGTGGTGATCCGATTGGAGCCGACGCGGGGCGGGTGACTCGCCTAACCGATCCGGTCGGCCGATCCCGCAGCACACACTTTAAGATCGTTTCTTATGACCAGTGTTACTGAGCACTCCGGTGAGGCCCACGTAGAGGCGCAAGCCGAGCATGTCGTCGACATCCACACCACCGCGGGCAAGCTCGCCGACCTCAAGCGTCGGACCGAGGAGACCCTGCACCCGGTCGGTGAGGCCGCCGTGGAGAAGGTGCACGCCAAGGGCAAGCTGACCGCGCGGGAACGGGTCTACGCCCTGCTCGACGAGGGTTCGTTCGTCGAGCTCGACGCACTGGCCAAGCACCGCAGCACCAACTTCGGCCTGGCTGACAAGCGTCCGCTGGGCGACGGCGTGGTGACCGGATACGGCACCATCGACGGCCGCGAAGTCTGCATCTTCAGCCAGGACGCCACCGTGTTCGGCGGCAGCCTCGGCGAGGTCTACGGCGAGAAGATCGTCAAGGTCCAGGAACTGGCCATGAAGACCGGCCGGCCGCTGATCGGCATCAACGACGGCGCCGGCGCCCGCATCCAGGAGGGTGTGGTCTCGCTGGGCCTGTACAGCAAGATCTTCTACAACAACATCCGGGCCTCCGGCGTCATCCCGCAGATCTCGCTCATCATGGGTGCGGCCGCGGGCGGTCACGTGTACTCCCCCGCCCTGACCGACTTCATCGTGATGGTCGACCAGACCAGCCAGATGTTCATCACCGGCCCCGACGTGATCAAGACCGTCACCGGCGAGGAAGTCACCCAGGAAGAGCTGGGCGGCGCGCACACCCACATGGGCAAGTCCGGCACCGCGCACTACGTCGCTTCCGGCGAGCAGGACGCACTGGACTACGTCCGCGACCTGCTGAGCTACCTCCCCGCGAACAACTACGCCGACCCGCCGCACTTCCCGGTGCCGGCAGCCGAGGGCGCCATCGAGGACAACCTCACTGCCGAGGACCTCGAGCTCGACACGCTGATCCCGGACTCGCCGAACCAGCCGTACGACATGCACGAGGTCATCACCCGGATCCTCGATGACGACGAGTTCCTGGAAGTCCAGGCCGGCTACGCGCAGAACATCATCGTGGGATTCGGCCGGATCGAGGGCCGCACCGTCGGCATCGTGGCCAACCAGCCGACCCAGTTCGCCGGCTGCCTGGACATCAACGCCTCCGAGAAGGCCGCCCGGTTCATCCGGACCTGCGATTGCTACAACATCCCGATCGTGCTGCTGGTCGACGTGCCGGGCTTCCTGCCCGGCACCGAGCAGGAATACAACGGCATCATCCGGCGCGGCGCCAAGCTGCTCTACGCCTACGGTGAGGCCACCGTCGCCAAGATCACCGTCATCACCCGCAAGGCCTACGGCGGCGCGTACTGCGTGATGGGGTCCAAGGAGATGGGCGCTGACGTCAACGTGGCCTGGCCGACGGCCCAGATCGCGGTGATGGGTGCCTCGGGCGCGGTCGGGTTCGTCTACCGCCAGCAGCTCACCGAAGCCTCGAAGAACGGCGACGACGTCGACGCCCTACGCCTGCAGCTCCAGCAGGAATACGAGGACACGTTGGTCAACCCCTACGTTGCCGCCGAGCGCGGCTACGTCGATGCGGTCATCCCGCCGTCGCACACCCGCGGCTACATCGCGGCGTCGCTGCGGTTGCTGGAACGCAAGATCGTCCAGCCGCTGCCCAAGAAGCACGGGAACATCCCCCTGTGAGCGGGGCGAGCGGAGGGAGCGCAGCGATCGACGCGAATGACGCTGTGAGCGGCGACGAGAACGAGGCCACCGCTGCCGTGGAGGAAACTGCGCCGGCTGCCGAGCCGTTCATCAAGGTGCTGCGCGGCAACCCCACTGACGAGGAACTTGCGGCGCTGGTCGCCGTGGTGGGCAGCGCAGGCGGCTCTGGGGCCGAAGCCGGCGCCGGTGCCCGCAATATGTGGGGCCACCCGGTGGACAAGTTGCGGATTCCGGTGTTCAGCTGGCAGCTGATCACTCTGCGGGAACGCACCCATATGCGCCGGTGACGAGACTGAGCGCCAGCGATGCGGAGGATATCCGGCGCCATCTGACCCCGCCGGTGACCCACCGATGACGCGGCTGGTTCTCGGCTCGGCGTCCACCGGGCGCCTGGCGGTGCTGCGTGGCGCCGGACTGGACCCGTTGGTGGTGGTCTCCGGTGTCGATGAGGACGCCGTTATGGCGGGCTTGCCCGCTACCTCAGGTCCAGCTGAAGTGACCGAGGCGTTGGCGGTGGCTAAAGCCGAGCAGGTTGCCTCTGTCATCACATCCCCGGTGAGCACCGATTGCGTTGTGATCGGCTGCGATTCGATGCTGTACATGGCCGGCGAGCTCTGCGGCAAACCACCCACGGTCGACGAGGCCCGGGCCCGCTGGCGCGAGATGGCCGGCAACTCCGGCCAGCTCTACACCGGGCACAGCCTGATCCGGTTGCGTGACAACGTGATCACCCATCGCATCAGCGAATCCAGTGTCACCACAGTGCGGTTCGGCCGGCCCGACGACGATGACCTGGAGGCCTACTTGGCCAGCGGGGAGCCGCTGCGGGTCGCGGGCGGTTTCACCTTGGACGGTCTGGGCGGCTGGTTCGTCGACGGTGTCGACGGAGATCCCTCCAGCGTCATCGGGATCAGCCTGCCGATGTTGCGCCGGCTGCTGCGCCGGGCCGACCTCTCGGTCGCCGCCCTGTGGAAGTCCAACCCCGTCTGACCCTGACGCTGCGCACGCCGACGAGATTTCCCGGCATAAGTGGCGCAACGGTTACCGACCGGTAGGCTCGGCATCGTGCCAGTGCCTGCCGATCCCACCCCCGCCCTGCAGTCCTACGCTCACCCCGAACGCCTCGTGACAGCCGACTGGCTGGCGGGCAATCTGGGCAGGCCCGGTCTGGTCGTGGTGGAGTCCGATGAGGACGTGTTGCTCTACGACATCGGCCACATTCCCACCGCCGTAAAGATCGACTGGGTCACCGACCTCAACGATTCCCCGGTCCGTGACTACATCACCGGCGAGCAGTTCGCCGACCTGATGAACCGCAAAGGCATCTCCCGCGACGATACGGTGGTCATCTACGGCGACAAGTCCAACTGGTGGGCCGCCTATGCGCTGTGGGTGTTCACCCTGTTCGGCCACGAGGACGTACGGCTGCTCGACGGCGGGCGCGACCTGTGGGTGTCCTCGGGCCGCGAGACCACGCTGGACGTGCCGTCGAAGGCCACCACGGGCTACCCCGTCGTCAAACGCAACGACGCCCCCATCCGGGCCTACAAGGACGACGTGCTGGCGAGTATCGGCCAGGTGCCTTTGATCGACGTCCGCTCACCGCAGGAGTACACCGGCGAGCGCACCCACATGCCGGAATACCCGGAGGAGGGCGTGCTGCGCGGGGGCCACATTCCCACCGCGGTGTCGGTGCCGTGGAGCCGGGCGGCCGACGATGCCGGCCGGTTCCGCAAGCGTGAGGAACTCGAGGTGCTCTACGGGTTCCTCAAGCCCGGCGACAAGCCGATCGCCTACTGCCGCATCGGGGAACGCTCCAGCCACACCTGGTTTGTGCTGACCCATCTGCTCGGCCTGGACAACGTCCGCAACTACGACGGCTCCTGGACCGAGTGGGGCAACACGGTTCGCGTGCCGATCGTCGACGGACCTGACCCCGGACAGCTCGCCGGAGCCCCGAACAGCTGATGAGCCTGCCGGAGGGACTGGCGCAGGTGGTATCCGACTTCGCCGAAGTCGAGGGCCAGGACAAGCTGCGACTGCTGATCGAATTCGCCGACGAACTGCCCGCACTGCCTGACGACCTGGCCGAATCGGCCATGGAACCGGTACCAGAGTGCCAGTCTCCGTTGTTCCTGCATGTCGACGCCGCCGACCGCCAGCGGGTGCGGCTGTACTTCAGCGCGCCGGTAGAGGCACCGACGACGCGAGGCTTCGCGTCGATCTGGGCCGCCGGCCTCGACGGCCAGCCCGCCGACGTCATCCTGGGCGTACCGGAGGATTTCGCCTCCACGCTGGGGCTGGCGGCCCTGATCAGCCCGCTGCGGCTACGCGGAATGTCGGCCATGTTGACCCGCATCAAGCGGCATTTACGCGCCGCCTAAGGGGCACCTGGAACAGGTTCAGCGGTCGCGCTTTACACTGCCTGAAGCTAGATTCTTAAAGACCTTTCTTAAACATGCCTTCAGGAGGGCCAGTGGCGAACCATGCCAGCTCGAAGATCTCCAAGGTGCTCGTCGCCAACCGCGGAGAGATCGCAGTCCGGGTGATCCGCGCCGCGCGCGACGCCGGATTGGCCAGCGTGGCCGTGTACGCCGAACCCGACGCCGACGCACCGCACGTCCGGCTTGCCGATGAGGCCTTCGCCCTGGGTGGGCAGACCTCGGCCGAGTCGTACCTGGTGTTCGAGAAGATCCTCGACGCCGCGGCCCAGTCGGGCGCCAACGCGATCCACCCGGGCTACGGCTTCCTCTCGGAGAACGCCGAATTCGCCCAGGCCGTGCTCGACGCCGGGCTGATCTGGATCGGGCCGAGCCCGCAGTCGATCCGCGACCTCGGCGACAAGGTCACCGCACGTCACATCGCCGCCCGCGCCAAGGCTCCGCTGGTGCCCGGCACCCCGGACCCGGTCAAGGACGCCGACGAGGTGGTGGCCTTCGCCAAGGAGTACGGCGTCCCGGTGGCGATCAAGGCCGCGTTCGGCGGCGGTGGTCGCGGCATGAAGGTGGCCCGCACCCTCGAGGAGATCCCCGAGCTGTTCGAGTCGGCCACCCGTGAGGCGATTGCCGCCTTCGGCCGTGGCGAGTGCTTCGTGGAGCGTTACCTGGACAAGCCGCGCCACGTCGAGGCCCAGGTCATCGCCGACCAGCACGGCAACGTCGTGGTCGCGGGAACCCGCGACTGCTCGCTGCAGCGCCGCTTCCAGAAGCTGGTCGAGGAGGCCCCGGCGCCGTTCCTGACCGACGCGCAACGCAAGGAGATCCACGAGTCGGCCAAGCGGATCTGCAAGGAGGCCGGCTACTACGGCGCCGGCACCGTGGAGTACCTGGTCGGCCAGGACGGGCTGATCAGCTTCCTGGAGGTCAACACCCGGCTGCAGGTGGAACACCCGGTCACCGAGGAGACCTCCGGTATCGACCTGGTGCGTGAGCAGTTCCGGATCGCCAACGGCGAGCCGCTCGACATCACCGAGGACCCCGCACCGCGCGGCCACTCCATCGAGTTCCGCATCAACGGCGAGGACGCCGGTCGCGGCTTCCTGCCCGCCCCCGGCCCGGTCACCCGCTTCGACCCGCCGACCGGCCCCGGCATCCGGATGGACTCCGGCGTGGAGACCGGTTCGGTGATCGGCGGCCAGTTCGACTCGATGCTGGCCAAGCTGATCGTGACCGGTGCGACCCGGACCGAGGCCCTGGAGCGCGCCCGGCGCGCCCTGGACGAGTTCCACGTGGAGGGGCTGGCCACGGTCATCCCGTTCGACCGTGTGGTGGTTCGCGACCCGGCGTTCATCGGCGACGAGAACGGCTTCACGGTGCACACCCGCTGGATCGAGACCGAGTTCGAGAACAACATCGAACCCTTCACCGGCGGTGAGCCGCTCGATGAGGACGACGCCGCACCTCGGCAGAAGGTGGTCGTCGAGGTCGGCGGTCGGCGCCTGGAGGTGTCCTTGCCGGGCGATCTGGCCCTGGGCGGCGGCGGTGCCGGCGGCGCCGGCGGCGCGATCCGCAAGAAGCCCAAGGCCCGCAAGCGTGGTGCGCACGGCGGTGCAGCGGCGTCCGGCGATGCCGTCACGGCACCGATGCAGGGCACCGTGGTGAAGGTGGCCGTCGAGGAGGGCCAGGAGGTCGCCGCCGGTGACCTGGTCGCCGTCCTGGAGGCCATGAAGATGGAGAACCCAGTCACCGCGCACAAGGACGGTGTCATCACCGGGCTGTCCGCCGAGGCCGGTTCTGCGATCACCCAGGGCACTGTGCTCTGCGAGATCAAGTAACCGGCCATAGAGCCCGTCGAGATCAACGCCGGCCCGTGGTATCTGCGGATGCCACGGGCCGACGATCGGGTCGATGACCGCCCCAGCCTGGCCGACCTCGGTGAGTCCGATCCGGACTACGTCGCCAGGGCGGCAACCGGTTGGGCCGAGGACACGCGCTATCTGTGGGCGGTCTGCGAGCCTACGACCGGTGAACTACTAGCCGAAGTGGCACTGAATCCAGGTTCGGGTGAGATCGGCATTCGTCACCGGCCAGGTCACGACCAGGCAGGCCAAACCGGGGCGCAAGCAGTGTTTCGATTCGCCGCCGCAGCGTTAGGTCTGGCCCCGGCGACGGCCCTCGCGGATAGTCCGGCGGCGGCCGACGAAAAGCCAGACGACGCCGCCGACCGCCAGGGCTAGGACCGAAATCCCAAAGCCCAGCGTCCAGCCGGCATCGTGCTGCGCCGCGGCACTCATGAAGCCCACCAACGCCAAGGTCGCCATCACCAGCATGGCCAACCCCGGCAGTTCCCGGCGGTCCTTGAACACCAATCCGGCGCGCGGTTGGGTCGTTCGCCTGCGATCGATTCCCTCATCGGTATCGCTCATGGGAGTTCGGGTACCCGCGACGCTGTTTCGCAAAACCCCAGCATCGCTATGCCGCTGCGTCTCGCAGCGCCGCCAACAGCGGCTCCGCAGCCTCCTTGAGGAACGCCTCCTGCGTATCTCCCCCGATCTGAATCAGGGCGATGTCGGTGAATCCCGCATCGCGGTAGGCGCCCACCGCATTGACGATCGCACTCAGATCCGGGCCACAGGCTATGGCGTCGGCGACGTCGCGTGGCTGCACGAAGCGGGTGGCAGCCGCGAATGCAGTCGGTGTCGGCAACTCGGCGTTGACCGACCAGCCGCCGCCGAACCAGCGGAACTGTCGGTGGGCGCGTTGGATCGCCGTGTCACGGTCGGGGTCCCAACTCACCGGTAGCTGTCCGATGACGCGGCCTCCCTCGGCCAACCCTGCCGCCCGGCGGGCGGCGTGCCACGACTGAACCAGGTCGCGGTCGGGCTGGACCGCGATCAGATGGTCCGTGGCGGCGGCAAATCTGTCGACCCCCTCGTCCCCCGACATGGCCACGGCCAGCGCGACCGGTATGTCGGGGAGGTCCCACAGCCGTGCCTGGTCGACCTGAAAGTACTCGCCGTCGTGGTCGACCGTCTCACCCATCAACAGCTCCCGGATGATCTTGATGGCCTCACTGAGCATGGCTTGCCGGCGTCGGGCATTCGGCCAACCCGCACCTGTGACGATGTGCTCGTTGAGGTTCTCCCCACTGCCCAGCCCCAAGGTGAATCGCCCCTCGGCAAGAATCTGCAGGGTCGCCGCCTGCTGCGCCACCACCGCGGGGTGGTAGCGCATGGTCGGGCAGGTCACGTAGCTGTACAGGTCGATGTCGGCAGTGGCGTACGCAACCGCGCCCAGCACCGTAGCCGCGTGGGGTGCGTGGCCCTGCGAGGTCAACCACGGCGAGAAGTGATCGCTACACACCGCAAAGTCGAAGCCGCGCTCCTCGGCGGCAATGGCGTGGCGGACAAGTTCGGTGGGCCCACTCTGTTCGGTCATGAGGGTGTAGCCAAAGCGTGTCATGGCAGCGTGGGTACCCATCGGTCCATCGGCGAAACGATGCGCCACCGTTTGGCGCGGGCCCCGCGCGGGGTAACCGCAGACGTGACCATCGCAGCGATCACCACCGAACCCCGCCTGCCCGTCGCCTGCGGCCCGTTGTCGGCGGCGGTCTGCGGGTTGCTGACCCTGCCCCCCGGAGCAGCCCCCGAGACCCTGCCTCCGATCGCCGGTGCCGACCCCTACGGTCGCGACCTGCAATTGGCGCTGTACGTCTGCTACGAGCTGCACTACCGCGGTTTCGCCGGGGTGGATCCGGACTGGGAATGGGACGTCGCACTGTTGGCGCTGCGCGCGCACCTGGAGAGGGCATTCCTCGACCGCGTCCGCCAGGACGTCGGGGAAACACCGCCGTCGTGGTCGGCGAACGACGAAATGAACGCTGCAGCCACCGAGCCGGTGCAAGGCACGGGGCCCTCGTGGCACCTGCGGGATCACGGCACCTGGGGCCAGGCCCGCGAGTACTTCGTCCACAGGTCGCTGTATCACCTCAAAGAGGGCGACCCGCACGCCTGGATCATCCCGCGCCTGACCGGCCAGGCCAAGGCCTCCTTTGTCGCGGTCGAGTTCGATGAGTATGGCGCCGGACGGGGGCCGAAGGCGCACCAGCAACTGTTCGCCGACCTGCTCACCGCCGCCGGCCTGGATGCCGACTACCTCGCGTACCTGGACATCGTTCCGGCCGAGTCGCTGGCAGTGGTCAACCTGATGTCGCTGTTCGGACTGCACCGCCGCTGGCGGGGCGCGGCCGCCGGGCACTTCGCCGCCACCGAGATCACTTCCCCGCCCGGCTCCAGCCGACTGGTCACCGCGCTGCGGCGGATGGGCGCGCCGGATCCATGTGTCACCTTCTATGCCGAGCACGTCGAGGCCGACGCGGTGCATGAACAGGTGGTGCGCACCGACGTCATCGGCGACCTACTGCACCACTGTCCGCATTTGGAGACCGATGTCGTGTTCGGTATGCGTGCTCACGCCGCGGTGGAGAATCGGCTTGCCGAACTGATGACATCCGCCTGGTCGGCGGGCCGCTCGTCGTTAGTCCCGCTGTGAGACTTAAGGTTTCGCTGGGATTTTCCCCAATTGTCGGCGATTCCTTTGCCAAGGCCAGCGCCGTTGGGTAACGTCTGCATCGTCCGGTTGAGCTCACAGCCGCAGCAGAACATCACCGGGTCACAGTGACCGGAAAAGATGCACTGATGTCATCCAGCAGTACGATTCGTCGCCTGATGGAGTGAGAATATGACGAGTAGCAGAATCGCCGAGATCGCTTTCGCCACACCTGCAACCGAAGCCACCCAGGCTTGGCGCAGCCATACCGCCAAGTTCACCGTCCACTGGGGGCGGGCCGGAGCGGTGGTCTCGGTCGATGGAGAGATAGACGCCGCCAACGCGAGCGCATTCGCCGACTATGCCAAACAGTGCGCCGACTGCTGCGAGTGGCTGGTGGTAGATTTGTCGCAGCTGACTTTCATTGGTACCGAAGGGTTTTCTGCCCTCCAATCGGTCAGCGCGCAGTGCGCCAGTACACAGACGCAGCTCAAGGTGGTTCCCAGTAGCGCACTACGAACCCTGCTGCGGATCTGCGACCCGCAGTCGCGGCTTCCGCTGGTGGGATCACTGTCGGATGCCCTAGCTGACGTGCAGCGGATCAGCCGGCCGCTTCGCCTGGTGCCCTGAGTCCGGCTGCGACCGCCCGGGTAGCGAACATCCACTAAGTCACCTCGATCAGACGCTGATCGCGGCTGTTGACTTGTCGGCCATGAGCATTGCTCGCTAGCGTCCCCGGACCCGGCGGTTGTACTTCTTGATAGCTGTCACCAGTTCGGCTTTGCGCATCGAGCGCCCGTGGATGTCGAGCCGGCGCGCAATATCCAGCAGGTGCTGTTTACTGGCGTTGGCGTCGACCCCTTCCGCGGAGGGGCCGGTGTTGTTCGGGCCGCCGCCCGCCGCGCTTATCCGACGGGCCGCGCTTGGCCTTCGCCTCCCAGTGGTCGCCGACTTTCTCGAAACTGTGCTTCAGCGCGGCGTAGGCCACCTGAGCTTTGGCGCTGGAACGTTGCAGCGTGGTGGGCAGCTCGGTCCACTTGGGGGTGCCGCTCTTCGACATCTTGGGCATGAGGCCTCCTCGTGAACATCTCGATCGCGTCTGGATACCCGTCCGGAATACCGGCCAATCCGTTGCGACCCGTGGTTCGTCGATCCGGCTTTTTCCACTTGCCAGGTTTCGACTGCGTGCAAAGCGGGAATGAATGCGTTCACAACAAGAATGGAGGACGCATGCGGATCGGTGGATTGGCCGGGCCCATTGTGCTGCTCTGGTTGGTGATCGGCATTTTCGCCGCGTGGCAGCGCGACTATTTCCACGGAAGCCAGACCAGCTGCGCCAGTGCCGGAACCATCGCCGTGACCGTTCTGGCCGGCCCGCTGAACTATGCCGGCGTCAAACCCGTCGTATCGGATTGCCATATACCGCAGCCGTCATCATTGGATGCGGTCGGTTTCATTGTGTGAGAGAAGGGATTGCAAATGATTGGCCTCGGGGTAATTCTGCTGATTCTGGCGCTCGTCTTCAAGATCAATGTCCTCTGGACGGTCGGCGTCATTCTGCTGGTGGTCGGTGCTGCATTGTGGATTCTGGGTGCGATCGGGCGTCCGGTCGCGGGCCGACGCTACTGGTACTGATCGGCTAAGGCGCGCCGTCGCTGAAGTCTTGACCTAGGCCTGGGACGGCCTGTTCTGGGACCGCTCACCTTGGAGGACAGGGGCAGATGCGATGGCCGTCCCCACCGGCGACGATCGGGACCCGTTCACGCATATCGCCCTGACGTACGGATCACCGCAGGAATACCTGGATCATCTGGTGCCGTTCGTCGGCGATGGCGTGAATGACGGCTTTCCGGTCTTGGTCGCGGTCCCGGGCCCCAACCTGTCACTGCTGCGTGACCGCCTGCCCGCGGGCACCGTCGACGCGGTGAAGCTGGTCGACATGAGCCTGGTCGGACGCAACCCCGGCCACATCCTGGGCGCGGTGTTCGGCACCTTTGCCGCGCGGCACCCGTCGGGCCCGGTGCGAATGGTCGGCGAGCAAGTCTGGATTGGCCGATCACCGTTGGAGTATTCGGCCTGCCTGCAGCATGAGGCACTGGTCAATGAGGCATTCGCGGGCCGCGACATCGCATTGGTCTGCCCCTACGACGCAACGCATTTGGACTCAGAGACCCTTGCGGACGCAGCGCTCACCCATCCACGAGTGAGCCGGAGCGGACGTCCGGATCAGGCCAGCGCCAGCTTCGCTCCAGAAGCCGCCTGGGCACGCTGCAACGAGCCGTTGCCCGGCAACCCCACCGCGGCCAGCTATGCATTGCACCGCCTCGCAGATCTGGCCGGCGCCCGACAATTCTGCGCCAAGTACGCGCGGTGGTTCGGCTTCTCCGCCGACGGCATCGCAGATCTGCAGCTGATCGTCAATGAGCTGGCCTCTAACAGCCTGCAGCACGGACGACGGCCGAGCACCCTGTTGTTGTGGGAATCCGCGGGTTACCTGGTCTGCCAGGTACGCGACGCCGGCCAGCTGACCGACCGACTTGCCGGACGGCGGCCGATCGTGGATGACGTCGATGACGGTCGCGGCCTGTACGTGGTCAATGCCACCGCTGACTTGGTGCGCATCCACACCGGGCCATCGGGGACCACGGTGCAGGCACATCTTCGGATGCGCCGGGGCTGACCGCGGGAGGGAGGGCGAGGCAACGCTGCGGGGAGAGCAGTGAACCGCAGCGTTACCTCGCCGAACCCCATGGTGACGTCGCGCTGCACACTCCTTGTCCGCCACGCCCGTGGCGATACGCGCGTCACCGATCGTCGTTGTCCGTAGTGCTGGAACATCACCTCCTCTGAGTGGCACGTGCTCGATCAGATCCGCCGCGGGAGCCACGGCGGACACCACGTAGTAGGCGAGGCCGGCTATGGGCCCCGGCCGATCAGGCGTTGATGACCCGCTCTCCGTGGCCGCTGGCGACCTTGATCCGGCGCGGCTTCGCCTTCTCGGCTACCGGGATGGTGAGGCGCAGCACCCCATCGTGGTAACTGGCCTGGATCTGCTCGGCATCGAGGGTGTCGCCGAGGAACAGTTGCCGGCTGAACACTCCGCGCGGCCGCTCCGCTGACACCATCTCGCGGCTCTGGTCCAGCGCCGGACGCCGGGCATGCACAGTCAGGACGTTGCGCTCCACGTCGAGGTCCAAGGAATCCTCGGCGACGCCCGGGAGGTCGAACTCGACGATGAACTGGTCACCGTCACGCCAAGCATCCATCGGCATGAGCGCCGGTCGCGCCGCGGTCCCCGACACCTGCTGGGTCCAACGGTCGAGATCACGGAACGGGTCGGTACGCATCAACATCATCTCCACCTCCTGATTATCCGGCAGATCATCTATGCCTGCCGACATAGATTTTTATATAGCACCGGTGGTAGGTTGATGCAACAGCTGGCGGCAACGAATTCTCGACGAGTGAAGGCGACGTGCGGTGACACCAGACAGCAACGCCCGATCCGGGCTCGGGGTATACGGGATCTCGGTGGCTGCCGAACTGTCCGGACTCGGCCAGCAGACACTGCGTCTCTACGAGAGCCGCGGATTACTGACCCCGGCGCGCACTCCAGGCGGAACGCGCCGCTACAGCGATGACGACATTGCTCGACTTAGACGCATCACGGAGCTGGTCGGCATCGGTATCAACGTGGCAGGCATCGGTCAGATACTCGGCCTGGAAGCGGACAATGCCCGATTGGTCTCCGACAACACCCGGCTGCGATCGGACAACTCCCAGCTGAAGACGGATTACGCCCTGCTGGCTGGTACCCGAAGCAGCGCACACCAGCCCCTGTCGCGCGGCTAGCCCGAGTCAGCGGCGTCCACCGGGACCTGTCGGGACGAGCCACTGCGCCGCCGGTGGCTGGTGTCGCACAACGGATAGTTGCGACTGCGCCCACACGTGCAGATGGCGACCATGAAGCGATCGGATTCGACGACGCCGTGTGGTGTCTCGATACGCACCGGCCCTGCGACCAGCATCGGGCCGTTGCGCACGATCTGCACCACCCGAGGCTCTGGCGCGGTCATGGCTTGTCCGCCCTGATCACCACCAGCTGTTCCACCCGACAGCCGTAGGGCACCTGGCCGGTCGATTCCAGCCAGCCGGCGTGCGCCGAGAGAACCGGACCGAAGGGGATGTGTCGAACGGCAGCGACCTGGGCGGTCAGCCCCACGGCCCGCAGCGCAACGAGGGACTGCCCGACGCCGGCGAGAGCGGACTGCACCAGTAGCAGGGAGCCCCCTTTGCCCAACAGCGCTGCCGCAGAGTGGCACAGCGGATCCAGCACGAGCCGGCCGTCCGCTCCGCCATTCCAGGACCATTCCGGACCGCCCGCGGACCGGACGGGCCCACCGTGGCGTGGCGAAGGCACATAAGGCGGATTAGCTACCACCAGGTCGAAAGGCGCGTACCGCAGTGCGTCGTCCCATGGGCCCTGCCGGACTGCGATGTCCACGCCGGCCGCACGGGCGTTGTCGCGAGCACACCGCACGGCTCGCGAGCAGATGTCGAACGCGGTGACGCGGTCGGCTCCCAGCTCGGCCGCCGCGATAGCCGCGACGCCGCTGCCGGTGCATAGGTCCAACACGCTGGCGCGGTGAGCCAAACAGGTGCGTTCGATGGTCTCGATGAGCAGCTGGGAATCTGCTTGCGGAACATAGACACCGTCTACGCGCGGCGGCCGGTGACGTCGGGCCGCGGGCAGGCCAACGATGGTCATGGGCGGCTGCCCGTCAGTTCTGCGGAGGATGTCACGCAGCACCGAGTACCCGCGCCCGGCAGTGTCAAACACTGCGCCCCAAGCGATCTCCGCCCGATCCTGCGAAGCGAGCCCGCAACGCCGCTGGGCCCGATCCGTTGGATCGGGCCCAGCTCAGCCGCAGAGGTCAGGTGTTGCTCGTCCAGACCAGTACATCCTGGACTCCGTCGTTGTAGACCACACCGTCCGGTGCAGGGCCCGTCACGTCGAAGTAGATCTTGCCGTTCGCGGCCGTACCCTGGGCGATCGGTGCCGGACTGATGCCGTCAGGCGTCGGAACCGTGTTGACCACCCGATATGTGTCACTGTTGGCCGCCCTGGCGTTGAAATCAGCGACCACCGGCGTCACGGTGCCACTGTCGGCGCGAGCGGTCACGTCGGCCTGATACAGCTTGCCGCGCGGTTGATAACCCGGGATGGTGACGTTGGCCGGGCCCAGATTGCTGACCGTGTACGACGTCACCATCGCGCCGTCGTTGAGCTGTGACGGCGTTCCGAACGGCTGAATCGCCGGCTCGGCGGCCGCGGTGCCGGCGGCAAATACACTCAGCGCAGCGATTCCGGCCGCACCAGCGGCTGCTTTGACCGCAGTTGTGGAGAGCTTCATTTCTGACTCCTCCGATTCCTTTCGATTTTTGGCGGCAGTCCGCTTTTCTGGAACCTGGCCGCGCGTCTCACAGCGCTTACCCCGTGCGACCGACGGCGAAACCTGGTGGTGCTTGCGCACAGTGGGGAAATTGTGGATAGTTACGCCAACCTCGGGCGTTCAGCAGACAGCGCCGGTACGGATCGACCTTGCATCCATTCCTGCGTTTCAGACCGCGGATCGCCCACCGGCCAAGGGATCAACTCATACTGTGCGGGGTGCGAGAAGGCGGGTTTGCGGTGATCGGGGATGTCAACGCTGAATGTGCGGGACCCGCGGGCGGTGAAGCCGAGGTGCACAACGGACTCGACTTGGTGGTCGGTCACGGCGAACCTCAGCGAGTCGGCAGGTTCCGGTACTGGCTCGGCGAACAGCGCTGGGAATGGTCGGACACGGTGGCCCGAATGCATGGCTACGAGCCGGGTACCGTTGCACCGAGCACCGAGCTGCTGCTGCAGCACAAGCATCCCGAAGACCGCCCGCAGGTGGCCGAAGCCCTGGAGCGCGTGCTGCGGGGCGAGCCGTTCAGCAGTCGACACCGGATCATCGACACCGGGGGGCTAGAGCACTGGGTGATCGTCGTCGGCGACCGAATGCTCGATGACGCCGGAGTGGTCACCGGAACGGCCGGCTTCTACGTCGATGTCACCGATGTGGTGCAGGCCGATGTCAGCGCAGCGGTATCCGAAGTCGCCGAATCTCGCGCGGTGATCGAACAGGCCAAGGGAGTCCTGATGGTCGGCTACGGCATCTCCGCCGAACGGGCGTTCGACATCCTGGTGTGGCGTTCGCAGGAGACCAACGTCAAGGTACGCGACTTGGCCACTCGATTCGTGGCTGCCTTCACCGGCAGACTCCCCGCCGAAGTGCTCTCCGACCTCGACCACACCCTGCTGACCGTGACCTGAGCCCAGCGCCGGCCGCACTGGTGAGGTCACCGCCCCGCGTGGGTAACCACCGAGCCGAAGGCGGTGAACACGCGCGCGGAGACAACGCGAACCGGCTGGCGCAGCACCGGATCGGCTGACCGCATCCCCCCACCATGTCGCTACGACTGGTCGCAGCCCTATCTTCGCTCCGCCCCCGCGACCCGAATGAGGCGAATCCATAGTTCCGCGATCAGGCATTGCACGGCAGCCGATGGGCGCGAAAGTGCCATACAGCGTCTAATTCAAAGAAATACTCAAATTTATTTCAGTAGTTACACATTCACGCAGGTAGATGAACTACCAGCGCCGCCTCGCCGTCATGCCACACCGGAGCAAAGCCATCAACAAAGAAGTTAATATGTTGCACCGCAATCGAATTCAATCGGGCGGCGCGGCTCCGTTACCGAATCGTTGCAGAATCGCGGCGAACGGCGTACGTTCGTCACTAGGTTGAGTTAACAGCCACCCGGAAGACGCGTCACCCACGCTAGCCAGGGAGGCATTCTCCCTGCATCTCATCCGTGAAGGTGAAACTCGCATCGACGCGATCCACAGTACGAGTTTCGACTGATGGAGCACTGCAATGCCCGCTTTGAATACCGCCGGATCAGCGCGTTCGGCCTCTCGATCACATGCCCCTTCCCCGTCCGATACCTGGACGAGCCACACCGCGCGGGGCGCCATCCACTGGGGGCGCAGCGGTGCGGTGGTCAGCGTGGAGGGCGAACTGGACGCCTCCAACGCCAGCCACTTGGCAGACTACGTGCAGCGTTGCGCGTGCCACTGCGCTTGGCTGATCCTCGACCTCGACGCCCTGAAGTTCATTGGCACCGCTGGTTTTTCGACTTTGAAGACGATCGCCGACCGGTGCGCCGAAGCCCAGCTCTATTACACGATGGTTCCCGGCACCGAGGTTGAGCGACTGCTGCGCATCTGCGATCCCGACCACGCGTTGCCGACAACGCCGTCGAGGGCCGACGCACTGGCCGGTGCGCAGGTCTTCCAGCAGGTCCGCTGACCCACACACACCAGCCAGCAGCTAGCCGACCCGGCCCTGCAGCTGGCGGGCCGCAAAGTCGGCGCCCTGCTGAACCATCGTCGGGTCTTCGTCGGCGTAGCTGTCATGGGCGGCAAAGTTCATGCCGTCGGAACAGACGGCGTCCTCTGCAGCACACACCGGCAGCGTCTTCGTCTGGTACAGCGGACCGATCACGATCGTGGGCTCGTTGAGGAAGTTCATCGCCCGCTCATTGGGCATCGCGAACAGCACTACCGCAGCCACATGGTCGGCGACCTCGGGGTCCAGCGGCTTAGGCACAGTCGCTGGGTCGACGCCGTCGGGAACCTGGGCCGAAGTGACAAAGCCCATGACCGCGGCACCTTGGGAGTAACCCCCGAGCACCATCTTGGTGCTCGGACAGGTAGTGGCTCTCGAGACCACATGCGCTCCCGCGTCCCGAATACCGTCGACCCCGGTGTCCCACTGGTCGCTCGCCGGGTAGTCCACCGCATACACCGCCGGACCGGTTCCGATGCGCGTGGTGAGCGCATTGAGGAAAGCCTGGCCGGTCGGACCCAGGCCCGGAGGCTCACCGGTGCCCCGGGCAAACACCAACTCGGTATCGGGACAGGGCTCAGCTTCGGCAGCCGGAATGATCGGACCCACCAGGGTCGCGGCACCCGTGGCGACTGCGGTAACGGCTAGGGGACCAAGAGAATTGATGATGTCACGGACAAACATGTCCGTTAAGGTGCCCGCGCCGACGGCGGCTCAAACCGCCTTCTTCGATTGTCTTGCGGAACGTTTGCAGGCCGGGACCCGGACCACGGCGTCCGAGCTCAGTACCAGTAGCGTCTGCCTCCCACCGGCCGGCCGAGAGCGCCCAACAGCCAGAACACCGCGCCGACCACCAGCAAGACTATGCCAACCGCCCACAGGACGTAGATGTTGAAGACCATGCCCACTATCAGCAGCACAAGTCCGACGCCGATCATGAGCCACACCCCAGGATCGCGTCGGCGTCGGCGGCCGCCGACGTGTCATCACACAGCATTTGTTCCATCACAGCGTGATACCCGAGAGACCGGGGGGCAAAACCTATCTCAGTTCGGCCGCTCAGGCACCACGCCCATCCGGGAGCCGATCCGTGAAGCCAGACTTACTCAGGCCGAAAAGCGATCGCCAGTGCCAGCAGATCGACCGCCAGCAGCGCCCACCCCGCAGCCGGTACCAGCCATCCACGCCGTCTGCCCGCTGTGAAGAACGAGGCCAGGATAGTCAGCACAGCATGAACTCTCCCTTCGGTGCAGCGGACCGTTTCCGTAGGTGTCGACCGCTCAGTTCTTGCCGCCGGTCCTAGCGATCGTCCCGGCCAGGTGCACGGGCTGCGTTGCCTCCGACACTGCAGAAGCAGCGCCGTGGCGCACGTCGGTAGAAGACGCGGCCAAAGACGTTGCAATCATCAGCTTCTCACCGTTTTTCGGCGATCCGCCACGACGGCACCGAACTAGTCTTTCCCTTTTTCCCTGGGCTGAAACCACGGTTTGCCAGCGGACTGCAACGGGTATCAATCGTCTCGTTGTGATGAGTCAGATCCTTACCGTGGTGGCCGTGTCGGGCGGCGCGCTGTTGTTCACGTCGGCGAGTGGCGACGCGGTCGCCGCTGGGTGCGCCGACATCGCGGTGGTGTTTGCGCGCGGCACCGGGGAAGCCCCCGGCGTCGGTTGGATGGGCCAGCAGTTCATCGACGCGCTGCGATGGCGCACCTGGGGGCGCGCACTGGATGTCTACCCAGTGGACTTTCCCGCCGTGCCCGAGTTCGAGCCCTCGGCCGCCGGTATCGCCAACGCCGCCGCTCACCTCCGCGATCTCTACACCAGGTGTCCCGGTACCCAGCTCATCGTCGGCGGGTACTCGCGTGGTGCGGCACTGATCGGATATGTGACCGATCCGGCATCGGCCGGCAAGTTCGGAGCCTCCCTGCCTCCCGAGGCTGCCAGTCACGTCGCCGCCGTGGCCTTACTGGGCAGACCGTCCGCAGCGTTCTTGTACTCAATCGGGGCCCCACCGCTGTCCATCGGACCGAGCTACGCCGCCAAGACCATCGACTTGTGCGCGCTCGGCGATCCTGTCTGCTCGGCGGGCGACAATGGAGCCGCGCATACCGCGTACGCCGCAAATGGCATGACCGCTGAGGCCGCAGACTTTGCCGTCGACCACCTGAGGCCACTTGAAGCCGTTCCGGGGCAGCCGCTCTAGCGTGTGGTGGCTGTCCGCCACATTTTCCGGAGAGTACAGGCACTGCCGCGCCACACTGACACGTTTCGGTCCTTCCCCGCGGGGTACAGATTCGAGTATGACGTCGCTATGGCTCGCCAACAGGATTGAAACGTCGCCGGATTCGGGCAGAGCTGAGGATCTGCCCGAGCATGCCGACGTGGTGGTGGCGGGCGCCGGCATTACCGGCCTGATGACCGCGCTGCTGCTGGCGCGAGCGGGCCGCCAGGTGCTGGTGTTGGAAGCCCGCACGGTTGGCGCCTGCGCGACCGGAAACACCACCGCCAAGATCAGCCTGCTGCAAGCCACCCAGCTCTCGAAGATCTTGGCCAAGCAGGGCAAGGACCTGGCGGCCGGATACCTGGCCGGCAATCGCGCCGGACAAGACTGGCTGCTGGCGTTCTGCGCCGCCTCCGGGGTGCCGGTCCAGCGCGAAGACGCTTACAGCTTCGCCCAGTCCGAGCACGGGGTGGCCGCAGCCCGCGCCGAGTTCGAAGCCTGCCGTGCGCTTGGGCTGCAAGCTACGTGGGAAGCACACGCCGACACGCCATTTGATTACCACGGCGGGGTCCGGCTTGAAGAACAAGCGCAGTTCGATCCGATGCTCTTTCTCGACGCGCTCCGCGCCGAGCTATGCGCGAGCGGCGGACAACTGCTGGAACACACACGCGTGCAGCATGTTTCCAGCAGGCACCGCATCCTTCGCCTACGCCTCGACACGCCCCGTGGGCATGCCGAACTGCGGGCCGCTCAGCTGGTGCTGGCCACCGGAGTCCCGGTACTGGACCGTGGTGGATACTTCGCCCGAGTCAAACCCAGCCGCTCATACTGCATGGCATTCGAGGTACCCGGCGACATCACCCGGCCGATGATGATCTCCACCGATTCACCGACCCGGTCATTGCGCTACGCCCCGGCCAACGGATCGCGGCTACTGCTGGTCGGTGGGGCCGGGCACACCGTAGGCCGCGAGAAGCACCCGGGCGAAGCACTGGCAGAACTGGAGTCGTGGACCGTCAGGCACTACCCGGGAGCGGTCCGAACGCACCTGTGGTCGGCGCAGGACTATGCCTCTGTAGACGAGCTTCCCTACGTGGGAACTCTCCTTCCTGATAGCGAGACCATCTATGTGGCAACTGGTTTCAACAAATGGGGTATGACGAATGGGGCGGCCGCGGCACTGGCGTTGTCGGGCCGTATCCTCGGTGCGCGACCAGATTGGGACCGAGCGTTTACGACCTGGCGAACCGGCGAGCTGCGCGGCCTGCCCGCGGCCATGGCCGCCAATCTGGCGGTCGGATTCCACCTGGCGAAAGGCTGGATCACCCCGACAGCCCGCCTGGGCCGGGGCCGCTACGGAAATGATGGCGGCGTGGTCAGCGGACCACCCTGGCACCTACAGGCTCAGTGCCAGGTGGACGGGGTCGAGCACCGGCTCTCCCCGGTCTGCCCCCACCTTGGCGGCATCGTCACCTGGAATGAGGTCGACCGGGCCTGGGAATGCCCGCTGCACGGTTCGCGCTTCGCTCCCGACGGCAGCGTGTTGGAAGGTCCGGCCACCCGCGGCCTGACCGCCGACAACTGAGTGGCTACTGCAACTGATCGCGAAGCTTGCCTAGAGATCTGGCCAGCAGTCGGGACACGTGCATCTGTGAGATTCCGACCCGGTCGGCGATCTGCGTCTGAGTCATCGACTCGAAAAACCGCAATACCAGCACCGTGCGTTCACGCTCCGGCAGTGCCTCCAGCAGCGGCCGCAACGCCTCGCGGTCCTCGATCCGGTCCATCCGGGCGTCGACATCGCCGAGTGTGTCAGCAATCGAGCGGGCGTCGTCTTCATCCGAGCCTCCGCCGCCGCCGTCGATCGACAGCGTGTTGTAGGAACTCCCCGCTACGAGCCCTTCGACCACCTCGTCTCGGCTCAACTCGAGTTCAGTGGCGAGCTCGGAGGCGGTGGGCGCCCGCCCCAGGCGCTGCGAGAGTTCAGCGGTAGCGACACCCAGGCGCAGGTGCAGCTCTTTGAGCCGTCGGGGCACCTTGACCGACCAGCTGTTGTCGCGGAAGTGGCGGCGGACCTCGCCCATGATCGTCGGGACCGCGAATGAGACGAAGTCGGAGCCGGTTTCGACGTCAAAACGTGTGACGGCGTTGACCAGGCCCACGCGCGCCACCTGGACCAGATCGTCACGCTGCTCTCCGCGCCCCTCGAACCGGCGCGCGATGTGGTCGGCCAGCGGGAGACACCGCTCCACGATCTTGTCCTTGCGGTTTCGGAAGTCGGCCGAATCGATGTCGTACTCGGCGAGCTCACGAAACATATCGCCGACGTCGGCGTACTCCGATCCGGACTGTGAGCCGCTGCGCGCGGCGCGCGGGCTCACCGCCCGGAGTCCGCCCGGCGGGTTGTCAACGTGACACCGAATACCTCACCCGGACTGTCGGTTTCCTGCCCCTCACGGAACGCCTGCACGTCATCGACCAGCGCAGTGAGCACGTGCCAGCTGAAGCTGCCCGGAACCAGCACACCAGCCGCGGTACCGGCTGCCGACGCCTGGATCGTCACGTGGTCGTCGTGCGGATCGATGACGACCGTCAGCATCGCGCCCGGTGCGGCGGCGCGAATCAGCTGTGTGCACAGTTCGTCGATCGCCAGCCGCAGGTCCGCGACGGTGTCGACATCCAGATCCTCATACGTGGCCACAGCACCCACCAGCATGCGGATCACCGCGAGGCTTTCCAGTCTGGGCGTCACCCGCAGTTCGACGGCCCGTTCGCTGCAGGCGCGCTGCGCCCGATCACTGTCAATATCGGTCATGAAGCCTCCCGGCGAAATCGGACCGAGACTACTGCTGCGCGTCACTCGACTGCCCACCACCCTCGGATCCAGGCATCCTGACGCATTCCGCCCTCAGCCGACGACGTCACCATGGCACGCCGGCTGCCTCGAGATCAGTCATGGCACGTCTGTACCCACTCACCGGTGAACTCAATCACCGGATTGGTACCTGAGTCACAGCACGGCCCGGCCGGAAGTCCGGCCGGGCCGGCGTGACCCCTCGGGTTAGTTCGTCGAAGATTTCTGCCGCGCATCAGCGTGCGCCTGCTGCCACTGATAGTCCACCCTGCCGATCCGGCGATGCTCAAGCAGCAGCCATACCGTGCCGACTGCGGCAGCGAGCACCCCAACGACCGCGACTTCCAGCCCCTGGCGGTCATGACCGGTCCCGAACGCGGCGAGGCAGCCGATCCCGGCCACCATGCCTACCACCAACAGGGAATAGCCCGGCCACCCCAGGACATCGATCATGGCGCGGCCTGCGTGCGGCAACGTCGTCCGAACGTGGTCGCTCGGGTCATGAAACGTGTCACCCACGGCACCCCACCTCCTTCCGCACGCGACGGCAATTTTGGAACCTACGACCCATCGTATGCCGATATGTCGGCCCGGCGCCGGTTTGGCGGATATTCGCAGGGCCTCACCGCGAAGTCACCCCATGCCCATGATCGGTACCGCAGTCACCAACACGACGACCAGCATCAACGTCAACAAGAACCATCCGGCGCCCTGCCAGCCCCACCAGGTGCCCCGCCCGCGCCATACCCGATAGGTGCGCGAGAACGCCCACAGTCCGCCACCGGCCAAGATCGCCGGACCCCCGACGGCCAGCACGGCCCGGTACGGCCTCCCGCACGCCACCGTGGCCGACAGCGGGTCGCAGGAGCTCACCCACAACACCGCCACTACGACGAACACCAATGCCGCGACGGCGGTGGTACCGGTGAAGCGGACAGCCGCTCGCACCTCTTCGTCTTCCTGCCCCAGCCGGTCGCCATCGGGAGTGACGCCCGACCGCCTCCGCGGTTCCACATGTTCCACCGTCCGCGCTGATGAAGTCTGCGTCAAGGCGATTCGACGCCGGGATCAACGTTTGGGCGCTCGACGGTCCGGGAAGCCTTGCCGTTGTGACGGCTCTCGACCTCACGGGTCTGTCACATCCACGAAGGGAGGACCGATGTCCGACGAGGGCGAGGCGGAGCGCGACGCCGCCAAGCATCAGGCCGAGGCCGAATCGGCCCGGGCGGCCGCCAAGGCGGCCGAGGCGCGCGAGCAGTCTCACCAGTAGCCCGCGGGCCTGTCGCTACCGTGCACCCGGTTACATCCGGAGCACATCGGGTACTAAAAGTGTTGAGAGGGAAACGTATCCACGGTTTGGAGCCAGGCGATGGAGATCCTGTTACTGACCGACAGCGGCGAGTTCGCCAGATCGCTGTCTGGTCTGCGCGCATTCAGACATTCGATCGCCCGCGGTACGTTGGCCATCAATACGCGCGCCGACTGCCAGGTAGCCGAGGCTGTTCTGGTGGATGGCACCTGCGACGAGTCCACTGCGCGCGAGAGTTGCCGCAGGCTCGGCGCCTGGGCTCCCTCGGCCGTCGTGCTGGCCGTCGTGGCCGCCGAAGAATTTGCCGCGGTCGGCCTCGGCTGGCATGTCGATGACGTCCTTGTCGCAACCGCCGGCCCAGCCGAGGCGAATGCCAGACTGGAGTTGGCCCTGGCACGCCGGCGCGAATTCGATCCCAACACAGTGCAGTTCGGCGCTCTGGTGATTCGCCCTGACAGCTTCACCGCGTCGCTGTCGGATCGAGATCTTGATCTGACCCTCACCGAGTTCAAGCTTCTTCACCACCTGGTGCGCCATGCAGGCCAGGCGTGCAGCCGGACACGGCTGCTTCAGGAGCTCTGGGCCGGTAAAGGCAACCGACGCAAGGTCGACGTCCACGTGCAGCGGTTACGCGCCAAACTCGGCAGCGAGTACGAGTCGATGGTCGATACCGTTCGCGGGGTCGGCTACATGGCTCCGCGGCCGCCGCAGACGCAGTGGGCCATCGCCAACTGACCGGGTCACAACACCACGAACACGATCAACAGCAGATCGGCTGCGAGCAATATCCAGCCACCGATCCACACCAGGAATCCGAGACGGTGTGTGGCGAAGAAGAAGGCCAGAAGAAACGTCAGCGCGGCGATCACCGGCGCAGCGTGGAACAGCAGGCCGAACGACGTCCCGCCCATTCCGGGGCCCAGGCAAGACGACCTTGCGCATGCGCTGGCACCCGAGGCCCGGGCCAGCGCGAACGTCATCGTCAGCACTGCTGCCGGAGCTGTCAGCAGCGACAATGTCCAGTTGATCCACGTCCAATCACGAGCCGGTTTCTCCAGGACGGCCGGCACTGCGGCGCCCGGCCCCGCGTCGGAGAAGATCGGCCCCATTGTGCGCACGCCGTGATTCACCATGACCCTCAATTCCCCCGGGAAGCAGGCCGCCAAACCCGCAGCCGGCGGCCACCGCCCCCACGCCGGCGGCGAAATTGGCACCATGGCTAGATGAGCTCGGAGCACGCCGACCCGATGGCCCGTTTCTCGGCGTTGACCCGGGACTGGTTCACCGGCACTTTCAGCGCGCCGACACCGGCACAGGAACAGGCCTGGTCGGCGATCGCCGACGGCCACAACACCCTCGTCATCGCACCGACCGGCTCGGGAAAGACGCTGGCCGCATTCCTGTGGGCTTTGGACCAGCTCAGCTCCCAGCCCCGTAAAGCACGGGGCAACGGAACCCGGGTCCTGTACGTCTCACCGCTGAAAGCACTGGCCGTCGACGTCGAGCGCAACCTGAGCACCCCGTTGACCGGCATCGCCCGCATGGCCGCACAGCGCGACCTGCCCGCCCCCGACATCACCGTCGGGGTGCGTTCGGGTGACACATCACCGGCGCGCCGCCGCGAGCTGGTCGCCAAACCGCCCGACATCCTGATCACCACTCCCGAGTCGCTGTTTCTGATGCTCACTTCGGCAGCCCGGGAGACCCTGACCGGGGTGGGAACCGTGATCGTCGACGAGGTGCACGCCGTGGCCGGAACCAAACGCGGAACCCACCTGGCCCTGTCGTTGGAACGCCTCGACGCCATCCTGCCCCACCCCGCCCAGCGGATCGGCCTCAGCGCCACCGTGCATCCCGCCGAGGAGGTCGCCCGATACCTGTCCGGGCAGTCCCCCACCACGATCGTGGCTCCCCCGACAGCCAAGACATTCGAGCTGACGGTCCAGGTCCCCGTCCCCGACATGGCCAATCCGGCTGAAGGGTCGGTCTGGCCGGAGGTGGAAGAACGCGTGGTCGACCTGATCGAAGCCCATCGATCGTCGATTGTGTTCGCCAATTCCCGGCGGCTCGCCGAGCGCCTGACCGGGCGGCTCAACGAGATTCATGCGGAACGCTGCGCCGACATCGAGGGCGCCGCGGTACCGCTGGCCCGGGCGCACCACGGCTCGGTGTCACTGCAGACCCGAGCCGACGTCGAGGAGGACCTCAAAAGCGGGCGGTTGCGGGCGGTAGTGGCCACGTCGAGCCTGGAACTGGGCATCGACATGGGCGCGGTCGATCTGGTCATCCAGATCGAAGCACCCCCCTCGGTGGCCAGCGGCCTGCAGCGCGTCGGCCGCGCCGGCCACCAGGTCGGCGAGATCTCCTCGGGCGTGCTGATTCCCAAGCACCGTACCGATCTGATCGGATGTGGCGTCACCGTGCAGCGGATGCTGGCCGGTGCGATCGAGACCCTGGCCGTACCGGCCAACCCCCTCGACATCTTGGCCCAGCACACGGTGGCCGCCGCCGCCCTGGAGCCGCTGAACGCCGAGGCCTGGTTTGACACGGTGCGTCGCAGCGCCCCGTTCGCGACCCTGACCCGCGGCGTCTTCGAGGCGACGCTCGATCTGCTCTCCGGGAAATACCCCTCGACAGAATTCGCGGAGCTGCGGCCACGGCTGGTCTACGACCGCGACAACGGGATTCTGACCGCTCGGCCGGGTGCGCAACGGCTGGCTGTCACCTCCGGTGGAGCGATCCCCGACCGGGGCCTATTCGCGGTCTATCTGGCGGGCGCGGACAAACCCTCTCGGGTAGGCGAACTCGATGAGGAAATGGTCTACGAGTCACGTCCCGGCGACGTGATCTCCCTGGGAGCCAGCAGCTGGCGAATCACCGAGATCACCCACGACCGGGTGCTGGTCGCCCCGGCACCAGGCCAGCCGGGCCGACTGCCGTTCTGGCACGGCGACGGGGTGGGGCGACCAGCCGAGCTGGGTGCAGCGCTCGGCGCATTCACCGGAGAGTTAGCCGGTCTGGCCCCTGAGGCGTTCGACAGACGTTGCGCAAGTCTGGGTTTCGATGATTTTGCCATCGACAACCTGCGGCGACTGCTCGACGACCAGCGTGCCGCCACCACCACGGTGCCCACCGACACCACCCTGATGGTGGAACGGTTCCGCGACGAGCTCGGGGATTGGCGGGTGGTGCTGCACTCCCCCTACGGCCTGCGGGTGCATGGGCCACTGGCCCTGGCCGTGGGGCGCCGGCTGCGTGACCGCTACGGCATCGACGAGAAGCCGACGGCCTCCGACGACGGCATCGTGGTGCGGTTGCCCGACATGATCCCCGACGGCGATGCCGGTCCGCCTGGCGCGGACCTGTTCGTGTTCGACGCCGACGAAATCGAGCCGCTCGTCACCGCAGAGGTCGGTGGCTCGGCACTGTTCGCCAGCCGATTCCGCGAGTGCGCGGCCCGGGCGCTGCTGCTGCCGCGTCGACACCCCGGCCGCCGGACACCGTTGTGGCAGCAACGCCAGCGCGCCGCCCAGTTACTTGATGTCGCACGCAAATATCCGGCCTTCCCGATCGTGCTGGAGACCGTGCGGGAGTGCCTACAGGACGTCTACGACGTCCCCGCGTTGACCAGGCTGATGGCACAGATCGCCCAGCGCCGGGTGCGCGTGACCCAAGTCGAGACAGTCACCCCGTCGCCGTTCGCGGCGTCACTGTTGTTCGGCTACGTCGGGGCATTCATGTACGAGGGCGACAGCCCGCTGGCCGAGCGGCGCGCCGCGGCACTGTCACTGGATCCCAGCCTGTTGGCCCAGTTGCTGGGCCGGGTCGAGCTGCGCGAGCTGCTCGACCCCGAGGTGATCTCCGGCCTGACCTCGCAACTGCAGCACCTCACCCCCGAGAAGGCCGCCCGCGACGCCGAGGCGATCGCCGACCTGCTGCGGCTGCTGGGCCCGCTGACCACCGAGGAGATCAGCGCGCGGGCCGCGGGAGCGGACGTGGGCGGCTGGTTGGAGCACCTGTTGTCCGCCAGGCGGGTGTTGGTGGTGGCGTTCGGCGGGCAACGCTGGTGGGTCGCCGTCGAGGACATCGGTCGGCTGCGCGACGGGCTCGGGGTGGCGGTACCGCCCGGAGTTCCCACGGGTTTCACCGAGCCGGTGGCCGACCCGTTGGGTGACCTGCTGGGCCGCTTCGCCCGTACCCGGGGGCCGTTCACCACCGGACAGACGGCGCAGAGATTCGGGCTGGGTGTGCGGGTGGCGGCCGATGCGCTGGGCCGGCTGGCCGCCGACAGGCGGGTGATGCGCGGTGAGTTCGCCGACTTTCCGGACTCTCCCGGCGAACAGTGGTGCGACACCGAGGTGTTGCGGATCCTGCGGCGCCGTTCCCTGGCCGCACTGCGCGCGGCTATCGAGCCGGTGTCGCCGGCCGCCTACGGGAGGTTCCTGCCGGCCTGGCAGCAGATCGGTACCTCGGGCGCCGCCACCGGTGGAATCGACGGGTTGGCCGGAGTGATCGAGCAGCTGGCTGGCGTGGCACTGCCCGCATCCGCGGTCGAACCGTTGATCTTCGGTCCGCGGGTCCGCGACTACTCACCGGCCATGCTCGACGAACTGCTGGCCTCCGGGGAGGTGCTCTGGTCGGGCGCCGGAGCTCCCGCCGGAAGTGCGCCGGCAAGCGACGGCTGGATCAGATTTCATACCGCTGATTCGGCGGCACTGACGCTGGCCCCCGTCTCCCCCATCGAATTGGGCGAGACCCACCGGGCCATCCTGGACGCGCTCGGCGGCGGCGGAGCCTTCTTCTTCCGTCAGCTGTGCGGCAACGCGAACGAGGTGGAGTTCAAAACCGCACTGTGGGAGCTGATCTGGGCGGGCTGGGTTACCGGTGACACGTTCGCCCCGATGCGGGCGGTCCTGGCCGGAACCCGGCGCGCCGCCCCGGCACACCGTGCCCGACGCCCGCCCCGGCTCAGTCGCTACAGCGTCGCCCACGCCGCGACCCGCGCCGCGGACCCGGCCGTGGCCGGTCGCTGGTCAGTCCTACCGGCGCCAGAAGCCGAATCCACGTTGCGGGCGCACCACACCGCCGAACTACTCCTGCACCGTTACGGGGTGCTCACCCGAGGCGCGGTCGCCGCCGAAGCGCCGCCGGGCGGTTTCGCGACCGCCTACAAAGTGCTGACGGCTTTCGAGGAGGCCGGGCGCTGCCAGCGCGGCTACTTCATCGAATCGCTGGGGGCCGCGCAGTTCGCACAGGCCTCCACCGTGGACCGGTTGCGGGGATACCTCGACGGCATCGACCCGGCCCGGCCCGAATACCACGCCGTGGCCTTGGCAGCGGCCGACCCGGCCAACCCGTACGGGGCGGCATTGAGTTGGCCGGCACACCCCGGGACGGCGCGGCCGGGACGCAAGGCGGGCGCGCTGGTGGTCCTGGTCGATGGCGAGCTGACATGGTTCGTCGAGCGCGGTGGACGGTCGCTGCTGAACTTCGCCGCCGCCACTGAAGCACAGGCCGCCGCCGCAGCAGCACTGGCACAGCTGATCAGCGACCGAAGGGTCGACGGAATTCTCATCGAACGGGTCGACGGTACAACGGTTTTGGAGGTTCGCGATTCGCCTACCCTCGACGCGCTGATGCAGGCTGGGTTCTCCCGTACGCCACGCGGATTGCGGATGCGCTGATGCCCGAGGGCGACACCGTCTTTCGCACCGCGGCGGCGCTCACCACGGCGCTCACAGGCAAGACGCTAACTCGTTGTGACATCCGGGTACCCCGCTACGCCGAGGTCGATCTGACCGGACAGCGGGTGGACGAGGCGATCAGTCGGGGCAAACATCTGTTCATTCGCGTCGGGCCCACCAGCATCCACTCGCATCTGAAGATGGAGGGCAGCTGGCGCATCGGCCGCCGTCCGGTCGATCATCGGGCACGTATCATCTTGGAGGCCAGTCAGATTCGTGCTACCGGCGTCGACCTCGGCACGTTGGAGGTGCTGGATCGTCGACTCGACAGCGTGCCGGTGGCGCACCTGGGACCCGACCTTCTCGGCGAAGACTGGGATCCCGAGGCGGCAGCGGCCCGCCTGACCACCGATCCGCAGCGCCCCTTGGCCTCAGCCCTGTTGGACCAGACGGTGATGGCCGGGATCGGCAACGTCTACTGCAATGAACTGTGCTTCGTCATGGGCCGGCTACCGGGCAGTCCCGTCGTCGACCTCAGCGATCCTTCTCGACTGGTGTCGCGGGCGCGGGAGATGCTGTGGGCCAATCGCTTGCGCGGGAATCGCTGCACCACCGGCGACACCAGGCCCGGCCGTCAGCTGTGGGTGTACGGCCGGGCCGGCCTGCCGTGCCGGCGGTGCGGTACCGCGATCAGCGACGACCGCGCCGGCGACCGGATCCGGTTCTGGTGCTCAACCTGCCAGCGCTGAACCGAATCCCGTCACCGTCGCGCGAGGCTCACGGCCACCCGCCGCAGCCGACCCCGGGAACGCAGCCTCCACCGCCGCCGGGACCGCCCCAACCGGTGGGCCCGCCGGGAATGCTGCCACTGCCGCCGCCGGGGCCACCGCTACCGGTCGGGCCACCGGGAATCGCCCCGCCACCCCCACCGGGGCCACCGCCACCGGTCGGGCCACCGGGTTCACCCGGCTCACCGGGACCGGGCTCACCGGGCACCGGCTCGGGGGCGACCTCGGTCGTGGTGGTGCTTGTCGTTGTCGTGGTGGTGCTTGTGGTGCTCGGCGCCTCTTCTTTGGTGCCGCTGCAGCCGGCGGCCATCAGCGCCATTGCGCTGCCGATCACCGCGATCGTCATCTTGCCGTGTGCCTGCATGAGTATCAGACTCCCCTCTGCTCTGGGTCGTGGTTTCCTGTACCCCGGACGGACGACGCCGAAACCCGCGCCGGCGGCTGCCCGTCGGTGTCGAGATCGCGGGCGCTGGCGAAACTGCGTAGCCGGCCGGAAAACGGATCGTCGAACTCCAGCAGGTGAGCCAGCAGCTGCAGCGGCCGGGAGAAGTCGTCGGGGACGACGTCGAGGACCTGCGGATAGAGCGGGTCGCCGTCGATCGGCAAGCCGAGGGCAGCCAGGTGCACCCGCAACTGATGGGTGCGCCCGGTGCGCGGGATCAGCCGGTACCGGCCCTCGCCGAGGGACTCCACCAGCGTCTCGGCGTTCGGCTCGCCCGCCTCTTCACACGCCTGCAGGCAGCCGCGCCGTTTGACGATCCGGCTGCGTATCAGCCGGGGAAAATCACCGGTGGGCTGCGCCGAGGACCGTGCCAGGTACTGCTTGCGCACCAAACCCCGGGCGAACAGGGTCTGATAGGCCCCGCGCAGCTCTCGGCGCGTGGTGAACAGCAGTACTCCGGCGGTCAGTCGATCCAAGCGGTGCGCCGGACTGAGTTCGGGCAGGTCCAACTCGCGCCGCAGCCGCACCAGTGCGGTCTGAGCCACGTGACTGCCTCGTGGCATGGTCGCCAGGAAATGCGGCTTGTCGACCACCACCAGGTCCGCATCGCGATACAGCACGGGAATGTCGTAAGGCACCGGGACCTCGTCGGGCAGGTCCCGGTACATAAAGACAGGGGTCCCGGCCGGCAGCGACGTGGTGTCATCGACGACCGCCCCGGTCGCAGTCACCACCTCGCCGGCAGCCACCTTCGCCGCAACGGCAGCACCGAAGCGGACCCGCAGCTCGGCCGCAACCGGGCCACCCCGCAGTCGAAGCCGAGCCGGCCCCAGTCCATCGCGGACCGGCAGGGGTGCGGGGCGTCGGCGAGTCATCGCGCCGAGCCATGCAGGTCACGGGCGTAGCTGCGATCGCGAAGGGTCAACAGTATTGCCGCCAGCGAGGCCGCAATCAGGGTGCCGATCAGCACGCCCACCTTGACATGTTCCTGGCGAGTGGGATCGGCGAAGGCGAGGTCGCCGATGAGCAGTGCGATGGTGAATCCGATGCCGCCGAGCAGAGCCAGCGCCACCACGTCGATCCACTTCAGGGAGGCGTCGAGCTCGGCTCGGGTCAGCGCTGCGGTCAGCGCGGCCGCCCCCGTGATGCCGACGACTTTGCCGACGACCAGGCCCGCGATGATACCGAGAGCGATCGGATCACGTAGGGCCGTGGTCAACCCGGTCAGCCCGCCGAGGGTCACCCCGGCTGCGAAGAACGCGAACACCGGGACGGCCACGCCCGCCGACAGCGGGCGGATCAGGTGTTCGAGTTCCTTGGCCTCCAGCCGGCGCCGCTGCCTCGAACCGCCGTTGCGTGGCGCACGCACCGGGACCGTCAAGCCCAGCAAGACCCCGGCGATGGTGGCGTGCACACCGGATTCGTGGACGAAATACCAGGTGGCCGCAGCCAGCGGGAGCAGAACCGCGAAGTGGCCGAGCCGGCGTGCGGCCACCGCGAACAACGCCAACGGGACACCGGCGAGACCGAGTGCGACGAGGTCGAGGTGGCCGGTATAGAACACCGCGATCACCGTCACCGCCAAGAGATCATCGACCACGGCCAGGGTCAGCAGGAAAGTGCGCAGCGCCGAGGGCAGGTGTGAGGAGATCACGGCCAGAACGGCCAGCGCGAACGCGATATCGGTGGCCGTGGGAATGGCCCATCCCCGGAGCGCCCCGTCCCCGGTATGAACGTTGACCGCGACGTACACCGCCGCGGGCGCCACCATTCCGCCGACGGCGGCGACAACGGGAAGCACTGCGCGACGCGGGTCACGCAGGTCACCGGCCAGCACCTCGTACTTGAGCTCCAGTCCGACCACGAAGAAGAAGACCGCCAGCAGTGCGTCGGCGGCCCAGGACGACAGGGGCAGATTCAATCCCCAGGCAGCAGGTCCGACGGCGATGGCTCCCAGCCGGAAATAGGCCTGCGACCACGGCGAATTGGCCCACAAGACAGCGACGGTCGCGGCGACCAGCAGCAGCGCGCCGCCGACGGTCTCCTTGCGGAGCACATCGGCGAGTCGAGGGGCCTCAGTCGAAGACGCGCCTCCGAACAGTGGGGAGCGCCCAGGTTTCACCGGATCGGGCAGCACTCAGGTCAGCGGAATCGGCTCGAGTATTTCCGCCCGCGCTTCGGGGGCGCTGGCACGCAGCGCGTCGGCCGACGGATCGTCGGGCTGTTCCTGCGAGAGGATCTCGGCCTCCACCCGAGCGAGGTAGTTGGCCACCTCGCGATCGACGTAGGCCTCGTCCCAACCGAGGACCGTAGCCATCACCTCGGCGACCTCGCGGGCGCAGTTCACCCCGCGGTGGGCGTACTCGATGGAGATCCGGGTCCGCCGGGCCAACACATCTTCGAGATGCAGGGCACCCTCGGCGAAGGCAGCATAAGCGACTTCGACCCGCAGGTAGGTCGGCGCCTCGGCGATCGGATCCAGCAGATCCGGCGCCTCGTCGGCCAACGCCAACACGTCGTGGATCAGCGAGCCGTAACGGTCCAGCAGGTGCCGCACCCGGTAGGGGTGTAGGCCCTGTTCGGCCCCCACGTGCTCGGCCTGGTTGATCAACGCGAAGTAACCGTCGGCCCCCACCAAGGGGACTTTTTCGGTGATCGAGGGCGCCACTCGCGTCGGGATGTACTCGGCGGCGGCGTCGATCGCGTCGGCGCCCATCACCCGGTAGGTGGTGTATTTGCCGCCGGCGATGGCCACCAGCCCCGGCGCGGGTACGGCCACCGCATGTTCCCGCGACAGCTTGGAGGTGTCGTCGTTCTCCCCCGCCAACAGCGGCCGCAATCCGGCGTACACACCCTCGATATCGGCGTGCGTCAGCGGGGTCGCCAGCGCGGTGTTGACGTGGGTCAGGATGTAGTCGATGTCGGCCTTGGTGGCCGCCGGGTGCGCCAGATCCAGGTTCCAGTCGGTGTCGGTGGTGCCGATGATCCAGTGCGTGCCCCAAGGGATGACGAACAACACCGACTTCTCGGTTCGCAGGATGATCGCGGCTTCCGACACGATCCGGTCCCGGGGCACCACGATGTGGACGCCCTTGGACGCGCGGACATGGAACCGGCCGCGCTGGCGCGAGAGCGCCTGGATCTCATCGGTCCACACCCCGGTGGCATTGACCACCACGTGGCCGTGAACTTCGGTGATCGCGCCGTCTTCGGAATCGCGGACCCGCACCCCGGTCACCCGGTCGCCTTCGCGCAGCAGCGCGACGACTTGGCTTGAGGTACGGATGACCGCCCCGTAGTGCGCCGCGGTGCGCGCGACGGTCAGGGTGTGACGGGCGTCGTCCACAACGGTGTCGTAGTAACGGATGCCACCGATCAGAGCGCTGCGCTTGAGTCCCGGACACAGCCGCAACGCGCCGGCCCGAGTCAGATGCCGTTGCGCGGGAACGGACTTCGCCCCACCCAGTTGGTCATACAAGAAGATTCCGCTGGCCACATACGGCCGCTCCCACCACCGCCGGGTCAGTGGATACAGGAACGGCAGGGGTTTGACCAGGTGCGGGGCCAGCGTGGTCAGCGACAGCTCGCGTTCGTGCAGCGCCTCGCGTACCAGGCCGAACTCCAGCTGCTCGAGGTAGCGCAAGCCTCCGTGGAACATCTTCGAGCTACGGCTCGAGGTCCCGGCGGCGAAGTCGCGCGCCTCGATCAGCGCCACCTTGAGGCCGCGCGTGGCGGCGTCGAGAGCGCAACCGGCGCCCACCACTCCTGCCCCGATCACGACTACGTCGAACTGCTCACTGCCCAGTTGTTCCCAGGCTCGTGCTCGTTGGTCCGGTCCCAGCGTGCTCACGTGTGTCAGGCTACGTGGCTTTCAGGCCCGACCGGGTGTGACGCGCGCTTCACGTAGGGCGGCTCAGTCCAGGTCGTCGTGCGTCATCAGTCGACGGGCCGCCTCGGTGAGCGATCCGGACAAGGAGGGATACACGGCCAGCGTCTGCGCCAGGTCAGCCACGGTGATCCGGTTCTGCACCGCCAGTGCGATCGGCAGGATCAACTCCGAAGCGATCGGGGCCACCACTACCCCGCCGATCACCGTTCCGGTCGCCGGCCTGCAGAAAAGCTTGAGAAACCCGTAACGCATCCGGCTCATCTTGGCCCGGGCATTGGTCTGCAACGGCAGCATGACGGTGCGGGCCGGGACGGTGCCGTCATCGATCTGGGACTGCGGAACGCCCACCGCGGCGATCTCGGGGCGGGTGAACACCGCTGCTGCCACCGTGCGCAGTCGAATCGGAGCCACCGCGTCGCCCAGGGCGTGATACATCGCGATCCGGCCCTGCATGGCTGCCACCGACGCCAGCGGCAGCAGGCCCGTGCAGTCACCGGCCGCGTAGATCCCGGGTACCGAAGTCCGCGACACCCGGTCCACTTGCAGATAGCTGCCCGGCCCCAGCTCGATCCCCACCCGCTCCAGGCCCAGCCCGGCGGTGTTGGGCACCGAACCCACCGTCATCAGGGCGTGGCTTCCCCACACGGTGCGACCGTCGGCCATGGTGATCAGCACCCCGTCCTGGTGGCGGGTGACCGACTTGGCTCGCGCGTTCTTGACCAGGGTGACGCCGCGCTCGGCGAACACGGTCTCCAGCACCCGGGCGGCGTCGGGATCCTCGTGCGGCAGCACCCGATCGCGGCTGGCGACAACGGTCACCTTGACGCCGAGTTCGGTGTAGGCGTTGGCGAACTCCGCGCCGGTGACACCGGAACCCACCACCACCAGGTGCTCCGGCAACGAGTTCAGGTCGTAGAGCTGCCGCCAGGTCAGGATGCGTTCGCCGTCCGGCTCGGCGCTGGGCAGGGTGCGCGGGCTGGCACCGGTAGCGATCAACACCACGTCGGCGTCGAGCACCCGCTGCGCCCCGTCATGCCCCGTGACCCTGATCCGATGATGGGCCAGGCCCGCCTCGGAGTCGATCAGCTCGCCTCGACCGGCGATGACCGCGACGCCGGAGTTGATCAGTTGCGTGCGGATGTCGTGGGACTGCGCCGAGGCCAGTGATTTCACCCGCTCGTGGATCTGGCTCAGCTCGATCTCGGCGTCGGTGAAGTGGATGTCGAAACCCAGGTGGGGGGCACGGCGCAGCTCGGTACGCACCCCGGACGAGGCGATGAAGGTTTTTGACGGCACGCAGTCCCACAACACACAGGCGCCGCCGATGCCGTCCGCGTCGACCACCGTCACCGAAACGGCTTCGGGGCCCTTGGCGGCCGCGACCAAGGCGGCCTCGTAACCCGCGGGGCCGCCGCCGACAATCACGATGCGCGTCGAGGGAGAAGTCACAGCGACTAACCTATCTGCAGCGCGACGACTTAAGATTTCTGCCGTGCCGCTCTACGCCGCCTACGGGTCGAACATGCATCCCGAACAGATGCTTCAGCGGGCCCCGCATTCCCCGATGACCGGCACCGGCTGGTTGCACGGCTGGCGCCTGACGTTCGCCGGCGAGGACATCGGCTGGGAGGGCGCCCTGGCGACCTTGGTCGAGGACCCGGGCTCGAGCGTGTTCGTCGTTCTCTATGACGTGACGCCCGAAGACGAGAAGAACATGGACAGCTGGGAAGGCTCGGAGTTCGGCATCCACAAGAAGATCCGCTGCCGGGTGGACCGGGTGGACGGGATCACCTCCGACCCGGCCGACAGCGAGCCCGGCCCCGTGCTGGCCTGGCTGTATGTGGTGGACGCCTGGGAACGTGGACTGCCCTCGGCCCGATACCTCGGCGTAGTGGCCGAGGCCGCCCAGATCGCCGGTGCACCAGAGGAATACGTGCGCGACCTGCAGACCCGCCCGGCCCGAAACATCGGCCCCGGGTCGTCGTCAGGCGACCGCTAGAGCAAACCGGCCTGCTCGACGACACCGGCCATCACCCGCACGCCGACCGCCAGCGCCCGCTCGTCGAGATCGAACGTCGGCTGGTGCAGATCCAATTGCGGGCCGACCCCCGGCCACACCCCGAGTCGGCCCATGGCACCGGGTACCTGCTCCAGGTACCAGGAGAAGTCTTCGCCACCACCGGACTGCTGAGTCTCGGCCAGCGCCTCGGGCCCAATGGCCTCGATCGCGTGGGTCATCATCCGCGTCGAGACCACCTCGTTGACCACCGGCGGCACCCCGCGGTGGTAGTGCAGGGTGTGCTCGATGTTCAACGGCGCCAACAGGGCGGACACCGCCTCCTCGACAATGTCCTCCATCGCCGCCCAGGTGTCCCGACTCGCGGTGCGCACCGTTCCGGCCAGGCGCCCCGACTGCGGTATGGCGTTGGCCGCGGCTCCGGAATTGACGGCGCCCCACACCATCACGGTGCTGTTACGCGGGTCGATACGCCGAGACAGCACTCCCGGCAGCCCAGTGATCAAGGTGCCCAGCCCGTAGACCAGGTCCGCGGTCAGGTGAGGTCGCGACGTGTGTCCGCCGGGGCCGGTGACCATGATCTCGATGGTGTCTGCCGCCGACGTGATGGGTCCCGCGATAGTGGCGACCCGGCCGACCTCCAGCCGCGGGTCGCAGTGCAGCGCAAAGATCCGGCTGACTCCGGTCAACACGCCCGCGGCGATCGCGTCGATCGCTCCACCAGGCATCAGTTCCTCGGCGGCCTGGAACACCAGCCGCACCCCGACCGGCAACTCCGGAGCCGAAGCCAGTGCCAGCGCCGTGCCCAGCAGAATCGCGGTATGCGCGTCGTGTCCGCAGGCGTGGGTCACCCCCGGCACCAGTGAGGCGTAGGGCGCCCCGGTCTGTTCGGTCATCGGCAAGGCATCGATGTCGGCCCGTAGCGCCAGACGCGGCCCGTCTTCTGGCCCGAAATCGCAGGTCAAGCCTGTTCCGCTGGGCAGGACTTTGGGATTGAGGCCGGCACTGGCCAGACGCTCACCGATGAATTGAGTGGTGGCGAACTCTTGGCGGCTCAACTCCGGGTGGCGGTGCAGGTGCCGTCGCCACGCCACCAATTCATCGGCATGGCCGGCCAGCCACGCCTCGACAGCGTGCGACACGGAGACTGGAGACATTCAGGCAGTATCCCATCGCGACACGCGACTAAACTCAGGACCTGTGACGGTACCGCTGGCAACCCAAGCGGCGGCGGTGGTGGCCCAGCGCACCGGCGTGCAGACCCATGATGTTGCGGTCGTGCTCGGTTCTGGATGGGCACCCGCGGTGGCAGCCCTGGGTACCGCGACCGCGACCGTGCCGATGGCCGAGCTGCCGGGGTTCAGCGCGCCGACCGCCGCGGGCCACACCGGCGAGCTGGTGTCGGTCCAGATCGGCACGCACCGGGTGCTGGTGCTGGCTGGTCGCATCCACGCCTACGAGGGCCACGAGCTCGCCGACGTGGTGCGCCCCGTGCGCACCGCGGTCGCCGCGGGGGCCACCACGGTGATCCTGACCAACGCCGCCGGCGGACTGCGGACCAGCTACCAGGTCGGTCAGCCGGTGTTGATCAGCGACCACCTGAACATGACCGGGCGCTCCCCGCTGCAGGGCGCGCACTTCGTCGACATGGTCGACGCCTACACGCCCGCGCTGCGCGCGCTGGCGCACCACGTCGACCCGTCGCTGGCCGAGGGCGTGTACGCGGGAATGGCCGGCCCGCAGTACGAGACCCCCGCCGAGATCCGGATGCTGCGCACTCTGGGCGCTGACCTCGTGGGCATGTCGACCGTCCACGAGGCGATCGCCGCCCGGGCGGCCGGCGCCCAAGTTCTGGGAGTGTCGCTGGTGACCAACCTGGCGGCGGGAATCACCGGTGAACCGCTCAGCCACGCCGAGGTGCTGGCCACCGGTCGCGAATCGGCGGCCCGGATGGGTGCGCTGCTCGCCGAGGTGATCCGCCGGCTACCGTCGCCGGCACCTCAGTAGCTGACCCCGGAGCTGTGGCGCATGCGCGGCCACATGGCGGCCCAACTGCCCCGCGGCTGCTCACACAGGTAGATCTTCGCCGCGCTCTCCCCGTTGTGAACCCCGACGGGGAAACGGATCGAGTCCAGGTAGGTGACGTGGGCCCAATACTGGGTCAGCCTGGCGACGGGGAAACGTCCGACGCACAGCACCGTGGCCGGGCTGCCCTTGGGCGGACCCCACTGCGCGTAGCTGCTGTCGCCGCTGAACACCGGCCGATTGATGCCGGCCGCCGGCCCGAGGACCAGCAGCGCCGAGGCTTCGCCGTAGTTGCTGGTGAAAATCGGCACATCGTGGGGCAGCGAAGCGGCAGCGGCGGCCACCTCATCGACGAACTGGGGCCAACCGTAGGTTTCCATCGGAATGGGATTCACCTGCCGTAACGCCGTTGCGGCGGTCGGCGGCAGCACCGGCAAACAGAACACCACCGCGCCGACGAACAGTGCGAACAGCGCCAGCGCCCAGCCTCGCGGCGGCCGGTCGGGATTGGCGGCCTCGATCCGCACCGCACCGGCGGCGAACAGCGCCGCGAGTATCGGCCCGGCGTAGTAGCAGCGGCCACCGGTGACGACGCACAGCACCAAAACCACAGCCGGTACCACCAGCATCCAACGGTCGTCCCGGCCCTCGTCGGCCACCAGCCAACGCGCCCCGATCACCCACAGCGGCACCAGAAGCGGGCCGGCGTACAGCAGGAGCAGCAGCGGTAGCTGGGTCAATGATCCCGCCGGGCCGCCCATCCGCACCGACATGGCGTGGGCGAATTCCAGATTCGGCCAGCCGTGTGCCGCATTCCAGATCAGGTTGGGGACTGCCATGGCAATGGCGATGGAGGCGGCCAGCCACGGACCCGGCGAGCGCAGCGTGTCGCGCCGGAAGATCGCCAGGCCGACCCCGATGCCGATGAGCAGCAACGCGACGGTCTGTTTGGCCTCCAGCCCGATGCCGGCCACCACTCCGGCCGGCAACCAGGCCAACACCGTTCCGATCCGCAACGCCCGCGTCACCAACAGCAGCACCGCGATCCAGACCAGCTGGTCGACAACGGTAGTCCCGAAGAACGTCGCGGCACCCATGAACAACGGGCTGGCCGCCACCGCGGCCGCAGTGATCACCTGAGCCGTCCGCCGACCGCCGAACTCCGCCGCCAACAACGCCGCCAGCAGGATGCAGCCCAGGTGGATGGCGATGGCCAACAGCCGCAGCCCCCACAAGCCGCCCAAGGACGCCACCCGGGCCATCAGCGGAACCAGCGGTGGATGGTCGAAGTATCCCCAGGCGGGGTGCTGACCGCAGATCACGTAGTAGAACTCGTCGGGGTGCCAGCCGTAGTTCATGGCGAAGGCTGCGTGCACCGCCGCGGCGACGGCCATCACGATGGCCACCGGCATGAGGGTGCTGCGACTCACCAACGAGTCTGTGGGACGACGCCCCGGCACGGCTGTCGAGCGAATCACCGGCTCTCCATCGTCAAGCGGTACAGATCCGTGGATGGTAGCAACTAGTTGACACTGCTGGCCCAAGTGATCGCTTGCCACAATCAACGGATGACCCCCGAGGACTGGATCGCCCACGATCCCGACCCTGTGACGGCCGCGGAGCTCGCAGCGTGCAGCCCCGACGAGCTGACCCACCGGTTCGCTACACCGCTGAGGTTCGGCACCGCCGGGCTGCGCGGACCGGTACGAGCGGGTCCCGACGCGATGAACCTGGCCGTCGTGCTGCGCGCGAGCTGGGCGGTGGCCCGCGTTCTTTCCGCTCATCAGCGCTCCGGGGCGACGGTGGTGGTGGGTGGCGACGCGCGTCACGGATCCGCCCAGTTCGCGACAGCGACAGCGGAAGTTTTTGCCGGCGCAGGCTTTTCGGTCCTGCTGTTGCCTGAGCCATCACCGACACCGGTGGTGGCGTTCGCGGTCCGCTACACCGGCGCGGCGGCCGGGGTCCAGATCACCGCCTCGCACAATCCAGCTTCCGACAACGGCTACAAGGTGTATTTCGACGGAGGCATCCAGATCATCGCGCCCATCGACACAGAGATCGAAGAGGCCATGGCCGACGCTCCCCCCGCCGACACGATCGCCCGGCGCCCCGTCACCCCGGCCGGAGACGAACTGGCGGCACGCTACATCGCACGGGCAGCCACGGTGCGACACAGCCGCAGCGGGGTACGCGTAGCCCTGACCCCCTTGCACGGCGTCGGCGGAAAGGTGGCGGTGGCGGTCCTGCGGGCCGCGGGATTCCCCGATATCCATACGGTGAGCAGCCAGTTCGAACCCGACCCGGATTTCCCTACGGTGACGTTCCCCAACCCGGAAGAGCCCGGCGCCACCGATGCGCTGCTGGAGCTGGCCGCCGAGGTCGACGCCGACGTCGCGATCGCCTTGGACCCCGACGCCGACCGATGCGCGGTCGGCGTCTGCGGGCCGCAGGGCTGGCGGATGCTGAGCGGCAACGAGACCGGGTGGCTGTTGGGCGACTACGTGCTCTCGAAGCTGCCCACAGCGCGAGCGGGCGGCACCGTGGTGGCCACCAGCGTGGTGTCGTCACGAATGCTGGCGCGTATCGCGCAGCACTACGGCAGCCGCCATGTCGAGATGCTGACCGGTTTCAAATGGCTGGCACGCGCCGACATGCCCCCGGTCGGCCTACGCCATGCCACGCTGGCCTACGCCTACGAGGAGGCCATCGGCTACTGCGTCGACCCGGAGGCGGTGCGGGACAAGGACGGCATCAGCGCCGCGGTGCTGGCCTGCGACCTGGTGGCGTCGCTACGAGATCGGGGCAGCTCGATTCCCCAGGCACTCGACGGGCTGGCCCGACGCCACGGGGTTCATGTCACCGACGCCGTGACCCGCCGGGTCGGGAGTCCGGCCGAGGCGGCCGGCGTGATGGCCCGGCTGCGCGCCGATCCACCGGACCAACTGGCGGGATTCGCCGTGGCCGCAAGCGATCTGCTGCATCGCAGCGGACCGGTCACCGATGCTCTGGAGTTCGCCGGCGAGCGGGACGGCACCGCGGTACGGGTGGTGGTCCGGCCGTCGGGAACCGAACCGAAGCTCAAGTGCTATCTCGAAGTCACTCGACCGCCGTCGGAGGACCTCGCCGGGGACCGCGCCGAGGCGCAGCGGGTGCGCCAGGCCGTCGCCGATGTGGTCCGCGCCTGGTAGCTCATGAGCTCCATCGTGATGATTGCCCGCCTTTGAGCGACAACGGGATCCGGCAGGGCTGAATCCAATAACGCAAGAATATGTGTCGGTCAAGGGCTACAACCACACACCTGCCCACCCGTAACCGTGGTGACGGTGCGGGTTTCAGCGCGGCCCGAACTGGCGATCGCCGGCGTCGCCCAGCCCCGGAACGATGTAGGCGTCCTCGTTGAGTCCCTCATCCACGGTGGCGGTGATCAGCCGCACTCCCGGTGCTGCCTGCCCCAGCGCCGCAACCCCCTCCGGGGCCGCCACCACACACAGCACAGTGATGTCGGTCGCGCCGCGTTCGCACAGCAGTCCCAGCGTGTGCACCAGGGAGCCCCCGGTGGCCAGCATCGGGTCCAGAACCATGACCGGTGTCGCATTGAGGTCGGCGGGCAACGATGCCAGATACGGAACCGGCCGATGGGTGGCCTCGTCGCGGGCCACACCGACAAAGCCGACATGAGCCTCGGGAATCAGGGCATGTGCGGCGTCGACCATACCCAGCCCAGCGCGCAGTACCGGTACCAGCAACGGTGGCCGGGCGAGCCGCGCCCCGACGGTGTCGGTCAGCGGGGTGCGCACAGCGATCTCCACGCGGGCCGCATCACGGGTGGCTTCATAGACCAGCATCCAGGTCAGGTCGCGCAACGCCGACCGAAACACCGCGTTATCACTGCGCTCGTCACGCAACGTGGCCAATCGCGCTGCAGCCAGCGGGTGATCGAGGACGCAGACATCCACGCCTGGGACCCTACGGGTCATGCGCCGAGGAAGTTGAGGATCTCAAAGACCACCCCACCCATCTCCAGCATCGGCGCAAGCGAGATCAACGGCTCACCGTTGAACACCGCGTCCGGGCCCAGCCAATCGGCGACGTTCAGCGATACCGCCAGCTCGTTCCACGCGTCGAGCAGGAAGGCGTCCACGTCATTGGTGACGCGGTAGCCGGTCAGCAGTGCATCAACGAACGAATCCGACAGCGGACTCAGCCCGCCGAAACCCAGAAGGTCATTGACCGGGTCGACGAAACTGTGCACCGCGGCGTACTGCAGACCGGCAAGCATCTGCAGCGGGTCCATGCGCATGAGGAAACCGGCCACCGCCGACCCGTCGGCCAACTCGCCGCTGGAGTTGACCGCCCAGGGCCCTACGGCGTCCGTTCCGTTGACGCCGACAAACGGGTTGCCCGGATTGCCGTAACCCCAGTCGATCACCAGTTTGAGCATCGGGGCGAGCGCGTCGCCGATCACCTTGCCTACGTCACCGAGCTGGTAGACCGGCCACAGCAGCGGCAGCTGCTGAGGAATCACGTAGAAGTCGGTGTCACCGATCGTGCCCAGGTTGATGGTGTCGGCGAGGTTGTCGAAGTCGATGTAGGAAAAGTGCACGGTCGCGGTGCCGACCAGTGCATTGAGCATCGCCAGCAGGTTGAGCGGATCCTGCGGGAAGTTGGCCAGGCCGTCGTATTCACCGGTGTAGATGGTGGTGTCGAACCCGCTGGTCGGCGTCGGCCCGATGCTCAACGGGATGCCCAAGAAGGGCAGGGTGACCGGCTGATCGCTCAACACTGGATAGGCGGGAAAGCGGGTCAGGACTCCGCCGAGCGGGTTGCTGGGATTGCCGATCAGGACGAAGTCCAGGTTGTCCGGGTCGTACGCGCCGCCCGGCGGGTTGGCCAGCAGGTCGATCATCAACTGAGTGGAGACGGTGGCGCTCTGCGAGTAGCCGAACACCGTGACGCCTGAGCCGTTTTCCAGTTGCGGTACCACCGCGGCCTGCAGGATCTCGGTGCCGCGGGCGATCGATTCGGCGAAGGTCAGATTGGGGTTCGGCGGGGGCAGACAGACCAGCGGACAGAACTGGTTAGGGGTGACCAGCCCAGCGAAATCGTAGGAGGGAAAAGTCGGCTGGCCTGGGAACCAGGGTGTCGCGGGCTGGAGGAACAGGTCCAACACGGCGTCCATGTAGCCGCCGACCGACGGGTCGGGAATGCTGGTCGGCCCCATGATCCAGCCGTCGTCGGCTAACAGCGCTACGTCGCGCTGCTGCTGCAACCCGGTCGATGCCACGTCCGGCCCGCAGGTTGCCGCCAGGACCGCGGCCGCCGCCATCAGAACCGCCCCCTGCGGCCGCCGTGTGAGCACGGATCAGAGGTCGATGCCGAGGTAGTTGAGCAGGCTGAAACCCACGCCGACCAGGTCCAGCACCGGCTGACCGGAGATCAGCGGCGCCCCGTTGAAGATGGCGTCGGGGCCCAGCACGTCCAGGACGTTCCATTCGGTGGCCAGATCTTGCCACCCGTTGAGCAGCATCTGGTCCAGGTCAATCGTGAAGTTGTAGCCAGTGAGCAGTGCATCGACGACTGCCTGCGACAGCGGAGCCAGACCGGCGAAGTCCAGCAGGTTGTTGACGGTGTTGCTAAAGCTCTGCACACCGGCGTACTGCATGCCGGCCATCATCTGCAGCGGGTCCATCCGCAACAGGAATCCTGCGACTCCGGTGTCCTCGGACAGTTGGCCGGTGGCGGTGACCGCCCAGGATCCGGCCGCGCCGATCGGGTCCACACCGTTCACGGTGATGCCGGCGTCGGGGGCACCGGGGTTGCCGTAGCCCCAGTCGATGGCCATCTTCAGAATGGGCGCCAGCGCGTCACCGACGAGCTTGCCCACATCCCCCAGCGCATACAGGGGTCCCAGGATCGGCAGGTGAGCGGTGGGCAGCATGTAGAAGTCGTTCGAGCCGATCGAGCCGAGCTCGATGACGTTGGCGAGATTGTCGTTGAAGTAGGCGTTGTGTACCGCCGGTATTCCCATCAGCGCGTTGATGACAGCCAGCAGGTTGAGCGGGTTCTGCGGGAAGTTGGACCACCCGTCGTATTCGGTGCTGTAGATACTGGCCGCGAAATCGGTCGGACCCGAGCCGATGCCCACCGGGATGTTCAGGAACGGGATGTGCTGCATGTTCCCATCGAGCCCGTCTGCGAAGTGCAGCCGGCTCAGGATGCCGCCGATCGGACTGTTGGGGTCTCCGATCAGCACGAAGTGCAGGTTCAGCGGGTCGTAGTCGCCACCGGGCGCGTTGGCCAGCAGGTTCTGCATGGCCAGCGTGGAGACGACGGCACTCTGCGAGAAGCCGAACACGGTGACGTTCTCACCGGCCTCCAGCTGCGGGCGGATGGCGCCTTCGAGGTTGGCGGCGCCCTGGGCCAGCGAATCGGCGAAGTTCAGCTGGGGAACGGGCAAGGGCTGGCAGACGATCGGACAGAACTGTTCGGGGGTGATCAGACCATTGGGCACGTAGCCCGGGTAGGTGGTCTGTCCGGCAAACCAGGGAGTCGCCGGCTGCAGGTAGAAGTCCCGCACCGCGTTCATGTAGTTGCCCAGGTTCGGGTCCGAGGTGCCGGTGCCGCTCATGATCCAGGCTTCGCCCGCAAGCAGCGCGACATCGCCGATCATCTTCTCGACCCGCGACGCCAACGCCGGACTCAGCAGCGACGACATACCCAGTAGGACGGCGCACAGTGCGGCCAACAGCGTGGCCCCCAGCGGATGAACTCGCTTAGCTGTCATCGCAGACCTCCCGGGTCGTCTGGAATTTGTGATCGGCGATCACATAGTCCACCTGACAAGATCACATTAATCTATTAGGCAGATTTCAGTGTTGACCTTCTTTCAGAAAACACGTGTTGTCAAATCGAAGACAATCGACCTGTCATTTGCTGAACCCCGTCGGGTTAGGCGCCGAAGAGGTTCACGAAGCTGAAGCCCACGCCGATCAGGTCCAGCAGCCCATCACCGGGAATCGCGACCCCACTCATCACCGCGTCGGGGCCCAACAGGTCGCCCAGGCCCACCGCATCCGCCAGGTCGCTCCAACCGTTGATCAGGAACTGGTCGATCGAGTTGACCAGGTCGTAGCCGGTGATGGTCTGCAAGACGTCGGTGATGCCCGAGATGACGCTGATGCCCTCGGCGGTCAGCACACCCCCATTGGCCGCCGCCGCGATGTCGGCCCACGGACCGACCAGACTCTGGATCAGCGCGTTCTGGACACCGGCCAGCATCTGCAGCGGGTCCATCCTGAGAAACAGGCCCATCACGCCGGAGCCGTCATACAGCTCGCCGGTCGGAGTCATCGCCCACGGTCCGCCGGCCACCCCGAAGGCCTGCTGGTAGGCACTGCCGTTGATGAACTCGCCGGCCGGGATCGGGTGCAGCCCATTGACGGCCGGATCTCCGGCGTTGCCGTAGCCCCAATTGATGGCCAACCTGGCCCACGGCGAGAAGAAGTCACCGAAGAACTGCCCCGCTGTGCCCCCGTTGAACATGAACTGCAGGATCGGCAGGTTCTGCGGGATCATGTAGAAATTCGCGTCACCGATGGTGCCGACATCGATGGCACTGGCCAGCTGCTCGGCGCTGTAGTCCGGGTAGTACGGGTGCACGGTGAGGATGCCAATCAGGGCGTTGATGACGGCCAGGAGGTTGGTCGGGTCGCGCGGGAAGTTGGCCCAGCCGTCGTACTGGCCGGTGTAGATGTCTGCTGCGATGTGTTCGGTGGGGGTGGCACCCAGGCTGAGCGGGATGTTGACGAACGGCAGGTGTTGTTCGCCGGGGAACGCAAAACGATCGAGGATGCCACCGATCGGGTTGTTCGGGTCCCCGATCAGAACCACGTGCAGGTTGCCTAGCTGGTCGAGGGTCGGATAGCCGTCGGTGCCGGCGTTGGCGATCAACGCGTTCATCGCGATGGTGGTGATGGCGGCGCTCTGCGAGTAGCCGAACACCGTCACGTCGTCGCCACCCAACAGCTGCGGCAGTATCGCCTGGTTGAGCAGGTCCACCCCGGTGTTCAGCGAGGTTCCGAAATCCATCGCCGGCTGACCCGGAAGGCACACGAACGGGCAGAACTGCTCCGGGGTGGTCAAGCCCTGGAAGGAATACTCGGCAAACGTCGGCTGACCGGGGAAATGCGGCGAGGTCGGCTGCAGGTATCCCGCCAGGATCTGGCCGAGGTAGGGGCCCACGGTCGGATCGGGGTTGCCCGTCCCGTTCATGATCCAGCCCTGCTCGGCCAGTAACCGCCACCGTGCGGCCAGCTGGTCTGAGCCGGGGACCGCCGCCGGTAGCAGCACCGACGTCAGCCCCAGCACTGCGGCGCACAGAGCTGTCGGCAGCACGGCAGCCGCCGGGCGCAGGCGATCAGTCGTCATGGCGACCTCCCCGTCGGGGCTCACGCCCCTGGCGGGAACCCTAGCCACCCCACGGCCCGATCGCCGCAGATTTCGGAGTTCTCCCGTTCGCGATGCGGGTGCCGCCGCGTCGCTCCCGGTGCTGATCCCGGCGCAATCCCGGCTTCAGGGTCCCCGGCGTGCATCGTTATTGTTTGCGCCATGGCAGCTGACCTCGTACCGATCCGCCTCACGGTGACCGCCGGCGACCGCTACACCCTCTGGGCGCCGAGTTGGCGCGACTCCGGTGATGAGTGGCAGGCGTTTCTGGGCAGGGACGAAGACCTCTACGGGTTCTCCACCGTGGCAGACCTGGTGGCGTTTATACGCATCAACGCCAACAACGACCTGGTCGACCACCCGAGCTGGCCGCAACTCGTCCGGGCCAATGCCCACAAACTCAATCCGGCCATCGACGACGAGTACGACCTGATCGCGGTCGAGGAACTGCTGACCGAGAAGCCGACTGCACAGTCCGTTGAGGAACTGGCCGCCGCCTTGGAGATCGTCTCGGCGATCGGTTCAGTGTGCGACCTGCCTGCGGTAACCAAGTTCTTCAACGGCAACCCCAACCTGGGGTGGTTGGCCGGTGGCGTCGACAACTTCGCCGGCCGAGCCGGCCGCAAGCGCTGGGAGCTGATCGCCGAGGTCATCGGCCGCAATTGGGGCAATGTGCTGACTGCCGTCGAAGAGATCCTCAGTGTTCCCGACGTCGATGCCGCCGCCGCGTCGCGGGCCGCCGAGGAGCTGGCCGCAGATGCCCCTGCCGAGCCGGAGCCGACCCCCGCGGAGACCGACGAGGCCGAGAACGCCGACGATACGGACACCCAGGAAGAAGAGGCGGTCGCCAAGACCGGCGAACGCGCCACGGGCGACCGGGTGATCCTCGGTGGTGACGAAGACTTCTGGACCAAGGTGGGCATCGACCCGATTCGGATCATCACCGACAACGGCACGTACTTCACCCTGCGTTGCTATCTCGGGGACCAGCCGGTGTTCCTGGGCCGCAACGGCCGTATCAGCGTCTTCGGTTCCGAGCGAGCCCTGGCCCGCTACCTGGCCGACGAGCACGATCACGACCTGTCGGATCTGAGCACCTACGACGACATCCGGACTGCCGCCACCGACGGTTCCCTGTCGATCGACATCACCGATGACAACGTCTACGTGCTCTCCGGCATGACCGACGACCTCACCGACGGGCCGGACGCGGTGGACCGCGAGCAACTCGACTTGGCCGTCGAATTTCTCCAGGATGTGGGCACCTACGCCGAAGACGGCGTGGTCGCCGAGACCCTGAAGCCCGAGCGTCCATTGGGCCGCATGGTCAGCTACGTGCTCGACCGGGAATCGGTCGGCGAACCGCAGCGGCCATTCGCTCCGGCGGTCAAAGAATGGGAACAGCTCGAACAATTCGTGCAGTCACGGTTGCGTCGCGAGTAACGTTTTGCCGCCCGCCACGTCTCTACGGCGGAGGTGGCGTCTGGCCTGACGCAGCACGACACGCCCCGTACTGCGGAAATTCATTCCGAATTGCGGCGATCATTTGCCCATTTCACTGTTCACTCGTCATATTCACGACTAACATCTGGCCCGGTAACACTCGGGCCGAGCCGTGCGGTTTGCGGGGGCCTTCCAATTCGAAAGGACTACACATGCGCAAGGCAACGCAGCGGGCCGCAGCAGTATCCGCAGCAGTTTTGGGAGTCGCGCTGATCGGCACGGGTTGCAGCAGCAGCACCAAGGACAAAACCAACGAGGCCCTCAGCTCGGCCAGCTCCGCCGCATCCGCGGCAAGCTCGGCCGCGTCGTCGGCAGGCTCCGCAATCTCCTCTGCGGTCAGCTCCGTGGTCGGCGCCCCTGACGAAGACGGCGCCGGCAGCTCCACCGTGATCACCGGTGCCGACGGCAAGGAGTACACCGTCTCGGGGCCGATCCTGGCCAAGCTCGACTCTCTGGACGCGGCCGCCAAGCAGGACCTGGGCGAGCCGACCGGCGCCGAGCAGAAGAACCCTGATGGCGGCATCTACCAGCAGTTCGACGGTGGTGTCATCGTTCACACCACGCGTTCGTACGTGGTGTGGGGCAAGATCCGCGACAAGTGGAATGAGCTGGGCGGCTCGCAGGGCAAGCTCGGCTACCCCACCAGCGACGAGACCACCAACGCTGACGGGTCCAAGCAGACCACCTTCGAACACGGCGTCATCACCTGGAAGACCGGCGACGCCGAGGCCACCGTCACCGAACACTGATCCGCGATCGAGGGCCGGGCAATCGCCAACGCGATTGCCCGGCCTTCGGCGTTCTGTCGGGACCGAATCAGTCCATCAACGCCGCGTATCGCGGCTTGATCACTTCTTCGATGATCGCCACCCGCTGGTCGAACGGGATGAATGCCGACTTCATCGCGTTGACCGTGAACCGCTGCAGATCGACCCATCCGTAGCCGAACGTCTCGGCCAACACCAGCATCTCCTTGCTCATCGTCGTGTCACTCATCAGCCGGTTGTCGGTGTTGACCGTCACCCGAAGCCGGGCGCGGGCCAACAGGTCGAAGGGGTGTTCCGCGATGCTGCCAACTGCGCCGGTCTGCACATTGGAACTCGGGCACAACTCGAGGGGGACCCTCTTGTCCCGGACGATCGCCGCCAGGCGACCCAGCCGCACCGCGCCGGTGTCGTCGACGGTGATGTCGTCGGTGATCCGCACCCCGTGCCCTAGTCGATCGGCGCCACAGAACGCGATGGCCTCGTGGATCGACGGCAGGCCGAACGCCTCGCCTGCGTGGATGGTGAATCGGGCGTTGTGGTCGCGCATGTACTCGAAGGCGTCCAGGTGCCGGGTCGGCGGATGGCCCGCCTCGGCACCGGCGATGTCGAAGCCGACCACGCCCTTGTCGCGGAACCGGATGGCCAGCTCGGCGATCTCGCGTGACAGCGCCGCGTGGCGCATCGCGGTGACCAGGCAGCGCACCGTGATATCGCGGCCGGCCGCCGCGGCATCGCGCTCGCCGTCGGCGAACCCGGCCAGCACCGCGTCGGTCACCTCGTCGAAGGACAACCCGCCTTCGATGTGCAGTTCCGGCGCAAAGCGCACCTCCGCGTAAACCACCGCGTCGGCGACCAGGTCTTCGACGCATTCCCGGGCGACGCGGTAGAGGGCATCGGCGGTCTGCATCACGGCCACGGTATGGCTGAACGGCTCCAAATAGCGCTCCAGTGAGCCGCTGTGGGAACGCGTCCGGAACCACAGCGCCAGCTCGTCGGGGTCGGTCGCCGGGAGATCGTCGTATCCGACCTGTGCGGCGATGTCGACGACCGTGGCCGGGCGCAGGCCGCCGTCGAGGTGATCGTGCAGCAGCGCCTTGGGGACTCCCTGGATGGTCTCCAGGTTGACGGGTGTGCTCATGGCTTCATCATGGGGTCGCCTCGATGATCAGGGGATGCGGCTGGGGCGGTGTGTCGCCGACACCGGCGATCCGGTAGCCGCCGTCGAGTTCGGCGTGGGCCGGTCCGATCCGCTCAGCGGTGTCGGTATAGAGGGTGAACAGGGCTTGCCCGGCGGTCACCGGCTCGCCGGGGCGACGGTGAATCCGCACCCCGGCCCCGTGCTGCACCCGCTCCCCTGGTCTGGATCGGCCCGCGCCCAACCGCCACGCCGCCTGGGCCACTGCCATCGCGTCGATGTGCCCCATGACGCCGCCCCGATCCGCGGTCACGGTCTCGGTACACGCTCCCACCGGCAGCGGCACACTCAGATCTCCGCCCTGGGCGGCGACCATCGCTGCGAATCGGTCCATCGCGGTACCGTCGCGCAGGCTCTGGGCGGGGTCGACGTCGTGGATTCCGGCCAGGTCCAGCATCTCCTGGGCCAGCCGCACCGTCAGCTCCACGACATCGGCGGGCCCACCGCCGGCCAGCACCTCCAGGGCCTCGGCGACCTCGATGGCGTTGCCGACCGTGTTTCCCAGCGGCGAGCTCATGTCGGTGATCAGGGCGCGGGTGGGCACGCCGTGCGCGGCGCCCAGGCCGACCATCCGCCGGGCCAGCTCGCGCGCGTCGTCAAGGTCCTTCATGAATGCCCCCGACCCGACCTTGACGTCGAGGACCAGCGCGTCCGTCCCCTCGGCGAGTTTCTTGCTCATCACCGAGGCGGCGACCAGGGGCAGCGACTCGACGGTGCCGGTGATGTCGCGCAGAGCGTAGAGCTTGACGTCCGCGGGCGCGAGCTGACCTGCGGAAAAGATCGCGGCGCCGACTTCGGTCAGCTGATCACGCACCCGGGCTCCCGACAGCGCCGGGGTGAATCCGCTGATCGACTCCATCTTGTCCAGAGTGCCGCCGGTGTGGCCCAGACCCCGACCCGAAGCGCTCGGGACAGCCGCCCCGCACGCTGCGACCACGCCGACCAGCGGCAGCGTGATCTTGTCGCCGACCCCGCCCGTGGAGTGCTTGCCCACCGTCGGTCGCGGTACCGCGGAGAAGTCCAGCCGCTCCCCTGACGCCATCACCGCCTGGGTCCAGCGGGCGGTCTCGTGGGTGTCCATGCCGCGCAGGTAGATCGCCATCAGCAGCGCCGACATCTGCTCCTCGGCCACCCGCCCAGCCAGGTAGCCATCGATCAGCCAGTCGATACCGGCGTCGGGCAGCCGGTGGCCATCACGCTTGATGGCGATCAACGTCGGGGCGTCGAAGGCCGCCGGAGCGGCCCTCATGGCAGCGCCTCGGGCCCGAAGGCATCCGGCAGCAGCTCGGCCAACGTGCGGGCCCCCGACGGGTGATCGATGAGCAACTGCGCGCCACCGTGCTCGAGCAGAACCTGGCGGCACCGGCCGCACGGCATCAGCAGGTTCCCGTCGGCGTCACCGCAGGACAGCGCCACCAAACGTCCGCCGCCAGCGGCGTAGAGCGCGCAGACCACCGCACACTCCGCGCAGAGACCCAGGCCATATGAGACATTTTCCACATTGCAGCCGGTGAACACCCGGCCGTCTTCAGTCAGCCCCGCCGCACCCACCCGCAGGCCCGAGTACGGCGCATAGGCATGTGCCGAAACTTCGATCACGTTGTGCCGCAACATATCCCAGTCGATTTGGTGGGACATTCAACAGATCTCCCGTCGATATGGGCGCGCCGCGTGACCCCGTCAGCCCGTCGGCAACGAGCACAAATGAGCGTAGTCGCAGGCCCTGGCTACTCGTCGGTAACTTTTACGTGGTCGTGGGGACCCTGTGGATGGGTTTAGAGTCCTTGCCGAGGTTAATGACAGCGATGGCGTTGCGGAGCGACCGCATGCACGGTATATCCGAGCGCAGCGGGCCGCCGCAGAAAATTTGGAGGCGCTGATGACGGCGACATCCGCCGATGCGACTGCGCTGCCGGGCACGCGGAAAGATCCGTCGCGGCTCCGGCGACAGAGTCTGTACAAGGGCGACCCGGGCATGTGGGCGTTCGCGCTGCACCGGATCACCGGTGCGACCATCTTTTTCTTCCTGTTCGTCCACGTCCTCGACACGGCCCTGGTGCGGGTAAGCCCGCAGGCCTACAACGAGGTGATCTCGACCTATAAGACCCCGCTCGTCGGCCTGATGGAGCTGGGGCTGGTGGCCGCGGTGCTGTTCCACGGCCTCAACGGAGTCCGGCTGATCCTCATCGACTTCTGGTGGCAGGGCACCCGCTGGCACCGCCAGATGCTGGTGGCGGTGGGCGCCATCTGGCTGGTGGTGATGGTCCCGGTGGTGGTTCGGATCGGCATGCACATGGTGGAGCGGTTCCTATGAGCACAACTGAGGTACAGGGCACCAGGGGGCCGATCGCCCCGATTCTCGGCCCAGATCGCGATCGACCGGCCAGCCTCGGCGACCCCCGGTCGCCGCAGCGGCACAGCGGGATGGCCAACTTCGAGAAGTACACCTGGCTGTTCATGCGGTTCTCCGGTGCCGCATTGATCTTCCTGGTGCTGGGGCACCTTTTCGTCATGCTGATGTGGCAGGACGGGGTGTACCGCATCGACTTCAACTACGTGGCGGAGCGCTGGCACCATCCGTACTGGCAGATCTGGGACCTATGCCTGTTGTGGCTGGCCGAGCTGCACGGTGCCAACGGCTTGCGCACGATCATCGGCGACTACACCCGCAGCTCCCGCAGCCGGTTCTGGCTGATGGCGTTGTTGGCGGTGTCGGTGATCTTCACGCTGATGCTGGGCAGCTACGTGCTGCTGAGTTTCGACGCGAACATTTCTTGACGGCAGATTTCGGTAGCGAACGGGTGATATCGCGGTGATTCAAGAACATCGATACGACGTGGTGATCGTCGGTGCCGGCGGCGCCGGGATGCGCGCGGCCGTCGAGGCGGCCCCCCGGGCCCGCACCGCGGTGCTGACCAAGCTCTACCCCACCCGCAGCCACACCGGCGCGGCCCAGGGCGGCATGTGCGCGGCCCTGGCCAACGTCGAGGACGACAACTGGGAGTGGCACGCCTTCGACACCGTCAAGGGTGGCGACTACCTGGCCGACCAGGACGCGGTCGAGATCATGGCCAAGGAAGCCATCGACGCGGTGCTGGACCTGGAGAACATGGGCATGCCGTTCTCCCGGACCCCGGAGGGCCGCATCGACCAGCGCCGCTTCGGTGGGCACACCCGCGATCACGGCAAGGCCCCGGTGCGCCGCGCCTGTTACGCCGCCGACCGAACCGGTCACATGATCCTGCAGACCCTGTACCAAAACTGCGTCAAGCACGGCGTGGAGTTCTACAACGAGTTCTACGCGCTGGACCTGATACTCACCGAGACTCCCAGCGGTCCGGTGGCCACCGGCATCGTCGCCTATGAATTGGCGACCGGCGACATCCATGTCTTCCACGCCAAAGCGATCGTGTTCGCCACAGGCGGTTCGGGCCGGATGTACAAGACGACCTCCAATGCGCACACCCTGACCGGTGATGGTCTGGGCATCGTTTTCCGCAAGGGTCTCCCGCTGGAAGACATGGAGTTTCACCAGTTCCACCCGACCGGCCTGGCCGGCTTGGGCATCCTGATCTCCGAAGCCGTGCGCGGCGAGGGCGGCCGGCTGCTCAACGCCGACGGCGAACGGTTCATGGAGCGCTACGCCCCGACGATCGTCGACCTGGCCCCGCGCGACATCGTGGCCCGCTCGATGGTGCTCGAGGTGCTTGAGGGCCGCGGTGCCGGACCGAACAAGGATTACGTCTACATCGACGTGCGTCACCTGGGCGAAGATGTTCTCGAGGAGAAGCTGCCCGACATCACCGAGTTCGCCCGCACCTACCTCGGAGTGGACCCGGTCAAGGAACTGGTGCCGGTCTACCCGACATGCCACTACGTGATGGGCGGCATCCCGACCACCAACACCGGTCAGGTGCTGCGCGACAACACCAACACCGTGCCGGGTCTCTACGCCGCCGGCGAATGCGCCTGCGTGTCGGTGCACGGCGCTAACCGGCTCGGCACCAACTCGCTGCTGGACATCAACGTCTTCGGCCGGCGCGCAGGCATCGCCGCCGCGGAGTACGCCAATACCCACGAGTTCGTCGAGCTGCCGGAGAACCCCGCCGAGATGGTCGTCGGCTGGGTGTCCGATGTCCTCTCCGACCACGGCAACGAGCGCGTCGCCGACATCCGGGGCGCGTTGCAGCAGTCGATGGACAACAACGCCGCGGTGTTCCGCACCGAGAAGACCCTCAAGCAGGCGCTGACCGACATCCACGCGCTCAAGGAGCGCTACGCCCGGATCACCGTGCACGACAAGGGCAAGCGCTTCAACTCCGACCTGCTGGAGGCGATCGAGCTGGGCTTCCTGCTGGAGCTGGCCGAGGTCACCGTGCTGGGCGCATTGAACCGCCAGGAATCGCGCGGCGGACACGCCCGCGAGGACTACCCCAACCGTGACGACGTCAACTACATGCGCCACACCATGGCCTACAAGGAAATTGGGCCCGATAAGCAGCGCCCCGACCTCATCGCCGACATCCGGCTGGACTACAAGCCGGTGGTGCAGACCCGCTACGAACCGAAGGAACGGAAGTACTGATGTCCTCCTCAGCTGACTCCGGTTGCTGCTCGTCCGAGGGCGGATGCTGCTCACCTGGGCCGTCGAGTGCGGCACCGGCGGCGCTGGTCGACACTGCCCCGGCTGGTGACCCGCCGCTGCCCGCGGTCCCCGAGGGTGCACAGATGGTCACCCTCAAGATCGCCCGGTACAACCCCGAGAACCCCGACGCCTACGCCGCCACCGGTGGCTGGCAGAGCTTCCGGGTTCCTGCACTGCCCACCGACCGGCTGCTCAACCTGCTGATCTACGTCAAGAGCTACCTGGACGGCACGCTGACCTTCCGCCGGTCCTGCGCGCACGGCGTGTGCGGTTCCGACGGAGTTCGGGTGAACGGCAACAACAAGCTGGCTTGCAAGCTGCTGATGCGCGACATCTTGCCTCGGACTAAGAACGGGCAGCCCGGCAAGGAAATCACTTTGACCATCGAGCCGCTGCGTGGGCTTCCGGTGGAAAAAGACCTCGTGGTCAACATGGAACCGTTCATGGATGCCTACAAGGCGGTCAAGCCGTACCTGATCACCTCCGGTAACCACCCCACCCGCGAGCACATCCAGAGCCAGACCGACCGCCACCGCTACGACGACACCACCAAGTGCATCCTGTGCGCGATCTGCACCACGAGCTGCCCGGTGTACTGGAGCGAGGGCGCCTACTTCGGGCCGGCCGCGATCGTGAACGCGCACCGGTTCATCTTCGACAGCCGTGACGAGGCGGCCGCCGAGCGTCTGGACATCCTCAACGAGGTCGACGGGGTGTGGCGCTGCCGCACCACGTTCAACTGCACGGATGCCTGCCCGCGCGGCATCGAAATCACCAAGGCGATCCAGGAGGTCAAGCGGGCGCTGATGTTCGCCCGCTGACTTTCTGCGAGTCAACGTCTCTAGGGAGCAGGCTCCCGCACGTCAGCCGAGCAGGCCCAACAACCGCAAGTCGCTGAGATATTTAGTGATGATCGGGGCCGAGATGTGCGGAATATCGTGGTCTGGGCCGATTTTCGCCGCTTGGACCGCTGCCCGGAATCGGGTGGCCGGCACCAGAGATCCCGCGATGGGCACCCGCGGCTGCCGATAGTTGCCCAGCAGTGGCAGCAGTGAGTGTTGGCGCAGCCTGTCCGGCAGCGCCCGCAACGCGGTCTCGAACCGCTGCAGCCAGGTCGCGTAGTCGTCGATGCGACGAATCTCCGGGTCGGCCGCGATCAGCCAGTCGGCGTACTCGTCGAGCCCGATACCGTCGTCGTAGGGGTTGGCCACGTGGAAGGTCCGGTACCCGGCGTCGGACTGTCGTCCCAGCGTCGAGACCGCATCGGCCACGAACTCCACCGGCAGGCCGTCATAGTGCGCACGCTGCCGGTCCCCCTGCTCGTCTGGCTCATAGAAGGATCCGGGCGCGGTCCCGGTGAGCGTAAGGCTCAGGATCAGCCGGGTGAAATTGTCCGGCAGATTCAGCTGGCCGGCGTAGCTGGTGTCGGCCAGGATCATGTCGCAACGGAACACCACGACCGGCAGGCCGCACAGATCGTTGGCCTGTCGGAGCAGGACTTCGCTGGCCCACTTGCTGTTGGCGTACCCGTTGGCGTGACTGTCGCCCAGCTGACGGCTCGGGCTGATGGCGCGGATATCGGCGTCTTCGGTGAACAGCGCCGGCGGTATCTGATCGCCGACCGCCACCGTCGACAGGTAGAGGTAGGGCTTGAGCCGACCGGTGATCGCGATCTTCAGCAGTTCGGCGGTTCCACGCACGTTGGGCACGAACAACTGTCGGTACGGCAGCACGTGGTTGACCAACGCCGCCGGGTCGATGATCAGGTCGACGGTGTCGGCCAAGCGCTGCCAGGTTGCCGCGTCGACGCCCAGGTCCGGCTCGCCCTTGTCGCCGGCGATCACCTCCAGATGCTCGGCGGCCAGCTGCTGATAGTGCGCCAACAGGTCGGCGTCACCACTGTCGAAGACCTGGTCCAACCGAGCACGACCCGCGGCTGCATCGCGGGCGCGCACCAGACAGATCAGAGTGCCGCCGATCGGCGCCAGCCTTTCCAGCCACTGCAGGGCCAGATATCGGCCCAAAAACCCGGTGGCGCCGGCCAACAGGACGGTATGCACCTGCCCTGTCGGTCGCGGCAGCGTCGGCGCCGCCGACAGCGTGGCGGTATCAAGGAACTTGTCCAACGCAAGATCGTCGGCGTGCAGTTCGGCGGCGTCGGGGCCGTGTACACCGGCGTAACTGGCGTGGTGGGCGCCGGATTCGCGCTGCGCTTCGACGTAGCCGGCGATCGAGCGCAGATCGCTGGTCGGCCCGACGATGACACCGACCGGCACCTCGACCCGCACGATCTCATGGAGCAGATTGGACAATGTCAGTGCCGACAGGGAGTCGCCGCCCAGATCGGCGAAACGCGCCTCCGGAGTCAGTTCGGTGGTACTCACACCGAGCAACGCCGCGGCAGCCCGGATGACCGTCTCTTGCACCGGCCGGTCGGCGACTCCCTCACGCAGCGCCTGCAGTTCGTGATCCCGCCGCGCGGACACGTCGTCATAAAGCTGCTCGAGTCGCGCGCCGTAGTGCTCTTTGAGTTTGGGCCGCGCCGGCTTGCCCACGGCAGTCAGCAAACCGTTCTGCGCGGTGAACGGTTCTGTCTCGATGAGGAAGTCCCGCGGGATCTCATAGGTTTGCAGCCCAGCGCGTTTCACCGCGTCCTGCAGCGACTGGCGGATCAGCGACTCCAGCGAACGCTGATCGTGGGCGGCCAGTGCTTCCTCGGTAGGAACTACCACCGCCACCAGGTGGGAGCGGGCGCTGTTGCCGTAGACGTAGATCTGATGCACCAGCGGGCTGTCGCCGAACACCCCCTCCAACTTGGAGACGGTGACGAATTCGCCCTGCGACAGCTTGAGCACGTCGTTGCGCCGGTCGACGAAGGTGAACTCGCCGGGCGCCACTTCGGCCAGGATGTCGCCGGTCAGGTAATAGCCGTCCGCGTCGAAGACCTCGGCGGTCTTGTCCGGCCGCTTGTAGTACCCGGAGAACTGACTGCTGGACTTGACCGCGAATTCGCCCCGAGGGTGCGGCCGGTCGGTACGGAAGTAGCCCAGTTCCGGAATGTCGACGAGTTTGTAGGAAGTCACCGGCGGGCACTGCACCCGGCCGTCGATCATCAGCAGGACCGACTCGGTCGACCCGTAGGTCTCGGTCAGGTGGATACCGGTGAAGGTTTCCACCCAGGCTTTCAATTCCGCCGAGATCGGTGCCGAGCCCGTCGATGCCACCACATATCGGGCACCGAGCAGGTCGCGACGCTGCTGGGTCATCACCTGCTCTTCGACTGCGATGCGGTCGCCGTCGTCGCTCGCGCGTTGTGTCATGGCGCGACCGAACTCCTCGGACAGCATGTCCCATACCCGGGGCACGAAGTTCAGTTGAGTCGGCCGCACCAGGGCCAGGTCCTCGAGGAAGGTGGAGAAGTCACGGGAGCTCACGAAATACGCTGTGCCGCCGGCGCCGAGGGTTCCGTAGAGCATGGACCGGCCCACCACGTGGCTCATCGGCCGGAAGTTGAGCGTGATGCTCGGCAGGTCGTGGCGCAGTCCGGCCGGTGCGATCCCCCGCCAGGCCAGGGTCACCAGCTGCTCGGAACACATGACACCCTTGGGAGCCCCGGTGCTCCCCGAGGTGTAGAGCACCGCGACCATCGGGTTGTCGGCGAGCGCATCCCGGCTCGGCGCGGGCCGGTCTTTTCCGCGCTCCATCACCTCGGCCAGAGTCTCCAACACCGCCGAGCTGCCGGCTTCGGTCAACCGTTGGCGCGCCGCGGCGATCGCGTCCCGGTGATCATCGATCTGCGCGAGGTAGTCGAAGACGACGATCCGCCGCAGTGCCGTTGCGGCGGCGGCGACCTCCACCGCCTTGGGCAGGTCTTCTACGCTGACCGCCAGCACCGTCGGCTCGGTCTCGGCGATGATGTGCTGCAGTCCGGCGGCGGCCGTCGTGTACTGCACCGGCACCGCCACCGCACCCAGCACAACCAGTGCAAGGTCGACGATGGTGTAGTCCACGCTGGTAAATCCGAGTACGGCGACCAGATCCCCCGGCTGCACCGGGTCACCGGCCAGGCCGCCGGCCACCGCGTCCACACGCTCAGCCATCTCGCGGTAACTGATGGTCGTCAGGCCGGGCTGAGCCTGTGCCGACGTGCGGCCGGTAACGGGGTCGGTGATGAACCGGTAGTCGCGCTGTCCCAGCGCTGGGCGCTCGGCGTAGCCCTCGAAGACGGTGCGCACCAGCTGCGGCAGCCTCAGTCCGGGGCGGTCCGTCTGCGCCCTGACCGCCTCGCTGGGCCGAGCCGCGGCGAATTGCGGATCTGTGGCGTACAACTCGCTGATACGACGTGCCATCCACTCCGGTTGGGCAGCGGTCGTCATATGTTCTCACCCCAGAATCTGTCGGAAAAACCAAGCGGCCGTGGCCACCTCGACGAAGTGGTCAGACTACCGGCAACTCCGCCGGAAGGCGGGACATCTCGTGCCGGACCGAGGCCCAGCGCAAGCTGCTGGCGGCTCTCCACTTCTTCGGGTTCCCCGCTCACCGCGGTGCGGCACCGGCCGTGATAGACCACTAGGCATGCACTGGTACACCGGAAACACCGTCTACGACACCGTCCTGACCGCTGCGTTCGCCTTCGCGGCGTTCGTGATCGTCGGCGGTTTCTTCGGCCAGAGCTCCTACGGCCGGTTCTCCACGACGAAACTCGGCCTGAACCTGAACCCGAAGTTCGGTTGGTGGTTGATGGAGATCCCGGCCACCGTGGTGTTTCTGATCGCCTACCTGAGCGGGCCTGCCCGCTTCGAGCCGACGTCGCTGGTGCTGGCCGGGATCTGGGCACTGCACTACGCCAACCGCGGCTGGTTCTTCCCGCTGGCGATCCGCCAGGTGCCCGGCAAGCGCAGCAGCTTCAATATCTCGGTGGTGGTGATGGGCATGCTCGTCACGTCCATGCACGGATTCCTCAACGGCGCGCTGTTCAGCCACAACTACTTCGGTCGATACGGCACCGAGTGGCTGACCGACCCGCGGTTCCTGGTGGGCCTGGCGGTCTACCTGTGCGGCTTCGCACTGCTGGTCAACTCCGAGTCGATCGTGCGCAATCTGCGCGACAAGCACGCGCCTGGTGGGGCCGAGTACCGGATCCCGTTCGGTGGCGGATTCCGCTTGGTCACCAGCCCGGCCTACCTCGGCGAGATGATCGCCTGGACCGGCTTCGCGATCCTGACCTGGGCGCTGCCCGGCGTCGCCATCCTGCTGATCACCGCCGGCAACCTGATCCCCCGTGCCCTGGGCACCCACAAGTGGTACCAGGAGAAGTTCGTCGACTACCCGACCGACCGCAAGGCGCTGGTTCCGTTCCTGATCTGAGGCGCGTCCACCCCGCCGAGCGTGAAGCCACCTTCACGGTCACCCGCCGAGCGTGAAGCCACCTTCACGTTGGGCGGAGGGGTGTTGTCACACTTCGGCGAGCCGTTTCGTCTATCGGGTATGAGTACGCAAACACGAATCGAACCGCTGTCCCCTCGCAAGACCAATCCGCTGGTGCGGGCGATGTACCGCTACACCAGGCGACGCTTCGGAGAGGTCCCGGAGCCCTTCACCGTGATCGCACACCACCCGCGGCTGCTGCTGGCCAACGCCGTCCACGAGGGTCTGCTGCAGTCCGCGTCGCGCACGCTGCCTGCCACGGTGCGCGAACTGGCGGTGTTCTGGGCAGCCCGGACCATTGGCTGCTCGTGGTGTGTCGACTTCGGTGCCATGTTGACCCGGCTTGAGGGCCTCGACGTCGAGCGCCTCAAGGACATCGACGATTACTCGAGCTCGCCCCTGTACAACGAGGACGAAAGGGCCGCGATCGCCTACGCCGACGCGGTCACCACCGACCCGCACCGCGTCACCGACGAACAAGTGGCCGATCTGCGGCAACGCTTCGGTGACGCAGGCGTGATCGAGCTGACCTACCAGATAGGGATCGAGAACATGCGGGCCCGGATGTACTCGGCGCTGGGTATCACCGAGCAGGGCTTCAATTCCGGGGACGCCTGCCGGGTGCCGTGGGCCTGACGAATCAGCGAGGACGCAGCGGCGACGCGCTGAACTTGTCCGGGTTGGCGATATCCCAGATCGCCACCACGCGCCCGTCGCGAACCGTCATCGCGGTGACCCGCGGTAGCAGCTCGGCAAAGCCGTCGGTTTCGGGCGCGCCCGGCGTATAGGCGCCGAGTTCGCCATTGACCAGCGCCAGCTGGTTGGCGGTGATCAACGTCGGGCCGTAACGGCGCGCCAAACCCAGCAAGAACCGGGCCACCTTCTCGGGGCTGCGAATGACCCGCGCCGCAGTCGGGGCCCGGCGATTCGCGTCGCCGGTGAACGTCACCTCGGGGTGCAGCAGGGCCACCACGGCCGCCAGGTCGCCGGCGGACATCGCGGCCATCAGCCCGCCGACCGCCTGATCATGTCGCGGGTCGCGGGATGGTGGCGGATCGACGTGGACGGCTTTGCGGGCCCGCGATGCCAGCTGGCGGGCCGCGCCTTCGCTGGTGCCCAACACCGCGGCCACCTCGCCGAACGGCATCGCGAACCCGTCGTGCAGCACAAAGGCCACTCGCTGGTCGGGGGTCAGCCGCTCCAGCACCACCATCGCCGCAAATCGGGCATCTTCGCCGGCCACCACGGCCGCCAGTGGATCGGAGTCGCCGACACCGGTGACCACGGGCTCGGGCAGCCACTGCCCGACGTAGGACTCGCGGCGTCGCGGCGCAGAGCGGAGTCGGTCGAGACCCAGGCGACTCACCACCGTGGTCAACCAGGCTCGCGGGTCGGTGATCTGGTCGCGTTCGGCGGCGTCGAAACGCAACCACGCGTCCTGCACGATGTCCTCGGCGTCGGCAAACATGCCGGTGAGCCGGTAAGCCACCGCCAGCAGATGCGGCCGCAGCGCCTCGAAGTCCTCTACCGACGCCGTCATCGCCACCAGCCTAGGCGCGGATGCGTACCGCCAGCAGCGTCGTCCATTCGGAGAGGTACTCCTCGTCGGCCAGCTGTGCGCCCACGCCGCGATAGAGCATCCGCCCGGCCCGGTTGCCCAGCAACGCATTGACCGCCACCACGGCGATCCGCTGGGCGTCGGCGGCGGCCAGGTGCGGGGCCCACCCGGCGATCCAGTCGGCCAGCTCAGCACACAGGCCGTCTACCAGCGCGGCATAGGCGGCTGCCACTCGGGCCGACTGATCGGCAGGCGTGCGCGCGGCGATCTGCAGCAGCTGCGTCTCCTCGTCGAGTACGGCGAACAGATACCGTCCCAGCAGGGTCAACTCGGTGTCCAGATCCCCCAGGCCGGCAAAGAGTGCCCGGACGTCACGCATGGCGCCGCGGCGGTCCAACTGCCGGTCGATTCCGGCGGCCAGCAGGGCTTCCTTGGATTTGAAGTGGTGGTACAGCGCACCGGATCCCGGCGCCAGGCCGGCAGCCTTCTCGATCTGGGCAACGCTGGTCGCGCGGTAACCCTGCTCGCTGAACAGCCGCATCGCCTCGTTGACCAGACGGTCCCGCGTTGTCGTCTCCACCATTGACCATCCCAAAGTAAGCACTTAGTGTTGCCAAGTGATCACTTTAGCAGTCGTCGACGGGGGGCCACGATGAGCGATTCCGTGCCGCGGGGCCGAGTTCGCCGCACCATGCCGCTGGCCGGATTCACCGCGCGCGCCGCCGGGGGGCGAGTGGTGGCTGCGCTGCGCGCCAAGACCGGCGATGCCGGGGCAGTGGAGAAGTTTCACGAGCGCACCGCAGAGCGATACGCCGAGCTGCTCGGCCACTCCAAAGGTGTGCTGATGAAGGCCGGTCAGATGTTCTCGCTGATCGACGCCGGCGCGGTGGGCGGCGGCGAGTTGTCGCCGTACCAGCGGGCGCTCACCAGGTTGCAGGCCGATGCCCCGCCGATGCCGCCCGAGCTGGCTCGGGAGGTTGTGCAGGCCGATTTGGGCCGGCCGGTCGAGCGAGTGTTCGCCGAGTTCACCCACGAGCCGATGGCCGCGGCATCCATCGGCCAGGTCCACCGCGCGATCCTGCCCGACGGGCGGCCGGTGGCGGTCAAGGTCCAGTACCCCGGCGTGGCCGAAGCGATCCGCGCCGACCTGGCCAACACCGAACTGCTGACGACGGTGATCCGATTCGCCTCGGCGGCCACCGGACCGATGCCCGACCTGCGCCAGAGCGCCCGCGAGATCTCGGCGCGCATCACCGAGGAAATCGACTACCGACACGAGGCGGCCAACATCACGGCGTTCGCCACGTTGTATCGCGATCATCCGTTCATCCGGATTCCCGAGGTAGTTCCCGAAGCCTCCGGCGACCGCGTCCTGACCATGAGCTACCTCGACGGACTGGACTGGGCCGCGGCAAAGCACGCCGACCAAGACCTGAAGAACACCTGGGCCGAGGCGATCTCTCGGATGGTGACCGGCTCCTACCGGCACGCGAGCATGTTCCATGCCGACCCACATCCCGGCAACTACCGATTCGGACTCGACGGGACGGTGGGTTTCGTCGACTTCGGCTGCGTGAAAGTACTTTCCGAGTCGTTGCGGCGCGGACTGGTTGAGACACTACGTTTCGTGCTGGACGACGACCGGCCTGCGCTACTCGACTCGATGCGGGCCAACGGCTTTCTCACCAGAGAATCCGCCCTCACCGGCGACCAGGCGTATCAATGGTGGGAACAGGTCGTCCACGAGCTGCTGGAGCCCCAACCGGTGACCTACTCCCCCGAAACCATCGGCCGCGCAGTGCGATCCCTGCTCGACGTCCGCGGCGCCGAGCATCCGCTGCGACACCTCTCGGTCCCGCCGGACTTCGTGTTCTTCTCCCGACTCAACCTGTCGATGAACGCGGTCTTCGCCGCGTTGGGCGCCACCTTCGACGCTCGATCGGCCGTCGACGACATGGACGGTGCTGCCGAGCCGTCCACCGAACTCGGTAAACGCCACGTCGCTTGGGTTCTCGACCGCGGCCTGCCCTTCGGATTGGACGATCATGACGCGGCCTGAAGTCGCCGCACCACGCCTGCCGTGGAGCGCCGTCGATCCCTATCCGTTCTACGAGTCCCGGCGCAGTCAGGGTGACGTGGTGTGGGATGACACCGCAGCAGCATGGCTGGTCCTGGGCTACCACGCTGCCCGCGAGGTGCTGAGCGGTACCGGCTGGACCAGCGATCCCCTGGCCAGGCCGAGCGCAGTGGCCGCGGTGAACGCAGCAGGAACCCAATTCGCAGGGCGGTCAATGCTGTTCACCGACGGCGCTATCCACCAACGATTGCGCGGGTCTATGCGCGACGTGTTCACCCGCTCCTTCGTCTCCGGTCTGTCCACCGGCGTGGAGGCGATCACCGCGGCGGCAGTCGATGCACCGGCCACCGCAGTCCCGTTCGACTTCATGGCCGAGATCGCCCTGCCGATACCTATCGCGGTGATCGGCGAATGGCTGGGCCTCGATGACGTGGGACTTCGCGTGCTGCAGGAGCTTTCACCACCGATCGTGGCGATGCTAGGCACCCTTGCCGACGACGAGATAGTAGGCGCGGGAGCGGCGGCGGCCGCCGAGCTCACAGCCGCATTCCTGGCCCTTGCCGCCGACCGTCGCGCCCATCCCGGTGACGATCTGATCAGTTTCATCGCCGGTGATCCAGACTTGGAACTCGACGAAGTCGCGGTGAACGCGGTACTGCTCGCGGTGGCCGGGCATGAGACCACCGCAAATCTGTTGGGCGCTGGGCTGTTGCGGCTACTCGACCCGCTCGTCGGCCCCGCGGAGGTCACCGCCGCGATGGTCACCGAACTGCTGCGGCTCGACGCCCCCGCTCAGGCGGTGGCCCGCACCGCCACCGTGGATCAGCGGATCGGTGGAGTCCACATCCCGGCCGGCGATCCGGTGCTGGTCGTGGTCGCCGCCGCGAACCGCGATCCCGGCGTCTACGCCGAACCCGATCAGTTCCGCCCCGACCGAGACGGCCCGCCACCGCTGTCCTTCGGCCACGGCGAGCACTACTGCCTGGGGGCGGCGCTGGCCAGGCTGGAGACAACGGTGGCACTGCGTGCCATCCTGGCCCGGGAGCCGCGGCTAGCCGGCCCGGTGCAATGGCGCGACACCCCGGCCATTCGGGGGCCGCTGCGCATGCCGGTGGCATTCGGAAAATAGCGGTTGTGCGGTGTCACCGTCGATGCCACGACACAATGCACCAGTGCCCAAGCCGCCGATTGACCCCGTCCGCTGGCAGCCCCCGGGATCGCGGCCGCTGCCGCCACCGGACCCCACACCGGCTCTGACCCTCGTCGAGATTCCCGGCACCGCCCCCGAAGACGTCGTCGTCGCGGCCGATGGAACCGTCTGGACCGGGGTCGAGGACGGCCGGATCATCTGCGTCGACCCGGCCACCGGCACGCCGCGGGAGGTCATCGACACCGGCGGCCGTCCGCTGGGGCTGGCCTTCACCCACGACCAGCGACTGCTGATCTGCGACAGCCACCGCGGCCTACTGCGCTATGACCCCAGCACCGGCCGGTTGGAGACCCTGGTGAGCGAGGTAGCCGGCAAGCCGCTGACCTTCTGCTCCAACGCGGTCGAATCCAGCGACGGGACAATCTATTTCACCGAGTCCACCAACCGTTTCCACTACGAGCACTACAAGGGTTCGGTGATCGAGGCACGCGGCAGCGGATCCTTGCTGCGCCGCGATCCGGACGGTTCGGTGAGTGTGTTGGCCGAGGGCCTGCACTTCGCCAACGGCGTGACACTGACCGCCGACGAATCGGCGGTGGTGTTCGCCGAGAGCACCGGGAGGCGGCTGTCCACGTATTGGCTGACCGGACCACGCCGCGGTTCGATCACCCCGCTGGTCCAGGAGTTGCCCGGCCATCCCGACAACATCTCCACCGGGCGCGACGGGCGGATCTGGGTGGCGATGGTCTCGGATCGCAATGCCCTGTCGGACTGGCTGAGCCCGCGCGCACCGGTACTGCGCCGGCTGCTGTGGCGGATGCCGTATCGCTGGTTGCCCAACCCGGTCCCGGTGGTGTGGGTGGTCGCCTTCGATCCCGAGGACGGGCGGGTGCTGACCCAGTTCCGCACCGAACACCCCGGCTTCGGACTGGTGACCGGCGTGGTGGAGTCCGGCGGCCGGTTGTGGATGGGCCGGATCGCAGGGCCTGGTCTGGCATATTTTCAGCTGTAACTTCCGTCCCACCAGCCACAGCGTGGCTCCCCGATTTCGCCGCGCCCGTGACTTACCCTGCACACACGATGACTTCTCTGCGCTCGCTGTCTGCCCTGATGGCGGTCGGTTTTCTGGCCACCGCCGCTCCCCTGGCCACCCCTGCGGCCTGGGCGGACCCCACGCCGGGCCGGGGTGCGGGTACGGTCGGCTGCCCCTATCAGGTCAGCACCCCGCCCGCCGTAGACACCTCAGAAGTGCCCCAGGCCGGCGATCCCCCACTGCCGCTTCCGGTCCCGGCCACCCCGGTCGGCGGCGAAGCACTGTCCGGCTGCGGGATCGTGACCGCGCCGGACACCCCGCCCGTGCCCACCGAGGTCTCGGCCGAATCGTGGCTGGTAGCCGACATGGACACCGGCGCGGTGATCGCCGCCCGCGACCCGCACGGGCGGCATCGGCCGGCCAGCGTGATCAAAGTGTTGACCGCGATGGCGTCGCTGAATGAGCTGGACCCCAATGCTGTCGTCGTGGGCACCCAGGATGACGCCAACGCCGAGGGCACCCGGGTCGGTGTTGGTCCCGGTGGCCACTTCACCGTGAACCAGCTGCTGCACGGACTGCTGATGGGGTCGGGCAACGACGCCGCCCACGCCCTGGCCATGCAACTCGGCGGCTGGGACGTCGCGCTGCACAAGATCAATACCTTGGCTGCGCGACTCGGCGGCCGCGACACCCGCGCCGCCACGCCCTCGGGACTCGACGGGCCCGGCATGAGTACCTCGGCCTACGACATCGGTCTGTTCTACCGCTACGCCTGGAACAACCCGGCGTTCGCCAATATCGTCGCGACCCGCACCTTCGACTTCCCCGGCTACGGCGATATACCCGGATACGAGCTGGAGAACGACAACCAGCTGCTCTACAACTATCCGGGCGCGCTCGGCGGCAAGACCGGCTACACCGACGATGCCGGGCAGACGTTTGTCGGCGCGGCAACCCGAGACGGGCGTCGCCTGGTGGCGGTGCTGCTGCGCGGCACCCGCCAGCCCATCCCGCCCTGGCAGCAGGCCGCCCAGCTGCTCGACTACGGCTTCGCGGTCCCGCCCGGCACCCGGGTGGGGACGCTGATCGAACCGGACCCGTCACTGGTGGCGCCCCGCGCCCCGGCCGACGCCCCCAGCCCGCAGGCCATGATGTTGACGCCGTCCGATGACACCGTGCCGGTCCGCGTCGGGGTGGCCATCTTCGGCACGATCGTGGTGTTCGGACTGATCATGGGCGCCCGGGCGGTGAACCGCCGCCCCGGACGGAGCTCGGCGTGGTGATCAAGGCGCTGCGAGCATTCGGCTTGTTCACCGGGCTGCTGTTAATCGGGCTCGGAATCAGCCGGATGGCGTTCTCCCTGGATTCCATTCCCGACGGCCAGGCCGTCAACGCCACGGTGGACAGCGAGACCCGCGCGGCCGGTGCACTGCTCATCGGCTTCGGCGTCGGCTACCTCGAAGCGTTTCGACGCTCGCCGATCCCCGCCGGAGCAGTACGGCTGTTGGCCGCCACCATGGCACTGCTCGGAGTCTCCCGGCTGATGTCCATGGCCGACGTCGGCATGCCACATCCGGCCTTCATCGCGGCGTGCGCCGTTGAGTTCCTCGCCGCGGCGCTGACCTATGGGTATGCCACCTTGGCCGACCGGCGCGACGCGGACGTTGGTTAGCCGGCCCCATCCCCTACCGTGAGCCAGATGGGCCGAATCGGGGAACTGCGCCGCTCCTCGCCGCTGGCGCTGCTGGTGGGCTTGGCCGCCGCGAGCGTCGGGGTCATCTACGGCTACGACCTGTCCAATATCGCCGGGGCCCTGCTGTTCATCGAGCGGGATTTCGGACTGTCGTCCGCGCAGCAGGAGATGATCGCTACGGCCACGGTGATCGGCGAGATCGGTGGCGCGCTGGCCGGCGGGTGGCTGGCCAACGCGATCGGGCGCAAGCGTTCGATGGTCGGGGTGAGCGTGGGCTACGCGGCTTTCGCGCTGCTGGGGGCGGCCGCTACCTCGGTATCGACTCTGACACTGGCGCGGTTGCTGCTGGGCATCACCATCGGAGTTTCTGTGGTGGTGGTCCCGGTGTTCGTGGCCGAGTCGGCGCCGGCCCACGCTCGCGGTGCGCTGCTGGTCACCTATGGCGTGGCCACCGTGATCGGGATCATCGCCGGATACGTGATCGCCTACCTGTTCGCCGGTGCCGGCAACTGGCGGGCAATGCTGGGACTGGCTGCAGTACCCGCGGTGCTGGTGACGTGGGTGTTGGCCCGCGTCCCCGACACCGCCCGCTGGTATCTGCTCAAAGGCCGAGTCGACGAGGCGGAACGCACCCTGCGCCGCATCGAACCCGGCGCCGATGCCCAGCGTGAGCTGGCCGAGATCGGCGCCACCCTGGCCCAGGACCAGGCCGGTGGGCTGGGGGTGCTGCGTGAGATGCTGCGGCCGCCGTATCTGCGGGCGACGCTGTTCGTGGTGACGCTGGGGTTCTTCATCCAGATCACCGGAATCAACGCGATCGTGTACTACAGCCCCCGACTGTTCGAGAAGATGGGCTTCGAAGGCGACTTCGCGTTGCTGATCCTGCCGGCGCTGGTGCAGGTGGCCGCCCTGGCGGCCATGGTCGTCTCCTTGGTGCTGATCGACCGGGTGGGCCGGCGGCCGATCCTGCTCTCGGGTATCACAGCGATGGTCACCGCCAATCTGCTGCTGGTCGCTGTCTTCGCCGCCGGCGATACCTTCGGCAGCGCGCTTGCAGCAGTCAAATTCGGCGGGGTGCTGCTGTTCACCGTCGGCTACACGTTCGGTTTCGGCTCCCTGGTGTGGGTTTACGCCGGGGAGAGCCTGCCAGCCCGGATGCGGTCCCTGGGCTCATCGGCGATGCTGACATCGGACCTGGTGGGCAATGCGATCGTGGCCGCGGTCTTTCTGACCATGCTCACCGCGCTGGGCGGCGCCGGGACTTTCGCGGTGTTCGGGGTCCTGGCGATACTCAGCCTCGCATTCGTCTATCGCTACGCCCCGGAGACCAAAGGCCGCCAATTGGAAGACATCCGGCACTTCTGGGAGAACGACGGTAGCTGGCCCGCGCCGGAAGCCGGGGCGACGACCGCAGACCTCGAGGCCTCGGCATGACCGTGATCGCCGCCGGCACCGTCGTGCTCGACGGTCGGGTGCACCGGCCGGGCTGGCTCGCGGTGGCCGACGGGCGGATCACCGACTGCGGATCCGGGCCGCCCCCGGTACCGCCGAACGCCGATTTCGGGGACGCCGTGGTGGTGCCCGGCTTCGTCGACATGCATGTGCACGGCGGAGACGGTGTCTCCTACTCCGATGATCCGGACCGCGCGGCGGCCCTGCATGCCTGCCACGGCACCACCGGAGGGCTGGCCAGCCTGGTGACCGCATCGGCAGAAGCCCTAGTGCAACAGGTGCGCAACCTGGCGGCGGCGACCCGACGCGGCGTAGTGGACGGCATCCATCTGGAGGGCCCGTGGCTGAGCAGGGCGCATTGCGGGGCACACGACCGCGGACAGCTGCGCGCCCCCGAAGACACCGAAGTCGATGCCCTGCTGTCCGCCGGAGGTGGCGCGATCCGGATGGTCACCCTGGCACCGGAACTGCCCGGCGCCATTCCGACGATCCGACGGTTGGTAGACGCGGAAGTTGTGGTGGCCGTGGGGCATACCGATGCCGACTACGACCAGACCCAAGCCGCCCTCGACGCCGGCGCGACGGTCGGCACGCACCTGTTCAACGCGATGCGCGCCGTGCATCATCGAGATCCCGGACCGGTGCCCGCGCTGTTGGAGGACCCGCGAGCCACCGTCGAGTTGATCGCCGACGGCGTGCACCTGCACCCGAGCATCATCCGCCAGGTGCTGGCCGCCGTCGGGCCAGACCGGGTGGCACTGGTGACCGATGCGATGGCCGCCGCCGGAGTCGGTGACGGCGCCTTCACCCTCGGCGGGCTGGATGTCGACGTCGCCGACGGAGTGGCCCGGCTGCACGGCACCGCGACGATCGCCGGCAGCACCGCCACCATGGACCGGCTGTTCGCGACCGCGGTGCGACTGCTCGGCACCGATGATGCGGCCGTGACCGCCGCTGTGCGCCTGACCTCGACCACTCCGGCACGCACCCTGGGTCTGCACCGAGCCGGCGACCTGGCGATCGGACGTGACGCCGACCTGGTTGTGCTGGATCGGGATTGGCGGGTCGCGCGGGTCATGCGGCGGGGCACCTGGCTCGGATAGGCTGCGGGGATGAGCGAACCGACCGTCACCCACGACAACCGGCAGTTCCAGATCACCGTCGACGGCCAGCAGGCCGGGTTCGCCGACTACATCGAAAGCGGCGATCAGCGGGACTTTCACCACACGGTGATCGACAAGGCGTTCGGCGGACGCGGGCTCGCCAGCACACTGATTCGCGCTGCCCTGGACGACACCCGAGCCGCCGGAAAACGCGTGGTGCCGACCTGTTCGTTCGTCGAGGCTTACATCACCAAACACCCGGAGTACGCCGACCTCGTCGACCGGGTCACCGACTGATCATGACGCGCATCTCCCTCAACAAGCAGTCGGCCTCGGTCTACCAGGCCTACCTCGACGCCGCAGCCGAGGTACAGGCACGCGCCAAAGAAGCCGGGTTGTCCCAAACGGTCCTGGAGCTGGTGAATCTGCGGGTGTCGCAGATCAACGGGTGCGCGTTCTGCCTGAACATGCACAGCAAGGCGCTGCTGGAGACCGGTGACACCGTGCAACGGATCTCGGTGCTGCCCGCCTGGCGCGACACCCAGCTGTTCTCCGACACCGAACGGGCTGCCCTCGAGATCGCCGAGGCGGTCACCTGGATCTCCGAGGCACACCTGGACGACGACGAGTTCGCGCTGCTGCGCGAGCACCTCACCGACGATCAGATCTCTCTGTTGATCTGGGCGGCGATAACGATCAACGCGTTCAACCGGGTATCGATCATGAGCCGCTTCCCGGTGCGGGCCGAGAAGTAGCCTCGTCTGCCGAGGTCGCCGCCCATGCCGTGGCGAACAGAATCAGCCGCGAGGTGACGTAGGCGAACACCAGCAGGCCCAGCACCGGCCCGAACACCGCCCCGGCCGGCCCATTGATCACTGACTGCAGATACACCGAGCCGACCTGTTTGAACAGTTCGTAGCCGACCGCGGCGATAGCACCGGCCTCCATGGCACTGTCCAGGCTCACCGATTCCCGGGGCAACCGCGCGATCATCCAGGTGAACAGCAGCCATGACACGCCGGCCGCCATCGTCAGCGAAGCGACCCGCAACAGTCCACCCAACAAGGTGAAGTCGGGAACACCCATCCAGCGCAGGACATTGCGCATCAGCTTCGGGTCGGCCAGCGCTGTCAGCGCAATGGTGGCCACCATGGCACCGAACGCCCAGACCATGGCGAGCAGGTCTGACAGCTTCGAGGAGACGAACCCCTTTTTCTCCGAACGGCTTTCCCACATCTCCGAGAGCGCCTCGCGCAGGTTGGCCATCCAGGTCAGCCCCACCCAGCCGGCGGTGGCCAGGCCGATCACTCCCACCGAGGCACGCGAGGAGATCGCACTGTCCATCAAGGTGACGAGCTCGGTGCCGAACTCGCCGGGGATCGAGTGCTTGATCCGGCTCTCGATCTGGTCGAGCACTTCGGGCCTGCGCGACAACAGGAATCCACCGACGGAAAAGCCGACCATCGCCAAGGGGAACAGCGCGAAGATCGTGTAGTAGCTCATCCCGGCCGCGAAGAAGTTGCCCTGGCGGTCGTCGTAGCGTACCTGGGCCCGAACCACGTGATCGAACCAGCGGTAGCGCGCGCGTAGCCGGTCGATAACGCCCGGCTTAGAGGGCTTGCTCTGGTCGGTCACGGCCTTGATCATCCCCGGGGCGGAAGTAGTCCCACCCGGTCATACACCCGCGCGAGCGTTGCAGCGGCCACCTCGCCGGCCCGGCTTGCGCCCGCCGCGAGCACCGCCTCCAGCTCGGCCGGGTCGGCGAGTAGCTCATCCACCCGTGCCTTGATCGGCGTGACGAATTCCGCGACCGCCTCGGCGGTCTCCTTCTTCAGGTCGCCGTAGCCGCGGCCGGCATAGCCGTCCACCAAGGTGCCGAGGTCCGCGCCGGTGACCGCAGCCTGAATCGTCAGCAGGTTCGACACCCCTGGCTTGGCCTCCCGGTCGAAACGGATCTCGCGGTCGGAGTCGGTGACTGCCGAGCGAATCTTCTTGGCGCTCTTCGCCGGATCGTCGAGCAGGCTGATCAGACCCGCATCGGTGGCCGCCGATTTGCTCATCTTGGCGGTCGGGTCCTGCAGGTCGTAGATCTTGGCCGTGGCCTTGGGGATCATCGGTTCGGGGACGACGAAGGTCTCCGGGAAACGCGCATTGAAGCGCTGCGCGACGTCACGCGCCAGCTCCAGATGCTGGCGCTGATCTTCACCGACCGGGACCACGTCGGTGTCGTAGAGCAGGACGTCGGCGGCCATCAACACCGGATAGGTGAACAGGCCGACGGTGGTGGAGTCAGCGCCCTGCTTCTGCGACTTGTCCTTGAACTGGGTCATCCGCGACGCCTGCCCGAATCCGGTGAAACAGCCCAGCACCCAGGCGAGTTCGGCGTGGGCGGGCACATGACTCTGCACAAAGACGGTGCTGCGCGCCGGATCGATGCCCAGGGCCAGGTATTGCGCGGCAGTGACCAGGGTGCGGCGCCGCAACGTCTCAGGGTCCTGCGGAACGGTGATCGCGTGCAGGTCGACGACGCAGAAGAAGGCCTCGTTGTCGTCCTGCAGGGCCGTCCACTGCGCGACCGCACCAAGGGCATTTCCGAGGTGGAGCGAGTCGGAGGTGGGCTGGGCGCCGGAGAATACGACGGGACGGGTTCCGGGAGTGCTCATGATGGCTCGATCCTGTCACGCCGACGAGCCGACGAACGCACCTGGTAACAGAGCGCGTGCTCTGTTACCGTGGCGGCCATGCCCCGCCCGCGCGTGTACGACCCCGCGCAGGTGTTGGACGCCGTTGAGGCCTTGGCCGCGCGATCCGGGCCCGCCGCGGTCACGATCAGGGCGGTCGGTGAGGCCACCGGCGCCTCCAACGGCGCGGTCTATCACGGGTTCGGCTCCCGCGCCGGGCTGATCGCCGCGGCCTGGCTGCGAGCCGCCCAGCGGTTCCTGGCAGTGCAGCGCGAGCTGGTTGACGCGGCCCCGGGCGCGGCCGAAGCCGTCGTTGCCGCGGCCGACGCCGCGGTGGTCTTCGCCGACCGTGATCCCGACGCCTGCCGGCTGCTGTTCGCGCTCCGGCTCGACGAGCTGTCCGAAGACGACCTGCCCGCACAGCTGTCTGAGCAACTGCGCGTCGCCGAGGGAGAGCTCGCCGCCCTGCTCAAACAGTTGGCCGAGACGCTGTGGCAGCGTCGCGACGCCGCGGCAGTCGACACCATCACCACCTGTGTGGTCGACCTGCCCACCGCTATCGTGCTCACCCGGAACCGGTTGGGCAACGCCTGCGCCCGCGCCCACCTGCAGGCGGCGGTCCGCGCCGTGCTGTCGGTCGGGCCACCTCCGAGAAAGGATCCACCACTGTGAACCTCACCTATGACGACAAGGTCGCCGTCCTCGACCTCGGCGCTGACGAAAACCGGTTCTCCCCGGACTTTCTCGACGAGATCAACGGCATGCTCGACGACGTGCTGGCCGCCAACGCCGAGGGCAGGGCGCATGGCCTGGTCACCACCGCGGGCGGCAAGTTCTACACCAACGGCCTGGACCTGGATTGGCTGATGGCCAACGGTGATCGCACCGACTGGTACGTGGGGCGGGTGCACGCGCTGTTGGCACGGGTGCTGACTCTGCCGATCCCGACCGCGGCGGCGGTCGTGGGCCACGCGTTCGGGGCCGGCGCCATGTTGGCATTGGCCCACGACTTCCGGGTAATGCGCGCCGACCGAGGCTTCTTCTGCCTGCCCGAGGTCGACATCCGGATTCCGTTCACCGCCGGAATGGCTGCACTGATCCAGGCCAAACTCACCCCACAGGCCCAGGTGGCGTCGATGACGACCGGCCGCCGGTTCGGTGGCGTGGACGCGCAGCGGTTCGGGATCGTCGACGACACCGCGGCCGAGGGTGCGGTGACCCCGGTGGCGACCGAGTTGCTGCGCCCCTTGGCCGGCAAGGACCCGGGCACGTTGGGCGCCATCAAGGCCACCATGTTCGGCCCGGCGGTCGCGGCGCTGGGCGGCTGAGTCTCAACCGCCCCACCCGTCGCCGAAGGGCGGGGGCCTCTCTGTTGCCCGCCTTTGAGCGACAATTCAGTCTGTGTACGCCAAACCCGCCACCGGCAGCGCCGACCCCATGGGTGTTGTCGCGCAAAGGCGGGCAACTCCGCACTGCCCTCCGCCGCGTGGCGGGCGTGACAGATGAGGACGAGGCCCGACCGCTGCCCGGGTGTGCTGCGCCCCTGGGTGGCCGATGACGGACTGCTGGTGCGACTGCGCCTGGTCGGCGGTCGGCTTCAGGCCGGGGCGTTGGCCCGCTTGTTCGAGGTCAGTGCCGAGTTCGCCGATGGCTCGGTCTACCTGACCACACGAGCCAACCTGCAGCTGCGCGGGTTGGCCGATCACGGGGGTGAGCTCGCCCCCGACGCGGTGGTCGCGCTGGAGTCGACCGGACTGTTGCCGTCGCGCAGCCACGAGCTGGTCCGCAACATCCTGGTCTCGCCGCAGACCGGATATGCCGGCGGGCGGACCGACCTGCGTCCGGCGGCCGCACAGCTGGACGCCTTGTTGTGTGCCGATCCACGCCTTGCCGGGCTGCCCGGGCGCTTCCTTTTCGTCCTCGACGACGGCCGCGGCGACCTGCGAGACCGCTCCACCGACGCCGGCCTGGTGGTGCTGAGCGACCGGGAGGCGCAGCTGCGGATCGGTGAAGACTGGGGCGCGGTGATCGCCCTCGAGGATTCCGCCGACCGGCTCACCGAGCTGGCGGTGGCCTTCCAGCACGCCCGCGGCGCACGCCCAGACGCGCCCTGGCATATCCGGGAACTGGCCAGGCCCCTGCTGCCCGTACCGGCCGGAACTGCCCCAGACCCCCGCATCCCGCCCCCGTCGGGTCCGTTACCGTTTGGCATCGTGCCCGGCGGCACCCACGTGTGTGTGCCCGACGGCGTGCTCACACCGGACCGCGGGCAACCCCTGATGGAGCACGCCGAGCTGGTGGTGACGCCGTGGCAGGGTGTCTTCATCCCCCAAGCCCAGGAGGCGAATCGGTGAGCAGGCCCAGGCGCCCGTCTCGGCACTACGACTACATCGACGACGGCCCCGCCATCTACGTCGAATCGTTTGCGACGATCCGGCGGGAATCCGACCTGTCGCACATCCCCGCGGGCGCCGAACGGCTCGCGGTACGGATGATTCACGGCGCCGGCCAGACCGACGTCGCCAAAGATCTGCTGATTCACCCTGAAGCGGTACCGGCGGGGCGGGCCGCACTCGACAACGGCGCGCCCATCTTCTGCGATGCCCGCATGGTGGCCGTCGGGGTGACCGCTGGCCGGTTACCGGCCGGCAACGAGGTGCGCTGCCACCTGCGTGACGAGCGCGTGCCCGAGCTGGCGAAAGAGTGGGGAACCACCCGCTCGGCTGCGGCGGTCTCGCTGTGGGGACCCGAATTGGCCGGTGCCGTCGTCGCGATCGGCAACGCCCCCACCGCGCTGTTCCACCTGCTGGAGATGATCCTCGACGGTGGGCCGCGTCCGGCGGTGATCGTCGGCTGCCCGGTGGGCTTCATCGGTGCCGCCGAGTCCAAGGCCGCATTGGCCGCGCTGCACCACGATCACGGCGTCGACATCCCCTACGTGACCGTGCGGGGAAGACGGGGAGGTTCGGCTATCACCTCGTCCGCGCTGAACGCACTGGCGTCGGACGCCGAATGAAGGGCATCGCATGACCGGCCGCTTTTATGGAGTGGGCCTGGGGCCCGGTGATCCCGAGCTGATCACCCTCAAGGCGGCCCGGATTATCGCCGAGTCCGACGTGGTGGCTTACCACGCCGGGGTGAACAAGTCGTCGTATGCCCGCACTATCGCCGCCGACCTGATCCGCCCCGGCGTCCTCGAAGAAGAGCTGCGCTACCCCGTGACCACCGGGGTCACCGACCACCCCGGCGGCTATGCCGGCGCGCTGGCCGATTTCTACGAGGCCTCCGCCGCCCGGCTGGCCGCCCACCTGGATGCGGGCCGCACGGTGGCGTTGCTGACCGAGGGCGATCCGCTGTTCTACGGCTCGTTCATGTACATGCATGACCGGCTCTCGGCCCGGTTCGACACCGAGATCATCCCCGGGGTCCCAGCATTCAGCGCCGCAACTGCGGCTCTCGGTATGCCGCTGGTGCGCCAGACCGACGTCCTGACCGTGCTGCCGGGCACGCTGAGCGAGCACGAGCTGGCGATGCGGCTGGCCGACACCGACGGCGCCATCATCATGAAACTGGGCCGCACGTTTCCGGCCGTGCGCCGGGCCCTGGCCGCGGCAGGCCGTCTGGAACACGCCTACTACGTCGAGCGCGCCAGTCACCCGCAACAACGCTGGCTGCCGGTGGCCGAGATGGACGAAGCGGACGAGGCAGCTGTCCCCTACCTGTCGCTGATTGTGGTCGACGGGGATTCCCGCAACGGGCAACGCTCACGCACCTCAGCCGAGCCGGAGCCTGCTCAGGCCGCTCCCGTGGCCCAGCCCGCCGAACTGCTGGTAATCGGGCTTGGCCCAGGCCCCGATGGGTGGCTGACCGCCGAGGCCGCCGAGGCGCTGGCAACGGTCGACCACGTAGTGGGTTATGGCCCCTACGTCGCCCGGGTTCCGCAGCGCGAAGGGCTGCAGCGCCACACCTCGGGCAACACCGTGGAGCTGGAACGGGCCCGGTTCGCACTGGACCTGGCCGCCCGCGGCGAGCAGGTGGCCGTGGTGTCCGGCGGCGACGCCGGGGTGTTCGGGATGGCTGCCGCAGTTTTCGAGGCGGCCGATGATCCTCAGTACCAGCATGTTTCGGTGCGGGTTCTGCCTGCGGTGTCGGCGGTGCAGGCGGTGGCCGCGGCGGCGGGCGCCCCGATCGGGGCGGACTTCGCGGTGCTGAGCCTGTCCGATCGACTCAAGCCGTGGGCGGTGATCGAGTCCCGACTGCGCGCGATCGCCGAGGCCGATCTGGTGCTGGCGATCTACAACCCCGCCTCCCGCGCCCGGCCCGACCAGATCGCGATCGCGCGCAAGGTGCTGTTGGAGCACCGGGAAGCGTCGGCCGTGGTGGTCGTCGGCCGTGACATCGGCCGGGAGTCCGAACAGCTCACCGTGACCACGCTGGGCGAACTCGACACCGACACGATCGACATGAAATGCCTTGTCCTGGTGGGCGCTTCGTCGACACGAGCGACCCCGTCGGGAAGGGTGTGGACCCCGAGATGGGTGCGGTAGCGGTCCAGTTCGTCGGCGCCGGCCCGGGCGCCGCGGATCTGCTGACTGTGCGCGCCACCCGGCTGCTGGCCGACGCGGACGTGGTGCTCTACCCGGGTAGCTACCTCGACCCCCATGTCCTCGCGCACTGCTCGCCGGATGCCGAACTCGTCGACACCGCCGAGCTCGATCTCGATGACATCACCGACCGGCTGGTCAGCGCGCATCGGGCCGGGCGCGCCGTGGTGCGGTTGGTGTCTGGGGATCCATCGCTGTACAGCGCGGTCTTCGAGCAGACCCGCCGGCTCGATGCCGCCGGGGTGGCGTGGGCCCTCACCCCCGGCGTGCCCGCCTATGCGGCGGCAGCAGCGGTCCTCGGCCGTGAGCTCACCGTGCCACTGGTGGCGCAGTCCGTGGTGCTGACCCGCACCCAGGCTGCCTCCACCGCGATGCCGCAGCGCGAAGAGCTTCGGGCGTTCGCCGCGACCCAGGCAACGCTGGTGTTGCACCTGGCGATCACCCGCATCCGTGAACTGATGGCCCAGCTGGCTCCCGAGTACGGCCCGGACTGCCCGGTGGCGGTGGTCTACCGCGCATCGCAGCCCGAGGAACTGGTGTTACGCGGCACGATCACCGAGATTGCCGACACGGTCGAAGCTGCGGGTCTTCGGTCGGCAGCGGTCATCCTGGTCGGCCGGGCCGTCGCGGATCTGCCGGATCCGTGCGGCGGCGAGAGCCATCTCTACGACCCGGCGCGGGATCGCTCAGGGCAGGGCTAAAGCCCACTGGGTGATCGCACGACCGGGTGTCCAGCCGGTGAAGGATCCCAACGGCGCGGCCTGTTCGACCTGGATGCGGGTCAGCTCGCCGCCGTGCTCGCGGTAGGCGGCCAGCAGCAGCGTCTCGGCTTCCAGCGTGACGCCGTGGGCCACCAATCGGCCGCCCGGCACCAGGGCCGCCAGGGCCGCATCCAGCACCCCGGGCCGGCTCAACCCGCCGCCGATGAACACGGCATCGGGCGCGGGCAGATCAGCCAACGCCTGCGGGGCCGCGTCACAGACCACCTGCAGCGCGGGCACCCCGAGATTGCCGGCGTTCACCGCGATTCTTTCGGCCCGTGTCTCATCGGCCTCGACGGCGATGGCGCGGCAGGTCGGGTGCGCACGCATCCATTCGATGCCCACCGAGCCGGCACCCGCGCCGACGTCCCACAACCACTGTCCGGGCGCCGGCGCGAGCCGGGCCAGGGCGGCGGCCCGCTGGTCACGTTTGGTGAGCTGGCCGTCGTGGGCGTAGGCATCGTCGGGCAGGCCGGCCACCCAGCCGGCGGTCAGCGGGCCCGACAGTTCCAGGGCGACGATGTTGAGCCGCGGGACGGGGCCGGCGAATGTCGCCGCGGTGGCATCCAGCCTGAATTCATCCACGCCCCCGAGGTCGCCCAGGACCATCATGCGGCTTGCTCCATAGCCGCGGTCGGCCAGCAGAGCAGCCAACTGGTGCGGGGTGTTTTCGTCTGAGGACAGCACCAGCACCCGCCGCTGGGGCGCCAGCTCGCGCAGCACGGCGCGCACGTCACGACCGACGACGCTGATCACCGCGGCGGCCTCCGCGGGCCAGCCCAGCCGAGCACGGGCCAGCGCCACGGACGAGACCGCCGGCACCACCGTCACCCTCTCGGTACCGAACAGCCCGATCAGCGTGGTGCCGATCCCACTGAGCAGTGGATCACCCGATGCCAGCGCCACGATCCGCAGACCCGCCAGGTCGTCGAACAGCGCAGGCAGACCGGCGTGCAGCGGGGCCGGCCAGCGGATCCGTCGTTGGCCGTCGGCGTGCGGCAGCAGCGCCAGTTGGCGGGGCGCCCCCAGCACGACCTCGGCCGCCAGCACGATCTCGCGGGCCGGTTCGGGCAGACCGGCCCAGCCGTCGGCGCCGATGCCGACGACGGCGATGGATTCGGCGGCAGGCACCGCTATGTCAGGCGCTCGGTCAGGAACTGCACTACTCGTTTGCGCGCCTCGTAGGCCGGGTGGCCGTCGACTTCGCGAACCTGGTCGGTGAGTACCGAGTGCGCCATCCGCGACAGACCGTGCGGGTTGCCCGGCGACGAGTCGATCTCGATCACCTCGAAGGCGTCCCCGAGCCGGGCCTTGAGCGTCGCGAAGCGGTCCCCGGGGGCCATCTTGTCCTCACTGAATCGCAGACCCAGCGCGCACAGGCCGTCGCTGGCGGCCCGGTCGGCGACGACGCCCAGCTCCACCTCCGAGAGGCCGGGGTCGCGGCGCTGCTTCGGCGTGAGCGGGATCGGCACGGAAGGCTGGCTGAGCACGGGGGCCAGCACGGCGTCGTCGACGGCCGCGGCCAGGGCGAAGCCTCCGGTGAAGCACTCGCCGATCACCCCGACTCCCTTTCCGGGGGTCTTGGCGTTGAGGTCACGCGCCAGCGCCCGCAGAAACTGGGTGACCGGCCGCTGCTTGTCGGTGGCGAACGCGGCGAACTCGCGCGTCACGCAGGCACGGGCGATCGTCGTCAATGCGTAGCCGGGTGTGATCGCCTTGCCGGGTTGGCCGAACAGCGAGGGAATCGCCACGGTGAAACCGTTGTCCACCAAGTGATTTCCCAATGCCAGCACGCCGGGGTGCGCGCCCGGGATCTCGGGGATCAGCACAACGCCGGGGCCCTGGCCCTTGCGATATACGTCGTGGGTGAACTCACCGCCGGTGAACGGCTCGGCGACCCATCCGGTCAAGTCTGCTTCGGGTGCACTCACTGGTCCTGTGCCCTTTCTCTCGGTCGGGGTCTGCGGCCCCGGGTGTTAGGGTATCGGCGCGAAGTGCCAGGGAAGTCGGTGTGACTCCGACACAGGCCCGCTACGGTGTTCCGCGGCGCATTCCGATGCGCCCCGGTCAGTCCGAATACCGGCTTCGCGTCGCCAACAGATGTTGGCCACACGAGCGGAGCCTCCATGCAACAGCTGTACCCCTTTCCTGCCGTCCTCGGCGGCGACCCGGACGATCCGGGCGGCCTCGACGACATGGCGCTGGCGCTTATCTTGAGCACGATCTCCCCCGGTATCGGCGGCGTGCTGATCCGCGGCGAGAAGGGCACCGCCAAATCGACGCTGGTCCGGGCCCTGGCCCAGGTGCTGCCGCCGATCGACGTGGTGGCCGGCGACCGGTTCTCTTCGGATCCCACTGAGCCGAACCCGCTCTCCCCCGACGGCCCGTTCGCGTCCGACACCCCCGTCGAGACCCGCCCTGTTCGCCTGGTCGAGCTGCCGGTGGGTGCCACCGAGGACCGGGTGGTGGGTTCCATCCACCTGGGGCGGGCGCTCGGCGGTGGCACCGTGGAGTTCGAGCCCGGACTGTTGGCCCGGGCCAACCGCGGCATCCTCTACGTCGACGAGGTCAACCTGCTGGCAGATCACCTGGTGGACCTGCTGCTGGACGCCGCCGCGATGGGACGCCTCACCGTGGAGCGCGACTCGATTTCGGTGACCCATGCGGCACGTTTCGTGATCGTCGGGACCATGAACCCCGAGGAAGGCGAGCTGCGTCCCCAACTGCTCGATCGATTCGGGCTGACCGTCGAAGTCGCCGCGCCACGTGATCCGGCGCTGCGGGCCGAGGCGGTGCGCCGGCGACTGGCCTTCGACGCCGATCCGGCCGGTTTCGCCGCCACCTACGCTGCAGCCGAAGACCGGGTGCGGTCCCGAATCCGTCAGGCCCAACAGCTACTGCCGCAGGTGGCGCTCACGGACACAGTGCTGGTGAAGATCGGTGAGATCTGCTCCGCGCTGGACGTCGACGGCCTGCGCGGCGACATCGTCTGCGCCCGCACCGCCGTCGCGCATGCGGCGTGGCAGGGACGCGACGCGGTGACGCTCGAAGATCTCCGGGTGGCGGCCCGGCTGGCCCTGCCGCATCGGCGCAGGCGCAAGCCTTTCGATGCCCCGGGGCTGGACGAGTCCGAGCTCGACGAGCTGCTCCCGCCGGACCGTGGGCCCGATCCCGAGCCCGACCCCGAGCCGGACGGTCCACAACCGGACGGTCCGCCCGATGACGGGCACGCCGCGCCCCGCTCGGATCAGACCGGAACACCCCAGTCGACACCCGGATCCACCTCGACAGTGGGCGCCGACTCCCCTTACCGGGCAAGACTGTTCTCGGTCGACGGCGTGGGCGAGGGACGCAGCGGCCGACGCAGCAGGGCGCGCACCAGTTCGGGGCGCCGGGTGGGTGCCACCGCGGCCGCCACCACCGGCGGCCTACATCTGTTCGAGACGCTGCGGGCCGCCGCACCGCATCAGGGTGCCCGGGGCCGAGAGCAGGGGCCGATGATTCTGGCGGCGGCCGATCTGCGGCGCGCGGTTCGCGAGGGCCGGGAGGCCAACCTGGTGCTGTTCGTGGTCGACACCTCCGGGTCGATGGCGGCCGCGGAGCGGATGCGCCATGTCAAGACCGCGATCGTGTCGCTGCTGCTGGACGCCTACCGGCGCCGGGACCGGGTGGCGGTGGTGACATTCCGGGATACCCGGGCGGAGTTGGTGTTGCCCGCGACCGGTTCGGTGGAGGTGGCCGCCGCTCGGCTCGATGAGTTGCCCGCCGGTGGCCGTACCCCTCTGGCTGAGGGGCTGGTGGAGGCCACCGAGCTCATTCGCCGGGAGCGCCTGCGCGACCCGGCCTGCCGTCCACTGCTCGTGGTCCTGACAGACGGCCGCGCCACCTCCGGTACCGACCCAGTATCACGATCCCTGACTGCCGCCGACAGCATTGCCCGACAAGGCTTTTCGTCGGTCGTAGTGGACTGCGAGAGCGGCCGGATGCGGCTCGGGCTGGCCCGCACGCTGGCCGAGCGACTGGGCGCCGAATACGTCGCCCTGCCCCAGGTGAGCGCCGAGGCACTGACCGGCGTCGTCCGCGACGCCACCGGACGAGGAGCCGCCTGATGCCGCAGGGACAACCGTTGACGGTGCCTGACGACAACCTGACCACCCGCCAACGCCGAAACCGTCCGCTGCTGATGGTGCACACCGGCGACGGCAAGGGGAAGTCCACGGCGGCATTCGGGTTGGCGCTGCGCGGCTGGAATCAGGGCTTCGACATCGGCGTCTTCCAGTTCGTGAAGTCGGCGAAATGGCGCGTTGGCGAACAGAGCGTGCTCGAGCGGCTAGGCGCACTGCACACCGAGACCGGCGAGGGCGGCCCGGTCCAGTGGCACAAGATGGGATCGGGCTGGTCATGGAGCCGCAAGGCCGGCGGCGTCGAGGATCACGCCGGCGACGCCGCCGAGGGCTGGGCCCAGATCAAGGAACGCCTGGCGGCACAGACCCATGACCTCTACATCCTGGACGAGTTCACCTATCCGATGGGCTGGGGATGGGTGGACGTCGACGACGTCGTGGAGACGTTGGCCAACCGGCCGGGCCACCAGCACGTCGTCATCACCGGCAGGCGTGCCGACCCGAGGCTGATCGAGATCGCCGACCTGGTCACCGAAATGGGCAACATCAAACATCCGATGGACGCCGGCCAGAAGGGCCAGCGCGGCATCGAATGGTGAGCGTGGCCGTTCCGCTGCCCCGGGTGGTGATCGCTGCGCCGGCATCCGGGCACGGCAAGACCACGGTGGCAGTCGGGCTGATGGCGGCGCTGTCCGCCCGCGGCATGCAGGTCAGCGGCCACAAGGTCGGCCCGGACTACATCGACCCCGGCTATCACGCGCTGGCCACCGGCCGGCCGGCCCGCAACCTGGATCCCTACCTGGTGGGGCCGCAACGCATCGTGCCCTTGCTGCTGCACGGCGCGGCAGGGGCGGATATCGCCGTGATCGAAGGCGTGATGGGGCTTTTCGACGGACGCCTGGGTACCGAAGGCGAGGCCTCCACCGCCCATGTCGCGGCGCTGACGACCACGCCGGTGGTGTTGGTCGTCGACGTCTCGCACGCTTCGCGGACGCATGCGGCGGTGGTGGCCGGCCTGGCCGGTTTCGATCCTTCGGTACACGTCGCCGGGGTGGTACTGAACAAGGCCGGCAGCTCCCGACACGCCGACGAAGTGGTTGCCGCGTTGCGCCCCAGTGGCATTCCGGTGCTCGGGGTGTTGCCCCGCGACACAGGAGTCCACACGCCGTCACGGCATCTGGGCCTGGTGCCGGCGGCCGAGCGTGACGAGTCGGCCGCCATGATCGCCCGGCTGGCCGAGCTGATGGAGCAGTGCGTGGAGCTGGACACGCTGCTGGAACTGGCACGCCAGGCTCCGGGGTTGTCCGGCAGCGCCTGGGACCCTGCCGCCCACATCACCGCCGCGTCGCCGCGCCGGCCGGTGGTGGCTGTCGCCGCGGGGCGAGCGTTCACGTTCGGCTACACCGAGACATTCGAGCTGCTGCGCGCCGCGGGTTGCGAAGTGGTGAGCTTCGATCCACTCACCGACACTGCGCTGCCGGCCGGAACCGCCGGCATCTACCTGGGCGGCGGGTTCCCCGAGGTCTACGCCGAGCACCTGGGCGCCAACACCGCATTGTTGGGTGCACTGCGGGCCGCGATCGCGGCGGGAGTGCCGACCGTCGCCGAGTGCGGCGGACTGGCGTACCTGTGCCGGCGAGTGGGTGACGACGACGGGGTCGGGGCCCTGCCGGGCTGCGCGGCGATGACCCCGCGCCTGACGCTGGGCTACCGGGAGGCCACCGCGGGGGCCGACACCCTGCTGACGCGAGCCGGCGATCAAGTCACCGGCCACGAATTCCACCGGACTCGGGTCACTTTCGATCGTCCCGTCGACGCGGCCTGGGAGCTTCCCGGCGGGCCGGACGGCTACGCCTCGGCGAGCCTGCATGCCTCCTACCTGCACACGCATTGGGCCGGGTATCCCGCGCTGGCGCAACGTTTCACCGAGGCGGTGCACGGCTTCAGCGGCCCCGATCTGCACCATCACGGCGATATCGAGGCGGCCTCTGGGCTGCTCGATTTCGCGGTCAACGTCTACGCCGGGCCGCGCCCGGACTGGCTCGAGCACGCCCTGCACGCGTCACTCGACGATGCCGTGGCGTACCCGCAGGCATCGGCAGCCCACGCCGCGTTGGCCGCCCGGCATGGTGTCACCGCCGCACAGGTGCTGCCCACCGCGGGAGCGTCCGAGGCCTTCGACCTGATGGCCCGCATGCGCCCCTGGCGTCACCCCGTGGTGGTGCATCCGCAGTACACCGGCCCCCATGCCGCACTGACCGCCGCCGGCCACACCGTCACCACGGTGCTGTGCCGGGCCGATGACGGCTTCGCGCTGCACCCCGACGCGGTGCCCGCCGATGCCGACCTGGTGATCGTGGGCAATCCGACCAATCCGACCGGGGTGCTGCACCCGGCACAGACGCTGCGCCGGCTACTGCGCCCAGGCCGGGTGGTGCTGATCGATGAGGCATTTCTCGACGCGATCCCCGGCGAACCGGAAACCCTTTCTGGGGAGTCAATTTCGGGCCTGCTGATCAGCCGCAGCCTGACCAAGCACTGGTCGATCCCCGGCGTTCGCGCGGGATACCTGCTCGGTGATCCCGCGCTGCTCGCCGAAGCGGCGCGACTGCAGATCCCCTGGTCGGTGTCCGCCTCGGCGCTGGCCGCCATGCGGGTCTGCTCGGATGAGCGGGCAGCGCACGAAAGTGATCGCCGGGCAAGGCAGTTGGCCACCTGGCGAGCGCACCTAGGTGAGGGGCTTGCCGCACGCGAGGTGCGGTTGGTCGCGGGCCCGGCTCCCTTCGTGCTGGCCCAGGTCGGCCGCGGAGTGCATACGGCGTTGCGTGAGAACGGTATTGCCGTGCGCCGCGCGGACACCTTCCCGGGACTGGACGACAGTTGGGTACGGATCGCGGTACGACCCCCGGACCTGACCGATCAGCTGCTGGCCGCACTCGACCGGACCCGGCGGTGATCGCACCTCGGGCACTCGGCCTGGCCCTGGGCTACGCCGCCGACCGCGCCTGGGGCGATCCCCGGCGGCTGCACCCGGTGGCCGGATTCGGGACCTGCGCGTCGGCGTTGGAGCGGCGGATCTATCGCGACGATCGGGCAACCGGGGTGGCCCACGTGCTGGTCCTGGTCGGTGGCGCCGCCGGTGCGGCGTATGCGGCCGAATATGCGGCCCGAAGGCCCTGGGCCCGCACGGCGCTGACCGCCGCCGTAACCTGGGCGGTGCTCGGCGGCCGATCGCTCGAACGCGAAGCCGATGCGGTACAGGCCTTCCTGGCCGCCGGCGACCTGGATTCCGCCCGGACCCGGGTACGCAATCTGGTCGGTCGTGACACGACCGCGCTGGAACCCGACGAGATCGCCCGGGCGGTCGTCGAATCCGTGGCGGAGAACACCTCCGATGCGGTGGTGGCGTCGTTGGTGTGGGGAGCGATCGCCGGAGTGCCCGGCTTGGTCGCCCACCGCACCGCCAACACGCTGGACGCCATGATCGGCCACCGCAACGCCCGCTACGACCGGTTCGGCTGGGCGGCTGCCCGCCTGGATGACCTGCTCGGATTGCCGGCGTCCCGACTCAGCGGCGTCCTGGCGGCTGTGCTGGGTCCCGATCCCGGCGGCGCGCTGCGAGCGTGGCACCGCGACGCACGCCGTCATCCCAGTCCCAATGCCGGAGTGGTCGAGGCCTCGTTTGCCGGTGCGCTGGGCCTGCAGCTCGGTGGGGTCAACACCTACTACGGGAATCGGCGCGAAGACCGGGCGCGGATAGGCGGCGGGCGCGCGCCCGTGCCGTCGGATATTCCGCGGAGCACGCGACTGGCCCGGCGGGTGGGCGTCGGCGCCCTGCTGGCTGCGGTGACCTGGTGTCTGGCCGGCGGGATCGCGCGGTAAAAGGAGTTGTTGCCCCCGCAGCGACCAGGTCTGCGGAGAACCGTCAATGAATTGACGATTGTGCCAATCCGCGAATTGCGCCCGTGACATTGCCGTAACAGCTCCGCCATCAAACCTTCCTAAGGTGAAGCAACTCACGCCCAGTGAAACGGAAGGAAGTCCATTGAGTGGAAACGCCACCCGCTTGCAGGCGATTGCGCAAGTCGAGGCCCATGTGCCCCCCGCTTTCAGCTTTGACCCTGCAAAGGACCCGGGTGAGATCTTCGGCGCCAACGTATTCACCAAGGCGGAGATGCGGTCACGGCTTCCTAAGGCGACCTACAAATCGGTGGTAGCGACCATCGAAAAGGGCGCCAAGCTGGATCCGACGGTGGCCGATGCGGTTGCCGCTGTGATGAAGGACTGGGCGATGGAGAAGGGCGCGACCCACTACGCGCACGTCTTCTACCCGATGACCGGGCTGACCGCAGAAAAGCACGACAGCTTCCTCGAGCCGGTTTCGGACGGCCAGGCGCTGGCTGAGTTCGCCGGCAAGACCCTGACCCAGGGCGAGCCTGACGCATCGAGCTTCCCGTCCGGAGGTCTGCGATCGACGTTCGAGGCCCGCGGCTACACCGGGTGGGACGTGACCAGCCCCGCCTACATCCTGGAGAACCCCAACGGCAACACCCTGTGCATCCCCACGGTGTTCGTGTCGATGACCGGTGAGGCTCTGGACTACAAGACCCCCCTGCTGCGCAGCCAACAGGCCATGGGTGTGCACGCCGAGCGCATTCTGAAGCTCTTCGGGCACCAGAACTTGGAGAAGGTGGTCTCGTTCTGCGGCCCCGAGCAGGAGTACTTCCTGGTCGACCGGCACTTCTTCCTGGCACGGCCCGACTTGATCAACGCCGGCCGCACCTTGTTCGGCGCCAAGCCGCCCAAGGGGCAGGAGTTCGACGACCACTACTTCGGGGCGATCCCCGAACGGGTGCTGGGCTTCATGATGGACACCGAGCGCGAGCTGTTCAAGCTCGGCATTCCGGCCAAGACTCGCCACAACGAGGTTGCCCCGGCTCAGTTCGAGGTGGCCCCAATGTTCGAGCGGGCCAATATCGCCTCAGATCACCAGCAGTTGCTGATGACCGTGTTCAAGACCATTGCCAAGAAGCACGGCATGGAGTGCCTGTTCCACGAGAAGCCCTTCGCCGGGGTGAACGGCTCAGGAAAGCACGTCAACTTCTCGGTGGGCAATGCCGAGTTGGGCTCGCTGCTGGTGCCGGGTGACACTCCGCATGAGAACGCCCAATTCCTGGTGTTCTGCGCGGCGGTCATCCGGGCCGTGCACAAGTTCGGCGGACTGCTGCGCGTGTCGGTGGCCTCGGCCACCAACGACCACCGGCTGGGCGCCAATGAGGCGCCGCCGGCGATCATCTCGATCTTCCTCGGCGATCAGCTCGCGGACGTCTTCGAGCAGATCGCCAAGGGCGCTGCAACGTCGTCAAAAGGCAAGGGCAGCATGATCATCGGCGTCGACACGCTGCCGGAGCTGCCGACCGACCCGGGCGACCGCAACCGCACCAGCCCCTTTGCTTTCACCGGCAACCGATTCGAGTTCCGGGCACCCGGCTCCGGCCAGACCGTCGCGGTTCCGATGATCGTCTTGAACACCATCATGGCCGACTCATTCGACTACCTGGCCACCATCCTGGAGAAGGCGGTAGCCGACGGCGAAGAGTTCGACACCGCGGTGCAGAAACTGCTGACCGACGTCATCACCGAGCACGGCGCGGTGGTCTTCAACGGCGACGGCTATTCGGAGAACTGGCAGGCCGAGGCCGCTACTCGCGGGCTGCTGAACCTCAAGACCACGCTGGACGCCATCCCGGAACTGATCAAGCCCGAGGCGGTCGAGGTCTTCGAGAAGTACGGCGTGTTCAACGAGCGTGAGCTGCACAGCCGCTACGAAGTGCGCCTGGAACAGTACGCGCTGACCATCGGCGTGGAGGCCAAGCTCGCTTTGGAGCTCGGCTCGACCACCATCCTGCCGGCCGCGATCCGCTACCAAACCGAGCTCGCGCAGAACGTCGCGGCATTGACCGCGGCCGGTGTGACACCGAGTCTGACGCTCCTGCAGAACATCTCGGAGCCGATCAGCGCGCTCGTCGAGGCCCTGGACACCTTGAAGAAGGCGCTGTCGGATCACTCGGCGGAGTCCGCGCTCGATGAAGCCAAGCATGCTCAGCACGCGCTGTTGCCCGCCATGGCCGAGGTCCGGGCCGCCGCCGACACGTTGGAGAGTGTGGTGGCCGACGACCTGTGGCCGCTGCCGACCTATCAGGAGATGCTCTACATCCTGTGATCCACGGTGTGGGTCAGGCGTCGTCTCTGATCAGCTCGACCACCGGAATGATCCGTTCGGTGCGCTCCCGGTAGGTGGCGAAACCCGGGTAGCGCTGCGCCTGGATCCCATAGAGCCGGTCATGTTCGGCGCCGGTGATCTCGGTGGCCGTCACCGCAAAGGTGTCGGTGCCGAGTTCGACAGTCGCCGAGGGATTCGCCCGCAGGTTGTGGTACCAGCTCGGATGGTTGTCCTTGCCTTCGTTGGAGGCGAACACGATGATCCGCTCACCCTCGGGCAGATACATCATCGGGCTGGTGCGCGGTTGCCCCGATTTGGCCCCGGTGGTGGTCAGCAACAGCACCGGGGCGCCCTCGAACCGTCCGCCCAGTTTTCCGCCGTTGGCGCGGAACTCCGCGATGTTACGAGCGTTGAACTCCAGGGTTCGTTGCGCGTCCATGGGCGACCATCTCCTTAGCCGATATCCACAAAATGCTCGATCACCGGGGGCGATTCGTAGAAGGGGTGCAACAACGCACGCCACTGCTCGAATTCCGGCGACTTCCGGAAGCCCTCGGTGTGCGCCTCAATGTTCTCCCACCGCACCAGCAGCAGGTACAGATTCGGCGACTCGACCGATCGGGACATCGAAATCCCAAGGAATCCGGGCGCAGCGGCAATCAACGGGCGCGCCATGGCGAACGCTGCTTCGAAATCGGCCTCGCTGCCTGGCCGGATGGGCAGTACTCCATGTTCCACAATCACGCCTGCCAGTCTGCCCGACCGCCGATGGCGTGGATTACCGCCCAAAGACTCTTGTACGTCGCCGCCCGACGTAAATAGGTTATCTGCAACCGATAGGCACAGATAATTGTGGAGGTAGTGGCATGAGCGCTCTCGCGGCGGCGATCGTCTTTACCTGGCTGGGCATGGTGCTGGCGATCTCGTTCCTGGAAGCGCCCCTGAAGTTCCGGGCTCCCGGAATCACCATCGCACTGGGGCTGGGTATCGGCCGGCTGGTGTTTCGTGCCCTCAACGGAGTGGAAGTGGTGCTGGCGACGGTCGTGGTGGCGGCGGTCGCGGCCGATCCCCCGGGCTGGTTGGCGCTGGCCGGGGTGTGCGCTGCGGTGGCGGTGCTGGCCACGCAGATACTGGTGGTCCGGCCGCGGCTGACTCGACGCTCGGACGCGGTGCTGGCCGCGCAGACCGACCCCGCAGGCGGATTCGTCGAACGGTCCCGCGCCCACTACGCCTATGCCGGTTTGGAAGTGCTCAAGGTGGCCGCGCTGCTGATCGCGGGCGTGGCGTTACAGATCGCCTTGGCCGCCGGTTAGGACCCAGGCCAGGGCCGCTTCGACGTTGGACACCGCCGGCACCCCCGCCGGCCGGTCCGGCCGACGCACGATGACCACCGGCAGGCCGAGGTCCTGCGCGGCCACCATTTTCGGCCACGTGTAGTCGCCCCCGGAATCCTTGGTGACGACGACATCGGCGCGGTGATCACGCAACAGCGTGAGCTCGCCGGGCAGCGCGTAGGGCCCGCGGTCCCGGACCACCGACCAACGAGGCGGCACGCTGATCGCAGGCGGCTCCACGACCCGCGCCAACACCGACGCATCGGCCAGCGCCGGCAGGTAGGCCGCCAAGTGTTGGCGGCCTATGGTCAACACCGGCCGACCCCCCAGCCGAGCGGCGAGCTGCGCGGCGTGGATGTGCGAGTCGGCCCAGTGCCACGCCTGGCCGGCCCGCTGAACCCAGCCGGGCCGTTCCAGACGCAGCAGTGGCAGGCCGGCCGCGGCGCACGCGGCGGCCGCGTTGGCCGACATCGTGGTCGCGAACGGATGGGTGGCGTCCACCACGACGTCGTAGTCGGCCAAGGCCGCTCGCAGACCATCGATTCCGCCGAATCCGCCGACCCGAACCAGCCCCACCGGCAGCCGCGGATCGGCGACCCGCCCGGCCAGCGACGTCGTGACCTCGATACCCGCGGCGACCAGGTGATCGGCCAGCGCCCGCGCCTCGGCGGTGCCCCCCAGCAGCAGCAGGCGGGTCACGGTGCCCCCGGCGGCAAGAACGGCAGCCCGGACACTGGCCCGCCCTCCGCGAGCCGCAGCAGGGCATCGACATCCAAGTGCTCTTCGATCAGATCACCGAGCAGATCCAGCCGGCGCTCCCGGGCGGCGGGAAAAGAGACCGCCGACGCCGCCAGCCCCAACGTCTCGGCCAGGAACGCCGCACGCCAGGCGTCGGCCTCCAGGCACCCGTGCCGCATGGTGCCGAAAACCTGGCCGGTGCGGACACCACCGGGAAACGCCTCGTCGGTCCCGGCTGCTGGGCCGCGGGTGATCTGACCGTGGTGTATCTCGTAGCCGCCGTCGGAAAGCCGCAGGACTTTGGCGGCGGAGAAACGGGTTTCGACGTCCAGCAGGCCCAGCCCGGCCACTTCGGCGGGCGCGCCCTCGATGCCGTCAGGGTCGCGGATCTTCTTCCCCAGCATCTGGAAACCTCCGCAGATTCCCAACACGGGTTTGCCCGCGGCGACGTGCGCGGCGATCGCGGCGTCGATTCGGCGTGAGCGCAGCCATGCCAGATCGTGGATCGTGGCCCGAGTTCCCGGCAACACCACCAGGTCCGCGTCGGACACCCCACGCGGGTCGGCGGCGAACACCACGTCCAGGTCGGGTTCTAGACCCAGTGCGTCGAGGTCCGTGAAGTTGCTGATCCGGGGCAGCCGGATGACCGCGACCCGTCGCGCCCCGGCCCGCACCGAGCGTCGACCGTCCAGATCGAGTGCGTCCTCGGAGTCCAGCCACAGCTCCGGATTCCACGGCAGGGTGCCGAAGACGCGCCGGCCGGTGAGGCGCTCCAGATCCGCCAGGCCCGGCTCCAACAACCGCAACCGGCCACGGAACTTGTTCACGATGAACCCCGCCACCAACGCCTGATCCTCCGGTGAGAGCAGGGCGACGGTACCGAAGAAGGCCGCAAACACTCCCCCCCGATCCACATCGCCGACCACCACCGTGGGCAGACCGGCGTGCCGCGCCAAGCCCATATTCACGTAGTCGCCGGCGCGCAGGTTGATCTCGGTGGGACTGCCCGCCCCTTCGGCGACGATCACGTCGTAACGCCCGGCGAGATCGTCGTAGGCGCGGTGCGCGGCCGCAGCCAGCTCGGCGCGGCCGTGCACCCAGTTCGACGACGACAGGGTCCCCCACGGCCGCCCCATGAGCACCACATGGCTCTGCTGATCACTACCGGGTTTGAGGAGCACCGGGTTCATCGTGGGATCCGGCGTGGCGCGCGCGGCGAGGGCCTGAATCCACTGCGCCCGGCCGATTTCCGTGGGCACACCATCGGCGTCGACACACACCATGGAGTTGTTCGACATGTTCTGTGCCTTGTAGGGCGCCACCCGCACCCCGCGGCGGGCCAGCGCCCGGCACACCCCGGTGGCCACCACGGTCTTGCCGGCATCGCTGGTGGTTCCGGCGATCAGAATTCCGGCCATCAGATCCGCCGCACCAGGAACACATCCATCACCCAACCCGCCTCGGCCTTGGCTGCTGCTCGGGCGACCGCGATCTGGCCCACGACATCGCGGACCCGGCCGCTGACCAACCGTTCCCCTGCCGCTCCGAGGTTGGCGGCCCACCAGATCATCCAGTCGCCCAGCGCGGAGAGGTCGAGCTCATCCGGGTTGAGCATCGCCACGATGTTCTCCTGGCCGGCAGCAGCAGCCTGCGCCAGCCGGCGTCCGGTGGTGATGTGCACCGGACGGCCCACCTCATGCAGCACGATCCGGTGCCGGGCGGCCAGCAGTTGCGGGGCGCTGATTCCCGGCAGCATGTGGTAATCCAGATCCACCCCAAGGTCTTTCACGCGGTCGACGATGCGGATGGTCGAGTCATACAGGGCGGGGTCGCCCCAGACCAGGAAGGCGGCCACCCCACCGCGGGCCCGCAGCACGTCGGCGTAGCGCTGCGCCCGGGCGGCATGCCAGTCGGCCACCGCGCGGGCATAGTCGGGCTCCGTGAGCCCCGGGGAGCGGTCGCGCACCGGATCGGCGACCGCGACGATGGGAACCGCCGGCGCGTAGGCGTCGACGACAGCACGGCGCACCGCCAAAAGACCGTCGTCAGAGGATTTCTCGGAGGCGACCACGTAGTCGGCCGCCCGCAGTGCGTCGGCGACCTCGGCGGTGACGTGCTGAGGTCCCATGCCGATCCCGAGAATCCAGACTTTCACCGATCCTCCAGGTCGCCCTCTACGTCCAGGTAAGCCTGCCGCAACGCTGCCATGGTCTCCGGGTCGGGGTGCTCCCACAAGCCGCGGTCGGCGGCCTCGGTCAACCGTTCCACGATGCCTTGGAGCGCCCAGGGGTTGGACTTGTCGAGGAACTCCCGGGTCTGCGGGTCCAGCACATATTCTGCGGCGAGCTTCTCGTACATCCAGTCGTGCACCACACCCGCGGTGGCGTCGAACCCGAACAGGTAGTCGACGGTAGCGGCCAGCTCGAAGGCGCCCTTGTAGCCGTGCCGGCGCATGGCGGAGATCCAGCGCGGGTTGACCACCCGAGCCCGAAACACCCGGGCAGTCTCTTCGGCCAGGGTGCGGGTCCGGATGGCATCCGGCGAGGTCGAGTCCCCCACATAGGCTTTCGGGTCGGCGCCCGACAGCGCCCGCACGGTCGCGATCATGCCGCCGTGGTAGACGAAGTAGTCGTCGGAGTCGGCGATGTCATGCTCACGGGTGTCGATGTTCTTGGCGGCCACCTTGATCCGGCGATAGTTGGTGCGCATGTCCTCGGCGGCGGGCGCACCACCCAGGCCGCGGCCGTAGGCGAAGCCACCCCAGGTGGTGTAGACCTCGGCGAGGTCCTTGTCATCGCGCCAGGTCCCGGCCTCGATCACCTGCAGGATTCCCGCCCCGTACGAGCCGGGCGCCGAGCCGAAGATCCGGGTGGTGGCGCGGCGCTGATCGCCGTGTTCGGTCAAGTCGGCACGGGCGTGCGCGGCGACGAAGTTGGCGTCGGCGGGCTCGTCCAGGGTGGCGACCATCTGCACCGCGTCGTCGAGCATCGCCACCACGTGCGGGAAGGCATCCCGGAAGAACCCTGAAATCCGGACCGTCACATCGATTCTCGGCCGACCAAGCTCCTCCAGAGAGATGACCTCAAGTCCCGACACCCGCCGCGACGCCTCGTCCCACTCGGGTCGCACTCCAAGCAGGGCCAGCACCTCGGCGACATCGTCACCGGAAGTACGCATCGCCGAGGTCCCCCAGACCGACAATCCGACAGACTCCGGGTAACCGCCGGTGTCGTCGAGGTAGCGACGCACCAACGAATCGGCCATCGCCTGCCCGGTCTGCCAGGCCAGCCGCGAGGGCACGGCACGCGGGTCGACGGTGTAGAAGTTGCGGCCGGTGGGCAGCACATTGACCAAGCCCCGCAGTGGCGACCCGGACGGTCCAGGCCGGACAAAGCCGCCGGACAGCGCATGCAGCACCGAGTCCAGCTCCCCCGACGTGCCGGCCAGGCGCGGAACCACTTCGGTGGCGGCGAATCGCAGCACCCGGCACACCTCGGGGTCGGGATGCAGTGTGTCGGCGGCCCCGGCGTCCCAGCCGGCCGCCTCCATGGCTTCGACCAGCTGCCGGGCGCGGCCCTCGATCTCGTCGACGGCCGCCGCGGCGGCCTCCTCCTTGAGTCCCAGCGCGGCCCGCAGGCCAGGCACCGCATGGTCCACCCCGCCCCAGACCTGTGCGGCACGCAGGATTGCCAGCACCAGATTCACCCGTTCCGGACCGGCCGGAGCGCCGCCCAGCACGTGCAGGCCGTCACGGATCTGGGCGTCCTTGATCTCACAGAGCCAGCCGTCGACGTGCAGCAGGAAGTCGTCGAACTCCTCATCGTCGGGCCGCTCATCCAGGCCCAGGTCACGGTGCATCTCCGCGGCCCGCATCAGGTTCCAGATCTCGCCGCGGATGGCCGGCAGCTTGGCCGGGTCCATGCTCGCGATGTTGCCGTACTCGTCGAGCAGCTGCTCGAGTCGCGCGATGTCACCGTAGGACTCGGCACGGGCCATCGGCGGGATGAGGTGGTCGACGATGATGGCGTGCGCCCGCCGTTTGGCCTGCGCCCCTTCGCCGGGGTCGTTGACCAGAAACGGGTAGATCAGGGGCAGGTCGGCGATCATGGCGTCGGTGGCACAGGCCGACGACAACGCGGCGGTCTTACCGGGCAGCCACTCCATCGACCCGTGCTTACCCAGGTGGATCACCGCGTGCGCACCGAAACCTCTGCTCAGCCAACGGTAGGCGGCCAGGTAGTGGTGACTCGGCGGCAGCTCCGGGTCGTGGTAGATCGCCACCGGGTTCTCCCCGAATCCGCGGGGCGGCTGGATCATCAGCACGATGTTGCCGGATTGCAGTGCGGCCAAGACGATCTCGCCGGCGTCGTTGACGAACAGCTTGCCTGGCGCCGGCCCCCACGCAGTGGCCATCGCGTCGCGCAGCTCATCGGGCAACTCAGCGGTCCACTGGGCGTACTGCTGCGCGGTCACCCGCACCTGCGCGCCGGCCAACTGAGCGGCAGACAACCAGTCCTCGTCCTGACCCCCGGCGTCGATCAGGTTGTGAATCAGTCGATCCCCGGCAGTCGTCTCGTCCGCGATGTCCAACACCCCGAAGCCGTCGCCGACGTCATATCCTTCTTCGGCCAGCCGCCGCAGCAACCGCACCGCCGAGACCGGAGTGTCCAGCCCGACGGCGTTGCCCACCCGGGAGTGTTTGGTCGGGTACGCCGACAGCACCAACGCCAGCTTCTTGCCCCCATTGGGGATGCGCCGCAGGGCAGCGTGATTCACCGCCACGCCCGCAACCCGGGCGCAGCGCTCGGTATCGGCGACGTAGTGCGGCAACCCGTCGTCGTCGATCTCCTTGAACGAGAACGGGACCGTGATGACCCGGCCGTCGAATTCCGGGATCGCGATCTGAGTGGCCGAGTCCAGCGGACTGACGCCGTCGTCGTTGGCCGCCCAGTCCGCGCGCGACGATCCCAGGCACAGACCCTGGAACACCGGTATGTCCAGTGCCGCGATCCGTTCGATATCCCAGGCGCCGTCGTCGTCGCCGGCACTGACACTGGCGGTGGCGTTCATGGCTCCACCGGCCGCCAGCATGCACACGACCACCGCATCCAGGTCGCCGAGCGCCTCGAAGAGCTCGTCGGGGGCATTGCGCAGTGACGCGGCGAAGATCGGCACACCGACCGCGCGGCCGGTGGCATCGATGGCGTCGGCCAATGCGTGCGCGAAGCCGGCGTTGCCGCTGACCTCATGGGCCCGGTAGTAGACCACCCCGACCCGCAGCGACTCCGGGCCGCCGACCGCCTCCCGCTGGCCGTAGCCCCAATCCGGGATCACCGCCGGCTCCTCGAAGCCCTCCCCGGTGAGCAGCACCGTGTCACACAGGAACGCGTGTAGTTGAGCAAGGTTGGCCGGCCCGCCTTCGGCGAGATAGGCGTGCGCCTGCGCGGCCAGCCCGATCGGGACGGTGGAGCACTCCATGAGCTCGGCGCTGGGCGAACGCTCCCCCCCGAGCACCACCAGCGGCAGGCCGGTGGCGCGCAGCAGGCGCAGCTCGTCGGTGATCTCCGCCGACGAACCCAGGATGCGCAGCACCACCACGTCGACGCCGTCGAGCAGCGGCTCGAGGTCGTGGCGCGACGGATTTCCGAGCCGATACGCCGCGCCGCTGGCCCGGGCGGACAGCAGATCGGTGTCGGACGTGGACAGCAACGCGATACGCCGTGCCTGAAGCATCGAAAGACCTCCTCGGGGTTCTCGCCCCTCGTCGTCGGATGCCTCGTGACCGTATCTGGCTGAGGGCGGCCTACGCGCGCCCTTCACAGTGGCGGAACCGCCCCGGATTCACACCGGGTTCCTGACGCCACGAGACGGCGGCCAGCCTAACCCAGCACGGCATGCGAGAATGTCGCCGGTAAGGCGATGACGATTGAGGAAGCCGGTGCGAATCCGGCGCGGTCCCGCCACTGTCATCGGGGAGCGACCCTCATCAGCCACGGTCCGCCACATGTGGGGCTGGAAGGCGAGGCGAGCAGTGATCCGAGAGCCAGGAGACTCACGTCATCGCGTCCTGCGTACCGGGGCGGTGTACCCCGAGGAAGCTGACACACGCCCATGCCCCGTGCGCTGCGGGTAGTCCCTGCGCTGTTGACGGCGCTGGCCACCGCGTTGGCCGGCTGCTCCGGTGAACTCGCCTCCCCCGCCTCGGAGGCGCGCGCCGGCTGCATCACCGACTTCGATCCGGCCGCCGACTACTTCCCGGTCAAATCGACGATGACCGAGGCCACCAACTTCACCATCACCTACCACGGCAGCTATCAGGTCCTCACCGTCGAACGTCCGTACCTCGGCGGCAAGCCGGTGACCTATGTACTGGTGCGCTGCGGCGCCCCGGCGCCAACCCTGACCGGTGAACTGGCCAATGCCGCGCGGATCACCGTGCCGGTGCGCAGCCTCTACTCGGGCTCGACGACGCACCTGGCGATGATCACCGAGCTCGGCCAGGCCGGTGTGGTCACCGGGGTCGCGAGCCCGGCCGCTGTGGTCGACCCGCAGATCCGCACGCGGATCGCCGACGGCCAGATCGCCGGGTATGCCCCCGGCGGGCAGATCAACGTCGAGAGCGTGATCGGCGCCGGCCCCGATCTGGTGGTCACCGAGGGCGTCGACGATCCCGGTCACCCCAAACTGCGCGAAGCCGGGATTCCGGTGGTGGCCGACGCCGAATGGCTCGAGCCGACCCCGCTGGGCAGGGCCGAGTGGATCAAGGTTTTCGCCGCGCTGACCGGCACCGAGCAGCAGGCCGGGCAGATCTACGAGTCGATCCGCAGCAGCTACCAGGCCCTGGCGTCCCAAGCCGCCTCAGCCCAGCCCGTCGATGTTCTGGTCGGCACCATGTATTCGGGCACCTGGTCGATGCCCACCGGTGACAGCTATTCGGGCCGGCTGGTCGCCGACGCCGGCGGCCGCTACCCGTGGCTGTCCCATACCGGCTCCGAGAGCAGGCAGTTGAATTTCGAGTCGGTCTACGCCCAGGCCGGCACAGCACCCCTGTGGCTGGTGACCGACAACTGGCAGACCGTCGATGACGCGGTGGCACGCGACAGCAGATACGGCGAGCTGAGCGCGGCGCGCACCGGTCAGGTGTGGTCGGCGACCAAGGCGGTGACCCCCGACGGCGGCAACCTCTACTGGGAGCGCGGCACCGCGCGACCGGATCTGCTGCTCGGCGACCTGGTCGCGATCCTGCACCCCGAGCTGGCCGGCCGCCACGACTTCGAGTTCTATCGGCTGGTGCCGCGGTGAAGCCGCGCATCGCCGTAGTGTTGGCCGCCCTGGCCGCCGCGGTGGCGTTGTTGGCCCTGCTGGGGTTGGTGCTGGGCCCGGTGCGGGTGCCGGTGGCCGACACCGTCCGGGTGCTGGTGGGCGCCGAGGCTGCCGATCCGCGCTGGCAGGTCATCGTGTGGAACATGCGCCTGCCGCGGGTCCTGACCGCGCTGGCGGCGGGCTCGGCACTCGGGGTCGCGGGCCTTCAACTGCAGACCCTCTTCCGCAACACCCTCGCCGACCCCTACATCCTGGGCGTCAGTTCCGGCGCCAGCCTGGGCGTCGCCCTGGTGGTACTGCTCGGTGGCGCGGCCGGCGGTGGTTTCACCACCGCGGTCGCCGGTGCCAGCCGCGCCGCGGAGGTGATCGCCGCGGCGCTGGGGGCAGCGGCCATGCTCACGCTGGTATTGGCGCTCTCGCGGTGGACCCGCTCGGCGGCCACCCTGCTGCTGATCGGTGTGATGATCGGCGCGGCCAGCACTGCACTGGTGAGCCTGGCGATGGTGTACTCCGATCCGCAGCGGGTGCAGCAGTATCTGTTGTGGGGTCTGGGCAGCTTCGCCGGAACAGGATGGGCCGATCTTCGGTTGCTGCTGCCGCTGGTGGCCATCGGCCTAGTGGCCGCGACCCTGACCATCCGTCCGCTCAATGCCCTGCTGCTCGGTGAGAGCTACGCGGCGACGATGGGCATCCATGTGCACCGGGCCCGGATAGTCACGGTGGTGTCGGCGTCGCTGCTGGCGGGCGTGACGACCGCGTTCTGTGGGCCGATCGCGTTCCTCGGCCTGGTGGTTCCGCACGTGGCGCGCATCGTGGTCGGCACCTCCGATCACCGCGTGGTGGTGCCGACGGTGATGTTGCTGGGTGCGGTCGCCGCGCTGGGCTGCGGGATCGTCAGTCAGGTGCCCGGCAGTGACTTGGTCATTCCGATCAATGCGGTGACCGCGCTGGTCGGGGCCCCCGTGGTGATCACCGTGCTGTTGCGCGCCCGTCGCGGCCCGGGGTTGCCGTCATGAACCCGTCGGTTCAGCGAGACTCGACGCAGGAGAGGCGAACCTGGGACCGCCGCACAGACCCGGCGGTTCAGCAAGGCCGCATCAACCCCGCGGTGGAGCTTGCCGGGCTGGCGATCGGCTACCGCAACCGCCGTCGGCCGGTGACGGTGGCGGCCGGACTGGCCGCCCAGGCCCGCCGGGGCGAGCTGACCGTGCTGATCGGACCCAACGGTGCCGGCAAATCCACCCTGATTCGCACCCTGGCCGGGCTGCAGCCCGCACTGGGCGGACGTGTTCTGCTCGACGGCGCCGACCTGACCGCCCTGCCGCGCGACGAGCTGGCTCGCCGGGTCGCGGTGGTGCTGACCGAGCGCATCGATCCGGGTTTCCTGTCGGCGCGGGAGTTGGTCGGGCTGGGCCGCATCCCCCACCTGGGACTGGGCGGACGGTTGCGCCCGGCCGACGAGCGGATCATCGATTGGGCGCTGGCGGCGACCGGAGCACAACACCTCGCGTCGCGGCCGGCCGCCGAACTGTCCGATGGCGAATGCCAGCGCGTCCTGACCGCCCGGGCACTGGCCCAGCAGCCCGGCCTGTTGATCCTCGACGAACCGACCGCATTCCTGGACGTCTCGTCGCGGGCGGCGCTGTTCGGGCTGCTGCGCACGCTGGCCCGCGAGCAGCAGCTGGCGGTCGTGCTGAGCACCCACGACCTGGAGTTGGCGCTGCGGGTGGCCGATCGGGTGTGGTTGATGGATCCGGTGGGTGCCCTGGTGGACGCCGTCGGCGAGGAACTGATGTTGTCCGGCCGGATCGGCGAGATGTTCGGCAACGACACCTTGCGTTTCGACGTGGCCAGCGGCATGTTCGAGCTCAGTACCCGAGCCGACCACGATGGCACCGCGCGCACCGCTCGTGTCGATGCCGACGAACCGTTGCGTTCGGCACTGGCCCGGGTGCTGTCCCGGGAGGGCTGGGAGATCGGCGAGTCCGCCGAGATCGTGGTCTCTGCCGCCGATCCCGATGTCATCACGGTGCACAGTGCGGACGCCGAGCTGGTCAGCTCACTGCGCGATCTGCCCCAGCGGTTGCGCGCACTGGCGACATCCCCTCAGCGCTGCGCTCCGCCGGAGCATACGATCACGGCATTGGCCGAATTGTCCTCGGTCAGTTCTTATTTCGCGGTCTCGACGGGCCTGTCCGACGAAGCCGACTGGCGACCGGTGGCGCAGCTCTACTCCGACCCGGAGTTACTGGCGGGCACGCTCTCCCACGTGCAGGAGCGGATCGGCGCGCCCGATCTGCGTGTGGCGGCGTCCACTTTCTTCTTGGGCTACGCCGCACGCCTGTGGTCGATCGGCTTGGGCGGGCTGGCCGAGCACGGGCTGCTGATCGATCTGGACCCCGAGCGGCTTTGCTACGCAGATTCGGCAGGCACCATCCGGCTGCACCTGACCAATCCCCTTGCTTGGCAGGACTCTACGGGTTCTGACGTCCTTGAAGCGACGCTGGCAGACATGCTCGTGACACGGCATCTGAAGCCGTTGGTCGCCGCGGTGCGAGCGATCACTCCGATCTCCGAGCGGCTCCTGCTGGGCAACGCCGCCTCCGCCGCCCTGGGCGCCGCCCGGGCCTTGAGTTGGCATCACGGAGCAGACCTTGCGACCGAACCGAGTTGGGCTCTGGCCCGCCGCATGTGCGAGCACGAATACCTCAACAGCGCGGTGTGTTTCAGCGATTCCGGCACCGACTACCGACGCAACAGTTGCTGCCTGTTCTATCGCACTCCCGGTAGCGGACTGTGCGGCGACTGCGCACTGACCCACAAACCGCAGACCCGTATAACCCTGTGAAAGAAGGGATTTTCATGACCGAGAACACCGGCACCGTCGTCGCCGATCCCCCGATCGTTGACACCGAAGACCGCGGCCGCGAACAGCTCTGGCCGTTGCCCACCGACCAGCAGAGTCTGCTGGATCTGCTGCATCTGTGCTTCGACGAATACTGGGACCAGATCTGGTTCGGCATCATCATGGAAGGCGCCGCGTGGGAGGTGGCGGCCCCCAACCCACCGCGCAAGATCTCCATGCTCGACGGATACGCCACCATCGATTTCGGCCGCTGGCACTTTCACCTGTGCATCGGCAAGCATCGAGCCAGCGGCTCGGAGCTGGGCCGCATCCGCCGCTGCAGCCGGGCCGAGCTGTACCGCCGTATCGGTAAGGACGGCAACCCGCAGTCGTGGGGCGTGCGACTCTACAACGGGCGCGACGAACAGATGATGACGGTAATGCTGCCCAATCCGTTTCTCACCAACGACCAGCAGATGCGCGACGAGCCCGAGTGGGGCCAGCTGGAGCTGTGGGACAAGCTGCGCGACAAGTACCTGGGCCTGGGGCCCGACCCGCTGGACCGCGGCGGCAATCGGATCCGCTGCGGCGGTTAGCGAGGTTCGACGAAGGAGAGCCGAAGCTGAACCGCCGCAACAGACCCCGCGGCTGACGGCGCGGCTGAGGTGCTCCACCGCGCCTGGCCGGCCAGCCCGGCTAGTCCGGTTCGGTCGGCCAGGTGTTCGGCATCATCGGGCTGACTGCGCCACTGCCGAACCCGTCTTCGGCCAGCGCAGTCAGACCGCCCGGCCGCGCACTGGGCACCCGACGGGTGCCACCGGCGACGCCGTGCGCCCCGACACCGCGGCTGGAGGCGACCACGCCGACCGGCTCGGGTTCGAGGTCCATGTACTCGTGGCCGCGGCCCAACATGCCGACCTTCGCCCGACGCCGCCGCCGATGCGGGGTCGCCTGCTGCGCCGGCTCCTCCGCGGGCGCCGCGGAACTGTCGGGTTTCGGGGCCGCCTTCTTCCGGGAGCTGGTACCCGATCCGCGTCGAGCACCCATGTCCAGACCGCCCACCATGTACATGTAGGCCGGCATGGTGACCGACGGCGGCCCGGCCGGGGTCGGTGGCGGGGCAGCGGGAGGCGGCGGTGCTGCCGCGGCCGGCGCGGGTGCAGGCGCGGGTGCGGGCGCCGGAGCCGGCGCCGGCGCGGGGGCTGGCGCAGGCGGCTGGGGCATGGCCAATGCGGGCGGTGGCGCAGCCGGTGGCGGCGGCACCGCTGCCACCGCCGCATGATGCGCCATCGCCCCGATACCCAGGCCGCCGATCACTCCTGCACCCAACACTGTCGTGCCGGCCATCGAGGCGGCCAACGCCGGCAGCAGCGCCGTCTGGGTGATCAGATAGTTCAGCGCCTGAATGGTGTTGCCGATGGTGGACGTGACGATCTCGACCATTGCCAAGGGAACGACCAGGCCCAGCGCCTGAGGATTGAACAGGGCCGTGTACATGATCGCGATCAGGTCATCGATGATCACGATGCTGGTGAACGCGAAGTAGGAACCGGGATCCAGCGGCACCGAGAAGACATAGGCCAAGCTGGCAGGGTTGAAGAAGCTGAACGGGTTGCCGGTCCAGCCCAGCCACGAACCCGGGACCGGCCACGGCGGCAGCAGCGGCGAGCCGGCCTGCAGGCTCGCGAAGAACTCGGCGAACGGATCTCCGATGCCGGTGTAGCCGATCTTGGCGAAGAACTCCTGCAGTTCGATATACATCGGGTACTGGCTGATGTCGGGATAGGGCGGGTGCGGGACCAGGCTTTCGAGCCATTTGGCGAAGTCGAGGAACCACTGCGGGGCCGCCGGCGCGGTGTCCGCCGCACTGCCGGGCGTCTTGAGTACCGCCGGCGCCGGCTCGGTCTGAACGGACGCGGCGGTGGCCACCGCCGCGCCTGCCACCGCCTGGTAGCCGGTCATCACCGCGGCAGCCTGCGCCCACATCCGCCCGTAGTCGGCTTCGTTCAGCGCGATCGGGATCGTGTTGACACCGAAGAAGTTGGTGCCCACGAGCACCGCGTGGGTGACATGGTTGGCCACCAGCTCGGCCATGGTGGGCATGGCCGCCAGCGCGGCGGTGTAGCCCGCGGCCGCGGTCTGCTGCTGTGCCGCGGTGGCTGCGCTGGTGGCGGCCGCACGCAGCAGCCAGGCCAGATACGGGGCGTTGGCGGCTACGAACGCCTCAGCGGACGGACCCTGCCATGACCCGGCCTGCACCGCACCCAGCACCGCCGTCAATTCGTCGGCGATAGCGGCGTATTCGGTGCTCAGCGCGCTCCAGGCGGCGGCCGACGACAGTAAGGGACCGGCACCCGGGCCGGCCGACAGTGACGTTGAATGTACTTCTGGCGGGGAGGCCATCCAGATCGGCGCGGTCATCGCCGACCACCGGATGCCACCCGAACAGGGCGCAACATGGGGGTTTGCCAGCTCTCTCGGGGTACACCGCCCCGGGTCGCAGGATGCGACGATGTGAGTGTCCTGACTCTCGGATCACTGCTCGCCTCGCCTTCCAGCCCTTTTCAGAGCCGTGGCATTTGAGGGTCGCTCCCCGATCACAGTGGCGGGACCGTGCCGGATTCACACCGGCTTCCTGCACCATCGTTGCCGTACCGCTGCAGTATCGCATGCCGAGGCGTTCGATGACCCCCGAGCGCGAGCTATACGCTCGCGCGGCCGGGACCGTGCACGGCCTCGGCGATAGCGGCGGCCAACGGGGCGATGTCGGCTGAAGTGAGCTCCGCGACGGTGATCCGCAGACCCGGGGCACTGCGAATCCGAAACCGTGCCCCCGGAGCCGCGGCCCATCCCGCGGCGAAAAGTTGTGTCATGGCCACTGCCTCGTCGGGCACCGGGATCCACACGTTGAGCCCGGAGCGGCCGTGCGCGACCACGCCCCGGTCAGCCAATGCCGCACACAGCCCGGCGCGGGCCGCGCGGTAGGCGGCTTGCGCGTCGGCAACTTGCCGCGCCGCGCCGGCGTCACGCCACAGTGCGAGGGTCAGGTCCTGCAGCAGATGGCTGACCCAGCCCGGCCCCAACCGCTGACGCCCCTGCACCCGTTCGACCGTGCGCTGGTCTCCAGACAGCACCGCCAGCCGCAGATCAGGGCCGTAGGCCTTGGCCACCGAGCGGATGAATGCCCAGTTACGGGTGGCACCTGCCAGCGGGTGCAGCGGCGCTCCGGCGATGGCCGCGCCGTGGTCATCTTCGATCAAGAGCACATCGGATCCGTCCAAGAGCTCCCGCAGCGCATGCGCACGTTCAGCGGAAACCGCTGCTCCGGTGGGGTTTTGCGCGCGGCTGGTCACCACCACGGCGCGCACTCCACGTCTGAGCGCGCGGGCCAGATCGGCGGGCAGCGGTCCATCGTCGTCGACCCCCACCGGCTCCGCGGTCAACCCCAGGGCGCCCAGCAGGTCGAGCAGGTTGGGCCATCCCGGATCCTCGACGGCCACCCTGTCGCCGGGGCGCAGGTGTGCGCACAGCACCCGCTCGATGCCGTCGAGCGCTCCGGAGGTGACCGCGAGATGCGCGGCCGGCACACCGTCGGCCGCCAGGTCGGCCGCGGCGTGCCCGGCCAGTTCCGGGGCGATCGGGGGCTGCCCGTAGAGCACGGCCGCACCGACGGGCACCGATGTCGCGTGCCCGACCGGCAGCAGCGCCGGGTTGGGGTTTCCGGTGGACAGGTCGCGCACCTGCGGCGGTACAGCCAGTCCGCGCAGCGACCGCGGCGTTGTCGCCGGCCGGTCGCGCACCCGGGTGCCGCGTCGGCCCGAACTTTCGACGGCGCCGCGCTCACGCAGCAACCGGTAGGCGGCGGCCACGGTGTTCGGATTCACGCCGAGCCGTTGAGCCAGGCCGCGAATCGGCGGCAATGCGGATCCGGGCGCGAGGGCACCACAGGCAATCCCCTCCTCGATGCTGGCCGCGATAGCCTCGGCGCCTTCACCCGTAATGATGTATTGTACTGCCACAACTCCTATATTGCACTAGTACATTAACGGAGGCAACTCATGTCCTATGCGCCGACCCCGCAGACCACCCCCACCCGGTACCGGGAGCGGGCACGCTACGACCGCCACACGGTGCATCGGATCCTGGACGAAGCCTTGATCTGTCACCTGGGCTACTCCCGGGGCGGTCACCCGGTGGTGTTGCCGACCACCCACGCCAGGGTCGACGAGACGCTGTATCTGCATGGCTCGACCGGCAGCGGACCGGTGCTGGCGGCCGGCCCCGCCGGCCTGCCGGTCTGCGTTACCGCCACCTTGGTCGACGGACTGGTGCTGGCTCGCTCGGCCCTGCACCATTCGATGGCCTACCGCTCGGTGGTGGTGATCGGCTCGGCGCGTCTGGTCGAAAGCGAGGGCGAAAAGCGGCTCGGGCTAGATGCGCTGCTGAATCACGTCGCGCCGGGGAGGGCCGTCGATGTCCGGCCGCCCAACCGCCGGGAGCTGGCCGCGACCGCGGTGCTGGCCCTCGATCTTCTCGAAGTGTCGGCCTCGGTGCGCGATGGCGGCCCCAGCGACGAGCCGGAGGATGTCGCATTGCCCCACTGGGCGGGGGTCGTTCCGCTGAGCCTGGTCGCGGGGCGTCCGGAACCCGCCGCCGACCTCGACCCGGCCGTCGCGTTGCCCTCGTATCTTCGGGACTACCGCAGGCCACGGTGACACCCGGCAGCCGTCGAACCGGCTAGTGCGCCTGCGCGCGGCGTGTCGTCATCCAGGTGCCCGGCGTCATGGGGGCAACGGCGCCGCCGCCGAACGCGTCCCCGCTCAACGCGGTGAGCCCGCTCGGCGCTGCGGCGCTGTCGGGGTCTTCGAGATCCATGTACTCGTATCCGCGGCCGATCATGTCGGTCTTGGCCCGGCGGCGCCGACGGGCCTTGGCCGATTCGGCTGCCACGACAGGCTCCGCCGGCGCAATGGCCTCGGCGGGTTCGGCGGCTTTGCGCCGGCGGGCGCTGGTGCCTGCGGCTCGGCGGGCCGGCTGGCTCACTCCGGCGACCAGGTACATCGCGGCCAGACTGTCCCCGGGGGACAGCGGGGGTGCGGGCGGTGGAGGCGGTCCGGGTGCGGGCGGCACCGGTACCGGCGGCGGGGCAGCGGCCGCGACGGGCGCCGCGACGGGCGCGGACACCGGCGGGGTGGGAGCCACCGTCAACCCGGCGAACGGCGGCGGCACCGGCGCCAGTGGCACCGGAACAACCGGCAGCGCAGCCAGACCCGACAACCCGGCCAGCCCCGCCAGCGGTGCCGCGGCCAGCGGCGCCAGTGCCGCGGTCAGCATCGGCAGAACCACCGGGATCAATACCACCGCCTGCTCCAACAGCGTCTTGAGCAGGGCGATCACGTCAGTGATGATGGTGCCGACCGCTTCCACGGCGGTGAACATCAGCGTGAAGGCAATGGTGCTGGGATTCCCGGTTGCGAAGGCGGCAGCGATATCGGCGCCGATGAACGCGAAGGTCTGTGACAGGTAGGCGGCGAACGAACCGAAATCCATCGGATAACCGATCGCGAACGCGATGTTGTAGGGACTGAAGAAGCTCAGCGGGTTGCCCAGAATGGTGAGCCAGGGGTTGAATCCGCCAAACATCGTTTGAAAGAAGGGATTGCTCGCCAGCTCGTTGATCATCGGCTGCAGCACCGTGTTGTAAAAGTCGATATAGCCGCTGTTCTGCAACCATTCCATGATCTCGTTCTGCCGATCCGGCGGCAATGGCGGCTGGCCGGCGTCCGCAGAGCCGGCCGTGGCGATCGGCTGCGCCGCGGCGGTCTGCGGACTCGACGCCACCGCTGTACCGGCGACGGCTTGATAGGTGGCCATCACGGCCGCGGCCTGGAACCACATCCGGCCGTAGTCGGCCTCATTGAGCGTGATCGGGATGGTGTTGACCCCGAAGAAGTTGGTCGCCACCAGCACCGCGTGGGTGGCGTGGTTGGCGGCGAGCTCGGCCAGCGTCGGCATCGACGCCATCGCCGTGTTGTAGGCGGTGGCCGCGGTGTGCTGCGCAGCGGCGGTGACCGCACTGACCAGGCCGGCCTGGACCAGCCAGGCCAGATAGGGCACGTTCGCGGCAACATAGGCCTCGGCGGCAGGCCCCTGCCACGCCCCGGACTGCACAGCACTGAGCAGGGCCATCAGCTCATCGGCGACTGCGCCGTATTCGGTACTCAGTGCGTTCCACGCCGACGCCGACGCCAACAGCGGACCGGCACCGGGACCGGCGGACAACAGGGCCGAATGTAGCTCCGGAGGTGAACTCATCCAGATCGGCGCGGTCACGATCGCCAGCTCTCTCGGGGTCATCCGCCCGGTATCGCAGGATGCGACGACGTGAGTATCTGGCTCTCGGGTGAGGTGCCTCCCCCGATGACAGTGGCGGGACCGCTCCGGACTCGCACCGGATTCCTGACATCGTCATCGCCTTACCGGCGAATTCTCGCACGGCGGCGACGTCACCACCCCCGAGTCTGAAATCCAGGGCGAATCTGTCGGCGTGTTCGCCGCCGGATTCGCGCTCGGTGACGCGCGTGAACTCTCCCGCCGGCCCACCGGCCACCAGGTAATCTGCCGACCGTGTCCGATCCGGCGAACGCGCGCTCCACGATCTGCCTCAACATGATCGTCCGCGATGAGGCCCACATCATTCGAGAGGTGCTGGACGCCACCGCGCCGTACATCAGTTCGTGGGTGATCGTCGACACCGGATCACAGGACGGCACCCAACAGGTGATCCGCGACCACATGGCCGCCCTGGGCATCCCCGGTGAGCTCTACGAACGGCCCTGGCGCAACTTCGGGCACAACCGCACCGAGGCACTGGCCCTGGCCCAGGGCCACGCCGATTACATCTGGATGATGGACGCCGACGACACGATCGTGGGCACGCCCGATTTCACCGGCCTGGACGCCGATATCTACGACCTGCGCATCCGGCAGGACGCCATCGCCGGCTGGCGCCCCCAACTGTTCCGCGATGGGCTGCCGGTGCGCTACGTCGGCGTGGTCCATGAGCACCCGGTCTGCGATGAAAACCACACCAATACCCGCATCGGCGGCGATTTCGCCGTCGAATCACGACGCCTGGGCGCCCGTAACCTGGACTCACACAAATATGCCCGCGACCGGGATCTCCTGCTGGCCGAGGTCGAACGCAACCCCGAGGACACCCGGTCCGTCTTCTATCTGGCCCAGAGCTACTTCGACCTGGAGGATTTCGCCTCCGCGTGCACGTGGTATGCGCGGCGCGCTGAAATGGGGGGCTTCGCCGAAGAGGTGTTCTACTCGCTGTATCGCACAGCCAGCACCATGGAGGTGCTCGGGAAACCGTGGCCAGAAGTGCAGGCGGCTTACCTTCGGGCCTGGGAGTTTCGACCGACCCGCGCCGAGCCGCTGTATTGCATAGCGTTCGCATATCGCGCCGACGGGCGCTACGAGCTCGGTTACCTGTTCGCCAAGCTGGCCACCGAGATCCCGCTCCCCGACGAGCAACTTTTCGTCGATGCGGGGGTCTATACCTTGCGTGCTATCGACGAGCGTGCGGTGTGCGCGTCATGGCTCGGCAGGCACGACGAAGCGTTCACCCTGTGCCGAGGTCTTATTGCCAGCACCGAGGTCCCCGAAGAGGAACGGCAACGTATCGCTGCCAACCGCGACTTTTCGGTTCCGGCCATGCTTGAGGCAGCATCGAGCTACCCAGAAGCCTTGGCGCACAGCCTAGTTGCCGGGCCAGCCGGCGCCGAGGTTACGGTCAGCCTGAGCACCGGAACTGACCGAGCCCGCACCGAGCAGACCCTGAACTCGTTCCTGAACTGCTGTCTGGACGTAGCGCGCGTCGGACGCGTCCTGGCGATCGACACCGGCCTGTCCGTGCAAGACCGCACCGTGCTGGCGCAGCAGTATCCCTTCCTGGAATTCGCCGATCCCGACACCGTGATCAGCGCCGCGGTCGGTGGCCGCTACTGGCTCCGACTGGAGTCGGGCTGGCGGCTCTTTGCCCCGGAAAATCTGATCACCAGGCTGATCGGCGTACTACACGCCGAACCACATGTCTCCCAGGTGGGCATCAACTTCACCGACGCCGTGGAACTGACCGGCACCTGCGCCGCCGAGGACGCCGTGCGCCGGAAACCCGACGCCGGCCGCTACCTGCTGACCGAGACGGTTGCCACCGGCCCGGCGATGTTCGACACCACCCGACTGGGTCACGCCGGCGGCACCGCCACTCTCGACGAAGTGCTCTGCGTCTTGGAGTGAGTCAACAGGTAGATCGGCCGCCCGCCATCAGTCCTTGGCGTCGATCGCAGCGTTGAGGGTCGGGCTGGGCCGCATGACCGCCGCGGTCAAGTCGTGGTCCGGCGAGTAGTAGCCGCCGATGTCCACCGCCTTGCCCTGCACCACGTTCAGCTCGTTGAGGATGGCGTCCTCGTTCTTGGCCAGCGCGTCCGCCAGACCGGCGAAGTGCTGGGCGAGATCGGCATCCTCGGATTGCCCGGCGAGCTCCTGCGCCCAGTGCTTGGCCAGGTAGTACTGGCTGCCGCGGTTGTCGAGCTCCCCGGTCTTGCGCGACGGGCTCTGGTTGGCGTCGAGCAGCTTGCCGATCGCCGAATCCAGGGTCTGGCCCAGGATCTTGGCGCGGGCGTTGCCGGTCTTGGCACCCAAGTCGTCGAAGCTGGCGCCGAGCGCCAGGAACTCGCCGAGCGAGTCCCAGCGCAGGTGGTTCTCCTCCACCAGCTGCTTGACGTGCTTGGGCGCCGAACCGCCGGCTCCCGTCTCGTACATGCCGCCGCCGGCCATCAGCGGCACGATCGACAGCATCTTGGCGCTGGTGCCCAGCTCCAGGATCGGGAACAGGTCGGTGAGGTAGTCGCGCAGGATGTTGCCGGTGGCGGCGATGGTGTCCTGTCCGCGGATCAGCCGCTCGCACGTGTACCGCATGGCCCAGACCTGCGGCATGATCTGGATCTCCAGGCCCTCGGTGTCGTGGTCCTTGAGATAGGTCTTGACCAGCTTGCGCAGCTCGTCCTCGTGCGGACGCTCGGTGTCCAGCCAGAACACCACCGTCATGCCCGACGCCCGAGCCCGCTGCACGGCCAGCTTCACCCAGTCCTGGATGGCGGCGTCGGTGACAGTGCACAGTCGCCAGATGTCGCCGGCTTCCACATTCTGAGTCAGCAGCACCTCGCCGGTGGCCAGGTCCACGATCTCGGCGACGCCGGCCTCGCGGACCTCGAAGGTCTTGTCGTGGCTGCCGTACTCCTCGGCCTTCTGCGCCATCAACCCGACGTTGGGGACGGTGCCCATGGTGGCCGGGTCGAACTGGCCGTGGGTCTTACAGAAGTTGATCATCTCCTGGTAGATCCGGGCGAAGGTGGATTCCGGGTTGACGGCCTTAGTGTCCTTCTGCCGGCCGTCGGCGCCGTACATCTTGCCGCCGGCACGGATCATCGCCGGCATCGAGGCGTCCACGATCACATCCGACGGTGAGTGGAAGTTGGTGATGCCGTTGGCCGAGTCCACCATCGCCAGCTCGGGGCGGTGCTCGTGGCAGGCGTGCATGTCCTCGATGATCTCCTCCCGCTGGGAGGCCGGCAGCGTCTCGATCTTGTTGTAGAGGTCGACCAGACCGTTGTTGACGTTGACGCCCAGGTCATCGAAGAGCTTCTGGTGCTTGGCGAAGGCGTCCTTGTAGAACACCTTGATGGCGTGGCCGAACACGATCGGGTGGCTGACCTTCATCATGGTGGCCTTGACGTGCAGGGAGAACATCACGCCCGTCTTACGGGCGTCCTCCATCTGCTCCTCGTAGAACTCGCGCAGCGCACGCACGCTCATGTACATCGAGTCGATGACCGTGCCGGCCAGCAGCGACACCTTCTCCTTGAGCACGATCGTCTCGCCGCTCTTGGTGGTGAGCTGCATCTTGACGTCGCGGTCGCGGTCCAGCGTCATCGACTTCTCACCGTGGTAGAAGTCGCCGTGCTTCATCGTCGCGACGTGCGTGCGGGAGGCCTGTGACCACTCACCCATGCTGTGCGGGTGCTTGCGCGCGTACTCCTTGACTGCCTTGGGGGCACGACGGTCCGAGTTGCCTTCCCGCAGTACCGGGTTCACCGCGCTGCCCAGGCACTTGGCGTAGCGGTCGTGGACGTCGCGCTCCTGCTCGGACTTGGGGTCCTCGGGGTAGTCGGGCAGCTTGAAGCCCTTGCCCTGCAGCTCTTTGATGGCTGAGACCAGCTGCGGCACGGAGGCGCTGATGTTGGGCAGCTTGATGATGGTGGTGTCCGGCAGCTGGGTAAGCCGGCCGAGTTCGGCGAGATTGTCCGGCACCCGCTGCTCGTTAGTCAGACAGTCGGGGAATGCGGCCAGGATGCGGGCCGCAAGTGAGATGTCGCTGGGTGTGACGTCGATTCCTGCGGGCCCGGTGAAGGCCTGCACGATCGGCAGGAACGAATAAGTCGCCAGCAGGGGCGCCTCGTCGGTCAGCGTGTAGATGATGGTCGGTTGGTCGGCGCACATGGCTGTTCTCCCGGCGTCAGGTTCGTGGCGAACGATTGTGTGCCGCGTGGTACACGGCGGGATCAGTATCGCGTACCTCACCGGCGTGCCGCCCGCCGGTGAGGAGGTGGCGACAGCTCCGGGAGATGCGATAGGCTGCGAGGCGGTCATGAGTGCCAGCGCGAAGCCCCGGCTTGCTGGCCGGCAACCCTCCAACCGCGGTGGGGTGCCCCGGGTGATGACCGGGTTGAGTAGCCGCCACGGCTACGCGGCAAGCGCGGGTCCGCCACAACGGGCCCCCCGAGTAGACAGGGGAACCTGATGCGTGCCTCTTTGCGCCCGTTCACCCGTTGTTGTTGTCGCTGACCCCACTTCTCTGCCCCAGCGACAACAATTCCGAGGAAAGCATTCATCGATGACCGACAACAACACCGACCCGAGTTCGCACTGGTCCTTCGAGACCAAGCAGGTCCACGCCGGGCAGGCCCCCGACGCGGCCACTAACGCCCGGGCGTTGCCGATCTACCAGACCACCTCCTACACCTTCAATAACACCGAGCACGCGGCCAAGCTGTTCGGTCTGGAGGAGCCGGGAAACATCTACACCCGGATCATGAACCCGACCAATGACGTGGTCGAGCAGCGGATCGCCGCACTTGAGGGCGGTGTCGCGGCACTGCTGTTGGCGTCCGGGTCTGCCGCGGCGACCTTCGCCATCCTCAATCTCGCCGGCGCCGGCGACCACATCGTGTCCAGCCCTCGGCTGTACGGCGGTACCTACAACCTCTTCCACTACTCGCTGACCAAGCTGGGCATCGAGACCACGTTCGTCGAGGACCCCGATGACCTGGAGTCCTGGCGAGCGGCAGTACGGCCCAACACCAAGGCCTTCTTCGCCGAGACCATCTCCAATCCGAAGATCGACGTACTCGACATACCGGGAGTCTCGGGCGTTGCCCACGACAACGGTGTGCCGCTGATCGTCGACAACACCGTGGCGACCCCCTACCTGATCCAGCCGTTGGCCCACGGTGCCGACATCGTGGTGCACTCGGCCACCAAGTACCTGGGTGGGCACGGCTCGGCGATCGCCGGCGTGATCGTCGACGGCGGCACCTTCGACTGGACGCAGGGCCGCCACCCGGGTTTCACCACCCCCGACCCGAGTTACCACGGGGTGGTCTTCGCCGACCTCGGTGCTCCCGCGTTCGCCTTGAAGGCCCGCGTGCAGCTGCTGCGCGACCTGGGCTCCGCGGTCTCGCCGTTCAACGCCTTCCTGATCGCACAAGGCCTGGAGACGCTGAGCCTGCGGGTCGAGCGCCACGTCGCCAATGCGCAGCGGGTGGCGGAGTTCCTGGAGTCGCGCGATGACGTGCTGAGCGTCAACTACGCCGGGCTGTCGAGCTCGCCGTGGCACGCCCGCGCACAGCAGCTGGCACCCAAGGGTGTGGGCGGCGTGCTCTCGTTCGAGCTCGCCGGCGGCATCGACGCCGGTAGGGCATTCGTTGACGCGCTGAAGCTGCACAGCCACGTCGCCAACATCGGTGACGTACGTTCGCTGGTGATTCACCCGGCGTCGACGACGCACGGCCAGCTCAGCGCCGAAGAGCAGCTGGCCAGCGGTGTTACTCCAGGCCTGGTACGACTGGCGGTCGGCATCGAGGGCATCGCGGACATCCTGGCCGACCTCGAACTCGGCTTCTCGGCAGCCTCGGCACAGGTCGGCGATTCGTCGGCGCTGGCGGCCCGTTGAGGCGGTCCCCGGTGACAATCTCCGACGTGTCCAGGCAACTGCTGCCCGCCGAGGGAGAGACCGGCGTGGTCGCCATCGGGTCGCTGACGCTGCAGAGCGGCGCGGTGCTCGATGACGTGCACATCGCCGTCCAGCGCTGGGGCGAGCTGTCGCCCCAACGCGACAACGTCGTCATGGTGCTGCACGCACTGACCGGGGATTCCCACGTCACCGGACCGGCCGGGCCGGGGCATCCCACCCCGGGCTGGTGGGACGGGGTGATCGGGCCCGGCGCCCCGATCGACACCAACCGCTGGTGCGCAGTGGCCACCAACGTGCTCGGTGGCTGCCGCGGATCGACCGGCCCGGGATCGCTGGCTCGTAACGGAAAGCCCTGGGGTTCGCGGTTTCCCGCGATCACGATTCGCGACCAGGTCCAGGCCGACATCGCCGCGCTGGCGGCGTTGGGTATCACCGAGGTGGCCGCCGTATTGGGCGGCTCGATGGGCGGCGCCCGTGGGCTGGAATGGATGGTCGGCCATCCAGACCGGGTGGGCGCCGGCCTGTTGCTGGCCGTCGGCGCCCGGGCGACCGCCGACCAGATCGGCACCCAGAGCACCCAGGTCGCGGCCATCAAGGCCGACCCGGACTGGCAGGGCGGTGACTATCACGGCACCGGCCGCAGCCCCAAGGCCGGGCTGGCGATCGCCCGGCGCATCGCCCACCTGACCTACCGCGGCGAGGCCGAGCTGGACCTGCGCTTCGCCAATGCCGCCCAGGAGGGGGAGGTTCCGGCCGACGGCGGCCGCTACGCGGTGCAGAGTTACCTGGAGCACCAGGGCGACAAGCTGGTGTCCCGGTTCGACGCCGGCAGCTACGTGGCCCTCAGCGACGCGCTGTCGAGCTACGACGTGGGCGCCGGACGCGGCGGGGTGAGTGCGGCACTGCGTGGCTGCCCGGTGCCAGCGGTGGTCGCCGGGATCACCTCGGACCGGTTGTACCCACTGCGGTTGCAGGCCGAGCTCGCCGAGCTGCTGCCCGGCTGCGAGGGACTGCAGGTGGTCGACTCCGACAGCGGGCACGATGGCTTCCTGCTGGAGACCGGCCGGGTCGGCGAACTGATCCGCCACACGTTGGACTTGGCGAGTTCGGCCCGGGACCGCCGACGGTGAGCCCGTCGGAGCAGGGCCGCCGCGACCGCTCACTGTCGTTCGGTTCGCAGGCCGCCGCCTATGAACGCGGCCGACCGTCCTACCCGCCGGAGGCCATCGACTGGCTGCTGCCGCCGGGTGCCCGCGACGTACTCGACCTGGGTGCCGGCACCGGCAAACTCACCGCACGTCTGGTGGAACGCGGCCTGGACGTGGTGGCCGTGGACCCGATCGCCGAGATGCTCGAGGTGCTGGCCACCGCGCTGCCCGGGACGCCGGCACTGCTCGGGTCTGCCGAGCAGATCCCGCTGCCCGACAACAGCGTCGACGCGGTCCTGGTGGCTCAGGCCTGGCATTGGTTCGATCCTGCCCGTGCGATCCCGGAGCTGGTGCGGGTGCTGCGGCCCGGCGGTCGGCTGGGACTGGTGTGGAACACCCGCGACGAACGACTGGGCTGGGTCAAAGAACTCGGCACGATCATCGGCCGCGAGGACGCCCGCGATGTGGTCGACGCGGGAGTGAGCCTGCCCGCACCGTTCGGTGACATCGAGAGCCACCACGTCGAGTGGACCAACTACCTGACGCCGCAGGCCCTGATCGACCTGGTCGCCTCCCGCAGCTACTGCATCACCTCACCCGACGCGGTGCGCACCAAGACGCTGGACCAGGTCCGCAACCTGCTGGCCACTCATCCGGCCCTGGTCGGGTCCACCGGCCTGGCGTTGCCCTACGTCACGGTGTGTGCACGGGCGACACTGCACGCACCGGATTAGGGCGGCCCCTCGAGCGGGGCCCGGCCCACTGTCAGGCGCTGAACAGATCCGTGAAGTCGTTGGCGATCGACTGAACCGCACCGAGAACACTGAGCAATTCGAACCCGATGGCGGTGGGAATCATGCCGAAGTCGGCCGCGAGTGGAAGTCCAATGGCGTTGGTCAGCATGGTCAGCAGGTCGTCATCGCCCTGGAAGGCGTTCAGGAACATGCTGATGTTGTAGGCGGGCATCGTGGTCAGCAACGAGTTGAAGACATCCGCGGTCGGCAGCAGCACCGAATACAGCGTGGAAGCCGCACTGGAGAACGTGTTGACGACCTCGCTGAGGCTGGGCAGCGCGAAGTCCGTCGGGGAGAACAGGGCACCGAGGGCATCGGTCGGGCCGTCCAGCGAGAGGTGTCCGAGGTCGTAGATGAAGTCGTTGAATCCCTGCTGCGCGCCCTGCGCCAGCGAGTTCAGCAGGGCGAAGACGTCGATGTCCTCGGGGAACACGCCGTAGTTGGTGAGGACGTTCGCCGGCCCCTGGTCCCAGCCACCGTGGGTCAGGACCCCGTCAACGTAGGTGTCGACATTTCCGTAACCCAGGTCAACGAGGATCCGGGTGACCGGCTCCAGCAGGTCATAGAGCGGCTCGCCGAAGACCGGGATGCCCAGCAGCGGCTGCAGTAGCGGCAGGATCTCTGTCGGGATCATGTAGTAGTTGGTGTTCAAGGCGGCCGAGACCCCGTCGGGCAGAACCAGGGGGCCGTCGTAGTCGGTCGATCCGAGCAACAGCTGCGCACTGTCGATGGAGTCCGGCTGGGCGTAGCCGGGGCCGTGCACGAACGCGATCCCCAGGACCGCGTTGAGCGTGGACAGCAGGTTGAGCGGGTAGCGGGGGAAGTCGGCGAATCCGTCGTACTCCGCGATGTAGATGTCGGTCGCGTACGGGGTGTCGGGCGTGCCGCCGTAGAACTCGATCCCCAGGGGCGCGATGTAGAGCGGCACTTCCGGCACCGCGAAGCGCGACAGCAGGCCGCCGTTGGGGAACATCTCATTGGCAATCAAGACGAAAGACAGCTGGTCGGGATCGGGGGCGTTGCCGGATTCGAGCAGCCGGCTCATCTCGACAGAGGACAGCACGGCGCTCTGGGAAACGCCGTAGACCACGACGTTGTCACCGTCGGCGATGCGGTCGCGCAGCGTCCAGTCGAGCATCTGCGCTCCCTGGTCGACCGAGGTGGCCAGCGGAAGGCTCTTGACACCGGTACCCGGGTACAGGCCCTCGGGCGTGAAGACGCCCTGCATGGTGTAGTCGCCGTACCCGAGGTGGGTCAGGTATTTGCTGGCCCAGGTGAAGTCCCACATCCCCGGGATGGGGGTTCCGGTGCCACCCATGATCAGGGCCACGTTGTCCAGCAGCGCCACGTCGGCAGTCAGGGTCGGCGCCCCGGAAGTCGAGGCCGCCGCGACCGGCGGGGCGATCACCGCAGCAGCACTGGACACGGCCAGCGCTGCTACACCGAGTGAACGGAACGTGGGGCTGACCTTCATGGCGACCTCCGGCGGCGTGCATGCGACTTGCTGTTGCTTGCAGCACCTTAGCGTCTACATGATGGAAACCTGAATTGAATCTGAATAACTCGGACTTTCTACTGTAGAACTTTCCGTCGCGGAGGGCGTTCCTCCGCGGGGATCGTCCGTAATCCGACTTATGGCCGATCTGCGCAGGACGAGTCCGGCTACCCGGACGAGTCGGCCGCGCCGGCCGCATCCCGGCTGGTATTGGACCGTAGGCAAACCGTGACCGGCCCGACTCACCGGTGTTACCACTTTGATGCAGGATTTCAACCAGGCCGTTCGGACTTCAGTCCCGGGCAACGCTCGGCGCCGCGCGACGACGAGGGGGACCCATGCGAGGCTTCGTGAGAGGCGCGGGCGCAGGAGCCCTAGGCCTTATCGCCACCGCAGGATTGGCGGCGCCGGCGCAGGCAAGCCCGGTCGACACCACATTCCTCACCGATCTGGCTGTGGCCGGCATCCCGGTCAGCGACCCGACCACCACCGCAGCCCTCGGCCAGTCCATCTGCCCGATGCTGAAAGAGCCCGCGGGTACCGCTGCATCAGTGGCGGCCCCCATCGCCGGGATGGGCGGCGGCCCCAGCATGTCACCACAGATGGCACAGCTGTTCACCGAGATTGCGGTCCAGATCTACTGCCCTCAGATGCTGTCCCAGCTGGCCACCGGCCAGGTGCCGGACCTCCCCCAGATCCCCGGGATGTCCGTCGGCATCCCCGGCCTCTCCGGTGGCATCCCGGCCATACCTGCCATCCCCCGATTCTGACGGCGGTTCAGAGCGCGCTCAAAGCGCGCTTCGGACCGGATCACCGGGCCGACTTCTGCAGGGTGAACTGGTTGACGTCGATGTAGCCGGTCCGAAAGCCGTTGGCACAGCCCGTCAGGTAATGCATGTACCTGTCATAGACCTCGCGGCCCTGGACTTCGATGGCCCTGTCCCTGTTGCGCTCCAGGGCGGCCGCCCAGCAGTCGAGGGTCCGTGCGTAGTGCGGCTGCAGTGACTGCCTGCGGGTCAGGGTGAAACCCGCTCGGGCCGAATGCTCCTCGACCATCTCGATGGTGGGCAAGCGGCCGCCGGGGAAGATCTCGGTGGCGATGAACTTGATGAAGCGGGCCATCGAGAACGTCAGCGGCATGCCGCGCGCGGTCATCTGCGGCAACGTCAGGCCGGTGATGGTGTGCAGCAGCATCACGCCATCGGCCGGCAAGGCCTCGTAGGCCATGGCGAAGAAGTCGTCGTAGCGCTCGTGCCCGAAGTGTTCGAAGGCCCCGATGGACACGATTCGGTCCACCGGTTCGCCGAAGTTCTCCCACCCCTCGAGCAGTACTCGCTTGGTGCGCCTGCCGTTCATGCGGTCGAAGACGGACTCCACATGGGTGGCCTGATTCCTGCTCAAGGTCAGGCCGATGACGTTGACGTCGTGACGTTGAAGCGCGCGCCGCATGGTGGCGCCCCAGCCACAACCGATGTCGAGCAGCGTCATGCCTGGTTGCAATCCCAGCTTGCCCAGCGCCAGATCGATCTTGGCGATCTGCGCCTCTTCCAGGGACATGTCGTCACGTTCGAAGTAGGCGCAGCTGTAGGTCTGGGTCGGGTCGAGAAAGAGTCGGAAAAAATCGTCAGACAGGTCGTAGTGAGCCTGCACGTCATCGAAATGCGGTGTCAGTTTTGTTTGCATAGCAATGTGCTCTCGACCCAAGGCCGAAAGCCTCCCCCTTCTTGTGTGCTCCGATCGCGCTTGTGTGCTCCGATCGCGCGCCCCACGTCGCAACCGCCGAGGTGACAACGCCACCCCACAGGCTGAGACAGGATGCGCCGGATCGATTCCCCAGTTCGCCTGACCAGGCCCGCCATCGCGCGACGGCCCGTCCTTGCGCTGTATTCATGGCGGGAATCCCCCTCCCGACACGGCCGACCCACGCCGGGCGGCCGGACTGAGGTGTTCCCGCAACGCGCGATCACCAAACCCAACGCGGATCGGTGGGCGGTGGGCGAATACGCCGCTACAGCGGCCAATAAATTATCGGCCGGGTAAAGAGAATTAGCTGGTACCGAGCGGATCGATCGTCGCGGCCACGTAGAGCATCACCGTGGCCGCCGTCGTCATCGTCGCGAAGTCCAGGCCCCGGTCACGTAGCACCAGCAACCCGGCCCGGTCCTCGGAGAGCACCAACCTCAGCGCGGCGGCCACCCCGGTGCCGATCCCGATCAGCAGCGCGCCGCGCCGCCAGAAGTTCGCCCCGGCCAGTATGAACGCCGCCGCGAAGATCAGCCCGACCAGCAGGATCGGCCACTGCGCGGCGATCACCCGACGGACGCCGACGGACTTCACAGCGTGCTCTCGACCCGTTCCACCACGTTGGTCAGCAGGAATGCCCGGGTCAGCGGGCCCACGCCGCCCGGGTTGGGTGACACGTGACCGGCCACCTCCCACACGTCGGGGTGGACGTCGCCGACCAGCCCGGCGTCAGTACGCGACACCCCGACGTCGACGATGGCCGCGCCCGGACGCACCATGTCGGCGGTGAGCATGTGCGGTACCCCGACCGCGGCCACGATGATGTCGGCCTGACGGGTGAGCTCCGCCAGATCACGGGTCCCGGTGTGGCACAGCGTGACGGTGGCATTCTCCGAGCGGCGGGTCAGCAGCAACCCCAGCGGACGACCGACCGTCACGCCGCGGCCAATCACGACGACATGCGCACCGGCGATCGGCACCTCGTAACGGCGCAACAGGTGCACGATGCCGCGCGGGGTGCACGGCAACGCCGCCGGGGTGCCCAGCACCAACCGACCCAGGTTGGTCGGATGCAGCCCATCCGCATCCTTCGCCGGATCGACTCGCTCAAGTGCGGCGTTCTCATCAAGGTGCTTGGGCAGCGGCAACTGCACGATGTATCCGGTGCATTCATCGTTGGCGTTCAGCTCGTCGATGGTGTCGTTGAGCTGGGCCGGACTGCAATCCGCCGGCAGGTCCCGGCGAATCGAGGTGATACCCACCTTGGCGCAGTCGGCGTGCTTGCCACGCACGTAGGCGTGCGAGCCGGGGTCATCCCCGACCAGGATCGTGCCCAATCCCGGCGTGCGTCCTTGGGCGGACAGCGCCGCCACTCGTGCCTGAAGGTCGACGAAGATCTCGTCGCGCGTAGCCTTGCCGTCCAACGTTATTGCACCCACGCGGACAGTCTGGCATGCCCGCGTGCGGCACAGACGATGGCGACCCGCTGCGCCCGGCTTCGCCGCGCTTGCGATCGCCGCGCAAACCCAAACATGGCGACCCGCTGCGCCCGGCTTCGCCGCGCTTGCGATCGCCGCGCAAACCCAAACATGGCGACCCGCTGCGCCCGGCTTCGCCGCGCTTGCGATCGCCATTAGGCTCCCGCTATGCCCGTTCCCGACGTCTTCAGTCCCGCGAAGCTCGGCCCGATCACGTTGCGCAACCGGATCATCAAGGCTGCGACGTTCGAGAACCGCACGCCCAACGCACTGGCCTCCGACGACCTCGTCGAATATCACCGGCTCCCGGCCGCCGGCGGCGTCGGCATGACCACCGTCGCCTACTGCGCGGTCTCGCAGGGCGGGCGCACCTCCAACGACGGGCTGTGGATGCGCCCGGAGGCGGTCGCCGGGCTGCGCCGACTCACGGACGCGGTACACGCCGAGGGAGCCCTGGTCAGCGCTCAGATCGGCCATGCCGGCCCGGTCGCCGACGCACGCTCCAACAAGGCCCGCGCCCTGGCCCCGGTGCGGTTCTTCAACCCGATCGGCATGCGTTTCGCCAAGAAGGCCACCCGCGACGACATCGACCAGGTCATCGCTCAGCACGCCGACGCCGCCCGCTACGCCGTAGACGCCGGATTCGACGCCGTCGAGATCCATCTGGGCCACAACTACCTGGCGAGTTCGTTTCTGAGCCCGCTGATCAACCGCCGCTCCGACGAGTTCGGCGGGTCGCTGTCCAACCGCGCCAAAGTGGCCCGCGGCATCGTCGAAGCGGTTCATCGCGCGGTGGGCGGCCAGATCGCAGTGACGGCCAAGCTGAATATGGCCGACGGCGTTCGCGGCGGTATCAACCTGGACGAGTCGCTGACCACCGCGAAGTGGTTGCAGGACGACGGCGGTCTGGACGCATTGGAGCTGACCGCCGGCAGTTCCCTGGTCAACCCGATGTATCTGTTCCGCGGGCACGCCCCGGTCAAAGAGTTCGCCAAGGTCTTTCCCCCGCCGTTGAGCTGGGGCATGCGGATGACCGGCAACAAGTTCCTGCGCGAATATCCCTACACCGACGCCTACCTGCTGGATAACGCGCGACTGTTCCGCGCTGAGCTGTCGATGCCGCTGATCCTGCTGGGCGGGGTCACCAACCGCGCAACGATGGATCAGGCCATGGCCGAAGGGTTCGAATTCGTGGCGATGGCACGGGCGTTGCTGGCCGAGCCTGACCTGGTCAACCGGATCGCCGCCGAGTCGTCGACGCTCTCGGAATGCATCCACTGCAACCAGTGCATGCCGACGATCTATGAACGCACGCACTGCGTCGTTACCGGCGCACCGGACGTAACTCGCTAGAGTTGACGGCGATGAGTCACCCAGCCCCGCCGGTGCTGACCGTCCGTTACGACGGATCACAAGGCACGTTCTCCGCAGGCCACGACGTTGTCATCGGACGTGACCTGCGCGCTGACGTGCGGATCCCCCATCCCCTGGTGTCGCGGGCTCACCTACTTCTGCGCTTCGAGCAGGGTCGGTGGCTGGGTGTCGACAATGGCTCCCTCAACGGGATCTACGTCAACGGCCAGCGAGTACCGGTGGTCGAGATCCGCGATGGACAGGCCGTGAGCCTCGGCAACCCGGACGGGCCGCGGGTCTCCTTCGAGGTGGGACGGCACCAGGGCCAGGCCGGCCGGCCTCCGCAGACCGTCTCGATCCAGGTCCCCCAGCCCGGCATCGCACGCCCGAGCCGGCCGCCGCAGTCGCAGGGTTGGCCCTCACCGCCAGTCCAACAGCCCTACCGGCCGCCCACGGGACCGGCGCCCTACCCCCCACCACCACCGGCGGCGCCCCGACCACCGGTCTACCCGGCCGGCCCCTCCGGCCCCGTAGGCGAACCAGCGGCGCTGCGTCCGAACTATCAGCCGGCGCCCGCAGAGGTGTTCCAGCCCCAACAGTCGGCCACCCGGATGGCACCGGTATCGGCGACGCCGCCGGAGGCCGGCAGCATCGCCACCCGAATGATCGACATCCTGAGGCCCTCCTCGGCGTCAGCACCCAACGCGCCGGCCGGAGCGCTGACCATCGGCCGCGCCATCGACAACGACGTGGTGATCTCCGACGTGCTGGCCTCGCGGCACCACGCCATGCTGGTTCCGACACCGCTGGGCACTGAGATCCGCGACAGCCGGAGCATCAACGGAACATTCGTCAACGGCGTCCGCATCGGCTCGGCGATCCTGTCCGAGGGCGACGTCGTCACCATCGGCAACGTCGACCTGGAACTTCACGGCGGCACTCTGGTGCGTCGCACCGATTCCACCCCCGGCAGCGGCGGCCTTGAGGTCCGCGATGTCTGTTTCGACGTCGAGGGCGGCAAGCGGCTGCTCAACAACATCTCCCTCAACGCCCGGCCGGGCACCCTCACCGCGATCATCGGTGGCTCGGGTGCGGGCAAGACCACCCTGGCCCGGCTGATCGCCGGCTACACCAGCCCCAGTTCCGGAATCACTCTCTTCGAGGGACACAACATCCATTCCGACTACGCCTCGCTGCGCAGCAGAATCGGGATGGTCCCCCAGGACGACGTGGTGCACCGCCAGCTGACCGTCAACCAGGCACTGGGCTACGCAGCCGAGCTACGGCTACCGCCCGACAGCAGCCAAGCCGACCGCGATCAGGCGGTCGCTCGGGTGCTCGAGGAACTCGAGATGACCAAGCACGCCGAGACTCGGGTGGACAAGCTCTCCGGCGGTCAGCGCAAACGTGCCTCGGTGGCGTTGGAGCTGCTGACGGGGCCCTCGTTGCTGCTGCTCGACGAACCGACATCCGGTCTGGACCCGGCACTGGACCGTCAGGTCATGCTGATGCTGCGCGGCCTTGCCGATGCCGGTCGTGTGGTCATGGTGGTCACCCACTCGGTGGCCTACCTCGATGTCTGCGACCAGATTCTGTTGCTCGCTCCCGGCGGCAAGATGGCCTATTGCGGTCCGCCCAAAGAAGTCTTCCCGGCCATGGGCGCCGACAACTGGGCCGACATCTTCGCCAACGTGGGTGCCGACCCCGACGAAGCCAACCGGCGCTTCCTGGAACGCGACGGCGGCCAGCGGTCCTCTGCGGCGGTAGCCGAGACACCGCCGGCCGACCTCGGCAAGCCGGCGGCCACCAGCCTGCTCAAACAGCTCTCGACGATCGCGCGCCGCCAGATCCGGCTGATCGTCTCCGACCGTGGCTACTCGATCTTCCTGGCACTGCTGCCCTTCATCGTGGGCATTTTGTCGCTGACCGTCGAAGGCAGCCATGGACTGGGCATACCCGGCCCCGATGCGCCCACCGAACCGCGCTACATCATGGTGCTGCTCAATATCGGCGCTGTTTTCATGGGTACCGCGCTGACCATCCGAGATCTGATCGGCGAACGCCCGATCTTCCGAAGAGAGCAGGCCGTCGGACTGTCGACGGTGGCCTACCTGCTCGCCAAGATCGCGGTGTTCTGCGTGTTCGCCACGATCCAGGCCGCCATCGCCACCACGATCGTGGTGGTGGGCAAGGGCGGCCCCGCACGCGACGCAGTGCTGTTGGGCAGCGTGAATTTCGAGCTGTTCCTCGGGGTGGCCGGCACCTGTGTGGCCTCGGCGATTCTCGGCTTGGCGCTGTCGGCATTCGCGCAGTCCAACGAGCAGATCATGCCGATGCTGGTGGTGTCGATCATGTCGCAGCTGGTGCTGTCCAGCGGAATGATCCCGGTCGGCGGCCGGACCGGCCTCGATCAGTTGTCCTGGCTCACCCCGGCGCGCTGGGGATACGCGGCGGGCGGGTCGACCGTCGACTTCAACACCCTGATGAATGCGCCGCAGATCCCCAAAGACCGGCTATGGGACCACACCAGGGGGATCTGGCTGCTCGACATGGGGATGCTGGCGTTGCTGTCGGTGTGCTACAGCCTGCTGGTGTGGTGGAAGATCCGGCTCAAGCGTTAGCCGGTTTCATGCGTCCGCAGCGCCGTCCAGCCGCAGCCCGTGGGCGGCGGCATAGGTGATCGCCTGAGCGATGTCGATCCGGGTGCCAGTCAGCGATGCCGTGGTCCACAACGTCGGGTCGACCCGTGCGCCACGCAGATCCGCCTCGTCCAGCCGGGTGCCGATGGTGCGCGCGCCGGTCAGGTCGGCACCACACAGCACCGCTTTGCGCAGGTCGGCCTCGACCAGATTGGTCTCGCGTAACCGGCAGCCGCGCAAGTCCACCGTCCGCAGATCAGCGCCACCGAGTCCGGCCAGGGTGAAGTCCACCTCGTCGAAGACCAACGGCCGCATCCGGCACTGGATGAACTGCGATCCCAGCATGCTGCACTGGGTGAACTCGCTGTGCCACAACGAAGCCCGCTCAAAGTGACAGTTGCGGAAAGCCGACCCCTGGTGCACCGACTCGCCCAGGTCGGCACCGGTGAAGTCGCAGTGGTCGAACACCACCCGTTCGGTGCGCAACCGCGACAGGTCAGCGTCGCGAAAGTCGTGGCCGACGAATTCCTGGCCGACCCACTCAGTGGCGGCGGTCAAGCCTGCGGCGCCAGGGTGGACAGGGCGTATTCGCTGATCGCGATGAGAGCGTCACGGGCCGAACGGGGGTCGCGGGCGTCGACGGCGATCACCGGGATGTGTTCGGCCAAAGCCAGCGCCTTGCGCACTGCGGCGACGGGGTACCGCGGCGCGCCGTCGAACTCGTTGACCGCGATCAGGAACGGCAGATTGCGGTGCTCGAAGAAATCCACGGCAGCGAAGCTGTCCTCCAGTCGGCGGCAGTCGACCAGGATGATCGCGCCGATCGCGCCACGCACCAAGTCGTCCCACATGAACCAGAACCGGCGCTGGCCCGGCGTGCCGAACAGGTACAGCACCAGGTCGTCGGCGAGTGTGAGTCGGCCGAAGTCCATCGCGACCGTGGTGGTCCGCTTGTCCGGGGTGGCCTCCAGGGTGTCGACGCCGACCGATGCGTCGGTGACCAGAGCCTCGGTACGCAACGGCATGATCTCCGAGACGGTGCCGACGAACGTGGTCTTGCCGACCCCGAATCCACCGGCGATGACGATCTTCGTCGAGGCCGAGTCCCGGGGGGCTGCGGACCGGTCTGGGAGCCTCTCTGGGGGCCTATCCCAGCGCTCGTAGGCCACGAAGCGTCCTTCCTATCAGGTCTCGCCGTTCGTCCCGGGTGGAAGCCTCGGTCAGCGTGGCCCGCACCCGAAGGTATCCGGACGTGACCAGGTCACCCACCAGCACCCGAGCGACGCCCAGCGGCAGGTTGAGCCGCGCCGAGATCTCGGCGACCGACGGTGACCCCTGGCAGAGTTCCACGATCCGGCCGCGCGGATCGCTGACCGGCCACTGGTTGGGCTGCGCCACCCGCAGGGTCTGCACCGGAGCTTCCAGCGGTAACAGTACGTCGGTGTGGGTTCGTCCGGCCGTCAGCGTGTACGGCCGGACCAGACTGGCCTCAGTGTCGGGCGGGTCGGGGGCCGCGGGGATCTCCGGCGCCCGGGGCCGGGCCCATTGCTCGGGGCTGTCCATCACCATTCACCGGCACCTCACGAGTGGGCGCCCCGCGCCTGCGCCGATCGGCGTGCGGACTGGACCACCGCGCCGACCCGCTCCACCAGTACCGCCATCTCGTATCCGATCTGACCGATGTCGCACGACGTGCTGGCCAATGTCGCCAGGTGCGAGCCGTCTCCGACCCGCATCAACAGCAGGTAGCCGTGCTCCATCTCCACCACCGACTGCAAAACCCGACCGCCCTCGAACAACTGGGACGCCCCGGTGGCCAGGCTGGCCAACCCGGAGGCCACCGCGGCCAACTGGTCGGCGCGCTCGGTGGGCAGATGCTCGCTGGCTGCAACCGTCAGGCCGTCGACCGACACCAGCACCGCATGCGACACCCCGCGCACCTCACGGGCGAAGTTGGACACCAGCCAGTCCAACGAGCCTTCGGCGGCACGGCGATGCGCGCTGGAATCGGTGGGGAATGTCATGGCTGGTTCTGTCCCTGGTCGCTGTCCACACTCTGCTCCACGTCGTTCTCCCGGGCGTGCGATCGGGCGGCGTGCACCCCGCCGAAGTGACTGCTGATCGAGGCGCGGATCGCCGCGGGATCGCGTTCCGGTGTCTCCGGGGCGCGCCGGGACGGTTCACCATTGGATGTTACCGGCCGTTCGTGGCCACCCGGCACTTCAGTGTCATCCAGATGTTCTTCGGCCGATGCCGAGCCAGGTATCAACCGGGCGCCCGGCTCGCGGACGGGCAGGCCGTGTTCCGTGTGCGCAACAACAGGTACGTTCTCCGCTTCGGCGGCAACCGACCAACCGCGGTCCCATACCGACTGCCAGTCCAAGTCAGCACGCAGGGCGGCCTCGTTGGGGTCGTTGGCAAGCGACTCCGAGAGCATGCGCTGATAAATGGAGTCGGTCTCTACATCGGAAGCGGTGGAGCTCACCCGGGTACGCGCCGCGAAATATCCCGACGTGTCCGCCGGAGAGAATTTCTCGCCGGAAGGCTCGGCGGCGCGCTGCGGTTCCGCGGCGGGCGACGCGGCCGGGCCGGCCGCCGGCTCCTCGGCCTCCCACCAGGGTTGCGGCAGCTCGCGGCGCACGTGTTCGGTATCGGCCGGCGCCTGCGCCGGTTGTTCTGGCGGCGCGATGGGCACGCCGGTAATTCCGCTGGAACCCGGTGTGCGTCGCGGCAGCAGCGAGACGCTGGGACCGGATTCGGCGGCCTCGGGCGGCTCGGCCTGCGGGTGGGACGCGGGCTCGTACGATTCGGGCTGCGACGCCTCGGCGTGAGCCACGTAGGGCGCAGCCGACGGCGCGAAGACCGGCGCCGAGGCGAGCTCCTCGCCGGGCCGGACGGTCAGCAGGTGCGGGGGCAGATACACCTCGGCGGTGATACCGCGAGACCCCTGCGACGCCGGGAACAACCGGACCTCGGTCTGATGTCGAGCCGCCAGCCGGGAGATCACGAAGAGGCCCATGTGCCGGGCGTTCTCGGGGCTGAACTCCCCGCCCGCCGCCAGGCGCATGTTGGCCATCCGCAGGTCCGCGTCGGTCATGCCCAAGCCGACATCGACGACCTCGACCACCACCCCGCCGTCGTTCTCGAATCCGGCGACCACCCGCACCGGCTCCGTCGGCGCCGAGTACCGCAGCGCGTTGTCGATCAGTTCCGCAAGCAGGTGCACACAGTCCGCCGCGGCCGTACCGATCACGGTGGTGTCGGGCACCAGCACGGTCTGCACCCGGTCGTAGCCCTCGACTTCCGAGGCGGCGGCGTTGATCAGGGTCGCCAGCGGAACCGGCCGACCACGCTCGTGCGGCACGCGGGCACCGGCCAGTACCAGCAGGTTCGCGCCGTTGCGCCGCATCCGGGCAGCCAGGTGGTCCAGCCGGAACAGACTTTCCAGCCGGTCCGGATCGTCCTCATTGCGTTCCAGCCGGTCGATCAGGGCCAACTGCTGGTCGACCAGGGACCGGTTGCGCCGCGACATCGTCTCGAACATCTCGTTGACCAGACCCCGCAATCGGGCCTCGTCACCGGCGAGCAGCAGCGCCTGGGCGTGCAGCTCGTCGATGGCATGGGCGACCTGCCCCACCTCCTCGGTGGTGTAGACCGGCAGCGGGTCAGGGTCACGCTCAGAGCCGGGCACGCCGGCACGCAACCGGGCGATCTCCTGTTCGAGGTCAGTGTGGGCCACCTGCAACGCGCTGTCCCGCAGGGTGCGCAGCGGACGCACCAGGGAGCGAGCCACCAGCCCCACGGCCAGCAGGGTCGCGGTGATCGCGGTCAGCACCAACGCGATGTCGCGCAGCGCAGCAGCACGCCGGTCCGCGGCCCGGTCCTCCACCGCCTGGGTCACCGCTCCGGTGTTCTCACTGATCAGGCGGGCAGCGATCTGGTCGGTGGTACGGATCGAGTCGCGCAACACCGGGTTATTGGGCAGCACCTGTTCGGGATCGGCCAGGATCGACATCCGAATCACCAACTGCTGTTGCAGCGACTTGGCGTCCGGCGAGTCCACGCCGAGCACCTCGGTCATGCCGAACAGGGTCGACGGCTCGGTGCCGGCCAACGTCATCATCGAGCTGCGCAGCTCCGGGTCGGGCAGTTCCCCGCCCCGGTTGACCAGAAGTTCCTGCATCATCATCTGGCCCCGGGCGCCGACGGCACGGCTGAGAGCCTCGGTCTGCGATCGGATGCGCTCACTGTCCACCCGCACGGAACCGGTGATGGTGTCCTCGGCGGTCAGCAGGATCGGGGCGTAACCGGTCACCTCGTCGCGCAGGCCGACCCCGGTGGTCGACACCTGACTCAGCAAGTTCTGGCCGCGATCGATCAGCGACTCCACTCCGGATCGCACGTCGGTGGCCACATCGGTGTGCGACAGCTGCGACTGGAGCTCGGACTTACGGTTCTCGAAGTTCTTCCGGGCACCCTCGGCGTCGCCGTCGGAGGACACCGCCACCAGCGCGTCGCCCAGCGCCGACATGTAATTGGTGATCGGCGGGATCATCTCGGCGCGGTCGGCCACCAACCGGAGCCGGTTGGCCTCGGTGAGCGCGTCGGCGACCCGCAGTCCGCCGAACACCCCGGCCAGCGCCAGCGGCAGCAACGCGATCGCCAGCACCTTCCAGCGCACCGGCCAGTTCCGCACCGACCATCGCGACGGACGCTTGAGGCCCGCAGCCTCCGGCTGCTGACCGTCCACGGCTGACTCGGCGGGCTCGTTACTGGCTTGGTCCACCCCTTCCGGGTGGTCAAAGAGTGTCACCGGTCGGCGGCCGATTCGCCGACCGCTCGGCTGAGATTCACCGTCTGCGCCTCATTCATCGGACTCTCTCCGGACATCGCGCCCGTACAGCGGATCGCGGTGTGATTCACGGCATAGCAATCCGACGAGTATGACAGTCAGGCCACGGCCATGACCAGGATTTTTACTGAACAGAACACTTTCCGAGACCTGCGCGTGTCATGGCGAACTCAGGTCGAGCAAACAGGCCGGCGACCACGATCGACCCCCCTGATCCGGCTCTGGTGTTGTTGGACATCCCCAACTGAAGTGGCCGGATCACCGTCGGCGGCTTCACGTCAGCGGGATGGGCGAATAAACAGTGCAGGCACCTGACCCGAGCGAACCGGGGTCTAGTGCCTGCAGAATAAGACACGCCATAACAACGACGCCAGCCCGTCAGCACAAATGTTGCTGCGCGGCTGTTATGAAGATTCGGTAATTATCCTGAGCAGCCGGGAGGGTGGTTGCAACCATCTGGTCCGGCGTCAGCCCCAGCTGCAGCTGGTTGCACACGTCATGACCGTTCGCGACTGCCACGTCCGGACGCGTGATGAGCCCGGGCGCCACCGGGATGCCCGTCCCACCGAAACTCATAGCCGACCAACCGTTTTCACGTAGCGCGTCAAGGAAGGTCTGCTCATCGGCGTGAGCTGCCGGTGCAGCCAAAACTCCAACGGAGAATCCCATTGCTGCAATGGGAGCAACTACCCCCGCTTTACCAAAAAGCATTTCGATTCCCTATTCTTTTTGCGATCAGCACGACTCGGACTGCGAGATTACCGCGCCCCGACGAGGTACGCGATTTGTCTCGAGAATTCATCCCGGACCGAAGACCCAGGCGAGTTTGCGACAGACATTTCTGAAGTTCTTTGACGATTTGCGGGGAGCCCTGGACCGGCCCGCAATGCACCGTGAACTTCCTGGTTGGCTTCGACAGGCATAGCCTTCCTGATACGCGGCGACCGGAGGCCGGTCGCTTCTTGGCCTGCCGTGATACGAGGATGCTGCTGTGTTCAGAGTGCTGTTCTATTCGCCGCGCATCCCGCCCAACACCGGAAACGCGATCCGGATGGTGGCCGCGACCGGAGCGGAACTGCATCTGGTGGAGCCTCTGGGCTTCGACCTGTCCGAGCCGAAGCTGCGACGGGCCGGTCTGGACTACCACGACTTGGCCTGGGTGACGGTGCATCCGTCCCTGCCTGCGGCATGGGAGGCGTTGGGACAGGCTCGGGTCTTCGCGTTCACCGCTGGCGCCACCACGCCCTACACCGACGTGCACTACTTACCCGGCGACGTGTTGATGTTCGGTCCCGAACCCACCGGCCTGGATGAGGCGACCCTGGCCGATCCGCACATCACCGCGCGACTGCGGATCCCGATGCTTCCCGGCCGACGGTCGCTGAATCTGTCGAACGCTGCCGCGGTGGCGGCTTATGAGGCGTGGCGCCAGCACGGATTCGCCGGCGGGGTGTGAGCTGTCACCCGGCGCCGAACGTCGGGTTATGGCACGCGATTCCTTCGAAAACGTGACATACCCCGACATTCACCGCTGGCGATCACCAGGTGTCGAAATGCACCACCTGCTCGGCCGGCAGCCGCTTGGCCGGCTTGAAGTCGGTGCCCTTGGCGTAGGCGATCGGGAACAGTCCGCCCTGGCTGTACTCCTCGTACGGAATGCCGAGCACCTCGGCGGCCTGACGCTCACCATCCCCGAGCAGGTGCAGTGTGGTCCAGCAGGAACCCAGGCCGCGGTTGCGCAGCGCCAGGCAGTAGCTCCACGCAGCCGGGAACAGTGACGCCCAGTAGGACGCGCTCGACGGCCGCTGTTCAGGCCGGCCCGCCAGGCACGGGATCATCAGCACCGGGACGTCCTGCATGTACTCGGCCAGGTACTTGGCCGAACCGCTGACAAACTCCATCCGCTCGCTACGCACGTCACCCTCGCCGTAGTCCGGCTTGAGCTGGCTCAGGTAGGGAGTGGCGTTGACGCGATAGATGTCGGCGATCGCCTGCTTCTTGACCGGGTCGGTGACAAACATCCACTGCCAGCCCTGAGCGTTGGAACCCGTCGGTGCCTGCAAGGCGATCTCGAGGCACTCCATCAGCACCTCGCGGGGAACCGGCTTGTCGAGATCGAGACGCTTGCGAACCGATCGCGTGGTGGTCAGGACTTCGTCGGCGGACAAGTTGAGGTTCATGGATGGAGGCTACCGTCGGGCTCATTGCGGCGGCCCAGCTTCGACTCTCCTGCGTCGAACCTCGCTGACCGCCGGGCTTACTGCGGCGGCCCAGCTTCGACTCTCCTGCGTCGAACCTCGCTGACCGCCGGGCTTACTGCGGCGGCCCAGCTTCGACTCTCCTGCGTCGAACCTCGCTGACCGCCGGGCTTACTGCGGCGGCCCAGCTTCGACTCTCCTGCGTCGAACCTCGCTGACCGCCGGGCACTACCGAAAATCGCGGGAGCGCGAACTCACCGTCAGCTCAAGGGCGCCCAGCCGATCGGCCAGGACGGTGACCGCCCCACTGGCGTTCTGCACCCGTCCGCGAATCAGCAGCGCCGTCGCCGTCTGCGCCAGCCGGCGATGCCGGGACCACACCCCCGGCGTACACAGCACATTGACCATCCCGGTCTCATCTTCGAGGTTGACGAATGTCACCCCGCGCGCAGTGGCCGGCCGCTGCCGGTGGGTGACCGCCCCGGCCACCAGCACCCGGGTGCCGTCGGGAACGCTCAGCAGCCGATCGGCGGGGATCACCCCGAGCGCGTCGAGATCGGCGCGCAGGAACTGGGTAGGGAAGCTGTCACAGGAGACCCCGGTGGCCCAAACGTCTGCGGCGGACAACTCGATCTCACTCATCCCGGGCAACGCCGGGGTCTGCGTCGCCACCCCCACCCCGGGCAGCCGATCAGGCCGCTGGCCTGCCGCGGCCCCGGCCACCCACAGCGCCTCCCGGCGCGACATACCGAAGCAGTCGAAGGCACCAGCGGTCGCCAGCGCCTCGGCCTGTGACACCGAAAGCTGCACCCGGGCAGTAAGATCCACCATCGAAGCGAACATCCCGCGCGCCTCACGGTCGGCCACCAAACGCTCGGCGAGTTCGGTGCCGATCCCCCGGACCGCACCCAGCCCCAGCCGGACCTGAGTTCCGGCTTCGGCCAGGGTGGCGTGCGCCAGACTGGCGTTGACGTCCGGCCGGTGCACAAGGACCCCGTGCCGGCGGGCATCGGCCACCAGCGACTGCGGAGAATAGAAGCCCATCGGCTGCGCCCGCAGCAGCGCGGCGCAGAACGCCGCCGGGTAGTGCAGTTTGAACCAGGCGGAGTAGAAGACCAGCGATGCGAAGCTCATCGCGTGGCTCTCCGGAAATCCATAGTTGGCAAAGGCTTCCAGCTTCTCGTAGATCCTCATCGCAACCTCACCGGTGATGCCGTGACACTCGGCCATGCCCTCGTAGAACCGGTCGCGTAACCGGCGCATCCGTTCCGGTGATCGCTTGGAACCCATCGCGCGGCGCAGCTGGTCGGCTTCGCTCGCGGTGAACCCGGCACAGTCCACCGCCAGCGTCATCAGCTGCTCCTGAAACAGCGGGATTCCCAGGGTCTTCTTCAGCGCTCGCGCCATACACGGATGCTCATAGGTCACCGGGTCGATGCCATTGCGGCGGCGGATATAGGGGTGCACCGACCCGCCCTGAATCGGTCCGGGCCGGATCAGTGCGACCTCCACCACCAGGTCGTAGAAGACCCGGGGGCGCAACCGCGGCAGGGTGGCCATCTGCGCGCGCGACTCCACCTGGAATACCCCGACCGTGTCGGCGCGCGCGAGCATCTCATAGACCGCCGGCTCGGACAGATCGATGGCGGCCAGGTCCACCGCGACCCCACAATGCTGCGCCACCAGGTCGATCGCGTAGTGCAACGCCGAAAGCATTCCCAGACCGAGCAGGTCGAACTTGACCAAACCGATTGCTGCGCAGTCGTCTTTATCCCATTGCAGCACGCTTCGGCCCGGCATTCGCGCCCATTCCACCGGGCACACATCGGCGATCGGTCGATCACAGATCACCATGCCGCCGGAGTGGATGCCCAGATGCCGCGGCAGATCGGCGACCTGAGCAGCCAGCTCGATCACCTGCTCAGGGATGTCCTGAACATCGACACTCTCCCGGACCGGTGGGCCCCATCTGCTCAGCTGCTTACTCCAAGCATCCTGCTGCCCCGGCGAATAGCCCAGTGCGCGAGCCATATCCCGCACGGCACTGCGGCCCCGGTAGGTGATGACGTTGGCCACCTGGGCGGCATGGTCGCGACCGTATCTGTCGTAGACGTACTGGATCACCTTCTCGCGCTCATCGGACTCGATGTCGATGTCGATGTCGGGTGGGCCGTCACGGGCCGGCGACAGAAAGCGCTCGAACAACAACCCGTTGGCCACCGGATCCACCGCGGTGATACCGAGGGCGTAGCAGACCGCGGAGTTGGCCGCCGATCCCCTGCCCTGGCACAGAATGTCATTGCGGCGGCAGAACTGGGTGATGTCGTGCACCACGAGGAAATATCCGGGAAACTCCAGTTGGGCAATGACTTCCAATTCACGGTCGATCTGGGCGTAAGCGGCGGGCCTGCGTTCGGGTGGGCCATAGCGCCCGGCTGCGCCGGCCAGGGTCAGCCGGCGCAGCCAGCTGTTCTCGGTGTACCCCTCCGGGACCGCGAACGGTGGCAGTCGCGGTGCGATCAGAGCCAGCGAGAAGGCGCACCGCTCGCCGAGTTCGGCCGCCGCCGGCACCGCTGCCGGGTACGCCGCGAACAATCGGGCCATCTCCGCCCCAGACCTCAGATGCGCACCGCCCAACGGGGCCAGCCGGCCGGCGGCGGCATCCAGCGACTGGCGCGCACGTATCGCACCCAACGCCATCGCCAGCCGGCCCCGGTCCGGCCCGGCGAAATGCGCGCCGGTGGTGGCCACCAGACTCACCCCGAACCGGGGCGCCAGCCCGGCCAGCGCGGCGTTGCGCTCGTCGTCGCAGGGGTCTCCGTTTCGGGTCAGCTCCACGCCGACCCGGGCGGCCCCGAACCGGTCCACCAGGTCTGCCAGCGCGACACCGGCCGCGTCCGGCCCACCGGTGGCCAGCGCATGACGGACGTGGCCTTTACGACAGCCGGTGAGGATGTGCCAGTGCCCGCCGGCCGCTTCGGTCAGCGCATCCAGGTCGAAACGCGGCCGGCCCTTCTCTCCGGCCAGATGCGCGGCAGCGATCTGCCGCGACAACCGCCGATAGCCCTCCGGACCGCGGGCCAGCACCAGCAGGTGCGGTCCGGGCGGGTCCGGATCGTCGGTACGGGCCCGGGACGAGCTGGCCCCCAGCGATAACTCGGCGCCGAACACGGTGGCCATCTCCAGCTCCCGGGCCGCCTCGGCGAACCGCACCACCCCGTACAGACCGTTGTGATCGGTCAGCGCGATCGCCCGCAGGCCCAGCCGGGCAGCCTCGGCGACCAGCTCCTGCGGACTGCTGGCGCCGTCTAAGAAGCTGTACCCCGAATGGGCGTGCAACTCGGCATACGGCACCGTGCGCCCAGCCGAACGGCGCAGCTCGGACGGCGGGACCGACGGGTTGCGATCCGCCGACACACCGGCCGAATCACCGGTGTGACGAGGCTTACCATCGAGCACCCGCTCCATTTCCGCCCAGCTCGGCGGCCCACCACCCCAACCCATACCCGACAAGATATCGAACATACGTGCGAAAATGTTGTCGCTGGGTGTGAAAAAGAACTTTGATGCACTAATCTGTGTCAGATTCCGGCACGATCCGAAAGGGCCACTGCTTTCATGTTCGGCGTTGTCAGACGTGCATGGTTACCCCTGCTCATCGTCGCAGTCCTCGCGGTGGGAGGGTTCACGGTGCAGCGGGTTCGCGGCTACTTCGGAGCCGACGACAGCGGCAACGGAACTGTCCCGTTTGAGGACACCAAACCGTTCCACCCCAAAATCGTGGTCTATGACGTCTTCAGTCCGGACGGGACCTACGCCGACGTCAATTATCTGGATCTGGACGCCCTACCGCAGCGGATCGACGGCGTCAGCCTGCCGTGGTCACTGACCCTGTCCACCACCAATCCCGCGGTGAGCCCCAACATCGTCGCTCAAGGTGACGGCACCACCATCGGCTGCCGGGTCACCATCGATGGAGTGGTCAAAGAAGAACGCATCTCCACCAGTCCTGTCAGCGCCCAGACCTTCTGCATTGTGAAATCCGCATGAGCAAACACAGCGACAGCACGACGCCTGACGCCCCGACCGACGCCCTGCAGGTGTCGCCACAGCCCAAGCGCGGCGGTATCCCCGCATGGATCCGCCGGCTCGCCGTGCCCATCATCTTGGCGTGGGTGGCGATCACCGTGCTGGTGAACGTCATCGTGCCGCAGCTCGACGAGGTCGGGAAGATGCGCGCGGTGTCGATGGCCCCTCGCGACGCTCCGTCGATGATCGCGATGATGCGCATCGGCAAGGTGTTCGACGAATTCCAGTCGGACAGCTCGGGCATGGTCGTGATCGAAGGCGACCAGCCCCTGGGCGACGACGCGCACAAGTACTACGACCAGTTGGTCGCCAAGATGGAGGCCGACCCCGCTCATATCGAGCACGTCCAGGACTTCTGGAGCGACCCGCTGACCGCAGCCGGATCGCAGAGCCCGGACGGCAAGGCCGCCTATGTCCAGGTGTATCTGGCCGGCAACATGGGCGAGACCCTGGCCAACGAATCGGTCGAGGCCGTCCAGAAGATCATCGCCGACACCCCGGCCCCCGAGGGCGTGCACGCCTACGTCACCGGCGGGGCCGCCCTCAACGCCGATCAGCACATCGCCGGCGACAAAAGCCTGAAACTCATCACCGCGCTGACGTTCGTGGTGATCATCACGATGCTGCTGAGCATCTACCGGTCGATCGGCACCGTGCTGTTGGTGCTGGGCATGGTGGTCTTCTCGCTGAGTTCTGCCCGCGGCGTGGTGGCCGTGTTGGCCTACTACAACATCATCGGCCTCTCGACGTTCGCGGTGAACCTGCTGGTCACACTGGCCATCGCCGCCTCGACGGACTATGCGATCTTCCTGCTCGGCCGCTACCAGGAGGCGCGAGCACTCGGCGAGGACAAGGAATCGGCCTTCCACACCATGTATCACGGCACTGCGCACGTGATCCTGGGTTCGGGGCTGACCATCGCCGGGGCGACCTTCTGCCTGCACTTCACCCGACTGCCCTATTTCCAGTCGCTGGGTGTCCCGCTGGCGATCGGCATGTTGGTCATCGTGCTGGCCGCGCTCACCTTCGGCTCCGCGGTGGTGACGGTGGCCAGCCGCTTCGGCATGCTCGAGCCCAAGCGAGCGATGCGGATCCGCAGCTGGCGGCGCATCGGCACGCTGATCGTGCGCTGGCCGGGGCCGGTGCTGGTCGCCACCACGGCGGTCTGCCTGGTCGGACTGCTCACCCTGCCGGGGTATAAGAGCGCCTACAACGACCGGGAATACCTGCCGGATTATGTGCCGGCAAACATCGGCTACGCCGCCGCCGACAGGCACTTCTCCCAGGCCCGGATGAGCCCGGAACTGCTGATGATCGAAACCGACCACGACCTGCGTAATCCGGCCGACTTCCTGGTGATCAACCGGATCGCCAAGCGGGTGTTCGAGGTTCCCGGGATCGGCCGGGTGCAGACCATCACCCGGCCGCTGGGCACCCCGATCGAGCACACCACGATCCCGTTCGCGATCAGCATGCAGGGCACCACCCAGCAGCTGAACATGAAGTACCAGCTCGACAGCATGAAGAACATGCTCAAAATGGGCGACGACATGCAGGTCTCGATCGACAGCATGAAGCAGATGCTCGAGGTCACCCGCGCGATGTCGGAGACCACGCACAGCATGGACCTCAAGATGCACCACATGCTCGACGACATCCAGAAGATGCGCGACTCGATCGCCGACTTCGACGACATGTGGCGCCCGATGCGCAGCTACTTCTACTGGGAGCCGCACTGCTTCGACATCCCGATCTGCTGGTCGATCCGGTCGATCTTCGACGTCATGGACGGCCTCGACCAGATGACCGAGGATTTCGAGAAGGTGCTGCCCGACATCGACAACCTCGACCGGCTGATGCCCCGGATGCTCGAGATCATGCCGCCGATGATCGAGACCATGTCGAACATGCGCATCACCCAGCTGAAGATGCAGTCCACCATGGAGGGCCTGCAGCTTCAGATGGAGAAGATGATGGAAGGCCAGAACGCCATGGGCAAGGCGTTCGACGAGTCCAAGAACGACGACTCGTTCTACCTGCCGCCGGAAGCGTTCGACAACCCCGATTTCAAGCGCGGCATGAAGATGTTCCTGTCCCCCGACGGGCATTCGGTGCGGTTCATCATCTCCCACGAGGGAGACCCGATGTCCGAAGAGGGCATCTCGCACGTCGCGCCGATCAAGCATGCGGTGCACGAGGCACTCAAGGGCACGCCCCTGGAAGGCTCGAAGGTCTACCTCGGCGGCACCGCGGCCATGTTCAAAGACATGAAGGACGGGTCGAGCTACGACCTGATCATCGCCGGTATCGCCTCGCTGTGCCTGATCTTCATCATCATGCTGCTGATCACCCGGGCCGTGGTGGCCTCGGCGGTGATCGTCGGCACGGTGTTGCTGTCGCTGGGGACATCGTTCGGGCTATCGGTGCTGATCTGGCAGCACCTCCTCGGACTTGACCTGCACTGGATGGTGCTGGCGATGTCGGTGATCATCTTGCTGGCGGTGGGTTCGGACTACAACCTGCTGCTGGTCTCCCGGATGAAGGAAGAGCTGCCCGGCGGACTCAAGACGGGCATCATCCGCGCCATGGGCGGCAGCGGCTCCGTGGTCACCTCGGCGGGCCTGGTGTTCGCATTCACCATGATGTCGATGATCGTCTCCGACTTGAAGGTGATCGGCCAGGTGGGCTCCACCATCGGACTCGGCCTGATGATCGACACCCTGGTGATCCGGTCGTTCATGACGCCGTCGATCGCCGCACTGTTGGGCCGCTGGTTCTGGTGGCCACAACGGGTGTGGTCGAGGCCGTCACCGGCTGCGCAGCGGCCTGCGCTGCCGGCGACCAGTGAGTCGGTTCCCGTCGGTTGATGCCGGTCAGGTCGGCCGGACGACGAGGACCGGCGTGTGCGCCGACTGCACCACTTCTTGGCTGACCGAGCCCAGCAGCATGCCGGTGAAACCGCCGCGTCCGTGACTGCCCAGCACCACGAGCTGAGCCGCACGCGACTGGTCGATGAGTTGATCGGCGGGCCGGTCATCGACGACTACCCGGCGCACCGTGACATCCGGATAGCGCTCGTGCCAGCCGGCCAATCGTTCGGCCAGCGCCAGTTCACCGTCGGAGGCCATCACGGCGGGGTCCAGTCCGGGGAAGTCCATCAGGCCGGTGTCGTGCCAGGCGTACACCGCGATCAGCTCCACCCCGCGCAGCGAAGCCTCCTCGAAGGCCAGCGCTGTCGCGGCCTCCGACACCGGGGAACCGTCGATGCCGACGACCACCGGCGCGGCCTCGGGGTGGGATAGCCCTTCCGGATGCGCCTCGTGGATGACCACGACCGGACAGTGCGCATGCCGGATCAGGGACGAACTGACCGATCCGAGCAGTCGGCGACGCAGCGGCCCGTTCCCGCGGGACCCGACCACCAATCGGGAGACCTCGCGGCTCATGTCCACGAGCGTCGGAACTGTCGAACCCACCACGATCTCCGCGGTGACGCGCGGCGCCCCGGCCGCCTCGGCGATCTCGGCGGCGTGGCGCAGGTGGTGTTCGCCCTGTTCGCGCTGCCACTCGGTGTAACCGGGCGGCATCGGTGTCTCGGGGAAGGTCATCACCACCGGCGAGGCCAGCACGTGGACCAGGGTGAGCGGCAGATTGTGCAACGCGGCATCGTGCGCCGCCCATTCGACAGCTGCTACTGACGACGGCGATCCATCGACACCGACGAGGATTCCGGTAAGGGGCGACATCGGGGGCTCTCCTTGTGTTTGAGGGACCTCTAGACCCCTACCACGCTAATCCGAAAGGGGCTGTGGCACCGTGGTGGCATGGTTGGCATGTCGGTCACGATCGACCCGCGCCGGCATGACGCCGTGCTGTTGCTCCTCGATAGCGGTACCGACCCCACAGCCCTGACCGAGCGCCTGCATCACGCCGGAGTGCGGGTGGTTGCGGTGGCACCCAGGAGTTCCGCCGCCGACTTGGTGCACGCCGCCGCCGGGCTGGCGGTGCGCCCCGGCCGGTGCGCAGTGCTCACCGACTCCGAATCGGGTGTGATTGAGGCTCGTAGCGCCGGATTCGCCTTGGTGATCGGCCTGGGCCACGACGGCGGCGACGCGGTGCTGGACGCCTTGTCTGCGCTGCAGGTACGCGCCGGTGACCGGCCTATGTCGGCCCTGCCGGATGCGATGGCCGCTGCGGAGTTGCGCGCACCCGCGCACCCCGCGGTGTTCTTCGACTTCGACGGGACTCTTTCGGACATCGTCGATGATCCCGACGCGGCCCGCCCGGTGTCCGGCGCGGTGGATGCGTTGCGCGCGTTGGCCATCCGGTGCCCGGTCGCGGTGTTGTCGGGCCGCGACCTGGCCGACGTGCGGGCACGCGTCGGCCTGGACGGGATCTGGTATGCCGGCAGCCACGGTTTCGAACTGACCGATCCAAACGGCGCCCACCACCAGAACGACACCGCCGCCGGTGCGGTGCCGGTGCTGGCCGACGCCGCCGCCGAGCTAGGCCGGCAGCTCAGCTCGATCCCGGGGATCATGGTGGAACACAAGCGATTCGCCGTGGCAGTGCACTACCGCAACGCAGCCCGGGATCGGGTCGGTGAGACCATGGCGGCGGTGCGCCAGGTGGGCCGCAGCAGCGGGCTGCGGGTCACCACCGGGCGCGAGGTGATCGAGCTGCGTCCCGAGATCGACTGGGACAAAGGCCGCACACTGCACTGGCTTCTGGATCGGATGCCCGGGGTAAGGACCCCCCTGTTCCTCGGCGACGACATCACCGACGAGGACGCGTTCGACGCGGTTGCTGAGCTGTCGGGGGCCGGAATAGTGGTGCGCCACAACGATGACGGCGACCGCGCGACCGCCGCCCGGTATGCGCTGGACAGCCCGGCGCAGGTCGCCGAGTTCACCGCCCGGTTGGCCACGCGCCTGACCGACTGAGCACCCACCCGATCACGGCAGTCCCGAATGCCTGCCCTCCGACACCGGCGCGGTGTTCCGGCTCAGCCTGCCGTTGCAGGGCTGACCGGCCGTCAGGCCTGGAACTCCACAGCACCGTCGTCGAGCACCACCCGTGGGTTGGCGCCGTCGGGGCCGGCGGCTTCGGTGCGGAACACCGCTTTGCCCGGCTCGGTCCGCCAGATCGAGGTGGTCAGGGTCTCCCCCGGAAACACCGGGTCGGTGAACCGCGCCGAGATGGCGGTGACCCGGCTGGCGTCGCCGCCGCCGAGCTCGGCGACCAGCGCACGCCCGGCAAAACCGTAGGTGCACAGCCCGTGCAGGATCGGCTTGGGGAAACCGGCCAGCGTGGTGGCGAACCACGGGTCGCTGTGCAACGGGTTGCGGTCTCCGGAGAGCCGATAGAGCAGCGCCTGGTCTTCCCGGGTCGCATAGGCGGTGCGGGAATCCGGTTCCGAGTCGGGGATGCTCAGCGCGACCGCCCGTTGCCCGGGCTGCCCGCCGAAGCCGCCGGCCTTGCGGATGACCACAGTGGCCAGGGTCTCGACCACCACCTCGGAGGTCCGGGGATCGGTGCCGCGCGCCCGCAGCATCACGATGGCATTCTTGCCCTCGCCTTTGTCTTGGATGTCGGCGACCTCGGCTACCACCTGCAGGCTCCCGGCCGGAGGGAGCGGCGCGAACAGCCGCACCTCCTGCGAGCCGTGCAGCAGCAGCGCCGGGTTGAACGTGCCGATCTTGCCTGCGGCCGCGAAGCCCATGCAGCAGATGACGGCGTAGGTGGGCAACACCTGCTGCGGGGTGTCGTGACTGTTCTCGGTGGTGAAAGCCAGATCGGCTGTTCCGGCACCGACCCCCAGTGCATAGAGCATGGTGTCGCGCTCGGTCCATTCGACCAACATCGGATCAGCGGTCGTACCGATCGCTGTGGGGTCAAGTGCCACGAATTCTCCTTCGCCTCCGACGAACGGGCCTCATCATTTCAGCAGAACCGGCCCCGCCGATGCTATCCACGCGGCAGGCTGTCGACATGGCAAAACGCATCCGGGGCAACGTATTCGCAATCGTGGCGGCGGCGCTGGCCGTGACCTTGGCGCTAGGAGGGTGTTCGGGGACACCGCACCCCCGAACCATCACCTTGACTCTGGTCCGGCACGCGGAATCCGAAGCCAATGCCGCCGGAATCCTCGACACCTCGGTGCCCGGCCCGGGGTTGACAGAGAAGGGCCGCGTACAGGCTCAAGAGATCGCCGACCAGCTCTCCCGCAACCGCCACGACGGGGTCTACGCCTCGTCAATGGTGCGCACTCAGCAGACCGCCGCACCACTGGCTCGTGAACTCGGGCGTCAGGTGCAGATCCTGCCGGGGCTGCGCGAGATCAGCGCCGGCTGGTTCGGCGACAAGCCGAGTTCGGTCGCGCACTCGGCGTATTGGCTGGCCCCGCAGGCCTGGCTTCGCGGTGACCGGACCGCAGTCATCCCAGGCTCGATCGACGGTAACCAGTTCAACGACGAGTTCAGCGCTGCGGTGCAGCAGATATACGACGCCGGAGACACCAACCCGGTGGCGTTTGCCCATGGCGCATCCATCGCGACATGGACGCTGATGAACGTCACGAATCCCCGCGATGAGCTGTTGATCGACCACCCCCTGCCCAATCTGGGCAAGGTTGTGGTGAAGGGGAGCCCGACCACTGGCTGGACTCTGGTGGACTGGGACGGAATTCGCGCGTTCTGAGCACACCGGCATCCAGCAGGTGCCGGGAGCGTCAAACCCACGGTTGACGTGGCCGCCGAGAGCGACCACCATGACCGCATGCGTTATGTCGTTACCGGCGGTACCGGGTTTATTGGACGGCGAGTGGTGTCGCGCCTACTGGCGGCCAGGCCGGATGCGCAGGTGTGGGTGTTGGTGCGCCGCGCCTCGCTGGGACGCTTCGAAGCTCTCGCCTCGCAGAGTGACCAGGCATGGGGCGATCAGGTCAAACCACTGGTCGGCGACCTGACTGCCGAGGATCTCGGGTTGAGCGACACGGTGATCGCCGAGCTCGGCGACATCGACCACGTCGTGCACTGCGCGGCCATCTACGACATCACCGCCGGAGCGGCCGAGCAGCAGGCGGCCAACGTCGAGGGCACCCGCGCGGTGATCGACCTGGCGAAACGCCTGGACGCCACCTTGGCGCACGTGTCCTCGATCGCGGTGGCCGGCAATTACGCCGGCGAGTTCACCGAAGACGACTTCGACATCGGCCAGGAGTTGCCGACCCCGTATCACCAGACCAAGTTCGAGGCCGAAGCGCTGGTGCGCTCGGCACCGGGACTGCGCTACCGGGTGTACCGCCCGGCGGTGGTGGTGGGCGATTCTCGCACCGGCGAGATGGACAAGGTGGACGGGCCGTACTACTTCTTTCCGCTGCTGGCCAAGCTGGCGGCACTGCCCCGGCTCACCCCGATGGCCGTGCCCAACACCGGACGCACCAACGTTGTGCCGGTCGACTATGTGGTGGACGCGTTGGTCGAGTTGATGCATGCCGACGGATACGACGGGCGCACCTTCCACCTCACCTCCCCCAGATCCATCGGGTTGCCCGACATCTACCGGGCGGTGGCACGAGAGGCCGGGCTCCCGCCGCTGCGCGCCACCCTGCCCGGCGCCGTGGCAGCCCCGGTGCTCAACGTCGGCGGTCGGGCCCGGGTGTGGCGCAACATGATGGCCACCCAGCTGGGCCTGCCCGCCGAGGTACTCGACCTGGTGAACCTGCGGCCGACCTTCGTCGCCGAGGCCACCCGCGCGGCACTGGGCGGAAGCGTCGAGCTGCCCGAGTTCGCCGATTACGCGCCGAAACTGTGGCGGTATTGGATGCGGCATCTGGATCCCGACCGGGCCCGCCGTGACGATCCGGCCGGTGCGCTGGTCGGGCGCCACGTGATCATCACCGGGGCATCCAGTGGCATCGGCCGGGCCTCGGCGATCGCCGTCGCCGAGCGCGGCGGCACCGTTTTCGCACTGGCCCGCAGCGGCTCCGCCCTCGATGATCTGGTGGCCGAAATCCGGGCCGGCGGCGGACAGGCGCATGCATTCACCTGCGATGTCACCGACTCGGCATCGGTGGATCACACCATCAAGGACATCCTCGGCCGGTTCGGGCACGTCGACTACCTGGTGAACAACGCCGGCCGGTCGATCCGCCGCTCGGTGGCCAATTCAAGCGACCGACTGCACGACTACGAACGCACGATGGCGGTCAACTACTTCGGCGCGGTGCGGATGGTGCTGGCCTTGTTGCCGCACTGGCGGGAACGCCGATTCGGCCACGTGGTGAATGTCTCCAGCGAAGGGGTGCTGGCGCACAGCCCGCGCTACAGCGCATACGTGCCCACCAAGGCCGCACTGGACGCCTTCGCCGACGTGGTCTCGACCGAAACCCTCTCGGACCACATCACCTTCACCACCATTCACATGCCACTGGTGGCCACGCCGATGATTGCGCCGACAGGACGACTGCTCCCGGTCGGAGCGATCAGCGCCGAGCACGCGGCGGCCATGGTGGTACGCGGCCTGATCGAGAAGCCGGACCGGATCGACACTCCGCGGGGCACTCTGGCCGAGGCCGGCAACTACGTCACCCCTAGGCTGGCCCGCCGGGTGCTGCACCAGGTCTACCTGGGCTACCCGGACTCCGCGGCGGCGCGCGGCGTTGCGCCCACCGAAACCGTCGCAGCACAACCGATTCGACAGATATCCCGTAGGCCGAGGAGGCCATCGCGGGCGATCCCCCGGGTGCGGGTGCCCCGCCCGGTCAAGCAGGCGGTGCGGCTGGTTCCGGGCGTGTACTGGTGATCGAGGGGCCACCGTCCGGTTCACTCGTAGGCCCCCTCCAGATACCACCGCCGCAGGCGATAGCACAGCAGTAGTGCCTGCCCGGGCGCTGCGCTGCCCGGGGAGCCCTCCAGCAACACCTGAACCCGGGCGGTACGCCCCGATCCCGGTCCCTGCCGCTGCGGATCCCACCACCGCTCGTCCACCGGCCAAGGCCCGGCCCACCAGCGCAGCCGGTCGTCCCGGCCCCGGGCGACCAGCCACGCCGGGTCCGTGGAGAAGAATCCCCGGCCGGTCACCCGGATCGGATTGCGTTCGGCGTCAAGCAGTTCCACCGGGTCATCGAGCAGCACCGCCGGTGACGGCTCAGGGAGCCGACCGGGCCACGGTTGACGTGGGTCGGCCAGCGGCACCGGCTCGTCTCCCAGCGGGGTCAAGGTGATGCGCTCGGCAGGGCCGCGTCCACCGGAGAGCACCGGTACCCGCACCGCTTCCGGACCGAGCAGGCCCTGCACCCGCACCAGGGCGCGGCGGGCACGCAGCCGGTCTTCCTCGCCGAGGCCACCCCACAGCGCTAACTGCAGCGCCTCGGTCGCCGATGCCACCTCCACCGGTTGCAGCCGCAGCAGTGTCACCGGTCCGGTGGGACGGTCGGAGGCGACGCGGCTGTTCAGCCAGCCGTCCAGTTGCCAGCGCACCCGGTCCGCGGTGGCATCCTCGGTCAATGGCTCGGCGCATCGCCATACCCGGGTCAACTCTTGCCCGGTGGCGGTGACGGCATGGATGGCCAACCGGGTGCAGCCCACCCCGGCGGCCAGCAGCGTCCGGTGCAGCACGCCGGCCAGCGAGCGTCCGGCGAACGCCGCGGAGTCGACCCGGCCGATCGGCGGATCGCAGTGCAGCACGGCGTCGAGGTCCGGCGTGGGCGCCCGCCCGGACGGCCCGCGTTCGGGTTCGGCGCGGGCGAATCGGTGCGCGGTGAGCGCGTCGGGGCCGAACCGCGAGGTGACATCCGGGCGCGGTAGTGCGGCGAATTGCCCGATGGTCCGAATCCCCAAGCGCCACAACAGGTCGATCAAGCCGTCACGGCCGGGGCCGGACAGGCTGGGCTCGGCGGCAAGCTGCCGGATCGACAGCGCCGACAGGAACCGGGCATCTCCCCCAGGCGGCACCACCGCGCCGGCGCGCGCGGCGAGCACCGCGGTGGAGAGCCCGTCGGCGATCCCGACCTGGCATTCGATATCGGCCTCCGTGCTGACCGCCACGGCGTCGACGAGGCGCTCGGCGGCCCGCTCCTCGGAGCCGAAGGCCCGCACCGCGCCGCGCACCGACACCACCAGTAGGCCGGGCCGCAACACCTCGGCGGCCGGTATCAGTTCATCGACCGCAGCCAGGACCGGCTCGAACAACCGGGCATCGCGATCGGTGTCGGCAGCCACCACGTGCAGCGCCGGACAGCGCGCCGCCGCTTCTCGGCGCCGCAGGCCACGCCGCACCCCCGCCGCTCGAGCGCCCGCCGAACAGGCGATCACCCGGTTGGCCAGGGTGACCGCAACCGGTGCGGTGGCGGGCAGCCCCGCCGCGGCCGCCGCGGCGACCGCGGGCCAGTCCATGCACCACAACGCCAGTACTCGTGAGTCAGCCATGGGACGACTCGCTATCCGACCCTGTTTCGTCCGGCCGCCCGCCCGGCGGCCCGCACCTCCAGTCGCACCGCACCGATCCGGCCGAGCCCGGGAACCGCGGCGCAGCCCGTCATCGCCTCGCCCGTCGTCTCATAGCCACTGACCCGGGCATCCAGTCGCAGCGCCGAACCCTGCCAGTCACCGCCGGAGACCAGCAGGGCGCAGCCCCGGTGGCGGGCCCGGGCCAGCACGACCCGGGTGCGCGACGGGGGCACGCAGCGACCGCCCAGACCGAGCACCACCAGATCCATGCCGTCCATCAGCACCGTGGCCACCTCCACCGGGTCATTACCGGGATCGGGGATCACCGCGAGCCGGCTCAGGTCGGCACCCATCTCGGAAGCGGCCAGCAGCCCGAGGTCCGGCTGACCGACGATGGCGGCGTTACCCGCGGCCCCCGTCACCGCGGCCACCATGCTCAGCATCAGCGACCGCGCCCCCGAGAGCACCGCCACCGTGCCCCGGGGCAATCCGGCGGGCAACACCCCGGCCAGCAGCGGCGGGACCGGCAGCACAGTCTCGGCGGCCGGAGCCGCTGTGCCCGACAGCTCCGCCCCCCGCCGGCTCGCACCCACCTTGCCCGACACCGCCGCCATCTGCCGACGCAGCCGTTCTAGCTGGTCGGCGCGATTTTCTCCGGAGCCATGGCGTTGCCCCAAGTCCACCGCCGCCGTCATGGTCGCCTCCGGAAACACTCGAATATGTTCGAAACTATGTTCGATTGACCCGAGTGAACACTCCCCCACCGACAACCGTCAAGCCGGATCTCCCGGCGGCGCATCACCGGCCCCGCGCGCCTCATCCGCACCGCGCCGAAAGCCCCGATCCCCGGGGATTGGTACACAGTTCAAAATATGTAACACTGTTTCGCATGACTCGATCCGTGCCGACCGACGCGGCTACCGATGCACTGCCGTTGGGACCGCAGTCCCTGGTGTGGCGCTACTTCGGCGACAACCGGATGTTCTTGATCGGGCCCCGGCCCGCCGTGCTGCAGAACATGCTCGCCGAGCTCGGCCAGGGCGTTCTGGACCACTCGGTGTTCTTCACCGACACCGCCGCCCGGGTCAAGCGCTCACTGCCGCCGATCTTCATGACCGTCTACGGCGCCGGGTCCGACAACCCCGGCCAACAGGTGCGCGACTTCCACGTCAACATCAAGGGGACGATGCCGGACGGAAACCGATACCACGCACTGGATCCCGAGACCTACTTCTGGGCCCACGCCACGTTCGTCGAGCAGGTGCTGTACTTCACCGACACCTTCGTCAAGCGCCTGAGCACCGAAGACAAAGAGCAGATCTATCTCGAATCCAAGACCTGGTATCGCCGTTACGGCGTCAGCGACCGGGTGATGCCGGCCGACTACGCCGAATTCGAGCGCTATTGGAATCAGATGCTGGACAAGGTTCTCACCGACCACCCGACCGCCAAGTACGGCGTCGGCTACGTCACCAAGGGCTTCCCCTGCCCGAATGGGGTACCGCCGGCGCTGTGGCGGGCGATCTCGGTGATGTTCAATCCGCTCGCGGCGTTTCTCACCACCGGCGGCATGCCGCCGAGCACCCGGGTTCAACTGGGCCTGCCGTGGAGCGACCGACAGGAGCGGCGCTATCAGCGGTTCGCCGCGCTCTGCCGGTCACGGCCGGTCAACTGGGCATGGGATCATATGCCGATGCGACTGCGCTACAACAAATTCGCCTATGCCGGCTACATCCGGGGCTGACCCGGCGACCACGGCCATCCTCGATGCCGCGGTAGTCGAGTTCGAGCAGCACGGCTTCCGGCGGGTCGCCCTCGACGACGTCGCCCGGCGCGCCGGAGTCAGCCGGACCACCATCTACCGCCGGTTCGCCGGCCGCGACGAGCTGGTCGCCGCGGTCATCGACCGGGAGAACGCCGCGCTCTACGACGACATCGCTGCTGAACTGAAAACTTCTGCCCCCCAGTCGAATTACTATGTCGAGGCGTTCACCTCGGCGATCATGCAGTTCCGCCGGCACCGGGTGTTGAATCGGATGATCACCGATGAACCGGAGCTGGCGCTGGAGCTCTCCCGGCGACACTACGACGCGATCCTGGACCGGATGTCTGGGGCGCTGCAGGTGATCTTCCCGCCCGGATTCGCCGAACGTCTGGGCCCGGCGGTGGTCACCGAATTGGCCGACACCATCCTGCGATACGCGGCCATGGCGCTGTTGTTGCCGTCGCGTGAGCCGCTGGACTCCGTCGAGGACATCCGCGCGTTCGCGACCGGGCATTTCCTGCCCAGCCTTCCCGCGGCGCTGCGCACTATTCCGGTGTAGGGGTCACCGGCCCGTCAGAGGGCGGCGCCGACCCCCATCGAGGCGGCCACCTCAGGCATATACCGCTCCGCGAGCACGGTCGCGATGGCCTCGACCTCAGGAGCAAGCGGATACATGTGGCGGTATTGCAGAACCTGTTTGCCGATCAACCCCAGCCGCTCGGTGAACGTCGGCATGCGGCCCGGATCCAGCAACGGGCTGTTGAACGGCGCGCGGTCGGAGCGCTGAAATTCAAAGGCGGCGCTGATCCGCGGCGCGGCCCCAAGGCGGCTGCCGCGCCCGCCCCAATGCAGAACGGCCTGGTTCCAGGCGAACATGGTGCCCGCCGTGGCCGGCAGCGCCCGAATGTCCTGCAGATTGTGGACGATCGCGTTGTCCGGCCCGTCCCAGCGACGCTGAACGAAACGATCATCGAGGTGGGCGGGCAGCATGTACATACATCCGTTGAGCGGGGTGGCATCGGTGAACGGCAACCACACGGTCAGCGTGTGAGGCGAGTTGTCGGCATCGAGGGTGTTGATCAACTTGTCCCGATGCGGTCCCCAGCCGACGGCGTTATCGCTGGGGTTGACGTGCCAGACCCAGAAGTCGGGCAACGCCCGGTAGCCTTCGCCCATCACCCCGGAGAGGAACTCCGAAAGCGCTTGGAAAGCCAGCCACAGCTCGTCGTAGACGAACGCGAAGGCCAACGGGATTCCTTGCTGGAACAGCGTCGACACGCCCGCACGAATGGGGGCGATGGCCGCTTCGGGCAGAGCGTCGGGAACCTGGACGTAGCCCTCGCGCTTCAAGTTGGCCAGCGCGACATCGAGTTCGCCGACCGCTGCGGCCGGGCGCGCGCCCCCGGCATCGATCGACATCGATGGGCACAGCCCGGTCCAGAACTCGCGCCGCTGCACGTCGGCAGCGGAAAGCGCAGCAATCATGGGGCTACTCCCACTCAATAGTGCCGGGTGGTTTGCTGGTGATATCCAAGACTACGCGGTTGACCTCGGAAACCTCATTGGTTATTCGAGTCGAGATCCGCTCCAGCACCTCGTAGGGCACTCGGGTCCAGTCTGCGGTCATGGCGTCCTCACTGGACACCGGCCGCAGCACGATCGGGTGGCCGTAGGTGCGGCCGTCGCCCTGCACTCCCACCGAGCGGACATCGGCCAACAGCACCACCGGGCACTGCCAGATCTGGTGGTCCAGCGCCGCGGCGGTCAACTCCTCGCGGGCGATAGCGTCGGCCTGACGCAGCGTGGCCAGCCGCTCCCCGGTGACCTCGCCCACGATCCGGATGCCCAGACCCGGCCCTGGGAACGGTTGGCGGGCAACGATCTCCTCCGGCAGACCCAACTCGCGGCCGACCGCTCGGACCTCGTCTTTGAACAGCAGCCGCAGCGGCTCGACCAGACTGAACTTCAGGTCGTCGGGCAGTCCACCGACGTTGTGGTGACTCTTGATGTTCGCGGTGCCCGCCCCCCCGCCGGACTCCACCACGTCGGGGTACAGCGTGCCCTGGACCAGGAACTCGACGCCATCTTGAGAAGCGTCGTGGTCTCCCAGGGTGTCGCGTACCGCGCCTTCGAAGGCCCGGATGAACTGCCGTCCGATGATCTTGCGCTTGCCCTCGGGATCCGACACCCCCGACAGCGCATCGAGGAACACCGACTCAGCGTCCACCGTGACCAGCTTGGCCCCGGTGGCGGCGACGAAGTCGTTCTGCACCTGTTCGCGTTCGCCGGCCCGCAACAGCCCGTGATCGACGAACACACACGTCAACCGGTCACCGATGGCACGCTGCACCAGTGCCGCTGCCACCGCGGAATCCACCCCGCCGGACAGTCCACAGATGGCGTGGCCGTCGCCGATCTGTTCGCGCACCTGCTCGATCAGCGCGTCGGCGATATTGGCGGGCGTCCAGGCAGCGTCGATGTCGGCGAACTCGTGCAGGAACCGGCTGAGCACCCGCTGTCCGTAGGGGGTGTGCAGCACCTCGGGGTGGTACTGCACCCCAGCCAACCGGCGGGCGCGGTTCTCGAACGCGGCCACCGGGGCACCTGAGGTGGCAGCCACCACGGTGAAGCCGGCCGGGGCCAGCGTCACCGCGTCGCCGTGGCTCATCCAGACCGGCTGGGTGCCCGGTAGGCCGGCATGCAGCTCCCCGCCGGTCACCTTCAGCTCGGTGCGGCCGTACTCACTGGTGCCGGTGCGCTCCACGGTGCCACCGAGCGCGGCAGCCATCGCCTGGAAGCCGTAGCAGATGCCGAACACCGGAATGTCGAGGTCGAACAGCGCCGGATCGAGCTGCGGGGCGTCCTCGGCGTAGACGCTGGCCGGGCCGCCGGACAGCACGATCGCCAGCGGGTTGCGGGCGGCGATCTCCTCGACAGTGGCGGTGTGCGGGAGGACTTCGGAGAACACCCGCGCCTCTCGGACCCGGCGGGCGATCAATTGGGCGTACTGCGCGCCGAAGTCGATGACCAGAACGGGGCGAGACGAAGGTGACGACACCGCAAAGAGTCTAGTGGCGGCAAAAGTCAGCCGGAGCAACGGCGGGCATGGTGGAGTGGAGCCACGCCGCATCAGAAGAAGGAGAACATGTGCTGGGTCTGCCAGAAACCGTGCGTGCCTGCCTGTTCGACCTCGATGGAGTGCTCACCGACACCGCCAGCGTGCACACCCGCGCCTGGAAGGCCATGTTCGACGCCTACCTGTCGGGACGCGCCGAGAACACCGGCGAGCCATTCATCCCGTTCGACCCGGACGACGACTACCGGCGCTTCGTCGACGGCCGCAAACGCGACGACGGGGTGCGCGCCTTCCTGGCCAGCCGCGGCATCACACTGCCCGACGGCGCCGACGACGACCCACCGGAGGCGCTGACCGTGCACGGTCTGGGCAACCGCAAGAACGAGGCGTTCCGTGAGACGCTGCATGCTGACGGGGTGGAGGTGTTCGAGGGGTCGCGCCGCTACCTGGCGGCCGTCACCGCGGCGGGCCTGGCCACCGCGGTGGTCTCTGCCAGCGCCAACGCCGGTGAGGTGCTGGCGCTCACCGGTCTGGAGACGTTCATCGCGCAGCGGGTCGACGGCGTGACGCTGCGCACCGAACACATCGCGGGCAAGCCCGCACCGGATTCGTTTCTGCGGGCGGCGCAGCTGCTCGGTGTCACCCCCGCCGAGTCCGCAGTCTTCGAGGATGCACTGTCCGGGGTCGAGGCCGGCCGAGCCGGCGGTTTCGGCTTCGTCGTGGGCGTCGACCGGGTGGGTCAGCGCGCCGACCTGCTGAGCCATGGCGCCGACATCGTCGTCAACGATCTCAAGGAGCTGTTGTGAAGGACCGCCGATGATCTCTGAGGACTACTTCCCGATCGAACCGTGGCAGCTGCGCGAGACCCATCTCGATCTGAACCTGCTCGGTCAGACCGAGTCGCTGTTCGCGCTGTCCAACGGGCACATCGGGCTGCGCGGCAACCTCGATGAGGGCGAGCCGCACGGGATGCCCGGAACCTATCTGAACTCGTTCTACGAGGTGCGGCCGCTGCCGCACGCCGAGGCCGGCTACGGCTACCCGCAGGCGGGGCAGACCGTGGTGGACGTGACCAACGGCAAGATCCTCCGGCTGACGGTGGACGACGAGCCGTTGGACGTCCGTTACGGCGAGCTGATCGACCACGAACGCATCCTGGATCTACGAGCCGGCACTCTGACCCGCCACATCCACTGGCGCTCGCCGGCGAAGAAGCAGGTCAAGGTGCACTCGACTCGCCTGGTGTCGCTGGCCCACCGCAGCGTCGCGGCCATCGAATACGTGGTCGAGGCGGTGGACGAATTCGTGCGGGTGACCGTGCAGTCCGAGCTGGTGGCCAACGAGGACCAGCCACCGACCTCCGACGATCCCCGGGTCGCGGCCATCCTGGAGAACCCACTGGAGGCCGTCGAACGCGAGAACACCAGCACCGGCGCGGTCCTGGTGCATCGCACCCGGGCCAGCGGACTGATGATGGCAGCGGCCATGGATCACGAGGTCGAAGTACCCGGCCGGGTTCAGGTCACCACGATGACGATCCCCGACGTGGCGGCGACCACCATCGTGTGCGGCCTACGGCCGGGGCAGAAGCTGCGCATCGTCAAATTCCTGGCCTACGGCTGGTCCAGTGAGCGGTCCCGTCCCGCGCTGCGCGACCAGGCCGTCGCCGCGCTGACCGGCGCCCGCTACAGCGGTTGGCAGGGGCTGCTCGACGCCCAACGGGCCTACCTCGACGAGTTCTGGGACGGCGCCGACGTCGAGGTGCACGGCGATCCCGACTGCCAGCAGGCGGTCCGCTTCGCGCTGTTCCATCTGCTGCAGGCCAGTGCCCGGGCCGAACGCCGCGCCATCCCCAGCAAGGGGTTGACCGGCACCGGCTATGACGGCCACACCTTCTGGGACAGTGAGAGCTTCATCCTGCCCACGCTGATCTACACCGCTCCGCACGCTGCGGCCGACGCACTGCGCTGGCGGGCGAGCACCCTGGATCTCGCGCGTGGGCGCGCCGCCGAACTGGGGCTGGCGGGCGCGGCGTTCCCGTGGCGGACCATCCGCGGTCAGGAATGCTCCGGGTACTGGCCGGCGGGAACCGCGGCCTGGCACATCAATGCCGATATCGCGGCCGCGTTCGAGCAGTACCGGGTGGCCACCGGGGACACCTCGGTGGAGCAGGAATGCGGGCTCGAGGTGCTGGTGGAAACGGCTCGGCTCTGGCGGTCGCTGGGACACCACGACCGGCACGGGGTCTGGCACCTGTCCGGAGTCACCGGCCCCGACGAATACACCGCGGTGGTGCGCGACAACGTATTCACCAACTTGATGGCCGCCCACAATCTGCACGCGGCCGCCGACGCCTGCACACGCCATCCCGAAGCCTCCCAGGAGCTGGGAGTCACCACCGAGGAGATGGCCGCCTGGCGTGACGCGGCCGACGCGGTGCACATCCCTTACGACGAGGAACTGGGGGTGCATCCGCAGTGCGAGGGCTTCACCTCGGCCGCGGAGTGGGACTTCGAGAACCGCAACGCCTACCCGCTGCTGCTCAACGAACCCTACGTGCGGCTGTACCCGGCGCAGGTGGTCAAGCAGGCCGACCTGCTGCTGGCCATGCAATGGCGCAGCCACGCGTTCACCCCGGAACAGAAGGCCCGCAACGTCGACTACTACGAACGGCGCACGGTGCGGGACTCGTCCCTGTCGGCGTGTACGCAGGCGGTGATGTGCGCTGAGGTGGGGCATCTGGAGTTGGCCCACGACTACACCTACGAGACCGCCTTCGTCGACCTGCGCGATCTGCACGACAACACCCGCGATGGTCTGCACATGGCGGCGCTGGCCGGGACCTGGATCTCGCTGGTCGCCGGCTTCGGCGGTCTGCGCGACGACGCCGGGGTTTTGTCGCTGGATCCCGCACTGCCCGATGGGATCTCACGGCTACGGTTCCGGGTGCGCTGGCGGGGATTTCGGGTGACCGTGGACGCCGATCATCACGAGGTCACCTACACCCTGCGCGACGGCCCCGACGGCCGGCTGATCATCAATCACGCCGGGGAAGACGTCGAACTGAGCACGCAGGCCCCGATCACGCTGCCGGGACGTCGGCGCGAACCACTGCTGCCGACGCCGGTCCAGCCGCCGGGGCGCGAACCGAACTACCGAAGGATGCCGCGGCAGTCGTAGCGTGCTTCCAGCTACCGACGTCGGCGTCGTTGGCGCAGCAGAGTATTTCCACCGCCGCCCGTCGACCGCACGGCAGCCCAGAGCGCCGAGGTGTAGCGTTGGGGATGTTGGGAAGCTCAACTAGTCCGGGATGAGAGTGGCTGTCCGCCGCCACAGCCCATAGAGCAAGCGCTCGCGGCCGGACCCTTCGGTGACACGAACTTCCGAGCATCACCATGCGCTTTCCGCCAAACCCCCTCGCCCCCAACGCAAAGATGACCTTCGGGGCACAATGGTTCGTGAGGAAGCAGGCCACCGTGAGCCTGGCGGCTATCGGAAGATCTCGTGAAACTCGCGGCCGCGGTGGCCCCTCGATTTCCCTATAGCACCTAGTAGAGCGATCCGAAGAACCGCGGCTACCGCCTGCACCCGGTTGTCCTTGATTATCCGATTGCAGGACAGTCGACTTCACGTGGAGGTCACTCCCGACGCGACGCACCGGAAACGGGAGAACCTTCGATGTGCACTCAAAGCCCTGCGGGCGGGACCACGCGCCGCACATCGTCAGATCCAGGCCCGAGCGGTTCCAGGTAACCTAAAGTAAGGAATTCGGATGGAAATCCAGATCAACACCGATCACAACGTCAGCGCACACCAGGCACGTATCGCCGGTATCGAGAACGAGGTCCGCGACATTCTCGCCCACGTCGCCGATCGCCTCACCCGAGTCGAGGTCCATCTCAGCGACGAGAGCGCTGGCCGATCCAGCGGCGAAGACAAACGCTGCATGGTGGAAGCCCGGCCGGCCGGGCGAGCGCCGGTGGCCGTCACCGACCACGCCGGCACCGTGGACGAAGCCCTGCGAGGCGCGCTGCACAAACTGAAGAGACTCCTCGAGAGCGACCCCGCCCGACCCGTCGGCCGCCGCGCGCACGATTCCATTCGTAGCCAGCCGCGGTCAGGACGACCGTAGGGTTGGACAGCGCGTAGGGCTACGTTGGTCACATCCCGCATTGGGTGCTTACACGGTTTCCGTATCTGGTGGTATTTCCCCCGGATGCAGTGACATTGTTGGGTATGAGCAATCCGGATAGCCCCAGGGAATCGGCGAGCGAATACAGCGTCGATGATGACAACCAACTTCAGCCAGAGGACACCCTGATCGATCGCGGTGTCGACGACGTACTCGACGAGGGGTATACCCCGGCGGAAAAGCCCTACGGCGGAGCCTCATTCGATTCGGGGCCCGAAAGCTTGGACCAACTGCTTGCCGAGGAAGAGCCGGATCCAGCGATGAAGGTTTACGACCCGCTCGACAAAGATGAGCAGCAACGCTCGGACGCAGCCGAGCGTGAGACGGAATTTCCGCAGCGTGATGAGGTTGGACGTGCGCGAGCCGGTCGGCTTGTCGCGCCGGACCGGGGGTTTGGCGGGGACTTCGAGGCGGAACTGGTTGCCGATGATGTCGGTATCGACGGCGGCGCAGCCTCCGCCGAGGAGGCCGCAGTTCACATCATCGATGATGAGCAGCCGTAGCTGGCCTCGGCCAAGTCAGGTTCCTGGTCCATCGGTGGGGCCGCCCCGGTACGACTTGTCAGGGTACTTACGCTGCCGCATGTCCTTCGTTTTGTTGCGAGTGCCCGCTTCATCCTTGTTGTCCAGCCTTCGCGCTTGCTCGGGGAGGTTCGGCGCCGTGCGAGAACGAGGCGGCATCCGGTCCGCGCTGGGGTGCGGTTTGCTTGTTAAGAGTGAGCAATGCTCGGTTCAGGTCGTCGATGAGTAGGTCGGACAGGTCGTGAGAGAAGCCGTTACGCACCACGATTCGCAACACCGACAGGTCCTCACGGTTCGCGGGGAAGGTGTAGGCAGGCACCAGCCAGCCCCGTTCACGAAGTGCCGCGGCAACATCGAATACCGAATACACCGACTCCGGGTCGGCCAGAGTGAACGCAAACACCGGCAGTTGCCGCCCGTCGGTGATCAGCCGGAACGGGCCGATGGACCCGATCCGGTCCGCCAAACCGGCCGCGACATCACGGCTGCACTGCTGCACACGGCGGTATCCCTCCTTGCCCAGCCGGACAAAGTTGTAATACTGAGCCACGACTTGCGCGCCGGGGCGGGAAAAGTTCAACGCGAACGTCGGCATCTCACCGCCGAGATAGTTGACCCGGAACACCAGATCTTCTGGCAGTGCGTCGATATCGCGCCACAGCACCCACCCGACACCGGGGTACACGAGCCCGTACTTGTGCCCGGAGGTGTTGATCGACGCCACCCGCGGCAGCCGGAAATCCCAATCCAGATCGGGGTCGCAGAAAGGTGCGATCATCGCGCCGGAGGCGCCATCGACGTGCACCGGAATATCCCAGCCTCGTTCCTGCTGTAACCGGTCCAACGCCGCACAGATCTCAGCGACCGGCTCATAGCTACCATCGAAGGTCGAGCCGAGCACGGCGACGACCCCGATCGTGTTCTCATCGCAACGCTGCACCGCTTCTTCGGCGGTGAGATGGAAGCGATCGTTGTCCATCGGCACCAGCCGGGCTTCCACATCCCAGTAGTTGGCGAACTTCTCCCAACACACCTGCACGTTGATACCCATCACCAGATTGGGTCGCGTTCGATCCGAGTGTGCGTGCTGCCAGCGGCGTTTCATCGCAAGTCCGGCGAGCATGCACGCCTCGCTGGAACCGGCGGTAGAACAGCCGGCCGGGTTGGCCGCGTCGGGGACATGCCACAGTTCGGCAAGCATCCGCACGCATCTGCGCTCTAACTCGGCGGTGCGCGGGTACTCGTCCTTGTCGATCATGTTCTTGTCGAAGCATTCGCTCATCAGGGTCCGAGCCTGCGGCTCCATCCACGTGGTGACGAATGTTGCCAGGTTCAATCGCGCATTGCCGTCCAGCATCAACTCGTCATGCACCAGTTGATAGCTCGTCTCTGCATCGAGTTCACCGTCCGGCATTGCGTTGCGCGAAACCCGGATTGGTTCCCGGGTGAAAATGGGGTTGATCGAAACCGCATTACGGCTGCTCGCGTCGGGCGACGACGGATGGGACAACGGCATCGCAGCCTCCTGCAGCTTTTCGACTTCCCGGCCGGATCTACGGACGGCTTCGAGGGGCCGGAGCAAATCCGGTTGGTGCTCGACGACACCATCGCCGTCGGAAGTGTTGACCACTCGGGCCGCAGCGGCCCACCTATGTGACCGCTTGTCGATAGTGGCCGTCGGTGAGGTCGTGGTACCAGGTCCTCTCCCCCGGTTCCGGTAGCCCGGCCGCGCGTAGTGCGGTAGACAGTGGGCGGTACGAGGGCGTCAGCGGAATACGGTCGACTATGTGGACGATGCCCGGACGCTGGTCCTCGGGGAGGCCGCCCAGCGCGGCAGTCAGCGCCGCCGCGGTGAGGACGCCTTCTTTGCCGACCGTCACGGCGGCTACCGCGACGTCGTGGGTGTCGGTCGCACCGGGATAGACCACGGCCAAGTCGATCCCGGTGACACCGCCGAGGGCGTCACAAATCGGCTGGCAGAAGACCGGTCCGCGCACCGACTGGATCACTGTATTCCGATTGTCCACAAACCAGTAGTCGCCGTCGCTGTCGCGGCGAAACAGGTGGTCCGTGGTGATCCACGTGTCTCCCTCGCCGAACACCCCGCGCATCGAGACAGCTGCAGCGTCGCGTCCGGACCGCGGCTTCGCGAGCAACACGCCCACCTCGTCGTCCGCGCAGCGACGCACGAAACCGTGACCATCCTCGATGAACCGGCCCGTCGCGGCGTCGTAAGCGCCGAGCCGAACCTTGGCGCTGCCCGGCAGCGGCCGACCCTTGGCCCCGATCTTCGTGCCGGTGACATTCGCCAGGACCGCGTCTCCCTCGGTGGAGGCATAGAATTCCAGCACTCGGGCCGGGGCGAATCGATCGCTGACCTTGCGCCACAGGCCGGTCGGCATGCCGGCTCCGATGAACAGGCGGATCGGATGATGTTCGGCAAGTTGGGGCGACGTCGCCTCCACCAAGTCGAGCAGCAGTGCCCAGGTGTAGGTGACCACCGTGACCCCGTAACGGTGGACCTCGTCGGCGAACCGGGTCGGGTCAACACCCCGGGTTAAAGCGATGCGCGACCCGCCTGCGAGCGCTCCGCCCAGGCCGACCATCAGACCCGACGGATGGTGCAGTGGGGTCAGGCAATAGATCGTGTCGTCGCGGTCGAGGGCGGCGGCCGCAGCGGTGCCGAAGGCCGACAGCACCCACCGATGATTTGTGACCTCCTTGACCACCCGGCGTCCTCCCGTCGTGCTGAAGAACACGAAGGCGAGATCACGTGCCCGGCCCGGGTTCGGCCGATACCACCGCGGCAGCTCAGCGGACAGATCGAGTCGATCCAACTCGACGACCCGGCCCAACTCCGCCGCACTGAGGTCTGCGGTCCCACCGTGGCCGAGGACGAGCGCCCTGGCACTGGTGGCGGCGGCCGTCGCCAAATGTACTGGATCCGTGACGATGTCGGCCACCCCGCAGAGCTGGACGGCGGTTGCCAGATCATCGTCCGGGGGTAACAGCACCGCCACCGCACCGAGCCGCGACAGTGCGGCGATAGCGATCACGGCGCTGGGGCTGGTGTCCATCAAGACACCGATATGGGCTCCCTGGTGGATACCGGCGGCGATCAGGCCGCGCACCACTTCGTCGATGCGGTGAGCGATCGCCGCATTGGTGCGGACACGATCCTCAAACAGAAGGCATTCCTCGTCGGGCGCTGCGCTGGCATGTTCGGCCATCAAGGCGCCCAACGACACCCGGGTATGGGGCTGCAGCTCCCCGAGTCGGGCGAGGCGGGGCAGGGTACGCAGGGCCTCCCCGGTGATCTCCCATCCGCTGCGCACCACGCTGACCGCGGCCTCGGCCAACCCCAGGCCCACGCCGACGCCCAGTTCGGCCAGCGCCCCCGCGGAGTGACCGACGCGCGATGACAACCCGACAGCGCCATCGATTTCGCCGCCCGGTTCGGCCTCCATCACGTGCACACCCTGCGGCCTGGTCCCGCGACCTTCTTGCCACAGCACCCATTGGCCGACCGTGGGCCAGGTCTGGGTGGCGGCGGTCGATCCGACAACAAGCCCGAAATGGCCGGCCGGCAGGAGCGCCTCGGACACCTCGGCGCGGGGGGCGGCCTGCCGAATTCCTCGAACGGCCGCAGGTTGGCCGATGTCGTCGATCTCGCCGATGAAGGCCAGGACGGGACAGGTGATTTCCGCGAGTGTGATCAGGGTGCCATCGATCACGGCACCACCGGCCATCATGCGATTGTGGACCACAAACTGCCGTAGGAGTTCGGCGATCGCGGGGCCCGACCATGCCACCCAGCCGTCCACCTCGAGAAAACGCCGCTGCTGTTCCCTGGGCAACAACGACTCTCGGTCATGAAGCTGCCGAAGAAAGTCCCACCTTGCCTGCACCGTCTTGATCGGGTCCAGTAGTTGAAACCCGGCACGGGCCATCCATCCGGATACCGAGAGACGGTTGAAGACGTGATCGGCGACCAGCTGGGCGCCGCGGCCCGCCAGCGCCGCCGGAATTCCGAATGGCAGACCGCTGAGCGAGTCGACCGCGCTGCCGAAGGTGATGACACTGGCCAGGCACTCGGAGCGTCGGTAGGCCGCGGTTTGGTAACAGAACATCCCGCCCTGCGAGTAACCCGCCAAATGCACCTTGCGCCCGGTGTGCGCGTATACGGAGTCGATGACCCGGCTCAGCGCCACGACATGGTCACTCAAGGTGCGTTCGAGACCGCCGCTTTCCCGATCCGGCGAGCCGAAATCCACCACCCATGGGTCCAGGCCGAGATCATGCAGGACGCCCACGGCACCCTGGTCACGGGTGACGTCAAAAACGTTGGCCGACATCATCATCGGAGGAACCAGGACTACCGACGGCCTGGCCGCATGGCTCGCACTGCCGGGAAAGTAGCGTCGCAGCCGGTACATGTCGCACTGCTCCACGACCTCAAACGGCGACGGACGGGCCCCGGTCTGAAAACCGCCGAACCGCAACACCTCGACACCGTTCTGCACGGTCGCGATCATCCGGTTGGCGGAACCGGTTATCAGGTCACTAACCCAGCTCACCGGCATCACGCGTCACACCGAGAACTCCCGCTTATCACACATCGGCTGACGTCATGACGCCAACACTACGCGCAGCGGCGGCACCGTGCCGACGGTCGCTTCCGGGCGCCGATCCACGGGTGTAGCGTCGGAACTGCTGAGACTTTCAGCTGGTTCGGGACAAGTTCAGCTGTCCGCCGCAGAACTTGAGGAGCATCCGCTCCGAGGCCCCTACGCGCTGGTGATCGCCGCTAGATCGGACTCACCATGATGGTCCTACAGCACTACTTCACTACGACCCTGGCGCATGACGTGGCCGCGGGCACCCCTACGCGCTTCTTACCGATAGGTGCCCGGCGATGACAGGGCTGGGCGCCGCCGTCGCCGTTCTGGGCTTCCTGGCACTGCTGGCGCTGGCGATGGCGGTGCGGATCGTCAAACAATACGAGATGGGCGTGCTGTTCCGGCTGGGCCGGGTGATCGGGGAGCGACAACCCGGACTGCGACTCATCATCCCGTTAATCGATGTGCTGCACCAAATCTCGCTGCGGATCGTAACAATGCCGATCCAATCCCAGGGCATCATCACCCGCGATAACGTCAGCGTAGACGTCTCGGCGGTCGCCTACTTCAAGGTTATCGATGCGGTGAAGTCGGTCGTGGCGATCGAGAACGTCTACTCAGCGATCGACCAGATCGCCCAAACCACCTTGCGCAAAGTCGTCGGTCAACACACCTTGGATGAAACGCTCTCGGAGACCGACAAGATCAACCTTGACATCCAATCGATCCTGGACATCACCACCATCGAATGGGGCGTGCAAGTCACCCTGGTAGAGCTCAAAGACATCCAACTGCCCGACAGCATGAAAAGAGCGATGGCCCGCCAAGCCGAGGCTGAGCGAGAGAAGCGCGCGAAAATTATTGCTGCCGAGGGCGAATCGATGGCCGCGGCAGCTCTGGGGGATGCCTCAGACACCATGATGGCCCACCCCCTGGCTCTGCAATTACGAAACTTGCAGACCCTCGTTGAGCTCGGCGTCGACAAGAACACCACCGTCGTCTTCCCGGCACCGTTGATGTCGACCATCGCCGAATTCGGAACCTTCCTGGCCCGGGAGAGCGCCGCCGCCGTGCAGCCCACTCCGCAGCCGCCGATCCCCGTCCCGGCGGCAAATGGCACCCAATGACACGCACCCCCACGCTGGAACCTGAGTTACTGCAGAGGATGAACGCCTACTGGCGGGCTGCGAATTACCTGTCCGTCGGCCAGATCTATCTCTATGACAATCCGTTGTTGAAACGACCGCTTCAGCTCTCGGATGTGAAACCGCTTGTGGTCGGCCATTGGGGAACGACGCCGGGTCAGAACTTCATCTACGTGCACCTGAACCGGGTCATCACGAAGTACGACCTGAACATGTTCTATGTCTCCGGCCCCGGCCACGGCGGCCCGGCCCTGGTGGCCAACACCTACCTGGAGGGCTCATACACCGAGATCTATCCCGACATCAGCCAGGACGAGTCCGGGCTGAAGAAACTCTTTACCCAGTTCTCGTTTCCGGGAGGTATCTCCAGCCATGTGGCACCGACGACTCCGGGATCGATCCACGAAGGCGGGGAACTCGGGTACTCGCTGAGTCATGCGTTCGGCGCAGTCTTCGACAATCCCGGCCTGGTAGTCGCATGCGTGATCGGCGACGGCGAGGCCGAGACCGGGCCACTGGCCACGGCCTGGCATTCCACCAAGTTCCTCAACCCGATCAGCGATGGAGCGGTGCTGCCGATCCTGCACCTGAACGGCTACAAAATCAGCAACCCCACCGTGCTGGACCGTATCGAACACCAAGAGCTGGACCAGTTCCTGCGCGGTTGCGGCTGGGAACCGCGCTACGTCGACGGTGCTGACCCCGAAGACATGCATGAGCTGATGGCCACCGTCCTCGATGAGACGGTGGAAGCTGTCCACGGCATCCAGCGCGACGCTCGAACCACCGGCAACGCGGCCCGGCCACGGTGGCCGATGATCGTGCTGCGCTCCCCCAAGGGCTGGACCGGCCCCAAAGAGGTCGACGGCCGGCAGATCGAAGGCACCTTCCGGTCACACCAGGTGCCCCTCATTGTCGATGAACAGCACCCCGGGCACGTCGAGCAACTGGAGAGCTGGCTGCTCAGCTACAAACCCGACGAGCTGTTCGATGAGGCCGGGCGGCTGCTGCCGGACCTGGCAGCGCTGGCCCCGCAGGGGCAACAGCGGATGGGCGCCAACCCGCACACCAACGGCGGGGTGTTGCTGCGCGACCTGCGGATGCCCGACTTCCGCACCCACGCGGTGACGGTGAGCTCGCCTGGCGCGGTGCAGGCGCAGGACACCGCCGTGCTCGGCACTTTCCTGCGCGACGTCATCGCGTGCAATGACGAGGCCCGCAACTTCCGGATCTTCGGTCCCGACGAAACCCTGTCGAACATGCTCGGCGCAGTCTTTGAGGTCACCGACCGGCAGTGGCAGGCCCGCACCGCCGAGCACGACGAATTCCTCGCTCCCGCAGGCCGGGTCCTTGATTCGATGCTCAGCGAGCACCAGAGCGAGGGTTGGCTGGAAGGCTATCTCTTGACCGGCCGGCACGGGTTGTTCAACTGCTACGAGGCGTTCATCCACATCATCGACTCGATGTTCAACCAGCACGCCAAGTGGCTTAAGGTCACCAGACAACTGCCGTGGCGCCGTGACATCGCCTCACTGAACTACCTGCTGGCCTCTCATGTCTGGCAGCAAGACCACAACGGCTTCACCCACCAAGACCCCGGATTCCTGGACCACGTGGTCAACAAAAAGGCGGACGTGGTGCGGGTCTACCTGCCACCGGACGCCAACTGCCTGCTCTCGGTTGCCGACCATTGTCTGCGTAGCCGCCATTACGTCAACGTGATCGTCGCCGGGAAGCGGGCGATGCCGCAATGGCTGAGCATGGCGGACGCGGAGGTGCACTGCACCGAAGGTATCGGCATCTGGGAATGGGCCGGCAACGACCGCGGCGGCGAACCCGACGTAGTGCTGGGGTGCTGCGGAGATACCCCGACCCTCGAAGTGCTCGCCGCAGTGTCGATCCTTCGGGAGCACCTGCCCGAGTTGAAGATCCGGGTGGTCAACGTGGTTGACCTGATGAGGTTGCAGTCGGCCAGCGAGCATCCGCACGGGCTGAGCGACCGCGACTACGACACCCTGTTCACCACCGACAAACACATCATCTTCGCCTTCCACGGCTACCCGAGCCTGATCCACCGGCTCACCTACCGCCGGGCCAACCGCAATCTGCACGTCCACGGCTATAACGAAGAAGGCACCATCACCACCGCCTTCGACATGCGGGTGCAGAACCGGTTGGACCGGTTCCACCTCGTTGCCGCCGTCATCGACCGGCTGCCCCAACTCGGCGCCACCGGCGACTACCTCAAGCAAGCAATGACCGACAGACTCGTCGAACACAACCGCTACATCAACACCCACGGCCAGGACCTGCCCGAAATCCGCAACTGGACCTGGAATCCGCCGCAAATGACCACCCCTGCAGCACCGACATGGGTGTGACTTCCACCGATACCGCCATGGCCGGAACAACCTCGCGGTCGGGCCCCAGCGATCCGAGCGAGCCCCTGGTCACGTTGTTTCGGGACCTGCGAACGTCGGCGTTGGGTTTATCCGGCCGGGAGGCGCAGCGGCGGCTACTGGTCTATGGGCCGAATGAGCTTCCGCAGAGTTCCGGCCGACAGTGGCCGGCTGAACTGCTCAAGCAACTCACCCACCCGCTGGCCCTGGTCCTGGTTGTCGCGGCCGTGCTGGCCTGGTTGACGGGCACCGTCATCCTTGCGGCGGCGATCATTGCCGTGATCGTTTTGAACGCCGGTTTTGCGTTCGTTCAGGAACTCCAGGCGGAACGGGCCGTGGAGGCGCTGGCTGCCTACCTGCCCACCCACGCCCGCGTCATACGGGACCGTCAGCGGGCCGACGTCGAGGCCCGCACGCTGGTTCCCGGCGATGTGCTGGTGATCTCCGAAGGTGATCGCGTCTGCGCCGACGCCCGGATCATCGACGGCGCCCTGGAGGTGGACCTGTCCACACTCACCGGCGAGTCGCTACCTGCGGCCCGCTCCGCCGATCATGTGAACACCGCCGGATCCAGGCTGCAGGCCCGCAACCTCATGTTCAGCGGAACCGCCTGCACGGAAGGCGAAGCACGGGCGGTGGTCACCGCGACCGGCGCACACACCGAACTCGGACGGGTTGCTGCGCTGAGCCAGCGCACCGGCCGTACCGATAGTCCGCTCGAGCGGCAGGTCAAGCGGGTGGCCTGGTTGATCGCGTTGGTGGCGGCCGGGGCTGGGGCCGTGTTTGTTCCGCTCGGCGTTGCGGCCGGGTTGAGCTGGGCGGCCGCGGCGACGTTCGCGATCGGGCTGATCGTCGCCAATGTGCCCGAGGGGCTGCTGCCCACCATCACCCTCGCGTTGGCGGTCGGCGTGCGCGATCTCGCCCGCCGCGGCGCCGTCGTCAAACGTCTGTCCGCGGTGGAAACGCTGGGTTCGACGACGGTGATCTGCACGGACAAGACCGGCACGTTGACCGAGAACAAGATGCGGGTCACCAAAATTTGGCTGCCCGGCGGTGAAGTCGAGTTCGAAAACTGCTCCCCCGCAGCGCAATCCCCTGAACTACGCGTCCTGGCCTACTCGGCGGCCGTGTGCACCACCGCCGAGTTGGCCTCGCAGCCACTGGGATCGGCGACGGGGGATCCGACCGAACTCGCGTTGCTGGAGGCGGCCCGCTCCGTGGGCGTACCCCTGACTCCGCCCGCTCGTGACGCCGGACGGCGGGCCGTCTTTCATTTCGACCCCCACCTGCGCCGCATGTCTACGGTCGATGCCGAAGGCGACGGAACCCTGGCGGTGCATACCAAGGGCGCACCGGAAACAGTGCTGCCCTGTTGTACCGATATCGCCGGAATCGGCGGCGGGCAAAACGAACTCACCGACCTCGACCGCACCCGCCTGACCGCCTTGATCGATAGCTACGCCGCGCAGGGACTGCGCATACTGGCGATCGCCCGTCGCCGACTCGATGACGACACCGTGATCGGCCCCGATCGTGCGGCATTGGAGCACGGGATGTGCCTGCTCGGCCTGGTCGCGATGCTCGACCCTCCCCGGCTCCAGGTTCTCGACGCGATCACCCAGGCGCATCGGGCCGGTATCCGCATCCATGTGGTCACCGGGGACAACGGCCTCACCGCGGCCCAGATAGCCCGTCGCGTCGGGATCGGCGCGGCCGGCGTCCAGATCGTCACCGGTGAACAGCTCGACGCCTTGAGTGAACCCCAACTCGACCACCTGCTCTCCGGTGGCGAGGAGATCATTTTCGCCCGCAGTTCACCGGAGGCGAAGCTGCGCATCGCCGACGCGCTGCGGGCCCAGGGGCAGGTCGTGGCCATGACCGGTGACGGTGTCAATGACGCCCCTGCCCTGCACCGTGCCGATATCGGCGTGGCGATGGGCCGCTCGGGCACCGACGTGGCCCGCGAAGCGGCCACTATGGTGCTCACCGACGACGATTTCGGCACTATCGTCGTCGCGATCGAGGCAGGCCGGCGGGTCTACGACAACATCCGCAAATTCATCCTCTACATTTTCACCCACGCCGTCCCCGAGGTCGTGCCGTTTCTGGCGTTCGCCGTCTCCGGCGGGGCGATACCACTGCCGCTGACCGTGTTGCAGATCCTCGCGATCGACTTGGGCACCGATATCCTGCCCGCGCTCGCGCTATCCCGGGAACCCGCCGAACCAGGACTGATGGACCGGCCACCGCGCCCCCGCAAGGAAGGGATCATCCGCGGGGCCCTGCTGCTGCGCGCCTGGGCGTTCCTGGGTGCCATCTCCGCGGTGCTGGTGATGGGCGGCTTCCTACTCGTGCTGTCCCAGGCCGGGTGGCACCCCGGTGACCCGACCGGGCTGGGCACACCGCTGCATCACTCCTATCAGCAGGCCACTACCGTGGCGTGGCTCGGGATCATCGCCTGCCAGATCGGCACCGCGTTCGCGGCCCGCACCGAACACGCATCGCTGCGCGCGATCGGCGTATTCAGTAATCCGGCACTGCTGGTGGGCATCGCGGCGGCAGCCGTGTTCGCCCTGACGCTGGTGTACACGCCCTTCCTGCACCCGGTGTTCGGCACCGCCGCACTGCGCGCCGACCAACTCATGCTGGTGATCCCGTTCCCATTCATCGTGTGGGGCGCCGACGAACTACGCCGGCTATGGCTTCGAGTCCGTGCACGTCGACGCACACCCAGTCCAACGATGCAGACCTGCGCCGCCTAGCCCCGAGTGGGGACAGTTCGCTTTTCAGCCCACGGAGTCGACCGAATCGGCGGGCTTCCAGCGCAGCGTGCCCGGCGCCCGGTCAGGTACCGCCGGGTTACGCGGCGCGATCGGATCCAGCCGCCGGTAGGGCTCGCCCTGGGCCGGCCGCTGATCGGCTTCGCCCTTGTTGGGCCACAGCGACGCGGCCCGCTCGGCCTGCGCGGTGATCGACAGGGACGGGTTGACGCCGAGATTGGCCGAGACCGCCGCGCCGTCCATCACCGCCATCGTCGGGTAGCCATACACCCGCTGATAGGGGTCGATGACGCCGTGCTCGGGGCCGTCGCCGATCGCCGCTCCGCCCAGGAAGTGCGCGGTGAGCGGGATGTTGAACAGCTCGCCCCAGGTGCCGCCAGCCACCCCGTCGATCTTGGCGGCGATGCGGCGGGTGACTTCGTTGCCGACCGGAATCCAGCTCGGATTGGGCTCGCCGTGCCCCTGCTTGCTGGTGTAACGGCGAAAACCCAGCCGGCCGCGCTTGGTGAACGTGGTGATCGAGTTGTCCAGGTGCTGCATGACCAGCGCGATCACGGTGCGCTCGCTCCAACCCTTGGGGTTCAGCAGCCGCAGGATATTTCGGGGGTCTTCGCCGGCCTGGTTCAGCAGCTGGCGCCAGCGCGGGGTGTCGGTACCTTGCGGACCGGTGCCATCAGTCATCAACGTCTGCAGCAGGCCCATGGCGTTGGAGCCCTTGCCGTAGCGCACCGGCTCGACGTGGGTGTCGGCGGTGGGGTGAATCGAGGAGGTGATCGCCACACCGTGCGTCAGGTCCAGATCCGGGTTGACCTTCAATGTCGCCGCACCCACGATGGATTCGGAGTTGGTGCGGGTGAGCACCCCCAGCTTGTCGGACAGCTTGGGCAGCTTGCCCTTGTCGCGCATCTTGAACATCAACCGCTGGGTGTTATAGGTGCCGGCCGCCAGAATCAGATGCCGCGCGGTGAAGGTCCTGCGGTGTCGGCGCGCCCGCAGACCGGTCCGCACAGTCTGCACCTGCCAGAGCCCGTCGCCACCCTGCTCGAACGCCGTGACGGTGGTCATCGGGTGCACCTGGGCGCCGGCGGACTCGGCCAGGTACAGGTAGTTCTTCACCAGGGTGTTCTTGGCGCCCCAGCGGCAGCCCGTCATGCACTCGCCGCACTCGATGCACCCCGTGCGGTTGGGGCCGGCGCCGCCGAAGAACGGGTCGGGCACCGTTGCGCCCGGCTCCTTGATTCCCTCGGCACCGCCGGGGCCGAAGAACACCCCGACCGGGGTGGCCACGAACGTGTCGCCCACCCCCATGTCGTCGGCGACCTGCTTGACGATGCGGTCGGCGTCGGTGAACGTTGGATTCTGGACCACGCCGAGCATGCGCTTCGCCTGGTCGTAATGCGGCATCAGCTCGGCGCGCCAGTCGGTGATGTGTGCCCACTGCTTGTCGGCGAAGAACGGCTCCGGCGGTACGTAGAGCGTGTTGGCGTAGTTCAGTGAGCCGCCGCCGACCCCGGCGCCGGCGAGCACCATGACGTTGTTGAGCAGGTGAATGCGCTGGATGCCGTAGCAACCGAGTTTCGGCGCCCACAGGAATTCCCGCAGGTGCCAGGAGTTCTTCGCGAAATCCTCATCGGCGTATCGGCGTCCGGCTTCCAGCACGCCGACGCGATAACCCTTCTCGGTCAGTCGCAGCGCGCTCACGCTGCCACCGAAACCCGAGCCGATGATCAGGACGTCGTAGTCAGGCTCCATAGCTCACAGTATGGCCCTACTCGCGGGTAACCGGACCGAATAGGCGACCCTAACCGCCGGGTTCATGCGGCGGTCCCAGCTTCGCTTCGCCTCCGCCGGCCCGGGGGGCCAACTCCGGCGAACCTCGCTGAACCGCCGGGTTCATGCGGCGGTCCCAGCTTCGCTTCGCCTCCGCCGGCCCGGGGGGCCAACTCCGGCGAACCTCGCTGAACCGCCGGGTTAACTTCCCGTCAGGAGCCGACTGTCAGGCCGACTTTCTGGAACTCCTTGAGATCGCAATAGCCGGCCTTGGCCATCGCACGGCGAAGTCCGCCGACCAGGTTCAGCGAGCCGAATGGGTCGTCCGAAGGCCCCTCGAGCACCTGCGCCAGACCGGGCCGCTCGCCATAGGCGAACTGCATCAGCGCGCCGCGCGGCAGCGACGGATGAGCGGCAGCCGACGGCCAGTACCAGCCGTCGCCCTGCGCCTCGGCCGCAGCCGTCAGCGGCGTGCCCAGTACCACTGCGTCGGCTCCGCAGGCAATTGCCTTGGCCAAGTCCCCGGAGGTGTGGATGTCGCCGTCGGCCAGCACATGCACGTAACGCCCGCCGGTCTCGTCGAGGTACTCGCGGCGCGCGGCGGCGGCGTCGGCGATCGCGGTGGCCATCGGCACCGAGATGCCCAGCACCTCGTCGGAGGTGGTCACCCCGGACGTGGAGCCATAGCCGACGATCACCCCGGCCGCGCCGGTGCGCATCAGGTGCAGCGCGGTGCGGTGGTCGATCACGCCACCGGCCACCACCGGAATGTCCAGCTCGGAGATGAAGGTCTTCAGATTGAGCGGTTCGCCGGCACCGTCTCGGTCCACGGCCACCCGCTCGGCGGAGATGATGGTGCCCTGAATCACCAGCAGATCGACACCTGCGGCCAGCAGTGCCGGAGTCAGCGCTGCGGCGTTCTGCGGGCTCACCCGTACCGCGGTGGTGACACCGGACGCGCTGATCCGGGCCACCGCGGCACCGAGCAACTCGGGATCCAACGGGGCGGCGTGCAACTGTTGCAGCAACCGGATCGCCGCCGTGGGCTCGGGCTCTTTGGCCGCGACCTCGGTCACCTGGGCGATCTTGGCCTCGACATCGGCGTGCCGACCGATCAGTCCCTCACCGTTGAGCACACCGAGTCCGCCGAGCCGGCCCAGCTCGATGGCGAACTCCGGGGAGACCAATGCGTCGGTGGGATGGGCCAGCACCGGCATCTCGAACCGGTAGGCATCCAGCTGCCAGGCGGTGGACACGTCCTTGGAGGAACGGGTGCGCCGCGAGGGCACGATATTGATGTCGTCGAGTTCATAGGTCCGACGGGCGGTACGGCCCATGCCGATCTCAACCATGTCACGCATGCGGGGTCACCCTTATCTTTCCGCGAGACCGACGTTTTGCAGCAAAAATACGAGAAGCGATCCGCAAAACGTCGGTTTCGGCGCTAACGCACGTAGTAGTTCGGTGCTTCGACGGTCATGGTGATGTCGTGCGGGTGGCTTTCCTTCAGGCCCGCCGCGGTGATTCGCACGAACTGCGCCTGCTGCAGCGTCTCGATGGTCGGCGAGCCGGTGTAGCCCATGGCCGCCCGCAGCCCACCGGTGAGCTGGTGGATAACCGTGCTCAGCGGGCCCCGGAACGGCACCCGGCCCTCGATGCCCTCTGGCACCAGCTTGTCCTCGGAGAGCGCGTCGTCCTGGAAGTAGCGGTCCTTGGAGTAAGACTTGCCCCCGCCGCGGCCCTGCATGGCACCCAGCGAGCCCATCCCGCGGTAGCTCTTGAACTGTTTGCCGTTGACGAAGATCAGCTCGCCAGGCGACTCGGCGGTGCCGGCCAGCAGCGAGCCGAGCATGGCCGTCGATGCGCCGGCGGCCAGCGCCTTGGCGATGTCGCCGGAGTACTGCAGGCCGCCGTCGGCGATCACCGGCACCCCCACCGGCGTGCAGACCGCCACGGCCTCCATGATGGCGGTGATCTGCGGGGCACCCACCCCGGCGACCACCCGGGTGGTGCAGATCGAGCCGGGCCCTACCCCGACCTTGACGGCGTCGGCGCCGGCCTCGACCAGCGCGGCGGCTCCGCTTCGGGTGGCCACGTTGCCGCCGACCACCTCGACGCGCTCCCCCACTTCGGCTTTGAGCTTGCCGACCATGTCGAGTACGCCGCGGTTGTGAGCGTGCGCGGTGTCCACGATCAGCACGTCCACCCCGGCGTCCACCAGGGTCATCGCGCGGATCCAGGCGTCGTCACCGACACCCACCGCGGCCCCGACCAGCAACCGTCCGTCGCTGTCCTTGGTGGCCAGCGGGTGCTGTTCGGTCTTGACGAAGTCTTTGACCGTGATCAGGCCGGTCAGTTTGCCGTGGCCGTCGACGATCGGCAGTTTCTCGATCTTGTGCCGGCGCAGCAGCCCCAGCGCAGCATCGGCGGAGACGCCCTCCTGGGCGGTGATCAGCGGCGCCTTGGTCATCACCTCGGCGACCGGCTTGTTCTGGTCGACCTCGAAACGCATGTCCCGATTGGTGATGATGCCGACCAGGGAGCCGTTCTTGTCCACCACCGGCAGTCCGGAGATACGGAATCGGGCGCACAGCGCATCCACCTCGGCCAGAGTGTTCTCCGGGGTGCAGGTGACGGGATCGGTGACCATCCCGGCCTCGGACCGTTTCACGGTCTCCACCTGGCCGGCCTGCTCAGTGACGGGCAGGTTGCGGTGCAGCACGCCCATGCCGCCGGCACGAGCCATCGCGATCGCCATCCGCGCCTCAGTGACGGTGTCCATCGCGGAACTGACCAGCGGCACCTTGAGCGTGATATTGCGCGTCAGGCGGCTCGCCGTGTCGGCGGTGGCCGGCACCACATCAGACGCCGCTGGGAGCAGCAGGACGTCGTCAAAGGTCAGCCCCAGCATCGCGATCTTGGGGGACTGCCCGTCCAGCGCGCCACCGGCGTAGACCGCGTCGTCGAGCGGGCCGGTGAGATAAGGGGCGCTCATCGGACCACTGACTTCGATTTTGGACAACCAACGGCCATCTGGGAGCCTCCACTACAAAGCCGGGGTGAGAACCCCATCTTAATCGCGGCGCGGGGATGCTTTCGCCCGCCACCACCTTGGCCGCCGAACGAGTCTCTTCGCCCACCGCTGGCGTTCTGTCAGTGCGACTGCGTACCCTGATGGGCGTGCGTGACCACCTGCCACCCGGTTTGCCGCCCGACCCGTTCGCCGACGATCCGCATGATCCCTCGGCCGCACTGGACGCCGTCGAACCGGGCCAGCCGCTGGACCCACAGGAGCGCAGCGCCGTCGAAGCAGATCTCGCCGATCTGGCGGTCTACGAAGCACTGCTGGCGCACCGCGGAATTCGCGGCCTGGTGGTGTGCTGTGACGATTGCCAGCAGGACCACTACCACGACTGGGACATGCTGCGGGCCAATCTCCTGCAGTTGCTGATCGACGGCACCGTCCGCCCGCACGAGCCTGCCTACGACCCGGAGCCGGACAGCTACGTGACGTGGGATTACTGCCGCGGCTACGCCGACGCGTCGCTCAACGGCGCAACCTCGGAAGCCGACGGCTACCGCTGATCAGGACCGTCGCCAGTCACCACCACGTTGGCGTACCAATTCTGCGGCGTCGTCACGGACGCCGCGTAGCTCTTCGGGTGTCCGGGTAGCACTGCCGACATCGACCAACATGCAGGCCAGTGCCCATCGCAACGGGATCAGACCCCGCCGCCCGGTTTCCTCCAGTGCGGCTTCGGCCACGGCGCGGGCCCGCTCGATGTTTCCCGCGCAGCACAGCGCCCCGGCCAGCACCACCTGACTCTTCACCCGGTGCCGCACCATGACGTCATCGGCCAGCTCAAGGGCCTGTTCGGCGTTGCGCACCGCGGTGGCGCCGTCGCCGGTGACCATCGCCAACTCCGCGGTCACCCAGTGCCGACGGACCGCCAGCCGGGCCGTCGCGCCGCGCGGCTCCGCCGGGGCCAGCTCCAATAGGGCCGCCGACACGGCGAAACGCCCGACGCCCAGGGCGTCGGCGGCCAGCCCGACCAACGCATCCGAACGTGCGGTGACGTCATCGCCGGCCAGCGCCAGCGCCCGGCCGTCGAAGCCGCGCGCCAGGTCGTGTCCGCCGAGCTGGCGCAGAAACGAACCCCGGGTGCTGTAGGCCAACGACGCCAGCGGCCCGGCCGGGGCCTCGCGCACCAACGCCGTCAGGTCGGCAACGGCAGTGGCATAGCGCCCCTGGCCGCCGGCCGCCACGGCGCGCAACCAGCGCTGTCGGCCAGTGGTCGCCGCGGGAAGCGGCCAGCGCCCCGGATCCTCGCCGAACGCGGCCGCCGTCAGGGCTGCATCTAGGTCTTCAGTCATCGCTGCGCGACCTTACGCGGTCCCGTCATGGCATCACCACCCGCAGAATGCGGAATAACATCCACGTTCACGGAATGTCCACTCTTTTAGGCCAGCCTTTCTTAACGATCGCGTTGGTATTACTTCAGATCGTTTAGTTACCGTCCCCCTCGGCGCCGGAATCCAGCCGGCGCTGTTTTACGCACAGCACCCACCGCTCGACAGGCCGCCTCAGACCGATCCGGCCGCCCAGCGTTTTGAGAGGGGTTCCCATGCCACAGGTTGAGCAGTTGCCCGGCCGCAATGCGGACGTGTGGGATTGGCAGCTCCGCGGAGCCTGCCGAGGGGTGGACTCGTCGGTGTTCTTCCCCCCCGACGGCGAACGCGGTCGCGCCCGCGCCCAGCGTGAACAGAACGCCAAGAAGTGGTGCCGCAGCTGCCCGGTGCTCGAGCAGTGCCGGACGCACGCGCTCGCGGTGGGCGAGCCCTACGGAATCTGGGGCGGCATGTCCGAAGCCGAGCGGCACGCGGCGTTGCGCTGCAATCTGCGGCCCAGCGGCTGATTCTTCCCGGCCGGACCGCGGCTTCACCTCCGCGGCCCGTGGGTACCCTGAGCAGCCCCCGGTCTTCCGGGGGCTGCTCGCTCCCCTAGGCATTCGCCTCGGTCAAACCCCGGCCATCCGGCCGTCCCCGCCGCATACTGAGCCCATCAGGTAGGGAGACCTCCATGGCTGGCCAGTTCGACGGCAAGGTCGCGTTCATCACTGGCGCCGCTCGTGGGCAGGGCCGCGCACACGCGCTCCGGTTTGCTCAGGAAGGCGCCGACATCATCGCCGTCGACATCTGCGACCAGATCGACAGCGTCGCCTATCCGATGGCCGCGCCGGAGGACCTCGACGAGACCGTCAATCTTGTCGAGAAGACCGGCCGCAGGATCGTCGCCGAACAAGGCGATGTTCGCGACTTCGACAGGCTGAAGGCCATCGTCGCCGAGGGGATCGCAGAACTGGGCCGAATCGACTTTGTGCTCGCCAACGCCGGAACGTTGGCCTGCTTCGGCCAGCAGCGCAACGAGATAACGGCTTTCGTCGACGCGGTGAATGTCCTGCTCAACGGCCTCTACTACACCGTCGAGGCCGCCCTGCCGGCGATGGTGGACCACGGCGACGGCGGCGCCATCGTCATCACCAGTTCGACTGCTGGCCTCAACAGCCTGTGCCCGCGGTTCAGCATTCGCAGCCATGGCTTCGCCGGCTATCACGCCGCCAAGCACGGAGTGGTGGGCCTGATGCGCTACTACGCGACATCGTTGGCCGAAAAGAACATTCGAGTCAACTCCGTACACCCCACCGGGGTCGCCACACCGATGCTGATGAACGCGGCGTTTGAGCAGTTCATCGAGGAATTCCCCGAGGCCACGTCCGCATTGCACGCGATTCTGCCGGTGGAACTCATCGACGCTGCCGACGTGAGCGAAGCCATGGTCTACCTCTGCGGCGATTCCGGCCGCTACATCACCGGGATCACGCTCCCGATCGATGCCGGAATCACCGTCAAGTAGGACGGCCCCCGATCAGCCGTGCGGCGCCTCGGAAATCTTGCTGTCCGGCGCACCCAGCGTCTTGCAGTAGGTCGATACCGACAGCCGCGTTGCCGAAATCTCCAGATTCGAGGGCTCGGCCCCGCTGTGGTCCTTCAGCATCTTGGCGATCTCATCGTCCTGCTTCTTCTGGTCCTGTTCGACGAAGTCCTTGCACCTCGTGTCCCCGCCGGTGTTGATCACCTCCGAGGCAGAACAACCGCTGGAGATCAGCACCCCCAACGCCATGGCCGCAAACGCAACGCTTTTCACCATCGTCATTCCTTCCATACGCCTTACGCCTCACGCCCGAACAGGCGCAGCAGCCAGAGCAAAATGATCGCGCCCAAGACTGCGGTGAACAAGGTGAACCACCAACCACCGCTTGCCGTGTCGACGACAAAGCTGAGCAGGAACCCGCCGATCAACGCTCCGACGACCCCCACCACCACATCGGCGGCCAAACCATACTTGGTCTTCATGGCCATGCCGGCGATCCAGCCGGCAATCCCGCCGATCACGATATAGCCGATCCACCCGACACTGGTCAACGTTGTGGAACGGGCCAGGAATTCGGTGGCCGCCACTGCGTTCATGGTGATCTCCTTCTCAACGTCGTCAGCGCCGTCGTGGTCAACGTCGCGTCGGATCCATACCCGTTTTCCGCGGCCCCTAATCACACGATGGGAAACAGCCTGGCGCCAGCACAGAGAATTGAATTGATAACCAATGCAATAGATTAGGGCCGCTGGTGCGCTAGGCCGTGCTCTTGGGCAGGTGATAGGCGAAGGACTTCTCCTGGCGCTGCTTCATCTTCTGCAGACACTCGTGATGCTTGCGGGCGTGGTAGGCCAGGGGGAAGTAGGTCAGCCGGTCGGGCAGTACCCGGTAGGCGATTCGAATGGCGGTGTAAACCCGGGTGAGCTGACGCTCCTCTTCGGGGCTCCAGGTGACGCCGAGCTTCTCGCGAAGACGCGGGTCCAGCAGCCCTACCACCGACAGATAGTTGAACCGCATAGCGGGCCGCAGCGCGCCCTGCACCAGCGGCGCCAACAGCTTCGGCACGGCGGGCGGCAATTCGGTCTGACCGGACTGCAGATCGGCGATCAGCTGTAGCGCCTGCGGGGTGCCCGCCAGCGTGTCGACCATTCGCTCGTAGTAGTCGGCCATCTCCTGCTGCGTTTCGGGGTAGCCACGCATCGGAACGTGAAGCAGTCGGGCCAGCCGCCGGTTGTCGCGCAGCAGCTCGTCCTTTTCTGCGTTGGTGAATTCGCGGCCGATCATCAGCCGGCCCGCCTGGGCGTTGATGATGTAACCGGTGGCGATCACCCACTGATAGGCCTCGGGATTCAGCGCGCTGATCTGCTTTCCGGTTTCGGCGCTCTTCATGGTGATCGGCTTGTGCAGGGCGCGAACGCGATCGCCTTCGGCTCTCGCCTCGGTTCCGCCGTAGGTCCACCGCAGGACGGAGTCGACCGAGCGGATCGCACGGCCGCCCGGGTCGCCGTGAAAGGCCGCGGAGTATTGACCGGTGACCTCGGCGATGATCGGATGCATCGCCTGCATCATGAACGCCGCGCCCTCGAGGATGAGAAACGTCCACCGTCCGGTGTGCTCGGCCATCAGCGAATCCGGCGGGATGAGTTCGATCTGCTCGAGGTCCTCGATCTCCTCGACGTCCTCGGCGAGCTGGCGGGCATCAAGATCCGGCGTAGAAGTCATCGGCTTGCCTGTCGTCCCTTCCCTGGCATGGTGGCGCCGACGCTAATGTGCACATACGGTCGCGTACAAGTCGCGTTAGGAGGAACACGTGGAGGGCAATAGCACCAGTTCAAGGCGTCGCAAGGCGCCGCAACAAGCTCGTTCCCGTGAGATGGTCGCAAAAATAGTGACATCGACAGCCTCGTTGCTGCACCGCTATCCGCCCGAGCAGATCACCACCAACCTGATCGCCGAGAAGGCCGACATCAGCAAGGGATCGATCTACCAGTACTTCACGAACAAAGACCAGATCATCGACGCAGCGGTCGAGCAGCTCGCGGGCGAACAGGCTCCCGCGATCGAGGACATGCTCCGGGCGATCACCCTGGACAGGCCGGCCTCGGCCATGGAGGCATCGATCGACATCCTCATCGACTACACGATCGCCAACCGCCGGCTGATCCGCTATCTCGCGCAACGGCCCGATCACCTGCGCGCCTTCGAGAACGTCTCCGGACTCAATGCCACCTTGTTGGCGATGACCACGCTGCACATGAGTCACTACCGCAGCCAGTACCGCGATGAACTGAGCCCAAGAGCGCTGGCGTGGTTGTTCTTCAACATGGCCGTCGCGACCACCATGCGCTACATCGAGTCCGACGACCCCATTTCGCTCGAGGACCTACGAGCCGGACTGAAATTCGCCTCGACAGGACTGTTGGCGACGCCGCACCCTTGACCGGACTGCCTCAGCCGGCGCCCGCGGCGATCACCTCGTTGACCTCCACGGCACGCTCGGCCATCTCGGCATGCGCACGGTCCAGGGACTCGGCCTGGTCCTCATCGGCTTTCATCAGCGCGTCGATGTCGAATCCGCCCATGTCGAGCACACCCATGTCCCGGAATGCCTTCTGCACCTTGGGACCCCATAGTCCGATGTCCTTGACGATCGGCACGATCCGGCTGAACAGGTGTGAGCGGAACTGGGTCATCAACGGCGACGCGTCGACCCACTCCGCACATTCTTTGACATTCAGGCCGAGAGTCTCAAAGACCTCTTCGCCCCGGAACCGGTCACGCATCAGGTAGCAGGCGTCCACGACGAACTCTTCACGCTCACCGCGCTCTGCCTCGGTCAACGCAGAGTAGTAGTCCTTCAAGGAGATTCGGCCGAACGCGACGTGCCTGGCCTCGTCCTGCATGACGTAGGCCAATATCTGCTTGGCCAGCGAGCCCTCCGCCGACACGTCCCGCAGCACGCCGAACGCGGCAAGCGCCAGCCCCTCGATGAGGACCTGCATGCCCAGATAGGGCATATCCCAACGCGAGTCACGCAGGGTGTCGCCCAACAGGGCAGTCAAGTGCTGGTTTACCGGGTAGACCATCTCAGCCTTGTCCTGCAAGAACCGTGAGAACGCCTCGACGTGCCGGGCCTCGTCCATGGTTTGGGTGGCCGCGTAGAACTTCGCGTCCAGATCCGGCACGACCTCGACGATCTTGGCCGCACACACCATCGCACCCTGCTCGCCGTGCAAGAACTGCGAGAACTGCCAGGACTGATGGTGCTGGCGCATCTCGGCGCGGCGCTTGTCGTCTGCGGCGTTCCAGATGGGGCTGCCGAACAGGGGATGAAAGTCGTCGGGCAAACCGATCGGATTCATCGGGTCGACATCTTGATCCCAATCGATGCGCAATTGGGCATCCCACTGCTTGTCCTTGCCCTTTTGATACAGCGACAGCAGCCGGGCCCGCCCGTCGTCGTACTCCCAGGTGAAGCGTGTGTCCCCGACGCTGGCGACCTGCCAGGAGTAGGGGTCGGGCACGGTCGTGTACTTGTCGCGCGTGCTCATGAGCTGCCGCCTTTACCGAACCAGTCGACTTATGACGTGTATCACAGTGCGCCCGGGTAAGGCGGCGCGTCAAGCACGCCGGGCGGGAAACCTGCATTGAAAAACATGTGATGCGCGATGATCGTCGGCATGACCGACGATGACGTGCACCCCCACGGCGGGGCGACACGGCCCCGCGCCATCGTGACCCTGCCCGGCTTCCGCAACGTCATCTGGCTGATGCCGGCCGCCTACCTGCTGCACATCGCCGAGGAATACCTGGGCGGATTTCCGGCCTGGGTCACCCACGACGTCCACGGCCGCTTCGACAACGTCGCGTTCGCCTTCAACAACCTCGCCTTTATGGCGATTCTGGTGACGCTCGTCTCGGTGAACTACCGGCGGCGGGCTCTGGTCCGCAGCGTTGCACTGGTTGTCTTCGCCAGCGCAAACCTATTCTGGGACGCACTGTTTCACCTGGGCATGACGCCGATCCTCAATCGATACTCACCCGGCCTGATCACCGCGATGCTGCTCTACTACCCGATCTGCCTGCTGATCGGCACGGTGATCATCAAGGAGAAGGTCCTGACCGGGCGCCAATTCACCCTGGCGCTGACCGGCGGGCTCGCGGTGTTCGCCTTCGTGGTCTGGTACGGGTTGTTCCACTTCGCCACCTGACCCCCAAACGAAAACACCCCCGGCCCATGGCGGGTTCACATGGTCGTCGCAACACTCTCGATTGAGAGGTTGCGGCGACCATGTCGTTTTTGGAGGACTGTGCGCGGTTCGGTGACCAGCTAGCGAAGTTGGTCGATGCTGGGGTTCCGGTTAAGGAGGCTGCGGTCGCGGTCGGCCTGTCCGGTGATCGGTGCTATGCGATTCTGCGGGCTATCGGCCGGCCCGCCGGGCAGGCCCGGGGTCCTGGCAAGCGTGGTGATCAGCGTGGGGTTGCCGATCGGGACGTCATCGTGGCCGTATTCGACAAGACGGGCTCGATCAATCAGGCGGCAAAAGCCTGTCGGGTATCGCATTCGGTGGCGCGTCGAATATTGGTCGTCGAGGGTTTGGTCACCACCGAGAAGATCCCGCCGAAGGGCAAGGACGAGGCCAAACGTCGTTGCATGGAGCTGCTCGCGGCCGGCTGGTCAACCGCGCAGGCAGCTCGTGAGGTCGGTGTGAACGTACGGACCGCGCGGGACTGGCGCCAGGGATTCGCCACGTCAACAACACGCGGATCTATCCCGATGGCCGGGTCGTGGACTACAACCACGGCACCGTCTACAAACAGCCTGTGACCAGTGTGACCTGCGATGACGCCGGGCCGCCGGCGATTGACGGCCGGTATCTGTCGATCGAGGATCGGGTAGCGATCGCCGATGGCCTGCTCGGGAGGGATTCGCTGCGGGCGATCGCCGACCGGATCGGCAAGAACGTCTCCACCGTCTCGCGGGAGGTCCGCAGACACAGCATTGATGGCCGATATCTGCCGTATCAGGCCGATCGTGTGGCAGTGGCGGCCCGGGCGCGGCCCAAGCAGTCCAAACTGGTGGTGAACACGGTCCTGCGGGAGGCGGTCGAGGAAGGCTTATCGCGCAAGCTCTCACCGGAGCAGATCTCGCGCCGCCTGCGCCGGGATCATCCCGACGACGAGAGCATGTGGGTGAGCCACGAAACGATCTACCAGGCCCTCTACTTCCAGGCCCGAGGTAGCTTGAAACGAGAAGTGCAGCAAGCACTTCGGACCGGACGAACGAGACGTAAACCGCACCGCAAAGAGGGCGAACGCTATCAGCGGTTCACCGACCCGATGGTGATGATCAGCGACCGCCCCGCCGAAGTCGAAGACCGTGCGATCCCCGGGCATTGGGAAGGCGATCTGATCACCGGGGAGAAGAACCAAACCGCGATCGGCACCCTCGTGGAGCGAACGACTCGTTACACGATGCTGCTGCACCTACCCCACGAGCATGACGCCCAGACCGTGCGCGATGCACTGATTGCGACTATGAGCACCCTGCCGGCGCATCTGCGGGGGTCACTGACCTGGGACCAAGGCGCCGAGATGGCCGGACACAAGCAGTTCAGCATGGCCACCGACATGGCCGTCTATTTCTGCGATCCGGCCAGCCCCTGGCAGCGTGGCAGCAACGAGAACACCAACGGACTGCTGCGGCAGTACTTCCCCAAAGGAACCGACCTGAGCATCTACGGACCCGAAGACCTCGAACACGTCGCCCAAGAACTCAACGGCCGCCCACGCAAAACGCTCGGCTGGGACACCCCAGCCGAGCGCTTGCGTGATCTACTACTGGCCAACTAACCAGCAGTGTTGCGACGACCCCTAGAAACCGCCCATCGGGACCGGGGGTGTTTCGCTGCGAACTACTTAGTGCGCGTGCCCGTGGTGGCCGTGCCCTGCGTGCTCGTCGGCGTCGACGGGCTTGTCGACCACGGCGGCCTCAGTGGTGAGGATCATCCGCGCCACCGAGGCGGCGTTGAGCACCGCGGAGCGGGTCACCTTGACCGGGTCGATAACGCCGTCGGCGGCCAGGTCACCGTAGGTCAGGGTGGCGGCGTTGAAGCCCTGCCCGGCCGGCAACTCGGCGACCTTGCTGGTCACCACCGCACCGTCGACGCCGGCGTTGGCGGCGATCCAGAACAGCGGCGCGCTCAGCGCGGCAGCAAATACCTGCACGCCCAGCTTCTCGTCACCGCTGAGCGACGAGGTCAGCTCCGACAGCGCCGCACGGGCCTGCACCAATGCCGTGCCACCGCCGGTGACAATGCCCTCCTCGACCGCAGCCTTGGCTGCGGCCACCGCGTCCTCGACCCGGTGCTTGCGCTCCTTGAGGGCGGTCTCGGTGGCAGCACCAACCTTGATCACGGCTACGCCGCCGGCCAGCTTGGCCAGTCGCTCCTCGAGCTTCTCGCGGTCCCAGTCGGAATCGGTCGCCTCGATCTCGGCGCGCAGCTGCTTGACCCGCCCGGCGATGGCCTCAGCACTCCCGGCACCGTCAATGATCACGGTGTCGTCCTTGCTGACCACGACCCGGCGAGCGGTACCGAGCACGTCCAGCCCGGCCTCCCGCAGCGTCAGGCCGACGTCGGGGTTGATCACCTGAGCGCCGGTGACGATCGCAAGGTCCTCCAGGAACGCCTTGCGCCGGTCACCGAAGTAGGGCGCCTTGACCGCAACGGCCTTGAGCGTCTTACGAATCGCGTTGACCACCAGGGTGGACAGCGGCTCGCCCTCGACGTCCTCAGCGATGATCAGCAGCGGCTTGCCTGCCTCGACGACCTTCTCCAATACCGGCAACAGGTCCGGCAGCGAGCTGATCTTGTCGCGGTGCAGCAGGATCAGCGCGTCTTCCAGGACGGCTTCCTGCGAGTCGAAGTCGGTGACGAAGTACGCCGACAGGAAGCCCTTGTCGAAGCCGACACCGTCGGTGATCTCCAGTTCGGTGGACAGCGTCGAGGACTCCTCCACGCTGACCACACCGTCGCTGCCGACCTTGGTCATCGCCTCGCCGACCAGCTCGCCGATCTCCTCGTCACGCGAGGACACGGTGGCCACCTGCGCGATGGACTCCTTGCCGGAGACCGGGATGGCTGCGGCCAGCAGCGCTTCGGACACCGCGTCGGCGGCCTTGGCGATACCGGCGCCCAGCGCGATCGGGTTGGCGCCGGCCGCGACGTTGCGCAACCCACCGGAGATGATGGCCTGGGCCAGCACGGTGGCGGTGGTGGTGCCGTCGCCGGCCACGTCGTTGGTCTTGGTGGCCACCGACTTCACCAACTGGGCACCAAGGTTCTCGAACGGGTCTTCGAGGTCTATGTCGCGGGCCACGGTGACGCCGTCCATGGTTACCGTCGGACCGCCGAAGGACTTGGCTAGCACCACGGTGCGACCGCGCGGGCCCAGCGTCACCCGGACTGCGTCGGCGAGCTTGTTCACGCCGGCTTCCATTGCCCGGCGCGCGGCCTCGTTGAACTCAATCTGCTTGCTCATAGCTGTTCAGTTCTTTCCTCTACGCGTGCCGCCCCGGACATCACCCGTATTACGGGGATCTCCGGGGCGGGCACGGTGGTTGCTTTGTGGCTACTGCCGGCCTACTTGCTTACAACGGCCAGCACGTCGCGCGCGGACAGGATCAGGTATTCCTGGCCGCCGTACTTGATCTCGGTGCCGCCGTACTTGCTGTACACGACGACGTCACCCTCGGCGACGTCCAGCGGGATCCGCTTGCTGCCGCTCTCGTCCCACCGGCCGGGGCCGACGGCAACGACGGTGCCTTCCTGCGGCTTCTCCTTGGCGGTGTCCGGAATGACCAGACCGGAAGCGGTCGTGGTCTCGGCCTCGTTGGCCTGAACGAGGATCTTGTCCTCGAGTGGCTTAATGTTCACGCTCGCCACGATTGGAGCCCTCCACATTGTCTGGATGCGACCCGGCATGTGCCGAGCCCATCGGATAGGTACTTACTTAAGGTGTTCGGCATTCGTGCAACTCTCGCGTCGTCGTCGCGGGTGCCGAGCGAGATATCGACCGACTGCCACCTAGCACTCTATACGTGAGAGTGCTAGCACTCAAGGTGGCCCCGGTGCCGAGATCAGGTGATCTGGCCCGCCACCACCGGCAGCCCCGGATTGGTCGCCACATCCAGCGGCGACGGCGCTGCTCCGGCGGCAATCAGATGCGCCGCGAAAGACGCGATCATCGCCCCGTTGTCGGTGCACAACCGCAACGGCGGGATCCGCAACGTCAACCCCGCCGCAGCACAGCGCAGCTCGGCCAGCTCACGCAGCCGGGAATTGGCCGCCACCCCGCCGGCGATCAGCAACGTGCCCACCCCCAGGTCGGTGGCCGCGCGCACGGCCTTGGCAGTCAGCACGTCGGCGACAGACTCCTGGAAACCGGCCGCCACGTCGGCGGGGACGAAGTCGGGGTGGCCCTCCACATAGCGGGCCACCGCGGTCTTGAGCCCCGAAAAGCTGAACACGTAGGGGTCATCACGCGGGCCGGTCATTCCCCGGGGAAACACCACCGCGCCGCGGTCCCCGGTGCGGGCCAGCTCGTCCAGCGCACGCCCTCCCGGATAGCCCAACCCGAGCAGCCGGGCAACCTTGTCGTAGGCCTCCCCGGCGGCGTCGTCGACGGTGCTGCCCAACTCGACGATCGGCTCCCCCAGCGACCGCACGTGCAGCAGGTGGGTGTGGCCGCCGGAGACCAGCAGGCCCACACATTCCGGTAATGGGCCGTTCGCGTAGACGTCGGCGGCCAGATGCCCGCCCAGGTGGTTGACGGCGTAGAACGGCACTCCCCAGGCCGCCGCGTAGGCCTTGGCCGCGGCCGCCCCCACCAGCAGCGCCCCCGCCAGGCCTGGCCCGATGGTGACAGCCACTGCGTCGGGCTTGTCCACTCCGGCGGTCGCCAGCGCCCGGCGCATGGTCGGCCCCAGGGCCTCCAGATGAGCGCGGGACGCAATCTCGGGCACCACTCCTCCGAAACGGGTGTGCTCCTCCACGCTGGAGGCCACCTCGTCGGCCAACAACGTCAGAGTGCCGTCGGACTCCAGGCGCGTGATACCGACTCCTGTTTCATCACAAGAGGATTCGATGGCCAACACTACCGTCGCGCGCGTCACGAGAGACCCTCCCGCCGCATGGTGTAGGCGTCGGCGCCATTGCGGTAGTAGCGCTTACGCAGTCCGGTCTCCACAAAGCCGACGTCGCGATAGAGCGCGATAGCCGGCGTGTTGTCGGTGCGGACCTCCAAATGCACCACGCCACCGTCGGCATACTCCAGCAAATCGGCGAGCAGGCGCCTGCCGATCCCCCGCCCCTGGTGCGCCTTGTCCACTCCGATGGTGTGCACCTCGTACTCGAACGGCGGGGTACGGCCCAGCCGTGCGATACCGCCGTAGCCCACCACCGTATTACCGACCCGGGCGGCGACATAGTGATGGTCTCGCGCACCGATTGCCCGGCTGAAAGCCTCGGCGGGCCACGGGTCGTCGCCGCCGAACAACTGGGCTTCCAGCTCGGCGCAACGCACCGCGTCGCCCGGAACCAACGCGCCCAGCAGCACCGGCGCAGCGGCGGCTATCGGCGGCTTAGCGTCGGGACGGCGCAGATACAGCGGCACCAGCGAAGCCGTTGGGTGGTCCCAATCGCGCACTGCGGCAACCAGTCCGGCAGGAGTCGGATAGGCGATGTCGAGGGCCGGCAGGCCGAACAACTCGGTATGCGCAGGCGATCCGGCCACCAAGACAGCGTCGGCGGGATCGACCACGGCCGGAGCGCAGACCGCGGGGCCCGCCACTCTGGCTCCGTCGCGATAACGGGCCCAGTAGACCTCCCGGCGGCGGGCGTCGGTGACCACCAGCGTCGACTCGGTAGTGCGCACCCCGATCGCGTCCAGGCTGCACACGCCGTACACCGGGATGCCCAGCGCATGGCCGTAGGCCGCGGCGCTGGCCATTCCGACCCGCAGGCCGGTGAACGGTCCCGGCCCGCAACCCACCACGACTGCAGTCACATCGGCCATGCTGCGGCCAGCGTCGGCCAGCGCGCCCAGCACATTGGGGGTGAGCCGTTCGGCGTGAGCTCGGGCATCGACGGTGACCCGCTCGGCCCGCACGGTCGGTCGACCGGCTTGATCGAGGTTCACCAGGCCCGCGGTGACGGCGGGGGTAGCCGTGTCGATGGTCAGAATCATGCGAGTCACGGCGCGTACCACCGCCAGGTCGCGGTACGCGTCTCGGAGTCCGCCGCACGTTCCAGCCGGATGTCCAGGTGCCGGGCGGAGAGCCGCTCGGCCAGCCCCTCGCCCCACTCCACCACGACCACGGCATCGTCGAGCTCGGTGTCGAGGTCCAGGGAGTCCAGCTCGGCGGGCAGATCCAGACCCGTCTCATCCAGCAGGCGATAGAGGTCGACGTGGACCATGGCCGGGGCGTCCGATCGCTTAGGCCGATGTTCGCGGGCCAGCACGAACGTCGGTGAGGTGACCGGGCCATCGACGTCGAGCGCTTGCGCTATGCCCTTGGCCAGCACTGTCTTTCCGGCGCCCAACGGACCTGAGAGCACCACCACGTCACCGGCGCGCAGGCCACCGCCCAGCCGGGCGCCCAGCGCCATGGTGTCCTCCGCGGTGGCCAGGGTCGCCTCCTGCGGATCAGCCACTGCGCCCGGCCTTTCCACGCGACCGGCGGCGACTCAGCATGGTGCGTCGCGGCGTGGCCCGCTGGACAAGTCGTACCAGCGCATCGTCGATGACATCGGGTTCCTCCAACTGCACCAGATGCCCGGCTCCGGGCACGATCACCAGCTCACAATCCCATAGCGTGGCCGCCATTGCCCGCGAGTACCCCGGCGGGGTGAGTAGGTCGCGATCGCCGCAGGCGATCAGGGTCGGGATGTGGGCCAGTATTGCCAGCCCGGCGCTCTCGTCATGCACCTCCAGGGCGTGCAAGAAGCCCACCATGGTGGCGACCGGAGTGGCGTGCATCATCTCCTCCGAGAACGCCACCACACTCGGGCTGATCTGGTCGGTGCCGTAGGAGGCCGCCCGCAGGATCGGCGAGATCACCCCGCGTGCGGCGCCCCTGCCGCGGTGCACGAGATTCGGCACGTAGCGCACACTGAACTGCACCGCTTCCAGGGCGGGGTTGCGCAGGATCTCTCCCAACGGCGACCGGGAAACCCCTTTAGCTGCCGACGACATCAAGGCCGCGCCGACAATCCGGCTGCCGTAGCGCCCGGGAAACTGCCGGGCGTGCGACAGCACGGTCATGCCACCCATCGAATGCCCCACCAGCACTACCGGTCCGCGCGGTACGGTCGCGGCCAGCACCGCCTCCAGGTCCTGGCCGAGTCGCGGCACGGTGTAGGTGGCCGGCGGGGCGACGCCGGAATCGCCATGGCCGCGCTGGTCGTAGAAGACCATCCGCACCTGATCCCCCCACTCGGCCGCCAACCGCGCCCGCTGAAAGTGAAAGGAGCCCATGCGCAGGCAGAATCCGTGCGCGAACACCACTGTCAATGGTGCGTTGCGTGGGCCGGTGTCACGTACCGCCAGTTCGACACCGTCGTCGGTCACCACCACCGAGCTGTGGTCATGTTCCAGGATTTCGAAATCCTCGTCGGCGTACGCGTCGTCGACGGTAGTGCGTCGCGTCACCGACCGCGCGATAGCGGTCCCGGCGATCGTCCCGACGGCAGCCAGGCCGGCCATCCCCGCCAACCAGCCGCCCGCCCGCCGCGATCCGCGCCGCTTACCGGACATCGGCTACCCGATACGTCCTGGCAACCCGCCCGCGCGGGCTGTTCACCACCTCATAGTGAATGGTGCCCAGCTGGTCGGCCCAGTCCTGGGCCAGTGGCTCACCGCCTGCGCCGGAGCCGAAAAGGATGACCTCGTCTCCCTCGCTGACATCCACGGGACCGGGACCAAGGTCGACGACGAATTGATCCATGCACACCCGCCCGACACTGCGCCGGCGCCGACCGTTGATCTGCACGTCAAAGCGTCCGCTCAACGGCCGGAACAGTCCATCGGCGTAGCCCATCGGGACCAGCGCCACGGTGGTGTCGACCGGCGCGATCCAGGTACGCCCGTAGGAGACCGCCTCGCCGGCCTTGATCGGACGCACCAGGATCACCGTCGATTTCAGCGTCATCGCCGGTATCAGGCCCATGTCGCCGCGCTCGGGTATCGGACTCAGGCCGTACACCGCGATTCCGGGCCGAACCATGTCGTAGGCCAGATCGGGACGGGTCATCGCGGCGGCCGAGTTGGCCAGGTGGGAGACCGGAAACTCCAGGCCGTGCTCGCGTGCCACGCCGAGTAGCTCGGCGAAGCGCTGAGCCTGCAGGTCGTTGGCCGGGTTGGTGACCTCGTCGGAGCAAGCCAGATGTGACATCAGTCCACGCACCTGAACTGCATCGTCGGCGACGGCCCGGCGTAGTGCACTCACCAGTGCCGGGAAGTCCGCAGCGCCCACCCCATTGCGGCTCATGCCGGTATCGGCCTTGACCGTCACGCCCGCAGTCCGCCCGGTGCGCCCCACCGCGTCGAGCAGCGCGCTCAGCTGCCGCACTGAGGAGACGGCGATCTGCACGTCGGCGGCGAGCGCGGGAGCGAAGTCGGTCTGTGGGCCGTGCAGCCACGCCAGCACCGGCGCGGTGATGCCGGCCGCGCGCAAGGTCAGCGCCTCGTCGACGGTGGCGACCCCGAGTTCGGCCGCGCCTGCGGCCAGCGCAGCCCGGGCGACCGGCGCCGCGCCGTGGCCGTAACCGTCCGCCTTGACCACGGCCATCACCCCGGCGGGCCCGGCGTGCTCGACCAGCACCCGCACGTTGTGCGCGATGGCGTCCAGGTCCACCAGCGCTTGCGCGAGCAGGCCGGATGTTCGGGATACGGCAGTCATGTCAGCCTCGATTGTCCCAGAACGGGCAAGCTGGGCCTATCAGGCCGCCGAGCGTGCGGTTTGGTTGGCCCGCGGTCCGATCCAGCCGCCCAAAATGCACACTCGACATCGCTGGCGGAGCCGCCCTGTGGATCGACGTCAACGCCGAGGCCCCCGCGGTGCCACCGTGGTGATCATGCCGACACCGCGAGGGGCGTTTCGGGCGTCAGAAGCGCTGACCACCGGTGCCGCGACGCCCGAGCGGTTGCGTCGCGACTGCGTACGTATCTACCCCGGCGTCTGGCTGCCGCGTGATGTGGAGATGACGGCAATCCACCGCGCTCACGCCGCATGGCTCTGGTCACGCCGGCGTGGGGTGCTCGCCGGCCTGTCTGCCTCGGCGCTGCTCGGCGCCAAGTGGATCGACCCCGATACCCCCGCCGAGCTCATCCACGCCAACCGGCGATCGCCGCCGCTGCTCGACGTGCATACCGACGTGGTGTTGTCCGGCGAGACACGCAAGGCGCGCGGGCTACCGGTGACCACGGCAGCGCGCACCGCGTTCGACCTGGGCAGGCGTCTAGAGCCCACCGAGGGCGTGGCACGTATCGACGCCCTGATGAACGCCACCGATCTCAAGGTCGTCGAGGTCGCGGCGGTGGCCGACATGCACCGCGGCGCTCGGGGCCTTCGGCAACTGGACGAGGCTCTGCACCTCGTCGACGGCGGCGCCGAGTCACCGTATGAGTCGTTGACCCGGTTGGTTCTCCTGCGAGCCGGCTTCCCCCGCCCCCAGACTCAGATCCCCGTATACGACGGCTACGGGCGCGTCGTCGCACGCATCGATATGGGCTGGCAAGAGCACCTGGTGGGCGTCGACTTCGAGGGTGCCCACCATTGGACCGACCCCAAGCAGCGCGAACGCGATGCCGAGCGCTTCAATGTCTTGCCTGAACTCGGCTGGACCGTGATCAGACTGACGAGCCGCACGCTGCATCTGAACCCACACAGGTTCCTGGATCGAGTCGCCGTGACGCTGGCCGACCGCGGATGCCCGAGAACCTGGTGACCGACGGGTGAGCCCCCGCGCTGAGTGTGCGGTTTCGTTGGCGTGGGCGCTGTTTTGCCAACGAAACCGCACACTCGGCGGAACAACGTCAAACCTCAGTGCGAGAAATGCTGCTGATCGTCGTAGTGACCGGCGGGCTTGAGCCGGTCCAGCGCGGTCACTGACTTCATGATGTCGTCGAAGAGCGCACGGGCAAGGTCGGCCGACAGCCCCTCACGGACCACGACCCGCAGCACCGCGACGTCTTCGGCGCCTTCCGGCATGGTGTAGGCCGGGACCTGCCAGCCGAACGTCCGCAACTCGTGGGAGACATCGAACTCGGTGTACCCGCGCTCGCCGGCGAGACGGCAGCTCACCACGGGGATCGCCGAACCATCGCTGATCACCTCGAAGTGTTCGCTGGCGGCGAGTTGATGCGACAACCAGCGGGCGGTGTCGGACAGGGTCCGCATCACCTCGGTGTAGCCGGCTCGGCCCAGCCGCAAGAAGTTGTAGTACTGCCCGACGACCTGATTTCCCGACCGGGAGAAGTTCAGCGTGAAAGTCGGCATGTCCCCGCCGAGATAGTTGACTCGGAACACCAGCTCGTCGGGCAGCTCTTCGGCGTTGCGCCACACCACAAAGCCGATGCCCGGGTAGGTCAGCCCATATTTGTGGCCGCTGACGTTGATCGACACCACCCGGGGCAGCCGGAAGTCCCACTTGATACCCGGGTGCAGAAACGGCACGACGAATCCGCCGCTGGCCGCGTCCACGTGCACCGGCACGTCCGGCCCGCCGCCGGCGGCCAGGGTGTCCAGCGCCGCACAGATCTGCTCGACGGGTTCGAGTTCGCCGGTGTAGGTAGTGCCCAAGATGGCCACCACTCCGATGGTGTTCTCGTCGACGGCGTCGATCACCTGCTCGGGGGTGATCACGTAGCGGTCCTGACCCATCGGCAGGTAGCGGGGTTCGACGTCAAAGTAGCGGCAGAACTTCTCCCACACCACCTGGACGTTGGAGCCCATCACCAGGTTCGGGGTGCGCCCCTTCCAGTCCTTTCCTGCCTTCGCACGCCAGCGCCACTTCATGGCCAGCCCACCCAGCATCACCGCTTCGCTGGACCCCACCGTGGAAACCCCGACCGCACTGGCGGGATCGTCGTCGCGCAGATTCTCGGCGTGGAACAGGTCGGCCACCATCGATACGCAGCGCTGTTCGATGGCTGCCGTGGCCGGGTATTCGTCCTTGTCGATCATGTTCTTGTCGAACGACTCCGCCATCAGCGCCGACGCCTCGGGGTCCATCCACGTGGTGACGAAGGTCGCCAGATTCAGCCGGGAACTGCCGTCGAGCATCAGCTCGTCGTGGATGAAGCGGTAGGCGGCCTGCGGGTCCATCGGGTCGTCGGGCAACCGCAGGGCCGGGACCGGCGAGGTGAACATCCGTCCGGTGTAGGCGGGGGCGATGGCATGCGCCGGCACGGACGGGTGGGAATGAGTCACTTATGTCTCCTCTATAGCTGGGCCAGGGCGGTGCGAATGTGGGCAAGAATGCGCGACGCCGACGTCGGGGTGGCGCCGGGTCCGGGGTCGGCAGCCGAAGCCGCGGCGGCCCGGGTGTGCACGAATGCGGCGGCGGCAGCGGCCTGGGCAGGCGGCAGGCCCGACGCCAGCAGCGCGCCGATCATTCCCGACAGGACGTCGCCGGAGCCCGCGGTGGCCGCCCAGGATCCCCCGGCCGGGTTGAGGTAGACCGGGCCGGTCGGATCGGCGATGACGGTGACGTTGCCTTTGAGCAGTACGGTGGCGCCAAATCGTTCGGCCAGGGTGCGCGCGGCGCCCACTCGGTCGGGTCCGGGCGGATGTCCGGCCAGTCGGGCGTATTCGCCGGCGTGCGGTGTCAGCACCGTCGGAGCGGCCCGGTCGGCCACCAGCGCGGGGTGGGCCGCCACGATGGTCAGCGCGTCGGCGTCGACGATCACCGGCAGGTCGGTGCCGAGCGCGAACCACAAGGCCGCTGCTGCCTGTTCCCCGGTGCCCAGACCCGGGCCCACCGCCCACGCCTGCACCCGACCGGCGGCCGCCGGGCTGGCCGCCGCGATCACCTCCGGCCAGTGCGAAACCACCTGCGCGTCGGCGCTTCCGGCATAACGGACCATCCCGGAGGTGGCCGCCACCGCCGCCCCGGCGCACAAGATCGCCGCGCCGGGGTAGGTCGCCGATCCGGCCAGAATCCCGGTGACCCCCTGGGTGTACTTGTCGTCGCGCGGGCCAGGCGCCGGCCAACACGCCTCGACGTCAGCTGCAGTCAGGGAATGCATGTCGGTGTCCGGCAGATCCAGCCCGATTTCGACCAGTTCGATGCGCCCACACTGCCCCAGGGCATGCACCGGTTTGAGTCCACCGAAGGTGACGGTGAGGGCGGCGTGGACGGCGGGCCCGTCCGCGGCACCGGTGTGCGGGTCCAGGCCGCTGGGAATATCGACCGCCACCACCGGGATGCCCGCCGCATCGACCGCGGCGAAGACGGCGGCGGCGTTCGGCCGCAACGCGCCCCGCCCGGAGATGCCGACCACCCCGTCGATCACCAGATCCGTTGCGGCGGGCACCGCGGCGACGATCCGGCCGCCGGCACGGCGGAACGCCGCGAGGCCCTTGGCGTGGGCCCGATCGGGCTCCAGCAACACGGCGCTGGCCGCCGTACCGCGTCGGCGCAGCAAGGTCGCGGCCCACAGCGCGTCACCACCGTTGTCGCCGGAACCCACCACCGCACACACGCTGCGCCCCGCGATCCCGCCGGTACGCCCAGCCAGCTCCCGAGCGATCGCGATCGTCAGGCCGAACGCCGCCCGGCGCATCAGCACACCATCGGGCAGGCTGGCCAACAGTGGTGCTTCAGCGGCACGGATGGCCTCGACGCTGTAGTAGTGCCGCACGCTTGCCTCCTCGCCCTGCTCGCGATAGTCAGGCTAGTGGCCGTCGGCGGTGCTCGGGTGATGTCGCAGTGGATGGTGGCGAGTCAGTGGGTAACAGCACAATCCGATCAGGACGGCCGCGGCGTGGCCGACCGCGGTGAAGTCGGGGTTGATGGCCAGCGGCACCGCGAAGATGATCAGCAAAAGGGCCACATAGCCGTACCGCCACGGCGGTCGAATCCGATAGGTCAGCACTGCCATTACTCCCGCCAGGAAATAGCTGACCCCGATGTCGCGCGCGTAGGTGAGCCGCTCGGACTCGCGATGCAGATGGATCAGCACGTAGAGCGCACCTTCGCTGACATAGGTGGCACCGACGTGGGACAACAGTCCGACCATCAGCCAGCGCAGGTGGCCCAGCCAATGCTCGGCCGGCGCCAGAAACAGCGTGAACAGCACCAGATACGGCGACCAGTCCTTGCCGTCGATCCACAGCAGGCTCGAGACCAGGACCTCCAACGGGTCCGTGGCCAGGTGATGCAGGTTGGTGGACTGCTCCACGAGCATGGTGTGCAGGCGACGTCCGACCAGGTGCTGAATGACCGTGGTGACCCCCAGTGCGGCCAACCACAGGTAGGTCAGTGGGGCGGTGTGCACGAAGTGCCACACCGCAGCCAGGCGCGTTCTGACGTCCGCCACGGCGTACAGCGTCGCACGGTCAGTACAGACCGTGACAGCCCATCCGCTGATAACCTCTCTGGAAAATCGGGCCGTCCGCCTGCGATGGGCCCCGAGGGGAGGTGGGGGCACCCATGAGCGAACCGCACGGACCGACGCCCAATCCGTACAACCAGCCGCCGTTTGGGCCGATGAACCGGCCGCTCCCGCCGGCCCCGGGTGGCCACTACCCGCCACCGCTGCTTCCGCCTGGGCTCGGCGGGCCCCCGCCAGGGCCGCATGGCCCCAACCGCCGCACCCTGTGGGTCCTGCTGGCCGTCGTAACCGTGATCGCCGTGATCGGCGTCGTGATCACCGTGGCGGTGTCGGGAAACGGCCGCCACCACAACTCCGCCAAGTCGGCTGCGAAGTCATCGAGCTCCACGACGTCGACCTCTACGTCAACATCGACGTCGGCGTCCGCTTCGGACAAGGCACCGGTGCCGTCCGCCAAGATCGAGGGTCTGTTGCCGCGGCAAGACGTTCTGGCGGCGGCGGTCGCCGATCCTGAGCTCGGTGTCGTGGCCAACGGTGAGGCGATGGATGACGCCACTGTGGTGGACGCGGACTGCCAGGGGATCAGCTCGGTCGCCTCAGGTCCGGTGTATGCGGGCACCGGGTGGACGGCCATTCGTTGGCAGCGCTGGTACAGCCCGCCCGATATGGACACCAACGAGCTCAAGCACGGTCTGCTGGTGTCGGTGGCGGCCTTTCCCCAGGCCCAGATCGCCCAGACCTTCTTCACCAAGCAGAGCGAGCGGTGGAAGAAGTGCGGCGGTCGCACCCTCAACATGACGGTCACCCCGGGCGAGAACGAGCAGCGCGTTTTCTGGACCATCACCGACGTCACCGACTCCGACGGCATTGTCAAGACGACCGCGATCAGTGAGGGCGGCGGCGGGTGGATGTGCCAAGACGCCCTGACCATGCGGAACAACGTCATTGCGCAGGCTGACGTCTGCGGAAACAGCGTCCCGCCCAATGCGGCACCCGACATCCTCAAATCGATCGTCGCGAAGATCGACTCCGCAACCGGGTAAGCGCACCGCCCCGGGACCCTCCTTGATCCGCCCCTGCGCCTCGCGTATCGTCCCAAACAATTTCGCGTCGCACAGTAGCGAATAAGAGGGAGAGGGTCGGGCTGTTGCGCAACCGCTACGCCGGGGAACCGTTCACCACCACGGATTCTGAGATCGCCGCCGCCCTGGAACACCTCTCCATCCCCACCCTGCTGCTGTCGTGCGTGCACATCACCGGTGACCCTCGTTTCATTCGGGACTTCCGCCAGAACGGGATCTTCCTCAATGAGATCGAGGGCTTCATGTCCGAGGACGACAAGGCGCGCGCCCGCGCCGAGGCACTGCCGGTGATCGTGGACTATCGCGACCGAGGCTGCCCGCAGCCGGCCCCGCTGCCGGCCGGCCTGGTCAAGGAGATGATGGACTGGGCGGCGTGCGAGATCGTGCCGGATGCCTATCTGGGCCTACTCGCCGAGGAGCTTGACCTCGAAGGCCGCGATCCGCGAAGCCCCGCACCCCTGGAGCCTTCCCGTGCGGCAGAGCTTCCAGTGGTGGTGATCGGCTGCGGCGAATCTGGCGTGCTGGCCGGCATCCGGCTGGCCCAGGCCAGGCTCCCTTTCACGATCATCGAGAAGAACGTGGGCGCGGGCGGAACGTGGTGGGAGAACGACTATCCGGGCGCCCGGGTGGATGTGGCGAACCATTTCTACTGCTACAGCTTCGAACCCAACAACGGCTGGGGCCACTACTTCGCCGAGCAGCCCGAGCTGCGGGCCTACTTCGGCGATCTGGTGGCCAAACACGGCCTGGAAGAACATATTCGTTGGGGAACCGAGGTGACCGACGCCGTCTGGGACGAGGAGACTGGGACCTGGACAGTGACCACCCGCTGCGCCGACGGTGCGGAGTCCACTGTGACGGCGCGCGCGGTGATCACCGCGGTCGGTCAGCTCAACCGGCCGCATCTGCCCGACCTGGAGGGGGCCGATACTTTCGCCGGGCCGGCGTTTCATTCCGCGGCGTGGGATCACAGCATCGACCTGACCGGCAAGCGGGTGGCGCTGATCGGGGCGGGCGCCAGCGGATTTCAGATCGCACCGGCGATCGCCGAAAAAGTCGCCCAACTCACGGTGTTTCAGCGCACCGCTCAGTGGATGTTTCCCAACCCGATGTATCACGACGTGGTCGCCGACGGGGTGCGCTGGGCGTTGGAGCATCTTCCGTTCTACGGCCGCTGGTACCGGTTTCTGCTGTTGTGGCCTGGCGCCGACAAGGGCCTGGAGGCCGCCCGGGTCGACCCGGACTACCCCGACCAGGACTACGCGGTGAGTGAGATCAACGCACTGGCCCGGCAGATGTTTACCGGCTGGATCACCGATCAGGTGGGCGACGACCAGGAGCTGCTGGCCAAGGTGCTGCCGGATTATCCGGCCACCGGCAAACGCACCTTGCAGGACAACGGCACCTGGCTCAGCACTTTGCGACGCGACAACGTCGACCTCTGCCGCGACCCGATTCGCCGGATCACTCCGCATGCCGTGCAGACCGAGGACGGCGCGCTCCGCGAAGTGGACGTGATCATCTACGCCACCGGCTTTCGGCACACCGAGGTGCTGTGGCCGATGCGTGTCACCGGACGCGCTGGAACCGATCTGCACGCATTGTGGGGCAACAGGCCCTATGCGTACCTGGGCATCACGGTGCCCAGTTTTCCGAATTTCTTTCTGCTTTACGGCCCGGGCGCGCACCTGGCTCACGGGGGCAGTCTGATCTTCAATTCCGAGCTGGAAATGCGCTACATCGATGCCTGCCTGGCCAAGCTCGCCGACGAGGGGCTGCATTCGATCGAACCGTCGACTCAGGCGGCCGCCGAGTGGCATCGGGCCACCCAGGCGGCCATCGCGCAGACCGTGTGGGCACATCCGTCGATCAAGCATTCCTATTTCAAGAACGCCGACGGTGAGATCCACACCGTGAGCCCGTGGCGGCTCGACGAGTACTGGTCGGCGGTGCGCGAACCGGATTGGTCGCAGTTCGTCATCACCCAAGGAGTATCGAGTTGAGCGGAGTCGTGATCACCGGGGCCGCATCGGGAATCGGCCGGGCATGCGCCCGCGCCCTGGTAGCCGACGGACGCCGAGTTGCGCTGTGGGACATCGCACCTGGCGTCTCCGACGTGGCCGAGGAGCTGGGCATGCCCGGCACTGTCGTCGACGTCTGTGACGACGCCGCGCTGCCCGGCGCGGTCGCGGCCGCGGCCGAAGCGCTCGACGGCATCGACGGGCTGGTGCACGCCGCCGGACGGGTTCTGCCCGAACCGGTGGGCGCCTACACCGGTGAATCGTGGAATGCCGTGATGGACGTCAACCTCCGCGCCCAGGCCATGCTGGTGCAGGTGATGCTGCCGCACCTAGAAGCAGTCGCCCGGGCCGGCGGCGGCCCGGCGGTGGTCGGCATCTCCAGCATCGAGGGACTGGCGGCCAACCCCTTCATCCCGGCCTACTGCGCCTCCAAGGCCGGACTGCTGGGTCTGACCAGGTCGATGGCGGCCCAGTTGGGCCCGGCGGGAATTCGGATCAACGCGGTCTGCCCGGGCTTCATCGAAACCCCGATGCTGCAGATCGCGCTCGACGTCGAAGAAGTCGCGGCCGGCTTTGTGGCCGCCGCCCCGCTGGGACGGATCGGTCAACCGGAGGAAGTCGCTCACGCGGTGGCGTTCCTGATGTCGCCACGGGCATCGTTTATCACCGGGACCCAGCTTGTCGTCGACGGTGGGGTCACCGCCCGGCACCCGTGAGGCTCTAGAAGACCCAGCTCTGCGGTGCGGCGACGACGAAGCCGTGGCTGATGACCGGACTCATCGTGTCGGGCACCTGGGGCTCTTTGAGCACGCAGACCAAGTCCGCGGACGGCGGCACCCCGCAGACCATCGATTGTGCGGGCGAGAAGTCCCAGAGCACGATCTTGTGGCCCATCGGGAGCTGTTCGACCGGGCTTCCCACGGCCAGCGCGTCCGGCGGGGCGGGCAGGAATCGTGCCGGCACACTTGCCTTTCCATAGATCCCCGGCAGCTCGACCGATCCCGCATCGCGTGGCGCACCCGGAATATCACCGGCGCACCTGAGCTCGTGGGTGATTCTGCCCTGACGCAGCCGGCAGACCAGACCGGACTCGGTGGCGAAGGCAACAGTGGACAGCTTCTGCAGGTCACTGACCGATGCGGGCGGCGGTCCACTGTCATCGATGAGTGAGTCCACATCGGGCACAACCGGTGTCGCCGCGGCGTTCGGCGCTGCCGTCAGCACGCCTACCGAGGTGATCGCCACTGCCAGTACCCGCCGTGCCACGCGATGCCTCCCTGTTCACCGTCGAATCTTCAAACTACGAGCGACGGGCTTGCGGGTCAACGTCACCCCGCCTAGCCATGTGCAGCACGGCAGGCGAACCTCGCCACTGCCAGCACAGGCGTCGGTAGCATTCCTGGGGATGTCGCCAAGCTACCCGCCACCGAAGCCGCCGATCTCACGGGGAGATCTCGCGGGGTCCCTGGCGGCGCTGGTGCTGACGGTCGTCGGCGGTGGTCTGGCTGCGATTCTGGGGCTATTCATGATGGCCTTCACCGATAACTGCCCGACCACGACCTGCAATATTGACGCCGGCGTCACGGCAATCACGGCCGGATTCGCGGCTGCCGCCGCAGTCTGCGCGGCCGGAACTGTGCTGACCATCGTGCGACTGGTCCGCCGGAACCTGGCCTGGCCGTTCGCCGTAGCGACCTTGGCGCTCACCGCCGCGGCGTGCGCTGCGGGCCTCGGGGGCTATCTCGCTGCCGTGGGCGGCTGAACGATCCAGGTGCCCTGACACTCAACTCAATGCCGGCCGGCCGCCTCGGCGATCGCCTCCTGGAGGCCGCGCGTGGCCAACTCATCGGCCAGCTCGTTGTCGGCAACCCCCGAATGGCCTTTCACCCAGAACCACTCGACCTGGTGACGCGCGCAGGCAGCCTGCAGCCGTTGCCACAGGTCGACGTTCTTCACCGGCTGCTTGGCGGCGGTCAGCCAGCCGTTGCGTTCCCAGCCGGACACCCACTTGGTAATGCCGTTGCGGACGTAGGTGCTGTCGGTGTGCAGATGTACCACCACGGGCCGGGTGAGCGCTTCCAGCGCCACGATCGGAGCGGTCAGCTCCATCCGGTTGTTGCTCGTCTCGCTGGGCTCGCCACCGAACATCTCGCGCACGTGGTGGCGCATGCGCAATACCGCGCCCCAACCACCGGGGCCCGGGTTGGGCCGGCACCCACCGTCGGTGTGAATGACGACCACGTCATCGGTGGATTCGGTCATCGGCTGAGGATAGGCGGCGAGATCAGCGCGGTGCGGACCGACATACCCAAATCGCGATGCCGCAGCGTGGTGATCCGACGACCGGGCTGCACGGCGTCCTTCACCGGCAGTGTTCGCTCGCCGAAGAACGCCGCCGACGCCTCGATATCGGCTACGACGTAAGTGATTCCCCACAGCGATGACGGGCCGTCGGCCGCCGTCTCGGGCGACCCGACGACTTCGAGGATCACCGCACCCAGCCGGAAGAAGACCTGCCGCATCGGCCGGCCGCCCAGTTCGGTATCGCGGACCCGGCGCGATTGCAGCCCGACCGCATTCAGTGCATCGACGGTGCGAGACAGATTGGGAGACAACAGCACAACGTGATCGATCGAGGTCACACCGTTCGGATGCACGGCTGGCTCGGTGGCCGCCGCGGCGGAGCGGGAAGTGGGAATACCGTCGAGCGAGCCGTCCTGGGGCAAGCCCCGCAGCGCCCACCCGAGGATGCCGGTGCCACCTCCGGCCAGCCGCAGCCGAACCTCACCTACCCGGCAGACGTCGTCGGGGTCGACGCTGAAACCGGCCGAGCGCCACGTATCAGCCGGATCGGCAATATGGAGTTCGTCGACGGTGACGGACATGCCGCGCCTCGTGTCAGGCTTGTGTGACGGGATCGGGCTTCAGATCGCGCCACCAGCAGAAGATGAACACCATCATCGACATCACCAACGCGACAATCACCCAGAGCGTGACCGTGACATCGATCCAGGACCCGATCGGCGGCGCATCAGGTAGTGCATTTCTCAGCGGAACCACCGCGAAAAGCATTGCCGCATACCACGTTGTCATCGGCGGCTGGAACTTGCGCCAGCCCAGGAAAGTCAGGTTTGCGACGAGGACGGCCACCACGGCCAAGGAGACCAGAACGCCCACGATCACCGCGCCGAAGGCGATGGTGCTGGGTGAGCGGTGCAGCGCGATCCGGTACGGACCGCCGTCGTCGCGGTCGCTGGCGATCTCGTTCCGCCAGCCGGCGATGTGGTCGACAAAAGTCACCGACATCCGTTCCGGCATCGTGGCATCGCCGCGAACGACATCAACGGTGACCGGCCCGGTCTGGTAGTGGTCGAACGGCCACTTCGCCGAGTTCCCGGAGATGGTCAGGGGAACCGGGAACTCCCCGGGCACGGTGCCCTTGCTCCAGGTGCGCTTGGTCGGGGTGACGGCGGAGTGCACGGCGATGCTGAGTTCTTCGGTGAGTCCGTGCCTGACCGGATCGAGCAGTGCGGGCCCCGGGCTGATGGTGACCTTGCCGGTCAGCGTGCCCTTGACGGTCTGAAGGTCTTCGATGTCGATGACAACGGTCGTTCCATCGGCTGACGCCACACCCTCGGTCAGGTGGCGAGGGCATCCGCAACCCGCGCGCTCATACAGCGCGACGGTCACGACGTAGGAGGCGATGAAGAACACCGTCATACCGAGGATCAACAGCAGCCTTGGCCGATTGAAGTGGACCGCAGGGCCGTTGGTGGACAAGACTGCTCTCCCTCATTCGGTCAGATCGATGGTCGCCGACAACTCTGCATCGTCTCATCGGCGCCGGGATCGCCGCCGAGTTTTCGGCGTATCACGGTGTGCCGAGGCTAGAAGACCTCGCTTTGGGGCGCCGCGATGACGAATCCATGCGTGACCGCTGCACCGTTGCTCTTGGCACCGTTGTCGCGCGCGGCCTTGAGCACACAGGCCACCTCGGTTCCCAACGGCGCGCCACAGACCAGTGATTCGGTCGGCGAGAAGTCCCAGAACACGATCTTGTGGCCCGGCGCCAACATGATCAGCGGCACCTTCGCGGGATCGCCGAGGAGCCCGTCGGGCGCCATCGGCAGAAACTGTGCCGGCCCATTGCCGTCGGCGGCGACAGTCCCGAGGCTGACACTGCGGGTTCCCGGCGGCCCACCGACGACGTTGCCCACGCAGGCCACACTGTGCGTCAGTTTCCCGCGGCTCTTTCGGCAGGCCACCCCCGACGCGGTGGTGAATGCCAAGTCGGGGATCGCAATGAGGTCGCCGACCGTCCCCGGCAATGGCCCACTGTCGTCGAATAGCGGGCCGAGGTCAGGAACCTCGTTCGCCGCAACGGCATTCGGCACCTGCGCCAGCATCGTCATCACGGCGCACACCACCGCCACCAGTTGTCGCACTGAAAGCTCCTGCTACTCGACGGTGACCGACTTGGCCAGATTGCGCGGCTTGTCCACGTCGTAGCCACGCGCCTGCGCGACTCCCGCGGCAAAAACCTGCAGCGGGATCGTGGACAGCAGTGGCTGGTACAGCGTTGGCACCGCCGGGATTTCGATCAGGTGATCGGCGTAGGGGCGCACCGTCTCGTCACCCTCCTCGGCGATCACGATGGTGACGGCGCCGCGAGCCTGAATCTCGCGGATGTTGGAGAGCAGCTTCGAGTGCAGCATTGCCGCGTTCTTGGGCGAGGGCATCACCACGATCACCGGCAGGTCATCCTCGATCAGCGCGATCGGACCGTGCTTGAGCTCACCGGCGGCGAAACCCTCGGCGTGCATGTAGGCAAGTTCCTTGAGCTTGAGCGCGCCTTCCAAGGCGACCGGGTAGCCGACGTGGCGGCCCAGGAAGAGCACCGCACTCGACGACGCGAACTGCTTGGCCAACTGCGCGACCGAGTCGATGCCCTCCAGCACATGCGCCACGAGTTCGGGCATCGCCTCCAGCTGCCGGTACTCGTGCTCGACCTCATCGGGGTACTTGGTGCCCCGGGCCTGCGCCAGCGCCAGGCCTACCAGATAGTTCGCGGTGATCTGGGCCAGGAACGTCTTGGTGGACGCGACACCGATCTCCGGCCCGGCGCGGGTGTAGAGCACCGCGTCGCACTCGCGAGGGATCTGCGAGCCGTTGGTGTTGCAGACCGCGAGCACCTTGGCCTTCTGTTCTTTGGCGTGCCGGACGGCCTCAAGGGTGTCGGCGGTCTCGCCGGACTGGCTGATCGCCACCACCAGGGTGCTGCGGTCCAGCACCGGGTCGCGGTAGCGGAACTCGCTGGCAAGCTCGACCTCGACCGGCAGCCGCGTCCAGTGCTCAATCGCATACTTGGCCAGCAGACCGGAGTGGTACGCGGTGCCGCAGGCCACCACGAACACCTTGTCGACCTCACGCAATTCCTGATCGCTCAAGCGCTGCTCGTCGAGGACGATGCGGCCGTCCTCGAAGTGCCCCAGCAGTGTCTCGGCCACCGCCGTGGGCTGCTCGGCGATCTCCTTGAGCATGAAGTACTCGTAGCCGCCCTTCTCCGCGGCCGACAGGTCCCAGTCAATGTGAAAACGCCGCGCGTTGGCGGTGTCATCGGTGCCGTGGAAGTCGCTGATGCGGTAGCCGTCGGCGGTGATGACCACGGCTTGGTCCTGACCCAGCTCGACCGCTTCGCGGGTGAAGGGGATGAAGGCCGCCACATCCGAGCCCAGGAACATCTCACCGTCGCCGATGCCGACCACGAGCGGGGTGGAGCGACGCGCCGCCACGATCGTGCCCGGCTCATCGGCGTGGGCGAACACCACGGTGAAGTGGCCTTCCAGCCGACGCAACACCGCCAGCGCCGAGGCCACGAAATCCCCGGCCGCCTCGCCGTGCCGGTACTCGCGCGCCAGCAGGTGGACGGTCACCTCACTGTCGGTCTCGCTGGTGAACTCCACCCCGGCCATTTCCAGCTCGTCGCGCAGGACGGCGAAATTCTCGATGATGCCGTTGTGCACGACGGCGAACTTGCCGGCGGTGTCGCAGTGCGGGTGCGCGTTCTGGTCGGTGGGACGACCGTGGGTAGCCCAGCGGGTGTGGCCCAAGCCGGTGCCCCCGGCCAGCAGCGCCGGATCGGTGGCGGCCAGCTCGGCTTCCAGGTTGGCCAGCCGCCCGGCCCGGCGCCGAACGGTGAGTTGGCCGATGCCGTCGACCACGGCGATTCCGGCGGAGTCATAGCCGCGGTACTCCATGCGGCGCAGAGCCTCGACGACGACGTCGCGGGCAGGCCGTTTCCCGACGTAGCCGACGATTCCACACATAGCTGTTCAGGGTAGTGCACCGCCGGGGGGACCCGGACAACCGCGCAGGTCAGCAATGCCCCGGCTACGAGCCGGAACCGTAACTTTCCGAGGCGATCAGTGCCCGCCGATGGCTACTACGCGCCACCGAACAGGTCTGCCCACAGGGCTCCGAAGTCGAAGTCGGTAGCCGCCCCAGGATCCGGGAGAACCTCGGGAGGGGGCCCATCGAAGTCCAGGTCGCCGGTGAACAGCAATGCGAGCACCTGCTCCAAGCCGATCAACGCGCCGCTCAGTCCGACCCCCTGACCTGGCCCGAATGTCAGGTCAAGGGTGAGCGGGTCGGTGACCGAGATGGTGATACCGAGCGCGTTGAGGATCGAGCCGCCACCGAAGGTGATCGGCGGGAGTTCGTCCCCGGTCAGTGCATCCAGATTGCCGCCGACCTCTCCCGGGGACAGCAGCCCGCCGAAGGCGAAACTCAGGGCGCCTATGGAAACACCCTCCGGCAGCAGGCCGGCACCGTCGAGGAGCGGGATCAGGGCGTCCAGATTGAGGGTTGCACCGTTGAGGAATCCGTTGATGACGTTGGCCGGGATGCTGATCAGATCGCTCAGCGCCTGCCCCAGGTCCGTGGTGCCCCCACCGACACCGAGATTGTTGATGACACTCTCAATGCTGTTGATCAACGCCACGAACGGGGCCACCGCCGGACTGATCGCGCCGATCAGTATGCCGGACAACGGCGAGGCCAGGAATTGGACGATCTCCGGGATTGGGGCAGGAATTTCCGGAATGAGCCCGGGGGCCAAGGCTTCCCCCTGGTTGCTCAGCAGCCCGTACAGCAAGAAGTTGCCCAGGAAGAAATCCGGACTTCCAATTCCGCCCTCGCCCGAAGGAAGACTTGTCGTAAATTCTGCCAGCGGGTTGAGGAAGCCCTTCTGGTCGCCGGCTAGGAACGTGAGGGCGCCCAGCAGTTCCTGCGGACTGGTGCTCCACCAGTCCGGGTTGCCCTGAATAGCTTCCACCAGCGCGTCATTGGCATTTGCGAAGGCCAGGCTAAGGTTGCCGCCGTTGGTGAGCGTGTCCTGCAACAGATCGAAAAACCCTGCCCCGGCGGTGAGTTCAACGTCGTGCACCACAGGAGCGCCAGGCGGCGGCGGGGCCACCGGTGCGATCGCGAGCGTGCTGGCGCCCACAAGCGCGATGCCGGCGGTGACAAAGGGACGCAGTGCTTGATTCATTTGAGCTACTCCTCAGATCACAGTCCGCGGCAGTGGTACACAACGCGTGCAGAGCACACATTAACTTAGATTAGTCTGTGTGACAAGCAATACTCGGATCGAAATTCCGCCGGCCACAAGGTGGGCCGGTGCCAACGACATGGCACTTCAGTCCGCCTTGTTGATGGCCGTTCGTTGAGAGTTCTTGGGGTATTGCCAGCACACCCGGTCAAGCTGCGTCCACGGCTGCGCTGCAGCAGCTATGTTGAGAGACCACGCGAAGACCCGAGGCGGGGTCGACCAGCAATCGACGGTCTAGGTGACGACATGCCAGAAGACAGCCCAGCGACCGCACGCACCCTGGTGGAACTGCTACGTCAGCAGGCCGTCCGCCATCGGGACAAAGTCGCATTCGCGTTCGCCCCGGATGGCTCGGAAGAACAGAGTCGGCTGACATACGCCGAACTCGACCGCAGCGCGCGGGCCGTCGCGGCGGGTCTGCAACAGCAGGGTGCGGCGGGGCGTCGCGTTCTTGTCGTCTGCCGGCCGGGTCTGGACAGCGTCGCGGCCTACTTCGGCTGCCTGTATGCCGGTGCGGTGGCCGTCCCGGTGCAGGATCGGCTCGGACGGTTGGCGCTGATCGCCCCGGATGCGCGAGCCGGTTTCGCCCTGGCGGACTCGGCGACGCAGGACAGACTCAGGACCCAGGCCGACGGCCTGACCAGGCGCCCGCTGCGGTGGATGGCCCCAGAAGATCCCGGCGCGGACCCGGACAGTTGGACGCCGCCGGACATCGGCAGCGACACTACCGCCACAGTGCAATACACCTCAGGCTCCACCAGGGCGCCCAAGGGCGTTGTCCTGACGCACGGCAACCTGATGGCCAACCTGGCCGCGATCCATGAGACGTGGGGCGGCGACGACCAGAAAGTCGCGGTGTGCTGGCTGCCCCAGCACCATGACATGGGCTTGATCGGCGGCATTCTGCAGAGCGTGTACGTCGGCGGCAACACGGTGCTGATGTCGCCGGCCGGCTTCATCACCCGCCCGATGCGCTGGCTGGAGGCCATGTCCCGATACCGCGCCACCATCGCCACCGCACCGAATTTCGCCTACCAGCTCTGCGTCGAACGCAGCACCGCCGCCGAGCGTGCAGCCCTGGACCTGTCGCAGTGGTCGACCGCGATGAACGGCGCCGAACCGGTGCAGGCGAGCACCCTGCGGGCCTTCGCCGAGGCGTTCGCCGATGCCGGGTTCCGGCCCGAGGCGTTCCTGCCCGTGTACGGCCTGGCCGAAGCCACCCTGCTGGTCTCGGGCGGATCGGACTCCGCCGCACCGGTGATCCGGCATATCGACCGCGCCGCGCTGGGCGAAGACCGGGTGGTCGAGGTTGCCGACGCAGACGTCGACGCCTCCGGCGTGCTGGAGCTGGTCGGCTGCGGCTATCCCCGTGGCGGTCAGCAGATCGTGTTCGTCGACCCGGAGACGCGCCGGCGCCGCGACGCCGAGCAGGTCGGCGAGATCTGGGTCTCCGGGCCGTGCGTCGCCCAGGGATATCGGGGAAAGCCCGAGGACACCGAGCAGACCTTCGGCGCGTACCTGGCCGACACCGGCGAGGGACCATATCTGCGCACCGGAGATCTGGGCTTCATGAGCGCAGGTGAGGTGTTCATCACCGGACGTTGCAAAGACCTGATCGTCCTGCGCGGCAACAACTATTACCCCAACGACATCGAGAAGACGGTGCAGGGCAGCCATCCGGGCCTGCTGTCCGGACGGGGTGCGGCCTTCGCCGTGGAGCCCCAACCCGGCGGCGGTGAGCACCTCGTGGTGGTACAAGAAGTCCATGCTGCCGGCGACGCCCCCGCGCTGGCCGGCCTGCTGGGTAGGATTCGGGCCGCGATCAACCGTCATCACGGCATCGAAGCTCATGCCGTGGTCTTGGTCGAGGCGGGATCGATCCCGACCACCTCCAGCGGCAAGATCCAGCGGCAGGCCGCCCGCCAGCGCTTCGTCGACGGCGGATTCACCGCGCTGGCGCAATGGCAGGGCACGCTGGGCGCGAGCACCGGTGCGACCGAACCCGCGGCGGCGGCCAGGACGGCCGCCGCGGCACAGCAGGCGGTGGCACTGCAGTACTGGAAGGCACGGCAGGACTGAGGGGCTCAGCATCGGCGCCGGCGTGCGTTACCGTCATCGGATGGCCAGCATCAAGAGCCTCTACGCTGCGTTGACCCGACCCGGCCCCCACCGCGTCCTGCGCGGGGACTTGGCTTATGCGGGCCTGGCCGGGGTGGTCTACACGCCGCAGTCCGGGTATCGCCTACCCGCGGTGGCGTTCGGCCACGACTGGCTGACCGGCGCCGACCGCTATGCCGGATTGCTCGAGCATCTGGCCTCGTGGGGCATTGTGGCCGCGGCCCCCGACACGGGCCGGGGCCTGGCGCCGTCGGTGCTGGATCTGGCCGCTGATCTGGGTCGCGCCCTGGAGATCGCCAGCGAGGTCCGGCTGGGGCCGGGACGGATCAGCGTCGACCGCAATCGACTCGCGCTGGCCGGCCACGGGTTCGGCGGCTCGGCCGCGGTGTTCGCTGCGGACACTCTGTCGGTGCGCCCCAAGGCGGTGGCGGCGATCTTCCCGACCGTCACCACCCCGGCCGCCGAGCAGGTGGCCTCGGGCCTGACCGTTCCGGGCGTGGTGTTCAGCAGTCCCGATGACCCGAAGGCGCTGCGCTCCAACTCGATCGAACTGGCGCACGCCTGGCGGCTTTCGACCCTGCGAGTGATCGACAAGGTGTCACCTGCGGGCCTGCCGCAGGGACGCAGGCTGACCGGATTCTTCGGCCTGCCCACGTCAGACCGGCGCACCCAGCGACGGGTGCGCGCCCTGCTGACCGGATACTTGCTGGCAGAACTTGTGGGCGACAAGAGATTCCGTGACTTCGCCAACCCCCAGGTGGCCATGCCCAAGACCGAGGCACTCGAGGCCCTGCCCGAGCCGGCGAGCCCCGAAGAGAAGATCGCCGCACTGTTCTCGTAGGTCTGACGTAGACCCTGATACGACGATGGCCGCCGGGTCCGGATCGGACCCGGCGACCATGGTCGCACCGAACTGTCGGCTAGGTGCCGGGCGTTCCGCCTGAGCCGGGCCCACCCGCAGTACCCGGGGCACCGTCGGCGCCCGGCGTCCCGGTTCCGGTAGCGGCACCGCCCGGGCCGGCAGCCCCGGCTCCGCCACCATCGCCACCGGCACCGGCCGCACCACCGGTGCCGTTTCCGCCACCACCGGTCCCGTGGCCACCGCCGTTTCCGCCGGTGCCGCCGTCACCTCCATTGCCGCCGTTGCCGCCCTTGTAGCCGTTGCCGGTGGTGGCGTTGGTTCCGCCGGCTCCGCCGTTGCCGCCGTTGCCACCGTTGCCACCTGATCCGCCGGCACCGCCGTTGCCACCGGTCCCGGAGGTTGAGGCTCCACCGACCCCGCCCTTGCCGCCGGTCCCACCGTCGTTGCCGTTGCCGCCGTTGCCACCCGCGGTGTTGTTGTCACCGATCAGCGGAATACCACTGACGCCTTCGGCGCCAGAGTCTGCATTGCCTCCGCCACCGCCGGCTCCGCCGGTACCGCCGTCACCGGCGGCAGCGGTGCCGCCGGCGCCTCCGGCGCCACCGCTACCCGCGGTGACTCCTCCTCCGCCGACACCTCCGGCGCCGCCGGTGCCACCATCGACCGTGCCTGCCCCGGCGCCACCGGTGCCGCCATTGCCGCCGTTACCGCCGGTGGCGCTGCCGTTGGAGTTGCCGCCGGCACCGCCGGCGCCGCCGGTTCCGGCGTGGCTGGTCCCGAAGCCACTGGGGCCGCCGCCCGGGGTGACGACGCCGCCGCTGTTGCCGCCGGCACCTCCATTGCCACCGACGCCGCCGTTGGCCTTCGTGGACAGGCCCGCATAGCCTTCGCCGCCAGTACCTCCGGCGCCACCGTCACCACCGGAAGCGGTTCCGTTGCCGCCGGCCCCGCCGCTACCGCCCACACCTGCGGCGGGTCCGCCACCGGTGCTGCCGCCACCACCGCCGGCCCCGCCATTGCCGCCGATGCTGACCACACCGGCACCGACGGCACCACTGGCCCCGGCCGCGCCAGCACCACCATTGCCACCGTTCGCGGGACCACCGGCAGCACCGCCAGCACCACCGGATCCACCGTTGCCGCCGATGCTCCAGACCGTGCTGCCATCATCCCAACCGACGCCCTTACCGGCCGCGCCACCGTCGCCGCCGTTGCCGCCACCGCCGGCGCTGCTGTAGCCGCCACTACCGCCACTGCCGCCGTTCCCGCCACGCAGGGTCCCGTCACCGGCCGCGCCACCGTTGCCGCCGGCACCCCCGGTGCCGTTGCCAGCGTTGCTGCTGCCGCCGGCGCCGCCCGAACCGCCTGCGCCGCCAGTGGTCGCGACCTCCGGGTCGCTGGTCGCGCCGGAGCCGCCTTGCCCGCCGTTGCCGCCAACGCCGCCGCCGGAGTTACTGTCACCACCCGTGCCACCGCTGCCGCCCGCTCCGCCATTACCGGTGGCGCCGAAACCACCCATGCCGCCGTTACCGCCAGCACCACCGACGTGGGCTCCCACCGACGCACCGCCCTGGCCGCCGGCACCGCCCGTACCACCGTTGGTGCCGTCGCCGGCCACACCGCCGCTACCGCCGTTGCCGCCGTGCTCACCGGCGCCGCCGGCACCACCGGCACCGCCTCCTGCCCCAAGGCCGAGGTAGTTGCCATTGCCGTCCTGGGCCGCGTCGCCACCGGCACCACCATTGGCGCCGTCGGCACCGTCACCGCCCACGCCGGCACTGCCGAAGAACGAGCTGGCGTAGAAGTTCGAGCCGCGGGCCCCACCGACGCCACCGGCGCCACCGGCGCCACCGCGGCCGCCGGCTGCGCCATTGTTGTTGGCCGCGGTGGTGCCGTTGCCACCCTCGCCCGCGGCGCCACCGGCGCCACCCTTGCCGCCGTCGCCGTACAAGAAGCCACTGCGGCCGCCGTCACCGCCGGCGCCACCAGCGCCACCGTTGCCACCGGTGCCGGTGCCACCGTTGGCCAGAGTGCCGAGGAGACCCTCCATTCCGGCGCCGCCGGCACCACCGGCGCCACCGTTGCCGAAGAACCAGGCGGCCGATGCGCCGCCGTCACCGCCGGCGCCACCAATGCCACCCGCAACCACCGCGGCACCGCCATCGCCGCCGTCACCACCGTGGCCCATCCACCAGCCACCGGCGCCGCCGTCGCCACCGGCAGCACCGGCACCGCCGTCGCCGCCGTCGCCACCGTTGCCCAGCCAGCCGAGTGCCGCGCCGCCATCGCCGCCGGCCACGCCATCGAGATCGCTATTCCAGCCGGCACCGCCGTCGCCGAACCACAGGCCGCCGTCACCACCGTCGGGGTTGGCCTCGGTGCCGTCGACACCGTTGCCGATCAGGTACAGGCCCGACCACTCGTTGATCATGCCGTTGACCGCTTCGCCCAGCGGGTTGGTGATCCAGAGCTGAGCCAGTCCATTCAGCGGCTCGTAGAACAGCTGGTCCATGATCCCGGTCCAGGAGAACCAGTCACCGGCCGAGCTACCCGGATCGGTTGCACCGAACAGCGCACTGAGGTCCCAGTTGGCCGCGGCCTCTCCGGTGTCGCTCACCGACCACGAACTGAACAGATCGCCGAAGAAATCGTCGAAATCGGCGTGCGCGGCTGGCGCCGCGGTCATCGGGGCCATCCCGAAGGCCAAGAATGCGCCTACCGCACTGGCGGCACCGACCATCCGTCCGCGGTATGGCGCTGCGGTGTTACCTGACTGGCTGCTGCTGTGACGACGACTCATGTGCGAACACCTCTCCTGTGAAGCGGTTCTTGGAAGCAGTGATGAAGGTTGTGAGGAACTGGCTGGGAATGCGGCACTGGCCGGATCAGGCGTCGAAACCGATCAGCCCTGCCAGGTCCGCGAAGAAGTCGGTGGACGCTGCCGTTCCCGTACCACCGTCGTCGAAGAAGTCGTCGGGCACGATCGGGAAGCCGATCCCCGGCCACGGCGGGCTGACCTCGATCGGACCCTTGCCCTCCCATCCAGAGCCGAGCAGCGCACCGACGGTCTGACCCCAGGCCTGCATGGCCGCGATCGGGCCCACCCCGTAGCTCTCGATGTCCAGTGGAACCCCGGGCAGGATCCCGGTTTCCAGCGAGATGCCCAGGCTGTTGAAGATCGATCCGCCGACCGCGTGCACATCGACCACATCTCCGCCCTGATCAGTCACCTGATAGGGCCCCACCGCCACCGAGCCAGTGCTGAGCAATCCACCCAACGCAAAGTCCAGGTGGGTGATGTTGGTGCCCTCGGGCAGCAGGCCGGCGTTGGCGATCAGCGGCAGCAGGAAGCCCAGGTCAAGCTTCGCGCCATTCAGGAAGCCGTCGAGCGGGCTGGCCATGATCTCGGCGAAGCTATCCCCGTCCTGGACGCTGTTCATCAGCGCGACCCACGGGCTCAGCCACGGTCCGATGGAGCCCATGAGGATGGCACTCGCCGGCGAGGCCAGGTAGTTCACGATCGGCGTCACCGATTCAGCCAAGTCGGCGGGCAGGAACTGCGGCAGCAGCTGGTAGAGCAGGTCGTGACCCAGCGCGAAGTCATTCAGGTCCGAGCCGCTGAGGGTGTGGAAGTTCACCGTCGCGATGGTCTCGGCGGAGGCGTCCTGCAGGGTGTAGCCCGTCAGCACCGCGTCTAGGTTGCTCTGGATCTGCTGCATAACGGTCGGGATGGTCGACGGGTCGTCCAGCACCGACTGCCAGTACTGCGACTGGTTGGCCATGATCTGCTGGAACGCCACCCCGGGGGCCAGGAAGTAGTTCTGGGTGAGGATCGTCGCATTCTCTGCCGCCTGGTTGTACACCGCCGTCCACGGCGCCAGCAGGTCGGGCAGGCCGCCCGCGGTGAGCGCGACATCTCGGATGGTGGGTCCGCCGACCTGCTGGGCCGCCACCGGGGTGGCGGCGATCAGGCCGCAGCCGACGATCGCGATACCGGCGGTGACGTAGGGGCGAAGGGTTTGCTGCACAGCCATCTCCTTTGGTGAGGTGCCGCCCTCGGTGGCGCGCTGAGGGGTGGCGCCGCCGTGTTGCTCCTGAAATCTCACTTAACTCACTGACGCGAACGGAACCCTAACCGTGAATAACTTAAGTTACAAGCATCTTGGTCAAATATTTTTCCTGGGAGTTTAATGCTAACGGCCGTTAACTCTGAGAGCGTCGTGGTCAAGCTTAATTTTCAGCTGAGAGTGGACAGGAGTTCTTTTTCTGACACGGCGTGCCACCCGGCACGGTCCTGGTATCTGTGAGGGATGCGAATCGGTACACAGCTGGCCTACGCCGGTGGATTCAAGGACGCGGTGAGCCAGGTCGTTGAGTTGGAGAAAATCGGAATCGACGTGGTCGCTGTCGCCGAGGCCTACTCATTCGATGCCATCAGCCAGTTGGGCTACCTGGCGGCCAAGACATCACGGGTCGAGCTGCTCACCGGGGTGCTGCCCATCTACACCCGAACACCGGCGCTGCTGGCGATGACAGCCGCCGGCCTGGACTACGTCTCCGATGGCCGGTTCACTCTGGGACTGGGCACCTCCGGACCCCAGGTGGTGGAGGGCTTCCATGGCGTGCCGTTCGACGCCCCGCTGGGCCGCACCCGCGAAGTGGTGGAGATCTGCCGGGCGGTGTGGCGCCGCGAACGACTCAGCTATGACGGAAAGCACTATCAACTACCGCTTCCCGCCGAACGCGGAACAGGGCTGGGCAAGGCGTTACAGCTGATCAATCATCCTGTGCGGAGCAGGATTCCGATCTCAATCGCGGCTTTGGGACCCCAGAACGTCGAACTGACCGCGGAGATAGCCGACGGCTGGCAGCCGGTGTTCTTCTACCCCGAGCGCGCCCAGGAAGTGTGGGGAGATTCCCTGAAATCCGGTACAGCCAAACGTGACCCGTCGTTGGGGAAGCTGGATGTGATCGTGGGCGCGTCGCTGGCCATCGGCGACGATGTCGAAGATCGACTGGCGTGGGCCAAGCCGCAGCTGGCGCTCTACATCGGCGGCATGGGCGCCCGCGGGCGCAACTTCTATCACAATCTGGCAACTCGCTACGGCTTCGGTGAGGTAGCCGATCGCATTCAGGAGCTGTACCTGGCCGGCCGCAAGGCCGAGGCGATCGACGCCGTCCCCGACGAACTGGTGCGCAACACCTCGTTGGTGGGTCCGCGCGGCTTGGTGGCCGAACGCCTGGCCGCCTACGCCGAGGCCGGCGTGACGACGCTGCTGGTAGGCCCGCTGACCACCGAACCCGACGAGGCGCTGCGCTACGTCGAGGAGCTGCGCGACCTGCTGCCGACCTGATCAGCGTCGCAGGGGCGAGCGTGGGCCGGGTGTGGTCCAGAACACGTCGCACGCCAAGATGGGCCTATGGACTTCACGCCCACCGTGACCAACCCCACCGCACAAACGCTGGTAGAGCTGCTCCAGCGGCAGGCCGAGCGGCTGGGAGACAAAGTCGCGTTCAGCTTCTCCTACAACGGCGACGACGAAGGCCGCAGTGAGCTGACCTTTCGGGAACTGGATCGGCGCGCCCGCGCGATTGCGGCGAACCTGCAGCGTTACGACGTCGCCGGCGAGCGGGTGCTGGTGCTGGTCCGTCCGGGCCTGGACTTCATCGCCGGGTTCTTCGGCTGCCTCTACGCGGGCGCCGTCGCCGTGCCGGTGCACCAGAAGCTGGCGCCGCGCCTGGCGGTGGTCGTGCCCGATGCCCAGGCCCGGTTCGCGCTCACCGCGGCCGAGAACCGCGAGGCCACCCGCGCCGCGGTCGCCGGGATTCCCGGCGAACCCGAGCAATGGTTCTTCACCGACGCCGGTGCTGACCCGGCTACCTGGGTCGCTCCCGACATCGACACCGACTCGCCGGCTGCAATCCAGTACACATCGGGGTCGACCCGCTCCCCCAAGGGCGTGCTGTTGACCCACCGCAACATCCTGCACAACGTCGACGCGATCCGGCAGGCGTGGAACGGTGACGAAGATGCCCGCGGCGTCTTCTGGCTGCCGCCGCACCACGACCTGGGCCTGATCGGCGGAATCTTGTCGATGGTCTACATCGGGGCGAGCACGGCGCTGATGTCGCCCACGGCGTTCATCAAACGCCCGATGCGCTGGCTGGAGTTGGTATCGGCCCACCGCGGCGTGATCACCGCAGCACCGAACTTCGCCTACGACCGATGCGTGGAAACCAGCACTCCCGAAGAACGTGCCGCACTGGATCTTTCGTGCCTCACCGTGGCGATGAATGGCGCCGAGTCGGTGCGCGCCACCTCGTTGGCCGCCTTCGCCGACGCCTTCGCGCCGGCCGGTTTTCAGCTGTCGTCGTGCTATCCGGTGTACGGGCTGGCCGAGGCCACTTTGCAGGTTTCTGCCGGATGCCCGACCGGGACACCGGGGGTTCGCTACCTCGACCGTGTCGCGCTGGAACAGGACCGCATCGTCGACGTGTCGCCGGACGACCCCGCCGCCGCGACATTCGTGGGTTGCGGCCAGCCCCGCCAGGCCGACCTGGCGATCGTGGACCCGGTAACCCGCAAGCCCTGCGAATCCGACCAGATCGGCGAGATCTGGGTCGCGGGACCCAATGTCGCCCAGGGCTATTGGCAACGGCCCGAAGAGACGGCGCAGGCCTTCGGGGCGGTACTCGCCGAGCCCGGAGACCCGAATCGCGGACCATTTCTCCGCACCGGTGACCTCGGATTCCTCTGCGCCGGTGAAGTTTTCACCACCGGGCGCTGCAAGGACCTGGTAGAGGTGGACGGGCACCGTTACTACCCGAACGACATCGAATTCACCGTGCAGGAATGCGACCCGGTACTGGTCTCCGGCCGCGGGGCGGTCTTCGCGACCGACGCGCCGCCCGGTGGCGTCGAGGAGCTGGTCGTGGTCCACGAAGTCGACAGCGCGCGGTCGGCCGAGACCGATCTGAACGCAGTCATCGAGGCGATCCGGCTGGCGGTCGCAACCCATCACGGGATCGCCCCCGACGCCATCGTGCTGGTGTACCACGTGTCGCTGCCCACCACCTCCAGCGGCAAGATCCAACGCGGCCAGACCAAACAGCACTTCCTTGAGGGGCGGCTCGCAACCATCAGCCATTGGCGCACGCCGACTCACGAGTTGACGCAGGAGGAGCTGGAGGCCGCCGCCAAGATCGTCTCGCAGCTGCAGTCCTGGGGCGCCCGGCAGGCCTGAGCGCCGACCGCGTCACGGCCCCGCCTGAGGCAATTCCTCGGCGGCGATCTCGCACGGACTCTTGCGCGGATTGGCCTGCGCCGACTCCGCAGGCGCTTCGCCCTCACTGTGTCCGATGTCGACTCCCGGTTCCGCCGACTCCGGTATGGCATCGCTGACCGGGCCCTCTGCCGCGGGTACCTCGACGCCGGGCTCCTGCTCAGCAAGCCCGTCGTCCGGTTCGGACTCCGGCGCGGATTCGTCGCGTTCGTCGGGCTCGTCGCGTTCGTCGGGCTCCTCGAGGTCCGCGCCGCCGCGGCTGTCCTCCTCGATCGGCTCGGCGAACTGCTGCCCGCCATCGGGATCGCCGAGCGCATCGACCAGTCGGGGAACCAGTCCAGCCAGGCCGGCCAGCCCGCCGAGCCCACCGCCGGACGGCATTGCCGCCGACGGCAGGCCCAGGCCGTCGGGCAGACCGAACCCACCCGGAAGACCAGGGCCGGACTCACCGTCGAGCAGTCCGGCGGGCGCAGTGCCCCCCACCACCTGCGGTGGCGCGGTGGGCGCCGCCTCCGGCGCGGGCGCCTGCGGAATGCCAACAGGGCCGGGGATGGGCGTAACCGTAAGCGGGGCAGCGAGACCCGTCACATCCGGCTGAACCACCGGGGCGAGGTCAGCCGGTACCGCGAACTCCACGCCTGCACCTGTTCCGATCGCGGCAATCGCGGCGTCATAGGCCGCAGTGATTCCGTCGCTCGCCGACCGCATCGACGCAAGCCACGTACCGCGAATATCGTTGTCCACGTAGGGCATAACTTGGTGCTCGATGACGGTTACGGCATCCGCGTCGTCGGCACCGGAGTCCACCGCGCGCGCTGCCGCCAGCCATGCCGGCCGTTGCGCACCCACGTGATCATCGAGGCTCACCACCGCGGCGACCTTCGCGTCCACCCGCTGCCACAGGTCATCGCGCAGCACCCCGCAGCCGGTAGCCGCGGCGCGCAACCGCAGTGTCAACCGCTCGGCGGCAGCGCAATGACGGCGCAGGAACTCCGCCGCCGCTTCGGCACCTGGACCCCGCCAGGCAGCGGTGAGCTCAGCAAGCTGTCCACGCTGGGTGCGCAGCACCTCATCGGCGGCATCGGCCAATGCGGCCAGCGCGACGCAGTCGGCGTCGAGCAGTCCCAGGTCGAGCCCGGCCTCACTGTCGTAGCGCTCGGCGAGCTGGCCGTCATAGTCGGTCAGTCCCGGTTGCCGGTATCCCAGCCGATGGCAGGCCGACACATAGGCCTGGGCGCCAGCGACCGCGTCACGACCCTCGGCCAGTCGCGTGGACACGTCGAGGTGCCGGGCCACGTCAGCCCAGTCGCTCGGTTGCGGCGGCCACTGCCTGCCCGTAGCGCTCCATACCGATGCGCAAAGCCGTGGCGATCTCGACGCCGGCCCGCGACCAGCGCAGCAGCTCCGGCCCCCAGGCCTGTATTGCACGGTGCAGGGACTCCCCCGCCCGGGCATAATCGCGCCCAGCGACTGTGCCGTCGAATCTCAATCCGCCCAAATGGATCCGGCATGCGACCGCGATGTCGGCTGCGGTCGAGTCGTAGCTGTCCGCTACCGCGCGTAATGCGGATTCGTCCACGTGGAGCTGTTGTCTTCCCATACGGGTAAGACGCCACTCCGGCCGGAGAAGTTCCCCTCGACGCGCCCGCGGTTCAGTGCCGAGCGCGTACCGCGTCGGCGACGTCGCCCGCGATCCGGCGCGCCGTGGGCTCGTCGGAGGCCTCAACCATGACCCGGACGAGCTGCTCGGTTCCCGACGGGCGCAACAGAATTCGACCGGTGTCCCCAAGCTCGTCGGTGGCTCGCCGCACCGCATCACGGACCGCCGAGTGGCCCACCGCTTCGGCTTTGTCGGTGACCTCGACATTGATCAGCACTTGCGGCAACGTGCGCATCGCTGCGGCGAGAGCCGCCAGGCCCGCGCCAGTCTGCGCCATCCGCGCCATCAGGCGCAGCCCGGTGATGATGCCGTCGCCGGTGGTCGCCACCTGGGGCAGCACGATGTGACCGGATTGCTCACCGCCGAGGGTGAATCCGCCGGCCCGCAGTTGCTCGAGTACGTAGCGGTCGCCGACGTCGGTGGTGTGCACCGCGACCCCGGCCTCACGCATCGCCAGGTGCAACCCGAGGTTGCTCATGACGGTGGCCACCAGGGTGTCGGCGGCAAGTTCACCGGAATCGCGCATGGCCAGCGCCAACACGACCATGATGGCGTCGCCGTCGATCACGTTGCCCTCGGCATCGACGGCCAGGCACCGGTCAGCGTCTCCGTCATGCGCCAAGCCCAGGTCAGCGCCATGGCTGCGCACCGCGTCGCGCAGCGGTTCCAGGTGCGTCGAGCCACAGCCGTCGTTGATGTTGAGCCCATCGGGGTCGGCATTGATCGCAATCACGGTGGCACCGGCGGCCTGGTAGGCCCGCGGCGCCGCCTCAGACGCCGCGCCGTGGGCGCAGTCCACCACCACAGTCACGCCGTCCAACCGGGTGGGGTGGGTATCGCTGAGGTGTTTCAGGTAGCGGTCCAGCGCGTCCGCGGCATCCACTACCCGGCCCAGGTCCGCCCCGATCGGTCGCAGACCGGGGCCGGCGGCCACCAGGTCTTCGATCTGGTCTTCGGTGGCGTCGTCGAGCTTGTGGCCACCCGGGCCGAAGAATTTGATGCCGTTGTCGGGCATCGGATTGTGCGAGGCGGAGATCATCACGCCGAAGTCGGCTTCATAAGCAGCGGTCAGATATGCCACCGCCGGTGTCGGCAGCACGCCGGTGCGCAGCGCATCGACGCCCTGGCTGGTCAGGCCGGCGATCACCGCGGCCTCCAGCATCTCACCGCTGGCCCGCGGGTCACGGCCCACAACGGCCACCCGCCGCCCGGTCCCGGAGGACAGCCGCTGCGCCGCCGCGCCGCCCAGCGCAACCGCCAGCTCGGCGGTCAACTCGCGGTTGGCGACCCCGCGCACGCCGTCGGTGCCGAAAAGTCGACCCATAACTATCCTTTATCGCCGCGAGCGTGCACGCAGACGACCCGACACGCCGGTGCCGGACCGGGAACGCACACCCTCAAACGCAAGCCGGGGGCACCTTCCGCGTACGGAAGGCGCCCCCAACTCGCTGCCAGAGTGCAATCGCAGATCAGCGCTTGCTGTACTGCGGAGCCTTACGGGCCTTCTTGAGACCGTACTTCTTGCGCTCGGTGGCCCGCGGGTCACGAGTCAGGAAGCCGGCCTTCTTCAGCGCCGGGCGGTCTTCGGGCTGGACGATGATCAGCGCGCGGGCCAGAGCCAATCGCAACGCACCGGCCTGGCCGGAAGGGCCACCGCCGTCGAGGTGGGCGTAGACGTCAAACGCGTCCACCCGGTCCACGGTGACCAGCGGAGCCTTGATCAGCTGCTGGTGCACCTTGTTCGGGAAGTAGGCCTCCAACGTGCGGCCGTCCAGGTCGAACTTGCCGGTGCCGGGCACCAGACGCACCCGTACCACGGCCTCCTTGCGGCGGCCCACGGTCTGGATGGGACGACCAAGGTCGTGCGGCTCGTAGGCCGGAGCGGCCTCCTCGTGCACCTCTACGGTCTCAACGACCTCGACGGTTTCGTCAACCTCGGGGGCCTCGGCACCTTCGAATGCGGTCTCGGTCATTGGGCCACCTGCTTGATTTCGAACGGGATCGGCTGCTGGGCGGTGTGCGGGTGCACCGGCCCGGCGTAGACGTGCAGCTTGCGCTGGATCTGACGACCCAGCTTGGTGTGCGGGATCATCCCGAGGATCGCCTTTTCCACGACACGGTCGGGACGCGTCTCCATCAGCTCACCGATGCTGCGCTTGCGCAGTCCGCCCGGGTAGCCCGAGTGGCGGTAAGCCATCTTCTTCTGCAGTTTGTCGCCACTGATGGCGACCTTGTCGGCGTTGATGATGATGACGAAGTCACCGCCGTCAACGTTGGGTGCGAATGTCGGCTTGTGCTTGCCGCGCAGCAGGGTTGCTGCCGCAACGGCGAGCCGGCCAAGCACCACGTCGGTGGCGTCGATGACATACCACGAACGCGTGGTGTCACCCGCCTTCGGCGCATAGGTGGGCACAGCGCTTACCTCTTCTTTTACTCGAGCCGGGTGTTCCCGGTTCTTGCGGATCCCGGTGCGAGCCGGGTGTCGGTCTGGCGTGTACGGCGGGGTGGTTCTCGGCGACCGACAGTGACCCGAGGCCCCGCTGTGCCCGAAGGCACCGCACGCCAACGGAGCAGCCTACCGGCGTAGATCCGGGCAGGTCAAAACGCGGCCGCCCAGGTGTGGCCCCGTCGGCTCTCCTTCCGTCGGGGCCACACCGTGTCCGGGGGCGGCCTCTCCTACCTCCCCCAAGCTCCCGCGGCACGCCGGTCGGCGTCGGCCACGTCCGCCGCTCCGTCGCGCACCGCGTTGCCCAGTTCCACCAGAATCTGATTCAGCACGCTGACAGCCTGGTGCCATCGGAGCTGTTCGGCGTGGTAGGCATCGGCTGCCTCGCGGGTCCACATCTGGTGCAGCGGTGCGATCTGGGACCGCAGGTCTGCCAGCGCGGTGTTGAGCCGCGCGGCAGTGGCATGGATCTCCTGGCGGATGGCGCAGTCGATCTCCTCGAAGTTGTAGGACAGTGCGGCGTCCATGTCCTGGTCCGCTCAGACCCCGCCGCCGGCGGCGGCGATGCGCTGCGAGTGGGCCTCGGCCACGTCCCGCAGCACCCGTTCATTGCCGCGGATGGTCTCGGCGATGCCCGCCAGCGCGTGGTGCAGGTTGAGCGCCTCGGTGTTCCAGCGATCCAGGATGTCGTGAAACCGGACGGCCGCCAGGCCCGACCACACCGAGGGCGGTACCGCCCGAATTCGCCCCACGAAGCCCTGCAGCATGCCCCGTATCTCGGCGTTGCCGGTATCGATGGCCGCTGCAACGGTGTGCATAACGTCGAAGTCGGCGTGCAGTGTGGTGGTACCCGCGGGTGTACTCACATCTCCCCCATATCGGTCTGTGGCTGATATGGGGTTCGACGGCGTCAGACCCGATTCGGTTCCCTGCGGCGCCGAAAACAGACACGGTCGCCGGGCCCCCTGCGGGACCCGACGACCGTGTCGAGGGAATACCGGCTAGGCGGGGTTACCCGGATTGCCGTCGGCCCCGTTAGGTCCGACGGGATCTCCGGCGCCACCGGCGCCACCGGCACCGGCCGAACCCGCTCCACCTCCGGCGCCCGCGACACCAGCGGCACCGCTACCGGCCCCGCCCTGGCCGGCCGCTCCCGCTGCGCCACCGGCCGCACCGTTGCCGCCATTGCCGCCGTCACCGCCGGCCAGGCCGGCGCCACTGGCGTTCACACCGCCGGCACCGCCCTCGCCGCCGCGGCCGCCGTCACCGCCGCGGCCACCGTCGCCCGCATTGCCGCCCGTGCCGTTCTGTGAGCTCCCGCCGTTGCCGCCTTTGCCGCCGACCGCTCCCTGGCTGCCGTTGCCTCCGTCGCCACCAGCAGTTTTTCCGGGGGTGCCGAACAGGGAGTTGCTGGTCGAACCGACCGTGCCGGCACCGCCGGTGCCGCCGGCGCCGGCGTTTCCACCGTTGCCGCCGTTGACGTTGCCGGCACCATTGCCACCGTTGCCGCCGTTGCCGCCGAGCCCACCGACGCCACCGCCGCTCTGCCCGCCACCGCCGCCGAGGCCACCGCCGCCGCCGTTGCCGGCGTGACTGGGTCCGAGGCCCAGAGTGTTGGCCGGGGTTTCGACGCCGCCGCTGTTACCACCGTTGCCGCCGCTACCGCCGGCTCCACCGACACCGGTGGCGTAGTCGGTGCCGCCGTTGGCGCCGAGACCGCCATTGCCGCCGGAAGCGGTGCCGTGACCGCCGTGACCGCCGTCGCCACCGGCGCCCCCGGCCTGGCCGTTGCCGCTACCGCCATAGGCGCCCAAGCCGCCGTTACCGCCGACGCTGACCACACCCGGTCCGGTCGCGCCTGCACCGCCGTTGCCCCCATTGCCGCCATTGCCGCCGCCACCGGTACCTCCGGTGAGCATGTTGGTGGTGGTGTCGCCGCCGATCCCACCGTTGCCGCCGTTGCCGCCGATGCTCCAGATGGTGCCGTCGGTGTCCTTCCAGCCGGTGGCTATGCCGCCATCGACGCCATTGCCGCCGTTCCCGCCGTTGACTCCGTAGGCACCGTTGCCGCCGCCGCCTCCGTCACCACCCTTGTAGGTGCCGGTGCCGCCGGCCCCGCCGTCGCTGGTGGCGCCGTTGACGGTGCCGCCGCCACCGGTGCCGCCGTACCCGCCGCGGCCGCCGATGGTCTTGATGGTGTTGTCGGTGGTGGCGCCGTTTCCGCCTGCGCCGGCCTTCCCGGCATCGCCACCGACGCCGGTTCCAGCCACGCCGCCCTGACCGGCGGACCCGCCGTTACCGGCGGTGCCGGTGACCCCGACCGCTCCGGTGGCGTTCCCACCGACGCCCCCGTTGCCGCCACGCCCGCCGATGCCGTCGGCATTCTCGGTGCTGGTGCCAGTGCCCAGCCCGTAGCCACCGCTGCCGCCCCACCCGCCGGCGTCGCCGCCATTGATACCGGAGCCGCCGTCGCCACTGTCACCACCGTCACCACCGGTGTACCCGGTGCCGCCCTCGCCGCCGGCCCCGCCGGCGCCACCGTTGCCGAGGTAGTTGCCGCCGGCGTCCTTGAAGGCGTCACCGCCGGCGCCGCCGATGCCGCCTTGACCGCCGTCGCCGCGCTGCCCGGACGCCCCATAGAGCGCGGAGCCGTAGAAGTTGGAGCCGCGGGCACCACCGGCGCCACCGTGGCCACCGTGGGCGCCGCCGGCGCTACCACCGCTGGCGCCGTCGACGTGCTCGGCCGTGCCGGCCGCGCCGGCCCCGCCGTTTCCGGCCGCGCCTCCTTCTCCACCGGCGCCGCCGTTGCCGAACATGTAGCCAGAGACCCCGCCATTGCCGCCGTTACCACCGAAGCCGGCGGTCCCACCGGCACCTGCGTTCGGGCCGTCGAACCTGCCGGCCGCACCGTCGGCGCCCTTTCCGCCGGCGCCGCCGGCACCACCGTTGCCGAACAGCCAGGCCATCGCCGCACCGCCGTCGCCACCGTCGCCGCCCACAGCACCGCCGCCACTGACGGCATAGACCATGGCCGTGTCCCCGCCGGCCCCGCCGTCACCGCCGTGGCCCATCCAGACGCCGCCGATACCGCCGTTGCCGCCGGCAGCACCGGCACCGCCGTCACCACCGTCACCACCATTGCCGAAGCCGATGGCGTTACCGCCGTTGCCGCCGGCCACCCCGTCCAGATCGCTGTTCCAGCCGGCGCCGCCGTCACCGAACCACAGGCCACCGGCGGTGCCATCAGGGTTGAGCTCGGTGCCGTCGGCACCGTTGCCGATCAGGAACTGCCCGGAGAGGCCGTTGATGGCACCGTTCACCAGCTCACCGAGCGGGTTGGTGATCCAGAACTCGGTCAGCATGTGCATCGGGGTGTAGAACAGCTGGTCGAACAGCGTGGCCATGCTGAAGTCGCCGAACTCGGCAGACATGTCACCGAAGGTGACGCCTTCGGCCGAGCCAGTGGTGTCGAGGGCGGCAGTCGGGGTCAGCCAGTCGAGACTGAACAGATCGTCGAAGTCGGCCTGAGCCTGCGGTGTCGGCGCTAGGGGCGTCATGCCGATTGCCAGAAACGCCGCGACGGCGCTGCCGGTGCCGATCATCCGGGTGCGGTAACTCATGTGCGAATACCTCTCGTGCGAAAAGTCGGTTGGGGAAAACGAATTCGTGGGGATCGATGTCCGTCAGTGGTCACAGGCCCAGCAGGTCGGCGAACCAGTCACCGGCTGCCGCAGTACCGGCAGCGCCGTCATCGAGGTCGGGGACCAGTGGCAGGTCGGTGCCGGCCAGCGGCGGGGTCACCGGCACCGCGCCCTTGCCGTCCCAGCCCGAGCCCAACAGGGCACCGACGGTCTGGCCCCAGGCCTGCATCGCGGCGATCGGGCCGATCGCGTTGCTTTGGATATCGAGCGCGCCGAGCAACGGAATACCGTTGAGTGTCAACCCGACACTGTTCAAGATCGAGCCACCCACCGCGGGCGTCTCGGCCACCACCTCGCCACCGGCACCCAACACCTGATAGGGGTCGATGGCGACGTGGCCGGCACTGAGCCACCCACCGAACGCGATGTCGAGGTGGCCGATGGACGCGCCGGCCGGCAGGAAGTCACCGGCGACCTCGTTGATCATCGGCAGCAGGCCGTCCAAGTTGAAGGTGGCGCCGTTGAGGGAGGCGCCAAAAACGTTTGCCAGGGTGTCGCCCAGGCTGTCGCCGTCGCCGATGCTGTTGAGCAGCGCCACACCGGGGGCGATCCAGGGGCCCAGCGAACCCATGATCAGCCCGCTCAGGGGCGAGGACAGCAGGTGGATGATCGGGATCATCTCGGCCGGGAACATGCCGCCGGCGATCGCCGCCAACGGTCCGGCGAACAGGTCGTACCAGCCGAAGGTGAAGGTGTTCGCGTCACCGGCCGCCAGCGTGTGGCTCATGACCATTTCGAGGGTCTCTTGACTGGCCCCGGACAACGTGTAGCCGGTGAGGAATCCGTCGAGGTTGTGCCGGATCTGCTCGGTGACGGCGGTGATATTGGTCGGGTCGTCGAGGAGCTGCTGAGCGTAGTCGCTCTGGTTGGCGACGAGCTGCTGGAAGGCAATGCCCGGGGCCAGGTAGTAGTTGTTGAGCATCTGGGTGAGGTTCTGCGACGTGGTGTCGAACACCTCGTCCCACGCACTGGTCGCGGTCAGCGCGAAGTCGGGCGCGGAGTGGATTGCCGGCTGCGGCGTGGCCGCCGGGGTCGCCGCGATCAGGCCGGCGCCAGCAATGGCGACGCCGACTGTCGCGTAGGGGCGGATTGTTGCGCGCAAGAGAGGTCTCCTCATGGTTGTGGCGACTGCAAAGGGTGGGTGTTCCGTTAGCTGGAGTGCCGCGAGACAGGCGAGGCTTGCCATAGATTTTTCTCAGGCAGGTACAGGCATACGTCATCGCCTGCGCTGGGGCTGATCACGAATCCACAGACATTGCAGGGCATCTCGTTCGGCACGGATCAAAGCTAACCGTCATTTATCTGTGAAGTAAGGACGTTTTTTCGCAGGTTTGGACTATCGTCGGCGCCATGCTTCCTACGGCCCGTTTGGTGCGCCAGCGCGCAGGGGTGAAGGTCTACGACTATCCGATGGACCCACACCTGTCGCCGGTGGTGGTGGCCAGGGTGGGGCAGGAACGGCTGTCCCAGCACGGTCAGATCCATAACTTCCCGGCCATGTGGTGTGACCGGGCGACCGGGATGGTTTACGTGGTCGCGCTGGGAGCCACTGTCGGCCCCGGGGGCGTGGAACGCACCGACGACGGCCTTACGGTGTTCTTCGACCCGAAGGCGATCGGCGCCGACGGTGCATCGCCATGGCTGTCCTGGCGATCTCATCCCCTGCTGTGCCTGTTTCTGCACGAGCACGAGGACGGACTGCTGCGGGTGGAGCTGCCCGCGGCTGACCGTCAGGCCTTCTTCCGGATCCTCGACTCGATGAGATACGAACTCGCGCAACGACAAGACGGCGACCGCGAGGCGGTATCGGCGTTGCTGACCCTACTGCTGGTCAAGCTCAGCCGGCTTGCCGCCGACACCATTGGCGGCCTGCGCCACGACGACGAGCCCTTGCTGGCGCACGTGTTCGCCACCATCGACCGGCGCTTCACCGAACCGCTGTCGCTGCGCGAGGTCGCGCGGGAGGTCTCGGTCTCGGCGGGCCACCTGACCACCGTCGTGCGCCGCCGCACCGGCCGCACCGTTCTGGAGTGGATCACCCAACGCCGGATGGGCGAAGCCCGCAGATTGCTGACCGATACGCGGCTGTCGATCACCGAAATCGGGCAGCGCGTGGGATTGCCGGACGCGGCCTATTTCACCAGGCAGTTCCGCCAAGCGCACGGTGTTTCACCCAGCCAGTGGCGAAAGGCGCCGCCACCGCCACTATGACGGTCGACGACACCCGCCCTCAGCGGATGGCGTGAGCCGACCGCACCGCCGCCTCACAAGCCGCCCGCAAGGCTGCCTCACCTCCGGGTTCGCTCTGGCACCCCACGGCGATGCGTAGGCCACGATCGACCACAACCGTCCAGTCGACGCGACGGCCGTCGCGAACCTCCCGGTAGGTCACCGCGGGCCGCCCCGCGCTGATGCCGGCCGGATCGAAATCGACGAACACTCCGGGCATCTCGTCGTCGGCGCGTTCCAGGGCTCGCTGCAACGGCTCCGCGATGGCGGTCAAGGTGTCGGCGGCGGCCGGCGCTTGAGTGACAAGCAGCATAAGCCGCGGATCGTTGGGCGAGACCACCTCGACACGGGCAGACCCCGGCCCGCCAGTCACCCGCCGTGTCGTCCACTCTGCCGGAACCTGAACCGCCACATGATTTTCCACCAGGTAGGTCACCGCCGCCCCAGCATCCGGCCGTGCGCTGTGACGCGTCAGGAGGGCCAGCGCCAATACCAGCACACCGCCGACCACCCCGGCCGGCGCCAATGGCCGGCGATGATCGGGGTCGGCGGGTTCAGCCACGGGCGCATCAACCGTGCGGCGGGTCTTCGGCAACTGATCGACGGTGGTCGTCGGCACCGCGGGCCGCAGCCTCTCCTCGATCAGCGCAGAAAGAACCCCGGCCCCGCCGATGCCGGCCGGTGCGTCGATCACGACCGCACCGGGTTGGCACCGCAACGCCGCACGTATCCGCCCCGCCACCGCATCGGCGACCTCGTCGGGGGCACCGATGCGCGGCTCGGCGACGACGTCAGCACTGGCAGAGGTGGTGACGGCCACCAGGCCGGTGGCGATCTCCACCACTACTGCGGCGGGTGACGCGGCGGCCAGCACCGCTGCTCGCGATCGGGTGAGCACCTCGCGATCGGGCCCGCCCGCCGCCGCGGCAAGCAGCTGCACCCTTCGCGCCGGCCACCATGACGGGTGGATGAGTTCTACCGACTCAACGGGCAACGGGCAGGCCAGTACGTCGCGGAGCAGCAGCGGCACCGAGACCGGTTGCTCGTCGAGCAATCCGACCGGGTCATCGATCCACTCCAGCGCCGCTGCGGCACGGGCTGATTCGGCGCTGACACAGCAGGTTCGGTAGATGGTCGCGGGACCGGCCTCGATCACCGCCCGATGCCTGAGGTTCATGGTTCCCACGCCACCTGGATGAGTCGCTCGCCGTCGGCACGGGTGATCAGAGTCCCCCGACCGGGCGGCAGGACTACCGGTCGAACCGCACCCCACGGATTGTCCATGGTGCTGTCGGCCATGCCGCCCATCATCAGCGTCATCGCGCCCAGATCGCCCAGTGCGGTCAGCATCGGGTCGTACATCGACCGGGTCGCTCCACCGCCGCGGCAGGCGACGATCAGGTGCAGCCCGAGGTCTCCGGCGTGCGGCAGGTATTCCAGCAGTGATGTCAGCGGATTTCCGGTGCCGGCGGCCACCAGGTGATGGTCATCGACCACCACATAAAGTCGAGGCCCGGACCACCGTGCATGGGCACGCAACTGCTGAGGGTCGAGGTCGGCACCGGGCATCCGCTGGGCCAGCTGGTCGATCAGCCCGGGCAGCAGCCCGGCCAGCGCGGGCCGAGACACCGCGTGGCCGGCCGAATGTTCCCGCGGTACGACGCCCAACAGGCCGCGCCGGTAGTCGACCACCACCAGCTGATCCTGACCGGAAGGATGTGCCCGCACCAGCTCCCGGCACAGCGTTCGCAACACGGAGGTCTTGCCGCACTCGCTGTCGCCCAGGACGAGCAGGTGCGGTTGGCGACCGAAATCGATTGCGACAGGCTTGAGGTCGCGCTCATCAACGCCCAGAATCGGCAGACCCGTGGGGGCAGGGACCAGATCGGTCCGGTCGATGACGTTGGGCAGCAACCGGACCGGCGGCGCCACGGCGCCCTCCGGGTGACGCATGGGCTCCCAGCCGTCTGGACGAGCCAACAGCATGTGCATACCGTCGTGGGTCAGGCCCCGGCCGGGCCGTCCCTGCGGCACTCGCTGCGCCTGACGACGGTCGAGTTCGGATTCGGAGGGATCGCCCAGCCTCAGCTCGATGCGGGTGCCGATCAGGTCCCGCAAGGCGGGCCGTATCTCGGCCCACCGCGACGCAGCGACCATCACGTGCATACGAAAGGACAGGCCACGTGCGGCTAGCGCGACAATCCTGGCCTCCACGTCGAACTCCCGGCAGAGAGCGGCCCATCCATCAATCACCAGGAAGACATCCGGTGTCGGGCCCGCGTCGTCCGCGACGCGGCTGGCACGCTGTGCTTCACGCCGTGCCACGATGCCCTCCATCTCGGCGATCACCCGCCGGACCAGGTCCAGTTGCCCGACGCCGGCGACGGCCCCGACCTGCGGCAGGGTGCGGGTGGCGGACAACTCCCCGCCACCGAAGTCCAAGCAGTAGAACGCGACCCGGGTCGCGTCGTGGGTTGCGCACAGCGCGGCCAGCAGGGCGTGTAGCGCGCTCGACTTGCCCGATTGCGGGGCGCCCACGACGGCGACATGTCCAGCGGCACCGTCCAACCGGAGCGCCAATGCGGTCCGGCGCTGCTCGAAGGGCCGATCGACTACTCCGATCTGAACTGTCAGATCCGCCTGGGCGTCATCGATGAGCGATCCCACCGTTGGGGAATCCCCCAGGGGTGGCAGCCATATCTGGTGCGCCGGGGCGCCGTGCCCGGACAATCGCTGCAGCACGGCCTGCAGCACGGTGCGCCCGCCCGGAGAGGCATCTTCTCGGAGGGGATCCCGTGACGTGGCCGCGAACGGGCTTACCGGGACGGGACGCGGCCCGGCCAGACGGTACACCCGGGAGACGTGGGCCGTCTGAAATCGCCGCACCGTGCCGTCGGCGGTCTGCAACAACCCAACCCCGGGGGTGTTGGGCAATTCGTAGGCCTCGTTGCTGCCCAGCACAATCCGCGACTCGGCGGCCGACATCGTCTTGAGACACACCCGGTAGGATAGATGCGCTTCCAGTCCGCGGAGCCGGCCCTCCTCGAGACGCTGGCTGGCCAGTAGCAGATGTATTCCCAGCGAGCGGCCCAGCCGGCCGATGGCGACGAAGGTGTCGAGCAGATCGGGCTGCTGCTGGAGCAGTTCGGAGAATTCGTCGACGATCACCAGTAGTGCCGGTAACGACTGCAGCTGTGGCTGGGCCGCGCGTGCCTGGCGGTATGCGGCAATGCTGGGCGCCCCCGCGTCGCGGAGTTGCTGCTGACGGCGGTGCATCTCGCCGGCCAGCGCGTCGCGCATCCGTTGCACCAGCGGGGCCTCCTGGTCGAGGTTGGTGATGACCGCACAGACATGGCTGGCCTGCTCGAAACCGAGAAAGGTTGCTCCGCCTTTGAAGTCGATCAACACCAGGTTCAGGTCCTCCGGGGAATGCCGGGCCGTCATGCCCAGCACCAGGGTCCGCAGGAATTCCGATTTGCCCGAGCCGGTGGCGCCGACGCACAGCCCGTGCGGCCCGCTACCCCGCTGCGCGGCCTCGTTGATGTTCAGCCGCACCGGGTCTCCTCGCGCGTCCGTGCCGATCGGTACGCACAACCGCTGTCCGGACGCGGCCGCCCAGCAGGTCGGCGGATCGAAGTCGCCGATGTCGCCGATCTCCACCAGGTCCGACCAGCCACGTGCCGCCCCGTGCACGCCGACCTGCCGGTGGGCGGCCAGACGCCGCGCGCACACCACCGCGTCGGCTAGGGGCAGATAGTCCGGGCAGCCAAGCTCGCGATCGCCGTCATGCAGCGCCCTAGCGCTCACCTGCAGGCGGCGATCCTCGCCTCGGGCGCCTAACTCCACCACCCGCAGGCCGGCGGCATCGTCGCAGATCACCACTGCCCGCTGGCCCGCAAGGCCCGCTTCTGCGGCGGCCAGGCCGGAATAGCTCAGCGGTAGCGGTCCGCCTGCGTCGGCGCTCGTTGGATGCTGATGGTGCGGGAGCCATTTCAACCAGTCCCAGTCGCCGGGATGCAGACTCTCCACGGCCGCGATCAGCAACACATCGGGGCCGTGCGACACGGCGAGCTGACAGATCAGTGCGCGCAACAGTCCACGCGCCCGCTCAGTGTCCCCGTCCAGCAAGAGCGGCGCCGGCCCCAGCACCGGCAGCGCGATGGGCACATCCGGCACCGCAGCATGGGAGTCCAGGAATCGGCGCAGCGCGATCTCGGTGACCGGGTCGACCCGGCGCATCGAATCGAGCGCGGGGGCCACCAGTCGGCTGGCCGGCAAGGCCGGCCCGATTCCGACCCGGCCCGAGCCGAAGTCGAGGTCGCCGACCCGGCGTTCCCACCTTCGGGAACCGTCGGCCAACACCCAGAGCACATCGGGATCTGGATGTGTCCATAGCGCGCATGCGCGCTGGGCCATTGCGCTGTCAGCGAGGGAGTTCCGCAATGCGGCCAGGTACGCCAGGTAGCTGTCGCGGTCATCGTCGATGCCGTTGCCGGGGCCGCGGTTTCGTCCGGCGAATACCGCAGCCAAGGCCGAGGCAAGCATGGTCAGCGGGAACAGTGCAAACAGCGGGCTACGTGCTGCCGGGGTACCCGAGCGGTAGGCGACGACAGTTACCGCAAGCATCCCCGCCGCCATGACTGCCGGCAGCAGCCGGGTGAGGACCATCCGCGCATCAGCGTCCGGCACCGATGGTGGTACAGCGACGGTGATGTCACTGACCACTGGCGGCATAGCCGGCTTCACGGTCGGCGCGGGGCCGGTCATCGGCACACCGTAGGCAGCGACGATTCCACCGGCAAGTCAGCTGTGGATAGCCGAAAACCTCTCGCCCGCTGGGTCGGTAGCGTGCGACCGACGAGGCCGAAAGGGGGCAGTGACGTGCCGAGTGAAGATTCCGGCCTATGCCGGGTTGCCATACACGCCGGCACGACACACGCTGATCTGACGTTGCCATCCGACGTTCCGATCGCCGACCTGATCCCGGCCGTGCTCGATCTGATACCGCGCCAGGAAGGCCCGGAATCGCTGCGGCCCTATCGCCTTGCCGTGCCGGGCAGACCGGCACTGGACGGCGGAAAAACACTGTCGCAACAAGGTATCCGGGATGGCTCCACCCTGCTGTTGAACCATGCCGAGTGCCCGGCGCCGCGGGTGGTATTCGATGACCCGGCCGAACAGGTTGCGGCTGCGGTGCAGACTATCGCCTGCCCGTGGACTCCCGCGGCACGACGGCTCAGCGCCGCGCTGAGTGCGTCCGGGCTGGCCGGTGCGGCAGGATTCGTGGCGATACCCGGCGGTCCCGGCGCCCCGAGCGCGCTGATGGCGGTCGCGGCAGCCGGCGCCGTTGCGTTGATGACCGTGCCGGCATGTGGCTGCACCGGACTGGTGCGCACGGTGGTGTGTTGCCTGGCTGGGCTGGCGGTGCTGAGCGCGATCGCGGGCATGGCCCTCGCAGCGACGGGTATCGCACCATCACGGGTGGGCGCCGCGGCGGTTGTCGCCGGGGTCGGCATGATCCGCATCGCCGGCCGAGTCGCGGCTGGGGTCACCGGGTTGTCCCATCGAGCGGCGTCGCAGGTGGCAAGAGCGCACGATCTGCTGACGGGCTTGGTGACGGCCGCTACCGCGGTGGTGGTTCTGGGCGCCGCCACGGTGGTCGCCGGGGCCGGATCGACCGGGGCGCCACAGCTGGTCTGCGCGGTGTTCGCTGCGACTTCCGGGATGGCGGTGGCACTGCGAGCCCGCTCGCACGCCGACGGCGTCCAGATCGCGTCATTGATCGCCGGCGGCGTCACCACGTTGGCCATCGGGCTGCTCGGCGTGGCGAGCAAGACGACCGGCCAGTGGTCGGCGGCGCTGACCGTGGTGATGGTCGCGGCCGCCCTCGGTCTGGGCTTCGCCGATCCGAGCGAGCTCCCAGTGATCCGGCGCGGCGCCGAGGTCGTGGAGGGCCTGGCGCTCGGCTCCCTGGTGCCGCTGGTGTGCTGGCTGTGCGGGTGGTACGGCGCTGCCCGCGGGCTGAGTCTGGGCTGACGCCGTGCAGCGCACCCGGATTGCTCGGCTGGTGGCGGTCGCGGCGGTCGTGGCCGCAATGGGCGCACCGCCGGCCAACGCGGTAGCACCGCCGCCCATCGACAGCCGACTGTTGCCCGCGCCGGCGCCGGCTGCGCCGGCACGCCCCACGGTGCAGCGCACGGTGTGCACGGTCGGCTCGTTGAGTCCGGACAGCTCGCCGACCCAGCTCGACGACCTGGACCTGGCCGCCGTCTGGGCGCTGACCCGTGGCGCCGGCCAACGGGTCGCGGTGATCGACACCGGTGTTGCGGCGCACCGACGGCTGCCCGGCCTGATCGGCGGCGGCGACTATGTTTCCACCGGCGACGGCACCCGCGATTGCGACGGACACGGCACCATGGTCGCCGGAATCATCGCGGCTGCAACCGATCCCGCATCGGATCGATTCAGCGGGGTGGCGCCGCTGGCCACCGTGATCGGCATCCGGGCATCCAGTGCACAATTCGCCGCATTCGGCGATGCTCCCGGCATCGGCGATGTCGACACCCTGGCCCGGGCGGTACGTACCGCAGCCGACCTGGGTGCGTCGGTGATCAACATCTCCTCGGTGGCCTGCCGGCCGGCACGTTCCGGACTCGACGACCGGCCGCTGGGGGCCGCCCTGGCATATGCGGTAGAGGTCAAGAACAGCGTCGTCGTGGCGGCAGCTGGCAATTCCGACGAAGGCTGTGACGCTGGGGAACCCATGATCGTCAGCCCGGCCTGGTACGACGACTACGTGCTCACCGTCGCCTCGATGGATCCCCACGGCGTCGCGTCGGCGTTCACCCTTCCCGGGCCGTGGGTGGACGTGGCCGCTCCCGGCGAAACAGTGCTCTCGTTGAGCACCGTCGGCGACGCGATGGCCAACCGCCTCGACGGCTCAGTGTTACGCGGCACCAGTTTCGCTGCGCCGGTGGTGAGCGGTCTGGCGGCGCTGATCCGCTCGCGGTTCCCCCAGTGGACGCCGCGGCAGGTGATGGACCGCATCAAGGCGACCGCCCACCACCCACCGGGCGGCCGCGATGATGTGGTCGGCGCTGGTGCGGTGGATCCATTGGCGGCGCTCACCTTTGAGTCGGCCACGTCCCACGATCCGCTCCGGTCGGCCCCACCTCAGCCCGGCCCCGCGCCGGAGCGCGATCGTGCGGCTGCTGGCGCGCCCGCCGGGCTGCCCACCGCGATCGTCGGCACGGCGGTGCTGCTGGCGTTGCTCCTGGCAGCCGTCACGGGCCGGGCAGTGCTGGGCCGGGGGCGCCGCCGAGACCTTGTAGCGCCTGGTCCCGACTGAGCCGCGGGCCGGCCGGCAATCCAGCCAGCATCGGCCACGGCACCCCAGCCGCCACCGCGGGCAGCCCCAGACTGCGCGCCGCGCCGGCGTCGTCAACGGTGAACCGCACCCCGATGTCGGTGATCAGATAGCCGCTGCCGCTGGGGTGGCCGGCTGTGTCGACCGCACGCACGTAGGCGATGTGTCCGGCAGGCAGATAGATCCCGTCCAGGGCGGGGCCCGATCCGTCTGCCCCGGCCAGCGCTGTCGGCGTCTCCCCCGCCGGCAGGCGCACCCCGCTGGACAAGGTGATGCCGGCCGGGTCGTCGGCACGCCAGTGTGCGCACAGGGTGGCCGGGGTTAAGCCCACCTCGTGACGGTCCGCCGGATCCTCCGATACCGCCGGCGGGACTTCGGGGATCACGTTGAGCAGTAGGGCGGTGACGGGTCGGGGCACGCTGGAGTCCAGCAGTGGGTCGGTCCCACCGACGGCAGCGCGGCGTCCGTTGCGGAGCAGATAGGTTGACCCGGATTCGGAGCTGACCAGGATCGGCTGCCGGGGGTCGAGGCGGGCCGATTGCGGTGGTTCGACGCCGACGATGAGGGTGACGCCGTGCGAGTCCTCACATAGCGACCACGTGACGGCGGCCGGCAGTGCCACCCCGATCCCGCCCGGCGCACCGGGAATCCCCAACGGCGGCCCTCGCCGAGCCCGGCCGACCGCGGCGCCGTCCACCGGTCGCGGATCGGCTGCACCGGCGATCAGCCGGGCCGAGGCGAGGTTATAGACCGGATACAGGGTGTCGCCGATCCGGGCATAGAGCGCGCCGGTCGCGCGATCGAGCACGATGGGCGCGTCGCCCAGCCCCGGCTGCGGTTGTAGGACGGCCAGCACCACCATGCCTGCGCCCAGGAGCGTGCTCAGAAGCGAACCCAGGCTCAGGGCCGCTCGACCGGGGACGGGGGCGCCCATGACCAGTCCGCACCGCAGCGCCCGCTCCATCCGGCGGGCCAGGAAGCGGTGCGCGCTGAGCTGAAGCTGCGTCGACGATCGCCCGGGCATATCGGCCCTACGTTATTGGGCAGACCGGCGCGGCCGTATTCGGCCATCCACAGGCCAGACGGTATCGAAAACGTCTTTCGGTACCATCTCGGGTATGCGTTTTGTTCAGGTGAGCAGCATCTTTTCCGCGGCCTTGATGGCAAGCGCACTGCTGGCGCTCCCGGCCGTGTCTCCATCTGCCCCGAGCGTCACCCCGGTGGCGTCGGCCTACGACTGCCCGGACGTCGAGGTGATCTTCGCCCGCGGCACCAGCGAGCCACCCGGCGTCGGACGGGTCGGCCGGGCGCTCATCGACTCACTGCGCCAGCAGACGTCCAAGAAGGTCGACGAGTACGCGGTCAACTACCCGGCCGGCCGGTTGCAGCTGGGGGGCGGCGACGGAGCCAATGACGTGATCAAGCGGGTCAAGGCCGCGGCCGACGTCTGCCCCAACACCCAACTGGTGCTGGGCGGCTATTCGCAGGGCGCGTCGGTCATCGACATCGTCACCGGTACGCAGGTGGGTGGCATCAGCTGGGGCAACCAATTGCCCGCGCAGTATGCCGACCAGATCGTGGCGGTGACCACTTTCGGCAATCCAGCCGATCGCACCGGCGGGCCGATCAGCGTGCAAAGCGCCTTGTTCGGTTCCAAGGCGCTGGACCTGTGCAATCCGGGGGATCCGATCTGCCATGAGGGCCCCGGCAATGAATGGACCGATCACACTGACGGCTACATTCCTGCCCTGACCAGCCAGGCGGCGAACTTCATCGCAGGCCGACTGCGGACCCCCGGACCAGAGCTCACGCTGGCACCGTGACGGGCCCCACCCGGGTTTAGTTAGCTCATCAAGGTTTAGTTTCGGTACTATCGTTCACTATGAAGGCAACCCGCATCCTGGCGGCCGGAGCCGCTGTCGTAGCGCTGCTGATCGATCCCCACGCTTCCGGGATGCCGACGGCTTCAGCCGACGGTTGCCCCGACGTCGAGGTGGTGTTCGCTCGAGGCACCAGTGAGCCGCCGGGCCTCGGTCGGGTCGGCGAGGGATTGGTGAACTCACTGCGGGGGCAGACGTCCCGTTCGGTGGGGTCCTATGCGGTCAACTACCCGGCCAGCTATGACTTCGGTCGGGCCGCCGACGGCGCCAACGACGCCAGCGGTCATGTCATGTGGATGGTCGAGAACTGCCCCGGTACCCGCCTGGTCCTCGGCGGCTACTCGCAGGGCGCGGCGATCATCGACATCGTGGCCGCGGCACCGGTGCCCGGTTTCGGTTTCACCGCACCACTACCGCCTGAGGCCGCCGATCACGTCGCGGCGATCGCGGTGTTCGGCAACCCCTCCAGCAAGATCGGGCAACCGCTGACCAACAGTCCGGTCTACGGGTTCAAGACCATCGACCTGTGCACCGACGGCGACCCCATCTGCTCCCCCGGCCGCCTGTTCTCGGCGCACTCCGGCTACACTCCCGGAATGACCAATCAGGCCGCATCGTTCGTCGCCGGCCTGCTGTAGGACGATTTCGCGCTGCTCAGCGCGTGCGCAGATCCCGGGTGATCAGGGTGCGCGCCCCCAATTGATCGTCCGGCGGGTAGTCGACCCCGACCAGGGCCAGACCGCGTGCCGGCGCGGCGGTGAAGTCGCTGGACCGGCGCTGCGCGTTCAGCAGGTCAGCGCACCACGCGGCATCGCGCCGGTGCTCACCGACCGCCAGCACCGCACCCACCAGGGAGCGCACCATCGACCAGCAGAACGCGTCGGCACTGACGTGCGCGGTCACCAGGTCACCGTCACGCACCCAGTCCAGGCGCTGCAGGTCGCGAATCGTGGTCGCGCCCTCGCGGTGCCGGCAGAAGGCCGCGAAGTCGTGCAGGCCCACCAGGTTCTTGGACGCCTCCGTCATCGCGTCGACGTCAAGCGGTCGCGACCACGCGGTCACATAGCGAGCGTCCTGCGGCGCCACCCCGTAGGGGGCGGTAGACAGTCGGTAGGCGTAGTGCCGGCGTAGCGCCGAAAACCGAGCATCGAATTCCGGCACCGTGCGACGTATGCTCAGCACCCGTACGTCGACCGGCAAGAACCGCGCCAATCGCCTTGTCAGCGAAAGGAATTCCGGCTCGCCGTCACGACGCGTCCGCGAATACCCATGGTGCAGTTCCGAAGCCGGAACGTCCAGGTGGGCCACCTGGCCGGTGGCGTGCACGCCGGTGTCGGTTCGTCCGGCCGCGAACACCCGCACCGGAACGCGGAACACGGTCGTCAGAGTCTCGTCGAGAACTCCGGCGACCGTGCGTTGTCCCGCTTGAACCGCCCATCCGGCGAATTCTGTTCCGTCGTAGGCGATATCGAGCCGAAGCCGAACGGCTTCGGCGTTGCCGTCAGGATTCGTCGGTGCCTTCGGCAGCATCGGTGGCCTCTGCGGCTTCGGTGGCCTCAGCGGCCTCGGTGGCCTCTTCGACCTTGTCCTCGGCCTCAACCTCGGCAGCCTTCTCGGCCTCCTCGGTCTTGGGGGCAGCCTTCTCCGCCTTGGCCGCGGCGCGACGGGCGCGGTCGGCCTCCGACGTCACGGTCCGCTCGCGAACCAACTCGATCACAGCCATCGGGGCGTTGTCACCCTGACGCGGCTCGACCTTGATGATGCGGGTGTAGCCACCGTTGCGGTCCGCGAAGTGCGGGGCGATCTCGGCGAACAGCGAGTGCACCACATCCTTGTCACGGATCTTCTTGAGAACCTCACGCCGGTTGTGCAGCGTGCCCTTCTTGGCATGCGTGATCAGCTTCTCGGCGTACGGCCGCAGTGCCCGCGCCTTCGGCTCGGTCGTCTTGATCCGTCCGTGCGTGAACAGCGACGTGGCCAGGTTGGCCAGCAGCGCCTTCTGGTGCGAGGACTTTCCGCCGAGGCGGGGACCCTTAGTGGGCTTGGGCATTGCGACTTCTCCTCAATGGGGCCGGCCCCCGTATCAGGTAGGGCCGGGACGGCTCTCTTTTCGAGAGGTTGGGCGTTAAAGCTGCTCGGTTTCGGCGTAGTCCTGCTCGTCATAACCGGCGTCAGCCGACCAGGTGCCGGTGGCGACGTCGTAGCCGGCCACCTGCGACGGGTCGAAGCTGGCCGGGCTGTCCTTGAGCGACAGGCCGAGCTGGTGCAGCTTGACCTTGACCTCGTCGATGGACTTCTGACCGAAGTTGCGGATGTCGAGCAGGTCGGACTCGGTGCGGGCGACCAGTTCCCCAACCGTGTGCACTCCCTCGCGCTTGAGGCAGTTGTAGGACCGCACGGTCAGGTCCAGGTCGTCGATCGGCAGGGCGAACGACGCGATGTGGTCCGCTTCGGCCGGCGACGGCCCGATCTCGATACCCTCGGCCTCGACGTTGAGTTCGCGTGCCAGGCCGAACAGTTCGACCAGGGTCTTACCGGCCGAGGCCAGCGCGTCCCGCGGGCTGATGGAGTTCTTGGTCTCCACGTCCAGCACCAGCTTGTCGAAGTCGGTCCGCTGCTCGACACGGGTGGCCTCGACCTTGTAGGTCACCTTGAGCACCGGCGAGTAGATCGAGTCGACCGGGATCCGGCCGATCTCGGCGCCCGACACCTTGTTCTGCACCGCCGGAACGTAGCCGCGGCCACGCTCGACGATCAGCTCAACCTCAAGCTTGCCCTTGTCGTTCAGAGTGGCGATGTGCATGTCGGGGTTGTGCACCGTCACGCCCGCCGGGGGAACGATGTCACCGGCGGTGACCGCACCGGGGCCCTGCTTGCGCAGGTACATGGTGACCGGCTCGTCCTCCTCGGACGAGACCACCAGGCCCTTGAGGTTCAAGATGATGTCGGTGACATCTTCCTTCACCCCGGGGACGGTGGTGAACTCGTGCAGCACGCCGTCGATGCGGATGCTGGTGACGGCTGCGCCCGGGATCGACGACAGCAGGGTGCGCCGAAGCGAGTTGCCCAGGGTGTAGCCGAAACCGGGCTCCAAGGGCTCGATGACGAACTGCGACCGGTTCTCGGCAACGACCTCTTCGGACAGGGTCGGGCGCTGTGAGATCAGCATGGTGTTCATTCTCCTTCTGGCACCCGCTATTTGATGCCGTTTGGGGGGTACTCGGGGCAAAGCCCCCGAGTTGTCTAAAGCTACTTCGAGTAGAACTCGACGATCAGCTGCTCGGTGAGCGGGACAACGATCTGCGCACGCTCGGGCAACTGGTGGACCAGGATGCGCTGCCGCTCCCCGACCACCTGCAGCCAGCCCGGGATCGGGCGGTCGCCCGAGGTCTCCCGCGCGATCTGGAACGGCACCGTGTTGATCGACTTGTCCTTGACGTCGATGATGTCGTACTGCGAGACCTGGTAGCTGGGCACGTCGACCTTCACACCGTTGACGGTGAAGTGGCCGTGGCTGACCAGCTGGCGAGCCATCCGACGGGTGCGGGCCAGACCGGCGCGGTAAACCACGTTGTCCAGCCGGCTCTCCAGGATGCGCAGCAGTTCCTCGCCGGTCTTGCCGCCACGACGGACGGCTTCCTCGTAGTAGCGACGGAACTGCTTCTCCATCACGCCGTAGGTGAAGCGAGCCTTCTGCTTCTCCTGCAGCTGCAGGCGGTATTCGCTTTCCTTGATCCGCGCGCGGCCGTGCTGGCCGGGCGGGTAGGGCCGCTTCTCGAATGCCTGGTCGCCACCGATCAGGTCGACGCCCAGACGGCGGGACTTGCGGGTGGCGGGTCCGGTATAACGAGCCATGTTTTCCTAAACCTCCTAGACCCGGCGCCGCTTGGGCGGACGGCAACCGTTGTGCGGCTGCGGCGTGACGTCAGAAATAGCACCGACCTCCAGGCCCGCGGCCTGCAGCGAACGGATCGCGGTCTCGCGGCCCGAACCCGGGCCCTTGACGAATACGTCGACCTTCTTCACGCCGTGCTCCTGCGCCTTGCGGGCCGCATTCTCGGCGGCCAACTGCGCGGCGAACGGAGTCGACTTACGCGAGCCCTTGAAGCCCACGTGTCCCGACGACGCCCACGCGATCACGTTGCCCTGCGGGTCGGTGATCGTCACGATCGTGTTGTTGAAGGTGCTCTTGATGTGAGCGGCACCATGCGGGATGTTCTTCTTTTCCCGCCGCCGGGTCTTCTGACCCTTCTTGGGCCCGGTCGCTTTCTTCGGTGGCATGACGATTACCTGGCCTTCTTCTTACCGGCGATGGTGCGCTTGGGTCCCTTGCGGGTGCGCGCGTTGGTCTTGGTCCGCTGGCCGCGCACCGGCAGACCGCGACGGTGCCGCAGGCCCTGGTAGCAGCCGATCTCGATCTTTCGACGGATGTCAGCCTGCACCTCGCGGCGCAAGTCGCCCTCAACCTTCAGGTTGCGCTCGATGTAGTCACGCAACTGGGTGAGCTGGTCGTCGGTCAGGTCCTTGCTGCGCTGGTCCTTGTCGATACCGGTCGCAGCCAGGATTTCGTTGGAACGAGTACGGCCGATGCCGTAGATATAGGTCAGCGCGATCTCCATGCGCTTATCGCGCGGCAGGTCGACGCCTACAAGTCGAGCCATGGGGGGCATGCCCCTTTCATCTTCGTTGCGGAGGTTGTGATCCCAGCCCGTTCCCGGCCTACTGCTCCGGGGCCCGGCCTCCGATCCGGGCGTGGGTGAGCCGGCCCATCTCTAAAGATGCCAGCCAGCTCACTGGTACTGGGAGGTCTGCATTCAGTTGTGGCGGGTGCCCGGCTACGCCGGGCCCGCGATCTGTGTCGCTAGCCCTGACGCTGCTTGTGGCGCGGGTCCGCGCAGATCACCATGACCCGGCCGTGCCGACGAATCACCCTGCATTTGTCGCAGATCGGCTTGACGCTGGGGTTCACCTTCACGGCTGCTGTGGTCCTGTTCTAATCGCTGGTTGACGTTCTTCGACGGCGGTGGGGAGCTACTTGTACCGGTAGACGATGCGTCCGCGGGAAAGGTCATAGGGCGACAGCTCCACAACCACCCGGTCTTCCGGCAGGATACGGATGTAGTGCTGCCGCATCTTGCCGCTGATGTGGGCGAGCACCTTGTGACCGTTCTCCAGCTCAATGCGAAACATCGCATTGGGCAGGGGTTCGACCACTCGACCCTCGACCTCGATTGCACCGTCTTTTTTGGCCATTACTCTCCGGCGATCCTCCGTGTCTGACTTACTTTTCGCGTGTGCATGCGCCCGCCACAGCGCAGCACCGACTACGACTGCAAAACGTGGGCCGGTGGCAGGAAATTCCAGGTAGAACCCGAAGAATCTCAGACTGGGCACGCAAAGAGTCGACGCGGACGCCGCACCGTCGACCTACGATACCCGCTTGGGCCGCCCACGCCAAAATGCCCGGTTCATGCGACGGTCCCAGCTTCGCGCCTCGCCCGCCGAGCCTCGCCAAACCGCAGAATTCCCACGCTGAAGAGGCATGCAAGGATGAACCTGACAATCGAGCTCAGAGGAGGCCTGGTGACGGTTGCGTATCTGGCGGCGTTCGCCGTCGGCGCTATCGCCCTGCTCACCGCCTTGCTGCTGACCGATATCGGCCACGACGGACTGCCGTTTCTGAGCCTGACCGGCTTGTCTGCCGCGCTGGTCGGAACGGGTGCCGGCGGCCTGGTGGGGACCTGGGCCGGGTTCGGCGCGCTGCCGGCAGCCGGCCTGGGGATCGGGAGCGGAGTGGCGCTGTCCACCCTCCTGCACGGCGTAGTGCTGCCCTACCTGCGGCGACAGGAATCCAACTCCCAGCATGGCCGTACTGCCTACATCGGCCTGCTGGGCACCGTGACCATCGATGTTCCGCCGGGCGGGTGGGGCGAGATCGCCTTCATCGACCCGGACGGGAACCGGGTCCGATCCCGCGCAGTCAGCCCGGAGTCGCAGAGCCTCGCCAAAACAACCCGCGTCTACATCGCCGATGTCGACGCCGACTACGTGCACGTCGTCGCAGTACCCGCCCAGTAACTCAGCCGGAGAGGCCGTAACCGTGTCGCTTGTCTTGATCGTGACCGTCAGCATCCTGGCAGCGCTGCTGCTGCTGGTCGTGTTGCCGATGATCTACGTCCAGAACTACATCAAGGTCCCGCCCAATGAGGTCGCGGTGTTCACCGGTCGCGGTCAGCCGAAGGTGGTACGCGGTGGAGCCAGGTTCCGGATGCCGGGCATCGAACGGGTCGACATCATGAGCCTCGAGCCGTTCAACGTCAGCATCAACCTGCAGAACGCGCTGTCCAACAACGGGGTACCGGTCAACGTCGAGGCCGTCGGGTTGGTGCGGATCGGTTCGGCCGACGATGCCGTGCAGACGGCGGTGCAGCGCTTCCTGACCTCCGACCTCGATGATCTGCAGCGCCAGATCAACGACATCCTCGCCGGCAGCCTGCGTGGCATCACCGCGACAATGACCGTCGAGGACCTCAACTCCAACCGCGACACCCTAGCCCGCAGCGTGGTCGAGGAGGCCGGCACCGACCTGTCCCGCATCGGCATGGAAGTCGACGTTCTCAAGATCGCCGGTATCTCCGACCGCAACGGCTATCTCGAGTCGCTGGGTCAGCGTCGTATCGCCGAGGTGAAACGGGACGCCACGGTCGGCACCGCCGAAGCCGAGCGGGACGCGCAGATCCAGTCGGCGAAGGCCCGTCAGGCGGGTTCGGTCGCCCAGGCCGAAGCCGATACCGCGATCGCGACCGCCAATCAGAGGCGCGACGTCGAACTGGCTCGGCTGCGCGCTCAGACCGAGGCCGAGAACGCGCAAGCCGACCAGGCCGGTCCGCTGGCGCACGCCCGCGCCGAGAAGGACGTCGGCATCGCGGTCGAGCAGGCCGAGGCCGCCCGGGTTCAGGCCCGCATCGAGGTGGAGCAGCGGCGCGCCGAGCAGGCCCAGGCCGCCCTACAGGCGGACGTGATCGCCCCCGCCGAGGCGCAGCGCCAAGCCGACGTGGCCCGCGCCGAGGGACAACGGCAGGCAGCAATCCTGGCGGCGCAGGCCCAGGCGGAGGCGGCCCGCCAGGCCGGCCAGGCCCAAGCCGATGCGCGTAAGGCGGCCGCCGAAGCGCTGCGGGTGGAACGTCAGGCCGAGGCCGACGGCGCCAAAGCCAAACTGCTCGCCGAAGCCGAGGGCAAGAAGGAGATCGCCCACGCGCTGAACAGCTACAGCGCGGAAGCGGCCCGAATGCTGCTGCTGCCCGACGTGCTGGCCTCGGTGGTGCAGGCCACCCAGGCGGCCGCCGCGCCGCTGTCGGACATCGAGCGACTGTCGATCATCGGCGGTGCCGGCGACGCCCAGGATGCGATCAGCGGTCTGCTGGGTATCAGTCCCCTGGGCATCGCCAAGGTGCTGGAGACCCTCAAGGCGTCGGGAGTGGACGTGGCGGCCATGCTGCGCCCGCGTTCTGCCGAGCCACCGCCGGTCGCCGACACCGGTCCGTTGCCCACCGAGTGACTGGAGGAGCCACGATGTCGGACACGTTCGCACTCAAGCCCGAGCTGGGCCGCTACGCGGCCTGGACATTCGGATCCCCCACCCCAGAGCAGGCTGCCGAGATCGAACGTCTGGGGTACGGCGCGATCTGGGTGGGCGGCTCCCCCGCCGCAGATCTTGCGTTTGTCGAACCGCTGCTCGCGGCCACGTCGTCCCTGCAGGTGGCCACCGGGATCGTCAACGTCTGGTCGGCCCCGGCCCACCAGGTCGCCGAGTCCTACCACCGCATCGAAGCGGCCTACCCGGACCGGTTCGTGCTCGGCATCGGTGTTGGCCACCCCGAGGCCACCGCCGAGTACCGCAGCCCGTATGCCGCCCTGACCGACTACCTGGACGTGCTCGATGAGGCCGGCGTGCCGACCAGCCGCCGGGTGCTGGCGGCGCTGGGCCCCAAGGTGCTGAAGTTGGCGGCGGAGCGCAGCGCCGGTGCGCACCCGTACTTGACCACCCCGGAGCACACCGCGAGCGCCCGCGAGCTGGTCGGACCGTCGGTGTACCTGGCGCCCGAGCACAAAGTGGTGCTCTCGACGGACGCCGCCGCGGCGCGTGACACCGGGCGCGAGGCGGTCGGTTTCTACCTGCGGCTGTCCAACTACGTCAACAACTGGCACCGGCTGGGCTTTGACGACAATGACGTCCACGCGCCCGGCAGCGATCGGTTGATCGATGCGGTCGTGGCCCACGGCACCGCCGATCAGATCGCCGCCCGGTTGGACGAACACCTCCAGGCCGGCGCGGACCAGGTGACGATCCAGGTACTGGGCGGCTGGAAGAACATTCTGCCGACGCTGACGGCGCTGGCCGGTCCGTTGGGGCTCACCCCGCGCGACTGAGCGGTCGCACCACGGTGGAGCTAGGCCGGTGCGGCGGGCCGGGCAAGCGTCACCGCCGGATAGTGCTCGACATACCTCCCGCCGGGGGCGCCGAGGTAGGTACAGGTGCGCTCAATCGTGTCGACCTCGTAGCCGACCACACCGGCCGTCCAGCAGCGACGGAGGAACTCCGGGAAGGTGATCTCGCCGGCCTTGTCGGCGTCGATCGCTGCAACCAGGGCGTGTTGATCGAACTCCGCCACCTCAACGGACTCCTCGTGCAACGGGTTGCCCGGTTGATGGACCACCCCGCCGTCCATGACGTAGAGCGCACCGCCGGAGGCGACATCGAAGCGGATCAGCCGCACGCCCGCCAGGCGCAGGGCCTCGGCCAGGTGGGGGAATCCGTGCGTTTCGGGCCGGACGCGCATCCCGTGATGCTGCGCCTGGGCCAGCCTTTCGACGCTGTTCATGTTCGCTCCTCGCCACACCGATCCAAGGTGACTAGATAGTGTCAGTATGACATTATGCTGTCAAAATGACGGACAGCTGACCGCCAGGAGGCTCCATGCACGATCCGATGGCGCTGCTGGTGGCCGACCTTTACCAGGCGGCGGGCCTGGCCAGGAGGCGCGGCGAGCGGATCGCGAAGTCCGAGGGACAGTCCCAGGCCCGATGGCAGCTGCTCTCGGTCGTCAGCGACGGTCCGCGCACCGTGGCCCAGGCGGCCCGACGGTTGGGCACCGCACGCCAGGCGGTGCAACGAGTCGCGAACGACCTTGCCCAGGAGGGTCTCCTGCGCACTCAAGCGAACCCCGATCACCGAACTTCCCCGCTATTCGCCCTGACCGACGAGGGGGCACAGATCCTGCAGCGCATGAACGGCGCGGCCGCCACGGCGCACCGCGCGCAGCTCCAAGCACTAGGCCCTGACGGGGCGGCACGACTCCATGACGGCCTTCGTCGACTGATCGCAGTGCTGGAGCAACCGTGACCAGGCGGCGGCCCGGCCGATCCGATCTCATCGCCGGTTATGGTTTCCCCATGCGTCTGCTGGTGACCGGTGGCGCCGGGTTCATCGGCGCCAACTTCGTGCGCAGCATCCTCGCGCAGCGGCCCGACACATCGGTCACGGTGCTCGACGCGTTGACCTACGCCGGCACCCGGGAGTCACTCACCGGCCTGGATTCACCTGACGGACGCTTCCGGCTGGTGCAAGGCGACATCACCGATGCGGCGCTGATGTCCGAGCTGGTCGCCAATCTGGATCCGGAGACCGATGCGGTGGTGCATTTCGCCGCCGAAACCCACGTGGACAACGCGCTGGCCGACCCGGAACCGTTCCTGCGGTCCAACGTGATCGGCACCTTCACTGTCTTGGAGGCGGTACGCGCTCGGCGAGTGCGGCTGCACCACGTCTCTACCGACGAGGTCTACGGCGAGTTAGCCCTTGACGAACCGCGCCGATTCACCGAGACCAGCGCGTATCGCCCGTCCAGCCCGTACTCGTCGACCAAGGCGGCCGCCGATCTCCTGGTGCACTCCTGGGTGCGCTCGTACGGCCTACACGCGACGATCTCGAACTGTTCCAACAACTACGGCCCTTACCAACACGTGGAGAAGTTCATTCCCCGCCAGATCACCAACCTGCTGACCGGCCGACGGGCCAAGCTGTACGGCAGCGGCGCCCATGTTCGCGACTGGATCCACGTCGACGACCACAACAGCGCCGTCTGGCAGATCATGACGCGCGGACATGTGGGCCGCACCTATCTGATCGGCGCCGACGGGGAGCGCGACAACCGGAGCGTGCTGCAGACCATCCTGCGGTTGATGGACCACGACCCCGACGACTTCGACCATGTGGCCGACCGGCCCGGCCACGATCTGCGCTATGCGATCGACCCGTCGGCGTTACGTAACGAACTCGGCTGGACACCCCAGCACACGGACTTCGAGGCCGGCCTGCGCGACACAATCGACTGGTACCGCGCCAACGAGTCCTGGTGGGCGCCACTGAAAGAGGCCGCCGAAGCCCGCTACACGGCATGGGGGCGCTGAGGTGGACGCACGCGAGCTGACCATCCCCGGAGCCTGGGAGCTCACCCCGGCCCAGCATGCCGACGCCCGCGGACTGTTCTTCGAATGGTTCACCGACCACGATTTCACCGGGTTCGCCGGGCACCGTTTCGATCTCCGCCAGGCCAACTGCTCGGTGTCCAGCGCCGGCGTGCTGCGGGGTCTGCACTTTGCTGAAGTGCCACCGGGACAGGCCAAATACGTTACCTGCGTGTCGGGTTCGGTCTTCGACGTCGTCGTCGACATCCGGGTCGGCTCGCCGAGCTATGGACACTGGGACGCCGTGGTACTGGACGCCAAGGACCGGCGGTCGGTGTACCTGGCCGCCGGACTGGCGCATGGGTTCCTTGCCCTGCAAGATAATTCGACCGTCATGTACCTCTGCTCAGCGGAGTACGACCCCCAGCGTGAACACACCATCTGCCCCACCGACCCGGCGATCGGTATCGACTGGCCGGGCGATCACCCGCCGCTGCTCTCCGAGCGGGACGCGGGCGCGCCGTTGTTGGCGCAGGTGCGCGCCGCCGGGCTACTGCCTACCTGGGACCCGAGCTAGAACCGCCCAGCTCGCCGACTGTGCGCTGCGGTAGGCCAAACCGCGGCGCGCCCCCACAAATTCGCCCACTCGCGGATCACCCTCTCGCATTTACTAGGATGTCCTAGTATTCTGGCCGTCATGACCCGCCAGATTCCGCACTACATCGACGGCCGTCGAATCTCCGGCACCTCGCAGCGCACCACGGACGTGTTCGACCCGAATACCGGCGAGGTACAGGCAACCCTGCCGCTGGCCAACGCCGCCGACGTCGACGCCGCGGTGACCTCGGCAGCTGTCGCCCAGCGCGATTGGGCCGCCTACAACCCGCAGCGCCGCGCCCGGGTCATGATGCGCTTCATCGACCTGGTCAACAGCCACGTCGACGAGCTGGCCGAGCTGCTCTCCCGCGAACACGGCAAAACCCTTGAGGACGCCCGCGGCGACATCCAGCGTGGCATCGAGGTGATCGAGTTCTGCGTCGGCATCCCGCACCTGCTCAAAGGCGAGCACACCGAGAGCGCCGGCCCGGGCATCGACGTGTTCTCGCTGCGTCAGCCGCTGGGCGTGGTCGCCGGGATCACCCCGTTCAACTTCCCCGCGATGATCCCACTGTGGCAGGCCGGACCGGCCCTGGCCTGTGGCAACGCGTTCATCCTCAAGCCTTCCGAGCGAGACCCGTCGGTGCCGGTGCGCCTCGCGGAGCTGTTCGTCGAGGCCGGGTTGCCGCCGGGAGTGCTGCAGGTGGTGCATGGCGATAAGGAGGCGGTCGACGCCCTGCTGCACCACCCCGGCATTGCCGCGGTCGGCTTCGTCGGCAGCTCCGATATTGCGCAGTACATCTACTCGACGGCAACGGCCAACGGCAAGCGCGCCCAGTGTTTCGGCGGCGCCAAGAACCACATGATCGTGATGCCCGACGCCGATCTGGATCAGGCCGTCGACGCGCTGATCGGCGCCGGCTACGGCAGTGCCGGCGAGCGTTGCATGGCGATCTCGGTGGCGGTGCCCGTCGGCGAGCAGACCGCCGAACGGCTGCGGTCCCGGCTGGTCGAACGCATCAACAGTCTGCGGGTCGGCCACAGCCTGGACCCCAAAGCCGACTACGGCCCGCTGGTCACCCGGGCCGCTCTGGACCGGGTCAACGGCTACATCGCCCAAGGCGTGTACGCCGGCGCCGACCTGGTGATCGATGGCCGCGACCGGGCCAGTGACGACACCCAATTCGGCGACGCCGATCTGACCGGCGGCTTCTTCGCCGGACCGTCGCTGTTCGACCATGTCAGCACCGACATGTCGATCTATACCGACGAGATCTTCGGTCCGGTGCTGTGCATCGTCCGCGCGCACGACTATGAAGAGGCGCTGCGGCTGCCGAGCGAGCACGAGTACGGCAACGGAGTGGCGATCTTCACCCGCGATGGCGACACCGCCCGCGACTTCACGTCGCGCGTGCAGGTCGGCATGGTCGGGGTGAACGTGCCGATTCCGGTGCCGGTGGCGTACCACACCTTCGGCGGCTGGAAGCGATCCGGCTTCGGCGACCTCAACCAGCATGGTCCGGCCGCCATCACCTTCTACACGAAGGTGAAGACCGTTACGCAGCGCTGGCCCTCGGGCATCAAGGACGGCGCTGAGTTCCACATCCCCACAATGGAATAGGGCCGCTGCCATGAACTTGACCTTGGATGACGAAGAACGGGTGATCGTCGACACCGCAGCGGCTTTCGCCGCCAAGCGCCTGGCGCCGTACGCCCTGGAATGGGATGCCACCCACCACTTTCCGGTCGACGTGATGCGGGAGGCGGCCGAGCTGGGGATGGCGGCGATCTACTGCCGCGAGGACGTCGGCGGCTCCGGACTGCGCCGGCTGGACGGCGTACGCATTTTCGAGCAGCTCGCGATCGCCGACCCGGTGATCGCCGCCTATCTGTCCATTCACAACATGTGCTCCTGGATGATCGACACCTACGGCACCGAGGAACAGCGCAAGAGCTGGATTCCCCGGCTGGCCTCGATGGAGACCGTCGCCAGCTACTGCCTCACCGAACCCGGTGCGGGATCGGACGCCAGCGCCTTGAGCACCCGCGCGGTGCGCTCGGGTGACGACTACGTGCTCGACGGCGTCAAGCAGTTCATCTCCGGCGCCGGGGTCTCAGATGTCTATGTGGTGATGGCCCGAACCGGCGCGGAAGGCCCCCGGGGAATCTCGACATTCATCGTCGAAAAAGACACGCCCGGAATGGGTTTCGGAGTCGCGGAGCAGAAGATGGGCTGGAACTCCCAGCCCACCGCACAGGTCATCTTCGACGGCGTCCGGGTGCCCGCCGAGGCGATGCTCGGCGGTTCCGAGGGTGACGGGAACGGGTTCAACATCGCCATGAACGGCCTCAACGGCGGCCGGATCAACATCGCCGCCTGCTCAATGGGAGGCGGCCAGGCGGCATTCGACAAGACCGGCAGCTATCTGGCCAACCGCACGGCGTTCGGCAAGGCATTGCTGGACGAACCGACGATCCGGTTCACCCTCGCCGACATGGCCACCGCCCTGGAGACCTCACGCCTGCTGCTGTGGCGCGCGGCCACCGCGCTGGACAACAACGCCCCCGACAAGGTCGAGTTGTGCGCGATGGCCAAGCGCTACGTCACCGACGCCTGCTTCGGTGTCGCCGACCAGGCTTTGCAACTGCACGGCGGGTATGGATATCTGCGCGAATACGGTCTGGAGAAAATCGTCCGGGATCTTCGGGTGCACCGCATCCTGGAGGGCACCAACGAGATCATGCGGTTGGTGATCGGTAGGGCCGAAGCGGCTCGCGTCCGCGCCGGCCAGTAGCCGCCTCACCCGGAGAACCTGGGCCACTTAGGAGCACATATGGCAATCGTCGCGTTTCTCGGCCTGGGCCACATGGGTGGGCCGATGTCGGCCAACCTGGTGGCCGCCGGGCACACCGTGCGCGGCTTCGACCCGGTTCCGGCCGCCACCGCGGCCGCACAGCAGCACGGCGTGAACATCCACGCCAGCGCCGCCGAGGCGGTCGCCGGGGCCGACGCGGTGGTCACCATGCTGCCGCACGGGGACGCGGTGAAGAGCTGCTATGCCGAGATACTGCCGGCAGCCGGGCCGGACACGTTGTTCATCGACAGCTCGACGATCTCGGTCGCCGACGCCCGAGAAGTACACGCCCTCGCCGCGTCCCAGGGGCTGGCCCAACTCGACGCGCCGGTCTCCGGCGGGGTGGCCGGTGCGGTCGCCGGGCGGCTGGCGTTCATGGTCGGCGGCGAGGACGCTGCGGTGGTACGAGCCACCCCAGTGCTGGAGCCGATGGCCGCCAAGATCATCCACTGCGGCGCGGCGGGCGCCGGACAGGCCGCCAAGGTCTGCAACAACATGGTGCTGGCCGTGCAGCAGGTGGCAGTCGCCGAGGCGTTCGTGCTGGCCGAAAAGCTGGGCCTGGCCGATCAGGCGCTATTCGACGTGATGACCGGTGCCACCGGGAACTGCTGGGCACTGCACACCAACTGTCCGGTCCCGGGACCGGTTCCCACCTCGCCGGCAAACCGGAACTTCGAGCCGGGTTTCGCCACCGCGCTGATGAACAAGGACCTGGGCTTGGCGATGGACGCGGTCGCTGCGACCGGGTCGGCTGCCCCGCTCGGTAGCCACGCCGCAGCGATCTATCGCGACTTCGCCGCCGAGCACAGCGGGCAGGACTTCAGCGCGGTGATCAACCTGCTGCGCGGCAGCTGAACGCGCCGTCGGCCTGAACGATCACGATCAGGCCGCCCAGAATTGTCAGACCCCGGTGCCATGCTCATGTCATGTCTCCGGACACACCCCCAGCCAGCGCCGAAGCGCGTTGCGGCACACGCCTTGAGGTGCTCTTCGACGAGCTCGCCGAGTTGTCGGGTCAGCGCAACGCGATCGATGGACGCATCGTCGAGATTGCCGCTGAGATCGCACGCGACGAACTGTGGGGCGCCACCGGTGCCCGGTCGGTCGCGGCGCTGGTGGCCTGGAAGACCGGCACCTCACCCAGCAATGCGCACACGATCGCGACCGTGGCACACCGGCTGGAGGAGTTCCCCCGTTGCGCCCGCGGCATGCGCGAGGGTCGCCTGTCACTAGACCAGGTCGGGGTGATCGCCGAGCGCGCCGGCGCGGGATCCGACGAGCACTACGCGCAGCTGGCCGGTGTTGCCACGGTCGGCCAGCTGCGCACCGCAGTCAAGATGGAACCGCGGCCCGAACCCGGGCCGCGGCCCGACCCGCGGCCCGCGATCACTCGGAGCTCCAACGCCGAACTCGACGTCTGGCGCATCGCCCTGCCACAGACCGAATCAGCGATGTTCGACGCCGCGCTGCAGTCGCATCTCGATGCCCTGATCGCCGAGTGGAGCCACGACCGCGACAGCAACAGCGCCACGCCCGACAACCCTCCCCCGATGCCGACACAGCTCGACGCGTTCCTGTCGCTGGTAGAAGCCGGCTGGGACAGCGAGGCGCAACGACGACCGCACGGTCAGCGCACCACACTGGTGGTACATCTCGATGTTGAACAGCAGATCGGCGCACTGCACCTGGGTCCGTTACTGCGTGAGTCTGAGCGGCAATACCTCACCTGTGACGCCACCTGCGAAGTGTGGTTCGAGCGTGCGGGCGAAGTGATCGGGTGCGGTCGGTCGACCCGCACCATCAGCCGTCGGCTGCGCCGCGCCCTTGAACACCGCGACCACTGCTGCGTGGTTCCCGGCTGTGGCGCGACCCGGGCGCTACATGCCCATCACATCCGGCACTGGGAGGACGGCGGCGCCACCGAGCTGGCCAACCTGGCGCTGCTCTGCCCCTTCCACCACCGGCTGCATCACCGAGGCATCATCACCATCACTGGGCCGGCCGGCCGGCTCCTCGTCACCGACCACGAGGGCCGGACTCTGCATACCGGATCACTGGCCCGTCCACCGCGGACCTCGCCACCCGCAGTCCCGCCCTGCCCAGGGCCGACCGGTGAACGCGCCGACTGGTGGTGGTATCAGCCCTTCCAACCCCAGGCGCCACCGAGCACCAACTGAGCGCAGCCGCGGGCTACTTCGCGATCGCCATCACCGCGCCCGGCCGCAACCAGGCGATGATCTTCACCAGCGTGGCGTCATCGATGGCCACGCAGCCCGCCGTCGGGCCGCCGTCGGTGGTGTGGAAGAAGTAGGCGGAGCCGTCTCCGGGGGTACGGGATTTGTTGACACCGATGACCACAGCGTGCCGATACTGCGGGATGTTGAGGTTCTCACTGGCCGCCGTGCTGAACGGGCACTGGGCTCTTTTGCAGACCTGCATGGTGTTGTAGGTCGGGCTGTTCGAGTCGCTGTCCCACCAGTGGTCGGATCCGACTTGCACATACGGCAGGCCGCCGCCGGGGTTCGGCGCGGTGCCAAACGCCGAGTCCAGCGTGTAGAACCCCATCGGGGTCGACGGCTCACCTTCTTTGGTCTGCGGCGTGATGCCCGCCGAGCCGACGTGTGCCGGGATCCCGGCCGCGACCGCCTCCCAGCCGGCGGGAGTCCGCTGATAGACATCGATTTTTGCCGTCGAATGACCTACTCCGACAACCGATACCACCTGGGTAGCATTGCCGACCGCATCCCCGAACCACGGCTCGACGGTCGCCGCGGCCAGAGGCGTCGTAGCCGACGTCACGCCCAGCGCAAACCACGCTGCACACAGCAGGACCACCAGTCGACGCACCACATCATCGTCGATGAGCAGTGGCGCCAGCGTCAAATATCGCCGGCCCCCAGGATCAGCCGGCGGCACGCGAGCTGAAGCGGGCGACCACCCGCTGCGCCTGCAACTCCCGGCATCCGTTGGCCAGCAGCCCGTCGTAACGGCTGGAACCCGCGTAGATCGCCGGCAGGCCGATAGCAGCCGCAGTGCGGGCCCCGGACTCGTAACCGGCGATCACCAGCGCCTCCCCCGCGACGATGCCCAGCTCCCACAGCGCCAGCCGGTAGAGCTCGGCGTCACCCGCAGGACCGGTCAGGTCATCGGCACTGATCACGGTCTCGGCCATGCCGTCGCCGATCAGTTCCCGCACCCGCGCCTGGACCCAGCTGCGCGGGCCGGCACCCACCACCGCCACCCAGATGCCGGTGGCGAACAGGCTCAACACCAGGTCCACCACGCCTGAGCGCGGTTCACCATCGGCGTCGGCAAGGGCGTCCACATCGAAGACCACTGCCTGCAGGGGGTAAACCTCGGCATCCGGGTGCACCTGTTCCCACCGGAACGGGCGGCCAGGACCGGTCCATGTCGCAAGTTCGGTTGTGATCTGCATAACAGCCACTGTCCTGGAAACCGGCTCGGGTGTCCTCCCCCATTGGGGGGATCCGGGCGGGGTAATCGAACCACCGGCTTCATTCGGCGGTCCCAGCTTCGCCTCTCCTCCGCCGTCCCTACGGGCCGACTCCGTCGAGCCTCGCCGAACCACCGGGTTCATTCGGCGGTCCCAGCTTCGCAGGGCCCTATTGTCGTGCTATGCCCGTGCGCCTGGTCCTCGTCGACGACCACGAGATGGTGATCGAGGGCCTGCGCGCCATGCTGACCGCGTTCGCTGACCGGGTCGACGTGGTGGGACAGGCGATCAACGCCGCGCAGGCCTTGGAGGTGATCGCGCAGACCGATCCCGACATCGTGCTGTGCGACGTGCGAATGCGCGGAGAAAGCGGCCTGGACCTCTGCCTGGCGCTGCGGGAGCGTGAGCCGGAGCGCAAGGTCGTGATGCTCTCGGTCTACGACGACGAGCAGTACCTGTTCGAGGCACTGCGGGTGGGTGCCAGCGGCTACCTGCTCAAGAGCATCAGCAGCGACGACCTGGTGCATCAGATCGAGTTGGCACACCGCGGCGAGACGGTGATCGACCCCGGCCTGGCGGCGCGGGCCGCCGGTACCGCCGCGCGGCTGCAACGCGATGAGTTCTGGCCCGGCGCACGACAGGGGCTGACCCAGCGCGAAAGTGAGATCCTGGCCTACATGGTCAGCGGGCTGTCCAACCGCGGGATCGCCACCAAGCTGGTGATCGGCGATGAGACCGTCAAGAGCCACCTCCGCTCGATCTACCGCAAGCTCGGGGTGTCCGACCGCACCGGCGCGGTCGCCACCGCATTACGCGAAGGCATCTACCGGTGAGTTCCACCGGCCCGAACCGGCCACGCACCCGCAAACCCAACGCGGTGCGGGACTTCGTCGATGCCAACCATGAACTGGCCCTGCTGCGAGAACTCATCCAGGCCGCCTCCAGCGGCCCGGGAGTCGAACCGCTGGCCGCCGCCGCGACCCGGATGATCACCGCGGCCACCGGCACCGACGTCTGCTTCGTGCACGTCCTCGACGACACCGAGCGCTCGCTGACCCTGACCGGGGCGACCCCACCCTTCGACACCGAGGTGGGCAAGATCCGGCTGCCGCTGGGTTCGGGGGTGTCGGGCTGGGTGGCCCGTCACCGCGAGCCGGTGGTGATCAGCCATGACAAAGAGGCCGATCCGCGGTACCTGCCGATCGAATCGCTGCGCGGACGTGACTTCACGTCGATGGTGTCGGTGCCCATGGAGACCGATCCGGGCGGGCTAGTGGGTGTGCTCAACGTGCACACCGTGGCGCGGCGCGACTTCACTCCGGGCGACGTCGAGCTGCTGCGGGTCATCGGTCGATTGATCGCCGGGGCCATGCACCAGGCCCGCCTGCACCGGCAGCTGGTCGCGAGGGAGCGTGCCCACGAGCTGTTCGTCGAGCAGGTGATCGAGGCCCAGGAGATCGAGCGCCGCCGGCTGGCCGGTGATATCCACGACGGCATCTCGCAGCGCCTGGTGACGTTGTCCTACCGGCTCGACGCCGCGGCCCGCGCGGTCGGCAACGACCCCGACGAGGCGTCGACGCAACTCGAAGCCGCCCGGGAGCTCGCCGGGCTGACCCTGCAGGAGACCCGCGTAGCGATCAGCGGGCTGCGGCCACCGGTACTCGACGACCTGGGCCTGTCCGGTGGGCTGGCCAGCCTTGCCCGGTCGATCCCCCAACTGACCATCGAGCTGGATCTGGCCGAGACCCGGCTGCCCGAGCACATCGAGCTGGCGCTGTACCGGATAGCGCAGGAGGGCCTGCAGAACGTGGTCAAACACGCGGCCGCTACGACGGTGCGGCTGGGCTACGCGGTGATCGCCTCTCCCGACACCGCTCGGCTGGAGATCGTCGACGACGGCGTGGGATTCGACACCTTCGAGCACCCGGTGGGCGGCGATGAGATGGGTGGTTATGGCGTGCTGTCGATGGCCGAACGCGCCGAGCTGGTCGGTGGCCGGCTCAACATCCGGTCGCGCCCGGGGGCAGGCACCACCGTCACCGCCACCATCCCGATACCGTCGCCCGCTCCGCGCGACTCCGACGGCTAAGGCGCCCGGGAACTAGAAATCCCCGGCGTTGCGTCGCAACGTCTCAATCGCCGAAGACAGCGCCCGGGATTCCTGTTCCGACATACCGACATCGGCGAACACCTCGCGATTGAGGCTGTCCGTCGCGGCAGACACCGTCGAGCGGCCCAGCTCGGTGATGGACACCAAGGTGGTTCGGCCGTCAGTGGGATGCGGCAGCCGCTCAACCAGGCCGGCGGCCTCCAGCCGACGGATCGCATGCGTGACGCTGGTGACGTGGACCTGCAGCCGGTCGGACGCCTTGGTGATCGGCAGCGCTCCGGAGCGACTGAACGCCAGCAGCCTCAGCAGCTCGAACCGGGAGAAGCTCAGGTCGTAGGCCCGCAGTGTCGCCTCCACCCGGGCCAGCAGGATCTGATGGGCGCGCATCACCGACGTCACCGCCACCATGCCGTCGGCCACGTCACTCCAACCAGCCCGCTCCCAGTTGGCGCGGGCCAGCGCGATCGGGTCGGAGTCGCCGGAGGGACGAGAAACTGCCACGCTCCTTTTCTTACCGCACCGGAGGCCGTGGACCGCTCAGCAGTGCGTGAACGGCCGCATTTTCACGACATCACGGCATAGAGTGCAATTGAACCCTTGAGCATTCGGAAACGTGACCCCGACATGACCCTCAGAACACCGTCACTCGCCGCGGTAGCCATTGAATTCCCGGCTCACCGCTACAGCCAGGCGGAATCGGCCGAGGCGCTGGGCGATTTCGCCGGCCCGGAATTTCGGCGGTTCTTCGACGCCAGCGGCGTAGCTTCCCGCCATCTGGCATTGCCGCTGTCACGGTATGCCGAACTGACCGGTTTCAGCGAGGCCAACGACATCTTCATCGATGTCGCACTCGACCTCGCCGAGCAGGCGCTGCTGCGGTCTTTGGACGCCGCGAAACTCAAGCCTGCCGATGTCGACGTCGTGTTCTCGACGACGGTGACTGGTCTGGCCGTGCCCACACTGGATGCCCGACTGGCGGCCAGAGTCGGGTTGCGGCCCGACGTCAAGCGGGTGCCGCTCTTCGGGTTGGGCTGCGTCGCCGGCGCTGCCGGGGTGGCGCGGATGTATGACTACCTGCGTGCCTACCCCGACCAGGTGGCGGCACTGGTCGCGGTGGAACTGTGCTCGCTGACCATCCAGCGCGACGACCGCTCGATGGCAAATTTCGTGGCAGCCAGCCTCTTCGGCGACGGCGCCGGTGCCGTGATCGCGACCGGGGCGAACCGCCATCCGGCCGGTCCCAGGGTTCTGGCGACCCGCAGCCGGCTCTACCCCGACACCCAGGACGTGATGGGCTGGGACATCGGTACCAACGGCTTCCGGATCAAGCTGTCTGTCGAAGTCGCCACCGTCGTCGAGAAATACCTGGCCGAAGATGTGCGCAACTTTCTGGCCGACTGCGGGCTGTCCCCCGATGATGTGACCACCTACGTCAGCCATCCCGGCGGACCGAAGGTCATCGAGGCGGTCCAGAACGTGCTTGATCTGCCCGCGAATGCGCTGGACCGAACCCGGAAATCGCTGCGCGAGAACGGAAATCTCTCCTCGGTCTCGGTACTCGACGTACTGCGGGCCACCATGGCCGAGCCACCGCCCCCCGGCTCACTCGGCCTGATGGTCGCTATGGGTCCGGGATTCTGCTGCGAACTCGTGCTGCTGAGCTGGTAGCTGCATGTACTACCTGTTGATTCTGGCCGTCGGACTTGAACGCCTGGTGGAGTTGGTCGTGTCCAACTCCAACGCCAAATGGGCCTTTGCGCGCGGCGGCAAGGAGTTCGGCCGCGGGCACTATCCCGTCATGGTCATCCTGCACAGCGGATTTCTGATCGCCTGCGCGGCCGAGGTATGGCTGTTACACCGCCCATTCCTGGGCTGGCTGGGGTGGCCGATGTTGGCCCTGACAGTGTTGAGTCAGGTGTTGCGCTGGTGGTGTGTGCGGACTTTGGGGCGGCGCTGGAACACTCGGGTGATCGTGCTGCGCGACACCCCCTTGGTGGTGCGGGGCCCCTATCGCTGGCTGCGGCATCCCAACTACGTGGCGGTGGTGATCGAGGGCGTGGCACTGCCGCTGGTGCACACCGCATGGCTCACCGCTGCGGTGTTCACGCTGGCCAACGCCGCACTGCTGCGGGTTCGGATCCGGCTGGAGAACTCAGCTCTGGGCTACACGTGAGCGGAGCACGCCCGCGGGAGCTGACCATCGAACTGCGCGACGTCGTGCGCGAGTATCACATCGGTGGCCAACGCGTGCGTGCTCTCGATCGAATCAACCTGCAGCTCAACGGCGGACGGTTCGTATCTGTCGTCGGGCCGTCCGGAGCGGGCAAGAGCACACTGCTGCACCTGCTGGGCGCACTGGACTCCCCCGACAGCGGTTCGGTGATCTTCGACGGCACCGAGATCGGACGTCTCTCAGACGAGCAGGCGTCGGCGTTTCGCCGTCACCGGGTGGGGTTCGTCTTTCAGTTCTTCAACCTGCTTCCGACACTGTCGGCGTGGGAGAACGTGGCGGTCCCCAAACTCCTCGACGGCAGCCGGCTGGACCGGGTCAGAGATGACGCGATAAATCTGTTGGGGCGGGTCGGTCTCGGCAACCGGATCGAGCATCGACCCGCAGAACTCTCGGGTGGGCAATTGCAACGCGTCGCGATAGCACGCGCGCTGATGATGGATCCGTCGTTGATCCTCGCCGATGAACCCACCGGCAACCTGGATTCGGCAACGGGCGCTTCGATATTGCGGCTACTGGCCGAGGTGGCGCACGAAGGCGGCCGATCCCGGTTGGTGGTGATGGTGACTCACGATCGCGATGCCGCGCAGGCTACCGACCGGGTGATCAGCTTGCAGGACGGCCGAGTCGGTTCTGACCACGGCGATCGACTGCGCAACGATGAACGGGCTGCGGTCCGGCGATGACGGGGGCGTTAGCCGCCACCGCGAGCCGCCTGCGGCTATTAAGTCTGCGCGAACTTCTAGTCCACCGGCGGCGCACTCTCGCCGCGATCACCGTCATGGCGGTGTCCTCGATGTACCTCGTTGCGGTGTTGGGCATCTTCGGGTCGATCACCGGATCGGTGACCCGGCTCTCCGATGGAATAGCCGGGATCGCCAGTCTCGAGGTGTCCGGCGTCACCGACGCCGGATTCCCGGCCTCGGTGGCAGTCGACGTGGTGGCCGTCCCCGGCGTCGCGACCGCCGCACCGCTGATTCGGACCGCGATGTCCACGCCTACCGGAACCATGCTGTTGTTCGGCGCAGATGCGAGCAGCGTCGAGCTGGCCGGGGCCTTGGCAGACGCCCTCGCCCATCCTCCGGGCGGATCGGCAAAGACACCGGGCGGCGTGCAGGTCGGGCCGAGTGTCGGTCATGCCAGGGGCGACGGGTTCCGGCTGGGCACGACCTGGGTCACGGTGTCGCAGGTACTCACCGGAAAGCATCTGGCGGACCTCAACGGCGGCAACTACATCCTGGCGCCACTTGCCTTGGCGCAGAACATCACCGGGCGGACAGGTCAGCTCGATTCGATCCTGATCACCACCAAGCCGGGGACAGACCTCGCCGCGGTGCGTACCGCGGTGGCCGCGGCGGTCGACGGGCGCGCGGTTGTCGCCGAGCCACGGATGCGCGCGACTCGGGCCGGCGACGGCGTCCGCCTGATGAACTACATGGCATTGATGGGCGCCGCAGTTGCCTTGGTGGTCGGGGCATTCCTGGTCTACACCACGATGACCATGGCGATCACCCAACGCCGCCCGGTCATCTCGACACTGCGCGCTATCGGCGGCCGCAGGGCCACCATAGTCGCTGACCTGATCGGTGAGGCCGCGGTCCTCGGTGTGCTCGGTGGCGCGCTCGGAGCGGCCTTGGGAATATTTCTGGGCCACCTGGCAATTCGCCGACTGCCGCCGGCCATCACCCAAGGGCTCGAAGCGCGGGTCGAATACTGGCTGCCCGGCTACGCCCTGCCTGTCGCGGTCGCCGCCACGGTGCTGGCCAGCGTCACCGCGGCGGCCATGGCGGCGCGGCAGGTTTACAAGGTGTCGCCGATCGAGGCATTGGCTCCGGTCGGCGCCTCTGCGGCCGACGCCGTACCGCGCCGACTGCGGATAGTCAGTGGGATCGCTGCGGTGGTAGTGATCGCGGTGTCGCTGGCGATCGTCGTCGCCCATCGCGGCACCACGTCACTGGCGGCGATGATGGCGGTGTTCTGCGCCGAGATCACGCTCGGATTCGCGCTCACCGCTGCTCTGGTAACCGCCGCGGCCGCAGCTGCCCGGGTTTTCGGCACAGCCGGCGCGGTCGGGGCGGCCACCATCGAACGCGCGCCGCGGCGGGTCTGGGCGACCCTGATGACCGTGCTGATCGCCGTGGTCACCACGGTGGTGATCACCGGGACCAACAACGACATGATCGCCTCGGCGCGCACCATCTTCGCCCCCGTCGCCGAGGTAGACATCTGGGTCAGCGCGAATGCCCCCGACAGCTTTGCCACCGACGCGTTGCCACAGGGCCTGCAGGAGCAGGTCGCCGGGGTGCCTGGCGTGGCGCAGGTCAGCCCGGGCGCCCACGGTTTCGCGGTGATCGGCGGCACTCGGGTGATGCTCGACGGGTTCTCCCCCGGATCGGCCGACCCGCTGTTCCGGGCACTCGACGACCCAACACGCCGCGACGTGCTCGCCGGGCGGGGCGTGGTGCTGTCGCAGAACCTGGGTGCGACGCTGGACGTGCGGGTCGGCGACAAACTGCACCTCCAGACGCCACGCGGCCCACGCCAGGCTGAGGTGCTCGCATTGGTGCCCTACTTCTCCACGGTCATCGGGACAGTCGGGATCGGGCTGGACCAACTCCGTTCCTGGTTTGATCGCCCGGCCGTGACGACGCTGCAGGTGAGCGCCGCAGACGGGGTCGATCACACGCGGCTGATGGCCGACATTCGCCACGTGGTCCCCGAACCGAACTACGTCTACGACGGTCGTGCCGCACTGGCCGGTCTCGAAGCTCCGCTGCGTCAGAGCATGGTGATCGCCAACGCGGTGTTGCTCATCGTGGTGTTCGTGGCCGCGGTGGCGTTGTTCACCACGCTGACGCTGTCGGTGCTTGAGCGGCGCCGCGAGATCGGAGTGCTGCGGGCGATCGGCGCGAACCGCCGCTTCACCATGCAGATGGTGCTGGCCGAAGCAGCGGGCATCGGCGTGGTCGGCGGCCTATTGGGGCTGGTGATCGGACTCACCGATCAGTGGCTCTACAGCCTGGTCAGTGCCGAGATCATGAATTTCACCGTCACGTTCCATCCGACCCCGGTGGCTCCGGCCTATGCCCTCGGCGCGGTGGCGATCAGCCTGCTCGGTTCGGTGCCGCCCGCGCGGCGAGCGGCCCGCCTGAACATCATCGACGCGGTCGCCTCGGAATAGCTTGGTTCCGCAGGCGTCCGAACGTCGGATGCCTCAGACGAGTCCAAGCTGGATCAGGTCGGTGAACAGCTCGGCGAACGGGTCGGTGAACGGCAGCGCGAACGTACTGTCCAGGTCCGGGCAACCCGGGACGATGAAGGTGTTGACCGTCTCCCCGGCGACCCCGATACTGGCGGCCCCGAATCCAAGGTTGTCCTCCGGGTCGGTTCCCGACGTCAGGATGTCGGTGAACCACGCAGTTTGCAGAACCACTGCGACGTAGTTGTCGTCGTCGGGGTCGGCCGCCGACGTCAGGGTGAACAGACCGAAATCGGTGGTGCGACTGATGAAATCCGGATCATCGACCGAACCGAACAGCGCAGCTCCGAGATCACCGGCGTCGCTGACGAACCAGGAGTCGGGGCCGGCGGTGCGACCACCACCCTCGGCGTGGACCGGCGCGCCGAGCGCCGTGGAGGCCAGCCCGAGGGTGACCGCCAGGCCGACCAGGCCGACTCGACGTTGTGTAGCAACAGTTTTACTCATGATGGGAACTCCGATCTCTCGCCGTTACCTGATTCACTTCCACCCCCGAGCGGCGGCTGCGGCAGCACGGTGGCGAACCCCTGAAGTTGTGGCGTACACGGCGGCGGCACCGGGCTGCGCCGGATGCTGGACAGGCCAGCGGTGTCGAATCCCGCTGCGGCGATGGCATCCAGCGTGCGACGGTTGGGCCGGCAGCCCGACGACAGCCACGCCCACGGTTGCGCGATCAGGTCCTGAAAACGGCCCATTGCGCCCTCGCCGCGGACGTGCTCGAGCACCACCAGCCGGCCGCCGGGGGCCAGCACCCGGCGGATCTCACCCAGGGTGGCAGCGACATCATCGACCGAACACAGCACGAGGCCCACATGCACTGAGTCGAAGCTGTTGTCCGGAAAAGGAATCGACTCACCGACCGCGTCGACGATGTCCACCGCGATACCGCGGCGGCGCGCCAGGGCCGTCGCCATCCGGCGCATCGCCGGCTCCGGCTCGACGGCGGCGACCGTCGTCACCGCAGCGGGAAGAAACATCAGGTCGGCGCCGGGCCCCAATCCGATCATCAACAGCCGGCCGGTGGCTGCGCTCATCGCAGTTCGGCGGTAGCGGCGATAGAACAATCGATCGAAGAACGGCATTCCGAACCGATACACATACGGGAACAACGGGTTACGCCGCGCCATCGGTCGCCCACCGCTCGCCTTGATCCAACCGGAACGGCGGGTACTCGTCACGCATCAACGAGACGTAGACCGCCACCCGATAGCGCCAGCGAACGATCCCCAGCAACAGATCGGACATGCCGGCGGGGATGGTTCCGGTGATCAACAACGTCAACGCCGTGATGACGCACAACAACTGCAGCACCGGCTCCAAGGCCCAGCACATCAGGACCTGCGGCAAACCCAACAACCACGACTTGACCAACACCGTCCGATTGTCCAGCCGGTCGGGATAGTCGACCTGCAGATCGGCCGGATAGTCGGGCCGCGAAGCCAGGGTGAACGGCGGGTACCGGTCGGTGCTGTTCATCGGAAACCGGTAGTTCATGACGCGCCAGGACCAGCGCAGCACGCCCACATTGAAGTCGAATAGCGGGCGCGGATAGCGCCCGGAGATAAGTATCGCGACGCCGGCGATCACAGTAAGCGGCAGATAGACCAGATACAGGACCAACAGGATCGGATAGTGCGGCGTGGCCAGCACACACCATTTGATCAGCCACAGCCAGCGCGATGGACTGTCGAACGCGCCGCGTACCCGCACCGGATCGGCCGGCGGCCGCTCGCCGGGGCCGGGGGCCGGATCGTCAGGTGCGGGAAGCGACATCGTCGACCCTCCTCAGTGGCGGCGGTCGGTTGTCCGGCCGGCGGGTTGGCCCGCGCCGGCCAGTCCGAGGCTACGGTTGATCTCGCTCGCCATCCGGCGATGACTGACCGAGCGCAGAAACAGGGTCAGCCCCCAGGTGTGCAGTCGGTCCGGGATCCAGGCCGCGGGCCGCAGCACCATCTCACTGTGGGACAACTGCAGCGCGGTCATCCGCGACACCGCTGCCACCTTGCGGCGACGGGCCTGCTCGTAGCGGCGCAGCGCGCGCGACAGCTCCACTCCCGACGTTGTGCGCAGCCTCGCCAGTGTCCTGCACAGCACCATGGTGTCCAGCAGCGCCTGGTTGGTGCCCTGCGCCATCGTGGGCGGCATCGTGTGTGCGGCGTCGCCGACCAGAGTGAGTGCACCACGGCCCGCTCCGGGTATCGGGTGACGAAAGTGCGGGTAGGGCGAACCAGCGAGGTCGGCATCGGTCAAAACGGCCAGCATCTGGTCGACGGGATCGGACCAGCCCTCAAACCGTGCCCGGATCAGGTCGATCGGGCATGGCGGCCGGACGAAATCCGGCGACCAGGGCAGGTCGAACCACCACTGCAACTCGGATCCGCCCGCCGGCCAGAGTCCGAGGTTGCCCTGCCGGCCCACGATCATCAGCGCCGCCCGCGGGTCCTCGACCGGGCGCGGCAGGCTGACCAATCCCTGCCAGCTGCACCAGCCCGTGGACTCGGCCGGTGGAGCGCCCACGTGCTCTCGCACCATGGAGTGCAGACCGTCCGCGCCGATCAGCAGGTCGCCGTCGATGCAACTGCCGTCGGCGAAGTCGATCCGGGCCGCGCTGTCGGTACCGCTGACGCCCACCACCTGCGCGTCGTACCTGATGCGCTCGGCCGGGAGATCCTCCACCAGGCGTTGCAGCAGGACCCGGCGCGGCACCATCCGGACGGGCGCGCCCAGCCCCTGCGCCATTGCGGCCACGTCGAGCGTGGCGAGCCGGCGACCGGTGGACGTCATGACCCGCACCGCCGACAATTCCTGTCCGGCTCCGGCCATGTCCACGCCCAGTTGGTCCAGCACCGTCGCACCGTTGGGCCAGATGGTCACGGCGCCGCCGCCGGACTGCAGGTGGGGCCGTTGTTCAAAGACTGTGACGTCGTGGCCGTCGCGCAGCATGCCGCGGGCAAGGGCGAGCCCGGCCACGCCCGCGCCGACCACCAGGACACGCAAAACTGGTGGCGGGGTCTCGGCTCGCACCCTCACCGTGGTGACACGGTTGAACCGGAGGAATGGTTCACCGCGCCGCGAAATCAGCTCGCGGCGGGCACCTCGGGGGAGATCGTCAGTATTCGAGGACCGTCCTCGGTCACCGCAACGCTGTGCTCCCAGTGCGCGGCGCGTGAGCCGTCGGCGGTCACGACCGTCCACTCATCCTCCAGGATGACGGTCTGGTCGGTTCCCAGGGTCAGCATCGGCTCGATAGCCAGCACCGAGCCGGCCACCAGCAGCGGTCCGCGGCCCGGCGATCCCTCGTTGGGCAGGAAGGGGTCCATGTGCATCTGCCGGCCGATGCCGTGTCCGCCGTAACCGGCGACGATGCCGAAGGAGCGCTTGAACTGAGCCGACGCGGCCCGGGCGCCCATCTCGATGGCGTGCGAGACGTCGCTGAGTCGGTTGCCCACCACCATCGCCGCGATTCCGGCCTCCATCGCCTGCCGGGTGGCCGCGGACAGGTTTTCGTCGGCGGCACTGAGCGTCTCGATCCCGAAGGTGACCGCGGCGTCGCCGTGCCAGCCGTCCAGGATCGCGCCGCAGTCAATCGACACCAGATCGCCCGCCACCAGAACGTCGGTCGCCGTCGGGATTCCGTGCACCACCCGGTCGTTGACCGAGCTGCAGATCGACGCCGGGAATCCGTGGTAGCCCAGAAATGACGGCGTCGCGCCGGCGTCCCGGATCACCGCTTCGGCGATCTCGTCCAGTTGCAGGGTCGAGACGCCCACGGCCGCCGCTTCGCGCACTGCGGCGAGGGCGGCGGCGACGACGGCGCCGGCCGCGGCCATCGCGTCGAGCTCACCGGGGCTGCGATGCGGCACCGCTTTGCGCCGCTTCGCCCACCCGACCACCTATTGCCCCAGTGCGCTGAGTGCGCGGGCGAACACCTCGTCAAGCGTGCCGAGTGCATCCACCACGTGCAGGTCGTGTTCGTCCTGGTAGTAGTCCAGCAGTGGCGTGGTCTCTTCGCGGTAGATCATCATGCGGTTGTGGATGACGTCGGCGGTGTCGTCGGCGCGACCACGTTCCTTGAGTCGCTTGAGCAGTTCGCTCTCGGTGACCCGGAACTCCAGCACCGCATCCAGCTGGGTCTGACGGCGCTCCAGCATGGCGTGCAGCGCCTCGGCCTGCTCCACCGAGCGGGGGTAGCCGTCCAGGATGAATCCTTCTGCGGCATCGGGCTGGTCGAGCCGGTCTTCGACGAGTGCATTGGTCAGCTCGGGCGGCACCAAGTCGCCGGCGTCGAGGTACTGCTTGGCCTGCTTGCCCAGTTCGGTGCCCTCGGCGATGTTGTGGCGGAACAGGTCACCGGTGGAGATCTGTGGGACGCCCAGCTTCTCCGAGAGCTTCACCGCCTGGGTGCCCTTGCCTGCCCCCGGCGGTCCCAGAAGTACGACTCTCACTTGAGGAACCCTTCGTAGTTGCGCTGCATGAGCTGGCTCTCGATCTGCTTCACCGTGTCCAGGCCGACGCCGATCATGATCAGTACCGCGGTGCCGCCGAACGGCAGGTTCTGAACGGTGCCCGAGCTTCCCATGTGCAGGAACAGGTTGGGCAGCACCGAGATGACGCCGAGGTAGATCGAGCCCGGCAGGGTGATCCGGCTGAGCACGTAGCGCAGGTAGTCCGCGGTCGGGCGGCCCGGCCGGATGCCGGGAATGAAGCCACCGAACTTCTTCATCTCGTCGGCACGCTCGTCGGGGTTGAACGTGATCGACACGTAGAAGTACGTGAAGAAGATGATCAGACCGAAGTACAGGGCGATATAGACGAAGTTCGACGGATCGGACAGGTAGGTGCTGACGAACTTGTCCCACCAGCTGTTACCGGGGTTGGCGCTGCCGCTGTGAACCAATTGGGTGATCAGCTGCGGAATGTAGATCAGCGACGAGGCGAAGATGACCGGGATAACGCCGGCCTGGTTGACCTTCAGCGGCAGGTAGGTCGAGGTACCGCCGTACATCCGCCGGCCCACCATGCGCTTGGCGTATTGCACGGGGATACGACGCTGGCCCTGCTCCACGAAGACCACGCCGACCACGATGGCCAGGGCTGCCAGCAGGACCATCGTGAACACCACGGCGCCGCGGGCGTCGAGGATGGTCTTGCCCTCGATCGGGATGCGGGCGGCGATGCCGACGAAGATCAGCAGCGACATACCGTTGCCGATGCCGCGCTCGGTGATGAGCTCACCGAGCCACATCACCAGCACCGCGCCGGAGGTCATCACCAGCACGATGACCATCAGGGTGAAGATGCTGTGGTCGGCGATGATGTCGTGGCGCAGGCTGCAGGTCTGCAGCAGGCCGCCGTTGGCGGCCAGCGCCACGATGCTGGTGGCCTGCAGAACGGCCAGCGCAACGGTCAGGTACCGGGTGTACTGCGTCATCTTGTTCTGGCCGGACTGGCCTTCTTTACGCAGCTCTTCGAAACGCGGGATCACCACGGTGAGCAGCTGCACGATGATGCTGGCGGTGATGTAGGGCATCACGCCGATCGCGAACACTGTCAACTGAAGCAGCGCGCCGCCGGAGAACAGGTTGATCAGCGAGTACACCTGCGCGGCGTCGCCACCGCTGACTTCCTTGATGCACTGCTGCACGTTCTGGTAGTCGACCCCGGGCGACGGGATGGCCGCACCCAGCCGGTAGATCACGATGATGCCCAGCGCAAAAAGGATCTTGCGCCTCAGGTCAACCGTCCGCAGCGCTGAGATGAAAGCCGAGAACACTCTTCTCCTCCTGCGCAGCCGAGGTCCGGTCGCGGCGTTCCAATGGGCTGTTGGTGTCCCAGCCCCGGTTAGTCCTGGGTTAGTCCTGCGTTGTCGCGTCCACGTGCCAGCCGATGACGACGAGGCCACGCGTGTCTTGAGGCGCGTCAGCAGTCTACGAGAGTAACAGCTACGCACCGCGGGCCGGGCCGCCGTCGGTGGCACTCCCAGCCCGCGATCAGCCTGGCGGCGTACAGTCGCCGACAGCTCGTTAAATGCACTAACTAACTGCTCGGGCGTTTGTTTGCCCGGACGACATGAGACAGCGAAGCGACAGAGAGAATGGAGTACGCAGCATGGCACGTACTGACAACGACAGCTGGGACCTGGCCTCTAGCGTGGGCATCACTGCCACCGGCGTCGCCGTGGGCCGTGCGATCGCCAGCCGGGCCGAGCGCCCCCTGATCAACGACCCGTTCGCCGAGCCGTTGGTGCGCGCGGTCGGCCTGGACCTGTTCAGCAGGTTGGCCAGCGGCGAACTCGCGCCCGAAGACCTCGGCGACGAGGGACCGATGAACATGGCCCGGATGGCCGACAACATGGCGGTGCGCACCCGGTTCTTCGACGATTTCTTCACCGAATCCACCGCCGCCGGGATTCACCAGGTGGTCATCCTGGCCTCGGGACTGGACTCGCGGGCCTACCGGCTCAACTGGCCGGCCGGCACCGTCGTCTATGAGGTGGACCAGCCCGAGGTGATCGCATTCAAGACGAGAGTGCTGGCGCAGCAGGGGGCGGAGCCGACCGCAGACCGGCGAACCGTGGCTGTCGACCTGCGTCAGGATTGGCCGGCAGCGCTGCGGGCAGCGGGCTTCCACGCGGCACAGCCGACCGCCTGGAGCGCCGAGGGACTGCTCGCCTACCTGCCCCCGGATGCGCAGGACCGCCTCCTGGACACCGTCACCGCATTGAGCGCACCAGGTAGCCGTATGGCCACCGAGAGCACCCCTGGCCTGGACACCGACAGCCAAGCGCAGGCGCGCCTGCGCATGCAGGAGTCCGCCGAGCGGATGCGACGGCACGGGGTCGACATCGACATGGCCGAACTGCTCTATTTCGGGGATCGCAATGAAGCCGGCAGGTATCTGGCCGGACACAACTGGCGGGTGGACAGCCACGACGTCGTCGAACTTTTCGCCGAGTACGGCGTGCCGCCACTTGCGGACGACGCCGACTCCGTGTTCGGCAGACTGGCCTACATCAGCGCGGTCCGGGGGTGACGGAGATGGAGAACACCGGCACACGATTCTCCGGCGACACCTGGGACCTGGCCTCCAGTGTGGGCACCACCGCCACCATGGTGGCCGCGGCGCGCGCGATGGCCACCGACGAAGCCCAGCCGATCATCTCCGATCCCTTCGCGGCACCGCTGGTACGGGCGGTCGGCATCGACTTCTTCACCAAGCTGATCGACGGCACGCTGGAGCCGGCGGTGGCCGCCGAGGCCGAGACCGCCGCCGGGCCGATGACCGCGGTCATGGCGGTCCGCACCCGGTTCTTCGACGACTTCTTCCTGCAGGCAGCGGCGGCGGGCATCCGGCAGGCCGTCATCCTGGCCGCCGGCCTGGACTCGCGGGCCTACCGGCTGGGCTGGGCCCAGGGCAGCACGGTTTACGAGATCGACCAGCCGGAGGTGATCGAGTTCAAGACTCGAACGCTGGCCGATCTGGGGGCCCAGCCGACCGCTCGTCGCCGCACCGTGGCCGTCGATCTCCGCGATGACTGGCCGGCGGCCCTGCGCGACAGCGGTTTTGACCAGACACAGCCCACCGCATGGAGCGCGGAAGGCCTCCTCATCTATCTTCCGCCGGAGGCGCAGGACCGACTGTTCGACAACATCACCGCACTGAGTGCCCCAGGCAGCCGGCTGGCTACCGAATACCACCCCGACGGTGCCGCCGCTCTCGGCGACGCAAACCAGTCGTTGGGTCAGCGTTTCGCCTCCCAGGGCCTTGATCTCGACATCGCCAACCTGGTGTACGCCGGCGAACGCCACCCCGTCGGGGCGTACCTGAATGAGCGGGGCTGGCAGGTCGGCGAACGCACCCGGGAAGCGGTCTTCGCCGGCTACGGCCGCAGCTTCCCCGACGGCGACATCGTGGCACGCATGCGCAATTCGGTGGCGATCGAGGCGGTTCGCACCTAGCGAGCGCTCAACCCCGAGAAACCGCTGATGGCCGCCGGTCCCGAGGGACCGGCGGCCATCGTCGTCGCGCGGCAGCCCTGGCTATCAGCCGGGAGGAATGACCCCGCCGCCCTTGCCGCCCTCGCCCGGCTGTCCGGGCGGGCCGGCCTGCCCCTCGGGGCTGCCCGCCGCGCCACCGGCGCCCGCACCGCCACCAGGCCCCGCCTTTCCGGGGTCACCCGGCCGGCCGTTGGCACCGTTGGCGCCGTCGCTGCCGGTTTGGCCGTTGGGGTTGTTGGCCGCACCGCCCTTGCCGCCGTAGTTGCCGCCGGCCGCGTTGCCACCGTCGCCGCCGTCGCCACCCTTGCCACCGTTGCCGCCGGCGCCGCCGTTGGGGTTGGTCACACTGCCGGCGCCGCCGCTGGCGCCGTTACCGCCGGCGCCGCCGTCGCCGCCATTGCTGCCGTTCCCGCCGTCACCGCCCTTCCCGCCGCTACCACCGTTACCGGAGTTGCTGCCACCGAGGCCGCCGTCGCCACCCCTACCGCCATAGCCACCATCGGCACCGCTGGAGCCGTTGCCGCCGGTGCCGCCGGTGCCGCCGGTGCCCGCCGCCTGGCCGGGCACGTCGCCCGCGTTCGCGCCGGTGCCGCCGTTGCCGCCGGTGCCGCCCTTACCGGCGATCCCGGTGCCGGAGCCGCCGGTACCACCGTTGCCGCCATTGGGGTTGCCGCCCTGCGTGCCGCCTTCACCGGCTGATCCCGCGCCTCCGGCCTTGCCGGAGTTCGTGGGGGCATTGGCACCCTTGCCGGCGTCTCCGCCGTTGCCACCGTTGCCGTCGGCGCCGGCGTTGCCGCCCTTGCCGCCGTTTCCGCCCCACTGGCCGGTGCTGGTCGCATTGGCACCGTTACCGCCGTTGCCGCCATCGCCGCCAGTGCCGGTCGATCCGGCAGTGCCGTTCGCGGCTTGAGTTCCGCTACCACCGATGCCGCCAGTCCCGACAGTTCCCGCGGTGCCGCGGTCGCCACCGTTGCCACCGTTGCCGCCGTGGCCGCCGTGTGCACCGGATCCGGTGGTGTTCGTCTGGATCCCGTTGCCGCCGTTGCCGCCGTTGCCGGCATTGCCGGCGTTGCCGGCATTGCCGCCCTTACCACCGGCTCCCGCGGTGCCGCTGCCGCTGGCACCGGTGCCGGCTACGCCGCCGTTACCGCCGGTGGCGCCGTTGCCGCCGTCACCACCGCTGCTGGCGTTGCCGCCGGCGGAACCATCCGGGTTCCCGGCGGTACCGTTGCCACCGATGGTGCCGTTGCTGCCGTGGCCGCCGTTACCGCCGTTGCCGCCCGCACCGCCGGCGCCGCCGTTGCCGCCGACACCGGTGTTGGTGCCGCCGAGGCCGCCTGCACCACCGTTGCCGCCCGCGGTGCCGTTGCCTCCATCGGTGCCGTCAACCGCAGGGTTGGTGGAGTTGGTGCCGTTGGCGCCGTTGAATCCGTTGCCACCCGCACCGCCGTTGCCGCCGCGGCCGTCGGGGCCGGCGTTGCCGCCCACACCACCGTTGCCGCCGGTCTGGCTGGAGCTGGTCGCCGCGCCGCCCTTGCCGCCGGCGCCACCATCACCGCCGGTCGCGTTGGCACCCGCGGAGCCGCTGGCCGCCTGAGTGGTTCCATCACCGCTGGTGCCACCCTGCCCACCGGCTCCGGCCGTGCCGCGCACGCCGCCGTCGCCACCGTCGCCGCCGTTTCCGGCTGCCGCACCAGCACCGCCGCCCAAACCGGCACCACCGACGCCGCCGTTGCCCGCGTTGCCGGCGTTGCCGCCCGCGCCACCGATACCGCCGTCGCCGGCCTGTCCGGCGTTGCCGTTGGTGGCAGTGCCGCCGACACCGCCATTACCGCCACCGCCGCCGGTGCCGCCGACGCCGCCGTTACCGGCATCGCCACCGGCCGTGCCGCTACCGCCTGCAACCGTCGCGTCGACTCCGGCGGTGCCGTTGGCACCGCTTCCGCCGACACCACCGACACCACCGGCCCCGCCGACACCACCGTTGCCGGCGTCGCCGGAGGTAGTGCCGCCGGCACCACCGGCGCCACCGCTGCCGCCTTGGCCGCCGTCACCGCCGAGGGTGCCGTTGCCGTTGCCGTCGGTCACGCCCGCGAGGCCGTTGGCGCCCTTACCTCCGGCGCCACCGTCACCACCGATTCCGATGGCTCCGGCGTTGCCGCCGGCACCACCATTGCCACCGTCGGTTCCTGGATCGGTGGCGTCAAAGCCTCGACCGCCATTACCGCCGTTGCCACCCGCGGTGGCCTCGGCACCGGCTGCGCCGTCGCTTCCGGACGCACCGCCACTGCCACCGGTTCCAGCCCCGGCACCGGTGCCGCCCAGGCCGACCTCGCCACGATTACCGCCGTCACCACCCTTACCGCCGTCGGGGTTGAGGGCGTCACCCGCGGCGCCGGTTCCACCGTTGCCGGCATTGCCGGCGTTGCCGCCGTCACCGGCGTTGCCGCCGTCACCGTTGGTGCCGCCGTTGCCGTTGGCCGCGGTACCGGCATTTCCGCCCACGCCACCGTTGCCGCCCGCGCCGCCGCTACCGCCGTCGCCGGCGTTGCCGCCCGCGCCGTCGTCCACGCCGGCCACCCCGGTGGCACCGTCTTGGCCCGTACCGCCGATTCCACCTGTCGCGCCGTTGCCGCCGTTGCCACCGTTGCCGGCGTCACCGGCCTGCGCGCCACCGTTGCCGCCGGCGCCGCCGGCGCCGCCGGCGCCGCCCGCACCACCTGTTCCCCCGGATGCACCGGGCACGTCGCCGTCGGCGCCCACCAGACCCAGCGCGCCACTGCCGCCGGCCGCGCCGTCGCCGCCGTTGCCGATCAAGCCACCATTGCCACCGGCACCACCGGCACCGCCGTCGGCGCCCGGCACTGCGTCCGGGTCACTCGACGCGTCGTACCCTGCGCCGCCGTTGCCGCCATTGCCGTGGATGCCCGAGACACCCGTGCCGGCGACGCCATCAAGACCATTCACACCGCTGGCCGGGTTGCCCCCGGTGCCATGCACGCCGGCGACACCGGCATTGCCCGCCGTGCCGGGGTTGCCGCCGTCGCCACCGCGGCCACCGTCGGGGTTCTCCGCGTCTCCGGCAGCACCGTTGCCGCCGTTGCCCGGCGTGTTGGCGTTTCCGCCGTTGCCGGCGTCGCCGCCGTTGCCATTGAGCCCGACCACCCCGTTGTAGACCACGCCCGCATTGCCGCCGTTACCACCGGCGCCACCGTCACCGCCGCTGCCGCCGTGGCCGCCGTCCTGGCCGTCCTGGCCGGCGAAGACGGCGTCGGCACCGTGGGCCCCGGCGCCACCGTCACCGCCGTCGGCTCCGTTGCCGCCATTGCCGCCGTTGCCGGAGTTGCCGGCGTCGCGTCCGCCGTCACCACCGTTGCCACCCTGGCCGCCGTAGCCGCCGACCTTGCCGTCCACACCGGCATCGCCCGGGTTGCCCCCGTCTGCACCGGCGGCGCTGTCGCCGCCGTTGCCGCCATTACCGCCGTTGCCGCCATCACCGATCCGGCCCCCGGCACCGCCGTCTCCGGCAGCGCCACCGTTCTGGCCCTGGCCATCGGCGAGGAGGCCACCGTTACCACCGTTACCGCCGTGACCACCGTTGCCACCGCTGATCGCCACCGCGCCGTCCGCGCCGGTGGCGGCGCGGCTGCCGTCACTGTTCAAGCCGCCCAGTCCCGCGACGCCGACGAGGCCGCGGTCGCCGCCGGCTCCGCCGTTGCCGCCGTCACCGGCCGACAGACCCGTCCCGTTGTTGCCACCATTGCCGCCATTGCCGCCGTTACCGGCGTTGCCCGCGTCTCCAGCACTGCCGCCCGCCCCGGCGGCGCCGGAAGCACCCGCCGGGTGGACGCCGAGGAATCCGCCTGCGCCGCCCTTGCCGGCGTTACCGCCGGTGCCGCCGTTGCCGCCATTGCCGCCATTGCCGGCGTCCATGCCGTCCTGACCGGCCAGGCCGCTGCTGGCACCCGCGCCGCCGGCGTTGGTGCCGTGCAGGCCGTTCTGCCCGTCGCCGCCGGCACCACCGTTGCCTCCGATACCGCCGTCGCCACCATTGCCCGCGGCGCCGAACAGCAGGCCCGCCCGGCCGCCGACACCACCGTTGCCGCCAAAACCGCCAAAGCCGCCGTTCTCACCGCTGGCCCCGAAGGTGGCGCCGTCGGCACCGTCGCCGCCGAAGCCACCCGCACCACCGGCACCACCGGCCGCGCCATTGCCGATGAAGATCGCCGCGCCGCCGGCGCCACCGAAACCACCGGCACCACCGCCGATTCCACCGATGCCACCTGCACCACCCAGGCCGCCGTTGCCCAGCAGCCAGCCGCCGACACCGCCGTCGCCACCGTTGCCGCCATCGCCACCGGCGAGGCCGTCGAACCCGGCGCCGCCGGCGCCACCATTGCCGATCAGGCCGGCCGCACCGCCGAACCCACCGTCGATGTTGAGGTCGCTACCGGCGAGACCGGCGCCCCCATCACCGAACAGGAACCCACCGTCGCCGAGGTTGCCGAACAGGCCCGAGCTACCCAGCAGTGAGTCGTTGACACCGTCGAAGCCGTCGATGCCGTTTCCGATCAACACGCGGCCGAACAGGTCGACGAACGGCTGATTGACCACGTTGAGCAATGGCTCTGCGTAGCCCATCAGGTCCTGACTGATGGCGTACAACGGCAGGTAGACGTAATTCTGGAAGCCGGAATAGAGCAGCTGGTCCAGCTCAGCGACCCACGGGCCCAGCGGTTGGGTGGGGTCGAAGGCGAAGACGCTGGAGTCAAACGCGGCGCCGGCGAACAGGTCGTCGGTGGATCCGGTGAACCACGTGGACGTGTCGACCGACCACGAGTCGAACATCTCGAGGATCGGCTCCATGATCAGGTCGTCGAAGTCGGCGTTGGCGGACGGGGCGCCCGCGACCGGGCCCACGCCGAACGCCAGAAATGCGCCGACCGCGCTGCCTGCCCCGGCCACCCGGCGGCCGAAGCCACGCGAACGACCACCCAGACGACTCTCACGACTCTGTTCCATGCCGAATGCCTCAATTTCCGAATTCACGCCCAATTAACCGTCCACTCAGCTGATTTGGAGGACGCGTTATAAGTTGGCTCACCCGCGCTGCAAGCTAGCCGACATTGGCAACACCCACGAATTGAAATTTCGGTTCACATATCGCCTCGTGGGGCGATAAACCATGCTTTACCTGGGAAGTCGCTGAAATTGAGAGATGGACCATATGGGATACATCATGCTTTACCGGCACATGTGACCGTTGCCACAAATAGGTAATCTTGCGTACATACCAACCCCACTATTTGCCAATACGAGGCCCCCAGAGATAATCTGCGCGCGCCCTCTTGCGGGATCCCGCAGCGGTGCCGCCCCGGTCCGGGCGACGCCGCCGGGCCGGCTTTCGTCATTCGCCGATGGCAGGTCGGCGGTACCGGTATAACCACACCAATGGTGCTCAGGGTCAAGGTTCCGCAGGACCTGATCGGCGGCGACGTCGATGAGGGATATGGCAGGGTCGCCGACGCGTTTCGCGCGAACTTCACGGCGGGGCGTGAGGTCGGCGCTGCGGTCGCGGTGTACCGCGACGGTGTCAAAGTCGTCGACCTGTGGGGCGGCTACCGTGACGGGCTGGCACGCACCCCATGGGAGCAGGGCACCATGGTCAACGTCTTCTCCAGCACCAAGGGCGTGGCAGCGCTGGCCGTAGCGCTGGCGGTGTCCCGCGGACTCTTCGGCTATGACGACACGGTCGCCACCCACTGGCCGGAATTCGCGCAGGCCGGCAAGGGCGACGTGACGATCCGCCAACTGCTGGGCCACCAGGCCGGCCTCAGCGCACTGAAGCCCGCGCCCACCCTGGCCGACGTCGCGGACCCGGACCGACTTGCACCCATGCTCGCCGCTCAGAAGCCACTCTGGGCGCCGGGCACCCGGCACGGCTATCACGCGGTCACGTTGGGCTGGTACGAATCCGAACTCATCCGGCGCACCGACCCGGCAGGCCGCACGTTGGGCCGCTTCTTCGCCCAAGAGATCGCCGCTCCGCTGGGCCTGGATCTGCATATCGGACTGCCGAAGTCGGTATCGCGCGACCAGGTGGCGCTGCTGCACCAGTGGAAGCGCGCCGAAGCGCTGCTGCACCTCACCGTGATGCCGCCGGCGCTGGTGGCAGCTTCCTTCAATCCGTTTGGCCTGCTGGGGCGGGCGAGCTCGCTGCCCAGCGATATCAGTCCCTGGGACGGCGACTACAACCGCGACGATGTGCGTGCAGTCGAGATTCCGTCGGCCAACGGAATCGGTTCCGCCTCGGCGATCGCACGCCTCTACGGGGCCGCGGCTACCGCGGATCCGGTGTTGCCGCTGAGTCCAGACGTGCACCGTGAACTCGCGGCAACCCCGGCGGCACCTTCCTGCGGCGAACGCGACAAGGTCCTGGGCGTCGAGCTGGTCTTCTCGCTGGGGCTGTCCAAACCGGCCTTCACCGCCGGCTTCGGCTCGTCGGATAAGGCATACGGCACGCCGGGCTTCGGCGGCTCGTTCGGGTTCGCCGATCCTGACACCGGCGTCGGCTATTCCTATGTGATGAACCGCTTGGGCTTTCATCTCCACAGCGATCCGCGCGAACTCGCGCTACGCCAGGCGTTGTTCCGCGACGTGCTGGCTGCCCGGCCGCAGGCTTAACACGCCGCTATCGCCGCGACGGGCCCTACATGTACTGGGGGCAGTAGTGCGCTGTCGAGATCGCCGCGAACTGCGCGGCCGTGTGAATGGTGAAGCCGGGATTGGTGGTCTGAACCGCCACGACCGTGTCCATGGGCGACAGGCCCGCGTCCATCAGCTGACACACCGCGTGGCCCGCGGACACGGTGGCCTGATCACTGCCGCTGTGACTCAATCCGGCACCGGTCAGGGTGGTCAGGAACTGCCCATCGACACCCGCGGGCGCGGCCTGGGCGGGCGCGGCCAGGCCGACCATGGCGCACAGACCAGCCAGCAGCAGTAACCGTTTCATGCCACCCAGCATGGGCTCCGCCCGTTAAAGACGTGTTACCAAACGCTTTCAGCCGCAAAGAGAATTGTTGACTCGGCGTAACGCGCTCTACCAGCGCGACGCCCCCATCCACAACACCTGCGCACCGTTGACCGAACGCTCGACCTGCTCGACGAGCCCGACCACAGACCGGATCACCAGGTTTCCGACCGCGTCGGACAGCGCCGCCGCCGGCTGTGACGACGCGCGCGGACGAACGAAGTCCCACATCGACGAACCGGGGTAGGACACGATCCGCGCCCGGGCGTCGGAGTCGAGCCCGGCCAACTCCTTGGCACGCCGCACCGCAGTGCGCAGCCCGCCCAACTCGTCGACCAACCCGCGTTCGGCCGCGTCCGCGCCGGTCCAGACCCGCCCTCGAGCCACCGCGTCCACCGCCTCGACCGACAGCTTGCGGCCCTGCGCCACCCGCGCCACAAAGTCGTCATAGAAGAGGTCGGCCTCGGTCTCGACCTGCCCCTGCTGTTCAGGGGTGAACGGTGCGTCGGAGGACCAGGCGTCGGCATTGGCACCGGTCCGTACCGAATCGGAGCCCACGCCGAGGCGTTCTTTGAGCCGGCGTGCGACCAACTTGCCGGTCACCACACCGATAGAGCCGGTGATGGTCCCGGGGTTGGCCACGATCGTGTCGGCGCCCGCCGAGATGTAGTACCCACCGGAGGCGGCGACCGCGCCCATCGAGGCCACCACCGGCTTACCGGCGGCGCGGGCCTGCTCGACGGCTCGCCAGATAGTTTCCGAACCGGTGACCGAGCCGCCCGGACTGTCCACCCGCAACACGATCGCGGCGACGTCGTCATCCGCCGCCGCTTCACGCAGCGCCGCGGCAATCGTGTCCCCACCGACGCTGCGGTTACCCAGTGGCGAGAGCTGTGGCCCACCCGAGCCGCTGACGATCGCACCGGCCACCGTCACCACCGCGATCGCCGGCTTCGGCTTACGTCCGGGCAGCCCCTGACGCGCTCCCTCGGCGGTGGCATGGGCATAACGGGACAGATACAGGCGCGGCGGTGCGTCTTCGCCGTCAGCCCCGGCCCGCAGGTCAGCCCCGGCCAACTCGGCGATTCGGTTGTAGGCCTCGTCACGGAATCCGATGCGATCGATCAGGCCGGACTGCACGGCGTCGTCGCGCAACAGCGGCGCCCGGTCGGCCACAGCGTCGACGACGTCGGCCTCGAGGTGTCGCGATTCGGCGACGGCCGCGCGCACCTGAGCATGCAGGCTCTCCACCAGCGCGGTGTCGGCCTCGCGGTGCGCCTCGGTGTAGGAGTCCTGGGTGAACATATTGGCCGCCGACTTGTACTCGCCGCGAGCGACGAACTGCGCCTCAATGCCGGCCTTGTCCAGGGCATTGCGCAGGAAGGTCGCATTAGTGGCGAAGCCGATCAGCCCGACGGTGCCCGACGGCTGCATCCACACCTCACCGAACGCCGACGCCAGGTAGTAGGACAGCGTGCCAGGGTAAGTCTCGGCCCACGCCAGCGACGGCTTGGCGGCGGCGAACTCGGCGACCGCGGCCCGCAACTCCTGCACCGGCCCGGCGGCCGCCGCGGAGAGCTGCACCCGGGCGATCAAGCCCGCTACTCGGGGATCATGCGTCGCGCGGTGAAGGGCGGCCACCACGTCGCGCAGCATCGCCGGCCGGCCACCGGAGCGGATCAGCGCCAGCGGGTCAAATGATCCCGTCTCGTGCGGAAGCTCCTGCAGGTCGAGTTCCAGGATGACGCCCTGGGGCACGCCATGGTGCCGGGCTGTATCGATGCGACGGACCACGCCGCGCAAGTCGTCCATCCCGGGAACGCCGGGCAACAGAGAGAACATGTGGCGAGCCTACCGGCGCCACGGGAGATGCCCACCAGACGCAGAATCGCACCCCACCAGGCGGTGGAGTGCGATTCTGTGGCGTCGCGCGGGGTCGGACCCTACAGCTCGGTGGCGGAGCCTCCGGCTGCGGTGATCTTGTCCTTGGCGCTACCGCTGAACTTGTGGGCCGTGACGTCCACCTTGACAGCAAGCTTGCCGTCGCCGAGCACCTTGACCAGCGTGTTCTTCCGGACGGCACCCTTGGCGACCAGCTCGTCGAGACCGACGGTGCCCCCCTCGGGGAACAGCCGGCCCAAGTCGCCGACGTTCACGACGTCGTACTCGGTGCGGAACCGGTTGCGGAAGCCCTTGAGCTTGGGCAGCCGCATGTGGATCGGCATCTGCCCACCCTCGAACCGGACCGGCACGTTCTTGCGGGCCTTGGTGCCCTTGGTGCCACGTCCCGCGGTCTTACCCTTGGAACCCTCACCACGCCCGACGCGGGTCTTCTTAGTGTTCGACCCGGGCGCTGGGCGCAGGTCGTGCAGCTTGATCGTCATTCTGCTTCCTCCACTACCACGAGGTGGTGAACAACCCGGATCAGCCCACGGGTCTGCGGGTTGTCCTCACGCACCACCGACTGGCGGATCTTGCGCAGGCCCAGGGTGCGCAGGCTCTCGCGCTGCTTCCAACGGGCACCGATGGTGCCGCGGACCTGGGTGATCTTCAGGTTTGCCATGGTTATGCAGAACCTTCCCGCTCGGCACGTGCAGCGCTGAGCGCGAGTGCCTCGCTCTCCCGGCGCGCCTTGAGCATCGCGGCCGGAGCCACATCTTCGATGGGCAGGCCACGACGGGCCGCCACCTCTTCGGGACGCTGGATCATCTTCAGCGCGGCCACGGTGGCGTGCACCACGTTGATCGCGTTGTCGCTGCCCAGCGACTTGGACAGGATGTCGTGAACCCCGGCGCATTCCAGCACGGCGCGCACGGCGCCACCGGCGATCACACCGGTACCCGGGCTGGCCGGGCGCAGGAACACCACACCGGCGGCGGCTTCGCCCTGCACCGGGTGGACGATGGTGCCACCGATCAGCGGAACCCGGAAGAAGCCCTTGCGGGCCTCCTCGACACCCTTGGCGATCGCGGCGGGGACTTCCTTGGCCTTGCCGTAACCGACACCCACCAATCCGTTGCCGTCGCCGACGATCACCAGTGCGGTGAAGCTGAACCGGCGACCACCCTTGACCACCTTGGACACCCGGTTGATCGCGACCACGCGCTCCAGGTAGTTGCTCTTGTCGCCGTCGCGGTTGTCGCGGCCACCACGGCCACCGTCGCGGCCGCCACGGCCACCCCGGTTGTCACGGTTGTCGCGCCCGTCATTGCGGTGGGCACTGCCCGTGTCGGGACCTGCCGAGGAGGCCCCTGTCGGCTGCTCCGCCATCATGCGGTCCTTCCAGTCATCTTCACGTCAGTCATCAGAAGTTCAATCCGCCCTCGCGCGCCGCGTCGGCCAGCGCCGCGATACGGCCGCCGTAGGTGTAGCCACCGCGGTCGAACACGACGTCCTGCACGCCGGCTGCCTTGGCACGCTCGGCGATCAGCTGTCCGACCCGCACGCTGTGGGCCTTCTTGTCGCCGTCCACTGCCCGCACGTCGGCCTCGATCGACGATGCGGCCGCCACGGTGTGGCCGGCGAGGTCGTCCACCAGCTGCACGTGGATGTGCCGCGAGGAGCGGTGCACGACCAAGCGAGGACGCTCGGCGGTGCCGGCGACCTTCTTGCGCAACCGGGCGTGCCGGCGGATGCGGTGAGTGCGCCGAACCTCGGAGATGTTCTGCCCGACGGGCTTGCGGACCGTGGGGGTCGCCTGTGATTGCGCCATGACTACTTACCTGTCTTTCCGACCTTGCGGCGTACCTGCTCACCCTCATAGCGCACGCCCTTGCCCTTGTAGGGGTCGGGGCGGCGCAGGCGGCGGATGTTCGCCGAGATCTGGCCGACCTTCTGCTTGTCGATGCCCGAGACCGAGAACTTGGTGGGCGTCTCCACCGCGAAGGTGATGCCTTCCGGAGCCTTGATCAGGACCGGGTGGCTGTAGCCCAGCGCGAACTCCAGGTCGCTGCCCTTGAGCGCGACGCGGTAGCCGACGCCGAAGATCTCCATCTTGCGGACGTAGCCCTCCGACACACCGGTGACCAGGTTGGCCAGCAGGGTGCGGCTCAGGCCGTGCAATGACCGGTTGTGCCGGTCGTCGTCGGGCCGTGTCACCACGAGGGCGCCGTCATCGTTGCGGGCAACGTTGATCGGCTCCGCCACGGAGAGCTCCAAGGTGCCCTTGGGTCCCTTGACCGATACGTTCTGACCATCAATGGTCACGTCGACCCCGGTGGGAACCGGGACCGGCTGCTTACCAATACGCGACATGTCTGCTACTCCCTCACCACACGTACGCGAGGACTTCGCCGCCCACGCCCTGCCTGGCCGCCTGACGGTCGGTGAGCAGACCCGAGGACGTGGAGATGATCGCCACGCCCAGGCCGCCGAGCACCCGTGGCAGGTTGGTCGACTTTGCGTAGACCCGCAGGCCTGGCTTGGACACCCGGCGCAGACCGGCGAGACTGCGCTCCCGGTTCGGGCCGTACTTGAGGTTGACCACCAGCGCCTTGCCCACCCGGGCGTCTTCGACGTGGTAGTCGGTGATGTAACCCTCGCGCTTGAGGATCTCGGCGATGTTCGCCTTGATCTTCGAGTGCGGCAGGGTCACCTCGTCGTGGAACGCCGAGTTGGCGTTACGCAGACGGGTCAGGAAGTCCGCGATGGGATCCGTCATAGTCATTTAGGCTGCTCCTCCACCCTCACCAGCTGCTTTTCTGCACACCGGGCAGCTCGCCGGCGTGCGCCATTTCGCGCAGGCAAATTCGGCACAGGCCGAATTTGCGAAGCACCGCGCGCGGGCGGCCGCACTTGTTGCAGCGGGTGTAGGCGCGCACCGCGAACTTGGGCTTGCGGGCCGCCTTGATAACCAAAGCCTTCTTAGCCATGTGGTCAGTTCTCCTTGAACGGAAAGCCGAGAGCCCGCAGTAGCGCTCGACCTTCGTCGTCGTTGGTCGCCGAGGTGACGACGGTGATGTTCATCCCCCGCGGGCGGTCGATGGAGTCCACGTCGATCTCGTGGAACATCGACTGCTCGGCCAGCCCGAAGGTGTAGTTGCCGGAACCGTCGAACTGCTTGGGCGACAATCCACGGAAGTCGCGGATACGCGGCAGTGCGATCGAGGTGAGCCGGTCGAGGAACTCCCACATCCGGTCACCGCGCAGGGTGACCCGGGCGCCGATCGGCATCCCTTCGCGGAGCTTGAACTGCGCGATGGACAGGCGGGCCTTGCGGATCTCCGGCTTCTGGCCGGTGATCGCGGCCAGGTCGGTGACCGCGTTGTTGATCAGCTTGGCGTCCCGGGCGGCTTCACCGACGCCCATGTTCACCACGACCTTCACCACGCCCGGGATCTGCATCACGTTGGCGTAGTTGAACTCTTTGTTCAGCGCGTCCCGGATCTCTTCGCGGTAGCGCAGCTTCAGCCGGGGCTGGATTTTCTCTGCAGTCGTCATCTCTAGATGTCCTTGCCGTTGCGCTTGGAGACGCGAACCTTCTTGCCGGACTCGGCGTCCACCCGGTAGCCGATCCGGGTGGCCTGTCCGTCGGAGTCGACGACCATCACGTTGGAGACGTGGATCGGGGCCTCTTGCGTGACGATGCCACCCGAGGACGCGCCGGCCTGGTTGGCCGAGTTCGCCACGTGCTTCTTGATCCGGTTGACACCCTGGACCAGCACCCGGTTGCGGGTGGGGAATGCCTGCAGGACCTTGCCCTTGGCGCCCTTGTCCTTACCGGCGATGATCAGGACGGTGTCGCCCTTGTGAACCTTCATCTACAACACCTCCGGTGCCAGCGAGACGATCTTCATGAACTTCTTCTCGCGCAGCTCGCGACCAACCGGCCCGAAGATGCGGGTACCGCGCGGGTCGTTGTCGGCCTTGATGATCACGGCCGCGTTCTCGTCGAACTTGATGTAGCTGCCGTCCGCGCGTCGACGCTCCTTGACGGTGCGCACCACGACGGCCTTGACGACGTCGCCCCGCTTGACGTTGCCGCCGGGGATGGCGTCTTTGACGGTTGCGACGATGACATCACCGATGCCGGCGTATCGCCGCGACGAGCCACCGAGCACCCGGATGCACAAGATCTCCTTGGCGCCGGTGTTGTCGGCGACCTTCAACCGCGATTCCTGCTGAATCACCAGATCTCCTCAATAATCGGGACATTGCCCGGCACGCCAAGTGGCATGCGGGATTATCCCCGGTCGTGCTTGGTCTTCTTTATTGCCTAAGTGCACTCAGGGCCAACTTGCGCTGGCCGAGGTCTGCTGACGGCAACCCCTAGAGCTTAGGCGACGGATCCCTCAACGCCAAATTGCAGGCCAAGGCGTGCGGAGACGGGCCGCCGAAGCGGTCGGCCGGTCCGCGTTTCGTGACCTCAGTCGTCGCCTTGCCGCACCCAGGCGTAGATGAACAACCCCATCGCCGCCGCGAGCGCGATCAGCACCCACTGGACGATTGCCTGGTCAATCCAGGATCCCGGTGGCGGGGCACCCGGAAGGATGTTGCGCAGCGGAATGATGGCGAACAGGTTTGCGGCATACCAAGTGGCGAATGGCGGCAGAAACTTGCGCCTGCCCATAGCCATCGGGACCGCCACCACCAGCGCCAGGGTCGGCAGGCTGATCAGCACCAGACAGATCCCAAGATCGAAGATCAGGGGCCCCCTGGCGCGCTGGATCTTCACCATCACCGCGGCATCGGCGTCGCCTCGCTGGTTTCGGGTTCTGCTGGCGTCATGGACGCGTGCGACGCTGGCATCCCACCCGTCCAGCGCTCCGGTGACCTCCACTCGCGCCGGGATTCGTTTGCGGGTCTCCCCCGTGCCGACAAACACGTCGGCCGACAGCTCCTCGGTGGTGTAGGAGTCGAACGGCCAGTTCCCGGGCGCGCCGTACGCCTCGATTGTCGTGCTGACCCGCGCCGGCGCATCCCCGGCAGGGAAGTGAAAATCGCCTAGGTCATTCGGGGGGTACAGCCGGACCGCGAGCTCGGTGTTGAGCACATCGAACCGCTTGTCGTACAACGACTCTCCGGGATGGACGAGGATGTCTACCGCGAGCCGATTCGCGACCGGGTTCAGCTCGTGCAGGCGCACCTGCACGATGGTGTCCTCCGGGTTCACCGCGCTCAGGTCGAGCGGCGGCAGCGGACTGTCCGATCTCTGCAGCGTGTGGACGCCGAACAGCGATGACGCGTAGGCAGCCACGATCGCGGCCAGGATGAGCGCGCTCGTCAGATAACGCGGCCGCCGGCGGCGCTTCGCGGCCGCGCCAGCGGTGTCCGATCGAGTCTCTGTGATCATCGGCAGTCAGAGTAGCGAACACCGGCGCCGGCCGCGGCGTGCCTGAGATTCCGCGAAACTCGCTGGCCGGCAAGCGCATCGGAATCCGAGCTTTCTTGCCCAGACGTCATTCTCCGACCACGCGCCGTTCACCTTGTGTTCGACCAGGTGCGAGTTTGGGTTGTTATACACACGGCCATGAATCGTTTTCGGGCTGCGAGGCCGGTTGTGGCTGCCGGAATCCTGCTGACCGCGGGCGCGCCGGCCCTATCGGCGTGCACCGTCCCCCATATGACGCTGGCCTACGCCAGTGAGCTCGTGACCTGCGGCGGCAAGACAGAACTGAAGGCCAGTGGTTCGACCGCGCAGGCGCACGCGATGGTGGAGTTCGCCGACGTCTACCGCAGCGCCTGCGTCGATCGCACAGTCGACTACTCGGCCAACGGTTCCGGCGCCGGTATCGCCGACTTCCTCGCCGGGGAAACCGATTTCGCCGCCTCCGACTCGCCCCTGAACGCCGAGCAACGGGCACGGGCCAAACAACGGTGCGGGGGTTCCGACGCCTGGCATCTGCCCATAGTGTTCGGGCCGATGGCCATCACCTACAACTTGCCCGACGTCGACTCGTTGGTTCTCGACGCCCCCACTATTGCCAAGATCTTCAGCGGCAACATCAGTCGCTGGGACGACCCGGACCTGGTCGCATTGAACGGACCCCTGCCTGACCAGGAGATCCGCGTCGTCTATCGCAGCGATCTATCCGGCAGCACCGAGAACTTCCAGGCCTACCTGCACGCCGCATCCGGCGGCGTCTGGGACAAAGAAGCGGACAAGACGTTCAACGGTGGCGTCGGCGTGGGCGCCAAGGGCAACGAGGGCACCGCGGCACTGGTGCGCACCACCGAGGGTGCGATCAGCTACAACGAGTTGGCCTTTGCCATGGACCAGGGACTTTTCGCCGCGGAGATAAAAACCCCGGCCAGCCGCAAATCCAAACGTCCGGTGCGTATCGGCACCGATTCGGTCGGCAAGACCATCGCCGGCGCGAAGATCACCGGAACCGGAAACGATCTGGTGGTCGATATCTCGTCGTTCTACAACCCGACGGAGGGCGACGTGTATCCGATCGTCTTGGCCGGCTATGAGATCGTCTGCTCGAAGTATCCCGACCCTGTCGTGGGCCAGGCGGTCAAGGGCTTTCTGCAGGCGGCGGCCGGTCTGGGCCAGGCCAGCCTCAACAAGCAGGGCTATATCCCGCTGCCACCCGACTTTCAATCGCGCGTCTGGACTGCGATCGAGGCCATCGCCTAGGGCGTTCCTTCACCCGCGCGCTACGCGGGTTCACCCAGATCGCTCGCGCAACGAAATCCGATATGGCTGGTGGCCGTGTCCTGGGACTGCGGAGAGCGGGCCGCCGGCCGATAGCGGTGGCAGTACTGCGGTGCACACAGGTGCGAGCCGCCTTTGAGGGTTTGACTGACATCCGGGTCGGCGGGGCCGGCCGGCGCGCAGCAGGCCTTCGGCGCCTCGTTGAGCCGGTGGTGGGCCGCGAATTCGGTGCCGGTCCATTCCCAGACGTTGCCGATCATGTCGACCAACCCCCAGCCGTTCGGCGGGAACACCCCCACCGGAGACGTCCCGGCCCAGCCCAGCGCGCCGAGGTTGCGGTAAGGAAAGTCGCCCTGCCAGGTGTTGGCCATCAGAGTGTTGCCGGGACGCTCCTCCTCACCCCAGGCATAGGTGCTCGTGCCCGCGGCTCGGGCGGCGTACTCCCACTCGGCTTCGGTGGGTAGCCGTCGGCCCGCCCACCGGGCATAGGCGGTCGCGTCGGGGTAGGCCACCTGGACCACCGGATGATCCGGCTTGTCCGCAACGGTGCTGTCCGGTCCGAAAGGCCGTCGCCAGCTGGCACCGGGGACCCATCGCCACCACTGCCGCCAGTCGCGCAGATCGACCGGACCCTGGGTCGGGGTGAAGACCAACGCCCCAGGTTCAGCGTCGCCGTAGCGCGCCGCGTCGAGCTCTTGTTCAGCGAGTGTCACATAGCCTGTGGCGGCGACGAACTCGGCGAACTGCACATTGGTTACCGGATGTCGTTCCAGCGCGAACGGCGCGACCGCCACGCTGTGAATGGGCGCCTCTTCGGGATAGAAACTCGTCGAGCCCATCCGGAACACCCCGGCGGGGATGTCGACGAGTTCCGTCAGCACGGCATCAGTCCCGTGAAAATGCCGCCGCAAGAGACATTTTGACATCCAGATACGGCTCGCCGCTGATATCGACGGAAACGTCCGCGATGGTCCCTCCGGTGAAGGTGAAGGGTGCACGGTAGGCCGACGAGACCGCCTGCCCGGTGTTGCGCCCCACGCTGACCCCGCCGCCGGCCAACGCGAAGGCCCCAGGCTGGGCCACCATATCCGGCAGGGTCGCCACCACGGCGTCGTCGATGTACAACGATGCTTTGCCCAGCGGCGTGTGACTACCCTCGACGGTCCCGGTGCGGTCGAATCGAACACCAAAGATGTGGTCCCCCACGGGTATGGGATCCGGCGAAGACAGCCACTGCTCTCGCTCGCCCAGGAAGTTGTAGACGTAGTGCAGCCTGCCGCCCTGCACGAACAGCGCGTGACCGCCATGCCGGGCACCCTGCTTGAACAGCACGCCCTCGGCATCAGCGGCGTCCACCGTGACGCGGGCCAACACCGAGAATGACCGGCCGCGAAGGTCCACGCATGCACCCAAAGGCACCTCCGCGGTGTGCGGATAGTAGGTGTAATTGGTGCGGTCGCCGGCAAGGTAAGGCCGTTCGCGGGTCGTCATCTCCAAGATGTTGAGGTCGGCCAGCGGCAGACCCGCGTACTTGTCGGCCTCGGCGAACCACATCGCCTTGAGCTCTTCGAGTTTGTCGGGATACTCAGCTGCCAGATCGTGGCATTGACTGCGGTCCTCGGCCAGGTTGTAAAGCTCCCAGCGGTCCTCATCGAAGTGACTCCAGCCCGAGGGCGTAGCCGCGTGCACGGTATTGGCGAACCAGCCCCGATGCCAGATCCCACGGGTGCCCAGCATGGTGTAGAACTGGGTGCCCTTTCCGGTCTCTGCGGCTGGATCTGTCAGAGCTGCTTTGAAACTCACGCCTTCCAGCGGTCGTTGGGCGACGCCGCGCACGGTGGCTGGGGGTTCGATGCCGATCAGGTCGTAGACCGTGGGCGTCACGTCGCACACATTCACATAGGTGTCGCGCACCTCGCCGCGGGCGGGGATTCCCTTGGGCCAGCTGACGATCGCCGGATCCGCGATGCCACCCTCGTGCGAGGCATAGCGCTTGTAGAGCTTGTAGGGGGTGTTGAACGCCATCGCCCACCCGACCGGGTAGTGGTTGTAGGTCTCCGGGCTGCCCAGCTCGTCGAAGAGCTTCATCGCCTCTTCGACCGAGTCGATGTAGCCGTTGAAGAACTTGTTCTCGTTGGGCGATCCGTTCGGACCGCCCTCACCGCTGGCTCCGTTGTCCGAGATCACCACGACGATGGTGTTGTCGAGTTGCCCGGACTCCTCCAGGTAGTCCAGGATCCGGCCGATCTGTGCGTCGGTGTAGCTCTGGAATCCGGCGAACACTTCGGCCATCCGCGCGAACAGTCGCTTCTCGGAGTCGTCCAGGCTGTCCCAGGGACGAACCATGTCCAAGAACGGCCACGGTTGACCGTCGGCGCTGGTGACACCCGCGTAGGGGTTGACCTCGGAGAGATCGGTGTCGGGTGGCACCAGGCCCAGCTTCTTCTGGTTCTCCAGCACGACCTCGCGGTACAGCTCATAGCCCATGTCGAAGCGGCCCGCGTAGCGGTCGGCCCACTCGGTGAAAACATGGTGCGGTGCGTGCCCAGCACCCGGGCAGACGTAGCCGAACCAGGGCTTGCCGGGCGCTATCGTCTGCGCATCCCGGATGAACTCAATGGTCTTGTCGGCGATGTCCTTAGACAGGTGGTAGCCGTCCTCGGGAGTGGCAGGCGGGGCCACCGGGTGGTTGTCATAAACCAGGTCGGGGTACCACTGGTTGGTCTCGCCGCCCATGAAGCCATAGAACCGGTCGAAGCCCCGCTGAGTGGGCCAGTGCCGCCGGGTGGCGGCCAGGTTGGACTCCTCCAACGGGGTCAGGTGCCACTTGCCGACGCAGAAGGTGCTCCAGCCCTGCTCGGCCAGGACCTCGCTGAGCATGGCGGTTTCGAACGGAATCCGGCCGCTGCAGTTCGGGAAGCCGTCGGTGAACTCTTCGATAGTGGCCATGCCCACGCTGGTGGCGTTGCGGCCGGTCAGCAGCGATGCCCGGGTCGGGGAGCACAGTGCGGTGGTGTGGAACTGGGACAATCGGACGCCACGCTCGGCGATCCTGCTCATCGTGGGCATGTCCACCAGGCCGCCGAAGCAGTCCCAGGTGGCGATGCCGGTGTCATCCCACACCACGTACAGCACATTGGGCGCCCCTTCGGGGGCGGTAGGCGCGGCGAACGGGCCCCAATCCGGTTCGGAATCCCGGATGTCGAGACTGATCTTGCCCGTGAAATCCACCATCACCACTCCGTCGTCGGCCCCCAGAACGGATGAGACACTACCGGTCCGGTGACCAACTGGCAGCGTTTGGAGGTCACGACACAGCGAAGGCGGCCACGGCCAAGCGCACAAAGCACAAGGACCCGGTACGCAGCGCCGTGTGGCGCGCGTCCGGGTCCCGGTGCAACTGCTGTTACTTGGCCTTTTCCAGGATCTCGACCAGGCGCCAGCGCTTGGACGCCGACAGCGGGCGGGTCTCCATCAACGACACACGGTCGCCGATGCCGGCCGTGTTGTTCTCGTCGTGTGCCTTGACCTTCTTGGTGGTCCGGATGATCTTGCCGTACAGCGGGTGCCGCACACGGTCCTCGAGTTCGACGACGATGGTCTTCTCCATCTTGTCGCTGACCACGTAGCCGATCTGGGTCTTGCGGCGGCCACGCACCGTCTCCGTGCGCGGGGTGTGCTTGGCACCCTTCTCCGCGGCGTTAGCCTTTGCAACCTGTGCCATTACGATGCCTCGCCTTCAGAACCAGCGGGACCGGACGCCAGGCCCAGTTCCCGTTCGCGCAACACGGTGTAGATGCGCGCGATCTGGTGGCGCACCGTGCGGAGCCGACGGTTGTTGGTGAGCTGCCCGGTCGCCATCTGGAAACGCAGGTTGAACAGCTCTTCTTTGGACTCGCGCAACTGCTCGACGAGCTCGTCAGCGTTAAGCTCGCGCAGTTCGCCAGCGGTAACTCCCACTGCCATCAGAACTGCTCCTCTCGGGTCACGATGCGCGCCTTGATCGGCAGCTTGTGGATCGCCCGGGTCAGTGCGGCACGGGCAATGGCCTCATTCGGGTAGCTGAGCTCGAACAGCACACGGCCAGGCTTGACGTTGGCAACCCACCACTCCGGCGAACCCTTACCGGAACCCATGCGGGTTTCAGCAGGCTTCTTGGTCAGCGGACGGTCCGGGAAGATGTTGATCCACACCTTGCCGCCACGCTTGATGTGCCGGTTGATGGCGATACGAGCGGACTCGATCTGCCGGTTGGTGACGTAGGCGTGCTCCAGTGCCTGGATGCCGTACTCACCGAACGTCACCGCGGTGCCGCCGCTGGCGATACCGCGCTGCTTGGGGTGGTGCTGCTTGCGGTGCTTGACCTTACGGGGAATCAACATGATTAGCTCTCCGTGCTCTGCGTTGCCTGCGGCTCCGCGGTCACTGCGCTTTCCTGGACCGTTTCTGCAGCAGCGGTGTTCTCGGTACTCTCAGCGGCCCGACCTGCGTCGGTGCTGGTCGCGGTGGTACCCGAGGCGCCACTGCGGCGCGGGCGGGTGCCGGTCGGCCGCTCCCGGCGGGGACGGTCGGCCGACGGTGCGGCAGCGGACAGCTCGCGCTTGCCACCGACGATGTCGCCCTTGTAGATCCAGACCTTCACACCGATCCGGCCGAAGGTGGTCTTCGCCTCGTACAGCCCGTAGTCGATGTCGGCGCGCAGCGTGTGCAGCGGCACCCGACCCTCACGGTAGAACTCCGAGCGGCTCATCTCGGCGCCGCCCAGGCGGCCCGAGCACTGCACCCGGATGCCCTTGACATTGGGCTGACGCATCGCCGACTGGATCGCCTTGCGCATCGCGCGGCGGAACGCCACACGGTTGCTCAACTGCTCGGCCACGCCCTGGGCCACCAACTGTGCGGTGGACTCGGGGTTCTTGACCTCGAGGATGTTCAGCTGGACCTGCTTACCGGTCAGCTTCTCCAGGTCGGAACGGATCCGGTCGGCCTCGGTGCCGCGGCGGCCGATGACGATGCCCGGCCGGGCGGTGTGGATGTCCACGCGGACCCGGTCCCGGGTGCGCTCGATCTCGACGTCGGCGATGCCGGCGCGCTCAAGACCGCTCGACAGCAGCCGGCGGATCGCCACGTCTTCCTTGACGTAGTCCGCGTACTGCTTGTCTGCATACCACCGCGACTTCCAGTCGGTGGTGATCCCGAGCCGGAAGCCGTGCGGGTTGATCTTCTGGCCCATTACTCCGAGCCCTCCTTCGCGTCGGACGTCTCAGGCGCCTTCTTGGTTGCCGCCTTCTTGGCGGGCGCCTTCTTAGCCGCCGCTTTCTCAGTCGTCTTCTCAGCAGCCTTGGCTGCGGAAGCCTTCTTGGCCGGCGCCGTCTTGGCCGGGGTCTTCGCCCCCGCCTCAGTGGCGGCCTTGCTGGCCTGCGCACGACGCGCCCGGGCGGCACCGGCAGACTGCGCCGAACCGCCACCGGAGGACGGCCGACTCTCCACCACCACAGTGATGTGGCTGGTGCGCCGACGGATCCGGTACGCACGCCCCTGGGCGCGCGGCTTGATCCGCTTGGCGGTCGGGCCCTCGTCGGCGTAGACGGTCGCCACCACCAGGGTGGACGGGTCCAGGCCCTCGTTGTTCTCGGCGTTGGCCGCCGCACTGGCGATGACCTTGGCCAACGGCAGGCTGGCCTGCTGCGGCGCCCAGCGCAGGATGTCCAACGCTTCGGCCACGGACTTGCCGCGCACCAGGTTGATCACGCGGCGCGCCTTGCTGGCCGAGATACCCAGGTGGCGGGCCTTGGCAACAGCGGACGGAAATTCAGTAGTAACGCTCACCGGCGCTTAGCCTTCCGGTCGTCTTTGATGTGTCCCTTGAAGGTGCGCGTCGGAGCAAATTCGCCGAGCTTGTGCCCGACCATCGACTCGGTGACGAATACCGGAACATGCTTGCGGCCGTCGTGTACGGCGAACGTGTGCCCGATGAAATCCGGGATGATCGTCGACCGACGTGACCAGGTCTTGATGACCTGCTTGGTGCCCTTCTCGTTCTGAACGTCGACCTTCTTGAGCACATGGTCGTCGACGAACGGACCCTTTTTGAGGCTGCGTGGCATCGTTTTCCCTCCGCTTCCTAGCGCTTGTTCTTGCCGGTGCGCCGGCGTCGGACGATGAGCTTGTCGCTGGGCTTGTTCGGCCGGCGGGTACGACCCTCCGGCTTACCCCACGGGCTGACCGGGTGGCGGCCGCCGGAGGTCTTGCCCTCACCACCACCGTGCGGGTGGTCCACCGGGTTCATGACCACACCACGGACGGTCGGGCGCTTGCCCTTCCACCGCATACGGCCGGCTTTACCCCAGTTGATGTTGGCCTGCTCGGCATTACCCACCTCGCCAACAGTGGCGCGGCAGCGCACGTCAACGCGGCGGATCTCGCCGGAAGGCATACGCAGCGAGGCGTAGGCGCCTTCCTTGCCCAGCAACTGGATGCTGGAACCGGCCGAACGGGCCAACTTGGCGCCACCACCGGGCCGCAGCTCCACGGCGTGCACCAGGGTGCCGGCCGGGATGTTGCGCAGTGGCAGGTTGTTGCCGGGCTTGATGTCGGCATTCGCACCCGACTCGACCACATGGCCCTGCGCCAGACCCTGCGGCGCGATGATGTAGCGCTTCTCGCCGTCCAGGTAGTGCAGCAGCGCGATGCGCGCCGTGCGGTTCGGGTCGTACTCGATGTGTGCGACCTTGGCGTTGACGCCGTCCTTGTCGTGACGACGGAAGTCGATCACGCGGTAGGCACGCTTGTGGCCGCCACCCTTGTGCCGGGTGGTGATCCGGCCGTGGGCGTTGCGCCCGCCGTGGCCGTGCAGCGGCCGAACCAGCGACTTCTCCGGGTGGGAGCGGGTGAGCTCAGCGAAATCGGAGACGCTGGCACCGCGACGACCGGGGGTCGTCGGCTTGTACTTGCGGATTCCCATGTCAGTTAGATCTCTCTCTCACGCCGGTCAGGCCGGTGCGGCGAACAGGTCGATCGGCTTGCTGCCGGGCGCCAGGGTCACAATGGCGCGCTTGGTGTCCTTGCGCTTGCCGTAGCCGGTCTTGGACCGCTTGCGCTTGCCCGGCCGGTTCGCAGTGTTCACCGACGCGACCTTGACCGCGAAGATCTTCTCGATCGCGATCTTGATCTGCGTCTTGTTCGTGTCGGGGCGCACCACGAACGTGTACACGTTGTTCTCGATCAGCCCGTAGGACTTCTCGGAGATGACCGGCGCGAGGATGATGTCGCGGGGATCGGTGATGGTCGCCATCAGGCCGAAACCTCCTCGGTTTTGGCGCTGTGAGCCTCAATGTAGGAGTTCAGAGCCTCGACGCTGAACACCACATCGTCGGCACGCAGCACGTCGTGGGCGTTGAGCTGGTCCGGGGACAGGATGTGCACACCCGGCAGGTTGCGCACGCTCTTGGCGCCCGTCTCGTCGGCACGACCGATGACCACCAGCACCTGCTTGCGGTCAGTGATCGAGCCCAGGAACGTCTTGGCGTCCTTGGTCGAGGGGGTCTGCCCAGTCACCAGCTCGGTGATCGCGTGGATCCGGCCGTTGCGGGCCCGGTCCGACAACGCTCCGCGCAGGGCGGCGGCGATCATCTTCTTCGGGGTGCGCTGGCTGTAGTCACGCGGCTTCGGGCCGTGCACCACGCCACCACCGGTGAACTGCGGCGCCCGGGTAGAGCCCTGACGGGCCCGGCCGGTTCCCTTCTGCCGGTAAGGCTTACGGCCACCGCCGCTGACCTCACCGCGGGTCTTGGTGGAGTGCGTACCCTGACGGGCCGCAGCCAACTGAGCGATCACCACCTGGTGCATGAGCGCGATGTTGGCGGGAGCGTCGAACAGCTCGGCGGGCAGCTCAACCGAGCCGCTGGACTTGCCGTCCGGAGTCTTGACGTCAATCTTGATGCCGGCCATTACTTCTCACCCTTTTTGATCGCGCTGCGGACCAGAACAAGCCCACCGTTGCGGCCCGGAATGGCGCCCTTGATCAACAGCACACCGTTCTCGGCGTCAACCTTGTGCACCACCAGGTTCTGCGTGGTGACGCGGTCGCTGCCCATCCGGCCCGACATGCGGGTGCCCTTGAACACCCGGCCGGGGGTCGAGCAGCCACCGATGGAACCCGGCCGGCGGTGCACGGCCTGGGCGCCGTGACCGGCGCCCTGACCGCGGAAGCCGTGCCGCTTCATGGTGCCGGCGAAACCCTTGCCCTTGGAGGTGCCGGTGACGTCGACGTAGCTGCCGTCTTGGAAGATCTCGGCGGTCAGCTCTTGGCCGACCTCGTAGCCGGCGGCCGCTGTCTCGTCGTCGAGCCGCAGCTCAGCCAGGTGCCGGCGCGGGTTGACTCCCGCGGCCGCGTACTGACCGCTCAGCGGCTTGTTGACCTTGCGGGGGCTGATCTCGCCGTACGCGAGCTGCACGGCGCTGTAGCCGTCGCGCTCGGTGGTGCGGATGCGGGTGACCACATTGGGCCCGGCCTTGACGACCGTGACCGGCACGACCTTGTTGTTCTCGTCGAACACCTGCGTCATGCCCAGTTTGGTACCCAAAATACCTTTGCGTGCCATGGTTTTCGGTGCTCCTACTGGATGTTGACGTCGACGCTGGCCGGCAGATCGATGCGCATCAGAGCGTCAACGGTCTTCGGCGTGGGATCGAGGATGTCGATCAGCCGCTTGTGGGTGCGCATCTCGAAGTGCTCCCGCGAGTCCTTGTACTTGTGCGGGGACCGGATGACGCAATACACGTTCTTCTCGGTCGGCAGCGGCACCGGGCCGACTACGGACGCACCGGTACGGGTGACCGTCTCAACGATCTTGCGCGCCGAGGCGTCAATCGCCTCGTGGTCGTAGGCCTTGAGCCTGATGCGGATCTTTTGTCCCGCCACGCTTCTGCTACCTCACTCCTGCAAAGGGGGCCCGTCTTTCGAACCCTTTGTGCCCCAGCTTGCCGGCACCTTGACGGACCCGTGGGTCCGGTGTCGACACTGCGCTGGGCGCTGCCGCCGCTGTTTACCTGTCTTGGTCCACCGGCCCCCGCGGTCGGGCGTGTCGCCCGCACACGGCCTCGTGCACGGCGAAAATGCTCCGTGCGGCGAGAATGGGACCGGATGCGCCCGGGTGGGCGCTGGTCGTATGCCCGGCCAGGGACAACCCCGGCGCAGGCGAACCTGAATAGTATGCCCCAGATCGGTGCAGCCGCCAAATCCCCAGCGATAGCGCTCTCGGGGCTTCGGATCGGCAGCTGTGGAGCGGCCCGAACGTTGAACTTACTAGCGGGTAAGGTAGCTCGGTGTGACCCGACCTACCAGTACTTATCAATCGTGGCGGCGACTGGCGGGCATCCCCGGCGGCACCCGGCTGTTCTCGGCCGCGGCGATGGCCCGGGTGCCGTACTTCGCCTCAGTTCTGCCCCATGTGGTCCGGATGGAGCCGGGACTGGCCGAGGTGCTGGTACCCAAGTGGCCGTTCGTCTACAACCACCTGCACACCGTGCATGCGATCGCCTCCTGCAATGCGGCCGAAGTCGCGATGGGCATGCTCATGGAGGCCACCGTCCCGCGCAGCCACCGCTGGATCCCCAAGGCCATGAACGTGGCCTATCTGGCCAAGGCGACGACGTCGTTGCGGGCGACCGCCCGGCTGGACCCGCCGGACTTCGTGTCCATCACCGAAGGGACCGAGGTGGTGGTTCCGGTCAGCATCACCGATAAGGCCGGTATCGAGGTAGTGCACGCCGATATCACCACCTGGGTGACGCCGGCTTGAGCGAACTTCGGCCCCGCGCCCCTCGCCCCCTCGCCCCCCGCCGAGCGTGAAGTTGGCTTCACGCTCGGCGGTCGACTGTGAAGCCAACTTCACGCTCGGCGGAGATTGGGCGGCTGCGCGGGTCAGCCGCGCACGGTCGCCCAGAAGTCGCACTGGTGCTCGGTGGTGAAATCGCCGATCATCCGGCTGCCGTCGGTCCGCAGCGACATCCACCGGCGGTCACGGCCAGTACCGAGCGCGGGCCAGTCCGGCTGCCCGACGCCGATAGGCGCACCGGTCACCACGAAGCCGGTCCAGTACTCGACCATCTGATCGGACAGTCGCCGCTGGGCGGCGTCCAGTGGCGGCGCCCCACCGATGTCGAACAGGTAGCGCATCTCCAGCGAATGGGTGGCGCCGATCGGGAAAGGCACCTGCGCATAGAGGTCAGGGGCCGGCGCATGCGGGTCGTCGAACTCATAGCCGAACACCGGCGCGCCGCCGGCCAGGCCCCGGGCCATCCGGTCTGCCAAGCAGGCAAATATGTCGTCGGTCGCCGCGGCCGCATACGCCAGTGAGACGCTGCCGTCGAAGCGAGACGGCGGATAGTGGTCGGCCACCGCGGCGGCGTAGCTGCGGCCGAACGTGTCTGCCAGCTCGTCCGGATACTCCGCGGCAGTGATCTCATCGCCGACGCGCAGGTACCGCAGCGCCACGAACATGGTGAACTCGTCGCGGTTGACCCCCAACAGGATCGGCTTGCCGGCCGGGCCACCGTCGCCCGGCTGCTCCCGGAACACTCGCACCGGATCCCTGGGCAGCAAAGCGGTTCCGATCACCGGTCCGCTGAGACGATCCGTGCCGAACCGCGAGTACCACAGTGGCGCGGCGAATCGCTCGGGCGGCAGGGCGCGCAGGCAGGAGGCGATCTGTTCGTCGGGGTCCTGCTGGGCCGTACCCCGGTCGCCGCACCCCAACGATTCGGTGTAGTCGCGGCTCACCCGCTGCGCCTCGGGGACTTCGACCTGAGCCTGACACGGCCCACTCTGAATGATCGCGGCCCGAAACAGCCCAGCCGAATCCGGCGCAGCCAGGTGGTCGCAGACCGACATTCCTCCGGCGGACTCACCGGCGACGGTCACCTTGTCCGGATCGCCGCCGAACTCGTCGATGTTGTCGCGAACCCAACGCAGCGCGGCCTGCTGGTCGGCCAACCCGTAGTTGCCGGGGTCGCCCAGCGCGGGGTCGGCCAGGAAGCCCAGAGCACCCAATCGATAGTTGATGGTGACGACGATGATGCGACCGCGGACGGCAAGCCGCTGCGCGTGGTAGATGTCGCCGGCACCGCGCATGAAACTGCCGCCGTGAATCCACACCATGACCGGCAACGGCTCGGCGGACGAGCCGGTGGGCGTCCACACATTGAGTGTCAGGCAGTCCTCGCTGATCGGGTCCACGTCGGCGACATCAGGCTGGACACACCACGGTCCATGGCTGACGGCTTCCCGCACGCCCGGCCACGCCGGCATCGGCGCGGGAGGCTGCCACCGCAGTGGCCCGACCGGCGGCGCCGCGTAAGGGATCCCCTGGAACAGCCGGTGATCCGGACCAACAGTTCCCCGCAGCAGGCCCGAACCTGTTCGCACCACGTCGGAATTGAGCGCCACCGCCCGAGGGCTCACGCCCGAGCGCGACAGCGCACCGTCTGAGGACGCACAGCCGGCAGCCAGCACAATGACCAGCGCCAGCATCACGGCGCCGACGCTGCGACCCCGGCGGACCGATCCGATCGACATGACCGAAGAGCCTAATTCGGGGAGTTTCACAGCAAAGCGCCGCCACGTCGGACCGCTATCGCCGAGACTGGGGCGCACCTGACAGATGTCAAGACTGTTGCCGAGGAGCCGGGCGTGAGCACACCGACTATCGACCAGGCGGCCCGAGTGTTCGTCGATCCCCGCGCCTACGCCGACGAACCCCGGCTGCACGCCGCCCTAACGCAGCTGCGGGCACATCGACCGGTGTCGCGGGTCGACCAACGCCCGTATCGGCCGTTCTGGGCGATCACCCGGCACGCCGACATCACGGCGATCGAACGTGACAACAGGCTGTGGATCAATGCACCTCGTCCGCTGCTCGCGCCCGCCTATGCCGACGATATGCAACGCTCGCTGGTGGATTCCGGCATGGGGCTGCGGACGCTGATCCACATGGATGATCCGCAACACCAGAAGATGCGCGCGGTCATCTCAGAGTGGTTCCGGCCCAAGGCGATGCGGAGTCTCCAGGAGCGCATCGACGAGTTGGCGCAGCGCTACGTCGAGAAGATGGCGCAGCGCGGGCCGGAGTGCGACTTCGTCCAGGAGATCGCCGTCAATTACCCGCTGTACGTGATCATGTCGCTACTGGGTCTGCCGGAGTCGGACTTTCCGCGCATGCTGCGCCTGACTCAGGAGCTGTTCGGCGGCGACGACGAGGAATACCGGCGCGGCCTGACCGCCGAAGAGCAGCTGCCGGTGTTGCTCGACTTCTTCGGCTACTTCGGCGCACTGACCGCCGCCCGCCGCGCACAGCCCACCCACGACTTGGCCTCCACGATCGCCAACGCGACCATCGACGGCGCACCGTTGTCCGACGTCGACACCGCCTCCTATTACGTCATCATCGCCACCGCCGGCCACGACACCACCAGCGCGGCGATCAGCGGGGGGATGCGGGCCCTGATCGAGCACCCCGATCAGCGTGGGCGGTTGCGCGCCGAACCGACGCTGATGCCGAGCGCGGTGGAAGAGATCATCCGCTGGGTCACTCCGGTCAAGGAGTTCATGCGCACCGCCACCGCCGACACGCAGGTGCACGGGGTACCGATCGCCGCCGGCGAATCGGTCTACCTGTCCTATGTCTCGGCCAACCGCGACGAATCCGTGTTCGCGGAGCCCTTCGTCTTCGACGTGGGACGCGACCCGAACAGGCACTTGGCGTTCGGCCACGGCGTGCACTTCTGTGTGGGGGCGGCATTGGCGCGCATGGAGATCAGCAGCTTCTTCCATGCCCTGTTGCCGCGCTTGGAGGCGATCGAACTGGCCGGCGAACCACAGCTGGCATCGACGACCTTTGTGGGCGGTCTCAAGCACCTGCCGATCCGCTACCGGCTGAGGCCCTGACCACACATCAGTGTCGCGGCCCGGTGCGCCAGCATCGCGATCGTCGCGTGGGGGCCGCGGCTGGTGATGCGGGGCAGCGCCGAACCGTCGATCACCCACAGCCCTTCGACGCCACGAACGCGACAGTGCGCATCGAGCACCGCGCGCTCGTCATCGTCGGAACCTATCGGGGCACTTCCGCACAGGTGCTGCGAGGTCGACCAGCGAGGGGGGCCGACATCGCCCGTTACACCCATGAGCTGCTGCACCAGGTCCACTCCCCCACTCAGCTCCGCAAGATCCTCCGGCTCGGAGTCGTAGCGGTACTCGATACGCGGGGCCACCTGCGGATCCGCCGAAACGAGGCCTATCCGCCCTCGGGCGCGCGGCGTCATCAGCGCTACCCCCACCTGCGGCGGATCGGGAAACGCAGCATCCCCAATCATCGAAGCGAAACCGGCTGTGTAGGGACGGATTTCCAGGTTCCCGACGTGCAGCACCGACTCGAGCACCGGGCGTCCAGGCGTGCCCGGCCATGGCGCGGGCACCAACCACTCTGGATGGTCTGCGCAGCCGGCGCCGACCGCGAGTGCCGCACGCAGCGGGATTCCGGCTGCGCGCAGCATGCCCTCCTGGCCCACACCGGACAGCATCAACAGGTGCGCTGAACCGATTGCTCCGGCGCACAATACGATTCGGTCTGCGGAAAGCCTGACCACTCCCTCCTCGCCGACCGCTTCCACCGCCACGGCGCGCCCGCCGCGGATGTCGATACGTAGCACTCGGGTCCGAGTCAGCACGTGTAGATTCGCCCGGAACAGGGCCGGCTCCAGATAGGCGGCGCCCGGTCCGGTACGGACGCCGTCCGCGGTGACGTTGAGCGGCACCGCTCCCGCGCCGGCGACGACGGTCTCGGTCGCGTCGTTGAGATCGGGAATCCAGCCGAAGCCGGCTCGCGCCGCGTATTCGTTGAACTGCATTGTACCTGAGCACATCTCGCGACTACGACGTACAGGAATAGGGCCGGAGTCTCCGTGCTGGGGGCCGCCGAAGTCAAAGTCGGTCTCGATCGCGCGGAACGACTCCAGCACTTCTGGCCACGACCACCCGAGCGGGAAACCGGCAAAATCACCGGGCAGGCCCCGACAGAAGTACCCACCGTTCACCGCACCGGAGCCTCCGATGGTCGCGCCCCGCACGATCGTCAGGGCATGACTGTCCCCGCCGGTAAGCTCACCAAGATATCGTCGCACCAAACTGCTGGCAGCACCGATCGGCAACTGTGTTACGTCGGCGGCCTGTGCGGCTAGGGCCGGGTCGCTCAGGCCGACTCCCGCCTCAAGCACTGTGACGCTGCAGGATGGATCCGATGAGAGCAGCTCTGCCACAATTGATCCCGAGCTGCCAGCACCCACTATCAGAGCATCGCTATGCACCACTGACGCCGACAAGGTGCCCTAGCTGCGGATCTGCGGCTTGAGTGCGGACAGGTTGCGCTCGCGCACCACACCACACCACAGGCCGGTACCGTAGGCCAGATCATCGAGCCGCTTGAGCAGCAGATATGCCGGCAGCCCCAGCGGCCGGGAGTCATCTTCCGAACGCGCATGCCGCAACCAGTCCACAACCCCTTCCGCGACCGCGGCCACCACCAGCGCTCTTCGGCATCGTTGCGAGACCAGTGCGGCGAGCAGCGCGACGGGCCAGTAGTGCCGGCACAGGGCCGACGCGATCTGGAGGCCGGCATTGGCAAGGCCACGTAACGTCACCATCACCACATCTGCCGGCGCCGTGTCAGGGCCCTGCATCGACTTGGCCACCCGGTGACCGGTCAGCCCTGCGATCGCCAAGGAGACCAGATAACCCACGGCCGATCCGAGCGCCATCAGCGCCCAGCCCGCCAGCGCCCACCCGGAGATCACCATGGGTGCGGCCTTGTCCGGGTGGCGGGCCGACAACGGCGCGGCCGAACCGCCATAAAACGCTTTGCGCGCCAACCAATCTCGCAGATCGACTCGATGCTCGTGCGCGACCAGTGCGATCGGCTCGTAGCGCAGCCTGCTACCCGCATCCACCAACCGCCAGCACAGGTCGACATCCTCGCCGGAATGCAGCGCCTCGTCGAAGCCGCCCAAGTCGCGCAACGTCGAGGCACGGCAGATGATCGCCGCGCTGGGGACGTAGGCAACCTTGCCGTACGGGACCACAGGCGCCTCACAGCCTCCCAGGTCCAGCGACGAGCGAATGGCCTCGTAGCGGGCCACCAGGTGACTGCTGTCAGCCATGCCGACGATGCGCGGAGCCACCAAGGCCACGGCCGGGTCGCAGAAGTGGCCCAGCAGCGCCTCCAGCCAGCCCCGGCGCGGCACCACATCAGAGTCCAGGAATGCCACGAAATCCGTCGTAGCGGCCCGCAGCCCGGTGTTGCGTGCAGCCGCCGGCCCCCGGCTCTCCGGATGGCGTAACACTTCTACGTCGAGGCAGTGCGCGGCGGACAGATCCTCCGGGCGGATCGGGACCCGCGAGCCGTCATCGACCACCACGACACGCAGACCACGCAGGGCGGCGATCAATCGCTGAAGTCCAACAATGTTGTCGCGCACCGGTATAACAACGGTCACATCTCGATAGGACGGCCCGCCAGCGGGGCGCGGGTGAGCCACAGTGGCGTCGAGCAGAGTCCGTGCCAGCTGTGCGCTGACCGCGTCGCGGACCTCCAGACGGCCGTCGGACAACAGTCCCTGGGCGGCCGGTGCCAGCCGAAGCAGCCGGGTAGGCGAGCCGCCCAACAGGGTGGAACCGCGGCCCAGAACCCGAACCTTCCGGTCGACCTGAACGGCGAAGCCGTCCGGCAGCCGCGCCGCCGTCACCGAAGCATTCCGTCCGGCCCGGGCGCCCAGCCGCCAATGGTTGCCAGACCGGTGTCGACCATCTCGGTGAAGAGTCGTCGACCTTCGGCGGCGGTCGCGGTGGTCGGGTCTCCCAGCACGCCCACGGGGCTCACTGCCGCCACTCCCCCGGCGCGCATCGCGGGAAGCAACTGCGCCAAGGGAGCATCATTTCCCGGCTGGGCCTGATCGAACCGCACACTATCGGGTGAAAGATGCAGCAGCAGTGACGTTTCGACGTGTCCGGCATGGGCATCAGCACCCGCCACGGCACAGGGCAGCCAGGCCACGTCGCGGCCTTCGAAGCGCAGCCGCGGCACCGCGTCGGCTAAAGCCGCCACATTGCCGCCATGGCCGTTGACGAAGAGCACCCGTGGCGCCCAGCAACACGCGGAGCGGCCATACTCCAGCAACAGTTCGGTCAGCGCAGGGGTGCCGATCGAGATGGTTCCGGCAAAGCTCTGATGCTCTCCGCTGGCCCCGTAGGCGATGGCCGGCGCCACCGCTCCTCCGCCGGCTCCGGCCAAGGCCTGGGCGACCGCCTGCGCAATCCGGGTATCGGTGTCCAGCGGCAGGTGCGGGCCGTGCTGTTCAGTCGAGCCCACCGGGACCAGCAGCGTCAGCCGCTGCGGCAGCTGAAGCTGGGTCTGCAGCTCGCTCCAGGTCGAGCCACCCAGCCCGCCGCCAAACGCCATCGGAAGATGGTAAGCGAATTCACCTGTCGTACACCAGTTGTTGACGACTACGAGCAGCGAAATTTTTTCGCTACGGGACCCCACATCTATCTCGCGGAATCACGTCCGTCTCGCCAGCCACGGGCGTATCAGGAGTGGCACCCGATTGCGCAGGTCGGCGCTCGAGAGAGCCTAGCCGGCCTCGGCTGCGGGTACCCCGAGCGCCCGGCTGAAACCGGCCGGAATCAGGATGTCCGCCGGGGACAGATCATGCACCGATGCCCGCCCGAGGCCCATGAGGGCCGAGTCGATACCGCCCCGCAGGATGTCCAAGACGTTCTCGACCCCGGGCTGTCCGGCCGCGGCGAGGCCCCACAGGTAAGCGCGGCCGATCATCACCGCACGCGCTCCCAGGGCGACCGCTTTGACGACATCACTTCCTCGCCGGATACCGCCGTCCAGCAACACCTCGATCTGGTCACCCACCGCCTCGGCGACGGCCGGCAGCGCACGGATCGCCGCGGGCGTGCCATCCAGGTTGTTCCCGCCGTGATTGGAGACCGAGATGGCCGAAACACCGCAATCCACAGCGCGTTTAGCGTCATCAACCCGCATCACGCCCTTGAGCATGAAAGGCCCACCCCATAGTTCACGCAACCAGGCGATGTCCTCCCAAGTAGGCGGCGGGGTGCCCATCCATTCGCCGTAGGCCTGGAAGAACGGCGGACCCGGTTCGCCGCGGCCGGCCTGATTGGGCACCCGCAGGGTCGGCGGTCGCAGGGTCTTGGCCCAGCGCAGGAACCATCCAGGCCTGGTGAGAGCCTCCGGCATCATCTTGACCATGGTCTTCAGGTCCATCTTCTCCGGGATGGTGGGACTGCCCCAGTCCCGCCCGTGCGAGAAGCTCCAATCGGTGGTGGCGATCATGCCCACCGCCCCGGCAGCACGGGCTCGCTCCACTCGCTCGGCAATGGCGTCGCGACCCCCCAGCCAGTAGATCTGGAAGAAGGTCTTAGGGTTCGCCGCGATGACTTCTTCCATCGGCTTGCTCGCGAAAGACGAAAGTCCCATCGCGGTACCCCGCGCCGCCGCCGCCCTGGCGACTGCCACCTCGCCGTCCGGATCGACCGCCTGAACTCCGGTCGGCGAGATCATCACCGGCATCGAGATCTCTTGCCCCATAACCGTAGTCGACATTTCCCGGTTGGCTGGGGCGCCCACCACATGCGGCGCGAAGCCGAGCTCGCTGAACGCGGCAACGTTGTCACTGACCGTCAGCCCTTTCTCGCTGGCGGAGATCAGCGAGGAGTAAGCAGACTTCGGGAGCCGCTTCTTGGCCCGTTCTTGGGCAATAGCAACAGTTTCGAACCAGACATCACGAGCCATGATCAGATTGGACTTTCATTGCAGAGGCGGGCCGGCGGACGCATGGACAGCGTCAAGGGCACCACCGTGGTGATCGGCTTGCCGCGCGAATGGTCAGCGGCCGGACGAGGTTTGGTGCGATCGACGGCAAGCGCGGGAGCGCCATAGCCCTGCACGCATTCTGGATCCGGCCCGTCCAGGGGCAGGCCGGTGAAGAACTTCGCGGCCATACAACCGCCCCGGCAGCTGTCGTAGTGGTCGCAGCTGCCGCACGCCCCCGCGGACTGCGGCTCCCGCAGCTCTCGGAACAGCGGGGCATGCTTCCACACGTTGTCAAAACCGCCGTCGGACAGCACGTTTCCAGCGAGGAATCGGTCATGGATGGCGAACGGGCAGGCGTAGACATCGCCTACGGGATCGATGAGGCACACCACCCGCCCGGCGCCGCACATGTTCAGCCCGGCCAGCGCTCCGGGGGCGCCCAGCCCGGACAGGTGGAAGAATGAGTCACCGGTGAGCACCCGTTCCCCATTGGCGACCAGCCAATCGTAGAGTTGAACCTGCTGGTCAGCGGTCGGATGCAAGTCGTCCCATACGTCGGCGCCTCGCCCCGACGGGCGCAGCCGGGTGATGCGCAGCGTGGCTCCGTAGCGGCTGGCCAGCGTAGCGAAGTCGTCGAGCTGGTCAATGTTGTGACGGGTTGCGACGACCGAGATCTTGGCGTCGGAGAATCCGGCCGCGGCCAGGTTCTCCAGCGCCCGGATCGCCATGTCGAACGAGCCAGGCCCGCGGATCGGGTCGTTGACCTCTGCGGTGGCACCATCCAGCGAGATCTGGACGTCGACGTAGTCACTGGCCGCCAGTTTGGCCGCCACCTCGGGAGTGATCCGCAGACCGTTGGTGGAGAACTTGACGCCGACGTGATGCTCGGTGGCGTAATCCACCAGCTCCCAGAAGTCAGCGCGCACAGTGGGTTCCCCGCCGCCGATATTGACGTAGAACACCTGCATGCGTTCCAGCTCGTCGATGATGTCCTTGCACGCCTGCGTGGACAGCTCGCGGGGATCACGTTTGCCCGACGACGACAGGCAGTGCACACACGCCAGGTTGCACGCGTAGGTCAGTTCCCACGTCAGGCAGATCGGAGCGTCAAGCCCGTGCTCGAATTGTTCGATCAGCCGGGGCACCGGTGCTATCGCTGTCATTGGCCCTCCCTAGGCATCAGCATCTTCGAATCCGCCAGCACGCCCAGCGCATGCAGGTAAGGACCCTGATCGGCGTCGTCCACGCCGGCCGCACGGCACGCGGATCGCACATCGCTGTGCTCGGCCAAGGACCGCACCACCTCGACGATGGTGCGGTTCTTCAGGAACGACAATTTTCGGGTACCGAAGTGGTACAGCAGCGCACCAAACGGCTCGGGACGAAGCGCCACCTGCGGGTGAAGCTCCCAGCCGCGGTCGGGGTCGAACGCGTGCACCTCCGACGCCACGGCGACCTCCGGCACGGTCAGTAGACGCCGCACATGCCGTCGATGGACACCTCTTCGACCAGGGTCTCGGTGACGATCTCGGCGGTGTCGTTCTGCTGGTTCTGGTCCATGACGCAGGCCTCTCTCACAGTGGGGTTCGACAACCGACTGTCGTGTCGGTCACAATCTCGGAACAGAATATGGCATCGGGTGCCGTAAAGAAAGTGGGGTTCACCGATGGGCGGTTCGGCAGACCCACAGTCCCGTGTCGGGCGACGCCGCTCCACCACGCCCGCGCACATCACCGAGGTGGCGATCGACCTTTTCGCAACCCGTGGATTCGGAGACGTCAGCGTGGACGACGTGGCCCACGCCGCCGGCATCGGCCGTCGCACGGTGTTTCGGTACTACGCGTCCAAGAACGCGATCCCCTGGGGAGATTTCGACGCTCACCTGAACCAGCTGCGCGCCCTGCTCGAGGGGGTTGAACCTGCGGCGCCACTGGCAGAGGCGCTACGCAGCGCACTTTTGGCGTTCAACACCTTCAACGAAGGCGAGACCGCGCGGCACCGCCGGCGAATGCGGGTGATCCTGCAGACCGATGAGCTGCAGGCGTACTCGATGACGATGTACGCAGGCTGGCGCAACGTCATTGCCGAGTTCGTGGCACACCGAGAGGGTGCGGAACCCGACGACCTTCGTCCGCGGACGGTCGCATGGATGATGCTGGGGGTGGCTCTGAGCGCCTACGAGCGCTGGCTGGGCGACGAGTCACTGGCGCTGCCGCGCGTCCTGGGCGAGGCATTTGACGCCATTCGCGGCGGTCTGGACTGACACCGCACGCACCACCACGCAGGGCCCTGCCATCATCAAGGCAACAGCGACGTTCACCCACGACACAGGAGTTGATGCGCACGTGGCTCCCCTGACCCAGTTCACCGTGCCCGAAGTCACCGACGCGGTAGCCGCAGAGATCCCCGAACGCGACATGATCGTCCAGGGAGATCGGCGCTACACCTATGCCGAGATCGTCGAACGTTCCAACCGGCTGGCTTCCTACCTGCATTCGCGCGGCCTGGGCTGTCACACTCTGCGGTCGGAGCTTGAGCCGCATCAGAGCGGCCAAGACCTGCTCGGCATCTACGCCTACAACGGCCACGAGTTCGTCGAGACTCTGCTGGGCAGCTTCCGGGCACGAGTGGCCCCGTTCAACGTCAACTACCGCTACGTCCGCAACGAATTGGCTTACCTGCTGGCTGATTCCGGCGCGACCGCGCTGGTGTATCACGCCGCGTTCGCCCCCACGCTGGCTGAGGTGCTCCCCGACCTTCCCGCGTTGAAAGTGCTGATTCAGATCGCCGACGACTCCGGCAACGCCCTGCTGGAGGGCGCGGTCGACTACGAGACGGCGCTCGCGGACAGCTCTCCGCAGCCCCCGCCGGTACAGCCCTGCGCCGACGACCTCTACGTGCTCTACACCGGGGGCACCACCGGCATGCCCAAGGGAGTGCTGTGGCGTCAGCACGACATCTTCATGGGATCGTTCGGCGGCCGCAACCTCATCACGGCCGAAGAGGTCAGCTCCCTCGATGACATCGTGGGTCCGGTCAGGCAGAACCCGGGCGTCAAGCTCATGATCCTGCCTCCACTGATCCACGGCGCCGCGCAGTGGGCGGTGATGACCGCGATCAACACCGGCCAGACCTTGGTCTTCCCTTCAGTTGTCGATCATTTCGACGCCGACGACGTCGTACGGACCATCGAACGCGAGAAGGTGCTCTCGGTCACCGTGGTAGGCGATGCGATGGCCCGCCCGCTGCTCGACGCCATCCGCAAAGGCAACGCAGATGTGTCGTCGCTGATGGTGGTCGCCAACGGTGGGGCCCTGCTGACGCCCTATGTGAAACAGCAGATCGTCGAGACGCTGCCCGGTGCCATGGTGATCGACGGGGTCGGGTCGTCGGAGACCGGCGCACAGATGCGTCACATGTCGACTTCGGGTGCGGTGTCGACGGGAACCTTCGCCGGCGGACCGGACACCTGCGTGGTGGCCGAAGATCTCGGCGCCGTACTCGAGCCCGGCCACGAGGGACTGGGTTGGCTCGGCCAGCGCGGCTATGTCCCGTTGGGCTACAAGGGCGATGCCGTCAAGACCGCCGCCACGTTCCCGGTGATCGCCGGGGTGCGCTACGCCGTTCCGGGCGACCGGGCCCGGCACCTGGACAGCGGGTCCATCGAGCTGCTCGGCCGGGATTCGGTGACGATCAACTCGGGCGGGGAGAAGATCTTCGCCGAGGAGGTGGAGACGGCGATCGCCTCACATCCGGCCGTCGTCGATGTGGTGGTCGCGGGCCGGGCCAGTGACCGTTGGGGGCAGGAGGTCGTGGCGGTTGTCGCATTGGCCGAGGGCGCATCTGCCACCGACGCCGAACTGATCGCCCACGCCGGCGGATCACTGGCCAGATACAAGTTGCCCAAGGCGATCGTGTTCCGATCGACGATCGTGCGAAGCCCAGCAGGCAAGGCCGACTACCGCTGGGCACGCGAACAGGCCGAACAGGGATAAGTCCCGCCCCGGCTTATTTGCGTGGTAGGCCGAGAATCATCTGCGCGATAATGTTCAGCTGAATCTCTTTGGTACCGCCGCCAATCAGCTCAGCCGGCGAAAGCAGGTAGGGCTCGACTACGGCCGGTTCCGAGTTGGCGACCATGGCCAGCCGACCAACTGTGGCCAACGTCGCCTGGAACGTGCGCCGCAGCAGGACGTTCATCGCCACCTTGGCGATGCTCGACGACGCGCCGAACCCCTGGCCGTCCAGCAGTCGGATGGTCTCTCGCACCCCGAGAGCCCTGATCGCGTTGGCATAGGCATCCAGCTCACCCAGCGCGCGCATCGCGTCCCCGCGCCCGGAGCCCGGCGCCGCAGCCAGGGCGCGCAGCGCCACCGCCCTGTCGTTCTCGACGTATGCGCTGATAGCAGTACGTTCTTGCGCCATCGTTGCGATCGCCAGCTGCCACCCCTCGGTGGGCTCGCCCAGCAGCATCTCATCGGGGACAAAGACATTGGTGAGAAACACTTCGTTGAATTCGGCGGACCCGGTGGCCTGAACGATCGGCTGAACTTCGATCCCGTCAGAACGCATGTCCACGATGAAGTAGCCGATGCCACGGTGCTTGGCCGCAGTGGGATCGGTACGGGCAAGCAAGGCACCGTAATCCGCGCGTTGGGCGCACGAGGTCCAGATCTTGTGGCCGTTGATGCGCCACCCGCCGTCGACCTTGACCGCCCGGGTGGTCAACGAGGCCAGATCCGACCCGGCACCGGGCTCGGAGAACAGCTGACACCAGGCCAGTTCGCCGCGCTGCGTCGGGGGAATCAGCCGCTGCTGCAGCGCATCCGGAGCAGCCTGCACCAGTGACGGCAGGATCCACTCGGCGATGCCCAACGAGGGCCGGACCAGGTCCGGCCGGTTCGCAAACTCCTCGATGATGATCAACTGTTGCAGCGGCGAGGCATTGAGCCCCCACGGCACCGGCCACTGCGGCGCGATCAACCCGGCTTCGGCGATCAGCGTCCGTTGAGGACCCGTCTGGAAGTGCGCGTCATCACCTTGTCGCCCCGGGCCGTCGTTCGACAGTGCTGCGGCGGCGTCGAGGGTGGCCACAACGTCCGCCCGGAACTCGGCTTCGGCGCCGCCGAGATCAACGGTGAAGTCCCGTTGCCCGGCGGCCGCCAGCTCGCCCAGTCGACGAGCCCAGTCGGTGGCGGGTCCGATAGATGCGGCAATGCTGGTGGCGCGGCGCCAGTACAGATGCAGATCGTGCTCCCAGGTGAACCCAATGGCACCGAACATCGTCAGGGTGTCGAAAACAGTGTCCGGGCAGGGTGTTATCGCCACCAAAGCCGCTGTGGCGGCGGCCATCCGATGCTGTTCCACGGTGTCGGTGACGGCGCGAAGCGCGTCCCAGGCCGCCGCGCAGGCCAATTCTGCGTTGACCAACAACATGGCCGCCTGATGCTGCAGCGCCTGGAAGGTGCCGATCGGCACGCCAAACTGTTCCCGGGTGCGCAGATGCGCGGTGGCGGCCTCGACGCACCAGGTGGCGATCCCTGCGCACACCGCCGCGGCGAGACCCACGGCGAGGTAGTCCGCGCGTTCGATGTCGATCCCGGCCAGGACAGCACCAGAACCGGCCGGGTAGTCGTCCAATGTGAGGGTGGCCAAGTCGGTGAGTAGGTCGGTACCGGCCACCGGCTGGATCGTCACCCGGGAGGTGTCAACCACTGCCCAGAGTTCGGTGCCGTCATCACAACCGGCACAGATCAGCGCAAGAGTTGCCGAACGGGCGCCCGAGATCACCTCGGAGACACCACTTATCGACCAATGATCATCGACCCGCCGCGCGGTGAAACTCGACTGGCCGGCGAGCACGACAGCCGCGGGCGCACCGGCGGCGAGGGCGCCTAGATACCCCGCCCGAGCGGGCGAGGCGTCTGCCAGGAGCCCGACCGCGCCCGCGGTCACCGTCGACAGCAGCGGCCCCGGCAGAGATACCGTGCCAGCGGCCTCCAAAATGGCAGCCACATCGAGCAGGCCACCGCCGTGCCCACCATCGGATTCAGGAAGGTGTACGGCATGAAAGCCGTTAGCCACCAGTTCTGCCCACCAGGCCGGTAGGTGCCCTTCCGCGAGCGCGTCGAAGGCGTTACGGGTGTCGGCCATCGGCGCATGCCGGGCAGCGAACTGTCGCAGCGATTCGCCGAGTTGTCGTTGTTCAGCGCTGAGCGTCACGCTCACGAGCTCTCCTTGGGTTCGCTGGTGGCGATCGGCCGGTGGGGTCGCCTAGCCGCCGACATCAGCCCCGTAGCCCAGAGTGCTCTTGATCTCCAGGTATTCGTGGAATCCCGCGTCGCTCCACTCCCGGCCATTGCCGCTGCGCTTGTAGCCGCCAAACGGTGCGTTGATGTCGAAGGCGTGGTTGATCGCCACCCAGCCGGCCCGGATCCGGCGGGCCACCGCACGAGCGGCAGTGACGTCGGAACCCGAGACGTAACCGGCCAGACCGTATTCGGTGTCATTGGCGATCTCAACAGCCTGGTCAAGGTCGTCATAGCCCAGGATGCACAACACCGGGCCGAAGATCTCCTCGCGCGCGATGGTCATCTCGTTGGTTACGCGCGCGAAGACCGTCGGACGCACGAAATAGCCGGTGTCCAGCCCGGCCGGCCGGCCGGGGCCTCCGGCGGCGACGGTCGCACCCTCGGCGATGCCGGCATCGATCAGCGCCTGGACCTTGGTGAATTGCGCCTTGGAGGCGACCGGACCGATCGCCGTCGCCTCGGCGGGATCGCCGACATGCACCTGTTCAGCGGCCGCTCGCGCAATCACGATGGCTTCGTCCATCCGCGAGTTGGGCACCAGCATCCGTGACGGCGCATTGCAGCTCTGCCCGGAGTTGAGCATCATCGACCGCACCCCGGCGGTGACGCTGTCGACGAATGTCTCATCGTCGAGCACGACGTTGGGGCTCTTGCCGCCCAGCTCCTGGGTGACGCGCTTCACCGTCGGAGCGGCGTTCTCGGCTACCGCGATTCCGGCCCGCGTGGAGCCGGTGAACGACACCATGTCGACATCCGGGTGCCGCGACAGCGCCTCCCCCACCCCCGGACCGTCGCCGTTGATCATGTTGTAGACGCCGGCCGGAACCCCAGCGGCAGCCATGATCTCGGTGAAGACATACGCCGAGAACGGCGCGATCTCAGAGGGTTTGAGCACCATGGTGCAGCCCGTCGCCAAGGCCGGATAGACCTTGACCGCAATCTGGTTCAGCGGCCAATTCCACGGGGTGATCAGACCGCAGACCCCGATGGGTTCACGCTCCACCATGGTTTCGCCACGCCGCTCGGTGAATGCGAAGTTCTTCAGCGCCTCGATCGCCGTGGCGAGGTGACCGGCACCGAGGTCGACCTGCAGTCCGGCGGCCAGGGCCGGCGGCGCACCCATCTCCTCGTTCACCGCATCGGCCAGGTCGCTCCTGCGACGCTGATACTCGGCCTGGATCGCCCGCAGCAGATCCAGGCGTTCGCCGCGGCCACTCTGCGACCATCCGGCGAACGCCCGCTGGGCGGCGGCAACCGCTTGATCGACGTCGGCGGCCGACCCCAGTGCGATCTGCCCGCAGACCTCTTCGGTGGCGGGATTCTCTACGTCGAGAGTCTTCAACTCGACCGGTTCCACCCATCTGCCGTCGATATAGAACTGGGTGTACTGGCGCATCACAACACTCCTTCGACCGGGAAAGCCACCTCGGAGGTCCCGGAGGGTCCGCCTATCAACGAGGTCAGCACGTTTTTGACCGTAGCGTGCGTCACACAGAGCCCACGAAGCCGCCCACGCCATAACGCCCCGCGGCCTGGGACCGAGCCAGCCCCGGCACGCGCGACCCACCGCCCCTTGATTCAAGGGGTGTCCGCAGGCCGGAGACCCGCTGCGTCATGATGGAGATTCACTTCGCGTTGGGAAGCCGACTATATGCGTCGTCAGAATTGCGTCCGAGGAGAACATGACGTGCCGCACCCTCAACGCCCGTCTCGCTGGTCGGGGGTCCCGCTCGCAGAACGTCAGGCTCTGCGCCGGGAGGAGTTCCTCACCGTCGGCGTGCAGCTCCTCGGCGACAAACGCGGACCCACGCTGACCGTCCGGTCGGTGTGCGGCGCGGCCGGGCTGACCGAACGCTACTTCTACGAGAGCTTCGCCGACCGGGACGAATTCGTGCGCGCGGTATACGACGATGTGTGCACGCGGGCGTTGACGACTCTGTTGTCGGCCAGTGGGCCCCGAGAAGCCGTCGAGCGGTTCGTGTCCATGATGGTCGACGATCCAGCGCGCGGCCGGGTGTTGCTGCTCGCCCCCGAGAGTGAGCCGATCCTGTATCGCGCGGGCGCCAGATGGATCCCCGACTTCATCGTGATGTTGCAGCGCACCCTGACCCGGATAGGCGATCCGGCGGTCCAGCAGATGGTGGCTACCGGACTGATCGGCGCCCTGACCGCCCTGTTCACCGCCCACCTGAACGGCCAGCTCCAGGCCAGCCGCGAGACGTTCATCGACTTCTGCGTCGACATGCTGCTCAGTGCACGAGCCGGACCATAGCGCCAGGGACACCCAAGCACCGCCCAAACACGCACGCCGAAAACTTGATGCTACCGACAGACACAGATATATTGCCTGCAACTAGTCGACACAGATACCTGGGGAGCTGGCATGGCACGGGAATGGACTGATCTGGAGTTGCTGCACGAACTCCAGCCCGTCGTGGAGAAACTCATCGATCGACACTTCTCCATGGCCAAGGACTGGAATCCGCACGACTACATCCCCTGGTCAGAAGGCAAGAACTACTACGCGCTGGGCGGCCAGGACTGGCACCCCGAGCAGTCCAAGCTGTCCGAGGTCGCCAGGACGGCCATGGTGCAGAACCTGCTGACCGAGGACAACCTGCCTTCCTACCACCGCGAGATCGCGATGAATTTCACGATGGACGCGCCCTGGGGCACCTGGGTCAACCGCTGGACGGCCGAGGAGAACCGTCACGGTATCGCGCTGCGCGACTACCTGGTGGTCACGCGCAACTGCGACCCCATCGAGCTGGAGACGTTGCGGATGGAGACCGTCAACCGCGGCTTCAGCCCGGGCCAGAACCAACAGGTCCAAGACGACCTGTTCGCCAAGAGCCTGTTCGACTCGGTCATCTATGTCAGCTTCCAGGAGCTGGCAACGCGGATCTCACACCGCAACACCGGCCAGGCCTGCAACGACCCCATCGCCGACCAGCTGCTGGCGCGGATCTCGCACGACGAGAACCTGCACATGATCTTCTACCGCGATGTCAGCGCCGTCGGTTTCGACATCGCGCCGGAACAGGCGATGCGCTCGCTGCACACGGTGCTGGCCAACTTCCAGATGCCCGGCTTCGTCGTGCCGGAGTTTCGCCGCAAGGCCGTGATCATCGCGGTCGGCGGGGTCTACGACCCGATGATCCACCGCGACGACGTGGTGATGCCGGTGCTGAAGAAGTGGGGCATCCTCGAGCGGAGTTTCAGCGGCGAAGCGGCCCGCTACCAGGAGGGTATCGCCAAGATCGTCGCCGAGCTGGACGAGACGTGCGAGAAGTTCGAGCTGGCCAAGCAACGCCGGCTCGAGCGAGAGGCCAAGATGGCCGAGAAGCGCGCCGCCAAGAAGGTGTTGGAGCCATCAGCGTCGTAACTGACGAGCAGCCGACGCTGGGTGGTGACGGCGACCTGCCGCGCCCGGCTTCGCCGAGCTCGCAGTCGCCGCTGGGTGGTGACGGCGACCTGCCGCGCCCGGCTTCGCCGAGCTCGCAGTCGCCGTTGAAGATCGGGTCGATCGAACTTGCCAGCCCCGTGGTGCTGGCCCCGATGGCCGGCGTTACCAACGTCGCGTTCCGCACGCTCTGCCGCGAACTTGAACAATCCCGGGCCGGAACGGTCAGCGGGCTCTATGTCTGCGAGATGGTGACGGCACGCGCACTCGTCGAACGGCACCCCGCCACCCTGCACATGACGACGTTCGCGCCGCAGGAGTCACCGCGTTCGCTACAGCTGTATACGGTCGATCCCGACACCACCTACGCTGCGGCGAAGATGATCGCCGACGAGGGCCTCGCTGACCACATCGACATGAATTTCGGCTGCCCGGTGCCCAAGGTGACCCGTCTCGGCGGCGGGTCGGCACTGCCCTACAAGCGCCGGCTCTTCGGCAACATCGTCGCCGCAGCGGTGCGCGGCACGGCCGGCACCGACATTCCCGTGACCGTGAAATTCCGGATCGGCATCGACGACGCCACCCACACCCATCTGGACGCCGGGCGCATCGCCGAGGCCGAAGGGGCGGCGGCGGTGGCGCTGCACGCGCGGACCGCGGCTCAGCGCTACTCCGGCACCGCCGACTGGGAGCAGATCGCGGCGCTCAAAGCGCACGTCCGCTCGATTCCGGTTCTCGGCAACGGAGACATCTTCGAGGCCGGCGATGCCCTGGCGATGATGGCAGCCACCGGTTGCGACGGCGTGGTGATCGGCCGCGGCTGTCTGGGGCGCCCGTGGCTGTTCGGTGAGCTCTCGGCGGCTTTCGCGGGCCGGCCCTCCCCCACCCCACCCAGCCTGGGTGAGGTCGCCGACGTCATCCGCCGCCATGGTGAACTGCTCGCCCAACACTTCGGCGAGGACAAGGGTATGCGCGAGATTCGCAAACATGTCGCCTGGTACCTGCACGGATTCCCCGCCGGCGCCGATCTGCGCCGCACATTGGCCATGGTCACCACGCTGGCCGAACTCGACGAACTACTCAAGCAGCTGGACGGATCGATTCCCTTCCCCGCCGCCGCCACCGGTCCGCGCGGACGCCAGGGATCGCCGGCCAAGGTCACCTTGCCCGAGGGCTGGTTGGCGGACCCCGATGACTGCGCGGTACCTACCGGGGCAGACATTATGCACTCGGGTGGCTGAAATGAGACTTTGTCGACATCGCGTGTCTGGAGACTTCTCAGTAGAATAAGTATCTTGTTGCCCCGGGCAGGGAGTGTCTCTGCGGGGGATAGACGCAGGTGCGGAGACCAATGCCGATCATCCGTACCTTGCCGGCGTGCGATCGGCGCGCGTCGGTACCGAAGACTCGGAGGCCCCTGAGGACATGAGTGACGGCGAAAACGCCACTCCTGGCCGCTGGGCGCCGGAGGGCCACGACGACGCTGACGATCATCAGCTTATGACGATGTCACCGCCCGGATCCGCGCCGTGGGAGCGCTGGCAGGACTCCTCGCCGGACTCCTCCACGCCACACCGACGCAACGCGTCGCGGCGCCGCAACGGCTCGGTGAGCGTCGCCGAACTGATCGCCCGCGTCAACGCCGACGCTCCGCCGTCAGGCGGACGCAGTCAACGGCGAGCCGGCCCGCGGCACTCCGAAACTCCCGAGGCAATCGAGCCCGCCCCCGCACTGAAACCCGCCGCGCACGACGTCCCGGCACTCGACTTTGCCGAACCGCCGGCGCCGGACTTCGATATCGCCGAGGTGGCTTACCCGTCTGAGGTGCCCGACCTCGACCGGATTCACGGCACATCGCTGATCCCCGCCACGTCACCGGGCACGAACTGGGCGCCGCCCGCCACTGAACCGTCGGGTCCGTTCGCCGGCCCCAGCTACGGCTCCCCTCCGTCGAACCTCACTGAACCGTCGGGTCCGTTCGCCGGCCCCAGCTACGGCTTTCCTCCGTCGAACCTCACTGAACCGCCGGGCCCCTTCGCCGGCCCCAGCTACGGCTCCCCTCCGTCGAACCTCACTGAACCGCCCGGTGTCTCGCCGGAGATACCGCCGGTTCGGATCGACCCGCGCCGGAAGGCCGGCCCGGGTGCCCCGCACCCGCACCCGCACCACCGGGCGAAAATCGCGGGCCGGGCGGCCGCGGCCATGCTGGCGATCCTTGCCCTGGTGTTGACCGGCTCGGCCTGGCAGTGGAGCACCTCGAAGAACCGCAGCCTCAACCACGTCAGTGCATTGGATCCCAACTCGCACGACATCCTCGACGCGGCCGGCCAGTACGGTGACGAAAACTTCCTCATCGTGGGCGCGGACACGCGCGTCGGCGCCAACAGTGACATCGGGGCGGGCACCACCGACGACGCCGAGGGCGCCCGCTCCGACACCATCATGCTGGTCAACATCCCCGCGAACCGTAAGCGCGTGGTGGTGGTGTCCTTCCCGCGCGACCTGGCGATCACCCCCATCCAGTGCGACGTCTGGAACTCCTCGACCGGCGTCTACGGCCCGATCTACGACGAGGAAACCGGCACCTACAGCGATGAGGTCGTCTACACCGAGACGAAGCTCAACTCCACATATGCCTTCGGCGGACCGAAATGCCTGGTCAAGGAGATTCAGAAGCTGTCCGGGCTGGCGATCAACCGGTTCATGGCGGTCGATTTCGTCGGATTCGGCAAGATGGTCGACGCGCTGGGCGGCGTGGAAGTGTGCACGCCCAGCCCGCTCTACGACTTGGTGCTGGGCAGCGTCCTGGAGAACTCCGGGCGCCAGCGGGTCAACGGCGGAACCGCCCTGAACTACGTACGTGCACGGCACGTCACCACCGAGGACAACGGCGACTACGGACGGATTAAGCGCCAGCAGCTGTTCCTGTCGTCGCTGCTGCGCTCGCTGATCTCCACCAACACCTTCTTCTCGCCGACGAAACTCAACAACGTGGTCAACATGTTCATCGGCGACAGTTCGGTCGACAACGTCACGACCAAGGACCTGGTGAATCTGGGCCAGTCGCTGCAAAAGGTCGCCGCCGGCCACATCACCTTCGTCACGGTGCCCACCAGCGAAACCGACGAGAACGGCGATGAAGTCCCCCGGATGGACGACGTGCGCGCCCTCTTCGACGCGATCATCAACGACGACCCACTACCCGGCGAAAACGACCACAACGCCACCTCGGTTCCGACCACCGAGGCGGCTGAATTGCCCCCCCAGTCCACCGCCCTGCCGGCCGCTCCCGCCAAGCCGCCCAGCGAGCAAGTGCACGCCGTCACGACCTCGCCCGCCGACGTCACCGTCCGGGTCTCCAATGCCACCGAGCAGACCGGCCTGGCCGGCGCCACCTCCGAAAGCCTGCAGCAGTGGGGATTCAACGTCGACAACGCCGACGACTACCCCGGCATCGTCAAGTCCACCAAGGTGTTGTTCTCCCCCGGCAACGAGCAAGCCGCCGCCACCGTGTCCTCGGCGCTCTCAGGTGCGCCGATCGAACGCGTCAGCGGGCTGGGCAACATCGTCCGGGTGGTCCTGGGCTCGGACTTCCGCACCGTGACCAAGCCAGCGGCCAGCGGCTCGCAGGTGAGCGTGCAGCTCAACCGCGGCGTCAGCGCCGAGCCCACCGCACTGCCCGACGACCTGACCGTCACCAACGCCGCCGACATCACCTGCGAGTAGCGCACGGTTGCGCCCACCCTACGCGGATCACCATGCACGGCTAGTCTTGAAGGCATGCGAACCGCGTACCACGAGCAACTCTCGGATCTTGCCGAACAGCTCGGCACGATGTGTGGCCTGGCCGGGGCAGCCATGGAACGCGCCACTCAGGCCCTGCTTCAGGCCGACCTGATGCTGGCCGAGCAGGTGATCACTGATCACGAGAAGATCGCCGCGATGAGTACTCGCGCCGAGGAGAGCGCGTTTGTGCTGTTGGCGTTGCAGGCCCCGGTGGCCGGGGACCTACGCGCCATCGTCAGCTCCATTCAGATGGTCGCCGACATCGACCGTATGGGTGCACTGGCGCTGCACGTCGCCAAGATCACCCGCCGACGCCATCCGCAGCACGCGCTGCCCGAGGAGGTCAACGGGTACTTCGCCGAAATGGGCAGGCTGGCAGTCGAGTTGGGCAACAGTGCACAAGAGGTGCTGTTGTCACGCGACCCGGAGAAGGCCGCCCGGATCCGCGAAGAAGACGACGCGATGGACGACCTGCACCGTCACCTGTTCTCGGTGCTGATGGACAAGGAGTGGCAGCACGGGGTTGCCGCTGCCGTGGACGTCACCTTGCTGGGCAGGTTCTATGAGCGCTTCGCCGACCACGCAGTCGAAGTCGCCCGACGGGTGATCTTCCAGGCCACCGGCAAGTTCCCCGACGAGCACACCCTGCCCTCAAGCGAGTAGCGCGTCTATGGCCCGGTAGATCCGCTGTTCGCTGACCGGACGCGGCGTGCCGAGCTGCTGGGCCCATAGGCTCACCCGCAACTCTTGGATCTGACGGGCGATGTCGCGCACTGCCTCGTCGCTGTGGCGCGCCGACGGCAGTGCCGCCAGAAGGTCCCGGTAGGCGTCTTGGACCGCCCGCACCCGGCCCATCCGTTCCCGGTCGGCCTGCGGCGCCCTGGGTAACTGCTCCAACCGGCGTTGGACGGCGACGAGGTAGCGGGTCAGGTCGACCAAGTGGGCACGTCCGGTGGCGGCGACGAATCCGGGTGCCAGTAGGCCGTCGAGCTGGTCGGTGATATCGGCGATCGCCTCAGCCTGGGCGGGCGTCGACTGCGTCGGCAAGGCCACCTGAGTGTCGCGGGCTGCCGCCAGCACCCGGGCGACCCGGGCCACCACATCGGCCGTTGTGGGGACCAGGGTGGCGGCCACCCGGGTCCGGAGCGCGACGTAGTCGGCGCGGCTCCACACCGGCGCCGGGGTCAGCGCGTCGATCGCGGCGTCGGCGCAGTCGTCGATCAACGCCGTCAGCGAACCGTCCGGGTTCGCCTTGAGCATGAGTCGAGTCTTCGAATCAAGCTGACGTTCAACCGCTTTGACGGGCGAAGCAATATCGCACCGCAACAGACGGCGGATACCGCGCCCCAGCGCGGATCGCTGCTGAGCCTCCGTAGCGAACACCCGCAACTGCGCGGTGGCGCCGGCATCGTCGAATGCGGGGAAGCCACGAACGGTGCGCCCGGCCACCATCCGTTGCACAACGGCCGGCAAAGAGTCGAGGTCATCTGGCCAGCTGCGCAGTCCGGTGCGTTCCAGCTCTGTACCGACCGCATCGGCGACCGCAGCGCGCGCCGACCCTGCCAGTCGATCCTGCAAAGCGGCGAGATCCTTGCCACGGGCCACCTCGCTGCCGTCGGCGGCCTCCACCGCGAAGGTGACCCGCAGGTGCGCCGGCAGCTTGGTCAGATCAAAGGCCTCTACCGGCACCAGCACCCCGGTGCGCCGCCGCAGTTCATGCACCAGCACCTCCAGCAGCGGTTCCTCCGATGGGCCGATGGCGGAGAGCACCGCGCGGGCGGTGTCGGGCGCGGGCACGAAATTGCGCCGCAGCTCTTTGGGCAGTGACCTGATCAGCGCCGTGATCAGTTCCTCGCGCAGGGCCGGCACCTGCCAGGCGAATTCGTCGCCCCCGAGGCGCGCCAGCACGTCGATCGGCACGTGGACGGTGACCCCGTCGTCGGCAGCACCCGGCTCGAAACGGTAGGTCAGTGGCAACGCGAGGTCGGCGGTGGCCCAATTGTCCGGGCGGTCGGCGCCGGGCGTCTCCTCGGTCCGCAACAGCTCGTCGCGGGTGAAGGTCAGCAGCGCGGGCGTGACCTGCCGCTGTTTCTTCCACCAGCCGTCGAAGTGACGTGCCGAGACCACCTCGGCGGGAATGCGAGCGTCATAGAGGTCGTGGACGGTGTCGTCGTCCACGATCAGATCGCGGCGCCGGACCCGGTCCTCGAGCTCCTGAAGTTGGCTGCGCAACGCCGCATTGTCGGCCAGGAATCGGTGCCCCGATCCCCAGTCGTTCTCCACGAGGGCGTGCCGGATGAACAGCTCACGGGCCACCGCCGGTTCTACCCGGGCGTAGCCGACCCGTCGGCGCGCCACCAGCGGCAGCCCGTAGAGCGTCACCTTTTCGAAGGCCATCACCTCGCCACGCTTGGCGTCCCAGTGCGGTTCGCTGTAGGTGCGTTGCACCAAGTCGACGGCGACCCGCTCGATGACCTCCGGTTCGATACGCGCGGCGGTACGCCCGAACAACCGGCTCGTCTCTACCAATTCGGCCACCATCGTCCAGCGCGGTGGCCGTCTGGCCAGCACAGAGCCAGGGGCCAGGACGAACTTCGAGTTGCGGGCACCGGCGAATTCGCGGCCGTCGTCGCGCCGCATCCCCACATGCGACAACAGCCCGGCCAGCAACGCGGCATGGATCGACGACGGGTCAGCCCGCTGTTCGTCCGGCCCCCTCGAATCACGGATGCCGATATCACCGGCGATGCTGCGCAGCTGCCCCGCCAAGTCCTGCCATTCCCTGATACGCAGGTAGTGCAGAAAATCCTCCCGACACATCCGCCGGAATGCGCTGCCGGTCAAAGCCTTACGTTGATCGGATAAGTACGTCCAAAGATTGAGGTAACCGATGAAGTCCGACGCCTCGTCGGCGAACCGGGCATGCTTGGCCCGCGCCGCTTCTTCCCTCTCAGCCGGCCGCTCCCTGGGGTCGGGGATGGTTAGGGCGGCCGCGAGCACCAGCACCTCACGCACACAGCCTTCCGCCTCGGCGGCCAGGATCATCCGGCCCACGCGCGGATCCACCGGCAACCGGGCCAGCCGGCGCCCCACATCGGTGATCACCCCCTGTGGGGTGAACGCACCGAGTTCGACCAGCAACTGCACTCCGTCGCGAATGCTGCGTGAATCCGGCGGGTCCAGGAAACCGAAATCCTCCACCGCACCCAGCCGCAGCGAGGCCATCCGCAGCAGCACTGCAGCCAGGTTGGTGCGCAACACCTCCGGGTCGGTGTAGCGCGGGCGGGCACCGAAGTCGGCCTCGCTGTAGAGCCGGATACAGATCCCTGGCGCGGTGCGGCCGCAACGGCCGCTGCGCTGGGCTGCGGAGGCCTGCGAAATCGGTTCGATCGGCAGCCGTTGCACCTTCAGCCGGCGACTGTAGCGCGAGATGCGGGCATTGCCCGGGTCGATGACATAGCGAATGCCCGGAACCGTCAGCGACGTCTCGGCGACGTTGGTGGCCAGCACAACGCGCCGTCCCGCGCGCGCTGGGCTGAAGACCTTCTGCTGCTCGGCGGTCGACAGCCGGGCGTACAGCGGAAGAATCTCGGTATTGGTCAGCCCGCCCAAAGCCTCTGCGGTGTCGCGGATCTCACGCTCACCAGACAGGAACACCAGGATGTCGCCGGGCGGCTCGGAAGCCAGCTCCTGGACCGCGTCAACGATCGCTTCGATCTCGTCGCGCGTCTCAGTGCGGATGATTTCGTGATCAGGGTCATCGGGGTCATCACCGGCGTCGGAGTTGGCCGGCAGCTCCAGTGGGCGATAACGGATCTCGACTGGGTAGCTGCGACCGGACACCTCAACGATCGGCGCGCCGCCGTGACTCCCGTTTTCGGTGCGACTACCGAAGTGCGCTGCGAATCGCTGAGGTTCGATGGTGGCCGAGGTGATGATCACCTTCAGATCCGGTCGGCGCGGCAACAGCTCACGCAGGTAACCCAGCAGGAAGTCGATGTTGAGACTGCGCTCATGCGCCTCGTCGATGATCAGGGTGTCATAGCGCAGCAGCCGGCGATCTCGTTCCAACTCGGCGAGCAGGATGCCGTCGGTCATCAGTTTGACCAGGGTGCGGTCGGACACCCGGTCGGTGAATCTGACCGCGTAGCCGACGACATCGCCGAGCGGGCTGGCCAGTTCATCGGCGATACGTGCCGCAACCGTGCGGGCGGCTAGTCGCCGCGGCTGGGTATGACCGATGGTGCCGCGGATTCCGCGGCCGAGTTCCAAGCAGATCTTGGGCAACTGGGTGGTCTTGCCGGAGCCGGTCTCGCCGGCGACCACCACAACCTGGTGGTCCCTGATTGCCGCAGCGATCTCGTCGCGGCGCGCACTGACCGGCAGGTCGGGATAGCTGATGGTCGGTACCGCTGCGCGCCGGGCTGCCACCAGCGCCTGCGCCTGGGCCATCCGCTCGGCCAACTTACGTACTTGTTCCGGCTTTCCGCCGCGCAGATCCTTGAGCAGCCGTCCGAAGTAGGCCGCATCGCGGGCGGTCAGCTCGTCGAGGAGCGTACGCAACTGCGCGACGGACGGTTCGACCACTTCGCAAAGCATACGGGCCAGGCCGGCCTACCCATCATCGGCGTTAAGCCAGTCCACATCTTGGTCATCAGAATTCCACCAGAATTCCACCGTTAGATCACGGCCGTTCACCGTACCGTAACCTTCGTTCGTCGCATTAAATATCAATGACCCGGATCGCTGCCATTGTTCCAAAGTTTATCGGCCGGGTTGGTCCGGCGATGTCTACGAGCGGTCGTCACCGGTGATGAGTCTTGGAAAGGACAATGTGAAACTGAACGGCTTTGGGACAATGCTGAGCATTATGGCGACCGGCGCTCTGGCCTTATCAGGGTGCGGCAGCGACAAAAACACGGACACTGCCGAGAAGGCAACCGCGGGCTCCACGACCGCCAGCGGGAATTGCGGGGGCGCCGACACACTGAAGGCCAGCGGATCGACCGCCCAGCAGAATGCAATGGCCCGCTTCGTCAAAGTGTTCATCGATGAGTGTTCGGACCAGAACGTCAACTACACGGCCAACGGATCGGGCGCCGGTGTCCGCGAGTTCGTGGGTGGCCAGACCGACTTCGCCGGCTCTGACGTCCCGCTCGACTCCGACGACTACGCCGCGGCGCAGCAGCGCTGCGCGTCCCCGGCATTGAACCTGCCAGTGGTGTTCGGACCCATCGCAATCACTTACAACCTCCCCGGCGTCGAGACGCTGAACCTGGACGGCCCGACCACCGCGAAGATCTTCAACGGAACCATCACCAGCTGGGATGACGCGGCCATCAAAACGCTCAACCCAGAGGTCACACTGCCCGCCCAGGAAATTCACGTCGTGTTCCGCAGTGACGAGTCCGGGACCACCGACAACTTCCAGAAATACCTGGACGCCGCCTCCGGTGGGGCCTGGGGCAAGGGCGCCGGCAAGACGTTCAACGGCGGTGTCGGCGAAGGCGCCAAGGGCAACGACGGCACGGCCGGAGCCATCGCGGCAACCGAGGGTGCCATCACCTACAACGAATGGTCCTTTGCCCAGGCCAAGAAACTGGCCACCGCTCGGGTCATCACCTCCGCCAGTCCCGAACCGGTCGCGATCAGTACCGAGTCGGTCGGCAAGACCATCGCCGGGGCCACCATCAAGGGACAGGGCAATGACCTGGTCCTCGACACTGCGTCGTTCTACCAGCCGACGCAGTCGGGTTCCTATCCGATCGTGCTCGCCACCTACGAAGTGGTGTGCTCCAAGTACCCCGACACCGAGGTCGGCACCGCGGTGCGGTTGTTCCTGAAGTCCACCATCGGCGCCGGCCAAAGTGGTCTGGCCGACAACGGTTATGTGCCGATCCCCGCAGCGTTCAAGGCACGCCTGGCGTCTGCGGTCGACTCCATCTCGTGACCCCTGGGGATCCACCGACGCCTCTGGTCAACACCCGCTCGCCTCGCGGCGAGCGGGTGTTCCGGGCCGCCGCGGTCTCGGCCGGCTCGACAGTGGTGGTGGCGATAGCGCTGATAGCGATCTTCCTGCTGGTGCGCGCTGTCCCGTCGCTGCTGGCCAACAACGCCAACTTCTTCACCAGCCCGCAGTTCCGCACCAGCGATCCAGACGACCTGGCCTTCGGGATCCGGGACCTGCTGATGGTCACGTTGTTGAGCTCGGTGTTCGCACTGTCCCTGGCGGTGCCGATCTCGGTCGGCATCGCTGTCTTTCTCACCCAGTACGCGCCCCGACGACTGACCCGGCCGTTTGCGGTGGTGATCGACCTGCTGGCGGCCGTGCCGTCCATCATCTTCGGGCTGTGGGGGATCTTCGTGCTGGCGCCGTTGCTGGTGCCGACGATGCGATTCCTCAACGACCACCTGGGCTGGCTGTTCCTGTTCCGCGAGGGCAACGTGTCGCTGGCCGGCGGCGGGACGATCTTCACCGCGGGAATCGTCCTGGCAGTGATGATCCTGCCGATCATCACCTCGGTCTCCCGGGAGGTGTTCCGCCAGACCCCGTTCGCCCACATCGAGGCCGCTCAGGCCCTCGGAGCCACCCGGTGGGAGGTGGTGCGAATCGCCGTGCTGCCCTACGGCCGCAGCGGTGTGATCGCCGCCGCAATGCTGGGCCTCGGGCGGGCGCTGGGCGAAACCGTCGCAATGCTGATCATCCTGCGGGCCGCTGCACAACCTGGGCATTGGTCGCTGTTCGACGGCGGATACACGTTCGCATCCAAAATCGCCTCGGCCGCCGCGGAGTTCAGCGCCCCGTTGCCGACGGGGGCCTATATCGCTGCGGGGTTCGCGTTGTTCACACTCACGTTCGTCGTCAATGCCGCCGCACGCGCGGTGGCCGGGGGCAAGGTCAACGGATGACGGCCACCCTGCTCACCAACCCAGTCAAGCAATCGTCAGCACATCACCTCAGCGTGCGGCGCAGGCTGACCGACAAGATCGCCACGGCGGCGTTCTATTCCTCGTTCGCCCTGGCCGCAGTTCCACTGCTCTGGCTGCTGTGGGTTGTGATCGCCCGCGGCTGGCGCGCGATCGCCAATCTCAGCTGGTGGACGCACTCGCTGCGCGGGGTGTTGCCCGAAGAGTTCGCCGGCGGCGTCTATCACGCGCTCTACGGCACCCTGGTGCAAGCCGGGATGGCCGCCATACTGGCGGTTCCTCTGGGTCTGATGACGGCGATCTACCTGATCGAGTACGGCGGCGGCCGGTGGGCGCGATTGACCACCTTCATGGTCGACGTGCTTGCCGGTGTGCCCTCGATCGTGGCATCGCTGTTCGTCTTCAGCCTGTGGATCGTCACCCTGCGATTCGAGCAGAGCGCGTTCGCGGTATCGCTGGCGCTGGCCCTGCTGATGCTGCCGATCGTTGTGCGGTCCACCGAGGAGATGCTCCGCCTGGTCCCCGACGAGCTGCGGGAGGCCAGTTACGCACTGGGGGTGCCGCGGTGGAAGACGATCCTGCGCATCGTCGTTCCCACCGCGCTCTCGGGCATTCTGTCGGGGATCTTCCTGTCCATCGCCCGGATCGTCGGCGAGACCGCGCCCGTACTGGTGTTGGTCGGCTACAGCCGGTCGATCAATTACGACGTCCTGCACGAGAACATGGCCTCGCTACCACTGCTGATCTATTCCGAGTTGGGGAACCCGCAGGCAGCCGGGGCCGCCCGAGTATGGGGTGCGGCGCTGACGTTGATCATCCTGGTCGCGCTCAGCGCGATCGTGGCTGCCGTGGCAACTCGGCTCACCTCAGTGCAGTCTCGCTGACCGGCGGTTCAGCGAGGTTCGACGCAGGAGAACCGAAGCTGGAACCGCCGCATCAACACCGGCGGTTCAGCGAGGCTCGACGCAGGAGAACCGAAGCTGGAACCGCCGCATCAGCACCGGCGGTTCAGCGAGGCTCGACGCAGGAGAACCGAAGCTGGAACCGCCGCATCAGCACCGGCGGTCACGCGTCGGCATTCAGTTTCACCACTCGGTTGTTGCCCCGGTCGGCGACATAGAGGGCGCCGTCTGAGCTGACTGCGAGCTGCAGCGGGGTGTTCAGGCCGGTGAACGGCACCATGGTCTGGGTATTGGCCCCCGCGGCCAGCTTCACCACGGTGTGATTGCCATGGTTGGAAACGTAGACGGCGCCGCCGGAGTCGACGGCGACTCCCCACGGGGCATCCAGGCCGGTGAACGGAAGCACGCTCTGGGTGTTGGATCCGGCCGCGAGCCGCACCACCCGATCGTTGTCCGTGTCGGTGACGTAGACGTTGCCGGCAGAGTCGACTGCCACATCATCGGGATTGTGCAGCCCGGCGAATGGGAGGACCACCTGGGCGTCGGTGCCGGCCGGCAGCTTGACGACCCGGTTGTTGCCGCGGTCTGCGACATAGACGCTGCCCGCGTTGTCCACCACCAAGCCTTCCGGATAGTTCAGGCCGGTGAACGGCAGCTCGGTCTGGGCCTGAGAGTCCGGCGCCAGCTTGACCACCCGATTGTTGAAGTCGGTGACATAGACCGCGCCGGCCCGATCGACCGCGACACCTTGCGGTTCGTAGAGCCCGGTGAACGGCAGCATCACCGGGGTGCTGGATCCCGGCTCAAGCTTCACCACCCGCCCGTACATGCTCTGGTTGGTGACGTACACGCTGCCGCTGCCGTCCAGGGCCAACCCCCCGGGTGAGAGCCGAAAACCGAGCCCGTCCAACGGGAGCACAGTCTGCCCGGCCGCCGAGGCCGACGCCGTGGCACCCCGCGAGGTCTCCGAGCGGTGCGTGACCGCGTAACCGCCCACACCTACGACAATCAGCAGCGCCGCAGCCGCCGCGGCCGGCACCAGCCACCGACGCTCACCTCGGCTTGGGGACTGGGCGGCAAACGCGGGCGCAGCGGCTTGCGGCGCCTGGACTTTTTGGTCTCGCCAACCGGTGACGGCGGGCCGCATCTGCGTCTGCTCGTGCTGGTCGGAGCTCGGCTGTTGGTAGCCACCGGAATGCTCGCGGTGCCTGGTGACGGGATAGCCTCCGCCCCCGGCCGTTGCGGCACTGACCGCGCTGGCCATTCGGGTGGCCGCATCGCCCTGGTGCACAATCATCGCGGCCTGATGCTGATCTGAAGTGTTCAGCGCGTCGTGTGCTGCGCGTGCCAGGTCTCCGGCACTGTCGTAGCGATCCCGCGGATTCTTCGCCATCCCCCTAGCGATCACCTGGTCCAATCCGGCCGGCACCAGCCCCGGCCGCAACTGGCTAGGCCGCGGGGCCGGCTCCATCAGGTGGGATGCGATCAGCCTCTCGACGGTCTCAGTACGGTACGGCCGCTGCCCACTCAAGCATTCGCTCAGCACGCAGGCCAGCGAATAGATGTCGGCACGGTGGTCGACGTCGCCCCCGCTGAACCGCTCGGGCGCCATGTAGTTGTAGGTGCCCAGGGCCATCCCGGTCTGAGTCAGGCTGGGATCTGCCGCGGCGCGGGCGATCCCGAAATCGACCAAGTAGGCGAAGTCGCCTCGGGTGAGCAGGATGTTCTCCGGCTTGATGTCGCGATGGGTGATTCCGCCGATGTGCGCGGCGTCCAACGCGGCGGCAACCTGTTCGATCACGGCCACCGCTCGCGCCGGGGCCAGCGGTCCGGAGCGTTTCAGCTCCATGCCGAGGTCGTTGCCCTCGATGAGACGCATCTCGACGAACATCTGTCCGTCGATCTCCCCGTAGTCGTGGATCGGCACCACGTGCGGGTCCGTGAGCCTGCCAGCCGCGTCGGCCTCGCGCTGCATCCGGGTCCGAAATGCCGGGTTGCCCGACAGCACAGGAGTGATCAGCTTGAGTGCTACCGATCGGTGTTTGCGGGTGTCTTCGGCTTCGTAGACCTCACCCATCCCGCCTCGCCCCAGCAGCCGAAGCAATCGGTAAGGACCGAATTGGGACCCCACCTGTGAAGCCGGACCACTACTGTTCACGGCACTCCGTTCACCCAGTGACGATTGGCATCATGCAATCAACTGTTGCATGAACAGAAGATTAACCAAAGGTTACCAGTCAAATTGGAATGCCGCAGGTCGTGAGCGATCAGGTAATGGCGTCGACCGCGGTTTTCAATTTCGAAGTGAATTCAGGCGGCAGCGGAATATAGCCGTACTGGTCCAGATCTTGCTGTCCGTCGCCGATCGCGGCCTGCATAAAGGCTTTGACCGCCTGCGCCGTGGCCGGGTCGGGGTACTGCGAGCAGACGATTTCGTACGTCACGAGCACGATCGGGTAGGCCCCGGCCACGGTCGGCTTGTAAAACGACGAAGTGTCGACAACCAGATCGTTCCCTTCGCCGCTGAACTTGGCTCCGGCGATTGTCTTGTCTACCGAGTCGACGGAGATCGTGACCGGTTGTGGACCCGCCGACGTGACGATCTGGGCCATGTTGAGCTCACGCCCCACGGCAAACGACCACTCGTTGTACGTGATCGACCCCTCGGTGGTGCGCAACAGCGCCGAAGTGCCGTCGTTGCCCGTCGCGCCGATGCCGGTACCGCCGTTGAAGGTCTTGCCCACGCCGCGGCCCCAGGAACCGCCGGAAGCGACGTCGAGGTACTTCTGGAAATTGTCCGTGGTCCCGGAGCCATCGCTGCGGAACACCACGTGAATCGGTTCGGCAGGCAGGGCGGTGTTCGGGTTGAGAGCCTTCAGCGCGGGATCATCCCAGCTGGTGATGGTGCCATTGAAAATCTTCGCCAACGCGGGGCCGTCGAGGTCGAGCTCGTTCACCCCGTTGATGTTGTAGGTCACGGCGATGGGACCGAACACCGTCGGAAGGTGCCAGGGCGTCGAGCCGCACCGCGCCGCCACCCGCTGAGGCTCACCGTTGGACGCGTCCAGAGGCGAGTCGGATCCGGCCAAATCCGTTTGTCCACTGGCAAATTCGGCGATGCCATTGCCGGACCCATTGGCTCGATAGTTCAGGGTGTACTCGGGGCAGGCGCGGATATAGGCGTAGACGAACTGCTCGATCGCGTGCGCCTGAGCGGTCGAGCCGCCTGCAGTCAGTCGCTGCTTCCCGCCGCATTGCACGGCCGCCGAGCCGGAGCCCGATGCCGTGGACGACTGGCCGCCGCCGCAGGCCACGACCATGGTCAGGATTGCCCCCAGCAGAATCGAGGCGATACCGAATCGGTTGATCCTCAACGACGCTCCTTCGGCGGTCAGCGGAGATCCAACACGGTAGCCGAATCCGGTAATAGGTCAGCCAAAACGACCCGAGATGTAGTCCTCAGTTTCCTTAAGTCCTGGATTAGAGAAGATCTTCTCGGTGCCGTCGATCTCGACCAGGCGACCGGGCTTGCCGACGGCCTCGAGGTTGAAGAAGGCGGTCTGGTCACTGACCCGTGCCGCCTGCTGCATGTTGTGAGTGACGATCACGATCGTGTAATCCTGCTTGAGCTGAGCGATCAACTCTTCGATGGCCATCGTCGAGATGGGGTCAAGCGCCGAACAGGGTTCGTCCATCAACAGCACGTCGGGCTGCACCGCAATGGCCCGGGCGATACACAGCCGCTGCTGCTGACCACCCGACAAGCCGCCACCGGGCTTGTCCAACCGGTCCTTGACCTCGTTCCACAAGTTCGCCCCACGCAGCGAGAACTCGACCGTCTCATCAAGCAATTTGCGGTTGCGCACCCCTTGCAGGGTCAGCCCGGCGACCACGTTGTCGCGGATGGACATGGTGGGAAAAGGGTTGGGACGCTGGAACACCATCCCGATCGCCTTACGCACCCCGACTGGGTCAATGGCGGGCTGGTAGATGTCTTCGCCGTCCAACAGCACCGACCCTTCAACCCGCGCACCCGGGATGACCTCGTGCATCCGGTTGAGCGTGCGCAGCACTGTCGACTTCCCACAGCCCGACGGCCCAATGAACGCCGTGACGCTGCGCGGTGGAACCGACAACGTCACCTCGGCAACCGCGTGAAACGCTCCGTAGTAGATGTTGACGTTGCTCAGGTCCAACCTTTTGGCCACTGGCAGCCTTTCTTCACTCGACATCACCTGCCGCCGCCTGAAACTTCGACGGCGCAGACCTTCGTGGAGCAACGATCAGAGCGCCCAGCCTAGCCACGATCTTGTGCAGCGCAATTTGAATGATCACGGACCATGTCGGCGACGCTGGCCGCCAAGCGCCGCGGCGCACACCGACGGCAGGCAAGGAACGGCCCGGAGTCCAGGCACTGGGATACCGGGCACCTCACCCGCGTAGGCGCGCCTGCTATATCTCGAAATGTGCTGCTTCCCAGCCAGACTCAGGCGAATCGGCTAACCGAAGCGGCCGGAGATGTAATCCTCGGTTTCCTTGTAACTCGGGTTGGAGAAGATCTTCTCGGTACCGTCGATCTCGATCAATCGACCGGGCTTGCCGGCCTCCACCAGGTTGAAGAAAGCGGTCTGGTCACTGACCCGCGCCGCCTGCTGCATGTTGTGAGTGACGATCACGATCGTGTAATCCTGTTTGAGCTGAGCGATCAACTCTTCGATGGCCATCGTCGAGATGGGGTCAAGCGCCGAACAGGGTTCGTCCATCAACAGCACGTCGGGCTGCACCGCAATGGCCCGGGCGATACACAGCCGCTGCTGCTGACCACCCGACAAGCCGCCACCGGGCTTGTCCAACCGGTCCTTGACCTCGTTCCACAAGTTCGCCCCACGCAGCGAGAACTCCGCGGTTTCATCGAGTGCGCGGCGGTTGCGGATCCCCTGCAGCTTGAGCCCCGCCACCACATTGTCACGAATCGACATGGTGGGGAACGGATTCGGACGCTGGAATACCATGCCGACTGCTTGGCGCACCCCTACCGGATCGATGCCGGGCCGGTAAATGTTCTCACCGTCGAGCAGCACCGACCCTTCGATTCGGGCCCCGGGGGTGGTCTCGTGCATCCGGTTGAGCGTGCGCAATACGGTCGACTTGCCGCATCCGGACGGCCCGATGAACGCGGTGACGCTGCGCGGCGGGACCGACAGCGTCACGTCGGCCACGGCATGAAACGACCCGTAGTAGATGTTGAGGTCGGCGAGATCCAACCTTTTAGCCACCGTGCAGCTCTCCTTGTTCGCCCACCGCTACGCGCTGGTTATCGAGAAAGATCTAGAACTTCTTGGGCGCGAAGATGCGCGCCCCGAACCGGGCCGCGACATTGAGTAGTGCGATCAACAGGATAAGCGTCAGGGCAGCACCCCAGAGGCGATCCGTGGGGACCGTGGCCGCACCCGCTCCCGCGGACGTCTGGTCATACATCATCCCGGGCAGTGAGCCCATGAAACCGTGGAACATATCGAAATTCATCGCCTGCGAATAGCCGACGAGGATGAGCAGCGGCGCGGTCTCCCCCATCACCCGGGCCAGCGCCAGCAGAACTCCGGTGACGATGCCCGACAAGGCGGTGGGAATCACGATGCTGGTGATGGTCTTCCACTTCGGGGCCCCCAACGCGTAGCTGGCTTCGCGCAGGTCCATCGGAATGATCCGGAGCATCTCTTCGGTCGCCCGCACGATCACCGGCACCATCAGCAGCACCAGGGACAGTGATACCGCGAAACCCGAGCGGTGAAATCCCAAGGTCGCCACCCACAATGCGTAGACGAACAGCGCTGCGACGATGGAAGGCACGCCGGTCAGGATGTCCACGGCGAAGGTGGCAAGCTTGCCCAGCCGGGTGCCGGTTCCGTATTCGACCAGATAGACCGCGACGAAGATTCCGATCGGAATCGAGATGGCGGCGCACAACAATCCCTGCAACAGCGTTCCGACTATGGCGTGGTACGCCCCGCCCCCGGCCGCAAAAGCCGTCATCCCAGCCTGCGAGTGGGTCCACCAGGAACTGGAACTGACGGTGCCGAAACCGAACTTGAACACCGAGTACATCACCCACACCAGCGGCACCAGAGCCAACGCCATCGCGCAGGTGACCAGGATCGTCGCAAGTGAATTGGCCATCCTGCGGCGCACACCCACGCCGGCGAAGGTGCGCAGCTTGACGGGTCGCTCCAACAGCGCGGTCATGGCTGCACCTTCTGGGTGATCGCGGCACGCGCCAGCGCGTTGACGATCAGCGTCAGTACGAACAGCACCAATCCCGCGGCGATGTATGCGCCCGCCTTGTACTGGTCGTTGAACTCCGATGCGGTGGCGGCGATCTTGGTGGCGAAGGTGGACCCGCCGTCGAACAGCGACCAGTTGAACGCCTTCTGGGTGGACCTCAGGATGATCAGCAAGGCGACCGTCTCACCGAGCGCGCGGCCAAGGCCCAGCATCGCGGCGCTGATGTACCCGGAGCGACCGAATGGCAATACCACCATCTTGATCACCTCCCAGCGGGTCGCGCCCAGCGCCAGTGCGGCCTCAACCTGGCCTCGTGGGGTCTGGGCCAGCACCTCGCGGGTGACGGCGGTGATGATCGGCAGGATCATCACCCCCAGCACGATTCCGCCGGTGAAAATGGTGCCGCCACCGGCCACCGAGGCATTGCCGTCGGCGAACAGGAAGATTCCGCCGAGATGCTCATTGAGCCACAGCGCGCTGCTGCGCAACTGCGGGGCCAGCACGTACAGGCCCCAGGCCCCGTAGATGATCGACGGCACGGCGGCCAATAGTTCGACCATGTAGCCCAGGGGTCCCACCAGCCGCCGGGGTGCGTACTCGGCGAGGTACACCGCGACCCCCAGCGCAACCGGCATGGCCAGCAGCAGCGCGAAGAGCGAGACGAACACCGTCACCTGCAACATCTCTGCGATGCCGAAGTGCATGGCGGAGGTGTTGGTGGTGATCCAGCTGCCGCCGTAGGTGAAGAAGTTCTCCCGGTTGCGCTGCAGCGCCGGTATCGCCCGTAACAGCAGGAAGCCGCCGACGGCGCAGATCAAGATGATGATCAACACGCCGGAGCTCTCCGCCACCAGGCGGAACATCCGGTCTTGGAAGCGACTTCCGGTGGACCGCACCGCCGTCGGGTTCACCGACGGCGCGGACACCGGCGCAGACAAGTCGGCGATGCTGGACACCCCCTCATCGCGTGCGGCACGGTGGTTACTGGATCGCGTCGATGGCGGCACTCAAGCGCCGTTTCAGCTGGTCCGGCAACCGAACGTATCCGGCGCTGGACAATTCGTCCTGACCACTGGTCGAGGCCGTCCTCAGGAAGGACTTCACGGCCGCCGAAGTGTCGGGGTCATAGCCCTTCGAGCAGACGATCTCATAGGTCACCAAGACTAGCGGGTAGGCCGCGGGCTCCTGGGTGCCGTAAAGCGACCTCAGGTCGAGAACCATGTCGTTGCTGTCGCCGGGGAGGAACCCGGCCGACTGGATCGCTACGCCGGCCGCTTCGTCGGTGGCGGCCACTACTCCCGCTCCCGAGTCGATCATCGCCGATGGAAGATGGGCCTGGTCGGCGAAGCCCTTCTCGACGTAGCCGATAGCACCGGGGGTGCTCTGCACTGCTTGCACGACGCCGGCCGACTTCTGCGCGCCTTCGCCCACCCCGCCCTGGAATTCGCTGCCTTCGCCCTTGGTCCAGGCATGCGGCGCTGCAGCACTCAGGTACTTCTGGAAGTTGTCGGTGGTGCCCGACGAGTCCGATCGATAGATCGGGGTGACGGGGATCGCGGGCAAGTCCACCCCCGGGTTGAGGGCTGCGATCGCGGGGTCGTCCCAGCTGGTGATGGCGCCGCTGAAGATTCTGGCCAGTACGTCGCCGTTGAGCACCAGACCGTCCACCCCTTCGAGGTGGTAGGCGATGCCGACCGGCCCGAACACCAGCGGCAGATGCCACGCCGGGTTCTGGCCACACCGGTCGGCCGCCTCGGCGACCTGCGCTTCGCTCAGCGGCGAGTCCGATCCGGCGAAGTCGACGTGGCCGGCGATGAACTGTTCGCGGCCCGCCCCCGACCCGGTCGGGTTGTACGACAGATTCTTGCCCGGGCACTGCTTGCCCCATACCTGGTTGAACACCGCGATCGCGTTCTGCTGAGCGGTCGAGCCCTCGGCGGTCAGCGTGTTCTTCCCGGCGCATCCCGCGGAGTCCGCTGAGGCGGCGGTGCTGCCGCTCCCCGACGGAGTCGTGTTGTTGTCATCGCTGCCGCAGCCGCTGAGCGCAAGACCGGTCACCGCGGCCGCCACCAGCGCAAGGCCCGCCGTCGTGCGTTTCATCAGTTCTCGCTTTCTCGCTCGCGGATCAAATCCCTCCGGGAACGTATGCGGCACTCATGGATGGCAGCCACATGGCAGATGAACTCGCGGTGAATTGATTGGCGAGGCGTCTCAGAGCTGATCTGCCGCGGCGTACGCGGTGTCAACACTGTGCACGGCGAAACCCAACCCCTCGTAGGTGCGCAACGCAGCGGTGTTGTCGGCTTCCACGTAGAGCAGCACGATCGGCGATTCGACGCCCGCCAGCCTGTCCGCCAGATAGCTCAGGCCGATCTCGGTGAGCACTCGCCCCAGGCCGCGGCCCTGCGCGGCCGGATCGACGCCCACAACGTAGACCTCCCCGGCCTGCTCAGCTCCCGGCTTGTCGCGGTGGATCTTGGTCCAGTGAAACCCCACCAGGGTGGGTCCGTCGAACGCCAGGAACAGGCCGGCCGGATCGAACCACGGCTCTGCTCGGCGCTGCGCCAGATCCCGCTCCGTCCAGCCGCCCTGCTCCGGGTGCCAGGAGAACGCGGCATTGTTGACCCGCAGCAACTCGGCGTCATCCTCTGGCCCGGCGTAGGTACGGATCGACACCCCCGCCGGGATCGTCGCGTTCATGCGGTCTGGCAACGCGCGCAGCGACCGGCGCATCTGCAGGAGTTCCCGCACGGGGACCAGGCCCAGCGCCGCTGCCAAGGACCGGGCCGCGGGCTGCGTGCCGTGCGCCCAGAACCGGACGGCACCATCGGTTCGGGCCAGTGCGGCATGGACCAGCGCCGTCGCGATCCCGCGTCGCCGGGCCGCTGGCGCGACCACCAGCTCCGCCATCGGCGCGGCGTCGTCGGTGCCTGCAGTCAGGTTCAGATAACCCAGTACGGCCGCTCCATCGTCGGCGACCAGATGTTCGGTGCCCGACGTTGCGAGCTCCCGCAGCACCTGCTCCCCCACCGGCGCCACACCGTCGTGGTCGCCGGCGACGGTGATCAGCTCACGAATCTGCCGCTGCTGGTCAGTACTGAGTGCGGCACGCCATTGCGGTGCGGTCACTGAGTGTTCAGTTGCTCGGACGCCCCACCGTCGGCGCCTTCGAAGTCCTCGACCACACCATCGTCCCCGTCGTCATCCGACGCATCCGGGACATGGCCCCGCACCGGCCGGACCGCCTTGTAGCCGACGTTGCGGACCGTGCCGATCAACGACTCGTATTCCGGGCCGAGCTTGGCACGCAACCGCCGGACGTGCACGTCGACCGTGCGTGTACCGCCGAAGAAGTCGTAGCCCCAAACCTCTTGCAACAACTGCGCGCGGGTGAAGACCCGGCCGACATGTTGGGTGAGGTACTTCAGCAGCTCGAATTCCTTGTAGGTCAGGTCCAACGGCCGGCCCCGTAGTCGAGCTGTGTACGTGCCCTCGTCGATCACCAGCTCGCCCAGCTTGGTCTGCCCCGAAGCCTGCTCGGCTGCCGGTGCGCTGCGCCGCCCGGTCAACAGCCGCAACCGCGCGTCTGTCTCGGCCGGTCCCGTGCCAGGAAGCAGGATCTCGTCGATACCCCACTCGGCATTGACCGCGACCAGTCCACCCTCGGTCACGACCGCGACCACCGGCACCGACCCCGCGGTAGCGCTCAGCAACCGGCACAGACCGCGGGCCGCAGCCAGGTCGGTACGAGCGTCCACCAACACCACCTCAGCCGAACCGGCCTCAAGCAGCGCTGAGACTTCCGGTGGCGCTGTCCGCACAGTGTGTGCCAGCAGCGACAGCGACGGCAGCACTCCATCCGGGTGCAAGTCAGCGGTCAACAGCAATAGCTCCAACGAGGCCTCCAGCGTCCCAGGTGCTCTAACGATAGCGTGCGACCTGCCAGAATGATCCAGTGCGCAGGGTGCTTATCGGTATGTCGGCCGCGATGGCGGCCCTGATCGTGATGACCGTCGGGATTGACTTCGGGGCCAGCGTCTACGCGGAGTACCAATTGTCGCGCGCGGTACGCCGCGCCGCGGACCTGCGCGCGGACCCATTTGTGGCGATCCTGGGCTTCCCGTTCCTGCCCCAGGCTCGCCGCGATCACTACGACGAGGTAGAGATCAAAGCCCCCGCCGTAGACCAGCCGATGATCGGCAAAGCCATGTTGGAAGCCACCCTGCACTCGGTCGACCTGACCGAGGCCACCTGGCGATTTCAGGCCGGCGCACCGATCCCGGTGGCCACGCTGGAGAGTCGGATCATCATCGGGTCAGTGCACTTGGGCCGGTACCTGGGCATCCGCGATCTGATGGTGGAAGCGCCGCCGTCGGAGACCAACGACAACACCGGCGGCACGACGGAGTCAGGAATATCGAGCAGCCAAGGGCTGGTGCTGACCGGAACACCCGAAGGGTTCGGCAAGCGGGTCAGTGTCTCGGTGGACCTGTCGATCAGCGGGCCCGACCACAGCACCTTGGTGATCACCCCCACCGGAATCCTCACCGGCCCCGACACCGCTGATCAGGACGTACCCGACGCACAGCGCGCCGCGGTGCTCACCGCGTTTCGCGGCAGCCTGCCGCAGCAGCGCCTGCCGTTCGGGTTGACGCCCACCAGCCAGGGCGCCCGCGGCTCCGACGTGATCATCGAGGGCATCGCCGAGGGAATGATCGTGACCCTGCCGGAGTTTCGCCAGAGATGAGCATCGTCGCGATCGTTGCCGCTCTGATTGTTGCCGGTGGGATCGGAGCGTGGCTCAACCGGCGAGCCGGAGTGCTTCGGGAACTCCCCAGCCCCGCTATCAGCGACGAGTCCCCCACCGAGGCCGACGCCGCCGCTGCGGCCTTCCTCGGACTGGAGCCCGGCCGCCCCGCCGTGGTGCACTTCTCGGCGCCGTGGTGTGGCCCCTGCGCCGGGGTCCGTCGGGTGGTCGAGAAGGTCTGCGACGAGCTGGGCGGCGTCGCGCATCACGAGATCGACATCGACGCCAATCCCGAAGCCGCCCGGACGTTCGCAGTGTTGTCCCTGCCGACCACAGTGATCTTCGACACCGCTGCGCGGCAGCGCTACCGAGTCTCCGGTGTCCCGACGCACGCCGACCTGCGTTCTGCACTCGAACCTCTATTGGCCTGACCACCCCGGTATTGGGTAGGCTTTACTCCGTGTTCGCCCGCCTTGAGCTTGTGCTCACCAAGCGCCGCACAGTTGACCTGTGCCGCACCGCGGGCTGCTGTTGTTGTCGTTGTCGCTGAGTCGCGTTTTCGCGACGCGCTAGGAGCCGCCCGGAAAGCCGTGGCATGCCTCCCCCAGCCATTCGCCACGACAACCAGGAGCATCCATGCCCAACACCGACACCACCGGAGTAGACGTCCGCGGACCTCGTTTCGCCGCCTGGATCACCACCGCCGTACTGGTGGCCGTCCTGCTCATCGCTGAATTCAGCCCGCTCGGCGCGGCCGCCCTGCTGGCCGCGCAGGCCGTCGTATTCGCGCTCGGCGCGGGGCTGGGCCCCCGCCGACACCCGTACGGGTTGCTGTTCGCGCGCCTCGTGGCGCCGCGGCTGGGCCCGGTCACCGAGCGGGAGCCGGTGCCGCCGCTGCGCTTCGCACAGCTGGTCGGGCTGGTGTTCGCCGTGATCGGCGTCGCCGGGTTCGCGGTGGCACCCGTCGTCGGCCTGATTGCGACCGCGTTCGCGCTGGCCGCCGCTTTCCTCAACGCTGCCTTCGGAATCTGTCTGGGCTGCCAGCTCTACCCGCTCGTCGTTCGCCTGCGGCCGACCACGGCATAGCCCACAGCCTTTTCCCCGAAGCAACTGGAAGGATCCACACCATGGCACGCTCGGACGTCCTGGTCTCCACCGACTGGGCCCAGAGCAATCTTGAGGCGCCCAACACCGTTTTCGTCGAAGTGGACGAAGACACCAGCGTCTATGACATCAACCACATCCCGGGCGCGGTCCGGCTGGACTGGCGCAAAGATCTCCAAGACCCGGTGCGGCGCGACGTCATCGACGCCGCCGCGTTTTCCAAACTGCTCTCCGAACGCGGCATCGCCAATGACGACACCGTGATCCTCTATGGCGGCAACAACAATTGGTTCGCCGCCTTCGCCTACTGGTACTTCAAGCTCTACGGTCACGACTCCGTGAAACTGCTCGACGGTGGCCGCAAGAAGTGGGAGCTCGACGGGCGTCCGCTGTCGAACGAACGAGTCAGTCGGCCTGCCACGTCCTACACCGCCAAGCCGCTGGACGAGTCCCTGCGAGCTCGCCGCGACGAGGTGGTCGCGGCGATCAACGTCAAGAACCTCGTCGACGTGCGCTCGCCCGAGGAGTTCTCCGGCAAGATCCTGGCACCGGCACACCTGCCCCAGGAGCAGAGCCAGCAGCGCGGCCACGTACCGAGCGCGATCAACGTCCCGTGGAGTCGTGCTGCCAACGAAGACGGCACTTTCAAGTCCGACGAGGAACTGGCCAGGCTGTACGCCGACGCCGGTCTGGATGGCCAGCAGGAGACCATCGCCTACTGCCGGATCGGTGAGCGTTCCTCGCACACCTGGTTCGTGCTGCGTGAGCTGCTCGGGCATCGCAATGTGAAGAACTACGACGGTAGTTGGATGGAATATGGCTCCCTGGTGGGTGCCCCGATCGAGTTGGGAAGCTGATATGTGCTCTGGACCCAAACAAGGACTGGCCCTGCCGGCCAACGTCGACCTGGAGAAAGAGACTGTGATCACCGGCCGCGTGGTGGACAGCTCGGGTGCGTCCGTCGGGGGCGCCTTCGTCCGTCTACTGGACTCCTCGGATGAGTTCACCGCCGAGGTGGTCGCCTCGGCCACCGGCGACTTCCGCTTCTTCGCTGCTCCAGGCTCATGGCGGGTACGAGCCCTGTCCGCGGCCGGCAACGGCGACGCCGTGGTGTCACCCTCCGGGGCGGGCCTCCACGAGGTCGACATCAAAGTCGCCTGACGACTCGCGCTGCCCGATGACGGCGTCCCGCTGCACCCGGCTCCGCCGGCCTTGCGAACGCCGCTAGAATTCCCCCCGTGGTGTTGTTCTTTGAGTTGATGCTGGTGGCGGCTACGGGCCTGATCACCTGGTTCGCCCTGTACACGCTGTATCGGCTGATCACCGACGAGATGTGAGTGTCTCCGACGGCGGCCCGCAGGCGGGCGATGAGCGCCCGGTAGACCGGGGTTCCGGTGACCGCGCGGTAGCTGCGGCCGCTGAGCGTGCCAAGCAGACCGCGGCCCGCAACATTCCGGCCTTTGACGACCTGCCGTTCACCGATACCGCCAACCTGCGCGAGGGCGCCAATCTGCATGACGCGCTGCTGGCCCTGCTGCCGTTGGTCGGGGTGTGGCGCGGCGAGGGTGTTGGCCACGGTGCGCACGGCGACTACCGGTTCGGTCAGCAGATCGTGGTGTCCCACGATGGCGGCGACTACCTGAACTGGGAAGCACGCTCGTGGCAGCTGTCCGACGACGACCAGTCCAGCGAGCCCGCACTGCGTGAGACCGGCTTTTGGCGGTTCGTCAACGATCCGGACGATCCCGAAGAATCACAGGCCATCGAACTGCTGCTGGCGCACTCGACGGGCTACGTGGAGTTGTTCTATGGGCGCCCGCACGGCCCGGCGGCCTGGGAACTGGTCACCGATGCGCTGGCCCGCAGCAAGTCGGGGGCGCTGATCGGTGGGGCCAAGCGGCTTTACGGGATCGTCGAGGACGGCGACCTGGCCTACGTCGAGGAGCGGGTGAACGCCGACGGCGAGCTGGTACCGCACCTGTCGGCGCGGCTGGCACGCTTCATCGGCTGATCTTTCTGCGTTGACTCTGCGCTGAGGGCGGGGGTTACTCGCACTTTCGCGCCCCAGCCGCAGAATCAATTCCCGAGGGTGACGAGGGCGATCAGTGACCGATCGCAGCCTCGACCAGTCCGGCGAATTCCTGCTCCGGCAGCCGCGGGGTCAATGCGCGTCCGTCCAGGGTGTGTACCCGCGCCGACAGGGTGATGCTGGATACCAGCCACAGATCGTGCGCCGCGCCCAGATCCGCTGACCGAAGCGGTGCGTAGTCGCATTCGTAGCCCGCGGCGCGGGCCACCTCGAACAGTGCCTCCTGAGTGGTGCCGCGCAGGATCGGGTGCGACAGCGGAGGGGTGATGAGCCGACCGGGCTCCACCAGTACCACCGTGGAACGCGGCCCTTCCAAGACGTAGCCGTCGGAGCTGACGAAGATCACGTCGTCGGCACCTTGTTTGGCCGCATACCGCAGCGCCGCCATGTTCACCGCATACGACAGCGTCTTGGCGCCCGCAAGCAGCCACGGCATCTCCAGCCCCTGCGTGGACAGGCCGCGGTCCAGGGTCACCACCGCCACGCCGTCCCGGCGAGCCGCCGCGATGCGGTCCGGCAGCGGGGTCAGCATCACATACGCGGTAGGCGCCGAACCGCTCTCTCGGCCCCTGCTGTAGATCATCCGCAGCGCACCCTCGCCCTCCCCGGCCCACTGCTGCACCGCGTCGTCCACGGCCCGGCGCCACTGCTCCAGATCCGGGGCCGGCAGGTCCATCAACTCCGCGGAGCGCGCCAGCCGCCGTAGGTGGGCATCGAGCAGACACGGGGCGCCGTCACGCACCAGCAGCGTCTCGAAGATCCCGTCGCCGCGCAGCGCCGCCAAGTCATCGGCGTGCAACAGCGGCGCGCCGGCGGCGGCCGGGCCGCCGCCCACCGTGATGATCGTCACGACGGTGTCGTCCGCATCGACGTCGGCTGCCATGGACCGTGAGCGTAGCGGCTCCGTAGAGTTGACACGTGCCCGCCGTCCCCGCACCCGATTCCGGCCCCGACGCGGGCGCGATCTGGCACTACGGCGACCCGTTCGGCGAGCAGCGCAGCGCCGAATCAGCGGTCGTGGTGGTAGATCGGTCGCACCGGCCCGTGCTGACGCTCACGGGTTCGGACCGCAAAACCTGGCTGCACAGTCTGTGCACCCAGCACGTCGCCGAGCTGCCCGACGGCGCCAGCACCGAGAACTTGACCCTGGACGCCAAGGGCCACATTCAGAACCACTGGATCCAAACCGAGCTGAACGAACACACCTACCTCGACACCGAGCCGTGGCGGGGTACGCCGCTGGCCGAGCATCTACGCAAGATGGTGTTCTGGGCCGACGTGGCCATCGAGCCGGCCGGCCTCGCGGTGCTGTCACTGCTGGGTCCCGAGCGCGGCGCCCCAGCGGTTCTGGACACGCTGGGGCTGTCCGCGGCGCCGGGACTCACCGCCGAGCCGCTGCCCGGTTCGCTGGGCTTCGCGCGCCAGGTTCCGGGCCGTGACGTACTGGAGTTGGTGGTGCCCTGCGCCGCCAAGGACGAGGTGCAGCGCCGCCTGATCCAGGCCGGGGTCCGGCCTGCCGGAGTGTGGGCCTACGAGGCCGAACGGGTGACCGCGGGGCGGCCGCGGTTGGGCGTGGACACCGACGAGCGCAGCATTCCGCACGAGTTGAACTGGATCGGTGGACCCGGCGTCGGCGCAGTGCACCTGGACAAGGGGTGCTACAGCGGGCAAGAGACGGTGTCGCGAGTGCACAACCTGGGCAAGCCGCCACGGATGCTGGTGTTGCTGCACCTGGACGGATCGGTGGACCGACCCTCGACCGGAGACCCGGTCACCTCAGGTGGGCGGCCGGTGGGCCGACTGGGGACCGTGGTGGACCACTACGAGTTCGGTCCGATCGCGCTGGCGCTGCTCAAGCGTGGGCTCCCCGCCGATACTGCGCTGCTGACCGGAGCCGGCTCGGAGGTCAGCGCGGTGATCGATCCGGAATCGATGCCGCCGCCGGATGCACCGGGTGCCGGCCGGCTGGCCGTCGACCGACTGCGCGGTCGGGTTTGACGGTGATCACACCGACATAGGGCATGTCGGCAACTGGTCCAGCGGCACGGTAAGCTGTCGGCAGGACAATAAACACATTCAGATCGGAGCCGCCTGTTCATTGGGCCGCTCCGTTATTGCGCGAGGGGGTCCCCCCATGGGCCGCGGCCGGGCTAAGGCGAAGCAGACCAAGGTTGCTCGAGAGCTGAAGTACAGCTCGCCAACAACCGATTTCACCCAGCTCCAACGTGAGCTGGCAGGGTCTGAGGTCAACGACTCCGACGGTGACGACTCCTGGAACGGCGACGACGACTGGCGCCGCTGAGCGCGCAGTCGTCTCGCCGAATCTGATGGGCCCCACGGGGCCGTAGCGACCACGCCCCCGCAGGGGCCGTAGGGACCCGAACTAGACCCGATTGGGCCTAGAACCTCGGGTGCTCCCCAACGAGCGTGGCCCCGTCTCCCGGTTCGGCGTTCTTCCCCGGTTTGGCCACGGTGCCCAACGGCCAGCAGTCAACGTGTCGGGCGGTCAGAATCGCCAGCGCGCGGTCGGTGTCCTCCGGCGCGACGACGGCAACCATGCCGACACCCAGGTTGAAGGTCTTCTCCATCTCGGCGCGGCTCACCCGTCCGCGCTGGGCGATCATGGCGAACACCGGTGCCGGCGTCCAGGTGCCACGGTCTACCTCGGCGACCAGCCCATCGGGAATGACGCGGGCCAGGTTGCCGGCGAGGCCGCCGCCCGTCACATGGCAGAAGGTCCGCACCTGAGTCTCGGCAGCCAGCGCCAGGCAGTCCTTGGCGTAGATGCGGGTGGGTTCCAGAAGTTCCTCACCCAGGGTGCGGCCGAATTCCTCGACATGTCCCGCCAGGTTCATATGGTCGATGTCCAGCAAGACGGCGCGGGCCAGTGAGTAGCCGTTGGAATGCAGGCCTGAGGAGCCCATCGCGATCAAGACGTCACCAGGACGGACCCGGTCCGGTCCCAGCACGTCGTCGGCCTCCACGACGCCTACACCGGTCGCGGAGATGTCGTAGTGATCGGGAGCCATCAGCCCGGGATGTTCAGCAGTCTCCCCGCCCAGTAGCGCGCAACCGGCCTGCACACACCCCTCGGCGATCCCCGAGACGATAGCGGCGACCCGCTCCGGCACGGTGCGTCCCACGGCGATGTAGTCCTGCAGGAACAGCGGCTCGGCACCACACACCACCAGATCGTCGACGACCATGGCCACCAGATCGATGCCGACGGTGTCGTGCTTGTCCAGCGCCTGGGCGATCGCCAGCTTGGTTCCCACACCGTCGGTGGAGGACGCCAACAGCGGCTCGCGGTAGTCGTTGCGCAGGGCGAACAGGCCGGCGAAACCGCCGAGTCCACCCCGCACCTCCGGCCTAGTGGCCTTGGCTGCCAATGGTTTGAACAACTCGACGGCCCTGTCACCGGCGTCGATGTCTACTCCTGCCGATGCGTACGTAACGCCCTGGGAGCTTGATTCTGCTGAGGTCATCGCGCTAAAGGCTACCGGTCGCCGACTGCGGACGGTATTGCGCTCGGCGTTGCGGGCTCAGAGCCGCCCGGGCGGTGCCGGGTCGAGCACCCTTAGGCAGGCCAGGAACGGATTGGGTGACGTCGGCAAAGGCCCTCATCTGGGCCCACAAGGTCACGGCTGCGGCCGGCCGTTGTGATGGTCCACGAAGCGTGTCAACAGCCCACGGAGGGCCTCCTGCTCGTCCGACGACAGGACGCCGAACACCTCGTCGTGGGCGTCGAGCGCGTCGGTCACCACGACCGCGGTGACCGCGCGCCCCTCCTCGGTCAGATAGGCCCGCAGGATTCGGCCGTGGCGGGGATCCCTCGTGCGCTCCACCAACCCGCGACGCTCCAACGCACTCACCGCCAGTTGTGCGCCCTGCGGGGTGATGAGCAGGCGACGGGCGAGTTGAGCACCGGACAGACCGGGTTCATCGGCGAGCTGGCGCAGCAGGGCGATCTGGGCGCTGCTCACACCATGGTGGCCGATCGCCTCGTTCACCGTGGTCAGCGAGTAGTAAAACGCCTGTTTGAGCAGCCACAGAAGATTGCGGCTCAGATCCGCTTCCGGCGTATTTGTCATGTCAGATCACCAGCCCCGGACGACAGGCGACCGAAAGGCATGGGTATCAGCGTCGCCTAGGGCTGACTCATCGCAGCGTCGTTGTCGCTTTCGGCTTTGCGGGCGGTGTTGCTCAGCATCTGCTCGATGACGTTCTTGCCCAGGGCACTGTCGTCGGGCAGCTCGATCGGATAGCGGCCGTCGAAGCAGGCACAGCACAGCCGCGAGGCGGGCTGCTCAGTAGCCGCGATCATGTCGTCCTGCCCGACGTAGCCCAGGCTGTCAGCGCCGATGGTGCGCCGCACCGCCTCGACCATCTCGGTCTCGTCCTCGACGGCGTTGGCGATCAGTTCGGCCGGCGAGGCGAAGTCGATGCCGTAGAAGCACGGCCACTTGACCGGTGGGGAGGCAATCCGCACGTGCACCTCGACGGCGCCGGCCTCACGCAGCATCCGCACCAGGGCACGCTGGGTGTTACCCCGCACGATCGAGTCGTCGACGACGATCAGCCGCTTGCCGCGGATGATCTCCCGCAACGGATTGAGCTTGAGCCGGATACCGAGCTGGCGGATGGTCTGCGACGGCTGGATGAAGGTGCGACCGACATAGGCGTTCTTGGTCAGGCCCTGGCCGTAGTCGATGCCGGACTCCTGGGCGTAGCCCACCGCCGCGGGGATGCCGGATTCCGGCACACCGATGACCAGATCCGCCTCCACCGCATGCTCGCGGGCCAATCGGCGGCCGATCTCCACCCGAGTGGCGTGCACCGACCGGCCTCCGATGGTGCTGTCGGGCCGGGCCAGATACACGTATTCGAAGACGCACCCCTTCGGGGTGGGGTTGGCGAACCGGGAGGAGCGCACACCGTCGGCGTCGATCGCCAGCAGTTCACCGGGCTCGATGTCGCGGACGAAGGAGGCGCCGACGATGTCGAGCGCGGCGGTCTCGGAGGCCACCACCCAGCCGCGATCCAGCCGGCCCAGCGACAGCGGCCGCACACCCCACGGGTCGCGGGCCGCGTACAGGGTGTTCTCGTCCATGAATGTCAGGCAGAAGGCGCCACGCGCGGTGGGCAGCAGCTCCAGCGCCGCCTGCTCCAGTGAGGTGTCGGCGGCGCCGTGCGCCAGCAGCGCACCCAGGATGTCGGAGTCGGTGGTGGCCACGCCGGGCCTGCGGGTGTCGATCAGGCCCAGTTCGCGGGCGCGGCCGGCCAGCTCGGCGGTGTTGACCAGGTTGCCGTTGTGGCCCAGCGCCACCCCGGTGCCGGCCGCGGTATTGCGAAACACCGGCTGGGCGTTCTCCCAGGTGGTGTCGCCGGTGGTGGAGTATCGGCAGTGCCCGACCGCCACGTGGCCGGGCATGGCCGCCAGCGTCTGCTCCTCGAACACCTGGCTGACCAAACCCAGGTCTTTGAAGACCAGGACCTGCGAACCGTCGCCGACTGCGATCCCGGCGGCCTCCTGGCCGCGGTGTTGCAGCGCATAGAGGCCGTAATAGGTGAGCTTGGCTACATCTTCGCCGGGGGCCCAAACTCCGAAGACACCGCATTCTTCACGGGGGGAGTTCTCAAGGTCTACTACCTGCTGGTCTGGCACGTTTCAGCTGCTCCAGGGGGGACGGGCCTCAAGTGACGTGTTCAGTCTACGGTCAACATCCGTCAAGTTTGACCAATGGCAGCCAATCGGCGATCTCGGCGGCTCGCGAACCGGACAGTCGCAGCGCGCCGGAAGCAGTCGCCTGCCCCATCTCCAACAGCCCGGTGGCCAGCAGCAGCCAGCTGCGCGGATCGGTCTCGACGACGTTGGGCGGGGTGCCGCGCGTGTGCCGCGGCCCGGCGATGCACTGCACCGCGACGAACGGCGGGACGCGCACCTCAACGCTGGCGCCCGGGGCCAGCCCGGCCAAGGTGCGCGCGGTCAGCCGAACCGCTTCGGCCAGCGCGGCCCGGTCGGGAGCGAGCTGGTCCTCGTCGTGCAGCCACGCCACGAGCGCCAGCACTGCCGCGCGGGTCTGCGCCGGGTCCGGCTTGGAACCTGATCGGGCGGCCGCCATCGGTCAGTCGGTGGGGTGCGCGGCGAACCAGTCCAGCAGCAGGTCGGCCAGCCGGTCGGGCTCGGTGTCGGGGATCCAGTGCGAGACGCCGGGCAGGACCTCGAATCGGTAGGGGCCGTCGACGTAGCGTGCCGTGTTGCGCGCCGCCGTGGGTCTCAGCGCCACGTCGGCGTCACTCCACACATACATCGTCGGTACCGAGATCTGCTGGTTGCTGTCGCGCAGATTCGACAACGGCAGGCCCCGGTACCAGTTGAGCCCGCCGGTCAGCGCACCCGGTTCGGTCATGGCCGCCGCGTCCCGCTGGGCCGCGGCCTCGGCCTGCCCGCTGCGCCGCAGAGCTTGGGCCGCCACGGCGCCCTTCCGGCGAGTGAGCAGCCATTCCGGGAGCCGCGGCAACTGGAAGAAAACCATGTACCACGACGCCAGGCCCTGACGGCTGGTGAGCATCGACTTCAGGAAGGCGGCCGGGTGCGGCACCGACACCGGCGACACGGTGGCGAGCCGCTCGGGCATCTCGGCTGCCACACCCCAGGCGACCGCGGCACCCCAGTCGTGTCCGACCAGGTGCACGCGCTGCGCACCGCTGGCGTCGATCAGTGCGCCCACGTCGGCGACGAGTTCGGCCATGCGGTAGTCGCGCCGCCGGGACGGCCTGGCTCCCGGCGAATAGCCCCGCTGGTTAGGGGCCAGACAGCGGTAGCCCGCGGCGGTGAGCCTGTCGATGACGGTATTCCAGCTGTCGTTGCGCTGCGGAAACCCATGCAACAAGACCACAACGGTCCCGTCGGGCGGCCCGGAGTCGCGAACATCGAAGGTCAGGCCGGCACGGGTATAGCGCTGCATGGGTGAAGCATTGCGCATGGTGGCGTGCTGAGCACCCTCGGCCCGCAGGCGCTCACCGGCGATGCAGGGCCGTGCGGATGCGCTCGGTGTCAGCCGAAGTCCAGCCCGGGGGCGGCAGTACCGCCACCCAGCCGTCCAAGATGGTGTCCGCATAGTTGTGTCCATGCCCGGCGGGCATCTGCTCGCCGTGGAACAGGTCGGCGCTGACCTGCCAGAACGTCACCACCGGGTACCACCGCATGGACGTGGTGCGATCCGGTCCGGGCGGTTCGGTCAGCCAGTCGGGCCGCGCGAACAGCAGGTCCGGCGACCACCAGATCACCGGGTCGGAGGCGTGCTGCAGGAACAGCACCCGGGTGCCGTTCCAGGGCGGCACGGAGATCCGGCCGATCTCAGCGGGCAGCGTGCCCTGGGCGAACCGCACCGTGCGACCGTTGTCGTAGCGCGGCAGTACGGCGGTGCTGCCGGGATCGCGGCGCACCAGCAGCGCATGCCAGAGCGGACTGGCCTGCGGCGGCCCCACCCACAGCACGGCCTCGTAGCCCATCTCGGCGACGTCGGGCAGCCAGTCGAATGCGGCCTGCCCGGCCATCGATCCCAGGCTTTCGCCGTAAAGCACCAGGGTGGGCCGGTGCGCTTCGGGCAGGCTCCGCCAGCGCTCGGCGATGGTACGGACCAGCAACCGGCCGGAGTCCATGGACTTGCGTTGATCGGCCAGGAACGAGATCCAGCTGGGCAGGTAGGAGTACTGCACGGCGACGATAGCGGTGTCGCCGTTGTAGATCATCTCCAGTGCGTCGGCCGCGGCAGGGTCGACCCAACCGGTGCCGGTGGTGGGCACCACGACCAGCACCTGCCGGTCAAAGGCATGAGTACGTTCCAGTTCATCGAGCACAAGTTGCATGCGGGCCTGATCGTCACCGGCACTGTGCAGGCCGGCATACACCCGGATGGGCTCGCGGGCGGGCCGACCGTTGACCTGGGTCAGCTCGGCCGCGTGTGCTCCCCCGGCTACGAAGCTGCGACCCTGACTTCCCAGGGTGGCCCAGGGCGCCAAAGACTCCGGGCTGCCGGATCGCTGCGGTTGCTCCGGCTGGGCCGTCCCGGGCGCGATGGCGCTGTCCTCGGGCTGGAACACCGCACTGGCACCGGCGAAGAAGCCGCGGATCAGCACGCCGTTGATCAACATGGTCAGCATCACGACAACGATCGCGCTGCCGATGAACGTGGCGACTTCACTGTGCAGGTGCCAACGCCGCACCAAGGCCCGCGCCAGTAGCCGACTCGCGTCGATCAGCACCCGCACAGTCGAGATCAGCGCCGCCGCTACCCCGATCGCGACACCCAGGGTGCGCAGGTAACCCAGGGTCTGCGGGCCTTCGATGCCCAGCAGCTCGGACACCTGCCGCTGCCAGCCGGCGGCGGGAATCAGCATCAGGACGCACGCCGCCGGGGACGCCACCACCACAGCCGCCTTCAACGCGATCAAGACCCGGCGCGGCGGCGGCCACCAGTGCGCGCCGCGCAGCAGGAACCGGTCCACCGTCGCACCGATCAGCACCCCCAGCCCGTAGCCGAAAGCCGCGTTGATGCCGCCGATCAGACCTTGGAACAGCCAGTCACGAGGAAGCAGTGACGGAGTCAAGGACAGGCAGAAGAACAGCGCCCCGAACGCCACTCCGACGAACTTGAGCCGCAGCAGGCCCCACGCCCACACCAGCAGCGGGTGTCGGGCTGGTGCCTGCATGGCGGTCTATCCGAAAATCCCCGGCAGCACAGCCTCTGAGGTGCTGCGCAGTTCCGCCAGCGAGACGCTGAACTGGCCCTGAACCTCCACCTCTTGGGAGGCCTGGTCCACCACACCGACACGGGTGGCCGGCAAGCCACGCGCCTCGCACATGGAACGGAATCGACTCTCCTCGGTGCGCGGCACCGCGACCAGCGCCCTGCCCGCCGACTCGGAGAACAGGAACACGAACGGGTCGGCATCTTCGGGAAGCAGGATGCGGCAACCGGTTTCACCGGCGATCGACGACTCGACCACGGCCTGGATCAACCCGCCCTCACTCAGGTCGTGCGCGGCCGACACCAGACCGTCGCGCGACGCCGCACTCACCACCTCGGCGAGCAACTGCTCACGGGCCAGGTCGACCTTCGGCGGCAGTCCGCCCAGGTGATCGCCGGTCACCTGCGCCCAGATCGAACCGTCGAACTCATCGCGGGTGTCACCGAGCAGGATCAGCGTCTCGCCCGGCTCGACCCCGAGAGCGGTGGGAATTCGTCGACCCACATCGTCGATGACACCAAGCACTCCCACTACCGGCGTCGGGTGGATGGGGGTGGCGCCCGTCTGGTTATAGAAGCTGACGTTGCCTCCGGTGACCGGAATCCCCAGTGCCGCACAGCCGTCGGCCAGGCCGCGCACGGCCTCGGCGAACTGCCACATCACCCCGGGGTCCTCCGGGGAACCGAAGTTCAGGCAGTTGGTGACGGCGATCGGGGTAGCACCGGTGACCGCCACGTTGCGGTAGGCCTCGGCCAGCGCCAGCTGCGCCCCGGCATAGGGGTCGAGCTTGGTGTAGCGGCCCGATGCGTCGGTGGAGATCGTGATTCCGCGCCCGGATTCCTCGTCGATGCGCAGCATTCCGCCGTCGGCGTTCTCGGCCAGCACGGTGTTGCCGCGCACGTAGCGGTCGTACTGCTCGGTGATGAACGCGCGACTGCACAAGTGCGGGCTACCCAGCAGCGCAAGCAGAGTCGCGCGCAGCTCCTCGCCGGAGACCGGCCGCGGCAGCTTGTCCGAGCGGTCGGCGTTGAGCGCATCCTGGGTGTCGGGGCGCGCGACCGGACGCTCATACACCGGGCCTTCGTGGGCCACGGTGCGGGGCGGCACGTCGACGACGGTCTGACCGTGCCAGGTGATCTGCAGACGGTCACCGTCGGTGACCTCACCGATCACGGTGGCCAGCACGTCCCACTTGGCGCAGACCGCCATGAAGGCGTCCACGTTCTCCGGGGTGACCACGGCACACATGCGTTCCTGCGACTCGCTGGAGAGCACCTCCGCAGGAGTCATGTTTGCCGCACGAAGCGGCACCTTCTCCAGCTCGATAGCCATTCCGCCGTCGCCGGCGGATGCCAACTCGGAAGTCGCGCAAGATAATCCGGCCCCGCCAAGGTCCTGAATGCCGACCACCAACTTGGCGGCATAGAGCTCCAGGCAGCACTCGATGAGCACCTTCTCGGTGAACGGATCGCCGACCTGAACCGACGGAAGCTTCTTGCGGCCGGCACCGCTCTCGTCACCGCCGAAGGTGTCCGAGGCCAACACGGACACCCCGCCGATGCCGTCGAGGCCGGTACGGGCGCCGAACAGAATGATCTTGTTACCGGCACCGGAGGCGAATGCCAGGTGCAGGTCTTCCTTCTTGAGCACGCCGACACACAGGGCGTTGACCAAGGGGTTGCCCGCGTAGCAGGGATCGAAGATGGTTTCACCGCCGATGTTGGGCAGTCCCAACGAGTTGCCGTAGCCGCCGATGCCGCGCACCACCCCGTCGAGCACCCGGCGGGTGTCGGGGGCGTCGGCGGCGCCGAAACGCAGCTGATCCATCACCGCAACCGGGCGGGCACCCATCGCCATGATGTCGCGCACGATGCCGCCCACTCCGGTGGCCGCACCCTGATACGGCTCGATGTAGGACGGGTGGTTGTGCGACTCCACCTTGAAGGTGACAGCCCATCCGTCACCGATGTCGACCACACCGGCGTTCTCGCCGATACCGGCCAGCATCGCCTTGCGCATCTCGTCGGTGGTGGTCTCGCCGAAGTAGCGCAGGTGCACCTTGGAGGACTTGTAAGAGCAGTGTTCGCTCCACATCACCGAGTACATCGCCAGCTCGGCGTCGGTGGGCCGGCGGCCCAGGATGTCTCGGATGCGCTGATACTCGTCGTCCTTGAGACCCAACTCGGCGAACGGTTGCGGGTGCTCGGGCGTTGCAGCGGCGTGTTCGACGGTGTCCAGCGCGATCGGGGGCGTCACGGGCACAGTCTATGGCACCGTTTTCGGCTCAGTCCGGCGCCAGGAATGCCGTCAGGGCCGCCGCGTAGGAGGCCACGTCGCGCGCACCCATCAGTTCCCTGGCGGAATGCATGGCCAGCTGCGGAGCGCCCACGTCAACGGTGGGAATACCGGTGCTCGCGGCGCTCATCGGGCCGATGGTCGATCCGCACGGCAGGTCTGCCCGATGTTCGTAGCGCTGCAGTGCCACCCCCGCCGTTTCGCAGGCCAGCGCGAAGGTGGCGGCGGTGCGACCGTCGGTGGCGTAGCGCAGGTTGGGCTGCACCTTGAGCACCGGGCCGCCGTTGACCGCGATCTGGTGTCCCGGTTCGTGCCGATCCGGGTAGTTCGGGTGGGTGGCGTGCGCCATGTCCGCCGAGGCCAGCGTGGAGGAGGTCAGCCGCCGCAGGAAGTCCTCCCGATCGCCACCGGCGGCCAAGGTGATCCGCTCCAGGACACCTCGCAACAGATCCGACTGGGCACCATGATCCGAGGTCGACCCGACCTCTTCGTGGTCGAACAACACCAGCACCGGCAGGTGAGGACTGGGGTTGGCGGCGAGCAGAGCCTCCAGCCCGGCATAGCAGCTGGCCTGATTGTCCAACCGCGGCGCGCTGAGGAACTGCTGACCCACACCGGTCACCGTCGACGGCACCAGGTCGTGAGTCATCAGGTCGAAGCCCAGCACGTCACGGGGTGCCACGCCGGCGCGTTCCGCGACGTAGCCCAGGAAATCCGGGGACCGCCCATCGCCCCAGACCGCGTTGACGTGGCGCTGCGGATCCAGTTTGACAGCGGCGCGGTCGTCGGCCAGATGGATCGCCAGCTGCGGCACCCGCAGCATCGGCTCGTCGATACGGACCAAGTGGTGGCTGATTCCCGCGCCTTGAGAAGGGTCGAGCACCGACAGTCGGCCGCTGATGCCCAGGTCGCGGTCCAGCCAGGAGTTAAGCCAGGCACCGCCGTAGGGCGCCAAGGCCACCATCTGCCAGCCGGCGACCTCGCGGGCGGGGTGTTGCTTGACCCGCAGGTTCGGGCTGTCGGTATGCGCGCCGATGATCCGGAAGGGGGTGGCCGGGTTCGCCCCGCCACCATCCCAGGCAATCACCGAACCGGCCCGGACGGTGAAGTACCTACCGGGCGTCGCCGGCCAGCGATCGGTCTCGGTCACCTCGGTGTAGCCCGCGGCTCGCAGCCGGTCGGCCACGGTCGCGCAGACATGGAACGGCGACGGTGAGGCATCGATGAACTCGCACAATCCGGTTGCGGTGGCGGCCATGGGCTCAAGTCTTTCGCATCGGGACACCGATCGGGGCGTTAGGGTCGATACTGTGCCGTCCGTTCAGCCAGTGACCGCTCCCCTGACTTGTGCGGCCATCTTTCTGGTGGCCACCATCGACGAAGGTGGCGAGTCGACCGTGCATGACGCCCTGCCCGACCTGGCAGGTTTCGCTCGCGCTATCGGCTTCCGCGATCCGACCAAGCGGCTGTCCTTGGTGACCTCGATCGGGTCCGACGCCTGGGCTCGACTGTTCTCCGGGGCCCGGCCGGCACTCCTGCATCCGTTCGTCGCGCTCACCGGTCCGCGCCACACCGCCCCGTCCACACCGGGGGATCTGCTGTTTCACATCAAAGGCGAAACCATGGACGTCTGCTTCGAGCTGGCGGGACGGATCGTCAAGGCGATGGCGGGCGCGATCACCGTGGTCGACGAGGTGCACGGTTTTCGGTTCTTCGACAATCGCGACCTGCTCGGCTTCGTCGACGGCACCGAGAACCCGGTCGACGACGAAGCCGTAGCGGCTACCGCGATCGGTGACGAGGACCCGGACTTCGCCGGCGGCTCCTACGTGCACATTCAGAAGTACGTGCACGACATGGCCGCCTGGGAGGCCCTGCCGGTCACCGAGCAGGAACGGGTGATCGGGCGCACCAAGGCCGACGACATCGAGTTCGACGACGCGGTCAAGCCCGCCAACTCACACATCGCCCTAAACGTGATCACCGATGCCGACGGCAACGAGTTGGACATCGTGCGGCACAACATGCCTTTCGGGACAGTGGGTTCCGGCGAGTCAGGGACCTACTACATCGCCTACTCGCGGGACCCGGCGATCACCGAGCAGATGCTGCGCAACATGTTCCTAGGCGATCCACCGGGCAACACCGATCGCATCCTGGACTTCTCCACCGCACTCACCGGCGGGCTGTTCTTCACCCCCACCGCCGCCTTCCTCGACGATCCGCCGCCGCCTGCGGGCGCATCGGTTCCGACCCCCGCTGAGCCCGTGAAGTCCGCCGCCGTTCAAGGCTCACTGCACATCGGCAGCCTGAAAGGAAACTCGCAATGAACAACCTGTATCGCGATCTGGCCCCGGTCACCGAAGCCGCCTGGGCCGACATCGAACAGGAGGCGACCCGAACCTTCAAGCGGCACATTGCCGGACGTCGTGTGGTCGATGTGAGCGAACCGGCCGGGCCGACTGCCGCCGCGGTGGGCACCGGACGGCTGACCGGCATCGGCGCCCCGGGCGACGGCGTCGAGGCGCATCTGCGCGACAGCAAACCGCTTGTGCGCCTGCGGGTTCCGTTCACCTTGTCCCGCGCCGAGATCGACGATGTCGAGCGGGGCTCACAAGATCCCGACTGGGACCCGGTAAAGGCCGCGGCCAAGAAGCTGGCGTTCGCCGAAGACCGGATCATCTTCGGCGGGTACCCGGCCGCCTCGGTTGAGGGCATCCGCAGCGCCAGCTCGAACGCGGCACTGCCGTTGCCGGAAGACCCGCGCGGCATCCCGGACGTGATCAGTCAGGCCCTGTCGGCGTTACGCCTGGCCGGCGTGGACGGGCCGTACTCGGTGTTGCTCTCGGCCGACGCCTACACCAAGGTCGCCGAGACCTCCGATCACGGCTATCCGATCCTGGAGCACCTGAACCGTCTGGTCGACGGGGACATCATCTGGGCCCCGGCGATCGACGGCGCGTTTGTGCTGACCACCCGAGGCGGCGACTTCGACCTGCGGCTGGGCACCGACGTGGCGATCGGCTATCTGTCCCACGATGCCGAGAACGTGCAGCTCTACCTACAGGAGACGCTGACCTTCCTGTGCTACACCGCCGAGGCAGCGGTGGCCCTGAACCCCTAGGCAGGGTCCTGTTCGTGCTCGGCGAAACCACTGCAGCGCTGCGCAATGCGGGCATAGCATGGGCCGATGAGCGACTCGGTCACGCCCGACCAAGCGATGCAGGTAATCCGGGCTGCGGGCGGCGCGCAGCCCGGCTGCCGCGCACTGCACGCTAAGGGGACGTTGTACCGAGGCACGTTCCAGGCGACGCCCGATGCGCGCACGCTGTCTCGCGCACCGCATCTCGACGGGTCTTCGGTCCCCACCCTGATCCGATTCTCGAATGGCTCGGGCAACCCGGCGCAACGAGACGGGGCGCCGGGGGTGCGCGGGATGGCGGTGAAGTTCACGCTGCCCGACGGATCGACCACCGATGTGTCCACCCAGACTGCGCGGTTGTTCGTCTCCAGTACCCCGGACGGTTTCATCGATCTGTTGCGGGCCACCCGGCCCGGTCTGACCGCCCCGCTTCGGTTGGCCGGGCATCTCCTCACCCACCCCCGTCTGCTCGGGGCCTTGCCGGTGCTGCGCGCCGCTAACCGGATCCCGGCAAGCTACGCCACGGTGGAGTATCACGGTTTGCACGCGTTTCGCTGGGTGGCGGCCGACGGCAGCGCCCGCTACGTGCGTTATCACCTGACCCCGGCCGCCGGAGAGCAGTTTCTGTCCACGTCGGCCGGGGCAGCCCGTGGCGCTGACTTTCTCACCGCGGAGCTGAACGATCGGCTGGCGAACGGGCCGGTGCGATTCGATTTCCGGGTGCAGATCGCCGGGCCGAGCGACTCGACGGTAGATCCGTCGATGCCTTGGGCGAGCAGCGACTACGCCACGGTGGGCACCATAGCCGTCACCGGACTCGACACCGAACGTGAGCGCGGCGACGACATCGTGGTGTTCGACCCGATGCGGGTCACCGAGGGCATCGAGCCTTCCGCCGATCCGGTGCTCAAGTTTCGAAGCCAAGCCTATTCAGCGTCGGTCAAGCTGCGCACCGGTGTGGATCGCGGCGCTGCGGCACCACCGGCCTGATCCCGCGGTAAAACTCTGGCGATCTCCGACCACCTGCGCGTACTTTCAGACGATGCCAATCAATCGACGCAAGGTCTTGGGCGGAGCAAGCCTGGCCGGCGCCGCAGCCATGACCGGCGCCGGTGTCGACCGCGTTATCGCCACCGGAACTCCGAGTTTCCGCACAGGTAAGGAAGAGTCCATGACCGATGATGCGGCCCGCTTTGGCAATCCCCGCATTCCGTCGGAGACCATCACGACTCAGTCGCACCTGTTTCGACTGGGCGAGCAAGCCAGCAACAACTATGACGGCGGCTCATTCAAGCAGGCCAGCGAGGACAACTTCCCGATCCTCAAGGGCCAAGAGGCCAGCATCGTGCTGCTGACGCTGGAGCCCGGAGGGATTCGCGAGCCGCACTGGCATCCCAGCGCGTGGGAGCTCAACATCGTCATCAAGGGCACCGCGGCCTGGCTCGTCATCGACGGAAACGGCAATGACGAGAGCTTTGATCAGCACGTCAACGACGTGGTGTTTGCACCCCAGGGATCGTTTCACTACTTCGAGAACCGGGGCACCGAAGACTTGACGATCCTGATCATTCAGAACACCAGTGCGCCGGAATCCAAGGACAACATCGGTATCGGCGAGTCCCTGAGCAAGCTGCCGCCGCGGGTGTTGTCGGCGGTGTTCGGCGTTCCCGCCGAGACATTCAAGTCCTTCAAGAAGATCGACAACACGATCACCATCCTGCGCGCGCCGTAGGCCTGCGCGGCCGGCGGATGTCAGGCCGTCAGCACCGCGTCCAGCGCGGAGTAGAACAGCCCCAAACCGTCGTCGCTGGGACCGGTCAACGCCTCGATGGCATGCTCGGGATGCGGCATGAGCCCGACCACCCGGCCGTTGGCCGAACTCACCCCGGCGATGTCGCGCTGCGAGCCGTTGATGTTGTCGAGGTAGCGGAACACCACCCGGCCCTCGCCCTCAAGCTCGTCGAGCACGGCTTCGGAGGCCACGTAGCGACCCTCACCAGACTTCAGCGGCACCAGCAGGTCCGCGTTGTCCTCGAACCGCGAGGTCCACGCCGTGGAGGTGGACGCCACCCGCAGCCACACGTCGCGGCACACGAAGTGCAGGCCGATGTTGCGGGTCAGCGCACCCGGGAGCAGTCCGGCTTCACACAGCACCTGGAAGCCGTTGCAGATACCCAACACCGGCATGCCTTGTCCGGCCGCCTTGACGACCTCGCCCATGACGGGGGCGAAGCGGGCGATGGCGCCGGCACGCAGGTAGTCACCGTAGGAGAACCCGCCGGGCACCACCACGGCGTCGACGCCTTTCAGGTCGGCGTCGGCGTGCCAGAGGCTGACCGGCTCGGCGCCGACCAGCCGGACCGCGCGGGCCGCATCGACGTCGTCCAGAGTGCCGGGAAAGGTGATGACGCCGACGCGGGCGCTCACGTGGTCTCCCGGGTGACGGTGAAGTCCTCGATCACGGTGTTGGCCAGCAGCGATTCGGCGATCTCGGCGAGTGCGGCGTCGTCGACAGAGTCGTCGACCTCGAGTTCGAAACGCTTGCCCTGCCGCACGTCCGACACTCCGGCGTGTCCGAGCCGGGAAAGCGCACCGACGATCGCCTGCCCCTGCGGGTCGAGGATCTCGGCTTTAGGCATCACGTGCACAACCACCCGGGCCACGGGTGCTCCCTACTGTCGACGGGGAATCGGTCGGGTCAACAATACCGATGCTCGTCGGCGGCGCCGGAGCGCACAATCTTTAGCTATGCAACTGACCCATTTCGGCCATTCCTGCCTGCTCGCCGATTTCGGCGGGACCACGGTGCTGTTCGACCCCGGCAACTTCTCCCACGGTTTCGAAGGCATCACCGGGCTGGCGGCCATTCTGGTCACCCATCAGCACCCCGACCACGCCGACACCGCGAGGCTTCCGGCCCTGATCGACGCCAATCCCGGTGCTGCGCTCTACGCCGACCCGCAGACCGCTGCGCAGCTCGGACCACCCTGGCGGGCGGTGCAGGTCGGTGATGCCTTTGACGTCGGTCCGTTGCGGGTGCGCGGGGTAGGCGGGCAGCACGCGGTGATCCATCCGGAGCTGCCGATGATCGACAACATCTCCTACCTGGTGGGCGACGCCGGGCACCCGGCCCGGCTGATGCATCCCGGTGACGCGCTGTACGTGCCCGGCGAACCGGTGGACGTGCTTGCCACCCCCGCGGCGGCGCCGTGGATGAAGATCTCCGAGGCAGTCGACTACCTGCGGGCGGTGGCGCCGCGCGCCGCGGTGCCGATCCATCAGGGCATCATCGCCAGCGAAGCCCGCGGGATCTATCACGGCCGGCTGGCCGAGATGGGGCACGCCGACTTTCAGGTGCTGCCCCAGGAGAGCGCCGTCTCGATGTGAGAGCTTCCCCTGACGCCCAACGTGAAGCTGGGTTCACGGTCGATGCCCCACCGTGAAGCCAACTTCACGCTCGGCCGAGGGGCGCGCGGCGTCAGGCGATGTCAGCGGCGGCGCCACGGCCGGCTGCACGACCGGAGAAGATGCAGCCACCCAGGAACGTGCCCTCCAGCGCCCGATAGCCGTGCACCCCGCCACCGCCGAATCCGGCCACCTCCCCGGCCGCATACAACCCGTCGATCGGCTTGCCGTCTGCCCCCAGCACACGGGCGTCCAGATCGGTCTCCAAGCCACCCAACGTCTTGCGGGTCAGAATGTGCAGCTTGACCGCGATCAGCGGACCCGCGGCGGGATCGGTGAGCCGGTGCGGGGCCACCACCCTGCCAATCCGGTCGCCCAGGTAGGCGCGGGCACCGTGGATCGCGGTGATCTGGCCGTCCTTGCTGAATCGATTGGCCACCTCGCGGTCGCGTGCGGTGACTTCGGCCTCGACGGCGGCGTAGTCCAACGGGAGCACGTCGGGCAGGGCGTTCATCGCGGCGACCAGCTCGCGCAGCGACTCCGCGTGTACGAAATCCACGCCGCGGTCGATGAATGCCTGCACCGGCGGGGGCGGCCCCGACCGGGCCCGTGACGCGGCCAGCTGCCGCAGGCTGCGGCTGGTCAGGTCGGGATTCTGTTCCTGGCCCGACAGCGCGAATTCCTTCTCGATGATCCGCCGGTTCAGCACAAACCACGTGTAGTCCTGACCGGAGCCGGCGATGTGCTCGAGAGTTCCCAGGGTGTCGAACCCGGGATAGAGCGGCCCGGGCAGCCGCGCGCCGGCGGCGTCGAGCCACAGTGCTGACGGACCGGGAATGATCCGGATGCCGTGATCCGCCCAGATCGGGTCGTGGTTGGTGATGCCTTCGGTGTAGTGCCACATCCGGTCCCGATTGATCACCCGGCCGCCGGCCGCTTCAGTAATGCCGATCATCCGGCCATCGACGTGCGCCGGCACCCCGGCCAGCAGCTGCTCAGGCACCCGGCCCATTCTCGCCGGCCAGTTCTGCCGAACCAGGTCGAGGTTGCCGCCTATCCCGCCGCTGGTGACCAGTACCGCAGATGCACGGAACTCGAACTGCCCCACAGTGTTGCGAGACGACGCCACCCCGCGTTGCGCGGCGCTGGGTTCCAGCACGCTCCCCCGCACTCCGGTGACCGCGCCGTCTTCGACGATCAGCTCGTCGACGCGGTGCCGGTGCGCGAACCGGACCCGGGAGCGGTCACGCAGCCGGGCCGCGAAGATCTCGACCAGGGCTGGACCGGTACCCCAGGTGATGTGGAACCGGGGCACCGAATTTCCGTGGCCGATCGCGCCGTAGCCCCCACGCTCGGCCCAACCCACCAGCGGAAAAAGTTTCAAACCGCGGGCCCGCAGCCAGCTGCGCTTCTCGCCCGAGGCGAAATCCACATAAGCGTGTGCCCATTGCCGCGGCCAGTAGTCCTCGGGCCGGTCGAAGCCCGCAGTGCCCAGCCAGTCCTGCAGCGCCAGTTCGTGACTGTCGCGAACCCCGAGGCGGCGCTGTTCGGGACTGTCGACCAGGAAGAGTCCACCGAACGACCAGAACGCCTGGCCGCCGAGGTTGGCACTGTTCTCCTGGTCGACGATGAGCACTCGCAGGCCGCGCTCCGCAAGTTCGCAGGCCGCCACCAGACCTGCCAGACCTGCCCCGACGACGATGGCATCGGCGTCCGCCTTAGCGTTCATGGCGTCCCAGGGTAACGACTCAGGCGCTGAGCTCCGCGCCCACATCGACCACCGGCAGCGGCCAGCGGTAGCGCTCCGGTCGGCAACCGTGCCCCAGCGCGGTGTCCACTGCCTCCAACATCGCCTCGGCAACACCCGGTTTGCTCAACTGGCGGGCACCGACCGACAGACGCACTACACCGTCGCGACGCGCGATGCGATCGGTGGTCGCCACCACCATGCGGCACCACCACGGCGTGGTGAGAAAACCAGCACCGACACCGATCACCCGGGCCCGCTCGGTGTGGCCCACGACCAGGTCGGTGACGCCGTGCAGACCGGCCAGAAGCCTGAAGCCGTTGCGCGGCAAGGCTCTCACCGTCCCCTCCGACACGGTCCACCCGGGCGCGGCGAACAGGCGGGTACGCAACCCCAGATGCTCCAGCACGCGATCGGCGCCCAGCAGTCGCAGATTGGCCTCATGGGCGGGCAGCGTGGCGAATTCGCCGCGGCGCCGCTTGGTGGCGGCCTCATCGAAGCCGTGCAACACGATGGCGGCGCCGCCGGCGCGCCGCTGTGTCAGCCAGTCGACCGTGCCGGGGTCGCGGTCGAGGCGGTAGTCGGCGCCCAGCCGCGGCGCCACCAGCAGCGACACGCCCACTCCCCGGCTGTCCAGCTGCGCGCAGAACGCCGCAGCTTCGTCACGGGTGTGCGCGCCGATCCCGGAGACGGAGACGATCAGTTGTCCGGTCACCCCATCAGTGTGACCACCGCAGGTGTCCGGCCGGTGACGTCGAGGAAGACGTCAGCTGGCGCTACGGAGTGGGCTTTCGGCGACTGTGGTCGGCCGGATCGGTGGTATCGGCGGCGATCGCCTTGAGCCGGGCCAGATCACGCGGGTGCAGATCCGGCGCACGCTCTAACGACTCCACCAGCAGATCGGTCTGCTCACGCAGCGCCGGCAGATGCTCAGGCCGACCGTACTCCTTGACGTGCGCGACCAACATCCGCAGCACCCGCAGGATCGCCGCCGCGACCATGGGCTGACTAGGCGCCGCCTGGCGAAGTTGATCGAAACCGTGTCCGATGTACTCCTTGGGATCTAGATCCCAGGGCCGCAACAGTATTCGTCCATCCATCCCAGCGACGGCCGGCAGTCGCGGTGGCGCCGTCAAGACCCGGCGTAACAGACTGCCCACCCGCAGCGTCGCCTCCACCGCGGTAGTCGGGTCGTTGATCGCCGAGCTCAGCGCCCGCAGGCCGATGTCGACCAACTGGCGGAAAGCGAAGTCGACGTCTTCCTGCATGGTGCGACTGTCACTGACGACCACGGCCCGGGCCAGCTTGTTCCGCACCCGATCCGGGTGCGCGGGCACCGGCCAGATGGTGACCAGGGGTTGACCCAGGTGGATGTAGGCGCCGACACGAGTGTCCAGCCGGATGGTGGTGCCGGCTGGGATGGCGGCCAACAGCCGTTCGGCGTGGACCTGACTGACCCAGCCGTTGCCGGGCGACGTCAGCCGCAAAGCGTTCGGCGGAACGTCCATATCGGCGTCGTGGGCCGGTCGCTCGTGCGCGGCGGCGGCCGCGACGGCATCGATCACCATCGCGCCCTCTGCGGCGATCTCGCGCACCACCTGTCCCACCTCTAACCGGTGGGCCAGGTGGTCAACGTGGGCGATGATCGTGATCACCGTGCCGATGGTCAACACGATCGCGACGGTGACGGTCAGCGGCGGCGCCGGCACCGGCGACGAACCGTCGAGATCGGGCAGGCTCAGCACGCAGTACACGAACGTCGCGACCAGCAGGCCGATGACGACCTGACTGAGCCGGTCCCGAATGAACCACCGCATCACCCGTGGCGACAGCTGCGAGCTCGCCAGCTGCAAGCTCACGATGGTCAGCGAGAAGATGACCCCGGCGGTGGTGATGGTCGCGCCGGCGATGGTGGACAGCAGCGTGGTGGCCACGCCGCTGTCCATCGTGAGCAGATAGCGCGACGAGGGACCGATGTTGCTGTCCGCCACCCGGGTGATGACCGCCAGCGCCATCCCGCCGACCACAATCAGCAGCGGTAGGGCGAAGAGGCTTTCCCGGAATCGGTAGGCCAGCGCCGCCGCCCGCACGCTGGGGAAGCGTTCCGACCGGGTATGCATCACCCAGGCAGGACGGCTTCGATGGCTGCGATGACCTCGGGCGCGTCGGGCACGGTGGTGGGCCGGAATCGGTTGACCACAGTGGCGCCGGGGGCAAGGAGAAACTTCTCGAAATTCCACTGCACGTCACCGGCGGCACCCTCGGCGTCGGCGGCCTTGGTCAGTTCCGCATATAACGGGTGCCGCTGCGCACCGTTGACATCGGCCTTGGCCAACAACGGAAACGTCACTCCGTAGGTGGTGGAGCAGAAGGTCTGAATCTCCTCGGCTGTGCCGGGTTCTTGGCCCATGAACTGGTTACAGGGCACGCCCAACACGGTCAGCCCGCGGTCACCGTAGTCCTGTGCGAGTTTCTCCAGCGCCCCGTATTGCGGAGTCAGTCCACATTTGGATGCGACGTTGACGACCAGGATCGCGCGGTCGGCGTAGTCGGCCAGCGAAGTGGACTGGCCGTCAAGGGTGGTCAGCGGAATATCGGCGAGGCTCATGGCCGCGACGTTACCCGCAGCCGACCACCGACAGCAGCCAGGCGTAGGAGAACGCGATCTCCTTCCAGCGTTCATAGCGCCCGGAGATGCCGCCGTGGCCGGCATTCATCTCGGTCTTCAACAACACTGGATTCTCGTCGGTCTTGGTGTGCCGCAGCGCCGCGACCCACTTCGCCGGTTCCACGTAGTACACCCGAGTGTCGTGCAGCGAGGTCATCGCCAGAATGGGCGGATAGTCGCGGTGGGCGACGTTCTCGTATGGCGAATAGGACTTCATGTAGAAGTAAACGTCCTTGTCGTCCAACGGGTTTCCCCATTCGTCCCATTCGGTGACCGTCAGCGGCAGGGATGGGTCCAAGATGGTGGTCAGCGGGTCGACGAACGGGACCTGGGCCACGACACCGGCAAACAGGTCGGGCGCCAAGTTGGTCACGGCGCCCATCAGCAGGCCACCGGCACTGCCGCCCATCGCGGCCAGGCTTCCGGCCCGGCAGATTCCGGCATCGATCAGGTGGCGGCCCACCGCGACGAAGTCGCTGAAGCTGTTCTTCTTCTCGAGCAGTTTGCCGCCGTCGTACCACAGCCGGCCGAGTTCACCCCCGCCGCGGACGTGCGCGACGGCGAACACCATGCCCCGATCCAGCAGCGACAATCGCGAGATCGAGAACTGCGGATCTTCGCACATCTCATAGGCGCCGTAGCCGTACAACAGTGTGGGAGCGGGCAGTTCGAGTCCAGCTCGGTGCACCACCGAAACCGGGACCCGGGTGCCGTCCTGCGCGTAGGCCCAGTCGCGATATTCGACGTAGTCGGCGCTGCGGTACTCGCCCAGCACCGGTTGTTCCCGCAGCAGGGTTCGTTCGCCTGTCGCGGTCTCGATGTCGTAGATGCGCACCGGGGTGATGAACGACGTCGCCCCCACCCGCAGTTTCGGGGCGTCCCAGTTCGGATTGGACCCCAGGCCCGCAGAGGTCAGTTCGGTGTCGAAGGTGATCTGCTGTGGCGGCTGGAAGGCCCCGTCGGCGCCGATCGGCCACAACTCGATGCGGGGCAGTCCGTCGGCGCGGTACCCGACCACCAGATGCCGAGCGAAGGCATCCACCGAGTCCAACCGCACGTCGTCGCGCCCGGCGATCAGGGTCTGCTGCGCGGCGGGATCGCCGGCTTGGTCCACCGGCACCTGCACCAAGGTGAAGTTGATCGCACCGTCGTTGTGCAGCATCAGGAATTGATCCTGGCCGCCGATGATCGCGTGCTCCACCGAGTACTCGATGCCGTCGCGGCGCGGTAGCACCACGCTGAACTCGGCGTGCGGGTCGGCGGCGTCGGCGTAGCGCACCTCGGAGGTGATCGACGACCCGGCCGCGATCAACACGTAGGCGTCGCTGCGGGTCCGTCCCACGGACAGCCAGAATCGCTCATCGGCCTCGTGGTAGACCTGTTCAGCGGGCTGGCCAGATGCGCCGATCCGGTAACGCCACACGGTATCCGGACGCCAGGCCTCGTCAACGGTCACGTAGTACACGGTCCGGTTGTCAGTCGCCCAGGTCACCCCGGCGCCGATCCCGGCGATCTCGTCGGCAAGCAGTTCGCCGGTACGCAGGTCCTTGAAACGCAGGGTGTACCGCTCGTCACCAACGACGTCTACGGAGTAGGCCAGGAGGTTTCCGTCCGGGCTGACACCGGCGGCGCCCAGGGCGAAGAAGTCGTGCCCTTCGGCTTCCACATTCTGGTCGAGCAGCACCTGCTCGCCAGGGATCTCGGTGACTTCGTCGAGCTGCGGAGGATTCCAGTCCTCAGGGTCAGTGACCGGGCAGCGGCATTGGACGCCGTACTGCTTGCCTTCGAAGGTGCGCCCGTAGTACCACCAGCCACCCCGACGGGCGGGAACCGACAGATCGGTTTCCTTGGTTCGCGCCTTGATCTCATCGAAAATGTTCTGCCGCAGGGGCTCCAGATGCGCAGTGGCGGCCTCGGTGTAGGCGTTCTCGGCGTCTAGGTGGGCGATGACGGCGGGATCAGCCTTGTCGCGCAACCATTCGTAGTGGTCGACGAACTCGTCGCCGTGATGCCGGCGGGTGCTGTCCACCCGCTTGGCCGAGGGCGGACCAGGCAGAGGCGCAGATGCGTCGATCATGCGCCGGGGCCGACCCAGTCATCGAAGGACAGGCCCGAAATCCGTTCGTAAGCCTCGATGTAGCGCGCACGAGTGGCGGCGACAACGTTCTCGGGCAGCGGCGGAGGCGGCTGGTCTCCGGAGCGGTCCCACCCGGATTCCGGACCGGTCAGCCAGTTGCGGACGAACTGCTTGTCGAAACTGTCCTGAACGACCCCGGCCCGGTAGTGGTCGGCGGGCCAGTACCGCGACGAGTCGGGGGTGAACACCTCGTCGGCGAGCACCAGGTTGTCGTGTTCGTCGATGCCGAACTCGAATTTGGTGTCGGCGATGATGATTCCCTTGGTCAGGGCGTGGTCTGCGGCCTGCACATAGGTGGCCAGGGTGCGGTCGCGCAGTTGTCCGGCGCGTACCGGACCGACCAGATCGATCACCTGCGCGAACGAGATGTTCTCGTCATGCGCACCGATCTCCGCCTTGGTCGCCGGCGTGAACAGGGGATTGAGGAACTTGCTGGCTTCGACCAATCCCGGCGGCAAGGGGATGCCGCACACGGCGCCGCTGCGCTGGTAGTCCAGCAGACCCGAGCCGGTGAGGTAGCCGCGCGCCACGCATTCGACGGGCATCATCTGCAGCTGACGCACCACCAGCGCTCGACCGAGCACCTCATCGGGGATCCTCGGGTCATCGGGCGGTCCCGCCAGGTGGTTGGGGGCCTCGACGAGATCGAAGAAAAAGACACTCATCGCCGTGAGGATGCGGCCCTTGTCCGGGATCTCGCTGTCGAGGATGTAGTCGAACGCCGAAATGCGATCGGTCGCGACGAAGAGCAGGTGCTGATCGTCGATCCGATAGAGTTCGCGGACTTTGCCGCTGGCCAGGTGCTGGTAATCAGAGAGCGCGGGACGCGGCATTGCGCCAGCCTAGTGGGCAGGGTGCGCCCGCCCCCAACTCAGCACGGGGAACCACACATCTCGTCCAGATAATTGTTAGTGTCCTCATACCCGTTGCAAAGGTTTCCTCGTACCCAAGGCAGGTCCGCTGATGGTTCCCGCACGCAGTTCCGACTCCCCTCGTCGGCCGCACCGGCAGAAGCGCCGCGCCGGCCTGGCCGTCGCCGCCGCGGCGGCGGGGGTCTCATTCGGAATCGGCCTGCCCGCGCTGAGCGCGCCCGTAGCGCACGCCGATATCGAGGACGCCTTCGATCAGCTGATGACCGGCATCTCTGTCGACACGTTGGGCGACTGGCCTGGACTCGCTAGCGGCACCACCTTCGACCTCACCGACTGGTTCCAGCAGGCGATCTATCTGCCCCTGTACAACGGACTGGACCAGTGGCTGGACACCCAGGCCGGCCAGCAGGTCGCCGGTTTCCTCAACGGGTTAGGCAGTTTTGTCATCGGTGACGGCACTGCGGGCACCGAGACGGACCCCGACGGCGGCGCCGCGGGCTGGCTGTTCGGCACCGGCGGCGCCGGGTGGGACAGCGATCAGATCGGAGTCGCCGGCGGGGCCGGTGGTGCGGCGGGGCTGATCGGCAACGGCGGAGCGGGCGGTGACGGTGGCGCCGAAGCCGCCGGCGGCGCCGGCGGCAGTGGCGGCTGGTTGCTGGGCAATGGTGGTGCGGGCGGTGACGGCGGATACGGCGCCCACGGTGGTGACGGTGGCAGCGGTATCGGCCTGTTCGCCGCCGGCGGCCACGGCGGTGACGCCGGTAACGGCGACAGCATCTTCTCCACCCCTGGCTGGGCGCGACCGGCGCTGGGCGGGGCCGGCGGCAACCCCGGGCTGTTCGGTACGCACGGCTCCGTCGGCGCGTTCGGCATCTTGGACAGCGGGCCGCCGATCGGCAGCGGCGCCTTCAGCACCGCCGGCACCTGGCTCACCGATGCCGACGGCCGGGTGGTGATCCTGCACGGGGTCAACGAGGTCAACAAGTACGCCCCCTTCACCCCGGAGGCCGACCACTTCGACGCCCAGGATGCGGCGTACCTGGCCGCCAATGGCATCAACTCGGTGCGCGTCGGCGTGATCTGGTCCGGGGTCGAACCCAGCCCAGGCCAGATCGACTACGGCTACCTGGCATCGATCAAGGCCACCGTCGACCTGCTCGGTTCGTACGGCATCGTCAGCGTCATCGACATGCACCAGGACCTGTACAGCGACACCATCACCGGCATCGGTGACGGGGCACCGGCCTGGGCGGTACAGATCGGGGACGCGCTCAATATCAATTTCGGCTGGCCGTGGAACTACCCGCTCAACGCCGCCGTCAACCACGCCTGGGATGCGTTCTGGACCAACTCCCCCGGCCCCGACGGGGTAGGCCTGCAAAACCACTACGCCGGAATGTTCCAGGCCGTGGCGGGTATGCTCAACGGCAATCCCCATGTCGCCGGCTACGAGCTGATGAATGAGCCCTGGCCGGGTTCGGGCTATCTGTCGACCGCTTTCGGCAACCCGTTCTTCGACACCCAACAGTTGTCGCCGTTCTATGACCAGGTGACCGCCGCGATCCGCTCGGTCGACCCGAGCACGCCGGTCATCTTCGGGTCCAACACCTTGTTCGGCAACCTGCCGGTTCCCACCCATGTGACCCCACCGGATGACCCGAACGCGATCTTCGCCTTCCACAGCTACTGCCCGTGGTACGAGATCTTGGGCAGCGACTTCGGCTGCGGGCTGTTCGACAGCTTCATCATGGACCACGCCAACGCCTACTCGCAGGCAAACAATGTTCCGGCCCTGCTCACCGAGTTCGGCAACACCACCAATCCCAGCGTGATCACCGGCGCCGCCGGGTCCGCCAACCAGTACGGCTTCGGTTGGCTCTTCTGGGATTACAACAACGTCCTGGTCCGCGACATGGATCAGCCGCCGGTCGGCGACAACGTTGCCACCGACGCGGTGAACGCGCTGGCCGCGCCCTATCCGCAGGCGGTAGCCGGCATTCCGGGCAACTGGTCGTTCAACGACGGGACTTTCGCGTTCAACTACTCCACCGAGATGGCCAACGGCTCGGGACAGTTCGCCGCGGGAGCGCACACCAACATCTCGGTACCACCCAGCCTCTACCCGGACGGCTACCAGGTGACGGTGACCGGAGGGCAGGTCGTCTCGGCCGCCGACGCCCCGGTGCTGGTGATCGCCTCCAACGCCGGTGCAGCCACCGTCACGGTGACCGTCACACCCAACAGCTGAGGCCCATCGCCTGCCGGACGGGCGCCGGGTGTGTTGGGATCGAAGGCATGACGTCCCGGTTGCTGCCCTATGCCACCTCCCCCGGCCGCTTGCTGGTCCAACTGCTCAGCGACCTCGTCGTCGCGGCATGGACCTTCCTATGGGTGATGATCGCGCTGGCGGTGCACGGCGCGGTGACCACCATCGCCGGAGTCGGTCAACAGTTCGAGCGCGGGGCCAACGGCGTAGCCGACAGCTTGGCGTCGGCGGGCAAGAGCGCAGACCGCATCCCGCTGGTGGGCGACGCGGTGAGTAAACCCCTCACCGCAGCGGGCCATGCGGCAATCGACATCGCCGGAGCCGGCCACAACTTGAACTCCACCGCCGGTTGGCTGGCCTACGTGCTCGCATTCGCCGTCGCGGCGCCGCCGATTCTGGCGGTGGCGATGCCCTGGCTGGCATTGCGATTGCGGTTCTTCCTGCGCAAACGGGCTGTGCTTGGCCTCTACTCCAGCCCCGCCGGAAAGCAGCTTCTGGCGCTGCGTGCGCTGACCAATCGCCCGCTGGGCAAGCTGACCGCGATCAGTCCCGATCCCGCCGGGGCCTGGCGGCACGCCGACCCCGTCGTGATCGGGGGCCTCGCCGCCCTGGAACTGCACGCCGCGGGCCTGGCCCGGCGGTCCCCCGCCGCGAACAGCTAGGAGCTCAGCTCCACCATCATGTGCCGCATCCCGGTATGCCGATTGCTGCGCGTCCATTCCACCGGCGCCACCACCGCCACGTCACCGAACCGTCCGAGTAACTCCTCGTAGAGCACCCGAAGCTCGAGTCGCGCCAGATGGGCGCCCAGGCAGAAGTGCGCGCCGTGGCCGAATCCGATGTGCGGATTGGGTTTACGGCTGATGTCGAATTGGTCGGCCCGGTCGAAGACCGCCGGATCGCGGTTCGCCGACCCCTCCCACACCAGAACCTTCTGTCCGGCCTCGATGGTCTGCCCGCCCAGCACCGCACGCGCGGTAGCAGTACGCCGCTTCGACGGAGCCGGCGAGGTCCAGCGCAAGATCTCCTCGATGGCGGTGGGCAGCAGGCCGAGGTCGCCGCGCAGCAGGCGGTACTGATCGGGATGCTGGGCCAACGCCAGGAGCCCGCCGGCGATGGCGTTGCGGGTGGTCTCGGCGCCGGCACTGAACAACAATTGGAAGAACAGGTAGACCTCGAGGTCGCTGAGCTCGGGGTCGGTGGAATTGGCCACCACCGAGAGCATGTCGTCGGCGGGCTCAGCACGCTTGGCCGCGATCAGCTCCCTCCCGAAGGTGTAGACACGGTTGCCGGCGTCCTCGATAGACAGCCGCGACACCACGGCCTTACGCGATCCGCGGAAGTCGAAGCTGGGCTCGATCGCCTCGAAAAGCCAGTGCCGGTCGGCTTCGGGCACCCCCAACAGGATGCAGATCATCTGCATCGGCACCTCGGCGGCGATGTCGACCAGGAAGTCAAAGGGAACGCCGCGCTCGACGGCGTCGAGCAGCGCCCGGGCCCGGTGGCGGAGGTCGGTCTCGACGCGGCGGATCATCCGCGGAGTCAGCCCGGAACTGACCAGCCTCCGAACCTGGGCGTGCCGCGGGTCGTCCATCATGTTCAGCAACTGGCCCGCGATAGGTAGGTCTTGCAGCACGGTGCCACCGAACGGGCGCTCCCCGCCGGTGACCGACGAATAGGTCTGCGCATCGCGCAGCACTTCGAGGGTTTCGGGGTGGGTGGCCACCGACCAGAAGCCCTCGCCGTCGGGGGTGTGCACCGTGGGCTCATGCCAAAACACCGGGGCAACCCGGCGGTGCAGAGCGAACAACTCGTGCGGGAAGCCGTCGGCGAAGTTGTCCAGGTCGGTGAAGTCGATACCCGCGAGCTGCTGGGCCTCCATGACGGCTAGAGGATCGCGCCCGGAGCGTAGGCGGCGGCGACCGGATTCCGCTCGATGAGTTCGGCCACCTGAGCCGCAATCCGGTCGACCTGATCGGCCGCCGCTCCCGTGAACGCCTGCCGGTCGGCGACCGCCGCCTCCAGCGCGGCGCGGTCCAGCGGCAGTCGTTCGTCGGCGGCCAGCCGGTCCAGCAGGTCGGGTTCGGCGCCGCGTTCGCGCATGCCCAGCGCGACAGCCACCGCGTGCTCCTTGATGACCTCGTGGGCGACCTCGCGGCCCACCCCGGCACGCACCGCCGCGATCAGGACCTTGGTGGTGGCCAGGAACGGCAGGTAGCGGTCCAGCTCGCGGGTGATCACCGCCGGGTAGGCACCGAATTCGTCGAGCACGGTCAAGAAGGTCTCGGTCTGTCCGTCGACGGCGAAGAAGGCGTCGGGCAACGCCACGCGACGCACCACGGAACAGAAGACGTCGCCCTCGTTCCACTGCGCACCGGCCAGTTCAGCGGCCATCGACGCGTAACCCCGCAGCACCACCTGAAGGCCGTTGACCCGCTCGCAACTGCGCGTGTTCATCTTGTGTGGCATTGCCGACGAGCCCACCTGGCCGGGTGCGAACCCTTCGGTGACCAGTTCGTGGCCGGCCATCAGGCGGATGGTCTGCGCCAGCGAGGAGGGGCCGGCACCCAGCTGCACCAGCGCCGAGACCACGTCGTGGTCCAGCGAGCGCGGATAGACCTGGCCGACGCTGGTGAGCACCGCCGAGAACCCCAAGAATGCGGCGACCCGGCGTTCCAGCTCACTGAGTTTGGCGGTGTCACCGTCGAACAGATCGAGCATGTCCTGCGCGGTGCCCATCGGCCCCTTGATGCCGCGCAGCGGGTAGCGGTCGATCAGCTCACGCACCCGCTGCAGCGCGAGCAGGGTTTCCTCGGCGGCCGAGGCGAACCGCTTACCCAGCGTGGTGGCCTGCGCGGCGACGTTGTGGCTGCGCCCGGCCATCACCAGGTCCCGATAGGCCACCGCGTGGTTGACCAGGCGCGCAGCCACCGCGACCCCGTGGTCGTGGACGAGTTGCAGGGATTGGCGGATCTGCAGCTGCTCAACGTTTTCGGTCAGGTCCCGGCTGGTCATGCCCTTGTGGATGTGCTCGTGGCCGGCCAGCGCATTGAACTCCTCGATGCGGGCCTTCACGTCATGGCGGGTCACCCGCTCGCGGTCCGCGATGGAGGCCAGGTCGACCTGGTCGAGGACGGCCTCGTAGTCGGCGATTGCCTGCGCGGGAACCGGCACGCCGAGCTCGGACTGGGCGCGCAGCACCGCCAGCCACAGTCGCCGTTCGGCGACGATCTTGGCCTGCGGCGACCAGATGTCTGTCATCGCGGTGCTGGCGTAGCGGTTGGCCAGCACATTGGGAATGCTCACGAGCAGCTAGCTTACGGTCGCCGGACGCACCGCTTCGTCAGCGGGGAATGCGCGAGGATTCCGGCGCGTCCGCAATGATGGGCCCGCGTCCTTCAGTCAGCGATATCGCAGCCTCGATGAGGAAATCCGCGAGCGTCTGGATCGCCTGCCCCGGCGGCAGCGGTTCACAGATGAAGACAGGATTGGCTCGGGTGGCGCGCCGCATCATGTGATGGCATCCCGGCGCGAACTGCACCCGCTGCACCGTCATATCGTCGGCCCGGTTGGTGAGCGGGTGGGGATTCTGGATGTAGTGGATGCAGGTTCCCGTGCGGTCGATCCCGTAGCCGCTGAGCGCCGCGGCGCCGGGGTCAACGGTGAGCGGCCAGAACGGCGGCGCGAGGTCGAAGAAGCGCACGATCTCCCGCCGAGGACCGACCGGCACATGCCGGGTGAGCGATCGCGTCCTACACCGGGTGGCGATGTCGTAGGGACGCACCCGGGAGCCGTGCATGGCATCCAAGAACACCTCGGCCGCGATCCGGGCCGCAGGCGGCCACTTTTGCTGCGCTAATGCGCCATAACTGTCGTTGACGCATCCAACGGTCAACATGGAGACTCCGAATGTCGAGAAAAATGGACCGGATCGTAGTCTGACACAGACTGCTAGTCGGTGACTAGGCTTTGGTCGATGGGTAATGGGAAGCCAACCCGGCGGGACATGCATGCTGAGCTCACACGGTCCGCTGTGCTCGACGCCGCCCGTACCTTGTTCGTCTCCCAGGGATTCGACGCAACCTCGGTCGACGAGGTCGCGCAGTTGTCGCAGTCCAGCAAGGGTGCGGTGTACCACCACTTTCGCGATAAGCAGGCAATTTTCGCCGAGGTATTCCGGGCCAGCCAGGCCGACCTCATGCAGGCCGTGCTGCCCGGCGCTCTGGAGGCGATGCCCGACGGAGCCAGCCCCTGGGAGCAGGCGCTGCTGGCGATCAGTGCGGTGCTGCGCTGCTACGTCGACAATCACGACGCGCGGGTGTTGCTGCGCGAATCGGCCAGCGCCCTGGGCTGGGACCGCAAACAGGCGGTCGACGAGGAACTGGCGCTGCCCCTGCTGCGCGGCGTGCTCAGCGAGCTGATCGAGGCCGGTGAGGTCCTAGCGCTACCGGTCGGGGTCACCGCCGAACTGCTCTACGCCCTGCTCAGCAAGACCGGTCCGATGATCGCCGCGGCCGCGGATCCCGCGCAGGCGGTCAGCGAGATCGAACCGGTCTTGTTCGCGTTGCTGAACGGTCTGCGCGGCGAACCGACACCGACGGCGGGCCGACCACAGCGGTTGGGCTTCGCCCGACCGCACAACGCACCGTAAAGGCTGCCGCCTACAGCGCGTGCAGGATGTCTTCGACCCGGTCCTTGGCGTCGCCGAACAACATGGCGGAGTTCTGCCGGAAGAACAGCGGGTTCTGCACACCCGCGTAGCCCGAAGCCATCGAGCGCTTGAACACGATCACGTTGTCGGCGTCCCACACGGTCAGCACCGGCATTCCCGCGATCGGGCTCGACGGGTCTTCGGCGGCGGCCGGGTTGACGGTGTCGTTGGCGCCGATCACCAGGACGACCGAGGTGTCACCGAAGTCGTCGTTGATCTCGTCCATCTCCAGCACGATGTCGTAGGGCACCTTGGCCTCGGCCAACAGCACATTCATGTGCCCGGGAAGGCGACCGGCGACCGGGTGAATACCGAAACGCACCTTGACGCCACGGTCGCGCAGCTTGCGGGTGAGTTCGGCGACCCCGTACTGGGCCTGCGCGACAGCCATGCCGTATCCCGGGGTGATGATCACCGAGTCCGCGCCGGACAGCAGTTCGGCCACGCCTTCGGCGGTGATCTCGCGGTGCTCGCCGTAGTCCTTGTCCTCCGACGGACCGGCCTCGATCCCGAAGCCACCGGCGATCACCGAGATGAAGGAGCGGTTCATCGCCTTGCACATGATGTAGGACAGGTAGGCACCCGAGGAACCGACCAACGCGCCGGTGATGATCAGCAGGTCGTTGGAGAGCAGGAAGCCCGAGGCCGCCGCCGCCCAGCCCGAGTAGCTGTTGAGCATGGAAACGACCACCGGCATGTCGCCGCCGCCGATAGAGGCCACCAAGTGCCACCCCAGCGCCAACGCCAGCACGGTGACCGCGATCAGCAACCACAGCTGCGGCTCGTAGACGAACCACACCGTGCAGGCCACGAACGCGACTAGGGCACCGATGTTCAGGAAGTTCTTGCCGGGCAGCATCAGCGGGTTGGACTTCATCCGCGCCGAGAGCTTGAGGTTGGCCACGATCGACCCGGTGAAGGTCACCGCACCGATGAACACCCCGATGAACACCTCGGCGGAGTGAATTCCCAGCAGACCCGAGGCCGCCAGCTCCTGCGCGTCGGGCCCGTTCCTGGCTGCCTCGACATGCAGGTAGCCGTTCCAGCCGACCAGGACGGCAGCCAACCCGACAAACGAGTGCAGCAGCGCGATCAGCTCGGGCATGCCGGTCATCTCGACGACTTTGGCGCGCCACAAACCGATCGCCGCACCCACCACGGTCGCGCCGATCAACAGCGCCAGACCAGCAGGCTGGATGCAGTGGTTGACGGCCAAGGCGATGGTCGCCACCAACGCCACTGCCATCCCCAGAATGCCGAAGCTATTGCCGGCCTTGGACGTCTCGTGCTTGCTCAGTCCAGCCAGCGCCAGGATGAACAGCAACGCCGCGACGATGTATGCCGCCGAGGCGGCGGTCTCAACAGAAAACATAAGCGGGGTCTACTCCAAGTCGGGGTGCGCAGCGCTTAGCTGCGGGAGAACATGGCGAGCATGCGGCGGGTCACCGCAAAACCACCGAAGATGTTGATGCTGGCCAGCAGGATCGCCGCAGCGGCCAAACTCGTGATAATCGCGTCACCGTGGCCGATCTGCAGCAGCGCGCCGACCACGATGATTCCCGAGATCGCATTGGTCACCGACATGAGCGGCGTGTGCAGCGCGTGGTGCACATGGCCGATCACGTAGTAACCGATCACGATCGCCAGCGCAAAGACGATGAGGTGCACCTGCAGCGCTGCCGGAGCCATCGCGACCAGCGCGAACAGCACCGCAGCGGCCGCGACCACCACACCCAGTCGGCGCCCGGCCGACATCGGCTCCTTCTTCGCCTGCGCGACCACCGGGGCTTCGGCGACCTTGGCCGGAGCGGCCGAGACCTGCACCGGCGGCGGCGGCCACGTCGACTCGCCGTCGCGAACCACGGTCATCGACCGCTGCACCACGTCGTCGAAGTCCAGCACCAGCTGGCCGTCTTTGCCCGGGGTCATCAGCTTCATCAGGTTGACCAGGTTGGTGCCGTAGAGCTGCGACGCCTGGGCGGGCAACCGGCCGGCCAGGTCGGTGTATCCGATGATCGTCACCCCGTTGTCGGTGACGACGGCCTGATCCTTGACAGTGCCCTCGACGTTGCCGCCGTTGGCCGCGGCCATGTCGACGATCACGCTGCCCGGCTTCATCGACGCCACCATGTCCGCGGTGATGATCCGCGGTGCGGGCCGACCCGGGATGAGCGCGGTGGTGACGATGATGTCGACATCGGCGCACTGGTCGGCGTAGAGCTGAGCCTCGCGCACCTTGTAGTCGTCGCTCATCTCCTTGGCGTAGCCGGTGGCAGACACCTCGGTCTCGGTCGACTCGATCGACAGGTACTCGCCACCGAGCGACCGCACCTGATCAGCCACTTCCGGCCGCGGGTCAGTAGCCCGCACGATCGCCCCGAGGCTGCCGGCGGCACCGATGGCGGCCAGACCTGCCACCCCGGCACCCACCACCAATACCTTGGCCGGCGGGACCTTGCCCGCCGCGGTCACCTGGCCGGTGAAAAACCGGCCGAAGACATGGGCAGCCTCGATCACGGCGCGGTAGCCGGCGATGTTGGCCATCGAGCTCAGGACGTCCAGCGACTGCGCGCGGGAGATCCGCGGGACCGCGTCCATGGACAGCGCTGTGATCGGCCGACGCGCCAGATCCTCAACCCGATCAGGGTTCAATGCCGGCGCCAGCAGGCTCACCAATGTCGCCCCCGGCTTCATCCCGTCCAGCTGCTCGGCCGACGGGGCGTTGACACCGAAGACGATGTCCGCGCTGCGTGCGTCGCCGATAGTGGCCCCAGCCTCGGTGTACGCCTCGTCAGCGAACGATGACGCCGTTCCGGCACCGGAATCCACGACGACGTCGTAGCCGAGTTTGGTCAGTGCAGCGACCGTCGTCGGCGTCGCCGACACACGCGTCTCACCAGGCTGCGCCTCGGATAGGACACCGATATTCATGACGTAGCTCTCCACATTCGCATCTCTTCGCCATCTTCGGGCGGCCGACTCCCCTTGTTAACTGCAAGTTACAAAAATCCGACAAGAGGATCGCCGCAGCATACCGCGCGGCCGAATCAGGCCGACACCGCGCGCTGATCAAGTGGAGCGAGCATATCGATGACATCGACGACCGCGGCTCGTGCTGCTACCCGCGGCCGTTGGAGGTCATCGACCAGCGCCGCCATCACCGCTCCATCGACCATACAAACCAGCGCATATGCCATCTCGACCCGCGCGATCCGACCGGAACGTTCGACGGCTTCGGTGACGGCTTCCGACCGTTGATGCAGGATCCGGCGCTGGATGTCGCGCAGCGCCGGCTGACGGGAGCAGACAATGTAGCGCTCGTAGCGCGACACCAGCTGCTCGGCGACCCGCTCGCCGCTGTCTACCCCGACCAGTAGCTCGACCAGAATGTCCGCGGTGGTCTCGGCGCTACGCCGGCGCCGAGACAAGTCGGTGACGCGGGCGCGCAACTGCGCGACCTCCAGCATCTCGATGTGTTCCACCGCATGGGCGATGAGGTCGTCGAGGGACGAGAAGTAGTAGGTCGTCGATGCCAACGGCAGACCGGCCCGACGCGCGACGGCACGATGTCCTACCGCGTCGAATCCACCCTCGCGCAGCAGCTCAGCGGCAGCGCCGATCAGCGCATACCGTCGCCGTTCGCCCTTAGGCGTCACTGCTGTCATCACGCGTAGATGCTGCCAGCCCGAGTATCACCGCATCATGCGTTTCCGCCTTTTTCCGACAAACGGCGACCCGCTGGCATGATGGCCGACATGCCGGAACTGAGCCGACGCGCGGTCCTGCGCCTGGGTGCCGCCGCGAGTGCCCTGGGCGTTGTGGGGGCGAGCTCTTTAGGTGGTGCCCGACGAGCACAGGCCGCCCCCTCGCAGGGCGCGCCGACGATGGTCACCGGGGCCTTCACCTCCGCCGCGCGCGGCGGCGCCACCACCAACTGGGCGATCGCCAGGCCGCCGGGTCAGGCCGGCTCGCTGCGTCCACTGATCGCGCTGCATGGCAAAGGCAGCGATGCCGCCACGGTGATGGCCGGGGGCGTGGAGCAGGGCCTGGCAGAAGCCGTCGACGCCGGGCTGCCGCCCTTCGCGGTGGTCGCCGTCGATGGTGGCGGGAGCTACTGGCACCGACGGGCCTCCGGGGAGGATTCGGGCGCCATGGTGACCGACGAGTTGTTGCCGTTGCTGGCCGATCAGGGCTTGGACACCTCGCGGGTGGCATTCATCGGCTGGTCAATGGGCGGTTACGGCGCGCTGCTGCTGGGCGGCAGACTCGGCCCGCGCAGGACAGCGGCCATCTGCGCCGTCAGCCCCGCCCTGTGGATGACGGCCGGCGCGACGGCACCGGGCGCCTTTGACGGCCCTACGGACTACGCCGCGAACTCGGTGTTCGGGATGCCTGCTTTGGCGTCGATCCCGATCCGGGTGGACTGCGGAGATGCCGACCCGTTCGCCGCCGCGACCCAGGCCTTTATCGCCCAGCTGCCCAGCCCGCCGGCGGGTGGGTTCTCCCCCGGCGGGCATGACGGGTCGTACTGGAGTTCTCAGCTGCCCGCGGAGTTGACCTGGATCGCCCCGCTGCTGACGGCCTAGACCCGGCCGCTCCGCGGCGCCTCAGAGCGACTACTGGCAGAGCTTGCCCAACGTGGTGATGTGGTTGTCGAGGTCATGCCCCAACTGCTCGCGCTCCGAGTTCGGTTGCCCGACAAGGTAGCTGAGGTTCAGACGCTCCAGCGCGCCCGCCATCTTCTCGGTGGATTCCACAACGTCTTCGGGCGTCGCGGGCTCAGCGTCCAACCGGCCGCGCAGGTATGCCGCGCCCGCGGTCAGCGACAACCGGGCGTTGGCGGCCACCGCGAGTTGGGCGATGGGGTTTTCCGGGTCCGGGTTCTTCATGTGCATGTTGTTGGCCACCGCTTGACGCGCCATCACGACGGCGTCGCAGACATTTTTCTTGGCGTCGTCGGCCTGCTGGGCACTGAACTTGCCGCCCGATGAGGAGCCCGATGACGGATGCCAGAAAGCTGCCACCGCCGCACCGCCGAGCAGCCCTGCGACCAGGGCGACCGCCGCCGCAATCAGCAGGGGAACGATGGTCGAGGGAGCCGCGGCCGGCGCCGGAGCCGGAATCGACCGCCGCCTCTCCGGGGTCACACTTTTTGCCGGGGGATCCTGCTTTTCGGATTCAGTGGACTCCGGTTCGGTTTCGTCAGCCATGTCACACAGGATAGCGGTACACGCGTCGGGTCAGACCTGGATCTTCCCCTCGGCCGCAGCCGCTCCAATGTCGGTCCGGAAGTGACTGCCGGGCAGCCGAATCGAATCGAGGATCCGATATGCGTCGGCTCGGGCCGCAGTCAGGTCGCCTCCAACGCCGACCACCGACAGCACCCGCCCTCCGGAGGAGACGACGGCCCCGTCGTGACGCACCGAGGTTCCGGCGTGCAACACCCCGTCAGCCTCAGCTCCGGAGATCACATCGCCGACTCGCGGCCGACCCGGATAGTTCTCCGCGGCCAGGACCACCGTCACCGCAGCCGCATCTCGCCAGCGCAGCACCCCGAATTCGCCGAGCCCCCCGGTGGCCGCGGCATGCAGCAACTGCCCCAGCGGGGACTCCAGCAGTGCCAGCACCGCCTGGGTCTCGGGGTCGCCGAAGCGGCAGTTGAACTCCACAACTGCCGGCCCGGTCGACGTCATCGCCAGACCCGCGTACAACAACCCGGTGAAGCGGCTACCCCGCCGGAGAAGTTCCGCTGCGACGGGTTCCACGACGTCGGAAACGATGCCCGCCAGGGCCTCCCTCGACAACCACGGCAACGGGGCGTACGCGCCCATACCACCGGTGTTGGGTCCGCTGTCACCGTCACCGACCCGCTTGAAATCCTGCGCCGGCAGCAGCGGCACGACGGTGGCACCGTCGACGACGCAGAACAAGGAGAGTTCCGGGCCGTCCAGGAACGACTCCAGCAGCACTGGGTGACCGCTGTCGAGCAGTCCGGCGGCATGGGCCCGGGCTGCTGCCCGATCCGCAGTCACCACGACGCCCTTGCCGGCGGCCAGCCCGTCATCCTTGACCACCCAGGCAGCGTCGCCGGCGTCCGGACCGAACCGGTTCAGTGCAGCATCCAAATCAGCCGGGTTGTCGATGATCTCCGAGCGGGCCGTGCGCACCCCGGCGGTAGCCATCACGTCTTTGGCGAACGCCTTGGAGCCCTCGATGCGCGCGGCATCCTGCGACGGCCCGAAGCAGGCGATGCCAGCAGCACGCACCGCATCTGCCACGCCCAGAACCAGCGGCACCTCCGGCCCGATCACCACCAGATCGGCTTCGACTTCGCGAGCCAAAGCGGTGACCGCCGAACCCGAGGTGATGTCGATGTCACGCTGCTCGGCCACCGCAGCAGTGCCGGCGTTGCCGGGGGCGATCACCAGGTGATCAACCTTGGGGTCTTTGCGTAGAGCTAGGAGCAACGCATGTTCCCGGGCGCCGGAACCGATCACCAGGACGCGCATGGGCGCCACTCCTCTCTGAGTTTCGCCCCGCTAGGCCGTCGGCGAGACTCGCGACACAGGATATATAGCGTCGGTTACTACGGATGGCGCTGCATGCCTCCAGGCGTGCAGGCCCGGCAAACGGGTCAGGCCGGGGCGCCCGGCGTGCCGGCCTGGCCGCCCGAACCTGCCTGTCCGCCCGACCCACCCGTGCCCGCGGCTCCGGCGGTGCCGCCCGCGCCGCCCTGCCCGGGGCTGCCGCCGTTGTATCCGGCGATTCCGTTGGCGCCGTTACCGCCGACGCCGCCGTTGCCACCGTCACCGTTCTCGCTGCCCTCCGTAGTCCCACCACGGCTAGCCGAGACGCCCGGGCTGCTGGCACCGGCATTGCCACCGGAGCCGCCGGTGCCGCCGATGCCACCGGAGCCGTTATTGCGATAGATCTCGCCGTTCGCGCCGGCCCCACCGTCGCCGCCGTAGGCACCGCTGCCGCCGATCCCATCCGTGCCAATGCTTCCAGCGTTCCCGCCGTCACCACCGCGCCCGCCGTTACCGCCGTAGCCGTTGTTCGCGTCGATCCGGCCGGTCCTGCCATTTCCACCGATACCGCCGTTACCGCCGTTACCGGCCTGGCCCGAGGCAGCGCCGGCATTGCCACCATGACCGCCACTGCCGCCGTTGCCGCCGTAGCTGTTGTTGGCGGTCGAAGTGCTGTCGGCACCGTTGCCGCCGTCGCCGGCATCGCCGCCACGACTCACGGTCGGTCCGGCGGTGCCGACCGATCCACTCTGCCCGCCGTTGCCGCCGCTACCACCGTTGCCGCCGTAGCCATTGTTGTAGCCCAGCTGGCCGTCGTCGCCGTGACCACCGTTACCGCCGTCCCCGCCGGCTCCGGCCTGCCCAGTGCTGTTGGCTGCGCTTCCGCCAGTCCCACCTTGCCCGCCGTTGCCGCCGTAGCCGTTGTTGTAGCCGACGCGTCCATCAGCACCGTCACCGCCGGCGCCTCCGGTACCACCGTTGCCCACCTGGCCGGTGCTTCCCACCGTGCCGGCCAGCCCACCGGTCCCGCCGCTGCCGCCGCTGCCGCCGTAGCCGTTGTTGTATCCGACTTGTCCGTGAGCACCCGCGCCGCCATCGCCGCCGACACCACCGCCACCGGCCGTACCGGTCCCATTGCCGGCATTGCCGCCCAGGCCACCGATTCCACCGGTGCCGCCTTGACCGTTGTTGTGCGTCACGTCGCCGGCCACACCCGTGCCGCCGGCACCGCCGTCGCCACCGTTACCGGCAGCACCGCCGAGGCCAACAGTCCCAGCCAGTCCACCGGTACCGCCATTGCCGCCGTGAGCTCCGGTGCCACTGTTGTAGCCACGCACGCCGTCGGCACCGGCACCTCCGATACCACCGGTACCGCCATTACCGACCTGACCGGCGGCCCCTCCGGCGTTGCCGCCATTGCCACCCGTGCCACCGGTGCCGCCGTAGCCGTTGTTGACCCCGAAATCGCCGGTGGCACCCGCGCCGCCCTTACCGCCTTCGCCACCGTCACCGACCGCGCCGTCCGAGCCCATCACAGATCCACCGAGGCCACCCTTGCCGCCGGTGCCTCCATTACCGCCATTGCCGCCGCGGCCGGCGCCGGACTGCATGCTGGTGGCGTCCGCACCGTTGGCTCCGTTGCCTCCCGTACCGCCGCTACCGCCGTTACCGTGGTCGCCGCCGTTGCCACCGTTGCCGCCGGCACCACCGTTGGCAGCGGTCTGGCCGGTGCCGACAGGCGGGGCCGGGGTGTAGCCGGCGCCGCCGTCTCCACCGTTTCCGACGATGCTGCCGGCAGGAGTGCTGCCGGAGGTGCCGGCGAGGCCAGCACCGTTCGAACCGACTCCCGCCGTCCCGGCGGCGCCTCCGTGCCCGACGTTGCCGCCGTTACCGCCGTTACCGCCGGTGGTGTGAGTGGCGATCCCGGAGGCACCGTTACCGCCGTCACCGGGGTCAGCGCCGTTACCGCCGCTTCCGGCATTGCCGCCGGCACCTTGCGTTCCGGCGGTGCCGGTGCCGTTGTTGAGGGTGCCCGCAGCGCCGCCGTCGCCACCGTTTCCGCCCTGCCCGCCGGCTCCGCCGTTGCCGCCGTTGCCGCCGTTGCCGGTCCCGCCGTTTGCGAAGCTGCCGGTAGACCCGTCATTGCCGATGCCACCGTTGCCACCATTGGCTCCGTGGCCGCCGTTTCCTCCGGATCCGGCATTGCCGGCTTGGGTTCCGCTGGCTCCGCCTGCGCCACCCTGACCGCCCGATCCGCCGATGCCGCCGGTGTTTCCTGATGCACCCGGGTTCTGCCCGTCGGTACCTTGCGCGCCGGTTGCGCCATCACCACCGTGTCCGCCGCTGCCGCCATTGCCGCGGTCGCCGCCATTGCCGCCTGCTCCGCCGTTCCCACCATTGAGGCTCGCTGGGGCGCGGTCGTCGCTGCCGGCGTCGTAGCCGTTACCGCCGTTGCCGCCGTTGCCGACGACACCGGTCACGCCGTTGCCGGCAGTTCCGTCTTGGCCCGCGGTACCGGTGCCGGCACCACCGCCTGTGCCAGCCGCGCCACTTGCGCCGCCTGCTCCGGCAGCACCGGCGTTGCCACCATCGCCGCCGTTGCCGCCGGCGAGGTGGGTTGAGTTGCCGTCCTTGCCGTCGCCGCCATCGCCCGGGGTGCCGGCGTCGCCACCGTTGCCGCCATTGCCGCCGCTGCCGTTGGCGCCTGCCGCGCCGCCAGCCGAGGAGGCTCCACCGTTGCCGCCCTGACCGCCGCTACCACCAGCGCCACCGTTGCCGCCGTCGCCGGCGGTGCCGCCGTGGGTTCCCGCCGCGGCGGCGCCGTCGCCGGCTGCGTCATAACCGTCGCGGCCTTGGCCACCGTTGCCGCCCTGACCACCGTTGCCGCCGCTACCGCCAGCGCCACCGATAGCCCCAGTACCACCGTGGCCACCGGAGCCGGCCGCGCCGCCTCTACCGCCTTCTTGACCGTTGTCGCCGGAGTTGACTCCGCTCAGGCCGTGATAGCCCGCGCCGCCATCCCCACCGTTGCCACCGTCGCCGCCATTGCCCTGAGTGCCGTCGAACCCGCTGGCACTGCCATCGGAGTTCCGGCCGCCGGTACCGGCCTCGCCGCCGTTACCGCCGTTACCGCCGTTGGTCCCAGCGCCGCCGTTTCCACTCGGGACGGTGGCCTGGCCGCCATCAACACCGTCGGCACCCCGACCACCGGCACCACCATTGCCACCAACACCCGCGACGCCATCAACACCCGAAGCAGCCTGGCCCCCACGACCCGAACCACCCACACCACCAACACCGGCATTACCACCGTTGCCACCAGCCTGACCGGCCTCACCATCAATCGAGGTGTTGCCGTCACTGAGACCATCACGACCCGCAGCCCCATCAGTGCCATCAGCACCATCACCGGCGCTACCACCCACACCACCTAGACCCTGCAGACCATCCGTGCCCGCCGCACCATCAGCAGCCCGCGTGCCATCACCGGAGACACCACCAACACCGGCAGTGCCCGCCGCACCACCGGCACCGCCATCGCCACCAACACCACCAGCGCCACCACTGCCGCCAGCAAGACCCGCACCGGACTGCCCGACACCACTGCCACCGGCACCACCGGCACCACCATCGCCGCCAGCACCACCATTGCCGGCATTACCACCCACGCCACCAACACCGGCAACACCACTGTTGGCACCAGTACCGGCAACACCACCAGCGCCGCCAGCACCACCATTGCCACCACGCGTGCCCGCACCGCCGTCCCCACCACGCTCACCAGCACCACCATCAACCGAACCCGCAGACCCGTCACCACCGGCAGCACCAGCACCACCCTGGGAACCAGCCCCACCCTGGGCACCGTGACCGCCGGCACCACCGACACCACCATTGCCGCCATCACCATCGGCAACCCGCGTCAGCCCATCAGCACTCAGACCACCCTGACCACCACTGCCACCAGCACCACCATTGCCACCAGCCGTGCCATCAACAGCACCCACGACGCCATCAACACCGTCAGCACCCCGACCACCGGCACCACCATTGCCACCAACACCCGCGACGCCATCAACACCCGAAGCAGCCTGGCCCCCACGACCCGAACCACCCACACCACCAACACCGGCATTACCACCGTTGCCACCAGCCTGACCGGCCTCACCATCAATCGAGGTGTTGCCGTCACTGAGACCATCACGACCCTCAGCCCCATCAGTGCCATCAGCACCATCACCGGCGCTACCACCCACACCACCTAGACCCTGCAGACCATCCGTGCCCGCCGCACCATCAGCAGCCCGCGTGCCATCACCGGAGACACCACCAACACCGGCAGTGCCCGCCGCACCACCGGCACCGCCATCGCCACCAACACCACCAGCGCCACCACTGCCGCCAGCAAGACCCGCACCGGACTGCCCGACACCACTGCCACCGGCACCACCGGCACCACCATCGCCGCCAGCACCACCATTGCCGGCATTACCACCCACGCCACCAACACCGGCAACACCACTGTTGGCACCAGTACCGGCAACACCACCAGCGCCGCCAGCACCACCATTGCCACCACGCGTGCCCGCACCGCCGTCCCCACCACGCTCACCAGCACCACCATCAACCGAACCCGCAGACCCGTCACCACCGGCAGCACCAGCACCACCCTGGGAACCAGCCCCACCCTGGGCACCGTGACCGCCGGCACCACCGACACCACCATTGCCGCCATCACCATCGGCAACCCGCGTCAGCCCATCAGCACTCAGACCACCCTGACCACCACTGCCACCAGCACCACCATTGCCACCAGCCGTGCCATCAACAGCACCCACGACGCCATCAACACCGTCAGCACCCCGACCACCGGCACCACCATTGCCACCAACACCCGCGACGCCATCAACACCCGAAGCAGCCGCACCGGCCCCTGTTCCGGCCACACCACCAACACCGGCATTACCACCGTTGCCACCAGCCTGACCGGCGCCACCAGCACCGTTGTTCACACCCGCGACACCGGCACTACCGGCAGCACCCGCAGCACCAGCACCACCACTGCCGGCATTGCCACCAGCACCGGCAGCACCCACAACACCCGCGGTCGAACCACTGCCACCGACACCACCATTACCGCCGGCACCACCATTACCGCCGCCGCCGCCGTTGCCGTCACCGGTCACAAACGATCCAGCCGCACCATCAACGCCGTGACCACCCACGCCGCCAGCACCACCATCGCCACCAGCACCCGAGACAGCCCGAGTCACCCCATCCGCAGCCAAACCACCCAGGCCACCACTGCCACCAGCACCACCATTGCCACCAGCCGTGCCACTGTCGCCAGCATTGCTTCCGTTGACACCGCCCGCACCCTGACCGCCCTGGCCACCAGCACCACCAACACCCGCAGAACCGCTGGCACCATCAGCAGCCGCACCGGCCCCTGTTCCGGCCACACCACCAACACCGGCATTACCACCGTTGCCACCAGCCTGACCGGCGCCACCAGCACCGTTGTTCACACCCGCGACACCGGCACTACCGGCAGCACCCGCAGCACCAGCACCACCACTGCCGGCATTGCCACCAGCACCGGCAGCACCCACAACACCCGCGGTCGAACCACTGCCACCGACACCACCATTACCGCCGGCACCACCATTACCACCGCCGCCGCCGTTGCCGTCACCGGTCACAAACGACCCAGCCGCACCATCAACGCCGTGACCACCCACGCCGCCAGCACCACCATCGCCACCAGCACCCGAGACAGCCCGAGTCACCCCATCCGCAGCCAAACCACCCAGGCCACCACTGCCACCAGCACCACCATTGCCACCAGCCGTGCCACTGTCGCCAGCATTGCTTCCGTTGACACCGCCCGCACCCTGACCGCCCTGGCCACCAGCACCACCAACACCCGCAGAACCGCTGGCACCATCAGCAGCCGCACCGGCCCCTGTTCCGGCCACACCACCAACACCGGCATTACCACCGTTGCCACCAGCCTGACCGGCGCCACCAGCACCGTTGTTCACACCCGCGACACCGGCACTACCGGCAGCACCCGCAGCACCAGCACCACCACTGCCGGCATTGCCACCAGCACCGGCAGCACCCACAACACCCGCGGTCGAACCACTGCCACCGACACCACCATTACCGCCGGCACCACCATTACCACCGCCGCCGCCGTTGCCGTCACCGGTCACAAACGATCCAGCCGCACCATCAACGCCGTGACCACCCACGCCGCCAGCACCACCATCGCCACCAGCACCCGAGACAGCCCGAGTCACCCCATCCGCAGCCAAACCACCCAGGCCACCACTGCCACCAGCACCACCATTGCCACCAGCGGTGCCATCAACAGCACCCACGACGCCATCAACACCGTCAGCACCCCGACCACCGGCACCACCATTGCCACCAACACCCGCGACGCCATCAACACCCGAAGCAGCCTGGCCCTCACGACCAGAACCACCCACACCACCAACACCGGCATTACCCCCAGCGCCACCAGCCTGACCGGCCTCACCGTTGGGATTGTCGATGTCGCCGTTGGTGCCCCGAGCGCCATCAGCGCCCCGGCCACCGTTACCGGCGTTACCGCCCACGCCACCGGCACCGTCAGTGCCGACGGTGGAGCCGCCGCCTCCGGCCCCACCATTGCCACCGACTCCGCCGTTGCCCCCGCGAGTGCCATCCGCACCAGGCTGCTCGCCGTCGACCCCGTTGATGCCATCGCCGCCCCGACCGCCGGCGCCGCCCGCACCACCGTTGCCTTCAGCGGCCCGCGTGAGACCGTCAGCCTCAACGCCGCCCGCGCCACCGTTGCCCCCAGCGCCACCGTTGCCGCCGGCGATCCCATCGGGGTCCTGCGCGGTGCCGTTGCTCCCAGCAAAACCGTTACCGCCGGCGCCACCATTGCCACCGAGACCAGCCAGGCCGCCATTGCCCGAAGCAGCGTGCCCGCTGTTGCCGCTGGCGCCACCCGCCCCACCCAGGCCGGCGTTGCCTCCAGCGCCACCATCTTGGCCGGCAGCCCCCTCAGGATTGTCGGCATCGCCATCAGCTCCGTCGGCACCGTCCGCCCCGGCACCGCCGTTACCGCCGTTGCCGCCTAGGCCGCCTTGGCCATCAACGCCGACGGTGGCGCCGTTGCCGCCGAGTCCGCCGTTACCGCCAGCACCACCGTTGCCACCAGCTTCACCCGCGGCGCCAGGGTCCACGCCGCTTGCCCCAGTGAGGCCCGCGCCGCCAGCGCCACCGTCGCCGCCGGCACCACCATCACCTCGGGTGGCGTACGAGCCATCAGCAAGCAGGCCGCCGACGCCGCCGTCGCCGCCGGCACCGCCGTGGCCGCCCGCGGTGCCGTTAACGGATCCGTCGACTCCATCGCTGCCCTGGAAGCCGGTGCCGCCGGCACCGCCCTGACCACCTGCACTGCCGGTGCCGTGGAGGCCGGTCGCAGCGGTGCCGTCGCCCGCAACACCACCGGCGCCGAAGGCGCCCCCGTTGCCGCCGGCACCGCCATAGCCGGCATCGAGATGGTCTGCCGTACCCGCAGCACCCTGACCACCGGCGCCGGCCTGCCCGGCATTGCCGCCATCGCCGGCGGCACCACCGACGCCAGCAGTGCCCGCGGCACCATTGGTCGCGGTTCCCGCCGCGCCCGCGGCACCACCGTTGCCTCCGGCGCCGCCGTTACCGGCGTTGCCGCCGACGCCCCCAATGCCGTTCTCGCCGTTGTCGAAGGTGCCTTCCGCGCCCGCGGCGCCACTGCCCCCGCTACCGCCGGCCGCGCCCTTACCTCCGATGCCACCATTGCCGGCGTTACCCGACACCGAGCCGCCCGCGCCACCGGCACCGCCGGTACCGCCGTGGCCGCCGGCTCCGCCGTTGACGCCGGACGCACCCGCAGTGAGCGCGTCGGCACCCGCTGCGCCAGCACTACCAGCTCCACCGGCACCACCGGTGCCGCCGTTGCCGTGTGCACCACCAGCACCGCCGATGCCACCAGCGCCGCCAGATGCGCCCGCGCCGTCGGTCAGGTTCGCCGTACCGTTACCCCCGGCACCGCCGGTCCCACCGTTGCCGCTGGCACCACTGGGAACCTGGCCGTCGACGCCCGGTCGTCCTGCGTTGCCCCACATCCAGGCCATGAACTTCTCGCCCGCGGCCCCACCTGCTCCGACAACCGTCCCGATCTGACCGCCAGCACCGCCAGCGCCACCATCACCGCCACCGAGGGCGCCATCGCCACCGAGTCCACCGGCGCCACCATCACCGGCAGCTCCCGCATTTCCGCCGGCCCCGCCATCACCGGCAGCACCGAAGTGCCCACCAACGCCGCCCACACCGCCACGGCCACCGCCGCCGCCATCGCCACCGCTACCGCCGGCGCCACCGCTACCGCCCAGGTCATCCAGGCTGATGCCGCCGGCGCCACCCTCGCCACCCGCACCACCCGCACCGCCCACCCCACCGGCGCCACCGACACCGCCGAGGCCCAGCACGAATCCGGCAGCACCGCCGGCACCGCCGTTGCCACCTAGACCACCGACCAGCCCGTCGCCACCGATGGTGCCGTCCAGTCCCAAGATGCCCTCGATGCCGGCCATGCCGGCCAGACCCGTAGCACCGGCACCCCCAGCGCCGCCCGCGCCACCGAAGCCGATCAGACTGGCCGCGTCGCCGCCGGCACCGCCATTGCCGCCGGCCAGCAGCGCATCCAGCGAAGCGCCACCGGCGCCACCGGCGCCGCCATCGCCGAACAGCCAGCCGCCCAGTCCGCCGGTGCCACCGTCGGCGCCGGCAAAACCGTCACCGCCCACGCCACCGTTGCCGAACATGCCGGCATTGCCGCCCATCCCACCGACACCGCCAGCGATTTCGGCTACGCCGGCCGTACCCGCGCCACCAGAACCGAGCAGGAACCCGCCATCGCCTTGGTCCCCAAACCAGCCCCAGCCACCCAGCAGTGAGTCGTTGGCCCCATCAAAGCCATCGATTCCATTACCGATCAGCGCCCGGCCGAACAGATCCAGGAATGGCTGATTGAGCAGGTCGAGAAGCTGCTGATTGTCTGCGATGAAGTCCTGCGTCAAGTCATAGAGCGGCAGGTACAGCTGCTCGTGATAGAAACCCGCCACCGCCAGGTCGAACTGCTCAAATGCGTCGTAGAGAAAGAAGTTGCTGCCGGCGGCCGAGCCAGGCTCCACCCAGCCGGTCCAGTCCCCCCACAGCGCCGGGTCGAACAGGTCCTCCATGTCCGCACCGGCCGTCGGGGCAGACGCCAAGGGCGTCACCCCAAACGCCAGGAACGCCGCCACCGAACTCACCGCACCGCCGACGCGCCGCACGGCTTCGCCTCGACCCTGCGGTCGAACTTTGCCGTTTTCATTGCGCTGACGAGCCACGTCCTGCTCCCGATTCGGTAGGTCCTCAAGGGGGAGGACGCGGATAACTTCCGCAAAGCCGGAAGTTACCGCCGAGTAAGAGACTCCTCAACTCAGATTTGGAGAGAAGTTTTCGTATGTGGACAGATCGCGTTAAAAGCTGCTAAATATTGCCTGGTCGCGTTTACTTTGGTCGTGATGTCCGCCACAGAAGACTGGCGGAGTGATTTTTCCCATTGCTTCCCTAAGGGGAACCTGGATTTCGGGTATGCAATGGGCAGGTGTCCAGCGAATCCGCTGAGGCCCGACGACCCGCTCCGCGGCGTCAACCGCACCGAGTTTGACCCGCATATGACCGCGGAGTTTCGGAGTCCGCACTGCATTCGGGCTCGCCCTGACGGAGGGCCGCTATCGAAAGCCCAGGAAGCGAGCCGAAGCAGCCGACCGGAGATCAGCCGCTAGCACAGCGCGCAGCCCGCACACTCAGCTCTCAGATGGGTGGCGCGGGTCGGCCAAGACCGATCAGCTGTACAGCCCCACCGGGGGGGGAGCCGCCTGCGCGCGGTGGTCATCCAGACGGCAACCGGTTCAGTCGCGAGCCACCAGGGCATGCAGTTCCGGGATGGACCACGGCTGGCACGCGTGATGATCGCGGTAGCCCAGTACCGAAGGAACGGGTCGCTCAAAGCGACCGACGAACCCACCCGATGCCAGAAATACCGAGCCGGTCACTCCTTCGGCCATATCGCTGGCCAAGTAGGCGTAGAGCGGCGCGACATAGCTGGCCGGAGCCGGATCCAACGACGCCCGCATGCTCAACTCATCGAGCAGGCCACGCGCGTGCAGTTCACGGATCTGCTGCTCATAGTCGTCGCCGGTGGAAAGCCTCGTTTTCGCGCCCGGGCACACGACGTTGGCCCGCACACCATAGGCCGCGAGCTCCGCGGAGACCGCCACGGTCAATCCATTGATCGCGCCTTTGCCCGCGGGGTAGCCAGTGCCGCCGTAGTTGCCGAGGAAGGCCACCGAGCCACTGTTGATGATCGAGCCTCGCCGTTGCTCGACCATGATCGGTGCAGCAGCTCGACAGGTGTAAAAAACCGTACCGAGATGCGCATCGAGCAGGTCGTTGAATTGTGCGCTGGACACGGAAAGGATCGAGGAGCCGGCCGGCTCGGCGATGCCGGCGCAGTTGATCAGCACGTCGACGCTGCCGTATTCCTCCCGGCAGGCTTGAACCAGTGCCACGGCCGTGGCCTCGACGTGGGCTGCACCGGCCAGGCCGATCGCTCGCCCACCTGATGCGACGAGCGCTTCGGTGGTGTCTGCCACCGCCTCGGGGTCACGGCCGTTGACGACCACTCCGGCCCCGCACGCCGCCAGCAGTTGCGCCACTGCTCGCCCGATGCCACGACTGCCCCCGACCACGACGGCTGCCCGGCCGGCGAGCAGGGTGTCGGTCACTGGCCCTTCTGCTGATCCAGTACGGCCGCCACGTTGGCCGCCTTGTCTTCAGCTTTGCCCGCAGCAGCGGCCTTGCTCCGCTTGGCGATCACCTTCTCCACCACAGAGTTCAGCCCCGACCCCCGCGGGAAGCCCACGTAGTGCGTGATGAAGAGGGCCATCTCGCGCAGCTCGTTCTCGGTCATCTCCCCGTTGTGCAGGGCGGCGTTGACCTGAATCTCCGCCAGATCCTTCTCGCCCAGCGCAGTCACCACGGACAACGTCATCAGCCGCTTGTCACGCATGGAAAGACCGGGACGCGACCAGATCCGGCCAAAAAGGTGGTCGGCAGTGAGGGCGAAGAACTCACCCGGCATGTCGGGCATGTCCCAGGCGTAGACCTCGTTCATCTTGGCCAGTCCGGTACGGCGCAGTTCGTCCATCAGAGCTCTCCTAGTCGGCAGTGGAATGGGGCACGCCCAGGGCTGCGCCGAGGCGGTCCAGGGCTATCTGCGCCAGCGGCAGGTCGACCCCCGTTGCCTCCCCCAGCCCCAGCGCAAGTCGAAGGTCTTTCTCACCGAGTCCGCGGGTGTGGGTGAAGGCGTCGCGCAGAAAGTGGTCGGATCCCAGCGGGGCGGTCGACTCAAGCAGCATGATCACCCCGGGTCCACCGGTGAGGGCATCGGTGTGACGTACCACCCGGCCCAGCGCCTGCAGGTCAAGTCCAGCCGCCTCGGCCAGTTTCATGGCTTCGCCGGCCGCAGCGTAGCCGGTGAAGGTCAACATGTTGCGCGCCAGCTTCATTCGGGTTCCAGCTCCGGGCTCACCGGCGTGAATCACCAACGATGCCCATTGCTTGAATGCCGGCTTGATCTGTTCGTAGACCGCGCGATCGGCACCGACCATGGTTGCCAGTTGGCCCTTCTCGGCCGCACCGGCACCGCCGCTGACCGGCGCGTCGACGACGTGAATGCCATGGCGCTTGAGCTCCTCAGCCAGCTCAGCGGCCGTGGTGTCGGCGATCGTCGAGTGAATCGCGATGACAGTACCCGGCTTGGCCGTGGGCAACAGTTCGGCGATCACCTGGCGGACCTGCGCATCATCGAGCACGGTGATGCTGATGATGTCGGCGTTCGCACCGACCTCGGCAACGCTGCCGGCGACATTGGCCCCGGCTTCAGCCAGGGGCGTCATTGCCTCTGTCCGCAAGTCGAAAATAGTTAGCCCACCGGGCCATTCGACCAAACGCTTGGCCATCGGCGCACCCATATTGCCGAGGCCGATGTACCCCAGACGGGGCTGTTCTTCAGCACTGCTCATGAGCGGATGATCTGTCCGCCGTCGACGTTGAAGATCTGTCCGGTGATCCACGACGCCTGATCCGACAGCAGGAACAGGCACATCGGGACGAGATCCTCCGGCGTGCCCATGCGGGCCAACGGAAGCTGCTGCACCATCTGCTTGACGATGGCCTGCGGGGTGGTGACGCGGTTGGCCTCGGTGTCGATCGGACCGGGGGCGATGGCGTTGATTCGGATGTTTCGCCAGCCCAGTTCGCGGGAGAGCTGCTGGGTCAGGCCGTTGATGCCGACCTTGGCGAGTCCGTAGAAGTTGGAGTAAACCCATGCCGCAGTTGATGATTGGTTGACGATAGCGCCGCCACCACGCTTGGCCATGTGCTCGTAGACCGCACGGGTGCAGATCAGCGCACCGTCAAGATTGACCCGCATGAACTTCTCGTAGTAGTCCCATGGCACCGTGAGCAGGCCGTCGAGCTTCATGCCGCCGAAGATCGCGGCATTGTTGACCAGGTAGTCGATCCCGCCGAATTCGGCAACGGCTGCGTCGGCCATGGCCTGTGCAGACTCCATATCCGAGACGTCGACCCGCACCGCGACCGCCTTGCCGCCGTCGGCGACGATCTGGTCAGCCACCGCCTTCGCGCCGTCGACGTTGATGTCGGCGACCACGACCGCGGCACCGTCGGCGGCCAGGGCCTGGGCGTAGGCCTGCCCGATCCCGCCACCGGAGCCGGTAACGATCGCCACCTTGTTATCGAATTGACCCATGTACTTCTCCCTCGTTCAGGCGTGCTTAGTTCGCTGCTGTGGCAATGGCTTTGATTTCCAGGTACTCCTCGAACCCGGCGGTGCCCATCTCCCGGCCGATCCCGGACTGCTTGTACCCGCCGAACGGCACATCTGCGGAGTACCAGACCCCGCCGTTGACGTTGACGGTGCCGGCCCGCAGGCGAGCCGCCACTCCCGCCGCCCGCTGGGGGTCGGCGCCGTAGACGGTGGCTGACAAGCCGTAGGGCGAGTCGTTGGCGATGCGCACCGCGTCGTCATCGCCGTCGTGGGCGATCACGGTCAGCACCGGGCCGAAGATCTCCTCGCGGGCCACCCGGGCGTCATTGGTCAGGCCGGCGATCACGGTGGGTTCGATGAAGAATCCGGCCGGTTGGTCGGCGGGGCGACCGCCGCCGCAGGCGAATCTGCCGCCTTCGGTGATCGCCAGATCCAGGTAGCCCTGGACTCGGTCACGTTGGCGCGCCGAGATCAACGGGCCGCAGACGGTGCCGGGCTTGGACGGATCACCGGGCTTGATCGAGCCCATGGTGCCGGCCGCGATCGCGACCGCCTCGTCGTAGCGCGCCCGCGGCACCACCAGCCGGGTGGTGATCGCGCAACCCTGCCCGGCGTGCACGCAGGCCGAGAACCCCGCGACCGAGCAGGCGGCGGCCAGGTCGGCATCGTCGAGCACCACGAAGGCGGACTTTCCGCCCAGCTCCAGGAACACCTTCTTGATGGTGGCGGCCGCATCGGCCATCACGCTGCGACCGGTGGCGGTCGACCCGGTGAACGAGACCATGTCCACCCGAGGGTCCGTTGCCAGCATGGCGCCCAGCGCGTGGTCGGTGGAGGTGACGATGTTGACCACGCCCGCCGGGATATCGGTGTGCTCGGCGATCAGCTCTCCGAGCACCGCCGCGACCCAGGGGGTATCGGGGGCGGGCTTGAGCACGACGGTGTTGCCGGCAGCCAACGCCGGGCCCAGCTTGGCCAGGTTGATCTGGTGCGGGAAGTTCCACGGGGTGATGGCTCCGACGACACCGACGGCTTCCCGCACCACAGACCGCCGCGTGGGGATGCCGAGCGGGCTGGCCTGACCGAGGTCCTGGGTCCACTCGTAGTTTTCGGCGGTGTCGGCGGCGAAACCGAGGTCGGCGATGGGCCCTTCCAGATGGGCGCCGGCGGTCAGCATCCGGGGTGCGCCCACGTCGGCGATCGTCAAGTCGCGTAGCTCTTCGACATGTTCGCCCATCGCGTCACGCAGCTGCCGCACGCAGCGCACCCGGAGTTCGGTGTTGGTCGACCAGTCCGTCTCGTCGAAGGCTCGCCGCGCCGCGCCGATCGCACGATCCATGTCGGCGGCATCGGCGTCGGCCGCCTCACCGAGAACCTCTTCGGTGGCCGGGTTGACGGTGGCGAAAACACCGGCCGCTCCCGAAGTCAGCTTGCCGTCGATGAGCAGCCGGCTCACTCCATCAGCCAGTAACGCCATCAATCACTCCCACAGCTTGGTCGCAGCTCTCCGGGGGAAGAACACTGCGAAAATGGACACATGTCCGTTATTACCCCGTCGAACCCTAGCCTCAGAGCCGACAGGCCCGCAACCCTCTTGCCCTTAAACCGTTGTTTCCCAGTGGACTTGCCTAATAAATCCCCCTTCCGCTACGTTGGACACGTGTCCAGCGAATCGGTGGCGACAGTCACATCGACGAGTACCAATTCGGCTGGTCCCGCCGTTCCCGCCGACGCCCCTGCGGCACGGAACCGGCGCCAGGAAGAGACCTTCCGCAAGGTGTTGCGCGCCGGCGTGGAGATGCTTCGGGAGAAGTCCTACGCCGACCTGACCGTCCGAGCGGTCGCCGCCCGCGCCAAAGTCGCCCCGGCGACCGCCTACACCTATTTCTCCTCCAAGAACCACCTGATCGCCGAGGTGTACCTGGATCTGGTTCGCCAGGTCCCGTACTTCACCGATGTCAACGAGCCGATGCCGAGCCGCGTCAACCAGGCGCTGCGGCACCTGGCACTGGTCGTCGCCGACGAGCCCGAAGTCGCAGCGGCTTGCACGGCAGCTCTGCTCAGCGGCAACAGCGACCCTGCAGTCCGCACCGTGCGGGATCGGATCGGCGCAGAGATTCATCGGCGTATCACCTCGGCCTTCGGCCCGGACGCCGACGCCCACAAGGTCGCCGCGCTGGAAATGACCTTCTTCGGCGCCCTGGTCAACGCGGGCAGCGGCGCCTTCACCTACCACCAGATCACCGATCGGCTGGCCTACGTGGTCAGCCTGATCCTCGAATCAGGAGCAGCACGATGAGCCCGCAGACCGTCAACGCCGACCCGCCGGTCCTCAACCCCTATGACTACGACTTCCACGAGGACCCGTTCCCGTACTACCGCCGCCTGCGCGATGAGGCCCCGGTGTACCGCAACGAGGAACTGAACTTCTGGGCGATCTCGCGCCATCAGGATGTGCTGCACGGGTTCCGCAACAGCGAGGCACTGTCCAACCGCGACGGGGTTTCCCTGGACCCGGTCTCCCGCGGCCCGCACGCCCAGCTGGTGATGTCCTTTCTGGCCATGGACGATCCGCAACATCTGCGGCTTCGCACACTGGTGTCCAAGGGTTTCACCCCGCGCCGGATCCGCGAGCTCGAACCTCAGGTGGTTCGGCTGGCACGCCAACATCTGGATGCCGCGATCCAGCCGGGATCGGATGGCACCTGCTCGTTCGACTTCATCAATGATTTCGCGGGCAAGCTGCCGATGGACGTCATCTCCGAGCTGATGGGCGTACCGGAATCCGACCGGGCACGCATTCGGGAACTTGCCGACGGGGTGCTGCATCGCGAGGACGGCGTGACCGACGTCCCGCAGTCGGCCATCCAGGCCTCCATGGACCTGATGACCTACTACAACGAAATGATCGCCGACTTCAAGAAGAATCCGGCCGACAACCTGACCTCGGCACTGCTCGAAACCGAAGTCGACGGAGACCGACTCGGCGATCAGGAGATCCTGGCCTTCTTGTTCCTGATGGTGATCGCCGGCAACGAGACCACCACCAAATTGCTGGGCAGTTCCATCTTCTGGGGGCACCGCAATCGCGACCAGCTTGCACCGCTGTATGCCGACCACTCCCGGATTCCGTTATGGGTCGAGGAGACGCTGCGCTATGACACGCCCAGCCAGATCCTGGCACGCACCGTCGCCCAGGACTACACGCTGCACGACACCACTATTCCCGCAGGTGCGGTGATGCTGTTGATTCCCGGTTCCGGTAACCGCGATGAGCGCGTCTTCGACGACCCCGACAGCTTCCGGATCGGCCGCGACATCGGCTCCAAGCTGCTGAGTTTCGGCAGTGGCGCGCATTTCTGCCTGGGTGCGCACCTGGCCCGCATGGAGGCGCGTGTCGCGCTCGAAGAACTGTTCGCCCGGATCAGCGACTTCCAGGTCGACGAAGCCAAAGCCGTACGGGTGCATTCATCCAACGTGCGCGGCTTCGCCGATCTCCCGATCACCGTCAAGGAGGCATAGATGCCGCGTTTCGACCCATCCCCCGCTCGCCGTCCCGCGATAGTCACGGGCGCGTCTTCGGGAATCGGGGCCGCCACCGCCGAAGAGTTGGCGAGCCGTGGCTTTCCGGTGGCCCTGGGCGCCAGGCGCACCGACAAGCTCTCCGATCTGGTGGACAAGATCCGCAGTAACGGCGGCGAAGCCGTCGCATTCAGCTTGGACGTCACCGACGCCGACTCGGTGAAGTCCTTTGTGGCACAGAGCATTGACGCACTCGGCGAGATCGAGCTCTTGGTGTCCGGAGCCGGCGACATGAACCCCGGCCGAATCCACGAGATCAGTTCCGAGACGTTCAACGATCAGATTCAGGTCCACCTGATCGGCGCGAACCGGCTGGCCACCGCGGTGCTGCCGGACATGGTCGCGCGCCGGCGCGGCGACGTGATCTTCGTAGGGTCTGACGTGGCGCTTCAGCAGCGTCCCCATATGGGCGCCTACGGCGCAGCCAAGGCGGCGCTGGTTGCGATGGTGCACAACCTGCGCATGGAGTTGGAGGGCACCGGGGTACGCGCCTCGATCGTGCATCCAGGTCCCACGATGACCGAGATGGGCTGGAATCTGACCGCCGAGCAGGTGGGACCGATGCTCGAGGACTGGGCGAAGTGGGGCCAGGCCCGGCACAGCTACTTCCTGCGCCCCCAAGACCTGGCTCGCGCCATTGCGTTCGTTGCGGAGACCCCGCGCGGAGCCCACATCGTCGACCTGGAGGTGCAGCCCGAAGCTCCGCTGCGCGACACCGCCTCCGACCGCCAGAACCTGCAGCTCGGCGAGGAAGGAATGCCGTCATGACCGTCAGTACAGAGATTCCCCGGGTCTCCGGGGGCGAGGCCGAGCACGGCCACCTGGAAGAGTTCCGTACCGACCCGATCGCCTTAATGCAGCGGCTGCGCGAGGAGTGCGGCGATGTCGGCTGGTTCGATTTGGCCGGGCGCAAGGTGGTGCTGTTGACCGGCCCCGAGGCCAACGAGTTCTTCTTCCGGTCGACCGACGACGATCTCGACCAAGCCGCTGCCTACCCGTTCATGACGCCCATCTTCGGTAACGGCGTGGTGTTCGACGCTCCGCCGGAGCGCCGCGCGGAGATGCTGCACAACACCGCGCTTCGCGGCGAGCACATGAAACGACACGCCAGCACCATTGAGCATGAAGTGCGCCAAATGATCGCCGGTTGGGGCGATGGGGGCGAGATCGACCTCCTGGAGTTCTTCGCCGAGCTGACCATATACACCTCGACGGCCTGCCTGATCGGGCGCAAGTTCCGCGAGGAGCTCGACAACCGGTTCGCCCAGCTGTATTACGAGCTGGAGAACGGCACCGACCCGCTGTGCTACGTCGACCCCTACCTGCCGATCGAGAGCTTCCGTCGCCGCGACGAGGCCCGCGTCAAGTTGGTCGAACTGGTGCAGGGAATTATGAACGGCCGGCTCGCCAACCCCGAGACCGACAAGAAGCGGCGGGACATGATCGACGTGATGGTGTCGATCCCCGACGAGAACGGCAATCCGCGGTTCAGTGCCGACGAGATCACCGGGATCATCATCTCGATGATGTTCGCCGGGCATCACACCAGCTCCGGAACCTCGGCGTGGACGCTGATCGAGTTGCTGCGCCACCCCGAGGCACATGCCGCGGTCATCAACGAGCTCGACGAGCTCTACGCCGACGGCGAAGAGGTCAGCTTCCATGCCCTGCGCCAGATTCCGAATCTGGAGAACGTGCTCAAGGAGACCCTGCGTCTGCACCCGCCGCTGATCGTGTTGATGCGGGTGGCCAAGGGCGAGTTCGAGGTCTGCGGGTACCCGATTCACGAGGGTGACATGGTGGCGGCGTCACCGGCGGTCTCCAACCGGATTCCCGAGAACTTCCCCGAACCCAACGACTTCGTCCCCGAGCGCTACAACGAGCCCCGCGAGGAGGATGTCATCCACCGCTGGACCTGGATCCCGTTCGGGGCCGGCCGGCACCGTTGCGTAGGGGCGGCGTTCGCCACGATGCAGATCAAGGCGATCTTCTCGGTGCTGTTGCGCGAGTACGAGTTCGAGATGTCGCAACCGCCGGAGTCCTACCGCAACGACCACTCCAAGATGGTGGTGCAGTTGGCCCGTCCAGCCAAGGTCCGCTACCGCCGGCGCGCTGCCAAGTAGTGGCGAAGGAGCACAGAAATGGGTAGCTACACAGTCAAAGTGGACCTTGACCTGTGCCAGGGGCACGCCATGTGCGAACTGGAGGCACCCGACTATTTCCAGGTGCCCAAGCACGGGAAGGTCGAGATACTCGACCCCGAACCTCCTGAATCCGACCGTCGCCAGATCCAGGCTGCGGTGCGTTCCTGCCCTACCCGAGCGTTGTCCATTGAAGAGAAACAGGATTGAACTATGTCGTCATTTCCCCGCGAACAACTCGAAGACTGGGTCGAGCGTTGGCTGCAGGTCAATCGCGACGCCGAAGCGGCTGGCGACTGGCGACCCCTGGCCGACTTCTACGCCGATGACGCCACCTACGGCTGGAACATCGGCCCCAAGGAAGACGTGATGTGCGTCGGGATCGACGAGATCCGCGACATCGCCTTGGGTCTGGAGATGGAGGGGCTGGACAACTGGCAGTACCCCTACCAAAAGGTGCTCATCGACGACAAGCAGGGCGAGATCGTCGGGTTCTGGAAGCAGGTCGCGACCGACGCCGACGGCACCGAGTCGGAGATCTACGGGATCGGCGGCAGCTGGTTTCGGCTCAACGCCGACGCGAAGATCGAGTGGCAGCGTGACTTCTTCGACTTCGGTCACGTCCAAAAGCTGTACCTGGATCTGATGACTGCCGGCAAACTTTCGGCCGGAATGCAAAAGCGCATCGAGCGCAGCCTGGCCGGCGAGAAGCTGCCCGGCTACTTCCCGCTGGGCACGTCGCCCGTTCCGCTCTGGTAGAAGACAACTCACGCCCAGGAGAACTCGTGGCAATACGCGTCGCACTGATCGGCACAGGCAACGCCGGGCGGATCGCCCTGCGCGCCCTGATCACCAATCCCGCCTACGAGCTCACCGGCGTGTGGGTTTCGACGGTGGCCAAGGTGGGCCGAGATGCCGGCGAGCTGGCCGGCCTCGACGTCCGCACCGGAATCACCGCGACCGACGACGTTGCGGCGATCATCGCCGCCAAGCCCGAGGCCGCGGTGTATTGCGCGATGGGCGACACCCGACTGCCCGACGCACTCAAGGATGTCTGCCGACTGTTGGCCGCCGGAATCAATGTCATCGGGACGGCCCCGGGGGTACTGCAGTACCCCTGGGGTGTCATTCCAGACAAGTTCATCGAGCCGATCGAAGACGCTGCCAGGCAGGGCAATTCGAGCGTCTACGTCAACGGCGTCGACCCCGGTTTCATCACCGATCTGGTGCCGCTGGCGTTCGCCAGCACGTGTCAGCACATTGAGCAGATCCGCTGCCTGGAGATCGCCGACTACGCGACCTACGACGGCGCCGAGGTCATGTTCGACGTGATGGGTTTCGGCAATTCACTCGACAACGTACCGATGCTGTTGCAGCCCGGCATCCTGAGCATTGCGTGGGGTGCGACCATCCGGGAGTTGGCCGCCGGCCTGGGCGTGACCCTGGATGCCATCACCGACTCATCAGAGCGTGAACCCGCCCCGGAGGCCTTCGACATCGCCGCCGGACACATCCCTGCAGGCGGTGTCGCCGCGCTCAAGTTCGAGATCAGCGGCATCGTCGACGGCCGTCCCCTGATCGTCGTCGAGCACGTCACGCGGCTGCGTAGCGATCTGCGGCCGGACTGGGCACAACCGGCGCAGCCCGGAGGCTCCTACCGGGTGGAGATCACCGGCGAGCCGTCCTACGCCGTCGACATCTGCCCGACCAGCCGCCTCGGCGATCACAACTACGCCGCGATCGCCGTCGGCGTCGGCCGCGTCGTGAACGCGATTCCGGCCGTCGTCGCGGCACCGGCTGGAATTGTCACCACGCTGGACCTGCCGTTGGTCGGCGCACCCGCCGTCATCGCGGGTGCCACCGACTGAGTCACCGAAGACCACCCACCATCACTGGACGGAAAGGCGCAAACCCATGGGACGTGTAGACGACAAGGTAGCTCTGATCAGCGGGGGTGCGCGCGGTATGGGCGCGGCCGACGCCCGGATGCTGGTCGGCGAGGGCGCCAAGGTGGTCATCGGCGACGTGCTGGACACCGAAGGCGCGGCACTGGCCGCAGAACTGGGCGACTCCGCGCGCTACGTGCACCTCGACGTCCGGGACCCGGAGCAATGGGCTGCCGCGGTGGCCGTCGCTGTCGAGACGTTCGGAAAGCTGAACGTCTTGGTCAACAACGCCGGGACAGTCGCCCTGGGACAGCTGCGCAAGTTCGATCTGGACGAATGGCATCGGGTCATCGACGTGAACCTCAACGGCACGTTCTTGGGCATGCGTGCGTCCATCGATTCGATGATCGCCGCCGGCGGAGGCTCGATTATCAACGTGTCGTCGATCGAGGGCCTGCGCGGTGCGCCCATGGTGCACCCCTACGTGGCCTCGAAGTGGGCCGTGCGCGGGTTGACGAAATCCGCGGCTCTGGAACTGGCACGCCACAACATTCGGGTCAATTCTCTGCACCCCGGTTTCATCCGCACCCCGATGACCGAACACCTGCCCGAGGACATGGTGACGATCCCGCTGGGCCGGCCTGGCACATCCGATGAAGTTGCCACCTTCGTGTTGTTCTTGGCCAGCGACGAATCCTCCTACGCCACCGGCTCGGAGTTCGTCATGGACGGCGGTCTGGTGGCCGACGTTCCGCACAAGAACGGTTGACACCCGGTCATACACCTAGCCATCATGTGTATGCCCGAGCGCGGCTCATGCTCCAGTGACAACCAAAGGTGTTCGTCATGACATCAACGCAATCAGCTTGTCCGTTCGGTTCGGGATTCGACTTCACCGATCCGGATGTGCTGCTCCATGGAATGCCGATCACCGAGTTCGCCGAACTGCGCAAGACGGCACCGGTCTGGTGGAACGAGCAGCCCTCGCACAGCAACATCTTCGATGACGGCGGCTACTGGGTCATCAGCAAACATCAGCACATCAAAGAGATCTCCCGCGACAACGACGTGTGGTCGACCAATGCCAAGGGCGCTGTGATGCGGCTGCCCGACAGCATCACCGCCGACCAGTTGGACCTGACCAAGGCGTTGCTGATCAACCACGATCCGCCCGAGCACACCCGACTGCGCAAGCTGGTGTCGCGATTGTTCACCCCCCGGTCCGTCAGTGCGCTGGAGGAGAAGCTGGCCCATTCGGCCCGTGACATCGTCGCTGCCGCCGCCGAGAAGGACAACGGCAACGTCGTCGACGACATCGCGATGCGGCTGCCGCTGCTGGCGATCGCCGATCTGCTCGGGGTACCCGAGGACGACCGGGAAAAGCTATTCCACTGGACCAACTCGATCATGAACACCGACGATCCAGACTTCGACTCGGATCCGGCCATGGCCAACGCCGAACTGATGGGTTACGCCTACACAATGGCCGAGGAGCGGCGGCGCTGCCCGGCCGACGACATCGTCACGCGCTTGGTCCAGGCCGACATCGACGGCGAATCGCTCGGCGAGACCGAGTTCGCGTTCTTCGTGATCCTGCTGGCCGTGGCGGGCAACGAGACCACCCGCAACGCCATCACGCACGGCATCAACGCGTTTGCCGAGCACCCCGACCAGTGGGAGCTCTACAAGCGGCAGCGACCCCAGACCGCCGTCGACGAGATCGTGCGCTGGGCCACCCCGGTGCACTGCTTCCAGCGCACCGCCAAGGTCGACACCGAGATCGGCGGGGTGGCCATCGCCCAAGGCCAGCGGGTCGGCCTGTTCTACAGTTCGGCCAACTACGACGAGGACGTCTTCGACCGGCCTTTCAACTTCGACATTCTGCGCGATCCCAACCCGCACCTGGCCTTCGGCGGCCAGGGCACCCATTACTGCATCGGCGCCAACCTGGCCCGCATGGAGATCCGGCTGATCTTCGACGAAATCGCCAATCAGTTGCCGGATATCGCCAAGCTTGCCGAGCCGCAGCGACTGCGTTCCGGCTGGATCAACGGGGTCAAGGATCTGCAGGTCGCCTACCACCGTTAGCCCGACCGAAGCGCGCGCCGCGGGCGCGGGCGCAGGGGTTCGGAGGAACCTCCCCGCGGTCGGTAAGTCGGTTATAGGCTCCGATCAGTGGTCTGCCGGACATCCCGGAAATTCAACACGAAAGCAGGTTTGCGGTGAAGACAAAGGGTGCGTTGCTCTGGGAGTTCAACAAGCCGTGGTCGGTCGAGGAGATCGAGATCGGTGAGCCCCGGAAAGACGAGGTCAAGATCCAGATGGAGGCGGCTGGCATGTGCCACTCCGACCACCATCTGATGACCGGCAGCATCCCCATGGCCGGCTTCCCGGTCCTCGGCGGACACGAGGGCGCCGGCATCGTCACCGAGGTTGGGCCGGGTGTCGAAGACATCGCCCCCGGTGACCACGTGGTGCTGTCCTTCATTCCGTCGTGTGGCACCTGTCCGACCTGTCAGTCGGGCCTGCGCAACCTGTGCGACCTGGGCGCGGGGCTGCTCAACGGCGTCGCCGTCACCGACGGCACCTTCCGGGTCACCGCGCGCGGCGAGGGCGTCTACCCGATGACGCTGCTCGGCACCTTCTCGCCGTGGATGGTGGTGCACAAGTCCTCGGTGGTGAAGATCGACCCGTCGATTCCGTTCGAGGTGGCATGCCTGGTCGGCTGCGGCGTCACCACCGGTTACGGCTCGGCCGTCCGCAGCGCCGACATCCGCCCGGGCGAGGACGTAGCGATCGTCGGTGTCGGCGGAGTCGGCATGTCAGCCCTGCAGGGCGCGGTCAACGCCGGTGCCCGCAACATCTTCGTCATCGACCCGGTGGACTGGAAGCGCGACCAGGCGCTGAAGTTCGGCGCCACACATGTCTACCCGGACATCTTCGCCGCGATGGGCGGCATGATGGAGGTCACCCACGGCCTGATGGCCCGCAAGGTGATCGTCACCGTCGGCGAGGTGCACGGCGCCGACGTCGACAACTACATGATCCTGACCGCCAAGGGCGGCACCTGCGTGCTCACCGCGATGGGTTCCATGCTGGACAACCAGGTGACACTCAACCTGGCGATGCTCACCCTGCTGCAGAAGAACCTGCAGGGCACCATCTTCGGCGGGGGCAACCCGCAGTACGACATCCCCCAGCTGCTGTCGATGTACAAGGTCGGCAAGCTCAACCTCGACGACATGGTGACCCGCCAGTACCAGCTGGAGCAGATCAACGAGGGCTACCAGGACATGCTGGAGGGCAAGAACATTCGCGGCATCATCCGCTACACCGACGCGGATCGGTAGCGCGGCGCCAGCCGCATCCCGTTGACTCTGCGCCCACCAGGCAATCTACTCGTACTTTTGTCTGGTACGCGCAGAGTCAACCAGGGGCACTAGTCCTTCCGGAACACCAGGCTTGCCGTGAGCTTCGTCTTATTGCCGACCATGCCCAAGAAGTTGCCTTCCACAGCGAACTGCTTGCGGGTTACCGTGGCCTCGGTGGTCAGCCGTACCCCACCGTCAGCGTGCGGAGACACCTCGACCTTTAGCGGTAACGGTCCGGTGATGCCCTTGACGGTCAGCTCGCCGTCTAGCCTGGCGACGTCGCCACCGACCGGTTCGCCGCCGGTCACCACCACGCTGATGTCGGGATAGCGGTCGGTGTTGAAGAAGTTCGACCGGCGCAGGTCGTGGTCGCGAGTGCCCAGCCCCGTGTTGATCGAGGCGGCTTTGATGTCGACCCTTCCGGACACAGTCTTATCGTCCGTGATCTCTCCGCTGCCGCTGAATTCGGTGAACGCGCCCCGCACCTTCAGCGCGCCCCACATGGTTCCGTTCTCGAATCGGATACTCGACTGCTCGGGATCCAGAGTCCAGGAACCAACCGCCTTCGAGCTGCTGAGAAATGCTGCGACAGATGACATCTCGTCTCCCCTGTCTCCGGTAATTCACGTCCGTCTTGTGGGTCTCGGCTCAATCTCGATAATACGCAGCGACGCCCGTTTCATCTGGCAGTCGGCGCATATGCTGAACCCATGACCACCGTGTTCACCAAGATCATCAACCGGGAGCTGCCGGGCCGATTCGTCTACGAAGATGACGACGTCGTCGCCTTCTTGACCATCGAGCCGATGACACAGGGCCACACCCTGGTGGTACCCCGCGCCGAGATCGATCAGTGGCAGGACATCGACGGCGCCGCCTTCGCCCGGGTTATGGCGGTGGCACAGCAGATCGGCAAAGCGGTGTGCCGGGCGTTCGACACCGAGCGCGCCGGCATGATCATCGCCGGCCTCGAGGTACCCCACCTGCACGTCCATGTCTTTCCGACCTGCAGCCTGGCCGACTTCGGCTTTGCCGGCGTGGACCGCAGTCCCTCTGCGGAATCACTGGACGAAGCCCAGGCCAAGATCAAGGCCGCCCTGGCCGAACTCCGCTGAGCTTCAGAGAATCTCAGCGGGCAACTCGGTGGATCGCGCCGAGGCGTCGGCCAGGCGCGGTAGCGAGACACGAAACGTGCAACCCTGCCCCGGCGGCGAACTGACAGTCACCGAACCGTGGTGCGCCCGGGTCAGCGAGTCGACGATCGAGAGCCCCAGACCGGTGCCGCCGCTGGCTCGAGCACGTGATGAATCAGTTCGGAAAAACCTCTCAAAGGCCCGCTCCACATCCTGCTCACTCATGCCAGGCCCCTGGTCGACGACCTCGAGGATGGCATTGTCGCCCTCGGTGCCCACCCGCACGGTGATCGCGGCCCCGTCTGGCGTGTGTTGCAGCGCGTTGGACACCAGATTGCTCAGCACCTGTCGCAGTCGGGCGTCGTCGCCGAGGACCTCCGGTGTTCCCGGGCCGTCGAAGACTTCGAGCTCTATGGTGCGGTTCGGCGCGATCGCCCGGGCGTCGTGGACGGCGTCTGAGGCCAGCACCAACAGGTCTACCCAATGCCGCTCCAACGGCCGCTGGGCATCGGTCCTGGCCAGCAACAGCAGGTCCTCGACAAGCAGGCCCATCCGACGCGCCTCGCTTTCGATGCGCGACATCAACAGCTCCACATCGCGAGCCGCGCCCTGCCGGTAGAGCTCGGCGAAGCCGCGGATCGTGGTCAGTGGGGTGCGCAGTTCGTGACTGGCATCGGTGATGAAACGGCGCATCCGTTCCTCGGAGATGCGGGCGCTCTCCGCCGAGGCCACCGAGGAGGCGACCGCCTCCTGGATCTGTGCCAGCATGCCGTTGAGCGCGAGCGTGAGCTGTCCGACTTCGGTACGTGGATCTCGCTCGGGCACGCGACTGTCCAGCCGGCCGGCGGCGATCGCCGCGGCGGTGCGTTCGACTTCGGCCAGCGGCCGCAGGCTGCGGTTGACCACCACATAGCCGGCTGCGCCCAGTATCAACAGCACTCCGACGCCGATCGCCATCCGCCACCAGGCGAGATAGCGCAGGGTGGCCCGGGGGTCAGACAGGTCCCGGGCCACGGTGATCAGCCGACCGTTCTCGCCGTGCACCGACAGCGCCCGCCACTGGACCCCCGACCCGTCGACGGAGCCGATCGTGACCGGCACCGAACCCACGTCGTTGTCCGGCGGCAGCAACGGTTCGGCGTTGTGGTCGTTGACGACGGTCCAGACGCTGCCGTCGGGGTCGACGTCGCGAACGTAGAAACTCGTCGGCGGCCGCCCGGCATGGGGGTCGTCGTCCTCCCTCGACGGGTGCAGGCCGCGCTGCTCCAGCGCCCACCCGTTGGCGGCGTCGATGAGAGTCGCGTCGATCCTGCCGATCAGACGGTGCCGCAGGATCGTGGTGACGGCGTAGCCCTGTGCCAGCAGACCGATGGCCACCATAGCCAAGGTGGCAGCGACCAAGCTGACTTTCAGCGGCAGAATGTCCCGAAGGGGTTTGACCGTCCCCATGTGTTTCGACCTATAACCCGTTTCCGGCCCTCACCGGCCGTCGTGCGTCACGGCCGGCTGTCATCGCGGCTCGCGCAGTACATATCCGACACCGCGCAGGGTGTGCAACAGACGCTTATCTCCGGTGTCGATCTTGCGCCGCAGATAGGAGACATAGGACTCCACCACGTTGACGTCGCCACCGAAGTCATAGCGCCAGACGTGGTCCAGGATCTTCGGCTTGCTCAGCACCGTGCCGGCATTGATCACAAAGTACCGCAACAGCGTGAACTCGGTGGGCGACAAGGAGACCGGCTGGCCGGCCTTCCACACCTCGTGGGTGTCCTCGTCGAGTTCGATGTCGGCGAACGACAGCCGGGAGTTGCGCGGCTCCTGGACGCCCTTGCCTGCCCGGCGCAGGATGACCCGCAGCCGGGCCACCACCTCCTCCAGGCTGAAGGGCTTGGTCACGTAGTCGTCACCGCCGAGGGTCAGGCCGGTGATCTTGTCCTGCAACGAATCGCGCGCAGTCAGAAACAGTGCCGGAGCGTCGATGCCGTCGGCGCGTAGTCGACGTAGCACGCCGAACCCGTCCATGCCCGGCATCATCACATCGAGAATCACCGCATCGGGCCGAATCTCTCGCGCGCGGTCCAGCGCCGCAGGCCCGCTGGAGGCGGTATAGACCTCGAATCCTTGGAACTTGAGGCTGACCGACAGCAGTTCGACGATGTTGGTTTCGTCATCGACGACGAGAACTCTGGCCTCCGGTGCGGCCTCTTGCGCAGCTGTTGCTCCCATACCGACAATTCCCTCGCGGCTCGTTGAAAACCAGCTGGATATCCGCTGTATGTTTGCTGTTAATCAAACTAGCTGATAACTGCTCACAGTGCGCCCTAGACTGGCCAAGTGAGCTTGGCCAAGCAGCTGATCGCGCTGTCTACCGCCCCGGCACGGCTAGGTCTGTCGATTGCGGACGCCGGGCTCGGGGTGGCCACCGCGGCACTGGGCCTGGCCCGCCAGTCGCTCGGCGAGACCAGTGACCGTGGAACGGCCAACTCGATGGCACACATGCTAGGCCTGGACGACACCATCGCGCGCGCCAATCGGCTGGCCAAATTGATGGACGACGATGCCCCGCTGGGACGTGCGTTAGCCCCGGGCGGCCCGGCCGACCGATTGCTGGCCCCGGGAGGCCTGATCGACCAGCTGACCGGACCCGGTGGAGTGATCGACCGGCTCACCGCCGAGGGCGGCGGGCTGCAACGGGCACTGCAGCCCGGCGGACTCGTGGATCAACTGACCGATGAAGACGGACTCATCGAACGCCTGCTGGCCGAAGACGGCCTAGCCGACCGGTTGCTGTCCGAAGGGGGGCTGATCGACAAGCTCACCGCCCGCAACGGCCCGCTGGAGCAGCTCGCTGGTGTCGCCGACACCCTGAGCCGGCTGGCCCCCGGCATGGAGGCACTGGAGCCCGCCATCGAGACGCTGCAGGAGGCGGTCATCGCGCTGACGCTGGTGGTCAATCCGCTGAGCAACATCGCCGAGCGCATTCCACTGCTGCCACGCCGCTCCAACCGACGCAGCTCACCCCGAACGGTCCGCTCTCAACGGGTGATCGACCAGGACCCGACCGATCCGCAGAGTTGATCACGCTGACCGCTGACGGCGGGTGTCAATACGACCGGCCATCGGCGTACGCTGTCGCCGGTAGTAGCGTCCCCTGCCGCGATTCCGCGCCTTGAACGTCGGTAACTGGCTGTCACAGTTGGGGCAGACGAGCCGCAGATTCCGACGACGATTGTTGTCTGCGTCGCCGTCGATGTGGTCGACGATCAACGTCAAGGCCACGCCATTCCACCTGCCGTCGATGCCGCAGATCGCGCAGCAACCGCCCTGTTGCTCATGTAGGTAGTCCCGGACATAGTTGCCGACGTGCGACGTGCGGCCACAGGCTCCGGTCTCAAGCCAGGCCTGCACCAGTACGCGTCGGCGGTGTGACTGTTGGCATGCATTGCTGCAGAACACCCTTAGCCGCCGGCCTTCAAAAGCGACGCCACACCCAAGACAGGTCACCGACACAAGACGACGCTAGCCCCGGGGGCCGACACGAACTGAGCCGCCGAATGGGGCCGCGTGAGAGACTCGAACTCTCGACATCCGCTTTACAAGAGCGACGCTCTACCAACTGAGCTAACGCGGCAAGCCTGGCTCGATGACGAGCCATGGCGATTGTACGACGGGCGATGGCGTCTGAGTTTCCCGCTCCCAACCACTCGCGCCGGAACCGACTCCAGCCGGTGCTGTCGGTACGCCAAATCCCCACTGAACTAGTCGCGCGTCAGGTACTCCAGCACCACGCGGGTGAAGGCGTCCTTGGCCTCGATCATGGTCCAGTGCCCGCAGTTGGGGAACACGTGCACCTCGGCATCGGGGATGGTCCGCATCGGGATCAGCGCCATGTCCAGCGGGCTGACCCGGTCGTCGCGTCCCCAGGTCACCAGGGTGGGGGTCTTGAGCCGGTGCATCATCGCCCACGGCAGCGGCCCCTTGGACGCCTGCATCATCTTCACCATGTTGGTGAAGGCTTCCTTGCCGTACATGCGCCGTGCGCTGGCCAGGGTGTCGGGGTCGGTGGCCAGGGCCCACCGCTCCTCGATGAGCTCGTCAGTGATCACCGCCGGGTCGTAGACCATCGAGTGCAGCCACCGCACCAGGGCGTCGCGGCTGGGGTTGTCGACGAAGTCCTGCAGCAGCCGGATGCCCTCGGCGGGTCCCGGGCTGAGCAGGTTGGTACCGATGCCTCCGATGGTCACCAGCTTGCTCACCTTGTCGGGGTTGCCGATCGCATAGCCGATCCCGACGCCGCCACCCATCGAGTTGCCGACGATGCTGAACCGATCCAGCCCCAGCGCTTCGGTGAACGCAGGCACCGCGCCGAACGCCGTCACCATCGGGTGCCCGCCGAAGTCATCGCTGACCCCGAATCCGGGAAACTCCAGCACCAAGCAGCGGAAGTGCTCGGCGAAGGCCGACAGCACGCCGCGGTAGTTGCGCCAGCCGGTCACACCGGGCCCAGAGCCGTGCAGCATCAACAGCGTCGGCCCATCACCGGCTTCGTGGTAGCGCAGCACTCCCTGCTCGGTGGTGACCTCGCGCAGGGTCTCGTCGTGGCTCAGCTGTGTCGTCATGTGTCCCACGCTAACGTCGATATCGGCGGGAAAACCGTCGGGGTCGACATCCGCCGATCTGCCGACCCTGGGCCTTAGGCCGTCACTTTCGCCGTCGGGTGATCATCCGCTGTTGCGCAGTGCGCTGGCCAGCCCGTTCATCGTCAGCAGGATGCCGCGCCGCACCAGTTCGTCGTCATCGCCGGCGCGGTAGCGCCGCAACAACTCCACCTGAAGGTGGTTCAGCGGCTCCAGATAGGGAAAGCGGTTGAACACCGACCGCGCCAGCGCCGGATTGTCGGCCAGCAGGTCGTCGTAGCCGGTGATCCGCAGGTACATGGTGATTGCCCGCTGGTGTTCCGCGACGATCTTGTCGAATATGTTGCGCCGCAAAGATTCATCGGGAACCAGCTCCGCGTAACGGGCCGCCAGGCCCAAGTCCGACTTCGCCAGGACCTGAGCCATGTTTGACAGCACGGTGCTAAAGAACGGCCAACGCCGATACAGGTCGTGCAGCACCGCCAGGCGGTCGGTTTCGCTTTCCGGGCCCGCTGTTATCCACTGTGCAAGCGCCGACCCGGTCCCGTACCAACCGGGCAGCATCACCCGCGACTGGCTCCAGGCCAGTACCCAGGGGATGGCACGCAGGTCGGCGATCGACGAGGTGGGTTTGCGCGACGTGGGCCGGCTACCGATGTTCATCGCGCCGATTTCGCCCACCGGCGTGGACGCCAGGAAATAATCGACGAACCCTGGTGTCTCGTGGACCAATTCGCTGTAGGCACGCTGGGCCCGGACGGCCAGGTCATCGAGCACCGCATACGCCGGGGCGGCGGCATCACCAAGGCCCTCCACATCGAGGAGCGTCGCCTCCAGGGTTGCGGCCACCAGGCTCTCCAGGTTGCGGCGCGCCATCTGAGGTTCGGCGTACTTGGCGGCGATCACCTCGCCCTGCTCGGTGAGACGCAGCGACCCGTTCACCGCGCCCGGCGGCTGAGCCAATATCGCCTCATAGCTGGGACCACCGCCCCGACCGACCGTGCCGCCCCGACCGTGGAAGAACCGCAACCGGATCCCCGCGCTGCGGGACGCCTCGACGAGTTCGAGCTCGGCGCGGTACAACGCCCAGTTGGCCGCCAGATAGCCTCCGTCCTTGTTGGAGTCGGAGTAGCCCAGCATCACCTCCTGGTTGTCGCCGCGGGCGGCCACGATCGCCCGATACACCGGGATTTCCAGCGCGGCCCGCAGGATCGACGCGCCGCGGCGCAGATCGTCGATCGTCTCGAACAGCGGCACGATGCCCACCGGGCAGTACGGCGTCGATTCGGAGGCGTCCAGCAAGCCGGTCTCCTTGAGCAGGATCGCCACCTCCAAGAAGTCCGACACCGACCGGCACATCGAGATCACGTAGTTGGGCACCGCTGCCGGGCCGTAGCGAGCTACCGCGTGAGCGGCGGCTTCGATGACGGCCAACTCGCCATGCGCAAGCTCCGACAGCACGGCGCGCTCCCCCAGCAACGGCCGACGGGTGCCGAGTTCGCCGACGAGCAGTGCGACCCGCTCGTCTTCTTCCAGCGAGGCATAGTCGGGATGCACCCCTGCCCACGCCAGCAGCTCACCGACCACCTGCTCGTGCACGTCGGAGTTCTGTCGCATATCCAGGCCGCTGAGATGGAAGCCGAACACCTGCACGGCCTCGCGCAGCTGCGCCAACCGGTCATCGGCCAACAGCGCTCCGCCGTGGCCCCGCAGCGACGCATCGACGGTGTCCAAGTCGGCCGACAGCTCAATCGGTGTCGCATACCGCGGCAATCCCAGGTCCAGTCCATGCGGAGGCAGCTGGTCCAGGATCTCGGCCCCGGTCGCGGTGAGGCGGGCCCGGATCACCCGCAGCGCCCGCCGGTAGGGCTCGTCGGCGCGAGCCGGCTCCTGTTCGGCATCGGCCAGGGCGGCCAACCCGGTGCTGACGCTGACCAGCCGCGCCGACATCGCCAGCTCCTGTTCCAGCGCGGTCAATTCGGTCAGGTAGTGCGCCACCGCGGCATACGCGGCGCTGCCGGTGGCCAGTCGAACCACGTCGCCGGTCACGTTGGGGTTTCCGTCGCGGTCCCCTCCTATCCAGGAGCCGGGCCGAAGAATGGGCTCATCCAACAGGTCGGCACCGGGCCAGCGGGCACGTAGCGCCGCCCGGACTTCGGCATTGATCTTCGGGATCACCTCGAAGAACGCCGCCGGGTAGTACCGAAGCCCAACCTCGATCTCGTCGGAGATCTGCAACCGCTCCACCCGCACCAACGCGGTCTGCCACAGCATCAGCACCTGGCGTCGCAGCTCGATTTCGAGGTCGCGCCCATCGTCGGTCCTCGTTCGCCCCTCCGAGCGCAACCGCATCAGTTCACCGATTCGGTGTTGGCTGGCGAACACCGTGCGCCGGCGGGTCTCGGTGGGATGGGCGGTGATCACCGGAGCGACCAGGGCATTCTCCAGCGCTTCCGCCACGGCCGCCGAATCCAGTTCTGCGGCATCCAACTTCAGGTACGTCGCGGCCAGACTGCTGTCCTGCGGCGGCTCCTCGGCGGCCACGTGGATGGCGCGGCGCCGCTCCCGGTGGATGTCTTCGGCGAGATTGGCCAGCAGCGCGAAGTGGCTGAACGCTCGAATGACCGGAATCGCCTCGTGGATGTCGATGCCGGAGAACATGCGCGCGATGTCGGCGCGGTCGACATCCGAGTGCCGCACCCCGAACGACGCCACCCGAGCCCGTTCGACCAAACCGAAGACCCGATCACCGTTCTGCTCGCGGACCGTGTCGCCGAGAATCGAACCGAGCAGCCGAATGTCTTCACGCATCGGCTCCGTGGCTTCCCGGCCGATGCGCGTGCGGTGAACAGCGCCGATCGGTTCCAGTTCTGCATCCGTGGCGTCTGCCATAGGTGCCAGTATCGCCAGCTTTGGCGTCCGCGACTAGTGTTGGCCCACTCACAGTAAGACTTCGTCGCTCCGATCAGCCGTCGTGCGAGGCACCCCGAAACGACCTCAACCGCATCAGATAACGCGGCACGCCCGACACCCCCAGGCTGCGTGGCCAGTCATCGGATCGAAAGTATGCGTCGGTACCACCGTCTACGAAGATCACACTGCCGCAGAGGAATTCGGCAGCTTCGGAAAGCATGAACAGCATCCAGTCGGCCAACATCGCGGGATCCCCGAAACCACCGACCGGCACGGGGAACGCCTGAACGGCCTTGGCCTGTGCAGGGATCGCCAACAGCTCATCAAGCAGGGGCGTCTGGATCGCGCCGGGAGCCAATACGTTGAGCCGGATTCCCGCGCCGGCCCACTCCGGCGTGACGGCCTGCCGGCGCGCCCAGCGAGTCACCGCAATCTTGGAGGCGCCATAGGCCATCGACGGCGCGGCGGGGCCCAGTAGTTTTACCGTGCGCACGGCGCGCACTGTCTTACCGGCGAGCAGGGCACTTACCGTGCGACGGGGTACGGCGGGGATGGTGGTCGAGGAATTGCTGCCGATCACCACCACCTTGGCTCGCTCAGCGGCGGCCAGCGCCGGCCGCCACGCGTCGAGCAGATCCACCACGCCGCGGAAGTTCACCTCGAAGATGGTCCGGGCCATGTCCGGACCCGGCTTGGGGCCCAGCCCAGCCGCCAGGATCGCGCCGTCGAGTCGGCCCCCGCACCGGGCCAGCGCCTGACTGGCCGCCGCAGCTCGGCCGTCCGGGTTGGATAAGTCCGCAACGACTTCGGCGTCATGCAGGTCCACCCCGATGACCGTGTGGCCCGCTGCGCGTAGCTTGTCGCTGGCCTGCCGGCCCATACCGGATGCTGCCCCGGTCACCGCATAAACACCCAAGGGATGCCCTCCTCCAACCATTGCACTGCGTCATACACACATACAGGGCAAGCTGCACACCATGCACGTCGGATTCATCGGTCTAGGGAATATGGGCCACGGCATGGCCGTCAATCTGCTCAGGGCGGGACACGCTGTCAGCGCCTACAACCGATCGCCAGCCAAAGTCGACGCCCTGGTTCAGCAAGGCGCCACGAGGGCAATCACAATTGCCGAGGCCTGTCGTGGCGGTGTGGTGCAGACGATGCTGGCCGATGACGACGCCGTCGAGCACGTCACGTTCGGCCCGGACGGCATCGTGGCGTCGTTGCCGCCCGGCGGCACGCACGTCTCGTCGAGCACCATCAGCGTGGCATTGTCCCGGCGGCTCTGCGCCGTGCACGCCGACGCAGGGCAGTCGTTTGTCGCCGCACCCGTATTCGGCCGGCCTGATGCCGCAGCGGCGGCAAAGCTCTTTGTGATCGCCGCCGGCGCGCCGGCGGTGCTGGACGTGATGGCACCGCTTTTCGACGCGATCGGTCAGCGCACTTTTGTGGTGTCGGAGCAGCCACACACCGCCAATCTGGTGAAACTGTCCGGCAATTTTCTGCTCGCCACTGTCCTCGAATCACTCGGTGAGGCCATCGCGCTGGTGGGCAAGGCCGGGGTGGACCCGGCGGCCTACGTCGACATCCTCACCTCGACACTGTTCAACGCTCCGGCGTATCGGACCTACGGCGACCTGATCGCCCGCAAGAGCTTCGAACCCGCCGGTTTCGCCGCCACCCTCGGGCTCAAGGACGTCCGGTTGGCACTGCAGGCGGCCGAGGAGCTGACCGTGCCACTGCCACTGGGCAGTCTGCTGCGCGACCGCTTCCTGACCCTGCTCGCCAACGGCGGCGGGCAGTTGGACTGGTCGGCGATTGCCACCGTGGCGCAGCACGACGCGGGTCTCGGCGGTTAGCGAGGCTCGACGCAGGAGAGCCGAAGCTGAACCGCCGAAACAAACCCCAGCGGTTAGCGAGGCTCGACGCAGGAGAGCCGAAGCTGAACCGCCGAACAAACCCCAGCGGTTAGCGAGGCTCGACGCCAAGCGGTTAGCCGGTCAGCCCTGAACCACGCCCCGGAGCCCGTCGGCACCGAACGCCGGCTCCAGCATTGACGAGAAGTCCGGGCCGCGACGCAGCATCTGACCTCCGTCGACGTTGATCACCTGGCCGGTGATGTAGCCGGCCGCGTCGCTGAGCAGGAACAGCGCCAGATTGGCGACGTCTTCCACCTCGCCGGGCCGGGGAAGCGGCGTCGACACGCGGTAGTCCTCGCTCAGCTCGGGCGAGTCCAGAATCGGGGCAACCAGCTCAGTGCGAGTCAGGCCTGGCCGAATGCTGTTGACCCGAACCCAGGAGGCACCCAGCTCGTCGGCGGCCAACTGCATCATGTGGTCCAGGGCCGACTTGGTGGGCCCGTAGGCCCCGAACCAGCGATGAGTATTGCTGGCCGCAATCGAGGAGATCCCCACGAACGATCCCCCACCGCCGCGCACCAGCGCCCGACCCGCGTGCTTGAGCACATACATGGTGCCGTTGACATTGAGGTCGACGGTGCGCCGCCACAGCTCCGAGTCGATCTGGGTGATCGGCCCGATGGTCTGCGAACCCCCGGCGCAGTGCACCACGCCGTGCAGGCGGCCGCGCCCGGCCACCGCGGCATCGACGGCGGCGATCACGCTGTCCTCGTCGGTGACGTCGGTCGGCACGTGACGGACCGTGGCCCCGAGCTCGGCGGCCACCGCAGCCAAGCGATCGGCGTCTCGCCCGACGATCACCACATCGGCTCCGGCGGCGGCCAGGCCCGCTGCCACGGCCTTGCCGATGCCGCTACCGCCCCCGGTGACCAGGTAACTGCGGTCTTCAAACGAGAGCTGCACACCGACCCCTCACGTCAAAACTGAAACAGGTTCTACCTATGGAACCATGCCACCGGCCCCCGCCCCCGCCGAACGTGAAGTTGGCGTCACGCTCACACGTCGGGCGTGACGCCAACTTCACGCTCGGCGAGAGGAACGAACGACGGGTGACTGCCCGATCAGGGCTGGTCGCGGCGGGCCACGGCGGTGGGCCTGGCGGTGCGCCAGTCTTCGACGTCCGGCGGCAGGCCCAGTGGAGCTCGGTTCTCGTTGTGGGCCGCCCAATGCGCATGGCCGAGCTGGTGGATGTGGAAGCCGTGCCGCAACGCCTCGGTGAAGCCCATCGCGTCGGCAGCACCGTTCACCGAGTCCTTGATCAGCAGTGAGGCCATCGTGGGCAGCTTCGCGATGCGCCGGGCGAACTCCAGAGTCTTGTCGGCCAGCTCGTCGGCCGGAAACACCTTGGAGACCATCCCCAGCCGGTAAGCCTCGTCGGCGTCCAGCGAATCCCCGGTCAGCAGCAGCTCCTTGGCCTTGCGCGGCCCGAACTCCCACGGGTGGGCGTAGTACTCCACGCCGGGCATACCCAACCGCACCCCGACCACGTCGGAGAACCGGGCGTTGTCCGCAGCGACGATCAAGTCACATGCCCAGATCAGCATCAGACCGGCGGAGATGGCGTTGCCTTGCACCTGCGCGATAGTGATCTTGCGCAGGTCGCGCCACCGACAGGTGTTCTGGAAGAAGAAGTGCCATTCCTGCAGGTAGGTCTTCTCGACGGGCGCTTCCCGGGTGGCACCGTGGGACTGGAACGTCGGATGCTGCGCCGGACCGGGACGCCGCTCGAGCAGCGTGGCCTCTGAGCCCAGATCGTGGCCGGCAGAGAAGTTCTTGCCCCGTGCAGCCAGAATCACCACCCGGACGGTGTCGTCGGCCTCGGCGCGGCCGAATGCCTCGTCGAGCTGCACCAGCAGGGTGCGATTCTGTGCATTGTGCACGTCAGGGCGGTTCAGCCAGATCCTGGCGATGCGCCCGTCATCGAGCGTTTCGTAGTCGACCAAGGGGGCCGAAGAATCGCCGACCTGCTCCGAATCGGTGTCCGATGTGCCCATATCTCCCGCGGCCTCCGTGCTCGTCGTCATCGCATCACAGGCTACGACCGACCGCCCAGCCTGGCCGAGCCAGGTGTGACACAGCGCGCACTTCGCTAGAGTCGAGTCATGCCTGCTAAATCCGAACCCGCCGACATCGAGGACGTGGAACCGCTGGCCGACAGCACCGCGCGTCAGGCCCGGCGAGTTGTAGCTGCTTACGCCGAGGACGCCGATGAGTGCCGGGTGTTCCTGTCCATGCTGGGAATCGGGCCTGCGACACCCGAGAAGGCCTAAATGCCGGAGGCGGTGCCACCCGGCGGTTCAGCGAGGCTCGACGAAGGAGAGCCGAAGCTGGGACCGCCGCATGAGCCCGGAGAGTCCGATTTCGTCGTCGTAGCCAACCGGCTGCCGATCGACATCGAGGTGCTGCCCGACGGCACCACGACCTGGAAACGCAGCCCCGGCGGCTTAGTCACAGCACTGGAGCCGCTGCTGCGTAAACGCCGCGGCGCCTGGGTGGGCTGGCCCGGCAGCCTGGATGCCCCCGAGGACCCGATCGACGTCGAAGACCTCCGGCTGCACCCCGTCCCGCTGAGCACCACCGACATCGCCGAATACTACGAAGGCTTCTCCAACGCCACCTTGTGGCCGCTGTATCACGACGTGATCGTCAAGCCGATCTATCACCGGCAGTGGTGGGACCGCTACGTCGACGTCAACCGCCGCTTCGCTGAAGCCGCGTCGCGGGCCGCCGCCCCCGGCGCCACGGTCTGGGTTCAGGACTACCAGTTGCAGCTGGTTCCCAAGATGCTTCGGGATCTGCGACCCGATGTCACCATCGGCTTCTTCCTGCACATCCCGTTTCCACCGGTGGAGCTGTTCATGCAGCTGCCCTGGCGCGCCGAGATCGTCGACGGCCTGCTCGGCGCCGACCTGGTCGGCTTCCATTTGGCGGGCGGCGCCCAGAACTTCCTCTATCTGGCCCGCAATCTCGCCGGGGCGGTCACCTCGCGCGGCTCGGTCGGAGTGCGCAGCAAGTTCGGCGAGGTACGGCTGGCCGATCGCACCGTGCGGGTCGGTGCATTCCCCATCTCCATTGATTCCGGCGAACTCGACCGCAAGGCCCGCGAACGCGGCATCCGGCGTCGCGCCAAGGAGATTCGGGCCGAGCTCGGCCATCCCCGCAAGATCCTGCTCGGCGTCGACCGCCTGGACTACACCAAGGGCATCGACGTCCGGCTCAAGGCTTTCAATGAACTGCTGGCCGAGGGCCGCGCCAAGCGCGACGACACCGTGTTGATCCAGCTGGCAACACCTAGCCGGGAGCGGGTGGAGAGCTATCAGATCCTGCGCGACGACATCGAGCGTCAAGTCGGCCACATCAACGGCGAGTACAGCGAAGTGGGCCACCCGGTGGTGCACTACCTGCACCGCCCGGTCCCGCGCGACGAACTGATCGCCTTCTTTGTCGCCAGCGACGTCATGCTGGTCACCCCGCTGCGGGACGGCATGAACCTGGTCGCCAAGGAATACGTCGCCTGCCGCAGCGACCTCGGCGGCGCCCTGGTCTTGAGCGAATTCACCGGCGCCGCAGCCGAATTACGTCAGGCTTACCTGGTCAACCCGCACGACCCCGAGTGCGTCAAGGACGTCATCGAGGCGGCGATCAATCAGGCCCCCGAAGAGGGCCGCCGACGGATGCGGGCCATGCGCCGCCAGGTGCTGGCCCATGACGTCGACCGCTGGGCCCGCTCCTTCCTGGGTGCGCTCGCCAACTCCGCGGAGTAGCTCAGCTGCCCGCGCCTGGTCGACGCTAGCTACACAGGTGGATCGGGTTGTCCTGGCAGTTCAACGGGTAGTGGATGACCGGAACCGGCAGCGGGGAGATGAAAGTCAGCGTGAACGGGCGCTTCTCCAACCCGGGCTGCAGTCCGCACACCGCATTGTGCGACTGGGTGTAGGTCCCGTTGAGGGACGTGTCGAACTGGTACATCTCCTCGCTGGCGGCAGTACTGCCGTTCGAGCACCTGGTGCCCGCGAGCAGCGGGGTCTTGTAGGTCCACCGACCATTGGCCAAGCGATAGGCCCCGGCTTGTCCCGGCGGTCCGTTACTTTCGACCTGCAGTTTGCATCCCAGCGCCGTGTGTAGTGGAACCCGGCCGTCACCAACGGTCGGCACGCACAGCGGGTAGATCTTCCAGGTCGCGGACTTGACACCGTCGTTGTAGGTGTAGACGCCCTCGATCGTCCCTTCCGGGATCGCGTCGTCGTCGGCCCCGGCCTGGACCGCCAGCCCGGTGGCCGCCGTCAGCGCCGCAGCCAAGATGCCCAGCCCACGAACGAGTTTTCCCATGGCGCTCATCCTTTCAGCTAGATCGGCGCGATATTGCTGATCAGCCACTTGCGGTCGATCTTGCGGAAGTCCACCCGGAGGCGACTGCCCTCGTAGTACTTCTCCTTGGACTTGCCCGTCACGGTGCGGTTGACGAACACCAGCACTGAACCCGAGGTCCGGTGCGAAGCCATGGCACCCACGCCGACGACGTCGACTTGGTTCACCAACTGCTTCTCGCGGGCCTGCGGAATGATCTCGTTCATGGCGCGAGCCTCGAACTCACGGCGATAGTCGCCGGTGAACAGTGGGTAGGTCTCGGTCAGGCTGCGCTCCACCGTCTTGTACTCATAACCCAGCACCTTGGGGATCTCATCGGCAGTGAGCCTGACCAACTCCGCGCGCGTCGTCTGCTCACCGCGCGCCTCAACCCGGCTCCAGTACAGCGATGCGGCCGCGGCCCCCAGGCCCACGAACCCCACGAGCACTCCTACGAGGACGGCGAGTCCGATCCACCGCCGTGTCATCCGCTGCCCCCCGGCCACTTGAGGTCGTATGCGGTCATGTTGCCCGCGTTGTCTTCATGCACGATCACCCGCAACGCGTAGGGCTGCGAGGGCCTGTTGATGCCGTCGGCGTCGGTGGCGGTGGCGCGCATCGCCACCAGCACCGAGGCGTTGCCGGCGACGTTGTCGATGCCCTCAAGCGCCTTGGCGTTGATGACGGCCTCGGAGCTGTGCTTGGTCTCTCGCAGCAGAGCCTTGAGGTTCTCCGAGTTGGCCGCCATGGTGTCTCGTAGTGGGCCGCTGGTGCCGGCCACGAAGCGATCCACCTGCTCGTTGATGGTGTCGGGCGTATAGGTGTACATGTTCAGCACGGTCTGCACCGCGGTGTCGACGAATCGCTGATCACGCTGGTGCGCCGCGTCGGCATGCCGGTGCTGCACGCCGAGTATGGCGACCAGCCCGCCCAGCAGTACCGATGCCACCAGGACTCCGATGCCCGCGGTTTTCGCGGTCTGTCGAGCATTGGGCAGCCGCCGCGGCGGTGGTCCGGCCGGCCGGACCGCCCGCACCGCGGAGGGACTGGGGGCAGGAATGGTTACCGCAGTGGCCGTCTCGGCGGCATCGCCGGCGGGTCCAGCAGCCCGCGAGGCCCGGCGTCGGATCTTTGCGTCGTCTGGTCCGCTCACGTCTGCCTCGGCGCGAGCATCAGATCGGCCCAGTTCTCTGCCGGCAGCCATTTGTCGGACCCGGAGACGAAGACCCCACTGTTGCCGGCCGGATCCACGAACTTTCCGCTCCGGTCATAGCTGCTGTAGGCCACGCCATTGGCCTCGGCGGGCAACGGTCCGGGCGCGGGCGCGGGGACCGGTCCCGGCGCGGGGTCACGACCGTAGGCGGGCAGACCACCGTTGCCGCCCGGACTGGTCGGCATGTTCTGGTCCGGCGGCGCGTAGTACGGCCACGGCGCCGGCGGGTTGGACCCGAGCTCATTAGGCGGGTACGGCAGCGGGAACGGCGGGTTGGGTGCCGGTCCCGGCCCCGCGGGGACTCCCGGCGGCAGCGCCACGACGGGTGGTCCCGGGTCGTAGTCCGTCGACGGCGGGATGTAGGGGAACTTGTTCATCGGCCGCTGCATCCGCGGGTCGGTGATCGGGGTGTCATACGGGACTGGCGGGCCACGCCAGGTGTTGCTGCCGATCGGGACAAAGCCCTGCGGGTCGCGGCAGAGCTGGATGGTGGGCGCCCGCTTGCCCGGATATTCCATGCACGGGTAGTTGCGCGCGCCGCGGACCGCGGTCGGATCGTTCTGCGCCGCCTTGCAGTACAGCCCCTTGGGCAGATCACGGACCGTCTCGTCGGCCGGCGAGCGCATCTCGGTGAACGGCAGGAAGCCGACCGTGCATGGGGGCGGGTCGTGCATGTCGATCTTGAAGTCCAGCTTTGCGCCCTCGTCCATCGGCACGCCACCGGCGACGGTGATCAGCGCGGCCATCAGCGCGGGAAACACCACCAGCGCCTGCTCGATGGAGTTGCGGTAGATGACCCCGACCCGGCCAAAGTTGGCGATGCTGGCCGCCAGGGTCGGAAACGATGCCCGGATCCCGTCGAAGGTGGTGTTGACCTCGTCGGCGACGCTGGGCAGGGTCTGCAGTACTTCACGCAGCTGCGGGTCGGCATTGCGCACCTCGGTGGTGACCGTCGCAAGCGACCGGGACAGCTTCTTGATGTCGTCGCCGCTGCGGATCTGGGCATCCAAGAAGGGCTCAACCTGGTCGATCAGCGTCGACGTTGCGTCGAAGTTGGCATTGGCCTCGTCGATCAGCTGCCGCGACGACGAGATCATCCGGGCCAATTCCTGGCCGGAACCGTTGAATCCCTCGAAGGCGCTGCGCAGCAGATCACGCAGGCGACTGTTGCCGATGCTGTTGACCAGCGACTGGGCCTGGTCGAGCATTCCGGCGATGTCTTGGCCGATCGCGGTGCGGTCCTGACCGATGCGGGCGCCGTTGCGCAACACGCCCGCAGCCGGGTCTCCCGACGGGGGCACCAGGTCGATGAACTGTTCACCGATCGCCGACATGCTCTTGACGGTTGCTGTCACATTGTTGGGGATCTTGGTGGCGCTGTTGAGTCGCATGGCGGCGTCGACGCCGTTGTCGCTGAGTTGGACCGACTCGACCCGGCCCACGGTCACGCCGCGGTAGGTGACATTGGCGCTCTTATAGATGCCGCCGCCACCGATGAAGTCGGCCGTCACCGTGTAGGTGCCGATACCCAACCGGCTCGGCGCATGCAGGTAGAGGATCGAGATCGCACCGACGGCCAGCACTGTGACCACGGCGAAGATCCCGAGTTGGATTCGAACGAGGCGGGTCAGCATCGCGGGTCATTCCTCATAGTGGGCGGCCGTGCCGGGCGGGATCTTGAACGGGTCGGCGGCCTGACCGGACAGGTTTGCCATCTCGCCGATCAAGAAGTCGGGTGGGTTGAGGATGTCGTGCATGTGCGGCATGTTCGGGTCGAAACCGCCAGTGGTGAACACCGTTTCGCCGAATCGCCGCAGTGTCATGTCGAAGATGACATAGACGTTGAGGAAGTCGCCGCGCACAGCGTTGCGCAGATACATTGACGGGAACGGGAACGTGGGAATGAACGGGAACGCCGTCACCAATTCGTTGGCGTTGTCGGCGAACGCCTTGACGATCGGGTACAGGTCCTTGACGTCGGCCGCGAAGTCTTCCTTGGCCTCGCTCATGATGCGCGACCCGACCACGGCCAGCCGCTGCAGCGCGCCGAAGGCATCGACGATGTTGCTGCGGTTGTCGTTGAGCACCTGCAACGCCGCGGGCATGGTGTCCAGCGCCCGCGCCAGGCTGGGAGCGCTGCGAGCCAGCGTCGCACCCACCCGATTGAGGCCCTCGGCGGCCGCGATGATGTCGCGGGCCTGGTGGTCCAGCGACGCCGTGAGTTCGGCCAGTCGCGGCACCAGCTCGGCGAACGTACCGGCACGGCCGGCCACCGCGGCGTAGGCCTCTTCGGTGATGTCCTGCACCGCACCGAGATTGCCCTGGTTGACCACCACACCCAACGAAGACAGCACTTCTTCGGTGCTGGGGTAGCGCCCGGTCCGGCTCAGGGGTATCTCGTCCCCGGGTGCGAGATGGCCCGCCGGCGGCTGATCTGTGGGCTCGGCCAGTTCGATGTGCTGGGAACCCAACAGTGACGTCTGCGCGACCTTGGCGATGGCGTTGGACGGCAGATGAACATCGCCATCCAAGGACAGCTTGACCGCGGCATAGAAACTGCCGTCAGGCTGCTGCACCGCCCGGATACCCGAGACGCTTCCGACCGTGACGTCATCGACCATGACCGGCGAGTTCTGCGGCAGGGTGGTCACGTCCGGCAGTTGCACCGTAACGGTGTAAGAGCCTTTACCGTGGCCCGCGGTGCCCGGCATGTTCAGTGAGTTCAGCCCGCCGAACTGGCAACCCGACAGCACCAACATCCCAGCGCCGAGCACGGCGCTTCGCCGCCCGCCACGCCGCAGCGCAGCGGCAAGAGACTTCACGCTCATCCGCCCTCCCGTGGTGCACCGGCACCGGGCTGGGCCGGCCCGGTCGGGCCGGGCGGCTTGCCCAGCTGCCCCGGCAACGGCGGCGGCAGGAACAACGCCGCGACGTCTTCAGTGCTGGGTGGAGTGACACCCGGTGCAGGCAGCCATTTCAGGTACGGCAGCGGCGTCTGGGACTTGGCCTCGGTAGCCGGAGTGTCGTAGATGATCTGGCCCTTGTAGGCGGTGATCGAGTTGACCGGATGGAACAGCAACGGGACGAAGTTCATCGCCCAGCGCCGCATGACCGGTCCCATCCGCTCCTTGCAGATCTCGGCCCGCTTGAAGTTGTCTGGAACCGAACCGACATCGAAGACGCCGCCGCAGATGAACTGCACCGGGTTGGCGAAGTCCGGCAGCGACAGCAGGCCGGCCAGCGAACCCTGGGCGGGGTTGTAGATGTTGTAGAAGTTGACCAGGCCGTGCGGCGTGATGTGCAGTACCTGCTCGAAGTTGTCACTCTGATCCGAGAGTGTTTTGGTGAACTCCGCCAGCTTGTCGACCTGCGCGATCAATGCGTCGTTGTTGTTGTGCAGGAATCCACGGACGTCGCGCAACGCCTGACTGAGGGTGCCCAGCGTGACGTCCAGGTCGGCCGAGCTCTCGGCCAATACTCCCGACACCGCAGCGACGTGGTCGGTGAACTGGACGATCTGCTCGTTACTGCCCGAGAGCGCCTCCACCAGGACCTGCAGGTTCTTGACGGTGCCGAAGAGGTCGGTGCGTGAGTCACCGAGCCGTCCGGTGGTGGTCGACAGTTCCCGCAGGGCGTTGCGGAACGAGTCGCCGTTGCCGTCGAAGGTGTCGGCGGCCTGGTTGACGAACGCGCTCAGCGCGCCGTTGAGCTTGCCCTGCTCCGGGCCCAACTGGGCGCTGAGCTGAGTCAGCTCCTGCTTGACCTCGTCCCACTCGACCGGGACGGCGGTGCGATCTTCACCCAGGACGGCCCCATCGGCGAGCTTCTCTCCCTCGGTGTAGGCCGGGGCCAGCTGAACGACTCGCGCCGAGACGATATTGGGCGCCATCAGCAACGCGTGAACGTCGGCCGGCAACGGCACGCCCTTGTTCACCGACATGGTGATCTTGACGTTCTCGGCGCGCGGCTCGATGGACTCGATACGGCCGACCGGGACCCCGACCACCCGGACGTCGTCACCCGGGTAGAGGCCCACCGCGGAGGCGAAATAGCCGGTGATGCGGTAGCTGCGCTGGGCGGGCAGCACCACATAGGCCGCGACGGCCAGCAGTACGGCGAGCACACCGGCGAGGACGATGCGTGAGGTTCGGCGCGTCATGGCGACTTCGGCCTGATGACGGTGCGGTCGGAGATCATCCCGCGCAGGTAGTCGGCCAGGCTGTCGGGGAGCTTGCCGGGCTGGAAGAACATGTCGACCATCACCTCGGCCATCGTCGGCGGCGGCAGACCGTACAGGTTGATCTGGAAGCCCGGTCCCGAGGCCACCACCTCTCCGAGCGTGGTGGCGTATCCGGGCAACCGGTCCAGCGCTCCGACGATCCGATCCTCGCGCTCGATCAGATTGTCCAGTACCAGGTTGAGCTTATTCAGGGTCGGACCGATCTCCCTTTCGTTATCGGTCACGAAACCGGAAAGCTGTTGCGACACATCGCCAATTCCACCGATCAGGGCGCCGAGGGCCTGTCGGCGCTCATCCAGCGCCGCGAACAGCTGGTTACCGTCGAGGACCAGCTGGTTGACCTGGCCGGCACGCTGATTGAGCACGCCGGTGACCACCTTGGCGTGCGTCAGCAACTGCCCCAGGGCCTCGTCACGGCGGTTGATGCTGCGCGACAGCGCGGCCACCCCGTCGAGTGCTCCGCGCAGCTGCGGCGTTGCCTCGCGCATCGAGTCGGTGAGCACCTGGAGCGCCTCTTCGAAGCGCGGCTTGTCCAGGTCGCGGACATTTCCGCCGAGGTCCTGCAGGGCGTTGTTGAGCGTGTAGGGAGCGCGGGTGCGCTCGAGCGGAATCTCGGTGACTGAGCCGGCACCGGCGGGGGTGACCGACAGCGCCTTCTCACCCAGCACGGTGTCGGTGCGGATGGCGGCCAACGACTGGTCCCCCACCCGGACCTGGCGGTCCACGGTGAAGTCCACCTTGGCGCTGGCCCCGGCCAACGACACCGACTTGACCTTGCCCACCCGAATGCCGGACACCGTCACGTCGTTGCCGGCGATGATGCCGCCGGCATCGGCGAAGTAGGCGTGATAGTTCTTGCCCTGCGGCCAGAACGGCAGGCTGGTGTAACCGAATGACACCACCATCAGGAACGTCACCAGTGCGATGCCCAAAAGACCCGTGCGAACCGGGTTTACGCCGTCACTCTTTGACAGGAGAGCACCTCCCCTTGCTGGTGTCATTCTGGCCACCCATGGGCAGGATGATGTCACTGCCGGCGGGGCCGTTGAACTTCAGCGCGACCGTGCAGTAGTTGATGTTGAAGAACGAGCCGTAGGCGCCCAATGCGTTCAAGCGCAGGTAGTTCTCCTCCAACGGATCGATGACGTCGTTGAGCTCCTGCTTGCGCTTGTCCAGCACCGTAGCCAACGGCCGCGCGTTTTCGAGCACGCCCTGCAGCGGCCGCCGAGTGCGGCGCAGCGTGTCGGTCAGATCGTTCTCGACCGAGGCCAGCGGTCCGATGGCGCCCGCGATCGCGTCCTTACCTTGGGCCAGCCCGGTGATCAGCTGCTGGAGGCGATCGACGGTGGCGTCGAACTGTTCGCTCTTCTCGTCGACGGTGCCCAGCACGGTGTTCAAGTTGTTGATCACGTCGCCGATCAGCTGGTCACGAGAAGCCAGCGTGGTGGTGAACGAGCTGGTGCTCGCCAGCATCTGAGTCAGGGCGCCGCCCTGACCCTGCAGCAGCTCGATGAGCGCATTGCTGATCTCGTTGATCTTCCCGCCGTCCAGACCCTTGAGCAGCGGGCGCATACCGCCGAGCAATGCATCCAGGTCCAGGGCCGGCTGAGTGTGGTCTCGGGCGATGGTGCCGCCCGGCGGCAGCTTGCCCATGTCGCCTGCGCCCGAGGCGATCTCGAGATACCGGTCGCCGACCAGGTTTTCATAGCGGATCAGGGCACGGGTCGAATCGTAGAGCTGGTAGCGCTTGTCCAGATCGAAGGTGACCCGGACGTGGTTGTCCGGGGTCAGCTCGACCCGCTTGACCGTGCCCACCGGGATGCCGGCGATCCGCACATCCTGGCCGCCCTTGAGCCGGGACGCCGTGACGAAATCGGCGTGGTAGGTGTTGTTCGAGGTGAATCGGAACTCGCCGAACACCACCACCAGGCCGGCGGAGACCAGCAGCATGGCCAGGGAGAAGATCGCAACCTTGATCAGGGTGCCGCGCGACGACATCAGTATTCATCCCGTTCCGCGAATGCCCCGTTGAAGAGGAATTGCGCTGTGGAGGGGGCGTCGAACTGGACCTCGGTGTTGGGCTGGAACGGGATGTAGGCGCTGTCGGTCACCAGGAACGGCGACCGGAACCACGACCCGCCGTATTGCTTGCTCGGCAGATCGGGCAACCCACGGCAGTTCGGCCCGCCGGTCGCGTTGGCCACCGGCAGGCTCTCCGGGTAGGTGTAGGCCGGTGCGCCCGGGATGAAGCTGGACTGCACATACAGGGCGGGCTTGGTACCACCCAGCGACGGACCGAAGCGTTCCAGGGCCTTTTCGATTCCCTTGAGGAGGCAACCGAACTCCGGTGAGTACTCGGCCAGCAGGCTGCTCATGGCGCGGAACCGCTGGACCCCGGCGATGAAGTCGTCGGCGGCCGGGGCAAGGGTGTCGTAGCCGTTGTTGGCCAGACCCGTCGTTGCCAGCAGCGCCTTGTTCAAGTTCTCCCGCTGATCCACCAAGGTCTTGCTGATCGCCGGGATGTTGTCGAAGGTGGTAGCCAGGTCCGGGGCGGCATCACCATAGATATTGCCGACGACGGCGGTCTTGGCGAAGCCCGACTGCAGTTGCGGCAGCTTCGGATTGAGCTTCCCGAGGTAGCTGTTCAGCCCGGACAGCAGCTCGCCCAGGTTCTGTCCATTGCCGCGCAGCCCCTCGGCCAGTGCGCTGACGGAGCCGTTGAGTTGCACCGGGTCGATCTTGTCCAGCACATCGGTCAGCTTCTGGAACAGGGTGTTGACTTCGAGCTGCACGTGAGACGCCGGAACGTTCGCACCGTTGCGCAGCGCGGCGCCGGACGGCACCGGCGGCGGAATGAACTCCACCGACTTGGCCCCGAAGATGGTGTTGCCGGCAATGTGCACCGCGGCGTTCGACGGAATCTGATGCATGGCAGCACTGTCGATCGCCAGCGACAGCTTGGCCTGATCACCCTGATAGGCGATCGATTTGACCTTGCCGACCTGAATACCGCGGTACTTGACCTTGGCGTCTTGTTCCATCACCAGGCCGGCCCGCGGCGAGGTGACGGTGACCTTGTCGGTGGAGCTGAAGACCGACACGTAGGACATATAGGTGAAGACGGTGGCGGCAAGCAGGATCGCACCGAGGATTGCCGCAGCAAGCCTCACCTGGGTACGAGTCGATCCCGTTTGCACGTGTAATTCCCCTGCTAGCCCGAAAGATTGAAGTTACCGGACCCGCCGTATACGGCGAGCGAAACGAACAACGTAATGACGACCACAACCACCAGCGAGGTGCGCACGGCCTGACCGACGGCGATGCCCACCCCGACGGGGCCGCCGGCTGCGTTGTAGCCGTAATTGGTGTGCACCAGCATCACCGCGACCGACATGATGATCGCCTGCAGGAAGGACCACAGCAGATCCGTGGGGATCAGGAACGTATCGAAGTAGTGGTCGTAGAGGCCCGGCGACTGCGCGTTGATGAACACCGTGGTGGACCGTGCAGCGAAGAATGCGGCCAGCACCGACAGTGAATACAGCGGGATGATCGCGATCAGGCCGGCCACCAGCCGGGTCGAGACCAGGTAGGAAATGGCATGCACCGCCATCGCTTCGACGGCGTCGATCTCCTCGGCCACCCGCATGGCGCCCAGCTGGGCTGTGGTGCCGGCCCCAATGGTGGCGGCCAGTGCGATACCGGCCACCACTGGGGCGACGATCCGGACATTGAGGAATGCCGACAGGAATCCGGTCAGCGCCTCGATGCCGATGTTGCCCAGCGACGAGAAGCCCTGGACCGCGATCACTCCACCGGAGGCCAGGGTGAGGAAAGTGGCCACCCCGACCGTTCCGCCGATGATGGCCAGCGCGCCGGTGCCCATGGTGATCTCGGCGATCAGCCGGATGGTCTCCTTGCGGTACTTCGTCAGCGCGTTGGGGACGTAGCGGATCGATTCGGCGTAGAACAGTGCCTGCTCACCGAAGTTGTCGACGGCTTTGGGCACCCCACGAAACAGCCGCCGGAACCGCAACGTGGCGTCGTAGCTCATTTGACCAGCACCCGGACGCTGATCGCGGTCATGACCACGTTGATGACGAACAGACAAATAAAGGCGTAGACCACGGTCTCGTTGACCGCGTTGCCCACGCCCTGGGGTCCGCCCTTGGCGGTCAGTCCGCGATAACAGCCGATCAGGCCGGCCGCGGTGCCGAACAGCAGCGCCTTGATCTCGGCCATCACCAACTCACCGAGGCCGGTGAGCACGGTGAGCCCGTTGATGAAGGCGCCGGGGTTGACGCCCTGCAGAAAGACGGAGAACACGTAGCCGCCGACCAGGCCGATCGCACACACCAGGCCGTTGAGCATCAGCGCCACGAAGGTCGACGCCAGGGCTCGGGGCACCACCAGCCGGTGGATCGGGTCGATGCCGAGCACGCGCATCGCGTCGATCTCTTCGCGAATGGTTCGCGCGCCCAGATCCGCACAGATGGCGGTCGCGCCCGCGCCGGCCACCACGAGCACGGTGACCACCGGCCCCAGCTGGGTGATGGTGCCGAAGGCGGTTCCGGCGCCGGACAGGTCGGCCGCGCCGATCTCGCGCAACAGGATGTTGAGAGTGAACGCCACCAGCACGGTGAACGGGATGGCCACCAGCACCGTCGGCAGCAGCGACACCCGAGCGATCATCCAGGTCTGGTCGAGGAACTCGCGGTACTGGAACGGCCGACGGAACATGGCCCGAAACGTCTCCAGCGACATCTCGACGAAACCGCCCACGGCCCGAGCCGGAACCGTGAGCTGTTCGATCAAGAGACGTCCTTCCCTCAGGTCGGGCTTCCGGGGCATCGGTGGTCGCAAAACTGTATCCGGCAACCTGCTGCAACCGGCGTCAATTCGTGCAATTCAGACCCCGCCCCACGTGAGCCAGATCATATTAACTAGAACACGTTCTCAGTGTCAAAGGACGTGTTTTGGCCAGACTGCTGCGATATCTGGCCTGGTCAACGCACATTGTGACCTAGGCCTCGCTGTAACGCGTTCTAATTCTGTCCTAATCGCTGGACATGAGTTCGGAGGCCGAGAAAGTGCGGCCGGGGTCCCGGCCCGCGAAGTAATTCGCCAGCGTGGCCGACAGGCCGTCGGCGTCCCAGGCCTGGCCGTCGGCGCTGAACTTGCGCTCCACGGTCGGCGCGGCCATCAGGGTCACCTCAGGTCCGTAGACGACGAACACCTGACCGCTCACCGCCGCTGAAGCCGGTGAGGCCAGGAACCGGACCAAGGTGACGACATGCTCGGGCGACAGCGGGTCGATCTCCCCCTCGCCCACCTTGGCCTCGCCGAACACCTCGGCCGTCATCGCGGTGCGGGCACGCGGGCAGATCGCGTTGGCGGTTACGCCGTAGCGACTCAGCGCCCGGCTCGCCGAGAGCGTGAGCGCGGTGATGCCGGCCTTGGCCGCGCCGTAGTTGGCCTGTCCGACCGGGCCCATCAGACCGGCTTCCGAGGAGGTGTTGACGATGCGGCCATAGATGCCGGCGTCGGACTCCTTGGACTTCTGCCGCCAGTAGGCCGCCGCGTTGCGGGTCAGCAGGAAGTGCCCCCGCAGATGTACGGCGATCACCGCGTCGAAGTCGTCGTCGGACATGTTGAACAACATCCGGTCGCGGGTGATCCCGGCGTTGTTGACCACGATGTTCAGCCCGCCCAAGCCATCGGCGGTGCTGATGAGCTCGTCGGCGGTGGACCGCTGACTGATGTCGCCGGCCACCGGCACGCCCTTGCCGCCTGCCGTCGCGATCTCGTCGATGACATCGGAGGACTCCAACGCCGCAGCGATGTCGTTGACGACCACCGTGGCACCGGAGCGGGCCAGCCCGATCGCCTCGGCACGTCCCAGGCCGGCGGCCGCGCCGGTCACCACTGCGACCTTGCCGGTCAGATCGATCGCGTTGTCAGTCATCTACGCCGCTCCTTATATGTCGCCGGCGCACCTCGTGGTCGTCGGCGGTTATGAATACCTCTAGTAGTCGCCCGTGGCGGGCTTAGTCCTCGACGCGACGCAACGCGGCCCGCGGGCACTCAGCGATGGCCTGCTCGGCGTGGGCTTCCCGGTCAGCCGGGACCGGGGCGAGTTTGACCTCTGCCTGCTCGTCATCGTTCAGATCAAACAGGTCGGGGTCGATTCCGACGCAAATCGCGTTGCCCTCGCAGCGATCCAGATCTACCTCAACTCGCATGACATTCTCCTGTAAAAGCCCTGCGCCGACCGAGCTTTTCCGGCCGTCGTCGTCCACTAGTGTCACCATACGATCCGACAGCTTGCCCGCACGACCCACTAGGGCCGTTGGACCCCGGGACTAGAACGTGTTACAACGGGCTGTCGAACCGAATCTTATCGTGACACCGATCACCCGCGAAGGACTCCCCCGATGCAGATCAGCTATACGCCGGCCCAAGAAGAGCTGCGCAGCGAACTGAGGTCCTACTTCACCACGCTGATGACGCCGGAGCGCCGCGAGGCCCTGAGCTCGACGCAGGGCGAGTACGGCACCGGCAACGTCTACCGCGAGACCGTGGCCCAGATGGGTCAAGACGGCTGGCTGACGCTGAGCTGGCCCAAGGAGTACGGCGGCCAGGCGCGTTCCCCGATGGAACAGTTGATCTTCACCGACGAGGCCGCCATCGCCGGCGCCCCGGTGCCGTTCCTGACGATCAACAGCGTCGCCCCGACCATCATGGCGTTCGGCACCGAAGAGCAGAAGAAGTTCTTCCTGCCCAAGATCGCCGCCGGCGAGTTGCACTTCGCGATCGGCTATTCCGAGCCGGGCGCCGGCACCGACCTGGCGTCACTGCGCACCACCGCGGTGCGTGACGGTGACGAGTACGTGATCAACGGCCAGAAGATGTGGACGTCGCTGATCGCCTACGCCGACTATGTGTGGCTGGCCGCCCGGACCAACCCGGAGGCCAAGAAGCATCGCGGCATCTCGATGCTGATCGTGCCCACCACGGCCGAGGGTTTCTCCTGGACCCCGGTGCACACCATGGCCGGCCCGGACACCAGCGCCACCTACTACCAGGACGTGCGAGTCCCGGTCACCAGCCTGGTCGGCGAAGAGCACGCCGGCTGGAAGCTGGTGACCAACCAGCTCAACCACGAGCGCGTTGCCCTGGTCTCGGCGCAGCCCATCCTGCTGGCTCTCGAAGAGGTCCGCGAGTGGGCACAGAACACCAAAGACGCCCACGGCAACCGGATCATCGATTCGCAGTGGGTGCAGCTCAACCTGGCCCGGGTATTGGCCAAGGCCGAGGTCCTCAAGCTGATCAACTGGGAGCTGGCCTCGACCGACAAAGCTGCCCCGTCCCCGGCGGACGCCTCGGCGGCAAAGGTTTTCGGCACCGAACTGGCGACCGAGGCCTACCGACTGTTGATGGAGGTACTCGGTACCGCCGCCACCGTGCGTCAGGACTCCCCCGGTGCGCTGCTGCGCGGGCGGGTGGAGCGGATGCACCGGGCGTGCTTGATCCTGACCTTCGGCGGCGGCACCAACGAGGTGCAGCGCGACATCATCGGCATGGTTGCGCTGGGCCTGCCCCGCAACCGCTGACCTGACGACCCCACAGACTTTGGAGGCTAGTACTCATGGACTTCACCACTACCGAAGCATCTGACGACCTTTCGGGCCTGGTCGGCACCATCGTGGACGCCGTGTGCACACCCGAGCGCCAGCGTGAGCTGGACGGGCTGGATGAGCGCTTCGACACCGAGCTGTGGCGCAAGCTCATCGACGCCGACGTGGTGTCCAGCGCGGCGAGCGAGTCGCTGGGCGGCGGAGGGTTCGGCGTTCTGGAGCAGACCGCGATCCTGACCGCGCTGGGCCGCCAACTGGCAGCGGTGCCTTACCTGGAGTCGGTAGTGCTCGCCGCCGAGACGCTGGCCAAGTTCGGCTCGGCCGATCTGCAGCAGACCTGGGGCGCCCCCGCCGTAGCCGGCCAGAAGATCCTCACCGTGGCCCTCGACGGCGACATGGGTGAAGGTCCGGTTCGGGCCGCTACGGCCGAAGGCGGCTACCGCCTCACCGGCACCCGCACCCAGGTCGGATTCGCCTCCGTCGCCGACGCATTCCTGGTGGCAGCCGAAACCGATTCCGGCGCAGCGGTCTTCCTGGTCTCCGCGTCCGATCCTGGAGTGACGGTGACCTCGCTTGCCACCACCGGCCGGGGCAGCGTGGGCCACCTGGAGCTATCGGGCACCGAGCTGGCGGCCGACCGCCTCGTCGGCGGCGCCGAGGTGCTCGACCATCTTCTCAGCGTGGCGGCACTCGGCCACAGCGCCTACCAGCTGGGCGTGCTGGAGCGTGGCCTGGCCCTGACCGCCCACTACGCCCGTGAGCGCGAACAGTTCGACAAGCCGATCGGCAGCTTCCAAGCCGTGTCGCAGCGGCTCGCCGACGGCTACATCGACGTCAAGGGCCTGCGGCTCACGCTCACCCAGGCGGCGTGGCGGGTCAGCGAAGGTCTGCCCGCCACCACCCAGGTGGCCACCGCCGCGTTCTGGGCGGCCGAGGCCGGCCACCGGGTGGCCCACAGCATCGTCCACATTCACGGCGGGGTCGGTATCGACATCGACCACCCGATCCACCGCTACTTCCTGGCCGCCAAGCAAACCGAGTTCGCGCTTGGCGGCGCCACCGGAGCACTGCTGGCGATCGGCCGCGAACTGGCCGACACGCCCGCATAGTGGGTTGAGCCGGAAAGTTCTAGCGGTTCAGGGCATCCCCGAACGTCACCTTGAACCCTGGCAGATCCGTCAGGGCCACGGTGGCGTCGTAGGTCCGGTCGTAGCCGGTGTGGCTGAACTTCCAGCCGTCGGCGGTGCGGCAGTAGGTGTCGTGGTAGAAACCTGCCCCGATCAGCATGAGATTGACGTCGGGAACGATCACCCGGTCCTGCAGGTACCAGATTCCGGTTGCGGTGTCCGGGCCGGTGAGGGTGATCTCGGGATGATTCACCCGGTGCTCGGTGATGACGTTGCCGGGCAGGGAGTTCCGCATGAACTCCACCAGCTCCGCACGGCCGGTGAATGTGTGCTTGCTGCCCATCGACTGGCCGTAGGCGGCGGTGACGTCGTCGGCCAGGGTGGCCTCGAAGTCGTCCCAGTGCTTGGTGTCCAGGGCCCGCATATAGCGGTATTTGACGTCCTTGATGGCATCGACATCGGCGATGTGTTTCAGGGCTGCTATGGCGTCGAACGCCTGCGAATCAGTCACCGCTCTATTCCAACACTAATCTGATCACCATGTCATCACCCGCCGAAATCGCCGAACCTTCCACCGTCACAGCACTGCTGAGTCGCCTGGCCGAGGTCGACGACCGCGGTGTCTTCTACGAGGACACTTTTGTCAGCTGGCGGGATCACCTCGCCGCGGGCGCTCGGCTCGGCGCCGCACTGCGGGCTCGGATCGACCCGGCGAGGCCGCCGCATGTCGGTGTGCTGCTGGGTAATACACCGTTCTTCTCGACCGTGTTGGTTGCGGCGGCACTGACCGGCATCGTGCCGGTGGGCTTGAATCCCACCCGCCGGGGCGCGGCCCTGGAGCGCGATGCGGCCCACGCCGACTGCCAGCTGGTGCTGGCCGACGCCACCACCGGCGTCACGATCGACGGCATGATCGATGTCGAATCATCCTCGTGGAATTCGGAATTGGCCGGCTATGACGGCACACCGGTGACGTTCCGGGACGCCGACCCCGACGAGCTGTTCATGCTCATTTTCACCTCGGGCACCAGTGGCGACCCGAAAGCCGTTCGTTGCACACAGTGGAAGGCTGCGTTTCCGGGGGTGATGCTCTCGGGGCGGTTCGGCCTGGGCCCCTCGGACGTCTGCTACCTGTCGATGCCGCTGTTCCACTCCAATGCGGTGATGGCCGGCTGGTCGGTGGCAGTGGCCGCCGGGGCATCGATCGCGTTGCGCCGCAAATTCTCCGCCTCTGGTTTCATACCGGATGTGCGCCGCTTCGGGGCGACCTACGCCAACTACGTGGGCAAACCGCTGTCCTACGTGCTGGCCACGCCGGCGCGGGACGACGATGCCGACAACCCGCTACGGCTGCTGTATGGCAACGAGGGCGCGCCGCGGGACCTGGAGCGGTTCGCGACCCGGTTCGGGTGCACCGTGATCGACGCGTTCGGTTCCACCGAGGGTGGAGTGGCGATCGGGCGTACCCCTGATACCCCGCCCGCAGCACTGGGACCGCTGATCGACGGCAACACCATCATCGATGTGGAGACCGGCGAGGAGTGCCCGCCCGGTGTGGTCGGAGAGCTGGTGAACGCCAGCGGCCGCGGCCAATTCCGCGGCTACTATCGCGATCCCGAGGCCGAGGCACAACGGATGGCCGGCGGGATCTATCACTCCGGCGACCTGGCCTACCGCGACGAAGCCGGCTTCGCCTACTTCGCGGGCCGGCTCGGCGACTGGATGCGCGTGGACGGGGAGAACCTCGGCACCGCGCCGATCGAGCGGATCCTGCTGCGCCACAACTCGGTCGCCCATGTGGCGGTGTACCCCATCCCAGACCCCGCCGTAGGCGATCAGGTGATGGCTGCGCTCGTGTTGGCTCGGGGAACGTCATTCGACCCCGACGAGTTTCAGGCGTTCCTGGCGGAGCAACCCGACTTGAGCCCCAAACAGTGGCCGTCCTATGTTCGGGTGTCCGAGGAGCTGCCGCGCACCGAGACGTTCAAGGTGCTCAAGCGGGTGTTGTCCGCCGAGGGCACGCAGTGCGCCGATCCGGTGTATCGGATCTCCCGGTAGCGGCACTCGCGCCAGCCGGGTCAGGCGGTGACGTCCCAGCCTTGGCTCGGATCGCCGTTGCAGTAGCGGGCGGAGACCCACGTCCCCGGTCCCGGTGGGCCCAGGACAGTGAGGCAGTACCAGCCCGTGTCATTTTTGACCTGGCCATTGGGGTCGATATTCCAATTCTGGGGCCACATTCCGACACACGGGCCGAGGTGCGCGAACATGGCACCGTCGGTCGAAACCACCGCCGGATTGATCAGGCATCCCCCGGGGAAGGCCACATTCTGCAGCTGCTTGCCGTTGAGGTACCAGCGCTGGGAGTCAGTGTCCGCGCACGGGTTGATCACCACCGCGGCAAAATAGTCCCCGCTTGGGGCGTCGAGGCAGAAGTCGCCCAGCCGACTGGTCAACTGGACCGGTTCGTCAGCGGCAGCCACACCGGCGATACCCACCGCGACACACAGCAGCGTGGCGGCCACGACACCTGCTCGGCCGAGCCTGCCCATCAACGGCAACCGACGCATTGTTCTCTCCCTCTGTCTGGCACCGTCCACCGTGTGCCTCCACCACCTGCGATCAGAACAGTTCGTAGGATTCCCGACTGATCACGAATCCGTGGTCGTCTCGGTTCTCGCAGCGGATGCCGGACTTCTCGCTGACGCAGGTATAGCCGGTCGTCGCTTCACGATCGCCGTAGTGCAGTACTCGCGCATCACCACCGAAGGTGGTGTCGCCGGCGCAGACGAACGCGGGCTTGCAGTGGACCTCGAGCACGATGCCCTGCCCATATCCGGTCTGACTCGCACAGTCCGGCGGGCGCGGGAAGGTCTCATGTCGCGACCCTAGTCGCGCTGGGAAAAAAGGTGCGCGATTTCGTCCGACTGTCCACCTCAGCGGCGACCCGCCGCGCCACCCCCGGTCCGGGCAATCGGCGCGCAATACTGAATCAATGTCTGCAGTCCGCCGCGCGCTCGTCGCAGTCCTGGCCGCCGTATTGACCCTGGCGTCCCCGTTTTTGCCGGCCTCGCCCGCCACTGCGGAGCCGTTACAGGTCAGCTTCACGCAGCTGGCCAACACCATCCCCGGCAACGTCGGTATCGCCTACGCCCCGGTCGGCCAGAATCAGGTGGGCACGCTCGGATCCCTGCAGAACGGCGTCGCCTGGTCGACCATCAAGGTCCCGCTGGCCATCGCGGCCTTGCACGCCAACCGCCCCAATGCCCAAGAACTGGCCGCCCGGGCCGTCACGGCATCAGACAACGATGCCGCCGAGCAGCTGTGGTCCTCGCTGGGGCCGGCACCCCAGGCCGCTCAGCAGGTGCAGGCCGTCCTTCGGGCCGGGGGCGACACCGGCACCGCAGTCGAGTCCCGGCGGCTGCGGCCCGAGTTCAGCGCCTTCGGCCAGACCCAGTGGCCGCTGGCCCGCCAGGCCGTGTTCGCCGCACACCTGCCCTGTATGCCCGCGGCTACCCCAGTCGTCAGCCTGATGCGCAACACCGTTCCCGACCAACGCTGGGGACTGGCCAGCATCGGTGCACCGACCAAGGGCGGCTGGGGTCCAGGCCAGGGCGGCGGCTATCTGGTGCGTCAGTTCGGCATCGTCGGCACCCCGTCCGGTTCGCTCGCCGTGGCGCTGGCCGCCGAGCCCAAGGATGGCAGCCTCAACTCCGGGATCGCGGCGCTCAACCAGCTGACCCAGTGGCTCAGCGCGCACGCCGCCGAGCTACCGGGTGGTCGCTGCGCCGGGTAGGTTGGCCGTTAACGCTGTATTACCCGCGAGTAGGAGATACCCATGCCCGCCCCATCCGCCGCCGACTTCGATCGCCTTCGTCAGCTGTCCGCCATCGACGACGCTGGCGCTCGGCAGTCGAAGACCATCGACGAAGTCTTCACCGGTAAGCCCCTGACCACGATCCCGGTGGGCACCGCCGAGGACGTGACGGCGGCGTTCGCCAAGGCCCGCGCGGCCCAGCGCACCTGGGCGGCGCGCAGCGTCAAGGAGCGCAGCGCGATCATCGAGCGCTACCGCGACCTGGTGATCGCCCACCGGGACTTTCTGATGGATGTCTGCCAGGCCGAGACCGGCAAGGCGCGTTCAGCCGCCCAGGAAGAGATCCTCGACATCATGCTCAACGCGCGCTACTACGCGCGCCACGCCACCAAACTGCTGGCCTCCAAGCGAGTGCCCGGTCTGCTGCCCGGCATCGTCAAGACGGTGATCAATCACCACCCCAAGGGCGTCGTGGGGGTGATCGCACCATGGAACTACCCGATGACGCTGTCGATCTCCGACGCCATCCCCGCGCTGCTGGCCGGCAACGCGGTGGTGGTCAAGCCGGACAGTCAAACCCCCTATTGCACACTGGCCAACGCCGAGCTGCTGTATCAGGCGGGCCTGCCCCGCGAATTGTTCGCCGTGGTTCCGGGGCCGGGCTCGGTGGTGGGCACCGCGATCGTCCAGCAGTGCGACTACCTGATGTTCACCGGTTCCAGCGCCACCGGCCGCACCCTGGCCGAGCAGTGCGGTTCCCGTCTGATCGGCTTCTCCGCGGAGTTGGGCGGCAAGAACCCGATGATCGTCACCAAGGGCGCCAACCTGGCCGAGGTCGCCAAGGCCGCCACCCGTGCCTGCTTCTCCAACGCCGGGCAGCTGTGCATCTCGATCGAGCGCATCTACGTCGAGCGTGACATCGCTGAGGAGTTCGCCGCGAAGTTCGCCGAGCAGGTACGCGAGATGAAGCTCTCGGCCGCCTACGACTTCACCGCTGACATGGGCAGCTTGATCTCCGAAGACCAGGTCAAGACCATCTCGAACCATGTCGACGATGCGAAGGCCAAGGGCGCCAAGGTGATTGCCGGTGGCAATGCCCGCCCCGACATCGGGCCGCTGTTCTACGAGCCGACGGTGCTGGCCGACGTCACCGACGAGATGGAGTGCGCACGCAACGAGACGTTCGGACCGGTGGTCTCCATCTATCCCGTCGACAATGTCGAGGAGGCGATCGCCAAAGCCAACGACACCGAATACGGACTCAACGCCAGTGTCTGGGCCGCCACCAAATCACAGGGTGAGGCGATCGCGGCGCGCATCAAGTCCGGCACGGTCAACGTGGACGAGGGCTACGCATTGGCGTTCGGCAGCGTCGCCGCCCCGATGGGCGGCATGAAGGCTTCCGGGGTGGGCCGCCGCCACGGCGCCGACGGGATTCTCAAGTACACCGAGTCGCAGACCGTCTCCACTGCCCGGGTCCTGAATCTCGATCCACCGCCTGGCATCTCCGGCCCGGTGTGGCAGAAGATGCTGACCCCGATGATCCGGGTGATACAGGCGCTACCGGGTCGGTAGCGCTCAGCGCCGACCGGTCCGGTTCTTCCCCCGGTCGATGTCGCGCTCCAACTCCGCCAGCGCCGGTTCGATCGCGTCGGCCATCTTGTGGATGTCCTCGGCGATCTCCGGCGTCGTCACGAACCCGAAGTCGAGATGGTCGCGGTAGGAGAAGCAGGTGATGTTCAGCGCCACATCCATCACCGGCGGGCCGAGCGGCACCAACGATTCCAGTTCCGCGCCGGCCATATAGATCGGAACCGGCGGCCCCGGAACGTTGGAGACGACGAGGTTGATCGGCGCCAGACGGTGCGAAAGCCCGGTCGCGGTGTAGGCGCGGGCGGCCAGTTGTACCAACCCGGGCGGGGTGGTGTCGGTCAGCCCCATGATCTGGTGCGCCGAGAGCGCCTTGGCCATCTGCTTAGCACTCTGGGTACTGGCATGAATCGTCTTGAGCCGCTGCGCCGCTCCCTCGATGTCGGTCGCCATCGACACGGTCATCGAGCTGACCTGGTTGCCCACTTCACCCTGGCTCTCCTCGGTGCGGGTCGACACCGGGATCTGGGCCACCAGAGGCTTGTCCGGCAGCTCGCCGCGCTCCCTGAGATAGTCCCGGACGGCACCGGCGACCATGGCCAGCACGACGTCGTTGAGCTTGACCCCGTAGGCGTCCTTGACGGCCTTGATCCGGGCCAGCTCGACGCGCGCGGCACTGATCCGCCGATGTGGCGAAACGCTGTCGTTGAACCGGGTCACCGGGGCATCGAAGTAGCGCGGCGGCTTGCGAGGCAGCCCCAGTCCCACCGTGGCGATCTGCTGGCGCACGGTCTGCTCCAGCAGGCGCCCTATCCGGTAGGGCGTCTTGACCGCGACATTGACCAGCTCTTCGAGGACGCGGCGCTCGTAGCTGGGCATGATGGCCCCGTTCGACGACCCGATCGGGGTCGGCTCCGGCGGGCGCGGCTCCGGCGTGACGTCCAGCATGATCTCGAACAACCCCGCGCCAGAAACCCCGTCGACGATCGCGTGATGCATCTTGGTCAGGGTGGCGACCCGCCCGCCACTGACGCCTTCGATCACCCACATCTCCCACAGCGGGCGCGAGCGATCCAGCTTGTACGACATCAGCCGGCCCACGAGTTCTTCCACCTCGCGCCGCCCGCCCGGGGCGGGAACGCCGATGCGTCGCAGGTGGAAGTCGATGTCGAGGTGCTCGTCCTCGACGAACCACGGGCGGTCCAAGCCCAACGGGGAAGGGCTGACCCGCCAGCGCAGCTGCGGCAGTTGCGGTAGCCGCTCGATCAGGAGCTGACGAACTCGCTCGAAGCTGTAGTTCGGCGCGTTGGTGGTGTCGCAGATCGCCAGCCCACCGATGTGCATGTGCCAGCCCGCCGTTTCGCCGGACCAGAACGCGGCGTCGACGCCCGAAAGTCGCTGCATCGAAAGAGACTAGCCCGGACACCGGTTCGCTGGGAGCGGCTCACCGGCAAAAGATCCGGCGAATCTAGCTCTCCGCCGCCACATGCTTGGCGTGCACCTCATCTGCGGGGCGGGCCTCGGTCTGTTCCTTGGCCCAGCGGTAGTCGGGTTTGCCGGCCGGGGACCGTTTCACCTCGTCGACGAACCAGAGACTTCGGGGCACCTTGTAGCCGGCGATCTCGGTACGCGCGCAGGCGTTGATCTCGTCCAGCGTGGGCCGGGCATCGCCGCGCGCCTGCACCACCGCGGCAACGTGCTGGCCGTACCGGGCGTCGGGCACCCCGACCACCAGCGCGTCGAAGACGTCGGGGTGGGTCTTGAGGGCGGCCTCGACTTCCTCGGGGTAGATCTTCTCGCCTCCGGAGTTGATCGACACCGACCCGCGGCCCAGCATGGTCACCGACCCGTCGGCCTCGACCTGTGCGAAGTCGCCCGGGATGGCGTACCGCACACCGTTGATGGTGCGGAACGTCTCGGCGGTCTTCTTCTCGTCCTTGTAGTAGCCGACCGGGATGTGGCCGCGCTTGGCGATGATGCCTCGCACACCTGAACCGGGCTCGACCGCGTTGCCGTCCTCGTCGAGCACCACGGTGTTCTTGTCGATAGTGACCCGCGGCCCGCCGGTGTGCGCCTCACCCTTGGCCACCACACTGGTGCCGCCGAAGCCGGTCTCCGACGAACCGATGGAGTCGGTGATGATCCGGTTGGGCAGCAGTTCCAGCAGCCGTTCCTTGATGCTCGGGCTGAACAGGGCCGCGGTGGACGCCAGCAGGAACAGCGACGCCAAGTCGTACTCGTTACCGGCGTCCTGATGTGCCAGCAGCGCGTCCAACAGCGGGCGCGCCATCGCGTCACCGGTGAAGAACAGCAGATTGACCTTGTGGTCGTGGATGGTGCGCCACACCGCGTCGGCGTCGAATTCCGGTGCCAGCACCACGGTTTGGCCACTGAACAGCGACATCCAGGTCGCCGACTGGGTGGCGCCGTGGATCATCGGCGGAATCGGGTGGCGGACCATCGGCGGGTTGGCCACGGCCTGCTTGGCCAAGCCGTACTCGTCGGCGATCGGCTCGCCGGTGGCGAAGTCGGTGCCGCCGAAGAGCACCCGGTAGATGTCCTCGTGGCGCCACATCACGCCCTTGGGGAAACCCGTGGTCCCGCCGGTGTAGAGCAGGTAGATGTCGTCTTCGCTGCGCGGCCCGAAGTCACGTTCCGGCGAGCTCTGTTCCAGCGCGGCCTCGAATTCCACGCCACCGTAGCGCTGGTAGTCCAAGTCGCTGCCGTCCTCGACCACCAGGATGGTCTTGACGTTCGGCGTGTCCGGCAGCACGTTGGCAACCCGGTCGGAGTACTGGCGCTCATGCACCAACGCGACCATGTCGGAGTTGTCGAACAGATAACGCAGTTCGCCCTCGACGTAGCGGAAGTTGACGTTGACCAGGATGGCGCCGGCCTTGATGATGCCGAGCATCGCAACGACGATCTCGTTGCGGTTGCGGCAGTACAGACCGACCTTGTCGTCTTTCTTGACGCCCTGGTCGATGAGGTAGTGAGCCAGCCGATTGGCCTTCTCCTCCAGCTGCCCGTAGGTCAGCTGCTCAGTTCCACAGATCAGGGCAACCCGATCCGGCACGGCGTCGATTGCGTGTTCAGCTAGGTCAGCAATGTTGAGGGCCACAACACACAAACTAGAACGTGTTACATTTCGATTTCAAGTCGAGGTTCCAACCCGGAAAGGCGGACGCCGGTGAGCGAGTCGTCAGATCAGCCCCACGCCCTCGTTGAACAGCGGGGACACACCCTGATCGTGACCCTGAACCGGCCGGAGGCGCGCAACGCCCTGTCCGGCGAAATGTTGGCCATCATGGTCGAGGCCTGGGACCGCGTCGACAACGACGAAGAGATCCGCTCGTGCATTCTGACCGGCGCCGGAGGTTATTTCTGCGCGGGCATGGACCTCAAAGCGGCCAACAAGAAGGCGCCGGGCGACTCGTTCAAAGACGGCAGCTACGACCCGTCGCGCATCGACGGCCTGCTCAAGGGCCGACGCCTTACCAAGCCGTTGATCGCCGCGGTCGAGGGTCCGGCTATTGCCGGCGGGACCGAAATTCTGCAGGGCACCGACATCCGCATCGCCGGACGCAGCGCCAAGTTCGGCATCTCCGAGGCCAAGTGGAGCCTGTACCCGATGGGCGGCTCCGCGGTGCGCCTGGTGCGTCAGATTCCCTACACCATGGCCTGTGACCTGCTCTTCACCGGCCGCCACATCACCGCTGCCGAGGCGCTGGAGATGGGCTTGATCGGCCACCTGGTCGAGGACGGCCAGGCGCTGACCAAAGCGCTGGAGATCGCCGAGCAGATCAACAACAACGGGCCCCTGGCGGTGCAGGCCATGCTGCGCACCATCCACGAGACCGAGGGCCTGCACGAGAACGACGCCTTCAAGATCGACACCAAGATCGGCATCAAGGTGTTCCTGAGCGAGGACGCCAAGGAAGGCCCCCGGGCGTTCGCCGAGAAGCGCAAGCCGGAGTTCAAGAACCGCTGATGCGGGTCGCAGTCACCGGCGGCACCGGCTACCTCGGCGCCCACACGGTCAAGGCTTTGCTGGACGCCGGCCACTCGGTACGGCTGCTGGTGGCCCCGGGCTGCGGCGATGAGCCCGTCATTCCCCGACTGCGCGAGCTGGGGGCACTCGAGGTGCTCGACGGCGACATCCGCGACACCGGGGTGGTGGCGGCGCTGCTGGACGGCTGCGACTCGGTGCTGCATGCGGCCGGGGTGGTCGGCACCAACGACCGCATGGAAAAGCTGATGTGGGACATCAACGCCCATGCGACCGAAGCCATCTTGACGCGTGCCGCGGCCGCCGGTCTGGATCCGGTGGTGTCGGTCAGCTCCTACAGCGCGCTGTTCCCCCCGCCGAACGGGATCATCGGCCCCGACTCGCCGACCGTGCCAGGGCGCAGCGCGTATGCCCGCACCAAGGCCTACGGCGAGCGGGTGGCCCGGCGGTTGCAGGACGAGGGCGCCCCGGTCGTGGTCACCTATCCTTCGAGCGTCGTCGGCCCGGCGTTTCACACCGCTCCGGGCGTCACCGAGCGGGGCTGGGCACCGATCGTGAAATATCGGGTGGCGCCGGTGGTGCGCGGCGGCATGGCGATGGTCGATGTCCGTGACATCGGCCGGGTGCACGCGGCGCTGATGCGGCCCGGCCGCGGCCCACACCGCTACCTGTGCGGCGGGATCATGGTGAGCTTCGCCGAGATGATCGCCGCGGTGGAGCAGGGCCTGGGCAAGCCGGTGCGGCGAATCCCCATTGCGCCCAGCATTTTCAAGGGCATCGGCCGAGTCAGCGACCTGGCCAGCAAGCTGTTACCGCTGCCCGAATCCCTGAGCTACGAGGCTGCGTGGCTGTTGACCTCGGCCACCCCGACCGACGACTCGGCCACCTTGGCGGATTTGGGCCTGGAGTGGAGTTCACCGACGGCGGCCATCATCGAGTCACTGCGGGCGCACTGACGCCGCCGAGCGTGTAATCAGCCCGACTTTTCGGGGGATTTTTCGGTCTCAGTACACGTTCGGAGTAGCTGTGCGACGGTGTCGGAGCCCACGGGCAGACTCCCGGCATGCCAGAGCTCTTTATCGGCAGTGAGGCCGTCGCGGGAAATCGGGTATCGAAGTACGCGCTGAGCAGCCGGTTCGTTGCCGTGCACCCCAACGTCTACGCGCCGCGAGACGCCCAGCTCACCGCCGTGCTGCGGGCCGAAGCCGCCTGGCTGTGGTCACGACGCCGCGGGGTCATCGCCGGACAGTCCGCCGCCGCCCTGCACGGTGCGAAGTGGGTCGAGGACCGCGCACCGGCCGAGTTGCTCTATGACTGCCGCCGACCGCCCCGCGGCGTGAAGACGTGGTCCGATCGGAAATCCGACGACGAGGTTCAGTTGCTCGAAGGCATGCGGGTCACCACCCCCGAACGCACCGCCTTAGACCTGGCCTGCCGCTATCCCAGCGCCAGGGCCATCGCAGCCATCGACGCCCTGGCTCGCGCGACTCGTCTCGAGCTGGAAGACGTCGAGGCGCTGGCCGCACGCTATCCAGGTCGTCGTGGCATCCAGCGCGCTCGAAAGACACTGAAACTCGTCGACGCCGGCGCCGAGTCACCCCGCGAGACGTGGTTGCGACTCTTGCTCCTCCGAGCGGGTTTTCCGCCCCCGCAGACCCAGCTCCCGGTATTCGACACCTGGCGACAACTGGTTGCCGTACTGGACATGGGCTGGGAGGACATCAAACTCGGCCTCGACTACGAGGGCGACCATCACCGCACGAGCCGATCGCAGTTCACCAGGGACATCCGCCGGCACGAAACCGTGACCGGCCTCGGCTGGATCGACCTGCGGATCACCCGCGAAGACACCGAAGCCGGGATCATCGGACGAGTCAGAGATGCCTGGCAGCGCCGAACGTGCACTGAGACGGAGAACCCGGCGGGTTTGTCGGTCTGATTACACGCTCGGCGAAGACGGCTCAGTTCAGGACCGGTGCGCTGGGAGTGAACACCACCGGCATCGACTCCAGCCCGCTGACGAAGTTCGCCGGTCGCAGCGGCAACGCGTCACCGGACGCCAATCGCAGGTCGGGAAGCCGCTGCAAGATCCGCTGTGCCATAAGCCGCAACTCCAGCCGGGCCAGCTGGTTGCCGAGGCAGAAATGCGTACCGAACCCGAATGCCAAGTGACTGTTGGGGTCTCGGGTGATGTCGAATCGTTCCGGCTCGTCGAAAACCGATTCGTCGAAGTTGGCCGACTCGAACAGCAACAGCATCTTCTCGCCTTCGCGCAGCGCCGTCCCATAGAACTCGGTGTCGCGGGTCAGGGTGCGGCACATGTTCTTCACCGGCGAGGTCCACCGCAGCATCTCCTCGATCGCCACCGGCAGCCGGTCGGGTTCGCGTTGCAGCAAGTCCCACTGCTCACGGTGGCGCAGCAGTTGCGCGGTGCCGCCGGACAGCGTGTGGCGGGTGGTCTCGTCTCCGCCGATCAGGATCAGCAGCGTCTCGAAAACGATCTCGTCGTCACTCATCCGCTGCCCGTCCACCTCGGCGTTGACCAAGATGGAGAACAGGTCGTCGGCGGGCTCGGCGCGGCGCCTGCCGATCAGGTCCATGGTGAAGGCGGTGTAGGCGCTGAACGCCTCCATCACGGCCTGGAACGTGGCCGATGCCGGGTCCAGATGCGAGCTCAGCCCGCACACCAGATCATCGGACCATTTCAACAGCATGCCGCGCTGCTCGGGCAGCACACCGAGCATGTCGCCGATCACCGCCATCGGCAGCGGTGCGGCGATGTCGCGGACGAAATCGCATTCGCCTCGCTCACACACCGCATCGATCAACGTGTCGCACAATGTCTCGATGGACGGCAGCTGGGCGTGCACCCGTTTGCGGGTGAACCCGGAGTTGACCAGTTTGCGCCGCAACAAGTGCGAGGGATCGTCCATGTCGATCATGTACGGGAAGCCCGGTTGGTCGGGGCGAATGCCACCGGCGTTGGAGAACACCTCCGGGGTACGTTCGGCGTCGATCACCGCCTGGTAGGTCGACGCGGCAGCCAGCCCGTTGCGATCCCGGAACACCGGCTCGTGCGCCCTCATCCACGAGTAGGCGCCGCGAGCGCCCCCGTCGGCGTAAAAAGTGCCGTCGGTCAGGTCAACATCCGGCTTGGTCGCGGGTATCGCATCGGCCATTACCTCGGTCATGGGCGTCCTCCGGATTACAGTGGGAGTCATGGCTCTTTCACAGCACACCATCGCTGGCACTGTGCTTACCATGCCCGTCCGGATCCGTCACGCGGATGTGCATTCCGCGATGTTCTCGGTCCCCGCCGACGCCGCACAGGAGATGATCGACTACAGCGGTCTGCAGGTTTTCCAGCAGCAGCCGGGACGTGCCGTGGTCAATCTGATGCTGGCCCGCTACATCGATGGCGATCTCGGCCGGTATCTGGAATTCGGCACGGCGGTGATGGTCAACCCGCCGGGCACCGAGGCAAGCGGCTGGCGGGCACTGGGCTCCGCCGGCGCCTTCATCCACCACCTGCCCGTCGACCAGGAGTTCACGCTCGAAGCCGGGCGCACCATCTGGGGATTCCCGAAGATCATGGCGGACTTCACTGTTCGTGACGATCGGCAGCTGGGTTTCGATGTCGCCGCCGACGGCCAGCACATCGCCACCATGGAGTTCAGTCGTGGTCTGCCGGTTCCCAGTCTGTTCACGTCCAGGCCGCGGGTCCTCCAGGCGTTCAGCCACCTCGACGGGGTCACCCGCCAAGTGCCTTGGGAGATGCGAATTTCGAAGGTCAGCGGGGCGCTGGGTGGCACCACGCTGCACCTGGGAACTCACCCGTACGCGCGTGAGCTGGCCGCACTGGGCCTGCCCAAGCGGCCGATGATGTCATCGACCGTGGGCCGCGTCGAAATGACCTTCGGTGACGCCGACGTGGTGGGTCGCTAGCCGGCTCCCGGCGGACCTAAACCAGCGAGGCCAGCTGTTGGACCTGCTCGGTGCTGCGGCCGGTGACCACCATCATGGTGACGCCCGCGGCTTCCCAGACCTTGATCTGCTTACGGACGTAGTCGATGTCGCCGACGATCGCGGCGTCGTCCACCAACTCGTCGGGGATGATCTCGCCGGCCTTGTCCTTTTGTCCGCTGCGGAACAGCTTGGTCACGTCGTCGACGACCTCGGCGTAACCCATCCGGCGGTAGACCTCGGCATGGAAGTTCGTCTCTTCCGAGCCCATGCCGCCCATGTAGAGCGCCAGGTAGGGCTTCATGGCCGCGAAGGCCGCGGCGCGGTCCTCGGTGATGACGATGTTGGCCGTCGCGCAGATCTCGAAGGTCTCCCGAGTACGGCGCGCACCCGGGCGGGCGAAGCCCTCATCGAGCCATTCGTTGTACATGCCGGCCAGCCGCGGGGAGTAGAAGATCGGTAGCCAGCCGTCGGCGATCTCGGCGGCCAGCGCGATGTTCTTCGGGCCTTCGGCGCCGAGCATCACGGGGATGTCGGCGCGACGCGGGTGGGTGATCGGCTTAAGGGCCTTGCCCAGCCCGGTCGTGCCCTCGCCGCTGATCGGAAGCGGGTAGTGCGGGCCGGCGCTGGTCACCGGGGCCTCGCGGGCCCACACCTGGCGCAGGATGTCGATGTACTCCCGGGTGCGGGCCAGCGGCTTGCCGAAACGCTGGCCGTACCAGCCCTCCACCACCTGCGGTCCGGAGACGCCCAGGCCCAGGATGTGGCGGCCGCCGGAGAGATGGTCCAGCGTCAGTGCGGCCATGGCGCAGGCGGTCGGGGTCCGCGCCGAGAGCTGCACCACCGAGGTGCCCAGCCGAACTCGCGACGTCGACGAACCCCACCAGGCCAGTGGCGTGTAGGCGTCGGAGCCCCATGCCTCGGCGGTGAAGACGGCGTCGAATCCCGCATCCTCAGCCGCGGACACCAGTTCGGCGTGGTTGGTAGGCGGCTGCGCGCCCCAATATCCGAGTTGCAGTCCCAGCTTCATCCTTGGCTCCTCGCTCGCCTGCTTGCCACCATTGTTAGAACCTGTTCTACTCGATGCCGTGACTGCCAGCCAAAGCACCCGCGCGCAGATCGATGAGCATGAACCGCCCCTCTCTGCGCCGCTGAAGTTGTCCTTCGACTACACACGTTCAGTCGGCCCAGTTCTGGGAGCGTTCTTCACCGCTCTGCGCGAGCGCCGCATTGTCGGCGTCCGGGGATCCGACGGTCGGGTGTACGTACCGCCGGCCGAGTACGACCCGGTCAGCTACGAACAGCTCACGGAGATCGTACCGGTGGCGAGTGTGGGCACCGTGGTCTCGTGGTCGTGGCAGCCGGAGCCCTTGGAGGGCCAGCCGCTGGACACCCCGTTCGCCTGGGCGTTGATCAAGCTCGATGGCGCCGATGTGCCGCTGCTGCACGCCGTGGCGGCCGAGAGCTCCAAGGCCATCAGCGCAGGCACCCGGGTGCACGCACACTGGGCCGAGGAGACCGTCGGCGCGATCACCGACATCGCCTACTTCGCGATCGGCGAGGAGGCAGAACCGGTAGCCGACACCCCCGATGAGCGCGACCCGGTGACCATGGTGGTCATCCCGTCGAGCCTGGAGATCCAGCACACCGCATCGCTTCCCGAGAGCGCGTATCTGCGCGCCCTGCAGGAGGGCAAGCTGCTGGGTGCCCGCACCGGCACCGAGGGCAAGCTGTACTTCCCGCCCAAGGAAGCCGACCCGGCCACCGGTCTGCCGCTGGACAACTTCGTCGAGTTGCCGGACACGGGCACGGTGACGACGTTCGCCATCATCAACATCCCGTTCGCCGGGCAGCGCATCAAGCCGCCGTACGTGGCCGCCTATGTGCTGCTCGACGGTGCCGATATCCCGTTCCTGCACTTGGTGTCCGACATCGACGCACACGAGGTGCGCATGGGTATGCGCGTCGCTGCGGTGTGGAAGCCCCGCGAGGAGTGGGGCCTGGGCATCGACAACATCGAATACTTCCGGCCGACCGGCGAACCGGACGCCGACTACGACACCTACAAGCATCACCTGTGAGGGGCAGCATGACGCAACGCGATGTCGCGGTGGTGGGTTTCGCCCACGCCCCGCACGTTCGCCGCACCGACGGCACCACCAACGGCGTCGAGATGTTGATGCCGTGTTTCGCTCAGTTGTACTCCGACCTGGGGATCGCCCAGACCGACATCGGTTTCTGGTGCTCGGGTTCGTCGGATTACCTTGCCGGACGCGCATTTTCCTTCATCTCAGCGATCGACTCGATCGGCGCGGTCCCGCCCATCAACGAGTCACACGTGGAGATGGACGGCGCATGGGCGCTGTATGAGGCCTACATCAAAGTGCTGACCGGCGAGGTCGACACGGCCTTGGCCTACGGCTTCGGCAAATCCTCGGCCGGCCAGCTGCGCCGGATCCTGGCGCTGCAGACCGACCCCTACACCGTCGCTCCGTTGTGGCCGGATGCGGTCTCGATCGCAGCATTGCAGGCCCGGCTCGGACTGGACGGCGGTCAGTGGACCCGCGAGCAGATGGCCAGGGTGGCAATGGATTCGTTTGCCGCGTCCGACCGGGTGGACTCGGTGGAGTCGTCGACCGACCTCGACGAGCTGCTGGCGCGCCCGTTCTTCGCCGACCCGCTGCGCCGGCACGACATCGCACCCATCACCGACGGCGCCGCCGCGATCGTTCTGGCCGCGGGCGACAAGGCTCGCGAACTGTGCGAAAACCCCGCCTGGATCACTGGATTCGAGCACCGCATCGAGTCTCCGGTGCTGGGCAGCCGGGACCTGACCCGCTCCCCGTCGACCACCGCCTCGACTCGAGCGGCGACCGGCGACGACATGCCCGCGGTGGACGTCGCTGAGATCCACGCGCCGTTCACCCATCAACACCTGATTCTGACCGAAGCCATGCAGCTGCCGTCGAAGACGAAGGTGAACCCCTCGGGCGGCGCCCTGGCGGCCAACCCGATGTTCGTCGCGGGTCTGGAGCGCATCGGCTTCGCCGCGCGACACATCTTCAATGGTTCGGCGGGCCGGGTGCTGGCCCACGCCACCAGCGGACCTGCCCTGCAGCAGAACCTGGTCGCAGTCATGGAAGGACGCAACTGATGGGCGAACTCGCTGCGGTGTTGGGCACCGGGCAGACGAAGTACGTCGCCAAGCGCCAGGACGTGTCGATGAACGGCCTGGTGCGCGAGGCCATCGATCGTGCGCTGGCCGATTCGGGCTCGACGTTCGACGACATCGATGCGGTGGTAGTCGGTAAGGCTCCGGACTTCTTCGAGGGCGTGATGATGCCCGAGTTGTTCATGGCCGACGCCGTAGGCGCCACCGGCAAGCCGCTGATCCGGGTGCACACCGCCGGATCGGTGGGTGGCTCGACCGCAGTTGTGGCGGCCAGCCTGGTCAAGTCGGGCAAGTACCGGCGGGTGCTGGCGATGGCCTGGGAGAAGCAGTCGGAGTCCAACGCCATGTGGGCGCTGAGCATCCCCGTACCGTTCACCAAGCCGGTCGGCGCCGGCGCTGGCGGCTACTTCGCGCCGCACGTGCGGGCCTACATCCGCCGGTCCGGTGCGCCGAGCGACATCGGTGCGATCGTCGCGGTCAAGGACCGGCTCAACGGCGCCCGCAACCCGTTGGCACACCTGCACCAGCCCGACATCACTGTCGAGAAGGTCATGGCATCCCAGATGCTGTGGGATCCGATCCGCTTCGACGAGACCTGCCCGTCTTCGGACGGTGCCTGTGCGCTCGTGATCGGCGACGAGACCGCAGCACAGGCCAGGATCGACGCCGGCGAGCCGGTGGCCTGGATTCACGCAACCTCGCTGCGCACCGAACCGTTGGCCTATTCCGGGCGCGACCAGGTCAATCCGCAAGCAGGCCGTGACGCAGCTGCTGCGCTGTGGAAGCAGGCCGGGATCACCAGCCCGATCGACGAGATCGACGCCGCAGAGATCTATGTTCCGTTCTCCTGGTTCGAGCCGATGTGGCTGGAGAACCTGGGCTTTGCGGCGCCTGGCGAGGGATGGAAGCTGACCCAGGCGGGCGAGACCGCGATCGGCGGGAAGCTGCCGGTGAATGCCTCCGGCGGCGTGCTGTCGTCCAACCCGATCGGCGCCTCGGGCATGATCCGCTTCGCCGAGTCGGCGATCCAGGTGATGGGCAAGGCCGGTGACCACCAGGTCCCGAATGCCCGCAAGGCGCTGGGTCACGCCTATGGCGGCGGCTCGCAGTACTACTCGATGTGGGTTGTCGGTGCCGACAAGCCCGGCGGTTAGCGAGGGTCGACGAAGGAGAGCCGAAGCTGGACCGACGCATCAAGCCCGCCAACTGAGGAGGACACCCGCATGAACGCAGATCACCCCGCCCACGTCGCAGGCAAGCGCTCCCGTGACGCCGTAGCTGCCCGCGACAAGGAAGCCTGGTTGGCCAACTTCGCCGACGACGCGATCGTGCAGGACCCGATCGGGCCGTCGCATTTCGACCCCGAGGGCAAGGGCCACCGCGGCCGCGACGAGATCTCGGCCTTCTGGGACAAGGCGATCGCGGGCACCGACAAGATCGAGTTCAACTTCTCCGACACCTTCCAGTGCGGCGATGAGGAAGCCAATACCGGCAACATCACGATCACCCTGGGCGGACACCAGATCGTCACCGAAGGCGTGTTCACCTACCGGGCCAACGACAAGGGCGAACTGGTCGCCCTGCGCGCCTACTGGGAACTGGATCGCGCGGCCAAGACCGCCAAGCCCGTTTAAACAGGCCAGTTCGGACCGGCGCCGAAAACCCGCGCCGAACGTGTCATCAGACCGATTTTCCGGCGAGTTTCTCGGTCTGAGTACACGCTCGGCGACAACTGCATCACCCGCCTAGTTCAACCGGCTTCATTCCTTCGCGGTAGCGCTGCGCGAGATTGCGGTAGTACGGCGGGTTGGCGTTGATCCATACCTCAGCACCGGTCCCGGCGATCGGCCCCTTGACCACGGCGGGGGCGCCGGTCACCAGCACCCCGTCCGGGATCTTCGTCCCGGCGAGCACCGTCGAACCGGCCGCGATCAGGCTGCGCGCGCCGATCACCGCGCCGTCGAGCACGGTGGAGTGGTTGCCGATCAGTGCCTCGGCGCCGATGTTGGCCCCGTGAATCAGGCACATGTGGGCGATGGTCGCGCCCGGGCCGACGTCCACCGGTACGCCCGGCGGTACGTGCAGCACCGAGCCGTCCTGGACATTGGCCCCCTCACGCACCACGATCGGCGCGTCGTCGGCGCGCAGGATCGCGCCGAACCACACTGAGGCTCCCGCTTCAATGGTGACGTCACCGATCAGCGTGGCGGTGGGAGCGACGAACGCGGTGGGGTCGACCTTGGGCGAACGACCGTTGAAGGAGAACAGCTGCATCGATCACATATACCAGGGACCAAAGACCCCGAACCAGCAGGGTTTATTGCGCAAACACGTGTCAAAACTGTAACGTGTTCTAGTTAGAAGCAGAGGGTTGGAGGCAACAGGTGAGCACTGACAACGCCGAGGTCGGCGTCCGCCACATCGATACCGGAACACTGCCGGACCGCTACGCGCGCGGCTGGCACTGCCTGGGCCCGGTGAAGGACTTCCAGGACGGCAAGCCGCACTCCATCCATGCCTTCGGCGCCAAGCTGGTGGTTTTCGCCGACTCCCAGGGCGAACTGCACGTGCTCGACGCCTACTGCCGCCACATGGGCGGCGACCTGAGCCGCGGTGAGATCAAGGGCGACGCGGTGGCCTGCCCATTCCACGACTGGCGTTGGGGCGGCGACGGACGCTGCAAGCTGGTGCCCTACTCCAAGCGGACCCCGCGGGTGGCGCGCACCCAGTCCTTCCCGACCGACGTGCGCGGCGGCCTGCTGTTCATGTACAACGACCCCGAGGGCAACCCGCCGCCGGACGAGGTGCGGATCCCTGAGATCGCCGAGTGGTCCAGTGGCGAATGGACCGACTGGCGCTGGAACTCCATGGTGATCGACTCCAACTGCCGCGACATCATCGACAACGTCACCGATTTCGCGCACTTCTTCTACATCCACTACGGTCTGCCCACCTCGTTCAAGAACGTCTTCGAGGGCCACATCGCCTCGCAGTACCTGCACAACGTCGGCCGTTCCGACGTCCCCGGCCTGGGCACCAGCTACGGCGGTTCCGAATTGGACTCCGAGGCGTCCTATTTCGGGCCGTCGTTCATGATCAACTGGCTGCACAACACCTACGGCGGGTTCAAGGCCGAGTCCATCCTGATCAACTGCCACTACCCGATCAGTCAGGATCAGTTCCGGTTGATGTGGGGCGTCATCGTGCAGAAGCCCAAGGGCCTGGACGACGCGACGACCGAGAAGATCGCCGACGCCATGACCGACGGTGTCAGCAAGGGCTTCCTGCAGGACGTCGAGATCTGGACGCACAAGAGCCGGATCGAGAACCCGTTGCTGGTCGAAGAAGACGGCGCCGTCTACCAACTGCGCCGCTGGTATTCCCAGTTCTACGTCGACGCTGCCGATGTCACTGCGGAGATGACCGACCGCTACGAGATCGAGATCGACGCCACGGTGGCCAACGAGAAGTGGAACGCCGAGGTCGCCGAGAACCTGCGGGTCCAGGAAGAGGAAAAGCAGGCAGCGGAGGCCGCAAAGGCTTCAGAAACCGTCAACGCAGAGTAGGTCGTCACCATGGCCCGCGAGGTCCCCGACGCCGGCGATCTGGCCCGGTCCATGCTGATGTTCTCGGGCGCCCACGAGGACCACGAGGACCACACACACCGGTCCGACGACGACGAGACGGGTCCCGACACCCGCTACTCGCGGCATCCGCTGTTCCCGGCCGTTCCAGAGCGGTTTGAGGCGATTCGCGCTGCGACCGAACGGGATACCGACCGGTACCTGCATTCGGGCCTGATGCCGGTGGAATGCCGACACTGCACCGCGACCGTCGAGGTGAAGAAGCTCGGCCCGGGATACACCTCGGTGCAGTGGAATTCGGGTGCGGTGAAGCAATGTGCTCACTTCACCGCCGAACGAGAATCCGGCAACGCCAGCGGCCGCAGCCGGGGCTGCCCCCGACTGGCGAAGAGCATTCTGCATGCCGTCGCCGAGGGGCATCTGGAGGCGATCTCCAGTGCGCCGCCGCCCGGCGACGGCATCGACTAGTCCACTAGAAACTCCGCCGAGTGTGCGGTTTGGTTGGCAGATCGCGTCTTTGGCCGACCAAACCACACACTCGAAGGGCGTTCCCGGGTCACATTCACGGGCTCACAGGCCCGCGAAGCGCTCCCGAACCTGTTCGGCGGTCAGTCCATAGTCGGCCAGCGAGTACTCGTGCTTGGGAGCCCGCGGACCGGTCTTGCTCGCGGCATAGTCATCGGCCATGGCCTGGCGAGCTTCGTCGGACAGTGCCAGGCCGAACCGGTCGTAGATGCCCGCAGCGGTGGCCAGCGGATCGGCGACGAAATCCTTGTAGTCGATGTCGCAGAACTGCGCCTGATCGTATTTGGCGCGTTGGCTGTTGAACAGTTCCAGGCCCCGAGCCCAGGTTTCCATCTCGTCGGCACCGATTCGCGCGCCCACAAAGGTGTTGGATTGCCCCTCGGTGGTGTGCCGCGCCAGGGAGCACATCGACGCCATGATGGTCTCGGCCGGGCGGTGGCACTGCACGATGAGCGCATCGGGATAGACCGCCATGATCGCATCCAGCGCGAACAGGTGGCTCGGGTTCTTGAGCACCCACCGCTTATCCGGGTCGTTGAGACCGATCAGCTGCAGATTGCGACGATGACGCTGATAGACCGGAGTCCAGTCCTGCTCGGAAAGCCAGCGAGAGTAGGTCGGCAGGTGCGCCAGCGTCTCGTAGGACACCGAGTGTAGGGACTGCCGCAGCAACTGCCAGCACTCCTCCAAGCCGTCGGCGGTCATGAAGTGCAGCCCGGTGTAGTCCGGGTTCTCGTCGTGATGCCGGGCGAACTGGGCCGCCATCTCCCGATACACCGGGTTGGTGTCCCAGGTGTCGCGCGGCGGCCGCGGTTGCGGGAAGTCCGCCAGCCACATCTCCAGGCCCTGATGACCCGGATCGGCGCCCAATAAGCGGTGTAGCGCAGTGGTTCCGGTACGCGGCAACCCGGTGACGAAGATCGGCCGCTCGATAGCGACATCGACGTACTGCGGGTTGGCATTCCAGCCGGCCTGAGACAGCAACCGGGCAACGAGGGCAGCGCGCAAGAAGAAACGATTCATCTTGCTGCCGAGTTCGGTCAGGTCGGCCTCGGTGCGGTAGGAGTCCAGCAGGATCCCCAGCGCTTCGCGGTAGTTGTCGTCGTCAGGGCCGAAGTCGTCCAGGCCCACCATCTTGGTGGCTGAGGCGTGCAGATCGTCGACGGTGCCGACATTGGTACGAGTGGTCATCAGTTGTGGTACTCCCCGCAGTTGACGTCGAGGACCTGTCCGCTGATCCCACTGGCCAGATCACTGGCCAGGAACAGCACCGCGGAGGCCACCTCGTCCTCGGTGGGCAGGCGCTTCAGGTCTGAGCTCGCCGCGGTGGCGGCGTAGATCTGGTCGACGGTGGTGCCGTATTTGCCGGCCTGATGATTGAAGTAGCTCTGCAGGGTGTCACCCCAGATATACCCTGGCGCTACCGAGTTGACCCGGATTCCCTGCTCGCCCAGCTCAGATGCCAAAGACTGCGACATGGCCAGTAGCGCGGCCTTGGCCATCTTGTAGGCACCGTATTTGGGCTGCGAGTGCCGAATCACCATCGAATTCAGGTTGACGATCGCGCCGTGGGCGGCGGCCAGCGCCGGGGTGAAGCCCTGCGTCAGGCGCAGCGCACCGAGGCCGCTGAGCTCGATGGCATCGCGGATGTGCTGAAACGATGTCTGCGCAAGCGGTTTCATCGAAGGCACCCGGAATGCGTTGTTGATCAGCACGTCGATGTGATCGAACTCGGCCGTGGCCGCCTCTACCAGGTGCGCGACCTGCTCGTCGTCGGTGATGTCGGCAGGTACCACCAGTGCGCGCCTACCGGCGGCCCTGACCTGCTTCGCCACTTCCTCAAGGCGATCCGCACTACGCGCCGCCAGCACCAGATCGGCGCCTTCGGCCGCGAACCGGTGCGCCAGCGTGCTGCCAAGCCCAGGCCCGACCCCGCTGATCACCGCGACTTTGCCCGTCAGCAATCCAGTCATCTTTACCCCAGCATCCTGTTTGCGATTTGCTCCTGCCGCAACGCGATACGCGCTCGCCAGTCTTCTTGTGAAATCTTGTTGTGCTCGTAGAACGGCAGGGCAGAAGCGACATCCTCGACGTTGACCAGCTCAACGGTCGGACCATCGCCCTCGGTCAGCGGCCGCGACACCCGTTGCCAGCGGAACTGCAGGAATCCGCGTCGGTGACCCAGCGTCTCTACCCAGTTGGTGACGCCGGGGTTGGTGTCCGACACCACGATCCGGATCTTGCCGTCTGGATCAGCTTGGGCCTGAGTGCCGTTCAGCGACGTCTGGTGGTTGATGTAGTCCAGCGAGATGTACCAGAGACTGCCCAGCTGGAATCCCAGGTAGGGCGCATCGGACACGGGCAGGGTGACCACCAGGGCCTGACCGGGTTCAAGCTCGTAATGCCCGGCCGAGGAGTATTGAGTGGCCAAGCCACCAGGGGTGAGCCGCGGCGCCACCATGGTGTTGACCGGGAGGTTGAGGTAGAACCACTGCGGGAACGCCAGCCAAGTCTTGATTCGGTTGATCAGCTGCTTACCCGCTGCCGCATAACGCTTTTCGATCAGCTGCTTTGTCAGCGCCGGCGGCGCGGTGCCCACGGTGTCAACCCTGGAGATCGAGAGCGTGCCCCGGCGGGCGGCCCAGTCGTTGTAGACCTCGCGGATCACCAGCTGCGCCGGCTTCGTCGGCTGGAACCGCCAGGTGAAGGTGCCGTCATCGGCGACATCGAGTTCGCGGTCGTCGAACGCCGCATCACTGACCGGGACATTGTCGTCGGTGTACTCGCCGCCGCCGAGCAGCTGGAAGCTCAGGTCGGTGGTGGTACCCCGGGTGCCGCGCACGACATAGTCATTGCCGGGTCGCACCACGGTCCCGAAGTACAACGTGTCGGGGTTGTCCAGTCCCATCTTGGTGAACGGCCCGGTGCCCGACATCAGGAACGGGTGGTCGCGCTCACCGTTGAAGGCAGCGTGCACACAGGCCTCGACGCCGCCAGCCAGGTATTGCAGGCCCTCGAGCAGGTCGGCCTCGGTCTCGATGTGCGGAGCCGCGGCGACCAGCTTCTCCGCCTCGGCGATCGCGGCCGACAGGGGTTCGGAGTACATGGTGCAACACCTCTCAGATCGTCTGATGGTCCAATATTGGACCGACGCGGTAGATATCTCGAACCGACTGTAGACGTCGCGGTAGCATGCTGCAATGGCTGCGCCAGGACCCGAGGTCTCCCGACAGGCCGTGCGGTCCTCTCCCCCGACCGAACGGGTGGTGACAGTTCTGGACTTCCTCGCCCGTCACCCCGACCAGTGCTTCGGCCTCTCCGAGCTCGCCCGCCGCACCGGCCTGGCCAAGCCCACCTGCCTGGGTATCGCCACCGCACTGGCCGACGCGGGCTATCTGACCCGCGACGACCCGGACAAGACCTACCGGCTGGGGCCGGCGCTGATCTCGCTCGGCCGCGCCGCCCAGCAGGCGCTTCGGGTCGGTCCTGAGGCCCGTGAGCTGCTGCGGCGACTCTCCGCGGACTTCGCCACCTCCGCTGCGCTGAGCGCGGTCGTTGACGATCGCATCACCGTGCTGGAGCTCGTCGCAGCGCCGAACGCACATCTGGGCGTTCAGGCCGGCCAGAGTTATCCGTTCGCGCCTCCGGTCGGGCTGATGTTCGTGTTGTGGGATGACAGCGCTCTGCGGGACTGGCTCGCCCGGGCACCCACCATCCCGCTCCGGTCGGAGAGTGAGCGCCTGCAAAGCGTCGTCGCCGAATGCCGCGCCGACGGCTATCTGGTCGAGCGGCTGACACCAGGAGGCCAGCGCCTCTACGCATTGATGGCAGGCCTGTCCAGTGACCTGCCCGACGAGCTGCGAGCGCTGCTCGGCGAACTGGTGTCCGATATCGGTGAGCGCGTCTATCTGCGCAGTGAGGCCGGGGGCCGGGGGCGCCACGACATCAGCGTGATCTCGGCACCGGTCTATGACCACCATCAGCGCCAGGCGATGGTGGTCTCCCTCCATGCCCAGCGCGCGCTGACCGACACCGAGATCACCAAGTGGGCACGCGGGGTCCTGCGGACCGCCGATGCGCTCACCGCACAACTCGGCGGGATCAAACCCGCACCGCTGTTAGGTTCGGCCCCATGACGTTGTCGGTGGCCGATCAACTGGAGTTGTCCGGGCTCGTGCACCGCTATGCCGCGCACGTCGACGCCCAGCGGTTCGATGAGGTGGCCCAACTCTTCACCGTCGATGCCGAACTGGTCCTGCCCGAACCGCCGGATCAGCTGGAGCCCAGCGTGTACCACCGCGGACACGATGGGGTGCGAGCCGCGATGTCCGGACTGGCCACGGTGACCCGCACCCACCACGGCATCCTGGGCGAGGTCTACGCCGCCTCCTCGGCCGCCGCGGTGGCGACCGGGGAGATCACCGGAGTGGCTCATCACTGGATCGAGCAGCGCGGCACGCTCACCGACTATGTCTGGTATCTGCGCTACCGCGACATCTACCACCGCGTCGAGCAGGACTGGCGGATTGCTCAGCGCAGCTTGACCATCGACGCGATCGAGTCACTTCCGGCCGGCCGGGTGCGCTCATGACATCGCCGTCCAAACCCCAGATCTCGTTTCAGCTCAAGACTTTCACCGACGACCCCGACCACGACTGGGGCGCCACGCTGGCACTGGGCCGTGCCATGGACGCCGCAGGCGTGGATCGGGTGGTGGTCTCCGACCACGTGGTGTTCGGCGAGAACCCGGACGCCTACGCCGACCCCCGGCTCGGCGGGATCGCCGGCGGGCGCCAACCCACCGGACCCGACGGCCAATGGCTCGACCCACTGATCGTGCTGACCGCACTTGCCGCCACCACCACCCGAATCCGGCTGGGCACCGCAGTGCTGCTGGCGGCCCTTCGCAGGCCGGCAGTACTGGCCAAAGAGCTGGCCACCCTGGACGTGCTGTCCGGCGGCCGGCTGGATCTCGGCGTGGGCGTCGGCTGGCAGCGCGAGGAGTACGAAGCGGCTGGCCTGTCGTTCGAACGTCGCGGCCGACTCCTGGACCACACCCTCGAGGTGTGTCAAGCCCTGTGGACTCAACAGCGCACCACATACGCGTCCCCGGAACTGTCCTTCAACAACATTCACCAGATGCCCAAACCCCTTGCCCCCGGCGGTGTCCCGATCTGGGTCAGCGGAACCGTCAACGACGCGGTGGCGCGCCGACTTGCCCGGTTCGGGTCCGGCTGGATCCCCTGGGGGCCGGCGATGCGTGACCCGGCCGGCGCCATCGCGGCCATGCGAGACCGCATCGCAGCGCTGGGCGGCGATCCGGGCGGCCTACAGGTATTGGGCCACGCAACCGCCGTCAAGAGGGCCGACGGCTCGCTCGACGCCGTGGCCACCGCGGACTCGGCTCCGGCTCTGGTGGCCGCCGGAGTCACCGATGTGCGCGTCACCTGCTCGTTGCCCAAGGACCTGGGCCGCACCACTGATCTGCTGCGCGAACTCGTCGGGGCGTTCCGCGCCGCAACCGGTTAAGGAGAGACATCGATGGAAAAGGTCATGATCGTGGCGCGAAGCGCCGACTTCGGCGAACCGTGGTGCCAGCGGATGCGCGGTCCGATCGCGAACCAGCTGCTGGACTTGGGCCTGCCGGGGGTCGTGGTCAACGTCCGCGACCAGCCGGTGCGCGACTCGATGATGACTCTGACGACGCTGAATCCGCCGGCCGCGGCGATCATCAGCCTGTGGACTCAGCAGTACTACAGCGAAGCGACCCAGGCCGCGATCGCGCTGATCGCATCCGAATCCGAGATGGCGGCAGCGTATCTGGTGACCGAGTCCATGCCGATGCCGCCGCCGGATCCCGGCGAGGGCCGCCGCACCCGGGGATTGGCCAACGTGGCATTGCTGCGCCGGCCCGCTGATCTGGATCAGGCGACGTGGCTGCACCGCTGGCACATCGACCACACCCAGGTGGCAATCGATACCCAGGCGACGTTCGGTTACACCCAGAACGTCGTGATCCGCGCCCTTACCGAGGATGCGCCTGCCATCGACGCGATCGTCGAAGAGAACTTCCCCGACGAGGCGGTGTCAGACCCGTATGCGTTCTACGGTGCGGCCGACCAGGCCGACCTCACCGATCGGGTGGGCCGGATGGTCGCCAGTGTCAGCGCGTTCGGCGCCCACCTGAATATCGACACGGTGCCCACCAGTCGCTACGTGTTCCGTACCCCGTTCGTCACACACACTTTTGAGACAACGTGATCAACGCCTGGCGCACGTCGGGGTGTCGCTGCAGATAGGACAGCACCGGGTCCGGCGCGCCCGGGTCTTCCTGCTGCCCCCGATGCGCCAGGGTGCTCTTGACGTCGGGATGCCGCTTCAGATACGCGTCGACGGAGTTCCCCACGGTCTGGTCGCATTGCTGCGGCGCTGCGTTGGCCACCGGCGCCAGTACCCCCGCGACGCTCAGCAAGCCGATCGCAACTGCTCGAGTAATACCGCTCATGACTCGACGGTACGCGCGTTCTAGGACACGCTGGCCAGAGCGAACGGCAGCACCTGTGGTGCACCGGCGGCGCGGACCACCCGAGCAGCCATCGTCAGAGTCCAACCCGAGTCCGTCACATCGTCGACCAGCAGCACCGGTCCGACGCCCGCCGGAAGATCCGGCGGCAACCAACATCCCTGCAGGGCGGCGACGCGGTAAGCGGAGTTCGCCGCCGCCGTGGTGCGACGATTCGGCGCATAGCGCAAGGTGCCCACACGGGTGAGACGGCCGAGTTCGGCCAGCCTGTCGGTCAAGGAGCCGATCAGCAGCGGGTGTGTGGCCGAATCCATCCCCATTACCGCGGTCGGCCTGATCTTCCAGTCCCAACCGGCCAGCACGCTCACGGCCGCGCGCACCACGTCCTCGGGCACTTCGCGGTCCGGCTCGTCGAGCAGCCGGCGTAGGCGTGCGCCCCAGCCCAGATCGGTGAGCCGGCCGATGACCCGGCCAGGCTCCGGACCGTCGGAGATCCGTCCGGCCACATCGACGCCGAGCTGCGCCAGACCCGACGGCCACTGCCGCCGCGGCGTGATCTCCACGCCGGGGCGCATCAACCGTTCACGGGTGGCGGCGGTGGCGGTGGCATCCACTTCGCCGTCAAACCGCGGCCCGGCGCAGTTGTCGCAGCGCCCGCAACGCTCCCCCTCCCGCAGCTGCGGGTCGTTCAGCTGGGCACGCAGGAAACTCATGCGGCAGTCGTCAGTGGCCTGGTAGTCCAGCATCGCCTGCTGCTCGGCCCGGCGCAGTTCGTCGAGCTTGCGGTAGCGCGCCTCGTCGTAGGTCCACTGCACGCCGGTGCCCAGCCAGCCGCCCTTGACCCGGCGCACCGCGCCGTCGACATCGAGGACCTTGAGCACCATCTCCAACCGCGACCGGTTCAGGTCGACCCGCGCTTCCAGCGCCGGGGTCGAGAGCGGCTGATCGGGTGACAGTTCACCGATCACCTTGCGCACCAAGGACTCCGCGGGGAAGGCCAGCGACGCGAAATAGTGCCAGATGTCTTGGTCCTCGGTGCCGGGCAACAGGATCACCTCGGCGCTGGCGGTGGCGCGCCCGGCACGACCGACCTGCTGGTAGTAGGCGATCGGCGAGGACGGTGCCCCCAGGTGGACGACGAAACCCAGGTCGGGCTTGTCGAATCCCATGCCCAGCGCCGACGTGGCGATCAGCGCCTTGACCCGGTTAGCCAGCAGATCGGCCTCGAGTTGCTCCCGATCGGCCGAGTCGGTCGAGCCGGTGTAGGCGGCCACCGCGAACCCCTGCGCCCGCAGGTCGGCGGCCACATCGTGGGCCTGAGCCACGGTGAGCGTGTAGACGATCCCGGATCCGGGCAGCTTCGCCAGATGAGCGCCGATCCAGGCGGCGCGCTGCGCCGGTCCACCGGCGCTCACCACCGACATCCGTAGTGACTCGCGGTCCAGGCCGCCACGCAGCACCAGCGTGTCGCCGCCGCCGACCCCGAGCTGGCCCGCGACATCGGCGACCACCCGGTCGTTGGCGGTCGCCGTGGTCGCCAGCACCGGGATGTCGGCGCCGAGCTCGGCGATCAGGGTGCGGATCCGGCGGTAGTCCGGCCGGAAGTCATGGCCCCAATCCGACACACAATGCGCCTCGTCGACCACGACCAGCCCTGCCTTAGCGGCCAGCGCCGGCAACACCTCATCGCGGAAGTCCGGATTGTTGAGCCGCTCCGGGCTGACCAGCAGCACGTCGAGATCACCGGCGGCCACCCGGCGTTGCACGTCGGCCCATTCGGTGACGTTCGACGAGTTGATGGTGGCCGCATGCACACCGGCTCGTTCCGCGGCGGCGACTTGGTTGCGCATCAGCGCCAGCAGCGGCGACACGATCACCGTCGGACCGTGGCCGTCGGCCCGCAACAGCTTCGCGGCGATGAAATACACCGCCGACTTGCCCCAGCCGGTTCGCTGCACCACCAGCGCGCGGCGGCGAGCCACCACCAGCGCCTCAATCGCGGTCCACTGGTCGTCGCGCAGCCGCGCCTGCGGTCCGGCCAGCTGTTCCAGGATCGCCTGGGCCTGCGGCCGTGTCGTCATGCCGCGATTATTTCGCGGCCCGCTCCCGCTGAATCTCCAGCGCGATGTCGATCAGCTGGTCCTCCTGGCCACCGATCAGCTTGCGCTGGCCCACCCGCAGCAGCAGCTCATGCGCCGGCACGCCGTAACGCTCGCCCTGGCGCACCGCGTGCTTGAGGAAGCTGGAGTACACCCCGGAGTAACCCATGATGAGCGCGTTGCGGTCCAGCACGCACTCGGCCGGCATGGCCGGACGCACCACTTCCTCGGCGGCATCAGCGATGTCGAAGAAGTCGATGCCGGTCTTGATCCCGACCTTGTCGAAAACCCCGATCAGTGCCTCGACCGGAGCATTGCCCGCGCCCGCACCGAACCGGCGCACCGAACCGTCGATCTGCTTGGCCCCGGCGCGTGCGGCCTCCAACGAGTTGGCGACCCCGAGTCCGAGGTTCTCGTGGCCATGAAAACCAACTTGAGCAGCCGATCCTAATTCGGCGACCAGCGCCTGGACCCGGTCGCGAACTCCTTCGAGCACCAAGGCACCAGCGGAGTCGACCACATAGACGCACTGGCATCCGGCATCAGCCATGATGCGGGCCTGAGCCGCCAGCTTCTCCGGGGTGACGGTGTGGGCCATCATCAAGAAGCCGACGGTTTCCAGGCCCAACTCGCGCGCCAGGCCGAAGTGCTGGATGGAGACGTCAGCCTCGGTGCAGTGGGTGGCGATACGGCAGATGGAGCCACCGTTGTCCTGCGCCTCTTTGATGTCCTCCTTGGTGCCCACTCCGGGCAGCATCAAGAAGGCGATCTTGGCGTCCTTGGCGGTCTGCGCCGCGAGCTTGATCAGTTCCTGCTCCGGGGTCTTGGAGAACCCGTAGTTGAAGCTGGACCCGCCCAGGCCGTCGCCGTGGGTCACCTCGATCACCGGCACGCCGGCAGCATCCAGGGCGGCGACGATCGCGGTGACCTCGTCGGCGGTGAACTGGTGGCGCTTGTGGTGCGAACCATCCCGCAGCGAGGTGTCGGTGATCCGCACATCGAAGATGTGGTCGCTCATTTCGCTCCTCCAGCCTTTGCCGCCGCCATCTCGCGGGCAATCTCCTCGCCGACCTTGGTAGCGGCGGCGGTCATGATGTCCAGGTTGCCCGCATAGGGGGGCAGATAATCGCCGGCGCCCTCGACCTCGACGAACGTGGTCACCACCGCACGCCCGCCGGAGTTCAGCGACGGCTCGTCGAACTGCGGCTCGTTGAGCAGCCGGTAGCCCGGCACATAGGTCTGCACCTGGGCGACGACATCCTTGATCGACGCGGTGATCGCGTCGCGGTCGGCGTCCTCGGGGATCTGGCAGAAGATGGTGTCGCGCATGATCATCGGCGGGTCGGCCGGGTTCAAGATGATGATCGCCTTGCCGCGCTGCGCTCCACCGATGGTCTGCACGCCGGCCGAAGTGGTCTTGGTGAACTCGTCGATGTTGGCCCGGGTTCCCGGGCCGGCCGACACGCTGGCGACGCTGGCCACGATCTCGGCATAGGGCACGGTGCCGCCTTGGGCTGTGACCGCGCGGGTGACGGCATACACGATCGGAATGGTGGCCTGGCCACCGCAGGTGATCATGTTGACGTTCGGCGCGTCGACATGTTCGTGCAGGTTCGCCGGCGGAATCACCGCCGGGCCCACCGCAGCCGGGGTCAAGTCGATGGCCCGGATACCGGCGGCCTCGTACTTGGGCGCGTACGCCTTGTGCACATAGGCGCTGGTGGCCTCGAACACGAAGTCCGGCTTCTCATCCAGAGCCAGCAGCCAGTCCGCCCCTTCGGCCGAGGTCTCCAGGCCGAGCTTGCGCGCCCGCGCCAGCCCCTCAGACTCGGGGTCGATGCCGATCATCCAACGCGGCTCTAGCCACTCCGAACGCAGCAACTTGTACAACAGGTCGGTACTGATATTGCCCGACCCGACAATCGCAACTGAGGCCTTAGCAGCCATGAAAGCTCCTCTATTCGAATCTATTCGAAAACCAGCCGGACTGAACCCAGCCCGGAGAAATCGGCGACGCAGTCGCTGCCGGCATGGACATCGATGGCCCGGGTAGCGGTGCCGGGCAACACGATGTCGCCAGCCTTCAACCGCACCCCGAAACTCTCCACCTTGCGAGCCAGCCAGGCCACCGCGGTGACCGGGTTGCCCAGCACCGCGTCGCTACGGCCTTCGGCGACCACCTCGCCGTTCTTGGTCAGGGAAGCGTCGATGCTCTTGATGTCGATATCGCCCGGTTTGACCCGCTGCTTGCCCAGGACGAAGCCCGCCGATGAGGCGTTGTCGGCGATGGTGTCGCACAGCTTGATCTTCCAGTCGCTGATCCGGCTGTCGATCAGCTCGATCGCCGGGGCGAAGGCCTCGGTGGCCGCCAGCACATCCTCTTCGGTGCAGTCCGCGCCAGGCAGATCCTTGGCCAGGATGAACGCGACCTCCACCTCGACCCGGGGATAGAGATAGTTCGACGCCTTGACCGGCTTGTCCTCGAACACCTGCATCTCGTTGAGCAGGTGTCCGTAGTCCGGTTCGTCGACGCCCATCATCTGCTGCATCGCTTCGCTGGAGAGGCCGACCTTGTGTCCCACGACGCGCGCTCCCTCGGCGATCCGCTGGCGAATGTTGATCAGCTGAATCTCGTAGGCGTCGACGACGTCGATCTCGGGCTGGGCCGCAGTCAACGGCGAGATCGGAACCCGACTGCGCTCCGCCTGCGCCAACTCGGCAGCGAGCTCCGCACGGATCTGGGCGCTGAGCATCTTCGATGGTCCCCTCGGGTGGTGGTGAGCCGGTGAAAACGTGCCGTTCAGCGGTAATTCTATAACGTGTTCTAAAAGCGCCGACACTTGAGACGAGGCCGTTGCTCCACAGCGATACCGATGTGACCTGCAGCCGCCAGGATCTGCCGAGGAAACAACTGTCAGGACAACTGTCCACTTTGTGAAACCCGTGGAGGCGCGATGCGGTTGATGGCCGTCGTGACCAGTATCGGCCTAGCCGCTGCAGCAATCGCAGTTATCCCACCCAGCACAGCACTCCCGGACCCCGGCGAGCTGAGCTTTGCCGGTCCCGGATTCACCGTGCGCGTCAATCAGGTGCCGTTCGCGATGCAGGTGCTCAACACCGCTGGGCAACCGGTGTTGACGCAGGTGCCCAGTAACGGTGGGCCGCGGCTCGTCAAAAACGAAGCCCAGAAGCCGCTGGGCGTGACCCCGTCCGAGTGGCTGTTTCCCACCCGGTACACACCGTTCACCTTCACCGTGGGTACGTCCTCGACGACCCCGTTTCTCATCAGCCCGTTGTGGGTGGGCGACCTATGGGAGGCCTCCAGCTGCGGGATGCAGTACGCGGCCACCGGAGTGCTATCCACGCGCCCCTTGCCACAGGGCCTGGAGCTGACGCTGAGTACCGACGACCCGTCGGGTCGCACCCTGGGGGTGACTCTCAGCGAGGACTCCGGCCGGCTGCGGGTGTCGGTCGTCCCCAGCAGCACCCAGGGCATCGTCTCGATGGGAGACAGCTTCGCGTCGCCGACCGGCGAGCGGTTCGCCGGTTTCGGCGGCCTGCACAACGGACTGGATCAGCATGGGGCCGCTTCACCAACTGGGTGCAGGAGGCCAACGTCGGCGCCGGGCCGTTGGCACCGGTGTTCAATGTCCTGATGGCCAGCTCCGGCGGCCCGCACTATCTGTTCCCCGGCGGTCCGCGGGCCGCCTACTACGTGCAACCACAGTTCACCTCGACCGCAGGCTACGGCTTCCTGCTGGCCCAGACCGAGTTGGCCGATTGGCATTTGGACTCCGATCGACCCGATGCCTGGCACGTCAACGTGGCCGCCGCGCACCTGGACTACGAGGTCGCCGTCGGCGACCCGGGACAGGTGATCAGTGCACTCAGCGCCGCCAACGGCCGCCACCGTGTCCCGCCGGCATGGGCGCTGGGCACGCAGTTGGACCGCCGCATCGTGACCGGGCAGACCGGGGCCGACTACGCGGAAGTGGTCCGCAGCGACCTGGCCAACATCGTCGCCTACAACCTGCCGGTCACCGCCTACCGCCCCGAGGCCTGGCTCACCCTGGACCCGGCGGTCCTACGACAACTGATCAGCGAATTCGGTTCGCACGGCATTCACGTCCTGCTCTACACCCGCAGCTTCGTCAGCATGGATCCGCTGCGCAACACCTCTCCGGCGGACTACCGGTACGCGGTGGCCAACAACTACGTGGCGACCCACGCCAACGGCAAGCCCTACATCGTCGGCTCCCCCAACCAGGCGCTCGGCGGGCAGGCCGCTGTCATCGACTTCACCAACCCCGCTGCCAAAGCATGGTTTCAGCACACGGTGACCGAGCAGCTCGAAATCGGCGCAGACGGGTTCATGAGCGACTTCGGCGAACAGACCCTGCCCGACATGTATTTCGCCAACGGCCAGACCGGGGCCACCATGCACAACGCCTACCCGGCGCTGTACCAGCAGGCCGTACGTGAAGCGGTGGATTCCTTCGAGCAATCACATCCGGGCCGCCACATCTGGTTCTACAACCGCGCGGGCTATACCGGGTCGACCGGCTACGAAGGTGGCAACTTCCCGGGCGACGAGAGCACCGACTTCTCGGTGGCCTCTGGCCTGGCCGCACTCATCCCGGACATGCTGAACCGGGGCCTGGCCGGCGCCTATGGCTATGGCACCGACATCGGCGGTTATCAGGACCTGCTGGCCGGCCCCACCCCCAAGGAGCTGTTCGTGCGGTGGTCGGAGATGGCTGCGCTGTCACCGATCATGCGGGTACACGGGGCGCACTCCGGCACCCACATGCCGTGGGACTACGACCAGGAGACCTTGGACACCTTCCGACAGCTCGCTGAGCTGCGCCAGCGGGCCATCCCGATGATCTCCGCCACCTGGGCCACCGCGACCAGCTCCGGCGTGCCGCTGTCGCGGCCGGTGTGGCTGGCCGCGCCCAACGATCCGCAGGCGTGGGCAGCCGACCAGGAATGGATGATCGGATCCGATGTCCTGGTTGCTCCCGTCGTCACCCAGGGCGCCACCTCGCGGAAGGTCTATTTCCCACCCGGTTGCTGGAAGCGGCAAGGCAGCGAAGGAAGCTACAGCGGGCCGTCCGAGGCGACCGTGGCGGCGCCGTTGGCGGACCTGCCCTACTTCAGCCGCTGCGGTACCGCGGGATTCTGATCACCGAGTGCACAAGCACGTATTCGTAACTACAACACGTTCTACCCATTCGGGGGGCCATCGCGCCCAAGCCGGAATGACCCGGTTACTCGCAGGGTGGCGAAGCGCTGTGCCCACGCCGGCCAGGAAATTCGTCCGGCCAACTGGCGTCTAGGCCGGGCAATTCTATAACGTGTTCTACATGGCCCAACAGGAGTACGACGTCGTCGTGGTCGGAAGCGGCGGCGCCGGGATGGTCGCCGCCCTCACCGCCGCCCACCAGGGACTGTCCACCATTGTCATCGAGAAGGCCGCGCATTTCGGCGGCTCGACCGCGCGCTCTGGTGGCGGCGTCTGGATCCCCAACAACGAGGTGCTGCAGCGTGCCGGTGTCAAAGATGACATCCAAGCCGCACGCACCTATCTGCACACCATCGTCGGCGATGTGGTTCCGGCCGAGAAGATCGACACCTACCTGCAGCGCGGGCCGGAGATGTTGTCGTTCGTGCTGAAGCACTCGCCGCTGAAGATGTGCTGGGTTCCCGGTTACGCCGACTATTACCCCGAGCAGCCCGGCGGAAAGCCCACCGGCCGGTCCATCGAGCCGAAGCCGTTCAACGCCAAGAAGCTCGGCGCCGACATGGACCGCCTGGAGCCGGCCTACGGCAAAGTGCCGCTGAACGTGGTGGTGATGCAGCAGGACTACGTCCGGCTCAACCAGCTCAAGCGCCACCCGCGCGGCGTGCTGCGCAGCCTGAAGGTCGGCGCTCGCACCATGTGGGCGCAGGCCACCGGCAAGAACCTGGTCGGCATGGGGCGCGCCCTGATCGCACCGCTGCGCATCGGCCTGCGCGACGCCGGGGTTCCGGTTGAGCTCAACACCGCTCTGACCGATCTCTACGTCGAGGACGGCGTGGTCCGTGGCGTCTACGTTCGTGGCACCGGAGACTCCGAGTCGAGCGAGCCGCGGCTGATCCGGGCACGGCGCGGGGTCATCCTGGGCAGTGGCGGATTCGAGCACAACGAACAGATGCGCGTGAAGTACCAGCGGGCCCCGATCACCACCGAGTGGACGGTCGGCGCGAAGGCCAACACCGGTGAGGGCATCCTGGCCGGCGAGAAGCTGGGCGCCGCCTTGGACATCATGGAGGACTCCTGGTGGGGGCCCACGGTGCCGCTGCCCGGAGCACCGTGGTTCGCACTGTCGGAGCGCAACTCCCCCGGATCGATCATCGTGAACATGGCCGGCAAGCGGTTCATGAACGAGTCGATGCCCTACGTCGAGGCCTGCCACCACATGTATGGCGGCGAATTCGGTCAGGGCCCCGGTCCCGGCGAGAACATCCCGGCCTGGCTCATCTTCGACCAGCGTTACCGCAACAACTACATCTTCGCCGGTCTGCAACCGGGACAACGGATCCCGAAGAAGTGGCTGGAGTCCGGTGTGATCGTGTCCGCGGACACCTTGGAAGAGCTGGCCACCAAGACCGGCGTGCCGGCGGCCGCGCTGGCCGCGACTGTCGAGCGGTTCAACGAGTTCGCCCGCGCCGGCGTGGACGAGGACTTCCACCGCGGCGAGAGCGCCTATGACCGCTACTACGGCGACCCGACCAACAAGCCGAACCCGAATCTGGGCCAGATTGCGCAGGGGCCGTTCTACGCGGCCAAGATGGTTCCGGGCGACCTGGGCACCAAGGGCGGGATCCGCACCGACGTGAACGGCCGGGCACTGCGCGATGACGGCAGCGTGATCGCCGGACTGTATGCGGCCGGAAACGTCAGCGCTCCGGTGATGGGCCACACCTATCCGGGCCCGGGCGGCACCATTGGACCGGCCATGACCTTCGGCTACCTGGCCGCACTCGACATTGCCGGGAAGGCCTGACATGCCGATCGACCTGAAGGCAGCCCTGGGCGCGGAGTTCGGCGCGACCGAATTCTCCTGGACGTCGACGAATGTTCAGCTCTACAACCTGGCGCTGGGCGCCGGTTCGGATCCGATGGACCCGCGCGAACTGAGCTACGTCGTCGACGGCAACCCGCAGGTGCTGCCCACCTTCGGCTGCGTTGCGGCTTCGTTCAATGAGGTCAACCCGCCCAAGGTCAGCTGGCCAGGAATCGAGATCGACCTGGCCAAGATCCTGCACGCCTCGGAGAAGGTGACCGTGCCCGCACCGCTGCCGCCGTCGGGCAGCGCCCGCGCCGTCAGCCGGATCGTCGAGGTCTGGGACAAGGGCAAGGCCGCCGTCGTGGTCTTGGAGACCTCGGTGACCAGTACCGACGGCACGCCGCTGTGGACGCAGCATCGGTCCATCTTCGCCCGTGGCGAAGGCGGCTTCGGCGGTGAACGGGGGCCGTCGACCAGCAGCGAACTGCCCGACCGGGCAGCCGACTTCGAGGTCGACATCCCGGTGACGCCGCAGCAGGCACTGCTGTACCGGCTCTGTGGCGACCGTAATCCCCTGCATTCAGACCCGGCGTTTGCCGCGGCGGCCGGGTTCGACAGGCCGATCCTGCACGGGCTGTGCACCTACGGCATGACCGGCAAGGCGGCGGTGGACATCGCGTTGGACGGCGACGCCGGCGCAGTGCGCTCCTTCGGCGCCCGGTTCGCCGGCGTGGTCTTCCCGGGCGAGACCCTGCGGGCACGACTGTGGAAGGACGGCGGCAAGCTCGTGGGCAACGTGGTGGCACCGTCGCGTGACGACGCCGCCATTCTCAACGATGTGGAGCTCGTCTCGGCATAGTTCGCCCCCGGAAGCACCGTCGCGCGCCCTGCGTCGACACCTAATTGAAAATGACTTTCATCTTCGATATGGTGTGCGCTATGACCGCGCCGGTGTGGATGGCCTCGCCCCCCGAGGTGCATTCCGCGGCACTCAGCAGCGGGCCCGGAGCTGGACCGCTGCTGTCGGCCGCCGAAGCATGGTCGTTACTCAGCCTGGAATACACCGCGATCGCCGAGTCCTTGCGGGAATTGCTGGCCACTACCGAGGCCACAGCGTGGCAAGGGCCCAGCGCCGACAGCTACCTGGTTGCACACCTGCCCTACCTGGCGTGGCTGGCGAAGGCCAGCGCGGACTCCGCAGCCCATGCCGCCCAGCATGAGGTGGCCGCGACGGCCTACATCAGTGCGTTGGCGGCGATGCCGACGCTTCCCGAGCTGGCCGCCAACCACGCCATCCACGGCGTGTTGGTAGCGACAAACTTCTTCGGCATCAACACCATTCCCATCGCCCTCAACGAAGCCGACTACCTGCGGATGTGGGTCCAGGCCGCTACGACGATGACGACGTACGAAGCGGTGGCGTCCGCGGCGCTCGCATCGGCTCCGCAGGGCACCATGGCGCCAGCCATCGTGACGCACGACGAGCATGACCATGCTCACGACGACGACGAGCACGACCATGATCACGACCACGACCACGGCGGTGACGACCACGATCACGAGCACCCCAGCGACGGGTTGGACCCCACCGACCCGGCGTGGTGGCGGGCGGTGCTGGGCGAGTTGGGCTACTACGCCGAAGTGCTCCTGAACGACCTTCTGACCAATCCGGGTGCGTTCATGAGCGATCTCTCGTGGATCGTCGCCGATCTGACCTTCCACGCCGCGCAGATCGCCGCAACACTGAACCAGTTCGCACCTGCGCTGATCCAACCGGCTCTGTTCGTGGCTATCGGCAATCTGGGCTGGGCCGCTGGCCTGGCCGGCCTGGCGGGTATTTCGCCGGCACCGGCCCCGGCCCTCGCCGCGGATCCGGTCACCCTCGCGTTGCCCACAGCTGGAACGTCGTCGGCGACCCCGCCGGCGCCCAGCCCGGCCGCACCCGCAACCCCGTCGTCTGCGTCCGTGCCGACCACCAGCCCGGCGCAGGCTGCCGCGCCGCCCGCTGCTCCACCGGCACCCAGCAGCCCGGCGTTCTTCCCGCCCTACGTGATCGGGCCGCCTGGTGCCACGGGTCAGATTGCCGCCGTCACACGACGGCACGCTGCCAACAAGGCGTCGACTCCGCAAGCGGCTGCCGAGGCTGCCGCGGCGGCCCAGACCGCCCGGGATCGGTCCCGGGCCCGGCGACGCCGAGCTGCTCGCGGGCACGCGGACGAATTCATCTATGTGTTTGCCGACGGCACACCCGAAGTGCCCTCTGCCCAGGCATCGCATCGCAATGCCGGGCCCCTCGGCCTCGCCGCGGCACACGCCAAAGCCGGCGTACCCGCGACAGGATTGACCACTCTGGCCGGTAGCAGTCTGCGTGACAGTCCTACCCTTCCGCTGCTGCCCGAGAGCTGGGGCGAACCCACCAACGATTGAGCGGCGCGGCCTCCCCTCCCGCCGAGCGTGAAGCCACCTTCACACCCGTGCGTCCAGCGTGAAGCCACCTTCACGCTCGGCGGGCAAGGGCGGAACGCACGCGGCGGATCACGTCGCCCTCCCGGTCGCCGGCCAACACCCGGACGACGATCCAGCCGCAGCGCTGCAGTCGCTCATGACGCTTCGCGTCCCTGCGCCAGCGGATGTGGTCCGTCCGATGCGTGTCACCGTCGTACTCAGCAGCGACCTTCGCCTCCAGCCACCCCATGTCCAGCACTGCGAACGGCTGCCAATAGCCGTCATAGACCGGGATCTGGGTTACCGGCGGAGGCAATCCGGCGCGGATCAGGATGACCCGCAGCCAGCTCTCTTTCGGCGACTCCGCACCGGCGTCGACCAGGCCCAGCGACTCCCGCGCGCGCACGATGCCGCGTCGTCCCCCACAACGATCCACAATCCGTTGGACGTCAACGTCTTTGAAGTCGGCGGCGCGAGCCAGCGCATCCAGGCCCGCAACCGCCTCGACTGTCCGATACCAGCAGGCCAGGTCCACGGCGGTGCGCGCCGGCGTAGTGACTGGCACCCCGTCGATCACCTGGATCTCATCGCAGCGCAAGGTGTCGCCACGAATGAGCAGACCGGGCAAGCGATGCCGATTCCCGTGGATGAGTTCGACGGGCCTGTCGGCGCCTACCCATTGGCCGCCGTGCAGGGCCGACGCCGAGAAACCTGCGACCACACCTTGTCGCTTTGACCAGAGCCACCCCGCTCTGGCCCGGTCGACCGCGGTGACCTCGATATCCCTGTGCAGGTACACATCACGAAACACCCTGACGTGACCCGTGATCAATTGCCCCGGCGTCACCAGTCCAGCGTCAAGCGCCTCGCTGCCGATGAACGGGTCTGCCACGACGGCAGCGTCTCACCCGGCTTCGCGAGCCGTCACTTCACTCCGCTGGGCTATCCACACCCCGCCGCATTCACACCCCTGCCCAGCGTGAAGCTGGCTTCACGCTCGACCGTCCAACGTCAAGCCAACTTCACGTTCGGCGGGCTAGCGCAAGAAAGCGAGGGCGCTCAGCCCAGAATCAGCCCCGACGTAGGCACGCCAGTGCCCGCGGTGACCAGCACGTGCTCGACCCCGTCGACCTGGTTGACCGACGTACCACGCAACTGGCGCACACCCTCGGCGATGCCGTTCATGCCATGCACGTAGGCCTCGCCGAGCTGCCCGCCGTGGGTGTTGATGGGCAACCGGCCACCGAGCTCGATGGCCCCGCCGGCGATGAAGTCCTTGGCCTCGCCCTTACCGCAGAATCCCAGCTCCTCCAGCTGGATCAGCGTGTAGGGGGTGAAGTGGTCGTAGAGCACCGCGGTTTGGATGTCGGCGGGCGTGAGTCCTGACTGCGACCACAGCTGCTTGCCCACCAGCCCCATCTCGGGCAGCCCGAGCTCCTCGCGGTAGTAGGAGTACATGGTGAATTGGTCGGCCCCGGCGCCCTGGGCTGCCGCCTCGATGATCGCCGGGCGATGCTTGAGGTCGCGGGCCCGCTCCGGAGTGGTCACGACGATCGCCACCCCGCCGTCAGTCTCCTGGCAGCAGTCGAGCAGGCGCAGCGGCTCGGCGATCCACCGCGAATTCTGGTGATCCTCAATGGTGATCGGCTTGCCGTAGAAGTGGGCTTTGGGGTTGGTCGCCGCGTGCTTGCGGTCGGCTACCGACACCACCCCGAAATCCGCACTGGTGGCGCCGTATTCGTGCATGTAACGCTGTGCGATCATCGCCACCGAGGCCGCCGGGGTGCTCAGGCCGTGCGGGTAGGACCAGCTGTACTCCACGCCGCGGGAGTCGGCGTTGACGGTCAAGCCCGTCATCACCTGGCCGAACCGGAACTCAGAGCGCTCATTGAAAGCGCGGTACGCGACCACCACTTCAGCGACCCCGGTCGCCACCGCCAAAGCGGCCTGCTGCACGGTCGCCGCGGCGGCACCGCCGCCGTAGCCGATCTGGGAGAAGAACTTCAGCTCACCGATCCCGGTGGCCCGGGCGACGGCGGTCTCCAGGTTGGAGTCCATGGTGAATGTGACCAGGCCGTCGACGTCCGTAGGCTTCAGGCCCGCATCGTCGAGCGCGTCCAGTACGGCCTCTGCAGCCAGCCGCAGCTCACTGCGCCCGGATTGCTTGGAGAAGTCGGTCGCGCCGATTCCGGCGATAGCCGCCTTACCGGACAACATCAGGCCTCCCCGAGGGTGAGTGTGGCGGTGGCAATCACGTGATCGCCAAGACTGTTGTTGCCGACGACTTTCACGGTGACCAAGCCCTCCTCCACCGCGGTCACTTCACCGGAGAAGGTGACGGTGTCATAGGCGTACCACGGCACACCCAAACGCAGCCCGATCGAACGAACCACCGCGTCGGAGCCGGCCCAGTCGGTGATGTAGCGCTGCACCAGACCGGTGTCGGTGAGGATGTTGACGAAGATGTCCTTGGACCCCTTGGCCTGCGCCTTGTCCCGGTCGTGGTGCACGTCCTGGTAGTCGCGAGTGGCGATAGCCGTGGAGACGATGAATGTCGGGTCACCGTAGATCTTGAGCTCGGGCAGCTTGGTGCCCACTTCGACAGTCGGAGCGCTCATGCCCCGTCTCCTTCCACCGGCTCCCAGGCGTACAGCGTCCACGCCGGACCGGCGTCGCTGGCCGGAAAATCGAGATACGTAGCGCGAACCGGCATTCCGATCTTCACCGCAGACGCGTCGACGCCGCGCAGCTCACCGAGCATCCGGACGCCTTCCTCGAGTTCGACCAGCGCGATCACGAACGGACACGCGCGGCCGGGAACCTTGGGCGCGTGATGCACCACGTAGCTGAACACCGTTCCCCTGCCACTGGCAACGAGGTAGTCGGTGGTCTCGGTCTTGTCCTTCCATACCGCAGGCACCGGTGGGTGCTGCAGGCTGCCGTCCGGACGAAGCTGAAGTCGCAGTTCGTGCGCGGCAACGCCATCCCAGAAATACTGCGAGTCTCGCGACCAGGAGGGCCGCATCATCTTGTCGGGGTCGAGATCTTCGGGCGCTGCTGCCGGCACGGAACCTGCGCCGGCCTTGTCAGCGGGCAAGAACTTGAGGATGCGCCAGATCATGTCGGCGACATTCTCTTCGCCGACCCACCAACGGATCTTCTGGGTGATGAAGTACCCCTCACCCAGGCCGGTCTTCTTGGGCCCCACGATGTCGGTCACCTCGGCGGTGACACTGACTTCTTCGCCGGGCCGCAGGTACCGGTGGTAGGTCTGCTCACAGTTGGTGGCGACCACTCCGACGTAGCCGGCGCCGTCGAACAGTTCCATGACCTTGCCGAGCGGGTCGTCGGCGGGACGCTGTCCGCCCAGGCCCATCATCGTCCAGACCTGGATCATCGCCGGCGGCGCCACAATGCCCGGGTGCCCGGCCGCGCGCGCGGCCGCCTCGTCGATGTAAATCGGGTTGTCGTCGCCGATGGCGTCCACCCAATGACGAATCATCGGTTGGTTCACCGGATCCCGCCCAGTCCGCGGCTCGCTGCGGCCAGAGGCCAGGATCTGGTCGATCCCAGCGGAGAGGTCGGTCATTTGTCTCCTCGACTCATCGTGACACCCTCGGCACCTTCAACCCAGAAGCGGCGATCATCTCGCGCATGACCTCGTTGACGCCGCCGCCGAAGGTGATCACCAGGTTGCGCTTGGCCATCTTGTCCAGCCAGACGAGGACCTCGGCGGTCTCGGGGTCTGCCGGGTTGCCGAAGCGGCCGACGATCTCCTCAGCCAGCCGATTGACTTCCTGGATCCGCTCGGTGGAGAACACCTTGGTGGCTGCTGCGTCGGCGACGGCGATGTTCTCACCGGAGGCCGCCACCTGCCAGTTCAGCAGCTCGTTGATACGCCAGATCGACTTGATCTGCGCCAGAAGATGTTTGACGTCGTCGTGGTCGATCGGCGTGACCCCGTCGGAACCCGGCTTGGACGCCCAGGTGTGCACGTGATCGTAGATGCCGGCAATGCGACCAGCCGGGCCCAAGCCGACGCGCTCGTGGTTGAGCTGGGTGGTGATGAGCTTCCAGCCACCGTTCTCCTCACCCACCAGCATGTCGGCGGGGACGTGAACGTCGTTGTAGTACGTCGCGTTGGTGTGATGGGCCCCATCGGACAGAATGATCGGGGTCCAGGAATACCCCGGGTCCTTGGTATCGACGATCAGAATCGAGATGCCCTTGTGCTTGGCGGCCGTGGGGTCGGTTCTGCAGGCCAGCCAGATGTAGTCCGCATCGTGGGCCCCGGTGGTCCACATCTTCTGTCCGTTGACGATGTATTCATCGCCATGCTTGACCGCCGTGGTGCGCAGCGAGGCCAGGTCGGTGCCGGCATCGGGCTCGGAGTAACCGATGGCGAAATGCACGTCGCCGGAGAGGATTCCGGGCAGAAACTTCTTCTTCTGCTCTTCGGTGCCGAGCGCCTGCAACGTGGGGCCGACGGTCTGCAAGGTGACCATCGGCAACGGGATATCGGCCCGGTTGGCCTCATTGATGAAGATCTGCTGCTCGACCGGACCGAATCCCAGGCCGCCGTATTCCTTGGGCCAGCCGACGCCCAGTTTGCCGTCACTGCCCATCCGCTTGATGACAGCGCGGTAAGCCTCGTTGTGACGGTCGGACTCCATCGCCTCCGACTCTTCGGGGGTGATCAGAGTCGAGAAGTATTCCCGCAGTTCGGCTTGCAGGGCCCGCTGCTCGGGCGTCAGGTCGATGAACATTTACGCTCCCACAAGATCGAGGCGGTGTGTCGGACCACCCAACAGCCGGGTCAAGTCTTTGATCGAGGAGTAGTAGCGGTCCATCGGGTAAGTGATGTCCATACCCATGCCGCCGTGCAGGTGATGGCAGAGCCGCATGGCCGGTGCGGCCTGCGAAGTCAGCCAATAGCCCAAGATATCCAGGTCTTCAACTGCATCAAGCCCCTCGGACAATCGCCAAATGGTCGATGTGGAAAGCAGATCGACGGTTCGCGAGGCGATGTAGACCTCGGACAGCTGCGCGGCCACGGTCTGAAAGGTCGACAGCGGGCGGCCGAACTGTTCGCGGGTCGCCACATAGTCGGCCGTGAGCCGCAACGCTCCAGCGACCAGCCCGGACGCAAACGCCCCGGTGGCTGCCAGTGCCAGCTGGTTGACCCGCTGCGCGGTGGCACCGTCGAGCACGTCGGCCAGCTCGACCGCGACATCGGTGAACGTCACCACGTACTCGTCGGATCCGTTGGACGTCGGTGTCGCGGTGACGCTGACACCATCGGCAGTCGGCGAGACGACCAGCACCGCTTTATCCGTGGTGACGATCAGCCATTTCGCCGTCTCGGCGTACGCAACACCGGTCTTGGTGCCGTTGAGCTTGCCGTCGCCGTAGCTGGTCCGGGGATGTGCCGGCAGCTGCTGCCCGGGCTCGTTCAGGGCCGCCGAGAGAACGGCGCCGGTAGGCACCTCTGCCAGGTACCGGTCCTGTTGGGCCTCCGACGCCAGCTCCAGCAGCGGGACCAGGCCCAGGCCCAGCGTCGCGAGTGCCGGGCCAACGGTGCCGTGGCGGCCGATCTCAGTCAGCGCGGTGGCCAGCTCCGAGAGGCTCTGACCGTCGCCACCGAGCCGCTCCGGCACGCCCAGCGCCGCGACACCGCCGGCAACGAGTGCCTCCCAGGTGTTGTCGCGGTCCAGAACGGAGGTCACCACATCGGCGACAGCCTGCTGCTCCGGGTTCGGTGTGAAATCCACCCGAATCCTCCTTGATTCGTTAGACCGTCCGTCAGCTCAGTGCGCGACCGGGCAGCTACCCGAGTAGTCCACCGGCCAGTGCTTGATGCCGTTGAGCCAGCCGGACTTCAGCCGCTCCGGGTCGCCCATCGCCTTGAGGTCGGGCATGTGGTCGGCGACCGCGTTGAAGATCAGGTTGATCGTCAGGCGGGCCAGGTTGGCGCCGATGCAGTAGTGCGCGCCGGTACCGCCGAAGCCGACGTGCGGGTTCGGGTCACGCAGGATGTTGAAGGTGAACGGGTCGTCGAACACCTCCTCGTCGAAGTTCGCCGAGCGGTAGGACATCACGACTCGGTCGCCGGCCTTGATCTTGACGCCGGAGATCTCGGTGTCTTGGCTTGCGGTCCGCTGGAACGCCGAAACCGGAGTGGCCCAACGGATGATTTCGTCCACTGCGGTGTCGGGACGTTCCTTCTTGAACAGCTCCCACTGATCCGGGTTCTGGGAGAACGCCACCATGCCATGGGTGATCGAGTTACGGCTGGTCTCATTCCCGGCGACCGCCAGCATGATGACGAAGAAGCCGAACTCATCGTCGCTGAGCTTCTCACCGTCAACGTCGGCCTGGATCAGCTTGGTCACGATGTCGTCGGTCGGGTTCACCCCGCGTTCTTCGGCCATCTTCATGGCGTAGGTGATGACCTCGAACGACGACATCGCCGGGTCGACGTCGGCGTACTCGGGGTCTTCACCGGCGGTCATTTCGTTGGACCAGCGGAACAACTTGTCCCGATCGTCCTGGGGGACGCCGAGCAGTTCGGCGATGGCCTGCAGGGGCAGCTCGCACGACACCTGCTCGACGAAGTCGCCGGTGTTGGACGCGGCGGCGTTCTTGGCGATGTTCTGCGCCCGCGCCTTGAGCTCGTCCTCGAGCCGCGAGAGGGCACGGGGGGTGAAGCCGCGCGAAATGATCTTGCGCAGCCGGGTGTGGTGCGGCGCGTCCATGTTCAGCAAGACGGCCCGCTGCAGGTCGACGGCCTCGCGGGTCATCTCCTGCGGCCACACCGGGATGGCGCCGTTCATCGCGCTGGAGAAGACGTCGCTGCGCAGTGAGACGTCCTTGACGTCTTTGTGCTTGGTCACCAACCAGTAGCCCTTGTCGCCGAAGCCGCCGGTACCACCGGGGACGTCGACCCAGCGCACCGGCTCAGACTTGCGCAACTCAGCGAGTTCATTGATCGGGAGGCCCTTGAGGCTCATCTCCGAGTCGAGGAAGTCGAAGTCGTTGGGGATGGCGGGACAGCCCATGTTCTTACTCCTAGGGTCATCAGTTAGTACTGCGCGGTTCTGACAGCGCTCGAACAACGCCGTCTAGTGCCTGATTGCGACCATTGAAACACGGCCCGACCGCAGATCAAAGGCAGTCTCTCATCGTCGCTTGTCAGACTAATGAAACGTGTTCTAGCCTGGCCGCATGGGTAACCCTGTGATCGTCGAAGCCACCCGCAGTCCCATCGGCAAACGTAACGGCTGGTTGTCCGGTCTGCATGCCACTGAGCTGCTGGGCGCGGTGCAGAAGGCACTGATCACCAAGGCCGGAATCGACGCCGGTGCCGTTGAGCAGGTCATCGGCGGCTGTGTGACGCAGTTCGGCGAGCAGGGCAACAACGTCACCCGGCAGTCCTGGCTGGTTGCCGGACTGCCCGAGCACGTCGGCGCCACCAGCATCGACTGTCAGTGCGGCAGTGCACAGCAGGCCAACCACCTGATCGCTGGCCTGATCGCGACCGGTGCCATCGACATCGGTATCGCCTGCGGTATCGAGGCCATGAGCCGGGTTCCGCTGGGGGCCAACGGTGGCGGCGCCCGCGCGGCGTCCTGGGACATCGACCTGCCCAATCAGTTCGAGGCTGCCGAGCGGATCGCCAAGCGTCGCGGAATCACCCGTGCCGACGTCGACGCCCTGGGCCTGCGCTCTCAGCTGCTGGCCAAGCAGGCCTGGGCCGAAGGTCGCTTCGACCGGGAGATCTCCCCGATCGAGGCCCCGGTGATCGACGAGAACAAGCAACCCACCGCCGAGCTGAACACCGTCAGCCGCGACCAGGGCCTGCGCGACACCACCATTGAGGGCCTGTCGTCGTTGAACCCGGTGATCGAGGGCGGCATTCACACCGCCGGTACCTCCTCGCAGATCTCCGACGGCGCCGCCGCAGTGCTGTGGATGGACGAGGACAAGGCCAGGGCGCTGGGCTTGAAGCCTCGGGCTCGCATCATCAGCCAGGCCAATGTCGGTTCCGAGACCTACTACCACCTGGACGGGCCGGTGCAGTCCACGGCGCGGGTGCTGGAGAAGGCCGGGATGAAGATCGGTGACATCGACCTGGTCGAGATCAACGAGGCGTTCGCCTCGGTGGTGCTGTCCTGGGCGGCGGTGCACAAGCCCGACATGGACCGCGTCAACGTCAACGGTGGGGCGATCGCGCTCGGTCACCCGGTGGGCTCCACCGGGGCCAGGTTGATCACCACGGCGCTGCACGAGCTCGAGCGCACTGACAAGTCGACCGCACTGATCACGATGTGTGCCGGCGGCGCGCTATCCACCGGCACCATCATCGAGCGCATCTAGTGGCTTCGGTTGCCGAGACCGCCCGGATCGCGGCGGCGCAGGCCTACATCGACGCGCTCGTCAGTCACGATGCCTCGGCAGTCCCCTTCAGCGCGGACTGCGTCCGGATCGAAGTCGGCCTCAAGACCGGGTTCTCGGGAAATCATCTGCGCCGCAGCCTCAACCGCGGTCCCCAGTTCCGGTTGATCTCGGCTGCCACGCTGCCCGAATACAGCATCGACGGCGATGACGTGCGGGCGGTCTACGACATCATCACCAAGCCGTCACTGTTCGGGGTGCGAGTCTGCTCGCACGTGGACGAGGTCTTCCGCATCCCGGCCGAGACCCCGGATGGTGCTGCCGTCATCCGCCACATCCGCGCGGGAATACGGCCTTTCATCCACCGTTAGAGTGAGCGCGTGAGCAACCCAGACACACCAGAGAAGCCGAAGTCGCTGGATTCCCCGACCACCGGCACGGTGATCAAGTGGATGTCGCGCGCCAACACCTGGGCCTACAAGGCGACCGGTGGCCGGATCGGCGGTAAATGGCGATTGGGCAGCAAGCGCTTCGGTGACGTTCCCGAAGTCGGCATCCTCACCACCACGGGACGTAAGACGGGTGAGCCGCGGGAGTCCCCGCTGTTGTTCCTGCGCGAAGGCGACCGGGTGATCCTGGTGGCGTCCCAGGGCGGGCGCGCCAACAATCCGATGTGGTACCACAATCTGAAGGCCAACCCGCAGGTGTCGTTCCGGATCCGCAGCGAAGTGTTGGCGTTGCGCGCCCGCGAAGCCGGCGAAGCCGAGAGGGCCGCCTACTGGCCCAAGCTGGATGCGATGTACCCCGACTTCGCCAACTACCGCGCCTGGACCGATCGGGAGATCCCGATCATCATCTGCGAACCGTAGAGCCGGGGACGTCATCGCTGCCGAGCGAGTGACGCAGCCGGGTTAGCCCGCAACGACAGAGCCCCGCACACACCAGGCGGTTTCTAGGGGTCGTCGCAACACTGCTGGTTAGTTGGCCAGTAGTAGATCACGCAAGCGCTCGGCTGGGGTGTCCCAGCCGAGCGTTTTGCGTGGGCGGCCGTTGAGTTCTTGGGCGACGTGTTCGAGGTCTTCGGGTCCGTAGATGCTCAGGTCGGTTCCTTTGGGGAAGTACTGCCGCAGCAGTCCGTTGGTGTTCTCGTTGCTGCCACGCTGCCAGGGGCTGGCCGGATCGCAGAAATAGACGGCCATGTCGGTGGCCATGCTGAACTGCTTGTGTCCGGCCATCTCGGCGCCTTGGTCCCAGGTCAGTGACCCCCGCAGATGCGCCGGCAGGGTGCTCATAGTCGCAATCAGTGCATCGCGCACGGTCTGGGCGTCATGCTCGTGGGGTAGGTGCAGCAGCATCGTGTAACGAGTCGTTCGCTCCACGAGGGTGCCGATCGCGGTTTGGTTCTTCTCCCCGGTGATCAGATCGCCTTCCCAATGCCCGGGGATCGCACGGTCTTCGACTTCGGCGGGGCGGTCGCTGATCATCACCATCGGGTCGGTGAACCGCTGATAGCGTTCGCCCTCTTTGCGGTGCGGTTTACGTCTCGTTCGTCCGGTCCGAAGTGCTTGCTGCACTTCTCGTTTCAAGCTACCTCGGGCCTGGAAGTAGAGGGCCTGGTAGATCGTTTCGTGGCTCACCCACATGCTCTCGTCGTCGGGATGATCCCGGCGCAGGCGGCGCGAGATCTGCTCCGGTGAGAGCTTGCGCGATAAGCCTTCCTCGACCGCCTCCCGCAGGACCGTGTTCACCACCAGTTTGGACTGCTTGGGCCGCGCCCGGGCCGCCACTGCCACACGATCGGCCTGATACGGCAGATATCGGCCATCAATGCTGTGTCTGCGGACCTCCCGCGAGACGGTGGAGACGTTCTTGCCGATCCGGTCGGCGATCGCCCGCAGCGAATCCCTCCCGAGCAGGCCATCGGCGATCGCTACCCGATCCTCGATCGACAGATACCGGCCGTCAATCGCCGGCGGCCCGGCGTCATCGCAGGTCACACTGGTCACAGGCTGTTTGTAGACGGTGCCGTGGTTGTAGTCCACGACCCGGCCATCGGGATAGATCCGCGTGTTGTTGACGTGGCGAATCCCCTGGCGCCAGTCCCGCGCGGTCCGTACGTTCACACCGACCTCACGAGCTGCCTGCGCGGTTGACCAGCCGGCCGCGAGCAGCTCCATGCAACGACGTTTGGCCTCGTCCTTGCCCTTCGGCGGGATCTTCTCGGTGGTGACCAAACCCTCGACGACCAATATTCGACGCGCCACCGAATGCGATACCCGACAGGCTTTTGCCGCCTGATTGATCGAGCCCGTCTTGTCGAATACGGCCACGATGACGTCCCGATCGGCAACCCCACGCTGATCACCACGCTTGCCAGGACCCCGGGCCTGCCCGGCGGGCCGGCCGATAGCCCGCAGAATCGCATAGCACCGATCACCGGACAGGCCGACCGCGACCGCAGCCTCCTTAACCGGAACCCCAGCATCGACCAACTTCGCTAGCTGGTCACCGAACCGCGCACAGTCCTCCAAAAACGACATGGTCGCCGCAACCTCTCAATCGAGAGTGTTGCGACGACCATGTGAACCCGCCTGGTGTGTGCGGGGCTCTGTCGTCGAGACCGGCGGGGTACTTACGGCGTCTTGCCGTTGTTACCGCTGCCACCGGCCGTGCCACCCTTGCCGCCCGTGGCGCCGGCACCGCCGTTGATCTGACCGGCGTTGGTGCCGATGGATCCCGGGCCGGTCGGCAGGTTCGGGGTGTTGACAGCGCCACCGGACCCACCGGTGCCGCCGGCACCGCTGGTGGTGCCGGTTCCGCCGTTACCTCCGTTACCACCCTTTCCGCCCGACACGTTGTTGACCGGACCGGAGGCGCTGGTGGTTCCGTTGCTGATCGACGCGGGCGGCGTGCCCTTGCCGGTCCAGCCCCAGCGGATGTTGCTGCCGTCACCGCCCTTGCCGCCAGCGCCGCCGTCGCCACCGGTGCTACCGGTACCGACGCCGTTGCCTCCGGCACCACCGGTGCCACCTGCACCACCGTTGGAGCCAGCCGCGTAGAGGTCGCTGCCACCGTTACCGCCGGCGCCGCCGTCGCCACCGTTGAATCCGGTGCCACCGGCACCACCGGCGCCACCGGCACCGGTGACGGTGACCGGAGTCCCCGCCGAGGAGTTTCCGGCGGTGTCGAAGTAGGCCACCGACTTGAAGTTCCCGCTGCTGCCACCGTTACCGCCGGCACCGCCGTCGCCACCGTCTCCGGCGCGGCCGGCCGCACCCAGGGAGGTACCGGCACCGGCTGTACCGCCGTTGCCGCCGGCGCCACCCGCGCCACCGATTGCGCCGTTGCCGATGTTGTGGCCCTGCAGCGGATAACCGTCGTCACCGTGGGTGGTGTAGCCACCGTCGCCACCGTCGGCGCCGGCGCCACCCTTACCGCCCGTGCCACCGTTGGAGCCCGCACCGGTGGTCCCGCCACCGGCACCGCCGGCACCGCCGGTCGCGCCGGTACCGCCGGCGCCACCCGCAGTCCCGTTACTGGCGGTCGCGTCGTACTCCGTCGTCGCCGCCCCGTTGGTGCCCCGGGCGCCGTTGCCGCCGTTGCCGCCGTTGCCGGCCACCCCGCCGTTACTGTCGCTGCCCGCCTTTCCGTTGGCTGCGCTGCCACCGGCCGCGCCGTTGCCGGCGTTGCCGCCGACAGCACCGTTGCCGCCCTTGCCGCCCGCGGTGGTGGCGTTGGCGCCACTGCCGCCGTTACCGCCGTTACCGGCGGTTCCGGCGTTGCCGCCGACGTCGCTGGCACCCGCACCCGCCTTGCCGCCGTCGCCGGCGTTGCCGCCGTTGCCGCCGGCCAGGCCGTTGGAGCCACCCGTGGTGCCGTTGTTGCCGGTCCCACCGTTGCCGCCGCTACCGCCCGCGCCACCGTTACCGAGCGCTCCGGCGGCACCGCCCTTACCACCGGCGCCACCGTTCTGGCCGACGCCGCTGGCCAAGGTGGTGCCGTTGCCGCCGCTGCCGCCCGCGCCGCCGTTACCACCAGAGGTTCCGGCCGCACCGGCTGCACCGTTGGCGGCCGTCTTCCCGCCGCCGCTGTCGCCACCGGCACCAGCGGTACCCGCAGCGCCGCGGGTAGCACCGGCACCACCGGCGCCACCGACGCCCGCGGTCGCTCCGCTGCCGCCACCGAGGCCCTTACCGCCGGCACCACCGTTACCGGCGTTGCCGCCGCTGCCGGCGTTACCACCGACGCCACCGACCCCGTGCTGGTTGGCGGTGCCGTTGGTGGCGGTACCGCTCGCGCCACCGGCGCCACCGGCGCCACCGTTGCCGCCCTTGCCACCACTGGTGGCGTCGCCACCGGTACCGCCCGCGCCACCGGCCACGGTGGCATCTGCACCGGCCTTACCGTCCGCGCCGCTGCCACCGTTGCCGGCGTTGCCACCCTGGCCACCGGCACCACCGCTGGCCGCGACCGCGCCCCGGTTTCCACCGGCACCACCGATACCGCCCTGACCACCGTTGCCGCCTGTGGAGCCGCTGCCCGCAGCCTGGGTGAAGCCGTTGCCACCCCGGCCGCCGGTACCACCGTCGGCACCCTGGCCGTCAGCGGCACGTGTCGAGCCGTCGGCCTGCAGGCCGCCCTGGCCGCCACTGCCGCCCTTGCCACCGTTACCACCGGCGCCACCGTTGGGACTTCCCGACGTCGTGGCGTCGGTGCCCGCAGCGCCGGTACCGCCCTTGCCGCCGGCGCCACCGACACCAGCCACACCGTTGGTGCCACTGGTGGCCGCCCCGGTACCGGTACCGGCCTTACCGCCGATTCCGGCGTTACCACCGGTGCCGCCGTCCTGGCCCGCACCACCGGCACCGCTGTTCACCCCGGCCACACCGGCCGAACCCGCAGCACCCGCCGCACCGACACCACCGTTACCGGCGTTGCCACCCGAGCCCGCAGCACCCACGTTGCCCGCCGAAGAGCCGGTACCGGCTGCGCCACCGTTACCGCCGACACCACCGTTGCCACCGGCGCCACCATTGCCGTCACCGGTCACAAACGACCCGGCCGCACCGTCAATGCCATTGCCGCCCCCACCACCGGCACCACCATCAGCGCCGGCACCCGTGGTCGCACGGGTCACACCATCTGCGTTCAGGCCGCCCAGGCCACCGTTGCCGCCCTTGCCGCCGTTACCACCGGACGTACCACTGTCACCAGCGTTGACGCCATTGACTCCGGCAGCACCGGTACCGCCCGCCGGCGCCCACACCACCATTGGTGCCACTGGTGGCCGTTACCACCGGTACCGCCGTCCGGCGTTACCACCGGTCCCCCCGGGCCCACCACCGCACACCGTTACCGGCGTTGCCACCCGAGCCCGCAGCACCCACGTTGCCCGCCGAAGAGCCGGTACCGGCTGCGCCACCGTTACCGCCGACACCACCGTTGCCACCGGCGCCACCATTGCCGTCACCGGTCACAAACGACCCGGCCGCACCGTCAATGCCATTGCCGCCCCCACCACCGGCACCACCGTTGCCACCGGTTCCGGTGGTCGCCCGGTCAACACCGTCGGCCTCCAGGCCACCCAGGCCGCCGTTGCCGCCCTTGCCACCGTTACCACCGGCCACGCCATTGACGTTGCCGACCGTGCCATCGGCGCCGTTGGCGCCCCGGGCTCCGTCACCGCCGTTGCCGCCGACACCGGCTGCCCCGTCGGTGCCGTCAGCGGCGTGGTTGCCGCCACCGCTGTCGCCGCCGGCGCCACTGACACCGGCGTTGCCGCCAGCGCCACCGTTCTGGCCATCGCCGCCGTTCCCGGATCCGTTGGCGCCGTCGGCACCGTTACCGCCGTTGCCGCCATTACCGCCGAGGCCGCCGACGCCGTGGTCGCCAGAGTTGGTGCCAGTACCGCCGACACCGCCGGCGCCGCCGGTGCCACCGTTTCCACCGTTGCCGCCGTCAGCACCCGGAGTCTTGCCGTTGAGGCCGTTGAACCCGTTGCCACCGGCACCGCCATCGCCACCGTCGCCGCCGTCGCCCTGCGCAGCCTGAGAGCCGTTGGAGTTGAGGCCGCCGGCGCCGCCGTTACCACCGGCACCACCAGCGCCACCGCCAGTGCCGTTGATGCTGCCCGACGTGCCATTGCTACCGATGTAGCCACGGCCACCGTCGCCACCGTCTCCACCGATGCCGCCGTCACCGTCGGCGCCGTTGGCACCGGTCGTCGATCCGGTACCGCCCGTGCCGCCGGCGCCGAAGTCGCCACCGACGCCGCCGACGCCACCCGCACCACCGTCGGGGTTCTCCGCAGTGCCAGTGGCACCCGTACCGCCGTTACCGGCCTTGCCGGAGTCTGCGCCGTTGCCCGCGTTGCCGCCGGCGCCTTCGGTGCCGGCCTTACCGTGTGCCGAGCTGCCCGCGGCACCGCCCGCACCACCGTCGCCACCGGCACCACCGGCACCGGCGCTACCGCCCGCGCCGCCGTTGCCGTCACCACCGTTGTCGAAAGTCCCGTTGGCTCCGTTGGCGCCATTGCCGCCGACACCACCGGCGGCGCCGGCACCACCGGCACCACCGTTGCCGCCGTCACCGGCGATCGATCCGCCGGCACCGCCGGCACCGCCGGTACCGCCCTTGCCGCCCGATCCGCCGCTCTGACCGGCTTCACCCGCGTCTTCGCCGTTGCCACCGGCACCACCGGCCGCGGCGCTGCCGGCGTTACCGCCGTTACCGCCGTTGCCGTGGTCGCCACCGGCTCCACCGGCACCACCATTGCCGCCGGAAGTGCCCGGGGCGGCGGTGGGGTCGGAGGCGGCGTCGTAGCCGGCGCCGCCGTTACCGCCGTTACCGCCGATTCCGGGGGTGTTGCCCGCCGATCCGTTGGTTCCTGAGGTCGCGCCGGTGCCACCGGTGCCTCCGGCACCACCGACGCCGACGTTGCCGCCGTGTCCGCCCGCGCCGCCGTCGGGGTTGGCTGCGGTGCCGTTGATGCCGTCGCCGCCGTCGCCGGGAGCGCCGCCGGTGCCACCGTTACCCGCGTTACCACCGGCACCGGTGGTGCCACCGCCGGTACCACCGTTGCCGCCGGTACCACCGCCGCCACCGTTACCGCCGGCGAAGCCGTCCGCGTGCTCGGCGTCGCCGTTGTTGCCGTCAAAACCGGCGCCGCCCTTGCCACCGTTACCGCCGAGGCCGCCGGTGCCGTCGGTTGCGTGGCCGCCACCGACTTCCAGTCCGCCGGCGCCGCCCGCTCCACCGGTACCGCCGTTGCCGCCGGTGGTGCCGTCGACGTTGTCCCGGTCGCCATTGGCGCCGTCCATGCCGGCACCGCCGATACCGCCATTGCCGCCGGTGCCCGCGGCACCATTGCCACCACTGACGCCTTGCTGGCCGCCGCCCGAGTCGCCGCCCTTGCCGCCGGCACCGGCGTTGCCGCCGTTACCACCGGCGCCACCGTCGTAACCATTGATGTTCTCGGCGTCGCCGTTGGCCCCGTTGGATCCATCGGCGCCGTTGCCACCGTTACCGCCGTTGCCGCCTGCGCCACCCACGCCGTGGCCACCGGCGGCAGCACCCGCGCCGCCGACGCCGCCCGCGCCACCGTCGCCACCGGTACCACCGGCCGAGCCGCTGCCGCCGGGGTTGGTGCCATTGGCGCCGTTGAAGCCACTGCCTCCACGGCCACCGACACCACCCGCGCCGCCGTTGCCGTCGGTCGCCTGAGTGGTGCCGTCGGCCTGCAGGCCGCCCTGGCCGCCGTTGCCGCCGGCGCCGCCGGCCGCGCCCGCGGTGCCGTTGATGTTGTCTGCAGTGCCGTTGACGCCGTCCAGGCCGGCACCGCCGACACCACCGTTGCCGCCCTGGCCGGCAATGCCGTTGCTTCCGCCTGCGGCGTGGTTTCCACCGCCGCTGTCACCACCGACGCCGCCCTTACCGGCGTTGCCGCCGGCGCCGCCGTCCTGGCCGGCGTAGCCGGCTTGATGCGTGGAGTCGCCGTTGGCGCCGTTGGCACCGTCAGCACCGGCACCACCATTGCCGGCGTTACCACCCACGCCACCAGCACCGTGCGCACCGGTTTGGGCACCGGTACCGCCGACACCACCGGCGCCGCCCGCGCCACCGTTGCCGCCACGAGTGCCATCGGCACCGGGCTCGTCCCCGTTAGTGCCGTTGATGCCGCTACCACCACGGCCACCTTGGCCACCGGCACCACCATTGCCGGTGGTGGCGTAGGAGCCATTGGTGTTCTGCCCGCCGACACCACCATTGCCGCCGGCTCCACCGACGCCACCTGCGGTGCCATCGGGGTTGAGCGCGGTGCCGTTGACACCGTCGAGGCCGATGCCACCGGCACCACCATTGCCGCCCTTGCCGGCCGTGCCGTCACTGCCGTTGGCAGCCGTCTGACCACTACCGCTGTCGCCGCCGGCACCGCCCTTACCGGCGTTACCGCCAGCGCCGCCGTCTTGACCGGCGTACCCACCGGTGTGCTGGGCATCCCCGTTGGCGCCAACAGCGCCATCAGCACCCGCACCACCATTACCGGCGTTGCCACCCACACCACCGGTGCCGTGCGCGCCGGCCTGAGTACCGGTACCACCGACACCACCAGCACCACCGGCACCACCATTGCCGCCGCTGGTGCCCGCAGCACCCGGAGTGGTTCCGTTGGCTCCGTTGAAACCACTACCGCCGCGGCCACCAGCACCACCGGCACCACCATTGCCGTCGGCAGCCTGGGTGGCGCCGTCGGCCTCGACGCCACCGGCGCCACCGTTGCCGCCGGCACCACCTGCACCACCCGCAGTGCCATTGGGGTTCTCCGCGGTGCCGTTGACGCCATCAAGGCCGGTGCCACCGAGACCACCGGCTCCACCCTTGCCGGCAGCGCCGTCGCTGCCGTTGGCAGCGGTGGTGCCGTTGCCGCTGTCGCCACCTGCACCACCCACACCGGCGTTACCGCCAGCGCCACCATCCTGGCCGGCGAACCCTGCGGTGTGCTGGGCATTGCCGTTGGCACCGTTGGCGCCCAAAGCACCGTTACCGCCGTTACCGGCGTTTCCTCCGACACCGCCAGCTCCGTGCGCACCCTCAACGGTGCCGGTGCCACCGACACCGCCGGCACCGCCCGCACCGCCGTTGCCACCACGAGTGCCATCGGCACCGGGCTCATCACCGTTGGAACCGTTGAAACCGTTACCGCCACGACCACCCAGACCGCCCGCGCCACCGTTGCCGTTGGTCGCCTGCGTGGTGCCGTCGGCTTCTAGGCCGCCCTGGCCGCCATTGCCGCCCGCACCACCGGCGGAGCCAGCCGTGCCATCGGGGTTTTCCGCGGTGCCGTTGACTCCGTCGAGACCGGTACCACCGGCACCACCGTTGCCGCCGATACCCGCGACGCCGTCAGCACCGCTGGCCGAGAAGGTGCCGCCACCGCTGGCACCACCGGCGCCGCCCTTACCGGCGCTACCACCGTTGCCGCCGTCCTGGCCCGCATAGCCACCCGTGTGCTCGCTGTCCCCGCCAGATCCGTCACCACCGTCGGCACCATTACCGCCGTTGCCGCCGTTACCGCCAAGCCCACCGATGCCGTGGGCACCGACAGTGGAGCCCTGGCCACCCTGGCCGCCGTTGCCACCTGCGCCGCCGTTGCCGGCGTTGGTGCCATCCGCGCCCGGCTCATCGCCGTTGAAGCCGTTGAAGCCGTTGCCGCCGGCTCCGCCATCGCCACCAGCACCACCGACGCCCTGAGCCGCGTTGGAACCGTCAGCAGCCAAACCGCCGGCACCGCCGTCGCCACCGTTGCCGCCCTGACCACCACCGGTGCCGTCAACGCTGCCCAGGACACCATTGGTGCCCAAGAAGCCGTCACCGCCGAGACCACCGTTGCCACCGATCGAGGCCGCCCCATCCAGCCCCGCGGCGCCCTGGCCGTTGCCATCGCCGTCGGTGCCACCGGTTCCGCCGGCCCCGAAGTCACCACCGGCGCCACCGGCGCCACCATTGCCGGCATCGGGGTGCTCCGCGGTGCCGGCAGCGCCCGCACCGCCCGCACCCGCGGCCCCGGCACTGCCGCCGTCAGCGGCGGCACCACCGGCACCGGTGATTCCGGCGGCACCGTTGGTGGCACTGCCGGCCACACCCCCGGCACCACCATTGCCACCCGCGCCACCAGAGCCGGCGTTACCGCCGGCCCCGCCATTGCCGTCGCCATCGTCATCGAACGTCCCCGCGGCACCATCGGCACCGCTGCCGCCGGCACCACCGGCAGCGCCCTTGCCGCCGCCGCCACCACTGCCGGCGTTGCCGACCACCGAACCGCCTGAGCCACCGGCACCACCGGCACCACCATTGCCGCCCGCGCCACCTGTGACCCCAGAGCCACCGGCGAGGGTGGCATCCGCGCCGATCGCACCGGCGATGCCGTTTCCACCGATACCACCGGACGCGCCGTTACCGTGCGCGCCACCATCGCCGCCGACACCACCATTGCCACCGGACGCACCGTCACCATTGGCCAAGAGGCCGGTGCCGTTGCCGCCGGCACCGCCGACACCGCCGTTACCACTGATGCCGACCGGCAGCTGACCGTCGGCGCCGGGGCGCCCTGCGTTGCCCCACATCCAGGACATGAACTTCTCACCTGCGGCACCACCGAGACCGACAACGGTGCCGATCTGCCCGCCGGCGCCACCATCGCCACCGTTGCCGCCACCGAGCTCGCCATCACCACCGAGGCCACCGGCGCCACCATCGCCGGCCAGACCTGCATTACCGCCGACGCCGCCGTCACCAGCAGCACCGAAGTGTCCACCCACACCACCAACGCCACCACGGCCGCCGCCGCCGCCGTCGCCGCCGAGACCACCGGCACCGCCGTTGCCGCCCAGGTCGTCCAAGCTCACGCCGCCGGCGCCGCCTTCGCCGCCGACACCACCGGTGCCGCCGACACCACCGGCGCCGCCCAGACCGCCGATACCGAGCACGAATCCGGCGGCACCACCAGCACCGCCGTTGCCGCCCAGACCACCGATGAGTCCGTCACCTCCGGCGGTGCCGTTCAGTGCGCCCAGCACGCCCTCAAGACCCGCCTCGCCCGCCGCGCCAACCGCGCCGGCACCGCCAGCACCACCGGCGCCGCCAAAACCGAGGAGGCTCATCACGTCGCCGCCGGCACCGCCGTTGCCCCCGGCCACGAGCGCATCGATAGACGCGCCACCCGTGCCGCCGGCACCGCCATCACCGAACAACCAGCCGCCGACACCGCCGGCGCCGCCATCGCCACCCTCGACGCCGATACCGCCGACACCACCATTGCCGAACATGCCCGCGGCGCCACCAACACCACCGGCACCATCAGCGATGCCGGCCACACCCTCGGCGCCGGCGCCGCCGTCGCCGAACAGGAACCCACCATCACCGAGGTTTCCGAACCACCCCAGCGAGCCAAACAGCGTCTCGTTGGTCCCGGTGAAACCATCAACACCGTTGCCGATCAGTTCCCGACCGAACAGATCCACCCACGGCTGGTTGATCAGGTCCAGGAACTGCTGGTTGTCGTCGATGAAGTCCTGCGTCACGTTGTACAGCGGCAAGTACAGCTGCTCGTGGTAGAAGGTCGCCACGGCCAGGTCGAACTGCTCGAACAGGTCGTAGATGAACCCGGCATCCGCGGCGCCGGGGTCGGCGAACCATCCCGACCACACGTCGGCAGCGGACTCCGCATCGGACAGTCCCGACCAGAAGACCGGGTCGAATAGATCCTCGATGTCCGCAGATGCCGTGGGTACCGGTCCGGCCCCGAATGCCAAGAACGCCGCCACAGCACTCGACGCGCCCACCACACGCCGCCGCGCCAGGCGCCCATCAGCCGAACCAAAAAGTTTGCTAGACATCCGCCGGCTCATGGAGCACACCTCTCACATTTTCCACTAAGTATTAACGCAGGTTCGAATTATGGTCGTCTGTTCACTTATCGCCAACTCGGCCCGCGGATGTGTGGTTGAAACCACACGAATAGGGCGAATGTGACGTCCCACTACCTATCAGATGCCCAGGTCAGCGCCATTTTGAGATCTTGCCCACAGCGGTTGTGACGTTAGTCACATGATGAAAAGGTCAACTGTTTTGTCAAAATTGTGGTTAACATCAGAAATATGCACAGCAAAATACACGCTTCACACGGAGCCCTCAGAATGAACATCAAGACGCCGCAAATGAAACATGCAATTTCTTTAATTACAGTTTGCTGGCACGGCAAATTCAGCAGATATGGAATGCCGCTTACGGGCGATGACTCACCGAGTCGTCGCGGCCGTGACCGCTGGGGACCAGAACCTGGTCGTCCGTGCTGGCGTTGCCCTGAATCAGGAGATCGCGATCAGATGGAAATCGGCGATACAAGTCCGCTGCTGGGCGGCGGACCGGGCAAGCGCAGCTCTGCCACATTCACTGTGCGTCAGCGCACGGCCCCCCAGCATCGGCAAAATTGCCGAAATAGCGCTGGTATCGTGTCGCCGAGATGGCGGTAAAAGTGCGTAGATGTGGAAACAAAGCTACGACGGCGAGGTTGCGGGGGCGGTCCATCCGGGGGAATGGACGCCTGCCCGCCTGGATGGGCAGCCTTGCCGCTGAGAGACGGTAGATGATGTCGAACGCGAACTCGGCGGTTTCGCCGCCTTCCCCCGCGCGGACGGTCCTCGTGGTCAGTCCGGGAGATGCCCGACCGCAGTGGCAGCCTCCCACTGAGTCGTTGACCACCGGCCTCTCCTGGCTGAAGAGCACGCTCGACGGCATCGTTGCCGCCCACCGCGGGGAACGCCTGGTGGAAGAGGACCACGGGGATAAGTTCGCCGCCGGGTTCGCCGACGCCGGAGACGCAGCATCCTGCGCCATAGCCCTGCAGCGTGCGACGACAGCGCCGATCCGCCCGCGGATCGCCCTGCACGCCGACGAGGCGCCGCTGGCCGAACCCAGCGCCCATCCCCGTTCGTTGGTGAACCGCGCGGCGCGGCTGTGCGATCTTGCCCATGGTGGCCAGACCGTGCTGTCGGAGACGGCCCAACCGCTGATGGCCGAACAGCTCCCGCCCGAGACGTGGCTGATCGATCTCGGTGTTTTCCGGCTTCGTGGAATCCCGTACCCAGAGCGACTGTCACAGCTGTGCCACCGCGACCTGGCCACGGACTTTCCCCCCTTGCGAACCGGAAAGGCGACGCACGAGCCGCACTTTCCGACGCCGCTGACGAGTTTCGTCGGGCGCGATGCCGAACTTGCCGAATTGCGGCGGTTGGTCGACAGCAACCGTCTGGTGACCCTGACCGGCTCTGGCGGTATCGGCAAGACAAGGCTGGCGCTACAACTGGCCGAAGAGTTCGTCGATCGATTCCGCGACGGGGCGTGGTGCGTAGATCTGACCCCCATCAGCGATCCGGAGCTGCTGTCCGAGCGGGTGGCTCACACGCTGGGCCTGCCCGACCGGCCAGACCACTCGCCGATCGACACCCTGGTTCGCTTCGTCGTTGACCGCCAATTGATGCTGGTGCTGGACAACTGTGAGCACCTGTTGGACGCGTGTGCGCACATGACCGCCACACTGTTGGCCGCCGGCTCAGAGCTGACCATCGTGGCAACGAGTCGCGAGCCCATCGGGGTGGCCGGCGAGGTGACCTGGAAGACCCCCTCGCTGTCCCTTGCCGACGAAGCCGTCGAGCTGTTCCGGCAGCGTGCTCAACTGGTCCGGCCGGGCTTCAGCTCCAGTGACGACGAGACGTTGGTCGCCGAGATCTGCCGGCGCCTGGACGGGGTGCCGCTGGCGATCGAGCTTGCCGCAACCCGGGTTCGGGCGTTGTCGCTCAACGAGATCGCCGAAGGTTTGAGCGAGCGACTGCAACTGTTGACCGGCGGTGCGCGCACCGTGGTGCCGCGCCACCAGACACTGCGCGCATCGGAAGACTGGTCTCATGACTTGTTGAGCGAATCCGAACGCGTGGTCTTTCGCCGACTGGCGAAGTTTCGGGGCGGATTCGACCTCGACGCCGCTGTCGCCGTCGCCGGAGATGACGACCTCTCGCGCGCCCGCGTGATCGACATACTCACCCAACTTGTCGACAAGTCACTGGTGGTCGCCGACAGTACCGGAGACTCGACCCGCTTCCGGTTGCTGCAGACCGTCCAGCAGTACGCCATGGAGAAGCTCAGGGAGTCCGGGGAGCGCGACACGATCCGGGCGCGCCATCGTGATCACTACGCAGCCCTCTTCGACGCGGAGGTGACCCCCGGATACGAGTGGGGCATCGAACAGGCCGAACTCGAGATCGACAACCTGCGAGCCGCTTTCACATGGAGCCGCGACCGAGGCGACGTCGATCACGCCGCGGGTCTCGCCTCGTCGTTGCTCCCGCTGTGGATCCACAGCCGGACTCTGGAGGGGCTGGCATGGTTCAACTCCGTGCTCGCCGACGCCGACGCCATGACACCGGCAAAACGAGCCCTCGCGCTCGCGGACAAGGCGATCTTCGACGCCTTGACCGGGAACTATGGGCAGGTCGATCACGCCGAGCAGGCAGTCGCGATCGCTCGCAGCCTCGATGACCCGGCCCTGCTCGCCTGGGCGCTCGCCGCCTGCGGCTTCACCTGCAGCTACAGCCCCGAGCTGGCACTGACTTACTTCGAGCAGGCCATCGCGCTGTCCCCTGCCATGGACGACGACTGGCGGTTGAGCCAGCTGTACGGCGTGCAGGCATACTCGGCGTTCGTGGCCGGCGACCTTGCCACGCTGCACCTGGCCGCAGCGCGGGGCGCCGCGCTCGGCGATGCGGTCGGCGACTGGTCGGTGGCCCGACTCTCCCGGCTCTGCCTGGGCCTGGCACATCTGCATCGCGCGGAGCTCACGATGGCCGTCGAGTTGGCCCGACAGGTGGCCATGGAAGCTGAGGCGGCCCACGATCCCCTGTTCAGTGCCCAGAGTCTGACGGTCCTGACCGAAGCTCTTTCCTGCCAGGGTGATATCCGCGGGGCGCACGCCGCGGCGCACGAATGCGTCGCCGCCGCCGCTGAACTCATCGACTTCCACCGCGCCTTCAGCTTCGGCGCGATGGCCGACGCTTTTCTGGCCGCCGGAGACACGTTGGGGGCCCTCGGTGCCGCTGATGCGGCGCGCGAAGCGTGCGCGCTACCTCAGCTGCTGGCCATCAACGGCAATCCCCTCGCCCGCGTTGCGCTGGACTCCGGCGATCTGGCGGCCGCGCGTCGTTGGGTGGACGAGGCCATGCCGGTGGGATCGGGCTTTCACCGTGTACTACTGCTGGAAGTTCGTGGCCGTATCGCGATGGCCGAAGGCGAGCTGGCCCAGGCCGAACAAGATGCGAACGATGCCCTGGCGATCGCCGCCGAGACGGAGTCCTACCTGGCCGTCCCGGATCTGCTCGAGCTGTCGGCCGCACTACACACCGGCGCGGGGCGGCACCACGACGCCGCTCTGTTGTGCGGCGCGGCCGCGGGCGCCCGTCAACGTACCGGCGCGGCTCGCGCCAAGGTGTACGACGCCGCCTACGACGCCGCCATCGGCAACCTTCGCGCGGCGATGTCCCCGAGTGATTTCGATCGACGCTGGGCGCAGGGCCATGCACTATCGACAGATGAGGCAATCGCGTACGCATGCCGCATCGACGCGAGGGGCCGACGCCCGTCCAACGGCTGGGCGTCGCTGACCCCGGCCGAACTCAATGTGGCCCGGCTGATCAGTTCGGGCCTGCGTGACAAAGACATCGCCGCGCAGCTGAGCGTCTCGCCCCGGACAGTGCATTCACACCTGAACCGGATCTACACCAAGCTCGACATCTCGTCTCGCCTGCAATTGGCGCAGGAGGCCGCGCGTCACACCTGATCCGGTGGGCCGCCCAGGCACCGATCAGGCGATCCGGGCCTCGGATTCGGCCGGCGCCCACTGCTTCCAGTTTCGATACTCTTCGGCGGTCAGGTCCCGCCCGAGCAGTGTGGTGACGGCGGCGTCGTGCTCAAGATAGAGCTCTTCGTTACGCCGCCACGCCGGCAGGTAGCGGTAGAAAGGCAGCCACGGGTGCAGGTGGTGTATCAGGTGGTAGTTCTGCGACAGCATCAACGGGGCCATCAACCACTCCATGCCGACCCGAAGCCGGCTGGCACGATATCGGTCCTCGCGCTGCGTCACCGTGATGCCGTGATGCGGGAGCCAGTCAAAAGCAAACCCGATGACGAACAGACCCAGGCGCTGCGGGATCAACACGAGCTCCGCGAGCAGCCAGAAGTGGTCGGTGAGGATGGCACCCACGGTCATGGCGACCGTCAGCGAGAGCAGCACCGACGTTTCGGCGAGCTCGGCAACCGGGCGCCGCCACGAATGGCGGATGCGCGGCCAGAGCTTGCGCACGTACCAGGTCGCGTTGAAGACGTCCATCAACGCCCAGCGGAAGGGTAGCTGCCATGTCGGCGCGTGGGTGGCGAACATATCCGGATCGCGCTCGGGGTCATTGGTGTGGCGGTGATGCTCGCCGTGGACATAACCGAACGCCGGCAAGGAAAACGGCAGCACCACCAACAGCCAGGCAACCCGCCCCACCACCGCGTTGACCCAGCGCACCGAGCAGAACGAGCGGTGCAGTGCTTCATGCGCCACCGAGAACAACACATAGGTGACTACGCTGCTCAGCGCGATCACGATCCATGCCGGAAGTGATTCACGGATGGCTCCGATGGCCACCAGAACGAACACCGTGATTCCGCCCGCGGCCAACCCGAAGGTGGGCCAGGAGAACGACGGCACTCCCTCGCCGGGGTGCGGGTGCCGTGGACGCCGGGCCGCTGCTGGCGGGTCCGCCATCTCAAGCACCGACACGAAACCTCCAACAGCAGGGCAATGAGCACCAACGTCACCTAAGAGCAGGTGCAAGATTACGTTGCTCTCCGGTGAGGGCCGGCCCGCAACGCTGCGGTGTCAGGCTAAGTAAGTATCACAATATTGACGCCAGCGTATAACGTCGCTGGTCCTCAGTACGAGAATTTAGTTCACGAAGGCTCAACTTCGCACCACCAGCAGAGCCAACGTCCTCAGCTCGCGGGGGAGGGCCGCAACTGCCGATATTCGTCGACGGTCAGTTCCCGGCCGTACAGGGTCGACAACGCCGGGTCGCAGGCCAAGTAGCCGGCCTCATTGCGACGCCAGACGCGCGGCAACACGTGGATCGGCAGCCCGGGGTGCAGATGGTGCATCAGATGGTAGTTCTGTGCCATCCACAACGGGGTCACCAACCGCTCCAGGCCGATCCGGGTCCGAGACGCGCGGTAAGGATTTTCGCGGTGGGTCACGTTCAGCCCATAGTGCGGCAACCAGTCGAAGAACAAGATGATGAAGAACAGACCGATGCGCTGTGGGATCAGGATGACCACCGCAAGGGTCCAGATGTGCCCGGTGATGACGGCCAGGACAATGCCCGTGACGGTCAAGGCGACCAGTACCGCCGACTCGGCGAACTCGATGAACGGCTTACGCCAGGAGTTCCGGAGGCGCTCGGGGAGCCTCGCCAGGTACCAGCGAGCGTAGTAGAAATCGCCCAGGGGTCCCCGGAACAGCAGCTGCCAGAACGGTTTACTGGTGGCGAAGTAGTCGGGATCATTCTCATGGTCGTTGGCGTTCCGGTGATGTTCCATGTGGGCGTAACGCAAGCACGGCCAGGCGAAATGAGGCCCGATGAAGGCCCAGGCGAATCGCCCCACCAGCGCATTCAGCAAGCTCGACCTACCCAGCGTGTGGTGCGTCGCCTCGTGTACCGGCAGGAACATCAGATACACGACGGTGGAATTGATCGCGATCGCGGCCCATGCCGGCAGCCACCCACCGATCACACCGAGGGTCGCGACCACGAAGGCGATGAACGCGCCGAGCGTGACACTGAGCGCAGGCCAGGCCACCTTGGGAGCCTTCTCGCCGGGCGGTGGGTGCCGCCTTGAAGGCGACTTGGGCACAACAGATCCCAACGTAGTGGAGTCGGACACGCAAAACCCTCCCGGGCTGTAGTTTGTTCGGCCCCCGCCAGTTAGGAGACCCTATAGCACCCGGTCGATCCGTGCACTGTGGGCGTACCGCCCCACGGTGTGACAAAGACGACTTAGGGATCGCGCCTGCACCATCCTAAACTATCGGGCTGAGAATCTAGGCTCCGTAAACCGGTACCGGCGGCCGCGACTGGGAGAGCAGGTCGGTGACAACCGGCCCCAGCTCGACCGGCTCCCAACGTGCCCCCTTGTCGACCTGCGGTCCGTGAGCCCACCCTTCGGCGACCCGAATCTTGCCGCCTTCGACTTCGAAGACCTTGCCCGTCACGTCCTTCGACTCCACACTGCCCAGCCAGACCACCAGCGGGCTGACGTTCTCCGGGGCCATCGCGTCGAAGTCCTGGTCCTGCGTGCTCATCATGTCGGCGAACACGGTCTCGGTCATCCGGGTCCGTGCCGACGGGGCGATCGCGTTGGCGGTGACGCCGTAGCGGCCCATCTCAGCGGCGGCGACCAAGGTCAGCGCGGCAATGCCTGCCTTAGAGGCGCTGTAGGTGGCCTGCCCGACACTGCCCTGCAAGCCGGCGCCCGAGCTGGTGTTGATGATGCGGGCGTCCACCGTTTCGCCGGCCTTGGCCTTGGCCCGCCAGTACGCGGCAGCGTGCTTCATGGTGGCGAAGTGGCCCTTGAGGTGCACCGCAGTGACGGCGTCGAATTCTTCTTCGGTGGCGTTGGCGAACATGCGGTCGCGGACGATTCCGGCGTTGTTCACCAGCACGTCGAGCGTGCCGTAGGTGTCGACAGCCTGCTTGATCAGAGCCTCGGCCTGGCCCCAGTCCGCGACGTTCGAGCCGTTGGCGACGGCTTCACCACCGGCTGCGACGATCTCGTCGACCACGTTCTGGGCAGCACTGCCCCCACCGGCCGGTGAGCCGTCCAGGCCCACACCGATGTCGTTGACCACGACCCGGGCACCCTCGGCGGCAAAGGCCAGCGCGTGCGCCCGCCCGATTCCGCCGCCCGCTCCGGTGACGATGACCACGCGGCCGTCAAGAAGTCCCATCAGTACTTTCTCCTTATTTGTTAGCGCTAGATGCGTCGAGGTAGGCGGGGTTCTCGCCACCGCCGTGCACGGTCAGGCTGGCGCCGGTGACATAGGACGCCAGTTCAGAACTCAAAAACGCTGCCGTCCAACCAATTTCGGATGGTTTGGCCAGCCGTCCCAGCGGCACGGTCGCGCCGACAGCGGCCACCGATTCGGCGTCGCCGTAGAACAATTCGGACTGCTCGGTCTCGACCATGCCGACCACGATCGAGTTGATCCGCACCTTCGGTGCCCATTCCACGGCCAACGACGTCGTCAGGCTGTCCACCCCTGCCTTGGCCGCACCGTAGGCGGCGGTACCCGGCGACGCACGGTGGCCGCTCACGCTGGTGATGTTGACGATCGCACCGCCGGCGGCCTGGTTCTGCATGACCGCATTCGCATGGGTGGACACCAGCAGCGAACTGAGCAGGTTCAGCTCGATGATCTTGCGGCTGAAGTTGGCCGATGCGTCAGCGGCCAGTGCGAACGGGGAGCCGCCGGCATTGTTGATCACAATGTCGATCCGGCCGTGGGTGGCAACGATCGCCTCGATCAGGCTCTTGACCGCGCCGTCGTCGCGGACATCGCAGGAATGAAACTCATACGGCAGGCCCTCTACCGGTCGTCGTGCGCAGGTCACGACCGTTGCGCCCTGGTCGGCGAATACCGCGCTGATGCCCGCGCCAACACCGCGCACTCCGCCGGTGACCAGTACCACCTTGCCGGTCAATCCGAGGTTGATGGCGGCAGCTGCAGAGTCAGACACTGTGCTAGCGTACCAAGCAAGTGCTTGCTTAGGTATCCAGGACCCCAATACGACAGGGAAAGGCGCCCATGCCGATCACATCCACAACCGTCGAACCGGGGATCGTCGCGGTCACCGTCGACTACCCGCCGGTCAATGCCCTGCCCTCACGGGCCTGGTTCGAGCTGGGCGAGGTCATCACCGCCGTCGGCAACGACATGTCCACCCACGCGGTGATCTTGCGGGCCGAGGGCCGCGGGTTCAACGCAGGCGTCGACATCAAGGAAATGCAGAACACCGAAGGCTTCACCGCCCTGATCGACGCCAACCGCGGTTGCTTCGCCGCATTCAAGGCCGTCTACGAATGCGCGGTGCCGGTGATCGTCGCGGTCAACGGCTTCTGCGTCGGCGGCGGCATCGGCCTGGTCGGCAACGCCGACGTGATCGTGGCCTCCGACGACGCCAAATTCGGTCTGCCGGAAGTGGAGCGTGGCGCGCTGGGCGCGGCCACTCACCTGTCGCGACTGGTGCCGCAGCACATGATGCGCCGGCTGTTCTACACCGCGGCCACCGTGGATGCCGCCACCCTGCACCGGTACGGCTCGGTGCACGAGGTGGTGCCGCGCGCCGAGCTCGACGAGGCCGCACTGCGGGTGGCCCGCGACATCGCGTCGAAGGACACCCGGGTGATCCGGGCCGCGAAAGAAGCCCTGAACTTGATTGACGTACAGAAGGTCAACTCCAGCTACCGGATGGAGCAGGGCTTCACCTTCGAGCTCAACCTCTCCGGTGTCGCCGACGAGCACCGCGACGAGTTCGCCGGGACCGAGAAGGGCGCCAAGAAATGAGCAAGCTGACCACCCTCGACGCGGCCGTCGCCGAGCTGCGCGACGGCATGACCATCGGCATCGGCGGCTGGGGCTCGCGCCGCAAGCCGATGGCATTCGTCCGCGCCATCCTGCGCACCGACGTGAAAGACCTGACCGTGGTGACCTACGGCGGCCCGGACCTGGGCCTGCTGTGCTCAGCGGGCAAGGTGCGCCGGGCCTACTACGGCTTCGTCTCCCTGGACTCTCCCCCGTTCTACGACCCGTGGTTCTCGAAGGCCCGCACCACCGGTGCGATCGAAGCCCGTGAGATGGACGAGGGCATGCTGCGCTGCGGGTTGCAGGCCGCCGCCCAGCGACTGCCGTTCCTGCCGATCCGCGCCGGCCTGGGCAGCTCGGTGATCGACTTCTGGGAAGGTGAGCTCAAGACGGTCACCTCCCCGTACCCCGTCTCGGCTGCAGAAGGGGGTGGACACGAGACGCTGGTCGCGATGCCGGCCCTGAACCTCGACGCGGCCTTCGTGCACATGAACATCGGCGATCAGCGCGGCAACGCCGCCTACACCGGGATCGACCCGTACTTCGACGACCTGTTCTTGATGTCGGCACAGCGCCGGTTCCTGTCGGTGGAGAAGATCGTGCCCACCGAAGAGCTCATCGCCACCACGTCGCCGCAGACCCAGGTGATCAACCGGATGATGGTGGATCACGTGGTGGAAGCCCCCGGTGGCGCCCACTTCACCATCGGTGCAGCCGACTACGGCCGCGACGAGAAGTTCCAGCGGCACTACGCCGAAGCCGCCAAGTCCGAGGAGACCTGGGCGGAGTTCAAGGCCACCTACCTGTCCGGCAGCGAAGACGACTACCAAGCTGCGGTCAAGGCATTCGGAGCGGAGGCATAAGCATGACCGACTCACCCACTCGCGCCGAGATCTGCGCCGTCGCCTGCGCTGAGCTGTTCCGCGACGCCGGCGAAATCATGGCCTCCCCGATGGCCACGGTGCCCTCGGTCGGCGCCCGGCTGGCCCGCCTCACCTTCTCCCCCGACCTGGTGCTCACCGACGGGGAGGCCCGCATCCTGGCCGACACCCCGGCGATCGGCAAGGTCGGGCCGCTGGAAGGCTGGATGCCGTTCAACCGAGTCTTCGAGACCCTGTCGTGGGGCCGGCGCCATGTGATCATGGGCGCCAACCAGATCGACCGCTACGGCAACCAGAACCTGTCGGCGTTCGGTTCGCTTCAGCAGCCCACCCGGCAGATGTTCGGCGTGCGTGGAGCGCCGGGCAACACCATCAACCACACCACCAGCTACTGGGTGGGCGCGCACTCGTCGCGGGTGTTCTGCGAGTCCGTGGACATCGTCTCGGGCATCGGCTACGACAAGGTCGACCCGGCCAACCCGGCGTTCCGGTTCTTCAACCTCGGCGGCGTGGTGAGCAACCTCGGGGTGTTCGACTTCAGCGGTCCGGACCACCAGATGCGTGCGGTCTCACTGCACCCCGGCGTCACCGCCGATGAGGTCACCGAGAACACCTCGTTCGAGGTGCACGGCCTGGCCGACGCTGCGACGACCCGGTTGCCCGAGGTCGAGGAGCTGCGGCTGATCCGCGAGGTCATCGACCCGAAGTCGCTGCGGGACAAAGAAGTCAAAGCATGAGTCGCCTGAAGACCCCGCTGACCGAACTGGTCGGTATCGAACACCCGGTGGTGCAGACCGGCATGGGCTGGGTGGCCGGCGCCCGACTGGTATCGGCCACCGCCAACGCGGGCGGCTTGGGCATCCTGGCCTCGGCGACCATGACCATCGATGAGCTGGCCACCGCAATAGCCAAGGTGAAGTCGGCGACCGACAAGCCCTTCGGCGTCAACATCCGCGCGGATGGCGCCGACGCCGGCGACCGGGTGGACCTGATGATCCGCGAGGGCGTCAAGGTGGCGTCGTTCGCACTGGCACCCAAGGCCGAACTGATCGCCAAGCTCAAAGAGGCCGGCTCCGTGGTGATCCCGTCAGTGGGCGCGGCCAAGCACGCCAAGAAGGTGGCGTCCTGGGGCGCCGACGCGGTGATCGTGCAGGGCGGCGAAGGCGGCGGGCACACCGGCCCGGTCGCCACCACGCTGCTGCTGCCGTCGGTGCTCGACGCGGTCGCCGGCACCGGCGTGCAGGTGATCGCCGCCGGCGGCTTCTTCGACGGGCGCGGCCTGGCAGCCGCGCTGTCCTACGGTGCCACGGGTGTGGCGATGGGAACCCGATTCCTGTTGACCAGCGACTCCACCGTTCCGGACTCGGTCAAGCAGCGCTACCTGGCCGCCGACCTGAGCGGCACCGTGGTATCCACCCGGGTAGACGGCATGCCACACCGGGTGCTGCGCACTGAACTGGTTGAGAAACTCGAAAGCGGCTCGCGGGCACGCGGTTTCAGCGCCGCTATCCGCAACGCGGCGAAGTTCAAGAAGATGTCGCAGATGAGCTGGCCGACCATGGTCAAAGATGGACTGGCCATGCGGCACGGCAAAGAACTGACCTGGTCGCAGGTGCTCATGGCCGCGAACACTCCGATGCTGCTCAAAGCCGGACTGGTGGAAGGCAACACCGAAGCAGGCGTACTGGCATCGGGGCAGGTCGCCGGCATCCTCGACAGCCTGCCGTCGTGCGCGGAGCTGATCACCTCGATTGTCGACGAAGCGGCCGAGCACCTGCAGTCGGCCAACCAGTTCATCCAGTCCTGAGGCCGAGCCGGAATCTCACGACGCGACACACCGTCTCGGCGTCGTGAGATTCCGGCTCGCGGTCCACCCAGCGGCACGCATGGCGTCAAGTACCCGGCCGATCATCGTCGCCTCCCGGTAGCGCAGCATCTCTGCGCTGACCCGAACGATCAGCCACCCGTGCTCGGCCAGCGCAGCTTGGCGGTCAATATCACCCTGCCGCTGGACCGGGTCGGTCCAGTGTTGCGCGCCGTCGTACTCGATACCGACGTTAAATTCCCGATATCCCATGTCGATCCGGCCCACGAACCCGCCGTAACCGTCGAGAACCACGATCTGGGTCTCCGGACACGGCAACCCCGCGTCGATCAGCGCCAACCGGGTGCGGGTCTCTTGGGGCGATTCCGCACCGGGATCCACCAGCGGCAAGAACTGCCGCAGCCGGTTGAGCCCACGCGCGCCCCGGCGAGCAGCGATGACAGCTTCGACTTCGTCAACGGAAACGCCGGTCGCGTTGGACAGCGCGTCAAGGCGCTGAACCGCCAATAGCCTCGACCGAGTCCGCCGGCCGATATCGAAGGCAGTTCGGGCAGGGGTCGTGACCCGCATCCCGTCCGACATCGTCAGCTCCTGTGACTTCAGAATGTCCTCGTGCACAATGAGCTTTGGCGGCGACTTGTGATTGCCGTACACCAGCTCAGCGTCGAGCTCGGGGCTCACCCACTTCGCGCCCAGCAGCGCCGCGGCGGAGTTACCCGCCACCACCGCCCGCCGCCGCGACCACAGCCACGCGGCGATCGCTCGCTGTCGCGCGGTTGGCACCATCCCCCACGGCACATAGACACCTGGATAGACCGGCTCATAGAGGGTGCGCATCAAACGCTCGGGAATCGCCTTGGCGGCCAAAGCCTCCACACCGAGAAACGGCCAGTCCAGTTCGTCCACTCGCCTAGCGTGGTACCGGGCGCCGCTTCGCGCCCACGCACATCCACAGCGCTCGAGCCGGAATCTCACGACGCGACACGCCGTCGCGGCGTCGTGAGATTCCGGCTCGCGGAATGGTCGGACCTTAGGCCTCCGCCACCATCAGGGTGTGACCAGTGGGGTCGCGGAACCACAGCAACGGAGGAACCGGATCTCCCATCCGGGCAACCTGGTCGTCCACGTCGACACCGAGCTCTTTCAGAGCGGCATGCGTGGCGTCGATGTCGTCGGTGGTCAGCGTGATACCGGTGACGGTAGGTTCGACCGACCCACTCTCCGGCGGTGCCAGCGCGATGCCGGTGGTGCCGTTCGGCGGATAGACCTCGATCCACCGGTAGCCGTCGCCCATATCGATGTCGGTGCGCTTCTCGAAGCCCAGCGACTCATAGAAAGCCACCGCCTTCGCCTGCTCGAGGGTGGGAACGCACACGAGGTTGATGTCCTTGAGACCGGTCTTGACGGTGCCCATCATGCTCCTTCTGAGTTAGGGAAAGGGTTGGCGAAATCAGGAATTGCCGGAATACAGCCGGGCGATCTCCGGCGAGCTGGCCCAGCGACCATAGGTGGGACCTTGGGGCCATCCGTCAGGTGAGTCCTGCCACTGTTCCTGCCGGCCATAAGGCAACACGTCGATCAACGGGAACGTGTGACTGAGCTGCTCGACTCCTCGGTGTTGGGTATACCAGGTTCGGTAGACGTCATGGCCCTGGCGCAGAAAGACATTCACCGCGAAGGGTCCGCCCGGCGGCACGCCGACGTCGGCGCCGAACGGGCTGTTGGCGGTGCTGTACCAGTCCATCTGATTGCCCACTCGCTCCTTGTATGCGAGCGCCTCATCGATGGGCCCCTGCGTGACGATGACGAACCGTGCGTCGTATGCGGACAGGAATTCGAGCCGGGTGAACTGTGCGGTGAAGCCCGTGCACCCCGGGCACTGCCATTCCTGACCCGGTGACCACATGTGGTGGTAGACGATCAGTTGACTCTTTCCGTCGAACACCTCCGCGAGGCAGACGGGTCCGCGCTCGCCTTCGAGCACATAGCGATCCATGGCGACCATCGGCAGCCGCCGACGCTGCGCCGCGATCGCGTCGAGTTCGCGGGTAGCCGCCTTCTCCCTGTCGCGTAGGGCGTCGATCTCCCGCTGCCAGGTTTGGTGATCCACCACCTCCGGCGCCTTGAAGCCCGTCATCACGAAACCCCCATTGTTATGTGCACGGCGTCCACATTGGCTATGTTCACACCGTACACTTGGAACCGAGGGGACTGTCAAGAGGTGACGACAAAGACCGGGTATCACCACGGCGACCTGTGCGCGGCGCTGATCGACGCCGGCCTGCAGTTGACCCGGATCGGCGGACCGGAAGCCCTGACTGTCCGAGAGGCGACTCGGCGCGTCGGGGTCTCCCCCAATGCGGCATACCGTCACTTCGCCGACCGTGAAGCGCTGTTGAGAGCGGTCGCGATCGCGATCGGCGACCGCATGGCCGCACGCATGGTGACGCCGTTGGCCCGACGCGGCTCAGCGCAGACGCGCGCTCGCAACCAGTTGCGCGCGGTAGGCCTCGGCTATATCGGGTTCGCGCTGGACGAGCCCGGGTGGTTCACCGTGGCCTTCTTTGGAGCCGGGGTCGTCGCGGTCGACGGCGGTGTCCCCCCACCGTTTCAAGCGCTGGTGGACGCGCTCGACGCGATGACGGATGCCGGTGTGCTGCAGCCCAGCCGGCGAGCCGGCGCAGAGTGGCCCTGCTGGTCGGCAGTGCACGGCTTCGCCGAGCTGGCGTTGCGCGGGCCGCTGCACGGCGCCCCACGCTCCGATCTTGATGCACTGGCACAACGAACGGTTGATGACATCATCGCCGGGCTGCTGCGCTGAGCTCGCTACCGGCGTGCTCAGGCACTGCGCGCGGGACGCTGAATACCCCGGCCGACCGTGAGCACGAAGGAGCTGAGGTCGTGGGCGAGATCGTCCACCGAACACGGCGGGTCGACCACGTCCAGAAAGTCGGCGATGATCTCGAAAAGTCCCCCGACGGTGGCAATGGTCACCGCGCGGTAGTCGATGTTCTCGCCCGGTTGAGCCCGACGACTCCAGAACGCCTCCAACGTGGCTGCCGCCCAGCGCCGGTCCGCCCGGCGCCGGGCCTCCACCCGCGGAGAGATCCCCGTGCATTCCCGGAACGTCACAACCACCAGCCGGGGATCGACAACCAGCTCGTGGGCGAGCACAGCGAGAACGCGGCGCACCGTGGCCTCGTCACCCTCCCCGGCAACGACGTACTGCAACTCCTCCATGACCCTCGTCGCTATACGTGCACCGAGTTCTTTCATCAACGCGAGGTAGCAGTCCTCTTTGCTGTCGAAGACCTCGTAGAAGGCCTTGTTGCCCACGTATGCGGTCTGGCAGATCTGCTCGATCGAGGTGTTGACGTAGCCGTCGCGGGCAAACAATTCGAATGCGGCGGTGAGGAGTTGCTCACGACGTTGGGCTCGTCGCTGTTCAGCGTCGAGCCCACGAATCCGGCGTCCCCCCGGTGCCGTCGGAATCGGTCTTTCCATAAAGCCCGATTTTAGCCCTCGAGGCGCTCGATGATCGTGACGTTAGCCGTGCCGCCGCCCTCGCACATGGTCTGCAAACCGTAGCGACCACCGGTGCGCTCCAACTCATTGAGCATGGTGGTGAACAGTTTCGCCCCAGTCGCCCCCAGCGGGTGCCCCAGCGCGATCGCTCCACCGTTGGGGTTGACCTTCGCCGGGTCGATCGGGAATTCCTTCATCCAGGCCTGTACCACCGAAGCAAACGCCTCGTTGATCTCCACGACGTCGATGTCGTCGATGCTTAAACCGGTCTTCTCCAACGCGTAGCGGGTGGCCGGAATCGGACCGGTCAGCATGATCACCGGGTCATCACCGCGGGCGCTGATGTGGTGGATGCGGGCGCGGGGCTTGAGCCCGTGCGCCTGCACTGCGCTTTCGGAGGCCAGCAGCACCGCCGCCGACCCGTCACAGATCTGGCTGGAGACCGCGGCGGTGAGGCGGCCGCCCTCGACCAGCGTCTTGAGGCCGGCCATCTTCTCCAGGGTGGACTCACGCGGGCACTCGTCGACCCGGAATCCGTCAACGTCGATGATCTCGTTGTCGAAGCGTCCTTCGGCGATCGCGGCGAACGCCCGCTCGTGGCTCTGCAGAGCGAAACGCTCCATGTCCTCACGAGTGATGTCCCAACGCTCCGCGATCATCTCAGCGCCGCGGAACTGGGAGACCTCTTCGTTGCCGTAACGCTCCACCCACTTCTTCGACTCGTTGGTGGGCGAAGTGAACCCGAACTGCTGGCCGACGACCATCGCCGACGAGATCGGGATCCAGCTCATGTTCTGCACGCCGCCGGCCACGATCAGGTCCGCAGTACGCGACATGATCGCCTGCGCGCCGAATGAGATCGCCTGCTGAGACGAACCGCACTGCCGGTCGACGGTGACCCCGGGCACCCCTTCGGGGTAGCCGGCCGCCAGCCACGCCAGCCGGCCGATGTTTCCGGCCTGGCCACCCACGGCGTCAACGCAGCCGGTGATCACGTCATCGACGGCAGCAGGGTCGACACCGACGCGGTCCAGAAGTCCACGAAAAGCCAACGCACCCAAGTCGATCGGGTGATAGGCGGCCAGCGAACCGTTGCGCTTGCCGACAGCGGTGCGAACGGCATCGATGACATACGCCTCAGATACTTGAGCGGCCATTTCAGACTCCTTCTTTGGTAATTCCACCCAGCACGATGGCCAGGTACTGCCTGCCGACTTCTTCGGCCGTCAAGGGGCCACCTGGCTGGTACCAACGCACCGATACCCAGGTGGTGTCGCGGATAAAGCGGTACACCAGGTCAACGTCGAGGTCGGGCTGGAAACATCCCGCCTCGATGCCCTGCTGCAGTACATCGAGCCACATCTTGCGTTGCTGCCGGTTGCGTTCGTCCAGGTAGGAGAACCGCTCGAGAGACGACAGCCGCTTGGCTTCGTCCTGGTAGATCACCACTTGGGCGTGCCGATGCTCGATCGCGTCGAACGAGGCCAGGAATAGTCCCTTAAGACGCGCCAGCGGATCGGTTTCATGATCGATGATCTGCTGGTAGCGGGTGAACAGCCAGTCCAGGAAGTCGCGCAGGACTTCGTCGACCATCTCCTCCTTGGAGGAGAAGTGGTGATACAGACTGCCGGACAGGATCCCGGCGGCGTCGGCGATGTCACGCACGGTCGTGGCCCGCAGGCCACGCTCGGCGATCATCGCCGCAGCCAGGCTCAGGAGTTCGTCACGGCGCGTCATGGCATCAGGCCCGCTGGCTGGAAACCGAGATGATCTCGCCGGTCAGGTAACTGGAGTAGTCGCTGGCCAGGAACGCGATGGTGGTGGCGATCTCCCACGGCTCGGCGGCCCTGCCGAATGCTTCGCCGTCGGCGAGGCGATCCAGCAGCTCGGCCGAGCTGGTCTTCTCCAGGAACTTGTGCCGGGCAATGGAGGGTGAGACGGCGTTGATCCGCACCCCATACTCCACCGCCTCGATTGCGCTGCAGCGGGTGAGGGCCATCACGCCGGCCTTGGCCGCTGCGTAGTGCGACTGGGAATGCTGTGCACGCCAACCCAACACGCTGGCATTGTTGACGATCACCCCGCCGTGCGGGGCTTCCCGGAAGTAGCGCAGCGCCGCCCGCGTCGCGCGCATCACCGAGGTGAGCGTCACGTTCAGCACGCGGTCCCATTCGTCGTCCGTCATGTCGATGACCGGAGTCTGCCCGCCGAGTCCGGCGTTGTTGACCAGCACGTCGAGCCGGCCCATCTTCGCCACGGCCTCGTCGAACAGCGCGTCGACCGCGGCGGTGGAGGTGACGTCGCAGACCACGGCCTCGACGCGGCCCAGCCCGAGGCCGGCCAGTTCGTCGCGGGTCTCGCCGAGCCGGCGTTCGTGGAAGTCGGAGACCACCACGTCGGCGCCTTCGAGCAGCGCACGCCGCGCGGTGGTGGAGCCGATCCCGGTGCCGGCGGCGGCGGTCACCAGGACCGTCTTGCCTTTCAGCAGGCCGTGCCCGGCGACCTCGTCCGGCGCCTTGGACAGATCCTTGGACGTCGAGCTCATCCCTTTGCCTCCCGGGGTAGGCCGAGAACCCGCTCGGCAATGATGTTGCGCTGAATCTCGTTCGACCCGCCGTAGATGGTGTCGCTGCGGGAGAACAGGTAGAGCCGCTGCCATTCGTCGAACTCGCCGTCGCGCAGCACCATCGAGTCGCGGCCGATCACGTCCATGGCCAGCTCACCGAGATCACGGTGCCAGTTGGCCCACAACAACTTCGACACGTTGTCCTGGCCCGGCTGCTCGACGTCCATGGTGGCCATGGCGTAAGACCGCATCGACCGCAGGCCCACCCAGGACCGGGTCAGCCGCTCGCGAATCAGCGGATCTTCGGCGGCCCCGTTGCGATGTGCGAGTTCGGCGAGCGCGGACAGTTCACGGGCGTAACGGATCTGCTGCCCCAGGGTGGACACGCCACGCTCGAAGGTGAGCGTGCCCATCGCGACCTTCCAGCCGTCACCCGGTTCACCGACCACCAGGTCGGCGTCGGTGCGGGCATCGTCGAAGAACACCTCGTTGAACTCCGACGTGCCGGTGAGCTGCACGATCGGCCGGATCTCGACGCCGGGCTGGTCCAGCGGCACCAACAGGTAAGACAGTCCGTTGTGCCGCTTGGAGCCCTTCTCGGTGCGGGCCACCACGAAGCACCACTGCGACAGGTGCGCCAGCGAGGTCCAGACCTTCTGGCCGTTAATCACCCACGCATCGCCGTCGAGTACCGCGGTGGTGGCCACATTGGCCAGGTCGCTTCCGGCGCCCGGCTCCGAGTAGCCCTGGCACCACAGCTCGGTCACATTGCGGATGCCCGGCAGGAAGCGCTGTTGCTGCTCGGGCGTGCCGAACGCAATCAGCGTCGGTCCCAGCAGCTCTTCGCCCAAGTGGTTGACCTTGTCGGGAGCGTCGGCGCGGGCGTATTCCTCGTAGAACGCCACCCGGTGCGCCACCGACAGGCCACGGCCGCCGTGTTCCACCGGCCAGCCCAGGCAGGTCAGTCCGGCGTCGGCAAGATGGCGGTTCCACGCCATCCGCTCCTCGAACGCCTCATGCTCGCGCCCTGGGCCGCCGAGGCCCTTGAGCTCGGCGAACTCCCCGACCAGGTTGTCGGCCAGCCATGCACGGACCTCGGCCCGGAACTCCTCGACTGCTTGCACCCCTGTAGGCTAACCTACCAAGCACTTGCTCGGCTACGAGCCGTCGAGCCCAGGGAAGCCCGCGCTGGCGGCCACGCCGAGTTCAGCGACGGGGAGGAGCAGCGCCTATGAGTTGCGCCGGCGACGATGCAGAGCGGAGCGATGAGGAGGAGTGGCGCCCATGAGCACAGAACCGCAGACCACACCTGCGGCCCTGGACCACATCGCGAGCACCCTCCCCGACCACGACGCCCTGGTCACCGAGGACCGACGCTTCACCTACGCAGAGCTGCGTGACGAGGTCCGGCGGGCCGCCGCCGCCTTGATCGCCCTCGGCGTGGCGCCCGGCGACCGTGTCGCCCTGTGGTCGCCCAACACCTGGCACTGGGTCATCACGTGCTTGGGGACGCACTACGCCGGCGGCGTGCTGGTGCCGCTGAACACCCGCTACACGGCGGCCGAGGCCACCGACATCATGGCCCGCAGCAATGCCAAGGTCCTGGTCGGCATGGGCCGATTCCTCAAGGCCGACAGGCTCACCGAGCTCGACCGCGGCCAACTCCCCGACCTGCAGCACGTCGTCCGGGTGCCCGTCCAAGACGACGACGCGGGTGCGGCGGCATCGTGGGACGAGTTCATAGCCGCAGGGGCGTCCGTGCCCGACACCGATGTCGACGCCCGCGCCACCGCGGTAAGCCCAGACGATCTGTCGGACATCCTGTTCACCTCCGGCACCACCGGGCGCAGCAAGGGCGTGCTCTGCGCCCATCGGCAGTCGCTGGCCGGCCCGGCGGCCTGGGCGGCATGCGGTGAGATGACCGCGCAGGACCGCTACCTGTGCATCAATCCGTTTTTCCACAACTTCGGCTACAAGGCCGGCATCTTGGCCTGTCTGCAGACCGGGGCCACCTTGATCCCCCAGGTGACCTTCGACGCGGCCGCCGCGCTGCGCGCCATCGAATCCCACCGGATCACCGTGTTGCCTGGCCCGCCGACCATTTATCAGACCTTGCTGGATCACCCCGACCGCGACCGATACGACCTGAGTTCGCTGCGCTTCGCAGTGACCGGAGCGGCCACCGTGCCGGTAGTGCTCATCGAGCGGATGCAGACCGAACTGGACATCGATATCGTCCTCACCGCCTACGGCCTGACCGAGTCCGGTGGGTTCGGCACCATGTGCCGCGCCGATGACGACGCCGTGACCGTCGCCACCACCTGCGGTCGCCCCATCGGCGACTTTGAGCTGCGATTGGAAAGCACCGGCGGCGAAACGGATTCCGGCGAAGTTCTGCTACGCAGCGCCAACATCATGCTCGGATATCTCGACGACCCCGAGGCCACCGCCGCGGCCGTCGACGCAGACGGCTGGCTGCATACCGGCGACATCGGGACAGTGGACGCGGCCGGAAACCTGCGCATCACCGACCGGCTCAAAGACATGTATATCTGCGGCGGCTTCAACGTCTATCCCGCCGAGATCGAACAGGCCCTGGCCCGCCTCGACGGAGTGGCCGACGTGGCGGTGATCGGTGTGCCCGACGAACGGCTGGGCGAAGTGGGCCGGGCGTTCGTCGTGCGACGGGCCGGCGCGGAGGCGCTCGATGAGCAGACGGTGATCGCTTACGCCCGTGAACATCTCGCGAACTTCAAGGCACCGCGCTCGGTGACCTTCACAGACTCCCTACCGCGCAATCCCGGCGGCAAGGTGGTCAAGCATGAATTGAGAGAGTGGGCCTAGATGGACCTGAATATTGACGCAGAGGTCGACGAGTTCCGGATGGAGGTCCGCGACTTCCTGGCCGCGAACTCCGACAAGTTCCCTCTCTTGTCCTACGACACCGCCGCAGGTTTCGAACAGCACCGCCAGTGGGACAAGGTGCTTTTCGACGCCGGCCTGTCGGTGATCGCCTGGCCGAAGAAGTACGGCGGGCGCGACGCCAGCATGCTGCAGTGGGTGGTGTACGAGGAGGAGTACTTCCGCTCCGGTGCACCCGGGCGCGCCAGCGCCAACGGCACCTCGATGCTGGCGCCGACACTCTTCGCGCACGGCACGCAGGAGCAGCTGGACCGCATCCTGCCGAAAATGGCCTCCGGCGAGGAGATCTGGGCGCAGGCATGGTCGGAGCCGGAGTCCGGCAGTGACCTGGCGTCGCTGCGCTCGACCGCGACCAAGGTCGAGGGCGGTTGGAAACTCAACGGGCAGAAGATCTGGAGTTCGCGCGCCCCATTCGGCGAGCGGGGCTTCGGACTGTTCCGCTCCGACCCACAGGCGCAGCGCCACAACGGCCTGACCTACTTCATGTTCGACCTGAAGGCCGACGGAATCACCGTGCGCGCCATCGAGCAGCTCGGCGGCGAGACGGGCTTCGGCGAGATCTTCCTCGACGACGTCTTCGTGCCGGACAACGACGTGATCGGCGTGCCGAACGAGGGCTGGCGCGCCGCGATGAGCACGTCGAGCAACGAGCGTGGCATGAGCCTTCGCAGCCCTGCCCGATTCCTGGTGGGCGCGGAGAAGCTGGCCGCCATGTGGAAGGAACGCGGCAGCGATCCGGTATACACCGACCGGGTGGCCGACGCCTGGATCAAGGCTCAGGCCTACCGGTTACAGACGTTCGGAACGGTGACCCGGCTGGCGGCCGGGGGTGAGCTGGGCGCGGAATCCTCGGTGACCAAGGTGTTCTGGTCCGAGCTCGACGTCGCCCTGCACCAGACCGGCTTGGACCTCCGCGGCGCCGACGGCGAGCTCGCCGACGCCTGGTCTCACGGCTACCTGTTCTCTCTCGGCGGGCCGATCTACGCCGGCACCAACGAGATTCAGCGCAATATCATCGCCGAGCGGCTGCTGGGCCTGCCCCGGGAGAAGAAATGAGATTCGATCTAGACCAAGATCAGCGCGACTTCGCGGCCAGCATCGACGCCGCGCTGGGCGCCGCCGACGTGCCTGGCGCGGTGCGGGCCTGGTCCCAGGGTGACGCAGAGCCGGGCCGTCGGGTGTGGAACCAACTGACCGAGCTCGGTGTGACCGCGCTGGCGGTGCCCGAAGAGTTCGACGGTATCGGCGCCGACCCCGTCGACGTAGTGCTGGCCATCGAAGCACTGGGTCGCTGGTGTGTCCCGGGGCCGGTAGTGGAATCCATTGCGGTGGCGCCGATCCTGCTGGCCGGGTCACCCGATGGCGGCTCTCAGCTGGCCGGACTGGCCGCCGGCGAGCTGATCGCCACCGTGGCACTTCCGCCGCACACCCCACGCGCGGTCGACGCTGACCACGCCGACCTGGTCCTGCTCGCCGAGAACGGGACAGCGTCGATCGCACAGGCCGGCACCCGTCACGCCTCAGTGGACCCCAGCCGCGGAATCTTCGATGTCGCCGCAACCGGGGCAAGCTGGGACTCCGAGACCGGCCGCGCCTATGAGATGGGCGCCCTGTCCACCGCCGCACAGCTGGTCGGGGCTGGTCAGGCGATGTTGAACATCGCCGTGGACTACGCCAAGCAGCGCACCCAGTTCGGTCGGGTGATCGGCGGCTACCAGGCCATCAAGCACAAGCTGGCCGACGTGCACATCGCGCTTGAGCTGGCCCGCCCGTTGGTGTACGGGGCGGCGATCTCAGTATCACAGGACAGCCCCGAGGCCTCCCGCGACGTCAGCGCCGCCAAGGTGGCCGCATCCGACGCCGCTCTGCTGGCCGCGCATTCGGCACTGCAGACCCACGGCGCCATCGGCTTCACCAGCGAATGCGACCTGTCGCTGTGGCTGCTACGCGTGCAGGCCCTGCGACCCGCGTGGGGCGACCCGACCGCACACCGGCGGCGAGTGTTGGAGGCGATCTGAAATGGCGGCCCGTAACGACGAACGCGACCTGCTGCGCCAGACCGTGGCGGCGCTGGTCGACAAACATGCCACGCCCGAAGCGGTTCGTTCGGCCATGGAATCCGACCTCGGCTACGACCCGGCGCTGTGGCAACTGCTGTGCGAGCAGGTGGGCGCCGCTGCCCTGGTAGTCCCTGAGGAGCTCGGCGGCGCCGGCGGCGAACTGGGCGATGCCGCAGTGGTTCTCGAGGAGCTGGGGAAGGCATTGGTGCCCACACCGCTGCTGGGCACCATCCTGGCCGAGTTGGCGCTGCTGGCCGTCCCCGAACCCGACGCCGAGGCGCTGGAGCAGCTCGCCGAGGGTGGCGCCATCGGCGCGGTCGTCTTCGACGACGGCTACGCGGTCAACGGCGACATCGCCGACATCGCCGTGGCCGCCCAGGACGGTCAGCTGCATCGTTGGACTGAATTCAGCACCGAGCCGGTGACCACCATGGACCCCACCCGCCGTCTGGGCCGGATCAGTGCCACAGCGACCGCACCCCTCGGGGATGACCCGGGCATCGCGGACTACGCGGCGATCCTGCTGGCCGCCGAACAGATCGGTGCGGCCGCCCGCTGCCTGGATCTGACCGTCGAGTACACCAAGAGCCGGGTTCAGTTCGGCCGGCCGATCGGCAGCTTCCAAGCGCTCAAGCACCGGATGGCCGACTTGTACGTGGCGGTGTCGGCAGCTCGTGCCGTGGTCGATGACGCGATCGCCGAGCCGTCGGCGACGTCGGCGGCACTGGCACGCGTGGTCGCCAGCGAGGCGTTCACCAAGGTGGCCGGCGAAGCGGTCCAGCTGCACGGCGGCATCGCGATCACCTGGGAAAGCGACATCCAGCTGTACTTCAAACGCGCGCACGGAAGTTCGCAGCTCTTCGGCCAGCCGGCACACCATCTTCGCCGGTTGCAGGCCGAGGTGATCTGAAGGCCCGTACGGTAGCGGCATGTGTACTCGCCTGGTTTACCTCGGACCCAACGGCAACATCGTCACCGGTCGATCGATGGACTGGAAGCTGGATTTGGCGACCGACCTGTGGTCGATGCCGCGCGGCGTGAAACGCGACGGCCGGGCCGGCGCCAACTCGATCGAATGGACTGCGAAATACGGCAGTGTGGTGGCCACCGGCTACAACATCTGCACCACCGACGGACTGAATGAAGCCGGATTGTCGGCAAACCTGCTCTGGCTGGCCGAATCGGTGTACCCGCCCTACGACGGCAGCCGCCCCGGACTGTGCATCTCCATCTGGGCCCAGTATGTCCTGGATAACTTCGCCACCGTGGCCGAAGCCGTCGAGGCCTTAAGTGCCGAGCCATTCGAGGTGGTCACCGACGGCGTGCCCGGTGAAGACCGCCTGGCCACGCTGCATCTGTCACTGTCGGATGCGACAGGCGACAGCGCCATCGTGGAATACGTTGACGGCAAACAGGTCATCCACCACGGCCGCGAGTACCAGGTGATGACGAACTCGCCGATATTCGAACAACAGCTTGCGGTGAACTCCTACTGGGAGCAGCTGGGCGGCACTGTCATGTTGCCGGGAACCAACCGGGCCGCGGATCGCTTCGCGCGGGCCTCGTTCTACGTCAATGCGATACCGAAGTCCGAGGACCTCAAGATCGCACTCGCGTCGGTGCTCAGTGTCGTACGCAACGTCTCGGTACCGTTCGGCATCTCCACGCCGAACGAGCCCAACATCTCCTCCACCCGGTGGCGTACCGTCGCGCACCACACCCGCAAGCTCTACTGCTTCGAGTCGGCCCTGACGCCCAATGTGTTCTGGGTGGACCTGAACAAGCTCGACTTCAGCGACGGCGCCCCGGTGCGCAAGCTGGACCTTGGCTCCGACGACAGCAATGTCTATGCCGGCGAGACGTCGTCGAGTTTCGAAGTGGCCGAAGCATTCACGTTCCTCGGATTGAACAGGTGACGTCACCTCGCCGCACCGCGTTGCTGTCGGTGGCGCTGGCCGCCCTGGTGTTTGCCGCGCCCGCTGCGGCGGAACCGGCACCGCAGTGGTCGGGACTGGACGCACGCAACTACGCCGGCCCCATTCCCGCCGAAGGGAGTCTGATCACTGCGGTCCCGCTGGACCCGGCCCTGTCGGTGACCGGCGCCGCCACGGCCTTCCGGATCCTGTACGCCACCCAGGACCAACATGACCGACCTGCGGTGAGCACGGCAGCGGTCTTCGTACCGCACGGTGCACCCCCGGCCGGAGGATGGCCGGTGATTGCGTGGGCGCACGGCACCGTCGGCCTGGGCGACGACTGCACCCCGTCAGCCCGACCACGCAGCCCCCGCGACAACGAGTACCTGTCACATTGGCTGGATCAGGGCTACGTGGTGGTCGGTACCGATTACGCCGGTCTGGGCACTCCGGGATTGATGAGCTATCTCAACAGCGTCACCGAGGCACACGCGGTGATCGACTCCGTACGGGCCGTCCACCAGATGGACCTGCCGCTGTCGCCCAAGTGGGCGATCGTCGGCCAATCCCAGGGCGGCGGAGCGGCGATCAACAGCGCCTGGTGGGCCACCCGGCTCGGCGCCGGCGCCGGCCTGGACTACCGGGGCGTGGTGGCCACCGGAACACCGGCCAACATGGAGCGAGTCGTCATGGAAGCCGGCCCCGATCTACCTCCGCGACCGGTTCCTGCCGCCGCGATCAGCTACACGGCCTACATCGTCGCGGCGTTGCGCGAAGGGCTGCCCGCCATTCCCGTCGACACGGTGCTGACGCCGCGCGGCCGTGAACTGGCCGACCGGGCCGAGACCGTCTGCAAGCCCGAATTGGACCGGCAGGTGGCGGGAACCAGGATCGACGAGCTCTTCAGCGCTCCGGTCGCGTCGCTGGAGGGCGTCGGCCCGGCGCTCGATGCCTTCATGGGCACCCCGACGGACGGATATGACCGGCCGATCTTTCTGGGGCACGGCCTGCTCGATACCGACGTCCCGCCACAATCCACGCAGACGCTGTATCAGCAGCTCGTCGATCATCACCAGGATGTCGAGTTGCACATCTACCCCGACCAGGACCATTCCGGCACCGTGCTCGCCTCAATGCCCGACTCCACCCGCTTCATGCATCGCATCATGACGGAGGACGGCTCGTGACCGATCGCGTGTCTCTGCGCGCAGGCATCCCGCCCTTCCACGTCATGGACGTCTGGCTGGCCGCGGCCGAACGCCAACGCACCCATGGCGATCTGGTGAACCTGTCGGCCGGCCAGCCCAGCGTCGGCGCCCCCGAACCGGTGCGCGCCGCTGCCGCGAGGGCTCTGCAAGCCAACCAGTTGGGCTATACCGTCGCGCTGGGCACCCCGGAACTGCGCTCAGCCATCGCCGCCTCGTATGCCGATCGCTATGGGCTGTCTGTCGAGCCCGACGATGTGGTCGTCACCACGGGTTCGTCGGGGGGTTTCCTGCTGGCGTTCCTGGCGTGTTTCGACGCCGGCGACCGGGTCGCAATCGCCAGCCCGGGTTATCCCTGCTATCGCAACATCCTGACCGCTCTGGGCTGCGAAGTCGTCGAGATCGCGTGCGGGCCCGAAACCCGTTTCCAGCCCACCGCAGCGATGTTGGCCGAGATCGAAGGCCCCTTGGCCGGGGTGATCGTCGCCAGCCCGGCCAACCCGACCGGCACCGTGCTCGAACCAGCTGAGCTGGCCGCCATCGCCGCCTGGTGCGATGACGCTGGGGTACGGCTGATCAGCGATGAGGTGTACCACGGCCTGGTCTATGACGGCGCGCCAGAGACCAGCTGCGCCTGGGAGACATCGCGCAACGCAGTCGTGGCCAACAGCTTTTCGAAGTACTTCGCCATGACCGGGTGGCGGCTGGGTTGGCTGCTGGTACCGCCTGCGCTACGCCGCGCCGTCGACTGCCTGACCGGCAACTTCACCATCTGCCCTCCGGTGCTGGCCCAGCACGCCGCGGTCGCGGCCTTCACCCCTGCGGCCATCGCCGAAGCGCAAGGCCACCTGCGGCACTACGCCGCCAACCGGGCCCTGCTGCTGGACGGGCTGCGAGCCATGGGCATCGACCGGCTCGCCCCCACCGACGGCGCGTTCTATGTCTACGCCGACGTGGCAGCACACACCGACGACTCCCTGACGTTCTGGGCCCGCCTGCTGGACGACACCGGTCTGGCGCTGGCCCCGGGCGTCGACTTCGACACCGAACGCGGCAACACCTGCGTGCGTCTGTCGTTCGCCGGGCCGACCGCCGACATCGAGGAGGCACTGCGCCGGCTCCGCGGCTGGCTGCAACTCGGGTAGGTTTAGCCGCAAGCAGGAAATACCTGATCGAAGGGACCATTGCTATGCGCACGACCACCACTTCTCGGCTGGCGCTTGGCGCGGCGACCGTAGGCATCCTGGGTGCCGTCGCCGCTGCCGCGACCGCCGGACTCACCTCGCCGGCCGACGCTGCGCCCGACTCCTGCACGGCCGCGGGGCTGGCCAGCACGGCCAGCGGTGTGCTGAGCCAGGCCGGCGGCTTCCTGCACGACCACCCGGAGACCGACAGCGTGCTGACCTCCGCGGCCAGCATGCCCCCGGACCAGGCCAAGTCCACGGTGCAGGGTTACTTCATCGGCCACCTGGACCAGCTGTCGACCCTGCAGGGCATCGCTCAGCCGTTGACCGACTTGAAGAGCCAGTGCGGGCTCGCGGTGTCGCCCACCCAGCTGGCCACCCTGCTGGAGACCGTCAGCAAGTAGGCCCGGGCAATGGCCCTGGTCATCACCGAGCACGAGCGGGCCGCGCTGGCACAGGCGGCCCGCTTCGGGCTGTTCGCGGCCATCACCGGACGCCGATCGCGACGGTTTCCGGTGGGCGGCGCCATTCCGGCCGGCGCGCTGGCCTACCGCAGCCGTCGTCCGGTGCAGCCGTTGTCGGAGGTGGAGCGGGCCCTGCTGCTGTCGCTGATGTCCGGCGTCACCGGCTGGCACGACGGGATCGCACACCACCCCGGGTACGCTCCGGCGCTGCCGAACTATCCCGGCAGCGCCACCGGGCGGGCCATGCCTTCGGCCGCGGGCTTTCACACCAGCCAGTTGTTCTTCACCGACGACACCGGCTGCTACCTGCTGCCCAATCGCGACACCGAAGCGCGGGCCTTCGACACCATCGAGGAATGGATCGGCCAAACCGCCGACTCCTATGTGCAGATTTCGGATTCCCGGCTGGAACTGCCCCGGGAAGAGCCCTACATGGAGGGCCACAACACCTGGATCGTCAATCACCCGGGCAGTCTGCTGGCGTTCAATGTGGCGGACCTGGCCGAACACCTGCTGGAGAATCTGTGGTTCTTCGCGGCCAACGGATATCCGATCCGCGACGACATCCACGGTCGCGAAATACCAGTCGTACAAGCGTTTTCCGGTCTGGCCCACGCTGACGACCCGATACCCCTGTCGTTCGTCGAGCAGTACACCCTGACCGAGGCCAGCGCCGAGCTGTCCATCGCGGCGCACAACGGGGCGCTCGGCCTGCAGGCAATGGGCTTGGGCGGCTGGATCTTCGACGGCCTGGACCGGCTGTCCGTACTGGGCGGATCAGGTGACCCGCGCGCGCCCGGACTGGGTTTTGTCGCCGATACCGACCCGCGGTGGCCGTTTCCGAATGTCACCGGATTGCCCGGCTATTTCGAGACGCTGAGCCCGCCGCATGTCACTTCGGTCGCCGAGGCGGTCGGAAAGCTGGTGGCCCGCAAGTTCGGTCCGGGCGGGCCGTCGCACCCCGACACAGCGGGCCCGTGGACCGACAATGCGACGGTGCGCGGTTCGGCATTGCCGCCCGACGGCATCGCCGACCTGGTCACCTGCGAGGCGTCCTACATCTACGACACCTTCGGCAAGTTGCCGGGCACCGTCCCGACCGTGCACGTACTGATGTACCTGCAGGCCCAGCATCTGGACACCGAGTTCTACGACGCGTTCTACGGTCCTGGCGCGTACCTGCGCACCCATGCCGAGCATCAGCGATGCTGGCACACCCCGAGTGGGAATCTCACGACGTGACACGCCACAAGCCGACCCCGGCCTGGCAGCAGGTGTGCGCCATGCAGAAGCGATGGCCTCCAGCGGCATCAGCAAAAACTCGCAATATCCCCTGGTAGCGTCGGACAGGATCGGTGGAAGTTCGTAACGACTGCGTCGTGGTTTCCCGCTCTGTCGACGAGTGGCCATGGCCTCTGAGGGGCGGATAGGTCGTGCTGGACCCAAGCGAATTCGACGCGCCCCCGGTGTCACCGGCGGCCGTGCAGGGCCAGAGCAACCCTGTCAACGCCCTTCCCCCGCCGCGGAGCCGATCCACGGCAGGCGGTGGTCGGCTTCCGGCGCAGCTGACCAGTTTCGTGGGACGCCAGACCGAACTGACAGAGCTGCGGCGACTCGTCTGTGATCATCGGCTCGTGACGTTGGTCGGCCCCGGCGGGGTCGGCAAAACTCGGCTGGCCCAGCAGCTGGCCGACGAGTCGGTGGGCGGGTTCGCCGACGATACGTGGTGGGTGGATCTGGCGCCGATCACCGATCCAGACCTGGTGGCCGATCGAGTGGCACACACGTTGGGCCTGCCCGATCAGCCCGGCTATTCCGCAGCCGCAACACTGATTCGTTTCATCGCCGACCGACAGCTGCTGTTGGTGTTGGACAACTGTGAGCATCTGCTGGACGGTTGCGCGGCGCTGATCACCACACTGCTAGAGACCGGTTCCCGGTTGACAATTGTCACCACCAGTCGAGAACCGATTGGGGTGGCCGGCGAGGTGACCTGGGCGACGCCGTCGCTGTCACTGGCTGACGAGGCAGTCGACTTGTTCATCCAGCGGGCCCGGCTGGTCCGGCCCGATTTCGTCGGCACCGGCGCCGCCGCCGTCCCCGTGGCAGAGATCTGCCGCCATCTCGACGGGCTGCCGCTGGCAATCGAGCTGGCCGCCACCCGGGTGCGGGCATGGTCCCTGCCCGAGATCGTCGCCGGCCTGCGTGAACGGCTTGATCTGTTGGCCGGGGGTGCGCGCACGGCGGTGGCCCGCCACCAGACCCTGCGCGCCTCAGTGGATTGGTCGCACGACTTGCTCAGCGAACCTGAACAGGTTGTATTTCGCCGGCTGGCAGTGTTTCTGGGCGGATTCGACCTCGATGCCGCCCACGCGGTCTCCGGCGACGCTGACCTGCCACGCCACCAGATCATCAACAACCTCATCGGGCTGGTGGACAAATCGCTTGTGGTGGCCGACAACACCGAGCAGACCACGCGCTACCGGATGCTGGAAACGGTCCGCCACTACGCGCTGGAGAAACTGGATGCGGCCGGCGAAACCGCCACGGTGCGCACCCGCCATCGCGAGCACTACACCGCCCGGTTCGAAAACCGGGTGGCCACCGGTCATCGGTGGAGCATCCAGCACGCCGAGATCGAGATCGGCAATCTTCGGTCCGCGTTCACCTGGAGCCGCACACACGGCGGCGTCGAGTTCGCCGCCCGCTTGGCGTCGTCGCTACTGCCGCTGTGGATTCACAGCCGGACCCAGGAGGGGCTGGCCTGGCTTGACGCCATCCTCACCGACAGCATCGCGGCGACACCTGCGATCCGGGCGCGCGCACTCGCCGACAAGACGATCATCGCGACCTGGAACGGGGACTATGCCGGCATCGACCAGGCCGAGCAAGCCGTTGCGATCGCGCGCGAACTCGGCGACCCGGCATTGCTCGCCTGGGCGCTGACCGCCTGCGGTGCCATCTACTGTTTCTGCCCCGAGATCGCACTGCCGCACTTCGCCGAAGCAATCGAACTGGCCCCGAACCTGGACGACGACTCTCGGTTAAGCCGGATATATGCGTTACAGGCCTACGCTGCCTTCGTCGCCGGCGATGCGGCCATGGTGTACCGGGCCGCCGAACAAGGACAAGACCTTGCCGATGCGCTCGGCGACTGGGCCGTTCGGCGGCTATGCCTTATCTGCATCGGGTACGCACACATGCTCAGCGGGGATCTGGCGAATGCTGTTGCACATGCGCGGGAATCGGGTACCGAACCCGAGGCGGATCACGACCCGTGGTTCAGCTCAAAGAGGCTACTGATCCTGGCCGAAGCCCTTGCGCGCCAGGGCGATATCACGGGCGCGCACGCTGCGGCGGAGGGCAGCCTCGCGGCCGCTTCCGGTCTTGTCGCTTACAACCAGAGCATTAGCCTCGGGGCGTTAGCGGAAACATTACTGGCCGCCGGAGACGTACCGGCGGCCCTGGCCGCCAGCGAAGCGGCACGCGCGGCGGACGCACTGCCCGAGACCATGGCAATAATCGGCAATCCCATCGCCAGAACTGCATTGGCGGCCGGCGATGTTACCGCGGCACGCCGCTGGGCCGACGAAGCCCTCGCGGTGGCGTCCGGCGCACACCGAACAATGCTGCTGGAGATACGCACCCGGGTGGCGATCGCCGAAGGCAAGGTGCAGCAGGCCGAACGAGATGCGCATGATGCACTGGCTACCGCCGCGAGAGCCGGAGCCTACCTAGGGGTTCCTGAGGTGATCGAGTGCCTGGCAACGCTGGCCATTGATTCTGGTGATCACCGCGAAGCGGCCCTGCTGTTCGGCTCAGCGGAGGCAATCCGGGAGCACACCGGTACGGTCCGCTACAGGATCTACGACGCCGACTACCGCACCGCGCTCGACACGCTGCGGGAAGTTATGCCGGAGAAGGACTTCCAGAAATCCTGGGCCGCAGGTGCGGCATTGTCGACTGCTGGCGCGATCGCCCATACACAGCAGTGCTCAAACCAAACCCGTGCCGGACACAATCGGCCGTCAATCGGTTGGGCCGCACTAACCCCGGCCGAGATCAACGTCGTCGGGCTCGTCTGCGAAGGGCTGCGCAGCAAGGAGATCGCCGCGAAACTGTCCGTCTCGAGCCGAACGGTGGACGCCCACCTCGGCCACATCTACACCAAGCTCGGCCTATCATCACGCGTCCAACTCGCCCGGGAAGCAGCGCTTCACGCCCAGAACGGCAATCCGCCCGGCACCCGACGACGTCGCCGACTGGTCAACCGCGAGACGCCTTAAATCGACGACACGTCTCGGACTACCGCGCAGCACCAACACTGCTGGTACGGTTCACGATCGCGGGCGCACGCCGCCGACTACGGTATAGACCAGCCCGACGGCCAGCAAGACGAACTTCGCCAGCGCCGCGGCCCGGGCGTGCCGGGCATTTCTGTCCAGGTTCACCCCGTCGAGCACCTTGAGCAGTGCCACGCCTTCGACCGCGTCACCGGCCACGGCACAGATCGGTACCAGCCGCAACGCGATCGGATCGCCACGTCGGCTACGGACACGCTCGATGAGCAACAGCGCCAGGGTCCCGTAGGTCAGCATGTAGCCGAAGTCGAGCCACAGCGACCAACGTGCCCAGTGTCGGCCCTGCTCGCCCCACGCGGTCAGGATCTCCTGTGCCCGTTCGGCGTTGCCGGCCAGTTCAAACGGGATGATGCCAGGTCCACCTGTCTTGCGCATCCCGCGCTCCAGCACCAGCATCACTGCGGCGTAGCCCAGAGTCGCCGCCGCCGACCAACCAAGTCGCCTCACCCGCAGCATGATAGTCGAGCATCTGGGGTGAATCGCAGACTCGGCTCGGGGATCGGCCGGGCGACGATTTACAGCCAGGTGTCGTCGGTGGTGGCGGTGAGAAAGGCCTCCAGGTCGTCACGCCAGTGCGCCGGAGTGGTCTTGTCCGGCTCGATACCGGTGTAGTCGCCGCGGTAGAACAGCAGCGGCCGCGGCTTGACCTCGGGGACATCCGAAAGCGACTGCACCGCACCGAACACCACGAAGTGGTCGCCCCCGTCGTGCACCGAGGCCACCGTGCAGTCGATGTGGGCCAGGGACCCGCCCAGGATCGGCGAGCCCAACGGGGACGGATTCCAGTCCACGCCGGCGAACTTGTCCGGCTCGCGGGAACCGAAGCGCGCGCAGACGTCTTTCTGTTCCTCAGCGAGGATGTTGACGCAGAACTTCCCGCTGGACTCGATGGCCTGCCAGGACCGCGACTGCTTGGTCGGGCAAAACAGCACCAGCGGCGGGTCCAGCGACAGCGCGGCGAACGATTGACAGGCAAAGCCCACCGGCGCACCGTCGTCCACGGTGGTGATGATCGTGATGCCTGTGCAGAACTGGCCCAACACATTTCGGAATGCTCGGGGGTCGATCTGCGGTGCGGTCATGTCGCGCAGCCTACTTGAAGCCGACGCTGAAGTCGTGGCCCCACAGGCTGATCCCGACGCTCTCGCGGGCGATCCAGCTGTCGTCCTCGACTTCCAGTCCTTCACAACCGAATTCCATGTCGAAGCCACCTGGCGTCTTCATGTAGAAGGACAGCATCTTGTCGTTGATGTGGCGGCCCAGAGTGGCCGACATCTTCACATTCCTACGGTTGGCACGGTCCAGGCACAGCCCGACGTCGTCGGAGTTCTCCACCTCGACCATCAGGTGCACGATTCCGGTGGGGTTGGGCATGGGCATGAACGCCAGCGCGTGGTGACGCGGGTTGCAGCCGTAGAAACGCAGCCATACCGGGTCGCCGTCGGCCGGGCGGCCCGCGATCTGCGGGGGCAGCCGCATCGAGTCGCGCAACCGGAAGCCCAGCACATCCTGGTAGAACGCCTGCGCCGCGGCATCGTCGTCGCAGGTGAGGACCACGTGCCCCAGCCCCTGTTCCGCCGTGACGAAGGTGTGGCCGTACGGGCTGACGAACCGACGGCCCAGATACTGGATTCCATAGAACGCCTCAAGCGTGTTGCCCGCAGGATCCTGGAAGCGGATCAGGCCCTCGACCTTGCGGTCAAGGAGCTCGTCCTTGGTGCCCTCCTCGAACTCGACACCGGCGGCCACCAACGTCTGCCGCAGCTGCTCCAGCGCCGGAGCGTCCGCCACCTCCCAGCCGGAGACCAAGAGCCGGTCACTCTCGCCGGGAACAATCACCAAGCGGGCTGCGACGTCATCCATCCGCAGATAGAGCGCGCCCGGGACTGTGCCCTGACCCTCAACCATGCCGAGCACCTTGAGCCCGAACTCACGCCATGCGGCGACGTCGGTGGACTCAATGCGCATGTAACCCAGCGCCTTGATCATCGTCATGCCTGGATACCTCAGACCATGGTGTCGCCGGGCGGCAACCCGAACTCGTGGTTGCCGAAGATCATGTAGGCCCGTTCCGGATCGTTGGCCGCGTGCACCCGACCGGCGTGGGCGTCACGCCAGAACCGCTGTACCGGAGCGTCGTTCGACAGCGCGGTGGCACCGGCGGCTTCGAAGAGCCGGTCGATGGAGGCGATGGCCCGGCCGGTGGCACGCACCTGGTCGCGCCGGGCCCGGGCCCGCAGCTCGAACGGGATCTCCTTGCCGGCGGCCAACAGTGCGTACTCGTCGCCGACGTTGCCGATCAGCTGACGCCAGCCGGCGTCGATGTCGCTGGCGGCCTCGGCGATCCGAACCTTGGCGAATGGGTCGTCCTTGGCCTTCTCCCCGGCGAACGCCGCACGCACCCGCTTGCCCTGGTGCTCGACGTGCGCCTCGTAGGCGCCATAGGCCATCCCCATGATCGGCGTCGAGATGGTGGTGGGATGGACAGTGCCCCACGGCATCTTGTAGACCGGAGCGGTGTTGGTCTGGTAACCGCCGGCGGTGCCGTCATTCATCGCCCGGTAGGACAAGAAGCGGTGCCTCGGCACGAAGGCGTCCTTGACCACGACGGTGTTGCTGCCGGTACCGCGCAGGCCCACCACGTGCCAGACGTCGTCGATGCGGTAGTCGGAGATCGGGATCAGGAAGCTGCCGAAGTCCACCGGCTTGCCGTCCTTGATCACCGGGCCACCCAGGAACGCCCACGTGGCGTGGTCGCAGCCCGACGACCAGTTCCACGAACCGTTGACGATGTAGCCGTCGGCGGTCTCGGTGACGACACCGGCGCCCATCGGCGCGTAGGACGAGGAGATCCGGACGTTCGTGTCCTCACCCCAGACGTCTTCCTGGGCCTGCTGGTCGAACAGCGCCAGGTGCCAGTTGTGCACGCCGATGATTCCGGCGACCCAGCCGGTGGAACCGCAGGCGCTGGCCAGCCGTCGCACCGCCTCGTAGAAGACGGTCGGGTCGCACTGCAGGCCGCCCCACTGTTCGGGCTGCAGCAGCCGGAAGAAGCCGGCCTCCTCGAGCGCCGCGACGTTGGCGTCGGGCAGCTTGCGCAGGTCTTCGGTCTCCTGGGCGCGCTCACGCAGTTGCGGAAGAAGGTCGTCGATGGCGGCCAACACCGACTGCGCGTCACGCTGTTGAATGGACGTCACTAGATTGCCTCCCAGGATTGAACAGGTTCTTCGGGCCCGTTTTCCAACCAGCCTAGTGTGAGATTAGAACACGTTCCGATTTGTGTCGAGCGGGGTGTTCCTGCAGCTGGTAGCGATACCGGACCTCTTTTCTGTAACCTGTTCTAGTTATGACCGAAGATGAAGGGCGGCCCGTGACGGAGACCATTCCGGACGAACCACTCGGTGCTCACGTGCTGGAACTGCAGATCGCGGAAGTCGTCGTGGAGACCGACGACGCACGCTCGCTGGTCTTCAGCGTGCCGGACGGGCCGAACGATCCAGCGATCCCCGCGCAGCGACTGAAGTACTCGCCCGGCCAGTTCCTGACGCTGCGCATTCCCAGCGATCAGACCGGCTCGGTGGCCCGCTGCTACTCGCTGTGCAGTTCGCCCTTCACTGACGACGCGCTGGCGGTCACCGTTAAGCGGACCGCCGACGGCTACGCATCGAACTGGCTGTGTGACAACGCCCACGCGGGTATGCGCATCCATGTCCTGGCACCCTCGGGCACCTTCGTGCCCAAGTCGCTGGATACCGACTTTCTGCTGCTGGCCGCCGGGAGCGGGATCACCCCGATGATGGCGATCTGCAAGTCGGCGCTGTCGCAGGGCAGCGGCAAGGTGGTCTTGTTCTACGCCAACCGTGATGAGCGGTCGGTGATCTTCGGCGCCGCGCTGCGTGAGCTGGTCGACACCTACCCCGACCGGCTGACGGTCGTGCACTGGCTGGAGTCGGTGCAGGGCCTACCGAGCCGCGCCGCGTTGGCCGAGCTGGCCGCCCCGTTCACCGACCGGCAGGTCTTCATCTGCGGCCCGGGCCCGTTCATGCAGGCCGCCCGCGAAGCCCTGGATGCGTGCAAAGTGCCGGCCGAGCAGGTCCACCTCGAGGTGTTCAAGTCGCTGGACAGCGACCCGTTCGCCGCGGTCACGATCGAAGACGCACCGGAAGGGGAGGCGGCGCAGGCGCCCGCCACCGTTGTCGTTGAGCTGGACGGCCAGAAGCACGAGCTGGCGTGGCCTCGGCACGTCAAGCTGCTCGACCTGCTGCTCGACAAGGGCCTTGATGCCCCGTTCTCCTGCCGGGAGGGCCACTGCGGCGCCTGCGCCTGCGAGATCAAGAAGGGCAAGGTCAGCATGGAGATCAACGACGTGCTCGAACCTCAGGACCTCGCCGAGGGGCTGATCCTGGCCTGCCAGGCCCATCCCGAGACCGATTCGGTGGAAGTGACCTACGACGAGTGATGTCCGGTCTAGGTTGGTGCGACATGAAGCGGTTGCTGATGGTCCCGGCCGCCCTGACGCTGTTGGCGGCGCTGATCCCGTCCGCGACAGCCTCGGCGGCCAGTGACACCAAGACCTCGTTGTTCCCGGTGAACGAATTCGATCAGCTGCAGACCCACAGCTTCGTCGACTGCAGCGCTCCGCCACTGTGCCGGTTCACCGTCGGGGTGCAACTGCAGACTCCAAACGGCATGGCCGGGTTCCCGCCGGACCTGTGGGCCCGCCAAAGCACCGAGATCCGCTCGTCGAAGCGCACCGCCTATCTGGATGTGCACACCGACGGCGGTGAGGGCTGGTTCAAGGACCGCGGCGGCCCCGGCACCAAGGTTTTCAAGGACGGCACCGGCGCGGTGATCCAGTCGATGTACTACGGCGAGGGCCCGCCGGAGAAATACCAGACCAACGGCAGCATCGACGTTCTGGAATACACCACCGGCCGCCCCAAGACCGACGCCAACGTGATCGTCTGCACGCACATCCAGGTGGTCTACAGCGGGGTCAACCTGACCACACCGTCCACGTGTGCGCAGACAGTGTTCTCCTAGCCGACCCCTGAGTCAGTAAACGTCGCGCTGGTAGCGTCCCGCCGCTGCGAGCGCCCGGACGTGAGCCTTTGCGGCGTCGAGATCGAGGCCGCCGTGCTGTTGGGCAATCGCGACGACGGTGGCGTCGACCTCCTTGGCCATGTGGTGCGCGTCGCCGCAGACGTAGAGGTGTGCGCCCTCCTGAAGCCACCGCCACAGCTGCGCGCCGCGCCGCCGCATCAGATGCTGCACGTAGATCTTCTCCGGCTGGTCACGCGAGAACGCCAAGTCGAGTTCGGTCAGAAATCCGTCGGCGTGCATCCCGATGATCTCGTCGCGGTAGTAGAAGTCGGTGGCGGCGTGCTGTTCTCCGAAGAACAGCCAGTTTGCGCCCCGGTGGCCCAGGACTCGCCGCTCCTGCAGGAAGCCCCGAAATGGGGCGATCCCCGTGCCGGGACCCACCATGATCATCGGTGCATCCGGCTCGCACGGTGGCCGAAAGTGGTTGGCCTTCTGGACGAAGATCCCCACCGCATCCGCAGCGTCGGCGAGGTACGTCGAGCAGACACCGCGCCGTGGGCGTCCTCGGAAGTCATAGCGGACGGTGGACACGGTCAGCTGCACTTCGTGCGGGTCATGGGTGGGGCTCGACGAGATCGAGTACAGCCGCGGCTGAAGGGGTTTGAGGACGGCGAGCCACTCGTCAGCGGTCACCCGTACCGGGAATTCGGTCAGGAGGTCGATCTGGTGGCGCCCCCAGGCCCAATCGGCGAACTGCGCCCGGTTCTGTCCGCTGGCCAGTTCGGCCAACTCGGCACTGCCGCTGTGTTCTGCGACGAATCGCACCAGGTCCGGGTTGAGCCGGGCGATCGCGAACCTCTCCCTTAGGGCGTCGCGCAGCGCCATCAACTGTCCTTCAACGACTTCCACGCCTTCGTCGCCGTCCAAACCGGTGACGGCCAACCACTCGTCGACCAGATCGCGATGGTGGCGCGGCCACACCCCCAGTGCGTCGCCGGCCTCATACTGCAGGGTGTTCTCGGCCAGCGCGAACGTGAACTGCCGCACGTCTTTCGCCGATCCCGGCCCGCTGAGCCTGGCGTTGCCGACAAGGTCCGCGATCAGCGGGTTCTTCTTGCCGTAGGGCTGCGGTTCGGGGGTGAGTGGGGCTGCCGGCGGCGCCGGTGCCGAGGCGGCATCACCGGCAGTCACCGGCGCACGGACCAGGACTGCGCTGACCGCCTCGATCCACCCGGCCGCCGCCGCGCCGTAGTCGGGCTCGCAGTCGACGCGCTCGACGAGGCGACGGGCACCGAGTTCGGCCAGGCGTAGGTCGAGCTTTCGCCCATGCCCGCAGAAGTCGTCGTAGTTGGAGTCACCCAAGGCCAGCACGGCGTAGCCGGTGTCGGGCAGTTGCGGCGCCGCTGGCCCATTCAGAAACTCCCACAGGGCGCTCCCGTTGTCCGGCGGATCCCCGTCGCCGGTGGTGCTGGTGATCAGCAGCACCACCGGTGTTCCGGCCAGATCGGCCAGATCGAAATCGTCCATGCCGCGCACCGTGACCGGCACGCCCGTCTCGCCGAGTCGCGCGGCGCACATCTGAGCGGCTTCCTCGGCGGTACCGGTCTGTGAAGCCCACAGCACGACGACAGTGGTGGGCCGCCCCCCACCGTCGGGCGCCGGTGGGACCGGTACCGCGGCGAGGTCGAGTTGGTCGGTGCGCGAGAAGAGGCCGGCAAGTACACCGTTGACCCACATCCGGGCATCCACATCCAACGGAGCACTCGCCGGCAGGGTCGGCACACCGGCGATTCCTCGTGCGGCCTCGCTGCGCAACGCCGTCACCAGTCCACTCAGATAGCGCCGCTGCACGGAATCAAAGCGCGGTACCTCCAAATCCGCTGCCAATCCGAATAGGTCGGCGAGAGCGTCAACCTTCGACAAGTGGGCCTCCTCCCCCTCGGGTGCCGATACGGGCTCTCCGGAGGCCTGCGCCACGACTTTGGCAAGGGTGACCGCGCACGCCTTGTACTCGGGCTGTTGCGAAATCGGGTCGACGGCGTCATTGGTGACGGCGTTGATCGACAGATACTCGCCGAACGCGTCGTTCCAATGGAACGGCGCGAAGCAGTCTCCCGGCCGGACTCGGTCGGTGACCACCGCCGGCAGCACGGCTCGGCCGCGCCGCGAAGCGATCTCCACCTGGTCGTCGTCGCCGATGCCCAACCGGGCGGCATCGTCGGGGTGGATCTCGACGAACGGGCCCGGGTTGAGCCTGTTGAGCTTGGCCACCTTTCCGGTCTTGGTCATGGTGTGCCAGTGATGCGGAAGCCGACCGGTGTTGAGCAGAAACGGATAGCCGTCGTCGGGCATCTCGTCGGGCAGCAGGTGTGGGCGTGCGAAGAAGACCGCCCGGCCGGTCTCGGTAGCGAACGCCAACCGCGGCACGGTCCCGTCCTCACGAACCAGGAGGCGCTGGCTCACCCCGTCGTTGAGATAGCGGATCGGGTGCCGGTCACCGTCACCCTCGGGCGGGCAGGGCCACTGGATCGGGGCTTGGCGCAGGCGCTCGTAGCTGATGCCGCGCAAGTCGTAGCCGGTCTTGGGATTGGCGAACTGCTTGATCTCTTCGAAAACATCCCCGGCGCCGGCATAGTCGAACGCCTCTGCATAGCCCATCTCCGCGGCAACCCGGGCGATGATCTGCCAATCCGGCAACGCCTGACCAGGCGCTTCGGTCGCGGCGGAGAACAGGGTGAGGGTCCGCTCGGAATTGACCATCACGCCGTCACACTCGGTCCACAACGCCGCGGGCAGCAGGATGTCGGCGTAGGCCCCGGTCTCGGTCTCGGCGAACGCATCCTGGGCGATCACCAGTTCCGCCCGTTCCAGCCCCGCCAGCACGGTCTTGCGATTTGCCACGGTGGCAACGGGATTGGTGCAGATGATCCAGCACGCCTTGATCTGCCCGTCGGCCATTTTGGCAAACATGTCGATGGTGCCGCCGCCCACCTCGGTACGCAGCGAGCCGCGGCCGATACCCCAGATGTCCTCGACGAATGCCCGGTCGTCGGCGGAGACCACGCTGCGCTGCCCGGGCAAGCCCGGCCCCATGTAACCCATCTCCCGACCGCCCATCGCGTTGGGTTGTCCGGTCAGGGAGAACGGACCGCTGCCGATCTTGCAGATCGCCCCGGTGGCCAGGTGCAGATTGCAGAGTGCGTTGGTGTTCCAGGTTCCGTGCGTGCTCTGGTTGAGCCCCATCGTCCAGCAGCTCATCCAGTTTGCCGCCGTACCGATCCAGCCGGCAGCGGTACGGATGTCGGCCTCGGGGATGCCGGTCGCCGAGGCCACCGTCTCCGGCGTGAACTGTTCGAGGAAACTGGGCATCACCTCCCAGCCCTGGGTGAACTCGGCGATGAACTCGTCGTCGGTGTGGCCGTTCGCGACGATCAGGTGCAACAGCCCGTTGAGCAGCGCCAGGTCGGTACCCGGAGCGATCTGGAGGAAAAGATCGGCCTTGTCGGCGGTGGCCGTACGACGCGGGTCGACGACGATCAGTTTGGCGCCGGCCTTGACCCGGTCCATCATGCGCAGGAACAGAATCGGGTGGCAGTCAGCCATATTGGCGCCGATCACCAAGAACACGTCGGCGTGATCGAAGTCCTGGTAGGAACCGGGCGGCCCGTCAGAACCGAGTGACTGCTTATAGCCGCTGCCCGCACTGGCCATGCACAGTCGCGAGTTGGACTCGATCTGGTTGGTGCCGATGAAGCCCTTGGCCAGCTTGTTCGCCAGATACTGCGCCTCGATGGACATCTGGCCGGAGACGTAGAGCGCGACCGCGTCAGGTCCGTGTTCGTCGATGATCGCCCGCAGCCCCGTGGCGCAGGCCGTGATAGCGGCATCGAGCCCGGTCGGCTCGATCGGCTCCTCGCGGCCGGGACGCAGGAATGCCGATTCCATTCGGCCGGGCGCCGCCAGCAGGTCAGCGGTGGTGGCGCCCTTGGTGCACAGCCGACCGTGGTTACTCGGGTGAGTCTGGTCGCCGGCGACTTTGGCCACCCTGCGGCGCCCGGCGGCCGCATCGGTTTCGATCTGCAGCACCATGCCGCATCCGACTCCGCAGTAGGCGCACAGGGTGGAGACGGTCTCTGCACGCTGGGAGTCGTCTTGCGCAGACACGGCAGGTCACCTCCTGTGATTGGGAGCCTTTCTGCCACCCTGCCGCGCACAGGTTTCAAGATCATTGCGGGACCATTGCCACGTGTTGCGATATTCCTGCCGGAATGCTGACAGCGCGGCGGATCGGCCACATTCGCGCCCGCCGGTGACGATCGCCACACCCGGAACAGCGGCGAAGGTGGTGATCCGGCCCACCGCCAGGTAATCGCGGCGCGAATGGGGTACTTGTCGAAGTATGGGTTCCGCCGCCGGCGACACGTTTGGTCAGCAGCTGCCCGACCCCGCAGCGGGCAGCCACGTCGAGGACGGCCGAGTCGAGCACCCAACCGCCGACGACTTCGGCGAAGCTACGGCCCTGCCAGCGGATCCGGCCTGGTTCAAGCGGGCGGTGTTCTACGAGGTGTTGGTACGCGCCTTCTGCGATTCCAACGGCGACGGCATCGGCGACCTGCGTGGCCTGACCGACCAGCTGGATTACCTGCAGTGGCTCGGCGTCGACTGCCTGTGGCTGCCGCCGTTCTACGACTCACCGCTGCGTGATGGCGGCTACGACATCCGAGACTTCTATAAGGTTCTGCCCGAGTTCGGCACCGTCGACGACTTCGTCGCGCTGCTCGACGCCGCACATCGACGCGGTATCCGGATCATCACCGATCTGGTGATGAACCACACCTCCGACACTCACGCGTGGTTTCAGCAGTCCCGCCATGAACCGGACGGTCCCTACGGCGACTACTACGTGTGGAGTGACACCAGCGAGCGCTACGCCGATGCCCGGATCATCTTCGTTGACACCGAAGAGTCGAACTGGACGTTTGATCCTGTTCGGCGCCAGTTCTATTGGCACCGATTCTTTGCGCATCAACCCGATCTGAACTACGACAATCCCGCGGTCGCCGATGCGATGATCGACGTATTGCGATTCTGGCTGGATCTCGGGATCGACGGCTTTCGCCTGGATGCGGTGCCCTACCTCTTTGAGCGCGAGGGAACCAACTGCGAGAACCTGCCTGAGACCCACGAGTTCCTCAAGCGCTGCCGCAAGGTGGTCGACGATGAGTTTCCGGGCAGAGTACTGCTCGCCGAGGCCAACCAATGGCCGACCGACGTGGTCGAATACTTCGGCGACCCGCGCGCCGGCGGCGACGAATGCCATATGGCTTTCCATTTCCCTTTGATGCCACGCATTTTCATGGCGGTCCGCCGAGAATCCCGCTTTCCGATTTCGGAGATACTGGCACAGACACCGGCCATCCCCGACACGGCACAATGGGGAATATTTCTGCGCAACCACGACGAGCTGACGTTGGAGATGGTCACCGCCGACGAGCGCGACTACATGTACGCCGAATATGCCAAAGATCCACGGATGAAGGCGAACGTGGGAATCCGGCGTCGGCTGGCACCGCTGTTGGACAACGACCGCAACCAGATCCAGTTGTTCACGGCACTGCTGCTGTCGCTTCCGGGCTCACCGATCCTGTACTACGGCGACGAGATCGGCATGGGCGACATCATCTGGCTCGGAGACCGTGACGCGGTACGCACACCGATGCAGTGGACACCGGACCGCAATGCCGGCTTCTCCACGGCGAACCCCGGACGTCTGTACCTGCCGCCCATTCAAGACGCCATCTACGGCCACCAGGCTGTCAACGTCGAGGCGCAACGCGATACGTCGGCTTCCCTGCTCAATTGGACCCGCACCATGCTCGCGATTCGACGGCGCTATGACGCGTTCGCGCTCGGCGGATTTCGAGAATTGGGCGGGTCCAACCCCTCCGTGCTGGCCTACGTTCGAGAGGCCTGCGGCGACCGCGCCGACACGGTCCTCTGCGTCAACAACCTGTCACGGTTTCCCCAACCGATCGAACTGAATCTGCAGCACTGGGATGGACACACGCCCACCGAACTGACCGGTTCGGTGGAATTTCCGCGGATCGGGAAACTGCCTTACCTGCTCACCCTGCCCGGACATGGCTTCTACTGGTTTCAGCTGTGTGAGACGAAGGAGGAGATGCCATGACCGGCGGCGGCGAACCGGCGGGGCTGCCGTGGGCGCAATGGCTGCCGACCCGACGCTGGTATGCGGGGCGCAATCGGGCATTGGCCCGCGTCCAGCCCGCCCTGGTGGTGGAGTTGCGCGCCGGAATGGATCTGGTGCTGCTCGACGTCGGCTACGCCGACGGTGCTGCGGAGCGCTATCAGGTGGTGGTGAGCTGGGATGTCGAGCTGGCACCGGAATATGCCCAGATCGCGATGATCGGCGCTACGGACGGCCATATCGGCTACGACGCGCTGTATGACCCCGCAGCGGCACGATTCTTGTTGGCACTCATCGATTCCTCGGCCACCCGTGGTCCGCTCACCTTCACGCCGGAGCCCGATGTGTCGCTGCCGGTGCGCGCCGACTCGCGTGTCTCGGAAGCCGAACAGAGCAACACCAGCGTCATAGCCGAGGAAGAGGTGGTCCTCAAGGTGTTTCGGCGGCTGACCGCCGGTATCAGTCCCGACATCGAATTGAACGCGGTACTGGGGCGTGCCGGCAACCCGCATGTTCCGCGACTGCTGGGTTCCTACCAGGCCGAGCTGCCCGGGGACGCCGGCACGGTCCCCTATTCGCTGGGCATGGTCAGCGAGTACGTGGTGAACTCGGCCGAGGGGTGGGCGATGGCCACCGCCAGCGTGCGTGACCTGTTCGCCGAAGCCGACCTCTACGCCTACGAAGTGGGCGGCGACTTCGCCGGTGAGTCCTACCGGCTCGGCGAGGCGGTCGCGTCGGTCCACCAGACACTGGCCGTCGCCTACGGGACCGCGCAAGCAGACTTCCCGGTTCAGACGCTGTCGCGCAGGTTGGCGGCGACAGCGGCGATGGTGCCCGAAGTCCGCCCGCATATTCCGGCCATCGAACGGCGTTTTGCGGCGTTGGCCGGGCAGCCGGTCATGATGCAGCGCATCCACGGCGATCTTCATCTGGGTCAGGTGTTGCGTACGCCCAACGGTTGGTTGCTGATCGATTTCGAAGGTGAGCCGGGCACGCCCTTGCCGTTGCGAAGCCGTCCCGACTCACCACTGCGCGACGTCGCCGGTGTGCTGCGGTCCTACGAGTACGCCGCGTACGGGAAGCTCGCCGATGTGGCACGGGAGGGGCGCGACCGGCAATTGGCCACCCGGGCCCGCGAGTGGTTGGACCGCTGCCGCAACTCGTTCTGCGACGGGTATGCCGCGGTGTCAGGAGCCGACCCGCGCGACAGTGCGGCCCTACTCGCCGCCTATGAAGTCGACAAAGCCGTCTATGAGGCCGGCTACGAGGCCCGTCACCGGCCGGCCTGGCTACCGATTCCGTTGCGGGCGCTGGCCCGGCTCACCGCCGCATGACTCGGCGCTCCGGCTGTGGCGCCGAAGCGAGCCGAAGCTATCCCCGGGGCAGGCCCAGGAGCCGCTCGGCAGCCAGCGTGAGCAGGATCTGTTCGGTGCCGCCGGCGATCGACAGGCAGCGGGTGTTGAGGAAGTCGTGCACCTCACGCCCCGCCACGATGCCGCCGCCGTCGGCCACATCCATCCGGAACTCCGCGAGTTCCTGGCGGTAACGCACCCCGATCAGCTTGCGCACCGAGGACTCCGAGCCAGGGTCCTGGCCGCCGACGGCGAGCTGGGCGATGCGCTGATCCAGGAGTGAGCCCGCCTGCGCGGCGATGATCAGCCGGGCCAGGCGCTCAGCGGTGGCGGTGTCGGGTTCACGGCCGTCCAGGGCCCGCAGGAGCTCTTCCATCGGGTTGCCCAGCGCGGTACCACCGGCGATCGCCACACGCTCGTTGGCCAGGGTGGTGCGGGCAAGCCGCCAGCCGTCGTTGACGCCACCGACCACCTGCTCATCCGGGACGAATACATCATCGAGGAAGACCTCGTTGAACAATGCCTCGCCGGTGATCTCCCGCAGCGGCCGGATGTCGATACCCTCGGCCGCCATGTCGACCAGGAAGTAAGTGATGCCCTTGTGTTTCGGAGCGTCCGGGTCCGTTCGGGCCAGGCACACACCCCACTGCGAGTCATGCGCCCGCGACGTCCAGACCTTCTGGCCAGTCAGGCGCCAGCCACCATCGACCTTGACCGCCTTGGTGCGCAGCGCCGCCAGGTCAGAGCCGGCACCGGGCTCGGAGAACAGCTGGCACCAGAACACCTCGCCGGACAGGGTGGCCGGGATGAACCGCTCGATCTGTTCGGGCGTGCCGTGTTCGAGAATGGTCGGTGCGGCCCACCACCCGACCACCAGGTCAGGACGCCCGATTCCGGCCGCGGCGAGTTCCTGGTCGATCACCAGCTGCTCGGCCGGTCCAGCACCGCGGCCGTAGGGAGCCGGCCAGTGCGGCGCCAGCAGGCCCGATTCGGCCAGCGCCCGCTGCTGCTCGTCAGCGGGCAGTGCCGCGATGCGGGCCGCCTCCTCGGCAATCTCGGGGCGCACGTCAGTGGCCGCGCCATCCGCGCCCAGATCGACCTCGAGCCGCCGACGCACTCCGTCGCGGGTCAGCGCGGCGGTGCGGCGCAGCCAACGCTCGGGCCCGCCGAGCGCCTGCCCGATGCCGTAGGCCCGGCGCAAATAGAGGTGCGCGTCGTGCTCCCAGGTGATGCCGATGCCGCCGAGCACCTGAATGCAGTCCTTGGCGTTGGCCTTGGCCGCGTCGATGCAGATGGCAGCCGCCACCGCGGCCGCGATCGCGAACTGCTGGCCATCGGGGTCCGATGCGGCGCGGGCCGCGTCGGCGGCCGCCACCGCGGCCTGGTCTGCCCGGCACAGCATTTCGGCGCAGATGTGCTTGACGGCCTGGAAGCTGCCGATCGGTTTGCCGAACTGCTCCCGCACCTTGGCGTAGTCGACAGCGGTCTGCAGCGCCCAGCGGGCGACCCCGGTCGCCTCGGCGGCCAGCACCGTGACCACGAGATTCTCCACCCGCTGACCGGCGTCCACCCGTACCGCGGGAGCCGCCGACAGCGTCACCTTGGCCAGTGGCCGGGAGAAGTCCGTCGCCGCCAACGGCTCGACATCGACACCGTCGGCGCCGGCGTCCACCAGCACCCAGTCGTCACCGGCAGGAAGGAGCAGCAGCCCGTCGGCGGTGGCGCCGAGGACTCGCTCGGCGGTGCCGGAGGCCTGGCCGGACGCGGAGTCGAAGCTCACCGCGACTGCGGAGGTGTCGGTGGCGACACCGGCGATGCGCTCACCGGCCGCCAGAGCCTCGGCCAGCTGCGGATCGGTGACCACCAGGGTGGCCAGCGCGGTGGTCGCCACCGGTCCGGGGACCAGGGCTTTGGCGGCCTCATCGACCATCGCGCAGAGGTCTTCGAGTCGCCCGCCGGCCCCACCGAACTCCTCGGGTACTGCGACGCCAAACAGCCCCAAGTCGGCCAGACGCGTGAAAACGGTTCGCCAGGAGTCGGTTTCGCCCAGTTCGACGGCCCGAATCGCTTCGGTGGTGCCCGCCGCGGCGGCCCAGTCGCGGACCAGCTCGCGGGCAGCGAGCTGTTCGTCGTTGATGGTCACGGACACGCTGGTCTCCTCCGGGTCGAGACGGCTTGAGATGAGGCGGGTCACGAACGTCCCCACCAACCACTAGAACGTGTTCTAATAGTGCCAGCGTCAGGGCGTCAAGTCGAACCGTTATGGCTGGACACGTTGGGTCTGGGCGATATCGGAAGTACGAGATTCAGATCGACGGAGGGAGCCGCGCAGCACATGTCGTCATCAGCTGAGGGCACCGCGGGCCGCGGATCGTCGCACTCTCCGCGCGAGATCGTCAACGTCGCTGTGCTGACCGAATCCGACCTCGGCTCCGAAGCGCAGCGCGAACGGCGCAAGCGCATCCTGGATGCCACCCTGGCGATCGCCTCCAAGGGAGGGTATGACGCGGTGCAGATGCGCGCGGTCGCCGACCGCGCGGACGTGGCCGTGGGGACCCTGTACCGCTACTTCCCGTCTAAGGTCCACCTGTTGGTGTCGGCGATGGGTCGGGAGATCGCGCGGGTAGACACCAAGACCGACCCGGTGACCTATGCATCAACCTCCCGCCACCAGCGCCTGAACCTGGTGGTCAACAAGCTCAATCGCGCCATGCAGCGCAACCCACTGCTCACCGAGGCCATGACTCGGGCCTACGTCTTCGCCGACGCCTCGGCAGCCGGTGAGGTCGATCATGTCCAGAAGCTCATCGACTCGATGTTCGCCGGGGCGATGAGCGATGGCGAACCGACCGAGGAGCAGTACCACATCTCGCGGGTGATCTCGGATGTGTGGCTGTCCAACCTGCTGGCCTGGCTGACTCGGCGGGCGTCGGCGAGCGACTTCAGTACGCGGCTGGATCTGGCTGTCCGCCTGCTGATCGGCGACGACGACAGCCCCAAGGTCTAGACCCAGGTCTTTAGCTCGATGCGCACGGGTGCCGGAGGTGCAGAACCGGTGACCGGCGTCGCGGCCGAGCCGATTCCGCGCCGTTTGGCGCATGCCCTGGACCTGCTGAATTTCACCCTGGCCGACGTTCGAGACGGGCTGGGCCCGTACCTGTCGGTGTACCTCCTGGTGACCCACCATTGGGACCAGGGGTCGATCGGTCTGGTGATGGCGATCGGCGGCATCGCCGCGGTCGTGGCACAGACCCCGGTGGGCGCGCTGGTCGACCGGACCACCGCCAAACGAGCATTGCTGGTCGTCGGTGCGCTGGCGGTCACGGCGGCGGCTTTGGCGATGCCCCTGTTCCCCGGTTTCTACAGCGTCGCGGCCCTGCAGTTGCTGACCGGCATCGCAGGCTCGGTGTTCGCACCGGCGCTGGCCGCGATCACCCTCGGCGTGGTGGGTCCGCGGATGTTCGCGCGGCGGCTCGGCCGCAATGAATCCTTCAATCACGCCGGCAATGCCGTGACGGCGGCCGCTACCGGTGCCCTGGCCTACTTCTACGGACCGATCGTGGTGTTCTGGATGTTGGCCGCCATGGCAGCGCTGAGCGTGGTGGCCACCCTGCGGGTCCCCGAATCGGCGATCGACCACGACGTGGCCCGCGGCATGGACCACTTGGCCGGCGAAGCCCATCCGCAGCCGTCGGGATTCGCCGTGTTGCTGCGCAACCGGCACTTGCTGGTGTTCGGCGCGACGGTGATGATGTTCCATTTCGCGAATGCGGCCATGCTGCCGTTGGTCGGCCAGGAACTGGCTCTGGTCAACACCGAGGTGGGCACCGCATTGATGGCGGCGTGCATCGTGGCAGCGCAGCTGGTGATGGTTCCGGTGGCCTATCTGACGGGCTCCAAAGCCGATGTCTGGGGCCGCAAGCCGATCTTTCTGGTGGGATTCGCGGTCCTGACGATGCGCGGCCTGCTCTACCCGGTCTGGGACAACTCCTACTGGCTGGTCGGGGTGCAGTTGCTCGACGGGGTGGGCGCCGGGATCTTTGGTGCACTGTTCCCGCTGGTGGTGCAGGACGTCACGCATGGGACCGGCCGATTCAACGTGAGCCTGGGCGCGATCACCGCGGCCTGCGGTGTCGGTGCCGCATTGTCGAACTTCATCGCCGGGCATATCGTGCTGGCCGCGGGCTACAACGTGGCGTTCCTGGCGCTGGCCGGGGTCGCCGCGGCAGGCTTCGTGCTCTACCTGACCGCGATGCCGGAGACGGCCGGAACCAGCGGCCGCACCGTGCCCCCGCTAGCCTGAGCGAATGCGCCTCAAGCTCGGCCGCCCCGACATCGGCCGGTACGCCGACCGCTTCGACGTCGCACCCGCGCAACAAGACGCGCCGTTGTCGGTGACATGGCTGGGCGTGACCACCTTGCTGGTCGACGACGGGTCCTCGGCGCTGATGACCGACGGCTACTTCTCTCGCCCCAGCCTCGCGCGGGTGGCCTTGCGCAAGGTAGCACCGTCGGCCGCCCGTATCGATGGCTGCCTGGCTCGGGCCGGAGCTCGGCGGTTGGCCGCGGTGATACCCCTGCACTCCCACATCGATCACGCACTGGACTCCGCGGTGGTCGCCGAGCGCACCGGGGCGGTGCTGGTGGGCGGTGAGTCGACCGCCAATGTGGGCCGGGGCCAAGGACTCCCGGAGGACCGCTTGATCGTGGCCATCCCCGGTGCACCAATCACATTGGGCGCATACGAGGTGACCCTGATCGAGTCGCGGCACTGCCCACCGGACCGATTCCCCGGTGCCATCACCAACGCGGTGGTTCCGCCGGTCAAGGCCTCTGCCTACAAATGCGGCGAGGCGTGGTCGGCGCTGGTGTCGCATCAGAGCTCAGGACGCAACCTGCTGATCATGGGCAGTGCCGGATTCGTCCCGGGGGCGCTGGCCGGCCGCAGCGCCGACGTGGTCTATCTGGGCATCGGCCAGCTCGGCATTCAGCCACGGCAGTATCTGATCGACTACTGGGATGAGACGGTACGCGCCGTCGGCGCTTCCACCGTCGTGCTGACCCACTGGGACGACTTCTTTTCACCCTTGTCGAAACCGTTGCGCGCCTTGCCCTATGCCGGCGACGACCTCCACGCCACCATGCGGGTGCTCACCGAACTGGCCGAGACCGACGGCGTGGGACTGCACCTGCCCACCGTGTGGCGCCGTGAGGATCCGTGGGCCTGAACCTGACTCTCGCCCTGGTACTGCTTGCCGTGGTGCTGGGCTTCGCGGTGGCCCGCCCCCGTGGCTGGCCGGAGATGTTCGCAGCGGTGCCGGCAGCCGCGATCCTTGTTGCCACCGGGTCGATCTCGATGCATGACGCATTCGCCGAAGCCGCCAACCTGATGCACGTCGTAGTGTTCCTGGGCGCGGTGCTGGTGCTGGCGCAGCTCTGCGACGACGAGGGGCTGTTCGAGGCGGCCGGCGCAGCGATGGCCCGCGCCGACGTCGGCCCACCGCACCATCTGCTGCGCCGCGTCTTCGTGATCGCCGCCGGCCTGACCGCGGTGTTGAGCCTGGACGCCACCGTGGTGCTGCTGACACCGGTAGTGCTGATGATGGCCCGCCGCCGTCACGCGCCGATACGCCCGCACGCGTACGCGACCGCTCATCTGGCGAACACCGCGTCACTGCTGTTGCCGGTGTCCAACCTGACCAACCTGCTGGCTTTCCAACAGGCCGGCCTGTCCTTCGTGAAGTTCACCGCGTTGATGGCAGCGCCTTGGGTGGCCACCACGGCGGTGGTGTACCTGATATTCCGAGTGTTTTTCCGGGCCGATCTTCGGGCCACTCCAGTGCATCAGCATGCCGGGCCACCACCGCCGGTCCCGGTGTTCGTGCTGGTGGTGCTTGGACTGACATTGGCGGGCTTCGTGGTCGCCGAGACAGTGCACATACCGGCGGCGTGGGCGGCTGTCGCCGGGTCCGCCGTGCTGGGTATCCGGGGTCTGGTGCAACGACGCAGCACCGCGGCAGGGATTGTGCGGGCCGCCAACCCGGGCTTCCTGGTGTTCGTGCTGGCACTCGGCGTGGTGGTGCGTGCCGTCGTCGACAACGGGCTGGGAGATCGGATGGCGATGCTGCTGCCCCAAGGTTCCGGCCTGCTGGCGCTGCTGGGAATCGCGTCGGTGGCCGCGGTACTGGCCAACGTCGTCAACAATCTTCCCGCGACCCTGGTGCTGGTCCCGCTGGTGGCATCGAGCGGACCGCTCGCGGTACTGGCCGTACTGATCGGGGTCAACATCGGCCCAAACCTGAGCTACACCGGTTCGCTGTCAAATCTGTTGTGGCGCCGAGTGCTACGTCGCTACCACGTTCCGGCCGGAGTAGGCGAATACACCCGGTTGGGACTGTGCACCGTCCCAGCCACCGTGCTGGTCGCGGTACTGGCGCTGTGGGCCGGGGCGCAACTGATGGGGATCTAGCTGACCTTGTAAGCCCGCGGCAGCGGCATACCCAGCTCGGCCAGCACTGCCCGCAACCGGCTCGGATAGTCGGTGATCAGGCCGTCGACCCCGGCGGCGATCTGCTGCCGCATCGCGTCGGCCTCGTTGACCGTCCACGGGATGACTCGGAGCCCAGCCGCGTGCGCTCGTCTCACGAAGGCTTCGTCCACCACCGCATAGTCCGGAGACACCACATCGGCGCCGACGGAAGCCGCCCCGAAGATCGGGTCGGGTCCCTCCTCCCACAGGGCGACCAGAGGAATAGCAGGTTCGGCGGTGCGCACCATCGACAGGGTGCGCCAGTCGAAGCTCTGGATCTCGACTGCGTCCAGCTTGCCGGCGGCGCGCACCTCCGCCAGGATCACGTCGACGAGCTGCTGCTGGTTGTCGGCATCGACCTTGGTCTCGATGTTATAGCGGACGCCGGTATGGCCGGCCAACGCGAAAACCTCAGGAAGAGTTGCGAACACATTGCCGGACACCACTTCGGCGTCGGGAAATTCCGCAAGCAGGTGTCCACAGTCCAGCGTGCGGATCTGAGCCAGGGTGAGTTCGGCGACCCGCCTTCCCACGTAGGGGAAGGCGGGGTCGCCGGCGAACGCCGGCCCCGTGTCTGTGCACTTACGCGGCTCGATCACCGGGTCGTGCCAGACCACTGGCTGGTGGTCACGCGTGAGCACGATATCCAATTCCAGGGTGCTGACCCCGAGCTCGATCGCCTTGGCGAAGGCGCGCAGCGATTCTTCGGTGGTCTCGCCCCGTCCACCGCGGTGGGCCTGCAGATCAAAGTCTGCAGGCAACGCATTCACCGACGACAAAGGTCCCCCTATCGCCATCGTCAACGCCGTCACCGCGACGGCGATGCCGCGAATCACCGCCGTTGACGGGCAATCTCGGCCAACACCACCCCGGCAGCCACTGAGGCGTTGAGCGACTCGGTAGGCCCGGACATCGGGATCGACACGATACCGTCGCAGTTCTGCCGAACGAGGCGCGACAATCCCTTGCCCTCGGAGCCGACCACCAGCACCATCGGGCCCGACCCGTCCAGGTCGTCGACCATGGTGTCGCCGCCGGCGTCCAGGCCGACGATCTGCAGACCACGGTCGGCCCACGCTTTAAGCGTTTGGTTCAGATTGGGCGCCCGCGCGATCGGAACACGGGCTGCCGCACCGGCACTGGTGCGCCAGGCCACCGCTGTCACCGACGCCGAGCGGCGTTGCGGGATCACAACACCGTGTCCGCCGAACGCCGCCACCGATCGCACGATGGCGCCGAGATTGCGCGGATCGGAGATATTGTCCAAGGCGACCAGCAGCGCCGGCGCGGCGTCCTGACGTGCGGCGGCCAGCAGATCGTCGGGATGGGCGTAGTTGTAGGGCGGGACTTGAAGTGCGATGCCCTGATGCAGACCGTTGGTGGTCATCTTGTCCAAATCGGACCGCGGGACTTCCAGGATCGGCAGCCCGGAATCAGCCGCTCGGGTTACCGATTCGGTCAGCCGCTCGTCAGCCTCAGCACCCAGCGCCACATACAGCGCCGTGGCCGGGATGCCGGCGCGCAGGCACTCCAGTACCGGGTTGCGGCCCAGTACGGTTTCGCTCTCGTCGGCCCGCTTGGTCGTCCGGTAGGCGCGCTGTTTCGCCGCGCGCTTGGCCGCCTTGGCTGCCGGGTGATACTCCCGCTGGTGCGCCGGCGGAGTCGCGCCACGGCCTTCAAGTCCACGGCGGCGCTGACCGCCGGAGCCGACCGTCGGCCCCTTCTTGGTGCCGGGCTTGCGCACCGCACCTTTGCGTTTGGAATTTCCTGCCATCTATTCCGCCCCCTCGACCAGTAGCGACCACTGCGGGCCGTCCCCAGTGTCGGTGACGTCGATGCCGGCATCTTTGAGCCTGCAGCGAATCTCGTCCGCCAATTGCCAATCCCGTTCCGCACGAGCCGTTGCCCGGCGTTCCAATTCAGCGCGCACCAGAACGTCGACCGCGGCCAGTGCCGCCGAGGTCTCGTCGCGCGATTCCCAGCGCTCATTGAGCGGGTCACAGCCCAGCACATCCATCATGGCGCGGATCGCGCCGGCAGCGGCCAGCGCGCCCTCGTGGTCGCCCGAGTCCAGCGCGCGATTGCCCTCGGCTCGCGTGCGGTGCACCTCGGCCAGTGCGATCGGAACCGCCAGATCGTCATCGAGCGCGGCGGCGAACCGCGGCGTCCAGGTGGTGGGATGCACCGCACCCACCCGGCTGCGCACCCGATGCAGGAACTCCTCGATGCCGACGTAGGCGTTGACAGCGTCGCGCAGCGCGTTCTCGGAGAACTCGAGCATCGACCGGTAGTGCGCACTGCCCAGGTAATAGCGCAGCTCGGCGGGCCGGACCCGCTGGAGCACCGCCGACATCGACAACACATTGCCCAGCGACTTGCTCATCTTCTCGCCGCCCAGGGTGACCCAGCCGTTGTGCAGCCAATAGTTCGCGAAGCCGTCCCCGGCCGCACGGCTCTGCGCGATCTCGTTCTCGTGGTGCGGGAAGACCAGGTCCATGCCGCCGCAGTGAATGTCGAACTCGGTACCCAGGTACGTGCGGGCCATCGCCGAGCACTCCAGATGCCAGCCCGGACGGCCCGGCCCCCAGGGGGTGGGCCAACTGGGCTCCCCGGGCTTGGCGCCCTTCCAGAGCGTGAAGTCGCGCGGATCGCGCTTTCCGGTGGCGACCCCTTCGCCCTGGTGGACATCGTCGATCCGGTGCCCGGAGAGCTGGCCGTAGTCGGGGTAGCTGAGCACGTCGAAGTACACGTCGCCACCGCCGGTGTAGGCATGCCCCGTCTCGATCAGGCGCTCAATCAGCTCGACCATCTGGGTGATGTGGCCGGTGGCGCGCGGCTCCACCGACGGCGGCAGCACTCCCAGGGCGTCGTACGCGGCGGTGAATTCGCGTTCGTGGGTGGCTGCCCACTCCCACCAGGGCCGGCCCGCTGCAGCGGCCTTGGTGAGGATCTTGTCGTCGATATCGGTCACGTTGCGCACAAAGGCCACGTCGAAGCCGCGTGCGGCCAGCCACCGGCGCAGAACGTCGAATGCGACGCCGCTGCGGACGTGCCCGATATGGGGCGCGGCCTGCACGGTGGCACCACAGAGATAGATAGACACCTGGCCGGGCCGCAGCGGGACGAAGTCACGCACGGCGCCGGTTGCCGTGTCGTGTAGCCGCAGGCTGGGGCGATCGGTCACGACGGGCCAGCTTACCGGGCGGCGAGGACGTGACCGCCACACCCGCCACCGCCGGGTGGTCGCCGGGGCTCCTGCCGACCGCCGTATCGGTGGACAGGGGGTGTGACGTGGCATATATTGCGGCAGTGAGTAAACGTCTGGTGGCAGCCTCAGGAGCGTTCTTGGCTGCGGTCGCATTTGTGGGTAGCGCGACCGCCTACGCCGAGGAGCCGAACAACAACCAGAACCAGGCGCAGCCGCAGCCGGCCGAGGTTATGGCGGCAACCACATACAACGAGCCGACTGCCAACCCGAACCACCTGGACACCGAGGCCGCCGCGCTGCCCGCCGAGCACACCCAGGCGATGCAGGACGCCCAGCAGGACGCGCAGTCCGAGCAGCAGCGCCAGCAGGCCGAGGCGCAGGCCGAGGCAGTTGCCGGCGGCGCTGCTGGCGGGATGGGCGCCAGTCAGGCCAGCGCGATGGGTAGCCAGATCGCCATGTCGCTGGCGATGATGTCGCCGATGGTCGTAATGATGGCTCCGTCGCTGATCATGCCGTTGTTGAGCATGTTCTCGACCTCGGCCCCGAAGGCCGTGCCCACGGACGTCGAAGCTTTGGGCGCCGCCGCCACCGACCCCTTCAACACCAACGCGTTGCCCGGCTCGGCCGCGGCCACCGACTTCTTCAACAGCGCGGACACCGGTTCAGCTGGCGACAGCCTGTTGAGCAACTCGGCCGCTGAACTGTTCAGCACGAGCTCCGCAACCGACCTGTTCGGCAGCAGCTCGGACGCCGACCTGCTCAGCAGTGCGACTATCACCGACCTGCTCAGCAGCTCGGCTGCCACCACGGAAGCCCTCGCGTTGCCCGAACTTCCGGTGGAGGCGCTCCCCGCGCCTGACCTTACGGACGCCTTCGCGACACCCGCCCTCCCGCTGGAGGCCCTCCCCACGCCTGACCTTACGGACGCCCTCGCGACGCCCGCCTTCCCCGTGGACCTCACTCCCTCCATGGATCTGCCTTTCAGCCTCGCCGACATCGACTTCTCATCGAGCGTGGACCCGGGCATTCTGGACCCGACCCTGCTGACCGACCCCGGCTTAGAGCTCCTCGGCAGTGTTGGTTCCGGCACCGCTGATTTGGCCGCCGGCACCGCTGATTTGGCCGCCGGCAGCGCTGGTTTGGCCGCCGATGCGGCCGCTGCCGCTGCTGCTGCGGCCGCCGATGTCGCCGCCGATGCGGCAGCCCAGACCGCCGGAGACACCGCAGTCTTGGTTGCCGACGCCATCCCGGAACTCGCGGGCAGCGCTGTCGAGACCGGAGTGAAGCTCGGCACGGACCTCGGACTGTGCCTGGCCCTGCTCATCTTCGGTGGCTGCAACTAAGCAGGCACGACAAGAGCGGTAGCCACCGCGGCAAGGCCTTCACCCCGACCGGTGAGCCCCAGTCCGTCGGTGGTGGTTGCCGATACCGAGACCGGTGCGCCCAGCAGTTCCGACAAGAGCTGCTGGGCTTCGGCACGTCTGGGGCCCACTTTCGGCCGGTTGCCAATCACCTGCACCGCGGCGTTCCCGACAATAAATCCGCTCGCGCCGATCAAGTCGCGCACGTGGGCCAGCATCACAGCACCGGTTACTCGTGCCCAGCGGGGCTCGTCGACGCCGAAAACCGCTCCGAGGTCCCCCAGGCCCGCCGCGGAGAGCAGCGCGTCACACAGAGCGTGTACGGCCACGTCTCCGTCGGAGTGCCCGGAGCAGCCGTCGGCGTCGGGGAACAACAGTCCCAGTAGCCAGCAGGGCCGGCCTGCCTCGATCGGGTGTACATCGGTGCCCAGCCCCACTCGCGGCAGTGCTGTCACTGACCCACCACAGCCTTGGCCAGCACCGCATCCAACGGGGTGGTGATCTTGAAGGCCAGCGGATCGCCTTCGACGACGTGCACCTGCGCCCCGATGTGCTCGACCAATGACGAGTCATCGGTGAACTGAACGCCTTCAGGAGCCTGCTGGTAGGCACGCAACAACAGATCTGCGGCGAAGCCCTGCGGCGTCTGCACCGCTCGCAATCCGGCGCGCTCCGGCGTGCCCAGTACCGTGCCGTTGGCGTCGACGGCCTTGATGGTGTCGGTCACCGCAACTGCCGGAACCACAGCGCGATGCCCAGCACGCAAGGCCTCGACTACGCGGACCACTAGGCCCGGTGGCGTCAATGCGCGTGCGGCGTCATGGACTAGCACGAAGTCCGGTTCACCAGCGCTTGCCAGGGCAAGCCGGACGGATTCGGCACGGTCAGCACCGCCGGCTACGACGGTCGCGGACTGGCCGAGAATCAGCGTGGCCTCGTCGGTGAATCCCGGCGGCACTGCCACCACCACCTGATCGACGACGCCAGAACTTCGGAGCGTGGCTACGGCACGCTCGACCAGCGTCTGAGCACCGAGAAGAAAGAATGCCTTAGGCCGGCCGGCGCCTAGGCGCAGACCGGCGCCCGCAGCCGGAACGACGGCTACTGTGCTTGGCACTGAAGCTCCCGCGACTTGGCAATGCCAGCGTCAGGATGCCGCGGCCAGCACCTCGTCGAGAATGATCTCGGCCTTGGCGTCATCGGTGTTCTCGGCCAGGGCCAGCTCGCCGACCAGGATCTGCCGCGCCTTGGCCAGCATCCGCTTCTCACCTGCGGAGAGACCGCGCTCCTGGTCGCGACGCCACAGGTCGCGAACGACCTCGGCTACCTTGTGCACGTCTCCGGAGGCCAGCTTCTCCAGGTTGGCTTTGTACCGACGCGACCAGTTGGTCGGTTCCTCGGTGTGCGGGGCCCGCAACACCTGGAAGACCTTGTCCAGGCCCTCTTGGCCGACAACGTCACGCACACCGACATACTCGGCATTGTCAGCGGGAACTCGGACGGTGAGATCGCCCTGCGCCACCTTGAGGACCAGATATTCCTTCTGCTCGCCTTTGATGGTCCGGGTTTCAATCGCCTCGATCAACGCTGCACCGTGGTGTGGATATACGACGGTGTCTCCGACCTTGAAGATCATCTGATTTGAGCCCCTTTCGCTACCCCATGCTAACACGGCGTCACAACACTCGACCAACAACGGTGCAGGTCAGGGGCACTGCAGCCACAGAAGGGGGGTTGACAGCACCTCGGAAGCGTGCTGGGTAAACGCCAACGAGAGCCTGATCAGGGCTGGTCGGCGGGGGTCCTGACGGACCCGTGGCCCTGAGCTACCGCGCCGGAATGGTTGCTACTACAGTGCATAGTCAAAAGCCGCGACAGCCGAGCAGGAGACCATACGTGAACTCGTTCAGCAGGGCCGTCAACAGGGCTGCGATCGCACTGGTCGCTGCGGCGACACTCGCCGGTTGCGGTACCGGCCAGATCTCCCAGACCGCTGACCAGGCCTCGGCGGTCAATGGCGCTTCGGCCACCGTCGGCGACCTGGCGCTGCGCGACGTGCGCATCCAGGCGACCCAGACCGGTGATGCACTCGAGCCCGGCCAGACCGTCGACCTGGTATTCGTGGTCAGTAACCAGTCGCCGGACACCGACGACGAGCTGACCGAGATCAAGACGTCCGTCGGCAAGGTGTCACCACTGACCGGCGGCAAGACCGTGCCCGTAGGCGGTGTCCTCGTGGTCAGCGCCCCGGCCGGCCCCGACCTGCCGACGGCACCCGCCGCCAAGGCACTGCCCGAGGTGGCCAACGCCAACACTGCTACGGCCACGGTGACGCTGGACAAGCCGATCCGCAACGGGCTGACCTATGACTTCACCTTCGACTTCAAGAAGGCCGGCTCGGTCACCCTGGACGTGCCGATTTCGGCCGGCCCGCTCTCCCACCACTGACGCCCAACGTCGCGCTGTCCCTGTCGGACCCACCCGATACGGTCTGCGAGTGGCCAAGGCACGTTCACTCTTTCGCTGTTCGGAATGCGGCAATACCTGCGCGAAGTGGCTGGGCCGCTGCCCGGAGTGCGGTAGTTGGGGCGGCATCGATCCGGTAGGTGAAGCAGCCCTTCCCGCCGGCGGCTTACGGCCTGCGGCGCCGGCGAGGCCTGCGGTTCCGCTCACTTCGATCGAGGCCGGCCGAGCACGCCCGGCCTCGACCGGCGTCACCGAACTCGACCGCGTGCTGGGCGGTGGGCTGGTCCCCGGCTCAGTCACGCTGTTGGCTGGTGATCCCGGGGTCGGCAAATCCACTCTGTTGCTCGATGTCGCCCACCGCTGGGCCTTGGCGGGACGGCGGGCACTGTATGTGTCCGGGGAGGAGTCCGCAGGCCAAATCAGGCTGCGCGCCGAGCGCACCGGATGCAGCCATGACGAGATCTATCTGGCCTCCGAATCCGACCTGCAGACCGTGCTGGGCCACATCGAGGCGGTGCGGCCCACCTTGCTGGTGGTGGATTCGGTGCAGACCGTCGCCGCCGCCGACACCGACGGCGTTGCCGGCGGCGTCACTCAGGTGCGGGCGGTCACGGCCGCACTGACGGCGGCCGCCAAGAGTGCCGACGTGGCGCTGATCCTGGTCGGACACGTCACCAAAGACGGCGCGATCGCCGGCCCCCGTTCACTGGAGCATCTGGTGGACGTGGTGTTGCACTTCGAGGGCGACCGTAACTCGGTGCTGCGGATGGTGCGCGCGGTCAAGAACCGCTTCGGCGCCACCGACGAGGTGGGCTGCTTCCTGCTTCGCGACAGCGGCATCGAGGGGATCGCCGACCCGTCCGGTCTGTTCCTGGAGCAGCGCAGCACACCGGTGCCCGGCACCGCGATCACCGTCGCGCTCGACGGAAAACGTCCGCTGATCGGCGAAGTGCAGGCGCTGCTGGCCAAGCCTGCGGGCGGTTCCCCGCGCCGCGCCGTCAGCGGTATCGACCACGCCCGGGCTGCCATGATCACCGCGGTGCTCGACAAGCATGCCGAACTCCCGATCGCGGCCGGCGACATCTACCTGTCCACAGTGGGAGGAATGCGCCTGACCGATCCGTCCACAGACCTAGCCGTCGCAATCGCGCTGGCATCGGCCTATGCGGATCTCCCCCTGCCGGCGACCACCGTAGTGGTGGGAGAAGTAGGCCTGGCCGGTGACCTGCGCCCGATCAGTGGCATGGATCGGCGCCTCGCCGAGGCCGCCCGGTTGGGATTCACCACGGCTTTGACTCCACCGGGCGTCCCGGAAACCGTCGGGGGTCTTCGTACGGTTCCAGCCGCCAACATCGTTGCGGCGCTGCACCATCTGGTGGAGATCGCTGATCGGCGCGGCGGTCCTGTGGCTCCGCCGCAGTTACTGGATCGAAGCTAAAGCAACCCGGCGGCTAGCGAGGCTCGACGCAGGAGAGAAGAAGCTGGGCCGTCGAATCAACCCGGCGATCAGTTGCCCGGCAGCGGCGCATCCGGCAGGGGCATGTCCTGCGGCGGCGGTGGTGCGTCCGGCGAAGGCTCGATCAGCATGAACGGAACCGTCGCAGACCGTAGATTGCCGAGTTGAACCACGAGATTGTAGGTACCGGGACCTATCGGCTGCCGCGGCAACGGGCACTGCGGGGCCGAACCCATTCCGGTCCACGTCACCGTCGTGGTCACCTGCTCGCCGGGGTCAAAAGTCTTCACCAGGGTCTCGTTAGACGGCGCGCAGTCCAAGTTCGACCACAACCGCTGGTTGTCCAGCGAGTAGACGTAGGCGGCCAGCACCGCAGCGCCCACATCGCGCTTGCAGGCCACCAACCCGATGTTGGTGACGACCATGGTGAACTGCGGTTGTTCGCCCACCGTGTACTGCGGACCCGTCAGACCCTTGACGGCCAGCGTCGAGTCCGGGCAGTCATCGCCCTCTTTGAGCACAGGCGGCGGGATCACCGCAGCGGTCGGGGTCGGCGACGGGGGTGGCGCCTGCTCTGCAGGCGCCACCACGGGCGTCTTGACCTCTTCCGGGGAGGAGTTCTGTGGCTTGGAGTGCTGCGCGGCGGCCTTTTTACCGTCGGCATTGTCGGCACCGGCGCCGCTGTGCATGACGCCGAAGATGATGGCCGACACCACGGCAATCACGATGAGCGCAATGCCCAGCGCGAGACCACGTCGTCGCCAATAGATCTGCGAAGGCAGCGGACCCTGCGGTTCCAAATCGAGCACGTTCTCACGGTAGGACGACCTCACCGTGAGTTGTTCGACCCTCCGCGGCGTGTCGTAGCCGCGTTGTGACCTTCGGCGACTAATCGGTGCCGTAGTCGCCGATGTCGCCCAGGTGATTACGCGCCGAAACACGTCCATCGGCCAAGTGATAGGTGGCGCCGACAATCGCCAGCGAACCCGACTTGATCCGCTCAGCGATGGCCGTGGACCGGCCGGCCAGCTGCGCCACCGTCTCGGTGACGTGCCGGGCCTCGAACTCGTCGACGGCGGTCAGGCCATCACGACGGCCCAACAGGATCGACGGCGTGACCCGCTCGACGATGTCGCGCAGGTAGCCCCCGGGCACCGCCCCGCCGTCCAATGCGGCCAGCGTCGCCTTAACCGCACCGCAGCTGTCGTGGCCCAGCACCACGATCAGCGGAACGTTGAGCACCTCCACCGCGAACTCGATCGAACCCAACACCGCCGCATCGACCACGTGGCCGGCGGTACGGACCACGAACATGTCGCCTAGGCCCTGGTCGAAGATCAGCTCGGCAGCAACCCGGCTGTCGCCACAGCCGAACACCACCGCGGTGGGTTTCTGGCCGGCGGCCAGTGCGGCTCGACGTGCGACATCCTGGCTGGGGTGGCTGGGCTGGCCTGCGACGAAGCGCTCGTTACCCTCTTTAAGTGCTTTCCATGCTGAAATCGGGTTTGAGTTAGGCATGGGGGATATTCTGCCTGTGAATCGAACGCCGTGCTCGGGCAGGATCGAAGTTCACGATCTGTTCAACTGGTTCACGTCTGCCGAGCGCGACCTTCCCTGGCGGGCGGGTGACGTCACCCCGTGGCAGATCGTGGTCAGTGAGTTCATGTTGCAGCAGACGCCGGTTGCCCGGGTCCTGCCGGTCTGGCCGGACTGGATCGCACGGTGGCCGACACCCTCGGCGACTGCGGCAGCCAGTCAGGCCGATGTGCTGCGGGCGTGGGGCAAGCTCGGCTACCCCCGCCGCGCCAAACGGCTCCACGAGTGCGCCGCGGTGATCGCGCGAGATTTCGCCGACACGGTCCCCGACGATGTCGACACCCTCGAGCAGTTGCCCGGGATCGGCAGCTACACCGCGCGGGCGGTGGCCTGCTTTGCCTACCGCAAACCGGTACCGGTAGTCGACACCAATGTGCGGCGGGTGGTGGCTCGTGCGGTGCATGGGCATGCTGACGCCGGAGCTCCGTCGGCCAAGCGTGATCATGCCGACGTCGCCGCTCTGCTCCCCGGGCCAGAGCAGGCCGCCCGATTCTCCGCGGCCCTGATGGAGTTGGGCGCCATCGTGTGCACCGCACGTGCGCCACACTGCGATCAGTGCCCGCTGCGACACAGCTGTCGCTGGCGACTGGACGGTTCGCCGGCGTCCACCGCACCCAAGCGCCCAACGCAGCGTTATGCCGGTACCGACCGGCAGGTACGTGGTCGACTGCTGGATGTGTTGCGCGACAACCCCGTTGCGGTCACGCGGGCCGACCTAGACGTGGCTTGGACGGTGGATGTGGTCCAACGCGAACGCGCGTTGACCTCCCTGCTGCAGGACGGGCTGGTGGAAGAGCTCGCCGATGGCCGGTACGCGCTGCCCGGTCAGGACAGGAACGATTCGACAGCCTCGCGGTAGAGCTGTGGCGCGTCGTCATGCACCAGATGCCCGGCCTCGGGTACGTGCAGATAGGTGCTGTCCTGCGCGATGCGGTGCATTTCGCGCATCTGGCCCGGTGGGGTCACCGAGTTGCCTGCCTCGATGAGGAGCGTCGGGGCACGCACGGCGCGCCACTGGTCCCAGTAGTCGCGGGTGCCCCACTCGGCAGCGATCTGCAACCACCACTCAGGTCGACCGTGCAACCGCCATCCGGTCTCCGTGCGATCGAAGGCTTCCAGGAAGTAGCGCCCGGCGATGTCGCCGAACTCGGCAATCACCTGTTCAGCGCTGCCGAACTCGACCGGAAGGGCATGCACCCAGGGCTCCCACGGACCGGTGGTGCGGCCCTGGAAATCCGGCGCCATATCCTCGACCACCAGCGCCGAGACCAGTTCGGGATGACGGGCAGCCAGACACCACGAGTGCAGCCCGCCCATCGAGTGACCGATCAGGCCCACCGGGCCCGTCAGCTGCTCCACCGCGGTGGCCAGGTCGGTGACGAAGCGTTCGGTGGAGATCGGCTGGAAGTCGGGGGCATCGCGGCCGCGATGCCAGGGTGCGTCGTAGGTGTAGACAGCCCCCAGCCGGGAAAGCCATGGCAGCTGCCGCGGCCAGGTGGTGCCGCGGCCCATCAGCCCGTGGACCAGCACCAGCGGCGCGCCATGCCCGCCGCGGTAAGTCAGCAGCTCGGTCGACGCGGTCTCCACTCGGGGCACGGTAGCCTAGGCCTCATGTCAGTGGTGAAGATCAATGCAATCGAGGTGCCTGCCGACGCCGGTCCCGAACTGGAGAAGCGGTTTGCCAACCGCGCGCACGCGGTGGAGAACCAACCGGGCTTTCTTGGCTTCCAGCTGCTGCGCCCGATCAAGGGTGATGACCGCTACTTCGTCGTGACCCATTGGGAGTCCGACGAGGCGTTCCAGGCCTGGGCACAGGGCCCCGCCGTTGAAGCCCACGCCGGCCAGCGGGCCAAGCCGGTGGCAACCGGGGCATCGTTGCTGGAGTTCGAGGTAGTGCTTGACGTTGCCGGAACCGCCGCACAGGGCTAGCCGATGAGGCGACCGCTGGCCGCCTGGGTGGTGACGGCGACGTTGGCCGCCGCGACTTCTGGCTGCGCCCCTTCTCCGGCAGCACCTGCCGACGGCACTGACGGCGGCGTGACCATTTCGACCACGACCCCGCCCGGCCTGCGGGCCAAGCAGACCATGGACATGCTGAACTCCGATTGGCCGATCGGGCCGATCGGAGTTGCGACCCTGGCCACACCGGACAAGGTCGAACAAGTCGTCACGACCATGGAATCGCTGTGGTGGGACCGCCCTTTCCACCTCGACAGCGTCGACATTCGGGCCGCCGAGGCCACCCTGCACCTGACGACGTCCTACGGCGCCCGTCAGGACATTCGGATCCGCACCGACGACAACGGCCTGGTCAACCTCTTCAAGCCGTCTACCGAGGCCCCTGAGATCCATTCCTGGCATGACGTCGACGCGGTGCTGAGCCGAACCGGTGCCCGCTACTCCTACCAAGCCTCCCGCGTAGACGGTGGCGTCTGCACACCGGTCGCCGGCACGAACACCGCCCAATCCCTGCCGTTGGCATCGATTTTCAAGTTGTACGTGCTGCTGGCTGTGTCCAACGAGGTGAAGGCGGGGCGGGTCTCATGGGACGACCCGCTGACCATCACCGGCCGTGCCAAGGCAGTAGGTTCATCGGGTCTGGAAGAGCTGCCCGACGGCGCCCACGTCTCAGTGCGTAGGGCCGCCGAGAAGATGATCGCCACCAGCGACAACATGGCAACTGATCTGTTGATAGGGCGGGTGGGCACGCGGGCGGTCGAGGAGGCGTTGGCCGCGGCCGGCCACCATGACCCAGCGAGCATGACGCCGTTTCCCACCATGTACGAATTGTTCTCCGTGGGCTGGGGCAAGCCGGACCTGCGGGAGCAGTGGCAGCAAGGCTCGGCGCAGGAGCGGGCAAAGCTGCTCAAGCTAGCCGATTCCCGACCCTATGAGCCGGATCCGATCCGCGCGCACGTGCCGGCGTCGGCCTACGGCGCCGAGTGGTACGGCAGCGCCGAGGACATCTGCCGAGTGCACGTGGCGCTGCAGGCGGGCGCCGTGGGTAGGGCCGCACCGGTGCGAGAGATCCTGTCCGCGGTTCGCGGCATCGACCTGCCCCGCGCCGAGTGGCCCTATATCGGCGCCAAGGCCGGCGGTCTGCCCGGCGACCTGACGTTCAGCTGGTACGCCGTCGACCAGGGTGGCCAGCCATGGGTGGTCAGCTTCCAGTTGAACTGGCCACGCGACCATGGCAAGAGTGTGGGCAGCTGGATGCTGCAGGTGGCCAAGCAGGCATTCGGCCTGCTGCCAACGCCGCACTAGCGGCGAGCAGTCACGAAAGCCCCCAATTCCTTACGGAAAAGGGGGCTTTCGCGACTGCTCGGCAACTACTCCCCGGTGGGGGCACCCGCCTTGGCCAGGTCGGAGGCCTCCGGCGCCGGCTTCGGGCCACCGGCGAAGGTGAAGACCGCGTTCTCGTGCGGGCCCTCTCCGTCCCAGTTCTCGACGTCGACGGTGACCAGCTGGCCGGGGACGAGTTCTTCGAACAGGATCTTCTCCGAGAGCTGGTCCTCGATCTCGCGCTGGATGGTGCGCCGCAGCGGACGCGCACCCAGCACCGGGTCGAAGCCGCGCTTGGCCAACAAGGACTTGGCGTTGTCGGTCAGCGCGATATCCATGTCCTTGGCCTTGAGCTGCTTGGCCACCCGGCCGATCATCAGATCGACCATCTCGATGATCTCTTCCCTGGTGAGCTGGTGGAAGACGATGATGTCATCGATACGGTTGAGGAACTCCGGGCGGAAGTGCTTCTTGAGCTCATCGTTGACCTTGAGCTTCATCCGCTCGTAGTTGTTCTCGCCGCCGCCCTGGGTGAACCCGAGTCCGACAGCCTTGGAGATGTCGGATGTGCCCAGGTTGGACGTGAAGATCAGCACGCAGTTCTTGAAGTCGACCGTGCGGCCCTGACCGTCGGTGAGACGACCGTCCTCGAGAACCTGCAACAGGCTGTTGTAGATCTCGGCGTGGGCCTTCTCGATCTCATCGAACAACACCACCGAGAACGGCTTGCGCCGCACCTTCTCGGTGAGCTGACCACCCTCTTCGTAGCCGACGTAGCCCGGAGGGGCACCGAACAGCCGCGACGCGGTGAAGCGGTCGTGGAACTCGCCCATGTCGATCTGGATGAGCGCGTCGTCATCGCCGAACAGGAACTCCGCCAGCGCCTTGGACAGCTCGGTCTTACCGACACCGGACGGGCCGGCGAAGATGAACGAGCCCGAGGGCCTCTTGGGGTCCTTCAACCCGGCACGAGTACGACGGATCGCCCTGGAGACGGCCTTGACGGCGTCCTCCTGGCCGATGATCCGCTTGTGCAGCTCGTCTTCCATGCGCAGCAGGCGGGTGGTCTCGGCCTCGGTAAGCTTGAACACCGGAATGCCGGTCCAGTTGCCCAGCACCTCGGCGATCTGCTCATCATCGACCTCGGCAACGACGTCCAAATCACCCGAACGCCATTGCTTCTCGCGCTCCGCGCGCTGAGCGACGAGCTGCTTCTCCCGATCCCGCAGGCTGGCCGCCTTCTCGAAGTCCTGCGCATCGATCGCCGACTCCTTCTCGCGACGGGCGTCGGCGATCTTCTCGTCGAACTCGCGCAGGTCCGGCGGTGCGGTCATCCGGCGGATCCGCATCCGCGCACCCGCCTCGTCGATCAGGTCGATCGCCTTGTCCGGCAGGAAGCGGTCGTTGATGTAGCGGTCGGCCAGGGTGGCCGCGGCCACGATCGCCGAGTCACTGATCGAGACCCGGTGGTGAGCCTCGTAACGGTCCCGCAGGCCCTTGAGGATCTCGATGGTGTGCTCCACGGTGGGCTCACCGACCTGCACCGGCTGGAAACGGCGCTCCAGAGCGGCGTCCTTCTCGATGTACTTGCGGTACTCATCGAGGGTCGTGGCGCCGATGGTCTGCAGCTCACCGCGAGCCAGCTTGGGTTTGAGGATCGAGGCCGCGTCGATAGCGCCCTCGGCCGCGCCCGCACCCACCAGAGTGTGCAGCTCGTCGATGAACAAGATGATGTCGCCGCGGGTGTTGATCTCTTTGAGAACCTTCTTCAGTCGCTCCTCGAAGTCACCGCGGTAACGGCTTCCGGCCACCAGCGAACCCAAGTCCAGGGTGTAGAGCTGCTTGTCCTTCAGCGTCTCGGGCACCTCACCGGCCACGATGGCCTGCGCCAGGCCCTCCACCACGGCGGTCTTGCCGACACCAGGCTCACCGATCAGCACCGGGTTGTTCTTGGTGCGACGGGACAAGACCTGCATGACCCGCTCGATTTCCTTCTCGCGGCCGATCACCGGGTCGAGCTTGCCCTCCATGGCAGCGGCAGTCAGGTTGCGGCCGAACTGGTCGAGCACCAACGAGGTGGACGGTGAGCCGGCCTCGCCGCCCCGTCCCCCGGTGCCGGCTTCGGCGGTCTCCTTGCCCTGGTAGCCGCTCAGCAGCTGGATCACCTGCTGACGCACCCGGGTCAGGTCAGCGCCGAGCTTGACCAGAACCTGCGCGGCGACGCCCTCACCCTCACGGATCAGGCCGAGCAGAATGTGCTCGGTGCCGATGTAGTTGTGGCCGAGCTGCAGCGCCTCACGCAGGCTGAGCTCAAGCACCTTCTTGGCGCGCGGAGTGAACGGGATGTGCCCGGACGGCGCCTGTTGGCCCTGCCCGATGATCTCTTCAACCTGGCTGCGCACGCCCTCCAGAGAGATACCCAGGGACTCCAGCGACTTGGCGGCCACGCCTTCGCCCTCGTGGATCAGGCCAAGCAGGATGTGCTCGGTCCCGATGTAGTTGTGGTTGAGCATCCGGGCCTCTTCCTGGGCCAGGACGACAACCCTGCGGGCACGGTCGGTAAATCTTTCGAACATCGGCGGCTACCTGCTCTCCCTCGCGATCGGCACTAGATCGGCCTCGGCTCGGCCGGCGTACCTGCCGTCCACTCTAGTGGGCGGCGTAGCGCGCTGTGACCTGCCTTGCAGTGCGTACTGAATCAACCACCCGGCGGATCGGCCCCGAAGAACCTGGCACCGGATACAAGGGAGCAACGTCGCATCCCCTCGAATACGTTTCCGAAAGGGGATCAGGTTCGCCAGCAGCGAAAATTAGTTGGTCCATACGGCGCCCCCAGCGTCGGCTCTCCTTCGTCGAGCCTCGCTGAACCGCCGGTCAGGTAGCGGCGTGAAACGCGTCGATGATGTCGGCCGGGATGCGACCGCGAGTCGAGACGTTGTGGCCGTTGCGACGCGCCCATTCGCGGATCGCGGCGCTCTGCTCACGGTCGATAGTTCCACGGCGTCCGCCGCCCCCGGAACGGCCACGACGACGTCCCCCGACCCGCCGGCCCGCGTCGGCCCACTTCTTCAGTTCGGCGCGCAGTTTCGCAGCATTCTTACCCGAAAGGTCGATCTCGTAGGTCACCCCGTCCAGGCCGAATTCGACCGTTTCGTCGGCGGCACCCTCACCATCGAAATCATCGATCAAGGTGACGGTCACTTTTTTCGCCATTGGTACCCCTTGGTTAGCTTTCCTGCGCGCAATCGGTGCGCAAAGCCGTAATCGACCTTGCCGCTCAATCTGCCATAAAAATGCGCCTGCTTCAACACACCAGGACTTGGCGCAGTTCAGTTGCCGTGACGACGAACAATCGGAAACAAAACGGTGTCCCTAATTGATAGACCCGTCAACACCATCAACAGGCGATCGATACCCATTCCGGTTCCCGTGCAGGGCGGCATAGCATGTTCCATTGCGACAAGGAAGTCCTCGTCGAGGGCCATGGCCTCGTCATCTCCGGCAGCCGCCGCACGAGCCTGCGCGGCGAATCGATCACGCTGCACAACCGGGTCGATGAGCTCGGAATAACCGGTAGCCAGTTCGACCCCGCGCATATACAGATCCCACTTCTCGGTGACACCGGCGATACTGCGGTGCTGACGAGTCAGAGGCGTGGTCTCCACGGGGAAATCGCGGACGAAAGTCGGTGCGCTCAGGGCATGCCCGACCGCATGCTCCCACAGTTCCTCGACAAGTTTCCCATGCCCGTAGCCTCGGTCTTTGGGAATCTCGACGCCCAGACGATCCGCGATCGCCCACAGGTCGGCGACCGTGGTTTCGGGGGTGATCTCCTGGCCGAGCGCAGCGGACAACGATGGATACATTTCCACCGTCGTCCATTCTCCGTCAATGTCGTAGATGCTGCCGTCGGGCAGCGGAAGTTGACGGGTTCCGATCACCTCATCGGCGACCTCTTGAATAATCTCCCGGGTAGCCACCGCCGAGTCGTCATACGTGCCGTAGGCCTGGTAGGTCTCTAGCATCGAAAACTCGGGCGAATGAGTGGAATCAGCGCCTTCATTGCGGAACACCCGATTGAGCTCGAAGACCCTGTCGAACCCGCCGACAACACACCGTTTCAGAAACAATTCTGGTGCAATTCTCAGGAAAAGGTCAGCGTCGAGAGCGTTCGAATGGGTGACGAAAGGCCGGGCCGCCGCACCACCGGCCAATGTCTGCAGCATCGGTGTTTCCACCTCAAGGAATCCGCGGCGCTCGAGCGCGTTGCGCACCGCACGAATGACGGCGATACGCTGGCGCGCCACGGTACGCGCCTCCGGCCGGACAATCAGGTCCACGTAACGCTGCCTGACCCGCGATTCCTCGCTCATCTCCTTGTGCGCGACCGGCAGCGGCCGCAAGGACTTCGACGCCATCTGCCAGGAGTCGGCCAGCACGGACAATTCGCCGCGGCGGGAGCTGATCACCTCGCCGCGGACAAAGACGATGTCACCGAGGTCGACATCGGCCTTCCACGCCTCGAGTTCCTGCTCCCCGACACTGGCCAGGCTGATCATCACCTGGAGCTGGGTGCCGTCACCCTCCTGCAATGTCGCGAAACACAGTTTCCCCGAATTACGGGCGAAGACCACGCGGCCCGCGACGCCGACGATGTCGCCGGTGGCGGTGTCGGCGACCAGGTCGGGATAATCGGCCCTCACCTGGGCAAGGGTGTGGGTACGGGCTACCCCCACGGGATAGGGATCACGGCCTTCGGCCAGCAATCGAGTCCGCTTGTCGCGGCGAATCCGGAACTGCTCGGGAAGGTCGGATTCGTCCTGCGTCTCAGGGGATATATCGGCGGAGCTCACGACCCGCCAGCTTAGAGGAACACCGTCGACAGAACGAAAAGCCGGTGGCGCTCAGCGCGCCGGACGCAGCTTGCCCCGTTGACCGTCCCGATTGCGTTCGAACACCAGCCGCAGGCCATCCAGGGTGAGGTTGGCGTCATGGTGGTCGACGGTCTCCAAATCGGCCAGCAGCAGCGGTGCAGCGTGTCCGGTGGCCACCACGGTGACCTCGCCCCCAGCTCCCCCGACCTCGTCGCGCACGCGTCGCACCAATCCGTCGACCAGACCGGCGAAACCATAGATCGATCCGGCCTGCATGCATTCGACGGTGTTCTTGCCGATCACTGAACGCGGCCGGGTGAGTTCGACCCGGCGCAGGCCGGCAGAGCGGGCCGCAGCCGCATCAGAGGAGATCTGCAGCCCGGGCGCGATCGCTCCGCCCAGGAATTCTCCTTTGGCCGAAACCACGTCCACGCAGATCGAGGAACCGAAGTCGACGACTATCGCCGCCGTCTTGAACTTGTGAAAGGCTGCCAACCCGTTGACGATTCGGTCGGCACCGACTTCCTTGGGGTTGTCTACCAGCAGCGGGATCCCGGTACGAACACCCGGTTCGATCAGCACGGCGGGAATCGACGGCCAGTATTGGTCGAGCATCAGCCGCACCTCGTGCAGCACCGAGGGCACCGTGGACAGCGCCGCGGCCCCGGTGAGCTGTTCGCCGTCATCGCCGATCAACCCGTCCAGCGTCAGCGCCAGCTCGTCGGCAGTGATCTCCGCCTCGGTACGAATACGCCATTGCTGCACGACATTGCCGTTGTCACCGGAACCGGCGACCAGGCCGATGACCGTGTGGGTGTTGCGGACGTCGATCGCCAGCAGCACGGCTAACGCACGCTCCTGGGCGACAGCAGATCCGAGACGTCATCGGGCACGAAGGCCGGGTCGTGACCGAGGTCCACCTGCTTGTTCGCGGCGTCGACGAACACGATCCGCGGGCGGTACTCGCGGGCCTCGGCGTCTTCCATGGTGCCGTAGGCGATCAGGATCACCAGGTCACCGGGATGTACCAGATGTGCCGCCGCACCGTTGATCCCGATCACCCCGCTGCCACGTTCGCCGGTGATGGCATAGGTCACCAGGCGGGCGCCGTTGTCGATGTCGACGATCGTCACCTGCTCGCCTTCGAGGAGGTCGGCGGCGTCCATCAGGTCGGCATCGATGGTCACCGAGCCGACATAGTGCAGGTCCGCGTGGGTAACCGTGGCACGGTGAATCTTCGACTTGAGCATCGTCCGAAACATCAATTCCTCCGGTTTGATCCGTGATATCCGTCTGATCCGGCCTCCGAGCCGGCTAAAGCCACCTCAGCGTCGAGGGGAAGTCCGATTGTGACCGCCGCATTGTCGAGCAGTCGGGTGCTGCCAACGCGCGCGGCGACCAGCAACCGCGCGGGCCCATCGGCGGGCTCCGGGCCGAGGTCAACGCCGCGCACCTGCACGTAGTCGACATCGACGGCGGGCACCGCGGACAGCACCGCTACCGCCGCCTCCAGAGCCGCTTGGGCGCCGGCCGCGGCCGCACGTTCACCGGCGGCCAACGCCGCAGACAGCGCAGTCGCGGCTTCGCGCTGGGCGGGGTCGAGGTAGCGGTTGCGTGACGACAACGCCAGACCGTCGGATTCGCGCACGGTAGGCACCCCCACCACGGTCACATCGAGATTGAGGTCGGCGACCATCTGCCGCACCAGCACCAGCTGCTGATAGTCCTTCTCGCCGAAGAACACTCGGTCGGGATTCACGATCGACAGCAGTTTGCAGACCACAGTGAGCATCCCGGCGAAGTGCGTCGGGCGAGCAGCGCCTTCGAGTTCGGCACCCAGCGGACCGGCATGCACTGCGGTACGGGGACCATCCGGATACATCGCCGCAGCGGTCGGGGTGAAGACCAGGTCCACCCCCGCGGAACGCAGCGCAGCCAGGTCCTCGTCCAGGGTGCGCGGGTAGGCATCGAGGTCCTCGCCGGCGCCGAACTGCAGTGGGTTGACGAAGATCGACACCGCGACCACCGAACCGGGTACTCGCTGCGCCGCTCGAACCAGCGCGAGGTGGCCCTCGTGCAGGGCGCCCATGGTCGGCACCAGCATCACCCGGCGTCCGGTCGAACGCAGTGCGCGACTGACGCGGGCGACGTCGGCCGGCCGGTCATAGACGTGGAACCCGCCGGCGGTGAAGGTGGGCTGCGGACCCCGGAACGTGTTCGAACTCATCGCGCCAAGACCTCCAGCACGTCGTCGTCGGCACCGGCGCTGTGTGCGGTGCGCAGCGCGTTGGTGCGGTAGGCCTCGGCCAGACCGGGATCCACCTGAGCCAGCGCGGCCAGGTGCCGGGCCAGGGTGGCCGAGTCCCCGCGGGCCACCGGCCCGGTCAGTGCCGCCCGGCCGTCGCGCAGGGTGTTGGCGATCGCGGCGCGCACCAACGGTCCGAGCACCCGCTCGGCGATGCCGTCGGGGTCCTCGGCCACCGCCGAGCCCAGCCGGCCGGGCAACGCCGCCCGCAAGGCCGCCAGCGCGTCGTCGATCACCGTGACCACGTGATTTCCGCCGTGGCAGAGCGCGGCGTGGTAGAGGGTGCGGGCGGTCTCGTCGACCCGGAACGGCTCGGCACCGATTTCGAGCGTCAGCGCCTCAGCGATGGCGAAGCCGATCTCGTCTGCCGCGGTGATGCCGAAGCAGCTCTCCGACAGCCGGTCGATGTCCTCATCCGAGCCGGTGAACGTCATCGCGGGATGGATGGCCAGCGGAAGGCAGCCCTGCTCGGTCAGTGGGGCAAGCACACTGATGCCGATGGCCCCGGAGGTGTGCACGACGATCGTCCCGGCGCGGACCGCGCCCGTGGCGGCCAAGCCGGAAACGATGCCGGCCAGTTCGGTGTCGGGGACCGCCAACAACAGCAGTTCCGCGTCGGCGGCGACATCGGGGGCCGGCAGCACCAGGCTGTCAGGCAATCGGCGCGCGGCGCGCTGCCGCGACTCCTCCGAGATGGCACTGCACGCCACCACCACGTGCTCGGCCCGCTCCAGCGCGACACCGAACGCGGTGCCGACACGGCCGGCCGAAATGACGCCGACCTTGAGCCGGGCGGGCCGGAGTCCGTCGAACTGCACCATGCAGACGACCTCACAGGTTCTCTTGGTGTTCGTTCCAGTCCCGCGCTGCGGGTACCGGACGGTCGCCGGTGAGTCTATCCCGATCAGCCCGGCCCTGCGAGTGACGTTGGTCGCAGTTCTGCGGGTCAGTCTTCGCGGCGGCGACGTCGGCCGCCTGCGCCACTGCTGGGTTGCAGCCGGGCCAGGAGGTCGGCCACCGACTGGCCGCCCGTACCGGGCGAATCGGCGCTTCCCTCGCTGGTAGCGGAGTGTCGGGAAGCCGGCGCGGCGGCGTGTGCCGGAACCACCGGCTCGGCCACCTGTGGCTCGGCCGCTGCCGGGGAGACGGCGGGGGCCGGCTCCACGGAGTGCCGGGAGCGCGCCCGCCGCCCGCCCCCGTCGTGACGTGTCGACTCGGCGCCGTCCAGCGCAGCGGCGACAGGTTCGGTGGCGCCGGAGTGGCGACCGTGCCGACTCGGCGGCTCCACACTTTGCTCAGGGGCACCATGGCGGCCGGTTTCCACAGCGGCATCTGCCGACCAGTTGCTGCCCGGTGCGCCCGGCGGCAGCCACTCCCCTTCAGCACCGACCGGCGTCCACGGCGTGCCCGGCATCGCGGTCCGCGGTGGCTGAGGATGCTCTGGAGGTGGCGGCGGCTCCGGCTCGCGGCGGGCTTCGGGACGCGGTTCGGGGGCGATGAACGGCTGTGGCGGCTGTGCCCAACGGCCCGCGGACGCCGGTGGCGAAGCAGGCTCGTCGGCGACCCGGCTGGGCGGCTCTTCGGCTCGGCGCCGATGCGAACCGCGGCGGCCCTCGGGGAACGGCGGCTGCGCAGGCGGCGCGGGCGCGACGTTCCCGACTGCCGGAATCCGCACCTCGGGCACATCGATGATCGGGTTCTCAGCGGTCTGAGTGACCGAGTCCGGGGGGAAGTTCGGGGGGGCCACCGAAGCGACCCGGGCTGCGCCACTGGCGGTTTCGCCACCAGAACGCGCCCAGTCGCTGTAGGCACGCACCGTGGTGCGCTCGGTCTCCAGTGCCGGCCGGTGGCTCAGGTCGGCGTCGAAGAGGATCTCCAAGTTCGTGCGCAGCGCGGCCAACTCGGTTCGCAACGCCGCTACCTCGTCGGCGGCCTGCGCCCGCAGTTCTGAGGCCAATTCGCGGCGAAGCTGGGACTCCACCGTCAGCTCGTACTCCCGCCGCGCGGAAATCTCCCGATCCAACTGCAGGTCGTAGACGAGCTTCAGGTCCCGGGCCCGGGCCTGGTCAACATCGCTTTGTCGCCGGTAGATCACCGAGACGAACGCGGCCGCGACCGCGGCCCACAACGCGATGATGACCGCCAGCTTGAGCAGCTCCACCCGACTGGTGAACACCAATGCCGAACTCGCGGCAATCGCAAGGATCAGCAACGTTGTCATCAACGTCCAGCCCGGCCTGCGAACTCCACGCCGACCCGGGGCGCGGGACAGGACCGAATTCATCTGCGCCGCTCCACCTCGGCGCTCTGTCCCGGACGGTTGCTGGCGAGCATTGCCCGACTGTACCTGTACGAGGTCAATCCGCGTGTCGCCCCGCTCCGGCGATTCTTACCCGGGTTGATTTCCGGTCAGGTCGGGAGCCGGGCCGGGATCGTGCGGCGACTTGCAGCGGTGCTGTAGCCACAAAGCTGCGATGAGCAGAGCCAGCGCGCTTGCGGCCGCTACGACAGCGCCGCCGGTGTCCTGCACCGCGACCTGCAGCGTGGCTCGGCGCGGCAACAGAAAGCCCAGCACGCCCAACCAGAAGCCCAACACCAGCGCGCCCATCCACGCCGACGCCTTGGCCACCACCACGGTGTGCGCCACCGCGAGCGGATGCAGCCGACCGGCGCCGGCACCGATCTGGCCGTCGTCGATCTTTGCCCCGACGTACCGGCCCCAGGCCGCCTCGACGAACGCGACTGCCAGCAGTGATATCCCCGTCCAGAGGGTGATCGGCGGGAACCATCGATACAGCAGGGGCATCGCCAGGTAGGTGAGGATCGCAACGACAGCAGCACACATGGTCACGTCGCGTTTGCGCGTCGGGCCCATCAGAGCTGCAGCACCAGGTCGGTCAACACGACTCCGGAACGCTCTTGCGGTTCCAGCTCGTCGAGCAGATCTGTCACCGCTCGCGATCGCTGACCCACCGTCAGCAGTGCCCGCGGCTGGATGGACAGCCAGGGCACCAGAACGAATCCGCGCAGATGTGCCCGGGGATGCGGCAAGGTCAGGTCGGGATCTTCAGAACGCAACTCCGTCCCGCCGGGTTGGTGACAGCTGATCACGTCGACATCGAGGGTCCGCGGCCCCCACCGTTGAGCGCGCACCCGCTCGGCTGCCCGCTCTAACTCGTGTGCTCGACGCAGCCAGCCGTGCCCGTCGGTGGCAGCGTCGTCGACGATCAGCACCGCGTTGAGAAATGGCCCCTGTTCGACTCCACCCCACGCCTCGGTCTCGTAGACGCCCGAAACCGCAGTCACCACTGAACCCAGGCCGTCGACCGCCGACTGCAACAGCGCCAACCGGTCTCCCAGGTTGGAGCCGATCGACAGCACCGCGGTAGTCATCGGCGCCTCATGCCGGGATCACCCTGCCGCGCCGGTCGCTGCGCGAGCGCCGAGCCACCACTGCGACGTCGGCGAAGGTCAGCGGGATCGGGGCATGCGGCTTATGCAGCGTCACCTCGACGGCCTGCACCCGCGCATCGCCCATCACCTCTTCGGCGATCTCGGCGGCCACCGTTTCGATGAGGTCGCGGGCCGGGCCGGCGACGATGTTCGCCGCGCGCTGCGCGAGCAGTCCGTAGTCGTAGGTGTCGGCCAGGTCGTCGCTGGCCGCTGCCGCGGTGAGATCCATCCAGACCGTGATGTCGACGACGAAATCCTGGCCGTCGGCACGCTCGTAGGCGAACACGCCGTGGTTGCCGCGCACGCTCAAGCCCCGCAGCTCGATTCGATCAGTCACCGCTCGCGCCTCCCTGACTCCAGGCTTCTAAGACCCGCAACGCATCGACCGAGGCTCGCACATCGTGCACTCGCACGCCCCACGCTCCGTGCAGAGCAGACAGCGCCGAGATGACCGCGGTGGCCGTCTCGCGCTCCGCCGGGGGCCGCGGCGCGCCGTCCGCGCTGGACAGCAGCGTACCGAGAAAACGCTTGCGTGACGCTCCGACCAGCACCGGGATGCCGCTGTCGACCATGCGCGGCAGAGCCCGCAGCAGCGTCCAATTGTGTTGTGCCGTTTTGGCGAAGCCCAGACCGGGGTCGATGATCAGACGCGCCTGGTCGACACCGCCGTCCACCGCGGCACCGACCGCGGCCAAGAGATCTTCGCGAACTTCGGCGACGACGTCACGGTAGGACGGCACCCGATGCGGGTTGGCGGGATCGATCGGGCGCCAGTGCATCAGCACCCACCGCGCGTCCGATGAGGCCACCAGCGGAGCCATGGCGGGGTCCGCGCCGCCGGAGACGTCGTTGACGATCGTGGCGCCGGCACTGAGCGCGGCTTCGGCGACGGCCGCGTTCATGGTGTCAATACTGACGGTAATGCCCTGAGCAGCAAGTTCTTTGACGACGGGGGTGACTCGCTGCGCCTCCGCGCGGGGATCGACCCGCGCCGCACCCGGGCGGGTGGACTCACCTCCGACATCGATGATCGCCGCGCCTTGGCCCACCATTTCCAGGCCATGTGCGACGGCGCGATCGACGTTGAGGTAACGCCCGCCGTCGGAGAACGAATCGGCGGTGACGTTGAGCACCCCAACGACTTGCACGCGTGTCGGGCTCACCTGCGCCGAATGAGTTCCAGGGCCTCAGCGCGCAGCGTGCTGTCGGATTTGAACTGACCGCGTACCGCCGATGTGGTGGTGACCGCACCGGGCTTGCGCACTCCCCGCATCGCCATGCAGAGGTGCTCCGCCTCGACCACCACGATGACGCCGCGAGGATTGAGCTTGCGCATCAGGGCGTCCGCAACCTGTGCCGTCAGCCGCTCCTGGACCTGCGGCCGTTTCGCGTAGAGATCGACCACTCGGGCGAGTTTGGACAGACCGGTGATCCGGCCGTCGTAGCCCGGGATATAGCCGACGTGGGCGACGCCGTGGAACGACACCAGATGGTGCTCACAGGTCGAGTACATCGGGATCTCCCTGACGATCACCAACTCTTCGTGCTGCTCGTCGAAGGTGGTCTCCAGCACCGTGTCCGGATCGGTATAGAGGCCGGCGAAAATCTCCTTATATGCCCGAGCGACCCGCCCCGGAGTGTCGACCAGACCCGGCCTATCGGGGTCTTCGCCCACCGCGAGCAGCAACTCACGGACGGCGGCTTCAGCCCGCGCCTGATCGAAGATCGCCGACGTCAACGTCGACCCCGCTTTCTCAGTCACCGGACGGTTGCTCAGACCGGTTGTTCTCCGCGCTGCGACTGCCACCGGCTTCACCGGGAGCCGCCGACGGCGGAGGCTGACCCGCACCGGGATACGGCTGGGCCTGATATGGCGGGTAGTGCTGGGCAGGAGGGTAGCCCTGCTGCGGCCACTGCTGGGGCGGATACCAGTAGCCGGACTGTTGCGACGGGTGCGGCGGCTGCTGCTGCGCGGGCGGCCAGCCCGGCGCATGCCAGCCCGCTGGGGCGCCGTAGTCGGGCTGGGTGCCCGGCGCGGCGCCTTCGCCTCCGGCGGGAGTGCCGTTGGGGCCGGCTTCGGCGGCCCTGGCCGCCGCCTCCCGCGAAGCCTCGGCGATGGCGGCCTTGAACGCCGGTTCAGGTTTGGGCTGCGGCCACGGCTCGCCGCGCTCGATGGCCAGCTCACCCGGGGTCTTGATCGGCGGCTTGTCGGAGGGCACGCGGCCACCGAAGTCGTCGAACGCGGTCAGCCGGGGACGTTTGACGACGTCGCCGAAGATCTTCTCCAGGTCGGCGCGGTGCAGCGTCTCCTTCTCCAACAACTCACCGGCCAGCACGTCGAGGACATCGCGATACTCGGTGAGAATCTCCCAGGCCTCGGTGTGGGCTGCCTCGATGAGCTTGCGGACCTCGTCGTCGATGCCGCGGGCAACCTCATGGGAGTAGTCGGGCTGAGTGCCCATCGCCCGGCCCACGAACGGGTCGCCGTGGTTGCTGCCGTAGCGCACTGCGCCGAGTTTGGCGCTCATGCCGTACTCGGTCACCATGGCGCGCGCGACCGCAGTGGCTTTCTCGATGTCGGAGACCGCTCCGGTGGTCGGCTCGCGGAAAACCAGCTCCTCCGCGGCGCGCCCACCCATGGCGAAGACCAGCTGGGCGATCATCTCGGAACGGGTGCGCAGGCCCTTGTCTTCCTCGGGTACCGCCACCGCGTGCCCGCCGGTACGGCCGCGGGCCAAGATGGTGACCTTGTAGACGGGGTCGATGTCAGGCATCGCCCAGGCCGCCAGGGTGTGGCCGCCCTCGTGGTAGGCGGTGATCTTCTTCTCGTGCTCGCTGATGATCCGGCTCTTGCGCCGGGGGCCACCGATCACGCGGTCGACAGCTTCTTCCAGCGCCGCACTGGTGATCACGGTGCCGTTCTCGCGCGCGGTCAGCAGCGCCGCCTCATTGATCACGTTGGCCAGGTCGGCACCGGACATCCCTACCGTGCGCTTGGCCAGGCCGTCCAGGTCGGCGTCGGGCCCGATCGGCTTGCCCTTGGCGTGCACGCGCAGCACGGCACGCCGTCCCGCGATGTCGGGGTTGGTCACCGGGATCTGGCGGTCGAAGCGGCCGGGCCGCAGCAGCGCCGGGTCGAGGATGTCGGGCCGGTTAGTAGCCGCGATCAGGATCACGCCGCCTCGATCGCCGAAGCCGTCCATCTCGACCAGCAACTGGTTGAGGGTCTGTTCCCGCTCGTCGTGGCCACCGCCCATGCCGGCACCACGCTGGCGGCCCACCGCGTCGATCTCGTCGACGAAGACGATGCACGGGCTGTTCTGTTTGGCCTGCTCGAACAGGTCCCGCACCCGGGAGGCGCCGACACCGACGAACATCTCCACGAAATCTGAACCGGAGATGGTGAAGAAGGGCACGCCCGCCTCACCGGCGACCGCGCGGGCCAGCAGGGTCTTGCCGGTGCCCGGCGGGCCGTAGAGCAGCACGCCCTTGGGGATCTTGGCGCCCAGGGCCTGGTAGCGCGCCGGATTCTGCAGGAAGTCTTTGATCTCGTAGAGCTCCTCGACCGCCTCGTCGGCGCCGGCGACATCGGCGAACGTGGTCTTGGGCATGTCCTTGCCCAGCTGCTTGGCACGGGATTTGCCCATTCCGAAGCCCATTCGGGCGCCACCCTGCATGCGCGAGAACATCAAGAACAGGCCGATCAGCAGCAGCATCGGCAACATGTAGATCAGCAGTGATCCGAGCAGGCTGCCCTGGTTCACCGTGGTGTTGATCTCGGCTTTCTTCGCGGTCAACGCAGTGAAGAGCGGAACCGCGTAGCCGGTCGGATACTTGGTGATCAGCTTGTCGACCTGTTCGGCCCGGCCGGACTTGTCAGCCTTGCCCTTGCCTGCCTTGTCGACGACCTCGACGCTGGTGAGCGGGGTCTTGAGGACCAGGCGAAGCTGTTGCTCGCGGTCATCGAGTTGGGCGCTCTTGACGTTGCCGCTATGGATCTGGGCCACCGCGACCGAGGTGTCGACCGGCTTGTACCCGCGGGTGTCGTCACTGAAATAGAAGAACGACCAACCGAGCAGCAACACCACTGCGATCGCGATGACAGTGCGGATCACGTTTTTGCGATTCATCAGACATCGGCCGAATTGGCCAAATCCTTCCAATACATGCAGCTGGGCAAGTTCAGGCTACCGTCCCCTGCGCCGAAGGAGCCCAGCATGGGCCCAGCCGGACCCGGCGAACCCCTCTCGACCTCAGCCAGGTTGTGCTTTGGTGTGACGGTGGCCCCCCGAATCCGATGCGCTACCCACCGATTTGTCGACACCAACGGAGTGACCCTGCGGGTCACCGAGGCGGGCGAGCGTGGCGCCCCGGTGGTGTTGCTGGCGCACGGGTTCCCGGAATTGGCGTACTCGTGGCGACATCAGATCCCGGCACTGGCCGACGCCGGATTTCACGTGCTGGCAGCTGACCAGCGCGGCTATGGTGGCTCGTCACGCCCGGAGGAGATCTCTGCGTATGACATCGCGGCGCTGACCGGAGATCTGGTCGGCCTGTTGGACGACGTCGGCGCGCAGCGGGCCACCTGGATCGGCCACGACTGGGGCGGGCCGGTGGTGTGGAGCGCCGCGCAGTTGCACCCCGACCGGGTGGCCGGCGTGGTGGGACTCAGCGTCCCCCCGGTGCCGCGGCCACAGTCCCCGCCGACCGAGGCGTTCCGCAAGATCTTCGGCGAGAACTTCTTCTACATGCTCTATTTCCAGGAACCCGGCGTCGCCGACGCGGAGTTGGACGCCGACCCGGCGCGCACCCTGGCCCGGATGATGGGCAGCCTCAGCCCAGGTGACCGCGAAGCGGCATTGCTGATGACGGCGCCGGGCCCCATGGGATTCATCGATCGGCTCGCCGAGCCGGCGGGGCTACCGGACTGGATCAGCGCCGACGAACTGGACCACTACATAACCGAGTTCACCCGCACCGGATTCACCGGCGGCCTGAACTGGTACCGCAACCTCGACCGCAATTGGGAGATCATGGCCAATCCACCCGCTGCCACCATCGACGTTCCCACGCTGTTCATGGGCGGCTCTGCCGATCCGGTGTTGGCCTTCACCCGCCGGGACCGAGCGACCGAACTGGTGACCGGGCCCTATCGCGAGGTCATTCTGGAGGGCGCCGGCCACTGGCTGCAGCAGGAACGACCCGAGGAGGTCAACTCAGTGCTGCTGGAGTTCCTGGCGGGCCTGCCGACCGGAGCGACAGCGTGAGCGCCCGGCCCTTACGGTTCGGCGTCTTCATCACGCCGTTCCATGCGTTAGGCCAATCCCCCACCGTCGCACTGGAATATGACCTGGAGCGTGTCGTCGCACTGGACCGGCTGGGCTTCGACGAAGCCTGGTTTGGCGAACACCATTCGGGCGGTTACGAGCTGATCGCGTGCCCCGAGGTGTTCATCGCGGCGGCCGCGGAACGTACCAAGCACATCCGGCTGGGCACCGGCGTGGTGTCGTTGCCCTATCACCACCCGCTGATGGTGGCCGACCGCTGGGTGATGTTGGACCACCTGACGCGCGGCCGGGTGATGTTCGGCGCGGGCCCGGGAGCGTTGCCCACTGACGCCTACATGATGGGCATCGATCCCGTCGAACAGCGCCGAATGATGCAGGAGTCCCTGGAGGCCATCCTCGCGTTGTTCCGCGCCGAACCCGGCGAACTGGTGACCCGGCAATCGGACTGGTTCACCCTGCGTGATGCCGCACTGCATATTCGGCCCTACACCTGGCCATACCCGGAGGTTTCCGCGGCGGCCATGGTTTCGCCCTCCGGTCCGCGATTGGCCGGCGCACTGGGCACGTCGCTGCTGTCGTTGTCGATGTCGGTGCCCGGCGGGTTTGCGGCTCTGGAGAACACCTGGGGTGTGGTGTGCGATCAGGCCGCCAAGGCCGGCCGCGCCGAGCCGGATCGCAACGACTGGCGGGTGCTGAGCATCATGCACATCGCCGATACCCGTGAGCAGGCTGTGGCCGACTGCACTTACGGCCTGCAGGACTTCGCGAACTACTTCGGTGCGGCGGGCTTTGTCCCACTGGCCAGTGAAGTTGAGGGCTCACCCCAGACTCCGACCGAGTTCGTGGAGGCCTACGCCGCGGCCGGCAGCAGTTGCATCGGCACCCCCGATGACGCGATCGAACACATCACCGGCCTGCTGGAGACCTCCGGCGGCTTCGGCACCCTACTTTTCCTGGGACATGACTGGGCTTCGCCCGAGGCCACCTATCACAGCTACGAACTGTTGGCACGCAAGGTTATTCCGCACTTCAAGGGCCAACTCGCCGCGCCCCGGGCGTCGCACGAATGGGCCCGAGGGATGCGCGACACACTGTTCGGCCGGGCAGGCGAGGCAATCAAGAACGCCGTCGTGGAGCACGTCACCGAATCGGCGCCCCCCAAAACGGATAGTTCACGCTGATGCGCGCAGCGGTGCTGCGTGACGGAGGAATGGTCTACCGCGACGACGTGCCCGAGCCGACACCGGGACCGGGCCAGGTGCTCGTCGAGGTGACGGCATGTGGCATCTGCGGTTCCGACCTGCATTTCGCCTCACACGGGGAGCAGGTACTGGCCGCGACGCAGGCCATGTCCGGCAGCCCCTCGTCACGGGCGTCGGTCGACCTGGGCGCCGACATCTTCATGGGCCACGAGTTCAGCGCCACGGTGCTCGAGGCCGGCCCTGGCACCGACACCTTCGCACCCGGCACACCGGTCACCTCTATACCGATTCTGTTGGCCACCAAGGGCATCGAACCGATCGTCTATTCCAACACCACACTCGGTGGTTACGCCGAGAAGATGTTGTTGTCGGCGCCGCTTCTGCTGGCGATTCCCAATGGGCTGGATCCGCGCCACGCCGCGCTGACCGAACCGATGGCGGTGGGACTGCACGCGGTCAACAAGTCCGGAGCCACACCGGGCGAGACAGCACTGGTGCTGGGCTGCGGGCCGATCGGCATGGCGATTATCGCCGCGTTGCGGTTGGCAGGAGTGGAAGACATTGTGGCTGCGGACTATTCACAGACGCGGCGGGATCTTGCGGCAACGATGGGTGCGCATCGCACCCTCGATCCAGCCCAGGGCTCGCCCTTCGACACCATCGCCCCGAAAGTGATCTTCGAAGCGGTGGGAATACCGGGCATCATCGACGACGTGCTGCGGCGAGCACCGGTGGGCAGCCGGCTGGTGGTGGCAGGCGTGTGCATGGAAGCCGACACCGTGCACCCGTTCTACGGGATCGCCAAGGAGATCAGTGTGCAGTTCGTGTTGGCCTACCAACCGGCGGAGTTCGCCGCATCGTTGCAGGCCATCGCCGAGGGCCGGGTGGACGTGGCGCCGCTGATCACCGGCGAAGTCGGACTTGAGGGCGTGCCCGGCGCATTCGCCGAGCTGGCCGATCCCGACCGGCACTGCAAGATCCTGGTTACGCCCTAGGGAATGCACCGGCCTCGAGCAACTGCTCGGACCAGCCACCGACCAGCTCGACCAGCTCACCGAGGTCGTCGCCGAGGCCCGTGACGATCGGAGCACATGCCGCGTCGGTGGCCGCCTCTACCGCGTCACGAGCGGCACGGCCGGCGTCGGTCAGCGCGCCATCAACGGCCAGGCCCCGCTCGGCCAGGCGCTCCTCACCGGCGGTCAACTGATCGTCACTCCACGCCCTGCTCCGGACGTAGGTACGCGGCGGGTAGCCGCGGTAGAGCTCGGCGATCAGCCCGATCTCAACGGCATCGAATCCCGCTGCGACCCAGGCATTCACGTGCGCATCCCCACGGAACTCACGAAGCTGGTCAGCCAACAACCAGGCATCGGTCAGAGGCTCGCCGGCGAGCCCATCGGCCACCAACCCAGCGAACAGCGGCTTGCCGGCCGCCGAAAGGCCTTCGACGGCGCGGCGCAGCAGGTCGACCGCACGACCGAGACCGGCGGGAGCCGCACCCAGGACCCTGCGCAGCTGGCCCACCGCACCCTCGGTGCGCGCGGCGCGCAGCGTCGACGCGTCGCTCAGCGTCCAGCCGTAGCGGACGGCAGGCACCACTACTGCCGGGTTGAACACGGCGAACGTCGCGGCGATCACCTCGCCAGGGGCCTGTCCCAGCGCAGAACCGCGGCTGCAGAAATAGGCCGGACCGTCCGGCATCTCCACTCCCCCGGACGTTGCGGGGCTCGCACCGAAGCCGAGTGCCGCGTAGCCGCGGTGACACTCCGGAGAGAAGTACACCTGACCTGCGAAGGGCTCGATGGCGCTGGACAGTGCTCGCGACGGCGCGGAGGTCATCGCATCAGTGTGCCGCACGGACCTTTTCCACCAGGCTCGGCGCTTGCTCCGCTAGGGTGCCAATCATGCCGACACACCGCGCCCGGACGGTTCTCCGCCAGTCGATGACGCTGGCGCTGGCCGGCATGAGCGCTCTGGCATTGGCCGGCTGCGACTCCGCGCCGCACGTACCGGATCTCCCACGTCAGGTGACGGTGGTGGGCACCGGCGAGGTCCAGGGTGTCCCGGACACGTTGACCACCGAGGCAGGCATTGAATTTCTCGCCGGAGACGTCACCAGCGCGATGAATCAGACCAGCGAACGCCAGCAGGCAGTGATCGACGCGCTGGTGGACGCCGGGGTGGACCGCAAAGACATCAGTACCACCCAGGTCAGCCTGCAGCCGCAGTACGGCAATCCCGACAACAGCGGGTCGTCGACCATCACCGGCTACCGCGCGGGTAACACCATTCGAGTGAAGGTCGAGCGCGACTCCGCCTCCCAGGTGCTGGCCGTGATTGTCCGGGCCGGCGGGGACGCCACCCGGATCAACGGCGTGAGCTACTCCATCGAGGACGATTCGGCGCTGGTGCGCGGCGCCCGGGAACGGGCCTTCAACGACGCCAAGGACCGCGCCGAGCAGTATGCGCAGCTGTCCGGTTTGCACCTGGGCCAGGTGATCTCGATCTCGGAGGTGGCCGGTGAGACACCGCCGATGCCGGTCGGGATGCCGATGCGGGCGATGGCCGCCGCACCGCCGGTGGAACCCGGCCAGCAGACCGTGAGCTTCACCGTGACCGCGGTGTGGGAGTTGAGTTAACTCCGCCGCCGCAATCCCGGGGCCATCCATCCAGGTAGCATCCAGCGAATGCACAGGCTGGTGTTGCGATGAAGAATCCCGTACCCCTCGCGATCATCGGACTCGGGTGTTTCGCCATGTTGGCCGCGGCTTTCTTGCCGTATGTCGAGCCGGGCCGACTCGATACCGTCGAAGGCAACACGGTGATCCAGTCCGCCGATGGCTGGCGTCTGATCGTCTCCGCCGCCGCCATCTTTGTCTGCGCCTACCGTGCCGACAGCGGCGGCAAGCGCGACCGGGTCATTGCGCTTTTCATGCCGTGGCTGGGTATCACTCACATACTGCAGCTGTGGCTCAACAAAGACGCGCGGACCGTCTATCCGACCGGGATCCACGGAATGGACGCACCCGGCACGGTGGCGAGCTTAGGAATCGGCTTCTACCTCGCCGCGGTCGGCGTCACCGTGGCGGTGGCGGGAACGACTCTCTTGTGGGAGGCGACCAAGCCACAGGCCACCAACGTCATTGACGATGAACTGTGGGATGACGACGACGAGCCCTCCCCGCAACCCACGTACTGAACCCAAGGTTCGACGATCCGATTCCGCGCCCCACGTGTCGTAGGGTCATCCCCCAAGACATCACACCGGCGTGTCAGTGGGCCCCGCTAAACTCGAACGCATGTTCGATAGAACGTCGCGGGTTCCGTCTCCGGAGTCGATCGCGCGGCTCAGTGAGCGGTTTGAGCGGCGTTATCCGGCGTCGACGCCGGAGTCGGTGGCGTTGGTGGAGCGGATCTGTGGAGCGACGCGGTCAGAGAATCGGGCCGCGGCAGCGCAGCTGGCGGCGATCGGGGAGTTGTTTGCGCTGCGGTTGAGGCGGTGTGGTGAGACCGCGCAGTGGGCGGTAGACACCGAGGCCGCGGTGGCTGCGGAGGTGGCTGCGGCGCTGCGGATCAGTCAAGGGCTCGCGGGTAGTCGGCTCCGCTACGCCCGGGCGATGCGTGAGCAGTTGCCGCAGGTGGCGGAGGTGTTCCTTGCGGGTGACATCGACATTCGACTGTTCCAGACCATGGTCTATCGCACCGGTCTGATCGTCGACCGTGAGGTGTTGGCAGCGGTGGATCGCCGATTGGCGACGGAGGTGGTGCGTTGGCCGTCGCTGACCATGGCCCGGCTGGCGGGGCGGATCGACAGGATTGTGGCGAAGGCTGACGCGGATGCCGTACGGCGGCGTAAGGAACGTCAAGCCGAACGCGAGATCCTGATCCAGGACTTTGTGGAGGGTGGTGTTTCGGAGATCCGCGGCAGCGTGTTCGCCACGGATGCTCGCGCGGTGGACAAGGCGCTGGATGCATTGGCGGCCACGGTCTGTGAGCACGACCCACGCACTCGTGATCAGCGGCGGGCCGACGCGTTGGGAGCGTTGGCGGCGCGGGCGGATCGGCTGGGTTGCTGCTGCGGTCGGCCCGATTGTGTGGCGGGTGGGCGCCCGGCTGCGTCGCCGGTGGTGATCCATGTGATCGCTGAGCAGGCCACCGTTGACGGGACTGGGGATGTGCCGGGTTCGTTGGTCGAGGCGGATGGATTGATCCCGCCGGAGTTGATCGCCGAGTTGGCCACGTCGGCCCGGTTGGTGGCGCTGGCCCATCCCGCCGATGCCCCACCGGAGCCCGGCTATGTGCCGTCGAAGGCATTGGCCGACTTTGTGCGGTGCCGGGATCTGACGTGCCGCTGGCCGGGGTGTGACCGCCCGGCGCTCGACTGCGACATCGACCATACGATTCCCTACGGCGATGGGGGCCAAACCCACGGGTTGAACCTCAAATGTTATTGCCGCACACATCATTTGGTGAAGACGTTTTGGGGCTGGCGCGATCAGCAGCTACCAGACGGCACCCTGATCCTGACCTCTCCCTCGGGGCAGACCTACGTCACCACCCCCGGCAGTGCTCTGTTGTTTCCCCGCCTGTGCATGCCCACGGGGGACCTGCCCGCACCCCAGCGAGGCGCCGATGACCGCTGTGGTGACCGCACCGCCATGATGCCCCGCCGCCGACGCACCCGGGCTCAGCACCGCGCAGCTCGCACCGCCACCGAACGCAACCAAAACCGCAAGGCCCGCGAAGCACGACGCGCCGGCCGCCAAGCGACCTGGTTCCCAAGCCCAACCCCCGTCGCCGCGGACGAGGAACCGCCGCCCTTCTAACGTCATCGGCCCAACAGGGTCCGCAATCTGTCCAAGCGAGGGAACTTTCCCTACACCTCATCCGACTCACTAGGCAATGATTTGCGCCGACCCCCGGGCTGACGAACCACGTCACCGATCAGTGATGCCCACGTGAAGCAAGTACAACGCTCCGGCGTCGCCTCCTGGATTCGGCGCCTTGCCGTCCCGATCATTCTCGGATGGATCGCCGTCGTCGTCGTGCTGAGCACCGCGGTGCCACCGCTCGAAGTCGTCGGCCAGATGCGCTCGGTGCCGATGAGTCCCGACTTCGCACCCTCGGTCAGCGCGATGAAACGGGTCGGTCACGTCTTCGGCGAATACACCTCAGACAGCTCGGCGATGATCCTCCTTGAAAGCCGGCAGCCACTCGGCGATGACGCACACCGCTACTACGACACCCTGGTCAGCAGGCTCAACGCCGATACCACCCACGTCGAGCACGTCCAGGATTTCTGGGGTGATCCGCTGACCGCCGCCGGCGCGCAGAGCAATGACGGCCACGCCGCCTATGTGCAGGTCTACCTCGCTGGAAATCAAGGCGAGACCCTGGCGAACGAGTCGCTCGAAGCGGTCCGCGAACTCGTCGCCGCAGTCGACCCCCCGCCAGGGGTGACCACCCATGTGACCGGCCCGGCGGCGCTGGCCGCCGACGAGCAGGTGGCCGGCGACCACAGCGCGCAAGTCATCGTCGGCCTGACCTTTCTGGTCATCACCGCCATGATCCTGTTGGTGTACCGGTCAATCAGCACCGGGCTGATTGTGCTGGCGTTGGTGTTTCTCGCCCTCGCCGCGGCACGCGGCGTGGTGGCCTGGCTCGCGTACTTCCACCTCATCGGGCTGACCACCTTCGCGACCAACCTGCTGGTCACCTTGGCCATAGCGGCCGCAACCGACTACGCGATCGTCCTGGTAGGCCGCTACCAAGAGGCCCGCACTGCCGGCGAAGACCGCGAATCGGCCTACCACACGATGTTCGACGGGACGGCGCACGTGATCCTGGCCTCAGGGTCGACGATCGCCGGCGCCACGTTCTGTCTGCACTTCACCCAGCTCCCCTACTTTCAGACCCTCGGCATTCCCTTGGCCGCCGGAATGGTGGTCGCCATGCTGGTGGCTTTGACGCTCGGTCCAGCGATCATCACCGTGGCCAGCCGCAGGGGTCTGCTGGAACCCAAGCGCGCCATGCGAATCCGCGGATGGCGCAAACTCGGCGCGGTCATCGCGCGCTGGCCGGCTCCGGTGTTGGTGGCCAGCACCGCTCTGACCCTGGTCGGCCTGCTGACACTGCCCGGCTATCGCACCAACTACAACGAACGCCGCTACCTTCCTCCGGATCTACCCTCCACCGCCGGCTACGCCGCAGCCGAGCAGCATTTCTCCACGGCGCGGATGAATCCAGAAGTCTTGTTGGTGGAGACCGATCGAGACCTGCGCAATCCCGCCGACTTCCTGGTGATCGACAAGATCACCAGGCGGGTCGTGCGGCAACCGGGGATCAGCCGGGTCCAGACGATCACCCGCCCGGATGGCACACCACTGACGTTCAGCTCGCTGCCGGCTCAGCTCAGCCTGCAGGGTACCGTGCAGGTGCTCAATCAGGGTTACCTGCAAGACCGCATGAAGGAGTTCCGCACCAGCGCCGAGGATCTGCAGCGCGGCATCGACGCCATGGAACAGATGCAGCTGTTGATGACCGAGATGTCCGCCACCACCCACAGCATGGTCGGCAAGACACATCAACTGGCTTCTGACACTGCGGAATTGCGGAATCATCTGGCCGACTTCGACGATTTCCTGCGCCCGCTGCGCAGCTACCTGTACTGGGATCCGCACTGTTTCGACATCCCGACCTGCTGGGCATTGCGATCGGTCTTCGACACCCTCGACGGCACCGACGTACTCAGCGGCGATATCGACCAAGTCCTGCCTGAGCTTGATCGACTCGACGCTCTGATATCGCAACTACTCCAGCAACTGCCCGCACAGATCCGGACATTGACGTCGACGCAATCCACGATGCTCACCATGTACTCCGCCCAGAACGGCCTGCTGGATCAGACCGCGGCGATGGTGGACAACCAGTCCGCCATGGGCGCAGCGTTCAACGACTCGAAGAACGACGACACGTTCTATCTGCCACCGGAGGTGTTCGACAATCCAGACTTCCAGCGCGGCTTGAAGGTGTTTGTGTCACCGGATGGACATGCCGTTCGCTTCATCGTCACCCACGACGGTGATCCCCTGACCCCCGAAGGGATCACCCACGTCGACGGCATCAAGCACGCAGCCAAGGAGGCCATGAAAGGCACTCCCCTGGAAGGTTCCAGGATCTACGTCGGCGGTACGGCGTCGGTGTTCAAGGACATGCAGGAGGGCAACAACTACGACCTGCTGGCAGTCGGCATAGCCGCACTGTGCCTCATCTTCATCATCATGCTGATCATCACCCGCAGCGTGATAGCCGCCGCGGTGATCGTCGGCACCGTGCTGATATCACTGGGGGCGTCCTTTGGCTTGTCGATCCTGTTGTGGCAGCACGTCATCGGTTTGGAACTGCACTTCATGGTGATGGCGATGTCACTGATCATCCTGCTGGCCGTCGGCTCGGACTACAACCTGCTGCTGGTCGCGCGGTTCAAAGAGGAGATTCACGCGGGGCTGAACACCGGCATCATCCGGGCGATGGGCGGCACGGGTTCGGTGGTCACCTCGGCTGGGGTGGTGTTCGCCTTGACGATGCTGTCGATGGCGGTCAGTGACCTAACGGTGGTGGCGCAGATCGGAACGACGATCGCGATCGGCCTGCTCTTCGACACGTTGGTCATCCGATCTTTCGTGATGCCGTCTGTTGCCGCACTGCTGGGCAGATGGTTCTGGTGGCCGCAGCGGGTTCGTCCGCGGCCTGTTCCGGCCCCTTGGCCGAATCCGAATCCTGCTGAGAGCGAAAGCCATTCACTTCCTGCAACATAACCGGGCGTCAACCGGTCGACCGGGTCGGCAGGCACGGTCGCAACAAGCGATGCCCTGACTTGCCATTTCAGTGCACCACAAAACCCTACGAAAAAGCGGGCGCCCTGACCGGGCGCCCGCTTTCCCCTATTGCCGTAGCGAAACTGTTCCGCGTCAGCCCATTCCGGCAGAGAACATCTCCGCCAGGTTCACCAGCGACGCGATCAGTCCAACTCCTTCGCCAGGAGCGTTGTAGGGCATTCCCATGCCCTCCATCTCCAACAGGAGCCCCAACGAGTTGTACAGCGAACCGCCTACGTTGCCGGCATCCGTCTCGCCGGGCGTGAAAAGGCCACCGAATTCGAAGCTCGCACCCAGGATCGCATTGCCTTCCGGAACCTGCAGAGCCTCATTCAAGAACTGAGCCAACGCATCGAGATTCAAGCTGGCACCGTTGAATACGGCGCCGATGACGTTGGCCGGGGCGGCCAGCACGTCCTGCAGTGCAGCCTCGAAGTCGCCGCCGAAGACGTTGTCGACGATCGATCCGACGCTGTTGAACAGCTCCACCCCGGGGCTGATCAGAGGGCCGACCAGCCCCATCATGAGACCAGTCAAGGGCGACGACATCAGGGTAAGCAGCGTGGCCGCCGGCTCAACGGGCTCGATGGGCGGTACGCCCATGCCGAAGTCCATGCCCGCGAGGTACTGCAGACCCCACAAGTGATTCCAGTCAAGAGTCTGAGCGGCCAGGTCCGTCCCCTCGGGTGTTGCAACATCCACACCGATGAACGTCGCGGCAGCGAACTGGCCTTCTACCATGTCAAAGAATCCCGACACCGCTCCCTTGACGGCGTCGAACACCTCCGAACCGTTCGCCACCGTAGTCTCGAACATCTCGACCCATGGAGCAAAGGGGTCGATCGAAGCGGCGAGCTGCACCGACGGTGCCGCGGCGGCATGGGAGAACGTCGGCACCGCCGGGCCAGACGCGACCAGACCGGAAACGACAACGGCGGCTCCGGCGGCCACGAAGGCCTGGCGGCCGAACTGAACTGCATGGGTCTTAGAAGGGTGTAACTGTGTCATGACCAATAAGTCGGCCCATGATGAGAAAAGTTCCCAAGTTCGGCAAGAAAATCTGAAGTTGTGCTATCCGCGCCGTTCGGGCGGCCCGGAGGCCCTGCGCCCCGATCAGCCGAACTCGACGAGGTTGGTCGGGGCGCGGAAACGCCGCAGCGACTTGAGCCGGTAGACCGCCGACGCCACTCTGCCGAGTACCTTGCCGCGTCCGGCCGGCATCCCGAGCTCGCGGACGGCACGGACCCCAGGCACTGCGAGCAGGTCGTCATAGTCTTTCGCAGTGAACCAAAAGGGCATCGGCGGTGCGGTGTAGTTCTTGCTGAGCTTGATCCCCCTGCGGCGCGAGTAGGCGCTCAAGAACCGCGGGACGCTGTCGAAGATCATCTGACCACCGGGGAACCGTGCGGCGCAGGCGGCGAACAGCCCGAAGACCGATTCGTGGTCCAGATACTGCAACAAGCCTTCAGCAGTGATCAGCACCCCCGCGCTGGCATCAACCTGATCCATCCAACTGAAATCGAGCGCCGATTGGGCACAACACCGCAGGCGTTCTGACGACGGCAACAGTTGCTGGCGCAACCGGATGATCGGATCCAAGTCCACCGAAAGCCAAGTCAGCGATCCGTTGTCAACCCGCCAGAAGCTTGTCTGCAGTCCCTCTGCCAGGGCGACCACCGTCGCGCGGGGATGCACCGCTAAGTAGTCGCGTGCGGCAAGGTCGAACACCAGCGCCCTCATTGCGGTGGCCTGGTGGGTCTTGCCAAAGTCGGCGTAGTCGTAGTCCAGACTGTTGCGCAGCTGGATGGCCATGGGATCGTAGATCAGTCCGTCCGGCCGCTCCGCCTCCGCCGCGCGTTGGTAGAGCGTGAGCAGGGCGGTTTCGGAGATCCCGTCAAGATGGCGGGCATCAATCGCTGGCACGCCTCAAGACCGTACCCGCCCGGAACCAAAGAGTCTCTGCGAGCAACGCAACACGTAGCAAGGCCTTCTGTGTGGAACTTTTGAACCGTCTTGTCCGACCATCTTCGTGACGGGCGACGGCCCGCTCTCCCCATGCCCATAGAAGCTCGCGACCTTTCGAGGAGGTGCCACCGTGACCGCTCCGATCTGGATGGCGCTACCTCCAGAGACGCACTCGGCGACGTTGACTGCCGGTCCCGGCCCAGGTCCGTTGCTTGCGAGCGCAGAGGAATGGCAACGGCTCAGTCTTGCCTACAGCGATACCGCCGCCGAGCTGACCCAACTACTCGCCGAGGTGCAAACCAGCCAGTGGCAGGGCACCGGCGCTGAGGCGTACATGGCGGCACACTTGCCTTACCTCGCGTGGCTAAACCGGGCTTCCGCCGACAGTGCGATCAACGCAGCGCAACATCAGAACGTCGCCGCGGCCTACAGCGGTGCGCTGGCGACGATGCCGACCCTCGAAGAGCTGGCGGCCAATCATGCCATCCACGCCGTCTTAGTCGCGACAAACTTCTTTGGCGTCAACACGGTTCCGATAGCGCTCAACGAAGCCGACTACTTCCGCATGTGGGTGCAGGCAGCAGAGACCATGACGTTGTATGAGGCCGTCTCCGCCGCGGCGGTCGCGACAGCCCCGCAAGTCCCCCCCGCTCCGGCCATCGTCTCAAACCCGGCGGAAGCCGGCCCAGCAGAGGACGGTGGCGCCGGAAACTGGCTGCAGGAGCTGGTCCGGCTGATCACGGAACTCCTGGAGAACGCCGGCAATGTCGAAGAGCTACTTCGCATTTTCGAAGAGTTCTTCAAGAGCCTTGGGTTCAACCCGGTCATCGCGGGGTTCCTAGCCGGAGTGGCATTGGTCCTCTACGACATGCTGTGGTACCCGTACTACGCATCGTATGCGCTGTTGCTGCTGCCGTTCTTCGCTCCGATGCTCAGTGCCCTGAGCGCCTTGAAGTTGCTTCCAATGTTGCTTGCCTATCTGTTTCCTCCACTGTCTGCGCCCAACATCGGCACAGGATCGCCGACCCATCCGAACACCGACATCCCGAGCGCGGTGGTTGTGGCGCCACCTGCGGCAGCGGGGTCCTCCGCGGGCGCGGGCGTCACCGCGAGCCCACCTGGTGCAACCTCACCCGTCGTCACCCCCACCGTCGACGGCGTAGCCGCGCTCATTCCCTACCTCGTCTCCGGCTGGGCGCCTCCCGGCGTCGAAGCCGGCCCCCGTAGCGATATGGCGGCCAGCAGCAGTGCTGCAGCGCCGCGCCGGGCAACCTCTCAACGGCCGGTTTCCGCCGATGCCCGCAGCCAACGCGGACGCCGACGTCGCGGACGAATTCGCATGCACGGCGACCGATATGAGTATCTCCGGGCCACCGACGACGCTGGGATCGGAGCGGCCTCCGATACCGGGAACGCCAGCCCCACCAACACCACCTCCGAGCCGCGCACGTCTGCCATAGCGGCGGGGCTGTCGCGCTCATCACCCCTGGGCAGGGCGAGCATGGCGCCTCTCCTGCCAGCCACCTGGAGCACCGCTGACCAGGGTGAGCGGATGACTCTGTCGAACGACGACCAAGACCACAAATGAACAAGGAGGCAAACCCCAGATGTCGCTAACCGTCACCGGACATGGGCTCGGTGCCCACGTAACAGGGATCAACCCCAAGGATCTGAGCAGCATCGACCGAGACGAGCTACGTGACATCGTCTACCGGAACAAACTCGTCATCCTCAAAGGGGTTCACCCCTCTCCGGCGGAGTACCTGCAACTGGGACGGATCGTCGGCGAGGTCGTGCCCTACTACGAGCCGATGTATCACCACCCTGAGTTCCCCGACATCTTCGTTTCCTCCACCGAGGAGAACCAAGGAGTCCCCCGGACCGGCGCCTTCTGGCACATCGACTACATGTTCATGCCGGAGCCGTTCGCGTTCTCGATGGTGCTGCCGCTTACCGTGCCCGGACCCGATCGGGGCACCTACTTCATCGACCTGCACAAAGCATGGGCGTCTGTTCCCGAGGACAAGAAGGCCTCTGCGCGAGGAACATTGAGCACCCACGACCCACGGCGACACATCAAGATCCGGCCCGATGACGTCTATCGGCCCATCGGCGAGGTGTGGGACGAAATCACCCAGACCACGCCCCCCATCAAATGGCCGACCATCATTCGTCACCCCAAGACGGGCGAAGAGATTCTCTACATCTGCGCCTCGGGTACGACGAAGATCGAGGATCAGGATGGTCAGGTTCTCGATCCGACTGTGCTACAGGAACTTATGGCGGCCACCGGGCAGGATGATCCGGATTTCACGCACCCTTTGATCCATACACAACACTACGAAGTGGGAGATATCATCTTGTGGGACAACCGAGTTCTGATGCATCGCGCTAAGCACGGTACCTCTAGCGGAAATCTGACGACATATCGCCTGACCATGCTCGACGGGCTCACGACGCCGGGATACGCGGTATGAGCGCCGGCGGACCAACTCTGGCGGCCCTGAGCAACCCGGCACCGATCCCGGAGAACATCCTGGAACAGGTACTTGAGCCCTACTCGTACAAGGGCTGTCGGTATCTGCGTGACGCCACCGTAGAGGTCGCGAACGGGAACGTTCTCGCCGAGGGCAGTTTCTCGATCGGCGAGTCGGCATACATCCGGAGCACCGGCCACTTCAACGCGGTTGAACTGGTGCTCGCGTTCAATCAGCTCGCCTACAGCGCTTTCGGGCCGGTGATCGGCGACGGCATGCTCCCCTTCTTCGACGGCTGGACGTTCGAGGACTACCTCAAGCACCAGCTGGCGAGCATGTTCATCAGGACCTCTTCCTCGCGGTTCAGACGGCCGATTGACGCCACCAACTTCTTCGGTCGGCTGCATTGCACCAACTTGGAGGTCGTGGAGCGTTCGGTGCGCTATCTGCGCGTGCCGTGTGCCATCGAGTTCTGGGACGAGCACGGCGGTTCGGCGTCCGGAGAATTCGAACTCGCCGCACTGAACATTCCCGGCTGAGATCAGGAATAGGCTCGTAGCCATGATCAGTCAGGCACCCACGTCCGTACTGGAACGCATTCTCGAACACGTGCGCCAGCGCCCCGATGCAATCGCGTTGCGTCGTTGCGACGGGAGCAGTCCGCTTCGCTATAGCGAGCTGGCTGCTCAGTGGGAGCGCCTAGCCGGAGCACTTCAGGAGCGAGGGGTATCGCGGGGATCGCGTGTTCTTATCGTCTCCGACAGCGGACCGCAGACCTACCTGGCGGTGCTTGCCTGCGCCCGACTGGGCGCCATCGCGGTTCTGGCAGAGGGCAATCTGCCGATTGCGACCGTCGAGAGATTCGCCCATCTCACCGAACCCGCCGCGGTTCTTCGCACCGAAGGTGCGCGCCTGTCGATCGCCGATCCACCAGAGACCCTCGCCGCAATACCGCTATTGACGCTTACCGAAGACGGCCCTCCACCAGCGGCCGCCGGCCTGCTCCCGACTCCGAACATCGGAGCCGATGACCCACTGGCGATGATCTTCACCAGCGGCACCACCGGCGAACCGAAAGCCGTCTTGCTGGCCAATCGAACCTTCTACGCCGTCGCGGACATACTGCGAGACACTGGGTTGACGTGGATCGATTGGGTGGTAGGCGAAGTCGCCTACTCACCCTTGCCCGCGACACACATCGGCGGCCTGTGGTGGATTCTGAACTGTCTGATGCAGGGCGGCACATGCGTCACCGGGGGCGACAGCGGAGGATCGCTGCTCGAGCTGATCACAGCCAACGAAGTCGCTACGATCTGCTTTGTTCCGACGCTTCTTTCACGTCTCGTGGCCGAGCTGAGGGCAAGCGGCGCACCGGCACCGCCTTCGCTGCGTTTCCTGGGCTACGGCGGGTCACGCGCTATCGCGTCCGACGTAAAGTTCATCGAAGACCTGGGAATTCGCACCGCGCAGGTCTATGGGCTGAGCGAGACAGGCTGCACAGCAATGTGCCTTCCCACCGCGCCAGGATCGATCACTGCCATCGAGTCCGGAGCGGTCGGCCGACCCTATCCAGGGGTTCAGACTCATCTCGACGGTGACGGAAGCGGGCCTACGGGTACCCCAGCCGCGTCAGGCACCTTGTGGATCAAATCTCCGGCAAACATGCTGGGGTATTGGAACAACCCGGATCGTACCGAGGAGACGCTGCGGGACGGGTGGGTGAACACCGGGGATCTGCTCGACGAAGGCAGTGACGGTCTCTTCTACATTCGGGGGCGAGCCTCGGAGATGATCATCTGCGGTGGAGTGAATGTCGCCCCCGAAGAGGTCGACCGTGTCGCGGAATCGGTGTCCGGCGTGCGTGAGGCAGCGTGCTACGAGATCCCCGACCCAGAATTCGGAGCACTTGTCGGCCTCGCGGTGGTCGCTTCGGACGATCTCGACGAAGCAGACGCACGCAGCCTCAAGCAGGCGATCGCAGCCAGGTATCGGAGTGAAGTGGAGTCGGCCGCTCGGCCGTCGACGATCGTGTTGGTAGCAGGAATTCCGCGCACCCAGTCTGGCAAGGTCATGCGGACCTCGCTGGCCGCGGCAGTCGGCGCTCACTCACATGAGTAGTCCTGATCGGCAACAGATCCTCGATGCGATCTGTGACGTCTTGTATATCGACGAGGACGATCTGTTCGCGGGCGACGACACCGACCTTCGCGACCTCGGGCTGGACTCGGTCCGATTCGTCTTGCTGATGAAGCGCCTGGGCGTAGATCGCGAATCTGAGCTGCCGGCGCGCCTTGCGGGCAACCTGTCGATCGCTGGCTGGGTGGCGGAATTGCGGAGCCCCGATTCGGATGCCTGATCCCCATCCGGGGATCCGCATTCCCCTCACTGTCTCCCAGCAGAACATCTATCGCGGCATACTCCAGGACGCCGACCCCACGCTGTATTTGATCGGACGCCGATATCGCTTCTCTCCGATCCCGCTGCCCCAGTTCCTGGTCGCACTAGAGGCCGCGATCAACGGCAACCCGGTGCAACTGTGCGTTCTTGAGCAGTCGGACACGTCCTATCCTCACCTCGTACCGCGACTCCAGCCCGACGACCTGGTACGACTGACAGGACAAGATACCGAAACCTTGGCCGGAGAGTGGGATTCGGGAATATTGTCCCGCCCCTTGGTGCGTTACGCCGTCCATGTGGACTCCAGCGGCGACGTCGTGGGCCTGGACATGCACGCGCACCATCTCGTGCTCGACGGCGGTGGCACCGGCCTCATCGAGGCAAGCCTCGGCAATAACCTGTCTGTCGAGAGCGTGCCAGCTCCCGATGTTGCCGCGGGACTGAACCTTCTGGCTGAGGCTCAGCGCCGGGAGACTGAACTTGTTGCTGTGGCACACGACCGGTTGACCAGCTCGGTACAGCGGGAGCTGACCGCTGAGGTCAGCCCCGGCGGCCTACCACCGTCGTCCGTGGCGTCGGCCAGTGCACGTCGGGGAGTTCTGCGCGAGTCGCTCCAGATCACGGGTGATGACTACGTAGCCATCACCGATTTGGCTGCGAAGAAACAAGTCCCCTTGCAGGTATTGGTCACGGCGGCTGCCGTAGCTGTAGATGCGGCTCGCAGGCAGAGCACCGATGCCCTCGTGGTTCACGCAGTAGACAATCGCTTTGGCGAGCCCGCTCTCAACGTCGCTACCTGCGTGGTCAATTCGATTGCTCAATTGGTGAAGTTCTCGGCCTTCACCTCAGTGCACGAACTCGTCGCGGCGGTCGACCGTGGCTACGTGAAAGCCCTGCGGCGCCGCTGGTTTCGCGAGGAGCTGTATCGCAGGATCTACTTGACGGTAAACAGAACTCCGCAGACCGACGTGCTAACGCTGAACTTTCTGGCAGAGCCCTGCGCACCTGAACTCCGGCCGTTTCTCAGCGATACTCCGACAACGACCGATATCGGCCCGATTGAAGGCCTGACCGTTGCGGCAATTCAGGATGATCCGCATCAGATCCTGACTTTGGCGATCTGGGTCGGCGAGCAGCACCAGAGCGAGTCCAACGGCCCTGGTGTCGCAGAGCTGGTCGCCAAGACGCTGCAATCCATGCCCGCACTCTGGGATCAGCCCGTAGCCATGAGTGTGGGCGAATGGCTGGAGGTACAGAAGGACGGCAGCTGCCATGCTGTCCGTAGCGCGCCATGTTCAGTCAAGCCGAGCGCGGCGGCATGGTTTCTCCACCCGGGCGTCGACCTCGACGGATGGCGACGGGGCCGCCGATACGTCGACGCCTGGATCGACTGGCTGGTGTCCTCGGGAGTCAGCCCCGGTGAATTAGTGGTATTCACCGACGATCACACCGACAAGACCATTGACCTCATTGTGGCGTGCCACGTGGCTGGCTGCGGCTACAGCATCTGCGACACAGTTACCGAGCTCAGCGATCGCGTGGCGGCGATCGCCTCAGCTGGACTCTCAGCACAGTCCGTGGACGTTGGTGGAGTCGACCTGTCGCCACATCCGGCTGACCATCGGGAACGCTTACGCCGGGTCCGCGACGATGCCGGACTGGCGGACCGAATTGCCTACGTCATGCCGACTTCGGGTTCCACCGGCAACCCCAAACTGGTGCCGATCTCACACGGCGCGCTGGCGCTCTTCTGCCAGGGCCAGCGCAGCGGCTACGGGTGGACGCACGCCGACACCGTCTTGCAGTGCGCGCCGCTGACCTCAGATATCAGCGTTGAAGAGATCTTCGGCGCCGCGCAATGCGGAGCGCATCTGATCCGATCGACGGCGACCCGAACCGGAGATCTTGCGCAGCTCGCCGACGACGTTGCGCGCCAACGGATCACCGTCCTGGACTTGCCCACCGCCCTGTGGCATCTGTGCTGCGACGACAGCGAAGTGCTGGCCGCACTGTCCGCTTCGCAGTTACGCCAGATCGTGATCGGGGGGGAAGCAGTCCGCCCCCGCGCGGCCGGGAAATGGCTTGCATTCGAAGCTGCATCCCATATTTCACTGGTCTCCAGCTACGGCCCCACGGAGGCGACCGTCGTGGTGACCTACCTGCCGCTGAACCACGAGAACGGGGTCGCCCAACCTGTGGGTCAGCGCCGCCTGGGACACGCGTTGGCTGCGCAGACCGTGTTCATCGCGTTCGGTGAGATCGTGTTGCTCGGGGACGTGGTGTCAACCGGCTACCTGGGCATCTCCAGTCCAAGCTTCGGCACTGTGCTCGGCGCGGACGGCTCACAGCTGCGCGCGTTTGCCACTGCCGATCGGGTGGTCTACGACGCTCAAAGCCTCCCCATCTTCGCGGGCCGCAAAGACGCTGTGGTCAAGGTCTCTGGCAAACGCATTGACACCGCTGAAATTGCCCGGCTGATCGCCGAGGACCCCGCAGTCTCCGATGTCGCCGTCGAACCCGACAACACGCGGCTCGGTATCTGGTTTCAGTCCCGACGGACCCGCGAGGGCTCCACCGATGACGCAGCGGAGGCGCGCATCCGGGAGATCCTGCTTACCGCAAGAGTTCCCGGTTTCGTGATCTCGGGTGTTGCGGAGATCCCCCGCAAGCCGGGCGGCAAAGTCGATATCCACCGGCTCCCCAAGGTTGAACACACGCGGCTTGGCGAGGCGGAGGGCCAAGCCGGCGGACTGGCCGAGCTGTGGAGCCAATGCTTAGGCCGCGACCTGGGCCCGGGTTCGTCGCTGCTGGCCGAGGGCATCGGCTCACTGGATCTGATCCGCATCCTGCCCGCCACCCGACGCTACCTTCGCCGTCATCTGTCGCTGCTGGACGTGATCAGCGCCGACAGCGCATCTCGTCTCGTTGAGGACGCCGACGGGATCGGGGTAGGGCTGGGACTGGACGAGACCAGCGCCGCCGAGATCGATGCCGACGTCTCTTCCCTCGCTGCGCCGCTGCCGATCCCCTCGCTGGTTGCGACGCCGCGCGCCACCGGTACCGTTCTGGTGCTCGGATCCTCCGGAATCCTGGGGACCGGATTCGCTCAGGCGGCCGTCACACTGCACGCCAGCGGGTCCGCGGCCGAGCTGGTCTTTGCAACCACTTCCCCCCTGCCCGGCACTGACCCATGGAGCGCACTGTCCGAAATCGACGGTGTCAGGATCGAGCAGGTCACCCGGAACGGCATTTCCGAACTCATCCACGCAACGGATGCCCGGGTCGTGATCAACGCGATCGGCAACACGAACGTCGTAGTGCCTTACCGTGACTTGCGCCCGGCCAACGTCGAAGCGGTATCCAGCATCGTCACGGCGTGCGCCCTACGACGGGCAGCGCTGATCCACCTGTCCACGTCCGTAGTCAATGCAGACGCCGCGGCACCGCAGGTGGTTGATCCGCGCACGGCTCCCTACCCGTACGCCGCGTCGAAGGCCTTGGCCGAATTGATCGTCGCACGCCGAGCGCCAAACCTGGATTTCACCCTGGTGAGGCTGCCTCGGGTGTTGGGGACGCCAGGGCAACTGCAGGGTTCTGCCGACATTCTGATGGCACTGGCAGCGGCGTGCCGAGCGTTGAACGCGCATCCCGCCGTGTCGTTGACCGAGGAAGTCACCACCGGGTGGTCAGCAGCATCCAGCATCTTCGGTCTGTTGTCTGCGCCGCTGAACCGCAGCATCACCCTTCTCCGGGGCACCCCCGTCGAATACTCGGAGTTTCTCGCGCGCTTCGGCAGTGCGGAGCTCTCCGCGCCCGAGTGGAAGCAACGTTTGGATGACAGTCCCTGGGCGCGACACAACCCGCGTCGATGGGCAGTGATCGACGCGTGGCTCACCCTCGGTTCGCGGCTCGACGGGCGGACATACGCGCAGTACCTGGCCGACTACCCGACCCTTGAGGTGCAGGCAGACCACATCACCGAGTTGACCGCCGAGCCCGCTCCGCTACCCGAGTTGGTGGCGCACGGCTGCCTACTGGAACCAGGAGGCTCTGCCGTACGACTACTTACACAGGAAGCTATGGAGGAGAGACCTTGAGCGACACTCGACGGATCCAACTCGACGTGACCGGCATGACGTGCGGAATGTGCTCGGCACATATCGAACGGAAGCTGAACAAGATCGCGGGGGTGCGGGCGTCGGCAGATTTCCCGACCGCAACCGCCACCATCGATGCCGACTCGACCGTGAGCGTCGCGGAACTGTGCGACATCATCGACGAAGCCGGATACCACGCCGAGCTGCGGTCGGAGCGACCTCGCAGCCCCGAGGACCCCGAGATACCCGGCGGAACCGTGCACCGGATCACCAGTCTGGCTCGCCTCCTGCGTTGGGGCAGGTCCTCGCAGGGCTCGACCGTCGGACAGGGCTCGCCCGCGCAGTGAACTGCGAGGTCGCTCGCGAGGCGCTCTCGGCCCGCACAGACGGTGAACGTGAGCCCGTACCGGCTGCACGGGTCAACGAGCACCTGTTCAGCTGTGCGAACTGTCAGGTCTGGTATGAGCGAGCGACCCTACAAGCCCGGCAACTGCGGCCGAAAACGCCGCGGCTGGCGGCCGTCGCCTATTCCCTGCCTGCCGGGCTTTCACCCGCGCTCACCCGGCAGAGCCGACTCTGGCCGCGCGTAGCTCTGGCCGCGATGGGCGTTATCGAACTGGTGCTGGCCGCGGCACGGGGCAACACCGGCCGCATGGCGGAACCTGCGTTTCACGAGGGGCCGGTCAGTGCTGGGTTCCCGCTCACCGAGGTTGTCGCCTGGTCGAGCGCGGCCGGCCTGGCGATGCTGATCACCGCGATACGGCCTAGCCTTGGTACGGGCCTGGCCACGCTACTGGCGGCGTGCACCTCAGTGCTTGCCGTCCTTCTCGTCATCGGCGGTACTACGGGTGCTGCGACGTTCACCCTCCTCATCAGCTACCTGCCGATCGTCGCTGGCGCGGTTCTGGCAACCCAGGTGAGCCATCGCCCCCAGACCGCCTTAAGCAGGGTTGCTACCGCTCCGTCGCTGGCCGATATCCTGTTGCCAGACAAAGCCCGGCGTGGACGCAGGCGTGGGCATCTACACTCCGCTGACAACCCCGCCGCCTAAGCCTCCGGGTTCACATTCACCGGCGCATGTCCGGGACGAGAGGCGATAATGCGGACGGTATCGGGCACGGCAGCCACTTTTCGCGGCATCCACGTGTTGATCATCGGATACGTCACGGCGCTAGCAGGTTTGGTCGGCTACGCGCTCATCACACGTGATCGCCACTTCGCCGCCGCCGGAAACTCCTTTCCCGGCAATGCGACCAGTATCGCCGCCCTAACGGGCTATTTCACGGCAACCCTGTCCGGGATGGTCGTGCTCGGCTTACTCATCTACATCGTGGTGACCGCCCGCCCAGACAGTCGCGGGTTGATCGACGTGGACACATTTCGCGTACACGTCATCACCGAGCGCGTCGCGGCGCTGTGGGCGCTCACCGCTGTGGCGATGATCCCCTTGCAGGCGGCAAACACCAATGGGATCCCTGTATTGCGGCTGCTCGATTCGGGGGCGTTCTTCGACGCCCTCGGTGCCACCGAGACCGCGCGCGGTTGGGTAATCGTCGCCGCGTTCGCCGGCTTGATCGCACTGGCACTGCGCAGGACGGTCCGTTGGCTGGGCCACACCATGGTGCTGATCCCCGCACTGATCGCAGTCGTTGCCCTACCCGTGACCGGCAACGCCGGTCAGGGACCTAACCACGACTACTCGACCAGCGCCATGATCGTCTTCGTACCGGCCGTGGCGGTCGTCATTGGGATGAAGATGGGCGCGGCCCTGACGCCCCTCGCCCCTCTGGCCCGTCGGCGCGCCCTGCTGATCAGCTGGATTACCGGCGGGATCGCTATCCTTTACGGACTGGTGCTGCTGGCATTCCTGTTGGGTCCGACCACGCCGACTCAATCGGACTTCGGGATGCTGGCACTGCTTGCCGCCGGAGCCCTGGCCACTGTGTGGGTCGGAGACGTCATCGCCCTCCGCACGCGCAAAACTCCGACGGACCGCGCCGCAGTCATCGGTGCGCTGATCATGCTCGTTGTCGTCGCGGCCATATCGGCCATGGAGATCCAGGTGGCGCCGGCTCTGCTGGCCCGTCGCCTCAGCGCATGGGACGTTTTCTTGGGCTACGAACTGCCCGGATCGCCAACCGTGTTGCGCCTGTTGGCCTTCTGGCGCTTCGATCTGTTCATCGGCGCTGGGGCTATCGTGCTCGCCGGCCTGTACATCGCTGGTGCCACGCATCTGCGACGCAGAGGTGACGCATGGCCAATGGGACGGACCACGGCGTGGCTGCTGGGCTGCATGATCCTGGTATTCGTCACCAGCTCCGGGGTCGGCGCCTACGGCGCGGCGATGTTCAGCGTCCACATGAGCCAGCACATGGTTCTCAACATGCTCGTACCAGTGCTCCTGGTTCTCGGGGCACCGGCCACGCTCATGCTGCGAACGCTGCCGAAGGCGGAACCCGGCCAACTGCCACGCCCCCGGGACTGGCTATTGCTTCTGCTGCATTCCTGGCCGACACGGTGGCTCTCACACCCGGCAATAGCGTTCACTCTGTTCGTGGGTTCGCTCTACGTGGTCTACTTCACGCCGCTGCTCGACACCCTCCTTCGGTACCACTGGGGCCACCAGTTCATGGCTGTGCATTTCATCCTCACCGGCTACCTGTTCTTCTGGGGCATTATCGGTACTGATCCCGGACCACGACGCCTTCCGTTTCTCGGCCGACTCGGCTTGCTCTTCGCTGTCATGCCGTTCCACGCGTTCTTCGGTATCGCTCTCATGACCTCCGCGATCGCACTGGGCGCACGGTTCTACTCCAAGCTTCAGATTCCATGGCTGCCCGACTTGATCGCCGATCAACATCTGGGGGGCGCTATCGCTTGGGGCTCAAGCGAGTTGCCGGTGATCATCGTCATTGTCGCTCTGATCACCCTTTGGGCAAGACAAGACCGCCGCGACGCCGCGCGCAGTGACCGGCACGCCGGCGCGGACTACGCCACCGATGAACTCGACGCCTATAACGCCATGCTGCGAGAGCTCGCCCGAACGCGCCGCTAGATCAAAAGTGCCTCGAACCGCACAGGCGGGCCCGCGCATCCTGCGGTCAGTCGCGAACCGAAACCCAATCAGTCCCTGCCGACATTGCGCAGCCGGAGACTGTTGGAAACGACGAAAAACGATGAGAACGCCATCGCGGCACTGGCCACAAGTGGATTGAGCAAGCCTGCAGCGGCAATGGGGATGGCGGCGACGTTGTAGCCAAACGCCCAGAGCATGTTGATCCGGATGGTCCGCAACGTCGCCAGAGAGAGATCGAGCGCCTGAGGAACGGAGTCCAGATTCTCCCGTACCAAGATGATGTCCGCAGCGCCCAGGGCCACGTCGGTGCCACGTCCGATTGCCAAGCCCAAGTCCGCCGATACCAGGGCCGGACCATCATTGATGCCGTCGCCGACCATCGCCACGACCCGGCCCCGCTCCCGCAGCTGCTCGATGATGTCGACCTTGCCTTCGGGTAGAACCTCGGCGACGACTTCATCGATCCCGACCTGGGCCGCGACGGTGCCTGCGGCCGTGGAGTTATCACCGGTGAGCAGTATCGTGCGCAGCCCGCGTCGGTGCAGCCCTGCGATGGCGTTCGCCGCCGATTCCTTGACCGCGTCGGCCACCGCAACCGCTCCGGCGACTACGCCATCGAGGGCCACGAACACGACTGTGTCGCCGTCACTCTCGTGGTCACGCCGAAAGTACGACAAGTCTTTCGGAACATCGCCGCTGGGGGACACCCATGAGGGGCGACCCACCTGGACACATTGGCCGTCGACGATCCCGGTCACCCCCCTACCGGCGAAGGAGACGAAATCATCGACCTGCCGGCGCTCCGCGGTGGCCGAAAGTATGGCGGTACCCACCGCGTGCTCAGACGCTGCCTCCACGGCAGCCGCCAGCGCAACCACCTCGTCCCGGGTTCTACCCTGGGCCACCCAGACAGCGGTAACCGCCAGTTTGCCGGTCGTCAGTGTCCCGGTCTTGTCGAAGATGACGGTGTCCACCGCGCGAATGGTCTCTAGCGCCCGATGCCCCTTGAGGAAGATGCCAAGCTGTGCACCGCGCCCGGAGGCCACCATCATCGCGGTCGGAGTTGCGAGCCCCAAGGCACAGGGGCAGGCGATCACCAGCACGGCCAGAGCGGCAGAGAATGCATGGTCCATTCCGGCTCCGGCCAACCACCAACTGACGGCAGTCGCCGCGGCGATCGCGAACACGACGGGGACGAAGACCGAGGCGATTCGGTCTGCCAATCGCTGCGCGTTGGCCTTCTGAGCTTGGGCGGCCTCCACCAAGCGGACCATCCCAGCAAAGTGGGTGTCGGCTCCCACCGCCGCGGCTTCGACGATCAGACGGCCGTCCAACACCACCGTGCCACCGATGACGCTGTCGCCGGGCTGCACACGTGTCGGCTTGGATTCGCCGGTCATGGCGCTCATGTCCACTGCCGCTGCGCCCTCTGCCACCAAACCGTCGGCGGCAATGGTCTCTCCCGGCCGCACCACAAAACGCTGCTGCTCCTTGAGCTGGATCGCTGGAATGGAGATCTCGGTTGCGTCCTCGAGAAGCACCGAAACACTCTTCGCACTCAGAGCTGCCAAGGCACGCAGTGCATCACCGGCCTGAGATTTCGCTCGGGCCTCAAAATATCTGCCCGCCAACACAAAGACTGTTACACCGGCAGCGACTTCCAGGTAGATGGGGTCGCTGGCCATCAATGCTTGCCAAATTCCGCTGGTCTGGCGAGGTGGACCTTTAACGGCGAAGATCGTGATGAGAGACCACACAGTGGCTGCACTGATGCCCACCGAAATCAGAGATTCCATCGACGCGGCGCCGTGTCGCGCATTGCGCAGCGCGACGACGTGGAAAGGCCAGGCGGCCCAGGTAACGATCGGGGCTGCCAGGGCAGTCAGCAGCCACGCCCACCCCGTAAACCGGGTGTCCGGTACCACTGCGAACATCACCGACAGGTCAGCAAGCGGAACGAACAGAACCGCCGCGACCAGTAGCCGCATCAGCAGGCTCTTGGCCCGCGCCGCATCCGGATCGTCTTCACCGAAGTCGGGGCCCGATCTCGGCTCCGCCGCATAGCCGGCGCTGCGCACCACCTCACACAGAGTTTCCGCGCTGACGGTCGCGGGCGCATCGACGGTCGCGACTCGGGTCGCGAAATTCACTGACGCCGCAACCCCGTCGAGTCTGTTGAGCTTGTTCTGCACACGTGCGGCACACGCACCACAAGACATGCCTGACACATCGAGCTCGACGCGGTGCTGTTTGGCGACATTGACGTCGCCGGCCTCTTGTAACGTCATTTCGTTCCTTGCTTGCCGTACTCGCAGGTGCGAGCCCGCCAGACCGGTCCGGTCAGCCCGATCAACGCTACTCCCGCAGCAATCGCGATTGCCGACGGTGTCAGGCCAGCCGGGTGATCTCCACGATCACGTCCAAGTCCGCTGCCTCACCGCCGATGTAGGTGCCTTTCAACGGGGTCACATCCGAATAATCCCGACCCAGCCCTACAGAAACATGCCGTTCGGTGATCGGGACGTCGTTGGTCGGGTCATACCCCGACCACGCCCCGGTCCACGCTTCGATCCACGCGTGGCTCTCCCCCTCGACCGTCTCCCCGATCGCGCCGTCGGCCTTGGGGTGCAGGTATCCCGAGACGTAACGCGAGGGGATCCCCACGCTGCGCAACAACACCAAAGTGAGGTGTGCGTAGTCCTGGCAGACGCCCTTCTTCTCCGTCCAGGCATCGATCGCCGAGCTGTGCACCCCGGTGGTACCGGGCACGTAGTCCATTTCCGAATAGACCCACGAGCACACCGCCTGTACCGCCTCGCGAGGCTGCAGCCCCTTGACCAGCCTTCGGGCGGTGGCGGCCAATGTGCGGTTGCGGGGAACGTACGCGGTGTAGGTGAGAAATTCGTAGAATCTGTCGATCACGTACTCGCCGGCCAGGTCGTTCCAGTCCACCGGCTCGACATCGTCGGGATAGACGTCGGGCTCGGTCTCCACCACCGACGTGCCGGACACCTCGAGTTCCTCGTGTGGAGCGTGCAGATCGAACGCCGTCACGGCGGTTCCCCAGTAGTCGACGTACCGGTAGGACCGCGTCGCAGGGACGGTCTCCACCCGACTGGAGATCACGTTCTGCCGGCTTCCGCTGCGCGGAGTGATGCGCGCCTCGTTGTACGACGAGGTGACCGGCGCGTTGTAGGCGAACCCGGTCGAGTGCACCACCCTCATTCGCCAGCTCACCGGTCTCCCTCCGCAATCAACTGGCCGTCGTAATCGCGGCCTCCGCTCGCCCCGGCGCCCGCCCAGGACAGGTACGGGGTCACATGGAAGTACTGTTGCGTCACCGCCTCGGTGACGTCCTTGCAGGTCTCCTGCAGCCCGGTCAGGCGATCATGCAGGTCTTCCAACAGCAGTCCCGGCGGCATGAACTCCAGGGCGCTGCGCGCCCGGCCGATCAGGCGCTGAGCTTCGGCCCGGGCCCCCACCCGGCTGTCGTTACGACTGTCGAGCGCCATCAGGCACTGTTCGGCAAGCGTGATCGCATGGAATACCGAACGGGGAAAAAGCCTGTCCAGCAGCATGAATTCCACCACCCTGTTCGCGTCGAGTGCGCCGCGATAGGTGCGCAGATAGGTGTCATGAGCGCCCGCCGATCGCAACACCGTGACCCAGGCCGGCGACCCGGATCGATCGCCGGCACGCGAGAGCAGCATTCGGACGGTCATGTCGACTCGCTCGACGGACCGTCCCAGCAGCAGGAAGCGGTATCCGTCGTCGCGGCTCATGGTGGCGTCGGCCAGTCCGGCGAACATCGCCGACCGATTCTTCACGTACGACAGGTACTCATAGGGTCCCAGCCGACGGGCAGCCCGTTCGGCTTCACTCAGGCCATTGAAGGTGGTGTTCAGGCACTCCCACATCTCACTGGATGTGACTTCCCTTGCACCACGGGCATTTTCACGCGCGCGGGCAATACTGTCGGCAATCGATCCCGAGCCGGCACCGGCGTACGCGACACGCTCCGTCAACGTCCATACGTTCTGGGCCTGCCCGATTTCGGGTGGTTCGAGTCCCAACACCTGCATCACCAGACGGCAGGTGCGGTCGGGATCCACCGTGGCGTCTTCGAGCAGCTGGTGCACCGCCACATCAAGGATGCGGGCGGTGTCGTCGGCCCGCTCGACGTAGCGGCCGATCCAGAACAACGATTCGGCATTGCGGGCCAGCATCATCGGCAATCACCACCGTCAGCTTGCTGTTGCTGTTGCTGTTGCTGTTGCAGCAGGTCGGTTCCGGGCAGCCCCGGGCCCTGATCGGCGGCGTTGTCGGTCGGCAGGTCTTGGTGGCGCACCAGCTGATCACCGGACAACTCGTGCTCCTTGTCCGCCCTGCGTGGCGCCAGCACCCAGGTGTCCTTGGAGCCACCGCCCTGGCTCGAGTTGACCACCATGGAACCCTCCGTCAGCGCCACCCGAGTCAGGCCGCCGGGCAGTACCCAGACGTCCTCACCGTCGTTGACCGCGAACGGCCGCAGGTCGACATGCCTGGGGGCCAGGCGATCTCCCACCTTGGTGGGGACGGTGGACAGCTGCACCACCGGCTGCGCGATCCAGTCCCGCGGACTTGCCTTGATCTTCTTGGCCAGCGCGTTGAGTTCCTTTCGGGTCGCCTGCGGACCGAACACGATTCCATACCCGCCCGATCCCTCGACGGGCTTGACCACCAATTCCTCAATACGGTCCAGGACTTCATCGCATTCTTCGTCCAGCCAGCAGCGCAGCGTATCGACGTTGGACAGAATCGGTTTTTCGCCCAGGTAGTACCTGATGATCTGAGGAACGTAGGTGTAGATGAGCTTGTCGTCACCCACCCCATTGCCCACCGCACTACTGATCACCACATTGCCCGCGCGGGCCGCGTTGACCAGTCCGGGCACACCGAGCACCGAATCGGACCGGAATTGCAGCGGGTCCAGATACTCGTCGTCGATACGGCGGTAGATGACGTCGACGCGCTGCTCACCCTCAGTGGTGCTCATGTACACGATGTTGTCCCGGCAGAACAGGTCTCGTCCCTCGACCAACTCCACGCCCATCTGACGGGCCAGCAGTGAATGCTCGAAATAGGCCGAGTTGGACGCACCCGGAGTCATCACCGCCACCGTCGGGTCGGCCTCGTTGGACGCCGCAGCCGCCCGCAAAGCCCGCAACAGATGGCTGGCGTAGTCGCCGACCTGTCGCACCCGGTGCGAGGCGAACAGGTCTGGAAAGACCCGCGCCATGGTGCGACGGTTCTCCATCACATAGGACACACCAGACGGAGAGCGCAGATTGTCCTCGAGCACGCGGAACTCGCCCTGGTCGTCACGCACCAGATCGATTCCGGCGACATGGATGCGAACCCCGTTGGGCGGCTTGATGCCGGCAGCCTGACGGTGGAAATGGGCGCACGAGGTGACCAGCCGCTTAGGCACCACGCCATCGCGCAGGATCTCCTGGTCGTCATAGATGTCGGCCAGAAAGCGCTCCAGGGCTCGCACCCGCTGCGCGATACCGCGCTCCAGCTTGGCCCACTCGCTGGCCGAAATCACCCGTGGCACAAGGTCAAGCGGAAAGGGTCGCTCCTGGCCCGACAGTGAGAAGGTGACACCCTGCTCGATGAATGCCCGCCCCAGTGCATCAACTCGGGCCTGCAGTTCCTCGTTGTCGGCGGGCGCCAGCGCTTTATGGATGCCCCGATAGGCGACCCGGGCGTTGCCGTTGTTGTCGAACATCTCGTCGAAGCTGTCGCCATAGCTGCCGCCGGCCCGCTGATAGTCCGAGAAGATCGATTTACCCACACGGGCCCGTCCACTTCGCGTTGATGCTGGCACAGCCTTCACACCTACCGATCCTGCTACAGATCCGCTACCGGGGCAGCCCGGAGCTCTGACCGCGGCATCGTTGGCGTGTCGCACGATCCTATCGGCACGCTGTCGATCAGCTCAGTCAGGGTTTGCCCGGCGACAGCAAACGCGTCGACGAATCGGTTGCGCCGAGGCGAAAATCGGCGCTCAGCCCTGATAAACGCGCGGGTCCAAAGTGCCGATGTAGGGCAGGTCGCGGTAGCGCTCGGCGTAGTCCAGGCCGTAGCCGACCACGAAGTCGTTCGGGATGTCGAAGCCCACGTAGGCGATGTCGACGTCGGCGCCCAGCGCGTCGGGTTTGCGCAGCAGGGTGCACACGCGCAGTGACCGGGGCCGTCGGGTCGCCAGGTTGCGCAGCAGCCACGACAGGGTCAGCCCGGAGTCGACGACATCCTCAACGATCAACACGTCGCGGTCGCTGATGTCGCGGTCGAGGTCTTTGAGGATGCGGACCACCCCCGACGACGACGTCGACGAACCGTAAGAACTGACCGCCATGAACTCGAACTGCGTTGGCAACGGGATGGCCCGGGCAAGGTCGGTCACAAACAGCACCGCGCCCTTGAGCACGGTGATCAGCACCAGGTCGCCACACTCGGCGCTGCTGTCGGCGTACTCGGCGGCGATCTGCGCAGCGAGTTCGGCCGTGCGGGTCTGGATCTGCTCCTCGGTCAGCAAGACCGATTTGATGTCACCCGCATACAACTCGGGTTTTTCCCCCGGCAAGATCGCAGCCACCAGCACAGCGTGCCATGCCCGCCACGCGACAACCAACTGCAGCCGGCAATTGCCGCCCGACGCTCAGACCGGCTCGGCACGCAACTGCAACAGCCCCTCGCCGCGGACCACGAACAGCCGGTGTCCGGCCAGGTCAGAGGCGACCGCCACCCCGCCCTGCCCACGCCATGCGGTGACCAGCCGGTCCACCGCGCGAATCTGCAGGTCGCTCAGATCACGCCCGCCGCCGGTGAGTAGCCAACTCCGGATCACGGCACGGCGCACCGGTCCCGGCAACACCACCAGGGCGCCAACCTCCAACGGCGCGTCCCCGGCCGGTCCCGGCAGCGCCTGCTCGGCGAGTACATCGATCAGTTCGGTGTTTTCGCGCAGGGAGGTCGCGGTGCGGGCCAGGGCTTCGGCCACCCCGCCGCCCAATACGTCTTCGAGCAACGGCAGCACCTCGGTGCGAAGGCGCACCCGAGTGAATCTGCGGTCGTTGTTGTGCGGGTCGAGCCACGCCGTCAACCCGAGCTCGACGCAGGCCTGCCCGGTACGGGCACGTCGCACCCCCAGCAGCGGCCGGCACCACGGCGGGTCGTAGGGCCGCATACCGGCCATTGAGCGGGCCCCGGAACCCCGGCCGAGTCCCAGCAGCACCGTCTCGGCTTGGTCGTCGAGCGTATGGCCCAGTAGCACCGGCTGCCCGTCGCGGGCATCGGTCAACGCGGCGTAGCGGGCGGCGCGGGCCGCCGCCTCCGGACCGCCCGCAGCGCCGACGGTCACCGGAATAACCCGCGCATCAACGCATCCCAGTTCCACTGCCTGACGACGTGCAGCGTCGGCCACCTGGGCCGAACCGGCCTGTAGGCCGTGATCGACGATCAGTGCCGTCGTCGGCCGCAAGCGGGCAGCGACGGCGGTCAGCGCCAGCGAGTCCGGCCCACCGGACAGCGCGACCGCCCAGGTTCCCTCCGACGCCAGGTACTGCCCGGCGAACGCTCCCAGCGCGGTCCGCAGCTGGGCTACAGCACCCGGTCGATCCACTTTTGCGGCTCTTCGATCTCGGCGGGCAGCGGCAGGGTCTGCGGGCCCGACCACACCGCGTTGAACCGGTCCATTCCGACGCGCTCGACAACGGCGTCGACGAAGGCCTTGCCTCGGGTGTATTGGCTCAGCTTGGCATCGAGACCCAGTAAGGCCCGCACCAGGCGCTGCAGGGGCGGTTGGCTGCGCTGGCGACGTTCCTCAAACCGACTCCGAATGGTCTCCACCGAGGGCACCGCCAGTGGCCCGACCGCGTCCATCACGTGATCGGCGTGGCCTTCCAGCAGGGTGCCCAGCATCAGCAGCTGGTCCAGCGCGGTGCGCTGCTCCTCGGACTGCACCGCCCGCACCAGCCCCAGGATCCCCGACGGACCCGGCGCCTCGCTGTCGTCACCGCGGCCCCGCAGATGGTCGGCCAGCCGTCCCACCACCTGGTTGAGATCCGGGCCGCTGGAGCTGGTCAGGACCGCCAGCGCCTCCGCCATATAGCCCGTCAGCCACCGATTGACAGTGAACTGCACACGATGCGTCACCTCATGCAGGCATACCCAGAGCCGGAAGTCCGCCGGGGTCACCTGCAGCTGTCGCTCGACGGCAACCACATTGGGGTAGACCAACAGCAGCTGGCCTGCGCCGGTGGTGCTGTCGACGCAGAACGGGTCGTATTGGCCGAGGATCGCCGAGGAGACGAACGCCAAGACGGCACCGGTCTGCGCCCCGGTCAGACGGCTGCTGAGGAACCCCGCGGGCTGCTCAGAGCCGCCCATCATCACCCGCATCGATTCGGCAGCGGCAGCGATCCACTGGCGGCGGTCGATGACTCGGGCGTCGGGGACCGGGCCGTCGTCGCCGAGGCCGGTGACCTCGCGCACCAGGGGTTCGGCCGCGCGGGCACTGGTGTGCAGTTCCTCGACGACCTGGCGGCGGGTGTAGTCGGTCATCGCCGGCGCGGGGCGCGCCAGCCAGCCACCGACTGTCGCGGCGAACCCGAAGTCCACCCCGCTCCCGACGTCGGATTCGCTCATCGGCACCCGCAGGTTCGCAGCACAGCGGCCAACGCATCGATGGCGGTGCGACCGGTGGGACCGGCGTCGTTGGAGATGAACGCAAACGTCAGCACCCGCTGGTCGCGGTCGGTGACGATGCCGGCCAATGCGTTGGTGCGGGTCAGCGAGCCGGTCTTGGCCCGTAGCCAGCCCGCGGCACCACGCCCGGTCTTGGGGTTGAGGAATCGCTCGGAGAGCGTGCCACTGCCGCCGGCAACCGGCAGCATGTCCAGCAGCGGACGCAGCTCGGGCAAGTCCGGCCCGGCGGCCGCCTGCACCACCGACTCGAGCGTCCGCGCCGACAAACGGTCGTCGACCGACAAGCCGCTGGCGTCCTGCAGGGCGGCCCCGCTGACCGCGATGTGCGCGGTGGCCAGGCGGTTGGTCACCGCATCGACGGCACCGGCGAACGACCGTGGCCGGCCCATGGCCGCGGCGACCTCGCGGGCGATGGACTCGGCCATGACGTTGTCGGAGGCATTCATCATCTCGCCGAGGCGGACCACCAGCGGTGCCGAGCGGACCGCACCAAGCTCACGGCCGGTGACTGACGACGACACGATGCTCACCTGGTCGGGATCGACTCCCAGCTCCGCAGCCAGGGCCTTACCGGCGTCCAACGCCGGTGTCGTCGACCGCCGAGATTCGACGGTGGTCGGCTGCACACGGCCACCGTCGACCATCACCGCCTCGATCGGGGCGATGTCGCCGCCTTCGATGTCGGCGGCGTCCCAGCCCTGGGCCATCGTCGGGCCGGTGAACGCCGACACGTCGACCTGGACCTCAGAGACCTCCACCCCACTGCGCCGAACCTGGTCGGCGAGGTCGCCGATGCGTGCAGCCTCGCGGTACCAGGTGTCCTGACCGACCTCAGCCGTGGACAGGGTCGGATCGCCGTCGCCCACCAGCACCACCACCCCGGGCTGATCACTCGCCGTCACCCGCGTGGTAACCCGGGTACTGGGGTCCAGCGCCAGCAGGGCGGCGGCGGCGGTGAGCACCTTGTTGGTCGAGGCCGGCTGCATCGGCAGGTCTTCCTGCTGTGTCCACAGGACCTTGCCGGTCAACGCGTCGGTGATCCGGCCGGCGAGACGGCCCAGGTTCGGGTCGGCCAACGCCGGGGCGAGGGCCGCGGCCAGTGCGCTGCCCACCGGAACGGAGGCATCATCGGAGACCGGCACCACACCGGGCTTGACGGTCGCAACCGGGGCCGGCGACACGACGCGCGCCCCAGCGCCGGATTCGTCGGGGAGGACAACCACCGCCACGACCACCACCGCGGCGGCCAACGCCAGTACCGCACCAGCGATGCCCAGATGGGCGCCGCTGTGTCGCCACCGAGTGGGTTGCATGTCCTGTCCTCCCCTGTCAGCCGCAATTGTGCCGGACGGGCGCATTCCGGGCGTCAATCCGGGCCGCTCTAGACTGTCCCCGTGCAATTCGACGTGACCATCGAAATCCCCAAGGGCCAGCGCAACAAGTACGAGGTCGACCACGCCACCGGGCGGGTCAAGCTCGACCGCTACCTCTACACACCGATGGGCTACCCCACGGACTACGGCTTCATCGAGGACACCCTTGGCGAGGACGGCGACCCGCTGGACGCCATGGTGCTGCTGCCACAGTCGGTGTTCCCGGGTGTCTTGGTCGAGGCGCGTCCGGTCGGGATGTTCCAGATGACCGACGAGGCCGGCGGCGACGCCAAGGTGCTGTGTGTGCCGGCCGGCGACCACCGGTGGGATCACATCCAGGACATCAGCGACGTCCCCGCCTATGAGCTGGACGCGATCAAGCACTTCTTCGTGCACTACAAGGACCTGGAGCCGGGCAAGTTCGTCAAGGCCGCCGACTGGGTGGACCGTGCCGAAGCCGAAGCCGAGATTGCCCGGTCGATCGACCGGTTCAAGGCCACCGGTCACTGAGTTAATCGTGCGGCTGCCGGTCTTCGCGCTGGGCTGAGGCGGACCCCCGAGTCCGGTACAGGCTGGCCGCAGTGGTCAGTGCCAACACGCCGGCCACCACTCCTAGGCTGATCGGGGTGGGTATTTCCGGGACATCGAGCGGGCGCCCGGAGTTGATGAACCCTAGGTCGTTGGTGTGCAGCGCGTGCAGCACCATTCGTACTCCGATGAATCCCAGGATGACCGCGAGTCCCTGGGACAGGTAGACGAATCGGCCCAGCAGCTTGCCCAGGATGAAGTACAGCTGGCGCAGTCCCATCAGCGCGAACACGTTGGCGGTGAACACCAGGTAGGGCTGACGGGTCAGTCCGTAGATGGCCGGAATCGAGTCCATCGCGAACACCACGTCGGTGGTGCCCAGCGCCAGACCCACCAGGAACATCGGGGTGATAGCCCAGGAACCGCTGCCGTCCCGGACGAAGAACCGCACGCCTGACCAGCGGTCGGTGGCGTTGAAGTGGGTGCGGGCAAACCGCACCAGGAAGTTGTTGCCGCCCTCCCCCTCGCCCTCTCCGGTGGGGTCTTCGTGGCGCAGCAGTTTGATCGCGGTGTAGGCCATGAACGCACCGAACACGTAAAACGTCCACGACAAGCGCTGGACCGCGACTCCACCCAGGGCGATGAACACCGCGCGGAATGACAGCGCCATGACGATCCCGACGAACAGCGCCTCCTGCCGGTATTTCTTGGGCACGTTGAAGCTGTTCATGATGATCACGAACACGAACAGGTTGTCGACCGACAGGCTGTATTCGGTCAACCACCCCGCGAAGAACTGCATGCCGTATTTGGGGCCGTGATAGGACCAGACCCAGATGCCGAACGCCACCGCCAGGCTGAGATAGAACGTCAGCCATCCGGCGATCTCGCGGAAGGAGGGCTCGCGGACCCGGCGGCCGATGATGAGCAGGTCGAATCCGAGTACCGCAGCCAGCCCGGCGAAGGTCAGCAGCCATTCCAACAGCGACGGGTCCAACGATGGGCCTCCGGTCGTCGAGTCAGTTCAGCGGGCTGCCCGACGGTACCCCGTCGCCCGCTTAGTATTTTCGCCGTGGTGACCGATGTGGGTGGTACCGGATCCCCCGGGTTTCCCCGCGGGCTGGCCAGTGGCCCGGTTGCCCGGGCCAGCATGGCCCGGGTGGGCACTGCGACCCTGCTCAGCGCGCTCTGTGGCTACGCGGTGCTCTACCTGGCCGCCCGTGACCTGGATCCGGCCGGTTTCTCGGTGTTCGGCGTGTTCTGGGGCGCGTTCGGATTGGTCAACGGTGCCGCCAACGGCCTGCTGCAGGAGACCACCCGCGAAGTCCGCTTCGCCCAGGATGCCGGGTCAGACCCCGCATCCACCCCGCATACCCGCCCCCTGCGGGTGGCCGGTCTGACCGGGCTGGCGGCGGCCGGGGTGCTCGCCGCCAGTTCCCCCCTGTGGAGCGGCCACGTGTTCGTTGAGGCGCGCTGGCTGTCGGTGGTGTTGCTCTGCTTCGGGCTGGCCAATTTCGCGGTACACGCCGCGCTGCTGGGCATGCTGGCCGGGGCCAACCGGTGGACGCAGTACGGCGCGCTGATGGTGACCGATGCGAGCATGCGGGTGGCCGTGGCCACCGCGACCTTCGTGATCGGCTGGGGCCTGGTCGGGTTCTTGTGGGCAACCGTGGCCGGCGCATTGGCCTGGCTGTTGCTGCTGGCTGCCTCCCCGGCGGCCCGCTCGACCGCCCGACTGCTCACCCCGGTGCGGACAGTCCAGTTCCTCCGTGGCGCGGCGCATTCGATCACCGCCGCCGGGGCCAGCGCGATACTGGTGATGGGTTTTCCGGTGCTGCTGCAGGCCACCTACGGCGAGCTGGGCGCCGCGGGCGGTGTGGTGATCCTGGCGGTGACGGTGACCCGGGCACCGCTACTGGTGCCACTGACCGCCATGCAGGGCAATCTGATCGCGCACTTCGTCGACCAGCGCGGTCGCCGGCTGCGGGCGCTGGGCACCCCGGCGGCCGCCGTCGCCGCGCTGGGGACGGTGGGCGCCGTGGCGGCGGGCCTGCTGGGCCCGTGGCTGCTGCGCACGGTGTTCGGCCCGGACTACCGAGCCGAGGGTCTGCTGTTGGCCGGACTGACCACGGCGGCCACCGCGATCGCCTTGCTGACGCTGACCGGCGCCGCGACGGTCGCCGCCGCGCTGCATCGTGCCTACGCGCTGGGCTGGGTGGGCGCCACGGTGGTCTCCACCCTGCTCCTGCTGCTCCCGTTGGAACTGCCGACCAGAACCGTGGTGGCCCTGATGTGTGGCCCGCTCGTGGGTATCGCGGTGCATCTGACAGCGTTGCGCACCGATTCGTAGTCGCATCGAGCGTGTACTTTCTAGAACATCGACACCCGCTACCCCGATGTCTGGATCATCGTTCCGGCGTTCAACGAGGCGACCGTCATCGGTGACGTGATCGCCGGGATCCGTTCGGTATTCGACTCGGTGGTCTGCGTGGACGACGGCAGCTCTGATGACACCGCTGCCCTGGCCCGAGCGGCGGGGGCCTACGTGGTGCGTCATCCGGTCAATCTCGGTCAAGGCGCGGCGATCCAGACCGGGGTCGAGTTCGCCCGCCATCGGCCCGCTGCGCGCCTGTTCGCCACCTTCGACGCTGACGGCCAGCACCGGGTTGCCGACCTGGTGCGCATGATCGATCGTCTTGACACCGACGACCTCGACATCGTCATCGGCACTCGATTCGGCACCCCCGCGGCCACCGCGTCGGTACCGGTGCTCAAACGCCTGGTGCTGCGGGCCGCGGTGGGTCTGAACCCACGGATTCGCCGCCTCGGACTCTCGGACGCCCACAACGGCCTGCGGGTGTTCAACCACCGGGTAGCCGACCGTCTCGACCTCACCATGAACGGGATGAGCCATGCCGGGGAGTTCATCGCCCTGATCGCCGAAAACCGCTGGCGGGTGGGAGAAGAGCCAGTCGAAGTGCTCTACACCGAGTACTCCAAGGCCAAGGGGCAGCCGCTGCTCAACGGGGTCAACATCTTGTTCGACGGGTTGCTGCGCAAGCGGATGTCCCGATGAGCGACGGTGCCGGAATGAAGAGGGGCCTTCGTTGAACTGGATCAAAGTCCTCCTGATCGCGGCGGTTTTAGCGCTGCTGATCTACCTGCTGTTGTCCCGGGGCTCGGCCCAGTCGAGGGCCTGGGTGAAGGTCGGCTACCTGGTGTTCGTGGTGGCCGGTATCTATGCGGTGCTGCGCCCCGACGACACCACCGTCGTGGCCAACTGGCTCGGGGTGCGTCGCGGCACCGATCTGATGCTGTACGTGCTGGTCATGGTGTTCGCATTCACCACGCTGAGCACCTATATGCGATTCCGCGACCTGGAACTGCGCTATGCCCGGCTGGCGAGGGTGATCGCACTGGCGCACGCCCAACCCCCTGAAACCGGCGGTTCAGCGAGGCTCGACGCAGGAGAGCCGAAGCTGGAACCGCCGCATGAACCGGGCGGTTCAGCGAGGCTCGACGCAGGAGAGCCGAAGCTGGAACCGCCGCATGAACCGGGCGGTTCAGCGAGGCTCGACGCAGGAGAGCCGAAGCTGGAACCGCCGCATGAACCGGGCGGTTCAGCGACGCTGGAACCACAGTAATTCGGCAACAGTTGTCCCAGCGGTAACAGCGGGTTTGCCGCTCGGCCCCTTCGAACCTGCACCGTGTTAGTTATGAGGGCCACCGAAGTCCTGGCAGAACCCCTGGCCGACGTGACAGGGGCACTGCTGACAGTTCCGATGATTGAGTTGTATGCGCTGGCCTGGCGTGCCGGCCTGCTTGAGGCTCGACTTCCCGCATCCAAGCGGACCCTCGCGCCGGTGCCGGTGCGTCAGCCGGCGTAACGAGTCGACCTCAGCGCACCAGCTCCAGTTTCGCCGAAGACTTCTTCGCGGCGGCCTTCTTGACCGGGGCCTTCTTGACCGGGGCCTTCTCGGCCGGCGTGGCCTTCTTCGCAGCGGGAGTCTTCTTCGCCGCCGTCGCCTTCTTGACCGTCGCCTTCTTGACCGGGGCCTTCTTGACCGGGGCCGCCTTCTTCGCAGCCGGAGCCCTCTTCGCCGGCGCGGACTTCTCTGCGGCCGGGGTCTTCGTCGGGGGGACCGTGGCGATCTCCACGACGGGGGCCGTGGTCTGCGCACTGGGTGCCGCGAGCTCCTTGGTCGGGGCCGAGAACCGACTCGCCACGGCGACTGCGGCGGTGGCCGCCGCGGCCGTGCCGAGGCCCTGTGCCCAGCCGATCGGGCCGACCGGTGTGCACCCCAACAGTTGACTGACCCCGGGCGTGGAGACGATGCCCGCGAACAGTGCAAACGATCCGGCCGCGGTGGCCAACACCATCGGCGCCCGCGAATCGACCACGGTCTGACCGAGTTCGGTGGTCACCAGGGAGATCAGCGCCACCGTGGCAGCCCGCTGCGGCAGACCCGTTACCGAGGCCATCGCCCAGGCCGCCGTGCCCGCTGCAGCAGTCACACCGCCGCGGAACGCCACCGCGCGCCACAGTTTGCGCTCATCGAGGCCGGGCACCGCGTCACCGATCGGCCCGGCCGGTGTGCTCACCGCCACGGCGGTGGCGGGCAGCGCGTCGGTCAGGGTGTTCATCAACAGCAGCTGCCGGGTGTTCAGCGGAGAGTTTCCGGTGATGGCCGTGCCGATGACGGAGAACATCACCTCGCCGGCATTGCCACCCAGCAGCCCGGAGATCGCCAATTGCACGCCGCGCCACAGTCGCCGGCCCTCGTCGATCGCGTCGACCAGCGCACCGATCCGACCGTCGGTCAGCACTACGTCAGCGGTGGCATGGGCTGAGTCGCTGCCGTGTGCGACGACGCCCAGTCCGACCGTGGCAGCCCGGATCGCGGCGGCATCGTTGGCGCCGTCGCCCACCATCGCCGACACCCGGCCGGCGCGCTCGAGCGTCTGGACGATCTGCACCTTGTTCTCCGGCGACATCCGAGCGAAGATCACCCGATCACAGACCACGCGCTCTTGTTCCTTGCGGTTCAAGGCATTCCATTCCGAGCCGGTGATGACCTGCTCCGGGGCGACGGTCACACCCATCTCGGCGGCGATCGCGGTGGCGGTGATCGGGTGGTCACCGGTGATCATCCGGATGTCGACGCCGCGGGCGGCCAGATCGGCCAGCAGTTGCGGAGCGTCGGCCCGGGGGGTGTCGGCCAAGCCGAGGAACCCGATCAGCGTGAGTCCGGCCGCGCTCACCTCGGTGATCCGGTCGGAATCGTCGCACACCTGGCGCACCTGAGCGGCGGTCAGCGCGCCGTGCGCGACCGCGATCACCCGCAGCCCCTGGGCTGCCATCTCGGCCACCTGCTGCTCGACCTCGGCGCCGGCGTTCTTGCAGGCCCCCAGCACCACTTCCGGTGCGCCCTTGACCAGCAGCTCCGATCCCAGCACCGAGGCCGAGAAGGCGCGGCCGGAACGGAACGGCAGGTGCGCGTCGGGTTCGATCCACGCCCGGGCACCGGCTGCGGCCGCCGCTCCCTCGACGATGGCCTGGTCGGTGGCGTGCGCGTGCGCCGCACCATCGGGGGCCGGCGCCGCCTGCGCTGCGGTACCGAGCACGTCGTCGTCGGAATAGCCCGCCAGCGGGCGCACCGTGGCGACCCGTAGCCGGTTCTCGCTGAGCGTCCCGGTCTTGTCGAAGCAGACCACGTCGACCCGTCCGAGAGCCTCCACCGACCGCGGAATCCGCACCAGCGCACCGGTTTTGCTCAACCGCTGCGACGATGCGTGCTGGGCCAGGGTGGCCATCAGCGGCATGCCCTCCGGAACCGCGGCGATCGCGACGGCGATCGCGTTGCCGAGTGCCACCCGCAGCCCGCCCTGGCGGAGCAGACCGAGCGCACCGACCGCCACGCCGCCGGCGGCGCTGTAGGGGAAGGTCCGGTACATCAGCTGGGACAGGTGGTGCTGCAGGCCGACCTCGGGCAGGTCCCCCGAGGCCAGTTCGGAGGCCCGGCGGGCCTGGGTGTCGGCGCCCACCGCAGTCACCATCGCCAGCGCCTTGCCGGCGATCACCGTGGTTCCCGCGTAAAGCATGGAGCTGCGCTCCGCCAATTCGGCGCCGGGAGTCGGGTCCAGCTGCTTGCCGACCGACAGCGATTCGCCGGTCAGTGAGGACTCGTCGACCTCGACGTCGGCCACCTCGATGACGCGGGCATCCGCGGGCACCACCTCGTTGCTGCGAACCTCGATCAGGTCGCCGGGCAGCAGCTGTTCAGCGGCGATCTCGTGGTAGCTCGGGGCACCGTCGGCACCTATCGACACGACCCGAGCCGGTGGGGCCTGCTGAGCCAGCAATGTGTTCAGCCGGCTCTCGGCCCGCAGCCGCTGATAAGCGGCCAGCATGGCGTTGCCGGTGAGCACCGTACCCACCATCACCGCGTCGATCGGCGAGCCCAGCATGGCCGTCGCCGCCGAGCACAACGCCAGAATCGGCGTCATCGGGTCGGACAACTCCTCACGCACAGCGTGGAAGTACGGCCAGAACATGCCCTGGTCTTGGGCGTCTAGAGGAGCGCGTTGGGCAAGCGGCAGCACCGCGTCGGGCATCAAGAGCTCCCGCGCCTGCTCCACCGTCATGGCGTGCCACTCGTAGGCCGGGGCCGGCTTGGGCGCGTGCGCCCGCAGCACGCGGCGCGCGAGCAGGTAGCCCGACAGCATTCCGGCGCCGGCACCGACGGTCACCGGGCCGGGACCGCGGCTTGGGGCCGGCCCGACGCCGGGGATGGTCGCCCGTACCCCGCGGACCAGCAGCAGTCCGGCGATCGACGAGGCCCCAATCGAGATCGCGACCCCACGCTCGGCGGCCGTCCGGGCGGCCGGCAGCGCGCGCAGCAGCTGCCACGCACCGGCCAGGTCGGCCAACAGCAGGTCGGCATAAAAAGGCGGCGCGGTGTCGGCATGCTCGCTTGTGGGCATGACACCCAACGCCAGATCCGCTGCGGCCAGGGCCCGCGCTGCCACGGTGGACAGCACCGCAACGGTGCGTCCTGCCTGCTGCAGATCGGTCACGGCGGCGGCCAGGGCGCCGTCGATGTCGTCACCGGAGAACGAGCGGACTTCGTCGAATCCGGGCCGCAGTTCGCCGAGGATCTCGATGTCCACGGTGACCAATTCCGCGCCGGAGGAACGACCTTCGAGCACCACCGCGGAGGCCAGCGCATGGTGGGCGGGCAGGATCAGCGCATCCACCGGCTCCTTGCGGGTCGACCCACGCACCGCCATCCCGGGAACCCGATGCCAGCCCGGGCGCAGTCCGGTCTTGTCGAGCAGACCCTGTGCGTTGTTCCATGCCTTCGGCAGCTCGTGCTCGCTCGCACCGCGGATCTGCACGACTCGGCGTTGTTCGCCGGTCAGCACCCGCGGGTCGATGACCACGGCGTCGATCTTGTTGAGACGGCGCAGGCTGTCCGGCCGCAGTGGCAGCACCCCGTGCGCGTCCGCCAAACCGTGCCCCAGCGTCGCAGCAAACGATTCGCAACTGGTGCGCACCGCTTTGGGCGACGTGGCCAGGATCGCACTCGAGGTCATGTCCAGGTTGCGGGTCAGGGCGCCCACCACCCCGGCACTGACCACCTGCGCTACCGCGGTGCCCTTCAGATAACGCTCGGCGACACCCTCGGGCCGCGGAACAGGCCGCTCGGTGGTGTGCACGTCCGGGTGTTCTGCGTATCGAGCCAGCTGCGGCTCGTAGCGATTCCACGCCAGCGCACCAGCGCGGGTCTCGGAGGCCTTGAGGCCCTCCACCATCATGTCCACCGCCAGGATCGCCGGGGACATGGTGATCACGTGCGACCCGAGTGAGACCAGCGAGAGCACCCTGTCGGTCTTTGCCGGGCCGATCTGGCTTGCCAGCGCGTTGCGGACCAGCGGCTGATAGCGGGCCACCGATGCCGCCGCGTCGAAGATCTTGGGTGCGGCCGGCCACCGCAGCAGGCTGCCTGCAGTGGCGATAGCCAGGCCCACCGCGTTGGCGCCCACCATCGCGCCTTTGGTGGCCAGCAGCAGCCCGTCGCCCGGCAGCGCCGCGGCCTCGGCGGCAGTCAGTTCGACGCCCTTTTCGACGGCTTCCACCGTGGCGCATAGGTCGGCCAGCGAAACATCGTCGCCGATCTCCACGATCACTCGGGACAGCGGCCGGTTCAGCCGCACCGAGGTGACACCGGGCTTGGCTTGCAGGGCGTCCAGAATCTCGGCTCCGATATCGGGACCGTCGGGGTCGTCGAGGCCACGCACGTCGATCCAGGCCCGCCCGGCACCGCGCCAGCTACGCCGACTGGTCAGATCGGAGCTCTGACCAGCCAGAATCTTGGCGCCTTCGCGCAACGGGATGGCAGCGAGATCGAGGCTCGCCGATGCGACGGCGCCGACGGTGTCCAGGCCAAAACGACCGATTGCGAAAACATCCATGGATTGCCTCCAGCGTCTTTGGTGCGCTGGAGGTCTCTTCCGCCGGTCGCCCGGCCCACAGCCCCGGTCACCCGATGACGGGCGACGTGATGACGACACTGCGAATTGGGGAATACTCCCCTCCGACCGGCCAGTATGCCACAGAAATTCAGATGGACTTCATCTGCCGGAAGTACTCCACGGTGCGTGTCACACCATCTGCCAAGGCCACCTGTGGGCTCCATCCCAGCACTCGCCGAGCACGTTCGATGTCCAGGCAGGAGCGCAACAGGTCACCGAGGCGCGGCGGGTGGAACTCCGGGTCGTCCGGTCCGCCGACGGCGGCGGCCACCGCCGAGTGCAGCTGCCGGTCGGAGGTTTCGACCCCCGTCCCGATGTTGAACCGTTGCCCGTCACCGGCCTCGCCCGAGGCCCGGACGAAGGCGTCCACCACGTCCTCGACAAAGACGTAGTCGCGGGTGTTGGATCCGTCCCCGAAGACCTTGGTGGGCCTGCCTTCCAGCAGTGCCTGGGCGAAGATCGCCACCACCCCGGCTTCGCCATGCGGGTCCTGACGCGGGCCGTAGACGTTGGCCGGCGCGATGTGCGAACACTGCAGCCCGTAGAGGTGTCCGAAGGTGTTGAGGTAGATCTCACCGGCGACCTTGCCGGCGGCATAGGGCGAAGCGGGGTCGGTCGGGACGTCTTCACCGGTCGGATAGCGCGGCGGGGTGCCGTAGATCGAGCCGCCCGAGGAGGTGTGCACGATCTTGCGCACCCCCGCCGCCCGGGCGGCTTCGGCGAGCCGGATTGTGCCCACGACGTTGACCGAGGCGTCGAAGACCGGGTCGGCCACCGAGTGGCGGACGTCGATCTGGGCGGCCAGGTGAAAGACCACCTCGGGCTGGTGCTGGGCCAGAATCGCACCCAGGTCCGCGGAGACGATGTCAGCTTCGACGAAGCTGAACCCGGCGTCGTCGGCCAGGTGCTCGATGTTGAGGGCGCGGCCGGTGGCGAAATTGTCCAGGCCGACTACCTGGTGGCCGTCCGCCCGCAGGCGGTCGACCAACGTAGATCCGATGAACCCGGCTGCCCCGGTGACCAGTGCTCGCACCGGCCCACCATACCGACAGGTAAGAAAGACGGATGCGCACGCGTTTGGCTGCCCTGCCCTGGGTCTGTTGGGTGGCGGTGGGATTGATCGCCGCCCAGCTGCTGGTCCGGGCGGTGGTGGCGTTCGGGGGCTACTTCTACTGGGACGACCTGATCCTCATCGGCCGGGCCGGCACCCACCCGCTGTTGTCGCCGTCATACCTGTTCGACGATCACGACGGTCATGTGATGCCCGGCGCCTACCTGGTGGCCGGCGCCCTCACCAAGCTGTGGCCACTGCAATGGGCCGCGCCGGCGGCCAGCCTGGTGGTACTTCAGGCGTTGTCGTCGTGCGCCTTGCTGCGAGTCCTGTGGGTGGTGCTGGGCTGGCGGCCGGTGCTGCTGGTCCCGCTGACCTTCGCGCTGTGGTCCCCGCTGGGTCTACCGGCCTTCGCATGGTGGGCGGCTGCGCTGAACTCGCTGCCTCTGTGCGCGGCGCTGTCCTGGGTGTGCGCCGACGCGATCCTGTTGGTGCGCACGGGGAATCGGCGCTACGCATACACCGCAACCGCGGCCTGTCTGGGCGCACTGCTGTTCTTCGAGAAGGCGGCGGTGATCCCGTTTGTCGCGTTCGCGGTGACCGCACTGTTGAGCTATGTCCGCGGGGCGACGCTGACCGCGGCCGCCAGCGGTGTGTGGCGGGCCGGTTCGCGGATGTGGACCGCCTTGTTGGCCGTGACCGTGGCGTGGATCGGGGTCTACCTGGCGGTGGTCAATCAGAAGCGGTGGAGCTTCGACCTTGAGATGACCGGCGACCTGCTGCTGCGCTCGATCACCCACGGCATCGTCCCCAGCCTGGCCGGCGGCCCGTGGAGCTGGGCACGGTGGGCCCCCGCGTCGCCGTGGGCACTGCCGGGACCGCTGGTGATGGCGCTTGGCTGGCTGGTGCTGGCCGGACTGCTGGCGCTGTCCCTGGCACGCAAGGATCGCCTGGCGCCGGTGTGGCTGGCCGCGGCAGGTTATGCGCTGGCCTGCCAGGTCCCGATCTACCTGATGCGGTCCTCGGCGTTCACCGCCTTAGAGCTGGCCCAGACCCTGCGTTACCTGGCCGACCTCGTGGTGGTGCTGGCCATTCTGGGTGCCGTCGGCTTGTCCGCCCCCAACCGGGAGTCCTCGCGGTGGCTGAATGCCTCGCCCCGGCGCGGGGCAGCGGTGGCGCTGCTGGCCACGGCGTTCACCGCCAGCAGCCTGTACTCGACAGGGACGTTCCTGTCGTGCTGGCGAGACGATCCGGCCCGCGGCTACCTGCAGAATGCGCTGCGCGACCTGGCCAGAGCCCACGGCGACTCCGACGCACCGCTGCTCGACCAAGAGGTGGATCCACTGGTGCTGCAGCGGGTCGTCTACCCCGAGAACCTGGCCAGCCACCTGTTCGCCCTGGTTCACGACCGCCCCGAATTCGCTTCGACGACAACCGAGTTGCGAATGCTGACCAACACGGGGACGGTGGTCGACGCACAGGTCACCTGGGTGCGTTCCCTGGTGGCCGGTCCGGTGCCGCGATGCGGATATCTGGTACAGCAGGACCGTCCGGCGACACTGACACTGGACGGCCCACTGCTGCCCGCGGACTGGACTGCTGAGATCAACTACCTGGCCAACGTCGACGGCGCGATGACGTTGTCGCTGACCGACGGGCCCGACGTCCGGGTCCGGGTCCGCCCTGGCCTCAACCGTGCCTTCGTACGGCTCCCCGGCGCCGGACATAACGTGAGCGCACGCGCCGACACCGCCGCACTGTCGGTGTGTATCGCGGTGGGGCCGGTCGGGTACCTGGCTCCGCGCTAGGTCACGCTCATCTCGTGACAGTTTCCCCTGGTCTCGACCGCGGGAGACGGCTACGGTGACGCGCATGCCGACACGCCTTGCCCACACCGCCGAGCCGCACGGGGGCTCGTTGACGGCAAAGCTCAACTGGCTGCGCGCCGGGGTGCTGGGCGCCAACGACGGCATCGTGTCGGTGGCCGGCATCGTGGTCGGCGTCGCCGCGGCGACCGTGCAGCGCGGTCCGATCTTCACCGCCGGCATCGCGGGCGTGGCCGCCGGCGCGGTATCGATGGCGTTGGGCGAATACGTCTCGGTGAGTACTCAGCGTGACACCGAGCGGGCCGTGCTTCACGAAGAACGCCGTGAACTGCAACAAGATCCCGCCGCCGAGCTCGAAGAACTTGCGGGTCTCTACCAGGAGAAAGGGCTATCGGCGGCGACCGCCCGGCTGGTGGCCCAGGAGCTGACCCAACACGATGCATTCGCCGCACACGCCGAGGTGGAACTGGGCATCGACCCCGACGATCTGACCAACCCGTGGCAGGCCGCCGCGGCCTCGGCCCTGGCGTTCACCCTCGGGGCACTGCTTCCCATGGTGGCGATCCTGGCACCGCCGACCGCGTGGCGGGTCCCGGTCACGGTCGTGGTGGTACTGCTGGCCCTGATGCTCACCGGCGTGGTCTCGGCCCGCCTTGGCGGGGCAGAAGTACGAAAGGCGTTGCTCCGCAACACTACCGGCGGTGCGCTTGCGCTGGCGACCACGTACCTGATCGGCCACCTGGTCGGTCAGACAATCAGCTAGGGCGGGTCCGCAGCGATGACGGAGCCTGACGGAGGGAGGCCGCCGCTGCGCCGACAGCTGGGCATGTTCGACGCAGTGACGATCGGGCTTGCCGCGATGATCGGCGCCGGCATTTTCGTGGCGCTGGGGCCGGCCGCACGAGCCGCAGGCCGCGCGATGCTGATCAGTCTGGCGGTGGCCGCCGTCATCGCTTACTGCAATGCGACGTCCTCGGCGCGGCTGGCCGCCCGATATCCGACCTCCGGCGGCACCTACGTCTACGGCCGCGAACGCCTGGGCCCGTTCTTCGGCTACCTGGCGGGGTGGGGATTCATCGTCGGCAAAACAGCGTCGTGCGCGGCGATGGCGCTGACGGTCGGGCTCTACGCCTGGCCCGCGCACGGGCACACGATCGCCGTGGCCGCGGTGCTGGGACTCACCACGGTCAACGTGATGGGCGTCCAGAAGTCAGCGTGGCTCACCCGGGCCATCGTGGCTGCGGTACTGGCGGTACTGGCAGCGGTGGTGTGCAGTGCGCTGGGCGCCAAAGGAGTTGCACCTCTGGAATCCTCCGACTCGCCTGCGTCGGTGCCGGGGGCGCTCCAGGCTGCGGGCCTGCTGTTCTTTGCGTTCGCCGGCTACGCCCGCATCGCCACTTTGGGTGAGGAGGTTCGGGACCCGGCGCGCACCATCCCGCGCGCCATCCCGATCGCGCTGGGGATCACGCTGGCGGTCTACGCACTGGTGGCGTCCGCGGCCCTGAAGGTCCTCGGCCCGCAAGGCCTCGCCGACGCACCCGCACCTCTGGTGCAGGTCGTCACCGTCGCCGGGGCCGGCAGGCTGGCCGTAGCGGTGCAGATCGGGGCGATTTTGGCGGCCGGCGGATCGCTACTGGCCCTGATTCTCGGGGTGTCACGCACCACTCTGGCGATGGCCCGGGACGGGTATCTGCCCACGTACCTGACCGCGGTACATCCCCGGTTCGGCGTACCGCATCGCGCCGAGATCACCGTAGGCCTGGTGGTCGCAATCCTGGCCGCCACCGCCGATATCCGCGGCGCCATAGGTTTTTCCTCGTTCGCGGTCCTGGTCTACTACGCCGTGGCCAACGCCGCGGCCTGGACCCTGACGCCCGCCGAGGGCCGACCGCCGCGCCTGATCCCGCTTGTCGGCCTGCTCGGCTGCACCGTTGTGGCGTTCGCCTTGCCGTTGGCCTCGGTCCTGGCCGGGCTCGTGGTCTTCGCTCTCGGCGTCGTCGCCTACGGCGCCCACGGGCGGATCGCGCGGCTGCGCGCAACCCCGTAGACCCAGCACCTGAACGGTGGAGCGGACCTCCAACGCGCCGAGGTGCCGACGGCGCGCTGCGCACCCGGACCCTGCTCGGTACGTTCTACAGTCGTGCCCTCACCGCATGTCCCCGCGCAGTATCTGCGCGCCTCCTCGGCGGCGCAGGCCCGCACCCTGATCGACATTCTGCAAGAGACCGCGGCCCGCTTCCCCGACGCTCCGGCGATCGACGACGGCAACGTGGTGCTGACCTACGCGGAGCTGATCGAGGACATCGCCGACAGCGTCGCGTGGCTGGCCGCACGAGGTCTGGGCCGCGGCGACCGTATCGGTATCCGGTTGCCGTCGGGGAACTACGCGCTCTACGTCGCGATCCTGTCCACCTTGGCCACCGGCGCGGCGTATGTACCGGTGGACGCCGACGATCCCCCCGAGCGCGCCGAGCTGGTGTTCAACGAGGCCCAAGTGGCGGCGGTGATCACCGATCAGGGCTTGATCCGCGGACCCGGGACGTCGCGCGGCTGGCAGGCAGGCGCGCCCCAGACCGATGACGATGCCTGGATCATCTTCACCTCGGGATCCACCGGCACCCCAAAAGGCGTCGCGATCACCCACCGCAACGCGGCCGCGTTCGTCGACGCCGAAGCGCAACTGTTTTTGCAGGACAACCCGATCGGTCCGGGTGACCGGGTGCTGGCCGGGCTGTCGGTGGCATTCGATGCGTCCTGCGAGGAGATGTGGCTGGCATGGCGCTACGGTGCGTGCCTGGTACCCGCACCCCGGTCGCTAGTGCGCAGCGGTATGGATCTGGGGCCATGGCTGGTGGCGCGCGACGTGACGGTGGTGTCCACCGTGCCCACCCTGGCGGCCCTGTGGCCGGCCGAGGCCCTAGAGGCGGTGCGACTGCTGATCTTCGGCGGCGAGGCCTGCCCGCCCGAGTTGGTGGCCCGGCTGGCCGTCGACGGCCGCGAGGTGTGGAACACCTACGGCCCCACGGAGACCACCGTCGTGGCCTGCGCGGCACAGCTCGACGGCACCGGCCCGATTCAGATCGGGTTGCCGTTGGCGGGCTGGGACCTGGCAGTGCTCGGCTCCAACGGGGAACCCGTGGCCGCCGGCGAGGTCGGGGAACTCGTCATAGGTGGTGTCGGGCTAGGCCGCTACCTGGACCCCGACCGGGACGCCGAGAAGTACGCGCCGCTGCCCACGCTGGATTGGCCGCGGGCCTACCGCAGCGGCGACCTGGTACGTCTGGACGCAGACGGGCTGATCTTCTGCGGCCGCGCCGATGACCAGGTCAAGGTGGGCGGCCGGCGCATCGAACTGGGCGAGGTGGACAGTGCTCTGGTGACACTGCCCGGAGTCAGCGGAGCAGCGGCGGCGGTGCGCACCAGCGCCGCCGGCACCGCGCTGCTGGTCGGATACCTGGTCAGCGCCGACCCGGATTTCGACCTCGTTGCCGCGCGCGCCGAGCTGAGCCGGCGGCTGCCCGCCGCACTGGTGCCCCGGCTGGTGCTGGTCGATGAGCTGCCCACCCGCACCTCGGGCAAGGTGGACCGCGATGCGTTGCCATGGCCGGTGGGGCCTGAGTCCGGGGACGCAAACCTGGTCGGCGCCGACGATCCCGACAGCACCCTGGGCTGGCTGGCCGGCCTGTGGCGTGACGTGCTGGGCGCCCCGATCCACGACGAGCAGGCCGACTTCTTCGCCCTGGGCGGTGGATCGCTGCAAGCCGCGCAGCTGGTGGCCGCGGTGCGCCGGCGGTACCCGCAGACCACCGTCGCGCAGCTCTACGACCGGCCCCGGCTGGGTTCCCTGGCCAGTTTCCTCGACGACCTGGACCGCAGCGAGCCCGACAGTACGGCGGCCCGCTCGGTGGCGCCCACCCCTTGGGTGGCCCAGGCCGCGCAGGTGCTGCTGTCGGTGCCGCTGGCCACGCTGACCGGATTGCAGTGGGTGAGTTGGCTGGCACTTATCAACAACACGGTGTCGGCTATCCACCCGCTGCCCTGGCTGGTGCGTGTGGACTGGTGGTGGGTGATCGCCGCCTTCGTGCTGTTCGTCACGCCGCTGGGGCGGATGGGGATCGCCACCCTGGGCGCCCGCGCCCTCCTGGCCAATCTGGCCCCGGGAACCTATCGACGCGGCGGTCCCGAGCACCTGCGGGTCTGGATCGCCGAACGACTTGCAAGCGCCAGTGGCGCCGAGAATCTTTCAGGCGCCCCGTGGTTGGTGTATTACGCACGCGCGCTGGGTAACAAGATCGGCGAGGGCGTGGACCTGCATTCCGCCCCGCCGGTGACCGGAATGTTGACCCTGGGCCATCGCTGCTCCATCGAACCGGAGGTGGACCTGACCGGGCATTGGATCGACGGCGACGAGTTCCACGTCGGCCCGATCACGGTCGGCAACGATGCCACGATCGGTGCCCGCACCACCCTGGCGCCCGGGGCTTCAGTCGGCAAGGACGCCGACGTCGCTCCCGGTTCCGGGGTCATCGGCGAGGTCAAGAAAGGCCAGTACTGGACCGGTTCACCTGCGGTGAAATCCGGTAAGGCGCACCACCCCTGGCCGGATCACCGGCCGCCGGCGCGACCGGCGTGGGCCGCGGTCTACGGGTTGACGTCCCTGTTTCTCGGTGGCCTGCCACTGCTGGCGCTGGGCGCTGGCCTGGCGGTGCTGGGCTGGGCGGTTCGGGACTGCCAGACCCTGGCCGATGCCCTCCGGCCCGCCGCGCTGGCGACCCCGCCCGCCGCCTTGGTGGCGATGTTCAGCTACGCCGCCGTGACCGCGATCGCCGTCCGAGTGTTGTCGATCGGGCTACGCGACGGCTACCACCCGGTGCGGAGCCGGGTGGGCTGGCAGTTATGGGCAACCGAACGGCTGATGGACGCTGCGCGCGACTACCTGTTCCCGCTCTACGCCGGGCTGATCACCCCGTGGTGGCTGCGGCTGTTGGGCGCGAAAGTCGGTAAAGGCGCCGAGATCTCCACCGCGCTGATGATCCCGAAGTACACCGTGATCGCTGACGGCGCGTTCCTGGCCGACGACACCATGGTCGCCTCCTACGAGCTCGGCGGCGGCTGGATTCACGTCGCGCCGGCCACCATCGGCAAACGCGCGTTCCTGGGCAATTCCGGGATCACCCAGCCGGGCCGGCGAGTGCCCGACAATTCCCTGGTGGCGGTGCTGTCCACCGCACCGCACAAAGCCAAGACAGGTTCGTCGTGGCTGGGCAGCCCGCCGGTCAGGTTGCGCCGCAAGGCCGCCGACCTCGATGCCGAGCGTACGTTCCACCCGCCGCGAAGGCTGTGGGTGATGCGCGCTGTGGTGGAGACCTTCCGGCTGGTTCCCGTCATGGTGACCTTCGCGATCGGTGTCGGGGTGCTCGGCGCCCTGCAATGGGTAGCGCTGCGATTCGGCTACGGCTGGGCTGCTCTGGTCAGCGGTGTGACATTACTGGCCGCGGGCGCGGTGGCCGGGGGCAGCGCAGTGGTGGCGAAGTGGTTGATCGTCGGCCGGATCCGGGCGACCCAGCGCCCGCTGTGGTCGTCGTTCGTGTGGCGCAACGAAGTCGCCGATGCCTTTGTCGAGACGGTTGCCGCGCCGTGGTTCGCCCGCGCCGCGACCGGCACCCCGGTGATGAACCTATGGCTGCGTGCGCTGGGCGCCACGATCGGCCGCGGGGTGTGGTGCGAGACGTACTGGCTGCCCGAGGCCGACCTGGTGACACTGGAGAACGGCTCTACCGTGAATCGCGGGTGCGTGGTGCAGACGCACCTGTTCCATGACCGGATCATGCAGATGGACACCGTCACGCTGGAGGCGGGAGCCACCCTGGGCCCCAACTGCGTGGCGTTGCCCGCCGCCCGGCTGGGCACCGGCGCGACCGTCGGGCCGGCCTCCCTGGTGATGCGCGGCGACGAGGTGCCGCCGGCGACCCGCTGGCAGGGCAACCCGATCGCACCGTGGTTGGAGTCGGGCAAGAAGCGCGGATCATCGGGTTCCACCAGGCAGGAGCCCGCGGCATGAGCAAGCCCACGAAGGCGTCCGCCAAGTCGGCCAAGGCTCCGGCTCCAGTCCTCGACCCCTACCTGCCCGACAGTGGCAACACCGGTTATCGGGTCTCGCGCTACGAGCTCGATCTGGAGTACAAGGTCAGCAGCAACCGGTTGTCGGGCACCGCAACCATCACCGCGGTGGCGCTCTACCCGCTGCGCGAAGTCACCCTCGACCTTGCCGGCACGTTGTCGGTGGCCAAGGTGTGGGTCAACGGTCGGCCCCCGGCCCGATTCGCCACGTCGTCGGCGAAGCTGCGGATCTCCCTGGCCACCACCGTGCCGACCGGTGCCGCCCTGGTGATCGCAGTCCGTTACTCGGGATCACCACGCCCCAGCGAAACACTTTGGGGTGAAGTCGGTTTCGAGGAATTATCGGACGGCGCCCTAGTCTCCGGACAGCCGAACGGCGCGCCGTCGTGGTTCCCTTGTGACGATCATCCCTACGCCAAGGCCAGCTACCGGATCCAGATCAGCACCGACAGTCCCTATTACACGGTCGCCAACGGCGAGCTGATGTCGCGGAGGGTCCGGGCAACCCGGACCACCTGGACTTATGAGCTGCCCGAGCCGACACCGACCTACCTGGTGACCCTCCAGATCGGGCGGTATGTGACGCGCCGCGTGCCGGGGTCGGCAGTGGCGATCAGGGCGGTGCTGCCCGAGCGCCTGCAGTCCGAGTTCGAACGGGATTTCGCACACCAGTCGCAGATGATGGAGCTGTTTGTGCGACTGTTCGGCCCCTACCCGCTGTCATCCGGCTACACCGTGCTGGTCACCGATGACAACCTGGAAATTCCCCTTGAAGCACAGGGGATCTCGATCTTCGGAGCCAACCATTGCGACGGGACCGGAAGATCTGAGCGATTGATCGCTCACGAGCTGGCCCACCAGTGGTTCGGAAACAGTGTCACGGTGCGGCGCTGGAGCGACATCTGGCTGCATGAGGGGTTCGCCTGCTATGCCGAATGGCTGTGGTCGGAGCACTCCGGTGGGCCCACTGCCGACCAGCTGGCGCGGCGCTACCATCGGCAACTGGCCGGTCTGCCACAAGATCTGCTGTTGGCCGATCCTGGACCGGCCGACATGTTCGACGACCGGGTCTACAAGCGCGGTGCTATCACCCTGCATCTGCTGCGCGACATCCTCGGCGACGACGCCTTCTTCGCCCTGTTACGGGATTGGACGTCGCGCCACCGCCACGGCAACGCCGGCACCGAAGACTTCACCGCGCTGGCTGCCGGCTACGCCACAGGACCGCTGCAGCCGCTGTGGCAGGCCTGGTTGTATTCCACGGCTGTTCCCCCACTGTCGGCGCCGGGCTGACCGGTCTCGCACCGCACTAGGCGGATCGGGCTGCCGACCTCGTCCGCCGCGACCGGTGCGGCAAGGCCCGCGGTGTCGACCAGCGCAGGTGAAAGTCGACGACCAGGGCGGCCGGAACCGCCAGTGCCACCGGGGTGAACATCGGTGACTGGCCATCACCAGCAATGCCGGTGAGAACCCGGCCGCCGTAGCCGTCCTCGGTACCGGGCACCGTGACGCGCACCCGCGCCGACCCCGCGCCAGGCTGCGGCCGGAGGTAGAAGACACCGCCCGGCTCTACCGGGCCGGTCAGCTTGTTGCCCTCGGCGTCCAAGAGCTCGGCGCCCTCGGCGCTCAATGCGGCGGAGTCGGCAACCGAAAGCTGCAGCGGTCCCACCACTCCGTCGGCCAGGACCGCCGTCGCGACGTTGAGGCCCGGGGCGGTGGTACGCGCCCGTGCGGCACCGTCGAGCAGGTATCGGTAGAGCATCACGATGCGATCGGCATTGCGATAGGTGCTGGTGCCGTTGAGCCAGAAGTCGACATCGCCGATAGTCGCAGGCTTACCGGGCCCGGCCACCGACAGACGGTAGAAGCGGTGGCCCCCGACCGTGGCCCCCACTCCGAGCGCCTTACGCTGCGTGCCGGAGGCACCGGCAAACAGCAGCGAGGACGGAACTTCTCGCCAGGTCCGGCCGTCATCGGATTTGTGCAGGGTCACCGTGACCGACTCCGAGGCGACCAGTTCCAGGGTGTATCCGCCCAACTCCAGAGCCTCGTCGAACTCCACGGTCACACCGTCTCCGTCGCGGCGCACCCGGACCGGCTCCGTGCGGGCACGGGTGTCCAGTTCCAAGCCGTTGGTCAGCCGCCAGATCGCGGCCTGAGTGGCGGCAATCGCCTCGTGCTCGGAGATGTTGCCCCGGCCCGACAGGTGTCCGGCCTCCCGCAGCCGACGGCTCAGCTCGACGGTGCTCAATCGCGGTACGGAGTTGCGCAGGATCCAGTCGACCTGCACCTCGCGGGGGTCACGGGAACGCAGGTGAGGCACCGCCGACCAGGTGTCGATCCGATACGACGACGGGCGAGTGGGAGCGATGCCGTGGAAATCCAGCGAATACGCCGCGATCCCTGGGTTGAGCCGGATCAGATCGGTGCGCGCGCTCGTCCCGTCGGTGAACACGATGCGGTCGACGGTGTGCGAGTACGTGCCACCGTGGTACCGCGTCATCCGGTCGATGTCGACGGCCGGGCGGGGTTGCACTCTGCGGCGGACGACCACTGCGGGAGCGGTGTGGCGAAGAGGAAGAACGGAGGTGGAATCGGTCATGCCGAGTCGACTTTCTGGTCTGAAGCGCGCACGGCAGCACCTCGCCGAGATAGGGGCGGGCTGCGACGCTAAGGAATCAGGGCGTCAGAGAATCAACAACAACAACACGCGGCGCGGCGGCACAAAGCGTGCGGCTGTGGCAGCGTGATGTTCGACATAGACATACCCTACGACATGTACCGCAGCCGCGCGACTTGCGAGGTATTCAATTCGCCATGAGCGCAACTGGTGGGCAAACCGGGACGATGGTCCATGATTGGCGCCGTCACTCATCAGGAGGAAAGCAATGACGTCCGCTCAGAACGAATCTCAGGCGCTCGGGGACCTGGCTGCACGGCAACTCGCCAATGCGACCAAGACTGTCCCGCAGCTGGCCACCATCACGCCGCGCTGGCTGTTGCACCTGCTGAACTGGGTCCCGGTGGAGGCCGGTATTTACCGGGTCAACCGGGTGGTCAACCCCGGCCAGGTCGCCATTGCCGCTGAGCAGGGCGCCGGTTCGACCGAACCGCTGCCGCAGACGTTTGTGGACTACGAGACCAGCCCGCGGGAGTACACCCTGCGTTCGATCTCCACGATTCTCGACGTGCACACCCGGGTCTCCGACCTGTACTCCAGCCCGCACGACCAAGTGGCTCAGCAGCTGCGCCTGACAATCGAGACCATCAAGGAGCGCCAGGAGTTCGAGCTGGTGAACAACCCGGAGTACGGCCTGTTGGCGCAGGCCACGCCCGAGCAGACCATCTCCACCCTGACCGGCCCGCCCACTCCCGACGACCTGGATTCGCTGATCACCAAGGTGTGGAAGACGCCCGGCTTCTTCCTGACCCACCCGCTGGGTGTGGCCGCCTTCGGCCGCGAAGCCACTCGCCGCGGCGTGCCGCCGGTGGTGGTGAACCTGTTCGGCGCCCAGTTCATCACCTGGCGCGGCATCCCGATCATCCCCAGCGACAAGGTGCCGGTGGAGGACTCCAAGACCAAGTTCCTGCTGGTGCGCACCGGCGAGGAGCGTCAGGGCGTCGTCGGACTGTTCCAGCCGGGCCTGGTCGGCGAGCAGGCGCCGGGCCTATCGGTGCGGTTCACGGGCATCAACCGGTCGGCGATCGCGTCCTACCTGGTCACGCTGTACAACTCACTGGCCGTGCTCACCGATGATGCGCTCGCTGTGCTCGACGACGTCTCGGTGGACCGTTTCCATGAGTACAAGTGATCCCAGGCCGGTAGACCCGCCGGTCAGCGTCGCTGAGCTGGAGGCGCTGGCCAACCAGCTGTATGCCGCCCGGCCCGGTCCCGACTCTCCGCCGCAGACCACGGCGGTGGCACCCCGAGGCGGCGTCCCGACCCCGTCCGGACTGCTGCCGCCGGGGTTGGCAGACCTCTCCGCGTTCGCGGTGCCCAGCGGGATCGTGCCGACCGCGCCCGGGGTGCTGGCCGGTTCCCCAGCCGGGACTGTTCCGGTTGCACCGCGCGGATCGGCCCCCAGCTGGCCCGGCGGGGTGCCGACGGTTCCACACCTGGGTTGGCATGACGCCCCCGCGCCGGCCACGGGCGGCGACGAGGCGAACTACGCCTTCTTGTCCCGCTCCGTCCCGGCCGCCGAACCGGCTCCCACGGTGCCCGACTCGCATGAGGTGTTCGACGTCAACGCGGTGCGCGCTGACTTTCCGATCCTGCGCGAGACCGTCAACGGCAAGCCGTTGATCTGGTTCGACAACGCCGCCACCACGCAGAAGCCGCAAGCCGTGATCGACCGGCTGTCGTACTTCTACGCCCACGAGAACTCCAATATCCACCGGGCCGCACACGAACTCGCAGCGCGGGCCACCGACGCCTACGAGGACGCTCGCGACACCGTGCGGCGATTCCTGGGGGCACCGCGTAGCGAGGACATCGTCTTTGTGCGCGGTACCACCGAGGCGATCAACCTGGTGGCCTACGCGTGGGGCGGCAAGCACCTGGGCCCCGGCGATGAGATCGTCATCACACACCTAGAGCACCACGCGAATATCGTTCCTTGGCAATTGATCTCGAAGAAAACCGGGGCGATCCTGAAGGTTGCCCCGGTAGATGACGCGGGCAACCTGCTGCTGGGTGAGTTCGAAGACCTGTTGGGTCCCCGCACCAAACTGGTCGCCGCAACCCACGTCTCCAATGCACTCGGCACCGTCACCCCGGTGCATAAGATCGTCGAACTCGGGCACCGCTACGGCGCCCGAGTGCTCATCGATGGGGCGCAGTCCATCCCCCATATCCCGATCGATGTGCAATCACTGGGCGCGGACTTCTTCGTGTTCTCCGGGCACAAGATCTTCGGCCCCACCGGGATCGGAGCGCTCTACGGCACCGCCGAAGCGCTGGCCGAGACGCCGCCGTGGCAGGGTGGAGGCAACATGATCGCCGACGTCACCCTGGAACGCTCACTGTTTCAAGAACCGCCCAACAAGTTCGAGGCGGGTACCGGAAACATCGCCGACGCGGTCGGCCTGGGCGAAGCCCTGCGCTACGTGGAGCGGGTGGGTGTCGAACGCATCGCCGCCTACGAGCACGCCCTGCTGGAGTACGCCACGCCACGCCTGGCCGAGATCCCGGGAGTGCGAATCATCGGCACAGCCGACGAAAAGGCCAGCGTGTTGTCCTTCGTGCTGGCCGGCCACGATCCGGTCGAGGTCGGCAAAGCGCTCAACTCCGAGGGCATCGCGGTGCGCGCCGGGCATCACTGCGCGCAGCCGATCCTGCGCCGCTATGGCCTGGAGGCCACCGTGCGACCGTCGTTCGCGTTCTACAACACTTTCGAAGAGATCGACGTCTTCATCAAGGCCGTGCGGCGCATCGCCGAAGGGAGCGCCTAGCACCTATGGCGGCCTTGGTAGGAAAGGGCATTTGATGGGCAGGATCTACGACAACGTCACCGAGCTGATCGGCCATACCCCGCTGGTGCGGCTCAACCGTCTGACCAAGGGTCTGGGTGCCCAAGTGGTGGCCAAACTCGAGTTCTACAACCCCGCCAACAGCGTCAAGGACCGTATCGGCGTCGCGATCATCGATGCCGCCGAGAACTCCGGCCAGCTGCGCCCGGGCGGAACCATTGTCGAAGCCACCAGCGGGAACACCGGTATCGCCCTGGCGATGGTCGGCGCCGCCCGCGGCTACAAGGTGATCCTGACCATGCCGGACACCATGTCCACCGAGCGGCGGGTCATGCTGCGCGCCTACGGCGCGGAGATCGTGCTGACCCCCGGCTCTGAGGGCATGGCCGGTGCGGTGGCCAAGGCCAAGCAGATCGTCGCCGACACCCACAACGCCCTGTCTGCCAACCAATTCGCCAATCCGGCCAACCCGGCCATTCACGAGCGGACCACCGGCGAGGAGGTGTGGAAGGACACCGGCGGCGCGGTCGACATCTTCGTCGCCGGCATCGGTACCGGCGGCACGCTGACCGGTGTGTCACACACCCTCAAAGCTCACAAGCCTGAGGTTCAGATCGTCGGTGTGGAGCCCAAGGACTCCGCGATCCTGCATGGCGCCGACCCCGGACCGCACAAGATCCAGGGCCTTGGGGCCAACTTCGTACCCGAGGTGCTCGACCGCGACTGCTATGACGAGATCATCGACGCCCAGTTCGACGACGCGATCCGCGTGGCGCGGGCGCTGGGCACCGAGGAAGGGATCCTCGGCGGAATCTCGGCCGGCGCCAATGTCTGGGCCGCCCTGGAACTGGCAAAACGACCCGAAAATGCCGGGAAGCTGATCGTGGTGGTGGTCCCGGACTTCGGCGAGCGCTACATCTCCACGGCGCTGTTCGAGCACATTCGGGAATGATCACGCCGATGTGGGGTGTGTGGGCGACAGTGCGCGAGGACCTGCGCAACGCGCGCAACCATGATCCCGCCGCGCGTGGGGACTTCGAGAACGCCTTGGTCTACTCGGGCCTGCATGCGATCTGGTCGTATCGGGTGGCGCACCGCCTGTGGGCCAAGCCCGCCCTGCGTGGGGTTGCTCGTGTGTTGGCCCAGGCCACCCGATTCGCTACCGGTATCGAGATTCACCCGGGCGCAAGCATCGGCCGGAGGTTTTTCATCGACCACGGCCTGGGTGTGGTGATCGGTGAGACCACCGAGATCGGCGATGACGTCATGGTCTACCACGGCGTCACGCTCGGCGGTCGCTCACTGAGTCACGGCAAGCGCCACCCGACCATCGGCAACGGTGTCACGGTGGGCGCCGGCGCCAAGGTTCTCGGTCCCATAACTATCGGCGATGGCAGCGCTATCGGCGCCAATGCCGTTGTTACTCAAAATGTTCCGGCAGACTGCATCGCCACCGGAATCCCGGCCGCGGTGCGCCATCGCACCGAGAAGCAGCGGGAACCGCTGGTGGATCCGACCACCTACATCGACCCGGCTATGTATATCTGAGGGGTCAAGACGCGGGTTCCACGGCGACCACATAGTCGTGGCCGTGCCGCAGACCGCCGTCGCGCGCAAGGACGAGCAGTGCTCGCAGCCGCAGTTCTTCGACATAGTGCAGCATCGAGTTGCCGAGCGGGACGGAGCCGAAACGCTCTAAGCGCCTGCGGCACATATCAAGCTGGCCGTTGACGTGGCGGGCACCGTAGCGGATCGGAAATCGCCGACTTTCCAGAATCCGGAACCCAGCCCGCTCCAGGTGCCGCAACACCCAGTCCAGGGGAAATTCCCGATAGGTGCGCTCACCGGCCAACAGCAGGCATGCATCGCGCACCCTGCCGATCTCCCAGATGATGCGGCCGCTGTCGGTGGTGGGCTCGTACTGAACGTAGGGCTCCAGCCCGGTGACATAGAGACGGCCGCCGTCGGCGACCAGGGGGCGCAGCCTTTCGAATACCTGGCCTTGCCAGTACGGGGCAAAGCCCTCGATCGCGCCGACAAGGTAGTCCACCAGGACGGTGTCGAATGTCTCTCCGGCGAGCAGACTTTCATCGATCCAGTTGCCCACCACCAACCGGTCTTGCGGCCGGATCCCGTCGCCCAGTGCCGCGCGCGTCGCCTCGGCCATGCTGGGCGCGGCGGTGACGGCCGTCCAACTGTCGGTCGACAGAGCCTGAATCCACTGCAGCGATTTCACCCCCGCGCCGGCATCCAACACGGCACCCCAGGGCCGGTCGCCGTGCACGGCCTCGACGTGCCGAAAGAGCGCCGAGACGGCGGGTTTGGGATCGGCGTACAAGAATCACTCACTTCGGCCAGGGACATGCGCGAAGTCAGGGTAACCCGATCCCCCACTTATTGACAATCGTTTCCAATAAGGCGGGCGGTTAGCCGATGTGAGTTCGGATGCCGGCCAGCAGCAGGTCGAGGGCGCCGGCGAATTCTTCGGTCGCGCTCGAGCGCTGGCTGACCCTGCTCAGGGCCGCGATGTGCCGATGCTCGTCGCCGGCCAATTCGCTGATCCGTCCGGCGATCTCACGCTGCGATTGGTCACGATCACCACCGGATGCCGGCCCGGCCAACTCCACTTGCGCACTGCCCATCACCAGACTCAGCACGGCCCGGAACGCAACCAGCAGCCTGCCCTCAGACAGTCCGCCACGACTCAGTGCATCGATCAGGTACTCGGCCGTCGGGTAACTCGAAGGCGAGATCGTCCGGCGGGTCAGGACCAGCGGAATCGCGTTGGGGTGGCTGCGGACTGCCTGCCACATCGCCGTCGCGATCGACCGCACGTCATCTGCCCACCCGGCACTCGCCGGCGGAATCTCGACCCCGGCGATCACCGCCTCGGCAACCAGATCCTCCAGCCCCTCGCGGTTGGGCACGTAGTTATAGAGCGTCATCGGGCCGGTGCCCAACGCCGCGGCCAGCGACCGCATGCTCAGGCCGGATAAGCCCTCGCCATCAACAATGCGCAGCGCCGCCGCCTGAACTTCGGCCAGCGTGAATCGGGGCCGCATCGCCACCTTCCTCTTGACACGTACGTTGTACGTAATATACAACACGTACATCGTACGTATGAAAGGAATTCGCATGGTTCCGCACACCATCAACACGGAGTTCAGCTCGCAGGGCACGCGGTGCGCCGCGTGGCTCACCCTTCCGCCGCGACCGGGGCCGCATCCGGTGGTCGTTCTGGCCCACGGATTCGGGGCAAACCACACCATGTCGCTCGCCCAGTACGAGCACCACTTCGCCGGGTCCGGTATCGCGACGCTGGCGTTCGACTACCGCCACACCGGCGACTCCTGCGGGCTTCCCCGGCAGCGCCTGAGCCTGCGCAGTCACCGTCGGGACATCCGCGCAGCGATCGACTTCGCCCGTCGCCGGCCCGAATTGGACTCCACCCGGATCGCATTGTGGGGCACCAGCCTGGGCGCGATGCACGCGCTCAAGGTCGCCGCCGGGCGGCACGACCTGGCCGCTGTCGTGGTGCAGTGCCCCATCGTCGACGGACCGGCGACGCTGCGCCAACTCGGGACAGGCGCAGCTCTGCGGCTCGGTCCGGCGATACTCGCCGATACGGCCCGGCGCCTGGTCGGCGCCACCCCGCACTACGTTCCCATCGTGGGCCCACCAGGTAGCACGGCCGCGGTCACGGCCGCCGGCGCCCTGCAGGGGTGGAACGGCGTGGTCTCGCCCGGCGGATCATTCGACAACAGGGTGGGCGCCTCGGATGTACTCGGTATCGCGTTCACCAGCGCCCTGCGGTCGGCCCGCGAGATCGCCGCACCGTTGCTGGTGTGCGTGTCTCAGCGCGACAACCTGATGGACCCACGGCACGCCCTCACCGTGGCACAGCGCGCCCCTCGCGGACAGGCCCGCCACTACGACAGTGATCACTTCGAGGTCTACCACCCGCCGCTGCTGGACAGGCTTCTGATTGATCAGACCGATTTCCTGCAGGGATGCTTCAATGCAATCGCATAAGTTGCTGTACGACAACGACATCCGGTTTCTCGCAGCAGCCGGGGAATGGACACCGGCACAGTGGGCGCAGCCGAGTCTGTGTACGCATTGGACCAACCACGATGTGTTGGCGCATCTGGCACTGGGCTATCGCGCCTCAGGCACACAGATGGGGTTGGAGACGCTGCGTCGTGGCTGGTCGTTCGACCGGGCCAATGCCGTTCTTGCGCAACGACTTGCCCAACGTCGATCACCGGCGGAGCTGCTCGAGGACTTTGCCGCCGGGATGTCGGCACCGCGCGGCTTGGGCAGAATCTTCCCACGGCGGCTACTCCTGGGCGATCACGTGATCCACGAGTTGGACATCCGCTTTGCCTCAGGCCTGGACTCTACCGCCGGGCCGGCACAGCTGATCGCCGTACTGGCCGCCCAGGTGCATCTGCCGAACCCGTTCATCCCGTCTAGGGCATGGGCTCGCGGTCTGTCGTTGCGCGCCGACGACGTCGGGTGGACGCACGGATCCGGCCCCTGCGTCCGCGGAGCCGCGGCACACCTGGCCTCGGTTTTAGCGGGCCGCCCGTGGGCGCTGCGGCATCTCGATGGAGACGGCGTGGACGTGCTGCGAGAACGGTTGGCCCGAGCTCACACGGCCTGAACTGCAAAAACACCGGAGCCACCTAGGAGAAACGCGACCAGGCGTTTCTCAGAACTCAGGGATTTCAGGTTGGCGCAGTTCAGGGGATCGATTACATGTTCGAATATGTCTCTGCGTGCAGGCACGCGCAGGGTTTCCGTGCCCTATCCGCGCCCCAACGACGTGTTTTCGCGCCTCGAAAGCACACGCTGCGCAGCCACACAGAAGCGGCCGAATCCATGCCCGAGCAGGAGCCGGTGCCGGTGTGCGATCAGAAGTCGTACGCGGGCTCAGGGTCGAGGATCTTCGTGAACATCGCGACCAGGCCCACGAGATCGGACTCGGCACGTGCCGAGTGACAAGCGCCGTACAACTCGTCCCGGTCCGCCTTCTCCCAGTCGAGCCCAGAGCCTCGCTCCGACAACAGGAGATCGAAGAATTCACGCGTTGAGCGACCGTTGCCCTCGCGGAACGGGTGGGCATAGTTAACGTAGTCGTATAGGTATGCGACCTTGCCAGCGAGATCGCCGTCATCGACTGCCCTGAGCCGGTCGAGTCGGTAAGTCTCTGCGGCGACATGCTCCATGGGCCAGCTAATACTGTCCGGCGGGCAGAAAGACTCGCCCTTCTTCTCAATGCCGACCGTCCGCAGGTCGCCCGCCCAGACATAAACATCCTGGAATAACTGGCGGTGAATCGCCCGCAGATATGCGAGATCGTAAGTGCGGTCGCCTAGCAGATCAGGGTCTTCGCGGAGTTCGATCACCCGGGCCTCAACAAGATCGTTCTCGGCATCAGCCAGTTCGGCACGCGTTCGCGCGCCGACCCGATTCCTCAAGACGGAGGTACCTGGGATGAAGTAGCCCTGCCAGTTCCGTTGGTGATCGCCGGTGTCCCAGGGATGCGGCACTCGAGGCCCGATTACTGGATGCTGTACCGGCGACGGACGCGCTCCCCCAACTCAGCTGCGGTGATCTTCCCGCTGGCGTAGTCGTCCTGATCGGCACGGGTGGCCGCGGTGCTGCGGGCGCCCTCCAACTCGGTGTTGCGGCGGGTTGCCCTGACAGTCCTGATGCGCCGCTTCGCCGCCTTCTGCAACTCGGTCACCTGGACAAACACCTCATCTCATCTCATTTGGCGGGTCCGACCAGGATAGTCGACAAAGGTGACATTGTAGGGAGGCTTGACCGTCAAGCAACAGGCCAGGCACAGCAGCAGCGAGATCACCCGGCGGCACCACGTCGAGCGGTCTGTGACGGTGCCCGACTACACCGCCGCACTGGACGAGGATTCGCGCCCTATCCGCGCCCTACAGGCCGTCAAAGAGGAACAGGCGGGTAGTTACCCCGCCTGAACTGCACGTTTGGAGCCACCTAGGAGAATCGAACTCCTGACCTATTCATTACGAGTGAATTGCTCTACCGACTGAGCTAAGGTGGCGCGCCCGCCGTAAACCGGGCCGGATCAGTCTACAGGCCGTCGCGCAGGGCTTGTCCGACGGTGGCCACCATGGCGCCGACAGCGAATCGGGGCTTGACGTTGGCAGCCAGCGCGTCGCGGCATTCGAGCACCGCTTCGATGCAGCGCAGCAGCCGGTCCGGCGACGCGTGGGAGGCCATCGCCGCCACCGCATCGGTCATGTCCGGGTGATTGGGGCGGGCGACACCGGCGGGCGCGGCAGCGGCCAACAGGGCATCGCGAAAATAGGTGGCCAGATCAATCAGGGCCCGGTCCAGGGCATCACGTGAGGCCCGGGTCTGGCGCGACTTCTGCCGGCGCTCCAGGTCCTTGATCACCCCGGCAGTGCCCCTCAGGGTCCCGGCGGTGCCCTTTCCGGTTCCGCCGGCACCCAGTGCGGTGCGCAGTTCCTCGGTCTCGATCTCCGCGCGCTCGGAGGTCAGGTCCCGGGCTTCGGATTCCGCTGCGGCCACCAATTCGTCGACCGCGGTGAACGCCCGCGACGGGGTGGCCGCCTCACGCGCCAGCGACAGCGCCCGCTGGCGGCGCTGGCGGGCCTCCGGGTCGGTGGCCAACCTGCGGGCTCTACCCACGTGGCCACCGCTCACCGCTGCCGCCCAGTCCGCCGTCTCGCGATCGAGCCCGTCGGCCTCGATCAGCACCTGGGCGATTGCTTCAGGAGGCGGTGTCACCAGGGCCACATGGCGGCACCTCGACCGCAGCGTGATCGCGATGTCTTCGGGGTCGACCGACGGGGCACACAACAAGAACACCGTCGACGGCGGCGGTTCCTCGACGACCTTCAACAGCGCATTGGCCGCGCCTTCGGTAAGCCTGTCGGCATCCTCGACCACCACAATCTGCCAGCGGCCGGTGCCGGGGCGCCGCGACGCGGTCTGCACGATGGCCCGCATCTCGTCGACCCCGATGGACAGCCCCTCCGGTACCACCCGCCGCACATCCGCGTGGGTACCGGCCATCGTGGTGGTGCATGCCCGGCAATGACCGCAGCCGGGTCCGCCGTCGGAATCGTCGGCGCTGCACTGCAACGCCGCGGCGAAACACACCGCCGCGATCGACCGACCCGATCCGGGCGGTCCGGTGATCAGCCAGGCATGTGACATACCGCCCGCCGTCATGCCGCTGTGAGCCGAATCATGTCTGGCGGCCCGTGCTGCGGCCAGCAGCTCGGCTTCCACCGTCTGCTGACCCACCAAGCGCGCGAAAACCCCGGACATCATCGGCCACAGTAGTGGCTTGACCGGACAATTGGACTCGGGCTTTGTCGTCTCGCCCGATACGGTGTGCTGGTGAGCACCACGACCCTGGTCGGGCGGATCAACCGATTCGTCCGCTGGGTCGTGCGCACACCCTGGCCAGTCTTCACGCTGAGCATGCTGCAGGCCGACATCATCGGCTCGCTGTTCGTGTTCGGTTTCCTGCGGTTCGGCCTGCCCGACGAGGACCGCATCAACCTGCAGGACCTGCCTCGCCTGAACCTGGCGCTCTTCGGCGTGGTGCTGTTTTTCCTGTTCGCCTTCGGCTTTTCCATCAGCACCGCACTCCTGATGCCGGTGTTCCGGTGGCAACGCCGTGAGGCGCTGCTCACCGACTTGGAGACCAACGGCGACTCCGACCCCGCAGATACCGAACTGGCGCGATCACGGGCGCTGCGAATGCCGTTCTACCGCTCGCTGATCAGCATCTGCTACTGGGCCGTGGGCGGGGTGGTGTTCGTCGCGATCAGCTGGCAAGTGGTCCACGACGTGGTACCGGTTGTGGTGACCGCGACCGCCCTGGGCGCGGCCGCCACCGCGATCATCGGCTACCTGCAGTCCGAGCGGGTGCTGCGGCCGGTGGCCGTCGCCGCGCTGCGCGACGGCACCCCGGAAAACCTGCGAGCCCCCGGAGTCATCCTGCGCCAGCTGTTGACCTGGCTGCTGTCGACCGGGGTGCCGGTGCTGGCGATCGTGCTGTCGGTACTGGCCGGCAAGGCATCGTTGCTCAACGCCTCACCGGACAAGCTGTTCACCCCGATCCTGCTGATGGCATTGGCCGCACTGGTCATCGGTCTGGCCGGCACAGTGCTGGTCTCCATGTCGATCGCCGACCCGCTGCGCCAGTTGCGCTGGGCACTGGGCGAGGTGCAACGCGGCAATTACAACGCCCACATGCAGATCTACGACGCCAGCGAACTGGGCCTGCTGCAGGCCGGGTTCAACGACATGGTGCGCGACCTGGCCGAGCGGCAGCGGCTACGCGACCTGTTCGGCCGCTACGTCGGCGAAGACGTGGCCCGGCGGGCACTGGAGCGCGGCACCGAGCTGGGCGGCCAGGAACGCGACGTAGCGGTGCTCTTCATCGACCTGGTGGGCTCAACCCAGCTGGCCGCCACGCGCCCGCCCAGCGAGGTCGTCAACGTGCTTAACGAGTTCTTCCGGGTGGTGGTCGAGGCCGTCGGGCGGCATGGCGGTTTCGTCAACAAATTCCAGGGTGACGCGGCGCTGGCCATCTTCGGGGCACCCATCGAGCACCCGGACGCTTCCAGCGCGGCCTTGGCGGCCGCCCGCGAACTGCATGACGGTCTGCTTCCGGTGCTCGGTTCCGAGGAGTTCGGCATCGGGGTGTCGGCCGGCCGCGCCATCGCCGGCCACATCGGCGCCCGGGCCCGCTTCGAGTACACCGTGATCGGTGACCCGGTCAACGAGGCCGCCCGGCTCACCGAGCTGGCCAAGCTGGAGGCAGGCCACGTGCTGGCCTCGGCCGTCGCGGTCAGCGGTGCGGTGGACGCCGAAGCGCTGTGCTGGGAGGTCGGCGAGATCGTCGAACTGCGTGGGCGCACTGCATTCACTCAGCTCGCGCGGCCGTTGCACCTCGCCTCGCTCGAAGAGGCGATCTCCCCCGAGAGCACCGAGGCCGCCGAGGAGACCCCGTCCGCTGCGACCTCAGCCGCAACGGACTGACTCAGCGCTTCGCAGCTTTTTTGGCGGGCGCCTTTTTCGCCGGGGCCTTGCGGACCGTCTTCTTGGCAGCCTTCTTGACCGGTCCGCGAGCTCGCCGGTCGGCCAGCAGTTCCGCGGCACGCTCGTCGGTGATCGAGGCCACCTCGTCGCCCTTGCGCAAGCTGGCATTGGTCTCGCCGTCGGTGACGTACGGACCGAACCGGCCATCTTTGATCACCATCGGCTTGCCGCTCGCCGGATCGGCGCCCAGTTCACGCAGGGGCGGAGCCGCAGCCGACTGCCGGCCACGACGCTTGGGCTCGGCGTAGATCTTCAGCGCGTCCTCAAGAGAGATCTCGAAGATCTGCTCCTCAGTGGCCAGCGACCGAGAGTCAGTGCCGCGCTTCAGATACGGCCCGTAGCGACCGTTCTGTGCGGTGATCTCCTCGCCCGATTCCGGGTCGGCACCCACCACCCGTGGCAATGACAGCAGCTTCAGTGCGTCGTCGAGAGTGACGGTTTCCAGGCTCATGCTCCGCAGCAACGAGCCGGTGCGGGGCTTAGGGTCGACCGGCTTCTTGCCCTTCTTGGCCGTCGCTCCGGACTCGTCGTCCGGCGGCGGCGGCAGGACTTCGGTGACGTACGGGCCGTAGCGGCCGTCCTTGGCGACGATCTCGTGGCCGGTAGCCGGGTCAACCCCGAGCGACCTGCCCTCCTGCGGGGTGGCGAAGCGTTCCTCGGCCAGCGCCAGGGTCAACTCGTCCGGCGGGAGTGAGTCATCCAGGTTGGCCCGCTGCGGAGTCGGCTCGCCGTCGTCACCGGTGACCATCCGTTCCAGGTAGGGCCCGTTCTTGCCCACCCGAACATAGACGGGCCTGCCTTCGGCGTCGTCGAAGAGCTTGATCGAGTTGATCTCGCGGGCGTCGATGCCCTCCAGGTTGACCCCGACCAGCTTCTTCAGGCCGCCGGCCCGGGAAATCGAGCCTTCCACCCCGTAGTCGCCGCCGAAGTAGAAGTTGTGCAGCCAGTCGGTGCGGCGCTGACGCCCGGCGGCGATCCCGTCGAGCTCGTCCTCCATGGCCGCGGTGAAGTCGTAGTCGACCAGCCGGCCGAAGTGCCGCTCAAGTAGGCCGATCACAGCGAACGCCACCCACGTCGGGACCAGTGCGCTGCCCTTTTTGTAGACGTAGCCGCGGTCCTGGATGGTCTTGATGATCGAGGAGTACGTCGACGGCCGTCCGATGCCCAACTCTTCGAGCGACTTCACCAGCGACGCTTCGGTATACCGCGCTGGCGGGTTGGTGGCGTGACCGTCCGGGTTCGCCTCGGCGGCATCCACCCGCTGGCCCTGGGTCAGCTGCGGCAACCGCCGCTCGGCGTCGTCGGCTTCACCGCCGGCCAACTCGTCGACGGTCTCCACATAGGCCTTGAGGAAGCCCGCGAAGGTGATGGTGCGACCGCTGGCGGCAAACGTCACCTGCTGAGCCCCGGAGTTCCCGCCGATTCGCAGGCTCAACGTGGTGCCGCGGGCGTCGGCCATCTGCGAGGCGACGGTGCGCTGCCAGATCAGCTCGTAGAGCCGGAACTCGTCGCTGCCCAGCTCGTTGCGGACCGCGTCGGGGGTGGCGAAGGTCTCGCCGGCCGGCCGGATGGCCTCGTGAGCTTCCTGGGCGTTCTTGACCTTGCGGGTGTACTGGCGTGGCGACGGCGACACGTACTCCTCGCCATAGAGCTGGCGAGCCTGGGTGCGGGCTGCATCGATGGCCGACTGCGACAGCGTCGTGGAGTCGGTACGCATGTAAGTGATGTAGCCGTTTTCGTAGAGCCGCTGGGCGATGCTCATCGTCCGCTCGGCGGAGTACCGCAGCTTGCGGCCCGCCTCCTGCTGCAACGTCGAGGTCATGAACGGCGCGTAGGGCCGCCGAGTGTAGGGCTTCTCCTCCACCGACGTCACGGCCAGCGACGCGCCCTGCAGCCCGGCCGCCAGCGAGGTGGCCGCGGCCTCGTCGAGCACCCGCACCTCATCCGGCTTCTTCAAAGCCCCCAGCGAGTCGAAGTCGCGGCCGCTGGCCACACGTAGTTCGTCGACCGCGACCAATCGGGCGGTGAAGGTGGCAGGAGAGGCGGTCGGATCGGAGACACTGGCGTCCAGTTGGGCGACCACGTCCCAGTAGGCCGCGCTGCGAAACGCCATCCGCTCGCGTTCGCGCTGCACAATGATGCGCGTGGCCACCGATTGGACCCGACCGGCCGACAGCTTCGGCGCGACCTTCTTCCACAGCACCGGGCTGACTTCGTAGCCGTACAGCCGGTCCAGCACACGCCGGGTCTCCTGCGCGTCCACCAGATCGATGTCCAGGTCACGGGGGTTTTCGGCGGCGTTGCGGATGGCCGGCTCGGTGATCTCGTGGAACACCATCCGTTTGACCGGTATACGCGGCTTCAGGGTCTCCAGCAGGTGCCAGGCGATCGCCTCGCCCTCGCGGTCACCATCGGTAGCCAGATAGAGCTCGTCGACGTCTTTGAGCAGGCCTTTGAGCTCGGTGACCGTGCTCTTCTTGTCGGGGCTGACGATGTAAAGCGGTTCGAAGTCGGCGTCGACGTTGACGCCGAGGCGTGCCCACGCTTCCGTCTTGTACTTGGCCGGGACATCGGCAGCGTTGCGCGGCAGGTCGCGGATATGCCCTCGGGAGGACTCGACGACGTAGTTGCTGCCCAGGTAGCCCGCAATTTTCCGTGCCTTGGTAGGCGACTCGACTATGACGAGCCGCCGCACGGGTGTCTTATCGCCATTGCGGGCGCTCACCGTCTTAGAGTCAGCCACCTTGCGTTTACCACTCCACTTCTTGTCTGCACCGCCAGGTCATGCTGGCGGTGGACAACTGACAATCTCGCACTCACGACCGCGCCGACGCAAACCGGCGTTCAGCAGTGCATTCTGTCAAAGCCCATCCCCATGACCCGGGATCGAGGCTCCGACACGCGGCCATTGCCTCAACGCTTCGGGGTCAGCAGGTGATTCCCCGACGTTTTCCACCAGCCGCGACAGCCTGCGCCGGCCGGTGATCCGCAGCGCCGGGTGGCTCCCCCGGGTACCGATCAGGGTAGGCGCGATGCCTGCCCGCATCATGGCCGAGGCCAGCGGCTCGAACGTGTCCGGTGCATGGGGGTCGAGCCCGAGCAGATACCGGTCGTCCTCGGCCGTCCCGGCCGCAAGCGTCCAGGCGCGCAGCTCGCGTGGGCCGGGCAGCCATTGCGGCGGCACCGTCTTGACCGCGCCGCGCGTCCACGCCTGAGCCAGGGGACGCAGCCGTGCGTCGACGGCCGTCCGCACCAGCGGGGTGTCCTCCTCGGTGCGGGTCACTTCGGGCACCAGGCCGGCCTCTTCGATCAGCTCAGCGAGCGCCACGGCGCGCCACTGGGCATCGACAACGACCGACAGTCGCGCTGCGTCACCCACCACAACTGCCTGGCCCGGGCCGGCCAGCACCCCGGCGAGGTCGGCAACGCTGGGCGGCACCGACTCGGCCGAAAAGAAGGAAAGCTGGCTCACGTCACCGACAGTAAGCCGGTGCACCATCCGGCGGCGCCCGGGGCGGCCTTACCCGCCCGAAACGAAACCCCCCGGATGAGCTCCATTGGCGGGAGCTGCCCGGGGGGTGACGTCAAATTCCGTGGCTCAGACGGCGCGGACGCCCGTGGCCTGGGGGCCCTTGGGGCTCTGCCCAACCTCGAACTCCACCCGCTGGTTCTCCTCAAGGGTGCGAAAGCCGCTTCCCTGGATCTCCGTGTAGTGGACAAACACGTCAGCCGAGCCGTCCTCTGGTGCGATGAAGCCGAAGCCCTTTTCCGCGTTGAACCACTTCACAGTTCCCTGTGGCATTTGTCGATCTTTCCTTACTCTTCTTGCTCGGTGCGGGGCACCGTTGTTCGGGGCACCGCATTTCGCTGCCCCGGGCCTGTTCCGACCGCCGTACCCTTGCGGTCGGCCGGTGTTGCCACCCAACCAATCCCCCGCGGGCACTGCGGCCGCAACCACAGATCCTGCGAAGGCTTAACACGAACACAGAAGCTACGACCGCCATCAGTCAACCATGTTCATGGCGCTGAGGACAGACTGCGGTGTCGAAATCTCGGCCGAGGGGTGAACAATACGGCGGCGGGCTTTCAAGGCCGGCGGTTCAGCGAGACTCGACGTAGGAGAGGCGAAGCTGGGACCGCCGCATAAACCAGGCAATTGAGGACGGATGAATGACGGCGAATTTCGGTGGCGAATTGCTGGCCGCCGCGCTCGCCGGGGTAGACACCGGTGAAGATCCCCTGCGTCATGTCGCCGACCTGCCGGCCTCTGCAGGCCGCGTGGGCGCCTGGCCCGCCTGGGCCGATCACGACGTGATCAGTGCCTTCACCGGGCGCGGAATCCAGGCCCCGTGGTCGCATCAGCTGGCCGCCGCCGAACTGGCGTACGCCGGTCGTCACGTGGTGATCAGCACCGGCACGGCGTCCGGAAAATCGCTGGCCTACCAGCTTCCGGTGCTGCAGGCCCTGGCGGCTGATCCCCGGGCCCGAGCGCTCTACCTGTCACCGACCAAGGCATTGGGACACGACCAGCTGCGCGCGGCGCACAGCCTGAGTGCCGCGGTTCCGCGCCTGGCCGGAGCGGCCGGCGCGGCGGCACCCACCGCCTACGACGGCGATACTGCCGCTGAGATCCGCAGGTTCGCCCGGGAGCGATCACGCTGGGTTTTCTCCAATCCCGACATGATCCACCTTTCACTGCTGCGCAATCACGCCCGGTGGGCGGTCTTTTTGCGCGGGCTGCGTTTTGTGGTCGTCGACGAATGCCACTACTACCGGGGGATCTTCGGTTCGCACGTGGCAATGGTGCTGCGACGGCTGCTGCGACTCTGTGAGCGTTATGCGGGACCTGAATCACCCGGACCGACGGTGATCTTCGCCAGTGCCACCACCGCGTCGCCGGGCGCCAGCGCGTCGGCGCTGATCGGACAGCCCGTCACGGAAGTCACCGAGGACGGATCGCCGCATGGCGCGCGGACGGTGGCCTTGTGGGAGCCCGCCCTGCGCACCGACGTGACCGGCGAGCACGGCGCGCCTGTTCGACGCGCCGCCGGCACCGAAGCGGCCCGGGTAATGGCAGACCTGATCGCCGAGGGGGCGCGCACCCTGACCTTCGTGCGGTCACGGCGCGGCGCGGAGCTCACCGCACTGGCCGCTCGAACCCGGTTGGAATCAGTCGCGCCGACCCTGGTGGACAAGGTCGCCTCCTACCGGGCTGGATATCTGGCCGAGGACCGTCGCGCCCTGGAGCGTGCGCTCGCCGACGGCCAGCTCTACGGGCTGGCCACCACCAACGCGCTGGAACTCGGCGTGGACATCGCCGGCTTGGATGCCGTCGTGATCGCCGGGTTTCCCGGCACCGTGACCTCGTTCTGGCAGCAGGCCGGCCGGTCGGGCCGGCGCGGGCAGACCGCGCTGATCGTGCTGGTTGCTCGCGACGACCCGCTGGACACCTATTTGGTTCATCACCCCGAGGCACTGCTGGACAAGCCGATCGAGCAGGTGGTGATCGACCCGGTCAACCCCTACGTGTTAGGGCCGCAGCTGCTGTGCGCGGCAGCCGAACTGCCGCTGACCACCGCCGAGGTGACGCAGCTGGGCGCAGAGCAGGTAGCCGCAGACCTGGTCGGCGATGGATTGCTACGGCGGCGCGCCGAGAGATACTTCCCGGCGCCGGGACTCGATCCGCACGCCACGGTGGACATCCGCGGATCGGCCGGCGGGCAGGTGGTGATCGTCGAAGCCGACACCGGGCGACTGCTGGGCAGCGTCGACGCCGGCCGCGCGGCGGCCACGGTACACACCGGCGCGGTGTATTTGCATCAGGGTGAGAGTTACCTGGTCGATTCACTGGACCCTGAACGCCAGATCGCCTTCGTCCACGCCGAGGATCCCGGGTACGCCACGTTCGCGCGTGAGATCACCGCCATCGAGGTGACCGGCGAGGGTGAACGCGCCTGGTTCGGCCCGGTCTGTCTTGGCCTGGTACCGGTGACAGTGACCCACCAGATCGTCGGTTACCTGCGGCGGCTGCCGACCGGTGAAGTCCTGGACTTCGTCGATTTGGAGGTGCCTCCAGCGACGCTGCCCACCATGGCGGTGGTCTACACCGTGACCGCTGAGGCACTGGCTGAGTGCGGGGTCGACGAGCCCGCCATCCCCGGCGCCTTGCATGCCGCCGAGCATGCGGCGATCGGCCTGCTGCCGCTGGTAGCCAGCTGCGATCGGGGCGACATCGGCGGCCTGTCCACCGCGGTGGGCCCCGACGAGCTGGGCGGTATGCCCAGTGTCTTTGTCTATGACGGCCACCCTGGCGGCGCAGGTTTCGCAGAGCGCGGCTTCCGGGCCGCGACCACCTGGCTGACCGCGACGGCGGAGACGATCGAATCCTGCGAATGCCCACAGGGCTGTCCCTCATGTGTGCAGTCACCCAAATGTGGCAACGGCAATGAACCGCTGCACAAGGACGGTGCGGTGCGGGTGCTGCGACTGGTACTCGGCAGGCTCGACGGCTCGCACGAAGCGGCCCCACGGAGCTGAGATAACTGCGGGAGTCGGCCGACCCCCCGAACGGCCGACTCCCCCGAGCCCTTACCCCGCCAGCTGTATCGCAGCGACGGGCGTCTGCGCGCAGAGAACACGCGGGACAGTAAGACGAACGGTCGAGAGATGCGATCCGTTCCCAATCCGATACAGGACCGGATGCGGCCGTAAGTTACCGGCTAGACCGGATCCTTCGCAACTCGGCGGATCGTCCGCCTGTGCGCAATCCGCCCTGATTCCGGCAAATTATTCACTGTTAATGCTGGTAGACGGCCACTAGCCGTAATATCGACGAATTATGACGCACGACTGGTTGCTGGTGGAGACACTCGGTGGTGAATCAGCAGTCGTCGCGCAAGGCCGTCAGCTGAAGAATCTGGTGCCGCTTGCGCAGTTTCTGCGACGCAGCCCACACCTAGCGGCGATCCAGACGGCGGTCGCGGAGTCGGTGCGCTCCGGGCAGGCCCTGGCCAGCATCACAACGCGCCGTGATCGCGTGATCCGCACCGAACCGGTGGTGATGTCCGACGGTCGGGTGCACGGCGTGCACGTCTGGACCGGCCCGGCCGATATGGAGCCGCCCGAGCGGCCCATCCCGGGCCCGTTGAAGTGGGACCTGACCCTGGGGGTGGCCACCGACACCCGAGAGTCGCTGGCCAACAGCGGTAAAGACCCGGAAGTGGAGGCCACCCACGGCCGGGCGTTCGTCGAGGAATTGCCGGCCCGCGAGTTCACCCCCAACGAGAACAAGGTCCTGGCCCTGGCGATCCGGCCCGAACCTGGCCAGACCATTTGCAGTAGCTGGGACGTCACCGATTTTCACGGCGAGGTGATCCGGGTGGGTTTCGTGGTGCGCACAGCGCGTGAGCCCGTTGCCGGTGGGCGGGAACATCTGGTGTCGCGCGGCATGAACTGGCGCGGCCAGTTCGAGGGCGCGGCTGCTCGGCCCGATTTCCTGGCGCAGCAGATCCTGCACGCGCTGGCTCAGCCGGGCGTGTACCGGGCCATGGGCGACCTGGCCAATCGGCGACTGCTGAAGTGGCTGGATGGGCCGTGCCCGCTCTACGACTGGCGCAGCCCGGCGGCATCGCGAGTTCACCCGGACGACCAGGCGCAGGCCGCCCGGATGGAGACCGACATGGCTCGCTCGCGGGCGCCGGTCAGCGGCGTGCTGCGGCTGCGCCAGAAGGACGGCGGCTGGGCGCCGGTCCACGTAACCGTCACCCAGGTGGAACTCGACGAGGGGACCATGGCCGGGCTGGTGGCGCTCCGCATGCCCACCGAGGCCGAGGTCACCGGGGCGGGCTGGGCCGTCGGCGAAGCGCCTTAGCCAACAGGGCCGGCTCGCGCCGCCGCCCGAGCGGGGCCGAGCCGCCAGCCGGGCACGGGCATCGCCACGGTGACCACCACATCGAGCCCATCGACCGTGCAGTTGAATTCGCTCCCGTGCATCCGCGAGCTCAGCACTGAGGCTTGCGCGCACGCGCTCGCGGGTCCAGCGGGGACCCTGCCGGCGCCGGCCAGTGCCGCCAGGTCGGCGACGGCCTGTGCACGGTGCCGTGCGATCACCGCGGTGCCGAGCAGGAATCCGCCGCCGGTCAGGCTCAGCAATGCGGCGATCATTGCCGCGGCGGCCACCGTGGCTCCGCCCTCCTCATCCCTGCGGCTCGGCCGCCGAGACGGCCTCGGCTGCGATAGCCAAGCCGGGCAACAGAATAGGTCGAGCGGTGACCCGAGCCACCACCATGGCGCCTTCGGAATGCAGACGCACCGTCGCGCCGGCCGGCGCGATCTGCCGCACCACGACTGTGACCGCCGAGACATCTCCGCGCGCTGCCAGCCGAGCCGCTTCCCGCGCTGCGTCGATACAGCGGATTTGGGCAGAGACTGCGCTGATGCCGGCCAGACAGAGCACGAGCACCGAGACCAGCGCCGCCAAAGCGAACGCCGCCTCGACGGTGCTGGCGCCGGCGTCGTCGGCGTAGTTCTCACGGCCGGACATCGCCTGTCAGACTTTGGTACTCAGCGCGCGGCCGATTACCCGATTCAACGCTGCCACGATCGAATCCCCGGTGACTACCGTGTACAAGATCGCACCGAACGCCGCTGCAGCGATGGTGCCGATCGCGTATTCAACCGTGGACATCCCGGATTCGTCGGAAGCGAATAGCACCAGCTTCAGACCGATTCCTCGAAACAGGTTGCGCACCTGTGGAATAACACTTTTCATAGCGACTCCTTGATCAACACCCATTGGGTTCTCGCGGCCGGTCCGCGAAGCATCGGCGCGATCACAGCAGACCCGACCGCAGGACATCGCCGGCCAGTCCGGCCACCACCGGGACGATGCCCAGGCACACGAAGGCAGGCAGGAAGCACAACCCCAGCGGCCCGGCGATCAGAACCCCGGCCCGCTCCGCGGCAGCCGTGGCCCTGTCCGCAGCCTCGGATCGGTATTGAACGGCGAGTTCGCCGAGGCCCGCAGCCAACGCCACGCCGGAGGACCCCGATCTCCGGGCCAAGCGCAGCACCGCGCTGGTCATTGGGTCGGCGGCGCCGCCGGCGCGCACGTGAGGCTCCGACCACGCGATTCCCGGTTCGGCACCGAGCGCCAACAGATCCGAGCCGCGGCGCAGGGCACCCGCCAGCTGCGGCGGCGCATGCCGGGCGGTGGCCGCGGCCGCGCCCGACACCGACATTCCCGCATTCAGACACAGCGCGAAGACCTCCAGGTCCGCGGCCAGCGTCAGTGCGTCGGCCCCCGGATCGGCCCGACGCGGCGACGGGGGCTGCGCCCGAGGTGATCCAGCCCGTGACCGGACCGTCGACGGTCCTGCAGCGGCGAGCACCGCGACCGCCAGCAACAGCGCAGCGCCACTCACGCGGCACCGCCCAACCGGGTGGTGATCCGGTCGGACCACAACAGGCCCGAGCAGACCAGGCTCATCCCGATCAGCGCCAACACCCCACCCGATTCGCTGAGCAGGAAGAGGACCGGGCGCGCGCCGATCAATTGGCCCAGCAGTACACCGAGCACCGGCAACCCGGCCAACAGTGCCGCTGACGCACGAGCACCGGCCATCCCGGCCGCGGTGCGCTCCGAGAATCTGCGCCGGGCAGCGATGTCGTTGTGCGCGGCCTGCATCAGGCTGGCGATCGCCAAGCCGTGCCGTCCCCCGAGCTCCCAGTAGGCCGCGAGCCGCTCCCACTGTGCGGGCATCGCCGAGTAGTGCGCCGCGTCACGCAGACCGTGTGCGACGTCGGCGCCCAGGCGGGCACGAGCGGCAACGCCGCCCAGTCCTGCCGCGATCCCGGGGTGGGTGGATTCGGCGGCCGCGATGGTGAAGGCCCGCAACGGGTGTGCCCCGACACGCAGCTCACTGACGAGGACCTCCAGTGCGGCTTCCCAGGCGCGTGACTCCGCGTCCGCCCGTCTACGCCGAAGGCCGCGCCGCCGCCGTACCGCAGCCGTGGCCGCCACCACCAGCCCGGACAGCCAGGCGCCGAGCGGTAGAGCCAGCCCAGCCAGCGCAACCCCGCCGATCGCCACGACGAGCAGACTCCATCGACCGGCCCGTCGGTCACCCCTTCCGGCGCGCGGGCGGCTGTCAGACACGAGTCGCCCACGCGGTGAAGCTCCCAGCAGCAGCGCCGCGGCCAACGCCAGCGCGGCGACCGCCGAGCCAATCATGCGGGCAGCCGATCGCGCAGCAGGTCGCGCAGTTCGCCGATATGGCCAGCCGGACCGCGTCCGGCCTGCCACACCGGTGCCGCCTCAACCTGCCAGGAATCGGTACGGCGAAGCAGTGAGATGTCGGTGAGTCGGCGCCTGCCGTCTCGCCCCCGCGCGACGTGCACCAGAACTTGGACCGCCGCAGCCAGTTGACTGTGCAGTCCGGCACGGTCCAGACCACCCAGTGCGGCAAGCGCTTCGAGCCGGGCAGGTACTTCGGCGGGGTTGTTGGCGTGCACTGTTCCGGCACCACCGTCATGGCCGGTGTTCAAGGCGGCGAGCAGGTCGACCACTTCGGCGCCTCGGACCTCACCGACCACCAGCCGATCCGGTCGCATCCGCAGGGCCTGCCGGACCAGGTCCCGCAATCCCACTGCGCCGGCGCCTTCGACGTTGGCCCCGCGCGCCACCAGTCGGACCAGGTGCGGGTGGCTGGGTTGCAGTTCTGCGGCATCCTCGACGCAAACCAGCCGCTCCTGCTTGTCGACCGCACCGAGCAGTGCGGACAGCAGCGTCGTCTTGCCGGCCCCGGTCCCACCGGAGACCAGAAACGCCAGTCGCGCGGCGATGACGTCGGACAGCAACTCCGCGGCCACGGGCGCGATCGCGCCCGTGGCGATCAGCGCGGCAAGATCCTGGGTGGCCGGCCTCAACACCCGCAACGACAGACAGGTCCCGTCGGCGGCGATGGGCGGCAGGATCGCATGCAGGCGCACGGTGAATTCGCCGGTGCCGATGCCGCGCAGCTGTCCGTCCACCCAGGGTTGAGCATCGTCGAGCCGGCGCCCCGCGGCTACCGCCAGCCGCTGGGCCAGCCGCCGCACCGCGGCCTCATCGGAGAAGCGGATCTCGGTACGCCGCAGCCCGCCGCCGTCGTCGACCCACACCGCATCCGGCGCGGTGACCAGCACGTCGGTGGTGCCTGCCGCACACAACAGGGGCTCCAACACTCCGGCGCCGGTCAGCTCGGTCTGCAGCACCCGAAGATTGGACAGCATCTCGGTATCGCCCAGGACACCGCCGGATTCGGCGCGGATAGCGGCGGCCACCGTCTGCGGGCCCAGCTCCGACGGCTGCCCCGACTGCGCCGCGAGGCGCTCCCGGACCCGGTCGATCAGCGAATCCCTCATGACACCAGGGCTTTCCGCTCAGGCAGTACAGCAAGGACCCGACCGGCCGCCAACGCCAGCGGGGCACGCCGGTGCAACCTCAGACCTGCGTATTCCAGTCGCTGAGCCAGCCGCGGGTCGGCCCGAAGCGAGGACAGCAGGGGAAGCCCGACGATCTCGGCCACTTCCGCAGCACGCAGTCCGCCCGGGGCCGGTCCACGCGCCACGAGGCCGACATTGGGGTTCAGCGCCCGAAGTCGTGGCGCAATCGTGGCGCCCGCCGCACACGAACGCACGTCGCAGGGACTGACGAGCACCGCTAAGTCGGCGGTGCCCAACGCTGCCTCGACCGGATCGATCCACGCTCGCGGTAAGTCGCAGATCACCGTGATCCCGCCGCGACGGGCCGCATCTACGACCGCTTCGACAGTGCCGCTGTCGATGTCGGGAACCTCAGCCTCTGGGGGGCCGCTCGACGCGCCCGACAGGACACTCACTCCGCGCTGGCGGGGCAGGGCGTCGCGCAACGCCGGCCAGGTCAGTCGCCCGCTGCGCTGCGTCAGGTCACTCCAACGCAGGCCGGTGGCACGTTCGGTTCCGACCAGTAGATCGATGCCACCGCCCCAGGCATCCAGGTCCACCAGTAGTGCGTCTCCAGCGCTCTGCGCCAGCGCTGCGGCCAGCAGCGAGGCCCCCGCTCCTCCGCGGGCGCCGATCACCGCGATGACATCACCCCGGCGGCCGCCATCCCGCACCGACTCGCAGGCCTCGGCCAGCTCAGCCACCAGCTCGTTGGCATCGGCGGGCAGCGCCAGCACGCGTTGCGCGCCCACCGCTACCCCGGCTTGCCAGGCGACCGCAGTGGGCGAAACGCTGGTGAGCACCACGACATGGGAGCGGCGCGGCAGCCGGTCCGGACCGCAGCGAGTGGCGGCTTCCTGGTCAAGCACCACGGCCGAAGCCGCCGACCAGGCCCTGCGGCTGGGCATGGCGGCACCGAGGTGGACCACGCGCACACCGACCGCGGCAGCCACCCGGTCCACTTCGTCACGCAGTACCGCTTGGGTGACGAGGGACAACAGGCCGGCGGCTGCGTTCACCGTCTCACCGTGACCCGGCGCCGCCCATCACGCTATCCGATATGGCCAACTGTGGATGAAATTCGCGTTTGTGGATAACTCAAAGTCGGTTACTGCCAGAAAAACCAGACTTTTAGTATGTAAAGCCGGATCTGTAACACGTTTCAGTCGACGTGGAGACGTTCCGGCGAACTTTTTACCGGTTAAAAAAGACGACCCCCGCCAGGGGGGGAGGAGGCGGAGGTCGTCGCGTATCAACCCCGGGGGGTCGGGCCGATACACCCTCGGCATAAGCCGAGTGATGCCACTATACACATGACTGGGCGGTCGGGCGCAAGTGTTACGTCAAATGCACGCCGGCCGTTCCCCACTGTGCGTGAGGTGCTCTTTCGGGCGTAGCACCCGCTTGGTTGAGACCCCCGACCTATGCTGAACCGGTGACCGCCTCCACACCGCAGCCGCAGTCACCACCCACGCCATCAGCGGCCCCCACCGACCCTTCCGGGTCGCCCAGAACCCGTACCGCAGCCTTTCTGGACCTCGACCAGACGGTGATTGCGAAGTCCAGCGCGCTGGCCTTCAGCAAACCCTTTATGGACCAGGGACTGATCAATCGCCGCACGGTGCTCAAGTCGAGCTACGCGCAATTTCTCATGCTGCTGTCCGGCGCCGACCATGACCAGATGGAGCGGATGCGGGCCCACCTGACCAACATGTGCACCGGCTGGAATGTGGAACAGGTCAAGGCCATCGTCAACGAGACGATTCACGACGTCGTCACGCCCCTGATCTTCGCCGAGGCCGCCGAACTGATCGCCGACCACAAACTCTGCGGCCGCGACGTCGTGGTGGTGTCGGCCTCCGGCGAGGAGATCGTGGCGCCCATCGCCCGCGCGCTGGGGGCGACGCACGCCATGGCGACCAGGATGGTTGTCGCCGACGGCAAGTACACCGGCGAGATCGCGTTCTACTGCTACGGCGAAGGCAAGGTGCAGGCCATCCGCGAGCTGGCCGCTCGCGAGGGGTACCCGCTGGAGCACTGCTATGCCTACTCGGACTCCATCACCGACCTGCCCATGCTGCAGGTGGTCGGACACCCGTCGGCGGTCAACCCCGATCGCGCGCTGCGCAAGGAAGCGATCGCCCACGGTTGGCCGATACTGACCTTCTCGCGTCCGGTGTCGCTGCGCGACCGGATCCCGGCCCCGTCTGGCGCCGCGCTGGCGACCACCGCAGCCGTCGGAATCAGCGCACTGGCCGCCGGGGCCCTCACCTACTCCGTGCTGCGCCGATTAGCACCCTGAATTGCGTTCCAGCAAACATCACTGATCACAATCCGATGACACGGCACGCGCCGTGCGCGATTGACCCTTGCTGTGGCGTGCATCACGTAGTACAAAGGAAGCACGGAAGCCGGCAAGGCCAGGGTCGACCCGGAAGAGAAGGATCGATCTCCCGAGCCGCACTTCCCAGTACGGAGAGCGGTACCCACGCGGAGCCACAGCCGCGAAGATGGCAGAAGTGTTGCGGGCCTGCGTAATTGCGGAACGTGATCGGTGTCAGCAGACCCTTGGGTGGGAATGCAGCCGAAGAACACCGCAGGAGCGCCGAGGCCACCCACGCAGCCCACGTTGGACGCTTGGTAACCGTGTACCGTACTAGCGGGCGGCGAGCCGAATCCCTTCGGATCGCCGCCCGCTTCGTACGTTCTGCAGCGTCGCCGCAGGCGCTTAGCGACCCGCCTCAGCAATCCCCAGAGCATCAAGGGCACCAGTGCGCATGGCGCCGCAACACAACAGCAGCCACGCCGTGACGCCTTGCGCCGAACCGCTCGCGAACTCCTTCGCAGCCCGCCGGTAGTCCCGCACCTGGCGCATCCAGGTCACCTCGGGCACGCCCAGCCCGTGACGGTCCAATCCGCTGGCGATCGTGACGAGCCGGGCCGCGGCTCGGGCCACCACGCCGTCGGCACTGCCGAACGGCGCCAGCGTCAGCAGTTCGCCGTGTACCACCGCGGCGAATACCGGCGCAGCCACCGAGGTGCCCCCGGTGGCAAGGTCGGCCAGCATCTCCAGCCTTCGGCCTACGGCCGCGCCGCCCTCGGGCCGACCAAGGCGTTCCTCCTCGACGAGGTCCGCGGCGGCCAACACGTGCAGCCGAGCCAAGGCCTGCAACGGCGCCCGCCGCCAGACCTCGACCAACGTGGTCTCTCCGCCCTCCAACGCCTGGGCCACCCGCAGGGCACCGGCGAACACCGGATCAGACGTCGCCGCGGCATCCACCGCCGCGGGCCCACCGTCGAGCACCGATGACGCCCGCGCCGCCCGCAGGGAAGCCTCCGCTGCGCTGACCGGCCAGCCCCGCATGTTGGTCTTATGCCGGTGCACCCGCGCCAACTCGTCGCGGACCTGCTCACTGGCCTCGGCGACACCGGGCAACGCCAATAACGGGGCGAGTGGATCCCGGGCAGTGGTCACGGGCTATAGACACTACCGTCGCGGTGATTAGGCTCCTGACGGTGAGCAGCAACTCAGACACCTCCCCCGCCCCTGCAACGCCGACGTACCCGCCGTCGGCAGAGTTCGCCGCGCAGGCCAACGCAGGTCCCGAGTTGTACCGTGCAGCCGAGTCCGATCGCCTCGGATTCTGGGCCGAGCAGGCCAACCGGCTGAGCTGGGCAACACCGTTCACCGAGGTACTCGATTACGCAGACGCCCCCTTCGCGCGTTGGTTCGCCGACGGCAGGCTCAACGTCGCCTACAACTGCGTGGATCGCCACGTGGAACAAGGCCACGGTGACCGGGTGGCGATCCACTGGGAGGGTGAGCCCCAAGGCGACACCCGCACCATCACCTACGCCGATCTGCTGGCCGAGGTCTCCCGCGCCGCCAATGCGCTGGCCGGGCTCGGCCTGGTCGCCGGTGACCGGGTGGCGATCTACCTGCCGATGATCCCCGAAGCCGTCATCGCGATGCTCGCGTGCGCGCGGCTGGGCGTCTTGCACACCGTGGTGTTCGCCGGGTTCTCCGCGCACGCGCTGCGCTCCCGGATCGACGACGCCCAGGCGAAGGTGGTCATCACTTCCGACGGGCAGTTCCGTCGCGGCCAGCCGGCACCGCTGAAGCCCGCGGTCGACGAGGCTTTGGGCGCGGCCGCCCAAGACAGCAGTGTCGAGCACGTGCTCGTGGTGCGCCGCACCGGCGGCGACGTTTCGTGGAACCCCGATCGCGACCTGTGGTGGCACGACGTGGTGGAGCCCGCCGAATCTCAGCACACCCCCGAAGCGTTCGAATCCGAGCAGCCGCTGTTCCTGCTCTACACCTCGGGAACCACCGGCAAGCCGAAGGGGATCGTGCACACCAGCGGCGGTTACCTGACCCAGGCCGCGTACACCCACCACTACGTCTTCGATCTCAAGGCCGACTCCGACGTCTTCTGGTGCACTGCCGACGTCGGATGGGTCACCGGCCACACCTACGCGGTGTACGGGCCGCTGGCCAATGGCGCCACCGAGGTGATCTACGAGGGAACTCCCGATTTCCCGGACCACCACCGGCATTTCCAGATCATCGAAAAGTACGGTGTGACAATCTATTACACCGCACCTACGCTGATCCGCACGTTTATGAAGTGGGGCCGCGAGGTGCCCGATGCCCACGACCTGTCCAGCCTGCGCCTGCTGGGTTCCGTCGGCGAACCGATCAACCCCGAAGCCTGGCGCTGGTACCGACGGGTGATCGGCGCCGATGCGGTGCCGGTGGTCGACACCTGGTGGCAGACCGAGACCGGTGCGGCGATGATCACCCCGCTGCCGGGGGTGGCCGCGGCCAAGCCGGGTGCCGCGATGACCCCGCTGCCCGGGATCTCCGCCCGCATCGTCGACGATCACGGTGACCTGCTGGCTCCCGATCAATCGGCCGGGGAACCGGTCTCGGGATACCTCGTGATCGACCAGCCGTGGCCGTCGATGACCCGCGGTATCTGGGGTGACCGGCAACGCTTCATCGACACCTACTGGTCGCGATTCGCCGAGCAGGGTTGGTATTTCGCCGGTGACGGCGCCCGCTACGACGCGGACGGCGACATCTGGGTGCTGGGCCGCATCGACGACGTCATGAACGTGTCGGGACACCGCATCTCCACCGCCGAGGTGGAGTCCGCCTTGGTCAGCCATGAGGCGGTGGCCGAGGCCGCCGTGGTGGGCGCCATCGACGAGCAGACCGGCCAACGGATCTGCGCGTTCGTGGTGCTCGCCGCGTCCCACAGCAGGCTGGGCAATTCGATCGTCGACGAACTGCGCGAGCGCGTCGCGATAGAGATCTCGCCGATCGCCAAGCCCCGCAACGTCCACGTGGTGCCGGAGCTGCCCAAGACCCGCAGCGGCAAGATCATGCGTCGACTGCTGCGCGACGTGGCCGATGGACGTGACCTCGGGGATACCTCAACCCTCGTGGACCCCAGCGTGTTCGACGCGATTCGGGCAGCCGACTAGCCCCGTAGGGCAACCGGCATTCGGTCAACCGATCGGGACGAAACCCGCGCCCGGCCGGTCGTTGGCGTTGATGTCGCCCAGGACGGCGTTGATCGAGACCACGACCGCAGGCGTGTGCAACGGGATGTACTTGATCACGCAGGTCGGCAGGGCGTCACTGAACGCCCCGTGGATCATGCCCACCAGCATGTTGTTCACCACCACGGGCCCGCCGGAGTCGCCGGGCCGTCCGCAGACCTGCATCACGATGGTGCCCGGGTCTTGGCCCGGTCCCCAGGTCATCCCGCAGGAGTTGCCGGTGGTGCGGCCCTGTTTGCAGGCGATCTGGCCGACCGAGGGGTCCGGCCCGATGCCGCCGATCACGAACCCGCCGAAGTTGGGTACCGGCGTCACCTTGTTCGGGTCGAACTCGATCACCGCGTAGTCCAGGCCGTCATTGCCGGCCACCATGTGACCGATGGTGCCGGCGCCTTCTGAACCCTCGGCTGCCACCTGGGCGCCCGGGCCACCGCAGTGCGCTGAGGTGAAACCGATCAGGGCACCGGTCTTGTCATGTCCGATCGCGGTCAGCGTGCACAGCGTGTCCTCGTCGACGACGATGCCGGCGCCCCCGCCCATCACAACCTTGTCATCGGCGGCCACCTGGGCCGCCGGTGCTGCAACCGTGGTCACGGCGGCACACGCCGCCCAGACCACTAGTGCCGCTGCGGCACGCAGCATCCAGCGGTGCGCGATCTGCACAGCGGTTCTCCCGTCGATCAACCCCACCCCCGGTGGTAAACACCAGCCTAGCGGCGGCGGGCGACGCGGCGGGGCTGGGCACGCCGCAGCCCGCAGCCATCAGGGGGCTTTACCGGGGCCGCTCGTCGGGTCGGCCACCGCATGGCAACATTAAGCCGCGACGACGGCGAACGGAGGACAGCCAGTGAGCAAGGCCGATCGCAGGAACGCATCCCGCGCCTCGAACAGCTCGGCCAAGGCGGACCGCAACGGCGTGCCGAACACCGTGGCGACCATCCCGCTGGCAGACCCACACGCACTGCCTGCCGACCCATCCCTGGGTGACCTGGTCAAGGACGCCACGGCGCAGATATCGACGCTGGTACGCGCCGAGGTCGAGCTGGCCCGCTCCGAGATCACCCGGGACGTCAAAAGGGGCCTGACCGGCAGCGTGTTCTTCATCGCGGCCCTGGTCGTGTTGTTCTACAGCACCTTCTTTTTCTTCTTCTTCGTCGCCGAACTACTGAACATGTGGCTGCAGGACTGGGCGGCCTACCTGATCGTGTTCGGGATCATGCTGGTGGTGACGGTGGCCTTGGCAGTGGTCGGCTTCCTGCGGGTCCGGCGCATCCGCGGTCCCCGCCAGACCATCGAGTCGGTTCGCGAGACCCGCGACGCATTGCGCCCCGACCCGTCCCGCCTGCACGGCAAGTCGCCTGCAGCGGCGGGATCGCACGAGGGCAAGCCGACCACCGACCCGTCAGGCTGGTAGTGCCGCCACCGGATCCGTCGAGCACTCGCATCGACGGCCCGTGGCGCCACTGGGACATCCACGCCAACGGCATTCGCTTCCATGTCGTCGAGGCGGTGCCGGTCGGCGGCACCGGCACCGACGTCTCACCCACCGCACTGCCGCTGGTGATGCTGCTGCACGGGTTCGGTTCGTTCTGGTGGACGTGGCGTCATCAGCTGCGCGGACTGAGCGGTGTGCGCGTCGTCGCGGTCGACCTGCGTGGCTACGGAGGCAGCGACAAACCTCCCCGCGGCTATGACGGCTGGACGCTGGCCGGCGACACCGCCGGCTTGATCCGGGCCCTGGGGCACTCGTCGGCGACCCTGGTAGGCCATGCCGACGGCGGCCTGGTGTGTTGGGCCACCGCGCTGCTGCACCCCCGCCTGGTGCGCGACATCGCCGTGATCAGCTCACCGCATCCGGCGGCGCTGCGGCGTTCGGCGCTGACCCACACCGACCAGGGCCGCGCCCTGTTGCCGTGGCTGCTGCGCTATCAGGTGCCGTTCTGGCCGGAGCGCAACCTGACCCGCCATGGCGGCGCCGAACTCGAACGCCTGGTGCGCAGCAGAGCGGGGGCCAACTGGCAGGCCAGCGACGATTTCGCCGAGACCATCGGGCACCTGCGCACCGCGGTGCGGATTCCGTCTGCGGCGCACTGCGCGCTGGAGTACCAGCGCTGGGCAGTGCGCAGTCAGCTGCGCGCCGAGGGCCGCCGGTTCATGAAGGCACTGGACCTGCGTACGGTCACCACTCCGCTGCTGCATCTGCGGGGGGACGACGATCCCTATGTGCTGGCGGACCCGGTCGAGAAGACCCGTCGGTATGCGCCGCACGGCCAGTACGTGTCAGTGCCCGGGGCGGGACATTTCGCCCACGAAGAGGCGCCCGCGGTGGTCAACGATCACCTGATGCGGTTTTTGCAGCGGGACTAGCCGGCGGATTACTCCGAGCCCACGCAGGTCTGGGTCGGCACCGGCTGTGTGTCGCCGACGCGGGCAAGCTGTCCGGTCACCTCGTCGGCCGTCATGACGAACCCGGTGTCGGCGTCGTCGACCGCAGCGCCGAACACCACGCCGAGCACTCGGCCGTTCATGTCGATCATCGGACCGCCGGAGTTGCCTTGCTGGACAGTGCCCCTGATCGTGTACACCTGGCGGGTGACCGTCGCGTTGCGGTAGATGTCCGGGCCCTCGAGGTTGATGACGTCACGAATTCGGGCCGGCGTGGCCTCGAAGACACCGCCACCGGGGTAGCCCAGCACCAGCGCGTCGGTGTCAGCCTCAGCCAGAGCGGAGGCAAACACCAATGGGGGCAGGGGCAGATCGGGTACGGCCAGGATCGCGATGTCTTCCTTGGGGTCGAAGGAGATCACCGCGGCCTCGAAGGACTTGGCGCCGCTCTCCACCGTCACACTGTCTGCGCCGGCGACCACGTGCGCATTCGTCATCACCCGAGTAGGTGCGATCACGAATCCGGTGCCCTCCAGCACTTTCTGGCAGTTGGGTGCCACTCCCCGGATCCGCAGCACACTGGGTGCAGTGGCCTCCACCACGGGGTTGGCGGCCAACTCCGGGTCCGGAGCATCCACGGCGGCGATCGGGGCGCGGTTGAAGGGTTCGAGCACGGAGGGAAGGCCGGAATCGTCGAGCACCGCCGACAACCGCCGCGGCACGTTCTTGAGCCAACGCGGCGCGACATCGTCAACCTGGCGCAGCACACGCGAATCGTTGACGGCGGCGGCCAGGCTCGGTTGGTCGGAGGCGGTCAGCGGGGTGGCCAGCAGCCAGGCCGCGATCAGCACCACCACCAGCTGCAGCGCCACTCCGATGACGGAGTCCACGCCACGGACGCCCGGGTTGCGGATCGCTCCGCGCACCGCCCGGCCCAGCACCACTCCGGCGACCTCACCGATGACGACCATGGCCAGGATCAGAAAGAGTGCGGCGAACAGCTTCAGCCGGGCACCAGAGACACTCTCGATCAGGTGCGGGGCCAACAACACTCCGGCCATTGCGCCCAGAGCAACACCGACGAAGGACAGTAGGGAACCCAGCGCGCCGGAGCGCCAGCCGGAAACCGCGGCAACGAAGGCGATCGCGAGCACGGCGATGTCCAGCCACTGTGACGACGTCATATTTCGCCTTCTCCTCCAACCTGCGCCATGGCCTCGTCCAGCCCGAGCACCTCGGTGGTGTCCCAGGGCTGAGCCCAGCCGGCCACATCCAACATCGCCGAGATCACCTGGGCGGTGAATCCCCAGACCAGCATCTGGTTGAGCCGGAACGCCGGCATGGCCCAACGCCGACTGCGCGCATCACGGTAAACCATCAACCGGTTCTCGGGGTTGATGAATGCCCGGACTGGAACGCGCGCGACGATCGCGGTCTCTCCTGGATCCACCGCGGTCACCGGCCCGGGGTCCTCGGAGTAGGCCAGCACCGGCACCACCTGGAACCCCGAGGGCGCAATGAAGATCTTCTCCAACGCGACCAGCGGGTGAACGCGGACCGGATCGATGCCCGTCTCCTCGTTGGCCTCCCGCAGCGCAGTGGAGACCGGACCGGCGTCACCAGGATCGACCGCCCCACCCGGGAAGGCTGCCTGCCCGGCGTGATGACGCAGCGTGGAGGCCCGCACCGTGACCAGCAGGTCAGCCGATTCGGGGATGGCAGCCGTGGGGCCGGCCGGCGGTCCGGAGAACAGCACCAGGACCGCCGCATCGCGCCGGTTCCCGGTGATGCTGGCTTTGGCGTTGGCCGCTGTGATCATCGCGCGGACGTCGGCGGGCAAGCGCTGCACATAGGCCGAAGGCACCTTCTCGACGTTGTCGATCAGGGGGCGCAGCCAGGACGGTGCACGGGACGGGACCCAGGGCTGGGACTCGCCAGCGCTCACCGCGTCTCCCTCTTCGCCGGATCCTGATCGCCCCACATCAGCGACCGCTGTTCTCGACGGCGGCGGCGATCTCCTCGGCATTGGCGAAGGGCTGCGGCAGGATGCGGGCAACGCTACCGTCCGCGGCCAGGACCACCGTCGCGGGCATCACGTTGGGCACCCGCAATGCGGCAGCAATCTGACGTCTGCCGTCTTGCACGGTGGGCAGGTGCACGCCCAGCTCCGCCAGCAGCGCCAGCCCCGCTGCTTGGTTGTCGTCTTGATGCACCGTCACCACAGTCACGCCCGCCCCGGCCCGACGTTGGTATTCCGCGAAGACGCGCAGCTCGTCGCGGCAGGGCCCGCACCAGTACGCCCAAAGATTCAGCACCACCGTGCGGTCGGCGACCATGGCAGCCACATCAACCGGGGCGCCGTCGGCTGCGCACTCGACCGTGACGCCGCGTAGTGCGCTGGGGCCGGCGCCGGGCGACCCCACCGGGCAGGGCGACAGGGCGGCGCGCGCCCGCAGCATGGACAGGTCCTGCTCGGCGCCGGGCGCGACGGTGCCGCGGCCGTGCTGTACCGGCGCCGGTTCACGGCGCAGCTCGGCGACCAATCCGGTGAGCAGGGCGGCCACCACGGCCAATACTGCGAGGGTCCATCGGGTCGACGTGCTCATCGGCGCGGCAACCGCTACAGCCCGGCCAGGGCCAGCAGGTGTTCGGTCTCGGGACCCTTGACCAGCGCGGCGGCCTCCGCCGGGTTGGTGGGGCCGAGCCCGAATGAGGGGCAGTCCTTGGCCAGCAGGCACACCCCGCAGGCCGGCTTTCGGGCGTGGCATACCCGCCGGCCGTGGAAGATCACCCGGTGGCTCAGCAGGGTCCAGTCCTTGCGTTCGATCAGCTCACCGACCGCATGCTCGACCTTGACCGGGTCCTCCTCAGAGGTCCAGGCCCAGCGCCGCACCAGCCGGCCGAAGTGGGTGTCGACGGTGATCCCCGGGACGTCGAACGCGTTGCCCAGAATCACGTTGGCGGTCTTGCGTCCCACTCCGGGCAGGCTGACCAGTTCTTCCATGGTGCGGGGCAGCTCCCCGTCGAATCGCTCGACCAGCGTCTGGCCCAGTTTGGTCAGGGCCGCCGCCTTGTTGCGGTAGAAGCCGGTGGGCCGAATGAGCTCCTCCAGCTCGGTGCGGTCGGCTTGGGCGTAATCCAGTGCTGTGGGGTAGCGGGCGAACAACGCCGGTGTCGTCAGGTTCACGCGCACGTCGGTGCACTGGGCCGAGAGCACCGTCGCCACCGCGAGCTCCAGCGGCGTAGTGAAGTCCAACTCGCAATGGGCGTCGGGAAAGGCCTGCGCCAGAGTCCGATTCATCCGACGGGCGCGCCGCACCAGTCCGGTCCGGGTTTCCGTCCGCGCGGCGCGGGAGGCTTTGTCCACTGTCACCTCCGACAGGGTACTAATTTGTGACCCCAACGAGACCTTGCCCATGTTTACTGACGACTTGTGTCCTGGTTGTTGATCACCGCTATCCCGACGCTGCTGATGCTCTCAGCGGTCGGGCTGGAACGCATCGAAACCGGGTTGAGTCGGGTAGAGCAGGCGAATCCGCAGTTTCCCCCGAATCGCCATGCCAATCGTGTGTAGCGTTGTAACGTCGCTTGACGCCTGGCTCTAGACTCAGGTGGCTGGCCGGGATTCGGCTGGTGCTTACGATTACAAAAACCTTCATCAAAAACATTTAAGGGGCATCGTGGACGAGATCCTGGCGAGGGCCGGAATCTTCCAGGGAGTTGAGCCCAGCGCCGTGGCGGCGCTGACCAAGCAGCTTCAGCCCGTGGACTTTCCGCGCGGACACACCGTGTTCGCCGAAGGAGAGCCCGGCGACCGGTTGTACATCATCGTCTCCGGGAAAGTGAAGATCGGCCGGCGGTCTCCCGACGGCCGGGAGAACCTCCTGACCATCATGGGTCCCTCGGACATGTTCGGCGAACTCTCGATCTTCGACCCCGGCCCCCGGACCTCCGGCGCGACCACCATCACCGAGGTGCGCGCCGTCTCGATGGACCGTGACGCGCTCCGGTCGTGGATCTCCGACCGGCCCGAGATCGCCGAGCAGTTGCTGCGCGTGCTGGCCCGCCGGCTGCGGCGTACCAACAACAACCTGGCCGACCTGATCTTCACCGACGTGCCCGGCCGTGTCGCCAAGCAGCTGCTGCAGCTGGCGCAGCGGTTCGGCACTCAGGAAGGCGGGGCCCTGCGGGTCACCCACGACCTGACTCAGGAAGAGATCGCCCAGCTGGTCGGTGCGTCGCGGGAGACGGTGAACAAGGCGCTGGCCGACTTCGCCCACCGCGGATGGATCCGCCTTGAGGGCAAGAGCGTATTGATCTCCGACTCCGAGCGACTGGCTCGCCGAGCGAGGTAAGCAGTCTCGCCGAACCCGACGTTTTGCAGATGTCTACTCGTACTTTCTCTGCAGAACGTCGGTTTCGAGCCGCCGGTCAGCCCCTCAGATAGTTCAACTGGGCCTGAACCGAGTGTTCGGCCGCACCCCACAGCTCCTCGGCAACGTCGGTGTAGACGTGTTCCACGACCTGACGAGCGGTGGCGTCGTCGCCTAACGCGGCAAGCGCGGAGCGCACCTGGTCGAGCCGTTGTTCGCGGTGAGCCAGATACCCGTCGGCCACTGCTTCGATATTCGGCAGTTCTGGGCCGTGCCCGGGCAGCACGGTGCGTCCGCCCAACCCGCGCAGTCGCCGTAGCGAGTCCATATAGCGCGTCAGGTCGCCGTCTTCGGAGTCGATGACGGTGGTGCCACGGCCCAGCACGGTGTCGGCGGTCAGGACAGCGTCGTCCAGCACGAACGAGAGCGAGTCAGCGGTGTGCCCCGGGGTGGCGAACACCGTGATGCGTAAACCGGCGGCATCGATCACCTGACCGTCAGTCAGGCCGCCGCCGAGCCGGCGCTGAAATCCGCTGCCCGCCGAATACACCGGCACCCCGACCGCGTCCACCAGCTTGTCGATGCCCTCGGTGTGGTCGAAGTGCCGATGGCTGATGAGCACCAAGGCGATCTTGCCGATCTCGGCGAGCCGACCGATGTGCTCATCGTCTTCGGGCCCCGGGTCGACGATCACCACCTCGTCACTGCCGGGCCCGCGCAGCACCCAGGTGTTAGTGCCCTCCAGGGTCATCAGCCCAGGGTTGTCGGCCAACAACACCGACGCGGTCTCGGTGACCGGCCGCAGCCGACCGTAGGCGGGATGACTGGCCGACACCGCGGTCTACTCCGCCGCTGCCTTCAGCTCGACGATCAGCTCGACTTCGACCGGTGCATCCAGCGGCAGTTCGGAAACCCCCACCGCCGAGCGGGCGTGCTTGCCGGCATCCCCGAACACCTCGCCCAACAGCTCGGAGGCGCCGTTGACCACGGCGGGTTGGCCATTGAAGTTCGGCGCCGACGCGACAAACCCGACCACCTTGACCACCCGGGCCACGGCGTCGAGCCCGACCAGGGCATCGACTGCTGCTAGCGCATTGAGAGCGCAGGTGCGGGCAAGCGCGTGGCCCTCCTCCGGACTGACCTGCGCACCTACCTTGCCGGTCTGCGGCAAGGCGCCGGCCTGCATAGGCAGCTGGCCGGAGGTGTACACCAGGTTGCCGGTGCGCACCGCGGGAACGTAGGCCGCCAGCGGCGCCACTACCGCGGGCAGTTCGATCCCGAGCTCGCCCAGCCGGGCTCGCCAGCTCATTGCGGGCGCTTCAGGAAGGCGATGAGCTGCTCACCCGACGGCCCCGGGACCACTGAAACAAGCTCCCAGCCGTCCTCTCCCCATTGGTCGAGGATCTGCTTGGTGGCGTGCGTGAGCAAGGGGACGGTGGCGTACTCCCAGGCCGTGCGTTGACTCATGACAGCGAGCTTATCGCTAGCGCGCCCCGGCCCTTGGTTAGCATGCAGTGGTGACAGCCACATCCAGCAGCGCGCCTGCACTCGGCTGGCCTTCTCGATTGACGAAGGCCCGGCTGCATTTCGTGACCGGCAAGGGCGGTACCGGCAAAACTACGGTTGCGGCCGCGCTGGCATTGTCGCTGGCCGCCGGCGGGCGCCGGGTATTGCTGGTGGAAGTCGAAGAGCGCCAAGGCATTGCGCAACTCTTCGACGTTCCGCCACTACCCATCGAGCCGCTCAAGGTCGCCACCGCCGAGGACGGCGGGCAGGTCGATGCGCTGGCGATGGACATCGAGGCCGCGTTCCTGGAGTACCTCGACCTGTTCTACAACTTGGGGATCGCCGGACGCGCTATGCGGCGGGTCGGCGCAGTCGAGTTCGCGACCACCATCGCGCCCGGTCTGCGCGACGTGATCCTCACGGGCAAGATCAAGTACCACGTGGTCCAGGTCGACAAGAACAACAAACCGGTCTACGACGCCATCGTGGTCGACGCACCGCCGACGGGCCGGATCTCCCGGTTCCTCGACGTCACCAAGGCGGTGTCGCAGTTGGCCAAGGGCGGGCCGGTGCATTCGCAGGCCGACGGGGTGGTGAAGCTACTGCACTCCGATCAGACGGCGATCCACCTGGTGACGCTGCTGGAAGCTCTGCCAATGCAGGAAACCCTCGAGGCCATCGAGGAACTGCGCGAGCTCGACCTGCCGATCGGCAGCGTGATCGTCAACCGCGACATACCTGCGCACCTGGAACCCGCCGACCTGGCCAAGGCAGCCGAGGGCGTCGTCGATGCCGACGCGCTACGGGCCGGCCTGGCCGCCGCGGGAATCACGCTGGCCGACGAGGACTTCGCCGGGTTGCTGACCGAGACCATCCAGCACGCGACCCGCATCAGCGCTCGGACGGAGACGGCCGAGCAACTAGAGGATCTGGACGTGCCACGTTTGCAACTGCCCACGATCACCGATGGGATCGACCTGGGCAGCCTCTATGAACTTTCCGAGATTCTGGGCCAACAGGGGGTTCGATGACACCCGATACGACCGGCAAACCGCTGGCACTGGATTTGGCGGCGATCCTGGCCGACACCACCAATCGCGTCGTGGTGTGTTGCGGCGCCGGCGGCGTCGGAAAGACCACCACCGCGGCGTCGATGGCCCTGCGGGCCGCCGAGTACGGTCGCAACGTGGTGGTGTTGACCATCGACCCGGCGCGCCGGCTGGCGCAGGCCCTGGGCATCGAGGACCTGGGCAACCACCCGCAGCGCGTGCCGCTGCCTGCCGAGGTCCCGGGTCAGCTGCACGCGATGATGCTCGACATGCGCCGCACCTTCGATGAGATGGTGGCGCAGTATTCCGGGCCGGAGCGGGCCGAGGCGATCCTGAACAACCAGTTCTACCAAACGGTGGCCACCTCGCTCTCCGGCACGCAGGAGTACATGGCGATGGAGAAGCTCGGCCAGCTGCTCGGCGAGGACCGCTGGGACCTGGTGGTCGTCGACACCCCGCCGTCGCGCAACGCGCTGGACTTCCTGGATGCGCCCAAGCGCTTGGGCAGTTTCATGGACAGCCGGCTGTGGAAGTTGCTCCTGGGCCCCGGTCGAGGACTCGGCAAGCTGGTCGCCGGCGCGCTCGGCCTTGCGATGAAAGCCTTGTCGACCGTCCTCGGTTCCCAGATGCTCTCCGACGCAGCGAATTTCGTGCAGTCTCTCGATGCCACTTTCGGCGGCTTCCGGGAGAAAGCGGACCGCACCTATGAGCTGCTCAAACGGCGGGGCACCCAGTTCGTGGTGGTGTCGGCGGCCGAACCCGACGCACTGCGGGAGGCGGCGTTCTTCGTCGATCGGCTCGCAGGCGAGCGCATGCCCCTGGCCGGGCTGATCCTCAACCGCACCCACCCGATGCTGTGCGACCTGCCTATCGAGCGCGCCATCGACGCCATCGAGACACTGCATGAGCCGGCCGGAGAATCATTGCCCGAGGGCGCGAAAGCGCTCACCACGGCGGCGCTGCAGATTCACGCCGAGCGCGGTGCCACCGCTAAGCGTGAGATTCGGCTGCTCTCGCGATTCACCCGGGCCAACCCGCGGGTTCCTATCGTGGGAGTGCCGTCGCTGCCGTTCGATGTCTCCGACCTGGAGGCACTGGGAGCGATCGCCGATCAGCTCACGGCGAAGAAAGAGAAGTAGAACCGGAGAGAGACTCAGCCGGTGTTCAGCCGACGTCGCGCTGCTTGCGCTGGGCGGCGAAGTACTCGCGCCAAGACGTGACCTCGGGGTGCTGCTTGAGCAGCGCCCGGCGTTGCCGCTCGGTCATGCCGCCCCACACACCGAACTCGACGCGGTTGTCGAGAGCGTCAGCCAGACACTGCAGCACGACCGGACAGTGCCTACAGATGACCGCGGCTTTGCGTTGTGCAGCACCGCGAACGAAGAGCTCATCGGGGTCCGCGGCCCGGCAGACGGCCTGGGAGACCCAGGCGATTCGACCTTCGTCCTGCACACCACGCAGGCCCGTTCGGGGAGTTTGGGAATCCGACGCCGTTGCCATACTGGTGTGAACCGCTGTCGCTGCAACAGACACTGACGATCCTCCGTCCCGGCCGCCCCGGCAGCCACCTATTCAACATCGACACCGATCCGATACTGCGATCTGCGCCACATCGCCTCATCAGTGTTACCTGAATCGCACTTGATGTCCAAGTTAGGTGGTCAGGTGGCGTCTGCGCAACAGGTTGATCGGCACTTTTTTGGGACAACCGTGCAATCCGATCATGATCTGCACGGTTGAGGCCGGGGCCGGATGGACGGAAACGGGCCTTTATTGACGTATATGTCAATTTTCACGGCGGGGACCCTCACCCGCGTCAGGGGTCTTCGGCGAGCACCCCGGCCGGCCGGGGCTGAGCCGCCGGCGGCCGCCCCGCTTCGCCCGGCTCCACCGCGCTTGCGACCACCGCTAGTGTGTTAGCCATGTCGGAGCGCCCCCCGACCGGCCCAACTGTGCTCAAACTGGCCGGGTGTTGTCTGCTCGCCGCCGTGCTACTCGCGGCGCTGCTGTTTCCCGTCGCCGGCGGCGTCGGCCTGATGTCCAACCGTGCCTCGGACGTGGTGGCCAACGGGTCGGCCCAGTTGGTCAGCGGAGACGTGCCTGCGGTGTCGACGATGGTCGATGCCAAGGGCAACACCATCGCCTGGCTGTACTCGCAGCGCCGCTTCGAGGTGCCCAGCGACAAGATCGCCGACACCATGAAGCTGGCGATCGTGTCAATCGAGGACAAGCGCTTCGCCGAGCACAGCGGAGTGGACTGGAAGGGCACTCTGACCGGGTTGGCCGGCTACGCCTCCGGGGACATCGACACCCGCGGCGGGTCCACGCTGGAGCAGCAGTACATCAAGAATTACCAGCTGCTGGTGCTGGCCCAGACCGACGCCGAGAAGCGTGCCGCGATCGAGACCACCCCCGCGCGCAAGCTCCGAGAGATCCGGATGGCGCTCACGCTGGACCGGACCTTCACCAAGCCGCAGATCCTGACCCGCTACCTGAACCTGGTGTCGTTCGGAAACAACTCGTTCGGGATCCAGGACGCCGCCCAGACCTATTTCGGTGTCGACGCCGCCGACCTGAACTGGCAGCAGGCGGCCCTGCTGGCCGGGATGGTGCAGTCGACCAGCACGCTGAACCCCTACACCAACCCCGAAGGCGCACTGGCCCGCCGGAATCTGGTGCTGGACACCATGATCGAAAACCTCCCCGGCGAGGCCGACGCGCTGCGGGCAGCCAAGGCGGAGCCGCTGGGCATCCTGCCGCAGCCGAATGAGCTGCCGCGCGGCTGCATCGCGGCCGGCGACCGGGCGTTCTTCTGCGACTACGTGCAGGAATATCTGACGCGGGCCGGCATCAGCAAGGAGCAGGTGGCGCGTGGTGGCTACGTCATCCACACCACGCTTGACCCCGACGTCCAGGCCCCGATCAAAGAGGCGATCGACAGTTTCGCCAACCCCAACGTGCAGGGCATCGCCAGCGTGATGAGTGTGATCAAGCCCGGCAACGACGCACACCCGGTGCTGGCAATGGCCAGCAATCGCACCTACGGACTCAACGCCGACCTTGGCGAGACCATGCGCCCGCAGCCGTTCTCGCTGGTCGGCGATGGCGCAGGGTCGATCTTCAAGACATTCACGGTGGCCGCGGCGCTGGAGATGGGCATGGGGATCAGCGCCGACCTGGAGGTGCCGGGCCGATTCCAGACCAAGGGCATGGGCAGTGGCGGGGCAAAGGGCTGCCCCAAGGAGACCTGGTGCGTGGTCAACGTCGCCCCCTACCGGTCCCCGATGAACGTCTCCACCGCACTGGCCACCTCACCCAACACCGCGTTCGCGAAGCTGATCTCCCAGGTCGGAGTGGAACGCACCGTGGACATGGCGATCAAGCTCGGCCTGCGCTCCTACGCCGATCCCGGCACCGCCCGCGACTACGACCCGGACAGCAACGAAAGCCTGGCCGACTTCGTCAAACGGCAGAACCTGGGTTCGTTCACCCTGGGCCCGATCGAGGTCAACGCGCTGGAGTTGTCCAACGTCGCCGCCACCCTGGCCTCCGGTGGGGTCTGGTGCCCGCCGAACCCGATCGACAAGGTCTTCGACCGCAACGGCAATGAGGTGGCCGTCGCCACCGAGGCCTGCGAGCGAGTGGTTCCCGAAGGACTCGCGAACACCTTGGCCAACGCCTTGAGCAAGGACATCCAAGGCGGCGGAACCGCAGCGCCGGCCGCCGGCTCGGTGGGCTGGGATCTGCCGATGGCGGGCAAGACCGGTACCACCGAGGCGCATCGCTCGTCGGGCTTCCTGGGGTTCACCAACCGCTATGCCGCGGCCAACTACATCTTCGACGACTCCCTCTCGCCGGGAGATCTGTGCTCGTTCCCGCTGCGGCACTGTGGGGACGGCGACCTCTACGGCGGAAACGAGCCGGCCCGCACCTGGTTCGCGGCGATGAAGCCTATTGCCACCGACTTCGGTGATGTCGTCATGCCGCCGACGGACCCGCGCTACGTCGACGGCGGCCCCAATTCCCGCGTCCCCAGCGTCACGGGCCTGGAAGTCGACGCCGCGCGCCAAAGGCTCAAAGAAGTCGGGTTCCAGGTCGCCGAACAGCCGAGCTGGGTCAACAGCAGCGCCCGCTCCGGTGCGGTCGTCGGCACGTCGCCGAGTGGTCAGACCATCCCCGGTTCGATCATCACCATCGAAGTCAGCAACGGCATCCCGCCGCCACCGCCACCTCCGCCGGAAGGCTTCCCTCCGTTCGGGCCGGTGGGTTCGACGGTGGTCGAGATTCCGGGGCTGCCGCCGATCACCATTCCGCTGCTGCCCCCACCTGCACCACCGCCGTAACGGCAGGAGCGCGTTGGAGGCGCAGTATTCTGAACGCCATGGCTCCTTCACCTGCCCTGACCCGATCCCTCGTCGCCGCCTCGGCAACGCTGGGACCGGCGGCGCTCGCTATCGGCTACGGCGCGATCATCGAGCGCAACGCGTTCGTGGTGCGCGAGGCGACCGTGCCGGTGCTGGCTCCCGGTTCGTCACCGCTGCGGGTGTTGCACATCAGTGACATCCACATGCGCCCCGGCCAGCGCCGCAAGCAGGCCTGGCTGCGGGAGCTGGTGGGACTCAAGCCAGACCTGGTGGTCAACACCGGAGACAACCTCGCCCATCCCAAGGCGGTGCCGGCGGTGGTTCAGGCCCTGGGAGATCTGCTGTCGGTGCCGGGCGTGTTCGTGTTCGGCAGCAACGACTACTTCGGCCCACGCTTGAAGAACCCGGCCAAATACCTGACCAAGCCGACGCATCGCATCCACGGCGTACCGCTGCCGTGGCAGGACCTGCGCGCGGCGTTCACCGAACGGGGCTGGTTGGACCTGACGCACAACCGTCGCGAGTTCGACGTGGCCGGCCACCGGATCGCCGCAGCCGGTGTCGACGACCCGCACATCGATCGAGACCGCTACGACACCATCGCCGGTCCAGCCGAGATGGCCGCCGACCTGCGTCTGGGACTGACGCATTCGCCGGAACCGCGTGTACTGGACCGCTTCGCCGGCGACGGCTACCAGCTGGTGATGGCCGGCCACACTCATGGCGGCCAGCTGTGCGTGCCGTTCTACGGCGCCCTGGTGACCAACTGCGGGCTGGACCGCTCGCGGGTCAAGGGTCCCTCGCAATGGGGTGCCAACATGCGTCTGCACGTGTCCGCGGGAATCGGCACCTCGCCGTTTGCGCCGGTGCGCTTCGCCTGCCGTCCCGAGGCCAGCCTGCTGACGTTGGTGGCGGCCCCGACCGGCGGTGACGATTCGCAGCTCAACCGGGGCTCGACCCAGCCCTCCGTGTCGGCCCGTTGACCGTACGGATTGCCGATCACGGGCATCCACGGCGCTGGGCCGACAACGCGATCCGCCTGATCGAGGCGGACGCACGGCGCAGTGCCGACACCCACCTGCTGCGATACCCGCTGCCCGCGGCGTGGGCCGCCGAAGCGGGCGTGGCGCTGTATCTCAAGGACGAGACCACTCACCTCACCGGAAGCCTCAAGCACCGGTTGGCCCGCTCGCTGTTCCTCTATGGGCTGTGCAACGGTTGGATCGCCGAGGGCACCACGGTGGTGGAAGCGTCCTCAGGGTCCACCGCGGTGTCCGAGGCCTATTTCGCCGCACTGTTGGGCCTGCCGTTCGTCGCGGTGATGCCGGCCTCGACCAGTGCGTCGAAGGTGGCGCTGATCGAGGCGCAGGGCGGGCGCTGTCACTTCGTGGCGCATTCGGCCGATGTCTACGCCGAAGCGGAGCGGATCGCCGCCGACACCGGCGGGCACTACCTCGATCAGTTCACGAATGCCGAGCGCGCCACCGATTGGCGTGGGAACAACAACATCGCCGAGTCGATATTCGAGCAGATGCGCGACGAGACCCATCCGGTCCCGGATTGGATCGTGGTCGGGGCGGGCACCGGCGGCACCAGTGCGACGATCGGCCGCTACATCCGGTATCGCCGGCACGCGACCCGGTTGTGCGTGGTCGACCCGGAGAATTCCGCCTTCTACCCGGCCTACGAGCAGTGCCGCTACGACATGGCGATCGACGGCTCCTCGCGCATCGAGGGAATCGGCCGCCCGCGAGTGGAGCCATCTTTTCTGCCCGACGTGGTGGACCGGATGATGTCGGTGCCCGACGCCGCGTCAGTGGCCGCCGCGCGCCACGTCAGCGCCGTGTTGGGCCGCCGGGTGGGGGCATCGACCGGTACCAATGTCTGGGGCGCGTTCGCGCTCTTGGCCGAGATGGTGTCCGACGGACGCAGCGGCTCGGTGGTCACCGTGCTCGCCGACAGCGGCGACCGCTACGCCGACACGTACTACAACGACGATTGGCTGGCGCAGCACGGACTGGACCCGACGGGCCCCGCGGCGGCATTGGTGGAGTTTGAGAGGTCCTGCCGGTTCGACTGCGCCTGAACCCGCTCATCGGTTGCGTCGGGGTTGGTGGCGACGAGCCACAGCGCAGCCAGCGCGAAGAAACCGGCGTACACCGCTCCGCCTAACAGCGTCATGATGCGACTCCCTCTGGACTAAACCTTATTAGTCAGTCTGCCTAATTCGGACCGGATTTTCACCTCCGCACGCCGGAATGTGGGGCGTTTCATGCTCCCGAAGACCCGTGAGCTGTGCCTCGAGAGCGGCTGGCAATCCCTGGCATGCCGCCCCCGTCAGCGCCGTCACCAGCCGTTTGGGTGACCGGCGGGCCAGTGCGATACGCTGTCGTGGCTTCACACGGGGTGTGGCGCAGCTTGGTAGCGTGCTTCGTTCGGGACGAAGAGGTCGTGGGTTCGAATCCCGCCACCCCGACAGTGTGATGTCGCACGACATCGGAATAGCTCTGAACCTGCATTAGGTTCGGGGCTTTTTCCGTTTTGGTCCGGGTGGGATTCCGCGGGGTTGGTAGTCCCTGGTGGGGTCGAGGGTGAGTTGGCGGATGAGTTCGCCGGTGGCGGCGTTGATGACTCTGATGTCGAGGTCCTGGATGAGCATGAGGATTCGGGTGCCGGCGTGGGTTCGGCCGACGCCGATGTGGTGTAGCCGGCCGTTGAGGCGTAGGGACAGGGCGCCGGTGGTGTCGACGCGGTCGTGTCGGACGCGGTTGTGGGTGTCGGTGCGGTTTGCCGGGTCGGCTTTGGGGCGGGCGGTGTAGGCGGTTGTTGGGGTGGCGTGGTGGGCCAGGCTGCGGTGTGGGCGGCGGTGGTTGTATTCCTCGACGAAGGCGTCGAGTTGGGCTTGCAGTTCGGTGAGGGTGGTGGCCCGCGGTTGGGCTTTGAGCCATTTCTTCAGGGTTTGGTGGAATCGTTCGATTTTTCCGCAGGTGGTGGGGTGGTTGGGGGTGGAGTTGATCTGTTGGACGCCCAGGCGGTGTAGTTCGGTTTCGAACGCGTTGCGGCCGCCTTTGCCGCCGGCCAGGCGGGTGGTGAAGACCATGCCGTTGTCGGTCAGTGTTGAGTAGGGGATTCCATGGTGTTCAACGGTTTTGCGGAATTGGGTGAGGACGATGGAGCCGGTGACGCGGTGGTGGGCGGTGACCGAGAGGGCGTAGCGGGCGTGGTCGTCGATGAAGTCGAGGATTTCGACGTGGGTTCCATCAGCGAGCCACCAGTGGGTGAAGTCGGCCTGCCAGCGTTCATTGGGCTGTTCGGCCGCGAAGCGGATGTAGGAGGATTTGGGCCGTTTGTGGGGTTGGGGATCGATGAGGCCGGCGGCGTGTAGGTGACGGTGCACGGTGCTTAGGGCCACGGTGATGCCGTGGTGGTGGGCTAGGTGCCAGGCGATGGTCGCCGGTCCGTGGTCGAGGCCTTTGCCGGCTAGCTCCGCTCGCAGGGTGCAGATCAGTTCGATGGTGTTCTCGGGTAGCCGTGCTGGGCTGGTGTGTGGTCGGCGTGAGCGGGGTTCGAACGCGGACTCGCCTTCGAGGGTGTAGCGGCGCACGAGCCGGGAGATCCAGCTCTGGGATACCCCGTACGCGAGGGCGACCTCGGATTGGCTGCGTCCCTCGGTGACGACAGCGGTGATGACCAGACGGGCTTTCGACACCGCTCGACGGTGTGCCCGGCACCTATTCCGATGTCTTGAGACACGCTATTCCGATGTCCTGGAATCACACACCGCCACCCCGACAGGTTTTGCAAACAAGAAGGCCCTGACTGTTTCAGTCAGGGCCTTCTTGTTTGCCGGCGCGCCATCAGAACCTGCCTGGCGCGGAACCGCCGTCATCCCTCAATCCGGTCCAGATAGTTTCGGCGTTTGCCTTCGTCGAAGTGACCCGGGGGCTCGTTGCGCGTAGCGAGGCGCTTCATCCGTTGCATGAGCGGTTCGGGTGTGATGTCTTCGATGAGCCCGAATGGCGATAGCCACCGGGGCACCGTCACCTCACGTCCGGGCCGGCGGGCGCTGGCCGCGATTGCCGCCGCGATCTGCTCAGGTTGCCGCGTGGGCAACAAGGACAGGTTCACTCCCGCAGTCAGCTCCGTGTGGACCGCAGTCGGCATGATCGTGGTGATCGTCACTCGGGTGTCCGCGATCTCGGCTCGGACGGCCCGCGACAGCGCTGCCACCGCGTACTTTGTCGCGCAGTAGACCGACATGCCGGGGGTCGTCACCTTGGCCGCCATCGACGCCACGTTGACGATATGGCCGTGATTGCGGGCGATCATCTCGGGCAGAAACTCGTGCATCCCATTGATGACGCCACCCAGATTCACCGCCATCTCGCGGTGATAAGCCGAGAGTTTCTGGTCGACAAAAGGGCCCATGTATTGGATTCCCGCATTGTTGACCAGCATGGCCACCGGACCGTCCCCAGCGGCGGAGCGGTGAAACGCGGCGACGCTGTCTTCATCGGTCACGTCCAGATGAGTCGACTTGGCACCGAGCTCGTGAGCGGTACGCGCGGCTTCCTCGGCATCAAGGTCGCCGATCCACACCTTGGCCCCCCGCCGCTTCAGAGCAGCTGCGGTGGCTCGACCGATGCCGCGTGCACCGCCGGTTACACAGACGACGGCACCGTCGAGATCGATCATCGGGTCGGCCTTTCTTCGGTGAAGTCCCTCAATCCGAAGTACGCGATAAGACGAATCTCACCGCTGTGCATGGTCAGCAGCGCGCGTCCGAGATACAGACCTGGGACGAGCTCGACCACTTCGTCACGAGTCCGTTTGATGGGGAATGTCCGCACGCTGGGATTGCGATATTCGGCGGGGCCGTAGTCCAACGCGCGAACCTTGACGAAAGGCGCGATCGCGGCGGTGTCGATCCGATGATTGAATCCGAAGCCCACCATCTCGGATCCCACTCGACGAAGACCGCCATAGAGCGGTGCGATGACGCGCATCGCATACCTGGCCAGCGGCGCGAGCCGGTTGAATCCGGTCTCGGCGTCAAAGGTCTTGCCGCGCCATGTCGGGTTGATCTTCAACAAGGGGTTGGCCAAGTACGCCTCCGGTATGCCGAACAGGTTCCCGACGATCAGGCCTTCCAGCGCACCGTGAATCTCCTCGGGAGCGTGTCCGCGCTCAAACAGGGCGGCAAGTTGGTCACGCCGCCCGGCTTTCCCGAGTTCTTGCAGGTAGCTCCAGCCTTGTTGGCGCGCCAGGACCGGCGAGCTGAGCGACAAAGCCCGAAGATCGTCCAGCACAGATGCGCTGGACGGCTCCTGGGACTGGCTATCGGCGCGAGCACTAGGGGTCGAAGTTGTCATGAGTCCTCCCGATCGGTTCATCTGGTACGAAATCGTGCCTATTATCTGGTACGGAACCGTGCCAGACTCTTCAAGTGGTGTCAACGGGCAATCGAGTGGGTTCGTTCGACGAGTGCGACGATCTAGCGGTGCCCGACACACCACAGCGCGCCTACGGAGGGCAGTCAGCTGAGACGCGTCGACAACTTCGGCGAACGCGGCTCCTGGAAGCCGCGATGGACGTCATGGCGCGCAATGAATGGCGCGGAGCAACAGTCGACAAGGTCTGTGCCGCAGCCAATCTGAACAAGCGATATTTCTACGAGAGCTTCCGGGACCTGGACGGCCTCTCGGCGGCGGTGGTGGACGATGTCGCCGAAGACGTTCGTGCCGCGACTGTCGCCGCTGCGCAAGCCACCGGATCGGAGTCCCTGGAAGCCCAAGCGCTGGCGGGTGTCGCCGCTGCGGTGCGCTCCCTTGTCGACGATCCTCGTCGCGCACGTGTCCTCCTAGGCGGGGTCGCAGCCTCGCCGGAATTGGACGCTCACCGCACGATGGTGATGCACCGCCTCACCGACGTGCTGATCGACCACGGACGCACGGTGCACGGCGTCGAACTGGAAGTCGACCCGCTGGCCAAGGTCGCACCGGCATTCATCGTCGGTGGCACCGCAGACGCGATCTTGGACTTCGTCAATGGGGAAGTCGACTTAGAGCTGGACGATTTCATCGCCCAGCTCGCCACCCTCTGGCTCATCACCGGCAGCGGCGCAGCACAGGTCGCTCGTGCACGAATGCCCTAGCAATCGACGTCCGTCGTCAGCAAGATTGTCGTCAGCCCGTCGTTTCCTCAATCAGGTCCACCAGCCGTTTCGGCCGTACACAATGGCTCCCGTGGACTTCCCCATGCGTTATGACCGGTGGTACCGCCCGCTGGCGACCGTGTTGGGGCTGGGGCCAGCCCGCGCGCGTATTGAGGTATCCGACGGACTTCTGCAGGTTCGCAGTGGGTGGGCGTTCGCGATGGACATCGCGCTGAACAACATCGAATCTGCGCGGCCCGCTCCGGAGCGGATGTGGGGCTGGGGAGTTCATCAGGCGTGTAATGGCTGGCTGGTCAACGGATCCCGGCATGGTGTGGTCGAGATCGGTCTGGCCCACCCCGTCAAGCCGACAAAGGCCCCGACCGCCGGCCTGTTCAACAGGCCGGTCCGGCGCCTCTACGTCAGTGTGGCCGATCCGGACGCTCTGATCACCGCGTTGACCAGCCGGCAGTTGCCGGCAACCGGCACCTAGAGCCGTTCGCGGACGGCGGCCGACAGCCGCGCGCCGTCGGCCTTGCCCGCAGCGATCGCGGTGGCCGCCTTCATCACCTGGCCAAGGTGCTTGGTGTGCGGCCGCTCCCCGATCTCTTCGGCCACCTGAGCCAGCGCAGTGTCGACGACGTCGGCCAGTTCTGCCTCGGTGAGCGGCGTGGGAAGGTACTCGTCGATGATCCGGGCCTCGGCGTGTTCTTCGGCGGCGAGGTCACCCCGGCCATTCTGGGTGTAGATCGTCGCGGACTCCGCACGCTTGCGGGCCTCGCGCGCCAGCACCTTGAGCACGTCCTCATCGGTCAGTTCCCGGGCCTGTTTACCCGAGACCTCTTCGGCCTGGATCGCGGCCAACAACATTCGTAAGGTCGCCGTGCGCAGCTTGTCCTGCGCCTTCATCGCGGCCGTCAGATCTGTACGCAGCTGGGATTTGAGTTCCGCCATGCCTCATCACGCTACGCTCAGGCCCATGGTGAATCCGCCTCCGCAGGGATTTGGCCCCCGCCGAATTATCCGCCGCCGGAAATGAAACCCGGGATCATTCCGCTGCGTCCACTGAGCCTGACCGACATCTACAGCGGTGCCATCGGCTACATCCGGACCAATCCCAAGACCGTCTTCGTACTGAGCCTCATCGTCGTAGTGGCCACTCAGATCATCAGCTGGATCGTCGAGTTCGGCCTGGCGGCGGGCGGGCTACTGGATCCAAGCAAGGATTTCTCGGATCAGTCCGGAGGCGAGGCGGCAGCGTCTCTGATCAGCGAGTTCATCCCCTCCATCGTGCACGTACTGGGCAGCCCCATGCTGACCGGCCTGCTCACCGCCGTGGTCGGGCGCGCGGTATTCGGCTCACCGACAAGCATCGAGGAGGCGTGGGCCCTCGTCCGGGACCGCTTTGCGTCACTGCTCGGCCTGGTTGCATTGATGTCTCTGGCCGTATTGATCGGCTCGGCCGCGATGGCGCTGGGGCCGCTACTGATGGTGGCGTACATCTACGGCTACATGATGCTGGTCTTCGCTCCGACGGTGATCGTGCTGGAACGCCAACCGGTGGTCGAGGCGTTGCGCCGTTCGTTCCGCTTGGTGCGCCACAGCTTCTGGCGGGTGCTGGGCATCCTGGCGCTGGCCGAGCTGATTGCCGCGCTGATCAGTTTCGCCGTGATGGCTCCGTTCACCCTCATGACGCTGGCCACCCAAGGCACGGACGCCCTGTTCAACAGCACCGGGTTCAGCCCGTTGGCCGAAATCGGCTCGGCCATCGGTCAGCTCATCCTGCTGCCCTTCATCGCCGGCGTGTCAGTACTGCTGTATACCGACCGCCGCATCCGCAGCGAGGACTTCGATCTGGTGCTGCGAACTGGCGTCACCGGCGGGTCGTACGTTGGCGAGTCGACCGACACTCTGTGGCTGACACCGCCGCCAGGGTATTGACCCGCGCAGTAACCAGGACTGAAGTGCCGACGCGCCGCGTAACGCTACGCTCAGGCCCATGGTGAATCCGCCTCCGCCCGGCTACCCCGGACCTGGTTTTCCGCCTCCGGGCTATGGCCCTGCGCCTGGTTTTCCGCCTCCGGGCTATGGCCCTCCACCGGGGTACGGTCCCCCACCGCCGCCGGCATATGGCCAACCCCCTCTGGGCTACGGTCCCCCACCCGCATACGGTCCCCCACCGCCCGGCTACGGGCCCCCACCCGGATACGGCCCACCACCACCGGGTTACGGGCCTCCACCCGGATACGGCCCACCACCGGGCTACCCACAACCTGAGCTGAAACCCGGAATCATTCCGCTGCGCCCACTGAGCCTGACCGACATCTACAACGGTGCCGTCGGCTACGTCCGGGCCAATCCCAAGACAGTGCTCGGGCTCACCGCCGTCGTCGTGGTGATCAGCCAGATCATCAGCAGTATCGCGCTGTTCGGGCTGTTGTCGGCCGTGGGCCCCACAGGTCCGGGCAAGTCAGCCACCGAGCCCTCCGGCGGAGACATGGCGGCATGGCTGATCGGCTTCTCCGGCGCGGCAATAGTGACCGCCGTCGGCACCATCGTGTTGACCGGCCTATTGACCGTCGTCGTCGGGCGCGCGGTGTTCGGATCGCCGATCAGCCTCGGTGAAGCTTGGGCGATCGTCCGGGACCGCTTTGGTTCGCTGATCGGCTTGGCGGCCCTGATGGGCCTGGCCGCAGTGGTGCTGTGTGGATTCGCGGTGACGGTCATCGCGTTCGCCGCCGGAGCCGGCGGTACCGGCGCCGCGGTGTTGATCGGTACGGCGGTGGTGCCGGGCCTGATCGCGGCGCTCGCTTACGGCTACACGGTGCTGGCTTTCGCGCCGACCATCATCGTGCTGGAACGGCAACCCGTTTTCGAGGCGATCCGGCGGTCGTTTTACTTGGTGCGCAACAGTTTCTGGCGGGTGCTGGGAATCCTGGCGTTGACCGCCTTGATCGTTTCCCTGATCAGCAGCGCTGTGGCGTTCCCGTTCAACATCCTTGCCATGGTGAGTGCCCACGATGCGGGCGCCCTGTCCGGCGGCGTGGAGTTGAGCCTGCTCTCCCGGATAGGCACGACGATCGGTGAGATCATCGTGCTGCCGTTCACCGCCGGAGTGTCGGTTCTGCTCTACACCGACCGCCGCATCCGCGGCGAGGCGTTCGACCTGGTGCTGCGATCCGGGGCGGTCGGTGGCCCCTACGTCGGAGGCTGGACCGACCATCTGTGGCTGACCCGGCCGCCGGGGTAAAGGACCGCGGGTGTGACCATCGTCGACATCGACAGCGACGCCGCCCGCGAGGCGGCAGAACGTGAGCTGTCCAAACCGATGTACCCGCGTCCATCACCCAAGCAACAGTTCTTCGACTTCGTTGAGACACTGATACGTCGGCTCGTCCTCAAGGGGGCGGAACTGCCAGGCGGATGGTTCACCATCACCGTGCTACTGATCCTCCTCGCAGCAGGCATCGTGGCCGCGGTGCACGTGGGGCGGCGGACGCTGAGTGACCGCCACCGCAGCGAGACCCTTTACGGCCCAACCCAACTCAGTGCCGCGCAGCATCGCTCCGCCGCGCAACACCATGCCGCCTCCAACGATTGGGGCCCGGCCATTCGGCACCGCCTGCGTGCGGTGGCTCGCGGACTTGAAGAGGCCGGGCTCGTGCAGCCCGCTTCGGGCCGTACCGCCACCGAACTGGCCCGCATTGCCGGCGCGGCACTGCCCTATCTGGCTGGTGAACTGATGCGGGGCGCTGAGACGTTCAACGACATCAGCTACGGAGAAGTGCCTGCCACCGCAGACGGCTATCGGATCGTCACGGATCTGGACGAGCGGGTGGCGGCCACGACCGAGACTCGGCTAGTGCGGTGACGGCCACCCGGCGGACGTGGGCCTGGGTCGCGGCGGCCTTGGCGGTGATTGTGGCGATCTCCGCGGCGGGGGCCTACCTCACCACGCCACGGCCAGGTGGCCGGATGGATCCCGATGCCACCGGCCCGGAGGGCGCGCACGCGCTGGTGACGTTGCTACAACACCGTGGTGTGCAGGTGGATGCCGCCGCCACCGTCGACGACGTTGTCCGTCAAGCACGTCCGGACACTGTGGTGTTGGTGGCGCAGACCCCGCGTATCGCCGGCGACGAGTTGCTGAACCGCCTCGCCAACCTGCCCGGCGACCTACTCCTGGTGGCGCCGGACGCCGCGGCCCGTAGGGCATTGGCGCCCGGAATCCGGTCCGGGCCCGCACGAGCGTTCACCCACCAGCCCGACTGTGATCTGCGGGAGGCTCAACGGGCCGGGCCGGTCGACTTGCGCACCACGCAGACCTACCTTGCGGCCGGGCGCCAGTCGATCGACAGCTGTTACGACGGAGCGTTGGTGCGCTACCGCGACGGCCAGCGGACTATCACGGTGGTCGGCAGCGACTCGTTCATGACCAACGCGGACCTGGCCCGAGAGGGAAACGCGGCGCTGGCGATGAATCTGGCCGGCACATCTGGCCGTTTGATCTGGTATGCGCCCCAGCATATTCAGGGCGCACAGTCCGGCAGGTCAACCCTTGCCGGTCTGGTTCCCGCAAATGTGCGGTGGCTGGCCTGGCAGCTGTGCTTGGCACTGGCCTTGGCCGCTGCCTGGAAGGCCCGCCGGTTGGGCTCACTGATCGCCGAGCCCATGCCCGTAGTCGTCCGCGCATCCGAGACCGTCGAGGGTCTGGGCCGGCTCTACCGCTCCCACCGTGCCCGGGATCGGGCCGCCGGAGCCCTGCGCACCGCAACGCTGCGGCGACTGGCTCCGCGCCTGGGCCTGGGGCCGGCACCCGAACCACCCGCAGTGGTCGCCGCGGTCGGCCAGCGGTTAGTGGCACACCCGGACTGGTTGTGGCACTTGCTGTTCGGACCGCCGCCGGAATCCGATGATGCCCTGATCGCCCTGGCCCACGCACTCGACGACATCGAAAGGCAGGTCACCCACTCGTGACACATCCATCCGCAGAGAATCCGGCGGCGACCGCAGCCCGCGAGGCACTGCTGGCGCTGCGCAGTGAAGTAGCCAAGGTGGTGGTCGGCCAGGACCCGGTGGTCAGCGGCCTGGTGATCGCGTTGTTGTGCCGCGGCCACGTGCTGCTCGAAGGCGTTCCCGGCGTGGCGAAAACCCTGCTGGTCCGCACGCTGAGCGCCGCACTGCGATTGGACTTCAAGCGAGTCCAGTTCACCCCGGACCTGATGCCTGGCGATATCACCGGCTCACTGGTCTACGACACCCACACCGCGGAGTTCGTGTTCCGCCCGGGCCCGGTCTTCACCAATCTGCTGCTGGCCGATGAGATCAACCGCACGCCACCCAAGACCCAGGCAGCGCTGCTGGAGGCGATGGAGGAGGGACAGGTCAGCGTTGACGGCACCGCCAAGCCGCTGCCGGACCCATTCGTGGTGGCCGCCACCGCAAATCCCATCGAGTACGAGGGCACCTACCGGCTTCCTGAGGCTCAGCTCGACCGGTTCCTGCTCAAGCTGACGGTGCCGCTGCCGCCGCGCGAGGCCGAAATCGACATCTTGTCCAGGCATGCAAACGGTTTCGACCCGCACGACCTTTCCGCGGTGGAGCAAGTGGCCGGTGCGCAGGATCTGGCGGCTGGTCGAGCGGCGGTCCGCGAGGTGCTGGTGGCCGACCAGGTACTGGGCTACATCGTCGACGTGGTCGCGGCAACCCGGCGCTCCCCCGCCCTGCAGCTGGGCGTCTCACCGCGCGGCGCGACCGCCCTGCTGGCCACGTCCCGCTCTTGGGCGTGGCTGTCGGGACGCAACTACGTGACTCCCGACGACGTCAAAGCGATGGCTCGCTCCACGCTGCGACACCGGGTGATGTTGCGTCCGGAGGCCGAACTCGAAGGCGCTACCGCCGACGGGGTTCTGGACAGCATTTTGGCCTCGGTTCCGGTGCCGCGCTGGTGATTCTGACCGGTCGCACCGCCTTGATCGCACTGCTGTGTGCCGTGCCGATCACGGTGGCCCCCTGGCCGGCGGTGGCGTTCGTGGTGTTGCTGACCGGCCTCGCCCTGGCGGTGGCGCTTGACGTCGCCTTGACCACGGATCCCGCGACGTTGCGGTTGGAGCGTTCGATGGACAGCGCTGCTCGGCTCGGCCAGAGCACCCCGACTACCTTGTGGATCGGCAATGGCGGCCGCCGATTCCGCGGCCAGATCCGTGACGCCTGGCCACCGAGCGCCTGTGCCACACCGCGTTCCCATCGGCTGGAGCTGGCGGCCGATCAGCAGACACGGGTGTCCACCCAACTGTGTCCGGCCCGCCGCGGTGATCAGCATGCCGCCGGGGTCACCGTGCGTTCGATCGGCCCGTTGGGCCTGGCGGGGCGTCAGAGATCCCGTCAGGTGCCCGGCCAGGTGCGGGTGCTCCCGCCGTTCTTGTCGCGCCGACACCTGCCGGCACGACTGGCCCGCCTGCGGGAGGTCGACGGGAACCTGCCGGCGCTGGTGCGTGGGCAGGGCAGCGAGTTCGACTCACTGCGCGAATACGTCGCCGGCGACGACGTTCGCTCGATCGACTGGCGGGCAACCGCGCGACGATCCGAGGTGGTGGTGCGGACCTGGCGGCCGGAGCGCGATCGGCGGGTCATCCTCGTGCTCGACACCGGCCGTACCGCTGCCGGCCGGATCGGGGTCGACCCGACCGCTTTGGACCCCGCGGGCTGGCCCCGGCTGGATTGGTCGATGGACGCCGCACTATTACTGGCGGCGTTGGCATTACGCGCCGGTGACAACGTCGATCTCCTGGCTCACGATCAGGTGACCCGGGCCGGTGTTTTCGGGGCGTCGCGGACCCGCCTGTTCCCCCAGCTCGTCGATGCGATGGCACCGCTGCAGCCCGCGCTGGTCGAGTCCGACTTCGCCGCGATGCTGGTCACCTTGTCCCGTCGGGCACGCCGCGGCAACCTGGTGGTGTTGTTGACCGACCTCAATGCGTCCGCCTTGGACGAGGGCCTGCTGCCGGTGTTGCCGAAACTGACTTCCGAGCACCAGATGATCGTGGCCGCGGTCGCCGATCCGCGGGTGCAACGGCTGGCCCAGGGCCGCGCCGACGCTGCCGCGGTCTATGACGCCGGCGCCGCCGAGCGTTCCCGCAACGACCGCCGCGCGATGGCGGCCCGGCTGCGTCGCAGCGGCGTGCAGGTCATCGATGCCCCGCCCGAGGACCTGGCGCCCGCGTTGGCCGATGCCTATCTGGCCATGAAGGCCGCCGGGCAGCTCTGATCCTGGGCCGCTGGGTCAGCGGGTCGGGACGACGTCGGGCGCATCGGCGATGTCGCCGGTTTCGCCGAGGGACACCGCTTTGCGCCCGAAGTGCATCACATACGCCAGAAAAGCAGCCTCGACAAGGATTCCGACGCCGATCCGCAACCAGGTCGGCCACGATGACGGCGTCACCACCGCCTCGATCAGCCCGGCCACGGCAAGCACCCCCACCAGGCCCACGGCGACCGCGACGACGGCACGGCCCTGCTCGGCGAGCACCTGTCCGCGGGGTCGATCACCGGGCGCGATCACCGCCCAGCCCAGCCGCATCCCGACGGCTCCGGCCAGGAACACCGCCGTCAACTCCAGCAATCCGTGCGGGGCGAGCAGGCCCAGCATGAATGCGCCCCGCCCGGCATGGAACATCAACCCCAGCCCCACACCGAGGTTGGCGGCATTGGCAAGCAGCATCACTGGGATCGGCAGACCCAGCAGGACCGCGAACGCGATCGCGCGGGCTGCCACCCAGGCGTTGTTGACCCAGACCTGTAGCGCGAACGATCCGGCCGGGTGATCGCTGTAGTAGGCGGCGAAATCATGGTCGACCAGCCGGTCGATCTCCGCGGGGGTGCCGATCGCCGCCTGCACGTCGGGATTGCCGGCCACCCAGCACGCGATGACCACCGAGGCCGCCAGGAACACCAAGGCGGTGCCCAGCCACCACCGCCAAGCCCGGTAGGCGACCACCGGAAACGAGACCGTCACGAAACGGATCAGCTCGGATCGGAGCGGGGCGTGCGCCCCGGTGACGGCCGCGCGTGAGCGCGCCACCAAGCTGGAGAGCCGTCCGATGAGTGCGGCATCCGAGGACGACGAGCGCACCACCGACAGGTGCGTGGACACCCGCTGATACAGGTCAACGAGTTCGTCGATCTCGGCACCGGTGAGCCGTCGCCGGCGCCTGACCAGCGACTCCAGCCGATCCCAAGTCGGTCGATGAGTCAGCACGAAGGCGTGCACATCCACGTCGACGAGCCTAGCGAGCACCGCGATACCGCCGACACGGCGAGTAGCGTTTGAGCTATGTCGTACCGCGGCCCTGAGCTGGTGACCGGTGACGCCGTCGTCCTCGACATCGCTGTCGCGCAACTGCCCGTGCGCGCAGTCAGTGCGCTGATCGATATCACCGTGGTGCTGGTGGGTTACCTGTGCGCGATCGTGTTGTGGGCCACCACACTCGGCCGGTTCGACGACGCGTTGACCACCGCGATCATGATCATCTTCGCCGTGCTGCTGCTGGTCGGCTACCCGGTCATCATGGAGACCGTCACCCGTGGCCGTTCGTTGGGCAAGATGGCCATGGGCCTGCGGGTGGTGTCCGACGACGGCGGCCCCGAGCGCTTCCGGCAGGCACTGTTTCGAGCCCTGGCTTCGGTCATCGAGATCTGGGGCCTGTCGGGCAGCCCCGCAGTGATCTGCAGCCTGCTGTCACCGCAGGGCAAACGCCTGGGCGACATCTTCGCCGGCACCGTGGTGATCAGCGAACGCGCTCCTCGATCGGCTCCGCCGCCTCTCATGCCGCCCGGGCTCGCCTGGTGGGCCTCGACGTTGCAGTTGGCGGGGCTGCGTGCCGAATCCGCAGAACTGGCGCGGCAATTCCTTGGTCGGGCTGCGCAGCTCGACCCGCATACCCGCCAGATGATGGCCTACCGGATCTCCGGCGATGTGCTCGCGCACATCTCTCCCCCGCCGCCGCCCGACGCCCCACCGGAGCTGGTGCTGGCCGCGGTGCTGGCTGAACGGCATCAACGGGAGCTGGCGCGGTTACACGCCGTGCCGGCGGGGCCGTACTATCCGCCGCCGGCGCCGTGGCCGCCACCGAGTCCGGGCGGCTTCGCCCCGCCGAGCTGACACATCCTCGTTGCATAACGATAGTTCCCGATATATCGTTAGCGTATCGGGAGCGAGGGTCGCTCCCCTTGTGACCCATCGAGGTGACGTATGAATACCCCCTTCGGTCCGCCCGGCGGACCCTTCACAGACGACGCCGTACACGGTTTCGGATTCGGCCCCGCGACGCCGCAGCAACGCCGCGCCGCGCACATCGCGCGCCGTCAGGCTCGACGCGAGTTTCGCCGGCAATTACGCGATCACGCCTCGGAGAATTGCGCACCGTTGGGCTTCGGCACCGGCCACCAAGGCACCGCACCGGGATGCGGCCCGGAATTCCGGCACGGGTTCGGGCCGGGCTTCGGGCCTGGGTTCGGGCCCGGGGGGCCGGGATTCGGCTTCGGGTTCGGACCCGGCGGACACCGGGGCCACCGACGCGGCAATCGGGGCCGGCGCGGCGACGTGCGGCTGGCGATCCTGGCCTTGCTGGCCGAGGGCCCGATGCACGGCTACGAGATCATCCAGCAGATCGCCGAGCGCAGCCAGGGATTGTGGCGGCCCAGCCCCGGATCGGTCTACCCGACTTTGCAGATGCTGGTCGATGAAGGCCTGATCGCCGGTAGCGAAACCGACGGCAAGAAACGCCTTTTCGAGCTGACCGAGGATGGTCGTGGCGTAGCCGAGACGGTCGAGACACCGCCTTGGGAGCAGATCACCGACGGCGCCGATCCGGGACAGATCAATCTGCGCACCGCGACCGGCCAGTTGTTCGGCGCGGCCGCACAGGCGGGGCAGGCGGCCACGCCCGAACAGCAACAGCGCATCGTCGACATCATCAACAACGCGCGCAAGGAGATCTATGGAATCCTCGGCGAGACCGACTGAACCCGGCTGTCAACAACGCCGAAGCACGCGTTGCATCGCGGTCTTCTCGTTCGCTGAAACCCACAGTCCGTAAACGGTTTTGACCGAGATCTGACGGGCGACGAACTCGCATTCGAACGCGACGTTCGCCGGCAGCCAGCCGGCGGCGTCGCGGAATGCCTTGTCGAAGTTCGCCTGTCCGCCGACCGCAAGCAGATTGCGCGGATCGTTGGCGAAGTCGCGGCGGCGCCTGTCGTCCCAGGATCGTGCGCCTTTGTACCAGGCGTCGGCCAGCGACACCAGGTGATCCACCTGCACCGCCTCGGATGTCTCCGGGCCGCGAACGAACGCAATGGTCTGCCCGGAGTACGGGTCGCGCAGGACGCCACGCTGCACCAGGCAGGTTCCGCGCCGCAACTGAACTTGTGTCAGATCTCTACGCAGGATGTCGTCGCGGGTGTTGCACCCGTTGTGGCCGAACTCGACGTCAACATCATCGCTCCACCGCTCTCCAAAGCGGTAGCGCTTGAAGTCCTGTACGCGATCCCAGCCCTTGACGGGCAGCACTTCGAGCATCCGGCGGGCCTCGTCATAGCCGGGGTTGAGTGGCAGCGCGCTCGGCGACGACGGAATCGATGTCGGCGAGGGTCCCGACGGCTCCGCATCCCCGGCCTGCCCGCGGTGTTGCCACCACGCCCAGCCGACCACACCCACTACGAGCAGCGCTACCAGCGCACCGGGCACCACCCGCCTGCCTGCGGCCATCGCTTAGGGCAACTCAACCCAGTCCAACGTGCGCTGCACAGCTTTTCGCCACCCGGCGTAGCCTTCGGCACGCTGATCGTCCGACCAGTTCGGGGTCCAGCGTTTGTGCTCGCGCCAGTTGGCGCGCAGATCGTCAGGTCCCTTCCAGAACCCGACGCCCAATCCGGCCGCGTAAGCCGCGCCCAGTGCGGTGGTTTCAGGCACCACCGGCTTGACCACGTCGACCCCGAGCACATCGGCCTGGATCTGCATACACAGATCGTTGGCGGTGATACCTCCATCGACCTTAAGCACACCCAGGTGCACCCCGGAGTCGGCTTCCATCGCCTCGGCCACGTCGCGGCTTTGGTAGCAGATCGCCTCCAGCGTGGCCCGGGCCAGGTGCGCATTGGTGTTGAAGCGCGACAACCCCACGATCGCGCCGCGCGCGTCCGATCGCCAGTACGGCGCGAACAGGCCGGAGAACGCGGGTACGAAATACATCCCGCCGTTATCGGAGACCTGGCGGGCCAGAGTCTCGACCTGGGTGGCGCCGCTGATGATGCCCAGCTGGTCGCGCAACCACTGCACGGCCGATCCGGTGACCGCGATCGAGCCCTCCAGTGCATAAACGGGTTTGGCGTCCCCGAACTGGTAGCAGACCGTGGTCAGCAATCCGTTGTCGGAGCGCACGATCTGCTCGCCGGTATTGAGCAGCAGAAAGTTCCCGGTGCCGTAGGTGTTTTTGGCCTCGCCTGCCGACAGGCACACCTGGCCGACCATCGCGCTCTGCTGGTCCCCCAGGACGCCGGCGATCGGTACTTCACCCCTGACCGGCCCGGTGCTGGCGGTGACCGCATGCCGCCGCCGTGTCGACGACGCCGTGATCCGCGGCAACATCGCCCGCGGGATCGAGAACAGCGCCAGCAGTTCGTCGTCCCAGTCCAAGGTCTCCAGGTTCATCAGCATGGTGCGACTGGCGTTGGTGACGTCGGTGAGGTGCACGCCGCCGCGCGGACCGCCCGTCAGGTTCCACAGCACCCAGCTGTCACACGTGCCGAACAGCGCTTCGCCTCGCTCGGCGTCCGCGCGCACGCCCTCGACGTTGTCTAGGATCCACTGCAGCTTGCCGCCGGAGAAGTAGGTGGCCGGCGGCAGCCCCGCCTTACGCCGAATCACCTCGCCATGGCCTTCGCGCTCCAGCGCCGCCGCGATGGCGTCGGTTCGGGTGTCCTGCCAGACGATCGCATTGTGGTAGGGCTGGCCGGTCCGGCGATTCCACACCACCGTGGTCTCGCGCTGATTGGCGATGCCCAGCGCCGCCAGGTCGGACGCGTGCAGCTTGGTGGTGTTCAGCGCCGAGACCAGCACCGCCGCGGTGTGATTCCACAGTTCGAAGGGGTCGTGTTCCACCCAACCCGCCCGCGGCAGAATCTGCTCATGCTCGAGCTGATGACGGCCGACTTCGGCACCGTCATGGTCGAAAATGATGCATCGGGTACTGGTGGTGCCCTGGTCGATCGATGCGACGAAATCGGCCAAGTCTGACTCCTGTCCATACCGGTGCCGGTCGGTGCCGGGTCCATCATGGACTACCGGACCCGGATCGCGGGCCGCTACGCGGCAGGATCGCCGCCCGCTCCACGGACGTCAGCGCACACTTTCAGCCTTTCTTCACCAACCCATCAGACGCTATTCATTCACTCAAGCGCATATTTCCATGTATCGCGAGTAGATCTCGTAATGGTGAACAAACGGTGTCGGAACGCCGCCGATGTCTGCGCCCCCTCACCGCCACGACCGACCGTGTGCGGGTCAGAACTGAATCGGAGGAGCAATGGACGTCGTTCTCGGTGTGGCACTCGCGTCGAGTGCGCCCGCCACCATCCACACCGTGCTGGTCTGCGGTGAAAACGGTGACGGCGTCACGCTGGAGGAGCGCAGCTACGACGTGCCGACCGAGGACACAGAGTTCGCCGCAGTCGACGCGCTGATCGCCGCCATCCTGCGGGCGCGCGACGCCGCCGACACGGCCGGGCATCACCTCACGGCGACCGGGGTGACGGTGACGGACCCACTGGATGCGGCCGCATTGAATTCCCGGCTTTCCACCGGTGCACTGGCGAGCCTGGAGAACCTGGCACTGATCTCGCCGGTACTCGCGGCGGCAAGCCTGGCCCACAACCTGGGCCAGACGGTCGGCTGCGACCAGATGGGCCTGCTGTCCGTCGAGACGGCAACGGCAACCCTTGCCGTGGTCGACTGCACCGACGGCACCGTCACTCAGATCTTCCGCGCGCCCCTGGCCGACGGCGATGCCACCGCCGCGATCGACACCGTCGCCGATCAGCTGAATGCGGCCCAGACACACCCGGGCGGCCTTTTTCTGATCTGTTCCGACGGAGACTCGACAGCACTGCGGCCGCGGCTGGAAGAGACCATCGCTCCCGAGGTGTGCGAGCCGGCCGAGCCGCGATCGGCGCTGGCCCGCGGTGCAGCGCTGGCATCGGCGCGCCTGGTAGCGGCCAGTGTGTCCTCGGGCGAACTGGCCTATACCCAAGAACCGGCCTCGGGGGCGTTGCACCCGTCCTACTACGACATTCCCGGTTCCGAGGTCGACGAGCTGGCCTACAGCCTGGTGCCTGACGAAGAAGCGGAGGCGGCTACCGAATTCTTCGCGCCCGTCGGCCAGCCGGCCCGACGCCCGCTGCTGGTAGTGGGGGCGGCATTGGCATCGGCGGCGTTCGCCGCGGCGTCGGCGCTGATGGTGGCCATGACCCTGGAGATCAGCCCGAATCTGGTCGCGTTGCGGCCCGATCTGGGGCGTGCCCTAGCGTTGCCCCACCGGGCTCCGAACCTGCAGGTTCCCGCCGTGGAACCGTTTGGCGGGCCACCTCCGGTGATGGGGCAGGCACCGGCGGACTCGGTTCCACTGCCGCCGTTGAGCCTCCCACCGATGCCCGAGATTGGCGGACCGGCACCGCTCGACAGCCCAGACCCGGGACTGCCCGCCCCGATGCCCGTGGGCTCTGTTACCCCGCCGCTGTTTGTTCCCGCCCCGGTGTTCGGCCCGCCGCTACCCGGCCTGCAGCCTCCGGCCGTGCACACGCCCTCCCCGTTCATCGTGGGACCGATCCTGGCGGCCGCGCCCCGGCGCCCCGTCGTCACCGGATTGCCGGACCTGTCGTTCCTGTGGGGCGTACCGATGAAGAAACCGCCCGCCCCGCCGGTGGTCAAGCCCACTCCACCAGACGTCAAGCCCGACCCGCCGGTGGTCACTCCGAAGCCGCCGATCGAGCTGCCCGATCCCCCCGTGGTCAAACCCCAGCCGCCGGTGATCAAGCCTGAACCTCCGATCGTCAAGCCCACTCCCCCGGTGATAAAGCCCAATCCCCCTGTGGTCAAGCCGATTCCGCCGGTAATCAAACCCAATCCCCCAGTCCAACTGCCCGACCCGCCGGTCAGCGTGCCGGATGTGCCGATCAAGCTCCCCGACCCGCCGGCCACCGTGCCCGACGTCGCGATCAAGCTCCCCGAGGCGCCCGTCCAGCTGCCCACCCCGCCTGTGGCCAACCCCAATCCGTCGCTTCAGCTGCCCGGGCTGCCCTTGCAGCCACCGATCTCGGCACCGCCGGTCGGCCTTCCGGCGATCCCCGCACCCAGCGCGCCGACCTTCCCGGGCCTGCCGGCGATTCCAGCACCCAGTGCGCCGGTGATCCCTGCGGCACCGAGCGTGCCTGCGTTCACCCCACCGGCCTTGCCCAGCCTGCCGGCGCCCCAGGCGCCGTCCTTCCCGTCACTGCCGGCTCCCCAGGCCCCATCACTGCCGTCGTTCCCGTCACTTCCGGCTCCCCAGGCACCGGCGCTGCCGTCGATTCCCGCACCGAGTGCGCCCTCCATGCCCAAATTGGGCGGAGGCCTGTTCGGTGGGGGCGGCAAGCCAGGAGGCATCTTCGGTGGGGGCGGAAATCCCGGCGGTGGCCTCTTCGGCGGAGGGGGTCGCGGTGGCGGTGGCCTCTTCGGTGGAGGCGGAGGCGGGGGCCTGTTCGGTGGAGGCGGAGGCGGCGGTCTCTTCGGTGGAGGCGGCCGGGGCGGCGGACTTTTCGGCCACTGACAGCCCGCAATCAGGGATTTCGTCAGGAATGCGGGGCGGCGGCCAACGCCGCGCGGAACGCCTCCAGATCCGCCTCGGTGGTGTCCAGATGCGGGGAGATCCGCAGCACGGGCGCGGTCAATTCCTCTGGCGCACGTTCCACACCCGCCGCGGTGGTGACGATCGCGTGCTCGGCGATCAGCCATGCACGCAGTGCCGCCGGGTCGGCGTCGCCGAGCGGAGCCAAGGTGGTGATGGCACTGGGTTCGTCGGCCGGTTCCACCACCCGCCAACCGGGCAGGTCCGCCAGCACCCGTCGGCTCAGCTCCCCGACCTCCGCCAATGCCGCGCGGACGGCCGCCGGTCCGAGCGCGAGGTGTTCGCCCACGGCGACGCAGAACCCGACCTGCGCAGCGACATTCACATCGCCGGCCTCCGGACCCGACTCGGCCAGTGCGGCCAGCTCCGGCCGAACGGCCAGCGCCCCGACCCCGCGCGGTCCAGCCAGCCACTTTCGCGATGAGGAATAGACCGCATCGGCCCCGACGGCGCAATCGATCTGACCCAATGCCTGCGCCGCGTCGACCACCAGGGGAATACCGAGTTCGCGGCAGATGTCCACCATGCCCGCCAAGGGTTGAACCAACCCGCGATGACTGCCGACCGGGGTCAGGTGAACCAGGTCTGGCGGGCCGGCACCGAGCATGACCGCCGCCTCGTCGAGCAGCAGCCGGCCGGTGTGGTCCACCGGCAGTGTCAGCCGGCGCAACCCGTGGGCCGCCATCACTGCCAGATTGGGTCCGTACTCGCCAGGCAGGCATGCCACGGTTCGACGTTGGCCGGGCCACCGGGACAGCAACAGTGCCAGTGCATTTCGCGACCCGGTGGTGAAGACCACCTCGGCGGCCGCCATGGCCGTCAACGCCGCGAACGCCGCCCGGCCGGCCTCGAGAACCGGCGTGGCGGCTTCGGCGGCGATGTAGCCGCCGACCTCGGCCTCATGGCGGGCGTGGCGGGCGGCGGCCGCCAAAGCTGCGTAGCTCTGCCGCGAGCACGCGGCGCTGTCCAGGTGCAGTCCGGCGCCCGGCGGGCGCGCGGCTCGCCAGCAGTCGGCAAAGCTCACCTGAGCGCCAGCGAGAGTCCGAAATCGCCTGCTGCGTCAGTCCACCAGCGCTGCCGCCGCAGTCCCGCAGTGGCCAGCTCATCGGCCACCTGCTCCGGCCGGAACTTGCAAGACACCTCGGTCAGCATCTCTTCGCCATCGGTGAATTCGACGGTCAGGCCGAGCGCCCGGACCGTGACGCGCTGGGCCCGACGGGACCGCAACCACATCTCGATGCGTTGCTCTGCGGCATTCCACCGCGCCACATGAGCAAAGGCGTCCAGGTCGAAGTCGGCATCGAGTTCCCGGTTCACCACTGCAAGCACGTTGCGGTTGAACGCCGCGGTAACGCCGGCTGCATCGTCGTAGGCACGCACCAGCCTCCCGGTGTCCTTGACCAGATCGGTGCCCAACAGCAGGCCGTCGCCGGCGTGCATGACGGCGGCTAGGTGTGCCAGGAAGTCGGCGCGCGGGCCCGGAGTCAGATTTCCGATGGTCGAGCCCAAGAACACGAACAGCCTTCTGCCACCGTCGGGAATGTGCGTCAGATGGTGCTCGAAGTCGCCGCAGACACCTTGTACCCGCACACCGGGATAGTCACGAGCGATCGCCTCCCCGGCCGTCTCCAGCACGCCGGCGTCCACGTCGAACGGGATGAACCGGCGCAGCGCTCCTGCGTCGCGCAATGCGTCCAACAGCATCCGGGTCTTCTCCGAGGTGCCGCTGCCGAGTTCCACCAGGGTGTCGGCCCCTGACAGCGTCGCCACCTCGGCGGAGTGCGTTCGCAGGATCTCCGCCTCGGCGCGGGTCGGGTAGTACTCGGGCAACCGGGTGATCCGGTCGAACAGATCACTACCAGCATCATCGTAGAACCATTTGGGCGGCAACGATTTCGGCTGCTGCATTAGTCCGTGCCGGACGTCATCACGCAGTGCGATACGCGCCGCGTCGGCAGCCAGGAAATTGGTGATCGAGACCGCGGCCGCCTCGGAACCCGTCATCGTGTCGCACCCAACGCCGTGACCCGCACCTCGCCGTCGCGCACCTCGACCAGGTGCCGGTCGGGGATGTCGACCCAGCGTGGGTCCTCGTCGTAGGGTTCACTGGCCAGCACCACGCCGTCTGATCCGTGCAACATCGACAAGGTATCCCCCCAGGTGGTCGCCACCATCTGTGCACCGTTGGCCGCCAGGATGTTCAGCCGGGCTTTCGGGTCAGCGGCGCCGATCTCGACGATGACCTCCGCCAACGACTCCACTCCGCGAGCGAAGATCGCTGCTGCCAGGATCGCGCTGTCGCAGACGGATTCGGCCGCCGCGGTAGTGGGCAACACCGCACGGTTCACCACGCCATTGTGCGACAGCAGCCAGTCGCCGTCGGTGAAGGGCGCCGTGGCGCTGGCCTCGATGGGCATCCCGACGGTGGCCGAGCGCACCGCGGCCACCACACAGTGGCTGGCGAGCACCGGGGCGATCGAGGCGAACGAGGCATCCCCCCACAACGGTGCCGCACTGCGCCACCGTCGCGGCAGCGCGCCGTCGAAAAAGCCTGCGCCCCAACCGTCGGCGTTGAGCAGACCATGCTGCTGTCGGCGCGGCGCATAGGACTGCACCAGCAGGGAATGCGACGGATCGAGCATCAACTCCGCCACTGATCGCGGTCTGCCCAACCAGCCCAGGTGCCGACACATCAGACGTCCCAGGCCAGCCGCACACCGGCAAAGATCTGCCGCCGGTAAGGATGGTCCCAATTGCGAAAACTCGGACGCAAGATCTCGCGCGCGACCGCCCATGATCCGCCGCGCAGCACCCGGTAGTCGCCGTCGAAGAACGGCTCTGAATAGCGTTGGTAGATCATCGGGTGAAATCCCGGCCACGGCCGAAGCGGTGAACTGGTCCACTCCCACACGTCGCCGAGCAGCTGTTGGGCCCCATAGGCCGACGCCCCGCCCGGGTAGGCGCCGATAGGAGCCGGGCGCAGGGCGGCACCGTCGAGATTGGCCAGCTGGGGCGACACCTGCGCGCTGCCCCAGGGATAGCGGCGGCGCGCCCCGAGAGCTGGGTCCCAGGCGCAGGCCTTCTCCCATTCGATCTCGGTAGGTAGGCGGGCCCCGGCCCAGGCGGCGTACGCCTGGGCCTCGAAATAACTGACGTGCTGCACCGGTTCATCGTCGGGAAGCTCCTCGACGCAACCGAACCGCACCCGGGACCGGTGGTCGGGGCCCCAGAATTCCGGCGCGCTCAGGCCGGCCTGCAGGCAGTGGCGCCAACCGCGTTCGCTCCACCACCGAGGTTGCCGGTAGCCACCGTCATCGATGAATGCCCGCCATTCACGGTTGGTCACCGGTACCCGGCCGATCCGGAAAGTCGCCACGTCGACGCAGTGCGCCGGGCGTTCGTTGTCCAGCGCGAAGGGCTCATCGGCGGCGTTGACGCCCAGCACGAACTCACCTCCCGGCACCAGGACCGAGGTTCCCGCCAGATCGGACCGGCCGGCGGGCAGTGGGGAACCCGTGCCGAGCAGGGGCGGGCCGGCTCGCAGATTCAACGCCTGCAGCATGGTCTCGTCGTGCTGATGTTCGTGACTGAGCACCAGGCCGAACACGAACCCTTCCGCCGACCCGTCGGCATCACCGGGCAGGTTCTCCAATTGGTCGTAAACCCTGGAACGCACGGTCGCGCAGTATTTTCTGGCCTGCTCGGGCGTCAGCAGGGGCAGGTCGACGCGGCTGGCCCGGGGGTGTGTGAAGGCGTCGTAGAGGCCTTCGACGTCGGCGGGCAGCATGCCGGGCCGGTCCGGGTCGCCCCCGCGTAACAGCCATAGCTCCTCCTGCTGACCGATATGGGCGAGATCCCACACCAGTGGGCTCATCAGGGGGTCGTACTGGCGGTGCAACTCGACGTCATCGAAATTCACGAGCGCCAACGTGCGGTCGCGCGCCCGGGTGAGGTCACGGGCCAGAATTGCGGCGGTGGTCATGACAGTCTGCGCGCCAATCGCGTCACCATCGCCGCGGCACCGGTCCGGGTCGCCTCGTCGGCGACATCGTCGGCTGGGCAGCGGCCCCGTTCGACCATGCCCACCAACCTGTCCATCCCGTCACGCAGGGATGCCGGCGCCCGCTCGGCGACCAGCCGCACGCAGCGCCTGGCCGCGGTATGCAATCGCGGCTCGGCCAGGCCGACACGGGCCGCCACATCCCAGGCCGTCGCGACGGGTTCGACAGCCTCGGCGGCTCCGCCGGCGGCGACCGGATCGTCGAGCAGGGTCGTGAGCATGAACACCAGTGCCGGCCACAGTGTGTCGTCGACGCTGTCGAGGTAGCGGATCTCCAGCCAGCCGCGCGGGCGCACCGGCGGAAACAAGGTGGTGAGGTGGTAGTCGAGGTCCGCGATACCGGCACGGCGGCCGCCAAGGCACACCCGCCCGTCGGCCCAGTCGGCGAACGGCACATAGCGGCTGACCGGAATGGCTTCCGGCGTGTGCACCAACATGACCGGCGCCTTGAGTGCATAGCGCGCCCAGTCGGTGGCGGGGTCGGTGCCGTCCAGACCGAGGACGGGACCGCAGCGCGCCGAGTCCAATCGGCTCCATACCCGTTGCCGGGTCGAGCGCCATCCGGAGAACTCCCCAGACAGCAGTGGGGAATTCGCGGCGATCGCCACCATCGTCGGGCCCAAAGCGTGCGCCAGCCGGACCCGGTCCGCCCAGCCCGGCCGGGCACCGGCGTCCAGGTTCAGCTGAACCGACGCGGTGGCGGTCATCATGGCCGCGCCCGCCGAACCGGTGTGGCTGGCGGCGAAGAACTGTTCCATTGCGGCATAGCGTTCGCCGGGATTGATCCGCTGCGTTGGCCGCAATGGGTCGGCGCCCAGCTGCACCAGCCCCAGTCCGGCTTCGGCGAATGTCGCCCGCAACACCGCCTGATCGGCGGCCATCGCCTCGATGGCGGTAAGGGCACCCGTCAGCGGCGGTCCGGAGAGCTCCACAGCGCCACCGGGTTCGACGGTGACGACGCTGCGGCCTGGCAACGCAGGCAGCGCCCGCAGCACGTCACCGATCTCCGCCCACCCGGGGCGGCGGTGTGGGTCGGCCGGGTCGAAACAGTGCGCTTCGATTTCCAGGCCGACACGGCCGTGCGGCGCATCGGTGAGACAGCGTTCGGCGATGTAGTCGGCGGCTTGGGCGGCACCGGACAGTTCGGGGCCACCAAGACAGGACTCATCTCCGCGGGACAGTTGCGCCGCCGCGGCGAACCCCATATCAACCCCTCCGCCCGTCGATCTTCCCGACGCTACCCGAGAGGTAGGACAAGAAGTCCGAAGTTCACTGTCCCAGGGAGTTCTGCATCGCCCCTGCCAGAACGTTCACCGCCGGTCCGGCGTTACCGGACTGACAGACCTTGGCCTGCAACACCACGTTGGCCCGCAGTCGGGTCTGGTTGAAACAGCGCCGGTCGGTGCCGGCTTCCTGCTTGGTCCAGGCCGCGTCGTGCGCCGCGGCCGGCCCGCCGCTGAACTCCCAGACCTGGGTGACTCCGTTGTCCAGATGCATCGCGGTGGTCCGTCCCGAACAGGCGACCGTCCGGTCGACGACGCGACGGAAGGCCGCGGTGGCGGCCTCTGGCGTGGCAAACACCCCCACCGCCTGCTTGACGAAATGGCCCTGGTCATTGGCCGCGGTCTGGGTGACGGCGCTGTTGAACGACGCCAGATCAGCGTCATTGAAGACCTCGGGAAGGCCGATGTCGGCCCAGTTGTTGCATGCCGGGTCGTCGACCCAGAACGCCTGGAACGGTTCGCCCGAAACGGCCTCGAAACCCATCGGGGCACCGACGATGTTGCCCACTGAACCCTTGGGCAACACCGCGTAGGACACCACGCCCGGTTCCGACGGTCCCGCTGCAGCGATCGGGACTGCCGCCGCGCCGGCAGCGCCCATGCCCAGCAACAGAATTGCGGCGGCTCGCCGGCCTTCAGGCAAGGTTAGCTCGCACCCCGGCCTCCACCGCGCTGCCCAGATCGGGGTCGATGTTGCGCCAGTATTCGAACACCCGCGAGAGCACCGGTTCGGTCACGCCTGCGGACACATGCCCGATGATGTTGGAGGCCAGCCGTTTCCGCGCATCGTCATCGAGAACGTCCCGGACCAGGGTTCGGGCCTGACTGAAGTCGTCGTCGTCTTCGCGCAGGGTGTAGGCGGCGCGCACCATGTCACCGTCGGCATGCCAGCGCACCTCGGCAGCACGGGCGGGGTCAGCCTTGGGCCCACCCATCGAGTTCGGCGCGTACACCGGGTCCGTCGCGTTGACGAACCGCATGGCACCGTCCTTGGAATAGCTGTGCACCTCGGACTTCGGTGCATTGACCGGCAATTGGCTGTAATTGGTGCCGATCCGGGCCCGGTGCGCGTCGGCGTAGGAGAACCCCCGGGCCAGCAACATCTTGTCCGGGCTCAGACCGGTTCCGGGCACCATATTGTTGGGCTGGAACGCCGCCTGCTCGATCTCGCTGTGATAGTCGCTGACATTGCGATCCAAGGTCAGCTTGCCGACGTCGATCAGCGGGTAGTCGCCATGCGGCCACACCTTGGTGAGGTCAAAGGGGTTGTAACGGTATGTCTTTGCCTCATCGAACGGCATGATCTGCATCTTGAGCGTCCAACTCGGGAACTCACCGCGTTCGATCGACTGGTAGAGATCGCGCTGGTGATAGTCGGCATCCGCCCCGGCCAACCGGTCAGCTTCGTCCTGAGTGAGGAAATCGACGCCCTGGTCGCTGATGAAGTGGTACTTCACCCAGAAGATCTCACCGGCCGCATTGATCCAGCTATAGGTATGGCTGGAATAGCCGTTCATCTGGCGCCACGATTTCGGAATGCCCCGATCCCCCATCAGCCAGGTCACCTGGTGGGCCGACTCCGGCGTGAGACTCCAGAAATCCCACTGCATGTTGTGGTCACGCAGGTTGCTCGCCGCGCGGCGCTTCTGGGAGCGGATGAAGTGCTGGAACTTCAGCGGGTCACGCATGAAGAAGACCGGGGTGTTGTTGCCCACCAGGTCGAAGTTGCCCTCGGAGGTGTAGAACTTCGTCGCGAAGCCGCGGGGGTCCCGCCAGGTGTCGGGGCTACCCCGCTCGCCGGCGACGGTGGAGAATCTCGTCAGGGTCTCGGTCTTGGCGCCGGGGGCAAAGACTGCGGCTCTGGTGTATCTGGTGACGTCTGCGGTGACTTCGAAGTGGCCGAATGCCCCGCCACCTTTGGCGTGCGGCTGACGTTCGGGGGTTCGCTCCCGGTTGAACATCGCCATCTGCTCGATCAGGTAGTGATCCTGCAGCAGAAGTGGGCCATCGGGTCCGACTGTCAGCGACTCGCCGTCGCTGGGTGCGGGGATCCCGGCATCGGTAGTGGTGTAGCGCTCGGTCATCTCACTGTCTCCTCTTGCGGTCAAGAGCTCGTGTCTTCGCAGCGCTGGCTCGTGCGGAATCAGCGTCGCGGCGGAGGTGGCGCGGGTGTTCCGGCGGGACCGCCGGGACCACCAGGAGCATTACCCGGACCGGCCGGCCTGAAACCCGGCCATTCCGGTTCCTCACCGGGGCCGAAGCCGGGCCCGGCAGGACCGAAGCCGGGACCCATCATGGGACCGTGGTGCATCATGCACGGACCGCGATGGTGCCCGTACCAACCGCCACCGCTGAGGTAGGCACCGGTGCCGAAGATGACGGCAGCGACGAAGACGGTTCCGGCGACGATCACCACCCACGCCGCGGCCTGGTAGAGCCGGTTGGGCGGTGGCGGCGATGAAAGAGAAGGCAGAGACGGAGGGGGATTGATTGGCGGCTCGCTCATACCGATCCATCATGCCGCAGAACGTCGCCGGCCGTCGCCCCTTCTCTCCAGGGCGACGGCCGGTGTTCGTGAGCTGCCAGGCTACCGGCCCGGTGTGGGCGGCGGGGCCTGAGTCGTGACCGAGGGGGGTAGGTCCTCGGGTCCCGACCGGTCTGGTCCCGGCCACATGGGCCCGGGTCCGCGGTGGTGGGCTTTGTGGAACATCGCGTGCTGGCCGTGGTGTCCGTGGTGTCCAAGGCAGTGCTGCCCTCGGAAGCCGCCGTGACTGGCCCAGACGCCGGCGAAGAAGATCGACGACACGATGAAGACGATCCCGGCGACGATGACGACCCAGGCGGCGAACCGGTAGAGCCAGTAGGGCTTGGGCTCTCCCGGCGGTGCGGGCGGGGTGGTGGTGATGTCAGGTGTTTCGGTCATGCAGCGATCCTGCCTGGGTAAACACCAGGCACCGCTAGGCCTTGGCTATGGGTCAGCTATGAGCCTGCGCCGCAGGGACCCGCCGACGCGCCCCTGGGCAAACCCCTGCACCTAGAAATAGTTTCAGAAAGTCCAGGGGAAACCCTGTATCGCCGCAACGGTGTGCGGCCCTACTCTCAGGCCTACCACCAGCCGCTAGGGGCGGTGACCAGCAGGGGAGGTCGAGCAATGGGGAACAGCAAACGTGTGAGCAGCCTGGGAGTGTTGGCTGTGGGGTTGGGCATCGGAGCCGCTATGGCGGCTTCGGAAGTGGCGTCCGCCGGCACGAACTCCGCTGACGGCGGCGCCGGAGCGCTAGGCGTCTTTGGGGCGCTGGCGGCAGCCGACTTCAGTGACGCCGCCAACGCGGTGGGTACGGCTGCGGCGACCTTGCCGACGCTGCCGACGGACTTCGGCAACTTCGCCGTCTCGATCAGCGGGATCGACCTGCTGAGCCTGGGCACCGCATCAGCGGACTCGAGTTTCGGCAACATCGCCATCGCTTACGGCGACTACGCGAACGCCAACGCGATGAGCGGGTTCTTCAACTACGCCTCGGCCCAGGGCTCACACAGCATCGCCGTGGTCGGGGACACCGGTTCCTTCAACTACGCCACCGCGCTCGGCGACCACGCCAGCGCCACCGCGGCCTGGGGCAACGGCAACGTGGCCACCGCCACCGGCGACTACGCCGTGGCCACCGCGGGCGCCTCCGTGGTCTGAGGCGTCTACGACAGCCACTACAACACCGCAACCGCCGAGGGCCTGCACGCCCTCGCCTACGCGGGCTGGGACGGAAGCAGCAACAGCGAGGCCAGCGCCATCGGCGACTACGTCCAGGACTACGCCCCGGAAGGTAATCCGTACAACCCTGCCGACGCGGGCGCCAACCTCCTCGATGGCGGCGGCGCCGATTTCTGGTCCGGGCTGTGGAACCTGTTCTAGAGTCCGAGTTCTAGCCACCCGCACATTCCAGGAAAGGCACGAACATAGGAAATCTGCGCTATGTCGGCAGCCTCGGAATGCTGGCACTGGGATTGGGAGTCGGAGCCGCGTTGGGCACGGGGGTCGCCCACGCCGGCACGCCCTCCGCTGATGGCGGGGCCGGCGCGCTGGGAGTCGCCGCAGCTTTTGCGGCAGCGGACTTCAGCGACGCCGCCGTGGTGGGTTCGGCGGCCGCGACGCTGCCGACCCTGCCCGCCGACTTCTCCAACATCGCGATCTCCATCAGCGGGTTGGACGTGTTGACTTTGGGCACCGCGACGGCGGAGTCGAGCTTCGGCAACATCGCCATCTCCTACGGCGACGGCGCCGACGCCTACGCCACCAACGGCTTCTTCAACTTCGCCGCCGCCCAAGGGTCGGACAGCTTCGCCGAGGCCGGGGACAACGGATCGTTCAACTACGCCTGGGCGGTGGGCGACCACGCCAGCGCCTCGGCGGTCTACGGCGATGGAAACGCGGCGAGTGCCGTCGGCGACTACGCCGTCGCCAGCGCGGGTGCCTCTGCCGAGCTCGGCGTGTACGACAGCAACTTCAACACCGCCACGGCCGAAGGCGCGCACTCCGTTGCCTATGCCGGTTGGGACGGCAGTAGCAACAATGTCGCGAGCGCCGTCGGCGACTATGCACTGGACTTCGCACCCCAGGGCCAGGCCTGGTCCGGTGCCGCCGGAGCCGACCTGTTGGGCGACTTCTGGTCCGGCCTGTGGAGCCTGTTCAGCTGACCGACCAGGGCTTGAACGGGTTGACCGCGAACTGTTTCCTGCGCGTTTAGCAACGTTGACTGTCATTGATAGTTCGGATTAGCACAGGTCAGCGAGGTTTGTTGAGTTGGCGGCAAACGGGGTGCGCTGGAGCTGCTGCGGACGCACTGCGGACGCAGGGGGTCGTCTGGTCCCTTGTCGGTGCCGATCGGTATGGTGATGGCCATGTCCACCCAGCACTCGGAGTTGTTGACCGCGCGATTGTCGCGGTAACTCGTGCTTGGGTACGCCAACTGGCAGAGCGACCGGCCTTAAAAGCCGGCGGTTGCGGGTTCGAATCCCACCCCAAGCACACGCTGGGGTAGGCAAATAGGCAAAGCCGCCGCACTCAAAATGCGGTGCATGTGGGTTCGAGTCCCACCCTCAGCACAAGCCGATGCCAGCGCGTATACGCTCCCGGACGGCCGTGACCACATGACGGGCGATCGGGCCATCGACATGATCGAAGTGCTCCGCCAGGACCTCCAACGTGTCCAGCTCCGCGGCCGTCACCGGCGCCATCTCCACAGCTGTGACGGCGGCGATCTCCAGCTCCCCAGCGGCAAGTGCGTCGCACGCCGCCCAGTACGCGTCGTCCTCCATGACCGGCTGGTAGCGGTCGAGGATGCACCGCGTGAAGTGCTCCAGGCCGTCGTAGGTCGTCATGGTCACCGACGGTAGTGCCTGCCACCGACGGGCGTCCCGGTCCAATGAAGTGCGGGACGCCGCACCCCGTGAAACGGGGGGACGTCCCGCATGATCCAGTCTAACGACGAGAAAGCGGGCCGCAATGCCGCTGTGAAACAGAGGGGCGCACCCGCAACAACAAGTCTACCGAAGGGCGGGGAGGCAGCCCGCCCCGTTGCAGGACCGCCCCTTCGCCACAGTGCCCGCGATTCGCGCCCGGCCCGCCCACTGCCAGGTGCTCACAGCCCAGCAGAATCCACCACCATGGATGAACACCCGGAATGCCCTACTCCTGAAAGCGGAGCCGCTGCCCCGTTCAAGACCTACAGTCTGGCTGAAGTTGCTGCGTTGGTCCTTCCGGAGATGGCTAGCGGTGAACGTTGGCTCGCCGAGCGCCTAAGGAGCGGCAAGGTCCGCGGCTACAAGATCGGCCGAGCTTGGCGGATGACCCACGAAGACATCGAAGATTTGATTACCCGCCACAGAAACTCACCACAGCCAGCGGAGCCCGAACGCTACCCAGGCGGCTTGACGCGTCGCGGGTGGCTGTATCGCCAGAGGTACGGCGCCGCTGGCAACCCCAACATCCAAGGCCCCCGTCGCGCCGCGCCGGCTGCTCCGCCGCCGAAGGTTGAACCACTACCGAGTTTGTACACGCCGATGTGCGCCGAGCCAAAGGAGATTGTCGAGACGATGCCCCCGTTGACAGAGACCCAGCAGCAACTGCTGCAGCGCGTAGAACGAGAGGGAACGGTGGTGCTGAATGGCCGTTTCCGCAAGTCCGTTGAGGCTCTAGTTAGGCGCGGGCTCGTCGGGCATGAAGCCGCCTACGTGCTTAGCGACAGCGAGAAGTCACCGGCATATATCTACCGCTTTACTGTCCACCGCAATGAGACGGATTGATAGGGGGAGGAGCAGACTCCGCAGTGCAGAAACTGCGGGCGGGCGGGGTTCGACCGCTAGACGCATGACGGCGCTTTGGCCTGGGGATTTGTGATCGCCGGTATGAGCGATCAGGCCATGCCAGCAGATTTGCCGCGCTGGTTGTCGCCGATGGATGCTAAAAACTTATGCGCACGTAACATCTCGCCTGGGGCGATGGCATCAGAGCGGATGTCGGTAGCCTGGTCTAGCAGGAACGTCCTGCGCAGTTACGGCGTTTATCAGATAATTGGCGCAATACTACTTGTGACAGGGAGGATGACCATGGCGACTTCGCTTGACGTTGCGGCGTACATCCTCCGTGTCATGGCAGATGGCGGGGAAGACGCCCCGATCACTCGCACCGTGCAGAAGCTCGTCTACTACACCCAGGCGTGGAGCCTCGCGTGGGACGGGCGGCCAGCCTTCTATGAGCCGATCGAGGCATGGAAAGACGGCCCGGTAGTCCGCCGCCTGTACTCCGCACACCACAGGCAGTGGCGCGTATCCGAGATACCTGCCGGCGACCCCGACGCCCTGACTGACGAGGAAAAATCGATCGTTGATGCTGTCATGGCCTTCTACGGTCACATGAGCTTCGATCAACTCGTCGATCAGACGCACAAGGAACTGCCTTGGCAACGTGCGCGTGGTGACAAGCCGCCCGGTGCGCATAGCTGGGCTGAGATCACTCAAGGCTCGATGCGGTCTTTCTACACCGTGCAGAGCCTGAACGGACTGCCGACACCGGAGCGGCCGCAGTCCCGATCCAAGTACGTTGATGCGAATGAAGTGCGGGACGAGACCGCCACACAGACCAAAGTCTGGCGCGAGACGTTGGACTGGTTGGCTACCCGGTGACCAGACGCCTCGACTGCGAGGCCATCATCCACATCAATGAGAGCGTGACTGGTTTCGGTCACGCTCTCATTGACCGACCGGCTCTTGAATCAGCTGTGGAGCAACCGTTCGCGACCTGGGATGGGAAAGACCTCCATCCAACCTTGGTTGAGAAAGCCGCGATCCTGTTGCGCGGCATCGCGTTCAATCACCCCTTCCAGGACGGCAACAAGCGGACGGGATGGATGGCGTGCGTCGAGCTGCTGAGCCTCAACGGTGCGCCCCTGGATCACACTCGCATTCATCCCGTTCAGGCTGGCGAGATGGTGCTCAGCCTTGTGAAACATCAGATCGATGTGTTCCGACTCGCTGTCTGGCTGGCCGAGCACCTCGACTGAACTCTTCAGAGTGAAGTCTGGCTCCTCGCCAGGCGTTCATGGCTTGTCGGTGTGTGGGTCTACGTTTCCCGTAATGCCGGGGAACCCCCCTGGCCCCGGAGGAAGGGCGGCGAAGGTGGAGTTCAAGATCAATGAGGCTGGTATGCGGCAGCTTCAACGTGACTTGGAGAAGCGCGTGGCATCGGGAGTAGAGATCCCTAGTGGCGGATCTGAGGCTGACGCCATTCGTAGCGTGAAGGATCAGCTGAAGAAGATGGGCCTGACGCCTGACGATCAGGGAGTTCGGCAGATGGTCCGGGCTGCGCGCAAAGGAACCTAGATCAACCGGGCGCCGCGGTTGGGACCGACCACACCTTGAAGACCTACAGTCTGGCCGATATAGCGACCGGCGCCACTGAAGCCCACCTACAGCAAGACCAGGTGTCCAGCGGCCCTACACTCATCCCCGCAGACCTCGCCCAACTGGGCCGCCTCATACTCATGCGCAGCCGACTCATCGAAACCGATCAGATTGCCCCGGGCATCGTTGACAGCGATCGCATCCGGAACCTGCGAACACACGGCCACGAAATCCGGCTCCCAATCAGCCGTACGCCGCCGCCTCACGGATTCCCCACCGCATAAATCCCACGCATCCCACGACGCTGCGGCCGACCAGACCGGCGCACCGGCTCATCATCGTCCTCGTCGGACTCCTCGCCCGAAGGCACACGCAACGCCACCAACAACCGCGCCAAAGCAAGCCGCTGCTGCCGAACCTCCCCCAAGCACGGATGCGCACGGCCCCCATACGCCTCAGTCATCACCCCATCGCGGTCGATACGCTCCTGCAACTGCGCGATCAAGTCCGCCGTCCGAGCAGCATCCTCCAACAACGCCAACTCATGCTCATCCAGCTCAAAATCCGCAGTCACCGACGACCACAAGCGCTTACCCCGCGCCCGCAAACCAGCCGGCGCACGATGAACCTCAGCCACAGCTACCTCCTACAGCAAACTTTCCAGCCATTCCAGCAAACATTTTTGCCTCAACATCGGCATACGTTCAGATCGCGGGGGGAGTTAATGCCTATACCGCGAGCGGCGTCGTGGGAGGTCGGAGGGGTAGTCCCCCAGGGTATACGCAGGTCAGAGCCTTGCGGTCTGCATCGTCGCAGGTCAGGGTGACGCCAGCCCTCGCCCGGCCAGTTAACTGTCGTGGCCCTTTCAGCAAACTCATTAGCTGCACTTGTCATTATCGTTGGTACCAGCGTTCTGCCGCGGTGATGGCGTGGTTGGGCCGGTTGGTCTCTCGGCAGCGGTCCATGACCACGGTCTTGCCGGGGTCGAGGGTGAGGAGCGTGGCACCGATCTCTTCGTACTGGGCCACGGCTGTGGGTGAGAGGTAGCTGTCGATGATGAAGACGTTGATCGGCAGCATTGTGGCGAGCTTGAGGGCGCCTTGGATGGCTGTGCGTCTGACGGTCAGCGTGAGTTCGTGGGTGTGCTGACCGTGGGAGTGGTTGTCGGCGGGTTGTGCGGTGAGGGCGTTGGCGAGGGTGTCGTAGTCGATGGTGATGTCTCGTCCGGGTTGGGCGTGTTCTCGGACCCAGGCGCTTTTGCCGGCTGCCGGTGGCCCGGTGATGACGTAGACGGTCATTAGTGGATGGCCTTCCCCGCTGTGGGTTGTGGGGTGCGTGGCCGGTGCCTGGCTTCCGAGGTTCGGGCACCGGCCACGCCTTTCCGCCCCCCGCCGCCCCGTGTGTCGGGCGGCTGGTGGTGGTCTAGATGTAGGCGCGGGTCGGGCCGCTGCTGGGCTTGGTGGGTGCTTCGGGCGGCGTGGCAGCGAGCTTCTCCAGCTGTCGGGTGTCGCCCATCCCGGAGGGGTAAATCTCCTGTGCGACGTCGGGCGGAAGGCTGAGGCTTCCGACACTGAATACGACCGCGGTGGCAGTGTTGATGTTGCGGCCGGTGGGTATGGCCTGCAGCTCGTTGTAGGTGTCGGTTTGGCCGGTGCTGGTGGCATAGGTAGCGACGATGTCGTTGGCGCCGAGGGTCTGGGCGCGAGCGGCAATGGCGCTGGCCATGCTGGTGTCACCCATGTCGATGGCGCGGGTGAGCGCCGAGGCCAGTTGGCCGGGATCTGTGATTTGGGTGGCGCGGTCGGTTGCGTCGCGGTAGGCGATGACGGTGGAGGGGTTGGCGGCGGGGCCGATGCCGAAGAGTTTGCGGCTGAGTTGACGTTGGGCGGTGTCGTTGCCGGCGATGAATACGTCGCGTAGTTCGACGGCTTCCTGGTTGGCGGCGGCGATGGCTTTGGCTACCTCGTGGACTTGGCCGGCGGTGGAGTACCTGGTGTTCTCGCAGATGGTGTTGATGTCGTTCTGAAGGGCTTTGCGTAGTTCTGCCATTTGGGTTATGGCTTCGTTGAGTTGCATGTGCAGTCTCCGTTCAGGCGGTCAGTTTGTGGCTGTTGAGTTGTGCTGTTTGGATGAGCCAGCGGTTTCCGTGGCGGGTGGCTTGGAGTTGTCCGGCGGTGCATCGTTTACGGATGGCGCGGGTGGTGATGCCGAGCTGGGCCGCGGCTTGTTGAGTTGTGATCCACTGGGTTAAGTCTGCCGATTCGTCTTGTGCCTCTGCCGGTTTGGTTCCGGAAGCGGAACCGTGGCTGAGGGCGACGATATGGAGCGCCGCCAATGCTTCGTAGGCTTCGGGGTCGGTCATGCGTAGCCCGATGCGGCGGTCGGCTGTGAGTCCGGCTTGGGATTCCAGCCAGTACGCGATGCGCGGCGGCACGGAGACTGTGCCGTCGGGGTTGATGTGGCGGGCGATGCGCTCAGCCCAGTTGTCGGCGGGATTCATCAGCCCAGCTCCTGATAGATGTGAAGACCTGCGGGGGTGGTCTGTTAGGTGGTACTTGTTGTGAGTGGCAAGGATTGGTGTGTTGAAGCGCGTTACGTGGGCAGCGGGTCTCGGCGTGGCGTCGATGGGGTTGTTGCTGGGACCGTCTGGGGTGGCTCAGGCGGATGACCAGGCTTTTTTGGACCAAATTCCGCCGCGCAACTACATCTCCATGTACACGACCGATGCGGGTCGGCTGGCGAACGGCTACCAGATCTGCACGATGATCAAGACTGGTACGCCAACGCATGTGGTCGCCGAGTCTTACATGAAACTCGGTGATGGCTGGGCGTGGGTGAATGCTGCGCAACGTGAACTGTGCCCCGACACCCTTGTCCATTCCGGCTAAAACAAGTCGTTGGAGCCGAACAGTGTGCCGATTGCGGACCACATAGTTTGTAGTGTGCGGACTGCTTGGCCCATGGGGTTTTCCTGCTCCGACCCGGTACCGATCGTCACCTCGAAAGTCTTCGGGGTTGATTCGTCGTAATGCATTCTTATGGCAGTGAATTGGTCGGTGTAGAGCAGGCCGTCGATCTCGAACAGTGCCCGCGTCCCAAGATCAAAGTCGTAGTAGACCTGGTAGAGGCGGCGGTTCCAGATCGAGACTTTGAATGACTGGTAGGGGCGGGTTTTCCAATGCCCCTGCCGCAGTGTGAGTGCGGAGCTGATGGTGTAGGCGGTACCGCCACCCTCCTGAGTGAAATATTCCAAATAGCCCATGTCCCCGGCTGCGATCTCCCGCATCGGGTCCGTGTTCCGCATGAACGCCAACAGCATGTTGTCGAACTGCCCCTGGTAGGACTCTTCGATGCCGGACCCGATCGGGGCTGGGCCGGTTGCTCCGCCCGTACCAAACGCGTAGACGCCTGCTTGCGTTACCTGAATGAAGCTGAGTCCGTATTTGATTCCGAATGTTTGGAGCTGGTTTACCCAACCAGGACTCTTGCCGCCAGCCAGGATCGACTTCGCCTTGCTCTTGAAGATCGCCCGCTCGGACGACTTGATCGGCGACTGATCCAACGAGTCTCGGAACACGATCGACGGTTTGATCGGAGCGATACCAAGGAAATCCCGGACATACGGGGGGACGTTCTTCCCGGTGCGGGGGTCGATGGCGTCGGCGTCACGGAACTCGTACAGAATCTCCGAGATCAGATCGTCTGCTGTCGCCGCAACCAGGTTCACGGCCCCGTCGATCGCGGTGCCCGTCAACCCCACAACCCCAGACTGGTCCTCGACGGCGAGGACGATGCAGTTCCGGGATGGCCGCGCTGCCTCTTGGCCGATCAGGGCAGCGAGTTCGGGGTGTGGTGAGTCTTCGTCTTCGGTGAGCCAGGTGTAGGCGCGGACGTTGCAGCCCGCGTCCTTGAGCATGCCTTCGGTGGTGTCGTGGGCTGAGGACCAGCGTGACGCCAACACCGAGAATCGGCTGATGTCGGTGAGTGGATTCACGAATTGCATTTGGATTGGCCACCCCAACGGGGACCAAAGTCGGCCATCAGTCAGTGGTTTCAGCCATGCACCGGGGTTGACGAAATTGTCGATTACACCCAAGGGTGGGTAGAAGATCCGGGCGAGGTTGACGAACCCGGTCACCGCCACAATCGTGCGCGTGTTCCCCGGTAGCACCCATGCCTTCAGTGGCTGAAATTCCGGTGCACACCACGGCGTCGCCGCGAAATACAGGTGCTTCCAGTGCTCCCGGTTCTCCGCCACATCGAAATGCAGCTCATGCAACCCTTTTTCAGTCCGAACGTTACGAACCGCGGTGACTTTGCCGCCCCACCGCCACCGCCAGTTCCGATTGTTCGGATACGGATCAACCGTGATGTTCAGGTCATCGTTCGACCGAACATCAGTGCGCAGGAACTTGTTGATCCAATCCGAACCCCGCAACACAATCGACCCGGTACCCGTGTCATGCAACCTGGTCTCAATGTCGACCGATTTTTCACCGCCGATGCGGCCGATGAACTTCATGTCCTTGTCCCACAGCCGGATCAAAGGACGAGCACGCGACTCCGCATCCTTCGCATTACGTTTCGCGTCCGCCCACATATAGGCCGAGATCGGATTCTGGACAGGATCAGGTACCCCACCTTCGCTGATTTTGGGGAAGGTAATGGTGCTCATCGGTGGCCTCCCTGCATTGCGGGCTCGGGTGGCCGGACGCGGGCGATCAGTGCCATCCACTCGTCGTCGGGAAGGTCAGCGAGAAGCTGCTCAACCTCCGGCGTGAGAATGCCGTTGTAGTCGCTCACGGGCATACTCCTGAACCGTGTTCCGATCGAACAACCAGCGACCACCGATGCACTGCCCGTCGAGATCCGCGGCGAGGCGCCGCACATGCCTGTTCGACAGACCTAGCAGTGCGCCGGCTTGGGCAGCTGTTATCCATGACTCTGATTGTTCTGCGCCACTGCTATTTTCATGTCTCGACTCGGACAAAGCTGCAGTCTGCAGGTTGCGGTCGTGGGCACGGATGGCGATGTCAAGGCGCCGATACAAGGCCGTCACAGCGGGAGGGCACCCACGGCCAGCAATGGCGCGTTGCCGCACGAACTGGGCCAGACAGTAATAGCCCGCCTGTACCTCATTGGCGTCCAGCTCCATCCGCGTCGCCTCGGCCTTACCCGCCGAGCGCACTTTCCGCGTCCGCAGTTGCACGCCGAAGCGTTTCGACAACCTGGGACGGTTGGTTGCCGGTCAAGGAGGCGACATTGCGGCACAGGTTCGTCGTGATCGCGAGCAGTTGTCCCAGGAGGACTTCGCCGCGGTCGGTCCATTGCCGCATCAGAAGCTGTCCGGCTGCCGGGTCGCTGCGCAGGGACGCGTCGAGTAGGGCGATCGCGTCGCGGGCGGCGTCGAACTGCTCGGCGACCTCAGGATTCGTTGCCATTTTTGTTCCCTTCGTTGTTGTTTTACTTGCGATTTCGGGTGATCACTCGAATACCTGGCCAGCGATCACGCCGCGGGGCCTTCGGGTAGGCGGGTGGGCTTCGACCCACGCGGCGCAACTGGCTAAGGCTGGACAGGTACGACAGAGCGACAAGGCGACCGTGTGCCGGTACGCGACCTCCTCGTGCGGCTCGCCCTTGTCGGCGGGATCGAACGCGGCGAACAGTGTCCGGCATTTGGCGCCGGGCAGGCGTGGGGTGCCGGCCAACGCAGCGGTGAGGAGTTGCAGGGTGCCATCGGCGTCAAGGGTGCGATTCGGAATCCGATCCTCTGAGGCCGCGGCAGTCACGAGGCCTCCCGTGGGGTGTGTCGGGGTTCGCTGAAGTCGACCGTTGTGGGCGCTAGGTCCGCAGTGGCGAGCCTGCCGACGCAGGGCACTCGGGAGACCCGCCCATCGGCCTTGGTGCACGGTGCGCCGGGGTCTGCTTCGCAGTGAGGGCAGGGGACGTCCCACGCTCCCGTGTCCCGATAGGCGGCTAGGACGACATGGCCGGCGCTCACGCCACTGCCCCGCTCTGGTGGTGGTCGAGGATTCTGGTGACGGTGGAATATCCGACGCCGAGACGGCGGGCGATCATGCTGGGTGCCGCGCCGGCCGAGTGTTCAGCGAGCACCTGCGCGACTCGTTCGGGGGAGATCCGCACGACGCCTCGGTCCACGATGCGATGTGCGACGGCCAGGTGCGCATCAGCGCACGCCGGAGGCTCAGCAGAGTGCACGGCGGCGTGCGTGGCGTTGTGCACCTGCTGTGCGGGGCGGCTGGCGGTGAGGGCAAAGAGCGCGAGGGTGCTGACGCTCATGCCCAAGTCGACGACAGCGGGCGCGATCCACGCCAAGCTTGGCGCGATACCGGCCCACGTCATCACGAGGTCGCGAAGCGCTGCGAAGTTGAGTACGAATGCGCCGGTGGCGAGCAGTGCCGCGGCGGCCAGTGCGCAACGATGTGCAGCGCCGCCGATTCGGGCTTCAACGAGGAGGTGCACGCCGTGGATGGCGCACAACTGGACCAGGACTATGACCGTGGCGACGGCTGAGGCGAGGACGGGTACGCGTGCGTCGCCGAGCAGTGCGTGCACGATGACCCCGCTGATCGACACCGCCGCCGAGGCCAAGAGCCAGCTCCAAAAGAACCGCTTCCCATTCCGGGTGGCGTTCATGAAGTGGCCTCTGCGGGAGCGATGGCATAGACGGTGGACTGGCCGATGCGGCGCACGAAGCTCAGTTCGGGGCTGCGCTGGATGTAGGTGGATACGTTCGGTGCCCCGTAGCCGTTGGCACGTCCGGCAGCGTGCACAGCAAACGATGTGACCTCGGTTTCGCCGGCGGCGCGGAGGTCGTCGATGTACTGGGCGAGCCAGTCCGGGCAGGAAAGCTTAGGGCGGTCGGAATCTGGCGACCTGCGGGAATCCAAGTCAGTGACAGTTGCGGTTCGGTTGGCATCCCTCGCGCGGGGGGAATCTGCCAACCTGCCATCCTTGCCATCCAGACCCGGGATGGCATCAGAAACACCCTGATCAGAGGCTGGATGGCAGGATGGCAAGCCTCTCATTGTCTGGGCGCCTTCCTGGTGGCCATCCTGTTCGACGAACGGAAGCAACTGCCAGTAGTACGGGCCGCCGTTTTCCTTGCGGAACGGCTTGCCGATGCGGCATCGCTTGGCCAGTTCCTCGCGGGCTCGACGGGTCTGATCGGCGCTGTATCCGGCTTCGGCCATCTGAGCTACCGCGGCGTCCTTGGTGACTTCCAGCAGTGCGCCGTTGGGTCCGGTCAGGATCTGCACCAGCATGGCGGCCTTGTCGGTGACCGGCTTGTCCGTGGGGCTCGCCGCTGGCCCGCCGGCCGCTGCGTCGCGGAGGGCGTCGGAGACGGTGCGGTCGGTTTCCTCACCGAGGACGAAGCGGCTGACGGCCGCAGTCTTTCCGCTATCGGTGGTTACCTCCACCGGTTCCAACGTGTAGGTGTACGACAGTCCCTCGGGGCCAATGCTGCTCTTGGCGTGAGTCATCAGCCGAGTTCCGTCTTCGGCGTTGTCGTCCTTGGCGAATCCGAAAATCGAACGGGCCACTTCACCGAAAGCACTGGACCCATTGAGGGCGGCCACCACGTCTCCGGTGAAGGACTTCTTCAGGTGCGCGATACCGATCACTACACCGTCGATGGCTTCAGCCAGCTTGACCCACGGCTCCAAGCGAGCACGTACCTCATTGGAGCGGTTCACGTCGGTGGCCGATCCCACGACGGACATCAGCGGGTCGAGAACCACCACCTTGATGCCGTGCGCCTTGAACTCGTCGGCCAGCGCCTGCATGTTCAGGTGGCGCAGGATCGACACGGTATCGGTGCCGTCCTCGGATTCGAATTGGACTTCTGGAATGACCACCTTGTCCATATCGGCGCCTGCGGCCCGTAGTCCGGGCTTCATCATGTACACCTCGGACTCTTCGGTGCCGATCCATGCGACGCTGACCGGGGTGCCGTACCACGCTCCGGGAAGGGTTCCGTTCGTAGCTTCCGCGCCGAACCATCTGGCTGTCGTGGACTTTCCAGCGGCGGGACGGCCGCCGAAGATCACCAGGGTTCCGACCGCGATTCCTGGGTATCCCGGTTTCGGTTCCCACGCCAATGTCGGTACGTCGTCGATGACGGTGGACATAGGGCGCAGGTTGATTCGGATTCGGTGGTTGTTGTTCTGATCCGGCACTCGGTCGGTCAAGCTGTCCTCCTGGGTATGCATGCGCCGCCGCGGCCGCGCCGGATGCAGCGGGCAACGGCGGGCCAGTCCTCGATTCGGGCAATGGCTTTCGAGGCGTCGGCAGCGGCCTCTTGACGGGTGTCCTGCTCGAGCGCCCACCAGACGGCCGCCCACAGCAAGGCACTCCATTTGGCGGGGTTGGCGTCGTCGAGGTGCATCCATGCGGGGGTTCCGGGCACAAGGCCCGGTTCCCCCAGCAGCGGCGCCACCAGGTCGTAGACGGTCAGGTACGTGACCTGGCGACTGCCGGTCATCCGGCTTCCCGGGCCGCACAGGTCTTTCCGATGCCGTCGCGGACGCTGGCAGGGTCGGTCAGCCAACGGCCGCACCCGCGGCAGCGCATCGCCAACCGCCATTCCGGAAGCTGGTCGGGGATACCGGCCCGCAGTGGGCCGGCTCCCTTCGCCGTGTCGGCCTTGGCAACGTGGCTGGTCAATGCGACCACCCGCCCTTAGGCCGGGCGATTACCCGCCCGTACTGATCGTTGGCGTAGTCCAGCGTGGCCTCATTGATCAGGGCCTCTGCGTTCTCCCCGGCGGTCTGGCAGCCGGGACAAATCAGGCCTAGGATGACGCCGCGCTCGGCGCGCACGTTCCAACCGTCACCGGCGCCGAGGTTCCGCAGCCGTCTCCCGCACCGTTCGCAGCGAGCCACCTTGGCGGCCATCACGCACCGCCCTGGATCTCGGCGACCACCGTCAACAGGTTCTTGGCCATGGCGACGGCTTCGGCCGGCGTCAGCTTGAACTCCGTGTCGACGCTCCAGAACTGCCTGCTGCTCTCCCGGTATACGTACAGCGCCACGTATGGCAGCCGGTAGTAGCGACCGCAGGCGTAGGCACTGATATGCGGATCGACGTCGATGTCGAGTTCCTTGTGGGATGCCGGTGCAGCCTCTTCAAGACTGCACCCGACCGAGTAGAGCCGCCCCTGGCACCGCTGATCTACGCGGTGAGACTCCCTCGGGTGGCCGTCGCCTTCAAGACACCATGGGGCGCAGGGCCAACCGTTGGCGAGAGTCACCTCTGCCGTAGCCGAAGCCCTGGCAAGGGTTGCTGCCGCGTCCCGCATCGTTGTCGACAGAGAGTCGGCGGTCATCGCTGGCCTGCCCACAGGTCTGCGAGGTCCGCGACCTCGATCAGGGCCGCCGCCACCTTGCGCGCGTCATCGGCGGACATGCTGGTGTCGGCGAAGTAGACCTCCGGCGGATCGTTCTCGACTGTCACTCGTCCGTCGCCGAGCTGCGCACAGACCGCACGGGGAGCCAGGTCCTCAGATAGACCATTCGGCTTCTCCGACCAGACCATCCGAATCGGGCAGCCATCCACGATCTCCCAGTCATCGACGTGGCCGGGATCGGCACCGGGCGGCAGGGGGATGGCGTAGGCGCTCACAGTGCCACCGCCTCGGCGGTGATCCGCTGGGCGACCCGATCGATCAGGCGCTGCGCGGCACGGAGGTGCGCCTTGGCGGTCACGATGTCGATTGCCGCGGGCAGAGGCGTGTCGTCAGGCAACTCAGTGAGGGCGTCCGCCAATTCCTTGGCGGCCTGGTTAGCGTGGCAGAACGCGGCGGCCAGCCGCCCGTCGATCTGCGGGGCCAGCCGGGTTATGGGTACAGTCATGGTTGAACCTCGTTTCTGCTGGTGATGTAGCGATGGGTGTTCCGGCCCTCGGCGGTGTTGGCGCACCGACCGGGGGCATTTCTTGTGGCGGACACCAGATCCTCTGTCTGGTCCCCCTCGGGCCACAGGCCCAAGTCCTCGTGCTCGGGGTAGACGCGCATCTCTAGGCCGCATCCCCGCCGCCGCGTTTGGTGACTTGCTCCTGCTCGGCGATCCAGTTCTCAAGCTCGGATCGCCGGTAGACGACCTTTCTTCCCAGGGAGAACGACGGCGGACCCTGGTTTGTGCTGCGCCAGTACCGCAGTGTGTTCACGTTGATGCCAGTCGCCTCGGCGACCGCAGCGGTGCTCATGTATTCGGCCATACCAACCTCTCTTAGTCGCATTAGGCGTCCACCATGGCCAATAATTGGTCGCCAATCACGACCATAATGGACATGGGCAGCCAACGCAACCACCATGTGGAAAACTGGTCGCCATGGACGACCATGCGACGTGGAGCCTCTGGACGGGTGCGGGGATGCAGAAGGCGCGCGAGGCTTCCGGCTTGAGCCTGCACAAGCTGGCTGCCCGATGCGCGGAACTTGAGGTGCCGATCCACCGGGTTGCGCTGAGCAAGATCGAGGCCGGGGAGCGGACGCCAACTATCGACGAGATAACTGTGATCGCGGTCGCACTCAAAACATCGCCAGCCATGCTGATTTTCGGAGCCGACCTGATAGACGGACCTGTCGAACTACTACCCTCGCTCCGAACTGCGGCAGACCATGCCCTGCAATGGTTTTCGGGAGAATCACCGCTGACTCCCGACGTGCACAGCGAATATCGACAGGCCAACTACCCGATCTACCTGGCGCAGCGGTTGGAGGACGTGAAAGAGTCGCTCAGGTACTCCATTCGGAGCATGAAGGACGAACTGGGCCGCAATGATCAACACGCGCAGACATTCCGTCGCATGATGATCGAATGTCAGGAGTCGCTCTCGATGCTCCAATCCGACGCCCGAGATAGCGGCCTGATTCTGAACGACATTGACGACGGAAACGGCTCAAAACGGCGATTTGCCCATCGTGACGACCCAAATGATGACCCAGACGCGTAACCGCCGTTCTGGTGTCGAGGACCGCTGGCACCGCGCCGGCGACGGTGAGCCATGCGCGGAGAAGTCTCACGGCAAGCTCGGAACGTTGGTTCAGAGCAAGACTCATGGTGTCGGGAAACGTTGGCGGGCGCGGTATGTCGACGACAACAGCAAGGAACACGCGAAGAGCTTCACCCGTAAGACGGACGCGCAGGCGTGGCTTGATGAGATCACTGCGGCGTTCGCCACCGGGTCCTACATCGACCCGCAGCGCGGCAAGATCACCTTCGCCTCGTTCTACAAGGCGTGGTCAGCGCGCCAGGTCTGGGTGTCCGGGACGCAGCACGCGATGGATCTCGCCGCCAACAGCGTGACCTTCAGCAACGTCGCCTTCAACGATCTGCGGATGTCGCACGTCGAGGAGTGGGTGAAGCGGATGCAGGACCGCGGCCTGGAGGCAACGACGATCCGCACCCGGTTCGCCAACGTGCGCAGTGTCATTCGTGCCGCAGTTCAGGACAAAGCAGCGCCCCGCGACGTGACCGTGACGGTGAAGCTGCCGAGAGTCCGCAAGAGTGAGTCGGCGATGAGCATCCCGACCGCCCAGGAGGTTGGGGCGGCCATCCGGGCGACAGCCGATATCGAGCCTGAGTATGGGGCGTTCATCGCCGTGTGTGGGTTCGCTGGCCTGCGGCGCGGTGAAGCGTCAGCCCTGAAGGTCTCCGACGTCGATTTCATCCGCAAGGAGATCCATGTGCGCCGGCAGGTGCAGTGGACCGACGACGGTCGAATGGAGGTCCGCGGGCCGAAGTACGGATCTGAGCGCACCATCTTCGCGCCGGAGGGACTGGTGAAGATCCTCGCCGAGCATGTCCGCCTCTACCGGGGTGGCGATGATCCAGACCGCTGGTTGTTTCCCAGTTCGCGCGACAAGACGCACCCGGCGCATGCTGCCACGGTTGGCCGTTGGTGGCGGATCGTTCGCCAGAAGGTCGGCATCGAGTACCGGTTGCATGATCTGCGGCACTTCTACGCGTCCGGGTTGATCGCTGCTGGTTGCGATGTGGTGACCGTGCAGCGGGCGCTCGGACATAGCTTGGCGTCGGTCACCTTGGACACCTACGGGCACTTGTGGCCGAACGCTAACGACCGGACCAGGAAGGCCGCAGCGGGCCTTGTTGAGCAGGCGCTGGGAGCTACTGCGGACGCTCTGCGGACGGATGCTTGAAATTAGCCTGTTGACCAGGGCTTGAACGGGTTGACCGCGAACTGGATCACCCGATAGGGCGCGCGGTCCCGTAGCTGGGTGTTCCATTGACTGACGAACACCCGCAGCTCGTCGAGGGTTGATCCCGGCGAGATGTAGCCGCCGTAGGGCTGGGCCAGCCGGTTGTCGAAGGGCGGCGGCAGGGTCTCGACGGGCATGGGCGGATCCGGCCACTCGGCGTGCTGCACCACCGTGGTCACTGGCGCGGTCCCCAGCCCGGTCGGTTCATAGGCCACCCGGACCTCCATGTTGCCGGTGGTGCCGTTGAAGTACGACAGCACCGGCTTGCCGTCGATCTGGCGCAGGCTGAGCTCACCGATCTGGTCGTTCCACAACGGCGTCGGCTTGTGCCCCCAGCCATCGTCGGCCGACCAGCCCTGCCAGGCCGATCGGTCGGTGAACGCATCCGGGGTGACCCGATAAAGCGTCACCGCGGAACTGCGATTGAAGTTGTTGGCGACGATGTATACCCAGCCGGCGTCGGAGTCCGGTGCCGGAATCGGGTCGTAGTAGCCGCTGATCTGGGACTGACCGTGATCCTGATAGGAGGCCGGCCGCGCCGATCCCGGCACCGTCTGCCAACCCGGTTGCGCCGGGTCGGCTTTCACCAACCGTGAGCTCTGGGGCACCAGCATCTTGGCGGTGGTCACCATCAGATAGTTGGTCCGGTTGATCGAGACGATGCCGGCCGGCAATTGGGTGGCACCCACCGGGGCCGGGTCGGCCAGCAGCGGCTTGTCCACACCGAGCACCCCGGTGTAGCGCACCCCGGCGGCGTCGTCGACAGAGTCGGGATTCAGGCGCAGCGCAATCGGGGAATACCAACCGCCGTAGCCCACGCCTTGACCGGCGAAGCTGTCACCGCAGATCTGCAGGATCGCGCTGGGAAACTCCATGAACTCGCACAGATCGGTGGCGCCGATACCGTAATCGCCGGTGGGTGTTCCGGTTCCGGCACTGGGCCCGATCCGCACCACCTGACCCTCGGCCAGCGGCCACAGCAGTGGACGCGGGATGGGCGCGGGCGGCTCGGCATGCGCGGCAGCCGGCAGCACCAACAGCAGTGCCGCCAACGCGGCTCCCGCCGAGCGTGCAATCAGACCGAGAAATCGTGGGAGATTTCGCGCTGAGTGCACGTTCGGCGCCCGGAGCAGTCGGGAGTCTAGGCCCCGGCCAGCAGCTCGGCGATCTGAATCGTGTTGAGCGCCGCGCCTTTACGCAGGTTGTCTCCGGAGACGAACAGCGCCAGACCTCGCCCGTCGGGAGCGCCCGGATCAACCCGGATCCGGCCCACCAGCGAGTCGTCGGCACCGGCCGCGGCCAACGGGGTCGGCACGTCGGTCACCGTCACACCCGGGGCATCGGCCAGCAGCTCGGCAGCCCGCTGCGGAGACAGCGGCCGGGCGAACTCGGCGTTGATCGACAGTGAGTGCCCGGTGAACACCGGAACGCGAACACAGGTGCCGCTCACCAAAAGCTCTGGGATACCCAGGATCTTGCGGCTCTCATAACGCAGCTTCTGGTCTTCGTCGGTCTCACCTGAGCCGTCGTCGACCAGCGAACCCGCCAGGGCGATCACGTTGAACGCGATCGGTGCGACGTACTTGTCCGGTGCCGGGAAATCCACCGCGCCACCGTCGTGCACCAGTTGCTCGGCACCGTCGACGACGGCCCGGACCTGGGTGGCCAGCTCCTGCACGCCGGCCAGCCCGCTGCCCGAGACCGCCTGGTAGGTCGAGACGATCAGCCGAGTCAGGCCGGCTTCGTCGTGCAGCGGCTTGAGCACCGGCATGGCCGCCATCGTGGTGCAGTTCGGGTTGGCGATGATCCCCTTGGCGAGCTTCTTACCGCGCACATCGCGGTCGAAGTTCACCTCCGACACCACCAGCGGCACTTGCGCGTCCTTGCGCCATGCCGACGAGTTGTCGATCACCGTGACCCCGGCTGCGGCGAACCGCGGCGCCTGCACCCGCGACATCGTGGCACCCGCGGAGAACAGCGCGATGTCCAATCCCGACGGATCGGCGGTCTCGGAGTCCTCGACCTCGATCTCGGCGCCACGGAACGGCAGTTTGCGGCCGGCCGAGCGCGCCGAGGCGAAGAACCGCACTTCGTCGGCCGGGAAGTTGCGCTCCTCGAGCAGGGCGCGCATCACCTGGCCGACCTGGCCGGTGGCACCGACTATCCCGATTGATAACCCCTGGGCAGCCATTTTAGCGCCCCGTCCCGCCGTAGACGGTGGCCGCCTCGTTACTGCCCAGGCCGAACGCCTCGTGCAGCGACACGACAGCCTTGTCCAGATCATCCTCGGCGCACAGCACCGAGATCCGGATCTCCGAGGTGGAGATCAGGTCGATGTTGACCCCGTTGTCGGCCAGCGTCTCGCAGAAGGTGGCCGTAACACCCGGGTGGCTGCGCATCCCGGCGCCGATCAGCGACACCTTGCCGACCTTGGCGTCGTAGAGCACCTCGGTGAAACCGATCTCGCTCTTGAGCGACTCCAACTTGGCCACCGCGGCCGGACCGTTGTCACGCGGGCAGGTGAAGGTGATGTCGGTCTTACCGTCTTCGATCTTGGAGACGTTCTGCAGCACCATGTCGATGTTGATGTCAGCGTCGGCGACCGCGCGGAAGATCTTGGCCGCGTAACCGGGCAGGTCGGGGATACCGACCACGGTCACCTTGGCCTCACTGCGGTCGTGTGCGACTCCGGTCAGGATGGCGTCTTCCATGGGGATGTCCTCGATCGATCCGGAAACAATGGTGCCCGGCTTGTCCGAGTAGGACGACCGAACGTGGATGGGCAGGTGGTAGCGACGGGCGTACTCCACGCAGCGCAACATGAGCACCTTGGCTCCGCACGCGGCGAGTTCGAGCATCTCCTCGAAGGTCACGGTGTCCAGGCGCTTGGCGTTGGGCACGATGCGCGGGTCGGCACTGAAGATGCCGTCGACGTCGGTGTAGATCTCGCAGACATCGGCTTTGAGCGCCGCGGCCAGCGCCACCGCGGTGGTGTCCGAGCCGCCACGCCCCAGCGTGGTGACGTCCTTGGTGTCCTGGCTGACGCCCTGGAAACCGGCAACCAGCACCACCTGGTCTTCGCCGAGAGCGGCCTGCAGCCGACCCGGGGTGACGTCGATGATCTTCGCCTTGCCGTGCGCACCCGTGGTGATCACGCCGGCCTGCGAACCGGTGAAGGATCGCGCGTTGCAGCCCAGTTCCTCCACGGCCATGGCCACCAGCGCGTTGGAGATCCGCTCACCGGCGGTCAGCAACATGTCCAGCTCACGGGCCGGCGGCGCCGAACAGACCTGCTGCGCGAGGTCTAGGAGGTCATCGGTGGTGTCGCCCATCGCCGAGCAGACCACTACGACCTCGTTACCGGCTCTTTTGGTCTCGACGATGCGCTCGGCCACCCGGCGGACCCGGTCGGCGTCGGCCACCGACGATCCGCCGTATTTCTGCACGACGAGCGCCACGGTCGTCCTTTCCGCCGATCTGACTGATCGGGCCTCTATAAGAACCTCAACAAGGATAGGGGACGACGTTCACCCGCTCACTCTGCGTCCAGGGCGGCAACGTGCCAGTACGTCGCGCCGTGGGCACAGAGTCAACGTGTAAGCTCTGCTACGTGCTGCGCGTGCTCCTGCTCGGACGCCGCGACGGGGTCTGACCAGGACCGGCTTCCCGTCGCGGGTTTCGCCGATGCGCCGGTCTGAGTCCCTTTGACAAAACCTGTCAAGCCCTGACAAGCCGGAGCGAAAATCGTGACTACCTATTCCAGTACTTCCAGCCCGGACGCCTTCACGTCCAGCCGCGCCATCACCAAACCCGCGGGACCGCGTGGCCCCGGCCAGCCCGACTGGAACCCCCAGCGCGGCTCGGCGATGCCGGTCAACCGGTACCGCAGCTTCACCGACGAGGTGCCGGGCGGCAGCCCGGTCCCGTTTGACCGGACCTGGCCGGACCGTGTCATCGAGCGCGCGCCCCTGTGGTGCGCAGTCGACCTGCGCGACGGCAACCAGGCTCTGATCGACCCGATGAGCCCGGCCCGCAAACGCCGGATGTTCGACCTGCTGGTGGCCATGGGCTACAAGGAGATCGAGGTCGGTTTCCCGTCGGCCAGCCAGACCGACTTCGACTTCGTTCGCGAAATCATCACCGACGGTGCGGTTCCCGACGACGTCACCCTGCAGGTGCTGACCCAGTGCCGTGACGAGCTGATCGAGCGCACCTTCGAAGCCTGCGCAGGCGCGAAGAACGTGATCGTGCACTTCTACAACTCGACATCGGTGCTGCAACGCCGCGTGGTGTTCCGCGCCGACCGGGAGGCGGTGCAGGCCATCGCGGTCGCCGGTGCCCGCAAGTGCCTGGAAGAGCAGGCCAAGTATCCGGGCACCCGGTGGCGCTACGAGTACTCGCCGGAGTCCTACACCGGAACCGAACTGGAGTACGCCAAGGCGGTGTGCGACGCCGTCGGTGACGTGATCGAGCCCACGCCGGACAACCCGATCATCTTCAACCTGCCGGCGACCGTCGAGATGGCCACGCCCAACGTCTACGCCGACTCGATCGAGTGGATGAGTCGCAACCTCAAGCGACGCGACTCGGTGATCCTGAGCCTGCACCCGCACAATGACCGTGGCACCGCGGTGGCCGCCGCCGAGCTGGGATACCAGGCCGGGGCCGATCGCATCGAAGGCTGCCTGTTCGGCAACGGCGAACGCACCGGAAACGTGTGCCTGGTGACGCTGGGCCTGAACCTGTTCTCGCGCGGGGTGGACCCCCAGATCGACTTCTCCAACATCGACGAGATCCGCCGCACCGTCGAGTACTGCAACCAGCTGGGCGTTCCCGAGCGGCACCCCTACGGCGGCGACCTGGTCTACACCGCGTTCTCCGGCAGCCATCAGGACGCCATCAACAAGGGCCTGGACCAGATGAAGGCCGACGCCGACGCCGCCGACAGCGACGTCGACGACATGCTCTGGCAGGTGCCCTACCTGCCGATCGACCCCCGTGACGTCGGCCGCACCTACGAGGCGGTGATCCGGGTCAACTCGCAGTCCGGCAAGGGCGGCGTGGCTTACGTGATGAAGACCGATCATGGCCTGGTGCTGCCGCGCCGGCTGCAGATCGAGTTCTCCAAGGTGATTCAGCAGCTGACCGACGGAGAAGGCGGCGAGGTCACCCCCAAGGAGATGTGGGACGCGTTCGCCGACGAATACCTGAACCCGATCCGGCCCCTGGAGCGCATGCACCAGAAGCTGATCGCGGCCGAGACCGACGACGGCACCGACCGCATCGAGGCCACCGTGTTGGTCGACGGAGTGGAGACCCAGATCGCGGGGTCCGGCAATGGACCGCTGGCCGCGTTCGTCGACGCACTGAGCAGTGTGGGTGTTCAGGTGAACGTTCTGGACTACTCCGAGCACGCGATGAGCGCCGGCGAGGAGGCCAAGGCCGCAGCGTATGTGGAGGCGCAGATCGGCCACCATGTCGTCTGGGGCGTCGGGATAGCACCGTCGATCACCACCGCCTCGCTGCGCGCGGTGGTTTCTGCGGTGAACCGGGCGGCCCGGCTCGGCTAGACCCACGGGGGCGATGATGACGCGAGTGACGCGATGGCCGGGGATGACAACCCCCTGCTGAGGGTGGGCGCCGACCGGGTGGCCTCCCCGGAACCCGGCGGTCCCATCGCAGCAGGCGTCTCGGAGGTGATCATCGCTTCGTGGGAGCGCAGCCGGGACGCCGGCGTCGACGTCGTCCGCCCCATCAGCACCTACAGCGATGAGATCGACACCGATTCGCTGCTGGCGCGCTGCGCGCGGCCGGTTATGGACCAGCTCAGAGATGACATCTCCACTTCCGAGCTGCCCTTGGCGGTGGGCCTGACCGACCGCAGGGTGCGTGTCGTTGCGCGAGTCGACTCCTGCGCGGCGGCCACTCCCCTGTTCGACCGCGTCCAATACGCGCCCGGATTCGACTTTTCCGAGTCGGCCGTGGGCACCAACGGCGCCGGGACCGTCTTCGAGTCGGGCCAAGCCGTCAGCATCGTCGGCCCTGAGCATTACAGCGAAAGCCTGACGTCCTTCGCAGCCGGTGGTGCCCCGATCCTCGACCCGGTCACCGGACGCGTCGAGGGCGTGGTCGCCATCGCCACCCTCGCCGACGCCTGGAGTCCGGCGATGCAGGCCCTGGTCAAGACGGCCGCCCGGGAGATCGGCCGCAATCTGCTGCTCGACCGCGGCCAGGCCCAACAGGCAGTCTTCGAGGCCTATCTGCGCGTCACCGCCCGCTCGGCACGGGCGGCGGTCTTCGCGTTCGGGGCGGCCCTGCAGATCGCCAACCCGGCCGCCCAACAGATGTTCGACGCCGGCGAGCAACAGGTGCTCCGCGACCACGCGACCTTCCTGTTAGCCCACAAAGAACGTGCCAGCGACACCCTGCTCCTGCCGGGAAGTCAACGCCTGGTGCGCATTCGCGGCGTCCGCGTCTTCGCCGGCGCCCAGATCGCCGGGATGCTGGTGATCGCCGAACCGGCGACGTCGCGGCGGGCCGGGGCCGCTGGAGAACCCGCCGGGTCCGGCCTGCTGCCACTTGGTGTGCCCACGCTGTTCGGCTCGCTGGAGCCCCTGGCCGGGGGCCGCTCGCCGGCCTGGGTGCGGGCCTGTGGCGAACTGCGCGAAGCACTCGATCGCCAGACACCTGTGCTACTGATCGGCGAGGCCGGGGTGGGCAAGTTCACCCTGGCCACACAGCTTTTCCGGTCCGTCTACCCCGGCGCACGCATCGTGACGGTGGACGCCGGACAGGGCGCGACCGACGGCCCGGACAGCCCCCTGCCCGACGAGTCGGACCAGCCCACCCTGTACGTCGCGCGCAACATCGACCAGGCAGACGCGGAGGGAATCGGCACGCTGGACGAGTACTTCGCGCAGGTCGAATCACTCGACTCGCCCAGCTGGAGGGTCGCCACCGTGTCGCACGACCCGGCCGGTTCGCCGCCGGCACTCGGCGCACTCCTGGGTCATTTCGACGCAGCGATCACGGTGCCCCCACTGCGCTACCGCACCGACGACCTGCCGGGCATCACCGCCGCACTGCTGCGCGGGATCGCGGCCGAACGCCGGGTGCGACTGAGCCCGGCAGCGCACCGGCTCATCGGCCGCTATTCGTGGCCGGGCAACATCTCGCAGCTGCGGGACGCCCTGGAGCATGCCCTGCGCCAACGCCAGGTCGGCGAACTCACCGACACAGATCTGCCCGGCTACTGCCAGAGCGTGTCCCGCCGCGCCCTGACTCAGCTCGAAGCGATCGAACGCGACGCCATCGTCGCGGCCCTGCGGCAGGCCGGCGGCAACCGGGTCGCTGCCGCAGCGCAGCTGGGTATGTCACGGTCAAGCCTGTACCGCAAGCTGAAGACCTACGGGATCACCACGTAGTCGTCGACACCCTCCGGGACCGCCATCCAATCGGTCACTTCACGGATGTAGGCGCCGATCTGACGCAGCGAGCGGTTGGCCTCCGGAACTATCGGCGCGATCTGGAACACGTGCATCTGACCGGGCCACACCCGCAGCTGAACCGGAACGCCGACCCCGGCCAGGCTGCGCGCCACCAGCGTCGCGTCGTGCAGCATGGCCTCGGAACCGGACACGTGGATCAGGGTGGGGCACAACCCTGACTCGATGTGGTCGAGCGGTTCGAAGATCTCCTCGCGCGTGCCGTCGGCGCCCCTGCGCCTGGCGGCATGGGCGATCAGGTCGACCAACGCGTCGAAGGCCTTGGCGGGGAACATCGCATCGGTGGCACTGTTGGGGTGCTCGCGCCGCGACGCCTTGGCGATCTGGGTCAACGGCGACAAGCAGACCACGGCAGCGGGCTGTTCCGCCTCATCGAGCAGCCGTACCGCCAGTGCCAACGCCAGGTAACCGCCCGCGGAATCGCCGGCCACCACAATCTGATCAGGCGCGTATCCCTGACTCCGCAGCCACTGGTAGCCGTCATAGCAGTCGTCGATCGCCGCGCCGATGGAGTGCTTGGGGATCATCCGGTAACCGACCACCAACGCCGGGCTGTCCGCATACTTCGACAGCGTGGTGACCATCCGGTCGTGGGTGTTCACACCGCACGTCAAGAAGGCGCCGCCGTGCAGATACAGCACCACGCGGCCCCTACCGTCGGCTGGCCTGACCCCGGCGGCACGGACCAGTCGTGCCGTGCACTTCGGCAGCCGAACCGTGCGTCGAACGCTGCCCGGGGCGGAGGGGACGACCCGGGCAGCGTGGTCCAACAGGCCCCATGGCCATGGCGCGTTCGGCAGTTGGGCACCGACGGCAAGGATGGGTCGAATGCTGAGCCGGGCGGCCAGCCCGACCAGCTGACCGGCAAGGCTGGGTCCGTTCTCCACAACCTCGTCCAGCATCGAGTGATCCCGGTGGTGAGCGGGGTTCGACGTGCTCCGACTGGCCCACCCTGCCAGCGGTGTCACGTCTGCGGGGGTCCGGTCGTCGCGGACGGCGGCGGTCATCGCTGTCCTGCGGGGCGCCGCAATTGTTTCGTCACGGTTAACAGCATGGCGGCAACTGTTCATCTGCCGATGTCCCAAATTGGGACATTTCGCGTCGCGGCGACGCGTTAAAACAGCGAGATCTGCTCGCCCGCCGCCCCGGCATCGACAAATTCCTCGATGCCGGTGCCCGTGACGACCCCGCCGACGCGGTCGACGCACGCCATGAAGTCGCGGTCGGAGACCGTCGGAACACCGAGTTCGTGCGCCAGGTAGCCCTTGCCCTGTTCGGGCCGCTCGTCGTTGCAGATCACCAGCGAGGTGTGCGTGTCGACGACATCGCTGTACGCCAGCCCGGCATACAAGATGCGCTCAACGAGTTCCTCGTGGGTGCGGGTGCACTCCGCCGACAACGCCACCCGCATGCCCTGCACCAATGGTCGTCCCCGCACGTAGCGGCCGGGATTCAGATAGGCACAGGGCATCCGCGACGCCAGCGACTTCAGCGGCCGCAACTCCTCGTGGGTGATCCGGCCGTTGGGCCAGCGCCGCCGGGTCACCGGTCGCACCGGGAGCCACACGTCACGCTCACGCGCCCGTCGCAGCGCAGGTTCCAGCACGCCGGCCAGCACCCGCGCATCATCGAGCGCATCGTGCGCACGGGTCTGGACCACACCCCAGTGCGCGGCCAACGTCTGCAACCGCAGGTTCGGCAGACCCAGGTCCAGCCGTCGAGTGAGTTCCAACGTGCACATCACCGAGTCGACGGGCAGCGCGACGCCGGCCATCTCCGCCTCGGCCGCCAGGAAGGTGTAGTCAAACGCCACATTGTGGGCCACCAGCGTGCGCCCGGTCAGCAGCGCCGCAACCTCATCGACCACATCGGCGAACTGCGGCTGGCCGACCAGCATCTCGGCGGTAAGCCCATGCACATGCGTGGGTCCGGGGTCGGTGCCGGGATTGAGCAGGTGCGACACCGCCTGCTCCACGCGGCCATCGGCGTCGAGCGCCAGCGCGGCGACGCTGAGCACCCGAGCCTGCCCCGGCCGAAACCCCGACGTCTCCACGTCGACAACGACCCAGCCGTCGCCGGTTTCGTGGGCCGGGCGGCCCCACCGCGCACTCATCTCACGAGGATGGCATGCCGGGGTGACCGATCCTGGTGCGCACCGCCCGTGTCGCTGCTCTAACTGGCCACCCTCAACCTCCGCGGGCGACCCACTTCCCCCGGCGCAAGCGCCGCGGTCGCGATCGCCCTAAACTCACCGCAATGATCACCGCCCGCGGACGCCTGGCGCTGGCCGCCGGCGCCAGCGCCCGGTGGGCATCGCGCATGACCGGCCGCGGGGCAGGAGCAATGATCGGCGGTCTGATCGCGATGAACCTCGATCGCTCGATCCTGCGCCAGCTCGCCACCGGGCGGCGCACCGCTATCGTCACCGGCACCAACGGCAAGTCCACCACCACCCGGATGCTCGCCGCCGCACTGCGCGACCTGGGCCCGGTGGCCACCAACTCCGAAGGCGCCAACATGGACGCCGGCCTGGTATCGGCGCTGGCCGCCGACCGGACCGCACAGCTGGCGGCGCTCGAGGTCGACGAGATGCACGTACCGCATGTCGCCGACGCGGTGTCACCGGCCGTGGTGGTGCTGCTCAACCTGTCGCGGGATCAGCTGGACCGGGTCGGTGAGATCAACGCCGTGGAGCGTGCCCTGCGGGGCGGCCTGGCCCGGCATCCCGAGACCGTGGTGGTCGCCAACTGCGACGACGTGCTGATGGCATCGGCGGCCTACGACTGCCCCAACGTGGTGTGGGTCGCCGCCCGAGCGGGGTGGGCGGGCGACTCGGTCAGCTGCCCGCGCAGTGGCGAGGTGATCGACCGCCACGACGGTCATTGGCACTCCACCGGAAGCGAGTTCAGCCGCCCCACCCCCCAGTGGTGGTTCGACGACGACGCGCTCTACGGACCCGACGGGCTGGTACTGCCGATGCGACTGGCACTGCCCGGCACCGTCAACCGCGGAAACGCCGCCCAGGCCGTCGCCGCCGCGGTAGCTCTCGGTGCTGATCCGGCCACCGCGGTAGCCGCGGTCTCGGCGGTCGACGAAGTGGCCGGCCGCTACCGCAGCGTGCGGGTCGGCGAGCACACAGTGCGGATGCTGCTGGCCAAGAATCCGGCCGGCTGGCAGGAAGCGCTGTCGATGGTGGACAAGCACGCCGCCGGGGTGGTGATCGCGGTCAACGGCCAGGTGCCCGACGGCGAAGACTTGTCCTGGCTGTGGGATGTGCGCTTCGAACACTTCGACGACACGACCGTGGTGGCGGCCGGCGAGCGCGGCACCGATCTGGCCGTGCGGTTGGGCTACGCCGGGGTACAGCACACCCTGGTGCACGACACCCTGGCGGCGATCGCATCCTGCCCGCCCGGGCCGGTGGAGGTGGTCGCCAACTACACGGCCTTCCTGGCGCTGCAGCGGAGGTTGGGTGATGGCTGATCCGGTTCGGATCGGGCTGGTGCTGCCCGACGTGATGGGGACCTACGGTGACGGCGGCAACGCGGTGGTGCTGCGGCAGCGCCTGCTGCTGCGCGGGATCGCCGCGGAGATCGTCGAGATCACGCTGGCCGAACCGGTGCCGGAGTCCTTGGACCTCTACACCCTGGGCGGCGCCGAGGACTACGCGCAGCGCCTGGCCACCCGGCATCTGATCACCCACCCGGGGCTACAGCGCGCGGCGGCGCGTGGCGCGCCGGTGCTGGCGATCTGTGCGGCCATTCAGGTGCTCGGGCACTGGTATGAGACCTCGGCCGGAGAACGCGTCGACGGGGTCGGGCTACTGGATGTGACCACCTCTCCGCAGGAGTCGCGCACCATCGGCGAGGTGGTCGCCACGCCGCTGCTGGCGGGATTGTCGGCACCCCTGACCGGCTTCGAAAACCACCGCGGCGGCACCGTGCTGGGGCCGGACGCCGCGCCGCTGAGTGCGGTCACCAAGGGCGCCGGAAACCGGGCCGGCGATGGCTTCGACGGCGCGGTGCAGGGCAGCGTGGTCGCCACCTACCTGCACGGGCCGTGCCTGGCCCGCAACCCCGAACTGGCCGACCTGCTGCTGTCGAAGGTGGTCGGCGAGCTGACACCTCTGGAGCTGCCGGAAGTCGACGTGCTGCGCCGCGAAAGGCTCGCCGCACCCCGCCGAGTCTGACTACGGTCACACCATGACCGATCAGAGCGACGTTGCCGAGGCCGCGATCGGCATTTCGCAGCGGCTCTACGACCGGCTGTCCGAGACCATCGCCGTCATCGAGGACATGGTCGCCAGGGAATCCCCGGACCTGACCACTGATTCGTCACTGCTGCAGCTCCTGCACGAGACGGTGTCGGCGAACGTCGACGCGTACTTCTCGGCGATCCGCCACAACATTCCGGTAGCCGACATCGCGGCGCCGCCGGTGGCTTTGGAGCACGCGCGACGGCTGGCGCAGCGCGGAGTTCCGGTCAACGCCCTGGTGCGCGGCTATCGGCTGGGCCATTCCGTGGCGTTGCAGCTGGTACTGACCGAGATTCGTTCTGCAGAACTGGAACCCGACCTGAGCCTGAGCGTGCTCGGTGCCATGTCAGCGCTCATGTTCGGCTACATCGATGAGATGTCACAGCAGGTGTCCGCCGTCTATCAGGCTGAGCGGGAACGCTGGCTGGAGAGCCGAAATGCGGTGCGCGCATTGCGGGTCCGCGAGATCCTCGCCGACGACAGCCGAGACGTCGATGCCATGACGACCGCGATCCGCTATCCGCTGCGCCGCACCCACGCCGCCGTTGTGGTGTGGTATCCCGACCCCGGCGTCGACAGATTGGCGGCCGCGGAGGCCTTCGTCAAACACCTGGCGGACGCACTGCCGGTGCAGGGTTCGCCGTTGTTCGTCCCGGCCGACAGCACCACCGGGTGGGCCTGGCTTCCACTGCAGTCGGCGGCCGGAGCGGCTGTGGTGGAACAGATTCGAACCTTCGCGCAGAACGCCGACGGCGAACCCTGGGTGGCCATCGGTGAACCCTTGCCCGGAATAGAGGGTTTCCGCCGATCGCATCAGCAGGCGCTGGCGGCGCACACCCTGGCGGTGGCCTCCGGCTCCAGCATGAATCGGGTCAGTGCCGCCAGTGACCCCGGGCTGGGCGCAGCGGCCCTGCTCGGAGCCGACAACGTGGCTGCCGCGCGGGCCTGGGTCGCCGAGGTCCTGGGCCCGCTGGCCTGCGATACCGAAGCCGACGGTCGACTGCGCGAGACCCTGCGCGTGTTTCTGCGAACCGGATCCAGCTTCAAGGCTGCCGGCGAGCAACTCCACCTCCATGTCAACACCGTCAAGTACCGGGTCCAGCGGGCGGGCGAGCGGCGCGGGCGCCCGATCACCGAGGATCGGCTGGATGTGGAGATCGCCCTGCTGCTGTGTCAGTGGTACGGGGCTGCGGTGTTGTCTTCACAGGACGAATAGCCGCCCGAATTCCAGCCTCGCGGGACGAGCGGCGAGGTCACAGCGCTACCTAATGTCAGGCACATCCAAGAAAACCGTGGTGTGAACCGGCGAGAGGTTGAAATGCGATGAGCACCGAGATGGCCAGCGAACCGAAGCTCTGGCAGGACAAGAAACGTCACCTATGGCTGTTAGGCCTGGTCGCGCCCACCATGCTGTTTCTGGTGCTGCCGCTCATCTGGGCGATGAACCAGGCCGGCTGGCAGACCGCGTCACAGGCGGCGTTGTGGGTCGGGCCGTTCCTGATCTACCTGCTGCTTCCGACGCTGGACCTCTGGATCGGCGCCGACGGGCAGAATCCGCCAGATGAGGTGATGGCGACCCTGGAGAACGACAAGTACTACCGCTACGCCACCTACGCCTACATCCCCTTCCAGTACGCCACCGCCATCTTCGGCGCCTACCTGTTCACCGCCTCGGATCTGGGCTGGCTGGGATACGACGGGTCACTGGGCTGGCTGGGCAAGATCGGGGTGGCGCTCTCCGCGGCGACCGTGGCCGGGGTCGGTATCAACACCGCCCACGAGCTGGGCCACAAGCGGGAGTCGCTGGAGCGCTGGCTGGCCAAGATCACGCTGGCCCAGGTCTGCTACGGCCACTTCTACGTCGAGCACAACCGCGGCCATCACGTCCGGGTGGCAACCCCGGAGGACCCGGCGTCGGCCCGCTTCGGTGAGACGTTCTGGGAGTTCCTGCCGCGCAGCGTGGTCGGCGGCATCCGCTCGGCGTGGGAGCTGGAAGCCCAACGGGTCCGCCGGACCGGTAAGAGCCCGTGGAACCCGCGGACCTGGGCGGACAACGACGTACTCAACGCCCTGGCGATGTCGGTGCTGTTCTGGGGCGTGCTGATCGCGGTGTTCGGGGTCGCGCTGGTGCCCTACGTGCTGATCAACGCCATCTACGGGTCGTCGCTGCTGGAGTCGGTGAACTACCTGGAGCACTACGGACTGGTGCGCCAGAAGCAGGCCAGCGGCCGCTACGAGCGCTGCACACCGCAGCACAGCTGGAACTCCGACCACATGGTCACCAACCTGTTCCTCTACCACCTGCAGCGGCACAGCGACCACCACGCCAACCCCACTCGGCGCTACCAGACCCTGCGCAGCTTCGACGACTCGCCGAACCTGCCGGCCGGCTATGGCGCACTCATCGGGGTCACCTACTTCCCGCCGGTGTGGCGCAAGCTGATGGACCACCGGGTGCTCGCGCACTACAACGGCGACATCACCCGAGCAAACATCTCGCCGCGCCGCCGCGAGAAGATCCTGGCCCGCTACCAGGTACCGGCCTGATGGCCGGGTACGCATGCCCGGGCTGCGGCTACGTCTACCACGAGGCAACCGGAGAACCCCGTGAAGGGTTTCCGGCCGGCACACCCTGGCAGCAGATCCCCGAAGACTGGGCCTGCCCCGACTGCGCGGTACGCGAGAAGCTGGATTTCCAACCGACCGGAGCGAACTGATGAGCGACTACAAACTGTTTCGGTGCCTGCAGTGCGGTTTCGAGTACGACGAGGCGCTGGGCTGGCTCGAGGACGGTATCGAGCCCGGCACGCGGTGGGCTGAGATCCCTGAGGACTGGAGCTGCCCGGACTGCGGCGCCGCGAAGGCCGACTTCGAGATGGTGGAAGTGGTCCGGCCGTGAGCGGAGTGCTCATCGTCGGGGCAGGCCTGGCAGCGGTCCGCACCACAGAACAGCTCCGCCGCAATGGCTTTGATGGCCCAATCACCGTCGTCGGCGCCGAAGACCACCCTCCCTATGACCGCCCGCCACTGTCGAAGCAGATGCTGCGGGGCGAGATCCACGACGTGGCCCTCAAACCGGCAGAGTTCTACGGGCAGCATCAGATCACCTTGCGCCTCGGGGTCCCGGCTCTTGGTATCGACGCCGCGGCGCACACCGTGGCTCTGGCCGACGGTGAGACCCTCGGCTACGACCAGCTGGTGATCGCCACCGGCCTTGTTCCCCAACGCATTGCGGCGTTCGAAGACCTGGACGGCAGCTACGTGCTGCGCTCGCTCGACGACTGCGCCGCGCTGCGCAGCCACGCTGCGAGTGCGCGCCGGGCGGTGGTGATCGGTGCAGGGTTCATCGGCTGCGAGGTGGCGGCCAGTCTGCGTGGCCTGGGTGTGCAGGTGGTGCTGGTGGAACCTCAGGCCGCACCCCTGGCGGGTGTGCTCGGCGACCAGGCTGGGGCGTTGATCGCCCGGTTGCACCGCGACGAGGGCGTCGACGTGCGCACCGGCGTGACCGTGGATGCGGTCGCCGGCGGCGAGGCTGTCGAGTCGGTGACACTGTCCGACGGTTCGGTGATCGAGGCTGACCTCGTGGTGGTCGGGATCGGGTCACGACCAGCCACCGAATGGCTGCGCAGCAGCGGTATCGACGTGGCCGACGGTGTTGTCTGCGACGCGGTCGGGCGGACCAGCGCCCCGGACGTGTGGGCGATCGGCGACGTGGCGTGCTGGCGGGCCGCCGACGGGGCTCAGGTCCGCGTCGAGCACTGGAGCAATGTCGCCGAGCAGGCGAAGATCCTGGTGGCGGCGATGCTGGACCTCGACTCGGCACCCAGCCCGGGGGTGCCCTACTTCTGGAGCGACCAGTACGACGTCAAGATCCAGTGCCTAGGCCATCCGCGGGCCGGCGACACCGTGCATCTGGTCGAAGACGACTGCCGCCGATTCGTGGCCTACTACGAGCGCGACGGTGTGCTGGTGGCAGTCGTGGCAGCCGGCGTCCCGGAGAAGATCCGAACCGCGCGCGCGGGGATCGCCGCCGGAGTGGCCATCTCCGAGGTGCTGCAGCCTGCTTAGCGGCTCAGGGACTCGGGGCCGCCAGCCGCGCGACCGCAGGGCGTCGGTCACCCGCCCGACGACGTCGGCCGGTTTGTCCTCGCTGATCACCCGGATGTTGATCCAGCCCAGGGACTCCAGCCTGCGCTGACGACGCTGGTCCTTGACGTACTGCGGACGGTCGGTGCGGTGTTGGTCGCCGTCGTACTCTGCGGCCACCCGATATCTGTCCCAGCCCATGTCCAGATAGGCAAACGGCGCATAGCTGCGGTCACACACCGGGATTTGGGTGGCCGGAGTCGGCAGGCCGGCATCGATGAGCAGCAGCCGCAGCCAGGTCTCCCTGGGCGAGGCCGCCCCGGCGTCCACGAGTGGCAGCACCGCGCGCAGCCGGCGTAAACCCCGTGCACCGCGGTGATGCTTGGCGATCAGCAGGACATCCTCGATGCTGAACGGAGTGGCCCGGGCCAGGGCGTCGAGCCGGGCCAGGGCCTTGTCGCGGGGTAGGTGACGGGCCAGGTCGTAAGCGGTGCGGGCCGAGGTGGTGACCGGCAGGCCGGCGACTTTGGTTGTTTCGCCTTCCGCCAAGGTTTCGTCGCGAGTGATCAGGCCCCGTTGTGAACGTGCATCGGTCGCGATGAGCTCGACAACGACGTTGCGGTCGACCCATTGGGCCCCATGCAGGGCGGAGGCCGCGACCCCGGCGATCACTCCTTTACGCCCGCCGCTCAGCCAAGCCGCCCTCGTGCGGTCACGCAGCGTGGGAGTCGCGTCTTTGCTCAGGTAGATACCGCGGTAGAGACGGCGATACCAACGCTGCAATTCGTGGCGCGTCAGCCGGCCTGCAGCGATCGCCTCGCTGCCGATGAAAACCCCGTCCATGACGGAATGATGCCAATCCCGACTGACATCGCCCGAGACCGACGTTTTGCAGAGAAAATGCGAGAACGCGCCTGCAAAACGTCGGTTTCGAGGGAAAGATCAGGCCATGGCGCGCCGGCCGGTGAAGGCCCGGCCCAGGGTCAGCTCGTCAGCGAACTCCAGATCACCACCCATCGGCAACCCGGACGCCAGACGCGTCACGCTCAATCCGGGGATGTCACGCAGCACCCGCACGAGGTAGGTGGCAGTGGCCTCGCCCTCGGTGTTGGGGTCGGTGGCGATGATCACCTCACTGACGTCGACCCCGTCGATGCGCTCCCCGACCCGATTCAGCAGCTCACGCACCCGCAGCTGCTCCGGCCCGATCCCCGACAAGGGATCCAGCGCACCACCGAGCACGTGATAGCGACCCCGGAACTCCCGGGTGCGCTCGATGGCCGCCACATCCTTGGGCTCTTCGACGACGCAGATCTGGGCGACGTCGCGGCGCGCGTCCCCGCAGATCCGGCAGCGCTGCGCGTCGGCGACGTTGCCGCAGACCTCACAGAACTGCACCCCATCGCGGACCTTGGTCAAAACGGCGGTAAGTCGGTCGATCTCCGGCGGCTCCACCGACAGCAGATGAAACGCGATCCGCTGGGCACTCTTGGGGCCGATGCCCGGCAGCTTGCCCAGCTCGTCGATCAGGTCCTGAACCGGACCCTCAAACACCTAGGCTCCCGGCATGCCGAGCGCGCCACCCATGCCACCGGCCAGCGGTGACAACCGCTGCTGGGCCAGCGTGTGCGCCTTCTTCGAGGCGTCTGCAAGCGCTCCCACGATCAAGTCCTGCAAGGTCTCGACGTCCTCGGGGTCGACGACCTTCGGGTCGATGTGCACAGCGAGCACCTCGCCACTGCCGTTGGAGGTGACCTTGACCAGGCCTCCGCCGGCCTCACCGTGCACCTCGGTGACCGCCAACTCCTGCTGTGCCTGCAGCAGTCGCTGCTGCATCTGCTGGGCCTGGGCCAGCAGCGCCGACATGTCGGGCGGGCCTCCTGGTTGCATGACACTCCCTTTGCATTCGATCGTGTGCGCGGTCTCGACCGGATTGCGGCTTGGTTACAGCTGAAGAGACCCGGCGCGCGTGAGAACTCCAGCGTAGTCGGCCCCGGCCTACCTTGGCGGTGTGCGCGTACCAGTTCTTGTCCGTGTCGGCACCGCGATCACCACCGGCCTGATGGTGGCCGCCGTCGTGCCGAACCCACCGCTGTCCTCGGCTGCCCCCGTGGCCGGCATGATCGTCTTCCTCGACCCCGGGCACAGCGGTGCCGGCGACCCGGCTGCCCTGAGCCGTCAGGTGCCCAACGGCCGGGGCGGCACCAAGAACTGCCAGACCAGCGGCACCGCCACCAATTCCGGCTATCCCGAGCACAGCTTCACCTGGGACACCACCCTGCGGATCCGCCAAGCCCTCACTGCCGCGGGCGTCCGCACGGCAATGTCGCGAGGCGACGACACCGGGCCTGCTCCATGCGTCGACGCCCGCGCCGCCGCCGCCAACACGCTGCACCCCAATGCCATCGTCTCCATCCATGCTGACGGCGGACCTGCCAACGGCCACGGTTTCCACGTCAACTACTCCGCGCCACCGCTGAACCCGGCCCAAGAAGGTCCGGCGGTGCGATTAGCCCAGGTCATGCGCGGACAGCTGCAGGCCGCGGGCATTCCGCCGGCCAACTACATCGGCACCGACGGCCTGAAGGGACGGGCCGATCTGGCCGGCCTGAACCTGGCCGAATATCCGTCGGTCCTGGTCGAGCTGGGCAACATGAAGAACGCGAGCGATGCGGCCCTGATGGAGAGCCCCGCGGGCCGCCAGCGCTACGCCGACGCAGTGGCTCGTGGCGTCGTCGGATTTCTGAGCGGTCAATCGCAACTGCCCTGAACCTGCCCCGGCGGCGCTACCGAAACTGGAACCGCCGCATCGCACCGGCGGCGCTGCGTGCGCATCGGCCGATCCGCCACTAGCGTGGAGGGCGATGTCCGTTCGGCCGGCCGATACACCGACATCCCACACAGGGGGGGTGCAGCGGCTGCTGGCCAGCTACCGCAACATTCCCGTCGACGCGTCGGTCCGGCTGGCCAAGCCCACTTCCAATCTGTTCCGGGCCCGCAGGAAGCGGCAGGCGCCCGGCCTGGACACCTCGGGTCTGGTGCGTGTCCTCGCCGTCGACCCGCAGAATCGCACCGCCGACGTCGAAGGCATGTGCACCTACGAGGACGTGATCGCCGCCACCCTGCCCTACGGGCTGACCCCGTTGGTGGTCCCGCAACTGAAAACGATCACGGTGGGGGGCGCGGTCAGCGGCCTGGGTATCGAGTCGGCGTCATTCCGCAACGGGTTGCCCCACGAGTCGGTGTTGGAGATGGACGTGCTCACCGGCAGCGGCGACCTGCTGACCGTGTCGCGGGATCAGCATGAAGACCTGTTCCACGCGTTTCCGAACTCCTATGGAACCTTGGGATACGCGACCCGACTGCGGATCGAGCTTGAGGACGTCAAGCCCTTCGTCGCGTTGCGGCACATCCGTTTCAATTCGCTGTCCGAATTGGTCGCCACGATGGACCGCATCATCGACACCGGCGGCTTCGAGGGAGTCCCGGTGGACTACCTCGATGGAGTGGTGTTCTCGCCGCGGGAGAGCTATCTGTGCGTCGGGATAGCGACCGACTCCCCCGGCGCGGTCAGCGACTACACCGGCCAGCGGATCTACTACCGCTCGATCCGCCACCCACACGGAATCAAAGACGACCGGCTGACCATCCACGACTACCTGTGGCGCTGGGACACCGACTGGTTCTGGTGCTCACGGGCCTTCGGTGCCCAGCGCCCGCTGGTGCGGCGCTGGTGGCCGCGCCGCTACCGGCGCAGCAGCGTCTACTCGAAGCTGATCGCCTATGACCGACGGTTCGCCATCGCCGACCGGATCGAAAAACGCAACCATCGCCCGCCGCGCGAGCGAGTGGTGCAGGACGTTGAGGTTCCGCTGGAACACTGCCGGGAATTTCTGGACTGGTTCTTCGCCAACGTGCCGATCGAGCCGGTGTGGTTGTGTCCGTTGCGGCTGCGCGGCGACGAGGAGTGGCCGCTCTACCCGATCCGGTCTAACCACACCTACGTCAACATCGGGTTCTGGTCATCGGTGCCAGCCGGGGCCATCGAGGGAGCCACCAATCGTCTGATCGAGTCCAAAGTGAGCGAGCTCGACGGCCACAAGTCGCTGTACTCCGACGCCTACTACACCCCCGGGGAGTTCGACGAGCTCTACGGCGGAGCGACCTACCGAATGTTGAAGAAGACCTACGACCCCGACTCGCGGCTGTTGGATCTGTATGCCAAGGCGGTGCGACGGCAATGACCGTCCGCAGCGAGCAGGTGCGCATTCCGACGGGCCGATTGAGCCTCGCCCAGGTCTTGCAGACCCTGGCCACCGACGGACACCTGCCGCTGCGATTCACCGCCTACGACGGCAGTAGCGCCGGCCCCGACGACACACCCCTCGGCCTGGAGCTGTTGACTCCGCGGGGCACCACCTATCTGGTCACGGCTCCAGGCGACCTGGGTATGGCCCGCGCCTACATCGCCGGTGACCTACGACTGCACGGTGTGCATCCCGGCGACCCGTACCTGCTGCTCAAGGCGCTCGCCGATGAGGTGCACTTCAGGCGACCCTCGCCACGTGCCCTGGCCGCCATCGTGCGCTCGATCGGGATCGAGCACCTGGTGCCGATCCCGCCGCCACCCCAAGAAGCACTGCCCCGGTGGCGACGCATCGCAGAAGGACTGCGGCACAGCAAATCTCGTGACGCCGGGGCCATTCACCATCACTACGACGTGTCCAATGACTTCTACGAGTGGGTGCTGGGGCCGTCGATGACCTACACCTGCGCGGTCTACCCACATCCGGACGCGACCTTGGAGCAGGCGCAGGAGAACAAATACCGGTTGATCTTCGACAAGCTACGACTGCAGCCCGGAGACCGCCTGCTTGACGTCGGCTGCGGCTGGGGCGGCATGGTGCGCTACGCCGCGCGCCACGGGGTGCACGCCATCGGTGCGACGCTGTCGGCCGAACAAGCCCGGTGGGCCCAGTGCGCGATCGCCGAGGCCGGCTTGTCCGAGCTCGCGGAGGTGCGGCACTGCGACTACCGCGACGTGGTCGAATCCGGATTCGACGCGGTCTCCTCGATCGGGATGACCGAGCACATCGGTGTCGCCCACTACCCCGCTTACTTCGGCTTTCTCAAGTCCAGGCTGCGCCCAGGCGGACTACTGCTCAACCACTGCATCACCCGGGCGGACAACAGATCTGGAGCGGCCGCGGGTGATTTCATCGACCGTTACGTGTTCCCCGATGGGGAGCTGGCCGGATCTGGCCGGATCACCAGCGAGATCCAGGATGCGGGCCTGGAAGTGCTGCACTGCGAAAACCTGCGCAATCACTACGAACTGACCCTGAGGGACTGGTGCGCCAACCTGGTGGCGCATTGGGATGCGGCCATCCGTGAGGTCGGGCTGGCCACGGCAAAGGTGTGGGGGCTGTATATGGCCGGCTCCCGGTTGGGGTTTGAGCACAACGCGATTCAGCTTCATCACGTGTTGGCGGCCAACGGGGGCGGCGCCGGACTGCCGCTGCGACCGTGGTGGCAGCCCTGACCGTCAGCCTCGCCGCGCGAATGCGGGTGCCCGCTCGGGGCGCACCCCCACCCCGACGAGGTAGGCGGGTAGTGCCGACAGCCAGGGCAATGCGGCAAACAGGGTTGCCACCCCAGCAGGCGGGCTGACCGCCTTTCCGCGCAAGATCGGTTCCAGCGTCCGGTGCGCCACCCGCTGCACCGATTGGGTGACGACAGTGGGCAGCTCACGGCGCCGCTGCACCGCCGCCAGATCACGCCTGCTCACCCGGCCTTGCCGGAGCGGGTCAGCCAGGATGGTCGCGGCGGCCACCGCGTCCTGCACCGCCAGATTGATGCCGACACCACCCATCGGCGACATGGCGTGCGCCGCGTCCCCGATGCAGAGCAGCCCATCAATGCTCCAGCGCCGCAACCTGTTCAATCGCACATCCAGATGTTTGATGTCGTCCATGGTGCGCAGGGCCGACACGGTCTCGGCGGCCTCGGGGATGAGCTCGACCACGTCACGGCGGAAGGATTCGATACCGCGGGCCCGCACCTGGGCATCAGTGCCTTTGCGACCCAGGAATGCCACCTGGAAATAGCCGTCCCGCGGAATCATGATCGCGGCCCGCCCCCGCCCCAGGCGCGGCAGCAGCGTGGGCTCGGTGGCGGCGTTTGTCGGCAGCCTGAACCACCACACGTCGAAGTTCACCGGAAACTCGCGTAGGCCCAGCCCAGCGACCTGCCGCGCGATCGACCACCGGCCATCACAGGCCACCGTGAGGTCGGCGCGCAGTTCACCGGGCCCGTCGCAATCCTTGTAGCGCACCCCGACGACCCGCCCGTGCTGGTAGATCAGGTCGGTGACCTCGGACTGCATACGCAAGGTGAACGTCGGCTCGGTCTGTGCGGATTCGGCAAGCAGGTTGAGCAGGTCCCACTGCGGCACCATCGCGACGTAGGGGTGCGGCTGGCCACGGATCCGGCCGAAGTCGACCACCGTGACGTCGCGCCCGGCCACATCAAGGCTGATCTGGTGGATCTGACTGTGCGCCAAAGCCGTGAAGCGCTCCCAGAGCCCCAGCTCGTCGAGCAGCCGCAGTGTGGTCGGGTGCACGGTGTCGCCACGGAAGTCGCGCAGAAAGTCGGCGTGCTTCTCCAACAATGTCACCTGCACGCCGGCCCGAGCCAGTAACAGGCCGAGAACCATGCCTGCAGGGCCACCACCGACGATCGCGCAGGTGGTGGTTCCGGTCATGTCGCCCATGAAGAGGAGACGTTACGCGTGATTGAGGTGGTGTCCGGGCGGTTATCCGCATCTGGACAAGGAGGGAAAGCCATGACAGCGAAAACGCTGACGAGAGATGCCGCGACCGCCACGAACGGCAAGCTGGGGCTGGCCGAGATTCTGGTGCTACTGGCCGGCGGGGGGCAGCCGCCGCTGAAGATCTCCGCCTACGACGGCAGCAGCGCCGGACCCAGTGACGCGGAACTGGGTGTGGACCTGCTGAATCCGCGGGCCACCAATTACCTGGCCACTTCGCTCGGCCAACTCGGGATAGCCCGCGCCTACGTTGCGGGCGACCTGGAACTGCACGGTGTGCATCCGGGCAATCCCTATGACGTGCTCAACGCCATGGCGGATCTCGAATTCAAACACCCGTCGCCGCGCGATCTGGCCAACATCGTCCGCTCCATCGGGCTGAGAAACCTCAAGCCGATCGCGCCTCCCCCGGAAGAGGCGCCACCGAAGTGGCGGCGCAACGCCAGCGGACTGCGACACAGCAAGTCACGCGACGCCGACGCGATCCATCACCACTACGACGTGTCGAACACCTTCTACGAGTGGGTGCTGGGCCCGTCGATGACCTACACCTGCGCGATCTACCCGCACCCCCAGGCGACGCTGGAAGAGGCCCAGGAGAACAAGTACCGGCTGATCTTCGACAAGCTGCGCCTGCAGCCCGGAGATCGCCTGCTTGACGTCGGCTGCGGCTGGGGCGGCATGGTGCGCTACGCCGCGCGACGCGGTGTGCATGCACTCGGTGCCACGCTGGCTGCAGAGCAGGTCGCCTGGGCGCAGCAGGCGATCGCCGATGAAGGGCTCACCGAGTTCGCTGAAGTCCGGCATTGCGACTACCGCGACGTGCCAGAGACCGAGTTCGACGGCGTCTCGTCGATCGGCATGACGGAGCACATCGGGGTGAAGAACTACCCGGCTTATTTCGGTTTCCTCAAATCGAAACTGCGCACGGGTGGCTTGCTGCTCAACCACTGCATCACCACGGCGGACAATTCCGTCTACAAGGGCGACCCCTTCACCGACCGGTACGTCTTTCCCGACGGCGAGATCACTGGCGTGGGAAACATCACCGCCGAGATCCAGCAGACCGGCCTCGAGGTTCTGCACGAGGAGGACTTCCGGCTCCACTACGCCAAGACGCTGCGCGCCTGGTGCCAGAACCTGGTGGACCACTGGGACGAGGCCGTCGCCGAAGTCGGGCTGGGCCGGGCCAAGGTGTGGGGCCTGTACATGGCGGCGGCGGTAATCGGCTTCGAGCGCAACCAATGCCAGCTACACCATGTGCTGGCCGGCAACGTCGACGAGCAAGGTGGGGATGGGGGCCTGCCGTTGCGCCCTTGGTGGACCCCCTAGGAAAGCCTGTCGCGTCAGTCGCCGCTGATCCGGCGAGCGCCCAGTTCGCTCTGCAACAGCTCCAGCGCCACTTCCTCGGGGTCGCGGCGGGGCGGCGCGTCAGAGCCGGCGTCCACGGCAGCCTCGGCCAGCATGGCCTCCTCGTCGGCGCGCCGTGCCGATTCCACATCGACCGGGGCGGGGGCAGGAGCGCCCGACGCCTCCGGGGGCGGCCCACCGGCGTCGCAACGCACCCGCCAATTCACCCCGAGAGCGTCCTTGAGCGCCTCGGTGATGACGTCGGTGTTGCGCGGTTCGGAGAGTCGCCTGGCCAGCGAGGCCGTTTCGTGGGTCAACACCAGCGTGTTGCCGTCCACGGTGCGCACCGTGGCGCCGGCCAGCATCGCCTCGGTGGAGCGGCTGCGCTGACGTACCTTGTCGCGCACCGTGGTCCACATCGCGCGAACGGCGGCGGCGTCCGGTTCGGCCGGAGTGGGCGCCGGTGCGGGCGTGGGTGCCGCCGGAGCGGCAGGTTCAGGTGCGGATTCGGGTTCGGGCGCAGGTGCGGGTTCGGCCACGACCACCGGTGTGGGAGGCGCGGCGGGGACGGGCGGCGGCGCCGACGCAACCTGGGGTGTGGCCTCCGGTTGCGGCGCGGGTTCGGCGGCCCGCGACGAGCGGCGGGTGAACTGCTTGGCAGCAGCGGCTGCCGGAGCGGCCGCGGTGGCAGTGGCCGCGGGCGAGGCAGCATCCGACGGCGCGACACCGGTCCGCACTGATCCCGCCGGTATCGACATGTCCAGCCGGCCCTCGATGCGCTCGATGCGTTGCAGCAGTGCGGCTTCGGTGTCGGCGGCCGAGGGCAACAGCAGCCGGGCGCACACCACTTCCAGCAGCAGCCGGGGAGCGGTGGCGCCACGCATCTCACCGAGGCCTGCATGCACCACCTCGGCATAGCGGGCCAGGGTGGCGGGGCCGAGCCGAGCGGCCTGGTCATGCATCCGTTCCAGCATGTCCTCCGGCGCGTCGACCACCCCCTTGGCCACCGCGTCGGGAACCGCCTGCAGCACGATCAGGTCGCGGAACCGCTCCAGCAGGTCGATGGCGAACCGGCGCGGGTCATGGCCGGCGTCGACAACCGCCTCCACCGCGCCGAACAGAGACGCGGCGTCCCCGGCGGCCAATGCGTCGACTGCCTCGTCGATCAGGGCGACGTCGGTGGCCCCCAACAGACCCAAGGCCCGCTGGTAGCGAACGTGGTTGATCTCGGGGCTGCCAGGCATGGGCTCGGAGCCGGCCAGCAGCTGGTCGAGGACCGAGAGGGTGTCACGGGGTGATCCCCCGCCGGCACGGATCACCAGCGGATATACCGCGTCGTCGACGGCGACGTTTTCCTGCTCGCAGATCCGGCCGATCAGCTCACGCATGGTGCGCGGCGCCAGTAGCCGGAACGGATAGTGGTGCGTGCGGCTGCGGATGGTCGGCAGCACCTTCTCGGGCTCGGTGGTGGCGAACACGAAGATCAGGTGATCAGGTGGCTCCTCGACGATCTTGAGCAGCGCGTTGAATCCCGCGGTCGTGACCATGTGCGCTTCGTCGATGATGAAGATCCGGTAGCGCGACTGGGCCGGCGCATAGAACGCGCGGTCCCGCAGATCACGCGTGTCGTCGACACCGCCATGGCTGGCCGCGTCCAGTTCCACGACGTCGATGCTGCCCGGCCCGTTGGGAGCCAGCGCCACACAGGAGTCGCACGTGCCGCACGGTGTCGGGGTGGGGCCCGCCGCGCAGTTCAGCGATCGGGCCAGGATGCGGGCCGACGACGTCTTGCCGCAGCCCCGGGGGCCGGAGAACAGGTAGGCGTGGTTGATCCGGCCCGCCGACAAGGCGGTGCACAGCGGGTCGGTGACGTGTTCCTGCCCCACCACTTCGGCGAAGGTTGCCGGCCGGTATTTGCGGTAGAGCGCCACGCAAGGGAGGTTACTTGCTCGGGCCGACGGCGGTGCACGCCCGGCAGTACCGGCGCTACACCTTCGGGCGCAGGTACCCCAGCGTGTTCCACATCGGAGTGACGTCACGCCAGTTCAGCGTCACGAACAGCCGTCCCCCGGAATTCTGTTCGGCGACCTCGTAGCCCATCAGGCTGCCGCTGCCGCGCACCGCCGTGACAACTCCGGCATGTCCGTGTTCGCTGACGAACCCACCGGGACCGTAGACGACGATGTCGCCGACACGCGGCTCATTGAGGCCACCGTCGAAGGGCACCTGATCGAAGTACTGAGCCAGACCATTGGTGGGGAAATGGTGGTAGAGATCGAAGGCGTTGCCGCTGGGGTCTGTGTTGTGCCAGGAACCCAGAGCCTGGATGTAGTGCTGCACCAGGGGATAGCACTGGCCGTCGCCGTACATCACGGGATTTCCCAGCGCCGCGTCGGCGGCATCGCGGCGGAACGCATCGAGTTCCTCCAACGCCCGGGGCGGCAAGGTGTCGACGGCCGGTTCGGCCACCGCATCGGAGGCCTGCACCGACGGCGGCTCGACCGGCCACTCGGGCGCCGCGTAGGCCGCCGGAGCCAGGCCCAGCGCACCACAGGCCGCCACCAGAACCGTGTACTCCCGGATGCGCACCATGATCAGCCCAGCAAGTGCTCAGCGGCGGCCAGCAGCGCGCAGGTGGCCAGTCCGTCGACGGCGTCGCGCAGGTCCCCGCTGGACGGGAACGACGGGGCGATCCGGATGTTCTTGTCGTCGGGATCCTTGCGGTAGGGGAACGACGCCCCGGCTTCGGTGACCGCGATGCCGGCGTCCTTGGCCAGCGCGACGGTGCGACGCGCAGTGCCCGGCCAGACATCCAGGCTGATGAAGTAGCCGCCCTTGGGGTCGGTCCACGACGCGATCTTGGCGTCATCGAGCCGGCGCTGCAGGATCTCGGCGGCCAGCTCGAATTTGGGCGCCAGGATCTCCTGGTGGCGGCGCATGTGCCGGCGCACGCCATCGGCGTCACCGAAGAACCGCAGGTGCCGCAGCTGGTTCACCTTGTCCGGACCGATCGAGCGCTTGCCGGCGTATTGCAGATACCAGGCGATGTTGCCCAGCGAACCGCCGAAGAAACTGACGCCGGCGCCGGCGAAGGTGATCTTGGAGGTGGAGGCGAACACATACGGCCGGTTGGGGTTGCCTGCGGCGGCAGCCAGTCCGAGCACATCGATCTGGTGGGGAAACTCGGCGGTCAGGGTGTGCACCGCATACGCGTTGTCCCAGAACAGCCGGAAGTCGGGCGCGGCGGTCTTCATCTGCACCAGGCGGCGCACCGTCTCCCAGGAGTAGGTGATACCGGTCGGGTTTCCGAACACCGGCACGATCCACATGCCTTTGATCGCAGGGTCGGCGGCCACCAGTTCTTCGATCAGGTCGACGTCGGGACCGTCCTCGCGCATGGGGACCGGGATCATCTCGATGCCCATGGTCTCGGTGATCGCGAAGTGCCGGTCATAGCCCGGGACCGGGCACAAGAACTTGACGACCGGCTCCTGGCCCCACGGACGCGGCGAGTCCACGCCGCCGTGCAGCATCGAGAAGACGATGGCGTCGTGCATGAACTCAAGGCTGGCGTTGTTGCCGGCGATCAGGTTGGGCACCGCGATGCCGAGCAGCTCGCCGAAGATGGCACGCAGTTCAGGCAGGCCCTGCAGGCCGCCATAGTTGCGAGTGTCGGTGCCGTCGTCGCTGCGGTAGTCGTCTGGACCGGGCAGGCCCAGCAGCCCGTTGGCCAGGTCGAGCTGCTCGGGCGCCGGCTTGCCGCGGGTGAGATCCAGGGAGAGCTTCTTGGCCTGCAGATCGGCGTAGTCCCGCTGGAAGCGCTCATATTGCGCGGTCAGGTCGGCACGGTTGAGGGATTGCAGCGACACGGGTGCGCCTTTCAGCGTCGAAGGCCCGACATATGAGGGGACCCCGCGCACCCGCCAGAGCCCATTGACCCTTGCTGCCTTCCGGCCCTGGGGGAGTTCACAGGATGGACGCCGCGCGGGGTCCGCAGACGAGTCTAGCGGTGAATGCCCGCGCGGCGACGATGCGGTCGGCCAAGCAGACGGCGCAGGAGTCGGGCAGTCCGGCGGGGTGCTCGAAGCCGGGCAGGACGAGCGGCGCGCGAAGCCCGCGATGGACTCAGCTACCATTGCCGACGGAGGATTCGCCTAGTGGCCTATGGCGCTCGCCTGGAACGCGGGTTGGGTTAATAGCCCTCAGGGGTTCAAATCCCCTATCCTCCGCACCCGATTCAGGTGCGGCCGGACTGAAGGATCATGGTCCGGTCGCACCTGAATCACTAGCTGACGAGCATGGGAGGTGGCGTGAGTCGTACCGTCGCCACGGTTTGGCACGCGTCTCTCGCGACCCTCGCCACCCTGCTGTATTTCCTCTTCGTCCTGCCGCGATGGTGGGAGCTGACCGGCTTCACCCCGCACGTGCTGGGGACGGTGATGCGTGTCGGACTCGGGTTGCTGGTGGGGGCGATGGCCCTGCCGGTGGCAGCCGTGTTGAAGCAGGCCCGCAAGCCCGAGTACGGCACCCCGCAGCTGGCGCTGTCCCTGCGGTCCGGCTCGATCGTGGCGCACCTGGTGGCCGGAGCGCTGATCGCCGGCACCGCAATCAGTGAGATCTGGTTGTCGCTGGACAGCTTCGGAACGTGGCTGTTCGGGATCTACGGCGCCGCGGCCGCGATCGCCCTGTTGGGGATCGGCGCGTTCTACCTGGCGGTCGTCGCCGAAATGCCGCCGCCGCCGCCCAAACCGATCAAACCCAAGGCCGAGAAGCAGCCCAAACAGGGGCGGCGCCGGGGCAAGAAGTCCGGCGACGAGGCGGCCCCGGATACTGCCGAGACCGACGCCGAGGACGAGACCGACGCCGAGGACGAGTCCGACACGGAAGCTGAGTCCGACACCGAAGACGCCGAATCGGAAGCCACCGAGATCGTCGAGTCGACCGGGGACGAGACTCCCGAGCCTGCGACTGCTGACGGCGGCGCACTGCGCCCGTCGGGGAAGCGCCGGGCGCGAAAGACCCAGTAGGCCTGATCCGGCCGACTACCCTGGCGCTATGGCCGAGAACCTCGGTAGGTTCGCCGATGCTGCGCGGGCCCGTGAAGACGCGCTCGCGAACCGCCTGGCCGCATCAGTGGCAGCCGACAAAGAGTTCCTGACGATGCTGCAGCAGGTCGTGCGCACCAACGCCAGTTCCCGGCAGCGCCTCAATGCCATCGAAGCCGAGATCCGCGAATCGGCCGCCACCTGGCCGGGCCTGGACACCCCCGCGGGTTCGCGTCAGTTCCAGCGATTCCTGACCGCCAAGACCCGCGAGATCCGCCAAGTGGTCTCCGCCGCGTCCGACGACGACGAGCGCCGTGCCCACCTGGCGCAGGCCCTGACCAACCACTACAGACTGGGTGGCGGCGAGGGCGGGGACCCGCATATTCGGCTGGTGGACAACACGATTCTCGCTGACGGCCAGCAGCCGCACGATCCCACCATCAACGGCGTGGGCAGCCCCCCGATGCCGGAGAAGCAGGACGGCTCGCCCTATGACCTGGGCGCGACGATCCCGGGCACCGGCATCGTCATCACCGGCGACCCCGAAACCGGCCACCCCCGTCTGCGGATCCCCGGACAACCCGACATGGACAACCCGTTTCCTGTCGATGACGGTTTCCGGGCGCTGCCGACCGGCACCGCCGTCGGCCCCGAAGGACAGCACTATGCGTTCTACAGCGTGCGTCCCTACGGGCCGGGCACCTCACCGGACAACTACATCGCAGCGGAATCACGAGTTCAGGATCTGGCCGATCCGGCTAGTGATCTGGGGCCGCTGCTGGGCACCCCGCTGGGCGCCGACACCAAGGTAGGCATCTCCCAGGCCAGCGGCGTCTACGACCCCGCGTCAGCAACGATGGTGATCGTCGGCAACGCCGGCCAGGACGGTCAGCGCGCCCTCTGGCAGTCGGCCCCGGTCGCCGCCGGGGATCCACCCCACGCCTGGATGAACAGCCTGCACGAGGTCGGGACGTTCACCAATCTGGGTCCCGGCGACCGGGAGAATCAGATTGTCTCGCTGCCCCAGGGCGGGTATCTGATGACCAGCGCGAGCGACGGCGGCCAGATCGTGGGCGTTGCCGCGGGCAGCCCCCAGGGCTTGCTGCAAGCGCCCGCACAGGAGCTCACCGGCCCGGGGTTCATTCCAAGTCCCGGCAATCAGCCGGCCGTGCCGTACGGACCGAGCATCGTCAACGTCGAGACTCTTCCCAATGGGCAGGAGCAGGTCACGATGCGCGTCAGCACCTGGCCGACACCGCAGGACTGGCCGGTCGGGCCGGATTCCCCACCGCCGCCCTACCACCCGCGGACCTACACGACTACGTTCACCGTCAGTCCGTAGCGCCCGGGAGTACCTCAGAACGCGGTGCTGCCCGAGGGGCTCAGCACGAATCCGTGCTGCCCCAGCGAGGTGTCCAGGCAGGCGACGAGCTGGTCGCTGCCCACCGCGCAGGTGACGTTGCCATAGGCCAGTTTCTGCCCGACGCCCAAGAACGCACCGTTGGAGAATTGGCGCCCGCAATCGGTCGATTCGCGGTTCAGCCGTAGACCCGCCGCGCCCTGGGAGCGTACGGTCCCGATCACACAGCCACCGGGCACCGGGGCGCCCGAGCCGAGCGGCGCATTGGCCAATCCGGGCATGTCACCGTCACACATGATGGCCTGCGTCGTTCCCGCCGGCGGCGCTATGGCGTCGAATTGACAGGCGACGTTGTAAGGCGTGGAGAAGTTCACCCATCGCCCCGGCCCCTTGGGGCCCGTCGAGATGTAGTTGTCCACCGGGACAGCGGCGAAGTCGTCGAAGTTGGGAAACCCCGCGGGCTGGGCCTGCGCAGGTGATCCCGGCGCCACCAGGAGCAGACCGCCGGCCGCAACAGCGCCGACCAGAAGCTGCATGATGCGACCCTTGGATCCGCTCATCGGTCTCCCGTTAGGGCTTGGGGGCCCAGTCCCACACCGACATGTCGTCGCGGGGGTACTGACTGCAGGCCTCGGTCGACTTGGCGACGACGCCCTTGTTGTTGAAGAAGATCTTCGCGTGGTTGGGCCACGACACCGTCAGCGGGTCGGCGAAGTTGGTCGCCAACTCCTCGGAGTAGGCCCGACGCTGCTCGGGGCTGAGCGAGAAGAACCAGTGCATCTTGTCGATGGCAGCCTGCTGCACCTGCACCGGCTTGTTGTGCATGTCGATCATGTAGCGCTCGTAGTAGATCGGCGACAGGTCGCGGCTGGCGGCCAGCATCTGCTCGGCACTGCAGTCGGTGTGAATCACTCGCCGCGGGATCGGGAAATCGTCGGTCGCGTCAGCGGAGGCGGCGGCGGGCAGCAACACGGCGGCCATAGCTGCGCTTGCGGCTGCAGCGGCCACGACGATGCCCCGCAGAAACGGGCGGTGCGTACGCATGGAATCCACTGTAGCCATTCCCCCGGTCCTTTCACTGTGTCAGTTATCTCGACGCCAAACCCGCCGGTGAGACGGCTGAGCCGGGTGTAGCGGGTGAGACGAAAGCGGCGATAGATGGCACAACCAGCCCGCCGAACTCACTTCGCAATGCTACATAACTTTAGTCATGCTACCTAATTGTTTTTCGGTCCGCCGACCATGGAATCGCTCACAGCCGGCTAATGCCTGTGGGCCAGCTCCTGGGTGTCCTCAGCGTCCCCACCGCGCGCTACGGCGGCGGCCTCGCGGTGCCGGGCGGCCTTCCCGCCCACGTGCGGCAACACGTTGATCGGCCACCAGAACCAGCGCCCCAGCAGGGCCGCGATGGACGGCGTCATGAACGACCGAACGATCAACGTGTCGAACAGCAGGCCCAGGCCGATCGTGGTACCGATCTGCCCGATGATCCGTAGGTCACTGACCGCCATCGAGGTCATGGTGAGGGCGAACACCAGGCCCGCAGAGGTCACCACCTTCCCGGTGCCGCCCATCGCCCGGATGATGCCGGTATGCAGGCCGGCGTGGATCTCTTCCTTGAATCGGGCGACCAGCAGCAGGTTGTAGTCGGATCCCACCGCCAGCAGGATGATCACCGACATCACCAGCACCAGCCAGTGCAACTGGATGCCGATGAGGTACTGCCAGAACAACACCGACAGACCGAAAGATGCCCCCAGCGACAGTGCCACGGTTCCGACGATCACCAGGGCCGCGATCAGGGCCCGGGTGATCAGCAGCATGATGATGAAAATCAGGCACAGCGAAGCGATTCCGGCGATCAGCAGGTCATAGTTGGAGCCGTCGTGCATGTCCTTGAACAGCGATGCGGTCCCGCCCAGGTAGATCTTGGCGTCTTCGAGCGGCGTGCCCTTCAGGGCTTCCTCGGCTGCGGTGCGGATCTTGTCGATGTGCGAAATGCCTTCGGCGGTAGCCGGATTGCCGCGGTGCGAGATCATCATGCGGACGGCCTTGCCGTCCGGCGAGATGAACATGTTCATCGCGCGTTTGAAGTCCGGGTTCTCGAACACCTCTGGCGGCAGGTAGAACGAGTCGTCGTTCTTGGACTCGTCGAACGCCTTGCCCATGGCCGTGGCGTTGTCGCTCATCTCGTCCATTTGGTCGAAGATGCCGGACATGGTGCTGTGCATCGTCAGCATCATGGTCCGCATGGTCTCCATGGTGTCGATCATGGGCGGGAAGGTGGTCAGCATCTGCGGCAGTAGTGCGTCCATGTCGCCCATGTGCGCGATCATCTTGTCCATGCTCTGACTCATCGGGTCCACACTGTCGACCATGTCGAACGCCGAGCGCAGCGAGAAGCAGATCGGGATGTCGTAGCAGTGCGGTTCCCAGTAGAAGTAGTTGCGGATCGGCCGCCAGAAGTCCTCGAAATCGGCGATGTGGTCCCGGATGTCGTAGATCTGCTGCTGCAGGTCGTCCATGTCGAGGACCATCTCGTGGGTGATGCCCGTCATCTGGCTCATGTAGCCGTACATCTGGCGCATGGTGGCGATGGTCTGCTCCATCGCCTCGGCCTGAGTCAGCATGTCGTCCATGCGCTTCTTCTGGAACTGCATGGTCTGTAGCTGGCCGGCGTTCTGCATGCTGATCTGGAACGGGATCGAGGTGTGCTCCAGGGGGGTGCCCTGCGGGCGGGTGATCGCCTGGACACGGGATATCCCGACGACCTTGAACACCGATTTGGCCAGCTTGTCGATGATCAGGAAGTCCGACGGGTTGCGCAGATCGTGGTCGGACTCGATCAGCAGTACCTCGGGCATCATCCGAGACTGCGAGAAGTGCCGGTCGGCCGCGGCAAAGCCCTCATTGGCGGGGATATCGGTGGGGATGTACTTCCGGTCGTCGTAGGCCTGCTGATAGCCCGGCAGGGCCAGCAACCCGACGGCAGCGATCGCCAGCGAGGCAACCAGAACCGGCCCGGGCCAGCGCACGATCACCGTAGCCACCCGCCGCCACCCGCGGGTGCTGGTGGCGCGCTTGGGGTCGAACAGGCCGAACCGGCTGCCGACGGTGATGACCGCCGGGCCCAGCGTCAGCGCCGCGGTGACCGAGACGAGCATGCCCACCGCACACGGGATACCGAGGGTGACGAAGTAGGGCATCCGGGTGAAGTGCAGGCAGAAGACCGCTCCGGCGATGGTCAAGCCCGACCCGAGGATGACGTGCGCGACACCTCCGAATGCGGTGTAGTAGGCCGATTCCCGGTCTTCGCCGGCTTGCCGCGCCTCGTGATAGCGGCCGATCAGGAAGATCGCGTAGTCGGTGCCGGCGGCAATCGCCAGCGAGACGAGCAGGTTCACCGCAAACGTGGTCAACCCGACCCAATGGTGGTGTCCCATGAACGCCACCACGCCGCTGGCGGCGTTCAGTTCGATGTAGACCATGCCCAGCAGCAGTGCCACCGTGACGACGGAGCGGTAGACGAGCAGCAGCATGGTCAGGATCACCAGAATGGTGACCACCATCATCCTGAACATCGACTTGTCGCCGGCGTGGTTCATGTCGGCGGCCAGGGCCGCGGTTCCGGTGACGTAGACGGTCAGGCCCGGCGGGGTCTGGACCGAGTCCACGATGTCGCGAACCGCTGCGATGGACTCGTTGGCCGCGGCCTGGCCGATATTGCCGACCAAGTTCAACTGCACGTACGTTGCTCTGCCGTCGGCACTTTGGGCGCCGACAGCGGTCATCGGGTCGCCCCAGAAGTCCTGGACGTGCTGCACGTGGGCGGTGTCGGCCTTGAGCTTGCCGACCACTTCGGCGTAGTACTCGTGCTCGGCGTCGCCCAGCTCGTGATCGGCCTCCAGCACGATCATCGCGGTGCTGTCGGAGTCCGATTCCTTGAAGACCTTGCCCATCTCGGTCATGGCCTGCATGGAGGGGGCGTCGGTGGGGCTCGCCGAGACGGCGTTCTGCTTGCCGACCTCTTCGAGCGGCGGGACCGTGGCGACCAGCACGGCGATCAGCGCGAGCCACGCCAGGATGATGGGCACCGCGAACTTGCGGATGGTCCGTGCGATGAACGGTCGCGGGGGATGGTCGCCGGCGCCGTGCTGCGGGGGCCGGCTCATGCCGCCTTCAGCAGACAGAACGTGTAGGCGTTCACCTCGTTGGAGATCCGTTCGGCTTTGACCTCACCGTCGACGGTGATCCGGCAACCGATGCTGTTGCTGTTGCCCTGCGCCATGATGCTTCCCACCACGGCGGGCAGCGTGGTGACGATCTCGAGCTGCCACGGCAGTGTCACGTCCTGAACTCGCTGCGGTTCGGAGTTGACGTCGAAATAGCTGATGTCGGCCACTGTTCCGGGCGGACCGAAGATCTCATAGGTCAATCGCTTGGGATTGAACGGCTTGGTCTCGTCGTTCTGGCCGTCGGAATAGGACGGGCGCTTCTCGGAGCCGAACAGGCCGTGGATACGCGTCACCGTGAATGCGGCGACACACACCACGACCACGATGACCAGGGGTATCCACACCCGGCTCAGCACCTTGAAAATCGGAGTCCCCTTCACCATGTCATCTTTGGGTACCCTAACCCAAGTCAACGTGCGTAAACGCACGCTACAGCACGCGCACGGACCGTCGCAACGCACATCGTGTGCGTTATCCTCCCCCTGTGTCTCCGGCGACCTTCCAACGCGCCCGCAGCGACGAGAAGAAGCGTCAGCGGGCCGAAGCACTGATGGAGGCGGCGCGTGCGGTGGCCACCGAGACCGGGGTCGCCTCGGTCACGCTGACCGCGGTCGCCAGCCGGGCCGGGGTTCACCACTCCGCGGTGCGGCGCTACTTCAGCTCCCACAAGGAAGTGCTGCTCCGGCTGGCCGCCGAGAGCTGGCAACGTTGGGAATCGACCGTCTGCACGGCATTGAGCGAGCCCGGGCCGATGTCGCCGGCACGTGTCGCGACCACCCTGACCAGCGGATTGATCGCAGACCCGCTGTTCTGCGACATGCTGGCCAACCTGCACCTGCACCTCGAGCATGAAGTGGACGCCGACGTTGTCGTCGAGGTCCGGCGGAAGAGCACCACGGCGGGGCTGGCCATGGCCGACGCCATCGAGCGGGCCCTGCCCGGCCTCGGCAAAGAGGGGGCACTGGACCTGCTGCTGGCCTCGTATTCGCTGGCGGCGCCGCTGTGGCAGATCGCCCATCCGCCGGCGGACCTGACCGAGGCCTACGAAAACGCAGCGGTGGAATCTCAGGTTCCGCCGGATTGGAACCTGGACTTCACCACCGCATTGACCCGGCTGCTCACCGCCACCTGCGTCGGACTTCTGGAGCCGCGCGCCGAATCAGTCTGATCTCTCCCGGCTGGGCTGCACCCGCTTGGGTTCGCCCGGCATCTTGGGGTAGTTCGGCGGATAAGGCATGTCGCCCAGCCCGCGCGCTTCGTCGGCGGCCGCCAGCTCGAACAGCGGCTCCAACGATTGCTCGTGTTCGTCGAGGGTGCTCCACGGGTCACCGCGCCGTGCGATCAGATCCGGCACGGTGCTGATGGTGTAGTCGTCCGGATCGGCGCCGTCGGCCAGTTCGTCCCACGTCAACGGCGTGGACACCGTGGCGATGGGTGTCGCCCGCGCCGAATAGGCCGAAGCCATGGTGCGGTCGCGGGCATTCTGATTGAAGTCGACGAAGATCCGCTCGCCGCGTTCTTCCTTCCACCACGAGGCTGTGACCGCATCGGGGGCGCGTCGCTCCAGCTCCCGGGCTAGGGCGATACCGGCCCGGCGGACCTCGATGAAGTCCCAGTCGGTCTTGATCCGCAGGTAGACGTGCACGCCGCGGCCGCCCGAGGTCTTGACGTAGCCGACCAGGCCGAGCTCGTCGAGCAGGGGCCGCAGCACATCCAGGGCGACCGCGCGAGCCTCCGCGAAGCCGGTACCGGGCTGGGGGTCCAGGTCGATGCGCAGTTCATCGGGGTGGTCGGTGTCACCGCAACGCACCGGCCAGGGGTGAAATGTCACGGTGCTCATCTGCACCGCCCACAGGATGTCGGCGGGTCCGGTGACCTTGAGGACGTCGGCGGTACGCCCGGACGGAAACGTCACCTGGCAGCTCTGCAGATAATCCGGATGCCCGCGGGGCAACCGCTTCTGGTAAACCTCGTCACCCTCGATACCGTCGGGAAATCGCTGTAGGTGGCTGGGCCTGTCGGCCAGCGCGTGCAGTAGCGGTCCGCTCGCCACCGCCAGGTAGTAGTCGGCCAGCGCCCGCTTGGTGCCACCGGCGCCCAGCGCGGGAAAATACACCTTGTCGCCACTTGTGAATCGAACGGCGGTGCCGTCCACGTCCAATTCCTCTGCGCCGCCCACCTCAGGCCTCCAGCACGTCGGCGAGGTCGTAGTTCAACGGCACCTCGAGCTGATCGAAGGTGCAGCTGGTCGGGTCGCGGTCGGGACGCCAACGCAGCAGCTTCACGGTATGCCGGAAACGATCCCCCTCCATCTGGTCATAGGCGACCTCGGCGACCCGCTCGGGACGGATCGGGATCCACTGCTTGTCTGCAGCGGAGTTCCACCGGCTCGCTTCGCCGTCGCGGACCTCGCCCAGGCGCAGGGGTTCCAGCTCGGCCAAGAGCGCGAGCCGGTCGGCGTCGCTGAAGGCCGCCGAACCGCCCACCATCGCCAGCTCGCCGTCGGGGCGATACAGGCCCAGCAACAGCGAACCGATGCCGGCACCACTCTTGTGGATGCGGTAGCCCATCACCACACAGTCGGCGTCCCGGTGATGTTTGACCTTGACCATCTCTCGCTTGCCGGGCAGATACGGCCCGTCATTGCGTTTGGCGATCACTCCGTCCAGCCCGGCCCCTTCGAAGGTGGTGAGCCAGCGCACGGCCTGCTCGCGGTCCGCCGTGGCGCGGGTGACGTGGCAGCTGGCGCCACCGGCGACCAGGTCGGCGAGCGCGTCGCGTCGGACCCGGAACGGCTCGTCGAGCAACGACTCCTGGCCCGTCGCCAACGCGTCGAACGCAATGAACTGCGCCGGGGTCTGTTCGGCCAGCAACCGCACCCGGCTCTGCGCGGGGTGGATCCGCTGGCTCAGCGAATCCCAGTCCAGCCGGGTCCGACCACCGATCCGGCGGGGCACCACCACTTCCCCGTCGAGTACGCAGCGCGGGGCGACCTCAGTGCGCAGCGCATCAAGCAGTTCCGGGAAGTAGCGGCCCAACGGCTTACCGGTCCGGGATTGCAGCATCACGTCGTCGCCATCGCGAAACACGATGGCACGAAAGCCGTCCCATTTGGGTTCGTAGGACCACAGGTCCGTTTCCGCGGCTGCTGGGACGGCCGTGGCCGCCTTAGCGAGCATCGGGGCTACCGGCGGCGCCACGGGCAGATCCATGGTGTCCATCATGGGTGCTGGCGCCACATCTGTCACTGAAGACCCGGCCGGTAGACCGTATGCCTGTTGCCCGCCTCTGAGCGACAACTCGGGCTCGCAAGGCCAACCGGGCGACGTTGTCGCGCAAAGGCGGGCGACGGCGCCTGTCCTTCCGCCGGCGCCGGAAGCTCAGCGCCGCAGGAACTCCACGACGTGGCGGGCGAGTTCCTCGCCGGCATCCTCCTGCAAGAAATGCCCGGCATCGTGAATCACCGGATGAGCCCGGCCGTGTGCGCCGACCATCTCACGCTCGAAGATGGGTGCCATGGCCCCGGTGATCGGGTCGCCGTCACTGAACGCGACCAGCATCGGGGTCTGTGAGGCGCACAGCGCGGACCATGCGGCCCGGTTGGCGGGCGCGGCGACGTCCTCGGGAGTGGTCGGGATCAGGGTTGGCATGGTGCGGGGGCCGACGCAGTAGCTGTCATCGGGGAAGGGTGCGTCGTAGCCGGCCCGGACCTCATCGCTCATCGGCCTGCGGCATCCGGACTGCACGAACCATCCGACGTTGATCGTCGGCGCGGTCTGGATCGACTCCCGGAAGCGCCACCAGATCTCCGGCATGGGGATGTCGCCGGTTGGCAGGCCGGTGTTGGCCACGACGACACCGGCGAACCGATCCGGGTTCTCGGCGAGCATCCGCAACCCGATCAGACCGCCCCAGTCCTGACACACCAGGGTCACGTTGCGCAGGTCCAGGGCGTCGAATGCCAGCGCGCGCATCCACTCGACGTGGCGTGCATAGGTGTGGTCTTCCGCGCGGGTGGGCTTGTCGGAGCGACCGAATCCGACCAGGTCGGGGCAGATCACCCGGTATCCCGCCTCGGCCAGGATCGGCATCATCTTGCGGTAGAGATACGACCACGACGGTTCGCCGTGCAGCATCAGGATGGGTTCCCCATCCTCGGGACCGTCCTGCACCCACGCCACCCGCAGCGTTCCGCCGTCATCGTCGTCGAGGTCGCAGTACTGCGGCGAATAGGCGAAATCCGGCAGACCGGCGAACCGGTCATCGGGGGTGCGCAGGGTTTGCATGAGGCGACGATACCGTGTCGGTATATACCCCCCGGGGTGTTTGATACACTGGCGTCACCACAACCAAGGAGGCCGCAATGTCGGTGGCAATGAGCACAGCGGTGACCGGTGCCGATTTCGACACCGTTGCACAAAAGACCCGGGACGTTCTGAAAGACAACGGTTTCGGCGTGCTGACCGAGATCGACATGCAGGCGACACTCAAGGCCAAGCTCGGCGAAGACATGGAGCGCTACCTGATCCTGGGCGCCTGCAACCCGCCACTGGCGCACCGCGCCGTGACGGCCGAGAAGCGCATCGGAGTGCTGCTGCCGTGCAACGTGGTGATCCGCGAAGACACCGAGCACCCGGGCACCGTGCTGGTCGAGGCCATGAACCCGGGGCTGATGGCCCAGGTCGTCGACAATCCGGCATTGGTACCGATCGCCGACGAGGTGAGCGAGAAGATCCGCACCGTCATCGATACGCTGGCGGTTGCGTTGCACCCCGCCTGAAAGGAACCGCCGATGTGCTACCCCGTGCCGTGTCGGGTCTGTGGCAAGACCACCTGGGACGGCTGCGGTGACCACATCGCAGAGGTGAAGGCCCAGGTGCCACCGGAGCAGTGGTGCGAGGGCCACCGGGAGAACACCCGCTCCTAGCAGCACCGCTGGCCGCACGGATTATGGTGTCTGGATGCCCGAGCAGTTTATGCCAAACGCCCATACCCTGGTGGATCTGCTGCGGATACAAGCCGATCGGTACGGCGACAAAGTCGCCTTCCGCTTCGCCCCCGACGGCAACAACGTCACGGCCAGCCTGACGTATGGGGAACTCGACGCCCAGGCCCGGGCAGTGGGTTACGAATTGCAGCGCCAAGGCGCTGCCGGGCAACGCGTGCTGGCGATCTGCCGACCCGGCCTGGACAGCATCATCAGCATTTTCGGCTGCTTCTACGCTGGGGCGATCGCGGTGCCGGTCGACACTCCGCTGGCCCGTCTGAAGCTGGTCGCGCCCGATGCGCAGGCCACCTTCGCGGTCGCGACCTCCACCACCCAAAACCAACTTCAGATGGCGGCCGCCGATGTGCCCGGCATGACGTCGCTGCGCTGGTGCGCCATCGACCACGCCGGCACGCCCGAAGCGTGGCAGGCGCCCGAGATCGACCCGAGCACCACCGCGATGATCCAGTACACCTCCGGGTCGACCAAGTCACCCAAGGGTGTGGTGGTGACGCACGGCAACCTCATGCACAACTTGGAGTCCATCCGGCGGGCCTACCACGGCCACGAGCAGGAGACGAGCGTCTACTTCCTGCCGCAGCAGCACGACATGGGCCTGATCGGTGGGGTCCTGGAGATGATCTACGTCGGCTGCACCACCGTCTTGATGTCACCGATCGTCTTCTTCCAGCGGCCGATGGCGTGGCTGGAAGCCATGTCGCGGTTTGGCGCCCACACGACCGCGGCGCCCAACAGCGCCTACCGGTTGTGCGTCAAACAGAGCACCCCCGAACAGCGGGCGGCACTGGATCTGTCGAACTGGACCACCGCCGCGAGCAGTTCCGAGCCGATCCACGCGTCGACCATTCAGGAGTTCGCCGACGCGTTCGCTCCGGCGGGATTCCGCATTGAGGCGTTTCTGCCGTGCTACGGCCTGGCCGAGGCCACCCTGCTGGTCGCCGCCGACCCCACTCCTGAAGTCGCCGGCGTTCGCTACGTCGACAGCAAGGCACTGAGCGAGAACCGCACCGTCGACGTCGACGCCACCACCGACGCCGTCGCAGTGGTCAGCTGCGGCCCACCGGTGTACGGCCAACGGGTCGTGATCGCCGATCCGGAGACCCGGCGCAGCCTGGGACCGGACGAGGTCGGCGAGATCTGGGTTTCCGGGCCCAGCGTTGCGCAGGGGTACTGGGCGCGGCCGATAGAGAATGCGCACAGCTTCGCCGGATTCCTGTCGGACACCGGCGAAGGCCCCTTCCTGCGCACCGGCGACATGGGATTCCTCTGCCAGGGCGAGGTATTCGTCACCGGACGGTGGAAGGACCTCGTCACCATCGGCGACAGCAACTACTTCCCGAACAACATCGAGCCGACGGTGCAAGACAGCCATCCGGCGTTGCTGGCTGATCGCGGCGCGGTCTTCTCGGTGCAACCCAAACCGCATGACGACGCCCGACTGGTGATCGTGCAGGAACTGGACTATCGGCAGCCGGTCGATGAGAGCGAATATCCGGCAATCATGGAGTCCATCCGCGCGGCAGTCAGCCAGCAGCACGGACTGGACGCCCACGCCGTATTGCTGGTGCCGGCGATGCGGGTGCCCACCACCTCGAGCGGCAAGATTCAGCGGGGCGAGTGCCGGCGACAGTTCCTGGCCGGCGAGCTGCATCCGCTGGCGCAGTGGCATGCTCCGGCGGCGCCGGCCGTTCGGTCCCCGCAGGCAGCCGGGGCTACCGGGGCGCCCGGAGCGAACACGCTGGCCCGGATGATCGTGTCCAGCTTGGCGCAGCGGCGTCAGCAGCAACAGGGAACACCACCGCCCCCCACCGGTGGCTAGGGCTCACGCCCCAAGTGGCTGGTCAACCAGTCCAGGGCGGGACGCTGGCCCGCCAGCAGTTTGACGCGCGCCCGGTCCAACGGGAACCAGCCGACCCGGTCGACCTCGGGAAACTCGCACAGTTTCCCGGATCGCGGCGGCCACTCCAGCTCGAACGTATTGCTGCGGGCGTCGGTGACGTCGAGCTCGCCACGCACCGCGAACACCGTGACCAGTTTGCCGCCGGCCTGCCGCACCACGCCGAGCTCGGTCCGTTCGCCGTCGGGCGGCGCTAGGCCGATCTCCTCGACGAATTCGCGTCGCGCGGCGTCCCACGGGTCCGCACCCGCGGGATGCTCCCCCTTGGGAATCGACCACGCGCCGTCGTCCCTGCGCGCCCAGAACGGCCCACCGGGGTGGACGATCAGCACTTCGACATCACCGTCGGCGCTCGCGCGGTACAGCAGCAGTCCCGCGCTGTGCTTGGCCACGCCTTAGATCCCTACGGCGTGTTCCAGGTCTTCCAGCGCGGTGTCGAGGTGACCGAGCAGTCGTTGCAGGTGCGGCACCGAGCGGCGACACCCGACCAGCCCGAAGTCGAGGTTGCCGGCGTTGCTGACGACGGTCATATTCAACGCCTGCCCGTCCAGCGCGATCGACATCGGATAGTTACCGTCCAGGCGAGCACCGCGCCAATACATCGGTTCGGCCGGCCCGGGCACGTTGGAGATGACGATGTTGAACGGCGGCTTGGCCGCCGAGACGAATCCGGGAATGGCCGCCAGCGCCAACGGCGCCATATTGGCCGCCGACAAGGCCAGCGCCTGAGTGCGCGGCAACTCACTGAACACCTTCTTGTTACGGCGCATCGACTCGCTGATGGTCGCCAGCCGCTGCGCCGGGTCCTTGAGATCGGTGGCCAGATTGCACAAGATCGCGCCCACCATGTTGCCCCCGGAATCGGCTTCGGCCTCGGTGCGCAGGCTCACCGGGACCATCGCCACCAGGGGATGGTCCGGCAGGGCGTGCTGCTCGTCGAGGTAGGCCCGCAGCGCTCCTGCGCACATCGCCAGCACCACATCGTTGAGGGTGACTCCCGCCGCCCGCTTGACGGCGATGATCCGCTCCACCGGCCAAGACTGCGCCGCGCACCGGCGCGCACCTCCGATCTTGACGTTGAGCATGGTGCGCGGGGCTTCGAAGGGCAGCGTCAGTTGCTGTTCCAGCAGCGCGGCACGCGCGAGCTTGAGTGTCGACGGCCCCAGGGCGGCAACGCCTTTGACCATCTGCGTCAGCTCACCCAATGGGGAGGAAGATTCGGTGCGGGGCCGCGACGACAGCCGCACGGACCACGGGGTGCGTAGTTCCAGCTCGCGCGGATCGGCCGACAGGGTGCGTCGCATCAGTCGCAACAGTGAGACACCATCGATCAGCGAGTGGTGGACCTTGACGTACACGGCGAACCGGCCGTCGGCCAGGCCCTCCACCACGTGGGCCTCCCACAGCGGGCGGTGCCGGTCGAGCAGGCTGCCGTGCAGCCTCGATGTCAGCTCCAGCAGTTCACGCACCCGCCCCGGCACCGGCAGCGCCGAGCGCCGCACGTGGTATTCGAGATCGACATCGTCGTCGAAGGCCCAGCCCACACTGGAGATTCCGCCGAGCAACTTCGCCGGGCGTTTCCGGAAGTCCGGCTGCAGGTCGCTGGCCCCCAACAGTCCCCGGTAGATCTCGCCGGCGAACTCCGGCCCGGCGCCGTCTGGCGGCTCCAACAACATCAGCCCGCCGACGTGCATGGGGTGCTCGCGCGTTTCGGTCAGCAGGAAGACCGAATCGAGCGGTGACATCAGCTGCATCGATCCATTAGACCCCTTAAGACCCCGTGACCGCTTGCTACTCTTGCCCGGTGCGTCGCCGGACCGTGAGTGGTGTCGTCTCGGCCGCGTTCCTCCTGGCGGCCGGGGCCGTGCTGCCCGCAGCCGCCGCAGATCCTGGCGGCCCAGCCGTGGCCGGCAAAACCGTCTTTCTGGATCCGGGCCACAGCGGCGCCAACGATGCCTCGATCGGCCGGCAAGTGCCCAACGGCCGGGGCGGCACCAAGCCCTGCCAGACCAGTGGCACCGCCGCCGACGACGGCTACCCCGAACACGCCCTGACCTGGGACGTGACCAACCGGGTTCGGGCCGCGCTCGATCAGTTGGGCGTACACACCGAACTCTCCCGCGGCGACGACACCTCGGTGGGCCCATGTATCGACGCGCGAGCAGCGGCGGCCAACGCCACACACCCGGACGCGATCGTGTCCATCCACGCCGACGGCGCACCGGCCTCAGGCCGCGGCTTCCACGTCAACTACTCCAGCCCGGCACTCAACGATGCCCAGGCCGGCCCGGCGCTGGCGCTGGCGGGTGACATCCGGGACTCGCTGGTGGCCGCGGGTATTCCCCCATCGAGTTATCTCGGCGCGGACGGACTGTACGGCCGGGCGGATCTGGCCGGGTTGAACCTGGCTGAGTATCCGGCTGTGCTGGTCGAGCTGGGCAACATGCGCAACCCGCAGGACGCGACACTTCTCGAGAGCACCGACGGGCGAGCGCAGTACGCCGCGGCCGTCGCCAACGGGATCGTTGCGTACCTGAGCAGGTGACGATGCCGCGATACCGATTCCATCGCACCGCCAGAACACTTTTCGGGGTAGCCGCCGTGATCCTGGCACTGTCGGGCTGCGCGCAGCCCACCGCGCCCACCGTGGTCGCGGGTAACCCGAAATCCATGCTGTATGACCCCGGGCGGGTCGGCGGATTGCCCACCACCGAGGGCCCCAGCGGCCCCCGCGGTGACGTCGGCCCCGTCACCGCCCGCGTGCGGGGCAGCGACGGTGGTGAGGTCGATCGGCTCTCCCTGCTGGCGATCGACGACATCGAGGACTTCTGGACGCAGCACTACGACCAGGCATTGCGTGGACGTTTCCAGCCCGTCTCGACGCTGATGTCCTATGACTCCACCGATCCCGACGGCCCGGCGGTGTGCGGCGGCGACGTCTACCACCTGCCCAACGCCATGTACTGCCGCCGGCTGGACACCATGGCCTGGGATCGGGCCAAATTCCTGCCCACCGCGCGAAAGTATTTCGGCGACATGGCGATCAACGGGACGCTGGCCCACGAATACGGGCATGCGCTGCAGAACATGGCCGGTACCGTCAACCCGCTGACACGCACCCTGGTCCGCGAACAGCAGGCGGACTGTTTCGCCGGCGTGTATCTGCAGTGGGTCGCCGCCGGGAGTTCGCCGCGGGTGCAGGTGAGCACCGGCGATGGCCTCAACCACGTGCTGGCCGGCCTGATCGTGATCCGCGATCCGGTGTCGACGCCGGACAATCCGGTGTCGGTCTCCGACGAGCACGGCACGGCACTGGACCGGGTCAGCGCTTTCCAGACCGGCTTCGACGGCGGCGCGGAGATGTGCAGCGAGATCACCACAGACGAGATCGCCAAACGTCGGGGCAACCTGCCGAACGCGCTGTTCGATTCGGAGACCCCGCAAAGCGATCTCACGATCGACGACGCGGTGCTGGCAACCCTGATGGAACAGCTGGATCAGATCTTCGGTCTGACGCGCCCACCGGAGCTGTCTACGTCGGGCAAATGTCCCAGCGGCCACCAGCCCGACCCGGTGGCCTACTGCCCCGAGTCCAACCTCATCGTCGTCGACCTGCCTGCGCTGCAGGAGATGAGCGCGCCGACGGACCAGTCGACGCTGGGCCTGCCCCAGGGCGACAACACCGGGTTGTCCGCGGTGACGTCGCGGTATGCGCTTGCCGTGCAGCGGGAACGCGAGGTCGATCTGGAATCCGCGGTCGCGGCGCTGCGCACCGCCTGCCTGACCGGAGTGGCGCAACGCCGGATGGCCGAGCCCATGACGTTGTCGTCCGGGCCGGGTCTGACCCTGGCCGGCGGCGATCTGGACGAAGCGGTCACCGGGCTGCTGATGAACGGAATCGTCGCCAGTGACGCCAACGACGACACCGTGCCCGCGGGTTTCACCCGCATCCTGGCGTTTCGCTCCGGGTTGCTCGGCGACGCCGACGGTTGCCTGAAACGGTTCGGGTGAGGGGCCAGGTGCCATGAGCCATCCCGAAGATCCGCGTAGGCCGCCGGAGCGCCGGACCCACCCGATACCGCGGCCGCCGCAGCAGCCGTCCCGGCCGCGAGGCCCGCTACCGCCGCAGGCGCGGCGCCCCCGGCCACCCGAGCAGCCCTGGTACCTCGAGGCGCACCGGCCCCCGGCACCGCCGCCGCAGGCTCCCCCGCCACCGCGGGTACACCGGCCCACAGCGCCGAGTCCGCGGCCTGCGGCGCCGCGGGAACGCCCGCAGCCGAATGCCGTCGCCGAGCGCCCTCCACAACCCACGGCTACCCGATCTCGACCGAGCCGGGCGCTGCTGATCGCCACGGCCATCGCCGGTCTGCTCGCCCTTGCCGTGCTGTTGACGTTGCTGCTGCGCGGCGCCGTGAGCAGTTCTGGCCCCGTCGAGCTGGACGTGTTGCGAGCCCAGGACGGGGTGCGCCAGGTACTCACCGACCCGATTGACGGCTACGGACGCGAGGGCGTGACGAATGTCCGCTGCAACAACGGAGTCAACCCGACGGTGCGCAACGGCACCAGCTTCATCTGCTCGGTCACCGTGGACGGAGCGCAACGCCAGGTACGGGTGGAATTCACCGACGACGCCGGGACCTATGCGGTGGACCGGCCGCGCTGATCAGCGGGCCGATGGATCAGATGTCGCGAGGTGGCGATCACCCCGGCAGAAGCCGGGGTGATCGACAACCTCACGTGGCGGTGGCGGAGGGATTTGAACCCTCGGTGGGGGGTTACCCCACACACGCTTTCGAGGCGTGCTCCTTAGGCCGCTCGGACACGCCACCGCGGGACAGCGTACCCAACGAAGTGCCCCTCAGCCCAATCGCTGTCGGGCGAAGAACTCTTCCAGCGGCGCAGCGCACTCGGCGGCCAGCACTCCGCCGCGCACCTGCGGGCGGTGATTGAGGCGCCGATCCCGCACCACGTCCCACAGCGAGCCGACCGCGCCGGTCTTGGGTTCATAAGCGCCGAACACCAGACGGTCCACCCGCGCGGCCACCAGGGCGCCGGCGCACATGGTGCACGGCTCCAGGGTGACGGCCAGCGTCGCGCCGGTCAGTCGCCAACCGTCGCCCAGGACGGCCGCCGCGGCGCGGATCGCCAAGACTTCGGCATGGGCGGTGGGGTCGCCCAGGGCTTCGCGGGCGTTGGCCGCCTGCGCCAACACGGTGCCGTCCGGAGCCACGATCACCGCGCCCACGGGCACGTCACGGGGCCCCGCCTGCCCGGCAGCCACCAGCGCCGCGCGGATCAGGTCCTCATCGGCGGGCGCGCCGGTCACCGCCCGCGTTGCGGCAGCGCCGCGGTGAGCTGCTCGTCGAAGCCCATCTCGTCGGCGATCCGGTGCAGTTGCTCTTCGACGCTCAGGTCGGACTCGTCCAGGATGACGCTGAGCACCGCGGCGGGCAGCCCGATGTCGGACAACACCCCCAGGTCGCCCTCCTCGAACGGTTCGGCGTCTTCCAGGTCGTCAGCGTCGATGTCGGCGTCGATCTCCTCCAGCACCTCGTCGGCAAGGTCGTAGTCCAGCGCGGCCGTGGCGTCTGAGAGCAGCAGGCGGGTGCCGGCCGGGCCTGGTCGGATGATCACGAAGAACTCGTCATCGACGTCGATCAGCCCGAAAACGGCCCCGGCACTGCGCAACTCACGAAGCTCCGTCTCTGCTGTGGAAAGACTGGTGAGCGCTGCGGCGCGCATCGACGTGCAACGCCACTTGCCGTCTTCGCGCACAACAGCCACTCCGAAACCGTCCAGCGTGTCCGCTGGCCGGCCCTGTGCGGACGAGCTCTGTGCTCCCATGGGCGCCTACGGTAGTCGCCGTCTACGCCCTTTACCAGCGTGTGCCAACCTGGACAGGTGACGGCAAGCACAGTGAAAGCACCGGTGTGTGTATTGGGGCTGGGCCTGATCGGCGGCTCGGTGCTGCGTGCGGCAGCAGCGGCAGGCCGGGAGGCCTTCGGCTACAACAGGTCCGCCGACGGGGTCAACGCCGCGGTTGCCGACGGTTTCGATGCCACCACCGAGCTGGAAACGGCCCTGTCCCGCGCAGCGCAGACCGGCGCCCTGATCGTGATCGCCGTCCCGGTGCCGGCGCTGCCGATGCTGCTCGCCCCCATCGGCCGGCTGGCACCCGAATGCCCGCTGACCGACGTCACCAGCGTCAAGGGCGCGGTGCTTGAGGCGATCACCACCGCCGGACTACAGGCCCGCTTCGTCGGCGGCCACCCGATGGCCGGTACCGCACATTCCGGCTGGCCGGCCGGGCACGCCGAGCTGTTCCAGGGTGCGCCGTGGGTGATCAGTGTCGACGACCACGTCGATCCGCAGGTGTTTTCGACCGTGCTTCAGCTGATCCTGGACTGCGGTTCGGTGGCGGTTCCGGCCCGCTCCGAGGAGCACGACGCCGCCGCAGCCGCCATTTCGCATCTGCCGCACCTGCTGGCCGAGGCGCTGGCCGTGACCGCCGCCGACGTCCCGCTGGCGTTCGCGCTGGCGGCAGGATCCTTCCGGGACGGCACCCGGGTCGCCGGGACTGCCCCGGACCTGGTCCGGGCGATGTGCGAGGCCAACTGGCAGCGACTGCTGCCGGCGCTGGATCGCGCCATCGCGCTGCTGGCCGACGCACGCGACTCGCTGTCGGCCTCGGACTCGGTGGCCGAGTTGGTCAATCATGGGCACGCGGCACGCACGCGCTATGACAACTTTCCGCGCAGCGAGATCGTCACGGTCGTCGTGGGCGCCGACGATTGGCGCCGGGAACTGGCCGCCGCCGGCCGAGCCGGCGGGGTGATCAGATCCGCGTTGCCAACCCGGGATAGTCGATGACGAAACCGTCGGCGTCGACGGTGACGATGGTGCCACTCGCATCGGTGCCCGGCGTGATCACCTTGATGCCGTCACCGGTCCCCACGCTGCTGTAGCTGGCCGTTGCCGCCACCACCGTCATGTCGGGCAGGTTCAGGTACAGCGTGGGCAGGGTGATCGCGGCGGCCCGATCTTGCAACCGGGCGCGGCGGATCGGCAGGGTGTTGAAGAACGGGCTGAACAGCATGTCGATATCCAGCGCGCCGTCGTAGGCTGCGCGCGACTGCCCTCGGGCGTCGGTCACCAGCCACATGTTCTCTTCGTCGCGGGCGATCACCAGCTGACGTTCGCGTTCGGCCAGCGAGACGGTCAGGCCCAGCCGTTTGGTGGCGCCGGACTCATCGGTGTGCAGGTCGTAATAGACGCCGAACGCCGGGTGCTCGGCGGTGGCCCCGGACACGATCCGGCCGTTGGCCCTGATGCGGTTTCCGGACAACTGCACCCGCACCGACTCCATGCGGGGGGCGTCGGGCGCCCGCCAGGTCAGAATCGCCGGCCACGGGTTGGACGGGGCTGAGCTCACCAGCCCACCGTAGGCGACCCGCCGCCGGCCCGCAGTAGGGCCCCCGATGCACAAACTCACGAGAACCCGTTTATTTCCGCGTCTCAGGCGGCAAGATGTCCCCATGAGCAGCGATCCGAGCGTGCCACTCGACCCAGCGCAGGGCGACATCAGCACACCGCCGCCTCCCCCGGCGGGCATGCCGTTGACCCGTGCCGGCGCGCTGTGGACGGCGCTGATCGCCGGCTTCCTGGTTCTGATCGTGCTGTTGGTGTTCGTCACCCAGAACACCGCTCCGGTGGACTTGGCGTTCTTGGCCTGGACGTGGAGCCTGCCCACGGGAGTGGCGATCCTGCTCGCGGCCATCTGCGGCGGGTTGTTGACCGCCTTGGTCGGCACCGCGCGGATCTTCCAGCTGCGGCGCGCCGCCAAGAAGAGCCTCGCGGCTCAGCGGTAGATCAGAACCGGGCCTGATTGCGCGGGAGCAGGTCCCAGACATGCTCGGTGCCGTTGGTCGCTGCCACTGCGGCCTGGCCGGAGCGGGAGTACAGCAGCCGGGTGATCGACACGTAGTCGATCGGAAACGACAGCAGCCGCTGCGTACCCAGGATCTGGTGCAGCACCACGTTGATGACCCCGCCGTGGCTGAACACCGCGACCGTGTCGTCGGGATCGGCCTGAGCCGCCACATCGGCGAGGGCTTCGGAGACCCGGGCACAGAACGCGGCTTCGTCGACGCCACTGGGCAGGTGGCCCTGGGCCATCCGGGCCCAGTCCTGCGGCCGCTCAGCACGCAGCTGCTCGACCGGCAGATACCCAGCCAGCTCCCGGTCGTATTCGGCGAACCGCTCATCGATGTCGACGCTGCGACCGAGGTGGGCGGCGAGCGGCTCGGCGGTCTGGATGGCCCGACGCTGCGGGCTGCTGACCAGCCGGGTGATCGGGAACCGCGCCAACGCGTCCGGCAGGCGCTGCGCCTGGGCGATGCCGGTTTCGGACAGTTCAGGGTCTGAGCCCTGGCCGTACTCGCTGCGCAGCGGAAGCGCGTGGCGGATCAACAGCAACTGCACGCTGCCACCCTAGAGGGCCAGCGCGGACCGTCGTCACGGGGTGACGATGTTGAAGTTCGGGTCGGGAAGGTCGAGAACGCCCAACAGCCGTGGCAGTGCGGACTGGTCACCTGAGATCTGCAGGCCGGCCGACTGCAGGTCCCCCAGCGCCGCGGCCAGCAGCCGCATCTTGGTGCTCACCGACACCGTGGCATCGGCAGCGCCGTCACCGCCCACCAGGCGGCGCTGCACCAGTACACCGTTGCGCAGCGTCAGCCGGTAGTCGCTGTCGTCGGCGATCACCACGTCCAGGGTGAGGTCGAGCTCCCATGCCCGTGGCCCGTTGATGCGGACTGCCAGGGCGTCGAATATCTGTTCCACCGCGAGCTGGCTGAGCATCGATGTCGAAGTGGTGTTCACCGCCGTACCCAGCACACCGCCGCGCAGTTCGGCGGCTCCGGTGAGGAAGAAGTTGCGCCAGGTCGCGTTCTCCGCACCGTAGCCGAGTTGTTCGAGGGTGTCCGCATAGAGTCTTCGGGCGTCAGCATGTTCGGCGTCGGTGAACATCACGTGGTCGAGCAGTGTTGCCGCCCAACGGAAATCACCACTATCGAACGCCTGCTTGGCCAGGTCCACCACACGGTCTGCGCCACCCATCGCGGCCACGTAGCGGGGGCCGGCCGCCTCGGGCGGGTGTGGCCAGAGCCGGGCCGGGTTGCCGTCGAACCAGCCCAGATAGCGCTGGTAGATCGCTTTGACGTTGTGGCTGACCGACCCGTAGTAGCCACGCGCATGCCAAGCTCGCTCGAGGGCGGGGGGCAGGCGGAAGTCTTCGGCGATCTCGATGCCGGTGTAGCCCTGATTGAGCAGGCGCAACGTCTGATCGTGCAGGTAGGCATACAGATCGCGCTGCAGCGAAAGATATTCCGTGATTCGCTCGCCACCCCACGTTGGCCAGTGATGCGACGCGAACACGACGTCAGCGCGCCCGGCAAAGGTGTCGATGGCCTCGGTCAGATAGTTGGCCCAGGCGTGCGGGTCTCGCACCACCGCTCCGCGCAGGGTCACCAGATTGTGCAGGTTGTGGGTGGCGTTTTCGGCCATGCACAGCGCCCGGAACTGCGTGAAGTAGAAATGCATCTCGGCGGGCGCCTCGGTGCCGGGCGCCATCTGGAATTCGATCTGCACGCCGTCGACGGTGTGCGTCTGGCCGGTGTCGGTGATCGTCACGGTCGGGACGATGATGCTGACCTCTCCCGTCGACAGGTCCTGCCCCAGGCCGCAGCCCACCTGTCCGAGCGGGCCGCGAGGCAACAGGCTGCCGTACATGTAGCCGGCCCGGCGGCCCATCGCGGTTCCCGCGTAGACGTTTTCGGCGACCGCGTGCTCAACCAGTCCTTCCGGTGCGATCACCGCAACCAAGCCGGCATCGACGTCGGCTTGGGAGGTGACGCCCAGAACGCCGCCGAAATGGTCGGCGTGACTGTGGGTGTAGATGACGGCGCGAACGGCGCGGTTCCCGCGGTGTTGCCGGTAGAGCGCCAGCGCTGCGGCGGCGACCTCGGTGGAGATCAGCGGATCTATGACGATGACCCCGGAGTCGCCTTCGACGAAGGTGATGTTGGAGATGTCGAAGCCCCGCACCTGGTAGATGCCGTCGACCACCTCATAGAGCCCTTGCTTGACGGTCAGCTGGGACTGGCGCCACAGCGACGGGTGCACCGACGTGGGCGCGTCAGCGGCGAGGAAGTCGTAACTGTCGTTGTTCCAGACCACCCGCCCATCGGCGGCGGTGATGACGCAGGGTTTCAGCGCGGCGATGAATCCGCGGTCGGCGTCGGCGAAATCTGTTGTGTCGCCGAAAGGAAGCTTTTTACGGTGTTCGGCGTGGGCGGCCGCGATCGGGGCGCTGACCGGCTGGTTTTCCATGACCTACAGCTTGCCACCGATCCGGTGCCGCGGCGCGGTTTGCCGCCTCAGCGGCGGTGCCTGGCACGCATGGATCACTGCCCCGGCGAACCGTCGGGCACGGCCGGCGGATCTTCGGGAGCGAGCCGTTCGGGCACTTCTGCTGGCGCCAGCCGTTCCGGCGGGTCGTCGGGAACCAGACGCTCAGGTGTCTCCTCGGGGACACGGCTGTACCGCGGCGCTGCCGGCCGGCCCGGCTCTGGGGGCATGTCGGGATTCATCCGCCTCGCCTACCCCTGAGTCGGCGGGCATAAACCCCCGCCCGCTCAGGGAGCGACGTCATAGACGGTGACGTCACCCACCTGCTCGGCGGTGAATGTTGTCTTCACCCACGCGGTGATCTGGTCCGCGACGCTGTCAACGGACCCGGAGCGACCAGCGGGCATGGCGGGGGCGGCCGGACCGCCTGGACCGCCGGGGCCGTGGCCTTCGATGAAGTACCGGATCTGGTGGTCGGCGACGTAACGCTGGAACTGTGCCAGGGTCGGAGAGCCGTCACCGCCACTGAACCCGCCGATCGCCATGACGGACTTAGTGGTGCGCAACTCCAAACTGCTCGCCAGATGCGAGCCGACAGTCGCTGCAGCCCAACGATTGTCGGTCCCAGAAAGCAAAGCGTCCAGCGCGGGGTTGTCGGCCGGCGTGAACGGACCGGGCGGGAGGCCAGGTGGTCTGTCGCCGTCTGGCCGGGCCGGACCCGAGGTCGGAATTGGGCCGCCGTGGTCAACCGAGATTGTTTCGAGTGTGTAGGCCGCGGTGCCACCCACCCCGATCAACAACCCGGCCGTCGCCGTGATCACGGCGACGCGACCCGTGCGATAACCACCGCAGGCCAGCGCCAGAGCCACCAGAACAGCGCCGACCAACAACAGCCAACGCAGCCACGGTATCCACTCAGGAGTGCGATCCAGTAGCACGAAACTCCACACTCCGGTGCCGGCCAGCATCGCTGCCAGCGCTGCGCGTGCTGCTCCAAACCGTCTGCGCCGCCACAATTCGCGTACCGCGATCGCGGTCACGGCGGCGACCGCCGGTGCCAATGCCACCGTGTAGTAGGGGTGGATGATCCCACGCATGAAACTGAACACTCCCGCTGTCACCAGCCCCCAGCCACCCCACAGCAGTAAGGCGGCCCGTGTCCGGTCGCTGCGGGGCGCCGACCGTGTCATCCACAGCCCAGCGATCAGCCCGACCAGCGCCGCCGGTAGCAGCCAGGAGATCTCGGTGCCCATTGATTCAGAGAACATCCGCGTGAAGCCGGCGTCACCACCGAACATCGGCGACCCGCCCGGGCCTCCTGGACCGCCTGGACCGGCGCCGGGCGGAGGCCCGACCGGATTGCCGTCCCCGCCGAGGACCCGGCCCACCCCGTTGTAGCCCAGGGCCAGCTGCAGCAGGCTGTTATCGGTGGATCCCCCGATATAGGGCCGAGAATCCTCGGGCCACAAGGCGACCAGCGCGATGAACCAGCTGGCTGAAATGGTCAGGGCCAACCCGCCGACGGCCACGGCCCGCAATCGCGCCCATACACCGCCCGGCACGGCCACCAGCACCACAAGTGCCAGGGCTGGGGCCACCAAGAACGCCTGTAGCAGCTTGGTCAAGAACGCCAACCCGAGCGCTGCACCGGATGCCGCCAGCCACAGGTTCGGGGATCCGTCCAATGCTCGCACCACGCAATACGCCGCGACTACCAACAGCAGGACCAGCAGCGCGTCGGGATTGTTGAAGCGAAACATCACCGCCGCCACGGGGGTCAACGCCAACGCCGCACCGGCAAGCAGCCCGGCGCCGGCACCGTTGGTACGGCGCACCGTCGCGCACAGCAGCGCCACCGAGGCGACACCCATCAACGCCTGCGGCACGAGCATCGACCAGGCATTGAATCCGAACAGCCGGCCCGAGAGTGCCATCACCCAGATCGCCGCGGGCGGCTTGTCGACGGTGATCGCGTTGCCGGGGTCCAGCGACCCGAACAGCAGCGCCTTCCAGTTCTGCGTGCCGGCCTGCACAGCGGCGGCATAGAACTCGTTGGCGTAGCCGGCCGAGCCGAGACCCCACAGGTACATCACGGCCGTCGCCGCCAACAGAGTCCACAGCGCGGGAAGCGACCATCGCGGCTGCGGCCTGGCACCCGTCACACCCGTTGACGCCGAAATCGCTTCCTTCGCAGTGGCTGTCATCGCCTTCACGCTCCCACCGTCACGGTAACCACCCCGGTCCGCCTCGGGTGAAACACCCAGCAGCGCAACAACACAAACCGAACCACGGTGGCCGCCAAGTTGGCCAGTACCAGTACTGCTAGCTCACCCGCTCGGGACGGATCGCTGACCGAGTGCAGCGCCCACAGCGAGCCGCTGGTCAGCGCCAGGCCGATAATGAACACCAACAGCCCCTGGAACTGGTGGCGGACCGCGTTCGCGCTGCCGCGCACCCCGAACGTGAACCTGCGGTTGGCCGCGGTATTGCCGACCGCGGTCACCAGCAGCGCAATCAGGTTGGCGACCTGGGCGCCCAGCGGACGCAACAGGACGAACAATGCCAGGTAGGCCAGGGTGCTGCAGATCCCGATGGTGGCAAAGTGCACGCTTTGGCTCAGCAGCGATCGGGGCGCCCCAGCCCGCGAGCCGAACTGTGCGCGGATCGCCTGCACCGGTATCTCACCACTGGCAAAACCCCGCAGCATCCTGGCGATTCCCTTCAGATCGGCAACTGCGGTGGCGACGATGTCGACCCGGCTGTCCGGATCGTCGACCCAATCCACCGGTACCTCATGGATCCGCAGCCCAGCGCGCTCGGCGAGCACCAGCAGCTCGGTGTCGAAGAACCAACCGGTGTCGGCTACGTGCGGCAACAGTGGCCCCGCGACGTCGGCGCGGATCGCCTTGAACCCGCACTGTGCGTCGGTAAACCGCGCCGCCAACGTCGAGCGCAGTATCAGGTTGTAGCAGCGGGATATCACCTCACGTTTGAGGCCTCGCACCACCCGTGACCCCCGGCCGAGGCGCGTCCCGATCGCCAGATCGGAATGCCCGGAGATCAGCGGCGCCACCAGCGGCGCCAATGCGGCCAGGTCGGTCGACAGGTCAACGTCCATGTAGGCCAGCACCGGGGCGTCGGACGCCGACCACACCGCATGCAGGGCGCGACCGCGGCCCTTCTGTTCCAGTCGGATCACCCGCACTTCGGCGAACTCCTCGGCGAGGGTTTCGGCGATCACCGGGGTAGCGTCCACGCTGGCGTTGTCGGCGATGGTGATTCGGAAGCTCAGCGGCAGCTCTTCGGCAAGGTAGCGGTGCAGGCGACGGATCGAATCGGCCAGGGCGGCCTGTTCGTTGTACACCGGCACCACCACGTCGAGCACCGGAACGCCGCGCGCGGCGGCGGCCAGCGCCGCATTGGGTCGGACGGCGAAGTCGGTATCGGCGGCGATTGTGCTCATGTCCTGAGCCTGGAGGACCGGGATGGGCCTCACATTGGTGGTTGCTATGTCCCCGCTATGAGCGATTGCGTCAGGTCGTAGACAGCCACTCCGTCAATGGTCTGCACCGGGAAGTTCGTTGCGACCCACGCCGCGATGCGATTGGCCTGGTCGCTGCCGCTCGGCGTTGTAGTCGTGCCCGGCCACATCATGGCGCCACCGACGAAATAATGGATTCGACGCTGCTCGACGTAGTGCCGGAACTGCGCGAGCGTTGGCGAGGGGTCGGTGCCGTTGTACCCGCCGACAGCCATCACCGGCGCCCCGGCGGCCAACTGGTATCCGGCCGCATTGTTCGACCCGACCGCAGCGGCGGTCCAGGTGTAGCGCCCAGCGTCGACGCGCAGCAGCGAGGTCAGCGTCGGACCAGGCTTGGGGGTGAAGAGCAGCGCGCCCGGTCCGCCGGGCAATAGCCCAGGCGGCGGCCCGGGCGGAAGGTTGCGGCTCGGCCCAGCCGACGGGATGGCACCGTCATGCGACGTGGCGATGGTCGCCAGGGTGTACGCCGCCGGGCCGGTGAGCGATACCGAGATGGCGGTGACTGCCACCATTCGCAGCACCACAGCCGTGAGCCGTCCGGCCGCGAGGAGCGCCCCCGCAACGGCCAGACCGGCGACCAGGACACCGACTCGCAGCCATGGCAGCCACGATGAATTCCGTTCGAGCAGAAGATAACTCCACACCGCGGTCACCGCGACCATGCCCCCGAGAGTGCCGGTCGCGCGGATGTCGTCACGGCGCCGCCACAACAGGCTGGTGCCGATCGCCAGGCCGCCGGCGATCGCCGGCGCCAGTGCCACGGTGTAATAGGAGTGCAGGATGCCGTTGGCGAAGCTGAACACCACACCGGTCACGACCAGCCACCCGCCCCACAGCAACAGTGCTCCGCGCACCGTGTCCGTGCGCGGTGCGCGGCGGGTGATCCACAACCCGGCGGCGATCGCAACCACCGCAGCGGGCAACAGCCAGCTGACCTGCCCACCCATGTCCGGCCCGAACAGGCGACCGGCGCCGACGTCGAAGTTGGTGTTGCCCAGCCCACCGGTCTCGTCGCCGGTCAAGCGGCCCAAGCCGTTGTAGCCCAAGGCGAGTTCGAGGATCGAATTGCCTTGCGAACCACCGATATAGGGACGTGACGATTTGGGCCAGAGCTCGACCAGCAGCAGATACCAACCGGCGCAGAACAGCATCGCCAGTGCCGCGCCCAGCAGAAGTCGTACCCGGGTTCGGCGCGGCGCCTCCGCGGCGTACAAGTACACCAGCGCAAACACCGGTAGCACCACAAATGCCTGCATCATTTTGGCCAGGAAAGCGAACCCAACCGCGACACCGGCCAACGGCAGCCACCAGGTGCCGCCGGCAGCCGCCAGTGCGCGCTGGACACAGTAGGCCGCCACCACCAGCAGGAGCACCAGCAGCGCGTCGGGATTGTTGTAACGGAACATCAACGCAGCCACGGGCGTCAACGCCAGCACCGCGCCGGCGAGCAGTCCGGCGGACACACCGGCGACCCGACTTACCGCTGCGTACAGTACGCCGACCGCAGCCACCCCTTCGAGCGCCTGCGGGACCAGCAGGCTCCATGAGTTAAGCCCGAAGAGCCACACCGAGGCGCTCATCACCCAGAGCGCTCCCGGCGCCTTGTCCACGGTGATCGAGTTGGCGGCGTCACTGGAACCAAAGAGGAAGGCGGTCGGATTCTGCGCACCGGCCTGGGCAGCGGCTGCGTAGAACCCGTTGGCCCATCCGTTGACCGACAGGTTCCACAGGTACAACAACGCGGTGCAGGCCAACAGCGTGATCACCGCGGCGCGGGGATACCACTGAGGCGCGGTGAACGTCACTCCTCGATGCTTGCCGCCAACTGTGGGCGGGTCCTCTGTGGAGGCTATGCGTCAACTGTGAACGGCAGCCGAACCGTGAATTCGGTTAATCCGGGCGCGCTTCGCACACCGATAGTGCCCCGGTGGGCCTTGACCACCGCCGACACGATGGCCAGCCCTAACCCGGTACTGCCTTCCTTACGAGACCGGGACGTGTCGCCTCGGGCGAACCGTTCGAACACTTCCGACTGCAACTGCTCCGGAATGCCAGGGCCGTCGTCGATCACCTTGAGCACCGCGTAGGGCCCGTCGGCAGTCAGCTTCGTCGACACCACGGTGCCCGGACCGGTGTGGATGCGGGCGTTGGCGAGCAGGTTGGTCAGCACCTGGTGCAAACGCGCCGCGTCACCGGGCACGGTCACCGGCACGTCGGGCAGATCAAGGCGCCATTCGTGGTCCGGGCCGGCGACATGGGCGTCGCTGACCGCGTCAACCGCGAGGTGCGACAGATCGACCGGCTCATGCTCCAGCGGCCGCCCGGAATCCAGCCGGGCCAACAGCAGCAGGTCCTCGACCAGTTGCGTCATCCGTTCGGTTTCGGACCGCACCCGGCTCAGAGCATGCGCGACCGCCTCGGCGTCCTCGGAGTCGCCGCCAGTTGCGGAAGACTGAACTCGTTGCGCCAGTTCGGTGTAACCGCGGATGGCGGTGAGCGGGGTACGCAGCTCGTGGCTGGCGTCAGCGACAAACTGCCGCACCCGGGTTTCGCTGGCCTGCCGCGTCGACAGCGCGGCAGCGATGTGGTCGAGCATCCGATTGACCGCCAGGCCGAGCCGGCCCACCTCGGTCGACGGGTTCGCATCTGGTTCAGGCACCCGTACCGGCAACGCCACTTCCCCGCGGTCCAACGGCAGGTCGACGACCACCCCGGCGGTCTGGGCCACACGTGCCAGCGGTGCCAATGCGCGGCGGATGACCACGATGGCCGCCGTCGTTGCTGCGGCCAACGCGATGAGCGCGACCACCCCGAAGATCATCAGCACCCGGATCATCGTGTCGTCGACATCGGCCATCGGCAGGCCGGTGACGATGATGTCACCGGTGGCATCGTACCGGGCGGGGGTGGCGACAAGCCGGTAGCGTCCGAGCCCGTCGAGGTCGCGAGTCACCGGCACGCGGTCGGCGGCCCGCGCTGCCAGCTGTTGCGCCGCGGCGTCGGTCAGCGCCGCCCGCGCTCCGTTCCCCGTCAGATGCCCGGCGTTGATCGTCGTGCCGTCGTGGACCACGGCCGCCACCATGCCGACCCGCTGGCCCGGAACGTCGAGAAAGTCCGGCCCCGGGCCAGGCCTTGGATACGGGTGCCGCTGACGCCACCACGCCGGCGGAGGCGGGGGTGCCGGTTCGCCGTAGAAGGCCGCTGAACGGTGAGCAGCCTTGTGCAGCTCTTGATCGAGCTGGCCCACCAGATACTGATGTAGCGCCACTTCGGTCACCACGCCGATGCCAATACACGCAACTGCCAACACGATGACCTGGCCGAGCAGCAATCTGGCCCGCAGTGACCATGGCCGCCGGAGGTCAGAGAGCCGGCTTGAGCACATAGCCGGCGCCGCGCAGGGTGTGGATCATCGGTTCTCGACCGCTGTCGATCTTCTTACGCAGGTAGGAGATGTAGAGCTCGACAATGTTCGCTTTGCCACCGAAGTCGTAGTCCCACACCCGATCCAGGATCTGCGCCTTGGACAGCACCTTCTTGGCGTTGATCATTAGGTAGCGCAGCAACTCGAATTCGGTGGAGGTCAACGTGATCGGGTCACCGCCTCGTGTCACCTCGTGGGAGTCCTCGTCAAGAACCAAGTCTCCCACCACGATCTGGGCCCCGGCATCGGCGGTGCTTACCCCGGTGCGGCGCAGCAACGCTCGCAGCCGCAGCACTACCTCTTCGATGCTGAACGGCTTGGTGACATAGTCGTCACCGCCGGCGGTCAGCCCGGCGATCCGATCCTCCAGCGCGTCCTTGGCCGTCAGGAACAGCACCGGCATCCGCGGGTTGATCTCACGCAGTCTGGGCAGTACGTCGAGTCCGCTCATGTCGGGGAGCATCACGTCGAGCACCACGACATCGGGGCGTTCGGTTTTCGCGGCAGCAATCGCCGAGGCCCCGTCGCCCGCGGTCGCGGTGCTCCAGCCCTCGTAGCGCAGCGCCATCGCCACCATCTCGGCCAAGACCGTTTCGTCGTCGACCACCAATACGGTGATGGGCTTGCCGTCGGCACGCTCCATCACGACACGGTCCACCGATCCTCGTGGCGCAGTCATCGCATTCCAGTATGTCGCCGGCGATGGGTGCTCGCTGTATAGACACTATGCGTGCGCTGTGGACCGGAACCCACCTAGTACCCACACCCAGGCATAGCGAATTCACAGTTCGGAGCTATCTGACGCCCATCCGGCCGCTCTAGCTTCGATTGGGACGGAACCTGATTCGTCAAGAGCGGAAAGGCATCCCAATAATTATGAATTCTGCGTATCTACGTCATCGGCTGCTGTGGTCAGCTGCGCTGAGCGGGGGCATCGCCCTGGCCGGCGTCGGGATTAGTGCAGCTGTCGCAGGCGCCGAACCGCCGCTCCCGCCCCCAGGTCACTGCCAACCATTCCAGCACTGCCCCGGCGGTCCGGGCGGCCCGCACACCGGCGGTCCCGGCGGTCCCGGCGGCCTGGGCGGCCCCGGCGGTCCCGGCGGCCCCGGCGGCCCGCACACCGGCGGTCCCGGCGGTCCCGGCGGTCCGGGCGGTCCCGGCGGCCTGGGCGGCCCCGGCGGTACGCGTCCCTAACCACGCCCATCGCGAGCCCTGGCCGATTCCCCCGCGACCGGGGCTCGCTTGCGGTGTAGCGCCCTCAGCGGCTCATCCCGATATGTTCATCCCATGGCACGCTCACCGCAGGAGATCTTCGACCACCACCTCAAGGCACTGCTCGCCGGCGACGTCGAGGAGTTGCTCGTCGACTACACCGACGAGTCAGAACTGATCACCGCCGCCGGCGTCGCTCGGGGACTGGCCGGCATCCGCGCCGCGTTCAGCCAGCTGTCCGCCGCGCTGGCCGACGCTGAATTCGCGATCAAGTCGCAGACCCACAGCGGTGACGTCCTGCTGTTGGAGTGGACGCTGGACGCAGCGGGTTTCGGCGTCGACGGGGTCGACACCTTCCTGTTCGGCGACGACTCGATCCGGGTCCAGACGATCTCCCAGCAGGCGCGTCCCAAGAACTGACCCGCCCGACGGCCAGGCCCGCCAATCACCGCAACCGACACGGGGTTCGCGGGTAGGTTTCCACCCGTGGACCTCGAAGCGGTGGCGCAGTGGATGTCCGACCAAGGCCTGGGAGAGGGCCCGCTGGATGACGTCACGGAGTTGGCCGGCGGAACACAGAACGTCATGCTGCGGTTCACTCGCGCCGACCGCAGTTACGTGCTGCGGCGCGGCCCGCAGCACCTGCGGCCGCGCAGCAACGCGGTGATGCTGCGGGAAACCCGGCTGCTGGCGGCGCTGGCCGGCACCGACGTGCCGCACCCGGGACTGATCGCGGTCTGCGACAACCCCGCCGTGCTCGGTGACGCGGTGTTCTATCTGATGGAGCCCGTCGACGGGTTCAACGCCAGCGGCGACCTACCCGCCCTGCATGCCAGTGATCCAACGGTGCGCCACGGGATGGGGCTGTCGATGGCCGATGCGCTGGCCAAGCTGGGCGCCGTGGACCACATCGCGGTAGGGCTGGCTGATTACGGCAAGCCCGACGGCTTCCTGGAACGTCAGGTACCGCGGTGGCTTGCCGAACTGGACTCCTATCGCCAGTTCGAGAACTATCCGGGACCCGATCTGCCGGGCCTGCACGACGTCGCCGACTGGCTGCAGCGCAACGTACCGGCATCCTGGAAGCCGGGAATCCTGCACGGCGACTACCACGCCGCCAATGTGATGTTCTCCCCCACCGGCCCCGAGTTGGCGGCCATCGTGGATTGGGAGATGTCGACCATCGGCGATCCACTGCTGGACCTGGGATGGTTGCTGGCCACGTGGCGTCAGGACGACGGATCCAGCGTGTTCAGCCACACCCTGACTGGCATGGATGGGCTGGCCTCCCCCGGCGAACTGGTGGCGCGTTACGCCGCAGGCAGCTCTCGCGATCTGTCCCACATCGGGTGGTACACGGTGATGGCCGGTTTCAAGCTGGCCATCGTGATCGAGGGCACGCTGGCTCGGGCTTCGGCAGGCATGGCGCAGCAGGAAGTCGGCGATCAGTTGCACGAAGCAGCCGTTTGGCTCTTCGAGCGGGCTCAGCTCTGGATGGACAGCGCGGCATGACCGGCCAGGCCGACCGTATCGACGAGATCGTCACCGCGGACGCTCGGCGCCTGGTCGACATCTTCAAGGACCTGCATCGCAACCCCGAGTTGGGGTTTGCCGAAGTACGCACCGCGCGGACGATCGCCCAAGCGCTCGGCAACCTCGGCATGACGGTGACCAGCGGGATCGGCGGTACCGGGGTGGTGGCGGTGCTGGCCAACGGGCCCGGCCCGGTGGTGATGTATCGCGCCGACATGGATGCGCTGCGCGTGCCCGAGGCCACCGGCCTGGACTACGCCAGCAGTAACCCGGCGCTGGGCCACATGTGCGGCCACGACGCGCATGTGACCTGGATGCTGGGGCTGGCCAAGGTGCTCACCGAGACCACCGATTCCTGGTCGGGCACCGCGGTGCTGATCGGCCAGCCCGCCGAGGAACTGATCACCGGCGCGAAGGCCATGGTCGACGCGGGCCTCTACGACGTGGCCCCCCGACCGGATGCATTCCTCGCCATGCACACCGCCCCGGTGCCGGTGGGTATGGTCGCCGCGGTCGGCGGCGAGCGGATGGCCGGCACCGACCAACTCGACATTGTGTTCCACGGCGTCGGCGGGCATGGCTCGATGCCACAACTGACCCGCGATCCGGTGCTCATGGCGGCGCAGGCCGTGATGCAGTTCCAAAGCATCGTCAGTCGCTCCGTCACCCCGGGTGAGATCGCGGTGCTGACGGTCGGTTCCCTGCAGGCCGGCAGCACCTACAACGTGATTCCGGACCGGGCACAGCTCCAGGTCAACCTGCGGTGGTTCAACCCCGAGGTGCGCGACACGCTGTTGACCGGGATTCGGGCGATCTGCGCGGGCATCGCGCGCAGCTTCGGCGTCGACGAGGACCAGCTGCCCGAGATCACCCTGGCCGGCGGTGCGACACCGCTGGTCAACGACACCGCGCTCACCGAGCGAGTGGCCACCGCACTCGGTGACCTGCTCGGGAAGGACAACGTCGTACGCCAGTTGCCCGCCCTCACCGGCTCGGAGGACTGTCACCTGCTCAAGGGGCCGCACCTCGACATGCCGTTGACGTATCTGCTCGTCGGAGTGGCCGACCCGCAGGTGTACGCACAGTCCGCTGAGCGCGGTCAATTGTTCCCCTATACCCCGCACGCTCCCGACTACGTGGTCGACCTTTCCGCCATCCCCCTAGGAACCAAGATTGCAGCCCGTGCAATGCTTGAGTTGCTGACTCCCGGTCGGTTTTAGCGCCATTTACACGCCGCAGAGTTTCTGAAGTACTTGTGCGGTCCACGAAGACGAGCTAAGGTTTATTGCTGTGGACGATCGTCACAAAGATCCAACCGTAGTGCTGCCCTACCTTGTGGGCCGGCCGCTCGGAGCGACCGAGGTCTACGAGGCATTCGGCTACCGTAAATCGGCCTATTACAAGGCAGCGCACGAAGGTCGGCTGATCAGTGCCGACAACCTGATCCGCGTCGCCCGGTACTTCGGGCTCAACCCGGTCGACCTGCAGGTACGGTTCGGATTAATCGAGCACGACGCGGTTGCCGAATACCTGGAGTCGTCCGAGCGCCCCCTGCGTCTGGGTGATCTCAAGGCGGATCTGGGCAAACCGCCCGTCTAAAACCGCCATTAGCAAGTACCGTCGGACGCATGACGCCGGCGTTAATTGGCGCCACCGTGGTGGTCGCGCTCTACAGCCTGTGGGTGCGTCGTGATACCTGGTGGTCGCGGTGGGAGATCGGCATCACCCTGGCCATCGCACTGGAGACCATCGCACTGGTGCTGATGTCGCCGTGGGCGGCCCAGACCCTGGGCCCCTGGGCGCACCGGGCGCTGCGGATATGGAACACGCAGCAGCTGGCCGGGCACATCTGCTTCGTGATCGCCGTCGCCGCCAACATCTACCACGTGCTGGCTCGGCTGGCCGACTTCGACAAAGTCCGTCCGCTGTTCCGCCTGCAGGTGCGATTGCCCATCCAGCTCGGCGTGATGGCGCTGGTGGTGACGTTCGTGATCGCCGACGCGGGCTACCGCCCGGATGGATTCTCGACGCTCGGGGGCGGTGGCGCTTGGGCACGTGCGTACTGGGTGCTGTTGTCCCTGCTGATGATCTACCTCGCCGGCTACGCAACACGCGTGCTGTCGATGCTGCGGTCTGATCCGCGCGCCAAGGAGACCGTCGAGCTCTACACCGCCTCGACGGCTTTCGCGGTAGCGGGCATCATGGCGATGATGAGCAACGCCTGGACCAAAGACGGTGTGAGCCAGCTGATCTGGCTGTGCGCATGCATCTCCGTGACGATCTTCGCCTATGGTTCAGCCCGCTCCTGGCGAGCCAAAGCCGCATGGTTCGCCAGCAGCGCGCGTCCGCTCGCAGAACCCCGTCCCCCGCAAGCGCTGTCGTGAGAACCCTCGATGACCTCAGGAATCATTGTCACCACGCTGGCGGTTGCCGCCGGTAACCGCTGGGCCCACCGGGTCGCAGACGACGAGACGGTGAACGGCGCTCCATGACAACAGCGTTCATCGTGACCACCCTGGTGATGGTCGCCTACTGCTTGTGGGTTCGCCGCGACACCTGGAGGTCACGCTGGGAGGCCGGTGCCACCTTTGCCATCGCCATGGAGGGCCTCGGCCTGCTGCTGCTGTCGCCGTGGGCGGCGACCGAGCTGAGCCCACCCCTGCACACCATCCTGGGACTGTGGAACACCCAGCAGGTGCTCGGCTGGCTGTGCCTGCTGGCGGGAGTGCTGGGCAACATCTACCACATGCTGGTGCGCTTGACCGATCCCGCGCACGTGTGGCCGATCATGCGCAGGCACCTGCTGATACCGGTGGGGCTGAGCCTCACCGTCATCCTGGTGGCCTTCGTCAATGCCGAACGCGGATTCGAACCAGACCTGTTCGCCCGCCTCACCGGCGACCCATGGGTGACCGTCATCGAGGCGACCGCCGCCGCGATCGTGCTCTATCTGAGCGGGTACGTCGCCCGACTGCTGCTGTCACTGCGACACGATCACCGGGCCAGAACCACCCTGGGCATGTACGTGGCGGCGATGGGTTTCGCCGTGGCCGGTTGCGTGGCCGCCGTCTTCTCGATCTGGACCGGGCACTACGTCGGACCGGCGATCTGGGCCTGCGTATGCCTCTCGGTGGCGACCTTCGCCTACGGGCTGGCGAGATCCTGGCGGGCCAAGAACGCCTGGTTCACCGCCGACGGCGGCGAATCGGTGACCGAGGCGCAATGACTGCGGTGTTCATCGCGGTCACCCTGATGATCGTCACCTACAGCCTGTGGGTTCGTCGCGACACCTGGTGGTCGCGCTGGGAGGCCGGCGCCACCCTTGCCATCGCCCTGCAGGGTTGCGCACTGCTGCTGCTGACCCCATGGGCGGGCACGGAGCTGGGCCCACCGCTGCACAGCCTGCTGGGGCTGTGGAACGTCCAGCAGGTACTCGGTTGGTTGTGCCTGATCGCGGCGGTGATCGGGAACATCTACCACATGCTGGTGCGTCTCGCCGATCCCACGCATGTGTGGCCGATCATGCGCAACCATCTCCTGATGCCGGTGGGCGCGGGTGTCGCGGTGGTCGTGGTGGCGTTCGCCAATGCCAAACGCGGTTACGAACCAGATATGTACGCGCGCCTAAGCGGAAACCGTTGGGTGACCGTCGTCGAGGTGACGTCCGTTGCCCTGATGCTCTATCTGGCCGGGTACGTCGGCAGACTGATGGTGTCGCTGCGCCACGATCAGCGGGCCAGGACCACGCTCGCGCTGTATGCGGCGTCCATGGCTTTCGGGGTGACAGCCTGTGTTGTCGCGGTCACCTCAAGCTGGGTGGGCGGTTACGCCGGCCCCGCCATCTGGGCCGGCGTCTGCGCGTCGGTGGCGGTCCTTGCCTATGGGCTGGCACGTTCCTGGCAGGCTAAGAAATCCTGGTTTGCGCCGGACACCTCCGCGCCCCGCAACGGTTGATAGGCGCCGCCTCGCCGTCGGCGATTCACCCGCGCCACCAAGGACTTTGCAGGGCAAGGCGCTTCGTCACGCATCGTTGAGGTCGGCAAGAGCGCGCCGCAGAGCGGTGGCTTCGTCGGCGCCGACACGCTCCACAAAGTGGACCAGCGCAGCCTCCCGGCCGCCGGAATCGGCCACCTGATCGAGCGCATCGGACATGAGCTCAGCGACCAACTCGGCACGGCCACGCCTGGGCACATAGCGGTGCGCGCGATGGTCACGGCGCTGGATCACCAGGTTCTTCTTCGCAAGGCGTTGCAGCACAGTCATGATCGTCGTATAGGCGAGGTTTCGCTTGACCGACACCGATGAGTGCACCTCACGGACGGTCAACGAACCCGACGCCGACCACAGGCACTCCATGACGGTGCGTTCGAGATCGCCCAACCCAACACGCGCAGCCATAGCCGGTTACCTCCTACGGCGTTTCACCGCCGTCCTTGTCAACCACGGGCGGCAACCCAAACGCACCACCCCGTCAGTAGGTAAGGCTAACCTAATTGTGCATGGGGTGGGGTTGTCCGGACCCAGAAAACAGAAAAAGCCCCGGCCTGAGCCGGAGCTTTTCTGTATCCACAGTGCGCCCGAAGGGATTCGAACCCCCAACCTTCTGATCCGTAGTCAGATGCTCTATCCGTTGAGCTACGGGCGCCGGTCTTCAGTTGTCGGTCGAGCAAGCCCGGCCGTTGCGGAGGCGAGAGGATTTGAACCTCCGGTCCCCCGTAAAGGGGACAACTCATTAGCAGTGAGTCCCATTCGGCCGCTCTGGCACGCCTCCCGAACTCGTTGAGGGTACCGGATCACTCCCCCAGTTCTGAAACCGCGGGCCAATAGACCGCACACGCTCCACATATGCTGTGGTCCGTGACCGTGAGACTGCGCCCGGAGATCGCCGCACTGCCGGCATACGTCGAAGGCAAGACGGTCCCGGGATCGATCAAACTCGCCAGCAACGAGACGGTGTTCCCGCCGTTGCCCAGCGTGGTCAAGGCCGTCGATGCCGCCCTGTCCACCACCAACCGCTACCCGGACAACGGCTATGCCGCCCTGCGTGCCCGGCTGGCCGAGCACGTCGGATTCACCCCGGCGCACATAGCAGCGGGGTGCGGATCAGTGAGCCTGTGCCAGCAGCTCATCCAGATCAGCAGCGGCACCGGCGACGAGGTGCTGTTCGGCTGGCGCAGTTTCGAGATCTATCCACTGCAGGTGCGTACCGCCGGTGCCGTGCCCGTGCAGGTTCCGCTTCGCGAGCACACCTACGACCTGGACGCGATGCTGGCGGCTATCACCGACCGCACCCGGCTGATCTTTGTCTGCAACCCGAACAATCCGACCTCCACCGTGGTCGATCCGGATGCCCTGGCGCAGTTCGTGGCCGCGGTGCCACCACACATCCTGATCGCCATCGACGAGGCGTACGTCGAATACATCCGCGAGCCGCTCCTGCCCGACAGTCTGGGACTGGTCCGACGCCATCGGAATGTGGTTGTGCTGCGTACATTTTCGAAGGCATACGGTTTGGCCGGTCTGCGGCTGGGCTATGCGGTCGCAAGTCCGGAGATCATCACCGAACTGGGCAAGGTCTACGTGCCGTTCACCGTGTCCAGCGTGGCGCAGGCCGCCGGAATAGCCTCGTTGGACGCCGCCGATGAGCTGATGGCCCGAACCGACGCCGTGGTGGCCGAGCGGGCCCGCGTCTCGGCGACGCTGCGCGACGCCGGATTCGAGCTACCGGATTCGCAGGCCAACTTCGTCTGGCTACCGCTGGCGGAGCGCACTTCCGACTTCGTGGCGGCCGCCGCCGCGGCCCGCATCGTGGTCCGCCCGTACGGGCAAGACGGGGTCCGGGTGACCATCGGTGCGCCAGAGGAGAACGACGCGCTGTTACGGTTCGCACAGACGTTCCGCTGAGGAGGAAAGCTATGCACGCGACCGCGACCACCACCGTCGCCGCATCCCCGTCTCGGGTGTGGGAGGTGCTCTCGGACTACGAGGGCATGTCCGGCTGGGCCCCCGGACTGAAGATCACCGTGATCCAGCCCGGCGCTCCCGAGCCCAACGGCGTCGGCGCCCAGCGCCGCATCCAGGCGGTGCCGGGAATGGCCCCGCTGGTGGAGGAGATCATCGCTTTCGAGCCGGAACAGCGGCTCAGCTACCGAGGCGTCTCGGGTGTCCCCTTCCGCAACTACGTGGGCAACGTGGCCCTGCGGTCGACGGGATCCGGTACCGAGATCAGCTACACCGTCAGCGCCGACAACCGTCTCCCCGCCGTCGCCTCGGTGCTGGCACACGGCCTGCTCTTCGGCCTCAAGCGGGCCGTGAACAAGGGCGCCTGACTCTTCTCCGACTCCCCCGCCGAGCGTGACGCCAGCTGCACACTCGACCAGCGATCGTGAAGCTAACTTCACGTTCGGCGGATGACACCAAAGGAAATGGCCACCATGAATGACGAACAGGCCCGCGCGACGTTCACCGCACTCAAGGAGCGCACCGGGCAGATCCCCGATGCCGAGATCGACGAGTTCTGGGCGGCGCTGCCGCCGGCCACCCTCGAGCTGATGATCGGCGAGTGGCGTGGCGGAGAGTTCGTCACCGGCCACAAGATGAATGGCCTGTTGGAGAAGGCTCGCTGGTTCGGCAAGACGTTCAACTCGGTCACCGACGTGCAACCGCTGGTATGCCTTGACGAGGACGGCAACAAGTTCTCCAACGTCAAGCTCGGCAAGGGCGAGGCAAGCCTGTGGTCCGAGGAGTTCCGTGGCGAAGTGGTGGCCACCATGGTCTACGACGGCCAGCCGACCCACGATCACTTCAAGCGGATCGACGACAACACCGTGCTGGGCATCATGAACGGCAAGGGCGGAGTCCTGGATTACCAGGACGGGGTGGGCCGCTACTTCTACTTCTACCTGGAGCGGATCTAACCCCTCACGGCCGCAGCACGAGATCGTCCTGACGATCGCGCACCGCGGCAGTCTGGTTTCGACTTTCACCGCTCAGCAACGAGGCGACCACGGTGACGCCGAGCACGCCGACGATCACCAGCAGCGAAAGTCCCGTCCCGATCTCCACCACCGGGACCGGCCTGCCGTCGTTGATGAACGGCAGGTTGTTGTCGTGCAGTCCGTGCAGCACCAGCTTGGCGCCGATAAACGCCAATATCACGAACAGACCGGTCGAGAGATAAACCAACCGGTCCAGCAGGCCGTCGACCAGGAAGTACAGCTGCCGCAGCCCCAGCAGCGCGAACGCAGTCGCGGTGAACACCGTGTAGGTGTCTCGGGTGAGGCCGAAGATCGCCGGCAGTGAGTCCAGCGCGAAGATCACGTCGGTGCCGGCGATGGCGAGCATCACCACCAGCATCGGGGCGCGGGCGACCTTGCGGGCCAGGCGGGTGACGGCGGTGTCGCCCGTGGGAGCCTGATGGTCACTGCCTGAGCGCAGCATCCCGGCGGCACTGAGCAACAGGATCAGGCCCAGCACGTAGAAGGCCCAGCTGAAGGTGTTGATCAACGCCACCCCGACGAAGATGAATCCGGTTCGGGCGATCAACGACAAGATGATGCCGAACAGCAGAATCCTCTGCTGTTCGGCGGCGGGCACCCGGAATCGGGCCATGATGACCAGGAACACGAACAGGTTGTCGACGGAGAGCGCCTTCTCGGTGACGTAGCCGGCGAAATACTCGGAACCGGCATCCACGCCACCGAAGGCGAACATGCCGAACCCGAACGCGACGGCGATGCCGACGTAGCCCGCCGACCACACCGCAGATTCCCTCAGGGTCGGAACGTGGGGCTGACGAACGTGAAAGACGAAGTCGAACACGAGCAATCCGACGAGGCCGACGATAGTCAGCCCCCAGGCCCAACCAGCAACGTTCATGCCCCACCGACGCTACGTGAAGTGAACGACGCCGGGTTGGCGCGCAGGTGGCGGGTCTATGACCGGCCGGTGAAGGCGAGGAGCCTTTCCAGGCTCGATGCCGAATCGTCGACGTCGATCGGGTCATCGAAGCCCGCTCGCACTCGGCCCTCCGGCGTGATGATCGCGCGGACCAGGCCCAGCACGTACTCGGCCAAGGGCTCTGCCACGTTCACGGTGCGACCGGTGGCCGTCGCGTAGTCCCAGGCATGCACCAGGAACTCCAGCGACAGAATCCCCGCCGCCATCCGCGCAGGCAGTTCACTGGGACCGATGGTGACCGTGCCGTCCAGGCCGCGGCCGTGCCAGGCGTCCAAAGCGGGCCGGGCCACGGAGGTGACCTGCCGGGCCACCGCAGCGCCTGCGTCGCGTGGGGGCAACTGCGCGCCCGCTGCGCCTCCGATCACGGTGATGGAGTGCAGCAGATGCTCCGTCAGCTGCGCGACGTCGAACTCCGAGCACGGTGTCTGGTTGGACCATTGGTCGCCGGTGATGCTGTCGAGCACCTGCTCCAGCACCGCCCATCCGGCCTGGGCGGCGGCGAGCTCGTCGACGGGAGGCGCATCAGGGCTGGGTCGCATCTCGGGGGCCATGCGACCACGCTACGGTCTGGGGTATGGCTCAGACCTACGAATCCGTCACCGTCGAGATCAAAGACCACGTCGCGCAGGTCACGCTCATCGGCCCGGGCAAGGGCAATGCGATGGGCCCGGCGTTCTGGGCCGAGCTGCCGGAGGTCTTCGCCGAGCTGGATGCCGACCGCGACGTGCGGGCGATCGTGCTGACCGGCTCCGGCAAGAACTTCAGCTACGGGCTGGATGTGGCCGCCATGGGCGGCACGATGACGCCGATGCTGGCCGACGGGGCGCTGGCCGGGCCGCGCGCGGAATTCCACCGCGAACTGCAGCGCATGCAGGGTGCGATCACCGCGGTGGCCGACTGCCGGACACCGACGATCGCCTCGATCCACGGCTGGTGCATCGGCGGCGGGGTCGACCTGATCTCCGCGGTCGACATCCGCTACGCGTCGGCCGACGCCAAGTTCAGCGTGCGCGAGGTCAGGTTGGCTATCGTCGCCGACGTCGGCAGCCTGGCGCGGCTTCCGCTGATTGTGTCCGACGGACACTTGCGTGAACTGGCGTTGACCGGCAAAGACATCGACGCGGCCCGCGCGGAGAAGATCGGCCTGGTCAACGACGTCTACGCCGACGCCGACGCCAGCCTGGCCGCGGCGCACGCCACTGCCGCCGAGATCGCCGAGAACCCGCCGTTGACCGTGGCCGGTATCAAGGACGTGCTCGATGAGCAGCGCACCGACCGGGTGTCGGCCAGCCTGCGCTACGTGGCGGCCTGGAACTCGGCATTCTTGGCGTCGAAGGATCTGATCGAGGGCATCGGCGCCATGATGGGCAAACGCAAACCCGAGTTCACCGGCGAGTGATGGCCTGGATCCTGCTGCTGGGGGCGATCGGTTTCGAGGTCACCGGAACGCTGTCGATGCGTGCCTCCGACGGCTTCAGCAGATGGCAGTGGGTGATCCCAGTGGCCATCGGCTACGTGGTCTCCTTCGTGTTGCTGGCGATGGTGCTCAAGCGCGGCATTCCGGTCGGCGTGGCGTACGGCGTCTGGTCGGGTATCGGGGTGGCGTTGACTGCGGTGCTGGCCCGATTCCTGTTCCACGATCCCTTCACTCCGGTTATGGCCGGCGGCGTGGTGCTGATCGGAGCCGGGGTGTACCTGATGGAGATGGGTGCGCACGCGTGAGCCACGACATGCCGCACCGCCAGCCGGACCTGGCCGACATCGTCGCCACCCTGGACGTCGACCGCATCGACGACGAGCACTTCGTGGCCACCCAGATGGACAACCCGATCCACCACATCGTCGGCGGGCACATCGCGGGCCAGGCGCTGATCGCGGCGAGCCGCACCGCGCCGGGGCGCGTTCCGCACAGCATGCACGTGTACTACCTGCGGGCCGGAGACGCGCGCCGCCCGGTCGAGATGCATGTGGAGGTGGCCCGCGACGGCGGGACACTGTCGACGCGGCAGGTCACCGCTCGCCAAGACGGCCAGATCCTGCTGGAAGTGCTGTCGTCGTTCACCACCGCGGTAGAGGCACCCGAGTACCAGCAACCGCTGCCGGATGTCCCCGACCCGGATTCGCTGCCGTCCTCTCAGGACCAGCACGCCGCCTACGCCGACGAGCTGGGCGGCTACTGGGTGCAGGCCCACCCGTTCGACGTGCGCTATATCGACGCACCGCCGCGCGTGGCCATGGACTCCAGCGAACCCTCGCCGCGGCTGCGCATGTGGTGGAAGCCGGTGGAGGCGGTGCCCGCGGATCCGGTGATGCATAGTGCGCTGCTGACCTACCTGTCCGGCACGAAGATGGTCGAGGCGGCTCTGGCCATGCGACGCACCAACCAGGCCGCCACCTTCAATGCGCTGATCGACCACGCGCTGTGGTTTCAGCGGCCCGTCGACCTGTCGGACTGGGTGCTTTCGGACCAGTTCAGCCCTAGCGGCATCAGCGGGCGCGGCCTGACCACCTCGACGATGTACAACCGGGCGGGGCAGCTGGTCTGCGTGGCGACCCAGGAACTGTATTTCGGCCGAGGCGCAGCCCGGCGGCCCACGTAACCTGGCGGGCATGACACCTGACGGCACCGTCCGTATCCCCGCTGACCTCGACGCAGTCACCGCGATCGGCGACGAGGACCACTCCGGTATCGACCCGGCGGCCGTGGATCGCATCTGGCAGGCCGCCCGGCACTGGTATTCCGCGGGCCTGCACCCCGCCATTCAGCTGTGCCTGCGGCACAACGGACGGGTGGTGCTCAATCGCGCGATCGGGCACGGCTGGGGCAACGGCCCGGAGGATCCCGACGACGCCGAGCAGATTCTGGTGGGCACTGACACCCCGTTCTGCGTCTACTCGACCGCCAAGGCCATCACCAGCACCGTTATGCACATGTTGGTCGAGCGCGGTGCCTTTTCTCTGGATGATCGGGTCAGCGACTACCTGCCCGACTACGGCCGACACGGCAAGCAGCGCACCACCATTCGGCACGTGATGACTCACAGCGCCGGGGTACCGTTCGCCACCGGCCCCAAACCGGACCTCAATCGCGCCGACGACCCGGAGTACGCCCAGGCCCAGCTGGCCAATCTGCGACTGGTGTATCCGCCGGGATTCATGCACATGTACCACGCCTTGACCTGGGGGCCGCTGACCCGCGAGATCGTGCGCGCAGCCACCGGTAAGGACATCCGGGACGTACTGGCCACCGAGATCCTGGACCCACTCGGATTCCGTTGGACCAATTACGGCGTTGCCCCGCAAGATATTCCCTTGGTGGCACCCAGTCATGCGACCGGCAAGCAGCCGACCGGCGCGGCGGTGGCGGTGTTCCGCAAGGCGATCGGTGGGTCGGTGTACGAGATCATCCCGGTGACCAACAGTCCGTTCTTCCTGACCACGGTGGTGCCGTCGTCGAATACCATCTCGACTGCGTTCGAGCTGTCGCGATTTGCCGAGATCTGGCGCCGCGGAGGTGAACTCGATGGGGTTCGGGTGCTGTCGCCGGAGACGCTGCGGGGCGCCACGGCCCCGTGTCGGCGGCTGCGACCCGATGTCGCCACCGGACTGGCGCCGCTGCGGTGGGGCACCGGTTACATGTTGGGATCCAAGCGTTTCGGCCCGTTCGGCCGCAACGCCCCGGCTGCTTTCGGGCACCTCGGGCTGGTCAACTGCGCCATCTGGACCGACCCGCAGCGCGGCCTGTCCGCGGGGCTGATCTCCAGCGGTAAGCCCGGCCAAGACCCGGAGGCCAAGCGCTACAGCGCGCTGATGAACACCATCGCCGCGGAGATCCCGCTCTCTTAAGCGTTGACTCTGCGCTCACCAGGCAGAAGTGCGAGTGGGATGCCTGGTGAGCGCAGAGTCAACGGGATAGGCACCCGAGCGACCGCGGCCGCCGAGTCCGGTGAGGGACCCGACGGCCGCGCTACGCGCCCTGGCGGCGTCAGCCGGGGCTGCCGTTGGTTCCGTTGGCGCCGGTTGCACCGGTGGTGCCGGGGATCGCCCCGGGACCTCCTGCCGCACCGCCGGTTCCGCCGGTCCCGCCGGTCCCACGGGTGCCGCCGGCACCGCCGGGGCTGCCGCCGTTACCGCCGTTACCACCCTTACCGCCGGCGGGTCCAGCACCGCCGTTGCCGTTAGCACCGTCGGTACCGCTGGTGCTCTCACCACCGGCACCACCCTTGCCACCGGTACCGCTGTTGCCGCCGTTGCCGCCCGCGCCGCCGGCCTGGCCGACACCGGCGTTGACGCCGCCCTTGCCACCGGCGGCACCGATTCCACCGGCGCCACCGGCGCCACCGACGCCGCCTTTGCCACCGGTGCCGGTAACAGACGTGCCGCCGTTACCCGCGGCCCCGCCCGTGCCGCCGGTGCCGCCGTCGGTTCCGTTGCCGCCGACCCCCGTAGTTCCAGCGGTTCCGATCGTGCCCGCCCGGCCGGCGCCACCGGCACCACCGTTACCGCCGATACCTCCATTACCGCTGGTGGATGCGCCACCGACACCACCGAGGCCGCCGTTGCCACCGACACCCCCGGGTCCGCCCGTGGCTGCCAGGGCCCCGATGCCTCCGGCACCACCGATCCCACCGTTCCCGCCGTTGCCAGTTCCAGAGGTCCCACCGGCACCACCGTTGCCGCCGTTTCCGGAGGAAAGGCTGCTGCTTCCGATACCACCGCCACCGCCGGCGCCGCCGACGCCGCCGTTGCCGTCGAGACCGCCGTTGACGCCGGCACCACCGGCCCCGCCGGTGCCACCGTTGCCACCGTTCAGGCCGTTACCAGCGACGTCGACCCCGCCAGCACCGCCGCCGCCACCGGCGCCACCGACGCCGGCTTTGCCGTCGGTTCCAGTGCCGGACAGGCCGGCGACGCCGCCCTTACCGCCGTTGCCGCCATTACCGCCGGCGTTCGTGGTGCCAGTACCGCCATAGCCGCTGCCACCGGTTCCACCGGTGCCACCGTTGCCGGCGGTGCCGCTGGCGGAGGTACCGCCGTCGCCGGCGTTACCGCCGTCACCAGCCGTACCGCCGAGGGCTCCTGTGCCGCCTGTGCCGCCGGTGCCACCGACGCCACCGTTACCGGTGCCTGAGGTGCCACCGGTACCACCGTTGCCACCGTCACCGGAGTTCCCGCCGTTGGCCGCAATGCCGCCGACGCCGCCAGCTCCACCGCCGCCGCCGGTTCCGTCGAGGCCACCGTTACTTCCCGAGCCACCGGCCCCACCGCTACCGCCGTCACCGCCGTTGAGGCCATTGCCTGTGGAGTCGACGCCGCCGACGCCACCAGAACCACCGACGCCACCGGTGCCGGCGTTTCCGTAGCTGCCGGAGGTGGACGCACCTCCGGCTCCACCCTTCCCGCCGTTACCGCCAGCGCCACCAGCGGTTCCTGCGACGGTGCCGCTGGCAACCGCACCGGCAGAGCCGGTGCCGCCACTGCCGCCTGTTCCGCCGACACCACCGTTACCGGTGTCGGAGGTACCGCCAGCACCACCGTTACCGCCATCACCCGAGTTAGCTCCATTGACCCCGACCCCACCGGTTCCGCCGGAACCACCGGCGCCACCGTTGGCGTCGATACCGCCGTTGCCGCCGCTGCCACCGGCACCACCATTACCGCCGTCGCCGCCGTTCAGGCCAATGCCGGCCGCGGTGACACCACCGACACCGCCGACACCGCCCGCGCCACCGACACCGGCGTTGCCCCAGGTGCCAGTGGTGGAGGCACCGCCGACACCGCCCTTACCGCCATTGCCGCCGTCACCGCCTGCGGTTCCCGCGACGGTGCTGGTGCCGACCACACCGGCAGAGCCAGCCCCGCCGGAACCGCCGACACCGCCGACACCGCCGTTGCCGGTTCCTGAGATGCCACCACTCCCACCAGTGCCACCGTCACCGGAGACCCCGCTGGTTCCGGCGCCGCCGGCTCCACCGGCGCCCCCGGCTCCACCGTTGCCATCGAGGGCATCGGTACCGGCAGCACCACTGGTGCCGCTGGTGCTGACGCCGCCGTCGCCACCTTCGCCGCCGGTGCCACCGACACCGCCCGTGCCACCGTTACCGCCCCTGAGGCCGTTGCCGTCGGCGTCGACGCCGCCCTTACCACCGGCCCCGCCGACACCGCCGATACCACCGACGCCACCGTTACCGCCCAGACCTCCAGTACCGGTGACCGCGGTGCCACCGACGCCGCCCTTACCGCCGGCCCCGCCGTTGCCGGCGGTGTAGCCGTCGCCGCCGGCCGCTCGCGGATGCGGTATTCCCGTGGTCCCGGCAAGGGCGCTACCACCGGAACCGCCGGAGCCGGCGTTACCGCCGTTGCCAGTGCCCGTTGCCGCGCCGCCGTTACCCCCATCGCCAGCATCGCCGCCGGTGGTTCCGCCGCCGCCTAAACCGCCGGCGCCGCCGGTACCGCCGTTGACCGCGCCGGCCGCGGTGCCGCCAGCACCGCCGTTACCGCCGTCACCACCCGGTCCGACCGGCATCTTGGAAGTACCGGGGTTACTGACGCCTCCGGAACCGCCAGCACCGCCGTTACCGGCGCGACTGGCGCCGAACGGGTTGCCGACGCTGGTGGCACCGGCACTGTTGCCGCCGGCACCGCCATTGCCGCCGTTACCGCCAGCCAGCTGTGCGGCGCCGCCGGCACCGCCGGCACCGCCATTGCCGCCAGAGGCAGTACCGTCGCCGCCAACACCGCCATTACCGCCGTCACCACCCCAGGCGCCGGCGACGATCAAGGTTGGCGGGGCAGCACCGCCGGCGCCACCGCTACCGCCATTACCGCCGGTGCTGATGACGCCGGCACCGGTTGCCCCGTCGGCGCCGGCTCCGCCGTCACCGCCGACACCTGAGTACCCGTTGGGCAGGGCCTTGCCGCCGGCACCACCGTTACCGCCGTTGCCGCCCTTGCTGAAGAGGGTGCCGTCGCCAGACTTCCAGCCGGTGGCGGCGGCGCCGTCAGCACCCCGGCCGCCGTCACCGGCGATGCTCGTCGCACCACCACCGCCCTGGCCGCCGGCACCACCAGTGCCGCCGTTGCCACCGACGTAGGTGCCGGTGCCGGCCGCGCCGCCGACACCACCGTCACCACCAGTGCCGGTCAAGGTGGGCTGGTTGAGGCCCGCTTTGCCGGCGGCGCCACCGGCACCACCGTTACCGCCGTTACCACCGGTTGTCTTGACGGTGTTGTCACTGGTGGAGGCGTTGCCACCGGCGCCACCGGCGCCACCTTTGCCGGCGACGCCGCCGTTGGCGTCAGTGGATGAACCACCGAGGCCGCCGTTACCGCCGTTGCCGCCCTGGGTCACGCCGGCACCACCGACACCACCGGCATTGCCGTCGCCGGCGACGCCCCCAGCGGTGGCGGTGCCACCGCCACCACCGGTACCACCGTTACCGCCGGTGGTTCCGGCGCCGCCGTCACCGGCTTCGCCGCCGCCCCCGCCTATCGTGCCGGCACCGCCGACACCACCACTGCCGCCAGCGCCGCCGTTGCCGAGGTAGTTACCGCTGACCGAGTCCTGGTATGCGTCACCACCGTCGCTTCCGGCCCCACCATCGGCGGCAGTCCCGGCCTCGCCGGCACTGCCATAGGAACCGTCGAACTTCACGCCCGCGGCACCACCGGCACCACCATTGCCACCATTGGCACCGGCGGCGCCATTCAGGTTGCCTAGGACGCCGTCGGCGGACGTGCCGGCGCCACCAGCCTGGCCACCGTCGCCGCCATTGCCACCATTGCCAAACAGGTAGCCGCTCCGCCCGCCGGCACCGCCGGACCCACCGCTGGCGCCGTTGCCGCCGACACCGTTGCCACCGTTGGCCCAGCTTCCGTTGGCTCCGTCAGTACCGCTGCCGCCGACGCCACCGTTGCCGCCGTTCCCGAAGAACCAGCCGATGGCGTCGCCTCCGACGCCTCCGACGCCACCGCCGTCGCCGAACCCGACGCCGTCGCCTCCGGCGCCACCGTCACCGCCGAGCCCCATGAAGAAGCCGCCGTCGCCGCCGTTTCCGCCTGCACTGCCCTCAAAGCCGTCGCCGCCTGCGCCACCGTTACCGAACCATCCCGCGGTGCCGCCGTCCCCGCCGGCCAGGGCTGCATCGTCACTGTTCCAACCGGCACCGCCGTCGCCGAACCAGAGTCCACCGTCGCCGCCGTTAGGGTCCAGTGCGGTCCCGTCGGCTCCGTCACCGATCAGGAACAGTCCGGAGGATTCGTTGATCCAGCCGTTGACCAGTGCGCCTAGGTCGCTGTCGATCCAGGCCTCCATACCGAAGTGCATTGGCTGGTAGAACCATTGGTCGATGATCGTGCTCATGTCGAAGAAGCCACCGGCAGCGGGGCCCGCAACATCAGCCGCCGCGGCGGGCTCAAACATGTCCAACAACCAGTCCAGGCCATCATCGGCCTGCGCTGACGGCAGGCTGGCCAGTGGCGTCATTCCGAACGCCAAGAACGCAGAGGCCGCACCACTGGCACCGATCACCCGCTTACGGCGCGACTGGCCAGCCTGTTGGTGGCCGCGACGCCAGTTGCTGCTGTGACGACGACTCATTGAGGGAAACCTTTCATCAGATGTAAAGAATTGGGGTAGTTAGGGTTTGCGGTGATGGATCAGCTGAAGAGCCCGTAGAGCACGTCTTCCAACCCGCTGAACACGTCCGAGGCCTGCGCGCTCGCGCCGCCGTCATCGAAGAAGCCGTCGGGGATGATCGGCAATTCGGTTCCCACCCACGGCGGCGTCACGGTAACGGTGTTCTTCCCGTCCCAGCCCGACCCGAGCAGTGCGCTGATGGTCTGGCCCCACATTTCCCAGGCGGCGATCGGGCCGATCCCCTGACCCACGACGTTGATCGTGTTCAGGAACGGGACGCCGACCATTTCCAAACCCAGGCCGTTGAACAGGGAGCCGCCGACGGTGGGAACCGTAGCCAGCACCTCGTCGCCGGCACCAACTACCTGGTAGTTGGCTAGCTGCACGCTGCCAGTGGTGAGCAGTCCACCGAAGGTGTAATCCAAGCGGTCCAAGCTCATGCCAGCGGGCAGGAAGCCTGCGTCGTTGATCATCGGAAGTAGCGAATCCAAATGCAGGACAGCGCCATTGAGGAAGCCGTCCCAGGCACTGGCCATGATCCCGTTAAGGTCATCGCCTTCGCCGATGCTGTTCATCATTGCGATCCACGGGCTGATGCCCGGGCCCAGCGATCCCATCAGCATGGCCGACATCGGCGAGATCATCCAGTTCAACGCCGCGTTGACCCCGTCGACGTCGGTGCCGGGCGGCAGATAGCCCGGCACCTGGGCAATCAGCAGGAGATGGCCTGTCGTGATGGTTCCGTCAATCGTGTGGTGGTTAACCGTGTTGTACGTCGCTTGGTCGACACCCAACGGCAGCGACCAACCGTCGCGGACCGCCACCCAGTGCTCCTGGATGGTCTGGTTGATGTCGGCGAGCGAAGTCGCACTCGGGTCGTCGAGGAACTGCTGCGCATAACCCATCACGTTGGCGTAGAGCTGCTGCCAAGCCACCCCGGGAGCCAGCAAGTAGTTGTTGAGCAGGGTCGTCGCGTTGGCGGCCGAGTTGTTGTACACGTCAATCCAGGGCTCGGCCAGGCTGGGCAGGCCCCCGGCGGTAAGCGCGACGTCAACAACCGTGTGGGCCATGGGCGCCGGTACCGCCACTGGCGTGGCGGCGATCAAGCCGGTCCCGACGACGACGACGCCGGCCGTTGCGTAGGGGCGAAGAATGGCGTGCAAGGGAGCTCCTTCGATGATGTGAATCAGTGCTCGCAACGTAACTGAGGGTGAGCTGAAAATCAGCAGCGCTGGAGCTCAACCCGTCAATCGCTGCGCTACGCCGAAGGCTCGGCTACCGCCACCCCGACAGAAAAGCGTGCTAGAACGTACTGCGATAGGTTTGCAGCAAACGTTTTAGTCAGCATCAATCGTTCAAATGGAAATTACCAGTCGGTAATAACTGGAACACGTTCACCTCGCGCAATTACGCTTCCAGCCGGCGCGTTATATGGATTGACCTGGGATGACATCCAGGAGAGGACAAAGCGCTGGCTGCGCCACAAAAACACGTGTCAAATGATTTGATGCCGTGACGGCGCCGGTATGAGCAAAGTTGCGTTGTCCGCAAATTTGACGCGTGTCGACGCTGGTGACAGATGCTCCTCAACGGATCTTCGGGGCACGCCTCGTCAGCCTCACCCCGAAGGGCACCTACAAGAGGTGTGATCTCCTGAGATTCTGAATAGCGGCTGTCACCCAGACGTCAGCTGCCGATACGGCGTCGATCAGGGCTCGTCGGCCGGAAGTGGCGGCACACCCGCCCTCCGGCAGACGTCCCCGAGTGCGATGGCCTGCTGGCGTGACAGCCGCTCCAGGTAGTGCGCCCGGATTCCACGGGCATAGGTCGACACAGCAGGTTGAAGCTTGGTTCGTCCCGCCCGGGTGATAGTGGCGAGCACTGCTCGCCGATCGCCCGGATGCTTTCGCCTGCACACCAGGCCCTGCTCCTCGAGCCGCGCGATCAGCTGAGTCACCCGGCTAGGTGCCAGCTCGAATGCGTCGGCCAAGTCGCGCATACGGGCAGACCCCGCGACCGACCGGGCGAGCAGATCGAGAACCAGCACCGCGAACAAGCTCAATCCGTGCGCGCCGATCAATCTGTCGTTCAGCGTTGCGAGCAGCCGCGACGACGAATCGGTGAACTGCCGAACGCATGCGCCCTCGGCAGCGTCGAGCTCTGGCAGCTCCAGCACCGCCCGCTCAATCGCCTTCCGGCGTTCCATGACGAGCGATGCTAATGCTCAATGGTGCCGATAATGTATGTATTTGCGATTCTGCGCCGGATCGACGACGACGTCCTCACTCCGGTTCGGCTGAGCTGCCACCGGACTGGGACCGAATCTCGTTCTCTTCCAACGATGAATTGATCTTCTGGCAGCTGGCCCCGAGGGCGAGCATCTGCTGCCTCGACATCTGATTGACGTAGAGCTTTCGGATCTGGTCTGCGTAGGTTCGGTAGGCCTCGCGCACTTTCGCCCGACCGTCGGAGGTGATCTGGGCTCCCACTCCGCGGCCGTCTCCTAGAATTGGACCGCGGCGCAGCAGGCCCTGGGCTTCCAGCCGGCGGGTCAGCCATGTCACCCGACTGCGGCGAAGAGTCAGCGCTTCGGCCAGTTCACTCATCCGCGCCGATCCCGTAGTGGACTTGGCAAGGAGCTCAAGGACACGGAGCTCGGAGAGGTCCAGCATGTGCTGGACCATCAGGCTCCGATTCAGGGCAGTCAAGAGACCGATCGAGGACTCCACGAACTGTTGCCAGGATTGCTGCTCAATCTCATCGAGGCCCGGAAGTCTCATCGCCGGCGGTTTGGCGCCATTGTCCACGGCGGGCGACGGTACCGAATAGCCCAGCCAAGCGGCCAGCCAAAATGGCGGTACTTAGACCGCCGCTGGCTATATGAGTTTCGTTAGGGTGCGCCCCGCAACGCCTGCTTGGCCGACATAGGTGCAGTTCCGCGGCCTTTTCTGGAAGACGGTAGCAACTATTACTACGAGACATAGTTGGTTCAATCGGAAACTAACCCGTGGGTAGTAATGAGAACTCGTTCTAGGACTCCATCGACGTAGCTCAAATCGACGGAGGTAGCCTAAGCAGCTGTTCAATACCGTGGTCGGCGTTTCACTCGGTTAGCGAGACTCTCTATGGATAGAACATGTTGCATTTTTGCCTTCCCGGCTGATCTGGCTACTGGACCAAAGAAGGAGCAAACCAAAAGCGGCTCGTTTGACACATACGGTATCCAGCCAGCTTTTGCAAAGAGGTGCCCCAACAGCTAGTTTTCGGTGCTACCGCATATTGCAGTCCGGGCCACATGGGCACTCATTTGTCGGACCAAATTCAGCCGCTCAAGAACCCGCGAGCGGTGGAAATTCGCGGATTAGGGAGGCGAGCCAACCTGCTCCAGACCCATGTTGATCCGGCGACAGTTCTCCTCAAGCGTGGTGAGTTGACGACGCGAAAGAGAACCCACGAGGTGCGTCTTTACTCCGTGCGCGTAGTCGGCGCTCGCATGCTTTGCCATGCTGCGGCCCTCGGCGGTGATCGTTGCCACGACTCCGCGCCGATCTTCGGAGTTCTGCTCTCTGCGCACCAAGCCGCGGCCCTCAAGTCGACTGATCCGCTTGGTCATGTGATGAGCACTCGCGGCCAGCGCGTCAGCCAAGTCACCCATCCGCGCGGCCCCGTTCTCGGATTTGTCCAAGATATCCAGGACCCGCATGTCGATGACGGACAGATGATGCGAATCAGTGAGGCAATGATCCATCGCCGCATGAAACCGCAAGGCTGCATTCAAATAGTTCTGCCATGACCTCTGCTCCGCGATGTCAAGACCTGGGAGATCACTGGCGGTGCGGCGCCGAGAGGGAGCAACCATGCGACTATGTTAACCAGACTTACCCAAAATACCTGCGTTTTCGCGCCGGTTCCCAAGTTCAGAGCTGCTATGCCAGACCCACTGGCGGCACCGGACAGGACCGTCACATATGGATGGATTACCGCCTCTTTGCCAGTCACCGGCCATCCGGCGCGATCCTGTCTTTGCTTGCGGATGTCTGTATTCTGCTGAGCGCCAACTTGATTCGTAGTTTTCGGCTGGCAGTTTGACGCAGCTAGGCTGCTTGCATGCATTCAGCAGAGCGGGCGGCAAGTCGTCCAACCAACCGTTCGGCCGAGAGCGGTCGTCAATTGCCCTTCAGCACAGGGCTACTCGGCACGTGCCTGGCGCTGAGGCCATAGTCCAAGGGGTGGAATTAGCCATCAGCTGCGGAAATCGAGCTCCTGAGGCTTCGTGATGCTTGTGGCTCGCTCTGGGAACAGCGGCCACCAGATGGCGGTGGCGGAGGGATTTGAACCCCCGGACGGTTTTAGCCGTCTCTCGCTTTCAAGGCGAGTGCATTAGGCCGCTCTGCCACGCCACCGCAGAAAATCGTACCCCGGCCGATCGGACACACGAGGCCCGCCTGGGCCCGGTAGTAGCGTGTCCGACATGCGTGCCATCGTCGCCGAGTCCCCCGAGGTCCTCACGTGGCAGGAGGTCCCTGACCTTGCGCCGGCCCCAGCCGAGGTGCTGATTCGGGTAACCGCAGCCGGTGTGAACCGGGCGGACCTGCTGCAGGCGGCGGGACTGTACCCACCCCCACCGGGGGCCAGCGACACGCTGGGCCTGGAGGTCTCCGGCGTTATCGAGGCGGTGGGCGACGAGGTGGCGGAGTGGACCATCGGACAACCGGTCTGCGCCTTGCTGGCGGGGGGCGGCTACGCCGAGTACGTCACCGTTCCCGCCGCCCAGGTGCTACCGATCCCCGTCGGCGTCGATCTGGTGGACGCCGCCGGCCTGCCCGAGGTGGCCTGCACCGTGTGGTCGAACCTGGTGCTCACAGCCGGGCTCGCAGAGGGCCAGCTCCTGCTGGTGCACGGTGGTGCCAGCGGGGTGGGCAGTCACGCCATTCAGGTGGCGCGTCAATTGGGCGCCTGGGTGGCCGTCACTGCCGGGTCCGAGGCCAAATTGGAGTTCTGCCGCGAGCTGGGCGCCGAGATCGCCGTGAATTACCGCGACGAGGACTTCGTGGCTCGGATCCGCGACGCTGGCGGCGCCGACGTGATTCTGGACATCATGGGGGCCGCCTACCTGGACCGCAATGTCGATGCGCTGGCCAACGACGGGCGGTTGGTCGTCATCGGCATGCAGGGCGGGGTCAAGGGCGAGCTGAACCTGGGCAAACTGATCGCCAAGCGCGCCCGGGTGATCGGCACCGCGTTGCGCGGTCGGCCAGTGGAAGGGCCGCACAGCAAGGGCGCGGTGGTCTCCGCGGTGACCACCGATCTGTGGCCAATGCTCGATGACGGCCGGATCAAGCCGGTGATCGGCGCGCGGCTGCCCATCGAGCAGGCCGCCGAAGCGCACCGGATGCTGTCGTCGGGTGAGGTGACGGGAAAGGTAGTGCTGACGCTCTAGGCAGCTCCCGAGCGGGCACAGAATGCCGGTCTTCGCCGCGCGGTCGCCGCACAAACACGCTCGATCGCGGCAGGGGCGGGATTTCGGCGCTGGCACTCTTGTGTCGACGTAGCATCATTGTCGATACCGATAGGCGACGGCGCTGCCGTCAAAGGATGCCCAGGAGGCGCGTGCAATGACCACTCAAGCCGATTCGGCGACAACGGATTCGGGTGCGCGATGAGTGCGCGCATGCCGCGGCATCGGACTGGTCTCAGCGACTACATCAACTCGGTGCCGGCTCCGCCACTGCCGATACTCGCTGAGCCCTACAGTATTCGTTTCGCAGACCAGCCCGGCGACGCCGCGATGATCTCCGAATGGATGAACCGGCCGCATCTGGCCGACACCTGGGGCTACGCCTATCCGGCCGACCAGTGGCAGCGCCACATGGATGTCCAATTCGCGGATACGTACTCACGCCCGTACGTCTACAGCGTCGACGGGGAACCGCTCGGTTATATGGAGCTGTTCCGGGTGGCAAAGGACGACCTGGCCACCGTGTATGACGCCCTGCCCTACGACGTTGGCCTGCACGGCGCGATGGCCGATCCCTCGATGGTCGAGAAGGGGCACGGCAAGAATATCTTCGGCCCCCTGGTGGCCAGTATTTTCGCGGCCGAGCCAGAATGCCGACGGATCATCGGCGACACCAATGCCGGTGAAGGCTCCTACGGACGCCGGTTCTGGGAGCGCCGCGGCGGCACCTTCCTCGGCGAGCACTACATGGCCAAGTGGGATCAGCACATCGCGTTGTTCGCCTGGCTTCGGAGCCCGGAAGACATGCCGGGGCATCGCAACTAGCCAGAGACGCACCCGGCCGGGGCGGTGACAGATCCCTCTGTCACCGCCCTTTTTGTTCGGCTGAAGTTCGGCTAGCCCTGCAACGAACGAATCCCCGGACCCGACACCGAAGTGTCGGACCGGGGATTCGTACGTTCGCGTTGGGCTACGGCGCGCCCGTGCCGCCAGCGCCACCGGTGCCGCCCACACCGGCCGGGCCCTTGCCCGCACCGGCGGCAGTTCCCTTGCCACCGGCGACTCCGTCGTTACCGGCGACACCGTCGCCGTTGGTTCCGCCGGAACCACCCTTGCCACCGCTGCCGCCACCGCCTGCCCAGCTGGACTTGCTGGGCCGATTAGCACCGTTGACGCCGTTGCCACCCTTGCCGCCGACACCGCCGGCGCCGCCCTGAGCCTGGGTGCCGTCGGCGTTGAGGCCACCTTGGCCACCGGTTCCGCCCTGGCCACCGTTACCGCCGGAGCCACCGGTGCCGCCACCGCCGGTGCCCTGACCGACGAGGCCGTTGTACCCGGCGCCACCGGCTCCACCGTTGCCACCGACGCCGGCCTTACCGCCGACGCCGCCCTTGCCGCCGAAGCCGCCGGCGCCGTGTTCGCCGGACTTGCCGTCGCCCAGCGCGACACCGCCGGCGCCACCCTGGCCGGCCGCGCCGCCGACTCCGCCGTCGCCGCCCTGGCCACCCTCGCCACCGGTGCCACCGGTGCGGCCGGGCAAGCCGAGGCCGCCGGCGCCGCCGGCACCGCCGATACCGCCGTTGCCGCCGGTACCGCCGGTACCGCCGATACCGCCGTTGGCACCGAGACCGCCCTTGCCGCCGTCGCCGGTCAGGGTGCCACCGGCACCACCGACGCCGCCGGTACCGCCTGCGCCACCCGCAAACCCGGTGGCACCCTTGACACCGTCACCACCGGTACCACCGGGCATGGCGTTGCCGTTCGGGTCCTTGGGCATGTTGCCGGTTCCGCCGTTTCCGGCGACCGAGGTGTTGGCACCGGCGTTACCACCGGCGCCGGCGTTACCACCGGTGCCACCGGTGCCGTGCTGGGCAGCGGAGCCACCGTTACCGCCGTTGCCGCCGGCAGCGCCGGCGCCGTTGGCGGCGTTGGTACCCGAGGTGCCACTCGAACCGATTCCACCGTTACCACCGGTGCCACCGTTGCCGTATTCGCCGGTAGCGCTACCGCCGGTACCGCCGTGACCACCGGCCTGCGCCAGGCCGCTGCCCAGCACCGTGCCGTTGCCACCGTTACCGCCGGTGCCACCGACCGCCACCGCGCCGCCCTTGCCCGCGGCGCCGCTGTCGGCCTGGGAGGCGCCATCGCCACCGAGGCCACCGGCCCCGGCCGCGCCGCCCGCACCGGCGGTGCTGCTGCTGTTGCCGCCCTTGCCGCCAGAGCCCGCGACCAGGTTCGAGCCACCGCCCGCACCGTCGCCACCGCGGCCACCGACACCGGCGTTACCGCCGGCACCACCGTCGCCACCGACTCCACCGACGCCGTCCGCACCGCTGTTGCCGAGAGTCGCGGTACCGCCGGCGCCACCGTTACCGCCGGCGCCACCTTCAGCACCGGCGCCAGCCGCGCCAGTGGCGTTGCCACCGACGCCACCATTGCCGCCGGTACCCGCACCCGCGTTGGTGCCCGCGGCGCCGTTGGCCGCGTTGCCGCCACCACCGCCGTGGCCACCGACACCACCGTTACCACCCACACCGCCGTCACCGGAGATCGAACCGCCGACACCACCGAGGCCGCCGTTACCGCCCGCGGTACCGGCCGTGCCGTCAGTGCCGTTGCCGGATCCATCGGTGATACCCGCGACACCGTTGGCACCGGCACCGCCGTCGCCGCCTGCACCGCCGTGACCGATGGTTCCGCCGGCGCCACCGTTACCGCCGTGGCCGCCCAGCTGGCCCAGCGCGGCGTTACCACCGACGCCACCGTTACCACCGTTGGCACCGAGGAGGGCACCGTCCTGACCATTGTCAGCCGCGGTTCCGTCGCCACCGAGGCCACCGGAGCCACCGGAGCCCGCCGTACCGGCAACACCGCCGGCACCACCGTGGCCACCGGACCCAGCGATGGCGTTCACGCCGCCACCAGCACCGCTACCGCCGTTGCCACCGTTGGCACCGTTGCCGGTGTTACCACCGACACCGCCCGCGCCACCGGCACCGGCCGCGCCGGTGTCACCGAGGGTCGCCGAACCACCGACACCGCCGGCGCCACCGTTACCGCCCGCGCCACCGTTTCCGTTGGTGCTGGTCGCGTCGGCGCCGTCGCCACCGTTGCCACCCGTGCCCGCGCCGGCGTTCGCTCCATTGGCTGCGTTGGCACCGGCGCCACCGTGGCCACCCGCGCCACCGACGCCGCCGAGACCGCCCACGCCGCCGTTGCCGGAGGTCGTGCCACCGGCACCACCTCCACCACCGGCACCACCGTTGCCGCCTGCAGTTCCGGAGGTGCCATCGCCGCCACCGTCGGTGATGCCGTTGACTCCGGCCGTACCCGCTCCACCGTTACCGCCGGCACCACCGGTGCCGATCGCTCCGGCCGCGCCGCCCTTACCGCCGGCACCGCCATCTTGTGCGGCATCGCCCGGCAAGAGCACACCGTTGCCACCGTTGCCGCCGGCGCCACCGTCGCCACCGGAACCGTTGGTTCCGGCCTGGCCACTGGCCGCCTGCGTGCTGCCCTGGCCGATGCCGCCAGCTCCACCGATACCGCCGAGGTTGCGGTCACCACCGGTGCCGCCGTCGCCACCGTTTCCGGCGACCAGGCCGCTGCCGCCGTTGCCGCCCGCACCACCGGAGCCACCGTTACCGGCGTTACCGGCGTTACCACCGGCACCACCGACACCACCCGCGCCGTTGGCGGCGTTACCGCCGATACCTCCAGCACCACCGGCGGCTGCGTTACCGCCCTGGCCACCGGTGCCGCCCGAGTTGCCGGCTCCCGCGACGACACCGTTGCCGCCGTTGCCACCGCTGCCGCCCGTGCCGCCGGCACCACCGACACCACCGGCGCCCGAGATGGTGCCGCCAGTGCCGCCGTTACCACCTGCACCACCGAAGCCACCGTTACCGCCGAGGGTCCCGTTGCCGCCACCGTCAGTGAGACCGCCCACGCCGCTGCCGCCGTTACCGCCAGCGCCACCGGCACCACCGGTACCGATGATTCCGGCCGCGCCACCGTTACCGCCGTAGCCACCAGCCTGACCAGTCACACCGTCGGCCAGCATTTGGCCGATACCACCGGCACCACCGTTACCACCGTTACCGCCGCCACCGTCGGCACCGATGGAACCGTTCGTACGGTAGGTCACGCCGTCGCCGTTCAGGCCGCCCTTGCCCGCGGCACCACCGACGCCGCGGTCACCACCGGAACCGCCGTTACCACCGTGGCCAGCGGTGGCATCTGCACCGCCACCGGCACCCGCGCCACCGTGACCGCCGCTACCCGCGACACCGGAGGCACCACCGTTACCGCCGATACCACCGCTTCCGTTGAGCCCTGCGGTGCCGTTGGTCGCGGAGCCACCGGCACCACCGTTACCACCGGCTCCACCGACGCCACCGTTACCGCCGTTGCCACCGTTGGTGCCGTCGCCACCGTTGCCGCCGGAGCCTGCGATTGCGTTGGCGCCCGCCAGGCCCTCGATGCCCGCGCCACCGGCGCCACCGTTGCCGCCCGCGCCACCGACGCCGCCCAGACCACCGTTACCGGAGACCGTGCCGCCCTTACCGCCGCTGCCGGCGTTACCACCGGCTGCGCCGTTGCCGCCGGTTCCGCCGTTTGCCGTGGCGACCGATCCGACGGCACCGGCTGCGCCGGCACCACCGTTGCCGCCCGCGCCACCGGTACCGATGGTTCCGGCGTTGCCGCCGTAGCCACCGGCACCACCGATCTGAGCGGTGCCATCGCCGAGCAGCACACCGGTGCCACCCTTACCGCCGGCGCCGCCGTTGCCGCCAGTCGCTGCGGCACCCGCACTTCCGCCAGCCGCCTGGCTGGTGCTGGAGGCGTTCCAGCCGCCGGTGCCGGCCGTACCCGCGGAGCCACGGTTGCCACCGTTGCCGCCGTTACCGCCGGAGCCTGCCACCGAACCGCTTCCGCCGCCGGCGCCGTCCGAACCGCGGCCACCGTTGCCGGCGTTACCCGCGTTGCCGGCGTTACCGCCGACACCACCGGCACCTTCGGCACCGGCGCCACCGTTGCTGGCGGTGCCACCGGCGCCACCGGTACCACCGGCACCACCGTTACCGCCGATTCCGCCGTTACCACCGTCGGTGCCATCGGTACCAGACCCGCCGCTACCGGGAGTGACCACCACTCCGCTGGTGCCATTGGCACCGTTGCCCGCGTTTCCACCAGCGCCACCAGCGCCACCGACACCACCGGCACCACCGTTACCGGCAGCAGTTCCGCCCTGGCCGCCGATGCCACCGGTACCACCTGCACCACCGTGAGTGCCGTTGGTGCCATTGCCGTTGATGTCGGTAATGCCTTCAGTACCAGCGGCACCTGCGCCACCGACACCGCCGACACCACCGTTGCCGGCGGTCGCCGCGTTACCGCCGTGGCCACCAGCGCCACCGCCCTGACCAATGTCACTGACGCCGATCACACCGGCACCAAGACCACCGGCACCACCGGCACCACCGTCGGTTCCGAGACCGGCCGCACCGCCGTTGCCGGATGCGCCATTGCCGTCGGTACCCGCACCGCCGACGCCTGCCTTACCGGCTACCGCGCCATCTGCACCGTTACCACCGTTGCCGCCGGCACCTGCGGTGGCACCACCGCCACCGCCAAGGCCCGTACCGCCGACACCACCGCCACCACCGGAGCCACCGGCACCGGCGTCACCGCCCACGCCGCCGATTCCAGCAAGCGCCTCGCCACCAGTACCACCGGTACCGCCAGCGCCACCAGCTGAGGCGTTGCCACCGTTGCCACCTGCGGTGTCCGCGATAGTCGCGTCGGCACCGGCGCCACCGGAGCCACCCTTTCCGCCGGCTCCACCAACGCCGCCGGCGCCGCCGTTGCCGGAGGTGGATCCACCGAGACCACCGACGCCACCGTTACCGCCAACACCACCGACGTAGCCGTTGGTGCCGTTGCCGGAGCCGTCGGTGAAGCCGTCCACTGTCGCGCCGACGCCACCGGCACCACCGGCACCGCCGTTGCCGATCGCGGCAGCGCTACCACCGACGCCACCGTTACCGCCGCCCTGGCCGACTCCGCCACTCAGACCCACACCGGCGCCACCCTGGCCGCCGATGCCGCCGTCACTGGCGACGCCGTCGGGCCGCGCGGAGCCGTTGGCCCCGTTAGTGGTGCCCGTACCGCCGAGGCCGACCTGGCCTGCGGAGCCACCGAGTGCGCCGCTACCGCCGTTACCGCCGTTACCCGCGTGGGCAGCGCCGCCGCCGCCGAGGCCGGTGCCGCCGACGCCACCGACGCCACCATTGCCACCGATTCCGGCGTTACCACCGTCGCCACCGGCGCCGTTGGTCGCCGTGCCGCCCTGTCCACCGTTACCGCCCACACCACCGGCGCCGGCGTTGCCACCGTTGCCGCCGTCGGTGTCGGCCACCGTGGCGTTGGCACCCGCGCCACCGGCGCCACCCTGGCCACCGACACCACCGAAGCCGCCGTGACCGCCGTTGCCCGAGATGCTGCCGCCGGTTCCACCCTGGCCGCCGTCGCCACCGATACCGCCGACAGCGCCATCGGTGCCGTTGCCACCGTTGCCGGTGACTCCGTCCACCGTCGCGCCGGCGCCACCGGTACCACCGAAGCCACCGTTGCCGACCGTGCCGGCGTTGCCGCCGTTACCACCGGCGCCACCGCCCTGGCCGATGTTGGTCGCGCTGATCAGGCCGACGCCGTCGCCACCGCGGCCACCATCGGCGCCGTCAGCGTTGACCCCGTCAGTACCCACTGCACCAGCGTTGCCACCGACGACACCGATGCCGCCGACACCGGAAGTACCGGCCTTGCCTCCGGCGGCACCGTCACCGCCGTTACCGCCGGCACCGGCGTTGGATCCGCCCCCGCCGCCACCACCCTGACCGCCGACCGCCGCAATACCGGCGTCACCACCACTGCCGGCCGCACCACCGATGCCACCAGTACCGGTGGCCGAGATGCCACCCGAGCCGCCGTTGCCGCCCGCGCCGCCGGCGCCCGCTGCGCCACCGTTGCCGCCTGAACCATCGAGGAGGTACGCGTCATCGGCTGCGCCGCCGTTACCGCCGTGACCACCCTGGCCACCGGCACCACCGGCACCACCATCGCCGGAGTTCGCGCCACCGGCGCCGCCGGTACCACCGTGACCACCAGAGGCACCGCTACCGCCAGCCGTACCGTCGATGACGACCGTGGTGCCGTTGACGCCCGATGCACCGCTACCGCCGTTGCCGCCGACGCCACCCTGGCCGTCGTTACCGGCGGCACCGCCGTTACCACCGGCGCCACCGGTCTGCGCGACGATGCCGCCGAGCAGCTCGCCCTCGCCGCCGTGGCCGCCATTACCGCCGTTGCCTCCTGCACCCGCCGCACCGGTGTCGCCGGTAGCGGCCTGCGCGGTGTTGTCCGCGTTCCAACCGCCGGCGCCACCAGAGCCTGCCGTGCCGCGGTTACCGCCCTGGCCGCCGTTGCCGCCGGATCCAGCGGTGGCACTGTTGCCGCCGCCCGCGCCCGAACCACCGTTACCGCCGTTGCCGGCGTCACCGGCCGCACCGCCAAGACCACCGGCGCCACCGTCGCCCTGGGCGCCTGCGTTGCCCGCGGCCGCGGTGCCGCCGGCACCGCCCTGACCACCGACGCCACCGGTACCACCGGTTCCGCCGTTACCGGCATTGACACCATCGGTGCCGTTGCCACCGCTGCCCGCTGCGGCGTCGACACCGTTTTCACCGTCGAAGCCCTTGCCGCCGGTACCGCCGGTACCGCCGACGCCGCCGACGCCGCCATTGCCGCCGTTGCCCGAGAGCGCACCACCTGCGCCACCCACGCCACCGGCACCACCGGCCGCACCGGTTCCACCCGACAGGCCGTTGCCACTGAGGTCGGTGGCACCCGCCTTACCGGTTGCACCCTGACCACCGGCACCACCGTTACCGCCATTACCGACGTCACCGGCGTCACCGCCGTTACCACCCGCGCCACCCGCCTGGACGGTGCCATTGCCGAGGATCTCGCCGGCGCCACCTGCGCCACCGTCGCCGGCATTTCCGGTGGAACCCACAGCGCCCGCAGCGCCGTCGGCCGCGTACTTCGAGCCGCCACTGGCGCCACCGGCGCCAGCGTTACCGCCCTGTCCGGCGATCGACGTGGAGCTTCCGCCCTTGCCGCCGGCGCCTGCCGTTGCTGCAGATCCGCCGCCGGCACCGGCACCACCGTTGCCACCCGAGCCTGCTGCGCCACCGGCACCGCCGTCGCCACCGATACCACCGACGCCGTGCACACCGGCGTTTCCGAGCACCGAGGTACCACCGACGCCTCCGGCGCCACCGGCGCCGCCGTCACCACCAACGCCGGCGATACCGCTCGCGTCGCCACCGTCACCACCGTTGTTACCGCTGCCCGCAGCGGCATCCGCACCGTTGACACCGTTGGCCGCGTCGCCACCGGCACCACCTGCGGCACCCGCGCCACCGGCGCCACCGGCGCCACCGTTACCAGCGATAGCCGAACCACCAGCGCCGCCGATACCACCGGCGCCACCAGCGAGACCTATGGTGCCGTCGCCATTGCCATCGGTCTCACCAGCGGTGCCAGCGGCGCCGGCGCCGCCGTTGCCGCCCGCGCCACCATTACCCAGGTTTCCAGCGTCACCACCAGCACCACCAGCACCACCAGTGCCACCCGCCACCACAGCGTCAGCACCGTCACCACCAGCACCACCAGCACCACCCGTGGTCGCCGCAGCACCCACAGAACCGGCAACCACACCCGCGCCACCATTACCCGCAACACCCGCGTTACCGCCAGCACCACCAGCGCCACCATCAAGCGTCGAGGAGTCACCATCAGCACCCGCGCCACCATTACCACCAGCACCAGCAGCACCACCATTGCCGCCATTGCCACCGATACCAGCAAGACCCGCCGCACCGATCAGACCACCGGAACCACCAGCGCCACCAGCGCCAGCCGCACCACCAAGACCACCGTTGCCACCATTACCGGCATCAGTACCCGCAGCACCGGCCAGGATCGCATCGATCCCATCGCCACCAGAACCACCAGCACCACCAGCAGCACCCTCGCCACCAGCGCCACCCTTACCGCCGGAACCGATCAGCCACGAACCCCGACCACCGGCACCACCGTTACCACCGGCACCACCGTTATCACCATTACCGCCATCAAGACCGGCAAGACCAGCCACACCGGCAGCACCCAACGCACCGTCGCCACCGAAGCCGCCATTACCACCAACGCCATAGAACAAACCGGCACCAGCACCACCGGCACCACCATTACCACCGACGCCACCATCGATGCCCTCACCACCAGCGCCGCCGTCACCACCGACACCCATCCACCAGCCGCCAGCACCACCAGCGCCACCATCGCCGCCATCGAAGCCGTCACCACCGGCACCACCATTACCGAACGAACCCGCCGAACCACCGACACCACCGATGCCATCCAGCGACGTACCCGCGTCACCACCATCACCGAACCACAAACCACCAGCACCACCAGCAGCCTGCGCCAACGTCCCACCATCAATACCGTCGGCACCATTACCGATCAGAATCTGACCGAAACCGAACAGGTTGATAACCGAGTTGACCTGCTCACCGATCGGGCTCAAGATCCACGCCTGACCCAAGTCATACAACGGCGTGTAGAACAACGAACCGAACCAGTCATCAGCAGCCGCCACACCCGGCAGATCCGCCACCGACGCATCAAACGACACACCCAAGTTCGACAACAGCGGCTCCCACGCCCCCTGATCGAACAACGTGTCCCACGACGACGCCTGACTCAGATCCGCAAACGCAGTCGCCAAATCCGCACCGAGCAGATCAACCACCCAGTCCAACTCATCAGCATGCGCAGCAGGCGCCGCCGACAACGGCGACATCCCAAACGTCAAAAACGCACCAACCGCACTCCCGGCAGCGGCCACCCGGCCACCCCGGCGGCCTAAGGCGCCAGCGGACCCACGACGCCCTTTGCCGTGCTGCTTGTCAGTCATGCGGGACTCCCTATTCTGCGACGAACCCATGTCGGTGATGTTGTGTCTGATCGAGTTGTTATCGGTGCCGAGGTCTCGGTACCGCTGGAGGTTCTTCGGTTACCTGGCTAGGCAGCCGCGGGGTGTTCGGTGAGGCCATTAGCCGGTGGCTCCCGTGGTGCCGGCGCCACCGGCACCGCCCGTGCCACCCGTGCGGCTACCGGTGCCCGACGGGTTACCACCCGCGGTCCCGGCCGCGCCCGGGGCCGGGACGTTGCCACCACCGCTGGTGCCGCCCTGGCCACCCTGACCACCCGTTCCGCCCTTGCCGCCGGGGAAGGCGGTGCCGGAGCCGCTGGCCGTGCCACCGTTACCGCCGGTGCCACCCTTGCCAGCGTTACCGCCGGCGGCGTTGGTGCCGGTGGTGCCGCTGGTGCCGGATGTGCCGGTGCCGTTGTTCTGGGCGCCTGCCGCACCGGCCGTGCCGCCGGTGCCGCCGTTGCCGCCGTTGCCGCCCTTACCGCCGTCGCCGCCCTCACCGCCGGCCGTCGTGGTGCTGGTACCGGCCGCACCGGTACCGCCCTTGCCGCCCGCGCCACCGGCCGAACCCGTAGCACCGTTGCCGCCGTTGCCGCCAGAACCGGAGTTGCCCGAGTTGGTGCCGCTGGCGCCACCGGCACCACCCGCACCGCCGTTGCCGCCGTTCTTGCCCGCGCCACCATCGACGCCGGTTCCACCCTTCAAGCCGGAGTTGGCTGCCGGCTGGGTTCCCGTTCCACCCGCCGCGCCGGCTGTAGTACCTGCACCACCGGCACCACCGTTGCCGCCCTTGCCGCCGTTGCCGTCGAGCAGGGCGCTACCGCCGGCACCGCCGGCGCCACCGGACTGGCCGTTGTTCGAGGCGTTGCCCGCGGCGCCCGTGGCGCCGTTACCGCCGTTACCGCCGTTACCCGCCGCACCGGCCGAGCCGTTGGCCCCGCCGCCGGCCTGAACGGTGTTGTTGCCGTTCCAGCCGCCCGCGCCGCCGACACCCACCGCGCCTGCGTTGCTGTTGCTGTTGCCGCCATTACCGCCGGCACCCGCGACTGTGCCGTTTCCGACGGTGAGCGTGGCACCGTTGCCGCCGTTGCCGCCGCTACCGGCGCTGCCGGCGTTGCCACCTCGGGCACCGGCACCACCGACGCCGTTGGCACCCGTGGAGCCGACGGTCGCAGTGCCACCGATGCCGCCGTTGCCGCCCTTGCCGCCGGCGCCACCGTTACCACCGTTGCCGTTGGCGTCGCCACCGTTACCACCGGCAGCACCGGTTCCTGCGGTGGCGTTGGCGCCATTGGCGCCGCTGGCCGCGTTGCCACCGTTACCGCCGGTACCACCGGCGCCACCGTTACCGGCCGCACCGCCGTTACCAGACGTCAGGCCGCCCTTGCCGCCGGCGCCACCGTTACCGCCGAAGCCGCCGCTGACACCGTTCGAGCCCTCGCCGGACACCTGCGTGGTGCCGTTGGCGCCCGCCGCGCCTGCGCCGCCGTTACCACCGGCGCCACCGGTGCCCACCGCGCCTGCGCCACCGCCGGCACCGCCGTTACCGCCGGACTGGGCAATACCGCTGCCGAGCATCTGGCCGGCGCCACCGGCGCCACCGTTACCGCCGTTACCGGTGGCCGCGCTTCCGGCCGCGCCGAAGGTGCCGCCGGCCGCGATCGTGCCGTTGGCGCCGACACCACCGGCGCCCCCAGCCGCACCGACACCGGCGAAGCCACCTCGCCCACCGTTACCACCGTCACCTGCGACGTTGTTGATGCCGCCGCCGGCACCGGCACCGCCGTTGCCGCCGCGACCGGCCTGGCCACCGGCCCCACCGTCGCCGCCCTTGCCGCCGAGACCGACCGCGCCTTGCGCTCCGTTGGTCGCGGTGCCACCAAGCGCACCGGCACCACCTTGGCCGCCGAGGCCGCCGTTGCCGCTGACGCCGGCGTCGCCGCCGTTGCCGCCGTTGAGGCCGCTGCCCGCAGTCGCATTGGTGCCGTCGGCGCCGTTGGCCACGCCACCGATACCACCGTTACCGCCGAAGCCGCCGCGTCCACCTGCGCCACCGTTACCAAGCTGGCTACCGCCTGCACCACCCACGCCACCGTTACCGCCGACACCGCCGGCGGTTCCGTTGGTGCCGTTGCCGCTGCCGTCGATGATGCCGTTGGCGCCAGTCGCGCCGACTCCGCCGTTACCACCGGCGCCGCCGTTGCCGATGATGCCGGCCGCGCCACCGATGCCGCCGTTTCCGCCGTTCTGCGACGCGCCGCTGCCGAGGATCTGGCCGGCGCCACCGTTTCCGGCGTTACCGCCGTTGCCGCCGCCGCCCAGCGCCCCATCGGTTCCGTTGGCCGCCTGGCCGCCCACACCGAGGCCGCCCGCGCCACCGATGCCGGCGGCACCGAGCCGGTCGCCACCTGCACCACCGTTACCGCCGTTACCGGCCACGGCGTTGAGGCCGCCGCCGCCACCGACGCCACCGACGCCACCGTTGCCCGCGTTGCCGGCGTTACCACCGTTGCCGCCCACACCGGCGTTGCCGGCGACAGCGTTGCCGCCCTGACCGCCGGCCGCGCCGCTGGCGGAGTTGCCCGCCGCGCCACCGTTGCCACCGTTGCCGCCGCCGGTGCCGGCCGCGCCGTTGCCACCGTTGCCACCGCTACCGCCCGCGCCACCGTGGCCGCCCGCGCCACCGTTTCCGGAGAGTGCTCCACCGGCACCGCCGTTGCCGCCGATACCGGCCGCCGCACCGTTGCCACCGTTGGTGCCGTTGCCGTCACCACCGGTGATTCCAGCCGTTCCGCTGGCGCCGTCACCACCGTTGCCGCCCGCACCACCGTTACCGACGTTGCCACCGGCTCCACCGTTACCGGCCTTGCCGCCGGCCTGTCCGGTTCCGAAGGCTCCGTTGCCGCCGTTGCCACCGTTACCACCGTTACCGCCGTGCGCGGCCGCGGCCCCGTCGGCGCCGTCGGCCCGCTGGGTGCCGCTGGCATCGAAGCCACCGTCGCCGCCGGTGCCGGCCACCCCGATGTTGCCACCGGTACCGCCGTTGCCACCGGTACCGGCGATCGGGTTGACGCCGCCGCCGGCGCCGTTACCACCGCGGCCACCGTCGGCGCCGGTTCCGGCGTTACCGCCGCTACCACCGACGCTGCCGAAGCCGTCCAGGCCTGCCACGCCGTTGGTCGCGGATCCGCCGGCGCCGCCGTTACCGCCGTTACCGCCGTTTCCACCGATGCCGCCGTTTCCGCCGGCAGAGCCGTTGCTGCCGACGCCGCCCGTGCCGGCGACCGCGTCCAGGCCCGCCTTGCCAACCGCACCGTTGCCGCCGTTGCCGCCGGTGCCGGCCACGCCGGCACCGCCGCCTGCGCCACCGTTACCGGAGATCGAGCCGCCCTTGCCGCCCGCGCCGCCGTCGCCAGCGTTGCCGCCGGAGAGACCGTTTCCACCGTGGACCACGCCGCCGGTGTTGCCGTTCGCGCCGTTGCCGCCGATGCTGCCGGAGCCGCCGGCGCCACCGGCGCCACCGTTACCGATGGTCCCGGCGTCACCGCCGGCGCCGCCTGCGCCACCCTCTTGCGGGATGCCGCCGGCCAGCACTGAACCGTTGCCACCGCGGCCACCGGCTCCACCGTTACCGCCTGTTCCGATGCCGCCGTTGCCGCCGTTGACGGCCTGCTGACCGGAACCGCTCAGGCCGCCCTGGCCGCCGAGTCCGAACTGACCACGGTCGCCGCCGTCGCCGCCGTTACCGCCGTTACCGGCCACCAGGTTCACGCCGCCGCCAGCGCCGTTGGCACCGGTGCCGCCGTTGCCGGAGTTGCCTGCGGCACCACCCTGACCACCGGCACCACCGGCACCGGCCGCGCCGTTGTTGCCGACCGTGGCGGTGCCGCCGAGGCCGCCGACGCCGCCGTTACCGCCCAGGCCACCGTTGCCGCCGCTGCCGCCATCGCCGCCGTCTGCACCGGAGAGGCCGCTGCCGAACACCGCGTTGACCGCGTTGGCACCGTTCGCACCGTGGCCACCACGGCCACCGGCACCGCCGGCACCCGCGGCGCCACCGGCACCGGCGTCGCCCGACTCGCTACCGCCGGCGCCACCGTTACCGCCGTTGCCGCCGAGGCCACCGACACCACCGTTGGTGCCGCCGGTGCCATTGCCGAATCCGTCGACGACACCGTCGGTACCGGCCTTGCCGGTGGAGCCAACACCACCGTTACCGCCCGCACCACCGACGCCGACCGTGCCGGCCGCGCCACCGCTACCGCCATCGCCACCGGCCTGCGGGGTGCCGTTGCCGTGCACCAGACCGACGCCACCGTTACCGCCGGCGCCACCGTTGCCGCCGATCGCCGCAGCGCCCGCCGCACCGTCACTGGCCTGCTGCGTCGCGCTGGCGTTCCAGCCGCCCTGGCCGGCAGACGCGCCGGCCGTACCGCGGACACCGCCCTGGCCGCCGTCGCCGCCGTTGCCCGCCTTGACACCAACGCCGCCGCCTGCACCGTTACCGCCCTGGCCGCCGTTTCCGGCGTTACCCGCGTCACCGGCGTTACCGCCCACGCCGCCGAGGCCTTCAGCACCGACCGCACCGTTGGTGGCGCTACCGCCGGCGCCACCGTTGCCGCCGGTACCGCCGTTACCGCCGACACCACCGTTGCCGGCGTCGCCACCGTCGGTTCCGTTGCCACCGCTGCCCGCGATGGCGTTGACACCCGCCGTGCCATTGGCGCCGTGGCCACCGTGGCCACCGTTGCCGGCCGCGCCACCGTTACCGCCCGCGCCACCGTTGCCCGAAACGGAGCCACCGGCGCCGCCAACGCCGCCCTGGCCACCAAATCCACCGTCGGCACCATTGGTGCCGTTTCCGGAACCGTTGGTAATTCCGTCGACGGTCGCACCGGCGCCACCCTGGCCACCGGCACCGCCGTTGCCCACCAGGGCCGCGGCGCCACCGGCACCACCGGCACCACCACCCTGGCCGGTGTTCGTCGCACTGATCAGGCCCGCACCTGCGCCACCGTTACCGCCGGCACCGCCGTCGCTCCCGGCACCCGCGCTGCCCGCGGCGCCCTGGGCGCCGGCTTGGCTCCCGGCGCCGCCGACGCCTGCGGCACCCGCGGCCCCGCCGACCGAACCCGCACCACCGTGACCACCGGCACCGGCGTTCGTGGCACCGCCACCGCCGAGACCCGAGCCACCGGCACCCGCGATGCCCGCGTCACCACCGTCACCGGCGTTACCACCGTCGCCACCTTCGCCGCTGGTGGCCGAACCACCGGCACCGCCGATACCGCCCTGGCCGCCGGCTCCGGCGTTGCCGCCGTTACCGCCCGCGGCGTCGGCAACGGTCGCGTTGGCACCGGCGCCACCGGCGCCACCGTTACCACCATTGCCCGCGTTGCCACCGGCGCCACCGTTACCGGAGGTGGAGCCACCCGCACCACCGGCACCACCGTTACCACCGGTGCCGCCGAGGAAGCCCGCGGTGCCGTTGCCGGCGAGGTCCGTGATTCCCGCGACGGTGGCACCCAGGCCACCAACACCGCCAGCGCCGCCGTTGCCGACGGTTGCGGCGTTACCACCGGCACCGCCGACACCACCGGCCTGGCCCGTCAGACCATTGCTGGCCAGTCCGCTGCCGTTACCACCGGCACCACCGTTGGCGCCGTCACTGCTCACGCCGGCCTCGCCCGCGGCTCCGCCTGCACCCGCGCCGGCGGAGCCTGCCCCGCCAGTACCAGCGATACCCGCAGCGCCACCGTTGGCGCCATTGCCGCCGGTACCACCGTTGCCGGCCGCATCCTGGCCGTTGCCACCGAGTCCGGCGCCACCGTTGGCGGCCACACCGGCCGCACCACCGTTACCGGCATCGCCGCCCGCACCACCGGTGCCCTGGGCTGCGCTACCACCGGTACCGCCCTTGCCGCCGGCACCACCGGCTCCGGCGTTGCCGCCGTTGCCGCCGGCAGCCCCGGCGACCGTTGCGTCGGCTGCGGCACCGCCGCTTCCGCCGATACCGCCCTCGCCACCGGTGCCACCGGTGCCACCATCACCAGAGAGGGATCCGCCCGCGCCGCCGAGGCCGCCCTGACCACCGGCTCCGGCGTTGCCGCCCGCGGTTCCGTTGCCGCTGCCGTCTGTCGTTCCGTCTGTTCCGTCGGCACCCCGGCCACCGGCGCCACCAGCGCCACCATTGCCGTCGACTGCCGCGTTTCCGCCGTGGCCACCAGCGCCACCAGCTTGGCCGGTCACACCATCGCTGGCCAGACCGACCCCGTCGCCACCGGCACCGCCGACACCACCGTTGCTACCAGCACCGTCGTCACCAGCGGCGCCCGTGGCACCGCCATCGGTGCCCGTACCGCCCTGACCGGCAGCGCCACCAACGCCGCCGGCGCCACCAACGCCACCGGCGCCGGCCGCGTTCAGGCCGCCACCACCGAGACCCTTACCACCGGCCGCGGCCTGACCCGCGTCACCACCGTTACCCGCGACACCGCCGGCGCCGCCCAGGCCCCCATTGGCAGAGGCGCCGCCGGCGCCACCGTCGCCGCCGATGCCACCAGTGCCGGCACCGCCGCCGTTGTGGCCGGCGCCGCCAGCAACCGTGGCGGCCGCCGCCGCACCGCCGTTGCCACCGGTACCACCGGTACCACCGGCGCCACCTACGCCGCCGATGCCAGAGTTCGAACCGCTGATGCCACCGGTACCGCCGGCGCCACCCGTACCACCGGTGACGCCAACCGTGCCATTGCCGAGGCCGTCGGTGAATCCGTTCTCGCCAGTCGCGCCCTGACCACCAGCACCACCGGCGCCACCATTGCCGTCGACATCGGCGTTACCACCGGTGCCACCGACGCCACCGGCCTGGACCGTGCCGTCGCCGAGGAGCTCGCCGGCGCCACCGACACCGCCGGTACCACCGTTTCCTGTGCTGCCAACCGCACCGTCTGCACCATCGGCCGCGTACTTCGAGCCACCGCTGGAGCCACCGGCACCACCGGCACCGCCTTGCCCCGCAACCGAACTCGAGTTACCACCGTTGCCACCATTACCAGCTGCGGCGCCCAGGCCGCCGCCGGCACCGGCACCACCGGTGCCGCCCACGCCTGCGGCGCCACCAACGCCACCGTCGCCACCGATACCACCGACGCCGTGCACACCGGCGTTTCCGAGCACAGAGGTACCACCGACGCCTCCGGCGCCACCGGCGCCGCCGTCACCACCAACGCCGGCGATGCCGCTCGCGTCGCCACCGTCACCACCGTTGTTACCACTACCGGCAATCGCATCCACACCGGCTGTGCCATCCGCCGCGGAGCCACCGACACCACCGGAACCGCCCCGGCCACCGGTACCACCAGCGCCACCGTTACCGGCAACCGCCGCACCACCAGCGCCACCTACGCCACCGAGGCCACCGACGAGGCCGCTGGTGCCGTCGCCGCTGCCGTCGGTCTGGCCGGCCTCACCGACACCGCCGGCGCCGCCGTTGCCGCCCGCGCCACCATTACCCAGGTTTCCAGCGTCACCACCAGCACCACCAGCACCACCCGTGCCACCCGCCACCACAGCGTCAGCACCGTCACCACCAGCACCACCAGCACCACCCGTGGTCGCCGCAGCACCCACAGAACCGGCAACCACACCCGCGCCACCATTACCCGCAACACCCGCGTTACCGCCAGCACCACCAGCGCCACCATCAAGCGTCGAGGAGTCACCATCAGCACCCGCGCCACCATTACCACCAGCACCAGCAGCACCACCATTGCCGCCATTGCCACCGATACCAGCAAGACCCGCCGCACCGATCAGACCACCGGAACCACCAGCGCCACCAGCGCCAGCCGCACCACCAAGACCACCGTTGCCACCATTACCGGCATCAGTACCCGCAGCACCGGCCAGGATCGCATCGATCCCATCGCCACCAGAACCACCAGCACCACCAGCAGCACCCTCGCCACCAGCGCCACCCTTACCGCCGGAACCGATCAGCCACGAACCCCGACCACCGGCACCACCGTTACCACCGGCACCACCGTTATCACCATTACCGCCATCAAGACCGGCAAGACCAGCCACACCGGCAGCACCCAACGCACCGTCGCCACCGAAGCCGCCATTACCACCAACGCCATAGAACAAACCGGCACCAGCACCACCGGCACCACCATTACCACCGACGCCACCATCGATGCCCTCACCACCAGCGCCGCCGTCACCACCGACACCCATCCACCAGCCGCCAGCACCACCAGCGCCACCATCGCCGCCATCGAAGCCGTCACCACCGGCACCACCATTACCGAACGAACCCGCCGAACCACCGACACCACCGATGCCATCCAGCGACGTACCCGCGTCACCACCATCACCGAACCACAAACCACCAGCACCACCAGCAGCCTGCGCCAACGTCCCACCATCAATACCGTCGGCACCATTACCGATCAGAATCTGACCGAAACCGAACAGGTTGATAACCGAGTTGACCTGCTCACCGATCGGGCTCAAGATCCACGCCTGACCCAAGTCATACAACGGCGTGTAGAACAACGAACCGAACCAGTCATCAGCAGCCGCCACACCCGGCAGATCCGCCACCGACGCATCAAAAGACACACCCAAGTTCGACAACAGCGGCTCCCACGCCCCCTGATCGAACAACGTGTCCCACGACGACGCCTGACTCAGATCCGCAAACGCAGTCGCCAAATCCGCACCGAGCAGATCAACCACCCAGTCCAACTCATCAGCATGCGCAGCAGGCGCCGCCGACAACGGCGCCATCCCAAACGTCAAAAACGCACCAACGGCACTGCTGGCCCCCAACAGTCGCCGGCTACGCCGACCCTGCTGACCGATGCCCGAAGTGTTACGCCCTACCGCCATTTGGGATTTCCTATCTGTGTGGCCCACAGTTGTGCTGTCTCTGTCTGTCATGAAGTTTGGATCTGGTGACCTGCCGGTCAGCAGGGCTTAGCCGTAGTACCCCAACGCCGCGGCGATCTGCTGCGGGATGTCATTGAGCCATTCCGACGCCACACCGAAGAAGTTGCCGGTGACGCTCAGCAGGCCGATGTCGGACAGACCCAAGCCGTCGATCAGTCCGTTGATGTCCAGGCTGCCCAGGCCCAGGTCGGTCAGCAGCGAGTTGATCGTGGCGTCGAGACCGAGGTTGGAAACGATGGTGTCCAGGTCGAAGTTGTCCAGACCGATCCAACCCAGGAGGGTGCCCAGGGTCGGGTCGCCCAGCACGCTGGTCATCACGTCGGTGATGAACTGGTCCAGGTGCACCTCGTCCAGACCCAGGCCGTTGAGGATGCTCTCGATCGAGACACCGCCCAACAGGCTGTCGATGAATCCGTAGAGGGTCTGGTCTCCCAAGCCCAGGCCGTCGAGGATGCCGGCGATCGAGATGCTGCTCAGCCCAAGGCGGTCGACCAACATATCGATCGAGATGTTGTTGAAGCCGAGGTTGTTGAACATCTGCTGGATGTAGAGGTCGTTCAATCCCAGGCTGTCGATCAGGCCGGACAGGCTTTGGCTGCCCATACCCCAGGACGTGAACAGTTCGTTGAACGTGGTATCGGTCAACCCCAGACCGGCGACCACACTCGTGAAGAGTTCGGTCACCGTCGGGTCGAAGCCCCAGGCGGTGAAGAACTGGCCCAGAGTCACATTGCCGGTCAGATCGCCCAGGCCGTCGAACAGGTCCTCGAGCGTGTAATTGCCGATGCCCATGGCGTCGATGCCCTGGATCACGGTGACGTTGTACAGGTTCAGGTTCTGGAGAGTTACGCCAACGGTGTTGGTGCCCATCACCGCGCCGAGGGTGGGGTTGCCGGCCTTTTCGAGGAGGCTGGCCTGGTCGGGGGCGAGAATGCCCAACGGTGTGTCACCCAGGTTGGGGTAGGCCGGGTTCGGGCTAGGCAGGGTGTAGAGCAAGGCCTGAACCGGGATGTCATTTACCGGAGTGTCGGGAGGGTAGCCCATGGTGTTCTCGCCGATCGGCATCTCCTGGAAGATGTCGCCGAGCGTCGTGTTGCCGTAGTCGCCGATGAAGTCGGACAAGGTGGCACCCGGCGGGAACAGGGAGAGCAGCATGTCCGTCAACGGAGTGCTGGCGTTGATGTCTGGTCCGAGGAAACCCTGGTTGAGCAGATCGATCAGGGTCTGGTCGCCGTAGTCGCCCAACATTGCGGGGAGCGCGCCGATGGTGATGGCGCCGATCCCCATCTGGTCGAAGAAATCGGTCAGCGACGGGTCGCCGAATGAATCGGTCAGCAATCCGCCGACAGTCCAGTTCGGGTCGATAAAGCTGGACAGCGACTCGCCGCCCGTCGCGCCGAGCAGGTCCTTGATCAGGCCACCGACGGTGGCATCGTCGCCGCCGACAAAGCTCAAAACGAGCTCGGTCAAAGTGGGGTTGCCGATGTCGGTCTGGTTGAGCAGTGCGATCAGCAGGCTGGCGACGGAGTCGCCGGGCTCGATTCCACCAAGGCTCTCCAACAGCTCAGCGATGGTGGGGTTGCCGATACCGGCCTCGTTGAAGAGGCCGATCAGCAGGTCGGAGAGCGGCTGGGTGCCGATTCCCATGTCGTTGAGGACGTCCACCGGCGTCAGGTGACCAAGGCCGAGACCGTCGAGCAGGTCGATGATCAGCGTCTCCAGCGGAACATCGCCGATACCGGCCTGCGAGAGCAGCCCGGTGATGGTGGTGTCACCCAAGCCCGACAATTCGACGACGTCACCGATGTTGAAGTTGGCGTCGATCGGCTGCCCGGGGGTCAATACGCCGTTGAACAACGGGAAGTAGGCGCCCCCGACGTCGACACCGCCGCTGCCATTGAGGAAGGCATCCAACAACGTCGCCGGCATGCCGAACAGCGCCGAGAACGCCTGCACCGGGTCGGTGAAGAGGTTACTGAAGATTTGGTTCAGCACCTCGCCGAACGCGGTGCCCATGGTCACCCACGGACCGATTCCGGCCAGCAGCGAATTCAGCCACAGCGGCATCTCCACGCCGATGTTGACGGGGAAGGGCAACGCCTGGACGTCGATGGTGGGCATCGAGTTGGTGAAGATGTTGACGACATCCGGGATGCCGCTGATCGCCTCTTGCGGGTTCGTGAGGATGTGCTGCAGCAGACCCCACATGTCGACCGAGTTCTGGTTCAACGCCTGCAGACTGGCGATGGTGTTCTCGAACAGGTCGGTATAGGGCGAGAAGAAGTCCGCCGTCAGCGCAACGCCGCGCTGCTCGGCCAGCCCCAGCTGATGCTGAAGCTGCGGCAGATTCGAGGCCACGGCCGGAACCGCGACCAGCCCCACCCCGGCAACAGCCAGACCAGAGGTGACGTAGGGACGAAGTGTTTGCTGCATGACGCCCTCCCGGACGGAAGTTCCGAAGTTTCCCTGTCGCTTAGCCACTGAGCACCGCCGTGATCTGGTCCCCCAGGCCGTCAAGCCAGTAGGACATAGAGCCCCAGAATTCACCGATCTGCGCGTTGATCACGGTCATGTCGGCGATACCCATAGACGTCAGCAGCTCGTCGACGGTCTGAAGGCCGAAGTCGCCGAGCAGTGAGCTGACCGTCGAAGCGCCGAACAGCGAGTCGATCAGCTCGTTGAGGGTCTGATCACCCAGGCCCAGGGCGATCATCTGGTCGGCGATGGTCGAGACACCGAAGAACTGGTCGAAGAGGTCACTGAGCGACTGGCCGCCGAGGCCGAAGTCGTTGAGCATCTCGTTGACGGTCTGCGGCCCCAGCGCCTGACGGATGATGTCGTCGATCTGCAGGCTGCCCAGGCCACCGTCATCCAGAGCGTTGGCGACGGTCTGGTCACCGAAGGTCTGGGTGAGCAGCTCGCTCATGGTCTGGTTGCCCAGACCAGAGGCGGCGAGCATGTCGATGATGGTCTGGTCCGCGGGCACCAGCTGGTCGATCAGCGCCGACAGCGGGGTACTGCCCATTACGCCCAGCAGCGACGAGAGCGGTGCGTCGGGCAGACCCGCCAGCACCAGGTCGGTCAGGGTCTGGTCGGCCATGCCCGACTGTTCGAGCATCTGTCCCAACGTCATCGAGAAGTTCGTCGAGATCAATTCGTTGAGGCTCATCTCGCCCATCGGGCCGAGCATCGAAACGAGTGGAGCGTTCAACTGGTCGCCCAAGAAGCTGGCGATGGTCGTACCCGCCAGGGAAGTCGACAGGAGCGCGTCACCACCCTTGTCCAGCGGGGTCATGCCGGTGGCCTTGAGCATGTCGTTGACCGTGAGATTGCCGGTGATGTAGGACAGGTTGCCGAGAATGGTTCCCACCGACAGGTTGGTGATACCCAACAGGTCAGTGATGTTGCCGACGGTCACCGTGCCGAAGCCCGCGTAACCCATGATCTCGGCCACCGTGTCGTCGCCGTAGGAGCCGAGTACCACCGAGGCCAACTGGCCGATGTCCGCGTCGGCAATACCGGCCGAACTGAGCAGGTCCATGATTGTCTGGTTGCCCAGGCCCAGCCCGCCGAGCAGCTCGGTGACGAACTCGTGGGTGGTCTGAGCGCCGAGGCCGGTGGCGTCAAGGATGTCCGCCGCGGTTTGGCCGCCGAGGCCCACCGCGTCTACCGCTGTCTGGAGCAGGCCGTTGAGCGTCAGGCTGCCGGCGCCGATGTCGGTGAGGAGCTCGTTGACCGTCGGGTCGCCGATACCCATCGCCTCAAGCACGTCCATGCCCAGGTCGGCCAGCTTGAGGTCGGCCAGGCCGATGTCGTCGGCGATGTCGATGACCGTGGTGTTTTCGAAGCCCAGCGCGTTGGTGATGTCGATGGCGATGTCGGCGACCGCAACGTTGCCGATTCCCAGCATGTCCATGATCTCGGCGATGGTGGGGTTGCCGATGCCCACCGCGTTGAAGACGGTGCTCAGCACATTGGCGACCTCGAGGTTGCCCAGGCCGAGAGCATTGACGACGTCGACGGGGGTGTCGTCACCCAGACCGACGCTGTCCAGCAGGCCGGTCAGCATGCCCGCAACCTGAAGCGTGCCGATCCCGGTCTGGTCCAGCAGGCTGGCGATGGTCTGGTCACCGATGCCGAGGTTGTTGGCCCACTCGCTGGCGGTCTCGTCGATGATCAGGTTCTGGTCAGGGACCAGGATCCCGTTGAAGGCCGGGATGCTCAGGCCGACCACATCGATGGTACTGGTGCCGTTCAGCCACGCGTCCAGCAGTTGCGGGACCGCGGTGAACAGGGCCGCAAACGGGTCCAGCGGGTCACTGGGGTTGAAGATCTGGTTGAGAATGTCCTGCATCGCGTCATTCACCGTGACCAGCGGGCCGATGACCCCCATGCCGATAGTCAGGATCGGCGAGAGCAGGACCATCAGCGGGTCGGAACCACTGATCGACGGCATGATCGAGGTCAGGAACTCAAAGACCTCCGGTAGCCGCGTCAGCGAGCTCGGGTCGGAGAAGATCTGCTCGAGAAGGTTTCCCCAGCCGTTGTCCGTCCCCATCGCCACCAGGTTGGTGGCGGTGTTGTTGAACAGATCCTGCCAAGGTCCGAAGAAGTCGGCCGTGAGCTTGACGCCCTGGTCCTGGATCAGTTGAAGAGCCCGTTGAGGCTCGGCGTGGGGCCGCAGTACCGCCGCGGGAACGGCCCCAGTAACCGCGATCAACGCGGCACCCGCGATGGCGACACCGGGGGTGACGTAAGGGCGAAGCGCCAGCTGCATCATGCTCTCCTACGGACACTGACTACGGACGTTGCTTAAACTTACATGAGTTTCCCGTTTTGTCTAACCGAAATCTTTTAAGCAGCAGCTTCATCAAAACCGTGCCCAGTCACACGTGGAGCGATGCACTTCGCTCGCGTTAAAGCGCGAATTGCCATGTCGCCAACGCGATACATGTGATAGGGGTCGCAACGCCTAAGCGTTCGTGACCTGAAGCGGCTGGTGCCTCAACTGAGGACGATCCTCTTAAGGCGTCTCAGGAAGCTCAGCTCTGGCCCTGCTGGCCCTTTGATTCGCGCAGTCGCCGTGCCAGGCCCGTAGCGGCGAGCTGCGCCAGGCCGCCGAGCAAGGTGTTCTTGACCTCCGGAGCGCGTTTTTCCGGCAGCGGCTCCGTCCACTGGGCCATCGCCGCCAGCTCGCCGGCGACGTACTGGTCGCGGCACGCACTGCGCTGAATCTTGCCGCTGGTGGTGGTCGGTATCCGCATCGGCTTGAGCAGCGCGACAGCCTGCACGTCGATCCCGTGGTGCGCGCGGATGGCTGCCCGGATGGATTCGATCAGCTCGTTGAGGTCGACCCCGACGGCTGTGTGGTGGTGTACCTCTTGGACCACCACCACGTATTCCGGGGCATAGCGCTCGGTCGGCAACTGGAACACCGCACCTCGGCTGGGCATCAGGGCCGGATGGCAGGCCTGCACGGTCAGCTCGATGTCGTTCGGGTAGTGACTGAATCCGTTGATCGTCATCAAGTCCTTACACCGGCCCGTGACAAACAGCTCGCCGTCGCGGAAGAACCCCAAGTCGCCACTGCGCAGGTAAGGACCTTCGCCGGTGTCGGCCAGGTGCGCCTGGAAGGCATGCTCGGTCTCTTCGGGACGTTGCCAGTAGCCCACGCCGACACACGGCCCGGACACCCAGATCTCGCCCACTTCCTCAGGGGCGCGAAGTTCCCGTGTCTCGGCATCGACGATGCGGACGTCCAGGAGCTCCGACTTCTTGCCGCAGCCCACCAGCGGCAGCGCGGTCTCCGGGTCGGCACCTTCGATTGGCACCTCGACGACGCGGTCCTCGGTGAGCGCGGGCCGGTCGAAGTACCGGACCACCGGCACCGGTGAATCCGACATGCCCGTCACACCCAGGGTGGCCTCGGCCAGCCCATAGGCCGGGAGAAAGGCTTCCGGCCGGAAACCGGCGGGCGCGAAGGCGTCGGTGAAGGACTGCAGCGTCTCGGAACTAATAGGTCCCGCACCGACCACGGCGATCGAGAGACTCGACAGATCCAAGGCGGCGCGCTCCGCCGCGGTGCTGCGCTTGACGCAGGCCTCATAGGCGAAATTCGGCGCAGCGGTGATGGTCGCCTGATAGCGCGATATCGCCTGCAACCAGCGCATCGGGCGCATCAGGAAGGCACTCGGCGACATCAGCACCGTGCTGCGGCCGCCATAGATAGTGCCGACGATGCCCCCGACGAACCCCATGTCGTGGTACTGCGGCAGCCAGGACACCCCGCTGATCGGGCTGTTCATCACGGGTGCGTCATCGGCCGGGTTCAGGGCCCACCGCATGACCTCCAGGTTGGCCAGGTAGTTGCGGTGAGTCAGCACGCAACCCTTCGGCACCCCGGTGGAGCCCGAGGTGTACTGAATCATGGCGAGGCTGTCGGCGCCGACGTTCTGCGGCTCCCAGGCCGCTCCATCGTCGAAATCATCGTCCATGTCCAGCCACGTCAACTTCGGCCCGGAGCTGAGACCGTCCACCGCAGCCTTCATCTTGGCCTGGGTCTTGGCCGTCGCCAGCGCGAAGCGCGCATCCGACTCAGGGACCACGGTCTCGATGCGCCGGATCGGCCAGTGCTCGTCGACAGGAACCGCGACGGCGCCGGCATAGAAGCAGCCGAACAGGCCGGCGACGCTGTCCACACCGGGGCGGCACAGCACCAGCACCCGCTCTCCGGAGGCACCGTAAGCCTGCAAGCGTGCCGCGATCGCGCGTGCCCGCCGGTCCAGGTCGCGATAGGTGACCCGGGCCTCTTCCACATCTCCTTCTGGGCAGAAGATGAAGGCAGGTGTGTCCTGAAAACGCGCGGCTTGCTGCTGCAGCAGGTCAACCAAGGTGTCCAGGGCCAAAGGGGCCAAGGAACTTGTCAGTTCTGCCATCGTCTGATCTGCCTTCGGTGAGACGTCGGTCACGGCCCATAGCGTAGCGGGCCCTACGACACAGGTGGTCCTAACCCAGCGACGCCAGCGCCCGAACCAGCTGGTCCACCTCGGCCATCGTCGAATAGTGGCTCAGCCCGATGGTGACCGCTCCCCCGATGTCATTGACCCCGATGGCGTCCAGCACCCGGGAGCCGGCGTTGGCGATCGCCAGCACACCGTTGTCGGCCAACCGCTGTACCACTCGCTCCGCCGGTACCTTCTGTACCGCGAAACTGACCACCGGGATACGCACCTCGGGCTGACCGATCAGCATCACCAAGGGCAGTGACCGCAGCGAGCTCAGCAGGTAATCGAACAGCCGATTCAAGTACGTCGCCGCCGAGCGCATGGAGACCGCCAGGCGCTCGGGCCGCGTACCCCGGGCCGACTCGTCCAGTGACGCCAGGTACTCGACGCTGGCCACCAGTCCGGCGAGCAGACCGAACTGGTGCAGACCCACCTCCAAGCGGGCCGGGCCCGCTGCGTGGGGGCTCAGCGATACCGAGCTGAAGGTGTCGATCAGCGCAGGGTCACGAAAGACCAGCGCCCCGACCGGAGGCCCGCCCCACGAGGCCGCATTGACGGCCACCACATCCGCCTCGACCTCGTTGATGTCGATCAGCTGATAGGGCGCAGCGGCGGAGTGGTCCACCACGGCCACGCCACCCACATCGTGGATCAGCTTGGTGACGGGCCGCAGGTCGGTGACGGTGCCCAGCACACCCGACGCTGACGTGAGCGCCACCAGACGCGTGGACGGCGTGATCAGGTTCTCCCACTGCCAGCTGGGCAGCTCGCCGGTCTCGATGTCGACCTCGGCCCATTTGAGCTTGGCGCCGTAGCGGTTGGCGGCCCGCACCCAGGGCGCGATGTTGGCCTCATCGTCGAGACGGCTGACCACCGTCTCGTAACCCAGGCTCACCCGCGACGAGGCGGCATCGGCCAGCGCACTCAACAACACGGCGCGATCAGGACCGAGCACCACCGCGGACGGATCGGCCCCCACCAGATCGGCCACCGCCTGACGCGCCGCCACCAGTACCGCGGCACTGCGCCGGGCCGCCGGGTGTGGACCGCTCGCCTTGGCCAGGGATCCTCGGAACGCCGTCGACACCGTCGTCGCCACCGAGTCCGGGATCAACATGCCGGACGGCGAATCCAAGTGCACCCATCCGTCACCGAGCGTCGGGTGCAACCCACGCACTCGAGCGACGTCATAGGCCATGCCAGTCACCTTCGAACTCAAGATCGGCGATCGGTGAACGTCTCGGATAACGAGGTAGCTCGCCGCATTACCGAGCTATGTCACCTTGGCAGACATACTAGTGCAGTGGTTCTCGGGTTCGGAATGGTCGCAGCGCTTTTGCTGCTGGTGCTGCCAGGTGCGCTAGCCGCCGTCGGCGCGGGGTTGACATGGCCCTTAGCCGTGGCGGTGGGACCGGTGCTGACCTACGGGGTAGTCGGCCTGGCGATTGTCCCCTTCGGCGCGCTCGGAATCCCTTGGAACGCAATCACTGGACTGGCCGCGCTGGTGGTAGCCGCGGCACTGACCGGCGCCCTGGCCAGGGGCCTGAGAACTTTGCTGGAGCGCCGCGCCCGCATCCATGTCGCAGCGCCTGCACCCGCCGGTTGGCCCATCCTCACGGTGGCTGCGGGAGCCCTGCTCGGGGTATTGCTGATCGGCTGGGCGGCCGTGCGCGGGATACCGGATTGGCAGAGCATTCCCAGCACCTGGGACGCGGTGTGGCACGCCAACACCGTCCGCTACATCCTCGACACCGGCCAGGCTTCGCCGACCCACATGGGTGAGCTGCGCAATGTCGAAACCCACGCCTCGCTGTATTACCCGTCGGCGTTTCATGCGCTCACCGCGGTGCTGTGCCAGCTGACCGGTGCCGCACCCACCACCGCGTACACCCTGGCCGGCCTGGCCGCCTCGGTCTGGCTGTTCCCGGTCAGCGCCGCGCTGATCACCTGGAATCTGCTGCAGCGGGTGACCAGCACCGCCGTGACCGCGGTGGCCGCGGGTGCTGCCGCAGCACTGTCGGCATCGTTCACCGCCCTTCCCTATGTCGAGTTCGGCACCGCGGCCATGCCCAACCTGGTGGCCTACGGGCTGGTGGCGCCGGCGTTCGCGCTGATCACCGCGGTCCGTACGCTGCGCGACCGCATCCCGGTGGCGGTGCTGGCGCTCATCGGGGTGTTCTCGGTGCACCCGACCGGCGGTGTGGTGACGTTCCTGCTGGTGGCGGCCTGGTGGCTGAGCCCCTTCGACGGCGCGTTGTGGCGGCCGGTGCGCGGCAAGCGACGCGACACCCTCGCCCTCGCCGGGGTCCTGGTTCCGACGGCCGTACTGCTGTTGCCGCAACTGCTGAGCGTGCGCAGGCAGGCCGAGATCATCGCCGGCCACGCGTTTGTGACTCACGAGGGACGCAAGGAAGGTCTGCATGACGCACTGCTGATGCACACCCGCCACCTCAATGACTTTTCGGTTCAATACGCGCTGGTGGCGTTGGCCGCGACCGGCGCGGTGGTACTGATGACACGCAAGGTGTGGTGGCCGCTGCTGCTCTGGGCCGTGCTGGCGGTGGCGGTGGTGCAGTCCTCGGCTCCCACGGGAGGTCCCCTGGGCACCGCGGTGGGCACCTTCACCGAGCTGTTCTACAACGATCCACGCCGGATCATGGCGGCGATGACCGTGCTGCTGGTTCCGATCGCCGGGGTGGGGCTGGCGGCCCTGGCCGGGCTGGTGGTCACGCCGCTCGGCGCGCGGGCACGCCCAGCGCTGACCGGGCTGCTGCTGGTGACGGCGGCGGTGGGGCTGGCCTGGCACTACCTGCCTCGGCACGCGTTCCTGTTCGGCGACAAGTACGACTCGGTGATGGTCGATCAGCGCGATCTGCAGGCGTACGCCTACCTGGCCGGGCTTCCCGGTGCCCACGACACCGTGATCGGCAACGCCAACGTTGACGGCAGCGCCTGGATGTACGCGGTCGCCGACCTGCATCCACTCTGGACGCACTACGACTATCCACAACAGCAGGGCCCCGGCCCGGAGCGGTTCATCTTCTGGGCCTTTGCCGACGACGCCGACACCGATCCCCGGGTGGCGGCCGCCGTGCACGACCTCAACATCCGCTACGTGCTGATCAGCACCCCGACAGTGCGCGGGTTCACGCTGCCCGACGGGCTAGTCTCACTGGAGAAATCGCGGTCGTGGGCCACGGTCTACGACAACGGCGAGGCCCGCATCTACGAATGGCAAGGAGACGCAGCGCGTTGAGCACCGACGGGAGCGGCGCATACGGCCGGGACATCGACGGCGTCGAGATCATCAGCGGTGCAGACCCGCGACTGCTGGCCACCGGGCTCAACGGTGCCGCAGACGCCGACGCCGATTCCGATGACGAGCGGTCGGTGACCGACCTGATCGAGCAGCCGGCGAAGGTGATGCGGATCGGCACCATGATCAAGCAGCTGCTTGAGGAGGTGCGAGCAGCACCGCTCGACGAGGCCAGTCGGGTCCGGCTGCGCGAGCTCCACTCCGCCAGCATTCGCGAACTCGAGGACGGCCTAGCCCCGGAGCTGCGTGAGGAGCTGGACCGGCTGACACTGCCGCTGCGCGAGGACGCCGCGCCGTCGGACGCCGAACTGCGCATCGCCCAAGCCCAACTGGTCGGCTGGCTAGAAGGTCTGTTCCACGGCATCCAGACCGCGCTGTTCGCCCAGCAGATGGCTGCTCGAGCGCAGTTGGAGCAGATGCGCCACGGCGCACTGCCGCCCGGCACTGTCGGCGGCGGACACGGCCAGGGCCACACCGGCTCGGGCCAATACCTGTAGGCCTACAGGCGGAATTGCTGTGTCTGCCAACGAACCCCGCATCGAGACCCGCGACGCCTGGGTCGAGTTCCCCATCTTCGACGCCAAATCGCGCTCGCTCAAGAAGGCTTTCCTCGGCAAGGCCGGCGGCGCGATCGGACGTAACAACTCCAACGTGGTGGTCATCGAGGCACTGCGCGACATCACCATGTCGCTGTCGCTGGGCGACCGCGTGGGCCTAGTCGGTCACAACGGTGCCGGCAAATCGACGCTGCTGCGGCTGCTTTCGGGAATCTACGAGCCGACCCGAGGCTCGGCATCGGTGGTCGGGCGGGTGGCGCCGGTGTTCGACCTGGGCGTGGGCATGGACCCGGAGATCTCCGGTTTCGAGAACATCATCATCCGCGGACTGTTCCTCGGCCAGACCCGCAAGCAGATGGCCGCCAAGGTGGATGAGATCGCCGAGTTCACCGAGCTGGGCGATTACCTGGCCATGCCGCTGCGCACCTACTCCACCGGCATGCGGGTGCGGTTGGCCATGGGTGTGGTCACCAGCATCGACCCGGAGATCCTGCTACTCGACGAGGGTATCGGCGCCGTGGACGCCGAGTTCTTGAAGAAGGCGCAGAGCCGCCTGCAGAAGCTGGTGGAGCGATCCGGAATCCTGGTCTTTGCCAGCCACTCCAACGAATTCCTCGCCCGGCTGTGCAAAACGGCGATGTGGATCGATCACGGCACCATCCGGATGACCGGTGGCATCGAGGAAGTGGTCGGCGCCTACGAGGGCCCAGACGCGGCCCGGCACGTGCGTGAGGTGCTGGCCGAGACCCAAGCCGGGGAACAGGCGTGACGGAAACCGTTTACGCCGTCGTCGTAACTCACCGACGGCCGCAGTTGCTGGCCGAGTCGCTCACGGCACTGACGGGCCAGACCCGGACACCCGACCACCTGATCGTGGTGGACAACGACAACGATCCCACGGTAGCCGAATTGGTTGCCGCGCAACCGATACCGTCGACATACCTCGGATCGCGGCGAAACCTCGGCGGCGGAGGCGGTTTCGCACTGGGCATCCTGCACGCCTTGGCCGCGGGCGCGGACTGGGTGTGGCTGGCCGACGACGACGGCCGCCCGGCGGACTCGCGGGTGCTGTCAACGCTGCTGGACTGCGCCGCCAAGCACCAGCTGGCGGAGGTCTCGCCGATGGTGTGCAACATCGATGACCCGTCGCGACTGGCATTCCCCTTGCGGCGTGGGCTGGTGTGGCGGCGCGAGGTGAGCGAATTGCGCACCGGCGCAAGCGGGGAGGACCTTCTGCCCGGTATCGCATCCCTGTTCAACGGCGCGCTGTTCAGCGCTGACGCGCTGGACGCGGTCGGCGTTCCCGACCTCCGGTTGTTCATGCGCGGCGACGAGGTGGAGGTGCACCGCCGACTGGCCCGGTCCGGTCTGGCGTTCGGCACGTGCTTGAACGCCGCCTACCTACACCCGTGCGGGTCCGAGGAGTTCAAGCCGATCCTGGGCGGCCGGATGCACGCGCAATACCCGGACAGCCCCGTCAAACGCTTCTACACCTACCGCAACCGCGGCTACCTGATGGCGCAGCCCGGCATGCGCCGACTGTTGGTCCAGGAATGGCTGCGATTCGGGTGGTTCTTCCTGGTGTCGCGCCGGGATCCAGCTGGGTTGATCGCGTGGGCCCGGCTGCGCCGGCAGGGACGTCGAGAGCAGTTCGCCAAACCAGAGGGGCAGCAATGAGTTTCGACGACGTTGCCACGCAGTCCAAGACATTTGCGCGGGCGAGGGCCGATCTGGTGGACGGTTTCCGGCGCCATGAGCTGTGGCTGCACCTGGGCTGGCAAGACATCAAACAGCGCTACCGACGCAGCGTGCTGGGACCGTTCTGGATCACCATCGGCACGGCCACCACGGCGGTGGCGATGGGTGGGCTGTACTCGAAGTTGTTCCACCTGGACCTGGCGGTGCACCTGCCCTACGTGACGCTGGGGCTGATCGTGTGGAACCTACTCAACGCCGCGATCCTGGAGGGCGCCGACGTGTTCGTCGCCAACGAGGGATTGATTAAGCAGCTTCCGACACCGCTGAGCGTGCACGTCTACCGACTGGTGTGGCGCCAGATGATTCTGTTCGCGCACAACATCGTGATCTATCTTCCGATTGCACTGATCTTCCCCAAACACTGGTCGTGGGCTGATCTTTCGGTGATTCCGGCATTGCTCCTGATCGCACTGAACTGCGTCTGGGTGTCGCTGTGCTTCGGGATTCTGTCCACTCGCTACCGCGACATCGCCCCATTGCTGTTCTCGGTGGTGCAGCTGCTGTTTCTGATGACGCCGATCATCTGGAACTACGACACCCTGAGCGCGCAGGGGGCCTCACGCTGGACGGCGGTGGTGGAGTTCAACCCGCTGATGCATTACCTGGACATCGTGCGCGCCCCGCTGCTGGGGGCACACCAGGAGCTGCGGCACTGGGCCGTGGTGCTGGTGCTGACCGTGGTCGGCTGGGTAGTGGCCGCCCTGGTGCTGCGCCAGTACCGGGCGCGGGTCGCGTACTGGGTGTAGGGGCGGCGATCAGGCGACGAGGTCGGCCAGGCCGAAATCGGCCAGCACGGCCTCGAAGCCGTCCACAACGGCCCCGGTATCGACACTGTCGACGGAAAGCACCGCATCAAGACCGGCCGGCGGGACGAGGTCCTGCGCACCAGCGCCAAGGAACGTCTCGGCCCAGCCCGCCAGATCGACTGCCACACTGGAGCCGGGGTCAAGCAATTCGCCGGTGAACCAGTTCCGGGTCTCGTACCAATTCACCAAGTCGTCGAACATGCTCTGTACCGCGCCCGCGGCCGTGCCCAGCAGGGTAAAGGTGTCCTCAATCCCTTGCAGCCCTTCCGTGAGCAGCAACAGCGGCGTTCCGACGAGCACCGTCAGCGGGATGATCACGAACAACTCGCCGAGCGCCTCAAGGGAGATGACGAACGGAAACCACGGATAGTCCGGGTTGTCCAGAATGGGAATGATCCAGTTCAGTCCGGTCAACGTACCGATGATGTCCATCAGGCTGGAGTCAGCGTTCAGGGCGGTCAGCTCAACCGGCGCGGACACTGTGGCGGCCTGCAGGACCACGGGTGCCGCCGCGGCGGGTAGCGGTGCCACACCACCTGCCGTGAACGCCACCGCACCCGCGGTCGCAACGCTGGCGAAAGCCCGGGAATAACCGATCGACGTCATCCACATAGTCACTGATTGTATTGCAGGGCTGGCGCTTTTCGAACCAGGAACGGACGTCTGGCATGAGTTCTTCTGGGTGCCTGGGGAATGCTGCGCAGCGCAGGCTCGGCCGGGTTCACCGGTAGCGGCTAGGCGCGAAATACGTTCCATGGAAAGGCTTTTGAGACAAGAAACGCCCCGCACGGTGTGCGGGGCGTTTCTTGTGATTTGTCCGACGGCTACGGCTGCCCGACGGGCGGCTCCGGAGCGGTGCCCGGAGTGCCATCCTGGCCCGGAGTGCCGGTCACCGGGCCGGTACCCCCAGCGCCACCGACGCCTGCGGCTCCACCGGCGCTGCCGGTACCCGGGGTGTCGCCGGCCCCACCGTTGAGGCCGTCGTCGCCCAGGTGCGGGGTGACGACGTCGCCGCCGTTACCACCGTTACCACCGTTACCACCGACGTTGTCGCCATCGCCGCCAGCACCACCGTTACCACCGGCACCGCCGTGGACGTTGTCGATCGGACCCGAGGAGGAGTCGCCGGAGGTGGTGTTCCAATCCGGGTCACCCCAACGGATGTCGCTGGCGCTGCCGCCGTTACCGCCGGCACCACCGTCGCCACCGACACCACCGGTGCCGTCGACGTTGGCCAGGCCGAGGCCGCCAGCACCACCGATGCCACCGGCACCACCGTTGGCACCGCCCGCGTTCGGGTCGCTGCCACCGTTACCGCCGTTGCCACCGGCCCCACCGGTGGCACCGAAGCCACCGGCACCGCCGGCACCGCCGAAGCCGGCCGAGCCCTGCGGTCCCACGACGCCCGACCCGGCCGGGCCCTCGACCGAAGCGTGACCGGTCACGTCAGCGATATCGCCACCGTTGCCGCCGTTGCCACCCTTGCCACCATCACCGATGTGTCCGTCGCTGCCGTTGGCCGCGCCCGTACCGGCCGCGCCAGCGTTACCGCCGGAGCCTCCGTAGCCGCCGTTACCGGGGGCGTTGTACAGACCGTGCACGGAGTCGGTTGCGCCGTGGATCGAGGCGCTTCCGTGACCGCCGTTGCCACCGTCGGAGCCGGCCCCGCCGACACCACCGTTGCCACCGTTACCGGCGGTGCCACCACCGTTACCACCGGCACCACCGTGACCGCCCGCGGCCCCGTTGCCACCGCTGGTGGCCGAGACATCGGCCGGCGATCCGCCATCGCGGAAGCCGTTGACACCGTCGCGGCCGTTCGTGGCGGCCGAGGCGTTGCCGCCGTTACCGCCGTTGCCGCCGTCACCGTCAACACCGGCAGCACCCGCGGTCGCGCCGGCTCCACCAGCTGCACCACCGGCCGCAGCAGCGCCACCGTTACCGGCGTTGCCACCGTTACCGCCGGCTGAGCCGTTCTCGCCCACGCCGTTGGCCGCCAAGCCGTCGGCACCGGTGCCGCCGTCGCCGCCGCGACCACCGTTACCACCGATACCACCGTTGCCGTTGGCACCGACCGTGCCGACCACCGAGCCGACACCAGCCGCACCACCGACCCCACCCTGGCCGCCGATCGCACCGTTGCCACCGTTGCCGCCGGTACCACCGTCACCGGAGCCCTCATCCGCGAAGCTGCCCGCCGCACCGGTCACACCAGCGCCACCGTTACCGCCGGCGCCACCGACACCACCGGCACCACCGTTGCCGGCAGCACCGGGGGTGTGCACCCCGAAGAAGCCACCCGCGCCACCGTTACCGCCGACGCCACCGTTGCCAGCAAGCCCACCGATGCCGGCATCGCCGCCGTCGGGCTCGTTCTCGTCACCGGCAGCCCCGGCACCACCCGCGCCACCGTTGCCCCCGACACCACCGGTGCCACCGGCACCGGAGTTGCCGAACAGGCCGGCCACGCCACCGCTGCCGCCCGCACCACCGTTACCGGCAGCGCCACCGGCCTGGCCGATACCACCGGCAGCACCAGTGCCACCGGTACCACCGATACCGCCGACGCCGCCGTTGCCGATCAGGAAGCCACCGTCACCACCGGTGCCACCGGCGAAGCCGATCAGGCCGATGTCACCGATGCCGCCCTGACCGCCGGCGCCACCGTTGCCCATCAGGAAGCCACCGGCGCCACCATCGCCACCGAGGCCGAAGAAGCTGCCACCGTCGCCACCGTTGCCGATCAGGCCGGCGTTGGCGCCGTCGAGGTTCAACGGCGAACCCGCATCAAAGACATACGTGCCGTTCTCGATGCCGGCCAAGGTGACCACGTCACCGTTGCCATCGAGCAACACCGAGCCCCCGGCACCGATCACGTCACCATCGGCGTTGACAAACGCACCCGTGCCACCGTCACCGAACAGGAAGCCACCCGCGGTCGCCGCGTTGTAGACCAGATCCCCGTCACCATCAATGGTCACGAAGGCGCTGGCACCGTTGTTGAAGACACCGTCAATCGCCAGACCGCCACCGATCAAGAACTGACCAATGCCATAGATCGGCTGGTAGATCAGCGCGTTGAGCGTGTTGGCCACCAGCGCGTTCAGGCCATCGAGCGGGGTGGCCGCTGCCGAACCCGCCAGGTCACCATCAAAGAGCGTGTTGAATCCCGACCAGTCAAAACCCGTGGTGTCCACCGCGCCGGGCTCAAACCAGCTGAACAGGTCCCCGAAGAAGTCATCCAGGTCAGCGCTCGCCGGCGCCGCCGTCAGCGGCGTCATGCTCACGGCAAGGAAGGCTCCCACAGCGCTGGTGGCCCCGACGAAACGGTTGATCTTGCGCTTGTTGCCCTTGCCGGCGAAGCGGTCAGACATAGATTCCCCTCAGATTGCTTGACTGTTCACGGTTGACGGCGGCGTAAGTAACTTAGCCACCGTTAAGGTAACAGAACCTGTGAACAGATTCCAAGCGATATCGTTAATTTCCTGAGAAGGTTCGCTGCCTCGTGGGTGGCCAGCGCCTGAACTGCGTCGCTATGCCCGGACGTAGAAGTTTGCTGTGCCGCCGGCCTGCCCTGGGCTAGCCTGGCTCAATCTCGCCCGGCGGACTTCACTGTGATTTTTATTAGGGCCGCGCAAGCAGTCCGTAACTGGTGTGCAGGGTTGAACGCACCCCTGCTTAAGCTGCCCGAGTGGACCAGATGCCCAGCAGTCCGTTACGCCTGTCGACCCAGGTGTGGCGTTTCCTTATTACCGGGGCGCTGTCCGCGGTGGTGGATTTCGGGTTGTACCTGCTGCTGTATCTCGGCGCAGGTGTCCCGGTGGATCTCGCCAAGGCGGGCAGCTTCGTCGCCGGCACTACGACCGCCTACCTGATCAACCGCCGGTGGACCTTCCAGTCCTCAGCGCATGCGGGTCGGTTTGTCGCGGTGATGGCGCTCTATGCGCTGACGTTCGGGGTTCAGGTGGGGATCAACCATGCCTGCCTGGCGTTGCTCGACTACCAACGGTGGGCGCTGCCGGTGGCGTTCGTGATCGCCCAGGGGACCGCGACCGTGATCAACTTCGTGGTGCAGCGGACGCTGATCTTCCGGACGCGCTGACGGACTGCTGCCCGTCCGCTAGGGGCCTGGCTTCGGCAACGAAACGAGGGTGCCCCGCACACGTTGCGTGTGCGGGGCACCCTCGCCTAGGTGCGGGTCGCCGCGGTCAGTTGCTAGTGCCGTTGGTGCCGGCCGTACCAGTCACCCCGCCGGGTTGCCCGACGCCACCGTCACCGCCGTCACCGCCGGTGCCGGACTGGCCGTTGAAGCCGCCGGTTCCGCCGCTGCCGCCCTTGCCGCCGGCGCCGTCGCCGACGCCCGGGCCGCCGTCACCACCGTTACCGCCGTTGCCGCCGACACCGGCACTGCCGGTGACCGAGGTGGGGGCAGGGCCTTGGAGCTGGACATTGCCCCAACCACCGGCACCACCGGCACCACCCTTGGCGCCGCCCGCGCCGTTGAGGCCGCCATCACCGCCAGTACCGCCGGTCGCGGTGCTCGCTGTGATCGAGGTGCCCGGGTAGGTCGCCTGCAACCATGCACGGCCGCCGAGCCCGCCGTCACCTCCCAGGCCGGCACCGCCGTCGCCGGCGGTCAACGTGCCATCGGCCGTCGCGTTGAAGGCGCTCAAGTTGGCCGAGCCACCCTTGCCGCCGGTGGCACCCGCAGCACTCGCGTCGCCGCCGTTACCGCCCTGGGCGATACCGGAAGCTTCGGCCCCAGTTCCACCGGCCAGGATGCTGCCGCGGTCCCCAGCGCCGCCCTTGCCGCCGCCGGTGGCGTCGCCGCCGTTGCCGCCGGTGGCGGTGCCGTGTGCGGTCCCACCGATGCCGCCCCCCTCTGGCCGAGCGCTTTGAATGATGCCGGTGGCGCCGACACCGCCGACACTGCCTGCGCCGGTGGCGTTGCCGCCGCTGCCGCCGGTGGCGGTGCCGTAGGAGAGGCCTCCCGCGCCGTTGGCCTCGAGTTCGCCGAACCAGCCCTTGCCGCCCACGCCGCCGTCGGTGCCGGCGCCGCCGGCGCCGCCGATAGCGATCGCGGTGTTGCCGCCACCGACCGTGCCGCCGGCGTCGTCGACGATCAGCTGACCACTGCCGCCTTCGCCGCCGGTCCCGTTGGTTCCGGCCCCGCCGACCCCACCAAAGGCGGTGCCGGTGATGCTGCTGCCGGCACCGTTGGCACCGGCGAGGACGAATCCGCCGAGACCACCGTGTCCGCCGTCGGTTCCCGCGCCGCCGGCACCGGCAGTGACGGTGGTGTTGGTGACCGACGCGCCGTTGGTGACGGCAACGGTGGCCGCACCACCCGCGCCACCGATACCCCCGGTGGACCCGACGCCGGCGTTACCGCCGGTGGCGGTGCTGCCGGAGACGGTGCTCCCGGTGCCATCGGCCGACACCGTCGCATTGCCGCCGGTGGCCGTGGCGCCGTTCTGTCCGGCGATTGCGTGGCTGCCCGAGATGGAACCACCGTTGGTGGCACTGACCGTGGCATAACCACCCAGGCCCGCGCCGCCGCCGTCAGCCCCCACCGCCGAGCTATTGGCAATGGTCCCGTTGATGGCCTCGACCTTGGCGATTCCGCCGTTGATCGTGCTGCTGGCGTCGCCGCCGGTAGCGGTGCTGCCGGTGATGTTGCCGCCGCTGCCGGCGTCACCCAGGGTGCCGGCGAAGACGTACCCCTGGCCGCCCAGGGCGCCCGAAGCGTTGACCCCGCCGAGGCCGGAGCCACCGTCGCCGCCGGTGGCCGTGCTGCCGGTGGCGATGCTGCCGTCGGCGTTCGCCACGATCCGGCCCTGACCACCGGTGCCACCGCGGCCACCGTCGCTGGCCGCGCCGCCGTCGCCACCGGTCGCGGTTCCCGACGCCTGGCTGTTCTGACCGAACGCCTGGATGTTGCCGATGGTGCCGTTGCCGCCCACACTGCCCGCACCGGTGCCGTCGCCGCCGTTGCCGCTGGACGCGGTGCCGCTGGCTTGTGAGCCGGCGGCGAACGCACCCACCTGGCCGGCGCTGCCGTTGCCGCCGGTGCCGCCCTCAAGGCCGGCGCCGCCGTTGCCGCCGTTCGCGGTGCCGTTGGCCGTCGCCCCGGATCCGCCGGCGACCACGCTGCCGGTGGCGCCGGTGCCGCCCTTGCCTCCGCCGGTGGCGTCACCACCGTTGCCGCCTTGAGCGGTTCCGCTCGCCGAGCCGTCGTTGCCGCCGATGCCCGTTCGGACGAAGCCGGACTGGATGTTGCCGCTGCCGCCCTTACCGCCGATGCTGCCGGCGCCGTCGGCGCTACCGCCGTTACCGCCTTGGCCGTCACCGGATGTGCTGCCGCCGGCGCCGCCCTCGACTCCGGCCGTGACGGCGGAGTAGCCACCGGCTCCGCCGACGCCGCCCTCTGTTGCGCTACCACCGTCGCCGCCGGTCGCCGACCCATTCGTCACGGTGCCGCCAAAGGCGGCCGCGACGTCGGCGTCCGAACCTGTGCCGCCGACACTGTCGACGCCGGAGGCGTTGCCACCGTTGCCGCCGGTGGCGGTGGCACCGTCCACGCTGCTACCGGCGCCGACGGCCGTGATCCGGCCCGCACCGCCGTTGCCGCCGTGGCCACCGTCGGTGCCGGTTCCGCCTTGGCCGCCGTAGGCGGTCGAGTTGGTGACCACGCCGCCGCCGGTGGCGGTGATGGTGGCATCGCCACCGGCACCGTCGGTGCCGGGGACCGAGAAGAGGCTGAAGCCGCCGCGGGCGAACTCTTCGCCACCGCCGCCGCCGTCCGCGCCCACCACATGGCTGCCGGTGATGGTGCTGCCTGAGTCAGCGGTGATCGTCGCGTCGCCGCCGGCCGCGCTGGCCGAGGCATTGCCGCCGGTCGCCGAACTGTCTTCGACGGTGCTGCCGTCGGTGGCGTACACCGTTGCCGACCCGCCAGCGCCACCGTCGCCGCCGTTACCGCCGGTGACCTGAGTGCCGGTGACGGAGGCGCCGCTGTCGACGTTCACGATGGCGCCGCCGCCTTCGCCGCCGTTACCGGCGTTGCCGCCCACGACCGTCACGTTGGTGACGGTGACGTCTGAGCCCACAGCCTCGATGACGGCCGCTCCGCCCGCATAATCGTCGCCACCATTACCGCCCGTGACGGAGCTGTCGATGATGGCGGCTCCGTCGGTCGCGGCCAGCTTGGCGTCGCCACCCGCGCCCCCGGCGCCGGCGTTGCCGCCGGTGATGCTGCCGCCCGTGATGGTGCTGGTCGCGTCGACGGTGACGATCGCCGAGCCGCCCGCGAAGTCCGCCGAGGAACTGCCGCCGGTGATCGTCACGTTCTCCACGGTGCCGTCGATGACGAGGCTGGCCACACCGCCGGTCAGGCCGGGAGCCCCCGGTCCGCTGACGGTGCCGTTCTCGCCGTTGCCGCCCTTGCCGCCGGTGACCGTAGTGCCGGTGGTGTCTCCGGTGCCGCCGAGGTAGGCGCCGCCACCGCCACCACCGCCACCACCGCCGTAGCCGATGTCGCCGGAACCTTGGTGACCGGTGCCGCCGACACCGCCGCCGCCGCCGGTCGCGCCGTTACCGACTCCCGCGCCCTTGCCACCATCGCCGCCGGTGCCTCCGGTGGCGCCGGTACCACCGTTACCGCCGTTACCGCCGGTTCCGCCGGACTGCGGAATGCCGCCGATCAGGCCCGCGGCGTCGCCGCCGTCGCCGCCGTTTCCACCGGCACCACCGGCGCCCGTGGCACCGACGGTTCCGCTGGCGCCCGTGGTGCCACCGGTGCCGCCGGCACCCGCCGCCCCACCAACACCGCCGCTGACGCTGCCGCCATTGCCGCCGTTGCCGGCCAGCAGACCGGTGCCACCGTCGGCACCGTCGCCACCATCACCGCCCTTACCCGCGATACCGCCGGTGCCGCCGTTGCCGCCCTGGCCGCCGGCACTGCCGGACAGACCCGTGCCGCCCTTGCCACCCGCACCACCGGCGCCACCAGCACCGGCGTTGCCACCGTCGCCGCCGTTCGCGCCCGGAGCCACCGCGTCGACACCGTCGGTGCCGTTACTGCCGTTTCCGCCCGTACCGCCCGTACCGCCGGTGCCGCCACCGATGCCGTTACCGCCGGCACCACCGGCGCCTCCGGCGCCGCCGGCAATCCCGTTGACACCGTTGGCGCCGGGAGCGGGGTCGGTGACGACGGGGCCCAGACCGGCGTCGCCACCGTTACCACCGGAACCACCATTGCCGCCGACGCTGGTGGATCCGGTGCCACCGGCACCACCGGCACCACCGATGCCGGCCGCACCGCCCGTGGCGTCGCCGCCATCACCGCCAGCGCCACCGTTGCCGGCTGCGGTGCCCGCCCCCTGGTTGCCGCCGGCACCACCGACGCCACCATTTCCGGCCTTGCCCGGGTTGTAGTCCGAGGGGTCGGGGTTGGCGTTGTTGCCCGCACCCGCCGAGCCGCCGTTACCACCGGCGCCGCCGTTTCCGGCCGCGACGCCAGAGGCACCGTCGGCACCCTTACCGCCCGCACCAGCGGTGCCGGCCCAACCGCCGGCACCCACCGCACCGTCCTGGCCGCCATCGGTACCGGCACCGCCCTGGCCCGCGGCACCACCGTTGCCGCCGTTTCCGCCCTTGCCGCCGTCGAGGCCACTACCGGCCGGCGCGTTGGCACCCGCCGCACCGCCCAGGGCCTGGCCACCCTGGCCACCCCGGCCACCGTTACCACCGCCGACACCACCGATGCCCTGACCACCGGCGCCGCCAGCACCACCGGCGCCACCGTTACCGCCGTCGTAACCGTTGCCGTTCGCATCGGTCCCGGAACCACCCGCGGCCTGACCACCGCGACCACCCAGGCCGCCGTCGCCACCAACGCCGTTGGCGCCATCTGCGGCGTCACCGGCACCGGCACCACCAGCACCCGCGTTACCGCCGTTACCGGCTGTGCCACCGACACCACCGTCACGACCGGGCGCCCCAGTCACCGCGCCCGGGTTGCCCGCCGTACCGCCGCGGCCACCGAGACCACCGTCTCCACCGGCACCGCCGACACCACCACTGGCCGCGTCGATACCCTCACCGCCGGCACCGCCGACACCACCGTTACCGGCGGCACCACCCAGCCCGCCGTCACCGGCGTCGAAGCCGGGCGAGCCATAGCCGCCGTGACCACCGGTGCCACCCGTGCCACCGTCGCCGGCGGCACCACCGGTACCGCCGAACACGCCCTTGCCGCCGACACCACCGTTGCCGCCGTTGCCGCCGATGCCGCCGTTCCCGCCATCCGTGCCCTGCAGCGAGCCCCAGCCGCCGCGGCCGGCTTCGCCACCGACACCACCGGCCCCACCGGTACCGCCCGTACCGGCGTTGGACTCGCCGCCGGCGCCACCGACACCGCCTTCGCCACCATTGCCGGCGTTACCGCCGATCACACTGTGGTCGTAGCCGTCGGAGATCGAGCCCGGGAGCTCTGCGGTACCGGCCCAGCCGCCGACACCACCGGCGCCACCGGCGCCACCGGCGCCACCGTTGCCGATCACACCGGTGGCAGCACCACCCTCGCCACCGGTGCCACCCTTGCCGCCGGCGCCACCGGTGCCGGTGGTGTTTCCACCGTGGCCGTTCTGGAAGCCGCCCTGGCCACCGTTACCGCCGGCACCGCCAGCACCACCGGCGTAACCGTCCCCGGCGGCGTTGTCCGCACCGGCCGCACCGGCGCCACCGTTGCCACCGGCGCCACCGTTGCCCGCACCCTTCAGCGGGTCGTTGTAGCCCGCGGTCGCGGCGCTACCGCCGTTACCGCCGGCCGCACCGGCCTGGCCGGTGCCGTCGGGGAGCTGGCCCACGCCGTCTCCGCCGTTGCCGCCGTTACCGCCGTCACCGCCGAGACCGACCGCGCCCTGGGAACCCGCCGCAGCGTAAGTGCCGTCACCGTTGTCGCCGCCAGCGCCGCCCGTACCGCCGCGACCGACAAACCCGCCGGTGCCACCGTTGCCGCCCTTGCCCGCGGCGATGCTGGAAGCGCCGTCGCCGTCGCCGCCGGTGCCACCATTGCCGCCGACACCCGCGTTGCCGCCGAGGCCGCCATCGCCGCCCGCACCGCCTTGGCCGTGCTGGCCGGAACCGCCTCCGCCCGCGGCACCGGCCGCGCCACCGGCGCCACCGGCACCACCAGCGCCACCGATTGTGGCGTTGCCGCCCTTACCGCCATTACCGCCGGCCACACCGGTGTTGCCCGAGTTGTCGGTGCCCGCGGCACCGTCCACGCCGGAGCCGCCGGCACCGCCGGTGCCGCCTTCGCCACCCTGACCACCATTGCCGCTGACGCCCGAGACCGCGCCACCGGCACCGCCGACACCACCAGCGCCACCCTTGCCACCGGCACCACCGGCGGTAGTGGCCGAAGATCCTGCCGCCACACCGCTGATACCTGCCGCGCCGTCAGCACCCGATCCGCCGGCACCGCCGACACCACCGTCGGCGTGCGCTCCACCGGCGCCGCCGGCACCGCCGAGGCCGCCGTCCTGACCAGTGACGCCGTCGACTCCGAAGCCCTGGGCGTCACCACCCGCGCCGCCGGCACCGCCGGCGCTGTCGGTGCCGCTCGTACCGGCACTGCCATTGGAACCGCCCGCGCCGGCCCCGGCCAGTCCGATGCTGCCCGCCGCGCCGCCGTCGGCGCCGTCACCACCCTTGCCACCGGCACCAGCGTTGTTGCCGCCACCACCACCGGCACCGTCACCACCGTTGCCGGCGGTACCGGCGTTGCCACCACTGCCGGCGTTGCCACCGTTGCCCGCGGTTCCGTTGGCACTGCTGCCGCCCTCGCCGCCGTTACCGCCGGCGCCACCGGCACCTGCGCTACCGCCGTTGGTGCCCGAATCGCCGCTGCCCGCCACCGCGGTGTAGCCGTCGCCGCCGTTGCCGCCGACGCCACCAGCGCCACCGGAACCGCCGGCACCAGCGACGAACCCGCTACCGCCCTTACCGCCGGCACCACCGGCACCACCGGCGCTGGCGTTATCGCCGGCAACTCCGACTCCGGGACTGTTCACGCCGGTGTAGCCGGCGCCACCCGTACCGCCGGCACCACCAGCGCCACCGTTTCCGGAGTCTGCGCGATCGGTACCGTTGACCTCAAAACCACCTAGACCGCCGTCACCGCCCGCGCCACCAGTACCGCCATCGCCACCGTCCACACCCACGGTGGAGCTGTCCGAACCCGTGGCACCGTCCTTGCCGGCACCACCATTGCCGCCCACGCCGGCCGCACCGTCAGCGGCATTGCCACCGCCGACTTCAGCCCCACCCTTACCGGCGTTACCGCCGGTGCCACCATTGCCACCAGCAGTACCCGCCGCCGCGCCGCCATCAGAGGCCGCGTCGTACCCGACGCCACCAGCACCACCATCGCCACCGGTACCAGCCGAACCATTGGTTCCACTGGCGGCCTGAGTGCCGCCACCAGAGAAGCCACCCGCGCCACCGGCACCGGCGTTACCACCATCGCCACCATTGCCACCGGCACCACCGTCAGGGCTTCCCGCCGTGCCCGCGGTACCGACACCACCATCAGCACCATCGGTGCCCGAACCGCCCTGGCCACCGACACCACCCGCGCCGTGGTTTCCGGCCACCGAACCGGCACCCGCGATACCGCCGTTGCCACCCATACCACCGTTGCCGCCCGAGGTCCCCGCCGCAGCACCAGCACTCACCGCGTCATAGCCGGCACCACCAACACCACCGGCACCACCATCGCCACCAAGGCCCTGAACCGCACGAGTAACGCCATCGCCCTGCAAACCACCCAAGCCACCATTACCGCCACCACCACCGGCAGTACCCGCAGTGCCGTTGACATTGATCGCATCCCCAGCAGTACCGGCAGCACCGTCCTTGCCATCGCCACCATTGCCGCCCACGCCGGCCGCACCGTCAGCGGCATTGCCACCGCCGACTTCAGCCCCACCCTTACCGGCGTTACCGCCGGTGCCACCATTGCCGCCATTAGTACCCGCCGCCGCGCCGCCATCAGAGGCCGCGTCGTAGCCGGCGCCACCGACACCACCATTACCGCCCGCGCCGGCGGAACCGTTTCCGCCAGTGGCGGCTTGAGTGCCGCCACCAGAGAAGCCACCCGCGCCACCGGCACCGGCGTTACCACCATCGCCACCATTGCCACCGGCACCACCGTCAGGGCTTCCCGCCGTGCCCGCGGTACCGACACCACCATCAGCACCATCGGTGCCCGAACCGCCCTGGCCACCGACACCACCCGCGCCGTGGTTTCCGGCCACCGAACCGGCACCCGCGATACCGCCGTTGCCACCCATACCACCGTTGCCGCCCGAGGTCCCCGCCGCAGCACCAGCACTCACCGCGTCATAGCCGGCACCACCAACACCACCGGCACCACCATCGCCACCAAGGCCCTGAACCGCACGAGTAACGCCATCGCCCTGCAAACCACCCAAGCCACCATTACCGCCACCACCACCGGCAGTACCCGCAGTGCCGTTGACATTGATCGCATCGCCAGCAGTACCGGCAGCACCGTCCTTGCCATCGCCACCATCGCCACCGACCCCGGCCGCGCCGTTAGCGGCGTTGCCACCGACCTGACTGCCACCCAGACCCGCGTTACCGCCCGCACCACCATTGCCACCAGCAGTACCCGCCGCCGCAGCACCATCGCCGGCAGCGTTGTACCCGGCACCACCGGCACCACCGCTGCCGCCCTTACCGGCCACACCATTAGTGCCCGCAGCAGCCTGCACCCCGCCACCGGACACACCACCAGCGCCACCAGCTCCGGCGTTACCACCATTGCCACCATTGCCACCCGCACCACCGTCAGGGCTACCGGCCGTACCCGCGGTACCGATCACACCATTGGTGCCGTCGGTTCCACTACCGCCCTTGCCGCCGACACCACCGGCGCCCTGCGTGCCGGCCACCGAACCGGTACCCGCCACACCACCATTGCCACCAGCACCACCAGTACCACCAGACGTTCCGGCTGCCGCACCCGCAACCACCGCGTCATAACCAGCGCCACCAGCACCACCAGCACCACCATTGCCGCCGGTACCTGTCGTGGCCCGCGTGACACCGTCAGCCTGCACACCACCGAGGCCGCCGTTACCACCCTTGCCACCGGCGGTACCCGCAGTGCCATTGACGTTGATGGCATCACCGGCAGTACCGGCAGTGCCGTTCTTGCCCGAACCACCATTGCCGCCAACACCGGCCGTGCCATTGGCGGCATTGCCACCGACCTGGGAACCACCCAAACCGGCGTTTCCACCGAGGCCACCGTTGCCACCGGCGGTACCGGCCGCCGCAGCACCATCGCCGGCAGCGTTGTACCCGGCACCACCGGCACCACCGCTGCCGCCCTTACCGGCCACACCATTAGTGCCCGCAGCAGCCTGCACCCCGCCACCGGACACACCACCAGCGCCACCAGCTCCGGCGTTACCACCATTGCCACCATTGCCACCCGCACCACCGTCAGGGCTACCGGCCGTACCCGCGGTACCGATCACACCATTGGTGCCGTCGGTTCCACTACCGCCCTTGCCGCCGACACCACCGGCGCCCTGCGTGCCGGCCACCGAACCGGTACCCGCCACACCACCATTGCCACCAGCACCACCAGTACCACCAGACGTTCCGGCTGCCGCACCCGCAACCACCGCGTCATAACCAGCGCCACCAGCGCCACCAGCACCACCATTGCCGCCGGTACCTGTCGTGGCCCGCGTGACACCGTCAGCCTGCACACCACCGAGGCCGCCGTTACCACCCTTGCCACCGGCGGTACCCGCAGTGCCATTGACGTTGATGGCATCACCGGCAGTACCGGCAGTGCCGTTCTTGCCCGAACCACCATTGCCGCCAACACCGGCCGTGCCATTGGCGGCATTGCCACCGACCTGGGAACCACCCAAACCGGCGTTACCGCCCACACCACCATTGCCACCCGCAGTACCCGCCGCGGCAGCACCATCGCCGGCAGCGTTGTACCCGGCACCACCGGCACCACCATTGCCGCCCTTACCGGCCACACCATTAGTGCCCGCAGCAGCCTGCACCCCGCCACCGGACACACCACCAGCGCCACCGGCACCGGCGTTACCACCATTGCCACCATTGCCACCCGCACCACCGTCAGGGCTACCGGCCGTACCGGCAGTACCGACCGCGCCCGTCGCGCCCGCAGTGCCCGAGCCGCCCTTGCCGCCCACGCCGCCCGCGCCGTGCGCACCGGCAACCGAACCGGTGCCCCCGACACCACCGTTGGCACCCGCACCACCATTGCCACCGGAAGTCCCGGCTGCCGCACCCGCAACCACCGCGTCATAACCAGCGCCACCAGCACCACCAGCACCACCATTGCCGCCGGTACCTGTCGTGGCCCGCGTGACACCGTCAGCCTGCACACCACCGAGGCCGCCGTTACCACCCTTGCCACCGGCGGTACCCGCAGTGCCATTGACGTTGATGGCATCACCGGCAGTACCGGCAGTGCCGTTCTTGCCCGAACCACCATTGCCGCCAACACCGGCCGTGCCATTGGCGGCATTGCCACCGACCTGGGAACCACCCAAACCGGCGTTTCCACCGAGGCCACCGTTGCCACCGGCGGTACCGGCCGCCGCAGCACCATCGCCGGCAGCGTTGTACCCGGCACCACCGGCACCACCATTGCCGCCCTTACCGGCCACACCATTAGTGCCCGCAGCAGCCTGCACCCCGCCACCGGACACACCACCAGCGCCACCGGCACCGGCGTTACCACCATTGCCACCATTGCCACCCGCACCACCGTCAGGGCTACCGGCCGTACCCGCGGTACCGACCGCGCCCGTCGCACCGTTGGTACCGGAACCACCGTTGCCGCCGACACCGCCAACACCGTGCAGACCCGCCACCGAGCCCGTGCCGGCCAAGCCACCGTTGCCGCCTACACCGCCGGCACCACCATCGGTACCCGGTGCCGCTCCGGCACCGACCGCGTCATACCCGGCACCGCCCTTCCCGCCAGCACCACCATCGCCACCGAGACCCGTGGTGGCGCGGGTGAGGCCATCAGACTGCAAGCCGCCTAATCCGCCATTGCCCCCGCGGCCACCCGCCTGACCGTCCGTTCCATCGATGTCGGTGGACGTCCCGTTGACGCCGTTCGCCCCGTCCTTGCCGTCGCCGCCATTGCCACCCACACCGGCCGAACCAGCACCGGCACGAGAGCCATCGACCTCGAGGCCGCCGACACCGGCGTTACCCCCGATGCCGCCATTACCGCCGGCAGTACCCGCAAGTGCCCCGGGGTCTGTGGCCGCGTCATATCCATGGCCACCCACCCCGCCATTGCCACCCGCACCTGCCGTGCCATCGCTACCGTCCGCTGCAAAGTTGCCGCCACCCGAGGCGCCGCCGGCACCACCGGCACCGGCATTGCCGCCAGTCCCACCGTTGCCGCCGTCGCCGCCATTCATCGTCGACGCGGTCCCGGCAATACCGGTCGCACCGTTGATGCCCGCGGTACCCGAGCCGCCATCACCGCCGATACCGCCCGCGCCATGCGTGCCGGCTACCGTGCCAGTGCCGCCGACACCGCCGTTGCCACCGACACCACCGTTACCCCCGGACACACCGCCGCCGGCACCCTCGGTGACCGCGTCGTACCCGGCACCACCGGCAGCACCACTGCCACCATTGCCGCCGTCACCGGTGACGGCGCGCGTAACGCCATCGGCCTGCACGCCACCAAGACCACCGTTACCGCCAGCACCACCATTACCGCCAGCAGTGCCGTCGGCGGACAACGCGGTGCCATCGACGCCGGCAAAGCCTTGCCCGCCGGCACCGCCGTTGCCGCCGCTACCGGCGATGCCACCGGCGCCGCTGGCGGCCTGCCCGCCGGCACCCTGACCGCCAACACCGCCAAGTCCGGCATTTCCACCCGCACCACCGGCCTGACCAGCGAATCCATCGACATGCAGGGCCGTGCCATCGTCGCCGTCGGCGCCATCATGGCCGTCACCACCAATGCCACCGTCGCCACCGGCCGCACCGACACCCTGGTCTCCTGCGGTGCCCGCAGCTCCCGCACTGGCGAACCAGCCGCCGGCCCCGCCGGCACCGGCCTTGCCGGCCGCTCCACCGTTGCCACCGGCACCACCGTTGCCGCCACTGACCGCATCGACGCTGCCCGCCGTGCCGTCCGCTCCGTCTGCGCCGTCGCCGCCGGCACCACCAGCGGCACCGGAACCACCCGAGCCACCCTTACCACCGGCGCCGAAGAGCAGGTACGAACCCCGACCACCGGCGCCGCCATTGCCCCCGGCGCCGCCACTCTGACCGGCCTCACCGTCGGCACCAGGCAGAACACCGGCCAAGCCCGCGACCCCTGCTAGACCGTCGGCACCGTTTCCGCCAGCACCAGCGGTGCTGAACAGGCCCCACAGCGCAGCATCGCCACCGCGACCGCCGACGCCACCGTCGTCACCGGCGAAGAAGGCCTCGCCGCCGTCCCCACCGTCGCCTCCTCGGCTGAACCAAGCGAACAGACCCGCCGCGCCGCCATCGCCGCCATCGCCGCCCTGATAGCCGTCGCCACCGGCACCGCCGTCGCCGCCGAACAAGCCACCCTGACCACCCGAACCACCATCAAACTCGCCGCCCGTGCCATCGGCGTTCCAACCGGTTCCACCCGAACCCCAAATCCATCCGCCGGCAGCACCGTCGGGGTTGAGCGCAGTTCCGTCCGCCCCATCACCGAACGGCCGGAGCCAATCGATGTCACCCCAGTTGAAGGACGCATCCGCAGAACCCGGTAGATCAAGGAAATCCGCGCCGATAGCGCTCAGGCTCAGGTCCGCAAACAGTGCGTCCCACGTGGCCTGGTTGCCCAAGCCATCAAAGAACACCGACCAACTGGCCGGGTCCAAGACCACCGTCCACGCGTCCTGATCACCCCAATTGACGCTCACGCCGGCCATGGCGTCCCACAGCCCCTCACCGAAGAGGTCCACCCACACGTCTTCGACATCGGCATGCGCCGCGGGCGCTGCCGTCGGGAGCATCCCGAACGCCAGGAACGCGCTGACCGCAGTTCCCGCGCCAAAGATCCGGCTACTGCGAGTGTTCTGTGAACCACTCCGACGGTGACGAGACATGGGCACGTTCTCCTTAGCTGGAGATATTGACGGCGGCGTCAATTCTTATGGGTGGCTAGGCTAGCAGGGGCATTCCGCTAGTCAACCCCGCTTGCCTCGACCTCGAGACGGTTCGACGGCCCGGCCGATACCAGTCCTGAACAGGCAAGGCGTGGATTGACTGGCATTTACACCGGATACTTACAGCTAACTTGCAGCATGTTGTCGGATTGAGTTTTTTCTTAGATTTAACTCAAACGGTGGGCCACCCGGGCGACAGGGAGGCCATGGCGCTCGCGCGTCGGCGGGCGGGCGGGTGTCGCCGGCGATCGGCGTGGCGCCCCCGGCCGATGCCGCAGCACCAGACCGGAAGGGCGGATTACCGGGACGGCGACAACCACGTCCCCATACGTCGAGGTTGGGCTGGCCGCTGAGCGGAGTGCGCACCGAAGACGGCTCACTCCCAGGGACAAGTGCGCTCGCCAGATTCCGGACTCCGGGCACACAAACCTTCCGGTACTCATTATTAACCTGGCGACTACAGGCCATGTCGTCTCCCATTAACTGGTACTCAACTCTGGCACAGCATTTCCGCTGTAGGGCCACGCTAACAGCGTTCCCGGGCAAGTCAACCCCTATTCGCCCAGGCAGATCGATGGGCACGCTCACCCCCTGTGACCTGCACCTTCGGTTAGCGAGACTCCATAAATCGACTTATAACGAAAGTTAATTTGCCATCGCAGATCGTTATTGTTTGAAATTCGGACGATTTGACGAATTCTCAGCAAGCGATATTAGGCTCGCCTGATTTTGCTGGCAGCACGAGCGATCGCTTCGCCGTCGCCAGCGCAGCAGGACGGTGTGAGGTCACCGGAGACGCCGAAGGACGGCAGCCGGCACGGAACCGCCAGTGAGCCTGCCACCGGCTCGGGCCGCGAACCGTGGCTCTCACTTTCTGCCCATCAAGGACCAACGCGGCCATCCCGTAGCCGGGATGACCGCGTTGGTCCTTCGAGTCAGGATCAGCCTTTGGGGCCGGACCCGTTCGGGCCGTTGCCGCCGTGCCCACAGTCACCACCGCCGCCCAAGTTGCCGCCGTTACCCCCCGCGCCGCCGGCACCACCGGTGCCCGACGATCCAGTGTTGTTTAGCCGTCACCGCCGTTGCCGCCGTTGCCAACTGGGCCACCGGGCACACTGCCCGCACCGCCGGCGGTCGCGTTGCCGGCGCCGGTTCCGGCACTGCCGCCCAGGGCGCTCGGGTAGGAGACACCACCGCCGCCGCCGTTGTGATTGGTGGCGTCGCCGTTCGCTCCGGCACCTCCGTCGCCGGCCACGCCACCGTTGCCACCGTTGCCACCCGCACCGAGGTTGCCCGCACCGAGGTTGCCCGCGGCGCCGTTTGCCGCGGTTCCGCCGTTGCCGCCCTTGCCGCCGATGGCGCCGTCCTGGCCGTTGTTGGCCTGACCGGCCATGCCAGAGGCCACGACGCCCTCCGCTCCGGATTTGCCACAGCCACCCGCGCCGCCGTCGGCGCCGGTTCCGCCGGCTCCACCGGTGCCGACCGATCCGGCTTCGCCTCCGTTGCCCCCGTTACCGCCGCCGCCGCCGGCGACCTATCCAGTGCTGGCGTCGTAGCCCGCACCACCCGTGCCACCGGCTCCGCCGGCGGGTTTGGCTCGCGCCCGGAGGTCCAACTCGCGGTAGGTGAGCAGGTCCACCAACGTAAATGCGCTGGGCTCTGTCATCGACATCGCCCAGCGCACCTACAGATTGAACGGAATTACTACTGCTGAACTACTGCTGCTGGCAGAGGTTGTCCAGGACGTCGATCTGGCCGCGCAGCTGGTCGCGCAGCGGCTGCTGGACCTCGTCCTCGGGAGCGTGCCCCGCCAGGTAGTTGATGCTCAGCGCCTCGAGGGTGTCGGCCATGTCGCCGACCGCCTGGGCCACGTCGGCCGGGGTGGCCGGGTTGTCCGCCAGGATCTGGTTCAGGTAGGAGCCACCGGCGAACAGCGAGAGCCGCGCGTTGGTGCCGACCGCCAGGTCACCGGCGAGGTCGCCCGGGACCGGGTTCTGCAGGTTGGTGTTGAACTGGGTGCCCTGACGCACGACGCTCTGCGCGTTGCAGATGTTGCCCTTGGCCTGCGTCCGCTGGTCATCGTTGAACTTCTGGCTCGTCGACGGGTGGAACCAGCCGAGAATAGCCAGAACGATGCCGATCACGGCCAGCGCCAAAGCGACGATCGTGGGCACCGACAACGCCGACGCTGAGGTGGAAGATTGCGGAAAACCCGCGCTCTTGGGCTTGGCAGAGGACGATTCACTCGCAGAGGTCTCAGGCATTGCGCGATCGTAACGGGACAGGTCCGTTTAGTCACGCTGAATCGAGATCCGGCGCGTTGCCGGTACCCTCATGTGCGATGTTGAGCACCGAGCTGCAGACGACAACGCGCCGCCTCACCGGTTGGGGGCGCACTGCGCCGAGCGTGGCGCAGGTCTTGTCGACCCCGGACGTCGACATCATCGCCAAGGCGGTGGCCCGATCGGCCGATTCCGGGAACCGCGGTGTGATCGCCCGTGGCCTGGGCCGTTCCTACGGCGACAATGCCCAGAACGGCGGCGGCCTGGTGATCGACATGACCGCACTGAACCGGATCCACTCGATCTCCTCCGACCGCGGCGTCGTCGACGTCGACGGTGGGGTGAGCCTGGATCAGCTGATGAAGGCGGCGTTGCCCTTCGGGTTGTGGGTGCCGGTGCTGCCCGGGACTCGCCAGGTCACCATCGGCGGGGCGATCGCCTGCGACATCCACGGCAAGAACCACCACAGCGAGGGCAGCTTCGGCAACCACGTGCGCTCCATCGAGTTGTTGACCGCCGACGGTTCGGTGCGGCAGCTGACTCCGGACGGACCCGAGGCCGCATTGTTCTGGGCCACGGTCGGCGGCAACGGCCTGACCGGGATCATCCTGCGCGCCACGATTGCCATGACGCCGACCGAGACGGCGTATTTCATCAACGACGGCGACAACACCAGCACTCTCGATGAGACCATCGCTTTTCACAGCGACGGCAGCGAAGCCAACTACACCTATTCTTCGGCGTGGTTTGACGCGATCAGCGCACCACCCAAGCTGGGCCGCGCCACCATCACCCGCGGACGCCTGGCCCTGCGCGACGAGCTGCCGGCGAAGCTCGCACGCAACCCGCTGAAGTTCGACGCACCGCAGTTGATGACAGTGCCCGACATCTTCCCCAACGGGTTGATGAACAAATTGAGCCTGAGCGCCATCGGCGAGCTGTACTACCGTCGAGGCGGCCACTATCGCGGCAAGGTGCAGAACCTGACGCAGTTCTATCACCCGCTGGACCTGCTCGGTGAGTGGAACCGCGGCTACGGCCCGGCCGGCTTCGCGCAATACCAGTTCCTGGTGCCCACCGAGGCCGTCGAGGAATTCAAGAGCATCATCATCGACATCCAGGCCAGCGGGCACTACTCGGCCCTCAACGTGTTCAAGCTGTTCGGACCGGGGAACGAAGCGCCGCTGAGCTTCCCGATGCCCGGCTGGAATGTGTGCCTGGACTTCCCGATGAAACCCGGCGTCAACGAGCTGCTCAACTCCCTCGACCGCCGGGTCCTGGAGTTCGGCGGCCGGCTCTACACCGCCAAGGACTCCCGCACCACAGCGGAGAACTTCCACGCCATGTACCCGCGGATCGGCGAATGGATCGCGGTACGCCGCCAGGTGGATCCCGACGGGATCTTCGCCTCCGATATGGCCCGACGTTTGGAGCTTATGTAGATGGTGTTCGACGCAACCGGAAACCCCCAGTCGATTCTGCTGCTGGGCGGTACCTCCGAGATCGGCCTGGCGATCTGCGCGCGCTACCTGCGCCACGCCTCGGCGAGCGTGGTGCTGGCCTGCCTGCCCGGTGATCCCGGCCGGGACGGCGCCGTTGCCGCGATGGAGGCGGCCGGCGCCAAGTCGGTGCGGATCGTCGACTTCGACGCGCTGGACACCGCAAGCCACCCGGCGATGATCGACGCCGCGTTCAGCACCGGCGATATCGATGTGGCGATCGTGGCCTTCGGTATGGACGCCGACGCCGAGGAACTCTGGCACAACCAGGCCAAGGCCGTGCTGGTCGCCGGGGTCAACTACACGGCGGCGGTTTCGGTGGGGGTGCTGCTCGCCAACAAGATGGGTGCCCAGGGTTTCGGGCAGATCATCGCGATGAGTTCGGTGGCCGGTGAGCGAGTGCGCCGGACCAACTTCGTCTACGGCTCCACCAAGGCGGGGCTCGACGGCTTCTACCTTGGTCTGGGCGAGGCGCTTCGCGACGACGGGGTGCGGGTGCTGGTGATCCGGCCCGGGCAGGTGCGCACCCGGTTCTCGGCCCACGTCAAGGAAGCGCCGCTGACCGTCGACAAGGAAGACGTCGCCGAGCTGGCGGTGACCGCGGCCGCCAAGGGCAAAGAGATCGTCTGGGCGCCCGGGGCATTCCGCTACGTCATGATGGTGCTGCGGCACGTCCCGCGAGTGATCTTCCGCCGGCTGCCCATCTGATGCGCACCGCGCTGGCCACCGTCGGTCAGATGATGCTGGCCGCCGCGGTGGCCGTCGTCGTCGCGGTGGTCGCGTTGGTGGCGATCGCGCGGGTGCAGTGGCCGGCGTATCCCTCCTCGAACCAGCTGCATGCGCTGACCACCGTCGGACAGGTGGGCTGCCTGGCCGGGCTGGCCGCCGCCGCCGTGCTGTCGCGGCGCGGCCGGCAGGTTCTGGCCTGGCTCGTCGCGGTGACGTTCGTCAGTGCGTTCGCGGTGGTGACGCTGGCGATGCCGCTGGGGGCCACCAAGCTCTACCTGTTCGGGATCTCGGTCGATCAACAGTTCCGCACCGAATACCTGACCCGCCTAACCGACAGTCCGCGGCTTGCCGACATGACCTATCTGGGACTGCCGCCCTATTACCCGCCGGGCTGGTTCTGGCTGGGCGGACGGGCCGCAGCCTGGACCGGCACGCCGGCATGGGAGATGTACAAGCCGTGGGCGATCACCTCGATGGCGGTGGCCGTCGCGGTGGCGCTGGTGCTGTGGAACCGCATGATCCGCTTCGAGCTGGCCCTGCTGGTCACCATCGCGGGCGCCGCGGTGACGCTGGCCTACAGCTCACCGGAGCCGTACGCGGCGATCATCACTGTGCTGTTGCCCCCGGTGCTGGTCCTGGCCTGGTCGGGCCTGCGGGCCGGATACCGGCTTGCCGCCCCTACCCCCGCCGAGCGTGAAGCTGCGCTCACGGTGGGAGCCGAGCGTGAAGCCAGCTTCACCCTCGGCGGGAGAAACGGCTGGGGCGCGGTCGCCGGCACCGGCCTGTTCCTGGGCTTCGCCGCCACCTTCTACACCCTGCTTGTGGCCTATGGCGCGTTCACGGTGACATTGATGGCGGTCGTGCTGGCGGCGTCACGGGCCGTCACACGCGCCGGTGTGAAGACCACGCTGAGCCCGCTGGCTCGGTTAGCGGTGATCGGCGTGATCGCTGCGGCCCTCGCATCGATCACCTGGACGCCCTATCTGCTGGCGACCCTGCGCCGCCCGGCGGGCGAGAGCCGCAGCGCCTTCCACTATCTGCCCGGCGACGGCGCCGAGCTGAGCTTCCCCATGCTGCAGTTCACGCTGCTCGGGGCGTTGTGCCTGCTGGGCACGCTGTGGCTGGTGGTCCGGGCGTCCACGTCGACCCGGGCAGCTGCGCTGGCGATCGGTGTCGTCGGCGTCTACCTGTGGTCGATGTTGTCCATGCTCTCGACTCTGGCCCGCACCACGCTGCTGAGTTTCCGGCTGCAGCCGACGTTGACGGTGCTGCTGGCGACAGCCGGCGTATTCGGCTTCGTCGAAGGTGCGCGCGCGCTCGGTCGCGCCGCGCAAGGCTGGCACACCGTGGTGTATCCCGCGGCGACGGCGGTGGGCCTGGCCGGGGCATTGGCATTCAGCCAAGACATCCCCGAGGTGCTGCGGCCCGACATCACTGTCGCCTACACCGACACCGATGGCCACGGCGAGCGCGGCGACCGCCGACCACCCGGCGCGGTGAAGTACTACGAGGCGGTTGACGCCGCGATCCTGGCGGCCACCGGCAGACCACGCAATGAGACGGTGGTGCTCACCGCCGACTACAGCTTCCTGTCCTATTACCCCTACTGGGGTTTCCAGGGCCTCACCCCGCACTACGCCAACCCGTTGGCCCAATTCTCGGCCCGCGCGGCGGCGATCGAGGCCTGGTCGACGCTCGAGACGTCCGAGCAGTTCACCCACGCACTCGACGACCTGGCGTGGCCGGCTCCGACCGTATTTCTGATGCGCCCCGCCGCCACCGACAGCTACACGTTGCGGCTGGCCAAAGACGTCTACCCCAACCATCCCAACGTGCGCCGCTACACCGTGGAGCTCGGCGCGGCGCTGTTCGCGGGGCCGCAGTTCCGGGTGCAGAAGATCGGGCCTTTCGTGCTGGCCGTCCGCACCTGACAGGCGCTGCAGACCGCCCCGATAACATCTCTGCGTGACCGATACGCGCGCCGACTACCCGATCGCTCGGACCGTCGCTGTCGTCGCCGGCATTCTGGGTACTCTGCTGGCGATCCTGACCCCGTTGTTGCCGGTCAAACAGACCACCGCCGAGCTCAACTGGCCGCAGAACGGCGTACTGGCCAGCGTGCAGGCGCCGCTGATCGGCTACGTCGCCACCGACCTGAACATCAGCGTGCCGTGCCAGGCCGCGGCCGGTCTCACCCCGGCCAAGTCGGTGCTGCTGTCCACCGTGCCCAAGCAGGCTCCCAAGGCTGTCGACCGCGGACTGCTCATCGAACGCGTCAATGACGATCTCGTTCTGGTGGTGCGCAACGTGCCGGTGGTGGTGGCACCGCTGTCGGCGGTGCTCGGCCCGGATTGTCAGAAGCTGACCTTCACCGCACACGCCGACCGGGTCACCGCCGAGTTCGTCGGCCTGACCTACGGGCCCAACGCCGAGCACCCCGGCTCGCCGCTGACCGGCACCCGCAGTGGCTACGACTTCCGCCCGCAGATCGTCGGCGTCTACACCGACCTGGCCGGCCCGGCACCGGCCGGTCTGGACTTCCACGCCACCGTCGACACCCGCTTCTCCAGCGCACCCACGCCGCTCAAGCTCGCCGCAATGCTTCTCGGGGTGGCACTGACGATCGCCGCCCTGATCGCGTTGCACATCCTCGACACCGCCGACGGCACCCGGCACCGGCGCTTCCTGCCGGCCCGCTGGTGGTCGATGAAACCGCTGGACGCGCTCGTAACGCTGGTGTTGGTGTGGTGGCACTTCGTGGGCGCCAACACCTCCGACGACGGCTACATCCTCACGATGGCCCGGATCTCCGAGCACGCCGGATATATGGCCAACTTCTACCGATGGTTCGGCACCCCGGAGGCGCCGTTCGGTTGGTACTACGACCTGCTCGCAGTGTGGTCGCAGGTGTCCACCACCAGCATCTGGATGCGACTGCCCACCCTGGGCATGGCGCTGGCCTGCTGGTGGCTGATCAGCCGTGAGGTGATCCCCCGCCTGGGTCACGCCGTCAAGCACAGCCGGGCCGCGGCCTGGACCGCGGCGGGCATGTTCCTGGCGTTCTGGCTGCCGCTGAATAACGGCCTGCGCCCGGAACCGATCATCGCGTTGGGCATCCTGGCGACCTGGTGCTCGGTGGAGCGGGCGGTGGCCACCAGCCGACTACTGCCGCTGGCGATCGCCTGCATCATCGGCGCGATGACGCTGTTCTCCGGGCCGACCGGGATCGCGTCGATCGGCGCCCTGCTGGTGGCGATCGGGCCGCTGCGCACGATTTTGCACCGGCGCTCGAAGCAGTTCGGGCTGGCGCCACTGCTGGCCCCGATCGCCGCTGCGGTCAGTATCACCGCGATCGTGATCTTCCGGGACCAGACCCTGGCCAGCGAGATCGAAGCCAGCACGCTGAAATCGGCGGTCGGGCCCAGCCTGGCCTGGTTCGAAGAGCACGTCCGCTACGAGCGGCTTTTCTTGGCTACCCCCGACGGATCGGTGGCGCGCCGGTTCCCGGTGCTGGCCCTGGGCGTCGCGTTGGCGGTGTCGGTGGCGATGGCGCTGCGCAAGGGCCGGATTCCTGGCACCGCCGCGGGGCCCAGCCGGCGCATCATCGGGATCACGATCATCTCGTTCATCGCGATGATGTTCACCCCGACCAAGTGGACCCACCACTTCGGCGTGTTCGCCGGGCTGGCCGGGTCGTTGGGCGCACTGGCCGCCGTGGCGGTGAGCGCAGCCGCCATGCACTCCCGCCGTAACCGGGCACTGTTCACCGCGGTGGTGCTGTTCATCACCGCACTGTCGTTCGCCAGCGTCAACGGCTGGTGGTACGTCTCCAACTTCGGGGTGCCCTGGTCGAACGCGTTCCCCAAATGGCACCTGGCGTTCGCCACCATCGGTGTGGCGCTGACCGTGGCCGCCGCACTGGTGGCGGCGTGGTTCCACTTCACCGGGGGCCCCGACCGGCCACCGCGCTGGGCGGCGCTGTCGGGCTACCCGCTGGCGATCGCGTCCTGGGTGCTGATCGTCTTCGAGGTGGTGTCGCTGACCGCGGCGATGGTGGGTCAGTACCCCGCCTGGACGGTGGGTCGCTCCAATCTGGGTGCTCTTCCGGTGGTGGGCACCGGTAGCACCTGCGGGTTGGCCGACGACGTGTTGGTCGAGCAGGACCCGACCGCCGGGATCCTCACCCCGATCGACGCTCCGGTCGACGACGCTCTGGGCGCGACGTTTTCGGTCGGGTTCACCCCCAACGGGATCCCCGCCGATGTCTCGGCCGATCAGGTGATCGGCCCGCCCGGGTTGGGCCGGCTGGCCGATGACGACGCGCAGACCGCCGGCGGCGAGGCAGGCACTGAGGGTGGCACCACCGCGGCCGAGGGTGTGAACGGCTCGCGAGCCCGCCTGCCCTACACGCTGGACCCGGCCCGGGTGCCGGTGCTGGGTAGCTGGCGCCCCGGTATTCAGGTGCCCGCGCTGTTGCGCTCGGCCTGGTATCGGCTACCGGCCGATCGGGCCAACGCCGGGCCACTGCTGGTGGTGACGGCGGCGGGTCGCTTCGACCGCGGTGAGGTCATCGCACAGTGGGCCACCGAATCCGGCGCGGCCGCCGACAAGCCTGGTGGCACGGTCGAGTTCGGTGACATCGGTGCGGTCCCCGCCTGGCGCAATCTGCGGGCGCCCCTGTCGGCGATCCCGGCCGAGGCCACCCGCGTGCGGCTAGTGGTCCGCGACGACGACCTGGCACCGCAACATTGGATCGCGGTGACTCCACCGCGGGTCCCGCAGCTGCGCACCCTGCAGGATGTGGTGGGCTCGTCCGACCCGGTGCTGTTGGACTGGCTGGTCGGCCTGGCATTCCCCTGCCAGCGTCCGTTCGGCCACCAGAACGGGGTGACCGAAGTGCCGAAGTGGCGGATCCTGCCGGATCGGTTCGGCGCGGAGGCCAACTCCCCGGTGATGGACAACAACGGCGGCGGTCCGCTCGGCATCACCGAGCTGCTGGTCCGTGCGACCACGGTGCCCAGTTATCTGAACCACGACTGGTTCAGCGACTGGGGTGCACTGCAGCGGTTGACGCCGTACTACCCCGCCGCCACACCGGCTCAGCTGGATCTGGGCACCGCCGTACGGTCCGGGCTGTGGAGCCCCGCGCCACTGCGGCACTGATCGCCGTCACCCGTCTCACTCGTCTGCCACACGCCTCACTCGCCCCAGGCGTCACCGGATCCAGGCGCGTTGCAGTTGCCCGCCTCTGAGCGACAACTGATCGCAGTGAGTTCCTAAGGGGTGTCAAGCCACGTGGCGGCTCGTAGGCTTGGGTTTGGCGGGCTGGGATGTTGGAGCGCTTGGCGACTCCTGTGACTCCTGGCCCGCCGCCTGCTTGCGGCGGTCTCGCATGCGCTGGTGACGGATGTTGTCACGGCGGCGTGGCTCGATTTGGTAGCGCTGCGTGACGATCATGCGGCCCTGGGCCTCGGTGATTGGGGTGCCGCCGACGTCGCGCAGGGCGTAGGGCTGACCGTTGCGCATGCAGCTGGCGATCCGGGTGACCAGCAGCGTCGCTAGGTGACAGATCGCTGAGTCGTGGTGACGGTCGCCGGCCATCAGTCGCTGATATTTCGCAGCGATCTGCGGGTCAACCTTGCGGGCCTGGTCAGCTGCGGTGCACAGCATCTCGCGCAGCAGCGGGTCGCCGGCCTTGGTGATCGAGGACTCGACCTTGCTCAGCCCGGACTGACTCACCTTCGGGACCAGTCCGGTGTAAGCGCGGATCGCAGCTAGCGAGGTGAAACGGTGGGGATCGCCGATCCGTCCGGCGATCACAGCGCTGATCACCGGCCCGACGCCGGGTGCTGAGGCCACGATGCCGTCGGGGTCGGCGTCGGCGTAGAGGTTGGCGACCCGCTCGTCGATCTGCTTGACCTGCCGGGTTAAAAACAGTGCCTGTTCGGCTTCGTGGGCGATGTCGTCGGCGAGTTCGGCGAAGTTCATCCCATCGGGACCCCACAGCGCGAGGGTTTCCTTGGCCGCGACGATGAGGCTGGCGGCGTGATCATCTCGCCAGGCGCCGCGGGAGCGGGCGATCAAGAACCGGCTCAGACGTCCCTGGCCGAGCCGGATCACGGCGTTCGGGTCGGCGTAGCGAGCGAGGAATTCCAGTGCCGCGATGCCGTAGTTCGAGCCGAGCACCGCATACCAAGCCGGACCGAGCAGCTCGACGAGCGCATCAAGCCTGGCGTAGACCGCGACCCGGCGTTTGACCATGGTGGAGCGCTGCTTGACCAACCGCCGCAACGGATCTGCCGGCCCCTGACCGGAATACTCCCGCAATCCCTCGGGGTGCAGCAACGGTAACCGGGCCAACAGTTCTGAGTCGATCCGATCGTTCTTAGTGTGCTTGGAGTAGTACTTGCGCAGATCCGCCGACTGCGTGGTGGGGACCATCACCACCCGGGCGCCGCGACGGCGGAACCACTCGGCCAGCACGATCCACGCGTTGCGGGTCGGTTCGACTACTACGGTCACATCATTCGGATCGGCCAGCTCCAGATCCGACCACAGCCGCTCCAGATCCCTCGGCCGGGTCGAGAACTTCCGACCCCGCCACAGCGTGACCCCGTCACGGGCAAGTGTCGCCTGGTGCGCCGCCCGCACGGCCACGTCGATACCCAACGTCAATGTCATCGTCGTTACTCCTGTCAGCCCTGATCCTGTTCACCCAGGTGGCTGACCATCGCGGCCGCGGCCCAGACATTCTCTAAGCAGGAGTCCACACCTCACAGGCTGGCTCCAAGTTCCCGAACAAGGACACCGCTCGACCAGACACCGGGCCCGCGGTCGACCACTCAAAATTCAGGGATCACCAGGTGTCCCGGTCGGACGTTCGGCCCAGCCGCGGACCTACTCCAAGGCTAAATGTCGGACTGCGGTGCCAGGGTTCGCCCCATGACGAACCGGAGATCCTTACGCGGCATCGAGCTGCGTTACGTCCTGACCCACTACCTGCTGCATCACGGGACGTGCAGCATCGGCCAACTGGCCGCAGAGCTGGACGCGCGGAGCTTCGGCACCCCGGGAAGACCCTCGAAGGCAATCTCGGATGCCCTGCGCTGGGAACGTGGCCGCGGCCGGGTGTTCCGACGCGGTCGGGGCCGCTACGGGCCCGCGTCGATACCGCGCAGTACCGAGTACCGAATTCACCAGCGGGTGATGTCGTTGCGCGCCGAGGCGGCGCATCTGCAATCCGTCCACACGCCGACATAACGTGGGTTGTCGCTCAAAGGCGGGCAACTCTCCCTATGGTCCGCCGCGGCGCCGACGCGGTCGCCTAACATCGAGGCTCGTGTCCTCCACCCATGAACGGCCCCAGGACCAGCCCAGGCAGCGTCACCGCATCGCGCGGCTGATCGCGGTGGTGGCCGGCGTCACCGGCGTGCTGTTGTGCGGCGTCACCCCGCTGCTCCCGGTCAAACAGACCACCGCAACCATCGCCTGGCCACAGGGCGTCGACGCTGACGGCCACGTCACCGATGTCACCGCTCCCCTGGTCTCCGGCGCGCCCCAGAGCCTGGACATCACCATCCCCTGCTCGGCGATGGCCACCCTGGGAGAAAAGGGCGGCCTGGTGCTCTCGACGGTGCCGGCCGGTGGCGTCGACGCCACCGCGCACGGCCTGTTCGTGCGGGCCAACAAGACCACCGTGTTCGCCGCCTACCGCGACCAGGTCGCTGCGGCCGCGCCGCGGAGCAAGCTCGCCGACTGCAGCGAACTGCACCTGTGGGCCGGGGCCGGCGAGGTCGGCGCAGATTTCGTGGGGATCCCCGGCGCCGCCGGCACGCTGCCCCCGGAAAACAAGCCGCAGATCGGCGGGGTCTTCACCGAACTGGAGATCGGCCCACAGCCGGGACTGAACGCCCGTATCGATATCGACACCCGATTCATCAGCGGGCCCACCCCACTCAAGACCGCCGTGATGGCGCTCGGCGTGCTGGCGGTGCTCGCATCGATCGCGGCTCTGGCGGTACTTGACGGGCCACGACGCCGGCGGGCCAGATCCAAGGTTCACACGGTGACGCGACTCGCCGACGTGGGCGTCCTCGGCACGCTGGCGCTGTGGCACGTGATCGGGGCCATCTCCAGCGATGACGGCTACAACCTGACGATGGCACGCAACGTCGGGCACGCCGGCTACGTGGCCAACTACTACCGATTCTTCGGCGCCAGTGAGGCCCCGTTCGACTGGTATCCGGCGCTGTTGGGCCAGTTGAGCACCATCAGCACCGCCGGAGTGTGGATGCGCCTGCCCGCCACGCTGGCCGCCATGGCCTGCTGGTTGATCATCAGCCGTCGGATGCTGCCTCGCCTGGGCAGGTTGTCGGGCAACCGGGTGGCGGTGTTCACCGCCGCGGCCATGTTCGTCGCGGCCTGGCTGCCGTTCAACAACGGACTGCGGCCGGAGCCGCTGATCGCGCTGGGCACCCTGGTGGTCTGGGTGCTGGTGGAACGCACCATCGCCACCCGCCGGCTGGTGCCCACCGCGCTGGCGATCCTGGTGGCGGTCTTCACCGTCACGCTGGCCCCGCACGGGCTGATCGCCCTGGCCCCGCTATTGACGGGTTCGCGGGCCATCGAAGGAGTCATCCGCAGGCGCCGCGCCGTCAACGGCCTGGCCGCGCCGCTGGCGGTGCTGGCTGCGGCCGCCTCGGTGCTGGCCGTCGTGGTGTGCCGGTCGCAGAGCCTGGCCGCCGTGGCCGAGTCGGCTCGGATCAAGTACGTGGTCGGGCCGACCATCGCCTGGTACCAGGAATTTCTGCGGTACTACTTCTTGACCGTCGAGGAGAACGTCGACGCCTCGCTGACCCGCCGGTTCGCCGTCCTGGTGCTGCTGTTCTGCATGCTCGCCATGCTGGTGGTGCTGCTGCGTCGCGGACGCATCAGCGGGGTGGCCAGCGGCCCGGCGTGGCGACTGATCGGCACCTGCGCGGTGGGCCTACTGCTGTTGACGTTCACCCCGACCAAGTGGGCGGTGCAATTCGGCGGTTTCGCCGGGCTGGCCGGTGCGCTGGGCGCGCTCACCGCCTTCACCTTCGCCCGCGTCGGGCTGCACAGCCGACGCAACATGACCCTGTATGTCACCGCGCTGCTGTTCCTGGTGGCCGTCGCGACCTCAGGGGTCAACGGCTGGTTCTACGTCGGCGGCTACGGCGTGCCGTGGTTCGACATCCCGCCGGTGATCGCCAGCAAGCCGGTGACGTCGATGTTCCTGGCGGCCTCGATCGCCACCGGCCTGCTGGCCGGCTGGCAACACTTCCGGTTGGACTACACCGGCCACACCCAGGTGACGCCCAACCGGCGCAACCGGATCCTGGCCTCCACTCCGCTGCTGATCGTCGCGAGCCTGATGGTGCTGCTGATGGTCGGCTCGATGGCCAAGGCAGCAGCCGGACGCTACCCGGCCTACACCACCGCCAAGGCCAACGCCGAGGCCGTGCTTTCCGGCATTCGGGGCGCCGCCAGCTGCGCCATGGCCGATGAGGTCCTGGCCGAACCCGATGCAGGAGCCGGCCTACTGCAGCCGGTGCCGGGGCAGAAATTCGCCGAGCTCGGCCCGCTGGGCGGCGCCGACCCCTACGGCTTCGACCCCAACTCCATCGATGAGGACCTGACCTCGCTGGCAGTCATCGCCAAGCCCGGCGTGCCCAACGCCGATGCCTCCCCCAACAAGCCCAGCGCCAACCAGAGTGACGCGGCGGGCACCGCCGGCGGCAAGATCCCCGACGACGCCCCCGACGGAGTGAACGGCTCTCGGGTGGCCCTGCCGTTCGGCCTGGACCCGGCCGTCACCCCGGTACTCGGCTCCTACCAGGAGCAGGTGGCCGCACATGCCACCTCGGTCTGGTACCGGCTGCCGGAACCGTCGCAGGACCGAGCGCCGATTGTCGTGGTCAGCGCGGCCGGTGCCATCTGGTCGCACGGTGAGGACGGCAAGCTGGACTACGGCCAGCCACTGAAGCTGGAGTGGGGCACCAGCAATCCCGACGGGACGTTCAAGGCACTCGGCGAGGTGGAGCCGATCGACATCGGACCGCAGAACTCCTGGCGCAACCTGCGTTTCCCACTGGCGTGGGCGCCGCCGGGCACCGACGTGGTGCGCATCGTCGCCAACGACCCGAACCTGTCCACCGAACAATGGATCGCATTCACCCCGCCGCGGGTGCCGGTGGTCAAGACCATCAGCGAGCTGATGGGGTCGCAGACTCCGGTGTTGATGGACATCGCCGTCGCGGCGAACTTCCCGTGCCAGCGGCCGTTCACCGAGCACCTGGGCGTAGCCGAGCTGCCCGAGTACCGGATCATGCCCGACCACAAGCAGACCGCGGCGTCGTCGAACCTGTGGCAGTCGGCCGAGGATGGTGGTCCGTTCATGATCACCCAGGCCATGCTGTGGACCACCACCGTTCCGACCTATCTGCGCAACGACTGGTATCGCGACTGGGGCGCGGTAGAGGCCTATCACCGACTGATCCCCGCCACCGAGGCACCGGACGCCGTCATCGACCAGGGCACCGCCACTGTTGCCGGCTGGAGCCGGCCCGGACCGATTCGAGCATTGCCATGACGCGCGACCTGAAAGTGACCCGATGGGTGGCCGTCATCGCCGGCCTGGTGGGCTTCCTGTTGTCGGTGGCCACGCCGCTGCTGCCGGTGGTGCAGACCACCGCCACACTGAACTGGCCGCAGCACGGCGAGCTGAGCAGCGTAACCGCGCCACTGATCTCGCAGACCCCGATCTCCATGACAGTGAAAGCGCCGTGCGCTCTGGTGCGCCAGTTGCCCGCCGAGGGCGGCACGCTGCTGGCGACCGCCCCCGCCAAGGGCAAGGACGCCGCACTGAACGGGCTGTTCATCACCGTCACCGAGAAACGGGTGGACGTCACCGACCGCAACGTGGTGCTGGCGACTGCCCCCCGCGCCAAGGTCGAGGGCCCCGGCTGCACCGACATCGAGGTCACGTCGTCGCACGCCGGAACCTTCGCCACCATCGGCGGGATCACGCAGCGCTACGGTTGGGCCGATCCCAACCTGCGCCCGCAGATCGTCGGCGTGTTCACCGATCTGGCCGGTCCCGCACCGGCCGGTCTGGCGTTGACCGCCGACATCGACACCCGGTTCTCCACCAAGCCGACGGCACTCAAGCGGGCCGCGATCTTCGCAGCCATTCTGGCCACCGTGATCGCGGTCCTGGCGCTGTGGCGACTGGACCGGCTCGACGGCCGACGGATGCACCGGTGGATCCCCAGCCGTTGGCGTTTCTTCTCCCTGGCCGATGTGGCCGTGGTGTTCGGGTTCGTGCTCTGGTACGTGATCGGTGCGAACTCCTCCGACGACGGCTACGTCCTCGGGATGGCGCGAGTCGCCGACCACGCCGGCTACATGAGCAACTACTTCCGCTGGTTCGGCAGCCCGGAAGATCCGTTCGGCTGGTACTACAACCTGCTGGCACTGATGACCCACGTCTCCGACGCCAGCATCTGGATCCGACTCCCGGATCTGGTCGCCGGGCTGGTCTGCTGGCTGCTGCTGAGCCGCGAGGTGCTGCCCCGGTTCGGTCCGGCGGTGGCGGCCAGCAAGCCCGCGCTGTGGGCGGCCGGGCTGGTGCTGCTGGCGGCATGGATGCCGTTCAACAACGGCCTGCGCCCCGAAGGGATCATCGCCGTCGGGGCGCTGATCACCTGGGTGCTGGTAGAACGGGCGATCATCTCCAGCCGGCTCACACCGGCGGCGTTGGCGATCATCTGCGCGGCCTTCACCCTGGGCATTCAACCGACCGGGCTGATCGCGGTGGCCGCACTGCTGGCCGGTGGACGGCCGCTGCTGCGGATCCTGGTGCGTCGCCACCAGATTCACGGCACGTGGCCGCTGGTGGCACCGCTGCTGGCCGCCAGCGCGGTGATCCTGACCGTGGTCTTCTCCGACCAGACCATCCGTACCGTGATGGAAGCCACCCGGGTGCGCACCGCGATCGGCCCCAGCCAGGCCTGGTACACCGAGAACCTGCGGTACTACTACCTGATCCTGCCGACCGTCGACGGCTCACTGTCGAGGCGGTTCGGATTCCTGATCTGCGCGCTGTGCCTGTTCACCGCGATGTTCATCATGTTGCGCCGCAAGCGCGTTCCCGGTGTAGCCAGCGGACCGGTGTGGCGCCTGATGGGCGTCATCCTGGCGACCATGTTCTCGCTGATGTTCGCGCCCACCAAGTGGGTGCACCACTTCGGGCTGTTCGCCGCGGTGGCCGGAGCCATGGCGGCACTGACCACGGTGCTGGTATCGCGACAAGTGGTGCGCTGGTCGAGAAACCGAATGGCGTTCGCCGCAGCGGTGCTGTTCATCCTGGCGTTGTGTTTCGCCACCACCAACGGCTGGTGGTACGTCTCCAGCTACGGGGTTCCGTTCAATGCCGACATGCCGCGGATCGGTGGGATCACCGTCAGCACAATTCTGTTCGCCCTGTTCGCCGTCACGGCCGGATGGGCGACCTGGCTGCACTTCGCGCCGCGGGACCGCGGTGAGGGGCGGCTGGCACGCGCCCTGACCGCCGCACCGATTCCGGTGGCGGCAGGCTTCATGGTCTGCGTATTTGTGGCGTCGATGGTGGCCGGGATCGTTCGTGAATACCCGACGTACTCCAACGGCCTGGCCAACGTGCGGGCGTTCGTCGGTGGCTGCGGGCTGGCCGACAACGTACTGGTGGAACCGGACCCCAATGACGGTGCCCTGACGCCGCTGCCGGGCGCGTACGGCGACCTCGGACCGCTGGGCGGTGTGGACCCGGTCGGTTTCACCGCCAGCGGAGTGCCGGAGAAGGTGGTGGCCGAATCGCTGCGGATGCCGATCACCCAGCCCGGCACCGACTACGACTGGGATGCCCCCAAGAAACTGAAGAAGGCCGGCATCAACGGCTCGACCGTGCCGCTCCCCTACGGCCTGGATCCGGCCCGGATTCCGCTGGCGGGCAGCTACAGCACCGACGGCCAGCAGGAGAGTCGGCTGACGTCGGCGTGGTACGCGCTGCCGCCCGCCGATGCCGGCCACCCGCTGGTGGCGGTGACCGCGGCAGGCACGATCGCCGGCAACAGTGTGCTCAAGGGCTACACCACCGGGCAGGATGTGCAGCTGGAGTACGGAGTTCCGGGGCCCGACGGCGTTCCGGTGGCCGCGGGTCGGCTGGTGCCCTACGACCTGTTCGGCGAGTGGCCCCGGATGTGGCGCAATCTGCGCTACCCGCGGGCACAGATTCCCGCGCAGGCTGTCGCGGTACGCATTGTGGCCGTGGACAAGTCCTTGAACCCGCGGGACTGGATCGCGTTCACCCCCCCGCGCCTGCCCGAGGTGAAGACCATCCAGTCCTACATCGGCTCCGACAAGCCGGTCCTGCTGGACTGGGCGGTGGGTCTGGCCTTCCCGTGTCAGCACCCGATGCTGCACGCCAACGGTGTCACCGAGGTACCGCAATACCGGATCACCCCGGACTACAACGCCAAGAAGCAGGACACCGACACCTGGCAAGACGGGGTCAACGGCGGGTTGCTGGGCATCTCCGACATGTTGCTGCGCGCCCACGTTATGGCGACGTACCTCAACTACGACTGGGGCCGGGACTGGGGTTCGTTGCGTCAGTTCGACGTGATCACGCCCGCGACGCCCGCGGAGTTGGACCTGGGAACCGCCACCCGATCCGGTTGGTGGTCGCCGGGCCAGATAAGGATCAAGGCGTGAGTTCGCGGTCGTCGCGCGGGTCGGCCCGTGGCTGATTCGCGATGACGGCCGCCAGCTCCCGTTCCAGTTCGCCTTGCTCTCCGGGGATGCCGGTGCCGCGCAGCGAATAGCCCAAGGTCTCGGGGAGGAAGCGCAGGGCGATCAATCCGAGCACCGCCGCGGCCACCAGATAGGCAGCCGGAAAGAGCTGCCAACCGGTGTGCTCGATGACCGAATCGGCGACCACCGGCGCGGTGCCGCCGAACACGGCGACGGCCGCATTGTCGGCCACGGCGAACCCTGCGTAGCGCACTTGAGTGGGAAACATCGCCGGAAAGGTCGCGGCCACCGTGGCCAGCGGTGCGGCGAACAGCACGCTGAGCACGGTGAAGCCCACCAGTGCGTATCCGAATCCCTGACCCATGAGCCAGTACATCGGCAGCGCCATGACGATGAAGCCGACTAACGAGCCTCGCCATAGCGGCTTCCGGCCGATCCGATCCGACCAAGCACCCGCAAACGGGATGCAGGCCATCATGGCCAGCTCCCCGACCAGCACCACCGCGGTCCTACTAGGTTCGTCGAGCCCGGCCGAGGCATGCAGGTACGTCGGCTGGTAGGTCACCAAGGTGTAGTCAATGATGTTGAGCGCGACCAGCAGCGCGAACGTGACGAGGATCGGCCGGGTGTAGTTGGTCAGCAGATCGACAAGTCGATCCCAGGCCGACCCTTTGATCGCATCGCAGGCGGCACACTCGGCGAACACCGGCGTCTCGGGCATCCTGGTGCGCAGCACCAGCCCCAGCACCCCCAACGGCAGGGCGAAGAGGAACGGAACACGCCAGCCCCAGGCCGTCATCTGCTCATGGGTGAGCATCGCCTCCAGAGCCAGCACGACAGCGCTGCCAAGGACAAAGCCACCGACGGCACCGAACTCCAGGAAGCTGCCATAGAGGCCACGCTTGTCGTCGGGCGAACTTTCGGCCATAAAGGTTGCTGCGCCACCGTATTCACCGCCGGTGGAGAAACCCTGCACGACCCGCAGCGCGATCAGCAGGCCCGGCGCCCACCATCCCGCGGTGGCATAGCTGGGCAGCACGCCGATCAGGGTTGTTGCGACAGCGATCAGCGCGACGGTGGCCACCAGGACGGACTTTCGCCCGAACCGGTCACCGATCGGACCCCAGACCATGCCACCCAAGGGACGGAGCACGAACGAAACCGCGAATCCGAGCATGGTTCCGAGGTTGCCCAGCGTATCGGGGAAGAAGGCCTCGGTCAGATAGGTGGCCACCACGGCATAGACGCCGTAGTCATACCACTCGGTGGCATTGCCGATAGCCGACGCCGCAATTGCTTTGCGCAGCAGCCTTTTCTGTCGATCCGGAGCGGTATGTGGTTTCCGCGCGAGCGGCGCCGACGGCTTCGCCGGCAGCAGTAGACTCATCGCGCCTCGCCGCTAGGACACATACCTGCCCCCTCGTCATACCCCTGACGATTCACACGGCCGTCCGGCAACCGCAATCACGTTACGGCCGGGCACAATTGGAACCCCAGAGGCCAGCCCATCCTGGGATTGCCTGGGGTAAACGATAATTGGTTTGTGCCCGAAGTTACCGGTGTTGCTCAAGCGTTATGCAACGCTTACGCCGCCGAGACTAGGCCGCGTCCGCCCAGTAAGCGGGATCCAGGTATTGGCCGACCAACGATTGCCACATCATGTTGGTCATACCGTTGAGCATGTCGTCCACCGACGGGTTGTCGCCCTCGGCGACGCCCGCGGCCGTCATAGCCGCAAGCAAGCCGTCCAGGGCGGGGTTGTCGAGAACCCCGACCTCCACATACGTCTGGGGGTCGAACAGATCGGTGACGAAAGCGCCGATGCCGCTCATCGCCGCCGAAAACAGCGCGTTGCTGACCTCGTTCCAGTCGAGGTCCGGCATCAGATTGCTCACCATCGTCGGCTGATCCGCCGGGCCCTCGTTCCAGCCGTTCTCGATATTGCCGTAGCCCAGGTTCACCAGGATCCGCATGACCGGCTCCAGCAGGTCATAGATGGGCTTTCCGGTGATCGGGACGAACAGCAGGGGGTACAGCAGTGGAAGGTACTCACTGGGGATCATGTAGGAACTGATCATGCTGTCCGGGCTGGACTCCAGCAGGACGGCGTCCGCGATCTGCTCGGGAGTCAAGCCGAGGTAGGCAATGTGCTGGATAGCCATGCCCATGATGGCGTTCAGGCTGGAGATCGGGTTGAGGAAATATTGCGGGAAATCCGCGTAGCCGTCGTACTCCAAGGTGTAGATGTCGGTGGGATACAGATCATTCGGGGTCGGGTTACCGAGCGTGACATTTCCCTCGGCCAAGCTCTCAACGACCTCCGGGTAATCCGCGAATCCGACCAGCAGACCGCCGAGGGGGTTCGCCGAATCGCCGATCAGCACAAAGTGCACGGCCGAACTCGGCACGCCGGCCTCGTAGAGCTGCTGCATCGCCAGTGTCGTCAGGGCGGCACTCTGCGAGTACCCGAAGACCGTCACCGGGTTGCCCTCGCCCGCTGCGCCTTCGTCGAGCAGGGCCAACACCCTGTCAGACAGGATCTGTGCACCCTTGGCCATGGACTCGTCCAGCAAGTAGGCCTCTTGCGGAGTGGTCAGCACCTCGAGCTGACCGTCGAATCCGTGCGGCTGCAGGAAGAGGTCGTTGACGGTTTCGGCGTATTGCTCACTCGGCGTGGGGAGCATGCTGGGGCCCATGATGAGCGCGATGCCGGAGCTGGCCAGCGAGCCCGCGCCTGCCGAAGACAGCAGCACCTGGGCATGCTCGGGAGCCTTGGTCAACGACGTGACCTGCGGCGCGCCGCTGATACCGACGGCCACCACAACAGCGGCGAGAGCGGCACGAAAGCCGGTGTCAAAGTGGCTGGACCGCGCCGCACCTGCATCAAACATCCAGAATTCCTCGCCAGACTCTCGAGGCCGCACAGATCTGCGGCATTGTTAATTTTGGATGATTTCAATCACACTCTGTTATGTCAAATTCAGGTTCACTAATCTGGAAACGCGCCCTCACCTGGGAAAAATGGAGCACACCACCAGAGTTAGGGACACCTAATTGTTCGGCGAACCTGAGTCAGGACTTAGCGCAGCTCAGCGGCGTTTAGATCGGCAGCAGGCCGTGCTTGCGCTGCACCTTGGGGGCGTTCTGCTTGTCCCGCAGCAACCGCAGCGACTTACGCAGCAGCAACCGGGTCTCGTGCGGCTGGATCACCGCGTCGATGTAGCCACGCTCGGCAGCAGTCCACGGGATCGCCAAGTTCTCGTTGTAACCGGCGATGAAGTCCGCCTTGATCTTCTGCACCTCGGGCGCGGTCGGGTCCGGGAAGCGCTTCACCAGCAGTTGGGCCGCACCGTCGGCGCCGATCACCGCGATCCTGGCCGTCGGCCAGGCGAAGTTCAGGTCAGCGGACAGCTGCTTGGAGCCCATCACCGCGTACCCGCCGCCGTAGGCCTTGCGGATGATGAAGGTCACCTTCGGCACGTCGGCCTCGACGATGGCGTTGAAGAACCGGCCACCGCGCTTGATGATCCCGTTCTTCTCCTCCGCCACCCCGGGCATGGCGCCGGGAGTGTCGACGACGAAGACCAACGGCAGGTTGAAGGAGTCGCAGAACCGGATGAAGCTGGCTGCCTTGTCGGAGGCCTCGGTGTCGACCGCCCCGGACATGTACATGGGCTGGTTGGCGATCACCCCGACCGGATGCCCGTCCACCCGGGCGAACGCGGTGATCATCGCCTGGCCGCGCTGGTCGGAGATCTCGAAGACATCGCCGTCGTCGAACATCCGCAGCAGGATCTCGTGCATGTCGTAGGCGGTGTTGTCCGCGTCCGGAACGATCGAGTCCAGCTCAAGGTCGTGCGGGGTGATCTCGGGCTCGAGACCCGGGTTGACGATCGGCGCGTCGTCGAAGTGGTTGGCCGGCAGGAACGACAGGTAGTCGCGCACGTATTGGAACGCCGCGGCCTCGTCCTCGACCACCTTGTGAATGTTGCCCCGCTGCGCCTGCACATCCGCGCCGCCGAGCTCGTCGAACGTCACGTCCTCACCGGTGACGTCCTTGATCACGTCGGGGCCGGTGATGAACATGTAGCCCTGATCGCGCACGGCCACCAGCAGGTCGGTCTGGACCGGCGAATACACCGCTCCCCCAGCACATTTACCCAAGATGATCGAGATCTCCGGCACCAGGCCGCGCAGCATCTCGTGGCGACGGCCCAGCTCGGCATACCAAGCCAGCGACGTCACCGCATCCTGAATGCGGGCGCCGGCGGAGTCGTTGATGCCGATGATCGGGCAACCGACCATGGCCACCCACTCCATCAGCTTGGCCACCTTGCGGCCGAACATCTCGCCGACCGACCCCTGGAACACAGTCTGGTCGTGGCTGAACACCCCGACGGGGCGGCCGTTGATCCGGCCGTGGCCGGTGACGACGCCGTCGCCGTACAGCGCGTTCGGGTCACCGGGGGTCTTGCACAGCGCACCGATCTCCAGGAACGTGCCCGGGTCCAGCAGCGCATGGATGCGCTCACGGGCGCTCGGAATGCCCTTCTTGGCCCGCTTGGCGATGGCCGCCTCACCGGCAGGCTCCTTGGCCAGCTCCAGCTTTTCGCGCAGTTCGGCCAGCAGTTCGGCGGTGGTCTTGTTACTCACTGCTCTCCCTGGATCCGATTGATCGCCTCACTCATGTGGGCGCCCACCTTGGCAATGTACGGCTCGTCGATGACCTGGACGTGCTCGCCCCCGATCGGCACGATCTCCAGGTCGGAGATGTATTCGCCCCAGCCACCATCGGGCTTGCGGGTCGCGTAGGCGGGCTCGAACACGATGGCGTCATCGTGGTAGCGGTCGGCCATGTACAGCGTGACGTGTCCCTCGTAGGGCTGGATCTCGATGGTGTCCAGGGCCCGATTGTCCAGGTACGACGTGCGCTGGTGCTCGATGATGCCGCCGGGGATCTGTACGCCGCTCTGGGCCACCACGTCCAGCACGAACCGGACCTGACCCTCGTCGTCGAGCTTCTCCAGTTCCTCGTACGGGATCTCGGGAACCTCGACATTGAAGGTGCGCTCGGCAAACCGTGCATAACGGTCCCAGCGTGCCCGCATGCCTTCCTTGCTCTGGTCGATCGGCTCACCGGGAAGCACCAGGTCGAGCAGACCGACGTAACGCACATCGGCGCCCGCTTGCTTCAGTCCGATCGCGCATGCGTAAGCCAGCGCCCCGCCCAGCGACCAACCGGCCAAGAGGAACGGCCCATCGTGCAGGTCAAGCAACTTGGGCACGTACTCGGCGGCGCGTTCCTCGATGGAGCCTTCCACCCGCTCGATGCCGTATACCGGCAGGTCAGCGGGCAACCGCTTCATCAGCGGCTCGTAGACCACGGTCGAACCACCCGCGGGATGGAACACGAACAGCGGAGCCTTGTTGGAGCCTTCGGGTTTGGCGCGCAAGGTGCGAACGAATCCGTCCACCACGCCGTCCTCGAGCTGATCGCGAACGATGGTCGCCAGCGCCTCGATGGTGGTGGCCGACTTCACGTCGTCGACCGTGATGATGCCCTCGGCACGCTCCGCCAGCCGCTCGGCCACCTTGGTCGCGGTGTCCTCGTCCAGCTTGGGCAGCTCGTTGAAGATGCCGCCCGGCGACTTCCCGGTGACGATCGCCCAGGTGGCGAACGTGACCCGTTCGGCGGCGTCACGCGGTGGCACGTCGGCGCCCAGCGCCTCGGTCACCGCCTCCTGGGTGAGCACCTTGGCCGCTGCCGCGGCAGCGGTCTTGGTGCTGACCCCGCTCGAATTGGCACCCGGGCCGGAAGGATCGGTGGGCGGCGGCGGAATCGGTGCGCCCCCCGCGGGCCCGGCCGGGTTCGTCGGCGGCGGCGGGATCGGGATGTCCGAGGCCGGCGGTGCGGCATCAGCTTCGGCTGCCGGAGCCGGCGCGTCTTGCGCCGCCTCGGCCGCTTTGGCTGCCGCGATGATGGCGGCCTGTTCGGCGGCGATCTCGTCGGCCGTCTGGGTCTTCTGATGCTCGTGCAGCGCCTCGATCTCGTCGCGGTGATCGACGGCGTACTGGATCATCTCCGCGACGTTGTAGAGGTTCGCGTCGCGGACCGCGGTCAGCTGGATCGGCGGCATGTCGAAGTCGTATTCGACCCGGTTCTTGATCCGCACCGCCATCAGCGAATCGAGACCCAGCTCGATCAGCGGCACCTCCCACGGCAGGTCCTCGGGCTCATAGCCCATGGCACTGCCGACGATGGTGCCCAACCGATCCGCGATGGTCTCACCGGATTCCGGTGACCACTTGGCGAAACCGGCCGCCAGACCGGCGCCAGCCGTCAGGTTGTCGTGCAGGATCGCGGCGTCGTCGACCGGTTCGTCAACCGGCGCAACCGAAGCCGAAACGGACTCACTCACCGCAGTGCCCGCGCCGACGGCGACCGGCAACACCCCGGCTGCGCCGCCACGCGACACCAGCGCGTCGTAAACCAGCGTGAACGACTCACCGATCCGGGCGTGCACCTGCACGGCCGCGCCGCCCGGATGCCGGGTCAGCGTAGTGACCAGTCGGGAACCCTCGCCCGGAACAGCCCGCTGCTCGGCGGCCGACAAGGTCGAATCCGGAAGGACAGTCGCGGCAGCGGCTTTGACCAGGGCGGCCAAGTCCGTCTCGCCGCGACCGGCGTACTCGAAGACGTGCCGGCCGTCCGGGGTAGCGACGTGCGATCCAGGCATCACACCGGTGGCGTCTCCGGAGAACCGGGCGTCGAGCCAGTGCGGCTTGCGCCTGAAGCGCGTGGGCGGAATGTTGGCGAACTCCGCCGGACTGATCGGCCCCTGCACCTCACGCGGGAACAAGGTGCGGAAATCGAGGTCGTGGCCATAGACGTAGAGCTGTGCCATTGCCATGGTCATGGCGTCGACATCGTCGGTCTTGCGGGCCAATGTGGCGATCAATTGGGCATCGTGAAGCCCCGCGCTGGCCGTCGTCAGCCCCACCTGCATGAGCGCGACCGGGTTCGGCGCCAGCTCAAGGAAGGTGGTGTAGCCATTGTCGACGGCATTGCGAACACCGTGGGTGAAGTAGACGCTGTGCCGCATCCCCTTCTTCCAGTACTCCACATCGTGGATCGGCTCGCCGCCGGGCTTGACGTAGCTGCCCTCGTGCACGGTCGAGAAGATGCCGATGTTGGGAGTGTGCGGCTCGATGCCCTGCAGCTCCGCGGAGAATTCGCCCAGCAGGGGGTCCATCTGCGAGGTGTGGCCGGCGCCCTTGGTCTGCAGCTTGCGGGCGAACCGGCCCTCGGATTCGGCCCGCGCGACGATCTCGTCGATCTGTTCGGGCGGTCCGCCGATCACCGTCTGGGTGGGAGCGGCATAGACGCACACCTCCAGGCCGGGGAAATCCGCGAACACCGCCTTGAGTTCCTCGGCGGAGTACTCGACGAGCGCCATGAAGCGGATGTACTCGCCGAACAGCATCGCTTCGCCCTCACCCATCAGGTGAGCGCGCGAGCAGATCACTCGGGTGGCATCGGCCAGCGACAGACCTCCGGAGAAGTACGCTGACGCCGGCTCGCCCAATGACTGGCCGATCACGGCGGTCGGGCGCGCTCCGTGGTGCTTGAGCACCTCGCCGAGGGCGATCTGGATGGCGAAGATGGCGATGTTGGAGGTCTCGATGCCGTACTCGTGTGAGTCGTCGAGGATCAACTCCAGCACCGAGTAGCCGCGCTCGTCCTGGACGTGGGCGTCGACCTTCTCAATCCATTCGGCGAAGATCGGGTCGCGCAGGTAGAGGTTCTTGCCCATCTTGCGGTGCTGGGCACCGAAGCCGGCCATCACCCAGACCGGCCCGTTGGTGACCGGGCCGTCGACGGAGTACACGTTGGGCTTTTGCTTGCCCTCGGCGACCGCGCGCAGGCCCGCGATGGCCTCGTCGTGGTCGTGAGCCAGGACCACGGCACGCGAACGGCCATGGTTGCGCCTCGACAGCGACCGGCCGATCGACGTCAGCGGGGTGGCCCGGCCCTCTTCGCTGTCGATCCAGTCGGCAAGCTCGGCCGCAGCGGCCTTCTTGCGGGAAGTCAGAAACGCCGAGATCGCCAGGGGGATCAGAGGTTGCACGGGCTCTTGCTCGGCCAGCTCGGCGAGCGCCTCGTCGCGCAGCCGCAACGCCTCATCGGTCAGGCCGGGCAGTTCGTACGCGGGTTCGTCGCCGTAGCCATGTGAGCTCTCCGGCGCGATGAACTCGCCGTATTCGTCGAAGCGGGGGGCTTCGTGCTCGATCTCGGGTTCCGAAGCCTCTTCGGCGACAGGCGCTTCGGTCTCCTTGACGATCACGTCGCGCGGCAACACCTCGCGTACCACCAGGTGGGCGTTGGCCCCACCGAAGCCGAAGCCAGACACCCCAGCGACCGCATACCCGCTGTAACGCGGCCAGTCGGTAGCGGTGTCGGCGACCTGCAGGTGGGTGCCGACGAAGTCGATGTAGGGGTTGGGTCCGGCGTAGTTGATCGACGGCGGGATCTTGTCGTGCTGCATGGCGAGCACGACCTTGGCAAGGCTCGCCGCACCGGCTGCCGACTCCAGATGGCCCACATTGGATTTCACCGCACCCAACAGCGCGGGCTTGTCCGCGGCGCGGCCCCGGCCAACCACCCGGCCCAGCGCCTCGGCCTCGATCGGGTCACCCAGGATGGTTCCGGTGCCGTGCGCCTCGATGTAGTCGACGGTGCGCGGGTCGATACCGGCGTTCTTATAAGCCTTGCGCAGGACCGCGGCCTGAGCGTCCGGGTTGGGCGCCAACAGGCCGTTGGACCGGCCGTCGTGGTTGACCGCCGAACCGGCGATCACCGCGAGGATCTGGTCGCCGTCACGGCGGGCGTCATCCACCCGCTTGAGCACCAGCACACCGCCACCCTCGGCACGGGAGTAACCGTCGGCGTCGGCCGAGAACGACTTGATCCGGCCATCGGGTGAGAGCACCCCGCCGACCTCGTCGAAACCGACCGTCACCAACGGGGTGACCAGCGCGTTGACACCGCCGACAACCGCCACGTCGGCCTCACCGTTGCGCAGCGCCTGTACACCCGAGTGCGCGGCGACCAGCGACGACGAGCAGGCGGTGTCGATGGTGATCGACGGGCCGCGGAAGTCGTAGAAGTAGCTCACCCGGTTGGCGATGATCGAGCTGGAGTTGCCGGTGATGGCATACGGGTGGGTGATGCTCGGGTCGGACAGTGCCAGGTTCTGGTAGTCACCGTTCGTCGAACCCATGTAGACCGCGACCGCTTCGCCGCGCAGGCTCGACGCCGGGATCCGGGCGTGCTCCAGCGCCTCCCAGGTCAGCTCGAGCGCCATCCGCTGCTGCGGGTCGACGTTGTCGGCTTCCATCTTCGACAGCGCGAAGAACTCCGCGTCGAAACCCTTGATGTCAGAGAGGTAGCCACCGCGGGTGCGCGCCTTCTTGACCCGCTCGGCGACCCTCGGCTCCTCCATGAACTCCGACCAGCGCCCCTCGGGCAGGTCGGTGATCGCATTGAACCCCGCCAGCAGCTTCTCCCAGGTGTCCTCGGGAGTGTTCATGTCGCCGGGGAAGCGGGTGGCCAGGCCCACCACCGCGATGTCGGCGACATCGGCGTCGCGTGACCAGTCCTCGCCGGCCGCGTCGTCATCCAGCACAGGCTCGCCCTCGACGATCACGGTGGCCAGCGCCTCGATCGTCGGGTGCCGGAATGCCACCGTCGCCGACAGCGTGACCCCGGTGAAGTCCTCGATGTCCGACGCCATGGCTACCGCGTCACGCGACGACAGACCCAGTTCGATCAGCGGCGCGGTCTCGTTGATCTTCTCCGGCGACTGGGAGGTGGCGTTGGCCACCCAGTTGCGCAGCCAGGCCCGCATGTCGGCGACGGTCAGGTCGGTGCGGCTGGTGCCGCGCAGGATTGCGTCGTCGCCGTCGCTGCGCTCTGCCTCGTCGTCGCCGGTCATCTGCGGAGCCTCGCTCATCTGGGTTTAGACCTCGTCGGGGTAAGCGTTCGGGCCGGTGGTGCCGCTGCGCAGGCTGCCGTCCAGGTAGGCGGCCCGGCAGGCGCGGCGACCGATCTTGCCACTGGACGTCCGCGGCACCGTGCCCGCAGACACCAGCAGCACGTCACGCACGGTCACGCCGTGGCGCACCGCGATCGCCGCCCGAATGTCATCGGCGATGGGCTGGTATTCCAGCTTGTGAGCGCCCGGTGCCCGCTCGGCGACGATCACCAACTGCTCGGAGCTGTCTTCGGGGTCGAACTTCAGCCCGGAGTGCGGGTTGTCGAAGGCCGACTGCGGCAACTGGTTGGCCGGCACCGAGAACGCCGCGACATACCCCGCCCGCAGCGCCCGGCTCGCCTCCTGCGCGGAGTACTCCAGGTCCTGTGGGTAGTGGTTGCGGCCGTCGACAATCACCAGGTCCTTCACCCGACCGGTGATGTAGAGGTCGTCCTCGTAGTAGGCGCCGTAGTCACCGGTGCGCACCCAGAAGCCGTTCTCGTCGGAGCCCTCGGCCCGAGACGGGCTGGTACGCGACTTGAGCACGTTCTGGAACGTGTCGGCGGTCTCTTCCTCACGGTTCCAGTAGCCGATGCCCATGTTGTTGCCCTGCAACCAGATCTCGCCGATCTGGCCGTCGGGCAGCTCGGCGCCGGTCTCATAGTCGACGATGATCGTCCACTGGTCGACGCTGATCCGCCCGGCCGACGCCTGCGCGACGGCGTTCGGGGCGTCCTCCGGCACCTCGACCAGACGGTTGGCGTTGTTGAGCGCCTCGCGGTCGACGTAGATGATCTTCGGCTTCTCGCCGATCGGGGTCGTGGACACGAACAGGGTGGCCTCGGCCAGACCGTAGGACGGCTTGATGGCCTCCTCGCGGAACCCGTAGGGCGCGAAGGCCTCGTTGAACTTGCGCAGGGACGCCGCGGACACCGGCTCACTGCCGTTGAGGATCGCCTTGACGTTGCTCAGGTCCAGCGGCGGCTCGCCCTCCTTGGGCAGGCCACGCGCCGCGGCATGCTCGAAGGCGAAGTTGGGGGCCGCCGAGTAGACCTCGCCGGTCTCCCCCTCCTTGCGGGCCAACTCCCGGATCCACCGGCCTGGCCGGCGCACAAAAGCGGCCGGGCTCATGAAGGTGAACTGCTGACCCATCACCGACGACAGCAGGATGGTGACCAGCCCCATGTCGTGGAAGAAAGGCAGCCAGCTGACGCCCCGGTCGCCCTCGCGGCCCTTGAGCGAGTCCAGCAGCTGCACGACGTTGGTGGGCAGGTTCAGGTGGCTGATCTTCACCCCGGTCGGGGTGCGGGTGGAGCCGGAGGTGTACTGCAGGTAGGCCACCTCGCTGCGGTCGGTATCGGGCATCACCCAAGTCGACCCCACCTCTGGCGGCAACGCGTCGACCGCGATGACCCGAGGCCTGGCGTTGGCCGGGCGGCTGCGGAAGAACTTGTTCACGCCTTCAGCGGAGTCGCTGGTGGTCAGTACCGCCGACGGAGTGCAGTCGTCGAGCACCGCGTGCAGCCGGCCCACGTGGCCCGGCTCGCCCGGGTCGAACAGCGGCACGGCGATGCGGCCGGCGTACATGATCCCGAAGAAGGACACCAGGTAGTCCAGGTTCTGCCCACACAGGATCGCCACCCGGTCACCCGGCTTGGTGACCTGTTGCAGCCGGGCACCGATCGCCCGGTTCCGCGCCCCGAAATCCGACCAGGAGATGTCGCGCTCGATGCCGTCACGCTCGGTGGAGAAGTCCAGGAACCGATACGCGACCTTCTCGCCACGCAGACCAGCCCAGCGCTCGACGGTCCGCACCAGGTTGGCGTTGTCCGGGAACCGGATCTTGCCGTCCTTGACGAACGGGTTGTGGTAACTGGCCTGTGTTGCCGGGGCCATGCAAAATCTCCTGTCGCGAACATACGTTTCAGTCAACTGCCGGGGCGCGTCGCGCATGGCGCGTTACATCGCGCGGCTCCGGGACCCACCGAATGGTAATGGGTTTCCCGTACCCGGCGACGCTCGCCGCCCTGCGACTACGGGCCGCTGCTCTTAAATTGTTCTTAATGTTAGAGCCCGGTGCGGTCCAATCCAAATCAAACGGTACCGCGTGTGATGCCGATCTCGGGGTCACGAGCTGGTTCCAGCTTCGCCTCTCCTTCGTCGAGCCTCACTGAACCGCTCGTCGAACCTCAGCCGTGTGGCGGACGGGGCGCGTTGTCGATGAGTTCACGCGCCCAGTTCAGCGTCCACTGGGTTGCGGACAAGCCGTCCTGGCTCCAGACGTCGGTGGTGCCGTACAGCGCGTGCACCGGCTGAGCAGCACCGCCGGCCAGCGTTGACAGCGTCGCCGGCAGCTTGCCGACGCTGAACGCCTCCTGCGGGGCCGCGCAGACCAGGTCACCGACCGCGCAGATCTCATTGGTGCGCTTATCGAGGTCGCCGAAACCGCCCTCGCGCGCGCCGGTCATGGTCAATCCCATCCCGGACAGGATCGGCAGCTCGTGCAGGGTCACCTCGGCGCCCTGACCGGGCGGAGACGGCGGGACGTCTACACCCACGCCAGTCTGACGGCGGCCGTCGGCGATCAGCGTGACGCCCAGCACCAGATCTTCGTCGACCGGTCCCTCCCAGTTGCCGATCTTGCTGGCCACGTCGCCGGCGATCACCGCGCCCTGCGAGAAGCCGACCAGCACATAGCTGGTCAGCGGGCACCGCTCATTCATCTCGGTCAGCGCCTTGATGGTGGCGCGGGTTCCTTCGGCGCGGCTGTCGTTGTAGCTCATCTGCTTGTCGGACGACAGCGGGTTATGGAACTGCGCGGTGTAGGGAACCGTGTAGGTCTGCACCCGGGCAGCGTCGAACTGCTGCGCAATCGGACGGGTGACGGTGAGCAGCAGCGCGATCGGAAACTGGTTGGGGTCGAGCGGGTTGTCCGTCGGCGAGGTCTCCCAGGTGCCGGGCACCGACACCAGCTGCACGTCTGGGCAGCTGGCGTCCTGATAGGCCGGGCGTGGCTTCTTGGTCCGCGTCGGCACCGAGCTGGTGGACGGGCTACCCGCCCCAGGCTGCTCGGCGATCGGTGGCGTGGCCGGGCGGCGGATCCAGATCACCACCGCCACGATCACCAGCGCCACCACCAGAGCCATCGCTCCGGCGGCGATCCAGGCGAGGACACGCCTCCGGTTGGCTTGCGACTTGCGGGGCGACTTCCGGGGGGATTTCGCTGTCTTCTTCTTGGCCATGTCGCCTTTCACGGTACAGATCGGCGACGGCACGCATTGACTCTGCGTCCAGGGCTGGCCTTACTCGAACTTTCCCGCCCTGGGCGCAGAGTCAACGGCGAACTAGCTTGGCGCCGCCCTAGCGGATCGCTCGGCCCAAGCGCGATCCCGCTTCGCCCGGCTTCGCCGCGCTAGCGGATCGCGCCGACGATGTCGCCGGCCATTGCGCCCAGCTGCGACGACCACGAACCCCAGCCGTTGTCACCGGGCGAGAAGTCGAAGTGGCCGTTCTTGCCACGTACCTGGCGGTACTGAGCGTTGAAGAACCGGCCACTGCCGGCCGCCTGCGACGGGTCGCCGATCATCGCCGCCGGGTTGGAGGCGCCGCCCAGCGGGGCGTAGACCCAGACCCGGGTGTTGTTCTGCGCGAGCAGGGTGGCGTGCACGGTCGGGTCGTGCCACTTCCAGCGACCGAGCTGCGGCGCGCCCCACATGCCGTAGGGGTCGACGCCACCGAAGTTCTGCAGGCCCGCGGCGATCACGCCGCCCTCGGTGGTGTTGGCCGGCCCCAGGAAGCCCGACATCGACCCGGCGAAGCCGAACCGGTCGGGGTGGAAGGTGGCCAGCGCCACTGCCGCGTAACCACCCTGGGCCGCGCCGACCACCGCGTGCCCGCCCGGCGCCAGGCCCCGGTTGGCCGCCAGCCAGTCCGGCAGCTCACTGGACAGGAAGGTGTCCCACTGCTTGCTGCCGTCCTGCTCCCAGTTGGTGTACATGCTGTAGGCCCCACCGGCCGGCGCGACCACCGAGACGCCCTTGCCCGCCAAGGTGTTCATCGCGTTGCCCGCGGTCACCCAGTTGCTCAGCTCGGGGTGCGCGTCGAACGCGTCGAGCAGGTACACCGCGTGCGGGCCCTGGTTCAGGAACGCCACCGGGATGTCCCGGCCCATCGACGGCGACGGGACCATCAGGTTCTCGAACTGTGCGGCGTGCGCTCCCGGGCTCACGATGGTGCCCCCGCTCCACAACCCCAGCATCAGCACTCCGACGCACAGCGCCCGCAGCAACTTCGACAGTCCGCTCATATCCACCTCGTTCGTCGGCACAGATTCTCCGATGTTTCCACCCGCTGGTCACGCGCCCTGACCCCGGGAGGTAGTCAATCACACGGCGCTTGCGGGCAGGGCAGGAAATGACTGACGGCGACGACCCGTAGGTCGCCGCCGTCAGCGGTAGATCTGTGTTCGGGACTATTCGCCCGAGCTGCTGCTCGCGCCGCCCCCGGGCGTGGCGCCCAGGTGGCTCTGCAGGTCCGGCTTCATGGCCTGCAGCTGCTGACCCCAGTACTCCCAGCTGTGCGTGCCGTACTCCGGGAAGTTGAAGATCGCGTTGTTGCCACCGGCAGCGGCGTAGAGCTCCTGGAACTTCTTGTTCGCACCGATCATGAAGTTCTGCTCGAGGAACACGGCCGGGATGTTGTCGCCGCCCAGTTCGTTGGCCTTGCCGTTACCGCAGAAGACCCACAGGCGGGTGTTGTTAGCGACCAGCTTCGCGACATTGACCGTTGGGTCGTTGCGCAACCACGCCGGGTCACTGTCGTCGCCCCACATGTCGTTCTTCTTGTAGCCGCCGGCGTCACCCATCGACAGGCCGATCCAGCCCTTGCCGTTGGACGGGTTGAGGTAACCCGACAGCGAACCCGCGTAGGTGAACTGGTTGGGGTGGTAGATCGCCAGCGTCATCGCCGACGAACCGGCCATCGACAGGCCGACCGCGGCGTTGCGGCTCTGGCTCACGCCGTACTCCGACGCCAGGTAGGCCGGCAGCTCGCTGGTCAGGAAGGTCTCCCACTTGTAGGTGGAGCAGCCCGCCTTGCCGCAAGCCGGCTTGTACCAGTCGCTGTAGAAGCTGGACTGGCCACCGACCGGCATGATCACCGAGATACCGGAGTTCAGGTACCACTCGAACGCCGGGGTGTTGATGTCCCAGCCGTTGAAGTCGTCCTGGGCACGCATACCGTCGAGCAGGTACAGGCCCGGGGAGTCCGAGCCACCGCTCTGGAACTGGACCTTGATGTCACGGCCCATACCTGCCGAAGGCACCTGCAGGTACTCGACCGGCAGACCGGGCCGGGAGAACGCGCTCGCTTCGGGGGTACCGCCGACGACACCGACCAGTCCCGCCAGCAGGGCCGCGCCACCGGCGACGACCATCAACCTGTCAAGCAACTTCATCCTTGGCATCCTCATTCATTCGTTGCCGTACTTTGCTCATAGCGTGGCCCGACTCGGGCCCGATCTGTGCGTTCAAACGCCACAGTGCTGCTGTAGTCAACCACAAAATGGCGGAAATCCAAGACTCGGGGTTCACCCATCGGGCTCGCCGACTCACTAAATGCCTGGTTTTGTGACATCGACGCCCTGGCCCGTTTATGCCCATTCGAGCCGGTGAGAACCGGCTCCGTGGGCGGACACGCCCGAGGAGCAATGACGTCGGTCACATTTTGCGGGGATGCGCAGTCAGGGCAGCTCCGGAGGCATCCCCGTGTAGGCCGGTTTGGTCGGCTCAGGCACAGCCAGACCGCAGCGCAGCAGTTCGTCGCGCGGGACGCGCTCGATCCGGTACCGGGTGAAGCTCGGCGAATGCAGCACGTTGGACAGGAACCGGCGCGGGCCCATCGGCGCACGCACCGAGCCCAGTACCGCCGCGGTGTCGGGGCAGCGCAGGGCGGCTTCGGACTGGGCGATCCAGTCCTGGTCGAGATACCCCGGGATCAGCGGGTACCACTTGACCCAGGGTCCGTCGGCGACGATCCAATCCCGGAACAGGTCTTTGTCGTGACCGATCCGGCCGTGCTCCAGCCGTTCGGTGTGGGCCGCGATCGGATTGATCAACCCGATCTGGTCCAGCACCCGGACGTCAAGACCGGTGTTCATACCCAGCATGCCCATGTTGGTGAAGAAGACGGTGTGCGGTCCGCTTCCGCCAGGGTCGGGCTCGGCCGGGACGCCGATTCCCGGCGGCACCGGCAGGATCACCGGCACCACATCCCATTGGTCGTAGTTGCCCGATGGCAGGAGCAGCGCCCCGTCCGGGGTGTTGGCGATCGTGGTCAACACCGCACGCATCCGCGGATAGCCCAGGTAGTCCGCTGCGGTCAGCGGGTGGGCGTTGCCGGTGGCCTGGGAGTAGAACCGGCGCTCGTCGACGATCCCGGAGTAGGTGACGCGGGTGGCGTCATCGCCCATGCCGTGTGAGTTGGCCGCCCACAGGGCCCAGCCGGCGACCGCCAGCCACAGCAGACCGACGGCACCGCTGAGCGGCAGGCTCGCCTCGCGGCGGTAGCGCGCGCCGTCGGGCAGTAGCACCGGGATGACAGCCACCGGTGCCAGCATGCAGAACAGCGGAGCCAGCAGCACCCGCCCGTGCATGAAGTCGCCGCCCTGGCGCACCCAGTAGGCAGCCTGCAGGAGCCCGCTCAGCACGAAGAAACACACCACCGCGCCGGGGCTGCGCACCAGCCGGGCCCACCGTCCGACGCCGGGCGGCACCGGACGGCGCGGCCGGTAGCGGACTGCGGCGCCCACCCACAGGGCCGCGCCGAGCGCGACCAGCAACACCGCGGGCACCCACAGCGCATAGGGAGCATTGAAGTTGGCCAGGTAGATCATGCCCTGCGACCACTTGTCTGCGGCGGCATCCTTGGCCAGCGCGGTTCCCGGCACCAACAGGCCGTAGTAGCCCATCCGGAAGACCTGATAGGCCACCGGCAGGGCGCCGCCGGCCACCAGTACCAGCGCGCGGGGCCGCCAATCCCGGGCGGCGATCAACAGCATGATCAGTGCCCCGCCGCCGATCAGCGCCAGCTCGGGGCGGACCAGCACGCTGCAACCCGCCACGAATGCCAGGCACCCGGTGAACCAGGCGCCGCGCGCACGCGAACGCGGCATCCGCAGCGCCTGCGACCAGCAGACCAGCATCCACCACAACAGGCCCAGGTAGGCCAACACCAGACCGGCCTCCAAGCCGGAGGTGGCGAAGTCGCGCGCGGGCGGCAGCGCGATGTAGACCAGTGCACCGGCCGGCAACAGCAGCGCACGGCGGCCCTGCAGACCAGGCGCGTAGAGGCGGGCGGCGCCGAGCATCAGCATCGCGACGCCGGCCAGACTCAGCCCCAGCGCCAGCGCCAGCGCCACGTACTCCATGCGGACCGGCCCACCCAGCCAGCTGCCCAGGTACATCAGGTAGGTCCAGGCCGTGGAGGTATTGGCCTCGACCCGCTCCCCGACGTTGAACACCGGGCCGTTGCCGGCCAGCAGGTTGCGCACGGTGCGCAGCACGATCAGCCCGTCATCGGAGATCCAGCGTCGTCGCCACGCTCCGATGCCGAACATCAACACGACCACCGCTACCCCGGCCCACGAACTCAGCCGAACCGAGGTGCTGTAGCGAACGGCGGGCCAGCCCAGCGGCCGGACCCGGGGGTCCGGCGCTCTGCCGCTCACGGCCCCCCGGGCGGAGCTAGCCGAAGGCGACGGCGGCACCGATTGTTCCGATCCAAGCCAGCGCCATCAGCTGCAGCACCCGGTCACGTCGCAGAATGTCCTCTGCTTCCCCGGCCATGCCACCGTCGACGTCGACCGCGTAACGCAGGATCGCGATGACGATCGGGACGATCGACACCGCGTACCAGGATCCCGAGCCGTTGTCGCGCTCAAAGGCGAACAGGCTGTAGCAGACCAACATCGCAGTAGCCGACATCGTCCAGACGAACCGCAGATAGGTGCCGGTGTAGCTCTCCAGCGACTTGCGGATCTTGGCCCCGGTCTGTTCGGCCAGTTGCTTCTCGGCGTAGCGCTTACCGGCCACCATGAACAGCGAACCGAACGCCATCACCAACAGGAACCACTGTGACAAGGGGATGCTGGCGGCCACGCCACCGGCGATCGCCCGCAGCAGATATGCCGACGAGACGACGCAGATGTCCAACACCGCCTGGTGCTTGAGCCCGAAGCAATAGGCCAGCTGCATGGCGAGGTAGATGGCGATCACCAGCGCCAGGTTCGGGGTCAGCCACCAGGAGAGGGCCAGCGACGCCACCCCCAGCAGCACTGCCAGCGCGTAGGCAAGTCCGACCGGCACGACCCCGGCCGCGATGGGCCGGAACCGTTTGGTCGGGTGTGCCCGGTCGGCTTCCACGTCGCGGGAGTCGTTGACCAGGTAGATCGCCGATGCCGCCAGCGAGAACACCACGAAGGCGATCAGCGATTTGCGGGCCAGATCGGCGTAGTCGTAGTGGACACCGCCACCGAGCGCGGCCAGCGGTGCCGCGACCACCAGTACGTTCTTGACCCATTGGCGGGGGCGGATGGCCTTGATGACGCCGGAGAACAGGTTGCTCGGGGGACCGAGCTGTGCGGTTCGATCGTGCGTGTCTGCGCTCATCGCGAGTCTCCAGAGTCGTCCAGCCGGATCACCCGGGTTGTCATGGCCGCGACGGCGGCGCCCACAGCGGCGCCGGTGAGCACATCGCTGGGATAGTGCACCCCGAGCACCATCCGCGACAGCGCCATCGGCGGTATCAGCAGTGCCGGCAGGGTCCCGCGCCGCAGGCCGGCCGCCCTGCCCAGCAGGATCGCCGCCGCCGCGGTGGAGGTGGCGTGTGCCGACGGGAAACTCAGTGCGCTGGGGGTGGCGACGTTGATTGCGATCGCTGGATGACTCGGGCGCCTGCGGCGCACGATGCGCTTGATGATCACCGCGGCGGCGTGGGCGGCCAGGGTTCCGGCGCCGGCCAGCAGCCAGCTGCGGCGGCGCTGCGGCTGCACCAGTGCGCCCAGCGCTGCCAGCGCCAGCCAGCCCAGGCTGTGCTCACCGAAGTGCGACATCGCCCGGGCCGTCGGCAGCACGCCGGGCCGGCCGGTCAGCGCCGACTGCACGGCGACCAGCACGGCGTCTTCGCCGTGCGGAGGGACCGCATCGGGGTCACGAGCGAGTTCGGTCATGCCGAGGTGGCACCTTCAGGAAGCAGTACGGTCTCCCACTGCTGCTTGCTCGACAGTGTGGGCAGAGCCGCGCGGTAGGTCCGGCGCAGGGCGTCGAATCGGCGCGCCAGCTGGTACTGGCGGCGCAGGGACTCGCGCAGCAGCGTCAGCATCTGCTCGCGGTCGCGCTGCCGGTAGACCACCCCACGTCCATCGGCGGTGGTGACGGTGACGCCGTCCTGGGTGCACAGCAGGAACCAGCGGGCATCCTGGGTGGCGACATTGAGCTGCGGACGTCGATGATGCTCGGGCTCGGTGGCCTTGAGGTTGTGCAGGATGCCGCGGGCCAGCCGGTAGCCGATGGTCAGCGGCTGCACCGGTGGGCGCATTGCCCGGCTGCGCCTCGACGGAGCCGGCAGTTCGCTGGCCGCGGGAAGCACCACCGCATCGGGGTAGGTCTTACGCAGGGCATGGATGTCCGGCAGTGCCGATTCCAGAATCGAGAAGATGTGCTCGGGCCCGGCCATGAAGTCGTCCAGCGCCTTGTTCTGCACCGCCACGGTCGAATACTCGAGGCAGGCGAGGTGCTTCAGAGTCGCCTTGAGGTGGCTGCGGATCAGTCCGGAGATGTTGCCGTCCCAGTGCAGCGCCGCCACCATCAGCCGGTTGCGCAGGTGGAAGTAGGCCTGCCAGTCGATCGCGTCGTCTTTGTCGCTCCAGGCCATGTGCCAGATCGCCGCGCCCGGCAGCGTGACGGTCGGGTAGCCGTGCTCGCCGGCCCTGATCCCATATTCGGCGTCGTCCCACTTGATGAACGACGGGATGGGCTGGCCGATCTCTTCGGCGACGGAGCGCGGGATCATGCACATCCACCAGCCGTTGAAGTCGACGTCGATGCGCCGGTGCAGATCCGGGGATTCGGCCAGCGAGTCGGTGGCGAAGTTGTGGTCGTACTCGGTGTGCGGCGCATTGGTCCACATGAAGACGCCCGAATCGACGACCTCGCCCATGATGTGCAGGTGTGAGGGCTCCTGCAGGTTGAGCATGTGCCCACCGATCAGGGTGGGCTTCTTGGCGAACCTGTTCAGCGCCAGCGCCCGCAGGATCGAGTCCGGCTCGATGCGGATGTCGTCGTCCATGAACAGGATCTGCTCGCAGCCGGTGTTCTTCAGCGCCTCGTACATGACCCGGCTGTAGCCGCCGGACCCGCCGAGGTTGGGCTGGTCGTGAATCGACAGCCGATCTCCCAGTCCGGCGGAGGCCGCCGCGAAGCCGGGGTGATCGCGCACCTTTCGGGTGCCCTGGTCGGGGACGATCACCGCGCTGATCACTTCGTCGACGTCCGGGTCGGAGGTCAGCGCCAGCAGCGCATTGACGCAGTCATCGGGCCGGTTGAAGGTCGGGATACCGATGGCGATGTCGGCCCGGCCGGGGGCCTCGACCGGGGCGTACCAGCCACCTCGCTCCAGCGTGACCGCGGTGTCGGTGGTGATGTCGAACCAGATCCAGCCGCCGTCCTCGAACGGCTGCAGGCCCACCTCGAACTCGACCACCGTCGGGGTGTCGCTGTTGGCGACCGATCCGAAGGGCTTGCCGTCCACCGCGATACGCGCGCCGGTGGCTTTGGAGCGGTAGATATCGACGCGCCCGGATCCGGTCAGCTCCAGATGCAGCACCACGGATTCGAGTGTCGACCAGCGCCGCCAGTACGACGCCGGGAAGGCATTGAAGTACGTCGCGAACGAGACCTCCGACTCTTCGCCGATCTCCAGGCTGGTGCGGGTCAGCGGGTGCGCCCGCCGGTTGTTGGTCTCGGACTCTTCGATGTAGAGCTTGCGCACATCCAGCGGCTCACCCTGGCGGGGCAGGATGATCCGCGAAAGCCGGCTCACCGCGCGGGAACTGTCGGTCATGCCTTACTGCCCTCCCCCAGCGGCGCACCGTCGGACAGATGCGGCGCCAGGACGTTGTCGTACATGTTCAACGCACTGGCGATGGCCATGTGCATGTCCAGATATTGGTAGGTGCCCAGCCGGCCGCCGAAGAGCACCTTGGCCGTGTCCAGCTCGGCTTTGGCGCGCGCCCGGTAGGACGCCAGGACCGCCCGGTCGGCCTCGGTGTTGATCGGGTAGTAGGGCTCGTCGGTGTCGTCGGCGAAGCGCGAGTACTCCCGCATGATCACGGTCTTGTCGGTCGGGTAGTCGCGCTCGGGGTGGAAGTGCCGGAACTCGTGGATACGGGTGAACGGCACGTCGCCGTCGTTGTAGTTCATCACGGGCGTGCCTTGATAATCGCCGGTGTCGAGGACCTCGAGTTCGAAGTCCAGGGTGCGCCAGCCGAGCTTGCCCTCGGCGTAGTCGAAGTAGCGGTCCAGCGGCCCGGTGTAGACAACGGGAGCGTCCGGGTTCGCTGCGCGCAGTTCGTCGCGGACGTCGAACCAGTCGGTGTCCAGCCGCACGTCGATACGTTCGTCGGCCGCCATGTTCTCCAGCCACGCGGTGTAGCCGTCGACGGGCAGGCCCTCGTAGGTGTCGTTGAAGTAGCGGTTGTCGAAGGTGTAGCGCACCGGCAGCCGAGCGATGTTGGCCGCCGGGAGTTCCTTGGGATCGGTCTGCCACTGCTTGGCCGTGTAGTCCTTGACGAATGCCTCGTACAGCGGGCGCCCGATCAGGCTGATCGCCTTCTCTTCGAGGTTCTGCGCGTCGGCGGTGTCGATTTCGGCAGCCTGCTCGGCGATCAGCGCTCGGGCCTCTTCGGGGCTGAAGTAGCGACCGAAGAACTGCGACACCAGGCCCAGACCCATCGGGAACTGGTAGGCCTGCCCGCCGTGCATGGCGAACACCCGGTGCTGGTAGCCGGTGAATTCGGTGAACTCCCGCACGTAGTCCCAAACCCTCTTATTAGAGGTATGGAACAGGTGGGCACCGTACTTGTGGACTTCGATGCCGGTCTGCGGCTCCGCCTCCGAATAGGCGTTGCCGCCGATGTGGGGGCGTTTCTCGACGACGAGAACACGCTTGCCGAGCTGCGTCGCTACGCGCTCGGCGATGGTCAGGCCGAAGAATCCGGAACCCACGACAAAGAGGTCAAAACGAGCGGTCATCGGCGCCAAGGGTAGCCGACCAGCGGCCGCACGCATCGTCGGCGCCCCGCGGTCACCTCGCGCGGGGGAAGGGTTGGTAGCAGTTTCCTCACGATTCGATCTCGTCACTCTTTTCACACGAGTCACACGCGTACCGTCGGTCACGTAGGTCAGATGCAAGTGCAGTAAGCGCCACGACGGCCCCGAAGAGAACCGGGACCGGACGGCAAAACATATTGAGGAGACTTCCGTGCCGAACCGACGTCGACGCAGGCTCTCGACAACCATGAGCGCAGTCGCCGCCTTGGCGGTCGCGAGTCCGTTCGCAGTTGTCGCAGTGTCCGAGCTGGTTGCCCACAACAGCGCACCGCAGCACCACGACTTTGTTGCCGCCTCCTCGGTGGCCGACCTGCCCGGTGAGCTGATCACCGCCCTGACCCAGGGACTGTCCCAGTTCGGGGTCAACCTCCCACCGGTCCCGGGCTTCAACAACAGCAGCGCCTCCACGGGCATGTACCCGGGTCTGACCTCGCCGGGCCTGGGCACCCCCGGGCTCACCGACCCGTCCCTGCTCACCCCGGGCCTCACCTCGCCCGGCCTGGGCACCCCCGGGCTCACCGACCCGTCCCTGACCACGCCGTCGCTGTCGGTCCCGCCGCTGGGAACGCCCGGCGTGTCGACCACGTCCGGCCTGGGCACGCCCGGCCTGACCACGCCCGGTCTGACCACGCCGCCGCTGGACTCGACGCTGACCAGCCCGGGCTTGACCAGCCCGGGCTTGACCAGCCCGGGGCTGACCAGCCCGCTCACCAGCCCGGGTCTGACCAGTCCCGGTTTGACCAGCCCGGGTCTGACCAGCCCGGACACCGGCCTGCTGGGGTCTGACGGCCTGCCGCTCACCTCCCCGCTGGGCCTGGACCCGGGCCTTGACGGCACCTATCCGATCCTCGGCGACCCCTCCCTGGGGATGCCCGAGGAGAAGGGCGGTCTCGTCAGCGACCTGATGAGCGCCGCCAATCAGCTGGGCGCCGGACAGGCCATCGACCTGCTCAAAGGTGTGGTGATCCCGTCCATCGCACAGGCTGCGCAGGGCGCGGGCCCGGCTATTGCCGCCCCGCCCCCGCCGCTGCCCTGACGTAGACATACAGCGGAGCTGTTCCGCCCAACGGCACCGCAGAGTCAGCCCGCACCCGGCGGGCACCTGACGACTCTGCGGTGCCGTTATCCATGGCTGCAGCGGCCTTCGCCGGTAGCCGCGTGTCGCATCACCAACAACACATGACACATACGTAACATCAGCACGTGCTATCCCGTCGTCGTCCCCCGCCGACGATCAAGCTGACCGCGACTGTCGCGACGGTGCTGATCCTGCCGTGGGCAATGAACTCCGGATCGGCACTCAAGACGGCCGACGAGAGTGGGACTCCCCCGAGCGCCGCAGCAACCAAACTGAATCAACAATTGTTGCCCGACCTGGAGCCGGGTGTCACCGTTCGTGAGATCACCCAGGACGAGCCCTTCACCATGGTGGCGCTCACCGGCGCCGACCTGAGCGGGACGTCGGCACGGATCCGGGCCCGAGGCGCAGACGGATCATGGGGCCCCTGGTATTCGACCGCGCACGAGACCAAGCAGGAGACACCTGGCCCCCGAGCTGCCGATGCACCGGCTGCCGGCCCCGACGGAACCGAGCCGGTGTTCGTCGGCCGCACCACCGCCGTGCAGATCGCGGTGACCCGCACCGATCCGAATCCACTCAGAAGCACGGCCAAGGCCAAAGGCCCGGCCACAGCCAAAGGCCCAGCCAAGGCGCAACCGGCCCCGAAGAGGCCGGCGCCCGGACCCGATCTCGGCTACGTACCGGCCACCGCGACACAACCCCTTGCCCAAGGCGTCTCCGCGGTGCTGATCACCCCGCCCAAGGCCCCCGTCGACGCGCAATGGACGCCGCCAAAGGCGGTCCTGGGCCCGGGTCAGCCGCCCAACATCATCCCGCGCAGCCACTGGGGCGCGGGTGCCTACGGCCGCTGCGGCAAACCCGTAGAGAGTGGACCGGTCCACGCGGCCGTGGTGCACCACACGGCGGGCTCTAACGACTACTCCCCCGAAGACTCCGCGGAGATCATCCGGGCGATCTACGCCTATCACACCCGCACGCTGGGCTGGTGCGACATCGGCTACAACGCGTTGGTGGACAAATTCGGCCAGGTATTCGAGGGCCGGGCCGGCGGCCTTGCCCGCGGCATCATGGGCAGCCATGCGGGCGGCTTCAACCGCAACACCTGGGGAGTGTCGATGATCGGCACCTTCGATGACGCACCTCCCCCACCGATCCAGCTCGAGACGGTCGGCCGGCTGTTGGGCTGGCGGCTTGGACTCGATCGCACCGACCCGCGCGGCATGGCCGAGCTGACCTCCGGCGGGGGGTCGTTCACGAACTTTCCGCGCGGCGCGTCGCTGACACTGCCCTCGATCATCGGCCACCGCGATCTCGACGCCACGGAATGCCCCGGCGACCAGGGCTACGTCGCGCTCAACGAAATTCGGGAGATCGCCGCCCGGTTCAACGACCCGCCCGGGCCCGAAGACCTGGCCCGGGTCATGGAGGGCGGCGCCATCCACACCCGCTGGCTGGAACTCGGCGGTATGGAGGGCATGCTCGGTGCGCCCACCTCCCCGGAGGCGATCGGCGAGGGTTCCACCAAGTACGCGACGTTCGAGCACGGCGCGATCTACTGGTCCCCGGAGACCGGCGCACAGCCCATCACCGGTGCCATCTACGAGGCATGGGCTTCGCTGGGTTACGAGCGTGGCGTACTGGGACTGCCGACCAGCGCCGAACTGGCCGAACCGGAGTGGGTGGGCCAGAACTTCCAGCACGGCACGCTGAACTACAACCGGGCCACCGCGACGATCATCCGGGTTGTCGACGGCAATGCCGAAGAGCTGCCCCCGCCGCCCCCGGAGGGCCCGCCAGTGCAGCTGGAACGCTTCTCGCGGGTGATCGATCCCTTCGCCATCGGGTGAAGCCGTCGTTGACGCTGCGGTCGCTGCGTTGACTCTGCTGCTCGGCGCAAAAGTGCGAGTGCCCCCCGCCCTCAGCGCAGAGTCAACGCAGGAAAATCCGCTCCAGGACCCTGGCCAGGCCGTCGTCGGTGTTGGGTGCGGTGATCTCGGCGGCCGCCGCCAGCACTTCGGGGTGGGCGTTGCCCATCGCCACACCATGGCCCGCACGCACCAGCATCGGCACGTCGTTGGGCATATCGCCGAATGCCACCACCTGCTCGACGCCGATTCCCAGCGGCGCGATCAACTCCTCGATACCGCTGGCCTTGGTGATCCCGGCCGGCACCACCTCGATCAGCCCGTTGTTGGTGGAGTAGGTCATCTCGGCGGCCGTCCCGATGTGCGGCCGAAGCTGCGCCGCCATCTCGGCGCTGGACTTCCCGGCCATGCGGATCAACAGCTTGATCGCCGGCTGGGACAGCAAATCCTCCAGCGACACCTCGGTGTTGTCGGGGTTGAGCCAGGCGTGTTCGTAGCCCGGTGAGCTGACGAACTGCGGGGTGGCCGCATCGTGCGCACTCGCGCCGATGCGTTCGACGGCCAGGCCCGCCCCTGGCAGGGCGCGGCCCACTACCTCGGCCAGCTTGACCAGACTGTCCGCCGAGAGCGTCCGCGCCGACACCACCCGATCGGTGGCCGGGTCGTAGATCACCGCACCGTTGGCGCACACCGCCATCGGGGCGAATCCGAGCGCATCGACCACCGGTGCGATCCACCGCGGCGGACGCCCCGTCGCCAGCACGAAGGGCGTGCCGGCGTCCACTGCCGCGCGCACCGCTGCCCGGGTACGCGGAGTGACGCTCTCGGTGTCGTCGAGCAGGGTGCCGTCGACGTCGCTGGCGATCAGCGCCAGACGATCATTGGTGGGCTGCATCAGCGCGCGCCCCGCCCATCTCGGGTCTGCCGACCGCGGCGGCCCTGCGCCTGCTGCACACGTCGACGATCGCGTTCAGCCAGCTCGGCTGCGCGCATCTGCAGGGCTTCGGCCATCGTGGGCGCACCGCCGCCCAGCCTGCGCGGCACCCAGTGCGCCCCGGCGGGGTGTGGGTACTCCATTTGAGCCTCCTCGAGCATGACCGCCATGGTGTTCCGCAGCTCGGCGGTGGTCGCCGTCATGTTCGCGGACGCCGCCATCGGCCGGCCGATCTTGGTCAATACCGGAATATGGTTGCGCCACAGATGCTTCGGGTGATCCTTTGTCCAGACTCGGTGGATGCCCCAGACGATGACCGGGACCAGCGGCACGCCCGCGGCATGGGCCATCCGGGCGGCCCCCGTTTTGAACTCCTGCAGCTCGAAGCTGCGACTGATAGTGGCTTCGGGATTCAAACCGACCAGCTCGCCGTCGGCCAGCCTCCGCACCGCCTCGTCGTAGGCTCCGGCCCCGGCGGACCGGTCCACCGGGATCAGTCTGGCGTGCCTGATCACGTAGTCGACCACCGGCACCTCGGTCATCTCGGATTTGATCAAGTACCGCAGCCGGCGGCGGCGCCGCAGAGCCGCAACCGAAGCCGGGTACCAGTCCAGGTAACTGGTGTGATTGACGGCCACCACGGCCCCGCCAGAGTCGGGAATGTTAGCCAGGCCGTCGATGGTCACGTGCGGCCCGTTGGCGGCGGCCAGCCGCGGAATCACGAGCTCCAGCGCCCGGAAGAAGGGTTCGGCCATGCTCTACTGCTCCGTGCCCGAAGGGTCGGTCCGCACCCCGGCGACCCGCACCGCGGTGCGCGCCGTGAGCTCCATCGCGCGAAAGACCGGCTGCATGCCAGCTCTAGTCCGTGACGCCCGTCGGGCTCGGTGGCTGCTCCTGGCGGGCGGCCCGCTGTTCGGCTTTGCGCGCAGCTTCGGCGGCGTCGAGGTCGAGGGCCTCGGCCGGGGTGGGGGCACTGCCACCCAAACGCCGGGGCACCCAGAACGCCCCCGCTGGATGCTCGGGATAGCCGTCCTGCACCTGCTCCAACAGCTGCTGCATTCGTGTCTGTAATTCGGCGCGCAGATCATCGACCGGCAGCGTCGGGGGTATCGGCTCGCCGATCGCCACGGTGATCGGCACCTTGCTGCGTCCCAGCCGCTTCGGGTGGTCCTTGGTCCAGATGCGCTGGGCTCCCCAGACAATGTGCGGGATGATCGGCACCTGGGCCTCGATCGCCATCCGCGCTGCGCCGCTCTTGAACTCCTTCAGCTCGAAGCTGCGGCTGATGGTGGCCTCCGGGTAGACCCCGACCAGTTCGCCCGCCTTGAGGTAGGAGACAGCGGTGGCATAGGACTCCGCGCCCTGGCTGCGGTCGACCGCGATATGCCTACAGCCCCGCATGATCGGCCCGCTGAACCGGTTGTCGAAGGTGTCCTTCTTCGCCATGAAGCGCACCCGCCGCCGCGGCTTCGCGTCATAGGAGGCAACCCCGGCAAACAAGAAGTCCAGGTAGCCGGTGTGGTTGATCGCGATCACCGCGCCGCCGGTGGCGGGCAGATGCTCCCGACCGGTCACCGTGATCTTCAAGCCCTCATAACGCCAGAGGGTGTGTGCGGCGACGGCGACGGTCCTGTACCAAGGCTCCACAGCACCAAAGCCTAGGCGATGGGGCGGGCCACGCCGCCGGTAAACTCTCCAGGGAGCTCTTTCAGCGTCGGGAGAAGGTACACGTGCAGGTCACCAGCGTCGGGCACGCCGGCTTCCGGATCGAGACCGCCGCGGGCAGCATCCTGTGCGACCCGTGGGTGAATCCGGCTTATTTCGCCTCGTGGTTCCCGTTCCCGGACAACTCAACGCTGGATTGGGATGCCCTCGGCGACTGCGACTACCTCTACATCTCGCACCTGCACCACGATCACTACGACCCGCGTCACCTGGCGGCGCATGTCAACAAGGACGCGGTGGTTCTGTTGCCCGACTACCCGGTGCCGGATCTGCGCCGCGCCTTGGAAGACCTGGGCTTTCACCAGTTCTACGAGACCACCGACTCGGTGCGTCACACGGTGCACGGACCCAAGGGCGACCTGGACGTGATGATCATCGCCTTGCGGGCTCCGGCCGACGGCCCGATCGGCGACTCAGGCCTGGTGGTCTCCGACGGAGTGACCACCGTCTTCAACATGAACGACTCACGCCCGATCGACTTGGACGTGCTGGGCGCCTTCGGCGGTATTGACGTGCATCTGGTCCAGTACTCCGGAGCGATCTGGTACCCGATGGTCTACGACATGCCGGACCGCGCCAAAGAGGCGTTCGGCACGCAGAAGCGCCAGCGGCAGATGGACCGCGCCCGGCAATACATCGCCCACGTCGACGCGACCTGGGTGGTCCCCTCTGCGGGGCCGCCGTGTTTTCTAGACCCCGAGCTGCGCCACCTCAACGATGATCATGGCGATCCCGCCAACATCTTCCCCGACGAGGTGGTGTTCCTGGATCAGATGCGGCGCAACGGCCACGACGGCGGGCTGTTGATGATCCCCGGCAGCACAGCGCGTTTCACCGGCACGCAGCTGGATTCGCTGACGCACCCGCTGTCCGATGAGGATGTCGAAGCGATCTTCACCACCGGCAAGGCCGACTACATCGCCGCGTACGCCGAACGGATGGCGCCGGTCCTGGCTGCCGAGAAGGCCGCCTGGGCGCCGGCAGCGGGGCCGGCGATGCTCGAGCCGTTACGGGCGCTGTTCGAGCCGATCATGGCACGCAGCAACGAGATCTGCGACGGCATCGGCTATCCCGTCGAGCTCGTACTGGACGGTCCGGGCCACACCGAGACGGTGGTGCTGGACTTCCCCAAACGGATAGTGCGCGAGCCGATTGCGGGCGAGAAGTTCCGCTACGGCTTCGGCATTCCGCCCGAACTCGTGCGGACCGTGTTACGCGACGACGAGCCGGACTGGGTCAACACCATCTTCTTGTCCACCCGGTTTCGGGCGTGGCGAGTCGGTGGCTACAACGAATACCTCTACACGTTCTTCAAGTGCCTCACCGAGGACCGGATCGTCTACGCCGAAGGGTGGTTCGGCGAGAGCCACGACGATTCGGCGACGATCACTGTGGGCGACTACCAGATTCAGCGCCGCTGCCCGCACATGAAGGCCGACCTGGCGAAGGTCGGGGTGGTCGAGGGCAAGATCCTGACCTGCAATCAGCACGGCTGGGAGTGGGACCTGGACACTGGCCGCTGCCTGACCACCAAGGGCCACGAGCTGCGCTGCGAGAAGCTATGACCGCCGACTCCTACGATGACGGCTTGGTAGCCCTGGATCGCCGGGCGATCACGCTGCGTCGCTATCACTTCCCGTCCGGCACCTCGAAGGTGATCCCGCTGTCGGCGGTGCGCGACTACCGCGCCGAACCCCTGGGCATGCTGACCCACCGATTCCGAATCTGGGGCAGCTCGGATCTACGGCGCTGGCTGCCGCTGGACATCCGGCGCCCGATGCGCTCCACCCTGATCACCCTGGACCTCGACGGTGACTCCTGGCCGCATCCGGCGTTCACCCCGGCAGATCCGGAGTCCTTCCAGGCGCTGCTCGACCACCTGCTGGCGAATCGGCGGTAGGCGCTCGCCCGCCGGCGCGGTCAGCGGTCGGCCAGCACCTGATGGGCGGCGTTGTAACCCGGGATGAAGGTGATCCCCGGGCCCCCATGACAACCCGCGCTGCCCAGATACAGCCCTTCCACCGGCAGCGGCTGGCCGAGAAAGCCCCGCGGCCCGGGCCGGTTCGGGCCGATCTGATCGGGGTTGAGCAGGCCATGGCAGTAGTCACCGCCGGGCGCACCGAACATGGTGCCCATATGGCGCGGGGTGAATGTGGTGTGCCGGGTAATGCTGCCTTCGAAGTTCGGCGCCAGCCTGGTGATCTTGTCGATCACCCGCTGACCCATCTCGACCTTCATCTCGCCGTAGTTGCCGTCGCCCTCGATGGGGAACCACAGCGCGAACGCCGAAGCGGCATGTTTGCCGGGCGGGGCCAGATCCGGGTCATGTAGCGACGGAATCTGCAGGACCACAGTCGGATCGGCCGGGACGACACCGCGCCGCGCGTCCTCCCACTGCTGCTGCACCTCCTCGGGCGTGCAGAAGATCCCCAAGGACGCCTGCATAGCGGGGTCGTTGAGCGCTTCGTAGGGGGCGGCGAATTCCGGTGCCTGCTCCAATGCGAAATGCATCTGCAGATAGCTGCCACGGTGATCGGTTCTGGCGTAGCGCGCACGGACGTCCTCGGGGACGGCGGCGGCATCGAGCAGTCCGGTGACGGTGACGTCGGGAGCAACGGCCGACACCACCACCGGTGCGCTCACGATCTCCCCGGACTCGGTGCGTACTCCGGTGACCCGGCCCTCGCCGACCAGGATCTCCGAGACCGCGGCGCGCAGTCGCAGCTGACCGCCGAGGCAGGTGAAGGTGTCGTGCAGATGCCCGGTGAGCGCCCCGATTCCGCCGCGCAGCTTCTTCATCAGCACGGTGTTCTCATCGGGCACACCCAGGCCGAATGCCAGGGCCGCGGCGCTGCCCGGCGTGGCGGGGCCGCGGTAGAGGGTGTTGACGGCCAGCACGGTGAAGGATCCGCGCAGCGCGGCGTGCTTCTCCCGGTCGGGCAGATAGCGATTCAGTACGTCGGTGACCGAACCGAACAGCATGTCGTCGATAGCCGATCGCTCGAATTCGCTTTCGGCGCAGGCATACATCTCGTCCAGTGTCTTCGGGGGCCGACCCGCCTCGAATCGGCCCAACGCGCGGGTGGGGGCCTGACTCCACGCCAACAGCCCGGCCATGCCGTTGACGGCTTCGGCGCCGTGCACCTCGGACAGGTGGGTGAACAGCTTCATCGGATCGGTGTATTGGATGAGCGGGTCGTCACCCACACCACGCATCGCCACCGACATCACCTCAAGATCGAGGCTCTCCAATCCGTCAAGGCCCAGCTCCGCGCTGACCGCGGCCGATGTCGGAAACTGCACCGAGCCGGCGATCTCGAACCGGTAGCCGTCGAACAACTCCACCGTAGAGGCCATCCCCCCGGCATAGAGCCCGGCTTCCAGGCACAACGTGCGGAGCCCGGCCCGCTGCAAGATGAGCGCCGCGGCCAGGCCGTTGTGTCCGGCGCCTATGACGATCGCGTCGTAGTCCGTCATCCGTCCGCCCTTTCCCACTTTCCGGGAACGCTGGCACGCGTCGATAGTTTTGTCAATATTGACGTAACTAAAGGTTCCCGAGCGAGTCGAGTCCGGCCCGGCACATCTGAGCGAGGTCGGCCAGCGAGCGGTCCGCGCCCAGCATCCAGACCTCCATCGCGGCGAACACGGCGGCGGCGATACAGCGCGCCGTCACCGCAACCCGCAACGGGTCACCAGCAGACGAGGGCGTTGTGGTCCGCAGCCGCTCGGCCACCGCGTCGGCGAAGTCGGTCTCCACCTGCCGGATGTGGCGCACGATGCGCTCCGGGTCGAGTTCCTCGGCCCGCAGCGCGGCGATCCGCGTCACCGCCTCGACGTCGTAGGGGAAGGCAAAGATCGCTGCCTGCACGGACTCGATCACCGGCTCGGCGGATGGACGCGCGGACAGCGCACTGCGGAACCATTGCAGCCCGGCGTCGTAGTCGGCGAACAGCAGGTCGTGCTTAGAGGTGAAGTGCCGGTAGAAGGTCCGCAGCGACACCCCGGCATCCGCGGCGATCTGTTCGGCGGAGGTGTCCTCCACGCCTTGCGCCAGAAAGCGGACCACGGCGGCCCGGCGCAACGCTTCGCGGGTGCGTTCACTGCGCGCGGTCTGCGGCGCTCGAGGCATGGGGTAAAGATACCTCTCCACCCCACCGCCACGAACGTCAATATTGACAAAACTTCCGCCGCGTGGTGACACTGGCCACATGATCTCGCTCATCGTGCATGCGGTGCTTGGCCTGGCGACCATCTGGTGGATCGTGACCTCCAACCGCGCGGTCTTCGCGAAACCAGAAGGCGGCAAGGCGTTCTCGCCGCTGGAAGTGGCGTTCTACGTGATCGGCATCGCCTCGATCGCGTTAGGCTGGTATTTCAATATCCGGTTCGTCAACGAATACGCGCACGGGCCCAACCACAATCCGATCTGGGGACCGGGCAGCTGGACGCACTACATCCAGTTGATGTACACCAATCCGGCGGCCGGCTCGGCCAGCCAGGATTACACCATCATCAATGTCATCCTGCTGCCGCTGTTCACCATCGTCGACGGCTATCGGCGAGGCCTGCGACGCCCGTGGCTGTACTTCGTGTCGAGTCTGTTCACCAGCTGCGCGTTCGCCTACGCCTTCTACTTCGCGACCATCGAGCGCCAGCACCGGCACGCCAAGGCGGCGCCCTAGCTCCGCCGTGTCGCGGGCGGCCGCGCGCCGCTAGGCTGACCGCGACGAGGAGGAGGAAGGTCGTGGCCAAGCCGGTGGCGCCTCGCGGATCCGCGCGCGAGCGCGTGCTGCAGGCTGCGCTGGACCTGTTCATCGAGCACAGCGTCGGCGGTACGTCCATGCAGATGATCGCCGACCGGCTGGGTGTGAGTAAACCGGCCGTCTACTACCAATTCCGTTCCCGAGACGACATCGTCATGGCCCTGGTGGAGCCGATGTTCGACGACATCGTCCGGGTCATGAAGATCGCTGCGGCCATGCCGACCCAACAGGGTCAACGCGACGTGACGGTCAGCGGCGTGGTCGAACTCTCCGTCCGATACCGCCGGCTGACGTTCCTGTTCTACGACCGCGCTGTGGAGCACGCCGTGCGGTCCCGCGAGGACTTCATGGCCGTCAGCGATGCCGTGGCGGCCATCCTGCACGGCCCTAATCCCGATGCGAGGGCTCGAGTGATCACCACCACGCTGATGGCTGGAACCTTCACCGCGGCAGCCGATCCAGAACTCGCAGACATCGGCGACGAACAGCTGCACGAAATCCTGCTGGACACGGCACGGCGGGTATTGGAGTTGCTCGCCTAAGAGTCAGGCCCAGGTCCACACGGCCATATCCTGCGCGGGGTACTGCTCGCAGACGTCGGTGGTCCGGGCAGCGACCCCGTGGTTATTGAAGAACAACTTGGCCCAATTCGGCCAGGCAAAGGCCAGCTTCTCGTAGTAGATATCGGTGGCCAGATTCTCCGAATAGGCACGCCGGCCGGCGTAATCCATCGCGTAGAACCAGTGGATCCGGTCCTGTACCGCCTGATGTAACTCGGGCGATTTGTTGTTGTAGTCGATCATGTAGCGCTCGTAATACACCGGCGCCACATCGCGGGCCGCCGCCATGATCTGCTCGGCGGTACAGCTGGTGTGCAGCATCCGGTTGGGAATCGGAAAGTTGTCGGTCGCATCTGCCGATGCACTACCCAGTCCGGCGACACCAGCCAGCACAATGGCCGCGAAAGCCCGAGCCGCCTGGTGAAAAGTCTTGCGGATCATTGCTGTCCTCCCGCTTGCTGCAGAACCACCAACTGTTCGGGGCAATAGGCGCTCAGCGCGGATCCGACGAACTGCCAGGCCTGCTCGGCGTCGCTGCCATCGAGGTTCTTACCCACGAACGCCGCCGAGTCGACGGCGTTGTGGTCGATGCCATTGAGCAACCGCTTGCAGGTGAGCTTGCCGATCCAGGCGTTGTAGTCGCGCGCCCCGTAGATGCCATAACCGTGCAACCTCTCGGCGAAATCGGTGTCGGCGTCGGCGTGGCTGGGAGCCGCGAACACCGTTGCCACCACGGCAGCTGCAAGTACGCAGCTTGCGGGCCTCATCACCGGCCCGCCCGATGCACGCCACCGCCGGAATCGACCAGTTCTTCGCTCGGATGCCGCTGCAACGGGGCAGGCCAGGGCGAAGGCTTAGGCCGCTGGCGCGGCACCTGCGGCCACCAGAACCACTTGCCGAGCAGGGTCGCGATCGACGGGGTCATGAAGGATCGAATGATCAAGGTGTCCAACAGCAGCCCCAACCCGATGGTGGTTCCGACCTGGCCGATCACCCGCAGTTCACTGATCGCCATGGTCATCATCGTGAAGGCGAACACCAGCCCCGCCGCGGTGACCACCGATCCACTGCCGCCCATCGCCCGGATCATGCCGGTATGGAGTCCGGCATGGATCTCCTCTCTGAGTCGCGAGACCAGCAACAGGTTGTAGTCGGCACCCACGGCCAACAGGATGATCACCGCCATGGCCAACACCATCCAGTGCACCTGCAGGCCGATGATGTTCTGCCACAACAACACCGACAACCCGAAAGCGCTGCCCAGTGATATGACCACGGTTCCTACGATCACCAGGGCGGCCACCACGGCACGAGTGATCACCAGCATGATGATGAAGATCAGGCACAGTGCCGCGACCCCGGCGATCATCAGGTCGTAGTTGGAGCCCTCCTGCATGTCCTTGAACATCGCGGCGGTACCACCGACGTAGATCTTCGAGCCCTCCCACGGCGTGGTCTTGATCGCCTCCTTGGCGGCGATCTTGATCGCGTCGATGTGCTTGATTCCTTCTGCGCTCAGTGGATCGCCCTCGTGATTGACGATGAACCGCACCGCATGCCCGTCCGGTGACACGAAGCTCTTCATGCCGCGCTGGAATTCGGCGTTGTCGAAGATCTCCGGGGGCAGATAGAAGGAATCGTCGTTGCGGGCCCTATCGAAAGCGTCCCCCATGGCAGCGGGATCTCCCTGAGCTTCCCGAGCCTGCTCGGCCAGTCCACTCTGGGTGGCGTAGGTGGCCTCCATCATCGACTTGGCGTTCTTCATCATCTGGATCATCGGCGGCATGAGCGTGAGCATCTGGGGCAGTTGGGCTGCCATTGCGTCCATGTCCGGAACGATCTGTTTGAAGTTGTCGGTCATGGTGTCCACACCATCCATGGCATCGAAGACCGACCGCAGCGCGTGGCAGACCGGAATGTCGAAACAGTGTGGTTCCCAATAGAAGTAGCTGCGCATCGGCCGGAAGAAGTCGTCGAAGTTGGCGATCTTGTCGCGCAGTTCCTCGATGTCGTCGACCATCAGGTGCATCTTGCCCACCATGCGCCCCATGGTGGCGTTCATCTGCTCCATCAGCTCGATCATCTTGGTCATCGAGTCGATGTTGACCTGCATATCCTCGGCCTGGGCCAGCATGTCCGCCGTGCGATCCTCGTTGAACTTGCGGGTCATGTCCTGACTGACAGCCTGCATTCCGAGCATGTAGCCGAAGGTGGAGTGCTCCATCGGAATGCCCTGCGGCCGGGTGATGGACATGACGCGCGAGACACCCTCTACTCCCGTGACCCGCTTGGCGATTCGCTCGATCACCAGGAAGTCCGCGGAGTTGCGTATGTCGTGATCGGTTTCGATCATCAGCATCTCGGGATTCATCCGCGCCGACGGGAAGTGCCGGTCGGAGGCCAGGAAGCCCTGGTTGGCCGGTAGGTCCGCCGGCATATAGGCGCGGTCGTTGTAGCCGGGCTTGTAGCCGGGTAGGGCGAGAATGCCGACCATGGCGGCCGCCGTTGCGGCGATCAGGATCGGTCCCGGCCAACGGCTTACGGCCGCTCCGATCTTCCGCCAGCCGCGCCCCCGGTCAGCTCGCTTGGGTTCCAGCAGGTTGCCGAACCGACCGGCCACCGCGATGACGGCGGATCCCATCGTCAGCGAGGTGATGACGACGACGGTCATGCCGATCCCCAGCGGAATACCCAGCGACTGAAAGTAGGGCAACCGGGTGAAGTGCAGGCACAGCGTGGCACCCGCGATGGTCATGCCCGAGCCCAACACCACATGGGCGGTGCTGGCAAACATGGTGTAGTACGCCTGTTCCCGGTCCTCGCCGGCGCTGCGTGCTTCCTGATATCGGCCGATCAGGAAGATCGCGTAGTCGGTGGCCGCCGCGATCGCGAGAGTGACCAGCAGGCTGGTGGCGAAGGGCGAGAGCCCGATCAGCCCGTGATAGCCCAGGAACGCCACGATGCCCCGGGCCGATGCCAGCCCCGTCACCACCATCGCCAGCGCCAGCGCCACGGTAGTGATCGACCGGTAGACCGTCAGCATCATGGTGATGATGACCACGAAGGTCAGCGACTCGATGACGTGCATACTGCGGGTGCCGGCCTTGTCCTGATCTGCCGCCAGCGCAGCCCCGCCGGTCACATACGCCTTCACCCCCGGCGGTGCGGTGACGCTGTCGACGGCCTGGTTGACCGCTTTGACCGATTCGTTGGCCAGCGCCTCACCCTGGTTGCCCGCGGTGTAGATCTGCACGTACGCGGCTTTGCCGTCGGGACTCTGGGCGCCGGCGGCAGTAAGGCGATCGCCCCAGAAGTCCTGGACGTGCTCGACGTGGGTGGTGTCGGCCTTGAGTTTGTCGACGATCTGGTCGTAGTAGTGGTGGGCGTCGGCGCCCAACGGCTCCTCGCCCTCCAACACCAGCATGACCGAGCTGTTGGAGGTGAACTCCTTGAACACCTCGCCCTGACGTTTGACCGCGATCATCGACGGCGCCTCGTCGGGCGTCATCTGCACCGCCGCCATCTCGGCGACCTTCTCCAGCTGAGGGACGGTCACATTCGCCAGGACGATGATGCCTATCCAAGCCAGCATGATCGGAACGGCCAGGCGCCGAATCCACCTGGCGATCCAGCCGCGTTCGGCGCTGTGCGGGGAATTGTCGGTTCGGTTGCTCATGCGGATTTCACCAAGCAGAAGGTCAGGGCACTGGCGCCGGTGGAGGTTCTCTCGTCTTTGAGCTCGTCGTCGATGCTGATGCGGCAGCCCAGCGTGGAGCCCTTGCCTTGCGCGTAGAGGTTGGGCGAGACCGCCGACAGCGTGGTGGTCAGGGTCACCGACCAGGGCAGCGTTGCGGCGTCGACGCGCTGCGGTCTGCTGTCGAGGTCGAGGTAGCTGATGTCGGCAGTGGCGCCGGGTTCACCGAAGACCTCGTAGGTGACGACCTTGGGGTTGTACGGCTTGGTGTCGTCGACCTTGGTGCTGATGAGGTTGGAGTTCTCGCCGCCGAAGTAGGTGCGCACCCGAAGGACCGTCATCGTTCCGAGCGCCACCACGGCCACGATGAGCAGCGGCATCCATGCGCGCTTCAACCCCTTCACCGACCAGGCTCCGCCGCGTCGCCAGCTTTGCTGACCACCACCAAGACGTGGGCGTCGGCCGCGAACCGCTTCGCCGTGACGCCCAGTTCGGCGATCGCCTCGAACAAGGGGTGGTTGCCGGCGACGAGTTCCGGCGCGTCGACCACATAGGCGGTCACGCCCGGGGCCATCCGGGCGGCGCCGGGTGGGTCCGAATCAGGCTGGGACAGCCTGTGCACCTTGGGGTTCAGCATCGGGACGCCCTCTCTGCCCAGATCCGCGGTTAAGCACGACGGAAAGTTAAGTTATACGATCAGTAAAGTAGAATCAAGCGATCGGTCAGTAGAACTGTGCGACGTGGCTCACTCCGGTGGGCGGTCGCCCGGAGCAGGAAGGCTTGAGGTGGCGAAGGCCATGGCACCGCGAGGTTTCGCGCGCGAGCGTGTATTAGAGGCCGCCCAGGGCCTGTTCGCCGAGCACGGTGTGAGCGGCACGTCGCTGCAGATGATCGCCGACCGATTGGGCGTCAGAAAATCTGCGGTGTACTACCAATTCCCTTGCAAGGACGACATCGTCGTCGCCGTGTTTCGGCCGGTGTTCGAAGACATCACCCGGGTGGTCGCCATCGCCGAGGCGATCGGATCACGCGAGGTGCAACGCGAGGCCACCATCAGCGGGATCATCGAACTGGCCGTCAGACACCGCCGCACCACCGTCCTGGTGCATACCGACCCCGCAGTCGTGGGGATCGTCGAGGCCATCGGAGACTTCCGGGACGCCTCCCGGCGCCTGCAGACGATCCTGGCGGGACCGGAGCCCGACCCCTCCACACTTATCGCCATCGCGGTTCTGGTGCCCGGACTCCTGGGCGCTGCAGCCGATCCCACGGTGTCAGACATACCCAACGAGGAACTGCACCGCATGCTGCTGGACTGCTCGCGCCGACTCTTCGCCGCGCAGGCCCCAGCGGATCAGGAAGCGGACGGCTCCAAGACCTCCACACCGACATAGGGCACCAGGGCCTGCGGCACCCGGACACTGCCGTCGGGCTGTTGGTGGTTCTCCAAGATGGCCACCAACCAGCGCGTGGTGGCCAGCGTCCCGTTGAGCGTGGCCGCCGTCTGCGGCTTACCGTTCTCGTCGCGGTAACGGGTTGACAGCCGGCGGGCCTGGAAGGTGGTGCAGTTCGACGTCGACGTCAGCTCCCGGTAGGTGCCTTGTGAGGGCACCCAGGCCTCGCAGTCGAACTTGCGCGCCGCCGAGGAACCGAGATCACCTGCGGCGACGTCGATCACTCGATAGGGCACCTCGATACGAGCTAGCATCTCGCGCTGCCAGCCGAGCAGCCGGTCATGTTCTGCCGCGGCGTCTTCGGGCCGGCAGTAGACGAACCCCTCCACCTTGTCGAACTGGTGCACACGAATGATTCCGCGGGTGTCCTTGCCGTAGCTGCCCGCCTCCCGGCGAAAGCACGATGACCAACCGGCGTAGCGCAGCGGCCCGCCCGACAGGTCCAGGATCTCGTCGGAGTGGTAGCCCGCCAGCGGCACTTCGGAGGTGCCCACCAGGTAGAGGTCGTCGGCCTCAAGCCGGTAGATCTCGTCGGCGTGCGACCCCAGAAAGCCGGTGCCGGACATGACTTCGGGTCGCACCAGCGACGGGGTGATCATCGGGGTGAACCCGTTCTCCACCGCCAGTCGCACCGCCAACTGCAGCAGGCCCAACTGAAGCAGTGCGCCACGACCGGTCAGAAAATAAAACCGCGAACCCGACACTTTGGCGCCGCGCCCCATGTCGATCAGGCCAAGCGCCTCACCAAGCTCGAGGTGGTCGCGCGGGTTCGCGATCGCCGGCGGCTCACCGACGACGTCCAGCACGACGAAGTCGTCCTCGCCACCAGAGGGAACCCCGTCGATCACGACGTTGGCGATTCCCATGTGCGCCCCGGTGAAAGCCGCTTCGGCTTCAGACTGGGCGACCTCGGCCGCCTTGACCTGTTCGGCCAGGTCCTTGGCCCGGGCCAGGAGCGTCGGCCGCTCCTCGGGCGACGCCGCGCCTACCGATCGGCTGGCCGCTTTCTGTTCGGCCCGCAGCGTGTCACCCGCCGCGATGGCGGTGCGCCGTGCGCTGTCGGCGGCCAGCAGGGCATCCACCAAGGCGGGATCCTCGCCACGAGCCACCTGGGAGCGGCGGACACGGTCGGGGTCTTCACGCAGCAGCTTCAGGTCGATCACGGCAAAACCCTACAACCTGGCCGGCGGCATCACTTTCGCATCATTTGTCACGCACCCGCGGCTGCCTGTCAGAATGGACCCGATGTCACAGGCAGCCGACCAGCAGAATCCACCCGCCAGGCGGGTGTCGTGGCGGCGCACCCTGCGCGCCGCCCCGACCCGGCGCGCCCTGGTGCTGACCGCGCTGGGCGGGCTATTGATCGCCGGACTCATCACCGTGGTTCCGGTCGTCGGCGACGGCCCCGGCGGCTTGCTGGGCCGGCTCAACGCCGAGCCGGTGCCGGGGGCCGGCGGCAAAGGCGCCGGTCCGGGGTTGGGCCTGGGCACGGTCAAGGGCAACGACGCGATCGACCACGCGGTGGCGGGTGACTGCCTGAATTGGCCGGAGAACGACTTGGACGCGGCGACGATCGTCAGCTGCGCCGAAGAGCACAAGTTCGAGGTGGCCGGGCCGGTCGACATGAAGATGTTCCCGGGAGCCGAATACGGCCCCGACGCTCCGCCACCATCGATGGCCCGCATCGAGCAGATCACCCAAGAACAGTGCGAATCGTCGGTGCGCCGCTACCTCGGCGCCAAGTTCGACCCGCACAGCAAGTTCGTCGCCAGCATGCTGTGGGCCGGGGAACGTGCGTGGCGGCAACACGGTGAACGCCGGATGCTGTGCGGCCTGCAACTCCCCGGGGTAGGTGGGCAACAGACGGCGTTCGTGGGCAAGGTAGCCGACATCGACCAGTCCAAGGTGTGGCCGCCGGGCACCTGCCTGGGCATCGATCCGGCCACCAACCAACCCAACGACGTGCCCGTCGACTGCGCGGCACCACACACCAAAGAGGTCACCGGCACGGTCAACCTGGCCGAACAGTTCCCTGATGCGTTGCCCCCCGAACCCGAGCAGGATGCGTTCATCAAGGATTCCTGCACCCGGCTCACCGACGCCTACCTGGACCCGGTGCAGCTGCGCGACACGACGCTGACGTTGACCTACGCCACCGTGTCGCTGCCCAGCTGGTCGGCGGGCAGCCGCGAAGTGGCCTGCAGCCTGGGCGCCACGCTGGGCAACGGCGGCTGGGCCGCGCTGATCAACAGCGCCCGCGGACCGCTGCTGATCAACGGTCAGCCCCCGATCCCGCCGCCGTCGATCCCCGCCGAACGGCTCAACCAACTGCCCGCCGGTAGCCAGCCACGGTGAGCGTCGCGATGGACCCCAGCCGGTTCGACGAGCTGGTCTCCGACGCCTTGGATCTGATCCCGGCCGAGCTGGCCGCGGCCTTCGACAATGTGGTGATCCTGGTGGAGGGCCGCAACGCCGAGGAGCCCGACCTGCTCGGGCTCTACGACGGCGTGGCCCTGACCGAGCGCGATTCGAGCTATGCCGGGTCACTTCCCGACACCATCACGATCTACCGGGACGCGCTGCTGGAGATGTGCGGGTCCGATGAGGAAGTCGTCGACGAGGTCCGGATCACGGTGATCCACGAGATCGCCCACCACTTCGGCATCGACGACGAGCGGCTGCACGAGCTGGGCTGGGGCTGACGCCACCCGGCGCGGCGCGCCGAAGCCGCCCTGTCGGTGCGCAGTGCTAAGAACAAGGCATGGACGACCACTGCCGAGACTGCCGGGCGGGGTTGGATCACTGCCACGGCTCACTCATCCACCACGCGTACCAGGCGACCGAATGCACCGAGGACGGTTGCCCCGGCGCGGTGCTGCCGCACTCGTTCGCCCTGGATTGCGAGGCGGTCGGCTGCCGCTGCGCGCAGATATTCGCGTTGGCGGTCTAGCCCTCCCCCGCCAGCACGCCTAGCCCATCGGGTCGGTGTCGGAACGCAACGCGTCACCGACGGGATCCGCATCGGGTTCGGGATAGAACGGCGGCGTCAGCGAGCCCCACTGCACACAGCTCCACCGGCCATCGGTGATCGGGGCCAGCACCACGGCCGTGGCGTTCTCCAGGTGGTTGTCCAGCACGAAGCTGCCGTCCACACCGGCGAGCGTTGCCGCCGCCAGGCGGATCGCCGCACCGTGGCTGACCACGACGATGTCGCCGGTCCAGTCGTCGTCGTCCAGGTAGCGCAGCCGCAGGTCCGTGACGACCGGCAGATAGCGGTCGAGCACCTGCGAGGCCGACTCACCTCCGGGCAGCGCTAGGGAGGGCTCGCCGGAGTGCCAGCGCTGATAGATCGCGTTGAACTCGGCGATCGCGTCGTCGTCGCTCCGGTTCTCCAGCGAACCGGCCTGTACCTCGTGGATGCCTTCGAGTGCCCGGGCGGTCACCCCGAGCCGGGCGCTGATCTCGGCGGCGGTCTGAACCGCGCGGGTGGCCACCGAGTGGGCGACCAGCATCGGGCGGTGCGCCCCCTGCGCCGCGAAGGCCCGGGCCTGGTCGCGGCCCAGCGGAGTCAGTTCCGAGCCCGGCGGACGGGTGTCGAGTCGGCGGTCGACGTTGCCGTAGGACTGCCCGTGCCGCAGCAGCACCAGCCGCCCGCTCACGACGACGCCCCGCAGGCGCCTGCGGGCCAGGAACCCAGGTAGCGGAGGTCGGCGCAGCTGTGACGCAGCGCCTGCAGAGCCTGCGCGACCGCCGCGTCGTCGATGTGTCCCACGCAGTCCAGGAAGAACAGATACGTCCCCAGCTCGGTGCGGGTCGGGCGGGACTCGATTCGTGTCAGATCGATTCCGCGACTTCCGAACTCGGTCAGCGCCGCGGCCAGCGCCCCGGGCGCGTTGTCGAGCCGCAGCACCACCGAGGTCCGGTCGGCACCGGTCCGCTGAGGTGGTGTCGCGGGCGCCCCGACCAGCACAAAGCGGGTACGTGCGTTGGGTTCGTCGATGACGCCCGCGGCCAGCGTCCGCAACCCCCGTTGCTCTGCCGCCAGCGCGGTGCTCACGCCGGCATCCACCTCACCGTCGTAGACCTGCTGGGCGGCAGCGGCATTGGAGTTGGCGGGCACGGTCTGCGCCCCGGGGAGGTGTTCAGCCAGCCACCGACGCACTTGCGCGCCGGCCACCGGGTGGGCGGCCACGGTGCGAATGTCGTCCTGTCCACGGTCCGCTGCGACGACGATCGAGAACACCACGTCCAAGGTGGTCTCGGCAAAAATCTGGAGCGGTGAACCGGCCGCGAGCGCGTCCAGGGTCGGCGTCACGCCGCCCTCGATCGAGTTCTCGATAGGCACGCACGCATAGTCGGCGGCGCCGTTGCGCACTGCGTCGAGGGCGGCCGGGGTGCTCTCGACCGGGACCGGTTGGTGCTCGGCACCGGGAACCCGTCCGGCGCCGGTCAACGCGAGCAGCGCCGCTTCGGTGAAGGTCCCCGCCGGGCCGAGATAGCTGATGCGGGTCACCGGACAACCCTATCGGCCGCAGGCCGTCGGCGGGCTCACCGGCGGCACACGCAAGGACCCTTCCTGTTGCGCCCACCGCGGCATCTAAATTAAGTTAGCCTTACCTCACTTCGAAAGGTGATCGATGGCAACCACCACAGCAGCAATGGTCCCGACGTCCGCCGAGCGGATTCGCAGCGCCTGCATCCGGGGGCAAGCCCTTGTGGCGATCGCCGACTCGGCCAATGCCGCGCCGGTCAGCGCGCCGATCTGCCACCTGCTGCGGGACGGCTCCGTGGTGGTGGCCATCCCCCTCGCCGACCCGGTCGCCGAGGCGGCCGCCGACACCGGTGTGCAGGCCATGCTCGAGCTGACCGATCACGCGCCGCTGCGGCTGCGCGAACGCGTCCGTGCGCTGGCATGGATCACCGGACTGCTGCGCCCGGTACCCGAGGACGAGATCGCGGTGCTGCTTGACCGAATCGCAGAGGTTGACCCGAACCCGGCACTTCTCCAGGTCGTCTCGCCGCGGTCGGCGATCCGCCATCACGACATCGGCGCCCGCGACGACGGTGATGCCGACGTCGACTACGTCTTGTTGCGCCTGACTCCGGAGTCGGCGGTGCTGGCCGATGCGACCGGCGCCGAGGCCGTCGACGTCCGGGAGCTGCTCTCGGCGCGCCCCGACCCGTTCTGCGCAATCGAGGCGCATTGGTTGCAGCATCTGGACTCCGCGCACCCCGAGATGGTCGCCCGTCTGGCCGCCGCCAAGCTGCCGCCGCAGCTTCGGCGCGGACAGGCCCGCCCGCTGGCCGTGGATCGCTACGGCATGTGGCTGCGGGTGGAGGCCCCCGACGGAGATCGCGACGTGCGGCTGAGCTTCCCGCAGCCCGTCGAGGACGTATTGAGCCTGAACCGGGCGGTGCGCGCGCTGATGGGCTGCCCTTTCCTCAACGGACTGCAGGCGCGCCGCCTGGAGCGCTAGCGGCGACTGCAAGCGCGGCGCAGCCGGGCGAAGCAGGTCGCCGCCATGAACCAGCGGCGATTCGCGCCCCGGCGAGGCGGCTACCGTGGCGAGGTGACCGAGCCACAGGACCAGCGCTGCGCACTGCGCCTGGAGATCGTCCTTGTACTGGCCGTCACCTACGGGCTCAGCGCCGTCACCGCGGTGCTGCAGCTCGCCGATGCGGTGCTGCGCGACCTCAGCGCCCAACGCATCGCACTCAATCCGCGCCGGTCCTATTTCGACCTGATCGACTTCGGCCTCAACGCCGCGTGGGCGGTCCAGCTGATCGCTTGGGGGGCGTTGGCGCTCTACCTGCTGTGGCGCAGCGGATGGGGCCCTGCCCGCATCGGGCTGGACGGGTGGCCCCGCCGCGGCGACGTAGTCGGCGGACTCGGGCTGGCGGCGCTGATCGGCTTGCCCGGGCTGGGGCTGTACCTGGTGGCACGAAGCCTAGGACTCAATGCCGACGTCATCCCCGCGGCGATCAATGACGCCTGGTGGCGCGCCCCGATGCTGGTGGTGATCGCATTCGCCAACGCGCTTGCCGAGGAAGTGATCGTCGTCGGCTACCTGCTGACGCGCCTGTCGCAGCTGCGGATCTCACCGCGGGTGGCGCTGGCCTGTTCCGCTGTACTCCGGGGCGCCTATCACCTCTACCAAGGCTTCGGGGCGGGGCTGGGCAACATCGTGATGGGCTTGGTGTTCGGCAACGCCTGGCAGCGCACCGGACGGCTATGGCCGTTGATCCTCGCCCACGCCCTGATCGACAGCGTGGCATTCGTGGGCTACGCGTTGTTCGCCCCCAAATTGGGCTGGCTGCGCTAAACGCCCAGCTTCGGCTCTCCTGGCTAGCCGCCGGAGCCCACTTCGGCGCCCCAGCTTCGCCTCTCCTGCGTCGAACCTCGCTAGCCGCCCGAGCCCACTTCGGCGCCCCAGCTTCGCCTCTCCTGCGTCGAACCTCGCTAGCCGCCCGAGCCCACTTCGGCGGCCCAGCTTCGCCTCTCCTGCGTCGAACCTCGCTAGCCGCCGGCGACGGGGTTGACCGTGACGCTGACGCTGCCAGCGCCCGCGTTGGACTCGATCACCAGCACCGAAGCATTGGGCGCCGAAACGACCTGGCCGCCGGTGACGCTGACCTGGTAGCCGTTGGGGAACTGGATTTCCGGCAGGGAGATCTTGGTCTCCGATCCGGCGCCGAAGCTGCCCGAGCCGTCGGCCATGGCGGTGGAGTAACTGAATGAGAAGACGCCGCCGGAGAACGACCACGCGTTCGGGATTCCCGCGATTACCTGCGGGTACGGCTGGGCCAGGGCCGCCACGATCGGCTCATCCACATTGTCGCCGGTCGGCGGCAGGTTGGTGTCGTGCACCAACGACCCCGCCTCGTTGGTGTAACCCCAGTACAACCAACCGAACATGCGCGGGTTGATCGAGTTCAGCTGGCTGGCGATGGTGGGGATGTTGTGGGTGGCACCGAATTCGGTGACCACCGCCGGCACGTCGTAACGGTCGATGTAGCGCTGCGCGCCTTCCATCATCATCCCGTCCCACAGCGAGCAGCCCGCGGCGGTGCCACCGCCCAGCGCGTCGAAGATGCAGTAGTCGTGGAAGGCGAACACGGTGTTGTCGTCGTCGACCGCACCCAAGTTGGTGCCTGCAGTCGCGTTGCCGAACAGCACGTTCGGCTCGTAATACACCGTGGTGGTCGAGTCGACCGAACGGATCGCCGACGTCACCTGGTTGTAGAACGGCGTCAATGTCTGCTGGTCGAAGGCCGGGAAGCCGAGGAAACTGGTCAGCCACGGCGAGCCGGGCCACGGCTCGTTCATGATCTCGTAGCCGGCCACGCCGGGGGTGCCACCCAGGTAGTCGGCGGTGACCTGCCACATCCGGGCGTAGGAGTTCTGCAGCCCGATGTCGTCTACCTTCGTGTTGGTCCAGAACGCATCCCACGCCTGGTTCTGGGCGGGGTTGAGCGCGTAGGCGAACGGGAACGGCTGAGTGTTGTCGTTGTCGGCAGGGTTGAAGAGCGTCGCCCAGTCCGGCGCGCCGTGTCCGCCGATCTGCTCGTTGTAGAGGTCCTGGTGCATATCGATGACGCTGACGATGCCGTGCGACTTGAGCGTCTCGATGGTGTCCTTGACCGAGGCCAGGTAGGCGAAGTCGTACACCCCAGGCTGCGGCTCGATCTCCGACCAGTACACGCCCAGCCGTACCGCGGTGAAGCCGTTGGCGGCCAGGAACGCCGCGTCATCGTCGCCGAATCCGTCGCCGCCCGGCGTCAGCGGCGGCGACTTGTACACCTGGTTGACGCCTTGCAGGATCACCACCCGGCCGTCGATGTCGACGATCCACTGGCCGGCGGTACCCAGTTCTGCCGCAGCCCTGGCCGGGGCACCATCCAGAGCGCCGAAGTGGCCGACGGCGCCGTGCGTGCCCATGGAGCCGGCCAGCCCGCCGGCCCCGCCCAGCGCGGGCAGGTCGCCCGGCCCTTGATAGACGCCGTTGCCGGCGTCTCCGCCGTCGCCGCCGCTGCCGAACCACATCGAGCCGTTGCCGCCGTCACCACCGTTACCGCCGAGGTGGCTGCCGTCGCCGCCGTTGCCGCCGTGACCGCCGATGCCGAGCATCCACCCGATGCCGGCGCCACCGGCGCCACCAATGCCACCGTTGAGCCCGTCGCCGCCATCACCGCCGGCACCGCCGATGCCCATGTACCAGCCGCCGGATCCGCCGACACCGCCAGCACCACCTTCACCGCCATCGCCGCCGGCGCCGCCGTTGCCGAAGAATCCGGCCGCACCCCCGGCGCCGCCGACACCGTCGACCGCGGTGTTGTCCCAGCCGGCTCCACCGTCACCGAACAACCAGCCACCGGCGCCGCCCGCGGCGTTCTCCGCTGTGCCGACAGCTCCGTCACCGATCATCGTTCCCAGCCCCAGCGCGCCACTGAGCTGGTTGGCCCCGTCAACGATCGGGGCCATCCAGGAGCTGCTCACCAACCAGTCGATACCGGTGTACAGCGGGGCGTACACCCAGTTGTTCATCAACGTCGTCGCGTCCGGCAGCACGAAGTTCGGCAACGCCAATGCCGGGTCGGCCAACGCGGTATCCCAGTGCGCCGGGTCGAAGAACGTGTTCCAGGCTGCGGGGCTGAACACCGCATTCCAGTCGAGCCCGCCGGTGGCCCCTTCAACGAACGGCGCCAGTGCGAGCTCGAACACATCGTCAAAGCCGTCAGCGGCCGCCACCGGCGCCGGGGCCAGCGGCGTCAGCCCGAATGCCAGAAACGCCCCCACCGCTGTTCCCAACCCGGCAACCCGACGTGTCCGCTGAGCCCTGAGCTGACGAATCATCTGCGGTAGACCTCTCTCCATGCTCGCTGCAGCGAGTGACGGGGGCATCAAGATAACGATTTGCTCGGAAGATTACTAATAAAACCTGAGATATCCGCGGAATCGGCGGGGCTGGGCCTGCAACGCGCCCCTCCAACGACGCCGCCCGTCGATACGTAGATTGAGCAGGTGAACGGCGATCGCGGACCGGGCCGGCCCTGGCACCATCCGCCACCGGGTCGTGAGCCGCCGCCGCTGCTCTACCGCGACTCCCACGGCCGGCCCGTCCCGCCGGGTCCGCCACGACCCCGGGCGGTTCCGCGGCCCGCCGCTGGACCCGTCCGGCGCCCCATGGCGCAGACTCCGCACCCGGCACCCCGATCGCAGCCGCCCGCGCGGCCGCCCTCCACGCCCCGACGACGCTCCTGGCCGCGGAGACTCGCACTCCTGGCACCGTTAGTGGTGCTGCTTGCGGCAGCGGGACTGCTGGGCAGCGCGGCCTGGCTCGACACCGCGCTGCAACGGACCGCGGCATTCACCGCCTACCCGGATCGGCCGCCGCCGGGCCGTGGGACGACCTGGCTGCTGGTCGGCTCGGACAGTCGCGCCGGGCTCAGCCCTCGGGACCAGCAGAAGCTGAGCACTGGCGGCGACATCGGCGACGGACGGACCGACACGATCCTCCTGGTTCACCTGCCCGAACCGGGATCGGACTCTGCGGCAACGGTGGTGTCGCTTCCACGCGACTCCTACGTCACCATCCCCGGCTACGGCGACGACAAGATCAATGCGGCGTTCACCGTGGGCGGTGCGCCACTGCTGACCCAGACAGTGGAGCAGGCGACCGGCCTGCGGATGGACCACTACCTCGAGATCGGGTTCGGCGGCTTCGCCGCGCTCGTCGACGCTCTCGGCGGTGTCCGGCTGTGCCCGGACGAGCCGATCGACGACCCACTTGCCGGACTTGAACTGCCTGCGGGCTGCCAGAAGCTGACCGGAGCAACCGCACTGGGCTACGTGCGCAGCCGGGCAACGCCGCGTGCCGACCTGGACCGGATGGCACACCAGCGACAGTTCCTGTCGGCTCTGCTGGCTCGCGTCACCGATCCGTCGGTGTGGCTCAACCCGCTGCGCTGGTACCAAGTGCCACACGCCGCCGCGCGCGCGGTGACCGTGGACAACGGGTCCGGCGTGGCGAACCTGGCGGCGCTGGGCTGGGCGTTGCGCGGACCGACCACCGACCTGACCGTGCCCATCGGTGGGTTCATCGAGTCCGATGTGGGTGACGCCGTGCTGTGGGACCAGGGCGCGGCCGCGGAGTTATTCGACGCATTGCGCCGTGATGCCCCGCCTCCATTAGACCTGGACAATTAAGCCCAGCCTCATTACCTATTGGCACTGCATGAATTCAGCCAACCCTATCTTTACTTAGGCAACGCTGACCTGAGTAAGCCTCACCTTGGATGCATACACCCTCTGACCAGGGGTAGCATCGGCAAGCATGAGCGAGATCGACAACCACAAGACGAAATTCCACGCACTGCTCCAAGAGCAGATTTACCACGAATTCACCGCAGCCCAGCAATACATCGCGGTTGCCGTTTATTTCGATGCCGAAGATTTGCCGCAATTGGCGAAATTCTTTTACACCCAGGCCGTTGAAGAGCGCAATCACGCGATGATGCTGGTGCAGTACCTACTCGACCGAGACGTCCGGGTCGAAATTCCCGGGGTCGACGCGGTGCGCAACAACTTCGACGCCCCACGCGAGGCTCTGGCCCTCACCCTTGAGCAGGAACGCACTGTCACTGAGCAGATCAGCAGGCTGGTCAGCGTTGCCCGCGACGAAGGTGATCACCTCGGCGAGCAGTTCATGCAGTGGTTCCTGCGCGAACAGGTCGAGGAGGTGGCCCTGATGACCCGTCTGCTTCGGATAGCCGACCGCGCCGGGCACAACCTGTTCGAGCTGGAGAACTTCATCGCACGCGAGATCACGGTGGGCCAAGAGGCCGGGGCGCCGCGGATCGCCGGCGGGTAGCCCCTCGCCCGCCGATCAGCCCGCCCGCAACCGCGCCTTGGTTCGGGCGGGCTGATTCGTCGCTATCCACGCGACACCAATATCCCGACAGAAATCGATGTCCTCACTGCGGTCGACGGTCCAGCAGTAGAGCGCGCGGCCGCGCGCGGCGGCCTGGTCCACCAATTCCGGATGCTCCCGGAGCGTCTCGATCGACGGGCCGATCGCGGTGGCGCCCACCGTGGTGGCCGTTCCGCCACCGAGGTAGCGGGCCCCCGAGCCGAGCAGCACCGTCGGCAGCAGCGGGGCGGCCCGGCGAATGCGCCACACCGCCGCCGCGGAGAACGACATGACCACAGCCCGCGAGCGTGAGGCCGAGGCCGGCGCGGCAAGGCCGAACCGGTGCAGCAAGGCGAGCACCTCGCGCTCGACCATCGATCCGAAGCGCACCGGGTGTTTGGTCTCGATGAAGATCTTGACCGGTCGGCGCCAATCCAGTATCAGTGCAACCAACTGGTCGAGGGTGAGCAGGCCGGTGTCGCCGAAGCCGCCCTCGCCCAGGGATCCCGGCTGCCCGCCCGTGTGCCAGGCGCCGTAGTCGAGACGCTGCAGCTCCGAGAGCGTCATCTCGCTCACCAGCCCGGCCCCGCTTGAGGTCCGGTCGACCCGTCGATCGTGGACGCAGACCAGATGGCCGTCACTGGTCAGCCGCACATCGCACTCGACACCGTCTGCCCCTTCCTGCAGGGCCAGGTCATAGGCGGCCAGCGTGTGTTCCGGGCGGTCGATCGAGGCCCCGCGATGTGCCACCACAAACGGGTGCTCCGAGACGACATCGCCGGCCGGTGTCATGGGCTTATGCTGCCGGTTCACGCCCGTCGGGCTCAAGAGCCGGGGCCGGTGTCGTGACGAGTTCCGGCTGCGCCGCCTCGGCGGCAATCGGGCGCGGCGGCACCTCGGGGGCCGAGTCTCTGCCGTCAGGGACCACCACCCAGTGCTGGGCGGGCCGACCCATCGACCGCCGCTCAAATCCCTCGACGACGCGGGCCACGGTCACGACGGCCGCCAAGCCGAGCAGGTAAGCCACCACTGTGGCCACCATGTTGTTGGCGATCGCCTGCGCCCCATCGGCCCAACTTGTGGCGGTGGCGAAGATCGCGGCCGCAGTGGCGGCCGCCCATACCGCCCACCACACCACGATGGTCTTACGCAGCGCTGCCAGCCGGTTTTCCCGCTTGGCCAGTTCCATGACAAAGACCGGTGCCCAAGCAAGATTGACCACCGGGACCAGGCACCCGGCCCATACCGCCCGCGCCGGACGCGAATCGGGTAGATGCGCCCGGGTGAAAGCCATCTCGCGGCGGGCAATCAGCCACCTGGTCAGCACTACCGCGCAGTTGACCACCGCCATGATCGCGACTAGTCCGGCGAGCCGGCCCAGCCATACCGCACCGCCGGCGAGCAGCGGATTGAGCAGCCTGGTGCGGTTGACGATCATCAACACGTAGATCAGTGCGTGGATCAGAGCGGCTATGCCCAGCGCAGCGACCGCGCCCCCGAGCGCACGCTCCAGCGAGCGCGCCGTGGGCGCCTGACGTTCTGCCGACTTCGGTTGGGCCACAGCACGAACTGGCGCACCCATCAGGGTCCAGCGCGGCATCACCGAGTAACGCGGTGTGGGCCCCAGCGGCCGCCGCTGCCGGCCCTGCGGCGGTGGCGGACCGGGCCGGACGGCAATCCAGCGATACCCCGGCCCCTGACGCGGCGGCGCACCCCCGGATGCTGCGGGCGGACCCGGCTGGGTCCGCTGCAGCTCAGCTTCTTGTTCCGGTGTCAAAGGCGCCCACAGCGCACCGTTACAGCGCGGGCACCAGCCCCGCTGCTGCTCACGCACGTTCCACCGCGTGTTGCAGCGGGAACACACCTGGATCACCGCACCAGCCTAGCGGCGACCGCAAGGTCGGCGAAGCAGACCGCCGCAGCTCTGGCGAGAGGCGTCGAAGGTACTTCCGGTGGCCAACGGCGAACGGGCCAGCTACCAACGGCTATCCACAGTTTCCACAGTCTTATCCACAAGCAGCGTCAGGGCTGCGGGCAGGGTGATGTGCTCATGTACGGCCAGAGGCAACCCGGCTGTGGATAACGCGCCGAGCTCGGCGCAAACCGACTAACAGCATCGAGCGAAATCGATTGATCCGCTAACCAGCTGCGCGTGACTCCCCTTCCGCGGTTCGACGCGTCAAGATCACATCACCGCAGGTAAGCCGGGTTATCCCGTCAGATTTTTCCACTGAGCGCGTAAACCGCTATGATCACCGTCACAGAACAGATGTGATGCGCCTCACGGGGGTGGGCGCACGGTGAGGTTGGGGGCAGGAGAATGACGACAAGCCCGATCGGACCCGGATCCGTCGCCGCGGCGGCGGGCTGGCATGCGGGATCATCGACGTACAAGCGCGCTTACCTGCTGGCATCGCTGCGCGCAGGCTTGATCGCCCTGGTACTGCTGTCATTCCTGCTTGCGCTCGTCCTGACCTGAATCTCCGCCCGGACGCTGTCATCGGCGTACGCCGAACGTCAGCCTGTCCCGTTGTTGCGGTGCACCCGGTGTTGGAGCAGTGTGGTCGAAGGGTGTCCCATCGCGCCGCGAACGCGGGCGGGAGTGGGGCGCCGCTGGATCGTCAACGCTTGTCGACAATGATCATCGGTGATCGACACCGGATCAGTACCTATCGAAGGAAGGAACCCCGTGGCCGAATACACCTTGCCGGACTTGGACTGGGATTACGGAGCCCTTGAGCCGCACATCTCAGGCCAGATCAACGAACTGCACCACAGCAAGCACCACGCCGCCTACGTCGCCGGCGTCAACAGCGCGGTAGCCAAGCTCGAAGAGGCCCGCGCCAACGACGACCACGCCGCGATCTTCTTGAACGAGAAGAACCTCGCATTCCACCTCGGCGGACACGTCAACCACTCGATCTGGTGGAAGAACCTGTCGCCCAACGGCGGCGACAAGCCGACCGGTGAGTTGGCGGCGGCCCTCGATGACGCCTTCGGGTCATTCGACAAGTTCCGCGCGCAGTTCACGGCGGCCGCCAACGGCCTGCAGGGCTCGGGCTGGGCGGTACTGGGCTACGACACCCTGGGCGGCAAGCTGCTGACCTTCCAGCTCTACGATCAGCAGGCCAATGTGCCGCTGGGCATCATCCCGCTGCTGCAGGTCGACATGTGGGAGCACGCCTTCTACCTGCAGTACAAGAACGTCAAGGCGGACTACGTCAAGGCGTTCTGGAACGTGGTCAACTGGGCCGATGTGCAGGCACGTTTCGCCGCGGCCACCTCGAAGACCTCGGGTCTGATCTTCTAGCCGCCACTGTCGGCATCGGTGGGGCGTTGCGCCATTGGCGCGGCGCCCCATCGTGGTCTACGGCGTTTCCAGCGTCGCCTCTCCTGCGGCGAGCCTCGCTGAACCGCCGGGTTTCTTCACCGTTTTGTTATCGGCCCCCTCGTCGTGTCCCCTTGAATCGTCCGTACGGGTGCCGCATGCTGCCAGATAGCCCCGCCGCTGAAATGCGGGAAGGCGAGTCAGCCACCAATCCACAATGTCGCGGAGGGTGCGCGCGATGGAGACGACAGGGTCCGGTCGGGCGATTGAGGTCGCCCCGTTTCATTCCCGTGGACAACTGCACGGATTCGTGGTTTTCGGCCGCTGGCCGGATTCCACCAAGGAGTGGGCCCAGCTGCTGAGTATCGCGGTCCGGGTCGCTTCTCTGCCCGGATTGCTCTCCACCACAACAGTGTTCGGCACGCGCGAGGAGCTCCCGGACAACCCCGGACCAGGCACCGTGGGGTTACTGATGGCCGAAGGCACTGTCTCCGGCAAGTCAGCGATAGCGCCGGGGTATTTCGCCGGCCGCCAACCCTCAGCGCTGCTGATGCTGCACCCGCCCTCGGAGACCGTGCCCTCATTACCGGAGTGCCGTGGCGCCGCGTCCGGATGCGTCTTGCTGCCAGGCCTGCCCTACCTGGGCCTGCAGCACCGGGCGGCGTGGGTCGAAGCGGAATCGGATGGCACGGTCACGTCCATGGTCAGCCGGGTCAGCGTTGACCCGGTCGCCCATCCCGACACCGCCATCCTGGCTATGTTGCTTGCCGCATAACACAATTCACGTCCCTGACTTCCCCGGCCATCGGTTTCGGGCCGCCGAAATTCGCTGCCCGGTGGCGGCCGCGCCGGAGAGTCACTAGCCTCGGATCTGAGGAAAGGGCGTCCCGCATGTTTGCCGCCATGCTGATCAGCCTGGGCGTGGTGTTCCTCGCCGAACTCGGCGACAAGTCTCAGCTGATCACCCTGACCTACGCGCTGCGACACCGTTGGTGGGTCGTGCTGGGCGGGGTGTCCATCGCGGCGTTCGCCATCCACGGCATCTCGGTGACAGTGGGCCACTTCCTGGGGCTGACGTTGCCGGCGCGACCGATCTCCGCCATCGCCGGCGTGGCGTTCATCGGTTTCGCAGCGTGGACGTGGCGGGAGCGAATCACCTCCACCCCGGGCGAGACCCAGATCCGCGAACCACGATTCGTGCTGTTGGCGGTGGTGTCCTCGGTACTGCTCGCCGAGTTGGGCGATAAGACGATGTTGGCGACGGTCGCACTGGCCAGTGACCGAAACTGGCTGGGTGTGTGGCTGGGGGCAACGGCAGGGATGGTGCTGGCCGATGCCGTCGCGATCGCGGCCGGAACTGTGCTCCACCGCCGGTTGCCCGAGCACCTACTGCACACCGCGGCCGGCCTGCTGTTCCTGTCGTGCGGCCTGTGGATCCTCTTCGACGAGGCGCTCGACTGGCGGCCGGTGGCCATCGCCTCGATCGTCGCCGTGGTGGCGATGGCACTGGGCACAGCCCTGTGGCGCGCTTCGCTGCGCCGCTCCGGACTGGCCGCCGGAGAGGGTCCCACCGCGCAGCAGCAAATCCCTCCGACCGCAGTGTAGACGGTGCAAACTTCACTTCGCCGGAGCGCCTTCCAGCGATAGGGACCAAATGGCCGACGATGGTGGAACATTTAGCCGATCCGCTTCGGTGGGATTGTGCGAGGCGCGACAAGAAATTCCGAGCACAGCGATCTCTACGAATCGTCGAATAGACTGCGGCAAACCCGATCTCACGCATCAAGATCGAGTTCGCAACGCAAACACCCTTGGTTGTGTCGGTAACTATCGCTACGATGATCAGCAAATCACCAGGCGCTACTGCTCTCACATTGGCAGGGCGCTGTCGACCGCCTGCCTACCCCCTTGGAGGTCCTATCGATGAGCGCGACGTTCGCTGTCCGCTTGAACCGCCTTTTCGATGTGGTCTATCCGCCCGGTCGAGGACCTCACACGTCCGCCGAGGTGATCGCAGCACTCAAAGCAGAGGGCGTCACGATGTCGGCCCCATACCTCTCGCAGCTTCGCTCCGGCAACCGGACGAACCCGTCCACAGCGACCATGGCCGCGTTGGCCAACTTCTTCCGGATCAAGCCCGACTTCTTCACCGACGACGCCTACTACACCAAGCTCGACGCCGAGTTGGCGTGGCTGGACAGCGTGCGCGATCCCGGGGTACGCCGCATCGCGACCCAGGCCATCGGACTCTCCCCCGAAGCCCAGGAAGACGTCCTGGCCCACATCGATGAGCTCCGCCGCAAGGAGCACCTCAGCGCCTGAGGTGCTCGCGTCGCGATTAGGGTGACGTGATCGGTTCCAGCGAACTCCGGGAGGCGGCCGCGATGGGCCTGTTCACAAAACGCAAGAGCCGCGCCACCCGGCGCGCCGAAGCGCGTGCGCTGAAAGCCGGCGCCAAGCTCGAGGCGCGGCTCGCCGCCAAGGGTGAGGCGAAACGTTTCAAGGCCACCCAGCGGGCAGATGCCCGCGCATTGAAGGCTCAGGTCAGATCGGAGCGCAATCGCGACCGCACTACCCGCAAGGCGGCCGAAAGCCAACTCAAGGCCGCTCGCGACGGCCGGATCCTGTCACCTGCGCGCGTCCGCCGGACCCTTGTCGTCACCAGAATGCTGGCCCCGGTTGTCGTTCCTGTGGCATACCGGGTGGCAATGGCGGTTCGCGGCCTGATCGACGAACAGCGGGCCGCGCGCCTCGGCGTCCCGCTGGCGCAGATCGGCGAGTTCTCCGGAAATGGCGCTCGGCTCTCGGCCCGGATCGCCGGAGCGGAGAAGACGCTGCGCCTGGTGGCCGACCGCAAGCCCAAGGACTCCGAGACCAAACAGTTCGTCGCAGCGATCACCGACCGGCTTTCGGACCTCTCTACAGCCGTCACGGCCATCGAGACCATGCCGGGGGATCGGCGCAGAGTGGCCTCCGCCTCGATCAGCGACCAGCTCGACGGGATCGACGCGGATCTGATGGCCCGGCTGGGACTCCCGTCATGAGCACCCACATACGCGCCCTCGCCCTGTCCGCGGCGATCGCCGTCGGCTCCTTGGCCGGCGCAGCACCGGTGTGGGCGCATGTACATGCCAGCAGTCCCGGCGCGGTGCGCGGCGGAGTCGCGATGGTGACCTTCGAGGTCCCCAACGAATCGCCGACCGGTTCTGCCACAACGGAACTGACAGTGACATTGCCCGATGTCGCTTCGGCTCGCACCGAGACCAAACCCGGCTGGACGGCGCGGCTGGACCGTGACGCCAAGTCCGGCGCAGTGCGCTCAGTGACATGGACGGCCACGGCCGGCAGTGGGATCGGGGCCGACCAGTTCGGGCTTTTCCGGATCGCCATGCGCCTGCCCGACGCCGAGACAGTGAGCTTTCCCTCGGCACAGCGGTATGCCGATGGCACCGAAGTCCGCTGGGACCAGGCTCCCCCGCCCGGAGGCGGTGAAGCTGAGCACCCCGTGCCCAGCCTGCAGTTGGGGACCGGCCCGACCGCGGCATCCGAACACCACCACTCCCACCACCCGGAGCCGGCTGTCTCCGCCGGCCCGGCTCCGGAGGCTGTGGCCGAACCCGGCGAACACCATGCCGACAACGCGGCACGATTGCTCGGCGGCGGTGCTCTGTTGGTCGCAGCATTGGCCGCCACGATCGCCCTGGGTAGGCGGCGGGCGTGAAGCGGGCGCTCCGCGGCGCAGTGACGGCGGCGCTGCTGCTGGCCGCACTGCTGACGCAGGTGGCACTCCCGGCGGTTGCCGCGGCGCATGCCGTGTTGGTGTCGACGGACCCGGCCCGTGACGCGAAGCTGAATCGCGGTCCCGAACGCGTCAGCGCCGTCTTCAACGAGCAGCTGCAGGCCAATTTCGCCGCCATGACGGTGGTCGGGCCCGACGGGCACCTGTGGTCCACCGGGGAGACACGAGTCGACGGCGCCACCGCGGGCGTCGCGGTTCGTCCACTGGGACCGACCGGGACCTACACCGTCCACTACCGGGTGACCTCCGCCGACGGACATGTGGTGTCGGGGTCGTGGCCTTTCCAACTGACCGTGGCCGGCACCGGCGAACCGGGACCGCCGGTCACCGACCGCCCCGACGCGGCTCCCGCGCTGCCGCGCCGCTACGCCGACCCCGAGGGCGACCTGCCGATTTGGCCCTTCGTGGCCGGCGCTGTGGCGCTCGTGGGCGCCGGTCTGTGGTTCACCCGGCGGCGATCCTGATTTCTGGCCGGCGGTCACCGCTGGTGGATGCTGGCATGATGGGAACGTTGCCGGTGCCCGCGACGAAAACCCGCAGAGGAGCTGTCGTATGACCGAACCGCAAGGCCAGCCCGACCACGAATCCGCCGCCCCGCGCGAGCCGATTGCCCCGGCCGGTGCCGAGCTGCCGGCCGATCCCGCTGCACCGGCCCCGCCGAAGGCTCCCGCGAAGAAGGCCCCCGCCAAAAAGGCGCCCGCCAAGAAGGCCGCCGCGAAGAAGGCGCCCGCCAAGGCGGTCAAGAAGGCGCCGGCAAAGAAGGCGCCCACCAAGAGTGCGCCCCCGGCGCCGCCCGTGCCCGCTCCTCCCGTATCCACGAACGGCGCGGGCCAACTCGCTGAGCGCGCCAAGGAGACCGCCGCCCAGGCGAAGTCCACCGTGGACACTGCCCGCAACCCACTGAGTCCGCCGAGTTCGCCGGCTCGACGTTCGCCTGGCCCGCTCGTGGCCGCCGGCATCCTCGGGGTGTTGGGGCTGCTGGTGCTTCGCCGGCTGCGGCGCGCCCGCCGGGGCTGACGGTGGCCGTACGTTTCCGACCCACGGCCGACCTGGTTGACGAGATCGGTCCCGAAGCACTCAGCTGCGACGTCCAGTTCCGCCAACTCGGCGGCCGCACGGAATTCGCCGGCCGGATCACCACGGTGCGTTGCTTCCAGGACAACGCCCTGCTGAAGTCAGTTCTCTCCGAACCCGGCGACGGCGGGGTGCTGGTGGTCGATGGCGGCGGTTCGCTGCACACTGCGCTGGTCGGCGACGTCATCGCCGAGCTGGCCCGCGGCAACGGATGGGCTGGCCTGATCGTGCACGGCGCGGTCCGCGACGCCGCGACCCTGCGCACCCTTGACCTCGGGATCAAGGCGCTGGGCACCAATCCGCGCAAGAGCACCAAGACCGGCGCGGGCGAACGCGACGTCGTGCTCGACTTCGGTGGTGTCACTTTCGTGCCAGGCGCGGTCGCCCACAGCGACGACGACGGCATCGTCGTCGTCTAGGACCACCGCGAATGGCCGAGACCCTGCGGCAGCGCTGGGACCTGTTGCGTGCACGCGTCGACGACGCGTGCACGGCCGCGGGGCGTTCGCCACACGAAGTCAGTGTGCTGCCGGTCAGTAAGACTTTCGCTCCGGAGTTGATCCGGGACGCCGTCGAACTCGGTTTACACCGCTTCGGCGAGAACAAAGTCCAGGAGATCAAGGATAAGGCTGGACCCCTGGCGGACTGCGGGATCGACTGGGTGATGATCGGGCACCTGCAGACCAACAAGGCCGGTGTGGTCGCGCGGCTGGCTGCCGAGGTGCAGTCGCTGGACCGATCCCGGCTGGCTGTGGCGTTGGATCGGCACCTGCGCGCCGAGAACCGCGTCATCGACGTGCTGGTTCAGGTCAAGACCTCCGATGAGCCCAGCAAGTACGGTCTGGACCCCGCGCAGCTGCTGCCCTTTCTCGACGAACTGGCCGCATACCCCACCCTGAATGTGCGCGGCCTGATGACGCTGGCCATCAATACCGACGACCCGGCAACGATCCGAGGCTGCTTCCGCCGATTGCGGCAGCTACGGGATACCGCCGCCACACACGGCCACGACCTGCCGCGCTTGTCGATGGGGATGAGTGGCGACTTCGCGCTGGCTATCGCTGAGGGCGCCACCGAGGTGCGGATCGGGACCGCCCTGTTCGGCGCCCGACCCTACCCCGATTCCTACTACTGGCCGGAACGCGGTTAGGCGTTCACCGGCGCACGATGCTTGCTGAACTTCAGCGACTCCTCGTCGACCCTGCCGTGCCGGATCAACCGCAGGTCCAGCAGGTAGTTCTGCTTGAGCCGCCACGGCGCCTCGGATCCCGATCGGGGTAGTTCATCCATCGCACGGCGGAAGTAGCCGGGGCTGAAGTCCATGAACGGCTCCTCCTTGATCGCGGAACCGGGGTGCTGCGGTTCGACCCGGTCGAAGCCGTGAGCGTCCATGTAGTTGAGGACGCGGCAGACGAACTCCGAGACCAGGTCGGCCTTGAGCGTCCACGAGGCATTGGTGTAGCCGAAGGTGACCGCGGCGTTGGGCACACCGGAGAACATCAGGCCCTTATAGGTCATCGCCTTGGGCAGGTCGATCGGCTCACCGTTGCGCAGCAACGTCGCGCCGCCCAACAGCTGCATGTTCAACCCGGTTGCGGTGATGATGATGTCGGCCTCCAGTTCCTGCCCGGAGTCCAGCAGGATGCCATTCTTGGTGAACGTCTTGATGGTGTCGGTGACGACATCGGCCTTGCCATCACGGATGGTCTTGAACAGATCGCCGTTGGGGGCCAGGCACAACCGCTCGTCCCAGGGGTTGTACCGCGGGCCGAAGTGCTTCTGGACGTCGTAGCCCTCCGGCAACCGGTGCTTGGCCATGGTCATCAGCGTCTTGCGCATGTACTGCGGGAAGGCGCGCGCCAGTTGGTACTGGAAGGTACTGAAACCGATGGCCTTCCAGCGGTTGACGAAGTGAGCGGCCTTCTGCGGCAGGAAGCGGTTGGCCTGGACCGCGACCGGGTCGACCAGGGGCAGTGCGCCGATGTAGGTCGGTGAACGCTGGAGCATGGTGACATGTCCGGCCCCGGAGTTGGCCAGTGCGGGGATCAGCGTGACCGCGGTGGCGCCACTGCCGATCACCACGATCTTCTTACCGGTGTAGTCCAGGTCCTCCGGCCAGTGCTGCGGGTGGACGACGGTCCCGGTGAACTCGTCGGCTCCGGGGAATTCCGGCGCGTAGCCCTTCTCGTAGTTGTAGTAGCCACTGCACGCGAACACGAACGATGCGGTGATCTGCTCCTGCGTCCCGTTGTTGTCGACGGTGACCGTCCACTGATTGTCGGCGTCGGACCAGTCCGCCGCGACCACCCGGTGTCGGTAACGGATGTGCTTGTCGATGCCGCTTTCGACGGCGGCCTCGTTGATGTAGTTCCAGATGTCGGGCCCCTCGGCGATCGAGTGGGCCGAGCGCCAGGGCTTGAATCGGAATCCGAGGGTGAACATGTCGGAGTCGGAGCGGATACCCGGGTATTTGAACAGGTCCCAGGTGCCGCCGAGATTCTCCCGGCTCTCCAGGATGGCGTAGCTCTTGTTAGGGCAGCGATTCTGCAGGTGCCAGGCCGCGCTGATACCAGAGATGCCGGCGCCGACGATCACAACGTCGAGGTGTTCAGTCATGCCGCCAGGTTATCAACGGTGTGTCGAGATGGTCAACACCCTGTTGATTAAATCGACGTCGTGTAAAGTAACGCTCGTGGCCAGCCCGAATTCGACCCGTCACGGACGCCGCCCGACCCGGCCGTCCGGCGACGATCGGGAGTCGGCGATCCTCACCACCGCCGAACGACTGCTTGAGCAGCGTCCGATCAGTGAGATCTCCGTGGATGATCTGGCTAAGGGCGCCGGCATCTCGAGGCCGACGTTCTACTTCTATTTCAAATCCAAGGATGCGGTGCTGCTCTCCCTGCTGGAGCCGATGATCGCGGCGGCCGATTCGGAGTTCGTCGGGGCGGTGCAGCGATTGCCCAACGATCCGCGCCGGGTGTGGCGCAGCGGCATCAAGGCGTTCTTCATCGCCTTCAGCTCGCATCGCGCAATCGCCCGGGCCGGCACCGAGGCATTGGCCACCAGTCCAGAGTTCCGGTCGATGTGGAACGGCTTCATGCAGCGGTGGATCGAACAGACCGCCGCGATGATCACCGCCGAACGGGGCCGCGGCGCTGCGCCGAACACCATCCCAGCCTTGGACCTCGCAACCTCGTTGAATCAGATGAACGAGCGCACGATGATGGCCGCACTGGTCGCCGAAGAACCGTCCGTTCCCCATGACCGGGTGGTCGATACCCTCACCCACATCTGGGTCAGCAGCATCTACGGCGAAGCCGCCTGACGCCGGCCGCGCTCAGGCGACTTCAAAATCCTCCGACGCCGAAACCGGCCAGCAGGACCGCAAATCCGCCGACCTCCCCGATGACCAGGATCGCCATGCCGACGTGCAACCGCCAGCCAAGCCGCCCGAACTGCTTATCGGTCCCACGTAGGGCGCCGTACAGCATGTAGCTGCCGATCGCGACGACGAAGAAGAACACGATGACCATGGCCGCGGTCATGTTCACCCAGGTAGGCCAAGCACTGAGCTCAACGAAAACCGCGACCAGCAAAGTCGCGAGGGAGTACAGCAGCGCCGCCCGATACGCAATATCGACATAGACGTGCGCCTGGCCGGTATCCGAAGTGGCGATCTGGTGGTGCTTCCACACGCCCAGCACGAGCGCGAACAGAAAGATCAGGCCCGCCGACAACAACGTCACCTTGGTGTCGATGTCCAGATTCATGACCACCGGGTGAGCCTACTGCGGCCACGGCCGGCTCCGCCGACCTCGCGGTCGCCGCTAAGCTCGGCTGGATGCGATTCGCATTCAAAACCTCACCCCAAAACACCACTTGGGACGACATGCTGGCCGTCTGGCGTACCGCCGACGCCATCGACGTCTACGAGTCCGGCTGGACCTTCGACCACTTCTACCCGATCTTCGCCGACCCGACCGGGCCATGCCTGGAAGGCTGGACCACCCTCACCGCGTTGGCCCAGGCCACCACTCGGCTGCGGCTGGGCACCCTGGTGACCGGGATCCACTACCGCCACCCGGCCGTCCTGGCGAATATGGCTGCTGCCCTCGACATCATTTCCCACGGCAGACTCGAACTGGGTATCGGCGCGGGCTGGAATGAAGAGGAATCGGGCGCCTACGGAATCGAATTGGGCAGCATCCGCGAACGCTTCGACCGCTTCGAGGAGGCCTGCCAAGTCCTCATCGGCCTGTTGAGTGCCGAGACCACCACGTTCTCCGGCACCTACTACCAACTCGCCAATGCCCGCAACGAACCCAAGGGCCCGCAACGACCCCATCCGCCCATCTGCATCGGCGGCAGCGGGGAGAAGCGCACCCTGAAGATCACCGCGAAGTACGCCCAGCATTGGAACTTCGTCGGCGGCACCCCCGCCGAGTTTGCCCGCAAACGCGAAGTGCTTGCCGCCCATTGCGCCGACATCGGACGCGACCCGAAGCAGATCACCTTATCGGCGCACCTGCGGCTGCAGCCCGCCCTCGACTATCACCGGGTGATCGACGATGCCGCGGCGCTGGGGGCCGAGGGCCTGGATCTGGCGATCGTCTATCTGCCCGCACCGCATGATCCTGCAGTGCTGGAACCTCTGGCGGAAGCGATCCGTGACTCTGGGCTGCTGGCCCCGACCCCGAGCAGATAGCGGTCAGCAAACTCTCCACCGAGAGCCTCAAGATCCGCTCCCGCGGTCCGGGCGGCGCCTAGGTAGCGAAGCGCAAGAGTTCGTCGGCGGTGATCAATCGTTCGTGCTTAGCGGGGAATTCCCGACTTCTGCGCGGATGGCGCAGCAGCGACCAGGCCATACGGCCCATCCGGTAGCGGTATATCGAGTTGATGTACACGGCGCTGACCCCCGCCCCGGCTCGGACCAGATTGGAATAATGCGGACCATGTTAACACGTCGTTAACGCGGATCACATAGCTGACCATTAGACACCTACCGCAGGGCAAACACAGCCCGACCCGCCGACCGATGTGACAAAAGTTACTTAAGTTGCGTGCGGGGCTCGTGTGGCGATGCGATCGGCAGCCAGTCGGCGGGCCCGGGCGATCGGCGCAACCGAGCGTTCAACCTTGGAACCGACCAGCGCGCCGTCGTAGAGCAGTTGCAGATCGCCCGCACATTCCTGCGGGTCGACGACGCCGGCCTGCGCCAGTAGTCCCGCCAACGTCGCATGCATCCAGCGGCGATGGTCGACCACCGGCTCCAGCTCGGTTCCCGCATAGGCGCCGGCCGCGTTGACGTACAGACAACCGCGGTAGCGACGCTTCTTGGCCGCTGCGGACGCCAGATCGAAGAACAGCAGGATCTGGTCGACGGGATCGCTCAGGGCAGCCGCACCCGAGTGATAGCGCTTGCGATCAGCCTGATCCAAAGCATTTAGATAGGCCAACACCAGCGCGTCCTTGGAGCCGTAGAGGCTGTAGAGACTGGCCTTCGCGACCCCCGCTTCGGCCAGGATCCGGTCGATTCCTACTTCCCGAATATCTTGTGCTGCAAAGAGTTCCGTCGCCGTATCAAGCAGCCGCTGCGCCGGAGGCACTCCGCTCCGGCCGTCCGGTGCGTGACCCCGGCCCACTCCGGTCGTGCGTGTCATGGCAGCAGATTAGCCCAGTCCGCCCAATAGACAGAGTTGTCTAGCGCTGGCACCGTCGTAGCAATCCGACGGCGAAAGGACGCACCCCATGACCCTGTATCTCTACGAGATCGCACCGCTGAGCCTCGACCGCGCCGACACCGACCGGGCCATCAAAGAACTCGACACCCTCATCCACCGCGAGGGCGGCGAACTGATCGAAGCCCAGGTAACCGGTGGCGACCATCGCACCTTTGTCATCGCGGAATTCGCCTCCTGCCAAGCCCCCTCGGTCGACGCGACAGCACTGTCGGTGGCCGAGGCCAGCGGCCCGCACCCGGTGCGACTCGTGGGGGCCGAGCTGGCTGAACTCAAGGCCGCGCGCCCCAAGGCGGGCTACCTCGTCGAATGGGACCTGCCCGCCGACTTGGACATGGACACCTACCTTGCCCGCAAGAAGGCCAAATCGCCGAAGTACGCCGACGTGCCCGAGGTGACCTTCCTGCGCACCTACGTGCGCGAAGACATGGACAAGTGCCTCTGCTTCTACGACGCCCCCGACGAGACCGCGGTTCGCCGCGCTCGCGAGGCCGTCACCACTCCCATCGACCGACTGCATCACCTGGAAGGCGAGCAGCGGTGAGCACGCCGGTGCACCTGGTGCACACCGCACTCTCCGATCTGACCGCGGTAGTCGCAGAACGGGCCGAGGCGCTAGACACCGGCGCCCTGGATGTCCGAGCTGACCTGGCGCGCTTCGGCTCAGCCGACTTCTTCGAGCCCGCCCTGCGAGACGACGGCCTTCCCGAGTTGGTGTCCATGATCGAACACACCGCGGCGGCAAGCCTGGCGGTGGGGTTCTCGCTATGGGCCCACACCATGGCGGTGACCTACCTGGCGCATGCGCCAGCAGCAGCGCGCGAAGGCCGACTGGACGAGCTGCTCAGCGGATCCCGCGCAGGGGTGACGGCGATGGCGGCCGGCCTCAAACAGGTCGCCGGACTGGGCCCGGTTCCACTCGTCGCCGATGGCACCCCGGACGACCTGCGGATCAACGGACCGATTCACTGGGCGTCCAACGTGTTTCAGGACTCGTTGATCGTACTGCCGGCCCGCCGCCCGGACGGCGCCACGCTGGTAGCGGTGGTAGATGCGAATGCCCCTGGCATCACCGCCAATCCACCACCGGACCTGATGGCCCTAGGCGCAACTGCATCGACGTCGCTGCACCTCGATGACGTCCAGGTCCGGCCCGAGCAGGTGCTCACCACCGACCTGGCCTCTTTCGTCAGCACCATCAGGCCGACTTTTCTCCTGTTGCAGACCGCCTTCTGCGTCGGGGTGGCCGCAGCGGCACTCGAGGGTGCCGGTCGAGCCGGCGGCGCGCTCGCCGGGCAGTTCAGCAGCGAACTCACCGAGGTCAGCTCGGAACTTCGCCGACTGCGCGAGTCGCTGTTCACACTGGCCGGACGCTCACGCTCGGCAGGAGTGGCCGAAGTCATTCGGCTACGCCTCGACGGGGCCACGACCGCGCTGGCGGCAACCCGGCTGGAATCCACGTTGGCCGGCGGCGCCGGTTACGCAACCCGCAGCGCCGCCAACCGACGCTTCCGGGAAGCAGCATTTCTCCCCATTCAATCGCCCTCGGAAGGACAACTGCGGTGGGAACTGAGTCGGTACGTATAACCCAGGGCAGCAAGCATTTTGGTGCAGTCTCCGTACTCCGCGACCTGGACCTGTCGGTCGGCGAAGGCGAGTTCGTCGCGGTCCTCGGAAGCAGCGGCAGCGGCAAGTCCACCTTGCTGCGAATACTGTCCGGCCTGGAGGCACTGGACGCCGGCACCATCACCTGGAACTCCGATGGAAACCGGCCCCGCACCGGCGTGGTCTTTCAACGTCCACTTCTGATGCCGTGGCTCACGGTCGCCGAGAATGTCTCCTACGCAAAACGATTCGCTGCTCATCGCGCGGACTTCGACCAGAGCAGGGTCACGGGGTTGATGGCTCGCTTCGGCGTCGACCAGCTGGCAGAGCGCTATCCCGATCAACTGTCTGGCGGCCAAGCTCAGCGTGTGGCCATCCTGCGCGCGGTGGCCACCAACCCGCGGCTGTTGCTGCTCGATGAGCCCTTCAGCGCTCTGGACCCCACCACCCGCGCCGATCTGCAGGGCTGGCTGGCACAGTTGGCTGCCGCCCTGCGGGTGACCGTCGTCCTGGTCACCCACGATGTCGACGAAGCGCTCCGGCTGGCCGAGCGAGTGATCCTGCTCGGCTCTGATGGGCGGCTGCGCGACCAGTGGCAGGTCGCAGGCACTGGGATGGTCGACCACGCCGATCTACGGCAGGAGATTCTGGCCCAGTACGACGCAGACCGCACCAGCGTGGTCGGTGGAGTGCGGTCGTGACCACCCTCTCCCGACGAAGTCTGCTGGTCGGCACGGCCGCAGCTGCGGCGGCCGGCGGTATCTTCGGACTCGGCGACCTGGCCCGCAGTGCCGATGCCGGTCGCGGCGCCGATACCGGCGGGCCCCTGCGCATCGGCTATCTGCCGATCACCGACGCCGCGCCCCTGTTGATGGCGCACAGCGCCGCACTGTATCCGGCCGGCCTGGTCAGCGCGGCCAAACCGGTGATGTTCCGCAGCTGGGCCGCGCTGGGCGAAGCGTTCGTCACCGGCAAGGTGGACGTAGTGCACCTGCTGATGCCGATGGCAGTCCAGCTGCGTTACGCCTTGGGCGGCGGTGTCCGGGTGTTGGGCTGGAATCACACCAACGGTTCCGCCCTGACCGTGGCTCCGCACATCACCGAGGTGGCTGACCTGGCCGGGACCCAGGTCGCCGTTCCGTTCTGGTGGTCCATTCACAACATCGTGTTGCAGCAGCTGCTGCGTGCTCACGGACTGCGCCCGGTGGTGCGCCGCAGCGCTTCTCGCGCCGCAAGGACAGTGGAACTGATCGTGATGAGCCCCTCGGACATGGTGCCCGCGCTGGCCAACCGCTCCATCGGAGGCTACGTGGTCGCAGACCCGTTCAACGCGGTGGCCCAGATCAAGAAGATCGGACACATCCACACCTTCCTCGGCGACGTCTGGCGGGACCACGCGTGCTGCGCGCTCATTACCCGCGATGACGTGATCGCCCAGCGGCCCAACGCCATCCAGCACGTCACCGACGCTGTGGTCGGTGCGCAGCTGCTGCTGAACGCCGATCGAATCGCCGCCGCCAAGGCCCTCGGGGGCGGCAAGTACCTGCCGCAACCCGTCCCCGCTGTACAGCTGGCATTGACCTATCCGGATCCGCCGTATCGGCTGAATCATCCGGACTGGCAGCCCCAGCGGCTCGGCTTCACCCCATTTCCCTTCGCCAGTTTCACCCATCGCCTGATCGAAGCCATGAACGAGACGGTCATCGACGGCGACCGCCGATTCCTCGAGCGGTTGGATCCTGCTCAGGTCCACGACGAACTTGTCGACGATCAATTTGTACGAGCCGCGATGGCGCAGCAGGGCGGCCCCGCGGCATTCGGTCTGGCCGCCTCACTGAGGAGAGAAGAACAGGTGCACGCCTCATGATCACCACCGCAGCGCAGCTCAGTCACCCGCCCGCTCCCGGCGCCGACTCGAACGCAGGCTCCCAGTGGTGGCCCCGTTTATGGCCCCCGGTTGCCAGCCTCGGCGTCGCCGTCACGCTGTGGTGGGCCGCCACCACTGTGCTCTGCGCCCCGCAGTCACTGCTGCGGCAGACCGCCCCGCAGCATGTGGTCCGGGCGCTGGCCGACCTGGTCAGTCGCGGGGTGTTGGCAACCGACACCGCAGTCAGCCTCTACCGGCTGCTGATCGGCCTGCTGATCGCCGCGCTGATCGGCATCCCCACCGGCCTGCTGATAGGCCTGAGCCGCACCGCCGAGCGAGCGGCCAATCCGCTGGTGGCGTTCCTGCGGATGATCTCACCGCTGTCATGGACCCCGATCACCGTGGCGGTGTTCGGCATCGGCAGCCAGCCGGTGATCTTCCTGATCGCCGTCGCCGCAGTCTGGCCGGTGCTGCTCGGAACAGTCGCCGGTGTCCACGCGATCGATCCCGGATACCTGCATGTCGCACGGTCGCTGCACGCCAGCCGGGTCGAGCAGCTGACCGCAGTGGTGCTGCCGGCGGTGCGCGTGCAGGTACAGAACGGTCTGCGGCTAGCCCTCGGAATCGCCTGGGTGGTCTTGGTTCCCGCCGAAATGCTCGGTGTGCGTTCCGGCTTGGGGTACCAGATCCTCAACGCCCGCGACCAGCTCGACTACGCATCGGTGGTCGCGGTGATCGCCGTCATCGGTGCGCTCGGCTACCTGCTGGACCTGGCGGCCCGACTCCTGCTCGCGCCACGACGCAGCCCGCAGCGCTGATCGCCTCGCCGACGGCCGCTACCGAATGGGAGCGGCCGTCGAGACGATCGGCGACGGCAAGGCGGTGCGACCCATCAGGTAACGATCCACACTGGCCGCTGCAGAACGTCCCTCGGCGATCGCCCACACGATCAGGGACTGACCACGCCCCATGTCCCCGGCGACGAAGACACCCGGTACCGCGGTGGCGTAGTCGGCGTCACGTGCCACGTTGCCGCGATCGGTGAACTCGACGCCCAGGTCGGCCAACAGCGGTGCACGTTCCGGCCCGACGAATCCCATCGCGAGTAGCACCAGGTCTGCTTCGAGCTCGAAGTCCGTGCCCTCGACCTTCTCGAAACCACCGCCCTGGCGACGCACCTCGTGCGCGCGCAACCCGGTCACGCGGCCGTCTTTACCGGTGAATTCCTCGGTGTTGACCGAGAACACCCGGTCACCGCCCTCTTCGTGAGCCGACGTGATCCGCATTACCAAGGGGTAAGTGGGCCACGGCGTCGAGGGGTCACGCGTCTCCGGTGGGCGCGGCATGATCTCGAACTGGTGCACGTGCGTGGCGCCCTGGCGGTGCGCCGTGCCCAGGCAGTCGGCACCGGTGTCACCGCCGCCGATGATGATGACCTTCTTGCCGTGAGCGGTGATCGGGGGCTCGGCCATATCGCCCGCCTGAACCCGGTTGGCCCACGGCAGGAACTCCATCGCCTGGTAGATCCCGTCGAATTCACGGCCGGGGATCGGCAGGTCGCGCCAGGCGGTGGCGCCGCCCGCCAACACGACGGCGTCGAACTCCTCGCGCAGTTGCTCGACCGTCAGGTCGACCCCGACGTTGACTCCGGTCTTGAAGATCGTTCCCTCACCGGTCATCTGCTCAAGCCGCCGGTCCAGGATGCGCTTTTCCATCTTGAATTCCGGGATGCCGTAACGCATCAGTCCGCCGATGCGGTCCTCGCGCTCGAAGACCGTCACCGAATGTCCGCTGCGGGTGAGCTGTTGGGCAGCGGCCAGGCCGGCCGGCCCGGAACCCACCACTGCCACCGACTTGCCGGTGCGCACCGACGGCAGGATCGGGTCAGCCCAGCCCTCGGCGAAGCCGCGCTCGACGATCTCGTACTCGACCTGCTTGATGGTCACCGGCGGCTGGTTGATGCCCAGCACACAGGCGGGCTCACACGGTGCGGGGCAGAGCCGCCCGGTGAAGTCCGGGAAATTGTTCGTGGCGTGCAGCCGATCGAAGGCCTCACGCCAGCGACCGGTACGCACCAAGTCATTCCACTCCGGAATGAGGTTCCCCAGCGGACAGCCGTTGTGGCAGAACGGAATACCACAGTCCATGCAACGGCCGGCCTGCTCGCGCACGGAGTCCTCGGCGAAGTCTTCGTAGACCTCATCCCAGTCGCCCAACCGCTCGCTGACCGGGCGCCGCACCGGCAGGACCCGCAGGGGGATGTTGATGAAACCTCTCGGGTCAGCCATGAGCCGCCGCCATAATCGCCTCCTCAGGATCTGTGCCGCTGGCTTTCGCCTCGGCGACCGCGACGAGCACTCGCCGGTAGTCGCGCGGCATCACTTTGACGAAGTCCCTGCCACGGTTGGCCCAGTCGGCCAGGATCTCGCGGGCGGGAACCGAGTCGGTCGCAGCGACATGCGCCGCCAGAATGTCACGCAGCCAGGCCACGTCGTCGGCGTCGAAATCGTCGAATGTGTCGAGGTCGACCATCTCGGTGTTCAGCCGGCCGCCCAACGCCCGATCCGGGTCATAGACGTAAGCCACACCACCGGACATCCCCGCGGCGAAGTTGCGTCCGGTGGGTCCCAGAACCACAACCTTGCCCCCGGTCATGTATTCGCAGCCGTGGTCGCCGACACCCTCGACCACCGCCACCGCGCCGGAGTTGCGGACCGCGAACCGCTCGCCGACCACCCCGCGCAGGAACGCCTCGCCCGAGGTGGCGCCGAACAGAATCACGTTGCCGCCGATGATGTTCTCTTCTGCCACGTAGCCCTCGGGTACGTCCAACGACGGCCGCACCACGATCCGCCCACCGGACAGACCCTTGCCGACGTAGTCGTTGGCGTCACCGAAGACCCGCAGGGTGATCCCGGAGGGAACGAAGGCACCGAAGCTGTTGCCCGCCGACCCGGTGAAGGTGATGTCGATGGTTCCATCGGGCAGCCCCTGGGCACCGTAGGCCTTGGTGACCTCGTAGCCGAGCATGGTGCCCACGGTTCGGTTCACGTTGGAGATCGCACTGCTGAATCGGACCGGGGTACCAGAGTCGAGAGCCTCGCGACTCATGGCGATCAGTTGCTGGTCCAGCGCCTTGTCCAGACCGTGGTCCTGGCTGGAAGTGCAGTACAGCCCCTGGTTCATGAACGCCGAATCCGGTTCGTGCAGAACCGGGGTGAGGTCCAGCCGGTGGGCCTTCCAGTGGGCCCGGGCCAGCGTGGTGTCCAGTGCGTTGACCTGGCCGACCGCCTCGTTGATGGTGCGGAATCCCAATGCGGCAAGGTATTCGCGCACTTCCTCGGCGATGAACCAGAAGAAGTTCTCGACGAACTCGGGCTGGCCACTGAAGCGCTCACGCAACTTGGGGTTCTGCGTCGCCACACCCACCGGGCAGGTGTCCAGGTGGCAGACCCGCATCATGATGCAGCCCGAGACCACCAACGGTGCGGTGGCGAAGCCGAACTCCTCGCCGCCCAGCAGCGCGGCGATCACCACGTCGCGACCGGTCTTGAGCTGACCGTCGACCTGAACCACGATCCGGTCCCGAAGTCCGTTGAGCAGCAGGGTCTGCTGGGTTTCAGCCAGTCCCAGCTCCCAGGGCGCTCCGGCGTGCTTGAGCGAAGTCAACGGCGCGGCGCCGGTGCCGCCGTCGTGGCCGGAGATCAGCACCACGTCGGCGTGCGCCTTGGACACACCTGCCGCCACCGTTCCGACGCCGTTCTCGGCGACCAGCTTCACGTGGATGCGGGCCTCGGGGTTGGCGTTCTTCAGATCGTGGATCAGCTGCTTGAGATCCTCGATTGAGTAGATGTCGTGGTGCGGCGGCGGCGAGATCAGCCCGACACCCGGGGTGGCGTGACGGACTTCGGCGACCCAGGGGTAGACCTTGTTGCCCGGAAGCTGCCCGCCTTCGCCGGGCTTGGCGCCCTGCGCGATCTTGATCTGCAGGTCGGTGCAGTTGACCAGGTACTCGCTGGTCACACCGAAGCGTCCCGAGGCGACCTGTTTGATGGCGCTGCGCCGCCACGAGCCGTCGGCGTCGGGAAGGAAGCGACTGTGGTGCTCGCCGCCTTCACCGCTGTTGGACCGGCCGCCGATCCGGTTCATCGCGATTGCCAGGGTTTCGTGTGCCTCGGCGGAGATCGATCCATAGCTCATGGCACCGGTGGCGAACCGCTTGACGATCTCGGTGGCCGGCTCCACCTCTTCGATGGGCACCGGTGGGCGCTCGCCGAGTTTGAATCGCAGCAGGCCGCGCAGCGTGGCCAAACGTTCGCTCTGGTCGTCGACCAGCTTGGTGTACTCCTTGAAGACCGCGTACTGGCCGGTACGGGTGGAGTGCTGCAGCTTGAACACCGTCTCGGGGTTGAACAGGTGGATCTCACCCTCGCGACGCCACTGGTACTCCCCGCCGACCGGCAGTTCGCGGTAGGCCCGCTCCTCCGGGCGGTCCAGATAGGCCAGCCCGTGCCGGGCAGCCACGTCAGCGGCGATGTCGTCGAGCGTGATTCCACCGATCGGGCAGTACAGCCCGGTGAAGTACTCGTCGAGAACGTCCTGGGAGATCCCGATGGGCTGGAACAGCTGGGCTCCGGTGTAGGACGCCCGCGTCGAGATCCCCATCTTGGACATGATCTTGAGCACACCCTTGGAGGCCGCTTTGGCGTAGTTGTACAACGCCTTCTCGCGGTCTTGGGGCCCTTGCAAGCCGTCGATCACTCCCCGGTCGAGCATGTCCTCCACCGACTCGAACGCCAGGTAGGGGTTGATGGCGGCAGCGCCGAACCCGATCAGCGCGGCCATGTGGTGGACCTCGCGGGCGTCTCCGGACTCCACGACCAAGCCGACCTTGGTGCGGGTCCGCTCGGCGACCAAGTGGTGATGCACTGCGGCCGTGGCCAGCAGCGATGGAATGGGAGCCATCGTCTCGTCGGACTCCCGATCGGAGATCACCAGGAAGCTGGCGCCCTCAGCGATCGCCTCCGATGCGCGCGCGCACACCTGCTTGAGCGCTGCGCGCAGCCCGGCGCCGCCGGCGGCGGGCGGGTACAGGCAGCTGATGACCGCCGTAGACAGGCCGTGCGGGCCGCGGGATCCGATCTGCTGCTCCGGGTCCAGCTTCACCAGCTTCGCCAGTTCGGCGTTGCTCAGAATCGGCTGGGACAGCACGATCTGCCGCCAGGTGGGCTCTTCGGTGTTGAGCAGGTCACCTTCGGGCCCCAGGGCACCCTGCAGGCTGGTGACCACCTCTTCGCGGATGGCGTCCAACGGCGGGTTGGTGACCTGAGCGAACAGCTGCTGGAAGTAGTCGTAGAGCAGCCGCGGACGCGCGGAGAGCGCCGCCACCGGAGTGTCGGTGCCCATCGATCCGATCGGCTCGCCACCGCTGCGGGCCATCGGACCCAGCACCAGATTGAGCTCTTCGTAGGTGTAGCCGAAGATCAGCTGGCGCAGCAGCACCCGGTGGTGTTCCATTCGGGGGGCGTCACCGGGAGGCAGCTCGTCGATGCCGATCAGAGACTCGTCGATCCACTCCTGATAAGGCCGTTCGGCGGCCAGGGTGGATTTGACCTCGCGGTCGGAGATGATCCGCCCCTCGGCGGTGTCCACCAGGAACATCTTGCCCGGCTGCAGTCGCTGCCGGTGTACGACGGTGGCGGGGTCCAGATCCAGCACCCCGGCTTCGGATGCCATGACCACCAGACCGTCTTCGGTGACCCAGATACGCGACGGGCGCAGACCGTTGCGGTCCAGCACTGCGCCCACCAAGGTTCCGTCGGTGAACGTCATCGAGGCCGGGCCATCCCAGGGCTCCATGAGGGAGTCGTGGTACTCGTAGAAAGCTCGGGTGGACGCGTCCATGCTCTCGTGGCGTTCCCAGGCCTCGGGAATCATCATCAGCACCGCGTGCGGCAGGCTGCGGCCGCCCAGATGCAGCAGCTCAAGCACCTCGTCGAACCGTGCGGTATCGGAGGCACCGGGTGTGCAGATCGGGAACAGCTTGTCGACTGTGCTTTTCGCGCCCCCGGAACGTCCGGCACCGAACACGTCGGTGCGGATCAGCGCCTCGCGCGCGCGCATCCAGTTCTCGTTGCCGGTGACGGTGTTGATCTCCCCGTTGTGGGCGATCCGCCGGAACGGGTGGGCCAGCGGCCACGATGGGAAGGTGTTGGTGGAGAACCGGGAATGCACGATGCCCAGCGCACTCTGCATGCGCTCGTCGGCCAGGTCGGGATAGAACGCCTTGAGCTGCGGCGTGGTCAACATGCCCTTGTAGACCATGGTCCGGCCGGACAGGCTGGGGAAGTACACCGATTCCCGGCCGGGACCGTCCTGGCCGGGGCCCTTGCTGCCCAGCTCGTGCTCGGCGCGCTTGCGCACCACATAGGCGCGGCGCTCCAGAGCCATGCCAGACGCACCGCCGATGAACAGCTGGCGGAAGGTGGGCATGGCGTCTCGCGCCAGCGCGCCCAAGGACGAGTCGTCGATCGGCACCTCACGCCAGCCGAGGACCTGCAGGCCCTCGGCCTCCACGATCTTCTCCAAACCGACGCACGCGGCCGCCGATTCTTTGGCCGACTGTGGCAAGAAGGCGATACCGGTGGCGTAGCTGCCTTCGGGCGGAAGCTCGAAATCGGTCACCGCGCGCAGGAAGAGATCGGGAATCTGGATCAGGATTCCGGCGCCGTCGCCGCTGTTCGGCTCGGCTCCTGCGGCGCCACGATGATCCAGATTGATCAACGCGGTGATCGACTTGTCGACGATGTCGCGGCTGCGCCGGCCATGGATATCGACCACCATGGCCACACCACACGCGTCATGCTCGAACGCGGGGTTGTAGAGCCCCACCCGACTGGGCGCCATCGCACCTGACCCTTCGCACGTCTTTGCCCGCGGGCCCGATGGACCAGCGGTCAAGGTGATGTTCCGTGCGACGTTGAACGGCGTTCTTGCCTGAAAAATCTCGACAGGCAACGCCACGATATACCCCTACCTACCTAGCGTGCTAGTTCGCTGGACAGCGGGCCTGCGGTGAGGGTTGTGTTACGCCGACGCAATAACCGGATGATGTCCAGGAAATGTGCCCTACCTATCGTTTGGCTGTCTTAACGCGAAGGAGACCAAAGATGGCCGCCGACCTTTTCAAGCTGATCGCCGACGAGTCGGTTGAGTACGTCGACATTCGATTCTGCGATCTGCCCGGAGTAATGCAGCACTTCTCCATCCCGGCCGCAGCATTCGATGAGAGCGTGTTCGAAGACGGGCTGGCTTTCGATGGATCATCGATCCGTGGATTCCAGTCCATCCACGAATCCGACATGCTGCTACTGCCCGACCCGGAGACCGCGCAGATCGACCCGTTCCGGGCGGCCAAGACGCTGAACCTCAACTTCTTCGTCCACGACCCCTTCACCCGCGAGCCCTACTCACGCGACCCCCGCAACATCGCCCGCAAAGCCGAGAACTACCTGGCCAGCACCGGCATCGCCGACACCGCCTACTTCGGCGCCGAAGCCGAGTTCTACATCTTCGACTCCGTCAGCTTCGACTCCCAAATCAACGGCACCTTCCACAAAGTCGACGCCGCCTCAGGCTGGTGGAACACCGGACGCACCACCGAACCCGACGGCACCCCCAACCTCGGCTACAAAGTCCGCCCCAAAGGCGGCTACTTCCCCGTCGCCCCCAACGACCAATACGTCGACCTCCGCGACGTCATGTCCACCAACCTCACCAACGCCGGCTTCACCGTCGAACGCGGCCACCACGAAGTCGGCACCGGCGGCCAAACCGAAATCAACTACAAATTCAACACCCTGCTCCACGCCGCCGACGACCTCATGCTCTTCAAATACCTCATCAAAAACACCGCCTGGGCCCACGGCAAAACCGTCACCTTCATGCCCAAACCCCTCTTCGGCGACAACGGCTCCGGCATGCACGTCCACCAATCCCTCTGGCAAACCGGCACACCCTGTTCTACGCCGGCCTGTCCGACACCGCCCGCCACTACATCGGCGGCATCCTGCACCACGCACCCTCACTACTGGCCTTCACCAACCCCACCATCAACTCCTACAAACGCCTCGTACCCGGCTACGAAGCCCCCATCAACCTCGTCTACAGCCAACGCAACCGCTCCGCCTGCGTACGCATCCCCATCACCGGCACCAACCCCAAAGCCAAACGCCTGGAATTCCGCTGCCCCGACTCCTCCGGCAACCCCTACCTGGCCTTCTCCGCCATGCTCATGGCCGGCATCGACGGCATCAAGAACAAAATCGAACCCGCCGCCCCCGTCGACAAAGACCTCTACGAACTGCCCCCCGACGAAGCCGCCCAAATCGCCCAAGCACCCACCTCACTGGCCCAAGTCATCGACAACCTCGAAGCCGACCACGAATACCTCACCGAAGGCGGCGTCTTCACCCCCGACGTCATCGACACCTGGATCAACTACAAACGCGACAACGAAATCACCCCCATCAACCTGCGCCCCCACCCCTACGAATTCGCCCTCTACTACGACTGCTGAGGCCGGGCGCACGCTCGACTCGGTCGTTAGGGCTGGGCTCATCGGTGATGGGCACCTGCGCGGCTAAGCTGCACAGTTGTTGGGCCACCCGGCCGTGCCGCTGCCGTATGCCTCGAGGAGCCGATGAACGCAGACGACGATTTTCTGCGGGAGCGGGTGCCCCCGCCGCAGCAGCAGCCGCGGCCGTGGGCCCCGCCGCCACAACAGCCTGCGCCGCAACCTCAACCGGCGCCCTACCTGCAGCCGGGCCCGATGACGCGGCCACAGCCCACCCGCGGCTGGCGACGAGTCGTGCTTTCAGCGACGCTCGGGCTGGTCAACCTGGGGCCGTCGCCTGCGGAGAGGGAAGAAGCGGCATATCTGGCGGCTATCCGGTCACTGCCCAACGGCAGTTACAAGGTGGGCGTTCTCGGTAAGGGCGGCGTCGGCAAGACAACGGTGGCGGCCAGCGTCGGATCGGTGTTCGCGGCCCTGCGCCGCGCCGACCACGTAGTGGCGGTCGACGCAGACACTGCGTTCGGCCGGCTCGGCAGTCGGATCGATCCCCACGCCACCAGCTCCTACTGGGATCTGGCCGCCGACCAGGGCATGCAGTCGTTCTCTGACATCAGCAGCCGGGTGGGTGCCAACGCGGCGGGGCTCTATGTGTTGGTGGGTGAGCCCGCGGCGGGCAAGCGCCGAATCCTCGACGCGGCGTTGTACCGGGAGGCAGCGCTGCGCTTGGACCGGCATTTTACCATTTCGATCATCGACTGTGGCTCGACCATGGACTCGCCGGTGACCCAAGAGGCTCTGCGGGACCTGGACGCTCTGATCGTGGTCTCGTCGCCGTGGGCGGATGGTGCCGGCGCGGCAGCTAAAACTATGGAGTGGCTGGCGGATCGGGGCCAGGGCGGGCTGCTGCAGCGCACCGTGGTGGTGCTCAACGACTCCGACGGCCACGCCGACAAGCGCACCCGCTCGGCTCTGACCGCACAGTTCCTCCAGCATGGCCAGGCAGTGGTCGAGGTGCCGTTCGATCCGCACCTGCGGCCAGGCGGGGTGATCGACGTGATGAGTGAGATGACGCCGGGGGCCCGCCGGCGGTTTCTGCAGATCGCGGCGATCGTCGCCCACTACTTCGCGTCCTGGCCGCGGGGACGGGACGCGAAGCCCGGCCGGTCTCAGAGCACGTAGCGCACGACGCTCTCGGCGACGCAGGCCGGCTTGGCATGGGCGTCGATGGACACCGTGGTCGAGTAGGTCACCTGGTGCGCGCCACCACCGACATCGGCTACCTCCACTACTGACGTCTCGGCACGGATCTTGGAGCCCACCGGGACCGGCGCGGGGAAGCGCACCTTGTTCAGGCCGTAGTTGATCGCCAGCTTGACCCCTTCTACCCGGCTGATCTGTGCCATCAGCTGCGGCAACATCGCCAGCGTCATATATCCGTGGGCGATCGTGGTCCCAAACGGCCCGTTGGCCGCCCGCTCGGGGTCGACGTGGATCCATTGATGGTCGCCGGTCGCGTCCGCGAACAGGTTGACCGCGTCTTGAGTGACGGTCACCCAGTCGCTGTGGCCGATCACCTGACCCGCGCATGCGGCAAGTTCTTCGATTGATCCGAAAGTACGCATCTGCCCTCGCTCCCGTGCTATTCCGTGGCGACCGCGCCCTGATGGCGCAGCCGGTTGATGTCTTCGGCGCTCAGTCCGAGGCGGTCGGCCAGCACCTGCACGGTGTCGGCGCCCAGCGCTGGTGCCACGGCCGCAGGTGGGTGGATACCGTCGATGGACGACGGGAGCCCGGCAGCCAAGTACTCCCCCACCCGAGGCTGATCCAGTTCGGTGAACATGGGGTTGTCGCGCAGGCCTTCGTCCGCCGCGACTTCGGCAAAGCTGCGGTAGCGGTCCCACAGCAGCGATGTCGTTGCCAGTGCGGCCTCGATCTGCTCTGCCGAACGGGCGGTGAACCAGCCGCTGAACAGTCCGGTGAGCAGGTCGCGGTGGCGGTAGCGCTGCCCTTCGTCGTTGAAGTCGATGTCGCGCGCTTGCGCAAGCGCGGCAAGGACTTTCGTCGATCCGGTCAACTCGGCCAGATCGCGAAAGTGTCGGTCGGTCAGGGTCACCACCATGAATGACGTACCGTCTGTGCTGGTGAAGCTCTGCCCGTACTGGCCGTAGATCGCGTTGCCGATACGTTCCCGGCGGACACCGTTGACCATGGCCTCGGTGAGGAAACCCAACGTGCTGGCGGTCCCCAACGCGACGTCCTGCAGCGCCAGGCGGATCCGGCAGCCCTCCCCTGTCTGCGCCCGCCGGTGCAGCGCGGCCGACACCGCGAGCGCGGCGTGCAGTCCGCAGGCGATGTCCCACGCCGGGAGCACGTGGTTGATCGGCGCGGCGTAGTCGGCTGGGCCAGTCACTAAAGGAAAGCCGACACTCGCGTTGACCGTGTAGTCCACCGCAGTGGATCCGTCCGATCGACCGACTACTTCGAGATGGATCAGATCAGGACGCTCCGACGCGAGGGTGTCATGGGAAAGCCACTGCCTGCCAGCCATATTGGTGATCAGTACGCCACTGTCGGCGATCAACCGCTGGACTACTCGCTGGCCCTCGGGAGACCGCAGATCGGCCACCACGGAGCGCTTACCCTTGTTCAGTCCCGCCCAGTAGATGGATGTGCCGTCCTCGGTGACCGGCCAGCGCCGGTAGTCGGCAGCACCGCCGATCGGGTCAATGCGCACCACATCGCAGCCCAGTTGCGCCAGGGTCATCCCGGCGAGTGGTACGGCGACGAAACTGGCGATCTCGATGACGCGAACCCCCGCCAGCGGACTCGGCGCGTCCGCAGCATTCGCCTGCATGAACTGCCCCTCTGTCGATGATTACACCGAACTATATGCCCCCACCGTGGACGCGTCCGGGCAGCGGCGAGTCCGCCCTGAATCTCAATCGTTGCCGAACCGCGATATGAAAACCCGTGGCGGCGAACGGGTCACGGCGGCCACCCGTGTTTGACTCCGTTCAGAAGGGCTAGACCGCACGACATTGGGATGGGACAAGGGCTATGAAGAGCGTTGAGAAGTTACGTAACGCGGCGAGTCGGCTACCGCGCCGGCTGATGGTCGCGGCGGTGGGGGCCGCGCTGCTGGGCGGCCTCGTCGGGGCTGTCGGTGGTACGGGTAACGCGTCCGCGTTCTCCCGCCCGGGCCTGCCGGTGGAGTACCTGCAGATCCCCTCGGCTGCGATGGGCCGTGACATCAAGGTGCAATTCCAGCCGGGTGGCACCCACGCGGTGTACCTGCTCGACGGACTGCGCGCCCAGGACGACTACAGCGGTTGGGACATCAACACCCCGGCGTTCGAGGAGTACTACCAGTCCGGACTGTCGGTGATCATGCCCGTCGGAGGGCAGTCCAGCTTCTACTCGGACTGGTACCAGCCGTCGCAGGGCAACGGCCAGAACTACACCTACAAGTGGGAGACCTTCCTGACCCGGGAGATGCCCACCTGGCTGCAGGCCAACAAGGGTGTTTCGCCCTACGGCAATGCCGTGGTCGGACTGTCCATGGCAGGCGGTTCCTCGCTGATCCTGGCGTCCTACTACCCGCAGCAGTTCCCCTACGCGGCAGCGCTTTCGGGCTTCCTGAACCCGTCCGAGGGCTGGTGGCCCACCTTGATCGGGCTGGCGATGAACGACGCCGGCGGTTACAACGCCAACAGCATGTGGGGCCCGTCGTCGGACCCGGCGTGGAAGCGCAATGACGCAATGCTGCAGATCCCGCGGCTGGTCGCCAACCGCACTCGGATCTGGGTGTACTGCGGCAACGGCACACCGAGCGACCTCGGCGGCAACAACCTGCCCGCCAAGTTCCTGGAGAGCCTGACGCTGCGCACCAATCAGCAGTTCCAGCAGAACTACGCCGCAGCTGGCGGCACCAACGGCGTGTTCAACTTCCCGGCCAACGGGACGCATGACTGGCCGTACTGGAACGAGCAGCTGGTCGCGATGAAGCCGGACATCCTGCGCACGCTGGGTGTGGGCATCGACCCGACCTGATCGAGACCCCCAACACGTCGGCAGCAGTGCGATACCGCACTGCTGCCGACGTGTTGTGGGCCAACCCCGCGTCGTCGATGCTGTCACCATGACGAATCGGTTGGTTGGCATCACGATCGACTGCGCTGATCCCGCACGGCTGGCTTCGTTCTGGAGCGCGATGCTCAACGTGGCCGTGACCGACGAACACAGCGGCGACGGCGAATGGGCCACCGTCGGCTCTCGCCGCGACGCCCGGCCGCGCTTGACCTTCCAGCGGGTACCCGAGCCCAAGACCGGTAAGACCCGGATCCACCTCGACATTCAGGTCGACGCTATCGATGCTGGGCACCAGCAAGTAGCAGCCCTGGGCGGGCGATGGTCCGGCATCCGTCACGACTACGACGAGGGGTCCGTACTGGTCATGCACGACCCCGAGGGCAATGAGTTCTGCATCGTCGAGTACTTCGACCAGCACGGCCAGCCGCCGGGCAGCACGCTACCGGGTCAGCGCCAGAGCCCGCGGCCATCGACATAGCGGTGGCTGTACCAGGTGGCCAACAGGCAGATGACCGTGGCGGTGGCCAGCATCCAGGTACCACCGACGAAGATGCTGATCACGCCACCGATTGTCGCGCCCGAGATGTAGCCGGTCAGCAGCATGAAGTTGAAGAACCAGTCGTGGATGGTTCCGCCGCTGATGTGGCGCTCGATGCCCTGGCCCAGCTTCACCACCGTGCCGGTCACGTAGCTCAGGGGGATCGATACTTCGCCGTCGCGCACGAACGTGGTGTTCAGCGCACCGACACCGAACGCGACCAGCAGGATCGGCAGCAGGGGAACCGGCAAGGCCGGACCGCCCTCGACCCAGTCGACCACCGTCGCAGTCAACAACGACGCACCCGTCAGCCGCAACGCTCCATGGGGCCGACTGCGCCACAGATGCCGGTGGCACAGCGAGGCGATCACCACACCGGAGATGAAGGACACCAGCAGCGCGGCGGCCGAGATCGACATCCACATGCTGTCGGTGAACAACCCCAGCGCTGCACGCCCGGCGTTGCCGGTCATGAAGGTGACGAAGTAGCCCTCGGAGTGGGTGTAGGCCGTGGCGGCCAAGACTCCGGCCAGCCCGGCGAGTACCCAGGACAGCCGCGACTCACTGTTGTAGTGCTCTCGTAATTTAGGCACGTATCCGTCAGCCGACCGGACCGGGAACAAGGGTCACGTCGGCCTGGTGTTCGCCAGTGGCCGGGTTGCGCCAAGTCAGGGTGACGGTGTCGCCCGGATGACGCTGGTCGAGGACGCTGGTCAGGTCGGTCGCCGTGTTGACCGGCAGGCCGTTCACCGAGGTGATGATGTCGTCGCGGGCGATACCGGTGGCCGCGGCCGGCGTGCCGTCGAGCACTTGGGCGACACGCGCCCCACCGTTGCTGTCCACCACACCGACTCCCATGAAGGCGGTCGCGCCGATATGCACGGTGTTCGAGGAGATTCCCGCCCGAATCTGGTTGGCGATGGCCATCGCCTGGTCGATCGGGATCGCATAGCCTTCGCCGCCGGGCTGGGCGAACTTGTAGCTGTCCGATGCCGCGGTGTTCATACCGATGACTTGTCCGGCGGCGTTGACCATCGGGCCACCCGAGTCGCCGGGGCGGATCGCGGTGTCGGCCTTGATCATGTTGGTCAGCGTCTCGGTGGTACCGGTCAGTTCGTCGGCGGCCGAGACCGTCTGGTTCAGAGCGATGACGCGTCCGGGCGCCACGCTGGGCGGGCCGCCGTGGCCTCCGGCGTTGCCCATCGACACCACCGGGTCACCGACGGCGACACGCGAGGAATTGCCGATGCTCGCGGCGGGCAGGCCGTCGGCCCCGCGCAACTGCAGTACCGCGACGTCGTGGCTGCGGTCGAAACCGAGCACGTCGACTTCGTAGGTCTGGCCCTTGACGACGGAGACTGCCGTGAGTGCGGTGGCGCCGGCGACGACGTGATTGTTGGTCAGCACCACACCGCTGGGATCCAAGACGATGCCGGTTCCGGCTCCGACCGCGCTCTGATAGTCCAGCTTGGCGTCAATGTTGACCACCGCGGGACCAACCTGAGCGACCATGGCAGCGGGGTCGAGCGGAGCGGCAGGCAGCCTGGGGGAGGCCTGAACCGGAGCTGCCATCAGCCCGGCGGTGGCTACGGCCACCGTCGTCACGCTGAGCAGCCGCCAACGGCCGGGGCGATGCGCTCCGCTCATACGTCATACCTCCTGCAGTCGGGTGACAATCCAGGCCACATCTGCCCGGCCGTCCCGGGATGTCGCAGATGCTGGACTCGCGAAACAAGAACCACCAGCGTACCGGAACCGCCGTAACGGCCGGCAAACGCCGGACGCATTCGTCTCGACGCCCCGCCGCAGTTCTTGTGCGCAGCCCCCGTTACGGGAAGGCTGAACTCCGCAGGCGCCCACAACGAGAGGACGACCATGTCGACAATCGACGGGCTACCCGCCCACGTCGTCCTGCTGCACGTCGTGGTGTCGCTGGTGCCCCTGACCGCAGTCCTGCTGATCGTGTGCGCGCTGTGGCCCGCCGCGCGCCGCCGGTTGATCTGGCTGGTGGTGACCTTCTCCGCCGTCACGCTGGTGGTCACGCCGCTGACGATCACGGCCGGCGAATGGTTGGCCGACACCGGCAAGTTCGCCGGCTCACCCGAGCTCGACGCCCATATGGCCGCCGGGGAGTACGGCCTCTACATGGCGTTGGGCCAGGCCGTCGCCGCGGCGCTGCTGGCCGGGCTGCACCTAGCGCTCACCCGTGGCCGAGCGGTGGGGACGCTGCTTCGGCTGGGGATTGTCGTGGGCGTCATCACGCTGGCAGGCGGGTCGATGTTGGCGATCCACAACATCGGTTCGACCGGGACCAAGGCAGCCTGGGGAAGTCTGCTCGCACCGTCCGAGGATCACTAAACCTGCGCCGACGGGGTCGCTGTTGGCACAATGGACGCCATGCGCAATGTGAGGCGGGGAATTGTGGCCATCGCCGGGTCGGTGGCCGTGACTGTCGGCTCTCTGGGGGCATCGGCCGGCATCAGCGAGGCCGCCCAGGTGCCGCCGGAGTTGGGGCCGGCGATCGCCGCCATCGAGCCGGCCGCCGGCTCCGTCGTCGGCGTGGCGTACCCGGTGATTGTGACCTTCGCCGGGCCGGTCAGTGACCGGGCGGCCGCCGAACGGGGAATCCATATCAGTTCCACGGGCAACACCGCCGGACACTTCGAGTGGTCGGGCAACGATGTCGTGCAGTGGATACCCGACGGCTACTGGTCGCCGCACAGCAAGATCAGCGTGGATGCGCACGGTATGTCAACGGGTTTCGAGACCGGCGACGCGGTGGTGGGGCTCGCGGACATCTCCGACCACACCTTCACCGTCAGCGTGAACGGGGAGATCCAGCGGATCATGGCGGCATCGATGGGTAAGCCCAAGCGCCCCACCCCGATCGGCTCATTCACCGCTTTGTCGAAAGAGCGCACCATCAAGTTCGATTCGCGCACCATCGGCATTCCGCTCAATGACCCGGAGGGCTATCTGCTCAACGGGGAGTACGCAGTTCGCGTCACCTGGAGCGGCGTGTACGTGCACTCAGCGCCATGGTCGGTGGGCTCTCAGGGCTATTCGAATGTCAGCCACGGATGCATCAACCTCAGTCCTGAAGACGCTGCGTGGTACTTCAACTCGGTCCACCTGGGCGACCCGATTATCGTGCAGGCCTAGGCGACTCGGGTATCGAGTCGCCTAGGCACAGCACGTCAGCAAGCGCCGAGCACTGCGGTCGGCATGTGCGCCACGTAGCGCTGCGCACGCTGCTCGCGACGGACCTCGCGGCGAGCGGCAATGTGGTCACGCAGCCGGCGGACCATGCGGTTGCCCGCCTGACGCTGCGCCGAGCTGTCGAGAGCCAGAACACTGATGGTGATGAAAGCCATGATTTTCTCCTGCCGGGAAACTCACCGGCCGACACAACCCGTCACGGGTGTGCCGAACTCGCGGTTCAGGCCGCAGCGGAGGCGCCGGAGCCGGTGAGGAAAGAACGGATGGTCGAACACGGATACGGATGTGGACCGTCACTGGAACTCACTTCGCCCTCACCTCCTTCCGGCCGAGACACACGGGCATGTCGTGGGAATTACCTACCATGGTCCCATCGAAATACAGGACCGTCAAACGCAAACGGACTCCGGCGGCGCCGGACACCGAACGAACAGCGGACCGGCGCCGCACGAAATCCTTTAGCGGAGAACGTAATTCATCACTTCGCTGACAACAGTCCGAGCAGTTCCAGATCGGTGACGTATTTGACGACCACCGCGGGCGTGACGTGCGGAATATCGGAATGCGCGGGGTCAGGACCGATCCCGGCAGACCGCACCGCTGCCCGGAACCTGTCCGTCGGAGCGAACGACCCGCAGATCGGCGTCTGCGGCTTCTGGTAGTTGTGCAGTAGGGGCAGCAGGGAGGCCTGCCGCTGCCGTTCCGGCAGCGCCCGCAGCGTGGTCTCGAAGCGCTGCAACCAGTCGCCGTAGTCGGCGATCCGGCGAATCGGGTAGCCGGCCTCGATCAGCCAGTCGACGAACTCGTCCATGCCCAGTCCGTCGTCGTAGGGGTTCATCACGTGATAGGTGGTGTAGCCGCCCGTCGCGGATGCGCCCAGCGTGGTGGACGCCTCGGCGATGAACTCCACCGGCAACCCGTCGTAGTGAGCCCGCTGCCGCTGACCGTCGGCACCCAGTTCGTAGAACGAGCCGGGCGCCACCCCGGCGGCGACCAGACTGAACATCATCCGGGTGAACATGTCCGGCAGGTTCAGCTGACCGGCGTAGCTGGTGTCGGCCAGGATCATGTCGCAGCGGAACACCGCGACCGGCAGGCCGCACAAGTCGTTGGCCTCGCGCAGCAGAACCTCGCCGGCCCACTTGCTGGTGCCATAGCCGTTGGCATAGCCATCGTTGATCGCCCGAACCGGACTCATCACCCGCACGTCGGCGTCTTCGGTGAACTTGCCCACCGGAATCTGGTCACCGACACCGATGGTGGAGAAGTAGGTGAACGGCTTGATCTTGCCGGTGAGCGCCACTCGGATCAGCTCAGCGGTTCCGACTGCGTTCGGACCGAACAGCTCGCTGTAGGGCAGCACGTGGTTGACCAACGCCGCCGGGTCCACGATGACGTCGACGGTGTCGGCCAGGCGCTGCCAAACACTTTGGTCCAAGCCAAGATTCGCCTCGCCCTTGTCTCCGGCGATCACCTCAAGATGGCGGGACGCCAGCTCGGTGTAGCGGGCCAGCAGCCGCTCGTCGCCGCTGTCGAAGACGCTGTCAAGACGACGACGGGCATCGGCATCTGAGCGCGCGCGCACCAGGCAGATCAGGGTGCCGTCCACGGCCGCAAGACGTTCCAGCCACTCCAGGGCCAGATAACGACCGAGGAATCCGGTGGCACCGGTCAGCAGCACCGTGCGCACCTGCGCGGAAGGGCCGGGCAGCGTCGGCGCCGCAGCCAGGGTGGCCGCATCGAGGAACTTGTCCAGCGTCAGGTCGGCGGCGGCCACCTCAACCGCATCGCGGCCGTGCACCGAGGCAAACGTCGGCCGCTTGACCCCGTCGGGCCCGCCGCTGCGCTCGGCGGTGATGTAGTCGGCGATCGCAGCCAGATCGTTGGCGGGGCTGACGATCACACCCACCGGCACATCCACCTCGAAGATGTCGCGCAACAGGTTTCCGAAGGTGAGCGCCGACAACGAGTCACCGCCCAGGTCGGTGAAGTGGGCGTCCGGGGCCACGTCACCCGCCGAGGCCCCCAGCAACGCCGCGGCGGCGCGGCTGACCGTCTCCAAGGCCGGCCGCTGGGCGCCGTGCTGACGCAGGCGACTCAACTCACTGGCCTGCCCTTCGGCCAGCTCGGCGTAGCGGCGCTCGAGGCGGTCGCCGTAGTGCGCCTTCAACTTGGGCCAGGCCAGCTTGCGGATCCCGGTCAGCAGTCCGTTCTCCAGCGTGAACGGCTCGGTCTCGACGATGAAGTCCCGGGGAACCTCATAGGACTGCAGGTCGGCGTCCTTGGCCACTTGCTGCAGCGACTCGGCGATGCCCGCCTTAAGGGCGGCCTCGGTCTCGAAGCCCGCCTGAGCCTCGGGGGTCGGGACCACCACGGCCAGCAGATAGGGCTGGGCACTGTTGCCGTAGACGTAGATCTGGCGCACCAGCGGGCTGTTGCCGAACACCGCTTCGAGCTTCGCCAGGGTGACGAACTCACCCTGCGCGAGTTTGAGCACGTTGTTGCGCCGGTCGACGTAGACCAGCTGGTCGGGCGCGACCTCGGCCACCACATCGCCGGTCCGGTAATAACCGTCGGCGTCGAACACCTCGGCAGTCACCTCGGGCCGCCGGTAGTAGCCGGGGAAGAGGCTTTCGGTCTTGACCAGCAGCTCGCCACGCGGATGGGGGGTATCGGTGCCGAAGTAGCCCAGATCGGGCACATCGACCAACTTGTAGTCGATCACCGGCGGCCGCTGCACCTCGCCGTCGAAGAGCACCATGCCCGCCTCGGTGGATCCGTAGCCGTTGAGCACGTGCAGCTCGGTGAGCTGATCGACCCAGGACCGCAGCTCGTCGGAGATCGGCGCCGAGCCCGTCATCGCGAAGATGCACCGACCACCGAGCAGCTCGTGGCGCATCTGCGCCATCACCTGAGCTTGGGCCGCGGGGTCTGCCCCCACGCCGTCGACTTCGCTGCGGAAATGCTGGTAGAGCATCTCCCAGATCCGCGGCACGAAGTTGAGCTCGGTCGGCCGAACGAGCGCCAGGTCGTCGAGGAAGGTGGACAGGTCACTGCGCGCGCTGAAATAAGCGGTGCCGCCGTTGCCGAGGGTGCCATAGAGGATGCCGCGGCCCATGATGTGGCTCATCGGCATGAAGTTCAAGGTGATCGAGGCCGCGGTCGGCCCGAACCAGTTCTTCGACGAGCGCACCCACATCCGGGCCACGTTGCTCTCCGGGTACATCGCACCCTTGGGAGCGCCGGTGCTGCCGGAGGTGTAGACCAGCAACGCCAGCCCCTCGGCGCCTTCCGCGCTGTCGGCCGGGGTCTGCACCGGCAGGGACAGTGCCCGGCCGCGGGTCAGCAGGTCAGTCAAGGACTCCACGACCACCTCGAGTCCGGCCAGTCGCGCCCGCGCCTGCTCCAGCGCCTCGCGGTGGTCGTCGACCTGCTGGTGGTAGTCGAAGACCACCAAACGGGTGGGGGCCGGACCCCTCAGCACCAACTCGACGGCATCGGTCAGGGAGTCCACGCTGGCAGCGATGACCCGGGGCTCGGTCTCGGCCACGATCGGCGCCAGTGTGGACAGCGCAGCCGAGGTCTGCAGCGGCACAGACACCGCGCCGATCTGACCCAGTGCCACGTCGATGACGGTGTAGTCGACGCTGGTGAAACCCAGCACCGCGACCCGGTCACCCGGGCGCACCGCGCCGGCTGTCAGGGCGGCCGCAGCGGCCCGGACGCGGGAACCGAGCTCGCCGTAGGTCAGGGTTTCGTAGCGCGGAAGCAGCGACGCGACGGTACGGCCGGTGGCCGCATCGGTGACGTAGTCGACGGCACGCTGGCCGAGCGCTGGCCGTTCGGCGTAACCGTCCAAGACGGTTCGCACGATCTGGGCCAGCCGCGGCTGTCCTTCGAGGGCGGCGGCGAGGGCGGGGTCGGGCTGGGCAGCGGCGAACTGCGGGTCGGCGGCGACCAGCTCGGCAACGCGGTGGGCGAGTTGCTCCTCGTCTGAGATGGAGGAAAAAGTGGACATGATCAAACCTCTAATGGATATCTCGCGAAAGTTGATTTTTAAGGCGCACGGCGTGCGTCGATGCAAACTACGTTAGCAAAACTAACTTAATTTCAGCTGGCCGAACGGGTGTGACGTTGCCCTCACGAAGTGCGTACCGCGTGACGGGTCAGCTCAGCGACTCCTCCAGCCACGGGAGCAGCCACTTAACGCCTTCGGGCGTGAGGTGGATGCCGTCGCTGCGGACCTTGATGCCGTCGACTTTGGCGGTGTAGGTACCCGCCGGCCCAAGCTTCTTGTTCAGGTCCATCACCGTCACGGCTTCGCGCCCGGCGACCTCGCGACGCAGCAGGGCATTCCAGCGGTCGACGCGCTCCGGATTGTCTTCCGGCCACAGGCTGCCGTCGGGCCGCTCGCCGTAGCGGCTATAGGGCACCGTCGTCACCACCACTCGGCTGCCGGCGGACTCCAGCACATCGAGCGCGCGACGCAACTCAGCGATCAGGTAGGCGTCGAAGGTCGGGTCACCGATGTGCGACCACTGGCCCTCGTTGACTCGGTCCACGGTCTCCCAGCGGCCTACGAACAACAGCACGACGTCGGGCTGGTCCGCCTTGACCTGCCGAGTCCAGCGAGCCGGCCACCCGTCACATTCCTTGCCCTGATCGATGGTCTTGCCGGCCCAGCGGTAGGGACCGGCCCGCACGATGCTGCAGCCCACGACCGTGTGGTCGATGAAGTCATAGCCGGGGGTCTCCGGCAGATAGTGCATCAGGGTCCAGCCGATCGAGTCACCGAACACCGACACCGTGCGCGGACGGTTGGGGTCATGCCGCACAGGTTGAGGCCGTGGCCGGGCAGGATCAGAGCGTCGCGCCGGGGGCGACGGCGACACCACCGCGGCCGCCGCCACATCGGGGGTCACGCCGTTGACGGCCGTGGGTCGTTCGACGACCGGCACCACCAGGACCGTGACCGCCACCGCGGTGCCGCTGACGGCCGCCCCCAGCGGCAACAGTGACACCCGCGCCGGACGCCATCGACGCAGAGGCTCCTCCAGGACCCACCACGACACCGTCGCCAGCGCCAGCGTGGCGGCGCACCGCACGCCGAACAGCGCCCACCCCGACCATCCGGTGCGCTCGCCGTTGAGCACCAAGAACACCGGCCAGTGCCACAGGTAGACCCCGTAGGAGATGGTCCCGAGCCAGACCAGCGGAGGCCAGGCCAAAACCCGGGCGAGCAGGCCGCTCTGGTGCAGGGCGACCGGGGCAATCACCGCGATCGCGGCGACGGCGACCAGGGTGAGCAGCCCGCCGCGGAACTCGGCAGCGGTGCCGGTGGCGCGATGAGCTGCTGCCGCCAGCACGGTCAGGCCCACCAGCGGCAGCAGCCGCGCCACCCACACGGCGCGGCGGGTCCGTAACACCGACCAGCCGGCCGTCAGCGCCGGCCAGTCCCCGACCAACAGGGCCGCCGCCGCGGCACCGATCAACAGCGCCTGCGCGCGGGTGTCGGTGCCGAAGTAGACGCGGTCGCGGGCAGCGTCAGAGGCCAGCAACTCTGCTGCCGTCGCCGACACGGCCGCACCGGCGCTGGCCAGCAGGAAGACGGTGAGCCGCACGCCGCCGACGGTGGCCCACCCGCCACGACGGCGGGCGCGGGCCGCCAGCAGCAGTGCGATCGCGATCAGCAGGAGCGGCCACAGGAAGTAGTACTGCTCTTCGACACCCAGCGACCAGGTGTGCTGCAGCGGTGACGGGGTTCCGGCTTCGGTGAAGTAATCGGTGTGCTGGGCGACGAACCGCCAATTGGCCACCCAGAAGAAGGCGGCGATCGCATCTTCGCGCAGGCCGACCACCGCCTCCGACGGCAGCAGTTCATGAGCTATCGCGACGGTCAGCACCATGAGGACCAGCGCGGGCAGCAACCGGCGGATACGCCGGATCCAGAAGCCGGTCAGGTCGATCCGGCCGGTGCGGCCGAGCTCGTCGATGAGCAGGGAGGTGATCAGGAACCCACTCAGCACGAAGAAGAGGTCGACGCCGATGAAGCCGCCCGACAGCCCGGGGATGCCACCGTGGTCGGCCAGCACCAAGGCGACGGCCAGCGCACGCAGGCCATCCAGGGCGTGGATTCCCGGGCGCCGCCGTTCCCGCCGAATCCGGTCCGCGCCGCGCGCGGTGGTCAACCGGGCGGCACGCGGGGCCGGCGCAACCCAGCGGGATTTCCCCGAGGTGCGCATTGAGGTGGCCTGGCGAGTCCGGCTCCCGGCCGGTCGACTCATGACATCTTGGTCGCCGTTGGCGCCGATTGGTCGATCCTCTCGCTGGTGGACCAACGAAAGCTTAGGGGGCGACCAAGGGACTCAGTGGGATGACACGCTCGCGATCAGGAGACCAATTCGGCAGTGCGCCACCAGATCAGGACGACAAGGACCGCCAGCACCACGACTACGGCCGCGGCCTGAAGTCGACCGCGGTAGGCCAACGGCGGGTAACCGTAGACGGAGGCGGTCACCAAGCCGGTGATCAACCCGCCGAGGTGGCCTTGCCAGCTGATGTTCGGCACGGTGAACGTGAAGACCAGGTTGATGACGATCAGGGCGCCGATCCAACCGACGTCGACGTTCAACCGGCGGCCCAGGATCAAGGTGGCACCGAACAGCCCGAAGATGGCGCCGGAGGCCCCGGCCGTCGCGGCGTTCAGCGGCGCCAACAGGTAGGCCGCAACCGAACCGCCCAACGCGCTGAGCAGATACAGCGTGGTGAAGCGCACTCGGCCGAGACCGCCTTCGAGTGCCGGCCCCACCACATACAGCGCCCACATGTTGAGCAGCAGGTGCATGGGACCGTAATGCAAGAACGCCGAGGTCAGCAGGCGGTAAATCTGCCCGTCAGCCACCGCCGGTGTCCAGAGCACCAACTCGGACTCCAGCTCATGCGACGACAGCTGGCCCACAAAGGCGAGCACGCTCAACGCGATCAGCCCGTAGGTGACCACCGGTGTGTCGGTGATGACACGAGTCAGCCGACCCGCCCGGGGCGCCGGCGCAGCGCCCTCCTTCGCACAGTCCAGGCAATGCTGGCCGACGGAGGCGCCTCGCATGCACTCGCCGCAGATGTGGCGGTCGCACCGCGTACAGCGCAGCGCGGTGGCCCGGTCGGGGTGCCGATAGCAGACGGTCATGGTTACACCTTGTCAGAGCGTTGCACTGTAGATTCATGCCATGTCCACTCCGGCTCCTCGCCAACCGCTCAATGACGTCGTCACCCGGTTTTGGAGCTTTGCCGCGCCGGCCTACGACGCCGGCTTTCTGCAGCGGTGGGTCTATCGGCCCGCCCAGGACGAATTGATCGCCGCGCTGCGGTCCCGCCATCCGGCCCGGGTGGCGGACATCGCCTGCGGAACGGGCATCCTGGCCGACCGCATCGAACGCGAACTGTCCCCCGAGTCGGTCTATGGGGTGGATATGTCCGAGGGCATGCTCAACGAGGCCCGCGAGCGCTCGCCGCGGGTGCAGTGGTTGACCGGCCCCGCCGAACAGCTGCCGTTCGACGACGGTGCGCTGGATGCGGTGGTCACCAGCTCGGCATTCCACTTCTTCAACCAACCGGCCGCGGTCCGGGAGTTCTATCGGGTGCTGGCGCCGGGCGGCATCGCGGCAGTCACCGCGATGAGCCCCCGTCTACCCGATCCGATCAAGCAGCTGTCGGGGATCGCGTGGAATCCGGCGAAGCAGCCCACGCCCCGGGAGATGAGCACGCTGTTCACCGACGCCGGCTTCACCGTGGCCGAGCAGCATCGGGTCGCGCGTCCGGCCTGGACACTGGTGGTGTCGGACCTGATCACGGTGGGCGTCAAGAACTAGCGCGGTACCGTCGTTGGGTATGAGATCGATCAAGCCGGCCGGCACGGCGGCATTCACCCTGGCCGTCACCCTGGCCGCGGCCTGTGCTGCCGCCGGGATCGCCGGGGCAGAACCGGCCCCCTCCCCGGCACCCCCGCCCGCGCCCGCGCCTAAGCAGGTGATCGAGGGCGACGGGACGTTTGCGGTGGGGACCGATATCGTGCCGGGCACCTACCGCTCCGACGGGCCGCGGGACGGCAATGCCTGCTACTGGCGCCGGATCGGCGGCGAGAAAACTCTCGACAGCGCGATGACGAAGAAGCCCCAGGTCGTGCTGATCGAGCCGACCGACACCGCTTTTCGGACCGACCGCTGTCAGACCTGGCAGCTGACGGAATGCCCACCCACCTGCGCACCGGTCCCGCAGCCGTCGGCCGGGCTGCCCGACGTGCTGAAGGGCTTCGTACCGCAGGCCCGCCCGCCCGCTCCCACTACCGGGGGCGGATAGCCCGCGCCGGTAGCACTTCAGACGCGTTCGGTCTCGGCCAGCATCAGCGTTGCGCCGTCGACCAGCGTGCTGATCACGTCATCGGTACTGAAGTCGCTGAGCCACAGATTCGGGGCGTCACTGCGGTGCGTCATTGCGACACCGTGCACCGCCACCGACAACGCCGCGGCGATCCGATCAGAATGAGGGTCGGCCTCCGAATCCGGCTCCTCGCCCCGGCACGCCAGCAATCCCCTGGTCACGATGGCCAGTGCCCGCCGAGCGGCCGGCGAGGCGTGACTGTCCTGGGTCATCAGGGCATAGCGCAAGGGATGGCGCTGCGCGAACGACACATACACCCGGCAGCCGATGAGCACCCGCTCGCGAGGGTCGTCGGCCTGCTGCACATGGTCGGCGATCTCGTCGGAGACTTGGACCCAACTCGACTCGGCGACCGCCTCGAGCACGCGCTCCAGGTCATCGAAGTGGGCATATACCGATGGCGCGGCGATGCCCGCCTCCCGGGCGATGCGGCGCAGGGAGACTTCGGCCTCGCTGTCCGCTCCGTCGATGACCCGCACGGCAGCAGCCAGAATCTCGTCGCGCAGTAGCGCGCCGTGACCTCGAAGGTTGCGCCGACGTGGGGGACTTGGCACGCCGTGATCCTAACGTTGCGTTAGTTGTTGCCGTGCGTGTTCTGAAGAACAACCCATGTTCCGATATGAGTTGAGACCATCTAAGTTTGCGCGCGTTTGTTTACGCACGTAATTCGGCGCCAGCCGTGGCCGCGCCGCCGAAGCTCCGCGAACCGCCGGGCAATCCGCGCAGAAGCCCCCGGTCTTATCATTACGCCAACGTATTCTTAGTTTTCTTAATTTATCGGTATGGTGAATCCCTGCGGGCCGTGCACGGCCCGGGAATCGCTTGATGACGCACCACTTTTGGAGGCCACATGCTTGACGACATCTATCGGTCCGCCCGCGGCAGGATCAGCACACTGGCCGCCGAACTCACCGACGAACAGCTGGCCACCCCGGTTCCCGCCACCCCTGGGTGGTCGGTGCACGACGTCTTGGCCCATCTGACCGGCGGCGCCGCCGATGTCTTGGCCCAGCGACTCGATGGAGCACCAGGTGAATACTGGACCGCGCGGCACGTCGCGGAACGTCGTCACCGCCCGGTCGACGCACTGCTCGCCGAGTGGGAGAGCGCGGCGCCGGCGGTCGAGGCGAGCCTGCCGGAGCGGTTCGCTGGGCCGAACCTCGCCGCGGACGCGATCTGCCATGAGGGGGACGTGCGGGAGGCGCTCGGACTGCCGCAGATTGACCGCGAGCACTGGCAGCCATTCCTGGACGTCCTGGGTTACCTGCCAGCCCGACGCCTGGCGGACACCCATACCCTGCTGATCAGCGACGAGCTGGGGCACGAGTGGCGCTGCGGTTCAGGTGAATCCGTCACCGAATTGCGGGCCGCGGGCTACGAGCTGCTGCGGGGGCTGTTCAGCCGGCGCTCCCGCAGTCAGATCGCCGGCTGGGACTGGTCCCCCGAACCGTCGGCGCACCTGGTCGACAGCTTCGGAGTCTTCGGCCACCGCGACGACGATCAGCCGATTCCGGCCTGCTGAGCTCAGTCGCCGCAGGAGGTCAACTTCGGCGGGGAGAACGCCACCGAGCCGATCCCACCGTCCAGCGCCCCGTTCGCCGCCAGACGCACCGTGGTGACGTAGGTACAGGTTTGAATCTCGGTGGACAAATTGAGATAGACCACGTTGTAGGTGTAGTCGAACGAGCGCACCAACCGCTTGGCATCCCAGGGCACGTCCAGGACGAAACCGAGCGATGAGTCGAGCGTTCGGATCCAGATTGCCCGCGAACCGGTCTCTCCGATCGACGGGACCACCGAAAACGGGGAGCCATCCGGCGTAGTGCCGGAGACCCTGAGGCTGTCGATGCGGTAGCCGGTGGCCTCCGCCGGTACCGGGTCACCCGGCTGAATCCGCGTGGTGAACTGGATGAAGTATGAGGTCCCACCGCTGGTGGCGGCCGTGGTGGAAAAGCTGGTCCAGCTGAATTCCTGCGGCAACTCGGCCGCGCACTTGTCAGTCACCGCGCCGGGATCCGCACACCCGGTTGAGCCCGCAGGCGCCGCCCCGGCCCGGGGACCGGCGTACGACGCCGCGAGGACCGGCACCGACCAGGCCAGCGCGCGCAGCACGACGCGTCGCGGAATCGCCGATTTTGCGAGGCCGGTCATCGGCCCACAGTACCGACCGGGGCGGTATCCGGTTGTTCGAGAAGTGCAGGGGTGCCATGCTCGCCGGATGGTCTGGAAGCGATTGTCCGCCGCCGTCACGGGCCGCCGATCCTGGCTCGTAGCCCTGGTGCCGATCCTGATCGCAGTCGCGCTGATGGTGCTCAGCAACGCCGACGGCGACGCCACCCGATCCCCCGAGTCGCTGCCGCCCAGCGCGGAGTCCGCCCGCGTTGCCGCTGCACTGTCCACCTTTGCCGGCGGGCAGCAGGCGACCATGCTGATGGTCACCACCCGCACCGACCGGGCGCCGCTGAGTGCGGATGACCTCGCGGCGGTCACCCAGGCCCGCGACCGGCTGTCCCGGGTGCCCGAGGTGCTCACCGGCTCGCCCTCGCCGGTGGCGGCCTCGACCGATGAGCAGGCGGCGCTGGTAGCAATACCGCTTAACCCGGAGTTGTCCGGCTTCGCGCTCACCGATGCGGTCAAGGCCCTACGGTCCGCCGCCGTCGACGGTCTGCCTTCTTCGCTATCGGCCCAGATCACCGGCGGGCCGGCCTTCGGCGCCGACATCGCCGACGCCTTCACCGGCGCCAACGTGACTTTGCTTGCGGTCACCGCACTGGTGGTGGCGTTGTTGTTGATCGTCACCTATCGATCCCCGGTGTTGTGGCTGGTGCCGCTGACGGTGATCGCGTTCGCCGATCGCGTAGCCACCGTGGTGGGTTCCGATGTCGCGCGCGCTGCGGGGGTCACCTTCGATGGTTCCACTGCGGGCATCACCAGCGTCCTGGTCTTCGGGGCCGGGACGAACTATGCGCTGCTGCTGATCTCGCGCTACCGCGAGGAGCTGCGCACCAGCCCCGATCATCGCAGCGCCCTGCGCCGCGCAGTGGCCGCCGCCGCGCCGGCGATACTTGCCAGCAACGCCACCGTGGTGCTGGCGCTGCTCACGTTGATCCTGGCGGTCACCCCGAGCACCCGCAGTCTCGGTATCTGCGCCAGCTGCGGGTTGGTGGTGGCCGCCGCATTCGTGTTGCTGCTCTTGCCGCCGCTGTTGGCATTGTTCGGCCGGAAGGTGTTCTGGCCGTTCATTCCGCGCGCCGCGGATGCCCCGGCGCCGCCGGCCGGCGCCTGGCACCGTGTCGCCGATGCGGTCGCGCGCCGCCCGGCCCTGGTGTGCACCGCGGCGGTCGCTGTCCTCGCGGTGGCGGCCACCGGCCTGCTGGGTGCCGGAATCGGGTTGTCGCAGACCGAGCAGTTCCGGTTGCGGGCCGACTCGGTGATCGGATTCGACACCTTGGCGGAACACTTTCCCGGCGGCGCCGCGGGTCCGACCGTCGTGATCGGCCCCACCGCCCGGTCGCAGCAACTCAAACGGGCCATCACCACGGTCCCCGGGGTGGTCTCTGTGGCCCAGACCGGGTTGTCCGAGACCGGCCGGACCATGTGGTCGGTGGTGATCGACGCAGCACCGGCGACCGATCAGGCCTTCACCATCGTTGCCGGACTGCGGGATTCCACTCAGCAGGTAGACCCCCGCGCCCTGGTGGGGGGACCCGATGCGCAAGCCCTCGACGTCCGCGACGCCGCGGTACGCGACCGCTCGCTGCTGATTCCACTGATCCTGCTGGTCGTCCTCACAGTGTTGTTCGTCCTGCTGCGGGCGGTATTGGCTCCGCCTGTCCTGGTGGCGGCCACCGTGCTCAGCGCGGTGGCGGCCCTGGGACTGGGCTGCTGGGCCAGCGTGCATGTATTCGGATTTCCCGCGCTGGACAACAGCACTCCGCTGTTGGCATTCCTGTTCCTGGTGGCACTGGGTGTGGACTACACCATCTTCCTGGTGACCCGCGCCCGCGAGGAGACCCCGGATCACGGCACCCGCGACGGCATGGTCCGTGCGGTATCGGCCACCGGAGGGGTGATCACCAGCGCCGGCATCGTGCTTGCCTCGGTCTTCTGCGTGCTCGGCGTCCTACCGCTGATCGTCCTGACCCAGCTGGGCATCATTGTGGGCCTGGGCATTCTGCTGGACACATTCGTGGTCCGCACCCTGGTGATTCCGGCATTGTTCGCGCTGATCGGCGACCGGATCTGGTGGCCCAGCATTCCCGGCGCGGCAGATGGCGCGCTCCCCGATCATCGTTCACCGGCTCATCCGGCACGCATGACCGAGGACCGCTGATGCGCACCCGGGGCTGGGGCGGCCATGTTCCCGCCAGCGACGAGGAGGCGGTGGCGCGGATCCTGCACGCCACCCGCCGGACCATCGACGAACGCGGCGAGCAGACCAGCATCGCCGACGTCGCCCGCACCCTCGGCGTCACCCGCCAGACCGTCTACCGCTACTTCCCCAGCACCGAGGAACTGCTGGCCGCCACCGCAGCCGACGGTGCCGGTACCTTCCTGGACCAGCTCGCCGAGGCGCTGGCCGGCATGACCGATCCCGGCGACGCCGTCGCCGAGGGCGTGGCCCTGACCCTGGAGCGCCTCCCCCACGACCCGTATGTCGGCCTACTGCTGCGCACGCAACAGGCCAGCGCCTTCGCCGTAACCGTCACCACCGAGACCGGCCGCAGTTTCGGGCACTCGCTGTTGGACCGCCTCGACGTCGACTGGAGCGGGTTCGACGAGCGGAGCATCGACGACATCATCGAAATGGTGCTGCGCACCCTGCAATCGTTCATCCTGGCGCCATTGCCCGCGCCGGGTGACGAGCTGCGTCGCCTGCTGCGCCGATGGATCGCCCCGGCGGTGAGTGCCGCCCGTACCGCTACGCCGGATCGCGTGTCAGCGAGTAGCTGACGCCGGTGAGTTCTTCGGCGCGCTGCCAGAGCCGCAACTGGCTGTCGGCGTCACAAGCACGGCCGGCGGCGCGCACCAATACCGGCGGGCCGATCTGCTCGAAACGTCCTCCCGGTCCGTAGAACTGCCCGCCGACTGCCGCCGGATCGGTCGCCGCCCGCAGCATCGGCAGCGCCCCCTCTGCGGGCCCCTGAGTGAACCAGCCGGTCAGAAAGCGAAACCTGCTGTTGAATACCCAGCGCACCGCCCCGGACTGCTCGCGCAGAATCGACGTGCGGGAGCCCCCGGGGTGTGCAGCCAACGCCATGGCCGAGCTGCCCGTGAGCTCCAGCCGCCGCTGCAGTTCGTAGGTGGCCATCAATTGGGCCAGCTTGGACTGCGTGTAGGCGCGGGTCGCGGCAAACGACTGCTGCGACTGCAGGTCGTCGAACGCGATCACACCGCTGCGATGCGTTTTGCTGCTCACCGCAATGATTCGCCCGGCGGGGGACGCGAGCACCTGGTCGAGGAGCAGCCCAGTCAGGGCGAATGGACCCAGAAAGTTCGTGCCGAAGTCGCCCTCGAATCCGTCGACCGTCACCTGCCGGGTCTGGTGCATGACACCGGCGTTGTTGACCAAGGTGTCGATCACCGGGTAGCCGGCCCGCAGCTCGTCCGCACAGGACCACACCGACGCCAGGTCGCCGACGTCGAGACGAACCACGTCCACCTGCGCTCCCGGCGCCGAACCGAGAATGTCGCGCCGGGCCTCGGTGGCCGCGTCGACGTTGCGGCAGGCCAGCACGACGGTGGCTCCCAGCATCGCCAGTCCCCGTGCGACCTCCAGCCCGACGCCGGTATTGGCCCCGGTCACCACTGCGGTGCGGCCGGCCTGCGGAGCGCCCTGTTCCAACGACCAGTCGCCGGTGCCCATCCGCCGCCGCCTACCCGCGACTCGTCGTCGCGAAACGCTGATCGGTGTAGCGGCGCAGGTTGGTCAGGAATCGACGAAACGCCAGGTTCATCAGCGGGCGACTGACCGGCGAGAACCACGCTGCCGGGCCGGTCAACCGGTTAGCCAGGGTCCAGGTGAGCCGGCACCCCTGGGGCGTGGGCACGATCCGGTAGTCCTCGACGAACACCGCGAGCGCCGAGGTCGAGCTCGCGTTGAAGCGAAACGCCATGTGCTGCGCCGGTTCCCAGGCCAAGAACTCCTCGTCCCCCACGATGCCGCCGCGCATGTCGACGACGCGAGTGGTGCCGACACCGTGCGGTTCGGGACTGGTCCACGTCACCTTGGTAATGACACTGGCCCAGTGCGGCCAGGCTTCGGCGTCGGCCAGTACCTCCCAGACCTGCTCGGGTGTCACGGCGAGGTCGACGCTGTTACTGAAGCGCTGGGGCGCACGCTCGAGGAATTCGAGGCCGACCTGCTCACACGCGTGCATCCGAGACAACTGCTGATACCTTTCGCTGGCGGTGGCGCCGTGACGTTCAACGTTGATCAATTTGTACACATCTCGATAATGTGTGCAAGTGCCCGGTGCGAGGTCGTCGAAGCGGTTCCCCCCGACGCTGCTGTTGGCCGCCGCCGACACCCTGCGCCAACTGGGTCCCCGGCGATTCAGCCTGACCGCGGTCGCGGAAACGGCCGGCGTGTCGCGTGGGACCGTGCACAACGCCTTCGGGACGCGCGATGCCGCCCTCACCGCGACCCTCGACCATCTCTCGGCGGCATTCATCGAGACCATGGCCGCCGAGGTCAATAAGCTGGCGACCCTGGCCGAGCAGGTTGCGGCCGCAGCGGTCCTGATCTCAGCGCATCGCCGAGGGTCGACGGCCGAGCCACGCACTATCGATCAGAGCGCGCTGGTTCTGCTCCTCGACCACGGCGGCGATGACCTGGTGCAGCGCTCCGTGGCACAGTGGATTCCCCTGGTCCGCGCCGCGCAACGTCGCGGCGAGATCGCCGAGACCGTCGATGCGGGTCGCGCCGGTGAATGGATCGTGCGCATGCTGTTCAGCTTCGAGCTGCTGCCACCGATGCGGGTGAATCTCGACAATCCCCGCGCCGTGCGCCGATTCGTCAGCGACCACATCATCAACGGACTGACCGGAGGCACCTGTGACTCGCCCTGAATCCTTCCCACTGCGCGTTCCGGAGGCTGAGCTTGAAGACCTCCGGCGGCGGCTCGCCAACACCCGTTGGCCGGCAGAGATCGGTGGCGCGGCATGGAGTTACGGCACCGATCAGGGATTCCTGCGGTCGGTGGTGGACCACTGGCTGAACCACTACGACTGGCGCCGGGTCGAGTCCGAGGTGAATACGTTCGGGTCTTTCATCACCGAGGCCGCTGAACAGCGGGTCCACTTCCTGCACCTGCGGTCATCGGAAGCCGACGCCATCCCGCTGCTGGTCACCCACGGCTGGCCCGGTTCCATCGTGGAGTTCCTCGACGCAGCACCGCTGCTGCGTCAGCGATACCACGTCGTGGTCATGTCGATGCCCGGGTACGGGTTCTCCGGACCCACCCGTGCGATCGGAGTCGACGTCGCCGCCGTGGCTGCCGCCGGGGACGACCTGATGGGACAGCTGGGCTATCACCGCTACGTCGCCCAGGGCGGCGACTGGGGCGCGCTGGTCACCCGCCACCTCGGGGAGCACTACGCGGGCCGCGTCGCGGCCATTCACACCAACATGTGTTTCGCCCCACCGGATCGGGACAAACCCGAGCTGGCGGCCGCGGTGACACCGGCCGAGCAGGCGGCCATCATCGACTCGGTGCAGCGCACCGCCGATGGCACCGCGTATCTGAATCAGCAAGCGACGCGCCCGCATTCACTCGGTTTCGGCCTTGACGACTCGCCGGTGGGTCTGGCGGGCTGGATCCTGGAGAAATTTCACGCCTGGTGCGACATCCGAGATGGCATGCCGATCAGCACCGACCGGCTGATCGACAACCTGATGTTCTACTGGCTGACCGTGACCGCCACCTCGTCGGCCCGGCTGTACTGCGAATCCGCCCGCGCGGGTAACGGGGCGCTCAGCACGTGGCGGGGACGGGTCGCTGTGCCCACCGGCTACGCGGTGTATCCGTATGAACTGCTGCAGACTCCGCGGGCGTGGGCCGCCAACCGCTACAACCTCGTTCACTACAGCGTGCAGGACCGCGGCGGTCATTTCGCCGCCTTCGAGCAGCCCACGCTCTTTGCCGCCGACCTGGCGACCTTCGCCGACGTGCTGGAGCAGCAGAGGGTGTTCTAAGTACGAGTGGCCGGCGCGGCACTCGCCCGCTGACGCAGCGGGCGTTGCCGCACGAACGTCGGCCACCAGAACCACGGCCCGTAGATCCGCACCAGTGACGGCACGATGAACGACCGCACGATCAAGGTGTCGAGCAGCAGACCGATACAGACGGTGGAACCGACCTGTCCGATGGTGCGCAGATCGCTGGCGAGCATGGCCAGCATGGTGAACGCGAACACCAGACCCGCCGAGGTCACCACCCCACCGGTAGAGCCCAGGGCCCGGATCAGACCGGTGTTCAGCCCGGCCGGGAGTTCCTCTTTGAGCCGGGCTATCAGCAGCAGGTTGTAGTCCGATCCCACGGCCACCAAGATGATGAACGTCAGCGGCAGGATCAACCAGTGCAGGTGCAAGCCGATCAGATGCTGCCAGATCAGAACGGAAAGCCCGAAGGCGCCCGCATAGGAGAACGCGACGGTTCCGGGAATCACCAACGCCGCCACCAGACTTCTCGTGATGACCAGCATGATCAGGAAGATCAGCACGAAGGCGGCGATCGCGGCGATCAGCAGGTCTGACCGCGAATACTGCTGGATGTCTTTGTTGTTCGACCCCGAACCGCCGATGTAGATCTTCGCGCCGGCCAGTGAGGTCTCCTTCAGCGCGATCTGGATGGCATCGGGAAACCTCTCGACGTGCTCGATGCCCTCGGGGCCCATCGCGTTGCCCTCGTGGGTGACGATGAACCGGGCGGCCTTACCGTCTGGGGACATCATCAGCTGCATGCCGGTCTTGATGTCTTCGTTGTCGAAGGCGGGGCGCGGAATGTAGAAGAAGTCGTCGCTGCGGGACGTGTCGAAGTCGTTGCCGACATTGATCATGTCGTCGAAGGTCTGGTCGGTGTTCGCGGCCGCAATACTGCTGGGGCCATAGGTGTTCACGATCAGCGACCGGAGGGAGATCTGGTCATCGGCCATGATGTTGAGCTGGGCCACCATCTGGGGCAGTAGAGAGTCGACGACTTCCAGTGAGGTCACCGCATCCTTGATGTTGGCCGCCAGCTTGTCGACGCTGTCCATCATGTCCCACAGCGATCGAAACGCCCAGCAGACCGGGATGTCATAACAGTGTGGCTCCCAATAGAAGTAGCTGCGGAGCGGCCTCATGAAGTCATCCAGGTTGGACAGTTGCTCGTCCATCTGTTCGGTGAGTGCCTGCATCTCCTCCATGGTGAGCACCGTGGAATGCATTTCGTCGGCCAACTTCTGCGTCAGCGCGATGGTGGTCTGCAGCACCTCGACGGTGTGCCCCATGATCTGCGCCTGCTTGTCGGTGTTGGCATTCTGCTCCCGGGTGAACGGCAGCTGCTGACCGTTGGCGCTGCCCTGCACGGTGAACAGGTACGGCAGCGAGGCGTGCTCCAACGCCCGCCCCATCGGCCGAGTGATGCTCTGCACCATGGCGACTCCGGGCAGCCGGATCAGGGCCTTGGCGACTCGGTCCAGGGAGATGAAGTCGGCCGAGTTGCGCATGTCGTGATCGGACTCGACCATCAGCATCTCGGAGAACAGCTTGCTCCTGGCGAAGTGGCGGTCGGCGGCGGCGAAGCCCTGATTGGCCGCGGAGTTGCGCGGTTGGTAGGTCCGGTCGTCGAAGCTGACCTGGTAGGTCGGCACGAATACCGCGCCGGCGGCCACCAGCGCGGCGCTGGCGGTCAGGATCGGCTTGGGCCACCGCACGACGCTGGTGGCGATCCGCCGGTACAGCCGTGCCTTGGCGGTTCGTTTCGGATCGAAGAGCCCGAACAGGCTGCCCACGCTCAAAATTGCCGGACCCAGGGTCAATGCGCCCATGACCGTCAGCACCATGCTGATGGCTACCGCCGGTCCCATGGTGTTGAAGTAGTTCAGCCGGGCGAAGCTCAGGCAGAAGGCGGCACCGGCGATGGTGAGACCGGAGCCGAGGATCACGTGCGACACACCCCGATAGGCCGTGTAGTAGGCGTCTTCTCGACTCTCACCGTTGCGCCGTGCCTCGTGGTAGCGGCCCATCAAGAAGATCCCGTAGTCCGTCCCCGCACCCAGGGTCAGCGAGACCACCATGTTGACCGCGAAGGACGACAGCTGGATGTAGCCGAAGTGCCCCAGTGCCGCGATGACCCCCTTGGCGGCCAACATCAGGATCAAGACGCCGAACAGCGGCACCAGCATGGTGACTAACGAGCGATAGACCAGCAGCAACATGAAGATGATGAGGAAAATCGTGGCGATGGTGATGTTGTTCAGGCTTGAGTTCGCCGTCGCCACCGTGTCCGCGGCCAGGGGCGCGGCGCCGCTGACATAGACCTTGAGTCCCGCCGGCGGGTCGGAGGTCGCGACTGTGTGGCGCACGGCGGCAACGGACTCGTTGGCCTGCATCTGCCCGATGTCGCCGGCCAGGCGCAACAGTACGTAGGAGGCCTTGCCGTCGAGGCTTTGAGCTCCGGCCGCGGTGATCGGCTTGCCCCAGGTGTCCATCACGTACTGAACATGATCGGTGTCGGCACGCAGGGTGCGCACCAACTCGTCGTAGTAGGCGTGGTCCTTGGGACCCAGCGGACGGTCGGCCTCGAGTACCAGCATCGTCATGCTGGTCGAGGTCGACTCCTCGAACTTGTCACCGATGGCCAGCATCGCGGCCTGCGACGGCGCATAGGTGGGCACCATCGGGCCGGCAAGTTCTTCGGCGACCTTTTCCACTTGCGGCACAAAGGTATTGGTCGTCATGGCCAGTAGGCCCCAAAAGACGATGATCGGTATGGCCAGGAGGCGGACCAGGCGCGCGACCAGGGGCCGCTTGGCTGACTGCTCGCTCATGCGGACTTCACCCGGCAGGTGATGTCGGCGTTGGCATGGGTGTTGGTGTGCTCGTCGCGGATCACGTCGTCCACGAGGATCCGGCACCCGACGAAGTCGCCGTGCACCTGGACCGAAATGCTGCCCGAGACCACCGACAGCATCGTCGACTCGTCGTAGTTCCACGGAAGCGAATCCGGCTCGACGGTGTGGGGATGGCCACTGATGTCCACGTAGGAGATCAGTGCACTGTCCCCGGCAGCGCCGAACACCTCATAGGTGAGCTTCTTCGGGTTGAACTGTTCGGGCGCCTGCGGCGGGTTGACGGTGAGAACCGGCCCCGGAGCCGACATCTGGTGGACCTTCCACATGGACAACGCCCCCAGGCTCAGCGCGACAACGGCCACCAGCGGCATCCACACCCGCGCCAGCACCGACCTGCGCGGCGTGCCCGGACTCACTCGCCGTCCTTGACCGCGGTGGCTGGGAGACGCTTCTTCAATGTGCGGATCCGGAGAATCTGGGCGGTCATGTTCAGTGCGCCGAACATCGGGATCACGCCGATGAATGTTCGCTCCGACGGGGTCGCGCCGTGCAGTTGCTCAAGGCTGCCGAGCACGTAGACGCAGCCCAGCGAGAAAGTGGCCGCGGGAATGCAGAAGGCCAGCGGAGTGCGCAGATCGTTGACGGATCGCGTCGCGAATTCCAGCTCTTCGCCGGAGAGCGGCTGGTTTGTCCGCACCTTGGTCAGTACCGCTCTGCGAGCGCCGATTCCTTCGCTGATCGGCAGCGCGGGGCGACTTCGCAGTTGCCGGATGTAGACGAACAGGCCCGTGGCGAAGACCAGCAAGGCCACGAAGGCGACGGCCGCGAGATCGCCGAACAGGCGCCAGTCGGTCCCGAACATGTTCCAGTTCATCGCCCGCGTCACCCCCCATCCGTCGTCCGCCACCGGACGGAAGCCGATGGCTGCTTAGAAATGCTAAACGTCCCGTAATAGGACGTCAACATCTCATAAAGAGACGAAGCTGTGGTTATGATGGGAATCATGAATGAGCCCGGCCAGGGACTAACCGGCGCGCAATCTCGCACTCGGACGGCCATTCTGGACGCGACGGCCTCGGTGCTCGCTCGCGATCGCACCGCCACGCTGCCCGAGATCGCCGCAGCAGCCCAAGTGGCTCGATCCACCCTGCATCGCTATTTCGTCGACCGCGAGCGGTTGATCTACGAGACCACCCTGGAATCGATCCGCATCGTCGGCGACATTCTCGCTTCCGCGGGGACAGCGGAGGGGCCTGCCGTCGAGGCGATGCGACGGGTGATCACCGCACTGGCTCCCGAAGGTGATCGGATCGTGTTCCTGTTCGCCGACCCGGCCGTCCTCCGCGATGTCCCCGCCGAGCACCTACCCGACTCCGCGCCGATCCTCGAACTCATCGCCCGCGGCCAGCGGGAAGGCACCTTCGATCCTGAGCTGACCCCGGAGTGGATCCGGATCGCGCTGTTCGGACTCATGGTCAAGGCCTGCAGCGAGGCCGCGCACGGCAACATCCCGCGCCACAGCATCGTGCCTACACTCACCCGGATCTTCGAGCGCGGCGTGACAGCCGGCTGACCCGCAGTGGCGGCGAAAGCGTTGCCCTCCTGGAGGTCTGTGGATGAACCGCCGACTGTGGATAACCTCAGCTAGCCCGGTCGACGAGCCCGCAATCTGTCGGGGCCACACCATAGATTTCGGGTATGAGTACGGTCACCGCCGAGGCGCCACCTGAGGTGCTTGGGGCGTTCGCGGCGCTCGACGCAGCGGTGGCCGGCCTAGGCGAACTGAACTTAGCCGAGCTGTCGCCGGCACTGCGGCTACGCGCACTCGATCGTCTCGAGGCCGCCATGCGCGTGCAAAAGGCGCACAGCCACAGCATCATCGCCGGCCTGGCCGATGCCGATCCGGCACGCATCGGCGGTGCGCTACGCCGGGTACTGGCGGACTCGCTGCGGATCAGCTGCGCCGAAGCGCGTCGGCGGATCCGCGATGCCGGCCAACTCACCCCCCGGACCACCCTCTCGGGCCAGCCGATGCCACCCGAACTGCCCGCCACCGCGTGCGCCTGGCGCCGAGGCGCGCTTGATCCCGAGCATCTGCGGGTGATCCAGGAGTTTCTCCGCAGCCTGCCCCAATCCACTCCCGCGCCCACCGTCGCGGAGGCCGAGCAGTTTCTCGCCGAGCAGGCCACCAGCCTGCGCCCCGACCAGTTGGCGAAGGTGGCCGACCGCTACGCGTTGCTGATCAACCCCGATGGCGCCTTCACCGACGCCGACCGTGCCAAGCAGCGCAGCTTCAGTTGGTCGGAACAGCGCCGCGACGGCATGAGCACCGGCCGGTTGACCGCGTCACCCGAACTGCGCGCCAACCTCGACGCGTGGATGGCGCGGTTTGCCAGCCCCGGAATGTGCAATGCAAGTGATGAAACCCCTTGTGTCACAGCAGACCCTGCCGACGAAGCGCGCGACGCTGATCTGCGCACCCCCGCCCAGCGCCGGCACGACGCACTCAACGCCCTGGTCCGCAGCCAACTCGGCAACCCCCAACTCGGCGTCCATCACGGACTGCCGGTCACGGTCATCGTCACGACCACCCTCAAGGAGCTCACCGATGGTGCGGGGCTGGCAATCACCGGTGGCGGGACCTTGCTACCGATGCGCGACGTCATTCGCATGGCCAGCCACGCCCACCATTACCTGGCTGTCTTTGATGACCACCAGAGCCGGCCGCTATATCTGGGCCGCACCCGTCGCGTCGCTTCCCCGGACCAGTGGATCGTGTTGTACGCGCGAGATCGCGGCTGCACGGCCCCGAATTGCGATGTGCCCGGCTACCACACCGAAGCGCACCACACGCGGGAGTGGCACAGGGGTGGCCAGACCAATGCGGATGAGCTGACATTGGCCTGCCACGCCGACCACAAACTGGTGGACAAGGGCTGGCGAACCGTCAAGCGCCGCGACGGCAAGGTCGAGTGGCTCCCGCCGCCGCAGCTGGGTTTGCCTGCCGGCACCAACGACTTCCACCATCCGGAGCGATATCTGCCGAACGGGCCACCGGATCGAGCCGCTTAACTGCGATGTCGAACACGGCAGTGACCCGCCGCCTGCTCAGGCCGTGAACGGGCCACGAAGCGCCGGCAACACCAGGGCGTCGATGACATTCCGAACAAAAGCGGCGTCCAAGTTCTGGCCGCGGACAACCTGCAGCAGTCCCATCGCCAACACCACGTCGGCGACCATCGACCAGTCCCGCTGGGCGTCGATCTCCCCCCGAGCCGCCGCCTGCGCCAGAATCTTGGCGACCAAACCCTTGCCCTTGACCAACACCAGATCGTCGACGGCGGCGGCAAGGCCGGGCTCATGGGCGGCTTCCAACGCGACCCGCAACACCAGGTCGTTGGGCACGGGATCCTGGTCGGCACGCCCGATCTGTTCGATCAGGGCGTCCAGATCACCGACCAGACTGCCGGTGTCCGGCACCTCCCTGGTCAGCAGATCAGGGCGCCAGTAGATGAGCGCGTCGGTGATCAGCGCCGCCTTCGACGACCACCTGCGATAGATGGCCGCCTTCCCGACGCCGGCGCGCGCCGCGATGTCGTTCATGCTGGCCGCGTCATAGCCGTTCTCCGAGACGACCGCCAGCGCGGCGTCCAGGATCACCGGATCGCGGGACCGGTCCAGCCGGCCATCGGTGCGTTGACGCAGTCTGGACTCCATCGCGTCACACCGTCGTCGGTTGTGGAATCGGCGTGGTCTCGGCGGCCGGCTCCGGCGTTGGCCGGTCTTTCATCGCGAAGGTGTTCAACGGCCACCAGAACCACCGGCCCAGCGCCGCCGCGATCGACGGCGTCATGAACGCGCGCACGATGAACGTGTCGACCAAGAGGCCCAGCGCGATCGCGGTGCCCAACTGGCCGATCACCCGCAGTTCACTGACCATCATCGAGGCCATGGTCGCCGCGAACACCAGACCCGCCGCCGTCACCACCCGCCCCGAGGCACCCATGCCGCGGATGATCCCGGTGTTGAGGCCGGCCCCGATCTCTTCTTTGAGTCGCGACACCAGCAACAGGTTGTAGTCGGACCCGACGGCCAGCAGGATGATCACCGTCAGCGGCAGCACGATCCACTGCAGGCCCACCCCGAGGATGTCCTGCCACAGCAGCACCGACAGCCCGCACGCCGTACCCAGGGACGCCAGCACCGTACCGACGATCACCAGCGACGCCACCAGGCTCCGGGTGATCATCAGCATGATCGAGAAGATCAGGATCAGTGTGGAAAGCCCGGCGATCATCAGGTCGATCTTCACGCCGTCCTGCATGTCGCTGTACATCGAGGCGGTGCCGGCCAGTGACACCTTGGACCCTTCCAGCGGGGTGCCCTTGATCGCGTCCGCGACGGCTTCGTGAATGCCCTGGACGTGCCTGATCCCGTCGACCGATGCCGGGTCGCCCTGGTGGGTGATGATGAATCGCACGGCGTGGCCGTCGGGCGAGACGAACATCTTCAAACCCCGGATGAAGTCGGGGTTGTCGAAGACCTCCGGCGGCAGGTAGAAGGAGTCGTCGTTCTTGGCCTCGTCGAAGAACTTGCCCATCAGGGTCGAGCCTTCGGCGTTCTCCTGCAGATGGTGCTGAATTCCCGACATCGAACTGTGGGTGGCGAGCATGAAGCCGCGCATCTTCTTCATCGAGTCGATGGTCTTGGGCAGGTCTTCGAGCATCTGCGGCATCAACACATCGAGCCGGTCGACGTCTTTGATGGTGGTGCCCATGTCATCGGTCATGGCGTCGACGTCGTCGAGCATGTCGAACATCGACCGTGTCGAGGCGCAGATCGGGATGTCGAAACAGTGCGGCTCCCAATAGAAGTAACTGCGCAGCGGGCGGAAGAAGTCGTCGAAGTCCGACACATGCTGGCGCACGGTCTCGATGTCGACCTGCAAGGTGTGCATGTGGGCGGTCATGTCATGGGTGTTGTCGACCACCTGCTGCATGACCCCGTACATGTGTTCCATGGTGGCCACAGTCCGGCCCATCTCGTCGGCCTGCTCAAGCATCGAGGCCATGGAGTCGTTCATGAATTTCGCCGTCTGTAGCTGGCCGGAAGCCTGCATGGCGATTTGAAACGGGATGGAGCTGTGCTCGATCGGCGCCCCGAGCGGCCGCGTGATGGTTTGGACCCGCCCGATGCCCCGCTCATGGAAGACGCTCTTGGCGATCCGGTCGATCACCAGCATGTCCGCCGGGTTCCGCACATCATGGCCGGCATCGACCATCAGCAGTTCCGGGTTCATGCGCGCCTGCGAGAAATGCCGCTCGGCAGCTGTTTGCGCCACGTTAGCGGCGATGGTCTCCGGGGTGAAATTCCGGTCGTTGTAGTTGGGCACGTAGGTGGCCAGGGCCAGGAAGCCGATTGCCGCGATAAAGGTCGTCACCACGATGATCGGCTTGGGCCACCGCGTCACCAGGGTGCCGATTCGGCGCCAACCACGTTCGGAGACTTCGCGTTTGGGATCGAAGATGCCGAACTTGGAGGCGACCACCAGCACCGCCGGGGCCAAGGTGAGGCCGGCCACCATGGTGGCCACCAGCGCGATGGCGCACGGCACGCCCATGGTCTGGAAGTACGGCAGTTTGGTCGCGGTCAGGCACAGGCAGGCGCCCACGATCGTCAGGCCCGAACCCACGATCACGTGCACCACGCCGTTGTAGGCGGTGTGGAAGGCCTCTTCTCTATCCTGGCCACGGGAGCGGGCTTCGTGATAGCGGCCCAGCAGGAAGATGAAGTAGTCGGTGCCCGCGGCGATGGTCAGCATCGTGACCATGCTGACCGCATACGGGGTCAGGCCGATGATGTCGAGGTTGCCGGCCGTGGCCACGATGCCTTCGGCGGCGTACAGCTCGAAGCGGACCAGGATCAGTGCGACGATCGCCGATCGCAACGAGCGGTAAATGACCAGCAGCATCAAGAAGATGACCCCGATGGTGACCGCCGTCATGAGTTCCATGCTGTTGTGGGCAGCGATCAGGGTGTCGGTGTTGAGCACGGTGTTACCGGCGACGTGCGCCTGAACCCCCGGCGGCGCCGGCACCCCGTTGACGATCTTGCGCACCGCAGCCACCGACGCGTGACTAGGCGTGGTGCCCTGGGCGCCATCGAGGAAGACCTGCACATAGGCGGCCTTGCCGTCCGGACTCTGGGAGCCGGCGGCGGTGAGCGGATCGCTCCAGAAGTCCTGCACGTTCTGCACATGCTTGTCGGCCTTAAGCCTGGTGACGATCTCGTTGTAGTACTCGTGGGCACTGTCGCCGAGCTTGTCGTCGCCTTCGAGCACCACCATCGCCGTGGAGTCGGTGTCGAACTCCTCGAACTTGTGACCGATGGTCATCATGTCCTTGTAGGCGGGCGCGTCTAGCGGTGCCATCGGCACCGAGTGCTTGCCCGCCACCACGCCGAGTTCCGGGGTGAACACCGTGGTGCCGATCGCGATGAGCAACCAGAACACGATGATGGGGATCGCCATGACCCAGAGCAGCCGGGCGAAGCGGGACCGGGGCGGATGGGACAGCGGGTTGCTCATACGGATTTCACCAAGCAGTAGATGAAGGGCTTGTATTCGTCGATGCTGCGGTCGTCACGAACCTCGTCGTCGACAATGATCCGGCAACGCAGGTGCTCTATGGCGGTGTCGCCCTGGGCGACGATGTTGGCCGACATCGACGGCAGTGTGGTGACGATGGTGTGCGACCACGGCAACGGGGCATCTTCGACGAGGTGCGGCTGCCCGTTCTCGTCGAGGTAGTTGGCGCTGATGGTGCCGCCCGTGGGGCCCGTCAATTCGTAGGTGATGTGTTTGGGGTTGAACGGTTTGGTGTCGTCGGCGTTGGCATCGGACGTCGCCACTCGGGCACCCGCCCCGAAACTGCTGCGCACCCGCAGAACCACATAGGCGCCGAGCGCGATCACCACCACAAGAAGCAGAGGTATCCACAGCCTCTTGATCACAGCGAACACGCACCATCTCCTTTTCGCGCCTGCCGCAGACGGAACCCCGGTTCCGTGGCGGCCGGACAGGACTGTACCGCACGGTGCCGGCGATCAATTCGTGGTCGCAGCAGGTGGGGCAACCCTCTAGTGCCAGGGCGGCAGAACTACTACACTCGGTCGTAGCATCGGCTCCGCAGCTCCGGGAGATCGCCCATGGATGTCGTCGACGTATCGCGGTGGCAGTTCGGCATCACCACCGTGTATCACTTCATTTTCGTACCGCTGACGATCGGATTGGCCCCCTTGGTGGCGGTCATGCAGACCGTGTGGGTGCTCACCGGCAACGTCGCCTGGTACCGGCTGACGAAATTCTTCGGCAAGCTCTTCTTGATCAACTTCGCGCTCGGGGTCGCCACCGGGATCGTGCAGGAATTCCAGTTCGGTATGAACTGGAGCGAATACTCACGCTTTGTCGGTGACGTGTTCGGCGCACCACTGGCAATGGAGGGGCTGGCCGCCTTCTTCTTCGAATCCACGTTCCTGGGCCTGTGGATCTTCGGCTGGAGCCGATTGCCACGGGTCGTGCACCTGCTGTGTATCTGGATTGTCGCCATCGCCACCAATGTGTCGGCGTTCTTCATCATCGCGGCCAACTCCTTCATGCAGCACCCGGTCGGAGCGCATTTCAATCCCGAGACCAAACGCGCCGAGCTGGACAGCATCGTGGCGTTGTTCACCAACAACACCGCCCAGGCCGCCCTGTCGCATGCGATCACCGGAGCGTTCTTGACGTCCGGAACCTTCGTCGCCGCAGTGAGCGCCTGGTGGATGATTCGGTCACGGACGGGCGACACCGCACCGAACGCGACGGGCGATGCGGCCACCCTGTACCGGCCGGCGGCCATCCTCGGGTGCTGGGTCGCACTGGTCGCCGCGGCCGGACTGTTCTTCACCGGCGACATCCAGGGCAAACTGATGTTCGTTCAACAGCCGATGAAGATGGCCTCGGCAGAATCGTTGTGCGACACCGCCACCGACCCGAGCTTCTCCATCCTGACCGTGGGACGGCAGAACAATTGCGACCACCTGACCCGGGTGCTCGAGGTGCCCTATGTGCTGCCGTTCCTGGCCGAGGGCCGATTCACCGGGGTTCGACTCGACGGCGTCCGTGACATCCAGCAGCACTACGAGGAGAAGTTCGGCCCCGGCGACTACCGGCCGAATCTGTTCGTCACCTACTGGTCGTTTCGGGCCATGATCGGGCTGCTGCTGGTACCGGTGCTCTTCGCGATGGTCACGTTGTGGCTGACCCGCGGCGGCCGGATTCCCCACCAGCGCTGGCTCTCCTGGTTCGCGCTGCTGACCATCCCCGCGCCGTTCCTGGCCAACAGCGCCGGGTGGGTGTTCACCGAGATGGGCCGTCAACCCTGGGTCGTGGTCCCCAACCCGACCGGCGACCCGAACGTGCGACTCACCGTCGCCCAAGGAGTGTCGGGCAACAGCGTCGGAGTCGTCGTCACCTCGCTGGTGATGTTCACCCTGGTCTACGCGGTGCTCGCCGTCATCTGGTTCTGGTTGATCCGACGCTACGTGGCCGAAGGGCCACTCCAACACGACGCCGAGCCCGCGCCGCCGTTGCCCGCCGACGACAGCGACGTGGCCCCACTCTCGTTCGCCTACTAATCCGGCGGCCTGGCCGGAAAGAGCCCAAAAAAGGAGGTCGTCGCGGTGGACCTACATCAGGTGTGGTTCCTACTGGTCGCGGTGCTGTTCATCGGGTTCTTCGTGTTGGAGGGCTTCGACTTCGGGGTGGGCATGTTGATGGCGCCGTTCGGCCGGGCGAGCGTGCACGCCCCAGAGGCACACCGACGTGCCGCGCTGAACACCATCGGGCCGGTCTGGGATGGCAATGAGGTGTGGCTGCTCACCGCGGGCGGGGCCATGTTCGCCGCCTTTCCGGACTGGTACGCCACGGTGTTCTCCACCCTGTACCTGCCCCTGCTGGCGATCCTGTTCGGCATGATCGTGCGGGCCGTCGCCATTGAGTGGCGCGGCAAGATCAACGATCCGCAATGGCGGGCTTGGGCCGACCGCGGCATCGCGGCAGGTTCCTGGCTGCCCGCGATTCTGTGGGGCGTGGCGTTCGCGGTCCTGGTCCGCGGCCTGCCGGTAGACGCCGACCACCATGTCCGCCTGGCCCTGGGCGACGTGCTCAACGCCTACACGCTGCTCGGTGGGCTGGCTACCGGCGGACTGTTTCTCTTCTACGGTGCGGTCTTCACCGCACTGAAGACCGCGGGGGAGATCCGCGACGACGCGCACCGCTTCGCCGCGCGGTTGTCACTACCGGCGACCGCGTTGGTCGGCGGTTTCGGGCTGTGGACCCAGCTCGCCTACGGCACCGGATGGACCTGGCTGGTGCTGGGAACCGCAGTGCTGGCGCAACTGGCCGCGGTGGGGCTCACGTGGCGCCGGGCGTCCGACGGTTGGGCGTTCGCCTGCACCGCAGTGGTGGTCGCAGCCGTGGTGGTCTTGTTGTTCGGCTGCCTGTATCCCGCCCTGCTGCCCTCCACCCTGGATCCGCAGTGGAGTCTGACGATCTACAACGCCTCCTCGACTCCGTACACGCTGAAGATCATGACGTGGGCCGCGGTGATCTTCGCCCCGCTGACCATGCTGTATCAGGGTTGGACCTATTGGGTATTCCGGCAACGGATTTCGGCGGATCAGATTCCGGCGTCCATCGGGCTGTCCAGGCAGCCGTCCTGAGTCCCCGAAGCTCCCGCGCTCCACTGGACCCGCGCCTGTGGCGGCAATCTGGCGCCATGCGCCGATTCCTGCTGGCCATGGTGGGTTGCGGAGTCGTGATCTCGGGGTGCGCGATCGGATCCGCGATCGTCTTGGCCCACATCGTGTCTCAGGTGATCACCGAACCGTCGACACGTTCGGTCGGCCATTGGTCACCGCTGCTGGCCACCCTCGCGCTGTTGTGGGCGGTCCGCACGCTGGCGCACTGGCTGCAGGCCCGCCTGGGGCAGCGCGGCGCCACCACCGTGATCGCCGAGTTGAGCGGCCGGGTACTGGGCGCGGTCACCGCACGCTCCCCCGGCCAGCTGGCCACCGAACGGGACGCCGCGGCAACCGTCGTCACCCGGGGACTGGACGGCCTGCGCCCCTACTTCACCGCCTATCTGCCCGCACTGGTGCTCGCTGTCGTTCTGACCCCGGTCACGGTGCTGGTCATCGCCGGATACGACCGGCAAGCGGCGGTACTGGTCGTGATCACCCTGCCGCTCATCCCGGTCTTCATGGTCTTGATCGGCCTGGCTACCGCGGATCGCTCCACCGCGGCCTTGTCCGCCATGACGACGTTGCAGGCGCGGCTGCTGGACTTGATCGCCGGCATCCCCACCCTGCGCGCGCTCGGCCGGGCCGACGGGCCGCAGCAGCGCATCGCCGAGCTGTCCGACGCGCAGCGCCGCTCCACGATGGCCACGCTGCGGATCGCGTTCCTGTCGTCACTGGTGCTGGAACTGCTCGCCACCCTGAGCGTGGCAGTGGTGGCCGTCAGCATCGGCCTACGGCTGGTCTTCGGCGAGATGAGCCTGACCGCGGGACTGACCGTGCTTCTGCTGTTGCCCGACGTGTATTGGCCGCTGCGCCGAATCGGGGTGGAGTTTCATGCCGCCGAGGAAGGTCGCGCCGCCGCAGAGCAGGCCTTCGCCTTGATCGGCGAGCCGGCTGCGCCGACCGGGGACCGCACCGTGACGGCGCGCGGCGCGGCCATCCACCTCGATCAGCTACGCGTGGCCGGCCGTGACGGCGATGCACCGGCCGGCCTGACCGCGAGGATCGAACCCGGGCAGGTCACGGTGCTGACCGGAGTGAACGGTGCGGGAAAGAGCACCACGCTGGCAGCCCTCGCAGGTCTGGCCGCGCCGACCTCGGGACAGGTCACGGTGGCCGGCGTCAGCGTCACCGCCCTCGACCTGCCGGCATGGTGGGCCCAACTGAGCTGGTTGCCGCAGCGTCCGGCGCTGGTACCGGGCACGGTCGCCGACAACCTGGCGCTGTTCGGTGAACTCACCGATTTCGGGGCGGCCAGCGCCGCGGCAGGGTTCGAGGAGGTGCTCGCGGAGCTGCCCGACGGCCTGCAGACCCAGTTGGGCCGCGGCGGTGTGGGGCTGTCGTTGGGGCAGCGACAGCGACTGGGGCTGGCGCGGACGCTGGGGTCGGCGGCACCGGTGCTGTTGCTCGATGAGCCCACTGCGCACCTGGACGCCGCCACCGAACAACGGGTTCTGCGCGCGCTGGTCACCCGCGCGCGATCCGGCGCGACGATCGTGGTGGTGGGCCACCGGCCCGCGGTGCTCGCCATCGGTGACCAGGTGATCACCGTGCGCAGTGAGAGGCCCGCCCCCTGTGCACACTGCTGATCCCCTGTTGTCGGCCATCGGCCTGCTGCGACCACGCCTACCCCGGTTGCTGGTGGCGTGGCTGCTCGGAACGTTGTCCCTGTGCAGCGCACTCGCCTTGGCGGCGGTCTCGGCATGGCTGATCACCCGTGCCTGGCAGATGCCGCCGGTGCTGGACCTGTCGATCGCGGTGGTGGCGGTCCGGGCCTTGGCGATCTCCCGCGGCGTACTGCACTACTGCGAGCGGCTGGTGAGCCACGACGCCGCACTGGCCGCCGCAGGAACCGCCCGCGGGCAGCTCTACCGGCGCCTGGCAACCGGACCGGCCGAAGCCGCGGCGCGATTGCCCAGTGGCGAGTTGGTGGCGCGGATGGGAGCGGACGTTGACGAGCTGGCAGGCATTCTGGTCCGCGCCCTGCTCCCCATCGGGGTCGCGGCGGTCCTGGCCGTGGCCGCCACCGCGGTGATCGCGGCGATCTCCCCGGCCGCCGCCACGGTGCTCGCGGCCTGTCTGCTGGTGGCCGGGGTCGTCGCCCCGTGGCTTTCCGCGCGGGCGGCCACCGCACAGGAGCACACCGCCCGGGGCCACCTCGCCGAGCGCGACGTCGCGGCGATGTCGGCGCTCGAGTACGCGTCCGAGCTGCGGATCGCCGGCCTGCTCCCCGCCGTCATTGCGGAGTCGCAACGCCGACAGCGGGCGTGGGGGGCGGCCCTGGACGAAGCAGCCAAACCGGCCGCGATCGCCGCCGCCCTGCCCACCGCCGCCATCGCGGTCAGCGTGCTGGGCGCGGCGGTGGCCGGGATCGGGCTGGCCGACGCCGTCGCACCCACCACCGTGGCGATCCTGATGCTGTTGCCCCTGTCGGCCTTCGAGGCGACCACCGCGTTGCCGGGCGCCGCCGTCCAGCTGACCAGATCGCGGATCGCCGCGCGGCGGCTCGCCTCCGTGGCACCAGCACTCTCCGACTCAACGGACCAGTCGGCCACTGGCCGGCAGGACTGCACCCTGACGCCGGCGCTGCATGCCGACCTGCAGGCCGGACATCGTGGCGAGCAGTCCGTCCGGGTGCGCCTGGATCTGTCACCCGGGGATCGGGTCGCGGTTACCGGACCTAGCGGGTCCGGCAAGACCACCCTGCTGATGACCCTGGCCGGTCTGCTGCCACCGCTGAGTGGGCGTATCTCCGTAGCCGGCCACACACTGGCGGCGCTTCCCGAGGCCGACCAGCGGCGCACGGTCAGTTTCTTCGCCGAGGACGCGCACATCTTTGCGACCACCGTCCGCGACAACCTGCTGGTGGCGCGCGGCGACTGCCACGATGACGAGCTGGCCGCCGTGTTGGGTCGGGTGGGGCTCGGGCCGTGGTTGACCGGACTGCCCGACGGGCTGGCCACCGTGCTGTCCGGCGGCGCACAGGGACTGTCGGCGGGTCAGCGACGGCGGTTGCTGCTGGCCCGAGCGCTGCTCTCGCCGGCCCGGATCCTGCTGCTCGACGAGCCCACCGAGCACCTGGACAGCACCGATTCCGAAGGCCTCCTGCGAGCTGTGTTGGCGGTGCCGGGACTGTTCGGCTCCGACCGGACGGTGGTGGTGGCCACTCACCACCTGCCCGAGGGTGGCAGCTTTCGGCAGGTCCGCCTGCCTCACGAGGGCAGCGCCGGGCCGGCATCCGCGGCGCCCGGTTAGGGTGCTTGAGTCGGCTTCCGCAACCAGTCGATAGAACGGTTGACTCAACTCATGACCGCAGCAGAGACGTCGGCGCTGGAATCCCGGGTCGGCCACTACTACCAGATGGACGGCACCTACCTGGTGGGCCGGGAGAAGGTGCGTGAGTACGCGCGCGCCGTGCAGGACTACCACCCCGCACACTGGGACGTGGCCGCCGCCGCGGAAATGGGTTATTCGGGACTGGTGGCACCGCTGACGTTCACCTCGGTCCCGGGCATGAACTGCAACCGTCGGATGTTCGAGTCGGTGGTCGTCGGCTACGACACCTACATGCAGACCGAAGAGGTGTTCGAGCAACACCGCCCCATCGTCGACGGCGATGAGCTGCATATCGACGTGGAACTGACCTCGGTGCGCCGGATCGCCGGCCGTGACCTGATCACCGTGACCAACACCTTCACCGACACCGCCGGTGAGCGGGTGCACACGCTGCACACCACCGTCGTCGGGGTGACGGCCGAAGACATCGACCCGACCGTCAAGACGGCCGTGCACAACGCGATGATGCACGACGTCAACATTCTGGACGTCGGTGAATCCGACGCCGCCTACCAGAAGACGGTGCGCCCGGAGGGTGCGGTGCGTATCTCCGAGGGCGGCCTGACCCGGACGCCGGCGACTCCCTCCTTCGACGAGGTCAAGGTCGGCGACGCGCTGCCGGTGCGCCACACCCGCCTGGCCCGCGGCGACCTGGTCAACTACGCCGGGGTGGCCGGCGACGCCAACCCCATCCATTGGGACGAAGACATCGCCAAGCTGGCCGGGCTCCCCGACGTGATCGCCCACGGCATGCTGACCATGGGCCTGGGTGCAGGGTTCGCCTCCGCCTGGACCGGCGACCCGGGCGCCGTGACCCGCTACGCGGTGCGGCTGTCCGCCCCGGCGATCGTTTCGGCCAAAGAAGGCGCTGATATCGAGTTCAGCGGCAAGATCAAGTCGCTGGACCCGGCGACCCGCACGGGTATCATCCTGGTCGCCGCAAAGTCCGAGAACCGGAAGATTTTCGGCCTCGCCACCTTGCACGTCCGATTCCGCTGACCTGGCGCCCCTTCGGGCTTCCGCGGGCCTGACAGGCCCCCCGCAGCACAGCGACAGCGAAGATCCAGTTCGCTGACAGGTAGTTTCCAGCAAAGCGTCGCTAGTATCAGTCCACTGAGACGACGTTTGCGAAGGTGATTCCGCTCGACGGTAAGGGGCGTTGACCGGTACCGATATGCCGGCCGATGTCGCAACCGGAAAACCAGAACCGGTTGCGAATTCTCCTCTTTGAGAATCAGCGAGCAAACGACCCGTCAAAAAGCCCATGTGAGCGGGCCACCGCCACGGCTAGCTTGATGACAGCTGTCTCACAACAGTTTTCAAAGGTTGACTGGTACGAATATCAACTGAAAAAGTCGCACGCTTTTTACATCGCAGGAACTCTTAATAGACAACGGCCGTCTAGAGTTTCGGTTTCGACGGCGATTGAGCGTCGGCAGTCAGAACGCGTGACGTAAGGAGTCACTCGAAATGGATTTTGCTGCACTGCCGCCGGAGGTCAACTCCGGCCGGATGTATGCGGGTGCGGGCTCCGGGCCCCTGCTCGCGGCCGCCTCCGCCTGGGATGCCCTCGCCGCCGAACTGGGTTCCACGGCATCGTCCTACGAATCCGTGGTCTCGAGCCTCGCCGGAGAGTGGTCGGGCCCCTCGTCCACCTCGATGGCCGCCGCGGCCGAGCCCTACGTGACCTGGATGAGCACCACAGCCGCACAGGCCGAGTTCTCCGCCAATCAGGCCCGCTCCGCTGCCGCTGCCTACGAGGCGGCGTTCGCCGCCACCGTGCCACCGCCGGTGGTCGCCGCGAACCGGACCCAGCTGGCCACCCTGGTCGCGACCAACTTCCTGGGTCAGAACACGCCGGCGATCGCGGCCACCGAGATTCACTACGCCGAGATGTGGGCCCAGGACGCCGGTGCCATGTACGGCTACGCCGGCTCAGCGGCGGCCGCCACCCAGCTCGCCCCGTTCAGTCAGCCCCCGGAGACCACCAACCCCACCGGTGCGACCAACCAGGCGGCGGCGTCGGCGGAGGCCACCGGAAACTCGGCGGCGTCGAACATCACGCAGCAGCTCTCCCAGCTGGTCAATGCGATGCCCCAGGCCCTGCAGTCGCTGGTGTCCAACCCTTCCGCAGCCACGGTCCCGCCGTGGTTCTCCACCAACCTGACCAACTGGAACACGGTCTGGAGCACGCTGACCGGCCCGTATAGCCCGCTGCTGGGCTGGACCTCCCTGATCGGTGGGCCCTTCCTGTCCGCCGGCCAGATCTACTCCTGGCCGATCAATGCCATGGCCGTGTCGTCCTACTTGGCCGGCCCCAAGGCCATCACCGGGGCACTTGTGCCGCTGGCCCCCCTGGCGAATACGGCCCTGCCGGCATCAGCCATCAGCAGTGCCACGGGTGCGCTGGGCAACGCGGCGACCGTCGGCAAGTTGTCGGTACCGGCCTCCTGGACAGTCGCCGCGCCTGCCACCAAGCTCGTCAGCATGGCATCGTCCCTGCCGGCGACGCTGGAAGCCGCTCCGATGGCCGCGGTCGCCGGCCAGGACGCCATGTTCGGCGAGATGGCCCTGTCCAGCCTGCTGGGACGAGGCATGGGAGCCACCGCCACCAACAGTGTCGGCGCGGCCACCCGGTCACTGCGCAACGGCGGCGGGGCCGATGCCTTCGGTCCGATCCCGCCCGGTGAGGCCGACCCCGCGGCCGCCACCATCATCGTGATCCCGGCGCTGGATGAATGAGACGGCGATGACCAGACGTGCTCCCTGCCCGCTGACCCAGTCGCACTCGACTAGATAAGGGTGTCGAAATGTACTTCTCCTTACTTCCGCCAGAGATCAACTCCGGCAACATGTATGCCGGTGCCGGCTCTGCTTCACTGACCGCGGCCGCCACGGCGTGGGGACGTCTTGCCAGTGAATTAGGCGCTGCCGCATCCGAATACGATGCCGTACTGGCCTCGCTCGCGAGCGAATCATGGACCGGTCCTTCGGCAGCGGCGATGACCTCCGCCGCCGCGCCGTATACCGCCTGGATGTCGTCCACCGCGGCCACCGCGGCTCAGGCTGCCGCCCAGGCGCAGGCCGCCGCCACCGCCTACGAGGCCGCCCACGCGGCCACCGTTCCGCCGGAGGTCGTCACCGCCAACCGCACGCAGAACCAGATGCTCTACGCCACGAACTACCTGGGACAGAATCTCGCTGCCATCGCCGCCAATGAAGCGCAGTACATGGAGATGTGGGCCCAAGACGCCGCGGCCATGGAGACCTACGCCGCGTCGGCCACCGCTGCCACCAAGGTCACCGCCTTCACCGAACCACCGCAGACCACCACCGGGTCCGCCGCGGCGACATCGGCGAGCAGCGTCGGTTCGGCGGCGACCACGGCGGGAAGCAGCCAGATCCTGCAGTTCTTCGCCGACATCGCGACCCAGTACAACACCTTCATCAACAGCGCGCTGGCCTCCCTGACGGGCAATCCGACCGCCGGCGCGACCTTCTCCGCGATGTTCGCCGCACTCAAGGCGCCGATCGGTCTGACCACCCAGTTCAACGACACCTCGCTGCTGGTCAACTGGCCGATCGGGGCCTTCACCAAGTTTGCGACACCGCTGGGCCGGGCTTTCGAAGGCCTACCGGTCACCGGTCTGGGCGCCGGGTTGCACGCCGGAGCCGCCTCAGCCGGTCTCACCTCCTCGGTGTCTGCCGGCATGGCGGAGGCGAACCTGGTGGGCAACCTGTCCGTCCCACCGAGCTGGGCCTCGGCAAGTCCCGCGATCCGGCTGGCGGCCACCGGCGTTCCCGCCGCGGGCCTGGCCGCCGCCCCCGCCGCGGGAATGGCCGGTGGGCTGCTCAACCAGGCGGCGCTGGGCAGCATGGCCGGCGGCGCCCTGGGCAACGCCACGCCCCGGACCGCTGGAAGCGGACGCATCCGAATCCAGGGCGGCAAGGCCAAGACGCCGGTGAAGCTCGACGCGGTGATCGCCAAGCTGCAGAGTCAGCCCGAGGCGGTCCAGCACTGGAACGTCGACCAGGCCGGACTCGACGAGCTACTCGAAGAACTCTCGAGAAAGCCCGGCGTGCACGCCGTACACCTCAAGGGCGCCAAGAAGGCAGCAGCAGCACCGCTGAGCTGACGCCACCGGGCCACGCCCCAACCCGCCCCCACCTTCCCCCGAAAGAGAGAGTCATGCTTCTCGAGTTCTGGCACAACTTCACGCACAACCTGTTCAAGCCATTGCTGTTGTTCTTCTACTTCGGCTTCCTGATCGCCATGGCGAAGGTGCCCTTCGAATTCCCGAACGCGCTGTATCAGGGGCTCACGATGTACCTGCTGCTGGCCATCGGCTGGCACGGTGGCGAGGAACTCGCCGAGATCGACGTGTCGCAGATCGGCGGAATCCTTGGATTCATGGTCGTCGGATTCGCGTTGAACTTCCTGATCGGAACGATCGCCTACCTGCTCCTCAAGTACATGACGCGCATGCGGGAGGTCGACCGAGCAACCGTGGCCGGGTATTACGGCTCCGACTCTGCCGGCACCTTCGCCACCTGTATGGGCGTGCTCGCCACCGTCGGGATGGCCTTCGACGCCTACATGCCGGTGATGCTGGCCATCATGGAGATCCCCGGCTGCCTGGTGGCGCTGTTCCTGGTCGCGCGGTTGCGACACAAGGGCATGGACGCCACCGGGAACATGCCCCACGAGCCGGGCTACACCGTGCCGGCGGGCGCCCGCCCCGCGGTGGTGGCGGCCCATGGCGCCGATCCGACGGGTGGGCTGTCACTGGAGATGACGCCGGAGCGTCGCGAGGAGGCGGAGGGAGCCCCCAACGGCCGCCTGATCAACAAGGAGCTGGTGCGCGAGGTCTTCCTCAACCCCGGCATCTGCCTGCTGCTCGGTGGCATCATCATCGGCTTCGTCAGTGGCCTGCAGGGCTCCAAGGTCACCGGCGTCGACGACCCGGTCTTCGTCACCGCATTCCAAGGGGTGCTGTGCCTGTTCCTGCTGGAGATGGGGCTGACTGCCGCACGCAAGCTGAAGGACCTGCGGGCCGCCGGCCGTGGCTTCATCTTCTTCGGCCTGCTGGCTCCCAACCTGTTCGCCACGCTGGGTCTGTTTGTGGCGCACACCTACTCGCAAGTGACCGGCATCCACTTCCAGCTGGGCACCTACATCCTGTTCGCTGTGCTGTGCGGTGCGGCGTCCTACATCGCCGTACCGGCGATCCAACGCATCGCGATTCCGGAGGCCAGCCCCAGCCTTCCGCTGGCCGCATCACTGGGCCTGACGTTCTCCTACAACGTGACGATCGGCATCCCGCTCTACATCGAGCTCGCCCACGTCATCACGGGTCAGTAAGGGGGATTGCGCACATGACGGCATCGAGCAGGCGCGTCGGTTGGAGCAAGAACATCATGCGCGGCGTGTTTTTGGCATTGGGTGTTGCCGTCACCATCGTTGGGGCCGCGCCGGCGGGCGCGGACCCCGACGGCGGCGGCGACGGCGGCGCTGGAGACGCCGCCTTCTTGGCGGCGTTGCGCGCCGCGGGGCTCACCTTCTCCAGCGACCAGCAGGCAATTGTGGCCGGCCATGCGGTATGCAGCATGGCCAACAACGGCGAGCCTGGGTTGTCGGTCGTCAAGCAACTCACGACCGACAACCCCGGACTGAGCATGGACGCCGCCTCGCAGTTCGCGGCGGCCGCCGCGAAGGCGTACTGCCCGCAGCACCTGCGGAAGTAGCCGGACCGGCTAGGCCTTCGTCAGCCCGGCGTACCGGGCGATGTGGGAGTCGGTGGTGCCGAATTCGTACTGGATCGCGGTGAGCCGCTTGAAGTAGTGGCCGATCGCCAACTCTTCGGTCATGCCCATGCCACCGTGCAGCTGGACCGCTTCCTGACCCACGAAGCGGGCCGCTCGGCCGATGGTGGCCTTGCCCGCCGACACCGCGCGCGCACGGGTCTGCTCGTCGGCGTCGAGGTTGAGGATCGCCAAGTAAACCGCGGCGGCAGACTGCTCGACCTCCATGAGCATGTCCACCATGCGATGCTGCAGAACTTGGAAGCTACCGATCGGCTGGCCGAACTGCTGACGCTGCTTGCAGTATTCGACGGTGTCGGCCAACACCTTGCGCATGCATCCGACGGCTTCGGCGCAGATCGCGGCGGCACCCTCGTCACGGGCCTGCGCCAACGACGATCCTGCCGCGCCCCGCTCACCCAGCAACGCCCCGGCGGGCAGCCGCAGATCGGTGAACACGATGTCGGCCGCGCTGCGGTCATCGATGGTGCGGTAGGGGTGCAGCTCGATACCCGCGGCATCGGCCTCGGCGAGGAACAACGAGATTCCGTCGTCGCCGTCGATCCGCGCGGTGACCAGCAAGTGGGTGGCCAGGGGCGCCGCCACCACCATGATCTTCGCGCCGTTGAGCACCCACCCGTCACCGTCGGGGCGCGCGAGCGTGGCCACGTCCTGCCAACGGTCGGCCGAATCCGGTTCGGCGGCAGCCAACGCCGTCACGGCGGTTCCGGCCACCAGGTCCCTGAGCACGTCGGCGGCCACCGGGCTGCCCGAGCGCTGCAACAGTCCACCGGCGACGACGACAGCGTCGACGTAGGGCTCGATCACCAGCGCGTGGCCGAGCGCCTCGGCGATGACCATGAGTTCTACTGCGCCGCCGTCGATTCCGTCGAACTCCTCGGGAAACGTCGCGCCCAGAATGCCCAATTCACCGGCGAAGGCACGCCAGATGTCGGGCTGCCAGCCGGCGCCGGTCTTGGCGGCGGCACGGCTGGTCTCCAGGTCGTAGCGCGCGGCGAGGAATTTGGTGATTCCGTCACGCAGCATCTGCTGCTCGTTGTTCAGGTTGAAGTCCATTAGAGTCCCAATGCCGCCTTGGCCAGAATGTTGCGCTGAATTTCGTTGCTGCCGGCGTAGATCGAACCGGCCCGGTCGTTGAAGTAACGCAGCGGTGCCACTGCCTGCCACGGTTCGCCGGACGAGTAACCGTCGGCGGGGGGCTGGTAGTCGGCGATCGGCCCGCCGGGCGCGGTGACGTGCGGCTGGTAGATGCGCCCGCGCGGTCCAGCCGCCTCCAACGCCAGCGCGGTAAGTTCCTGGCTGAGTTCGGTGCCCAAGATCTTGAGCATCGACGAGGACGCCCCGGGATTGCGGCCCTCGGCCACCGCGGTGAGCACCTGGTATTCCAGGATCTCCAACACTTCGGCGCGGATCCGCGCGTCGGCCAGCTTGCGGACGAAGGCGTCGTCGTCGGCCAGGCTGCCACCGCTCGGCCCAGGCTGACCCTTGGCCACGGTGGCGACGTCTTCGGCCATCACCTGCAGACCGGGCGCCACCGCGCCACCGCCGCGTTCGAACTCCAGCAGGTATTTCGCCACCGTCCACCCGGAGTCGATCTCCCCGATGACATTGGCTTTGGGAACCCGAACCTCGTCGAAGAACACCTGGTTCTGGATCTCTTCACCCGAGGTCATCACCAGGGGACGGATCTCGATGCCAGGCGAGTTCATGTCGATCAGGACGAAGGTGATGCCCTGTTGCTTCTTGCCGCCGCGCGAGGTGCGGACCAGCGCGAACATCCAGTTCGCCTCGCCGGCGTGAGTGGTCCAGATCTTGCTGCCGGTGCAGACCAAGTCGTCGCCGTCGTCTTTGGCCGCCATCGTCAGGGCCGCCAGATCTGAGCCGGCCTCCGGCTCGGAGTAGCCCTGGCAGAAGAACACCTCCCCGGTGAGGATCCGGGGCAGGAAGTACTCCTTCTGTGCATCCGTTCCGTACCGGACGATCGCGTGCGCGACCATCCTGATACCCATCGGCGACAGCGCCGGGGCACCGGCAAGAGTCGATTCGCGGCTGAAGATGTAGTGCTGGGTCAGGCTCCAGTCGCAACCGCCGTGCTCCACCGGCCAGGCCGGCGCCGCCCAGCCCCGCTCATGCAGAATCGCCTGCCACGCCATGCTGGCCTCATGATCGGCGTAGACGCTGGTCATGAGCCGGCCCGCGCGGCGCAGTTCCGGGGTCAGTTTCTGATCGAGGAACTCCCGTACCTCAGCTTGAAATGCCCGGTCTTCCTCCGACCACCGCAGATCCATTAATCTCCCCTGCCGTGCCGGCGTTAGGCGTTTTCCGCGGGAGTCTAGCCGCCGTCTCGGGCCGGACCGATTCCGGCCGCCTCAGCCCCTGAGTGGGCGGTCCGGACGGATGCGTCCCGCGATGCCGTCGGACAACAACGCGCGGCTCTCGGCGGTGCCATCGAGCAACCGGGTGATTCGACGGCGGATCTGCCACCCGCCGGGCGCGCCGGCCACTCGCGAAAGGTGAAAATAGTTCGCGCCGCCGCGCGCGACGCGAAACCCGCTGCCCTGTTTGACCAGCAGCGTCGACTCACAGACCGCGATTGCCTCGTCGCCGGTGACAGTGACCACCGCCGGGCCCAGGAAGTGGGTGCACCCGTGCGTGATCAGGCCCTGGTGACCCGGCGAGCGGACCATGGCCGCTATCTCCTCGCGCCCGTTCATCAGCCAGTCTTCTACGTCGTACACACCGTCCTCGCACCACAGCGCCGCAGTGGATTCGGCATCACCGGCATCGACCAGCGGACCGTAGGAGGCGATCAGCCGCTCGATGGCACGCTCATCCTCGATCCGCTGCAGGCGCCGCTGCAGATCGGCCAGCTGTGGCTCGGTCACCGGCCCTCCCGATACGACGGGTCCGCCAGCTCGGCCAGCGCGCGTAGCTGGTCCTGATAGTGGGCCGCGGAATGTGCCGCGATGGAGGCGTTGACCTCGGTGGCACCGAGATCCACCAGCCGGCCGAGTCGGTCCAGGGTCTGCTGGGGGGAGCCGATCGGATCCAGGGGCGGCGTCGACAAGGCCACGGCGAAGCCCTCCGGGAGATCCACCGCGCCAAGATATTCCGTCAGCGTGGCGACGCTGAGGCCAAACGGTGTCCACCCGTCGCCGAGCTGCATCGCGCGCCGAAGTGAGCGACGGGTGTGCCCACCCACCCAGATCGGCACCCGCGATTGGACCGCGCAGGGCTCCACGACCATGTCGGCGAACTGGTAGTGGCTGCCGTGATAGACGGGCCGGGTCTGCGACAGCGCCGCCCGCAGTGCCGTGAGAGAGTCGTCGGCACGCGCGCCACGGTCGTCCCAGGCGCTGCCGAGCAGGTCGAACTCCTCGCGCAGCGATCCGACTCCGACACCCAGGATCAGCCGGCCGCCACTGAGTCGGTCGAGGGTCCCATAGCGCTTGGCGATTTCCAGTGGGTGGTGGTAGCCCAGCACCACCACAGAGGTGACCAATCGGATCTGGCTGGTGCGGCCCGCCAGAAACGCCAACGTGGCCAACGGATCCCAGTATGTGGTGCCGCGGCCGGGGGCGGCATGGGCGGGGACCGCGACATGCTCAGAACAGGTGAGGTGGGTGAATCCCAAACGGTCCGCGAGGGCGGCGATCTGGGCAAGGTCGTCGACTCCGGCAGCGGCCTCCCAGCTGGATGCCACCCCGGGAATCTGGATCACCACCGGCGTGGCCAGGCCGAGTCGCATCAGCGGGCCCGTGCCCGGCGGCCGCTGTAGCGCAATGGTTCTGAGCCTTCCGTTGGGTCGCGAGGGTGAGGTAGCCTCGGCCGAAAAGAAACTAGAATTCATTTTAGTTATAGGGAGGGTCAGTTGTCTAGCGGTGATCAGTCCGGGTGGGCGCTGCAGTACGGTCCGTGGGCCGTGGTGGCAGGCGGCTCCGAAGGGGTCGGCGCCGAGTTCGCGCATGTGTTGGCCACCGCCGGCATCAACCTGGTCCTGATCGCACGTAAACCGGCGCCGCTGCGCCACACCGCCGATCGATGCCGCGCACTGGGCGTGCAGGTCCGGGAACTCACCGTGGACCTGGCCCGTCCGGATGCCGTGGTCCAAGTCGCCGAGGCGACGTCGGAACTTCAGGTCGGCCTGCTGATCTACAACGCCGGCGCCAACACCCACAGTGCAGAGTTCCTCGACGGGGATCTGGCGGCGTTCGAGCGCGTCCTGGACCTGAACGTGCGGACTCCGCTAGGGCTGGTCCATCACTTCGGCACCGCGATGCGCCTACGGCAGCGCGGCGGGCTGCTGCTGGTCGGGTCGCTGGCCGGATACCTCGGGTCGGCACGTCAGAGCGTCTACGGCGGCGCGAAGGCGTTCTCCCGGATCTACGCCGAAGGACTGTGGCTCGAACTGCGCGACGCCAACGTGCACGTTCTGGAGTTAGTTCTCGGGGTGACCAGGACTCCGGCCATGCAGCGGGCCGGCCTCAACTTCGACATTCCCGGGATGCGGGTCTCCGATCCCGCAGATGTCGCCCGCGAGGGTCTCGAGGCACTGCCCCACGGCCCCGTGTACGTGATCGCGGCGCACGCCGACAGCCCCGCCCTGCGTGCCACCTCGGATCGGTCTGCGGCGGTGCTCGCCTCGCATCGAATGATGCGGCGGTTGCTCCCATCGGCCCCCCACGAGTCCGATGCCCCGCCCGCCGATTGAGCGTCAGGCCGCGATTCCCAGCACTGCCGCTCAGCGGCAACGCTGCGACCGCATCCTTGCCACCGCAGCCCGGCTGGGTGCACGCGACGGCCTGGCGGCGGTCCGGATGCAGGACGTGGCCGATCAGTCCGCGGTGTCGATCGCGACCGTCTATCGGTACTACCCCACCAAGCATCACCTGTTCAGCGCACTGTTGTTGCACTACACCGGCAACGCCGGGCCCACACACCGGCCGACCGGATCTCCGGCAGAAGACGTCACCGATCTGATGGTGGGCATCTGCCGATCGATGCTCGCCCGCCCACGGCTGGCCCACGCCATGATCACCTCGGTCAATGCCCGCAGGTCCGAGTCCAGCGCGGCCGGTGACTTCGGCCTGCGCGACGGCATCCTGTCTGTTGCCGGGATCTCGCAACCGGCGCCGCAAGACAGCCAGCTGGCACTGCTGGTGGAACAGTGCGCCTACGGGATCCTGTCCTGGGCGGTAATGGGTGCGACGACTCCGGAGCAGGCTGAACGCGACATGCGGCGGGCCTGCCAGCTCCTGCTAGCTCCCTGGCGAGTCGACCCGCACACCACCGCGGCGCGGGCCTGACAGCGGGCCCGTGGTCGAGGCATGACCCGGGTGGGGCATGGCCAGCGCGGTCCCCAGAATCCAGGCGAACAGCACCGCCGGCATCGCGGTGATCGTCGGGCCCTCCAGCGACAGCGCGCCGGTCCGGAAGACGAAGCTCAGGATCAGCACCGGGTGGGCCACCGCGGCCACGACCGCGAGGTGCCCGGTGTAGGCCGGAAGCACTCCCCGCACGTAGACCGCGATGGCAAACGCGACCAGCGCGACCACGATGGGCATGCCCGACATGGCCAATAGGCCGAATGTCAGGTCGTAGAGCAAGGAGGCTGTGTCGGCGCTGCGCCGCCGGTACAACAACAGGTCAAAGGCGGTGAACCCGCTGAGCAGCAAGGTCACGCTCACGATGTACCCACCGGCGAAACAGGTCGGCAGGATCGACTTCACCGGAACCCGGTCGCGCAGGTAGGCCCAGACCGCGGCGCCGAAAACCAGCCACAACGTGACGCCGATGGTATTGAGCGTCATGGTCAGCACCAGTCGGTCGTGGTGCGCCGATGCCCACCGCGCCACATCCACGGATTGCGTCCGGGTAGCCGGGAAGGTCCAGATCGGATACACCAGGAGGGTGAGTGCGGGCAGAACCACACCCAGAACTCCGGACCACCGCGCCACCCGTGCTGCGTCCCAGGATCTGTCGATCATGACTGTCCCCCCTGTTGTCGGGCTAGGTCCCATTGACCGAAGTCGGCGGCCAAGACGTCGTCGACGTCCACATGCACACCACCGATGACAAATCCCGGCTCGGTCGCGGTGACGATTTCGCGCTGGAAGAGCACGGCCGCGGGTACACGTTCCCCGTGCGACCACGCTCGGGTCTGCCATGCCCACCGGTACCCCGCGCTGGTCGATTCTCCGATCACCTCGTCGGCGATGGCCCAGCTGCACTGACGGGCACCGCCGTAGATTCCGGTGCGGTCGGCACCCAGCACCGAGTTGATGCCGCGAAACCATTGGACCGCAACGTTTTTCCACGTCGTGGCGTCGATGTCCTCGTCGACACTGAAGAAGATCGGCGCGGTCGGTGGGCCCCCCGCGGCGGCGTGCAGCCGTAACGCCGTGCGGGCATCCGCCACGCCGCCGTCATAGCCCCGGGTGAAGTCCGACGGCGAGTGCGCCCATCCCGGCTTGCCGTACTGATAACAGCTGGCCACCTGCAAGCCCGCCGCCCGCAGCGAGTCGGCATAGTCACGGGTGACGGGCTTGAAATCAAAGGTGGCACCCGGCCGCAGTTCGGAGACGTAGACCAGCGCCCCATCGAATCCAGCGGCCTTGATCTGCTCCGGCTGTACGAGGCGGTCGGCAAAGTCGATGACCTGCAATCCGGTGGCTCCGGCCCGCGCTACGCCGCCCGTCGCCCCGAGGGCGCCGGGAAGGGCCAGTGCTGGTCCGAGTAACGCGGCATACCTGAGCACGTCGCGCCGCGAAGCGGTACGCATCACAACCGAGAAGGGTACCGGCCGCAGGTCTCCAGAACGTGGCGATCAGGTGCGTTCGGTTCGAGCCGGCGCAGCGCCCGCCCGCACCAGGACTTCCTGCGCGGTGCTGGCCACGTGCCGACCGCTGGCATCGACCAGGGTGCCGCGCACCAGGGCACGGTGTCCTGCGGTAGCGACGGTCTGCTGGGTGTAGAGGTGCCAACGGTCGAAGTGCACCGGGCGGTGCACCCATAGCGTGTGATCCAGCGTGAGCCCGGTGTGGGTGGCATGGTCGACGCGCTGCGGATAGCTGCGAAACGCGGTGTCTACCAGGAGGTAATCACTGGCGTAGGCGAGCAGGAACGCGTTGAGCTGCGAGTCACCGGCGGCAGCACGCGGCAGGCGCATCCAGTGGTTACGCGGGCCTGGCGCCTGGCGACCGCCGAGGAAGACCGGCGCTTCGGCGGTGCGCATCTCCAGCGGCGGGGGTTGCTCGATCCAGGCGGTTCCCCGGTCGGCTAGGTGTGGCGGGGCGTTGAGCACCCAGTGCTGCAGCAACGGAAGGTCCTCGGGTGCGAGGCCGGGCAGCGGCTGGGGTGCGCTCTCGTCGGTGTCGGCGCTGGTGTCGAACGACACCGTGGCGATCATCCGGGTCCGGCCGTCCTGCTGCACGGTGACCTGCCGCGCCGACATGGACCGACCGTCACGGGTGCGCTCGACGGTGATCTCCACCGGCAATCCGGGATCGCCGGGTCGCAGAAACGAGGCGTGGATGGAGTGGGCGGTGAGCTCGGGGACCGTGGCGGCGGCCGCGGCCATCGCCTGAGCGAAGAGCTGGCCCCCGAATACGCGGCCGAACCGGGCGGCTTCGTTGCCCGCCCGAAAGCGGTCTGAGCCCAGCGGCTGCAGGCTCAACACCTGCTCCAGCCGGTCGAGCGCGTCCAGCGTGGCGCGTTCGAGCTGACTTCCCGACCCCAGCAGCGGGCCGCGGTAGTCGGGGCGCGCGGAGACCTCGGACGCCGATGTCTGCACGATTTCCTCCTCACCCGCTGTGGCCCGTTCGCGGCGGACTGCCGACACGGGTAGCCGGTGATGTGACTGCTGGTCCATTCAAGTTAATCCGAGCGACATAGGTCAAGGGCGTGGGGCTGACCGCGCACAGGCAACCACGTGATCTCAGAGCCGCCGGGGACGCTGCCGAAGGTCGCCGTGTGATTCACCGAATCGTCTTTCTAAGAAGCCGACTTGCTGTCGGTTGAGCAGGGCTACCTCGGAATCTGTTGGTATTTTTCGCAGTTCACCGCAACGGTCGCATCGACGCTCTTACCAACACCACATAGATCGCGATTGGCAAACTTTGAGGCACAACGAAAGCGGCCTGGATACAGGGCAATTCGACATCCACGTCCGCTTTTTGGCAACACATCTCGTCGTTCGGCACCGCCCATTCGAGTTGACTCGCCCCAACGTTGATGCCACCATGGCCGCGACGCACCTCGCTAGGTGAGGCGTCTGTACGGATACAGGCCACTGACCCCAAACGTCGAGAGACGCCCCGGGTCAGGACAGCTCTTCCCGAATTAAGGGTTGGGCCCAAGTGGCTTTCGGCTTAGTGCCGGATACGGCGTGCAGTGCCAAAACTCTGTCGAGAGGGTGCCGTCCGGCCGACGCTGCGCTGGTTCGGTTTGTCCCGCTGTGTAAGTCACAACGGCATCCCCGTGTGCCCTGGCCGTGAGGAGGTGGGAGCGACATTGAGTCCGAGCGATAGTCCTTATCCGAGACCGATGACCATTTCATTCGAATCCTGCCCCGGCACTGCTGTCACCTACTGAGTCGGTTCACGCCCTACCGCGTCAACGCTGTCTACATCGAGAGATAACGCTGCTTTTGCGTGCGTTTGTCTTTGTAGCGCAGCGCGATTCGTCATGCAATCCTGAAAGAGAGTCCCCATGTCTTTTGTATCCGCACTGCCCGAAGAGCTGATGGCTACCGCGGTCGACCTGCGCGGTGTCGGCGATACCGTGTCCGCGCAGAGCGCTGCTGCCGCAGCCTCGACTACCGGGGTGCTACCCGCGGCCGCCGATGAAGTCTCGGCACTGACCGCAGCTCAGTTCGCACGGCACGCCCAGATGTACCAAGCGATCAGCAGGCGAGCTGCGGTTGTTCATGAGTTGTTCGTCGACACTCTGCAACGCAACGCACGAGCTTACGCAGCCACGGACGCCGCGAACGTTATCTTGTTCTCCTGAAAGGGTTTTAACCAATGGACTACGGATCAATTCCGCCAGAGATCAATTCGGCGCGCATGTACGCCGGTCCGGGATCGGGCCCGATGCTGGCCGCCGCGGCCTCCTGGAATCTACTTTCCGCGGAACTGCGTTCGGCTGCAACATCTTTCGAGTGGCTGGTAGCCGGCCTGGCCAGTCAAGGATGGTGGGGGCCATCCGCATCGGCGATGACTGCGGCAGCCGAGCCCTACTTTGTGTGGTTGAGCGTAACCGCCGAGCAAGCCGAGCAGACCGCGGCGCAGGCGTACGCCGCGGCCGAGGCGTACGCTGCTGCCCACGCCATGACGGTGCCGCCCGCTGCAATCGAGACCAACCGCGTCTTGTTGGCGTCGTTGGTCAAGACCAATGCCCTAGGACAGAACACCCCGGCTATCGCAGCGACCGAAGCTCGCTACGGCCAGATGTGGGCGCAAGACGCGGTGGCGATGTACAGCTACGCCGCTGCGTCAGCCACCGCTACACAATTGATCCCCTTCGCTGATGCTCCCGAAACCACTCATCAAGACGAAGGCGCGCCGAATGCCGGCGGCGTAGGCCCCACAAATGCCCACGCCCAGCTGCCCGATGCGTTGCGGAACATGGCCTCACCGGCAGTGGGAACGCGTCCCACGGATCCGGACTGGCACTGGACGAAGTTCTTCGACGGCCTCTTCGACGGAACGTGGGGCCACGATGACGGGTCGGGCCTGAACATCAATGCCCAGTTGTGGAACACCATCGCCGCGACCGGCATTTTCGACCCCGGCGGCAACATCGAAGGCTTTACCGGGCTGGCCACGCTCGGGTTTCTCGCACGCGGCATCGACGGTGGCACGGCCGCACTGACCCACGGCGGGATCGGCCCCACCACCGGCATGACACTGGCGTCGACGGCCGCCGCCGGACTGGAGACCGCCGCCCGCCCCCTAGGCGGCGCCGGCTCCCCGGTGGCTGCTGGCATGGGCCGGGCCACCCTGGTCGGTTCGTTGTCCGCGCCGGCCAGCTGGGGAGCGGCGAGCCCGAGCGGTGCTCCCCTGGCTGCGACGGGTAGTGGCTGGTCCGTGGCCCCGGAGAGCAGGTCGATGACAGCCCTGCCGCCACCGATTCCTCCCGGTGGTGCCGGCCGCAACGGCGGTCACGGTCTGGGCACGCCGCGTTATGGCGTCAAGCTCACCGTGATGCCGCGGCCCGTTGGGGTCGGCTAGCCGGCGTGGGTACTCGAGTCATCGATGGCTGGAGATGCTGCCGGGGTGTCCTGATAGAGCCGTATCACGCTGACGACCACGACCAGGCCCATCATGAACCACGTCATCTCAGAGCACGTCTCGTAGATGTCGGACAGGGCAACGGGCGCGCCCTGGATAGTCGTGGTGGCATCGCCGGCACGCAGCAGCCCGAGGTTGACTTGCAGGCCCATGCCGAACCAGATGACCGCCGGCATCAACAACGCCGACCGGGTCGAGGACGTGGGTTCCCGTCGCCACCGTCGTTCGATCAGCGCAAAAGTCTGAAACAGCACCCACCCGGTGATCAGCCATCCGGCGTAGTTGCTCAACGGGACGCCCAGAACGCCACTCGGTTCCCGGTAGGCGAACATGTGGCGTACGTAGGCGCCGATCGGATCGATCACCAGGTCATAACCGCCGACGACGAGGGTAGCGACGACCGGTGTCAGCACCACCGACAGCCATCGACTCTGGAATTCACCCACGATCACCCTGGCGAGAATCCACGCCAACCAGGCCAGAATCACCCAGGCCGCCACAACCACGAACGGCACGCCGAACGCACGGGGCCCGTCCGCGTAATGAACGAAGTAGCCGAACGGGAAGCCGGTCGCGATACTGCATGCCTCGAAGCCCAGACCCACGGTCACGGCGACAGCAAAGTAGGCGATGGCCCCGGCGGGCCGGTAGAGCGTCAACGCATGGAGCAACACGAACGTCGCCAAGGTGGCACCCGAGATAGCTTCGGCGACAGCGGATATCGATCCGGCACTCAGAGCCGTCGTTACCGTCGCAGCGAGGCAGATCGCGACAACGCACCACCCTGCGAGCACCAGCGGGCTCTTGGGCACGCGCGGAGCCGTCGGCGAGGCATGGCTGACGGGCGTCGACACGCACGAATCGTATCCGTCCACGACTCGTTGCAAGGGCGCACGGATGCTCTCGGCGCGGGCAGCACCGTTTACAGCAGTCACATTGTTAACATCGGCGCGTGTCTGACTCTCCACGGACTGCACTTCCTCGCAACCACGTTTCCCGACGTGACGCACTGCGGTACGCGTCCGCCGCGGCTCTCACCGGGCTGGGCGCAGCGTCCGTCGGCGCACCGCTGGCTTCGGCCGCGGCTCCCACGCTCATCGACTACGCCATGCGCCAGATTCCCGCAGCGGACATCCGCGCCGCCGGCCACGCCGGAGTCATCAACTACGTGTCGACGTCGCGGCCGGGCTCGAATTTCGGCGCCAAACCGATCACCCGGCCCTACGCCGAGTCACTCACCGCGGCGGGGCTGGTGATCGTCAGCAACTTTCAGTACGGCAAACCCGGCGGCACCGCGCCGTCGGACTTCACCCGGGGGTATCCCGGCGGCGTCGCCGACGCCCGCACCGCCTGGCAACTGCACAGCGCGGCCGGCGGCGGTCAGACTGCACCGGTGTTCTTCAGCGTCGACGACGACATCGATCGCAATACCTGGAATAGCGTTGCCCTGCCATGGTTTCAGGGCATCAACTCGCTGCTGGGAGTGCAGCGCACCGGGGTCTACGGGGGCGTGAACGTCTGCCAGTGGGCGGCCGCCGACGGTGTCATCGGGGTCTCTCGGACTCCCGGCAAGCGGTGGGCATGGCAGACACGGTCCTGGTCGCGTGGACAAGTCGACCCCGCGGCGGTGCTCTACCAGCGGATCGTGAGTACCGCGTCGACTCCGGGGCCGATCGTCGGCGGGATCGAAGTGGACGTCAACGACGTCTTGGCCCAGGACTGCGGCCAGTGGAACCTACATCCGTGAGGCTGGCAGCTCAGGATTTGCTGGACACGAACAGTGCCAGGGTGATCGCCACAACACATGCGAGGGACGTGTAGACACCCAGGGACGCTGAGGCCATGAGGAGGCTCCTGTCTGCGAAGACGTGGTCGGAATACATTGACGGCCGATCTACGTCCAGCTGCGCAGCTAGACGGCCGTGCCGCGATCGCCAACTAAGCTAGCCGCCTGCCTCAGCCGTCGTCAAACACGACGCCGAGGCCGGGCGCCCGTTCAGGACGGGCTGGCCTCGCCCGCCCGCACCATCTCCCATTCCCCGTCGGAGACCAGATTCCGCCAGTCGACAGGCAGGGCATCCAACGCGTCCTCGATGCAGAACCAGACCGATTCCAGCGGCGACGCTCCCGGAGCCGCGGCGGTGATCCGACTCTCCACGTCGTAGTTCGGCGCATGCGGTGCGTCGCTGAACGGTGCGAGCCCGTTGATCGCGTCCATGACGTAACGCCGCAACTCGGCGTAGGGCATTCCGCGCAGCTCCTCGGGCAGGATCGGGCGGCCGAAGATGTAGTCCTGGGCGGTATGGCCGTAGGGCACCTCGAGCTTGTGCGGCAATGGCTCCTCGGGCAGTCCTCCCGCGAAGTACAACGGCACGATCGGCATCGACATCTCCAGCGCCATGTCCAGGAGCGTGGACGTCAGTCGCTCAACCCGCTGACCCGAGCTGACGCTGCGTGTGCCGTCGGCATGGACCATCACCGATACGCCGAGGGAGGCCGCCTCCCGCTTGAGTTCGTCCACCAGAGCGAAAAACTCCTGCGGCTGCTGCTGGTCGAAATAGCGGAGGTGCCCCAGTTCCTTGCCCGCGGCGGCGTCGATCATGCGCAGCAGGTTTCCCACCCAGCCGGTCTCGTGCTTGGCGTGTCCGATGGTGACCACCTTGGTTCCGGTCAGCCAGGATCCGATCGTGGTGCCGAGCAACGATTCGACCTGCACCTGGTGATTGGCCAACACCAACACCGGACGGCCGTAGACGGCCGCCATCGCGGCAGGGTCGGTCACCACGACGTGCCGCACGTAGCGGGCCAGTACCGCGCCGAGGGCAAGCTCGCCAAACCATCCGTCGGGCATGCCCGCGCTCTGTGTCCACCACGCTCGGATCGGCTCCCAGTCGGTCACCGAAGTCGCACGCGCACGGCACGCACCCGGACCCAGGGTCTCGACCTCGACGGTGATCCGCTCCAGCGGCAGCGCCGGACAGCTCACCTGACCATCGACGACCTGAACCTGGCAGGGGTGGATGGCGTTGTGGACGGCGTCGGCCACCGCCTCCTTGGTCGCGATCTCGACCATCAGCGCATCGCCCTGAGCGTCAGATCCGTAGACCGCCTGCAAGGTGCCTTTGAACCAGTCCAGAGTTGCCATCCGGGCGGCGTCGAGTGCCAGCACACCGCGGCCCAGTCGCTCGCTCAACGATAGCCCGGGGACCGCCCGCCGTTCTCCCATGAACGCGCGCCGCTCCGGCCCGCCGACCTCCGCCAATGGCCCCTTGCTCAGCAGAAACTCGGCCATCCGGATTCGCGCCCACGGCCGTCCTCCGGCACTGAGCCACAGGTCGAACGTCGGCATGCGGCCTTCGTCGTCATCGAAGCCGACGAATCGGGCTTGCACGTCAACGGTTCCCGCCACGGGGGTCTCGGCGTAGAACCGAGCCGACAGAATGCGGCGCGGAAACCCCACATCGGGGTCGAGCGCATGAGCGTAGGAGGCCGGGTCGGCGGTGCCACTGGTCCACACGCTCATGGCCGTGTGCGGTACGACATGCAAGGCACCGTCGAGCAGTCCCGGCTGCAACTCACCGATCGGAACGGCGCAGCGATCGATGGCGAGGGTTCCACTGGAACCGTTGCGGCCGATCCGGGCGCCGTCGATCAGGGTCGCGAACGCCGGACCGTGAAAGACGGTTCCGTCATAGGGATCGGCGTAAGGCACCGCACCGTCCAGCGGCGCCGGCAGCTCCGGCTCGCCGGTGTAGGAAGCGGCGGTGACGACGTGGGCGTGCGCGTGAATCTCCCAGCGGGACAACTCCGCTCGTGGTGCGTCCCGCCACACCTCCAGGCGGCCGCGGAAACGGCCACACTCGGGCAGCTGCTCGAGCACCACCCGCAGCTGCTTCGGGGCGTCGACGACGACCCACCGCACCATCTGGACGTCGGTGACCTCGACCACCTTGGCGCCACCGGTGGCCCGGACCGCGGCCTGCGCGAACAGGTCCATCACCGACATCATCGGCAGCGAGGGAATGACGTAGGTGGGACAGTGGTCGACGACCCACGCGTCGGTGGCCGGGTCCAGCGTCACGTCCATCGTGGTTGTCGTGGCCACCGCTGCGGGCGCAGGCGCCACCGCGGTCGTGGGTATCGCCGCGGCCTGCGCCGGCGACCTCTGCTCACCGGTACCGACGACGATCCGCATGCCCAGGTTGCTGGCGGTGTAGATCCGTTTGTCGTCCACCCACAGCGACGCCTCGGCCACCGCGAGGATGCCGGCGTCCTCTCGAACGATCCTGGTGATCTCCACCTGCGCCGTGATCTGCTTGTTGGTGGGAATGATCTGACCGCGATAACGCCATGTCATGGCGTCATGAAGGGCGGCCGGCTCGAACCGCGCCGACGGTCCCGCCTCCTTGCCCAGGCCGAGGTCCAACATCCCGAACTGCAGGAGCTGCAACAGCATTTCGATACCCAGCGATCCGGGTTGGACCGGGTCCTGGAAGAAGTGCGCCTTGAAATACCACTCGCCGGGGTTGACGTCTTTGACCCCGCGCCATTGGCCCAGCCCGGCGGCGCCGCCGGAAGGCCAGCGCCCGGTCACCCGGTCGACCATCAACAACATGGGCTCGGCCAGCCGCGCTCCGGCACCGAAGAACTCAGCGGGCTGCGTGGTCAGGTCGACCGCAGGCGCCACGCTGGCCTGAGCCAGTGCGGCACGTTGTGCATCACTGACCGGCAGGCCCACCTGGTTCTGCAGCGCTTCGCGTTTGAAGTAACCGAACACGGTGTCGAAGGTGTAGACGGGTCCGTCGTCGTCGAGGACCTCACCGTCGAAAGCGACGATGATGGTTCCGGCGGCCTTGGCGAGGCTCTTCAGCTTCACCTTGATACGCAGCGTTCCGGTAGCCGGAGTGACTTCACGGTGCTGGGTTCCGGTGCCGTCGAGGTTGCGGAAGAACAGGTCCGCCTCGCCGTCCAACGGACAGCCCACATAGCTGGCCAGCCAGCCGCATGGCTGCAGCGCGACCTCCATGAGCACCGCGTTGGGCATCGTCTCATGCCCGTTGGCCGCACCGTTCTGGACGAAGTACCAGGCGTCGGCGGGGACGTCGTACTCCACGACGACTTCGGCACCGGCCTTCATCACGCCGGTCTCGCCCACCAGTTCGGTGACCCGGGACATGAAGTGATACGGCGGGCCGGGCAGCCGGGCCGCCTTGCGCGGAGAGTCGAACTTCTCGAACAGCGGCCCGAACGCCATGGACGGCTTGGCGATCGCGCTGGCCAGCATCGCCTGGTAGTCGTAGCGGAACCCGTTGACTTCGGCGACCGGTTTGGGTTCGACGTAGCCTTCGAGCTCTGCGGCGCCGGTGTCCATCGGCCATCCCGGTGACAGCTTCAGGCCCATCCGCTCGCAATGGAAGGCGGGAAGTCCGTCGACGGTGCAGAGCAGGTCGGCGAACAGGGTCGGCTCGGGACCGGCGATCACCTCCCGGACGAACACCTCGTAGACGACTTCCCGCGACTGCGGGGTGACCTGGCCCCGGCAACGCAGCTTGTACGTCTCGAAGGGAACGGGTTCGAAGCGCCAGCCGTCGCAGTCCAGGGTCATGCCCAGTGCGGTCATGTAGATCGCCATGGTCTGCATGGTCGCCTCGTACATGAGCGTGCCAGGCATGCAGGGATCGTTTTTGAAATGGCCGGCGAAGAAGCAGTTTTCGGGAGTTACCGGCGCAACCGCGCGCAGATATCCACGGCCCCACGGGCCGCCGGTGAGGTCGAGGTCGGTCACCTCGTCGACGAACAGCATGTCGCCGCCGTGGATGCGGGGTGGGCGGGTGTGGCTGCCGGCCTTCTCGAAGCCCGGGCCGAACGTCCGCCAGATCTCGCCGCCCGCCATGGCCTCCAGGTCGGCGCGCTGCAGTGAGGTGCGCGCCGTCTGGGCGGGAGTCACCTCCATGGGCCCGCTGACCGTCTGGTCTTCGGGACGCCACAGCACTCCGCCGGAGGCGGCCAGCTCTTCGTCGGTGAAGAATCCGGCCTGGCCATTGCGCATCGACATGCGCTCGACACCGTCGATGGTGCAGTCGTAGTGGAAGAAGAACAGGCGCACATCGCCTTGCCGGGCGTGTCCGTCCACGTGAATGTCAAAGCGCAGGGTGTCGCCGATCTCGGGAAGGCCCCCCAGGTAGGTCACCTCGCAGCCGAGCAGTCGGTACACCCGCTCGCTCTTGTTGAGCAGATCCGCGCCCATCCAGGAGATGAGCATGAGGTCGGCCTGACCGCTTTCGATCATGATTCCGGCGGGCATCCGGGCCTGCTGCAGCCACCATGAATCGGCGGTGACATCGGTTTCGGTCCACAGTGTTCCGGTGCCGTGTTTGGCCGGTTCGGCGTCGATGCCCAGTAAGCGATCCGCCAACAGCAGGGGCGGCTCGGGCATCCGGACCTGCCGTGCGTACTGGTCCTGCTCGGCGAACGCCGGCCCGAAGATCTCGGAGATGTTGCCCGAGGAGTGCACCCGCAGGCCGTCTTTGTCGAGGGTGAGCCCGACCGGCTCGCGTTTGACCGTCGGCGCCGGGACCACCTTGTCTGCGGGCCTGACAGGCTGGTTCGACCGGCTGGCACCTGCCGACGGGTTGACGGGGCCGACCGGTGTGGGAGCCTCGTTCACCGCTGCGGGCGGCGGCGTCTCAACCCGGAGCGACGTGGTTGCGGACACCTCCAGCGGCAGCCGTGCGAGCGACTCCGCGACGGTGGCCAGCGCCGGGGGAATCGGGAGTTGTGTCGGCATGAATCGCTCCAGTTGATGAGGGGGGTTCGGGCCCGGGACCGCCACCCGCGGCGGCAGTACGACCGGTGGCAGGTGCGCCGGGAAGTTGAGCCGGATCGGTTTCTTGCCGGTGTCGGCCGGCGCCGGCGCGATCAAGGTCGCGGACTGCTCCTTGGTCGCCGACGACGTGAGCGTGACCTGTTGCCGCTGGTCGGCCATACCGGTGAGTTCGACAGCGACGCAACGCTGCTCAGAAGTCCAGGGCTCACCGTCCGGCCATACGCCCAGTGCGCCGTAGAGCACTCCGGCGGCCACGTGCAGCAGTCCCGATGCGGCGTGCGCGTGGCCCAACAGCGCCGACAGATTCACCGCACCGGGGGCGGTGCCCAGGTGCAGTCGTTCGGCGTCGGGCTCTTCCTCGACGAGCAGGGTGGCGTAGACGGTGTCGCCGTCACGGCGGGCGTCGGCGGCGCGCTTGAGCACGAGGATGACGGCGGCGTCGCCGGGAATCTGCTCGTCGGCGTGCAGCAGGGCACGCGCAGCTGCCTCGTGCACGGGCTCACAGCTCAGGTCCACAGCACCCACCACGGCGGCGTCGATCTCGCCGCGGCGCAGCGCGCGCGCCGCCATCTCCAGCGCGGTGGTGCCCGAGAGTTGTTCTCGTGACACCGTGAAACTCGGACCACGCAGGTCGAATTGGCTGTTGAGCCGATTCGCCACAATGTTGGGCATGGCACCCACAACACCGGCGGCCGTCCAGCCCTGCACGACACCGTCCCGCGCCACGGCAAGCTGATCGGCGTCCTCGACGTCGTCCGCCAACCGCCAGCGCAGCCCGAACCGGGCGACTTCGGCGTCGCAGCCCATCCCGACGACCACGCTGGTGGTGTCCGGCGGCAAGCCCTTGATGATCTCGCCGATGTTCAGGGCCGCACCCAGCAGCGCCAGCTGTTGGGGCTGTGTCTGTTTCAGGTCCGCGGGCGGGAAACGGGTCTGTGTCAGATCCAGGCAGATCTCCGTCATCCGGGCCCCGCGGAGCGTCGCGCCCGAGGCGGCGGGTATCGGCTGACAGGTCGCGACGTGCTCTGCCACCGAGGCCGTGTCATGGCCGTCGCCGAGCAGCAGGCTCAGGCCGATGATCGCGATCTCGGGGTCAGGCGCAGCCGTCGGGAGGACCGGCGGCGCCGGCGAGACCGCACGTCCTTCGACCCATTCTTCGAGGAGCAGGTGAGCGTTGTTGCCACCGAACCCGAAGTTGTTGACCGCGGCACGGCGCGGACCGTCGCAGTCCCAGGGCTCGGCATCGGTGAGCAGCCGGAAAGGCGAGTCGGCGAGGAAGGGCAGCGGATCATCGGCGTGCAGAGTCGGGGGCCGCACACCGGCACGCATCGCCGCCAGTACCTTGATTGCGCCCGCTGCCCCGGACGCCGTGATCGAATGGCCGAGATTGGATTTCAGTGATCCGATGGGCACGCCGGACATTCCGGTGAAGATGCGCGCCATGCTCATCAGTTCGGTCAGGTCGCCGCGCGAGGTTCCGGTGGCATGGCATTCGATCAGGGAGATGTCCTGGGGCTCCAGTCCGGCCATCTCATAGGCCAGCCGCATCGCGCGTTCCTGCCCGTCCTGGGAGGGCACCAGAAAGCCATGGCCGCGGCCGTCGTTGCTCAGTCCGACGCCGCGGATCAGGCCCAGGATCGGGTCGCCGTCGGCGATCGCATCATCGAGACGCCGCAACACCAGGATCGCTGCGCCTTCGGCGGGCACCAGGCCGTCGGCACCGGTGTTGAACGGGCGTGAGCGGCCCGTGCGGCTCAGGGCCTGCAAGGCGGTGAAGCCCACGTGCAGCAGCAGATCACTCGCCCCGTTGATGCCGCCGGCGAACATCACGTCCGCGGTGCGGTCGTGCAACCGGTCGCAAGCCAGCTTGATGGCGTACAGCGATGACGCGCAGGCGGCGTCGAGGGCGGTGGCCCCTCCGGTCAGGCCCAGGGCCTGAGCGATCAGGTGCGCGGGCAAGCCAGACATGAAGCGATTGCGCCAGTCCACCCCGGACTGGGAGCCGGCTAGTCCTGCCCGCCATACGTTTTCGGCGAGGTCGGTCATCTTCTTGGTGGGATAGCTCAGGTTGCCCAGCGCGATACCGGCCGCGCCCGGCACTTCACCCGCCCGCCATCCGGCGCTGTCGAGCGCCTGCCGGGCGGCTTCAACGCCCCACCGGTAGAGCGGGTCCAGGCCGACGAGGTCGTCGGCGTCCAAGAACAGCCCGCCTGGGTTGAACACGTCGTCGAATCCGCGGACGTAGCCGCCGCGATCCGACCAGGTGTGGTCGAGTTCGGGCACCTCGGTCGGGGCACACAGGACGCGTGCCGCCGATACGCCCCAGTGGTCGGGGCCGGGCGAGCCCAGCACATCCCGGCCGGCGCGCACCGTGTTCCAGAGTTGACTCGCGTTCAGTCCCCCGGGCAGGACACAGCCCTGCCCGACGATCGCGATGGGATCAAACTTCACTTCGTATCAGCCGCCGTCGAATCAGCCGCCGTACGGATACAACTCGAGTCGTTTGAGACTGACCACCAGCTGGTCGTCCGCGTCGATCAGGTCGAGGTCGCACACGGCGCGGCTGGTCTTGGCTTCCCCTCCACTGAGCACGCATCGTAATCCAGCGCCCAGAGGACCGGAACCGTAGCGCACGATCTCGCCGATACGCAGCGGAAGGACGTTGCGGCCCAGCAGCTCGTAGCTCCAGACCAGTGCTGCCTGAAGGCAGCCGTCGAGGGCGGCCGGGTCGGTGGCCCAGCCCTCCCCCACCCAGCCCACCGACGTCAGCCCGTGCAGGTCGGCGACCGCGGTCGTCTCAGCGCAGTCCATTCCGTCGAGCACCTGGAATGCCGGCCCGTGGAACAGGGCTCCACCGGTGTAGCAGGCCGAGCGGTCCAACCCACGGATTCCCGGCGCTGTCACCTGCACGCTGGGCACCGCGGCTGCGCTGGAACGCATTTCGATGGTGGCCGAGTAGTAAGCGGTCGAACCTTCGATGTCGGAAAGCGTCATGGTCAGCAGTTCGGGCCGCTCCTCGGTGGGAACGCAACGCACAAGCAGGGGGTTGCCGTGCTTCTCGAATTCGTAGAGCGTCACGCCGCGCAGCACCTTGAGGTCTAGCACCCGGTCCACGTGGTGGCCGGGCCGCAACGCCTCGGCCATCCGGATGAACCATTCGAGCGCCTGGACCACGGGCAGCACTACATTGCCCTGGACTCGGTGATCGAGCAGGTAGGGCTGCCGAGCAACGTGTGCGAGCACTCGCGCGACTCGGCCCTCGGGCGGAATCGGATGCGTGGGCAGGCCCGCCAGCACGCCGTCGCCCAGCGTCACCTCCGGGCTCGCGGTATCACCGTCGAGAACTTCGGCGACAAATGCGCGGGCACCGTCGGCGAGCGGAATCAACGAGATGCCGCGCGACTCGAACATTGCCTTGAGCCCCGGGGTCACCATGCCGGAATCCCAAGGACCCCAGCCCAAGGCGCGGACCAGGCAGGCGGGGCCGCGGCGCGCCTGTTCGGCCAGGGCCACCTTGTTGAGGATTTCATTGGCCATGGCGTAGTCGCTTTGGCCGACGTTTCCGCTGCGCGCGGCTACCGACGAGAACAGACAGATGACTTTGAGCGCGTCGCCCGCCGTCGCATCCAGCAGAGCGCAGGCTCCACCGACCTTGGTCTCGAAGACCCGGTCGAAACCGTCGAGGGTCTTCTTGTGCAACGGCGCATCGGCCAGCACGCCCGCCCCATGCACCAGGCCGGTAATGGGACCGAATTCGTTGCGCACGGTGTCCAGCAAAGCGCCCAGCTGCGTGGCATCACGGACATCGGCTGCGGCGTAGCGGACGCGGGAGCCGGCCGCGGTCAGCGCGGCCAGGGTCGCCCGGACCTCGCGGTCGGCCAGGATGCGTTGCGCCTGCTGCTCCAGCTGCTTGGGCGTGACCTTGAGGCCTTGCGCGGCAGCTGCGGCCAGCAGTGCCCGCTTGAGTTCTGCATCGGTGGCAAGCCCCGCAACCTCCGGCGGTTCGTCGCTGAGTTCGGTGCGCCCGATCAACACGAATGCCGCCTGGGTCTGCTGCGCCAGGGCGATCACCGAACCGGCGGTCACACCGCGGGCGCCGCCAGAGACCACGATCACGTCGGCCGAGCCGATCCGGTGGGTGCGGCTGGTGACCTGCTGCTCGCCCGCGACCACCGTGATTCGGCCGTGTGAGCTGCCGAGGCCCACTTCGAGTTCCGCACCGCCGGAGAGGAGTTCGTCGGCGATCCGCTCGGCGACGCCCACCGGCGACTGTGTCCCAACGGCGATGTCGATCGCCTTGACCTGCGCGCTGGTCCATTCCTGGGCGGCGGTCTTGGCCAGGGCGCCGATACCGCCCGACCACGCCCGCAGCCCGGGGTCGGTCAGGAAGCCGAAGGTACCGCCGGTGTCTTGAACGGTGACGAAGACCCCACCGCGCTCGGCGAATGACGCTGCGACGCGCTGCGCGTCGGCGAACAGCACCCGGTTGACGGCCAGCGCCTCTTCGCGGCTGGCGACCGGCCGCAGTCCACCGAGATGGACGACCGCCTCGGTGTCGGCGCCGGGCTCGGCGACGAGAGTGGCGCCGATGCCGTGGGTGCGCAGAATCGCGGCCAGGGCCTCGGCCGTCTCAGTCAATGCGGCCTGGGCCGCCGGTGCCGTCACGATCTCGACGGTCCTGGCGGTGTACAGACCGGGCATGCCCATCCCGCTCACCGGAGCGGCGGTGGCGCCTACCGCGTAGCGCGCCACCTCCGCTCCGGTCAACTCAAAAGGGGCGCGATCACCTGCCGCCAATCCGTTGGGCACCACCAGATCCGGTGGCGAGGAACCCATCAGGGACTGCAGGTAATCCACGATCTCCTGCAACGTCACCAACGCCGCCATCGTCGCCGTCTCCACCTCAGGCAACGACGGAACACGATCCTGCACCGCCGACAAGATCTCCACCCGCTTGATCGAGTCGATCCCCAGATCGGCTTCCAGAGCCATCGACAGATCCAGCATCTCCACCGGATAACCCGTCTTGTCAGCAACCACCGCCAACATGTCCCCCACCAGATCCACACCCGCAACGGGCGCCGAAGCAGCAGGAGCAAGGGCAGGCACCACCGGCGCAGCCACCGCGACAGGAGCAGGCACCGGAGCGGCCGGAGCAGCCACCGGACCCATCAGGGACTGCAGGTAATCCACGATCTCCTGCAACGTCACCAACGCCGCCATCGTCGCCGTCTCCACCTCAGGCAACGACGGAACACGATCCTGCACCGCCGACAAGATCTCCACCCGCTTGATCGAGTCGATCCCCAGATCGGCTTCCAGAGCCATCGACAGATCCAGCATCTCCACCGGATAACCCGTCTTGTCAGCAACCACCGCCAACATGTCCCCCACCAGATCCACACCCGCAACGGGCGCCGGAGCAGCAGGAGCAAGGGCAGGCGCCACCGGCGCAGCCACCGCGACAGGAGCAGGCACCGGAGCGGCCGGAGCACCGGACCCATCAGGGACTGCAGGTAATCCACGATCTCCTGCAACGTCACCAACGCCGCCATCGTCGCCGTCTCCACCTCAGGCAACGACGGAACACGATCCTGCACCGCCGACAAGATCTCCACCCGCTTGATCGAGTCGATCCCCAGATCGGCTTCCAGAGCCATCGACAGATCCAGCATCTCCACCGGATAACCCGTCTTGTCAGCAACCACCGCCAACATGTCCCCCACCAGATCCACACCCGCAACGGGCGCCGGAGCAGCAGGAGCAAGGGCAGGCGCCACCGGCGCAGCCACCGGAGCCGGAGCCGGCGGGGCCGGCATGGTGGCGACCGGAGTGGGAGCCGCCGCGGGCGCAGGCGCCGGAGCAGGCGGTGCACTGTAGGACGCAACCGGTGCCGACGGGGGCGCCGGCATTACCTGCGTGCCGTTGGTCACCGGCGCGGCGGGCGGCGCGGCAGGTGCGGCCGGAGGTGCAGGCGGCGCGGCAGGTGGCGCAGGCGGCGCCACGGTGCCCGCACCGTTGTGCACCGGGGCGGCCACCGGGTGAGCCGGGGCAGCCGCTACGCCGTAGGTGGCCACCGGCTGCGGCGGCACCACCGCGGTCGCGGTGGGGAACGCCAGCTGGGCTACCGGCATCGGCGTCATTCCCGCGCTCGAGACGAGGGTCTGCAGCAAGCCCTGCAAGTGGGCGATGGTCTGCTGCATGCTGCCGAGGGCACCGACCATGTGCGTGACCATCTCGGCACCTGGACCGGACACCAGGGGCGAGGTGACCATGGGGACCTGCGCAGCCTGAACCGGGACCGGGACGTGCGTCGGGACATGTGCCGGCAGACCGTTCGCTACAGGAACGATTGGGTCAACTGCTGTCATCGTGGGCTCCGATACGGTCGGGTGTCCGTTGTGGTCACTGCGGGGGTTGGGCTTCTCAAATTTTTCGGACTTCTGAGCGGGCCGGGACACCGGCTCGTCGTTGATTTCGGGTCGGCCGAAGTTGGTGCCGCTGAGCTTGATCGTCAGCTTCGGTGCCGGGCGGGTCCGGGGATCGTCTCCGTGGCGGTAGTCGGCCCACAGTGCCTGGAAGTTCATCGGGACGCCGGCAGCCACGAGCTGGGCCAGGCCCATCCACAGCGATCGGATCCCATTGCGCCCCTTGGCGTCGAGGGCGACAGCGACGTGGTCCTGACCGGCCAGGCACTTGCCGACGAGGTTGGTGAGCACACTGCCCGGTCCCACCTCGACGAAGGTGCGGGCGCCCGCGGACCACATGGCCTGAACCTGCTCGACGAACCGGACCGGCTGAGCGATCTGGTTGGCCAGCGTGGCCTGCATCTGCTCGGCGCTGCCGCCGTAGGGTGCCGCGGTCGCATTGGCGTAGACGGGCACCTGCGGCACCCCGAACGGGATCCCCGCCAGGTATGCGCCGAACGGCGCCGCCGCCGAACTGACGATCTCGGAGTGGAAGGCGGTGGCGACATCGAGGAGCCGCGCATTCATGCCGGCCGCACCGAAACGCTGTGCGGCGTCGGCGATCGCCGCACTGTCACCGGAGAGCACCACCTGGTTGGGGGCGTTGTGGTTGGCGATGACGACCGACAGTCCCCACTCGCCCAGCAGGCGGCTGACCTGCTCGGCGGGCGCGGTCACCGCACACATCGCGCCGTCGCTGCTGGCGGCCGCCTGGGCCATCAGCGCGCCGCGCGCACGTGCGATCAGCAGTGCGACGTCGTCACTGATCACTCCCGCCGCGCACAGGGCGCTGACCTCACCGAAGCTGTGGCCCCCGACGGAGACCGGCGCGATGCCCAGCGAACGGACCACCGACATCAGGCTCAGGCTGTGTGCGCCGATACCGGGCTGCGCCCACTCGGTCTTGGTCAGCTCGGCAGCCTGCGCCGCCCGGTCCTCGTCGGTGAACGCGGTCTTGGGCCAGACCACCTGGTGCAGGTCGCGGTCTGCGTTGAGCATGCCGGCTCGGGCGAGCTCCCACGGGGCCAGGGCGGGTTCGTAGAGCTGCGGAATGTCGGCGCCCATGCCGATGTATTGGCTGCCCTGGCCGGGAAACAGCAGCGCTACGGGTCCGGCCTGGCGGCTGGAGTAGTAGTAGCCCTTGGGCGAGCTGAAGGACGCGTCCGCACCCGGTGTCTGGAGTTTGGCGGCGGCTTCGTCGAGCATCGTGCCCAGGGTCTCGACGCTGTTGGCCACGACGGCGAGCCGGTGTGGCTGGGCTGCGTCGTAGGCCGCCTGCGTGCTGTAGGCGAGGTAGCTCAGCATGTCGGGCGAGTCGACCAGCGACGTGGCCAGCTCCGTCGCCGCAGCCGCCAACGCCGGCGCGGAGTCCGCGCCGAGGATGATCAGCTCAGATTCCCAGGACCGGTAGCGCGGCGCGTGCTTTCCCGCCCCGGCGTACTCCTCGAGCGTGATGTGGAAGTTCGTGCCACCGAAGCCGAAGGCACTCACCGAGGCGCGCCGCGGGACGTCCTTGTCGGCGATCCAGGGCTTGGACTGCGTGGACAGGTAGAACGGCGTGGATTCGATCTCCAGGCCCGGGTTGGGCCGGTCGACCTTGATGGTCGGCGGCAGGACCTTGTGATGCAGTGCCATCACGGTCTTGAACAGGCCGCAGGCCCCGGCTGCACCCTTGGTGTGACCGACCTGGGACTTGACCGATCCGACGGCGCACCATTGGCGGTCTTGGCGGCCCGACTCGTCGAACACTCGCCGTAGGGAGGTGAACTCGGCGACGTCGCCGGCCTTGGTGCCGGTGCCGTGCGCCTCGACCAGCCCGACGGTCTCCGGGCCGTAGCCGGCGGCCTCATAAGCCCGGCGCAGGGCCTTGGCCTGGCCGTCGGGGCTTGGGGCATAAATGCTTTTGGCCCGCCCGTCCGAGGACGTGCCGATGCCTTGGATCACCGCGTAGATACGGTCTCCGTCTCGTTCGGCGTCGTCGAGCCGCTTGAGAGCCAGCATCGACAGGCCCTCACCGAGCATGGTGCCGTCGGACTGGTCGGAGAACGGGCGGCAGTCGCCGGTGCGCGACAGCGCGGTGACCTTGGCGAAGCACATGAACATGAAGATGTCGTTGAAGGCGTCGACGCCCCCGGCGATAACCATGTCGGCCTCGCGCAGGTACAGCTCGTGCAGCGCGATCTCGATCGCGGCCAGCGAACTCGCACAAGCGGCGTCCACCACACAGTTGGTTCCGCCGAGGTCGAATCGGTTGGCGATCCGGCCGGCGATGACGTTGCCGAGCAGGCCCGGGAAGGTGTTCTCCTGCCAGGGCGTGTACCCGGCGGCGACGCTGTCGCTGAACGCCGTCACCTCGTCGTCGGAGAGGCCGGCTGCGCGCAGCCCCCGTTCCCAGATCGGCCGGTGCAGGCGACCACTCATGTAGCCCGACATCTCGGTGCCGCCGGAGGATCCCAGGACCACGCTGACGCGTTCGCGATCAATACCGGAGATGTCGCCGCCGGCGTAGTCTTCCAGCACCTGCTGGGCGACCCTCAACGCTAGGAGCTGGGCCGTGTCGGTCGCGGGGAGCACGTTCGGCGGGATACCGAAGTCCATCGGCGAGAAATCGACGGATGGCAGGAATCCGCCGCGTCGGGCATATACCTTGTCAGGCGTGCGCGGATCAGCATCGAAGTAGTCGTCGATCCGCCAGTGCGACTCGGGTACGTCGGAGAACAGGTCGGCACCCTCGACGATGTTGCGCCAGAACCGCTCGGCTTCAGGCGACCCGGGGAACAGTGCGCTGACGCCGACTACTGCGACAGGTGGATGTTTGGCTGCCACGGGTCTCCTTAAGCACGGCCTTGACGGAATACATCGAAAGCCTAAGTTTCGCTATCGGTGACAGTGGGTCGAAGCTGGGGTTTCGCTGTTCATCCCGATGGCCAGACGTTGCCGGGACACTATCAGAATGTTGTAGCCATCACACATCGAAGAGGGCCGCCCGGGGCCCCCGCGTGCATTACAGTCGACCGTCCAAATGTCACGTATTTGATCACGCCAGCAGCGGGAATGCGCCGGCAGACCGCATCGTGACGGTCGCCCTAAACCGCCAGCGGGCGCGGGCTGTAGGCGAACGCCTTGGCCGGTACCGGCACCCCTGCGGAGCGGGCGGCACCGGCACGACTGATGTGCGCCGCGCCTTCGAGCAAGTTAAGCGCCACCTGGACGGCTTGCCGGTTTTCGCATGGCTCCAGATAGCTGTCGGCCACCCAGCTGTTGAACGCGCCCATGGCGGGGCCGCACCAGACCTGATAGTCCAGGACTCGCTCGGGTACGCCGGTGATGGCCCACCGGCTCGACTGCCCGAGGTACCAGCGGAACACCAACGCCATCTGGTACTTCGGGTCCCGGGAGGCCAGTTCGAGCACCCCGGGGTCACGCTGTTGCCAGTACCGCTGGGTGTCCGCCCACACCTCGGCCACGGTGGTGCCCAGAATCTTCTCCAGCTCGGGGCCATGCTTGGCCACCACGGTGGCCAGATCGGGATTGCCCGCGTACCACTCGTAGAGCTTCTTGCCGCGCGGGGCGAACATCGTCCCCCGCTTGAGCACCTGCAGGTTGACGCCCATCTCGAACATGTCCGACGCCGGGGCCATCATCACGTCCGCGATCCCGGCCTTGGCCAGCATGGCGCGTCCGGGCTCCGAGAGGCCCGACTCCACGCAGGCCTGGTTGACGGTCCCGGTCAGCACATAGGCCGCGCCCATCGCGAAGGCGCCGGCGACCGCCTGCGGTGCGCCCAGGCCACCCGCCGCACCCACCCGCACCCGGCAGGTCAAGGGATGCTGTTGGGCCAGGGTGTCGCGCAGCATGACGATTTCGGAGAACAGCGCAGGCAGCGGGCGGTTGTCGGTGTGCCCTCCGCTGTCGGACTCCACCGTGATGTCCTCGGCTACCGGCACATACCGGGACAGCTCGGCTTCGCGCTCGGTCAGTTTTCCGGCCGCCACCAGCCCCGCGACCAGGGCCGCCGGCGCCGGTTCCATGAACATGCGCGCCACCTCCGGCCGCGACACCTTGGCCATCACGTGGTTGCGGCGCACGATATTGCCGGCCGCGTCAGTGTCCAAGCCGGCCAGCGCGTAGTGCACCACCGCGGGCGTGAGCTTCATGAATGCCGAGGCCTCGACCACGGGGACTTTCCGCGCAATGAACAATTCGGCGACGCGCGTCTCGAGGGAGACCTCGTTGGGCGAGTGGATCAGGTTGGCGCCCCAGGCCAGGCCCGGCCGTCCCGCCAATGCGGTCTGGATCTCATCCAGACCGCGTTCGACGGCCTCGTAGGACAGTCCACCCGCGCCGAAGAAGCCCATCATTCCGGCCTCGGCCATGGCGATCACCAAAGCCGGCGTCGCAATGCCATTCGCCATCGCGCCGGTGACGTAGGGGAAGCGCACGCCGTGCGCCTCGCAGAACTCGCGGTCGCCCAGCCATTCGGGGTAGATCGGCGGCAGTGTGCCCACCAGGGCCACGTCCGACTCGCCTGCGCCGACCACCTCACCGCCCAGGGCCAGACCCAGCATGCCGGTGACCGTCTCGCGCACCACGTGCAGCGGGTGGCGGACGTAGCCGATGAGGTCTGCGATGTCGTTGGGAGCGAACGCGGCCGGCGCGCTCGTGGGGCGCCACCCCAGCGACGGGCCCGCGCCCGCCCCGGTCTGCTGCTCCAATACGGCTCCAGGTCGCTCGTTCACTCTTGGGTTCCTCTCGATCACCGGTGCCGAGTGCGCCTGGCGCAGAGCTGGCCAAACACGTAGCCCGGGGAAAACCAGGAGAGTTTCTCACGGACCGGCCGCGCTCACTAGGCGGGCGTTGACGAGCGGTGCCACGCTGGCCGTTTTCTTGGTCATTTGCGAGCCCGCCCTCATGACCCAAACAAACTAGTTCGTTCTTTTCTTGCTAACCTGGGCTGTATCGGCCCAGGGCTGGGCTGTGAAAGGACGGCACACCATGACCACCACCGCGGCGATCACTGCGCCCGCGTCGCTCGGCGACGGAACCCGGTCGGCCGGAGAGCGGATTCTGCGCAGCGCACTGGCCACGGCGGCCGACAACCTGGAACCGCTGATGAACATCTACCAGCCCTATGTCGAGGGGCTGGCGAACCTGCCGGCCGATGGCCGCTTTCTTCTCGTCGGCAACCACACCCAGCTCGCCGCCGCGGAAGTGATCCTGATCCCCTACTTCGTGCGTCAGGCCCTGGGAAGACAGGTCCGCACCCTCGCTGATCGCCAATTCGGGAAGGGCGGGGGACTGCAGGCCAGCCTGGTGGCGGCGTACGGAGCCATCATCGGATCTCCGGAGGCTGCCGCAACGCTGATGCGGGCCGACGAGCCGATCCTGGTGTTCCCCGGCGGAGGCCGGGAGATCTCCAAGTTCAAAGGGGAGCAATACCAGCTGCGCTGGGACAATCGTTTTGGCTTCGCCCGCGTCGCCATCGAGCATCAGTACCCGATCGTGACCGCGGCCCTCGTCGGCGGAGACGACGTCTACACCAGCCTGACCACCCGCACGGGACTCTACGGCCGGGCCAGCGAATGGCTCGGCCGGCGGCTGAACGGCCGCGCCGACATGGCCATGCCGCTCCTGCGCGGCGTCGGCCCCACCCTGGTGCCACGACCCCAACGGATGTACCTCCGTTTCGGATCGCCGATCACCACGGTCAGGCCGCCGGACCTCTCCCCGGAAGACTGGACTCATCGGGTCAAAGACGACACCCAGGCTCAACTCGAGGCTGACCTCAAGGATCTGCAGCAGATCCGCTGCACCGACCCCTACCGTGCGCTCAATCCCCTGTCGTGGCGATCGGCAGCGACCCCGACCTCGGCCGACACCGATCGCTAGGGTTTCAGCGATGCGAAAACAGGCCGAGCTACGCGACGAGATCCTGTCCGCGGCTCGCGCGGAGTTCGCCCGATACGGCCTCGCCGGTGCCCGCATCGACCGGGTCGCCAAGCACGCTCGGGCGAGCAAGGAACGGCTCTACGCCCACTTCGGCGACAAAGAAAGCCTCTTTCGTGAAGTGGTCGCCGCCGACACCGCGCACTTTCTCGGCGCCATCGTCCCGCGTCCCGACGCACTGCCCGAATTCGTCGGCGACATCTACGACCTGGCCCGTGCACACCCCGAACACATCCGAATGATCACCTGGGCTCGCCTGGAAGAACTCGACCTCATCCCGCCCGACGCCGAGATGATGCCGGCGCTCGGGCCCGACGTCGTGGCTGCGGCCCAAGCCGGCGGCCACGTCGATCCCCACTGGGATCCCGAAGAATTGCTGGTCATGCTGTTCGGCATCGGGATGGCCTGGGCCACCTGGCCGGACCCCGCCGCCGGCACCGAGGACGCCGCCACGATCGCACACCGCCGTGCGGCCGCGGTCGAAGCCGCTGCCCGTTTGATCACGCCGCGATGAATTTCTCCGCCGACTGCGGGGTATAGGGCTGCGGTACGGTGCCGATGGCGGTACCGGTGGACGGAGGGATCGCGACTGTGGACCAGCTACCGAGGGCGCCCATCCCGCGCCGACGTTCCGGGCTTCGTCGGATCACCCAGGGACTGGGTGAGCTCGACGCCGAACTCTTTGAGGCCGTCGCCCACTCCCCCAGCCGGCTCCTCGACACCACGATGCCGGTGCTGACCCGCGCCGCCGACTACTCCAGGCTGTGGCTTGCTCTCGCTGCCGTCTTCGCCCTGACCGGCCGTCCTGCCACCCAGCGGGCCGCCGCGCGCGGAGTGGCCAGTCTGGGCCTCACCAGCCTGCTCACCAACCTGGTGATCAAACGGATCCGCCCCCGGGCGCGGCCCAATGTCTCATTGGTTCCCCTGCTGCGCCGCGCGCACCGGCTACCGCTGTCGAACTCGCTGCCCTCCGGGCATTCGGCCAGTGCGGCGGCGTTCGCCACCGGCGTCGGATTGGAAAGCCCGCTCCTGGGACTGCCGGTCGCCGGCCTGGCCGGCCTGGTCGGCCTGTCTCGGGTCGCCACCGGCGCGCACTACCCCGGTGATGTACTGGCCGGGCTGGGCATCGGCACGTCGATCGCGGTGCTGGGGGCCAAACTGGTGCCGCCGATCGCCGCCCCGCCGCCCCAGCGCGCCGAGATGCTGCGCGTCGCCACCCCGGCACGACCCGACGGCGCCGGCGTGACCCTGGTTGTCAACCCCGCATCGGGCAACGGCCGGGCCGGCGACGTCGCTGCGCAGGTGCGCACGGCGCTGCCGGCCATCACCGTCGTCGAACTCGGTCCCGACGACGATCTGGCGGAGTCGCTACGCAACGCCGCGGATTCCGCCGAGGTGCTGGCGATCTCCGGCGGAGACGGATCGGTGGCGACGGCGGCGCACGTGGCAGTGGAACGCGATCTGCCGCTGGCGGTGTTCCCCGGCGGCACGTTGAACCACTTCGCCAAGGACATCGGCTGCGAGACCACCGCCAAAACCATCCGCGCCCTGTCCGAGGGCACCCTGTCGCGGGTGGACGTGGTGCGGTTCAACGACGAGACCACGGTGATCAATACGGCAAGCATCGGCGCCTACCCGACCTTTGTTCGCCGCCGGGAGCGGTTGCAGGGCAAGCTCGGCAAGCCGGTGGCCAGTGCCTACGCCATGGTGATGACGCTGCGCCGGGAGCAGCCGGTGCGCATCGTCTACGACAACAAGACGCTGCAGACGTCGCTGTTCTTTCTGGGCAACTCGGCCTACCAGCCCGACGGCTTCGCGCCGGCCGTGCGGCACCGGATGGACGACGGGCTGTTGGACGTCCGGATCCTGGAGACCGGCCGGCCGTGGTCCACGCTGCGGATCGTGGCGGCCCTGCTGACGGGCCGGCTGCAGCGCAGCCGGCTCTACCACGAGCTACGTGTCCCCCAGTTCCGGTTCTCCGCCGTCGACGGACCGATACCCATCGCCCACGATGGTGAAGTCGACTCACCTTGCGCGGAAGCAGAATTCACTGCGTGCTACCGCGCATTGCAGGTGTTTCGGCCGCTGCGCTAGGCGTTCGGGACGAGGCGACTCAGTGGGCAACCAGGCTGTCGATCTGGTTCAGCGCCGAGGTCGAACCCTCGATGACGCCCATGTCCAACACCTTCTGGAGATCTTCGGCGGAAGCAAAGGTGCTCGCGTACGTCGCGCGGGTTCCACCGTCGCGCTCGGTGAAGGTGTAGACGTTCCTCGACGTCGGCATTCCGGTATCCGGGTTGAAGTCCAGGTCGGCGAAGCCGTCGTCGAAGGTGAAGCTCCACGGCTCGTCGACGGAGATGATCTGCCAGTATCCGGCGTACTTCTCACCGTCAGGGCCGGTCATGAAGTAGTTCGTGCGGCCGCCGGGCACCAAGTCGTGGTCAACCATGGTCGCGGGGAATTCCGGTGGTCCCCAGACCTTTTCCAGCTGACGCGGGTCGGCATAGATCTGCCAGATTCGCTGCACCGGCGCGGCGAAGTCGGCGGTGATGGTCAAGGTCAGGGCGACAAGGTCGTGTTGTACGTCGATCACAGGCATGGTGCGAGCTCCTAACTCTCTTGCGATGAGATGAGTTCATCGATACGTGCGATGCGACCACGCCACACCTGTTCCAACTCGGTGAGCATGGACGCCACCGATCGCACCGCGGCGACGTCGCCGCTGGCCAACTGCTCACGGCCGCTGCGGCGCTTGGTGAGCAGGCCGGACTTCTCCAACACGGCGACGTGTTTCTGCACCGCGGCGAAGCTCATCTCGTACTTCACCGCGAGCTCCGAAACCGAGTGCTCACCAGCCAGAACCCGGCGCATGATGTCCCGCCGGGTGCGGTCGGCAAGGGCGTGGAACAGGGCGTCCACCGTGTCGTCGTCGAGCGTGATCACCCCACGATCGTACAACCGATTAGTTGTATGTTGTCAAGGCTGGTCGGCCCCGCCGGGTATCAGACCAGCGGGAACCAGTAGTCGAGGGTGGTCTCGACACCGCCCCAGTCGATGCCCATCCAGTCGGTGAAGAAGTCCTCGATCTTCCCGAAACCGGCGTAGACCATCTCCGCCACGGAATTGAACAGCGAGACCCACCAGCCGCTGTCGATCAACCCGCTACCCAAGGCGGTGATCCAGGCACTGAACTGGTCGATGTCCGTGGAGATGTCGATGTTGGTGATCATGCCGTCGGTGGTGGCGACATGGTCGGCGACCTGCGCGGGGGTGAGCCCCAGATACATCATGTGTTCCCAGAACAGCCCCAGCATGGACGGCGCCGTGTGGTCGGCCACCGGGTCGCCGGGGAACGTGTAGATGGTGGTGGTGAAGGCGTCGTTGGGGGTCTGATTGCCGAACAGCAGTGAGGAGTCGTTGTCCAGCGACACCTCGCCCGCGGTGTTGGGCCACACGCCGTTGGCGCCGGACGGGTCGCCGATGAAGACGAAATGCAGCGCCTCGGGGTCCACGCCGTCGTGGGCAAGCTGCGCCATCGCGATCGAACTGGCCGTGGCGCCCTGCGAGTAGCCGAACACCCACAGCGGATTGTCGGCGTCGTAGGCGCCGGGGTTGGCGGCCAGCTCGGCATGCACCGCGCGCACGATCTCCGACGCTCCGGCGAAACTGCTATAGCCCTGCAGGAACAGTTGCGGGGTGGTCAGCACCCGCAGGGCGTCATCGCACACGCCCGCGCCGATCAGGCACACCGCCGGGTCGTCGCCGGGGTCGAAGCCCAGTGGCTGCAGGAACAGATCGGCTGCGTTCTGAGCGAAGGCCGTCGACGGCGTGGGCATCATGGTGCCGCCGATGAAGATCGCGGTGTCAGCCAGCAAGGCCACGTCGGGGGCGTACGACGCGCCGACGACCGGGGTCGTGACCACGCCGGCGGCGAGGACGCTTGCGGCGGCGACGGGCGCCAGCGTCTTCCATGGGTTCATCAGCACTCCCTGAGGCACATAGATAAATACTCAAGAAACCATGAAAAATGGCCGTGGCGATCATGGCAGCACGGTGGCCGGGCGTCAACGTGCGGTGCGCGGACCCGCGTGGGCTGCTCAGGCCGGAATGAGCCGCACCGGCAGCTGCTGGTGGCGGCGAATGATGTTGTTGACCGCCCAGATCGGCTCGCCGGTCAGCTCGATGCGCTCGACCTGGTCGATCAGGGCCTTGAGCAGGGCCGCGGTCTCCAGCCGGGCCAGGCCTTGGCCGGCGCACGCGTGCGCGCCGTTGCCGAATCCGACGTGCCGTCCCGCGTCGTTGCGAATGTCGAAGACGTCGGGGGCGCTCCATTCGAGTTCATCACGGTTGGCCGAGGCGTAGAGCACCAAGACGCGAGCGCCCGCGGGCAGGGTCGCGCCGGAGAGCTCGTGGCTTTCGGCCACCCTCCGGGTGAAGGCGCGCAGCGGCGATTCGAAGCGCACGATCTCGTTGACCGCGTTGGGGATCAATGACGGGTCGGCCTTGATCAGCTCCCACTGGCCGGGATGCGTGGCAAAGAGGTGGACGGCGCTGGAGATGGCGCTGATCGTGGTGTCCAGCGATGGTGCGATGTAGTCGACCAGCAGGGGCGGCACCTCGGCGAACCGCAAGGTGCCGTCATCCACCGCGCTGAGCAGGTCGTGGGCCATGCTGCCGGGCAGCACATCGCGCCGGCGAGCGATGCGCCGCGAGAAGCGCAGCATCTGCAGGCTGCGCGGAATCGCCGTGAGACCCTGCCGGTTGAGCGGGCCGAGCACATCGAAGGTCGCCGCGGCCCAGTCGAGCAGGTGATCGCGTTGGTCGGCGGGCCATCCCACCAGATCCGGAACGAAGGCCAGGGGCAGCGCGGTCGCCAGGTCAGCCACCGCCTCGATGCGTCCGCGTCGCACGGCGTCCTCGACGATGCTCTGCGCCCGCTGATCGACGTTGTCGCTGAGCGCTCGCAGCGCCCGAGGCATCATCCGGTGTGCGACGAGTTTGCGGCGCCGGTCATGTTCGGCGCCGTCACTGTTGAGGGTGGTGCCTCTGGAGAGGCGGTTGGTGGGCGCATTGGCCGCGACGCCGTGGCCCGACAGGTAGCGGGCATCGTTGCGCAGCACGGCCTTGCATTCGGCGTAGCGGGGCAGGGCATAGAGCCGGTGTCGTGCCAACCAGACCACCGGTCCGAGATCGCGCAGTGCCCGGTAGTGCGGGTACGGCTCCAGGATCGCCGACCGGCGGTAGATGCTGCGCTTATAGACCGGCACATCGGAGGGTCGAGCCAACACGGTCGGGCTCCTAGTCATGGCATGCCGTAGCGGCCGGCGTCTGGGCCGGCGAATCGAACACGAACCTCGGCAGCGCCCGGCACAGCGCGGTTAGGTCGCGGCCGGCCACCATGACGGTTCCGTCGGGCCGCACCACCGCGGCGGTCACGCGATGATGGCCCAACCAGGAGGCCAGCTCCGTGCCGGGTGCGGCGAACACCGTCTGCGCACCCCGGCCGTCGACCGTGCGCTGCTGATCCGGCGTCAGCGGCTGTGCGGTCACCACACCAAACCCATGCCCCAGCTCCGCATCGAGGCGGCGCCCGCCGGCAAGCAGCGGGTTGGGGCACAGTCGCCCGGCCAGGCGACGGGTGCGCGCGGTGCGTCGCACCATGGCCGAGGCTCGCAGTGGCGGCGTCTGGGAATCGGTGATCTTGTCACGCAGACCGGGCAGCAGGTGCACCCTCGGTACCACCAGCCGCCGCACCAGCGCGCCGAGCTCGCCGCCGGCGGTCATGGCGCGGCCGATGTTGAGCGCCAGCGAGATCAGCTGCCGCGTGTGCCGGGAGCGTTCGATTTCGTAGCTGTCCAACACGCTCGCCGGCAACCCTGCGCGCAGGTGTCCGGCGATCTTCCAGGCCAGGTTCATGGCGTCGCGCAGTCCGGCACCCATCCCCTGCCCGATGAACGGAGGAGTCAGGTGTGCGGCGTCGCCGAGCAGAAACACCCTCCCGGATCTCCACCGGTCGGCGATCTGGGCACGGAAGGTGTATTCGGCGACCCGCAGCAGCTGCAGGTCGCCGTCGGCGATGTTGTGCGTCCACGGCGCGATCAACGGTCGCAGCGCCGTGAGCGTGCTGTAGTCGTCTGCCGACTCCCGTTCTGACAGCGCGAATTCCCAGCGGTATCTGCTCGGGCCGATCCGCATAAAGGTGCCGGCGCGGTGGCTGTCGCAGACCTGGTGCACCCCTTCCCACTGCCGCAGGTCCTGCGTGCAGCCGATATCGATCACCAGCCAGCGTTGATCGAATCGCAAGCTGCGCATGGCCGACCCGATCGCCGAGCGCACGGTGCTGTTGGCGCCGTCGCAGCCCAGCACAAAGTCGGCGGTGATCCGCGACTCGCCGCCTGTCACCCGGTCGCGGGCGCCCAGTTCGACGCCGTCGGCGCAGGGCGCGACGCCGAGTACCTCGGTGTCGCCGCGCAACCCGACATTCGACAGGCGAGTCAGGTTGTCCCGCAGCAGCTGTTCCAGCTCGGGCTGGTCGAACATGTTGGCGGCGGGAAAACCGTTGCGGGTCAGCGCGGTATCGCGGCTGAACTCGGCCAGCACCGACTGGTCGCGATCGACGAGCCGCAGCCCTTTGGCCGGGCGGGATATCGCGGCGAAGGCATCGGCGACACCGAGCCGCGCCAGGATGCGGTAGACCTCGTCGTCGAGGTGCACGGCGCGGGGTTGGGGGTAGACCTGCGGCCAGCGGTCGAGCACCAGGGTGTCTATGCCGTACTGCGCCAGCAGGGTGGCAGCGGTGATTCCGGTGGGTCCGCCGCCGACGATCGCCACCGATACATGCTCTGCGCCGCCGGGCGTTGCTGGACTCGTCATGGCGCGCCGCGGGTCACGTGTACCGCACCGTCAGGCGCTGCGCGCCCAGGTCGATGGCCCCGTCATCGGTGGCGATGGTGGCTTGCACGACGTCGCCGTGCTGCAAGTACTTCGGGTTCTTGGCCTGCCGGGCGAAGAAGGCCTTCCATTTGACGGCCGGGGGCAGCAGGTTGCCGATGATCTCGATCGGCTTGGGGGGCGCGCTGAGTGCGGTGCCCACCGGGGTTCCGGTCAGGATCAGGTCGCCGGCGGCCAGGTCCTGGAATCGGGTCAGCGACTGCAGGGCCTGCAGGGGGCGGTACAGCATGTCGCCCTCCACCAGTCCGTTCTGACGCTCGTCACCGTTGACGCTCAACCGCAGCCGCAAGTCACCGAAGCGCGCCAGCTCTGCGGCATCGACCAGCACCAGCGCCGGCCCCACGGGCGTGAAGGTCGGATAGGACTTGGCTTCGTAGAACTGGGTCTGCGGCAACTGGATGTCGCGGGCGGAGACGTCGTTGGTGATGACCAGCCCGACCACGTAGTCGGCCAGGTTGGCTTCGGTGACCTGCGTACCGACCGGGACGTCGCGGCCGATGACCAGACCGATCTCGACCTCGTAGTCCAGCAGGGTCACATGCGAGGGACGGATGATCTGGCCGTAGGGACCAGTCAGTGAGGCAGAGGATTTGCGGAAGAACGTCAGCGGCACGGTCTTGGGGTCCAGGCCGGCGTCGGTGACGTGCGATTCGAAGTTGGTCATCTGGGCCACCACACGGCACGGCGCGGTGACCGGCGCCAGTAGCTGCAGATCCTCGACGGCGACGGTGCCGTCCGTGGCGGCGGCGGCGTCGATAGCGGACCGGTCGGCGAGCAGCTCGGCGGTGGTGGTGGCCGTGGTGGCGATCTTGGCAGCGCCCGTGGGGGTCTGGACCCACCAGGCGTCGGCGGTACGCAGGACGGAAATGGTCATGACACAGCTACTTTCAGCAGTCCGATAAGGCGGTTGAGGTCGAACTCGTTGTCGTGCCGTAATGCGGTGAGCATGGCGGCGGCCTGGCGGCCTGCCGCGCGGGGGCTCGCGTCGAGAAAGTCTTTGGTGGCCGGTGGCCCCCATTGGGCTAGTCCGGACGCCGTGAACGGCGCCCAGCCCGGTTCCACGGTGTTGTCGAAGACGTCGCCGTCGGCGTAGTGCTCGACCAAGAACCCGTCGGGGTCGCGCCAGTAGTCGAAGATCTGGCTGCCCTGGATGTGGCGACCGATTCCCCAGGACCGGAAATAGCCGCGCTCGCGCAGGTATTCGCCGCCGGCGGCCAACGCGTCCAGGTCGGCGACTTCATAGGCCGAGTGCACGTAGCGGTTCACCGGGCCCAGCGCCAGGGCCAGCGTGTGGTGGTCGGTGGGGACGGTGCCGCGGTCGCAGCGAATGAAGCTCATGACCGGCCCCCGTTCGCGCTGCCCGGGGAAGAACTGGAAGTCGCTGACGATCATGCCCAGCGTCTCCAGGTACCAGTTCAGCGTCCGCAGATAGGTGGTGGACTGCAGGACAACGTGGCCCAGGCGCTGCACCCGAGCCGGCACGCGCAGCGGCCGCACTCCGGCATTGACCCGGGTCTGGGTGTTCCCGATGTTGGCGAGCTGCGGCTCCTGGGTGGGCTGGGCCGGGAGGACGTGCATGCCGGCCACCACCTTGACTGGGGTGCCGCTGGGGTCCGTCAGCTGCACGGCCACGCCACCGATCGACTCCGGCTGCCGCCGCAGCGGGGCACCGGTCTTGTCGGCCAGGCGCGCGACGTCAGCTTCGTCGGCGGCGCACAATGCATACCCCGCGAAACGGGTGTTCCGACCGCGCCGCAGGAATACGCAGGGCGCACCAGGGCTGGTGCCGCGCAGCTGCACCTGCGCCGGGTCGCTGTAGGCGATACCGAATCCGAAGGACCGGGCAAAGGCCTCGGCACGGACCAGGTCGGGCTTGTCGAATTCCAGCCAGGCGATGTCGGCCACGCGGATCAGGGGGTCGCGGGCCCGGCCGGGGTGCTCGCCACCAATCGCCCCCTGTTCGCTGTGCAGATCTTTGTGGCCGTCGGCCAACGGCTCGCCCGTCTTCGGCACGTCGCGCCACCACCTTCCGGATCAACTGACGAAATCGTCACATACGACCAAAGCTTCAGTCAAATGTTTTGACGAAATCATCAGAACTGAGTTGGCTGATAATCTGCACGCATGGATGTGGCCGAGCGCGACGGTGAGCAGCCCGCGGCCGGTCCGGTCAACCGGCTCGAACGGCGCAAACTCCGTACCCGGAGCGCGTTGATCCGCGCCGCTCAGGGCTTTATCGCCGACGGCAGGCTCGCCGTACCCGTCCTGGAGATCACCCAGGCCGCCGACGTAGGCATGGGCTCCTTCTACAACCATTTCGAAAGCAAAGAGGAGCTGTTCGCCGCCGCGGTGACCGACGCGCTGGACAGCATCGGCGCGCTGCTCGACACCTTCACCGCAGATATCCCCGACCCGGCCGAGGCCTTCGCCGCCAACTACCGCCTCAGCGGCCGGTTATTTCGCCTGCGCCCCCAGGAGGCCGCACTGCTCCTGGCCAACAGCTCCACCATGATCCTGTCCGACCGCGGCCTGTCCCCCCGGGCGTTGCGCGATATCACCGCGGCGATCGAGCAGGGCCGTTTCACGCTGTCGGATCCCGAGCTGGGACTGGCACTGGCCGGGGGGGTGTTCGTCGGACTGGGGACGCTGCTGAGCCAGCGGCCCGATCGCGACGCCGAAGTCACCGTCGATGAGGCCACCGAACACCTGCTGACCACCTTCGGAATGAGTCCGGAAGAGGCTCGCGAACTGTGCCGCAAGCCCTTACCCGATATCGCGATGCTGCAGGACGCTTCGGTCGGCTGACGGCTAGGGCGATTGTTCTTCGGTCGGGCCCATAATGCTCTCGAAGTAGCGCGTGACGGCGTGGACCGACTGCTCCGTCAGGGCCGCGGCCAGTGCCTTGTTGACCGCCAGCGCGCCCAGTTCGCGCACGTCGGCGATGGATGCCGCGACTTCGGGGTGCTGTTCGGCCGGGGCGATGTAGCCCTCTCCGTAGTGGTCGATCAGTTGGCCGCTGAGCTCATCGACAATCTGCTTCGCCAGCTGTTCGACCGTCTCCGCGGTGGCTTTGCGTACCGAGACAAGCACGCGGAGATAGAAATTCGGGTCTTTGGCAGCGTCGACAATCGCGGCGATATCCGGCTCCGCAATGATGATCTCGCCGTCGGCCTCGCGGGCGATTCCGTAGGCGCACAGGTCCCGCGCCAGCTGACTCGCGGGGTCCAGCAGCAGTCGCGACGGCGTTTCCGGCGCCACCCTGGTCGATGCCTGGCCGGAGTACCACGGCGCCACAATCGCACGCTGCATCCCGGAACTGGCGGCCAACTCCTGCAGCCCCAAGATGTCGACCAGGTCGTGTTGATTCGCCAGGCCTTCCAAGAAGGTCTGAATATGGGTGAGGGCGTAGCCCTTGTCCAGCAGGTCGGAGATCATCTGGAGTTGGAAGAGATGGTTCTCGTCGTAAACAGCGACGCGCCCCTCGCGCTGAGGTGCAGGCAACAGTCCACGCCCCTGATACGCGCGGATATTGCGCGGAGACACGCCGGTCAGCTGCGCCAGCTCGTCGAGGCGATACTCAGCCAACTCTGCATCCTCTGTCGCGTCGATCTCCTGGAGCGAGGCAGCCACATTTCGGCCCGGCACCGTCGATGCCACATTTTACCGGCGCTCCCGCGGGCACCGACCTGCGCACATACCCCGACATGGCCCCGCCTTACCTCAAGGCCTCACTGCGGGTCCATCACGTTTCGGGCCTTGGCCATGGCGCGCGTGGTCAGCGCCGGCGCCAAACGCTTCAGCCGCCAGCCCAGCCAAGCGTCGAGCTGCGGCATGACATACAACCTGCCTGCGTCGTTGGCATCGAGGGACTTGCGGGCGATGACCTCCGGCGCCGTCCCTCGTCGCTCCATCATGGTGGTCGCATACGTCGCGGCATTGCCGGCGATGCGGCCGTCACGGGCAACGTTGGTCTTGACGAAGGTGGGGCACACCACGGTGACGTGGACACCGGTGCCGACCATCTCCGAACGAAGCGTCTCCGACAGCGAGAGCACCGCTGCCTTGCTGGCACTGTAGGCCGCCATCAGTGGCGCCGCCGAATAGGCCGCCGCGGAAGCGATGTTGATGATGCCTGCCTGCTTCTGCGCCCTGAGCTGCGGGGCGAAGACCTCACAGCCGTGGACCACGCCCAGCAGATTGATGCCCAACACCCAGTACCACTCGTCGAAGCCGATCTCACCGATCAGGTGGCCGCCGGCTCCCACTCCGGCGTTGTTGACCACCAAGGTGGGTGGAGCGCCGAACATCTCGTCCGCGGCCGCCGCGAGCTTTTCCACGTCCGGGCGCGCCGCCACGTCGCACACCGTCGCGAAGGCGGTGCCGCCGGCGGCCCGGACAAGCTCCGCGGTTTCCTCGGCGCGATCCGCAAACTTGTCGCTGCAGACCACCGCTGCGTTGCGACGCGCCAGCTCCAAGGCGAACGACCGCCCGATGCCGCTGCCCGCGCCGGTGATCACCGCACGAGCGCCATGGGAGATCTTGTTCGAGCGCCGACTGGTCATCCGATGCACTTCCTCTCTGAAGTAGTCGAACCCCGCATCGCCCAGTCGATGAAGAGCGCTGCTTGACGTAGGGCGGTCGCCGACTCCGTCAGCGCGCTCATGTTCTGGAAGACATGCATCTGCCCGGGCCAGACCTGTAGGTAGCTCGTATTGCCCGATGCCTGGATGCATCGGTGCAGGTGCTGAGCATCTGCTTGCAGCATCTCGTTGCCCCCGGCCTGGACCAGCGTGGGCGGGAAGCGCTGCACCGACGCGAAGTCCATGGTGATCCGCGGGTCGGATCTGTCGCCGCTACCCACATAGAGGTCCACCAGGCGGCGACAGTCCGCGGCAGTGACCAGGCAGTCCGGCGTGCGCCGCTCTTGATCGGCGGCCAGCTGCAGCGACAGATCGACCAGCGGGGAGAACAGCGCCAGAGCGGCCGGAAGTGGCTCATCGGTGCGAGCCAGTTGCAGAGCCAGATCCACCGCGAGAAATCCGCCGGCCGAGTCGCCGGCGACGACGATGTCGGCGGCCCGGTAGCCCTGCGCGAGGAGGTGGCGGTAGGCGGCCATCACGTCGTCGGAGGCGGCGGGAAAGGGGTGCTCGGGCGCCAGCCGGTAGTCGACGCTGAAGCAGGGCAGCGCGGTTCGCTGCGAGAGCCGCGAGACCAGGGGCCGGTGCGTACGCGCCGACATCAGGGTGAAGGCGCTGCCGTGGAGGTAGAGGATCACCCGGCCGCTGTCGCGTACCGCGGGCGCCACCACCCACTCGCCCCGCAGCCCCGGTTGCTGCACCGCATCGATGAGGGTCCCCGGCACGGGCCGGGCCAACCGTGCGGGGGCGTCGGTCATCATCCGCAGCAGCCGCAGGCCGGCGGCATTGAACGGCAGCCTTCCCACCAGCGGCCGCAGTACCCGGCGCGGCACTATCTGGCTGAGCCGTGCCGCGGCCGAAGCCCGCGGCAACTGGTCGTCAGCGAGGAGTGTCGGCGCGCACGACGAATCGCCGGTATCCCTAATCGTCATGTCCGGCAAATCATTCCGGATCGGCCATCTGGCTCCCGGGACCGGCTGCCGCGCCCACCAGCGCGGTGGGGTCTCCCGTGGCCACGTAGTCCTGCAGTTGGACGTCGTTCAGAACGCGCCGAAAGGTGCTGGCGAATCCGGGGAACATGGTGGAGTTGAAGCCATCCTCGGTCAGATACCAACTGCTGCAACCGCCGGAGTTCCACGTCGTCTTGTCCAACCGACCCTGAATCCAGCGGTTGTAGGTCTGCTGGGCATCGGCACGGACTTCGATCGAGGTAAGTCCTCGCCTCGCCAGCAGCTCGATCATCCGCACCGCGTACTCGATCTGAGCTTCCACGTAGACCAGCGCCGAGATGTGGCCCGGCCCGGAGTTCGGCCCGAAGGTGAAGAACAAGTTCGGGTATCCGGCGACATTGACGCTCTTGTAGGCGAACGAACCCCGCGCCCACTCCTCGTTGAGCGACCGTCCGTCCCGGCCGACGATCTGGATCGGTGGAGCGGTCTTGGTCGCTTCGTAGCCGGTCGCACACACGATGACGTCGGCTGAGTGTTCGACACCCTCGCAGGTCATCACACCGGTAGCGCTGATCCGGGCGATCGGCCAGGTGATGAGTTCGCAGTGGGGAGCTTGCAGGGCCCGGTAGTACTCGTCGGACACCAGCATGCGTTTGCAGCCGGGACGGAAGTTCGGAGTAAGACTGCGACGCAGCCACCGATCGTTGACTTCTTTTGCCAGGTAACGCTTTCCGGCAAGGGCAACCGCAGAGGTCAAGACCGTGTTCCATACAACTGCCAGCGCCCCGGCCTCCGATACACCAAGCATGGTCGAACGGGCCACTCGCTGCGCCGAGGGGACCTGCGTATAGAGCCGCCTGAGCCACGAAGGGGTTGCTTTGTTGACACGCGGCAACACCCAGCCGGGCGTGCGCTGGAATACCCTGACCTTCTTGGACCGGCCCACCAGCTGGGGAATCACCTGTACCGCGGTCGATCCGGTTCCGATCACGGCGACTGTCTTGTCGCTGAAGTCGAAGTCGTGGTCCCACTGGGCGGTGTGCATGATTGTGCCGCCGAAATCTTCGATGCCGTCGATCTTCGGCCATGTCCAGCGGGCCAGCGGCCCGTAGGAAGCGATGACGGTACGGGCCCGGTATTGGGTGGTCGTGGTCGTGATCACCCACTCGCTTCGGCTGTCGTCCCACGCCATGCCGGAGACGTCTTGGCCGAATTCGATGTACTTACGCAGGCCGCGCCGGTCGACCATGTCGACGATGTACTGCTGGATCTCCGCGCCGCTGGCGTAGGTCTGGCTCCAGCGGGGGTTCGGCTCGAACGAGTAGGAGTACATCAGCGACGGGACATCGCACGCCACGCCCGGGTAAGTGTTGTCGCGCCAGGTGCCGCCCACTTCGGAGGCGCGCTCCAGCACGACGATGTCCTCGATACCCGCGTCGAGGAGCCGGATGGCCGCGCCCAGTCCGGCCAGGCCGGCTCCGATGATGACTGTGGTGACGGTGCGGTCCTGCCCAACAGCCGTGGTCATACCGTGGCCCGCCAGGTCAGTTCTTCGGACCACACCGGGGGCTTCGGTCGCCGCTCCGGCGGGATCCGATCGCCCATCCGGATCATGGTGCGCTCAATGCGGTAGAGAACCGGGTTGCGCTCCATGGTGAGAAACGACATGGAGCGGACCATCTTGTACATCGGGTTGTTGTTCAGCCGCGGGTCGCGGACGCTCGCCTTGCGAAAGCGTTCCAGGGACACCGACAACCGCGACCCGTCCATACCCAGATCGAAGAGTTCCTCGCGCATCGAGGCCAGCAGCGGCAAGACGCCCAGCAAATGCTGCAAGCGGACCACGCCGGCCATGCTCAACGCTTTGAAAGCCACGTAGATCATCCGGCGGAAGGGTGCCCCCGACAGCATCCCCATCACGTGGAAGCCCACCGCCAGATGCCGCGACTCGTCGGCGTTGACCTTGTTGAGCACGACGTTCAGCAGCGGGTCTTTGATCTCGTCGGTGAGAAACTTCAGCAGCGCCCCGTCGAGAGCCACCTCCAACATCGGGATCGACGTCGCGTGGTACTCGAAGGGAATCCGGTCGGACACCTTGTCCACCATGTCCAGCGTGTAGGCGATCTGGGCTTTCGGCAGCGGGACCTCATCCCCGTCCAACAGTCCCCACCGCCTCATCAGAGCCAGTTCGGCGTTGGCGTGCTTCTGTTCTTCGGCGTGGAAGTACCTGTAGATCTCCCGCAACGTGTCGTTGGGCGCCTTCTGGGCCATGCTCGCGAAGGCGCGCGCGCCGAGGTGCTCGATCCACATCAGGTCTGCCATGAAGACCTTCAGTTTCGGCTTCTGTTCCTCGGTGACCAGCTCGGCGCCGGGGGCGTCCCAGTCGATGTCGGCTAGCACCCATTGCCGGCTCTTGATCTTGGCCAGCGTCTGTTCCAAATCCAGCGTCGTCATCGCCCTCGTCCTGTCTCCTCGGCGCGCATCGCGTCAGCGTCGCATCACACGATGCCATCCGTCAATAGGATATTGCCAGTTACGCCTGTCATTAAGACGGCGCAGGGCGCTCGTGTCGCCAGCCGGGAGCATTGACTTCGCCTGGGAGCCCCTGCGATGATCGCCCTCAGGTTCGGCTTTGGATTTACTCGTGTGATTTTTAGCTGCGGGGTGGCCCGTTGCGGAAGGACGCCCCGTGATGCTGACCAAGGTCTTCGCCCCGATCGCGATCGCCGGAACCGTGGCAGGAGGGGTGCTGGCCGCCCCGGTGACCCACGCCGCGCACATCGACGTCAGCCTGCTGTCGGGCACCGCGTTCTTCGTCGGCCCGACGACGCTCTCGACGCCGTCACCGAGCTTCGCTCAAACCGCCGCCGACCTGTTCCTGCAGCCCCTGGGCTTCGACGGCGGCGACGACTTGGACTCCTGCGTGGTCGGTGTCGGCGTGTGCGACGCGCCGCTGCGCGTGCTGTCCACCCCGGCGCTGATCCAGCAGGGCCACAGCAGTTTCGTCGGTGCCGCCGAGATCGTCCGGGCGGTACAAGCCGAACTCCAGGCCAATCCCGACGCCTATAACGCCGAGAACCCGCTCTGGATCTTCGGCTACTCGCAGGGCGCCACAGCAGGTTCCATCGCGATGGCCCAGTTGGCCCACGACGGCGTCGATCCCGAGGCCCTGCACTTTGTCTTCATCGGCAACCCGGCCGGCGAGGGCGGCGCGTGGTCGGAGCGCGAAGCGGATCCGCTGACGGTCGACGGACTGCTCAACGGCTTCCTGACCCCCAACAACGCGTTCACCACCACCGTCTACTCGGTGCCAAATGACCCCGTGGCCGACGCCTCGTCACCTTCCGCGCTCGGGCTGTTGTGGGAGCACATGATGTACCTCGGACTGACCCCCGGTCAGGTCGCCGACCAGAGCATCACCACCGACGGGTTGATCACCAACGTCGGCATCTCCGGTGACTTCGACCCGTTCACCACCTGGCTCAACGCCTTCGGCAACGGACTGGCCGACAGCAGCTGGTGGGAGGGCATCTTCTATTCGCTGGTGGCGTCCATCTACGGGGCCTTCGGCAACATCGAGGGCTTCTTCGGCGACTGGCTCGGCATTGACTGGGGCGGCGTCGAGGACACCCTCGACTTCTGGTTCCCGGCGGACGCCTAACGCCTCTGGCGATAATGGCCGGATGGCCGACCGCAACGCGCCCGCTATTCCCGTCATCGCGCTCACCGGCTACCTCGGTGCGGGCAAGACCACCCTGCTCAACCATGTGCTGCGGGCACCGGGGGCGCGAATCGGGGTGATTATCAACGACTTCGGCGAGCTCAACGTCGACGCCGGCCTGGTCACCGGCCAGGTCGATGAACCGGTGTCGATCGCCGGGGGGTGCATCTGCCACCTGCCCGATGAGGGCGGCCTGGACGACGCGCTGGAGAAGCTGGCCGATCCCAAACTGGCACTGGACGCGATCATCATCGAGGCGAGCGGGGTGGCTGAGCCGGCTGACGTATCGCGGGTCATCCGGTTCAGCGGAGTGGAGCGGATCCGGCACGGCGGGGTGGTCGACGTCATCGACGCTGTCGAGCACTTCGACACCGTCGACATCGGCGCTTTGCCGCCGCCACGCTACGGCGTGGCCTCCCTGGTGGTGGTCAACAAGATGGATCGGATCGCCGAGGACGCCCGCGCCGAATTCCTGGCCCGGGTCGAGGGCCGGGTGCGCGACCTCAATCCCGACGCCTATGTGGTGGGCGCGGTGGCCGGACGCGTGGACCCCCGCCTGCTCTACGACATCAATGACGGTGACCAGGCCGGGCAGATGTCGTTTCGGGAACTTCTGCTCGACGGCGCCGCCCCTTCTCACGATGACCATCACGATCATGTGCACGCGGCCTCTGTCACCGTCGTGGGCGACGGCGCCGTGGACCCGGGCCCGCTCCTAGACCTTCTGGAGCAGCCACCGCGCGGGGTCTACCGGATGAAGGGCACCGTCGCGATCGGCAAGCGCCACTACCTGTTCAACGTCGTCCGCAGGTCCGTTCACGTGACGACGGCTGCTGCGGGGGCGGGACCCAGCCACCTGGTTGCGATCGGCACCGACCTCGACATCGCGGATGTGCAGGCACGCCTCGAGGTTGCTCTTCGCCCGGCCGGCGAGAAGGTGGCCGCAGCGGGAATGCGACGGCTACAACGGTTGCGGCAGTACAGCATCTAGCACGGAGACTTGGACCGAAGGACTTACTCCGCAGCGGATCCGATGAAGTCGACGCCCGCGCGGATAGCGGGGCGGTGCCTCAAGATCCGGAAGTGCGCCAGCCTGCCGAGTCCCGCTGTCGTCATCAGCCGCGCACCCGGCCACGACGCGACGACCTTCTCACTCGTCACGTACGGAGTATCGGGGTCATCGGGGTCGTGGATAAGCAGCAGCGGCGGATAGTCGGTGCGCTCGGCGATCCGGACCATGTTGGTGTCCTCGAGCGGCATGCCGATACGGCGTTCCAGGCGTCGGTGCAGGCCCGCGCGGATCCGTCTACCGAAGTTGTGGCGCGCGGCGAACAGATCCAGGTAGATCGGGAACTCGCCCATGGGCGCCAGGAACACCAACCGCCCCACCGTCGCGCCCCACGATGCCGCGAAGGCGGTCGCGTTCGCGCCCAGGGAGTGCGCGACCACCGCACGCGCCGGCCCATGCGTCTCGATCATGGCCGCGACCGCTTCGGCGCACTCAATGGCGGTGGTGCGGCCGGGCGCCAAGACGCCTGGATCGGACTCGTTGTGGCTGGGCAGGTCGAAGGCGATGACACGGTGACCGGCGGCGACCAGGGGTTTGATGAACATGCCCAGGTGTGGGCGGCGCCCGCCCCAGCCGTGCACAAGGTAGACCGGCGGCCCCTCCCCCCAGGATTCGCCCACGATCCGGTGCCCGCTCCAGTACGCCTCTAACGGCTCTCCGGGCGGGACGCCGGGCGGCATGCGCAGGCTGGACTCGAGAACCGGCGGCGTGCACCACAGTTCAAGCGCCCAGCGTGACCCGATCGCGGGCGCGACTCGCTCCAGTATCCAGAACAGGCGGCGGACCCCCGGGGCCACCGGCGGTTGGACACCGGAGCCTTCCACGTCCAGAACGATCGGGCTGGTGGGGTCAGTTGGCTCCGACACACATCGAGGTTAGCGAGGCGGTGCGGCCTGCAGGCATCATTCCGGCCTCTCAGCCGGTGAAGCCCTCACCGGAGGTCGAACGGTCGTGATGGGTGTACGTCAGTGACATCTGCCGACCCCGGGCGATCTTGTTCAACATCGCGACTCGCTCGTGCGCCACCGCCCCAGTCCTCTTACGGCGCTCACGGATCGGGTTGGACCACGGCACCCAGTCCGCCACCATGGCGATGCGCACGTTGAGCCGGGTGAGCCGCTCGAAGTTCTGCACGTGACGGCGGAAGTTGTAGCCCAGCGGTTCAAAGATGGTGCCCACCAACATGGCATCGATCTGCTCGTAGCCGAAGACGACGCCGGCCGGCGCAAAGGCGATCATCGAGGTGATCTGTTTGGCGTACTTGGACATCAACTTCCGAACCGGGGCCGGCAGGGTCCCGATCAGCGTTTCCAGGTGCTCGGGACCAGCGATCGCGTCGACGAGCTCGGCACGCCACGGTGAGGGGTTACCGCCGCGGGCGAGCACATAGTTCAGCGATTTGATCAATTCCAGGCCATTAGCGGAATGCAGCATCTCCGGGGCACCCCACAGCCGGCCCGAGAACGAGGAGTACTCGGCGAGGTCTTCGAGCTGGTCCTTGGTCAGCTTGCGCCCGAACGCGTGGTCGACGAGACGGCCCAGCAGCATGCCACTGCCGAATCCCAGCAACGACGTCACGGGAATAGGCTCCCCGTACTTGAGATAGAGGTCATCGCCCCACTTGCGCCGGAGCCCACGACTGGCCAGTGCGTGCATCAACCGCACTCGCACCACGTCCTGGAATGCCTCGGAGTGCCGATCGAAGATCTCGGGCAAGGTGAACTCGGCGAAGACGCGCGCCGTTTCGATAAAGCGGCGCGGGCCGTCGTCGGCGAATCGCCCGGTGGCGCCGGTGGCCGCCGAGATGTCGCCGGTCATTGCAGTTTCATAGACCGCCCAGCCGCGAATGATGGTGAGGGCAGCGAGGGTGCTCGACATCGCGAGCATCCGGCCGCGTTCCGCGGCGGCAAGGTCGAATTGCGCGGGAAGCTGATCAAGATGCTCGAACAGGTCGACGAGCTCTTGGGGCGGATCTTCCAGGGTTTCAATACCCTGCGTCAGGGCCTGCTCAAACAGGGCGCGGCCCCGCTGCGGCCCCAGGCGTTCAAATGCGTCGACGACACCGATCATGTGTTCGTCGCGCTGCCAGAAATAGTCGTCGCGCAGGCGGGTGATGTCGTTGGGCCCGACCTCTTTGTCGATGTCGATCCACGGCCCGAACATGAACTGGCGCATCTGGCGCCACTGGGCGGCGAATTGGTCGCGGCCCGGCGGGATGGGCCGCAATGGCCGGTCAGGGTGATCGCGTCGATTGAAATCGACGTCCTCGAGGCGGATCTTCGGACGTTCGCCGGTCACAGTCACGCGAGTAACCCAATCTCGAAGCAGGCCAATTTCCGCGACGCTATCACACGGTGCAGCAGGAGCGATCTCTAATTCCGATTGGTGCTAATTCTCTTCTATGTGAGCGTCGCCACCTCGCTAATGGGTGGCACAACTAGGCCGTGCTGCGACGCTTTCCTATACCGCCACGTTTCGGAAGTCGTTGGGGCAGAGCGCCGTTCGGCTCATAGCCTATAGCCATGCGACGAATATCCCTGCGCCAGTTTGCCCGAAAGTGAACTGCACCTACGAATTCGGCGCGCTGCTTCCCCGCGCTTCTCCGGGGCCATTCAATCCGCGGGTTGTCCACCATGTTGGGAAAAGCCCTGTTGCCGGGCGGACGGCCAGATAGAGTTGCCGGTGGATCTATCTGGCAGTGTTGCGTAGCGGTGTCGACGAATGAGGGGTCCAGCCTTGCCTTTTGAGAACATCATCGTTGCCCACCTGAACGCCTGGAATTCCCCGAGCGGGTCCGCACGGGAGCAGGCGATCGCCGAGGTCTACTCCCCAGACGTGTTCGTCGGTGAGCCGGCAGACGCGCTCACTGGCCACGAGGGCGTTGAGGCCGCGATAGCTGCTCTGCAGGCCCAGCTCCCGGAAACCGTGATCACCCGCACCGGGCCGACGCAGACGTCACAAGACCTGGTGACCTACGCCTGGACACTCGGTCCCGCCAACGGCCCCGCCCTGGCATCCGGCCGCGACGTCCTGATCATCCACAACGAAAAGGTTTCGAGCCTCTACGTGATTATCGACGAGTAGTAGCCCTGACGCTGTACCCCGGCATGATTGATCCGATGAAAGCCACGGTGCTCACCCGTGTCGGAGGCGCCGATGGTTTCGGGCTACGCGATGTCACCGTGCCGCACGTCGGACTGGCCGAGGAACCTCTGCCGAGCCCGCTATTCCGCTGGGCGGAAATAGGGTTCCACCGTGCCGTTGAGCTTCACGACCATCGGATTGCCGCGGCGGTCTTTCGCGGTGGGTACCTCGACACGCACCCAGCCCTCGGCCACGTTGTATTCGCACACATTGGTTCTCTCGACACCATTGAAGCGAATACCCACGTCACGGCGGAGCACCTCTTCGTCGTAGAAGGCGCTGCGCGGATCGACGGAGAGCTGATTCGGTGGAACGTCTGCGCTGTGGTCTTCGCTCATGATGGCTTTCGTTGAATGCTGCGTGGGGGCCTGGATTGCTTGGAAAGAATCTACGCGACTGCGCGGTGGTGGGGTGCGCGTAGGTGTCGGGGATCGCTGCAGCACCCGAGCCGTTTGAGGTGCTGAGCGGTGGCGCGTGGCGAGCGTGGGTGCCCGTGTAGCGTCAGCTAGAGCACAGCGGCACCGGCGCCGCCGCGGGGTCCGATCTGGGTAGACGGCGGCGGACGCCAGAGAAGTGCAGGTCGCCGGGTTAAGGCGGCCCAGAGATTGCCCAGGAGGCCATCGAGTGACCTACTGCATTGGGATAATGCTCGATAAGGGCGTCATCTTTGCCTCGGATTCCCGGACCAATGCCGGCGTCGACGATTTCGCCAAGTTCTGCAAGATGACGGTGTTCGAACGTACCGGTGAGCGCGTCATCGTCTTGTTGAGTTCGGGCAACCTCGCCGGAACCCAGTCCGTGATCAGCTTGCTGTCGCAGCGCTGCGCCGAGGGCGATGCGGCCACTAATGTCCTGGGCGCCAAGACCATGTTCGACGTCTGTCGGTTGGTCTCGGACGCGATGCGCGAGACCGAGCAGCGCGACGCCGAGTACTTAGAACAGAGCAAGGTTCCCTTCAACGCTTCGTTTATCGTCGGTGGGCAGATCGCCGGCGAGCCGGTAAGGCTTTTCCGGATCTATGCCGAGGGTAATTTCATCGAAGCAGGACCCGACACCTTGTTCTTGCAAACCGGCGAAACCAAGTATGGAAAGCCGATCCTGGACCGGGCACTTACCCACGAAACGTCCCTTGCCGACGCTACGAAGTGCGTTCTGGTGTCGTTCGATTCGACCATTCGCAGTAATCTCTCGGTCGGTATGCCCATCGACCTGATCTGCTACGAAAAAGACAGCCTGACCGTGCAATGGCGGCGGCGATTCGATGAGGGTGACCCGTACTTCACTGCGGTGAGCGAGGCGTGGGGCGAAGGTACCAAACAGGTCTTCAGCCGCCTGCCGGTCTTGCGTTGGTAGCGGGTAGCGAGCTGATCAATTCTGTGCACGTGGTGCACGCCCCAATGATGCGGCACACACCGAAGAGCTAGACCAAGAATCTCTTCCATCACCGTCGACCATGTGGCACGCCCCATGGGATGCAGGAGGCCCATCATGAAAATTCGCGTCGGCTTCGAGATGATCTTCGACTGCCCGGAACCAACCCCGATGATCTTCAACCTGAACGTCCACTTCAGCCGAGTGTCCGATCTCGTCGGCCGTGACGCCTTGTTGGTCGATCCACCGGTCCCGGTCGTCGGCTACCGGGATGAATTCGGCAACTGGTGCACTCGCATTGTCGCGCCGCAAGGCCGCATCCGCGTCTGGGCCGACGCAGTCGTCAACGACAGCGGTTCTCCCGACCCCGTTGTTCCCGGGGCGCAACAGATTCCGGTTCCGGAGCTGCCCGCGGAAACTCTCGTATACCTGCTCGGGAGTCGATACTGCGATACCGATCGACTGTCGCAGACCGCGTGGGACCTCTTCGGCCAGACACCCACCGGGTGGGATCGCGTTCAGGCGATCTGCGACTACGTCCATCGGCACATCACTTTCGACTACCAGCAGGCAGACAGCACCCGGACCGCGCTCGAAGCCTTCAACGATCGAGTCGGCGTCTGCCGTGACTTCACGCATCTGGCCGTGGCCTTCTGTCGTTGCATGAATATCCCGGCCCGCTACTGCACGGGCTACCTGGGTCACGTCGGAATGCCGTCGACCCAAGAGCCCGTCGATTTCGCGGCCTGGTTCGAGGTTTTCCTGGACGGGCAGTGGCACACCTTCGATGCGCGCAATAACGTGCCGCGCATCGGCAGGGTCTTGATTGCGCGCGGACGCGATGCCGCCGACGTCGCACTGAGCAATGCCTTCGGCACCAACACGCTGACGAGCTTCAACGTGTGGACCGAAGAGATACCGGGAGATTGAGCAGGTAGCCGCACGTGCCGGGTCACGGATTCGCCGGTCAGCGCTTGGTTGGCGGCCAGGAGTTCTGCGCGGGTCTAGCGTAGGCGGAATGGGTCTGTTCAGTCATGAGGAGTTCCGGGATCCGGCCGACGACGTCGACGCCGGCGATCGTGGTGGGGCTGTCGAGCGAGCGCGACGTGCTGAGCTGGGCGAGTACGCCGTTGATGAACCTGTGGTGGTGGGTCCGGGATTGCCACCTGAGGATGGTTCGTGCGGTCAGTTCGCTGTTCAGTTTCACGTGTCTACGTCAATGCTGCTCGGGCTCAAACGGATTGCGGATACGCGTGGGGTGAGCGTACCGGAGGTATGCCGTCAGGTGATCGGCGTGTTTGTCGCCCAGCAGGAGGGTGAGCTGAGCGCGCTGCTTGCTGCCGAGTCCGAGGCGGCTGACTACCGGCCGAGCTTGGGCCAGGCGTAGCCGGCGTCGCAGGGGCTCGACCTGGGCTTCGAAGTACTGCGGATACCCTGACCCGCCAGCCGACGTTGTTCTACACGCCAACTGGTTTCAGCGTCTGATGGCCAACTGGTGGGAGCATTCGACGATGACGCCGTTGCCCGAACAAGAAGCGCACGAGATCCGCGCATTCGAACCGCGTCACCAGCTTTGAGGCGCGTGGGCAGCGAGCGTTGTTTCCTCCGCCCCATGGCAACTAGCTCTATCCTTTTGCAATGAAACAGGAGCGCCTCAGGGTTGAGGTCGTCGATGGCATCGCCTACGTGACGCTGGACCGAGCGGACAAGATGAACAGCCTTGACCTGCCGATGATGCAAGCACTGGCTTCGGTCCCCGGTCAGCTGACCCGTGACCGGTCGATCCGCGTGGTGATCCTGCGCGGCGATGGCCGGGCGTTCTGCACCGGGCTTGACTTTGCCGGAACGAAGCTGTCCGGGCTGGCCGGCGTACGCAACTTCGGCAAGTTGCCCTGGCAGAAGACCAACCTGTTTCAGCAGGCCTGCTGGGCCTGGCGCGACCTGCCGGTTCCGGTAATCGCAGCGCTCCACGGCCATTGCTATGGCGGAGGCCTGCAGTTGGCGCTGGCTGCCGACTTCCGGATCGCGACGCCGGACTGCAAGCTTTCGATCATGGAGGCCAAGTGGGGCCTGATCCCCGACATGACCGGAGCGGTCACATTGCGCGAGCTGCTTCCCATGGATGTGGCCAAACGCCTGACCATGACAGCCGAAGTGTTCTCCGGCAAAGACGCACTCGGGTACGGGTTGGTGACCTCAGTTGCCGACGATCCCGTTGCCGCCGCTGTGGATCTGGCGGCACAGCTCGCTGAGCGGTCGCCAGATGCACTGGTGGCGACCAAGAAGCTGTTCCACTCGACATGGACGTCGTCCCCTCGCCGGACGTTCTGGATAGAATCGGTGTTGCAACTTCGGCTACTTCGGAGTCGCAATCACCGCTTGGCGCGACAGGCGGGTCGCGATGGCAGACCCGTCTGGGAGCCACGGTCGTTGGCCTGAGCACCAACGTGACGGTGTCGGCATCATTCATCACTCGCTTCTGCACTGCGGGAACCGTGGCGCTGGTACTCGGGGCGGTCTCGTCGTGCGGCCACCCGGCGCCCCTGCCTGCGCCATCCCTGGGCACACCCTCCACCACAGTGCCCGTCATCTCTCGCCCGGACGTGCCCTACGCACCTCGCGAGGAGCTGGTCGCTCCTGTCTCCACATTGATCAACGACGCGATCGCGGTGCCCCGGCTGCCGGGTGCGGTGGTCCGGATCGGCCACGCCGGCACGATCGCGTTCAGTCAGGCGTTCGGCGTGCGCCGACTCGCGGACGAACCCGCGCTCGACGGCTCACCTTCGGCGGCCGAGCCGATGACCGAGGACACCATCTTCGACATCGCATCGTTGACGAAGTGCCTCGCGACGACCGTCGCCGTCCTGCAACTGCACGAACAGGGCCGGGTCCGAATCGACGACCCCGTCCAGACCTACCTGCCGGATTTCAACGAGACCGACGATCCCCGACGCGCCCAGGTGACGCTACGCATGCTGCTCACCCACACTTCGGGTATCGGGGGCGATTTGAGCCACCAGGGCCCTTGGGGTCTGACCGAGGCCGACAAGGCCGGCGGTGTTCATCGGGCACTGACTGCACCGCTGGAGTTCGGCCCCGGCGAGCTATTCCATTACTCCGACATCGGTTTCATCATCCTGGGCGAGTTGGTCGAGACGTTGACCGGACAACCGTTGGACACCTACGTACAGAACAACGTCTTTGCGCCGCTGGGAATGGCCGACACCCGTTACCTTCCGGCCACCAAAGCCTGTGGCCCACAACGTCTCCGCGGTACGGCCATCGCGTTCGACGCCAGTGCATCCCGGGGCGGCGAGTGCCCATCAGGTAGCTGGAGCACTGACATTTTGGCCCGCATCGCGCCGACGTCGCATGACGAGGACACCCCCGACATCAACCCCGACTACGACCATCTGCTGCGCGGCACGGTGAACGATCCGACGGCCCGCCGCATGGGAGGTGTAGCCGGCAGCGCCGGGGTGTTCTCCACCGCGGCCGACGTCGGTAGATACGCACAGGCCCTACTCGATCGACTCGCCGGTCGCCCGAGCCCGTTCCCGCTGCGGCAATCGACCCTGGAACTGATGACGACGCCCCAGCAACCCGGGCACGACGCCGCACAGGTCGTGGCCGCGAACGCCGCCGCGCAACAGGCGAATGCAGACACGCCCAATATGGCCGATCCCCTGCTCGCCGCGAACTATCCGGCGATCAGGGGGCAGGACCTACGCGGCCTCGGCTGGGATATCGACACGCCGCACTCCCGTCCGCGCGGCATGATTTTTCCCATCGGCAGCTTTGGGCACACCGGGTTCACCGGCGTGACGCTGTGGATCGACCCGGGGTCGGACACCTACGTGATCGTGCTCGCCAACGTGATCCATCAGCGCGGCGGTCCGCCCATCGCAGGCCTCAGTGGCGACGTGGCCACCGTGACCGGCCGGGCGCTGCATCTCTACGGCAACTAAGGCGTTGCGGGCCTCGAATTCCCGCAGGCGATCGCGGCGGTCAGCATCGCCCGCAATGCCTCTTGAAACCCCGCGATGGCACGCGTTGGGAGCATGTGCCCGAGCCGCTACAGCTTGTTGGGTCTCACGCACGACAAGGACATGCCACCGTCGCTGACAATAGGACACGGAGCGTCAGACCCCCCAACAACAGCTCCCTCAGTGCGCCATATTCGTAAACCGGGACAAATGCAGCTGGTGCGCAACGGTAATCGTCTTCGTCGGACCATTACGGTGCTTGGCCAGAATCAGGTCCGCTTCCCCGCCACGCGGGTCATCACGCTCAAAAGCATCGGGCCGGTGCAGCAGGATCACCATGTCGGCGTCCTGCTCAATGGCACCGGACTCGCGAAGGTCGGCCAGCATCGGTTTTTTGTCGGTGCGCTGTTCCGGGCCACGGTTCAGCTGGCTCATGGCGATCACCGGAACCTCGATCTCCTTGGCCAACAGCTTGAGATTACGGGAGAATTCGGAGACTTCCTGCTGGCGTGATTCGACCCGCTTGCCCGAGGTCATCAGCTGCAGGTAGTCGATGACCACCAGCCTCAGGTCGGCCTTCTGCTTGAGCCGGCGGGCTTTCGCGCGGATCTCCATCATGGTCAGGTTCGGTGAGTCGTCGATATACAGCGGCGCCTCACTGATCTCGCTCATCCTGCGCGCCAACCGAGTCCAGTCGTCGTCACTCATCCGCCCCGAGCGCATGTCGGCGAGTTTGATCTTGGCCTCCGCCGACAGCAACCGCATGACGATCTCGGACTTGCTCATTTCCAGCGAGAAGATGACGCTGGCCATCCGGTTCTTGATCGAGCAGGACCGCATAAAATCTAGTCCCAGAGTCGATTTGCCCATACCCGGACGAGCCGCAACCACGATCATCTGACCCGGGTGCAGGCCGTTGGTCACCTCGTCGAGGTCGGTGAAGCCGGTCGGTACGCCACGCGCCACCCCACCGTGGGAGGCGATCGCGTCGATCTCGTCCATGGTGGGCTGCAGCAGATCTTCCAGGGGAACGAAGTCCTCGGAGAGCCGGCGGTCGGCGACTTCGTAGATCTCGGCCTGGGCACGGTCGACGATCTCGGCCACGTCGGCGCCCTCAGCACCGGCGTAGCCGTACTGCACCACCCGGGTGCCGGCCTCCACCAGGCGGCGCAGCAGCGCCTTCTCCGAGACGATCGTGGCGTAGTAGCCGGCGTTGGCCGCCGTGGGCACCGTAGAGATCAGGGTGTGCAGATAGGGCGCGCCGCCCACCCGGCGCAACAGGCCCCGGCGGTCGAGCTCGGCGGCCACAGTCACCGCGTCGGCGGGCTCACCGCGGCCGTAGAGGTCCAGAATCGCGTCGTAGATGTTCTGGTGCACCGGCCGGTAGAAATCGGCGGGCCGCAGCCGCTCCAGCACGTCGGCGATGGCGTCCTTGCTCAGCAGCATGCCCCCGAGCACCGACTGCTCTGCGGCGAGATCCTGGGGTGGCTGGCGGCCGACGTCTTCGCGTGGTGGCTCTTCGAGCTCCGAGTGACCACGGTCGTCGACTACTGCCATGCGCCCCACCTTCTCCACTGACACACTCGAACATACATTCGACGGCGCCTCCCCGAGGATAACCCCCGAACATAACCGTGGGCACCGACATCCCCGAGTGTCGTGCCGCGTTGACGGTAGGCGTTGCTGGCGGCCAGACAAAACGAGGTTGTTCACAAAGGTGTGGATCAAGTGTGCACACCGCACCCGCAATTGTTTGGATCGGTGGGGATGACTTGTGGATGGAAGTTGTAAGTCCGGTTATCTCCGCAGATCAACGCGGTGCCGTCGGGCGATTTGATTGTGGAGGACAATCTCTCCGGCGTGTCGCCTCAGGTTGCCGCCTTGGGCGTGTTGCCCTGCGCACAGGTAGACGCAATTCCACATGACGGTAAACAGCCCCGCGATGGCAGACGCGCCGAAAAGTTAGCCAGAGCTAACGGCGCCGGACCCATTCCGAACGCAGCAAAGCCCCGGTGGCGCCGATCAGGCGCCGCCGGGGCTGCTGAGGTGCGTGCCTAGTTTGCGGCCGCGACGTCGAGGGTGACGTTGACGTCGACCTCGGGGTGCAGGTGCACCGACACCGCGTGGCTGCCAATGGCCTTGATGTGCGCCTTGGGCAGCCGGACGATCCGCCGGTCGAGGTTGGGGCCGCCGGCCTTCTTGATGGCGGCCACCACGTCAGCGGCCGTCACCGAGCCGAACAGCTTGCCCGAGTCGCCGGAGGTCTTCACCGGCAGCACAACCGAGCCCAGCGCCTGCAGAGCTTCCTTGAGCTCCTTGGCGTGGTCCAGGTCGCGCACCTGCTTGGTCTCACGGGCCCGGCGGATGTCGTCGGCCTGCTTCTGCGCGCCGCGGGTGGCGACGATCGCCAGCCCCCGCGGGAGCAGGTAGTTGCGGCCGTATCCGTCCTTGACCTCGACGGTGTCTCCGGCCGCTCCGAGGTGGTCCACCTCAGCGGTCAAAATGAGCTTCATCGTTTCGTACTTTCTGGAGATCGAAGGGTCGGCTAGCGCGCCGACGAGGTGAAGGGCAGCAACGCGACCTCGCGGGCGTTCTTCACCGCAAGCGCGACGTCGCGCTGGTGCTGAACGCAGTTACCGGTCACACGACGGGCGCGAATCTTGCCCCGCTCACTGATGTAGGTACGCAGCAGCGAGGTGTCCTTGTAATCGATCACCTGCTTCTTGTTGGAGCAGAATGCGCACTTGCGAGCCTTGATCGGCTTCTCAGGAGCCGGGCGCCGCTTGTTGGATTTGGCCATCTACCTATCTCTTTCGTGCTGTGGTTCGTTTGCCTAGAAGGGCGGTTCGTCGTCGGCCCCACCGAAGGAGCCCGACGCCGGTGCACTGCCCCACGGGTCTTCCGCGGGCGGGCCGGACGGACCGGATTGGGCGCCGGAGGCTGAAGCGCCGCCGCCCCCACCGAAGCCGCCTCCGCCGCCGCCGCGGCTGACCTTGTTGATCTTGGCGGTGGCGTACCGCAACGAGGGGCCGACTTCGTCGACCTCAACCTCGTAGACGGTGCGCTTCTCGCCCTCGCGGGTCTCGAAGGACCGCTGGCGCAGCCGCCCGGTCACGATCACCCGCGATCCGCGGGTGAGGCTCTCGGCAACATTCTCGGCGGCTTCCCGCCAGATGTTGCACCTCAGGAACAGCGCGTCGCCGTCCTTCCACTCATTGCTCTGCCGGTCAAAGACCCGCGGAGTGGACGCCACCGTGAAGTTGGCGACCGCTGCCCCCGAGGGGGTGAACCGCAGATCGGGGTCCGCGGTCAGGTTTCCAACGACGGTGATCGTGGTGTCACCTACAGCCACGGGGCCCTCCTAGGATCGGTGGCAGCGCTTGAGTGCTGCATTCGCAGCTTGAGCCTACGCAACGACTGCGACAGCCTGCTACGACTTGTCGGTGCGCATCACCTTGGTGCGAAGCACCGACTCGTTCAGGCTGAGCTGACGGTCGAGCTCGGACACGGTGGCCGGTTCGGCCTTGACGTCGATGACCGCGTAGATGCCTTCGGCATGCTTGGCGATCTCGTAAGCCAGGCGGCGCTTGCCCCAGATGTCGACCTTGTCGACCGAACCGCCGTCTTTACGGACGACGTTCAGGAACGTCTCCAAGGACGGGGCAACGGTGCGCTCGTCGAGAGTGGGGTCAAGGATGACCATGATTTCGTATGGACGCATGGGAACCTCATCACCTCCTATGGTCGTAGTGCGGCCGTGGAGGTGTCCACGGCAGGAGGGTCGCCTGCGTCGGCAACCGGGTCAGGTTACCGGACCAGGCAGGCCGCCACGAAATCGCGGGTCCGGGCCACCGCGTGACGCTCACCCGGCGAATGTCGCATTGTGGCGGTAGCCTCACCGCCATGTCAGATGTTTCCCTATTAACTTTGTTGCGCGAACGGGCGTTCCTCTCCCCCGACGAACCCGCCTTCACGTACACCGACTACGAGCAGGACTGGGACGGCGTCGCGGAGACGCTGTCCTGGTCACAGATGTATCGCCGCGCGCTGAACGTCGCCAAGGAACTCAAGCAGCACGGCTCCGCCGGGGATCGGGCCGTGATCCTTGCCCCGCAGGGCCTGGCCTACATTGCGGGTTTCCTGGGAGCCATGCAGGCCGGATTCATCGCGGTGCCGTTGCCGGTGCCCCACCCCGGCGCCCATGACGAGCGGGTCAGCGCCGTGCTCACCGACACCACGCCCTCGGTGGTCTTGACCACAACCGGAGCCGCCGGCCTGGTCGCCGAATACGTCCGCGAATCCGGGGCCGACGCCACCGCCACCGTCGTCGAAGTAGACGCCCTGGACTTGGACGCCAGCGTCAGCATGGGCGAGCAGCCCCTCGACTCGGGCGGCGTCGCCTACCTGCAGTACACCTCCGGCTCAACCCGGCTTCCCGCCGGCGTCATGGTGTCGCACCGCAACCTTCAGGTGAACTTCCGGCAGTTCATGGCCGGCTACTTCCCCGAGTTCAACGGGGTGGCGCCGCCCGACACCACCATTGTGTCGTGGCTGCCCTTCTACCACGACCTGGGCCTGATCCTGGGCGTCATCGCACCGGTCCTCGGCGGCTACCGATGCGAGCTGACCAGCCCCGTGGCATTTCTGCAGCGCCCGGCCCGCTGGATCCAGGCGATGGCCGACCACCGCCGGGCGTTCTCGGCGGCGCCGAACTTCGCCTTCGAACTCGCGGTCCGCAAGACCACCGACGAAGACCTCGCCGGCCGCGACCTGAGCGACGTGCTCGGCATTGTGAGTGGCAGCGAGCGCGTCCACCCCGCCACGCTGGATCGCTTCATGAACCGCTTCGGCCCCCACAAGTTCCGGGCCCGCGCACTGCACCCCGCCTACGGACTGGCCGAGGCGACGCTCTACGTCGCCACCCTCGATGTGGAATGCCCCCCGCAGACGGTCTACTTCGAGTCGGAGAAGCTGACCCGTGGCAGCGCGCAGCGCTGCCAGACCGAAGAGGGCACCCCCTTGCTCAACTACGGTGTTCCGAAATCGCCGGCAGTGCGGATCGTGGACCCCGACACCTGCGCCGAATGCTCGGCGGGCACCGTCGGCGAGATCTGGACCGCCGGAGCCAACGTCTCCGCCGGCTACTGGAACAAGCCTGAACAGACCCAGGAAGTGTTCGAGGCGAAGCTGGTCAGGGCATCCGAGGGCACCCCGAGCGGCCCCTGGCTGCGCACCGGCGACCTCGGGTTCATCTCCGAAGATGAGCTCTTCATCGTGGGCCGGATGAAGGACCTGCTGATCATCCGGGGCCGCAACCACTACCCCGAGGACATCGAATCCACCCTGCAAGAGATCAGCGGTGGCCGGGTCGCTGCGATCTCGGTTCCGGTCGACGAGGACGAAACCCTGGTCACCATCATCGAGGTTCGCGAGCGTGCCGAGTCCGCCGAGGAGAAGGCGCAGCGGCTCTCGACACTCAAGAACGATGTGCAGGCGGCTATCGCCCAGAACCACGGGGTGACCGTCGCCGACGTGGTGCTGGTGGGCCCGGGATCGATTCCCATCACCACCAGCGGCAAGGTGCGCCGTGCTGCATGTGTCGAGCAGTACCAGACCCGGCAGTTCACCCGTGTAGACGGATGAACGGGCCGCGCCAAGGCGCCAAGCACTCAGCATGTGGTTAGCCCTGCTGGTGATGGCCGCAGCAACCAGCGTTGAGCCGGTTCGCATCGGCCTGACCCTGTTGATGCTGAACCGGCCCCGGCCGGTCCTGCAGCTGATGGCCTTCTTATGCGGCGGCTTCCTGATGGGGACCACCGGCGGCTTGGTGGTGCTGTTGTTCCTGCCACCCACGGTGACCGAGGCCTCGGGGCTGACCCTGCCCCGGGTTCAGGTGGTGATCGGCGCACTGGCGCTGCTCACGGCCGCCGTGCTGGCGGCCAGGGTCATCGCCGCGCGGCGGCAGGGTTCGCGCCCTGCCGGTTCGGCATCGGTACCGGCCAGGGTGTCCGCGGGGGCGCAGCGCCTGCTGCGGGGCCGCTCGCTGTGGGTGGCCGGCACCGCCGGTCTGGGGATCGCGCTGCCGTCGCTGGACTATCTGGCGGCATTAGCGGTCATCGTCGCCTCCGGCGCCCCCACCGGCACGCAGGTCGCCGCGCTGCTGACGTTCAACGTGGTGGCGTTCGCGCTCGTCGAGATTCCGCTGCTGGCCTATCTGGTGGTTCCCGACGCCACCCATGCGGTCATGGCCGCGCTGAACAACTGGGTTCGGCAACGGCGTCCAGAGCAGGTAGCGGCGCTGCTGGCCACTGTGGGCGGCGTCTTGTGCACTGCCGGGATCCTCGGTTTGTGAGAGGGTGAAGAGCGGGCCCGACAGCGGGCCTGCACGGTTGAAGGGGTTAGCGATGAAACGACTGGTCGCCGGAGCTCTCGCGGTATGGCTGGCCGGGTCGGCCAGTGGCTTGGGCGCCAGTACCGCGATCGCGGCCCCGGACCATCCGATCGACACCCCCTGGGTAGCGCCGGCGCCCGCGCCCACGCCGCCACCGGTGGGCGAGGCGTCGACCGCGGACGTCGTCTACGCCGTCGGCGGTGCCCGGCCGCCGGGCATTCCGTGGGCCGACTACACCCGGCGCGCCGGCTCGGGCTATTTCCCGAACCGCAAGCGCGAGATCATTGACTACCCGGCGGGGGCGATGTTCCGGTGGGTCCCCACCGTGTTCGCTCCCGACGCCAAGAACGACGATGTCACCGTGGCCGCCGCGGTGGACGCCGCCACCGACAACCTGGATGCAGTGATCCGTCGGGGCGCCGAGCCGGCCGCCGTGATCGGGCTGTCCCAGGGCACCATGGCGCTGGACAAGGAACAGGTGCGGCTCGCCACCGACCCGAATGCGCCGCCACCAAACATGCTGCAGTTCACGACAATCGGTTCCCCCATGGGTAAGCACGCCTTCGGAAAGAGCTTCCTCTCCGGGCTCTTCAAGCCGGGTAGCCGGCTGCCCCTCGAGGACTACGTCATGCCCCCGGAAGTGGACAGCCAATACGACACCAACCGGATCGTTGCCGCATACGACGGCATGGCCGACTTCCCCGACCGGCCCGACAATCTGTGGTCGGTCGCCAATGCCCTGCTGGGCTCGGCGATCGTGCACACGCCGTCAGCATTCACCACTCCCGCCGACGTTCCGGCGCAGAACATCCGCTCCACCGTCAATTCCCGGGGCGCAACGACGACGACGTACTTGATTCCGATCAACCAACTGCCGTTGACCATGCCGCTGCGTTTGCTGGGTATGCCCGGCGACGTGGTCGATCAGCTGGACGCTTTCCTGCAACCGCAGATCGACGCCGGCTACTCCCGCAACGACGACCCCGCCACCCGGCCCATTTCGGTGTCGCCGGCAGGCATGGATGTGGTGCAGGTGCTGGGTCCCGAGACCAGCAGCGCGATCGACGACACCGTCGGCAAGGTCCGTAGCTTCTTCGGCTTCACCGGCTGAGCCCCGGGTCAGGCGTCGCTCTCCGGCGCCGGCGACAGCCAGGGACGTGCGGGCCACCAGTTGGCCCGGCCGAGCAGCGCCGCGGCGGCGGGCACCGTGATGCTGCGGACCACGAAGGTATCGACCAAGATGCCGGCCCCGATCACGAACCCGCCCTGCACGACGGCCCCGACGCTGGCGAACAGCAGGCCGAACATGGCTGAAGCGAAGATGAGACCCGCCGCGGTGATCACGGCGCCGGTCGAACCGACGGTGCGGATGACGCTGGTGCGCACACCCAGCGGTGCCTCATCACGTAGTCGTGACGCCAGCAGCATGTTGTAGTCGGCTCCCACGGCCACCAACACCACGAACGCCAATCCCGGTACGCTCCAATGCAATTGCTGCCCCAATAGGACCTGGAAGACCAGCACACCCAGGCCGACCGCCGACAGGTAGGAGACGATCACCGACCCCACCAGATAGATCGGGGCGACGACGGCGCGCAAGAGCACGGTCAGGATCAGCAGCACCACCAGCGTCGTCAAGACGACGATGAGCTTCATGTCACGCTCGTAGTAGTCCCGGATGTCGCGCAGCGTGACCGGATACCCGGAGATGGATATGGTCGCATCCGCCAGAGTGGTATTGGGTTGCGCCGCTTGGGCGGTGGCCAGGATCGCGTTGACCTGGTCCATGGCTCGGGTACTGAACGGATCTTCATCGGTCTGAATGATGTAGCGCACCGAATGCCCGTCCGGCGAGACGAACGTGTGGGCCAGGCTCTTGAAGTCTTCGGTGGCCAGCACCTCCCGCGGCACATTGAATCCCGCCATAGCGGGCGTGTAGGCCTCGTGTCCCATCTCCATCAGAAAGGCGGATGCGGCGTCCAGCCCGAAACCCAACTCCTTGGTCTGGTCCACCAGCAGCTGTACCCCGTCCGCGACCTGACGCCCGGCGACCGCGAGATCATTGGTGCCGTTCTGCATGTCGATGATCTGGCGTTGCATCCGGCGTGGATTGTCGAATCCCAACGCATGCAACGACGCCGCGGCCGACTGCAGAGAGCGACTCAGGCCACTGGCTGCCGACGACACCGTCTGCGAGGGCTGCGCCGACTGCAGCTGCCGGAACAGGCTGGAGATCTCATCGAGAGTCCCTGCGGCACGGGCGTTCTGCAACTTGTGGAACTCGGCGCGTGCGGTTCCGCAAACGGGGTTGGCATCACAGGTCGGGCTGACGTCGAGCGCCTCGGTCACCGGATCCACCCAGTCGAAGCTCGCCGCGAGACCGGCGAAGTTGAGCTGGAGCGCGTCACCGAGTGCACGGATACTGTTGACCAGCTTCGAGGCCTGGTCGATCTCACCGAGCGTCTTCGTCCCGCCGAACTGGTTCTGCAGATAGGCCAAGGCGTCGACCAGACTGCGAACGCTGCCCACCGACTGGTTGACCTGGGCGTGCAGATCGCCGAGGCCGTTGGCCAGCTTCCTGGCGCCCGTGGACAGCCGGTTGAGGTCCGCGTCACGAGCGGCGATCAACCCGGCGGCATCGCCCAGCTGATCACCGACCTCACCTGCCTGATAGGTGGCTCTGGCTTCCTCCAGCGACTCGCCAGTGGGCCGCGTGACGCCGCGTACGGCGGCAACGCCGGGTATCTGGCTGATCCGGTAGGCCATCTGTTCCATGTCGGCCAGCGCCCAGGGAGTGCGTAAGTCGTTGGGCGACTGCACCAGCAAGTATTCGGGGATGGTCTGGTTGACCGGGAAGTGCCGCTCCAGCGCCGCATATCCGAGGGAGCTGTCCACCGAACCCGGCAGTTGCTTGCGGTCGTCGTAGTTGAACCGCATCAGCGCTGCCCCGCTGCCCAGGGCCAGCAGCAGCACCAGGCTGCTGACCAGGTAGGTCTTGGGCCGGCGCACGATACGCACACCGGTACGCCGCCAGAGCCGTGCCGCCCGTTCGCGACGCGGTGCCACCCAGCCGCGGGGCCCCGCCAGGGCCAAGATCGCGGGCAGCAGGGTGACCGCGGCCAGGAACGCCACCGCGATACCGATCGCCAGAACCGGCCCGGTGGTGGCGAACACCCCGAGCTTGGCAAAGCCCATCCCCAGTAGCGTCACCGCCACCGTCGCCGCGGACGCGGCGATCACCTTGCCGATCGAACTCAGCGCACGCCGCACCGCCAGCTGACTGTCTTCGGCGCTACCCGAACCCATCCGCACGTAGTCGTGGTAGCGGCTGACCAAGAAGACGACGTAATCGGTTCCCACCCCGGCGATCAGCGCACTGAGCAGCACGATGGCCTGGTTGGAGACGGCCATGCCGGTGGTCTTCGACACCGTTGCCACCGCCGCCTGCGCGGTCAGCAGCGCCACGCCGATAGTGATCAGGGGCAACACCATGGTGAGCGGGTTGCGGTAGATGATCGCCAGGATGATCAGCAGTAGTACCGCTATCGCGGACTCGATGGCGAGCCGATCCCGCGCGCCGGCCTCCGTCAGGTCGGCAACGGTGGCGGCGGGGCCGGTGACGTCGGCGGTGAGGGCTGATCCGGCGACGGTCTGCTGGACGATCTCCGATACTCGAATGTAAGCCTCGTAGGACTCCGGCGTGCCCAAGTCACCCGCAAGCCCGACTGGCAGGATCCACGCCTGACCGTCACCGCTGGCGAGGACTTCCTCCAGCGCCGGAGCGGCCCGAAAGTCCTGCAGCATCACCACGTCGTCGGTGTCCTGCCGCAGCCGCTCCACCAACGTGCGGTAGACCTGCTCATCGGCGCGGCCCAGGCCCTGCTCATTGCTGAGCAGCACGGTCAGCACGTTTTCCGAACCCTGCTCATCGAAGGCGGCGGCCGACTGCGCCGCAGCCCTGACCGACGGGGCGTCTGCGGGCAAGACCGCCACGGGATGGCGTTGCGCCATCTCGGTCAGTGACGGCGCGAACACGGGGAGCAGCACAACCAACAGCGCCCAGAAGCCGATCACCGGCCAGGGCCGCCGCACCACGAGTTCGCCTAACCGACTGAAGATGGGGTCACCTCCGCCAGCGGCGAGTGCTCTGGATCGCTGACGCGACCGGGGTCGGCTCAAGCAAGATGTCCCCCAGGGCCGCCGGCGGCGACCCGCTCGAACACCGACTTCAGCACGGCCAGATAGCGTGCCACCGATTCGTGGGCCTGAGGGTTGTCCGGGAACACCGCGGTGGCCGCCGTCTCCTCCCCGACCCGAATCACATATACCGACATCTGATAGGAGTAGCGGCCGTCGCTGTACACGCCGATGTTGAGGTCGTCCAGACCCGCGGCGATCAGTGCCGACAGCGGGGCGGCCCCGGCGTCGAGGAAGTTGACGACGGGAAAGTTGGGCGGTGGCTTACCCAAGGTGGGCACCAGCTCCCGGACCCGCTGGTAGGGCACGTCCGCCAGGGTGCGACCCGAATCGAAGGACACCTGGGCGGATTGGGCGGCGTCGGCGAACGAACTGTCACCGATCTCGACGGTGATCGGGATCAGCCCGGTGAACCACCCCAACGTCAGGTCGTCGTCGGGCGACCGTCGCGTGTCGCGCGGGGTGAGCCCGAAATAGGTTCCCTTGCCGGTCAATTCCTGTTCCGCCAGGCCGCAGCACGCCAGCACCCCGCCGATGAAGCGGGCACCCGCGTCGGTGCACACGGTCTCGAAGTCCACGGTCTGCTTCTCCCCGAGCATGGTCACGGTGACCATGGCCGCGGGGCACGGCTGCGCGGGGTCACCCAGGGGCAGCGGAAAACCGGGCAGGCTGTTCTCGTTGCTCTCGGCGAAGTCCCGCCAGGCCGCGATCTCGGGAGACTCCAGCGTGAGGGCAGAGGTGAACTGGTGCTGGCGAACACAGAATTCGCTGTAGTTGCCCGCGGCAGGCAATTCCAGGGGTGCGCCGCCGGCCACCAGGGCGTTGTACATGAAGTACAGCTCCATCAAGGTCACCCCGGCGACCGCCGCATCGACGTGGACGTGATCGATGCTGGCGAAGAAGGTGAAGTGGCTCTTGCCCTGAATGATCCCGAACCGGAAGCAATCCCACTGCAGGGGATCGGGGGTCTGCGTCAACAGTTCGCGAACCTGGGGCAGCGTCAGGTCGCCGTGATCGACGGCGACGAGCTGAATGTCGGCCGGGTCGTCGATGACGTGCCGGATGAGGCGTCCGTCGTCGGCATGCTCGAACCAGCTGCGGTAGGTCTCGTGACGTCGAACGTGGGCATTGATGATGTAGTCGATGGCGCGCCGGTCACAGCGGCCCGCCATGTCACAGCTGAGCACCATCAGGCGCGAATAGTCCAGCCCCACCGCCGTCTGGTCGATGTAGCCGCGGATGTGTTGCTCCTGCATGTAGCTGGCCGGCACCGCGTTGATCGGAGCCCGCTGCGCGACGGCCAGGGCAGCAGCCGACGGTTGCCACACCACGGTGGGCCCGGGCTCGGGTTCCCAATCTGACAGCGTCCCCAACGCCAACGGCCCTACACGCAACGTCTGCTCCTCTGTTCACGGCGAACACACTTCGGCCGGCAACCCAGGGCGGCGGCCTGCCCAGTCTTGCTACCCGGCATCGACGGGCTCCTCCTGCTCCACCCGTGCGACCAGTTGGTCGCAGACGTGCCGGGATAGGCCTGCCACCGTGGTGAGTTGGGCCGGCCCCACGCGGACTCCAGTCTCGGTTTCGATGCGGGTGCGAAATTCCAAGCTGGCCAAGGAATCCAGGCCATACTCGGGCAGCGGACGATCCTGGTCGACGGTGCGGCGCAGCAGCAGGCTGATCTGGTCGGACACCAGGCGAAGGATGGCGCCGAGCCATTCGTCGCGCGGCAACTGTTTCAACTCGGCGAGGAATCTTTCGGCGTCAGGGCTGCCCTGGCGCACCGATTTGAATGCTTCGGCGAATCGGCTGCGGTGCGCCAACGCCGTCAACCACGGGGCTCCGCTGACTGGCGCGTATCCCGAATACGTTCGGGCATAACGCAGCACCGCGTCGAAGGCACGCGCACCTTCGGCATAGGTGATCGCGGCGCGGCCCGTCGCCGGCAGGTCCGTGGCACCGGCGGCCTGAGCCCACGGTCCCCAGCCGATCACGGTGGCCGACAGGCCCTGACGCTGTCGCCAATGCCCGAATGCATCCAGCCAACTGTCGGCGGCGGCCGTGGCCCCATGCCCCGGCGAACCGATAAGCGCCGCCGTCGAGGAGAACACACAGAACCAATCCACGGGCTCTGCGGTGCTGCCCTCCCCCAGAGCCCGGTGAAGGTTCACCGCGCCGTCCACCTTGGGCGCCCAGCAGTGGTCGATGAGATCTTCGGTGACCTCGACCAACGAGGCTTGCGCGACGGCGTCGACGGCATGGAGCACACCCCGCACCGGCAGGCCGGACTCGGTGGCCACCGCAACCAGACGGCTGGCCGTCTGGGGGTCGGCGATGTCGCCGTACACCAGCTGAACATCGTTGCCGTCCGCACGCAGCCGCTCAATCACCTGGTGCGCGTCGCTGTCTGGTGCCGCAAGGCCGTTCAGCACAAGTCGGCCACAGCCCGCCGCCGCCAACTCAGCCGCCAGATGCAACCCGGGACCCGCCGTGGCCCCGGTGACGATGTAGGCGCCATCGGCCCGGTACAGCTGGGCCTGCTCCGGTGGTACCACCGCGACGGCCTCTCCGGCCTGCGGTGCATCCAGCACGAGCGTTGCGCCACTGTCGGTCTCGTCAGACAGCTTTCGAGCTGCGGCGATATCCAGTAGTGGCTGGTGAATGGTCGGTGGAATCGGCAGCAGCCCTTGGGCTACCTGCTGATAGACGGTGGCCAACAGGCGCTGAACGGTGTGCGGCTGGCTGTGTGCCAGCACCGCCACGTCGACGACGTGCAGCGAAAGATTGCGCCGGAAGGGCAGCAAGGCCAACCAGCTGGCCTCATCGACATCTCCCGCGTTCAGCTCGATGAACCGGCCGCCATAACCCAGTACGTCGATTCCGGCACGCCGTGCCGGGCCCGACAGGCAATGGAGCACGACGTCCACCCCACGACCGCCGGTGTCCTGCTGTATCCGGTCAGCGAAATCCGCGGTGGAACAGTCATAGACATGTGCAACGCCCCCGTCGCGCAAGCGTTGTCGTCGCTGCGGTGTGTCCGCGGTGGCAAAGATCGTGCAGCCCGCTGCCCGCGCTACCGCCAGCGCCGCCTGACCGACTCCGTCGGTGGCGCGGTGGATCAGCACCGTATCGGTCGCCGCGATGCGCGCCAGGTCATGCAGGGCAAGCCATGCCGTGGCGTACGCACTCGGCAGCGCGGCGGCCTCGGACAACGGCACCTGTGCAGGCAGCGTGGCCGCCAGCCGGGCATCGCAGGTCACGAACGCGCTCAGCTGGCCTTCGGGGGAGATGCCGGCGACGTGATCGCCCACCTGGTGTCCGGTGACGTCGGCGCCGACCACTGCCACCACACCCGCGAAGTCCGCCAGCCCACCGGTGGTGGCTGTCGCGTCGTGGATGGCTCCGGTGGCGGTCACTGCCACTTCGATCTGTCCGGTAGCCGGTGCGGGCCGAGGCTGGGCAACCAGTTCCCACCCCGCGCCTTCGGTCGGGTGTCCCCATTGCAGGCGCACGCCGTCGCGTCCGTGCTCGACCACCGTGGTCCGCCGATCGGCGGGACCGAAGGGTCCGGGACGCAGCCGCGCGGTGTGCCAGGCGCCCGCACGCCACGCGGTTTCGTCCTCGTCGGACCCACTGTGCACCTGTGCGGCGACACACGCGGCGACATCTGTGAAATCCGTTGCCGCCCCGGCTGTGTCGCTGTCCAGGTCGATCGCGGTGACTTTCAGGTGCGGATGCTCGGAGTCGATGACCCGCATCAGGCCGCGCAACCCGGCCTGCTCGAGGTTGATCCGATCCCCAGGCTGAACGCTTGCGGCCCCTCGGGTCACCACATACAGCCGAGGTGATTCCCCAGGCAGCGCGGCCATCTGCTTGACCACCTGCAGCAGATTCGCCATCACGGCGCGGCTCCGCTGGGGTGATAACGCGCCGCTATCCGGTGCCGCAGTGACAAGGACGACCCCACTGCGGCCCTCAAGCACACCCTGGAGAGCATCTGCCGGGGGCCCGCCGGCCTGGATCGACACGACGTCGGACTGGCCTTGTGCACCGGCCAACGCAGCGGCGAGACCGGTGGCCAACGGATCTGCGGCGTCGGCCGTATTCAGCAGCAGCCAGCGCCCCGAGCCGGCCGAACCGGCATCGGGGGCATCGCGGCGCAGCCACTCGATGGTGAGAAGCCGCTCGTCGAGGGCACGCTCGGCGGCCTCGCGCTCCGCGCCGCTGGTGACGAATCGCAGACCTTCGGCACGCAACAACACCGTGCCCGAGACGTCCAACAGCTCCAGGTCTGCTTCATAGGCATCGGCTCGCGTGGCGGTCACGGTGCTCAGGCAGTAGCGGGCGTCGCGGATCAGGTGGTGGCGGCGCAGCCTGCGCACACCGACCGGCCGCAGCGCCGCACCGTCAGCCCCCCGCGGGACGTCGGGGCGTAGGACCACCGAGTGGATGCATGCCTCCAGGAGCGCGGGGTGAATGTCGTAGAGCGCCTGCTGGGAGCGCAACGGACCGGGCAGGGTGATTTCGGCCAGCGCGGTGGCGCCGACGATGGGCTGGGCCGATCCGTAGCGGATCGCCGTCAAGCCGGGGAATCCCCGACCGTGGCGCGTGCCGTGGCCCCCGTCTGCGTGGTGCAGGTCGGCCTCGGCGACGCGCGTCGGGTGCGCGGCCAGCAAGGCGACGATGTCGCGCGCCGCTGGTGGGCCGACATCGGTCACGGCGTGCAACACGGCGGTGGCACAGCGCAGGCGCTCTCGATCCTGGTGGGTGGTCACCGTGAAATCCAGGACGCCGGGGACGCCCAGCACGGCGCCCGAGGACACCGGCGTCTGCTCGTCGAGCAGCAGCGGCTGGGAGAACCGCAGGTCACGCACCTCGGCCGACTCGCCCAGACTCATGCGGGCCGCGACCAGGGCCATCTCGCCGTAGGCGGCGACGGGCAGGGTGGCCGTGTTGTTGTCCCGGAGATCGGCTAGCCACGGGTGCGCCACGGTTCCGGCATCGCCCTGCCAGACGTGGCGTTCGGGTTCCTCCAGCAGGTGAACGTGGGCGCCCAGCAAGGGGTGGACGGCCTGGACGGCCGCGCCCCGCGGGGTGGCGTCCGCACTCTCCCGGCTCAACAACAGCTGCCGGTGGTCCCAGCTCGGCAGCGGTGCCTCCACCAGGCGTCCCGAGGGGTAGTGCGCAGCGAAGTCGATTGCGGTGCCGACGCTGTGCAAGTCGGCGACGAATCCGCGCAAGCCGTTCCACGAGGCCGCTTCCGGCGTGTTGGGGGCCGCGGCCAGTGCCGCTATCGGGGTGTCGAGGCTGACGGCATTCTGCTCGATGGCCGCCGCGAGGTCCGAGCGCGGCGCCAGCTCCCCGAACACCCGGAAGCCGTCCTTGATCGCGGCCTGGATCGCGGCGGCGAATCGCGCGGTGTAGCGCAGGTTCTCGGCCCAGTAGGCGCCGTCAAACGCGGGGCGGTCGCGTGGTGCCCACAGCGTTGCGGAGAAGTACGGCACCTCGGGTTCGCTCGGTTGCAGGTCGCTGAGATCGCGCGCCAGATCCTCCAGGATCGGCTCGACTTGCGGCGAGTGCGCGGCAACGGTGGCCGCCACCTCGTGCGCGGCAACTCCCTGCTGTTGCCAGGCTGCCACCAGATCACGCACGGCTTCGGCGTCACCGCCGATGGTCGTCGAGACCGGTGACTCCACCACGGCGAGCACCGCACCGGACACATCGCGGATGGAGAACTCCGAAAGCACTTGCTGCGCTGGCAATTCCACGGTGGCCATCGCGCCACTGCCGGCGATGCGCGACAACAGCCGGGACCGGCGGGCGGTGACGATGATCCCGTCTCGCAGGGTCAGGCCGCCGGCCACGACGGCCGCTGCGACCTCCCCCAGCGAATGACCGATCACGGCTCCCGGTCGCACCCCATAGGCTTTCATGGCGTCGGCCAGGCCCACCTGGATGGCGAAGCTGATCAGGTGCACGCGTTCGATCTCGGCCGGCGGCACCTCCGCGGTAATCGCTTCGGTGAGCGAGAAACCCGATTCGTCGGCGACCAGCGGCTCCATCGCTGCGATCGCGGCCGCGAAGGCCGGCTCCGCGACGAGCAGTTCCGCCATGCCGGTCCAACGGGCGATGTGCTCGGCGAACACCCACACCGGTCCGTGTCCGTCTGGCCCGACGGCCGGATGATAGGGCAGGTCGTTGTCGGCGATTCCGCGTAACGCCTCGCCCAGCTCGCCGAAGTTGCTGGCCGCCACGGTCGTTCGGATCGGTCGGTGTGACCGTCCGCGGGCCAGCGTGTAGCCCAGATCGGCCAGGCCGGCATCGGTCAGCGCGGTGCCGTGTTCCTCGATCCAGTCCGCCAAGCGGGCGGACGTCTGCCGCAGTTGCTGGGCGGAGGTCGCCGAGATCGGGAAGAGCAGCTCCGGCCGCGGATCCTGCGCTGACGCCGGCGGTGAGTCCGGTAGCGCCGGTACCGGCGACTGTTCGACGATGACGTGTACGTTGGTGCCGGACAGTCCATGCGCAGAGACAGCAGCCCGACGCGGATGGTCCGCGGGTGCCGGCCACGGAGAGTTCTCCTGCGGCACAACGAGGTTGGTCCGCACCTGTGCAAGCTGATCCGGCAGCCGGGTGAAGTTCAGGTGTTCCGGCACCGTGCCGTGGGCCACCGCCAGGATGGCCTTCAACAGACCCAGCGGCCCCGAGGCGGACTGGCAGTGCCCGAAGTTGGTCTTCACCGATCCCAGATAGCAGGGGGCCTCGGCGCCGTAGACCGCAGCCAGCCCCTTGTATTCGGCCAGGTCGGCGTCCGGGCTGCCAAGACCATGGGCTTCGACCAGGCCCACCGTCGCGGGTTCCACGCCTGCGGCGGCCAGCGCCGATCGATACCCCGCGATCTGAGCCTGCTCCGACCGCTCTGCTCCCAGTCCGGCACTGCCGTCGTGATTGGCCGCACTGCCACGCAGGACTGCCAGGATGCGATTCTGGTCGCGGACGGCCTCCGGTAGCCGCTTGAGCAGCAGCACCACGCAGGCCTCGCCCGCGACGTATCCGTCGGCGTCGGCATCGAACGAGCGGCACCGGCCAGTCGGCGACAACAAACCCTGCTGGGAGCCGGCCACCGAGCGATGGGGTTCGAGCATCACCGATACGCCGCCGGCCAGCGCGAGATCGCTCTCCCCGACCTGCAGGCTCTGGCATGCCTGGTGAACGGCCATCAGGCCGGAGGAACACGCCGTGTCCACCGTGAGCGCCGGACCGTGCAGCCCCAGCGCCTGGGACACCCGAGCGGACGCGAAGCTACTGCTGGTACCGGTGAACCCGTAGGGCCCCTCGGGGGCGCCGTGCTCGGCGGAGAGCAACTCGTAGTCGCTGTGCGTCAGTCCTACGAAGACTCCCGTCTGGGAACGGGCCAGCGTGGCCGGGTCGAGGCCGGCGTGCTCAACGGCCTCCCACGAGGTCTCCAGCAACAGCCGGTGTTGCGGGTCGATCGCGATCGCTTCCGGCTCGGTCATACCGAAGAAGTCGGCGTCAAAAGCACCGACGGTTTCCAGAAAAGCGCCCCACCGCGACACCGATCGGCCAGGCACACCCGGTTCCGGGCCGTAGTAGCTGTCGGCATCCCATCGGTCAGCGGGAACCTCGTCGATGAAGTCATCACCGCGCAGCAGGGCCTGCCAGAACCGCTGCGGCGAGTCGATGCCGCCGGGCAGACGGCAGGCCAAACCAATGACGGCAACCGATGAAGTGGAGGGTCTTGGAGCGGGATTGAGGGGGGTAGTCATCGCGTTCGCGAGATTACAGCAAGGTCAACCAGCGATTAACATGTCGGTGGACGCGGGTACGCTTATGTGGCTTAGAACTCACTATTTATGTCCTCGTGCGCTTTCGGCACCCGGATGGGCACCATGGCGAGAAAGCCCGCGACCAACACCACCAACAACCCACCGAGGCCGGCCCGGTCCGCACCGAACAGGTCGACGAAGGTGAAGAACAGTGTCGGAGCCAGGAACGTCGCTGCCCGGCCGGTGGTGGTGTACAGACCAAAGGCCAAACCCTCTTTGTCCGTGGCGCTCATCCGCAGGAGCAACGTCCGCGCCGACGACTGGACTGGGCCGATGAACAGACACAGCAGCAGCCCGCATACCCAGAAGGCCAGGGGGCCCGAGAGCACCAACAGCACCACTCCGACCGCGATCATCGACGCCAGCGAACCGAGAATCAGCGGCTTGGAACCGACCGGCTCGTCGAGCAGTCCGCCCAGCGCCGCCCCGATAGCCGCCACCGTGCTGGCCGTAACCCCGAACAGCAGCACATCGGCTGCGGAGATGCCGTACACCTTGACGCCGAGCACGGCCCCGAACGCCACCACACCCGTCAGTCCGTCCCGGAAGACTGCGCTGGCCAACAGGTAGTAGACGATGTTGCGGTCACGGCGCCATTCGGCGAGCAGATCGGCACGAAGCTGGCGAAACCCCCGGGTCGCACCGTCCGGCCCGACAGTCGCCGACTCGTCGATCACTGGTGCCGGCCCTCTCCGCAGCAGCGGCACAGCGAACAGGGCAAACCACGCCGCCGTCAACAGCATCGCCGCGCGGATGTTGACCCCGTCGGCCTTGGGCAGGCCCAGCAGACCGGCGGTGTCCCCGTCCCCGGCGATGAAGCCCACGTAGATCAACAGCAGCAGCGCGACGCTACCCAGGTAGCCAGAGGCCAAACCGAAACCGGAGACGCGGCCGGCGGTGGCCGGCGTGGTGACCGAGCGCAGCATCGCGTTGTAAGGGACGGTGGCCAGGTCGCTGCACGCCGCTGTCACGGCCAGCAGCGCCAGTCCCGCCCAGAGGTAGCGCGGGTCGTCTCGGATCAGGCTCATCGATGCCGTCAGCGCCACCACCGTGCCGCTGAGGATGATCAGCGCCAAGCGCCGTCGCCGAGGATCGGTGATCGAGCTACCGGTCAACGGAGCCAGCAATGCCACCGCGATCCCGGCGACGGCCATCGCCCGCCCCAGCCAGCTCGCCGAGGACTGGCCGGCACTGGCCCCAACCGACGCGGTCAGGTAGACGGAGAAGACGAAACTGATGGTTATCGCGTTCAGGCCGGTGGCGCCACAGTCCCAGAGCGCCCACGCCAGCCACGGAGGTTTCCGCACGGGCACAAACCCTATAGCTGACCCACCCTCGCCGGCTCCCCGGTTCTGTGCGCGACCGGTGCAGCCGCTGTCGGACGCAGCCGGGCAGGCAGCCACGAGGGCGGCGCATCCGGTGCCTGATCGAACACTCCACCAGCCGGGTCGTCGGCCCACCCGGGTGCCCGCACCAGGTCCAGCTGGGGGCGGTAGATCTGTCGGATCACCAACGCGCACAGCACCAGCACCGCCAGGTCGCGCACCAGCACCGCGGTGGTGAACCACTGCTCGGGCAGGCCGCGGTCGGGGACGCTGTACAGGTAGTACATCCGCGGCACCCAGACCAGGGCATCGATGGTCATCCAGACGAGCAGCAGCCGGCGATGCGGCAGCGCCAGCACCGCCAGCGGCACCAGCCACAGCGAGAACTGCGGGCTCCAGACCTTGTTGGTCACCAGGAACGCCGCAACCACCAAGAACGCCAGCTGCGCCACCCTGGGCCGCCGCGGCGCGGTCAGCGCCACATAGCCGATGCCTGCGCAGCACAGCGCGAACACCGCCGCCACCACGCTGTTGAGCACCATCGGGGGCTGCCACATCCCCAGGTCGCTGTCGAAGCCCTGCCATCCGGTCAACGACCGGACCACGTTGTACACCGAGTCCATGTCGTCGCCGCGGCGGGAGTTGAGCCGGAAGAACTCGCTCCAGCCTCGCGGCGCGAACACCAGGACCGGCAGGTTCACCACCAGCCAACTCAGCGCGGTGGCCACGACGGTGTGTCTGACCTCGCGGAGCCGCCCGGTGCGCAGCCCCAGCAGGACCAGCGGAACCAACAGCAGCACCGGGTACAGCTTGGCGGCGGCACCCAGACCCAACAGCACCCCGGCCATCCTCGGCCGGCGCCGCGCCCAGGCCAGCAGGCCCGCCCCGGCGAAGGCGGTCGCCAAGGCGTCGAAATTGGTGAAGATCTGGAAGATCACCAGCGGTGAGGCGGCCACCAGTGCCGCGTCCCAGATACGGCGTCCGGCCAGCGCGGCGGTGGACCACACCGTCGCCAGCCAGGCCAGCGCCAGACCCAACGCGACGATGTCGAAGAACACCACCACCTCGGCGACCCCCATCAACGCCGGAACCTTCACCACCTTGGTGATCGCCGTATAGGTCTTGGCCAAGGCCATCGCCGCGTACTGGTAGAGGCCGGTCAAGACCGGATATTCCATGTAGCGCACGGCGGGCAGGCCGTCGTAGCGCGTCTGTTCCTTGCCTGAGGAGTCTTTCTCCACCCAGCTGGATCGGTAGGGGAATTTGCCCTGATCCAGCAGTTCCGCGGTGTAGAGCGGAACGACATCGGAGTAGCACAGCTGGAAGTACGCCCGCTGGTTGTCCCAGTTGGCCGCCCTCTGGTCGGGGCTGCCGCTGCCGGCGGTCTGCAGGCAGGGCGATTTGGTGGTCCAGCCCAGCGCCAAGAGCACCAGTGCGATCAGGAACATCACCCGCAGCGGCGTCATGAACCGCGTCCGCCCGATCAGCGCGTGCCGGCCCACCGGCCCGCCGATGGTGTTCGACAAGGCGTGCCCGACGGCATCGGTGCGGCTGGGCAGGTCACGATCGTCGGCGCTGCGCAGGTCGGTCGCCAAGGGTCGGGGTGAGCGCACCGCGCGTTCGGTCACCTCCCGGGTCACGGGAGAGGCTCCGGCGCCGGGGGCGGCGGCGGGGGCGGCTCAGGCGGTGGCGGGGGTGGAGGAGGCGGGGGTGGAGGAGGCGGGGGTGGAGGAGGCGGAGGTGGCGGCGGTGGAGGCGGCGGCGGTGGAGGCGGCGGGAACGGCTCCGGCATCGGGAAACCCGGCGGCGGCGGTGGAGGCGGTTCGTCCCAGTCCCGGGGAGGCGGCGGCGGGGCATACCAGTCGTTCTGCACCGGAATGGGTGCGCCTGCGGGAACGCCGGCGAAACCGCCGATCTCGGTGGGCTTGGGGAACGCCACGATGGGGGCGCCCCACAGCGCACCGTCCATGCTGGCCTTCCAGATGTCGCCCGGCAGGCCCGCCCCGTAGATCGGGCCGCCCCACTTGTTGACCAACGGCTCGTCGCCCTTTTCGGTGCCGACCCAGACCGCCGTCGACAGCGTGGGTGTGTAGCCCACCATCCAGGCGTCCCGATTGGCCCCGGTGGTGCCCAGCTGCGTGGTGCCGGTCTTGGCCGCGGCGGGCCGACCACCGGCCAGGTCATGGCCGCCCGACCAACTGGGGATCGCCTTCATGGCGTCGGTGACGTTGTCGGCAACCGCCTTGGGCATACGTTGCTCGCCGGTGTCGCCGGCGCCGCTGATGTCGAAGAGCACCCGGTCATCAGGGCCGACCACTTTCTGGATGAAGTGCGGGCGGTGATACACCCCGGAGGCCGCCAGCGTCGCATAAGCCGACGCCATGTCGATCACCCTGGTCTGGTACTGGCCCAGCACGATCCCGTTCTCCGGGGGCCCACCGCGACCATCCTGGGACAGGGTGTGGGCAACTCCCGGGAAGCTCTCGGCGACCCCGAGCTGGTGGGCGGCATCGGCGACATCCTGCGGGCCGTGCTTGAGCTTGAGCATCAACCGGTAATAGGACGTGTTGAGCGAACGCTTGAGCGCCTCGGCAAGGTTGCAGACACCACAGCTGGCGCCCCCCACGTTGCTGATCTTGGTCCGCCCGACCGTCAGCGGGCTGCTGTCGATCTGCTCACCCAGGCCGATGCCCTGTTTGAGGGCGGCCGCCAGGGCGAACACCTTGAACGAGGAACCGGTCTGCAAACCGGCCTGGGCGAAGTCGAAACCGCCCGCCTCGGTGCCGCCGTAGTAGGCCAGCACCGCTCCGTTGCGCGGGTCGATGGAGACCACCGCCGTACGTACGGCCGGCTTCTGCCCCGCCATGGCGTTGGTCACCGCCTTTTCCACCGCGCGCTGCGCCTTCATGTCGATGGTGGTGGTGATGCGCAGGCCCTCCATGTTCAGGGTCTGTTCGTCCATGTGAAACATGTCGAGCAGTTCTTCGGTGACCTGGCGCTGAATCAGCCCGTTGGGTCCGAAGGTCTGGTCGGCGTTGCGCGCCTGGTCGGGCGGGATCGTCGTCGGGAAGAACTGCTTGGCCCGCTCACTGAGCGTCAGGGCACCGGTTTGCACCATGCCATCGAGTACCCAGTTCCAGCGGTCCACGGCAAGTTCGCGGTTGATCGCCGGGTCCAGGGTTGACGGCCGCTGAATGACAGCCGCCAGCAACGCCCCCTCGGAGACGGTGAGATTCTCTACGTCCTTGTCGAAGTACGCCCGAGCCGCCGCGGCGATCCCATAGGTGGTGCGGCCGAAATAGATGATGTTGAGGTAGGCCTCCAACACCTCGTCTTTGGGCCACGCCGCAGACATCTTGGTGGCGATGACGAGCTCTTTGCCCTTGCGCACCAGTCCCCCGACACCGGCTCGCTCGGATCCGACCAAGGCGTTCTTGACGTACTGCTGGGTGATGGTCGAGCCGCCCTGGGTGTCACCGCCCAGCAGGTTGTTCTTGACCGCCCGGAACAGGCCCGAGGCGGAGAAGCCGGAGTTGGTGTAGAAGTCGCGGTCCTCGGCGGCCAAGACCGCCTCGCGGACGTGGACCGGCACCCGATCGAGCTTGACGTCGACCCGGTTTCCCTCCGGCGGAACGATTTTCGCCAACTCGGTTCCGTCGGCGGCGAAGATCATCGACACCTGGGTGGTGTGGATGTCGCCGGGCTCGGGGATCTCCACCGTGCGGTAGGCCATCCCGAAAGTCACGACCGGGACCACCAGCAGCAGTGCGAGCCCGACGTAGGCCACCCGCCGGACCCACAGCCAGGTCCGTCGCCGACGAACGTCGGAGGAATCCGGCTCGTCGGCGGGATCGACCGACATCTGCGCTGGGGCACTGGGCTTTTCGTCATCGGGGCGCCGCCGCTCCATGGCCGCCTTGACCGCTTCGGGGCGCTCGCGCGGATCAGCGTCGTCGACGCTCGGGTCACTGCCCGCGGTTCGGGGGGTGTGCGTCGAACTAGCGGACTGCTCGGCGTCCGTGGTCGCCAAGAAGTGTTCTTCCTCAGCGCTGTCGGTACCCGGCGCTGTCGGGCCCTGGGTTTTCACCGGCGCCCAGGGCATCCTCGCGAAGAGGAGTCGGGCTTGCGGCTCTTCGCCATCCCGATCCGGGCACAACCCCTTTCGTCAAACGGCGAAGTGCTCAGCAGCCATTCGTCCCCCACGCGTCGCTGCGTTTGCATGGCAAACAGACTACTTCCGTGGACTCACTGTCGGGTTGAAACAAGGTCACAATGGCGCTACGGCGGAGGCGGCGGCGCCTCAGCCGGCGGCGGCCCACCCGGCTCGGGCCCCGGCGGGGCGGGCGGCGCGACCGTGATCGTGGTGGGCGGACCGATCGGGATGGTGATGCCCGGAGCGATCTCGATGGTCGGTTGGATGACCGTCTCCGTGGGCGGCGGCGGGCCCTCATCCATCGGCGGGGGCGGGGGCGGCGCGGCCGGGACACCCGCGTAGCCGCCGATCTCGGTGGGGGTCGGGAAAGACTCGTTGGGAGTGCCCTGCAACGCGCCGTCCATGGTGGCTTTCCAGATGTCGGCCGGAATGCCCGCGCCGTACACCGCGCCACCCCACTGATTCACCAGCGGGTCGTGGCCGTCGGTGGTGCCGACCCACACCGCGGTCGACAACGACGGGGTGTAACCGACCATCCAGCCGTCCTTGTTGGCGCCGGTGTCACCGAGCTGGGTGGTTCCGGTCTTGGCAGCCGCCGGCCTTCCGCCGGCCAGAGTGTGCCCACGCGACCAACCGGGGATGGGCACCATGGCGGCGGTGACGTTGTCGGCGACCGCCTTCGGGATGCGCTGTTCGCCGGTGTCCTCAGACGTCTTGGCATCGAACAGCACTCGGCCGTCCGAGCTGACCACCTTCTCCACGAAGTGCGGTGGGTGGTAGATGCCTGAGTCGGCCAAGGTGGCGTACGCCGAGGCCATGTCGATGACCCTGGTCTGGTACTGGCCCAGGACCACGCCGCCTTCCGGCGGACCGCCGTCCTGCGACAGGGTGTGCTCAACGCCGGGGAAGCTGGTGGCGACCCCGGCCTGATGTGCCGCGTCGGCGACGTCCTGCGCCCCGTTGTTGAGCTTGAGCATCAGCCGGTAATAGGAGGTGTTCAGCGAGCGCTTGAGCGCCTCGGCGATGTTGCAGACACCGCAGCCCTCGCCCTCGGCGTTGGTGATCTTGATGTCGCCGTTCTCGAGGGTCAGCGGGGAACTGTCGATCTGGTAACCCAGGCCGATACCCTGCTCCAGCGCGGCCACCAGCGCGAACACCTTGAACGCTGACCCGGTCTGCAGGGCGGCCTGGGCGAAGTCGAAGCCCGTTGCCTCTGATCCCCCGTAGTAGGCGCGCACTGCGCCGTCCCGCGGGTCGATCGAGACCACCGCCGAGCGCATTTTCGGCATCTGGTCCTTGAGGTAGGTGGCCACCGCCTCCTCGGCGGCCTCCTGCGCCACCGGGTCGATGGTGGTGGTGATCTGCAGACCCTGGGTGTTGAGTGTCTGCTCGTCGATGTTGAACAGCTCAAGCAGCTCTTGGGTGACCTGACGCTGGATCAGTCCGTTGGGCCCGGTGGTGATGTTGCGCGAGCGCGCCAGGTCGGGCGACACCGTGGCCGGAAACTCCTGAGCGGCCCGCTCGGCGGCGGTCAGCGCACCGGTGTCCACCATGCCGTCGAGCACCCAGCTCCAGCGGTCCAGGGCGCCTTCGGGATCGACGGCGGGATCCAGCGTGGACGGCCGCTGGATCAGTGCGGCCAACAGTGCGCCTTCGGCGATGTCGAGGTCCTCGACGGGTTTGTCGAAGTAGGCCCGCGACGCCGCTGCGATCCCATAGGCGCCGCGGCCGAAGTAGATGATGTTCAGGTACGCCTGCAGCACATCGTCTTTGGGCCACGCGCTGGACATCTTCGTGGCGATCACCAGTTCTTTGGCCTTGCGAACCAACCCGCCCATGCCGGCCCGCTCGGACCCCACCAAGGCGTTCTTGACGTACTGCTGGGTGATGGTCGAGCCGCCCTGGGTGTCACCGCCGAAGATGTTGTTCTTGATCGCACGGGCGAAGCCCGACACCGAGAACCCCGGGTTGGAGTAGAAGTCGCGGTCCTCGGCGGCCAGGACGGCGTTGCGCACATAGACCGGCACCTGGTTGATGTCGATGTCGACCCGGTTGCCTTCCGGCGGAATGATCTTGGCGAGTTCGGAGCCGTCGCTGGCCAGGATGGTCGACACCTGATTGGTGCGGATGTCGCCCGGCGACGGCACTTCGGTGATCGAGTAGGCCATCGCAAAGGTGATTACCGGCAGCAAGAGCAGCACCGCGGCGGCGACGTAGCACCCGCGCCGAATCCAGCGCCAGTTCGGCGGGTGGTCCCGCAGCCAGTTCAGCGGGTTCGGTGCGGCCGGCCGCACCGGGGGACGCGGCTCATCGGCCCGCCGCGGTGCCGCGGTCGCCACCGGCTTCTCCGGCGGGGGCTCGCGCCGTGGGATTCGGCCGCTCAGCGTCTCTTCGCGCTGCCGGGGCGTGCCGTCGAGCGCGGCGCGGACCGCGTCGATCGGGTCGCGCAGATCGGCGGTGACGGCATCGTCGACCGCCGGAATGATCGTGGTGAGCCGGTCATCCGGTCCTGTCGGGGGGCGCCGCCCACCGGCGTCGGAGGACCGGGCCGAGCCGGTGTCGGGCTCGTCGGCGTTGTGTTTACTCACTGGCGGTACGGGCTCCGCTGCGTGCCGTCCGTCGCCCTCGGGATCCCTTGGGCGGGCTCGCGAGGCCCAGCACGTAAGACTTCACCAGATGGTTCCAGCTGCAGGTCCGGCAGACCTCGACGACATACACCGAGAACTCCGAGAAGCGGGTGGCCAGCAGGACTAATTCCTCGGCGGAACGCGCCGAACCCGAAACCGCACCCAGCTGTTCGCCGTACACCCACGAGACCAGGGTCAGCTGCTCCTTGCGGCAGATGGGGCAGACCACCGCGCTCTGCTTGCCGTGGAACTTTGCGGCCCGCAGCAGATACGGGTTTGCGTCGCACACTTCGGAGACCCCGGTGCGCCCGGAGTAGACCTCGGCCAGCAGGGAACGGCGCCGGAGCGCGTAATCCACCACCTGTCGCTGCAATCGCACGCTGACCAGAGTACGTCGGGTCTCCACCGGCAGTCGCGATCAACGCCCCCAACCGACGTCAACCGGCGGATTCGGGGACGTTGTCGCGCACCGTTCTTTTACTATCGTCGCCGTGGCGACACGGCAGACCGCAGGCACCCGAGCCAAAGACAGCGACCGCGACGATGTGTGCCGGATCCTCGACAGCGCGCTGGGTGAGGGTCAGGTGTCGAGCGCCGAGCACCAGGAACGCGTCAGCGCGGCCACCCGTGCGGTGACCCTGGGCGATCTCCATTCATTGGTCAGCGACCTGCAGACCGAGTCCGCTCCGGTCAAGTTGCCCGCCCTGGGCAGTCCCACGACTTTTGGCGTGCGCAGCGCCTTGCTCAGGGCGTTGGGCGTGCTGGGCGCGACGTTGCTGGTGGGACTGCTGCTGGGTTGGGCGATGTATGGAAACACCAGCTCACCACTGAGTTTCACCTCCGACCCCGGGGCCAAGCCGGACGGTGTCGCGCCGGTGGTGCTCACCCCGCCCCGACAGCTGCACTCGCTGGGCGGGCTCACCGGGCTGCTGGAGCAGGCCCGCCAGAAGTTCGGTGACACCAAGGGCTACCGACTGGTGGTCTATCCCGACTACGCGTCCCTGGAGCGCGCCGATCCAGGCGAGGAACGCCGCAAGCTGGACTACTCCTACCGGGGTGGCTGGGATGACCCGTCGACATCCTCCCGGAGCAGCGACGACGCCCTGGTCGACCTGGGCGCCTTCGACATCAAGGCCGCGGTCGGCATCCTGCGCGGCGGACCCGAAACCCTGGGGATCAAGCCGTCCGAGGTGAAGAACACCTATCTGATCGTGGATCCGGCCCGGGATCCGACGACACCGGGGGCGCTGTCGCTGTCGGTGTACGTCTCCAGCGACTACGGCAGCGGTTACATCGCGTTCGCCGGCGACGGCACCGTCAAACGCATCAACTACCCCTCCTGAACCGCGAGGCTCACCCGCCTCATTTCGCGCGCCTGAATGTCAGGCGAACGACAGCCACTTGGGTTCTGTTATATCGGCGCGATACTATGTCGCGAACCGTCGACCGGTCGTAGCTGAAAACACATCAGGAGGTGATTCGAGTGCTTGAGCTTGCCATTTTGGGCCTGCTGCTCGAGTCGCCGATGCACGGCTACGAGCTCCGGAAGCGGTTGACCGGTCTGCTGGGTGCTTTCCGGGCGTTCTCCTACGGCTCGCTGTATCCCGCACTGCGGCGCATGCAGCTGGCCGGCGTGATCGCCGAAGACGCCGCCCCCACGGGGACCCCGGTGCGCCGGGCTCGGCGGGTGTACCAGCTGACCGACGCCGGCCGTCAGCGCTTCAACGAGCTGGTGTCCGACACCGGCCCGCAGAACTACACCGACGACGGCTTCGGGGTGCATCTGGCGTTCTTCAACCGCACCCCTGCCGAAGCCCGGATGCGCATCCTCGAGGGGCGCCGCCGGCAGGTGGAGGAACGCCGCGAGGGCCTGCGCAACGCGGTGGCACGGGCCAGCAACTCGTTGGACCGCTACACCCGTCAACTGCACCAGCTCGGGCTGGAGTCCAGTGAGCGGGAGGTCAAGTGGCTCAACGAGCTGATCGCGGCCGAACGCGTGTCGCAGGGTCGGGCCGAACAACCCTGATCCTGCCGGACGCGGGCATCGGGAAAACACAACACAGCACGTCAGCAGTGAAAGCAAAAAAGGAGATCGTCGAAAATGACTGAGCAAACGACGGATGTGCGGGTCGCCATTGTCGGCGTCGGCAACTGCGCGTCCTCGCTGGTCCAGGGCGTCCAGTACTACCAGAACGCCGATGACACCTCGACGGTCCCCGGCCTGATGCATGTGCGGTTCGGCCCGTATCACGTCCGCGACGTGAAGTTCGTCGCCGCGTTCGACGTGGACGCCAAGAAGGTCGGCTTCGACCTGTCCGAGGCCATCTTCGCCTCGGAGAACAACACCATGAAGATCGCCGACGTGCCGCCGACGGACGTCATCGTGCAGCGCGGCCCGACCCTGGACGGAATCGGCAAGTACTACGCGGAGACCATCGAGGTCTCCGACGCCGAAGCCGTGGACGTGGTGGCGGCACTGCGTGAGGCCAAGGTCGACGTGCTGGTCTCCTACCTGCCGGTGGGTTCGGAAGAGGCCGACAAGTTCTACGCCCAGTGCGCCATCGACGCCAATGTGGCGTTCGTCAACGCCCTGCCGGTGTTCATCGCCTCCGACCCGGTGTGGGCCAAGAAGTTCGCCGACGCCGGTGTGCCGATCGTCGGCGACGACATCAAGAGCCAGGTCGGCGCCACCATCACCCACCGGGTGATGGCCAAGCTGTTCGAGGACCGCGGCGTCACGCTGGACCGCACCTACCAGCTCAATGTCGGCGGCAACATGGACTTCAAGAACATGCTCGAGCGGGAGCGGCTGGAGTCCAAGAAGGTGTCCAAGACTCAGGCCGTCACCTCCAACCTCACCGGCTCGCTGGCCGGCAAGATCGAGGACAAGAACGTCCACATCGGACCGAGCGACCACGTGGCCTGGCTCGACGACCGCAAGTGGGCCTACGTGCGCCTGGAGGGTCGCGCCTTCGGCGACGCACCGCTGAACCTCGAGTACAAGCTCGAGGTGTGGGACTCGCCGAACTCCGCCGGCATCATCATCGACGCGGTGCGCGCAGCCAAGATCGCCAAGGACCGCGGCATCGGCGGACCGATCCTGCCCGCGTCGGCGTACCTGATGAAGAGCCCGCCCAAGCAGCTGGCCGACGACATCGCGCGCACACAGCTCGAAGAGTTCATCGTCGGTTAGCCGTTGGCTCTGCGCTGAGGCCACGACCTACTCGTACTTTCACGCCAAGGACGCAGAGTGAGCGGGAACATGACCGACGACGAACTGGCCGGCCTTTCGGAGTTCGACCTACTGGTCGGCAACGCCGAGCAGGCCGGTCTCACCAGCCCGCTGCCCGCGGTCGAGCGCATCGAGACCGGCGAGATCAGTGCGCTGCGCTGGGGAACGGCATCGCCGCGGGTGGTGTTCCTGCACGGCGGCGCACAGAACGCCCACACCTGGGACACCGTCGTCCTCGGCCTCGGCGAGCCCGCGCTGGCGGTGGACCTGCCCGGCCACGGCCGCTCCGCCTGGCGCGACGACGGCGACTACTCACCACAGCGCAATGCCGCCGCGGTGGCTCCGGTACTACGCGAACTGGCACCGGACGCCACATTGGTGGTCGGCATGTCACTGGGTGGACTCACCGCGATCCGGTTGGCGGCCACCGCCCCCGAGCTGGTGCGCCGGTTGGCGCTCGTGGACGTGACACCCTCGGCGCTGCAGCGGCACGCCCAGATGAGCGCCACCGACCGCGGCACCGTGGCACTGGTCCAGGGCGACCGGACCTTCCCCGATTTCTCGACGCTGCTGGAGGCCACCGCGGCCGCGGCGCCGCACCGGGATCGCGAGTCGTTGCGGCGCGGGCTTTTCCACAACACCCGGCGCCTGCCCGACGGCAGCTGGACGTGGCGTTATGACTCCATCCGCTCGGTCGGCGACTTCACCGACCTGTGGACCGACGTGTCGGCGATCAGCGCACCGACCACCTTGATCCGTGGTGGCGACTCGGCGTTCGTCTCCGCCGATGACGTCGCCGAGTACGGGCGACGTTCGCCGGGACTGACCACCCACGTCGTGGACGGCGCCGGGCACTCGGTGCAAAGTGATCGGCCGCGCGTGTTGGTCGAGCTGCTTCGCATGACCCTGGCCTGACGTCCGGCGGTTCGGCGGGGCTGATACCCGGCGATCCCGGGGATAAGCTGGCCCGATGGCCCGGCCGCTCCGCATCGCAGTACAGCTGCAGCCTCAACACGCGCCGCACTACAGCGCGATCCGCGACGCGATTCGGCGGTGCGAGGACATCGGCGTCGACATCGCGTTCAACTGGGATCACTTCTTCCCGCTCTACGGCGACCGCGACGGAGAACACTTCGAGTGCTGGACCATGCTGGCTGCCTGGGCGGAGCAGACCTCACGCATCGAGATCGGTGCCCTGGTCTCGTGCAACTCCTACCGCAACCCCGAACTGCTCGCCGACATGGCCCGCACCGTCGACCACATCGGCGGCGGACGGCTGATCCTGGGTATCGGCTCGGGCTGGAAGCACCGGGACTATCGCGAATACGGCTACGAATTCGGTACCGCGGGCACCCGCTTGGATGACTTGGCGGAGGCATTGCCGCGAATCACCCGCCGCCTGGCCCAGCTCAACCCGCCGCCCACCCGGCCTATCCCCATGCTGATCGGAGGTGCCGGTGAGCGTAAGACCCTGCGCCTGGTCGCCGAGCACGCCGATATCTGGCACAGCTTCGCCGACGCCGACAGCTATCCGCACAAGGCCGCTGTGCTCGCCGAGCACTGCGCCGCGGCCGGGCGTGATCCCGCGGCCATCGAGCACTCGGCCGCCCTCGGCGGTGATCAGACCCGCGGCAGCGTCGCCGAACTGCTCGCCGAGGCCGACACCTTGAGCGCCCTGGGGGTGACACTGTTGACCATCGGCAGCAGCGGACCCGACTATGACCTGGCTGCCGCCGAGGCGCTGTGCCGATGGCGCGATCAGCACTGAGACTGGCGGCGTTTCTCGCCGCCTGCCTGATCGTGGGCGGCCTCGCGGCCGTGCCCCCGGCCGGCGCGGCGCCCGACCAGTGCGCGCCCCTCGGCGAGCAGGCCGCGGTCGCATTGCCGCTGAAGCTGGCCAACGCCAAGCGCCCGCGGGAGGACAAGTACACCACCGCCGGAGTTGAGCCACTGAGCTCCATCGACATCACCAAACTCGGTCTGGGCACCCCCGGAGTGCTGACGGTCGGCACCATCACCGAGAGCCCGCCGACGAACTGCATCAACGCCAAGGGCCGCTACACGGGTTTCGACAACGAACTGCTGCGGGCCATCGCCAAGAAGCTGGGCCTGCGCGTCCAGTTCGTGGGCACCGACTTCTTCGGACTGCTGGCCCAGGTGGAGTCCGGGCGGTTCGACGTCGGTTCAGCATCGATCAATGCCACCGAAGAGCGCCGTCGCACAGTCGGTTTCACCAACGGCTACAACTTCGGCTACATGGCTTTGGTGGTCCCCGCCGGATCGGCCATCAGCGGATACGACTCGCTGGCTCCCGGCCAGCGCATCGCCGTGGTGCAGGGCACCGTCGAAGATGCCTACGTCGTCGACACCCTGGAGATCGAGCCGGTGCGGTTCCCCGACTCGATCACGTTGTACGCCAGCCTCAAGAGCCGCCAGGTCGACGCCTGGGTGGCGCCGTCGATGACTGCCCTGAACCTGCTGCGGCCGGGCGATCCGGCCCAGATCGTCGGAAGCACGTTCAGCCCGGCCGGCTTCGAGGCATACGCCGTCGCCAAGGGGAATCAGGCTCTGACGTCGGCGCTGAACTCCGGTCTGGACGCCGTCATCGACGACGGCACCTGGCCGCAGCTCTACACCGACTGGGTTCCGCGGCCACTGCCGCCGGGCTGGCAACCGGGTTCCAAGTCAGCCGCCACCCCGCACCTGCCGGACTTCGCCGCGATAGCGGCGCGGCACCACCGGGCGGACGCCCAGGCCTACACGCCTAAATCGACCCTGGCCCAACTGCGCGAGTCGTTCTTCGACTGGGACCTCTACCGTCAAGCGCTGCCCGACCTCATCAAGACCGGCCTGCCCAACACCCTGCTGCTGACGGTGAGCGGCGGCGTCATCGGCCTGGTGGCGGGACTGGGCCTGGCCGTCGCGGGGATCTCACGCACCCGGTGGCTGCGCTGGCCGGCCCGGGTCTACACCGATATCTTTCGGGGCCTGCCCGAGGTGTTGATCATCTTGCTGATCGGCCTGGCGGTCGGTCCGCTGGTAGGCGGACTGACGCATAACAATCCGTATCCGCTGGGGATCGCGGCCCTGGGGCTGACCGCCGCCGCCTATATCGGCGAGATCCTGCGCTCGGGCATCCAGAGCGTGGAGTCCGGCCAATTGGAGGCGTCCCGGGCCTTGGGCTTCGGGTACCCGGAGGCGATGCGCCTGGTGGTGATCCCTCAGGGCATCCGGCGGGTGCTGCCGGCGCTGGTCAATCAGTTCATCGCCTTGCTCAAAGCCTCGGCGTTGCTGTATTTCCTCGGCCTGGTTGCAGGCCAGCGCGAACTGTTCCAGGTGGGTCGCGACTTCAACGCCCAGACCGGCAGCCTGTCGCCGCTGGTCGCGGCCGGCCTGCTCTACTTGGCCCTGACCATCCCCCTGACGCACCTGGTGAACGTCGTCGATCATCGGTTGCGCCGCGGTAGGCCCCCCGAGGCCGATGACTCCGTGGATCTGAGTCCGGCGGTCTCCAGTCAGGAGATGACGTGACGTCGCCCGTACCCCGAGAGCCGGTGTCGTTGGCGGCCAAGGGTATTGAACTGTCATTCGGCAAGCATCAGGTGCTGCGCGGTGTAGACCTTGACGTGCCGGCAGGCGCCACCGCAGCGGTGATCGGTCCGTCTGGGTCGGGGAAGTCGACGATGCTGCGCACCCTGAACCGGCTGCACGAGCCCGATGCCGGCGACATAGCGCTGGGCGGCCGATCGGTGTTGGCCGATGACCCCGACGAACTACGGCAGCGGATCGGCATGGTGTTCCAACACTTCAATCTGTTCCCGCACCGCACCGTGCTGGACAACATCACGCTGGCGCCGCGGAAGCTTCGGGGAATGTCCGGCGACGAGGCCCGCGAACTGGCGCTGAGTCTGCTGGACCGAGTCGGCCTGAAGAACAAGGCGGGCTCTCGCCCGTCGGCGCTCTCCGGCGGCCAGCAACAACGCGTGGCGATCGCCCGGGCGCTGGCAATGCAGCCACAGGTGATGCTCTTCGACGAGGCCACCTCGGCGTTGGACCCCGAATTGGTCAAAGGGATCCTCGCGCTCATCGCCGAGCTCGGCGCCGACGGCATGACGATGGTGGTGGTCACCCACGAGATGAGTTTCGCCAGGTCGGCGTCGGACACGGTGGTGTTCATGGATCGGGGCAAGGTGGTCGAGTCCGGGCCACCCGACCAGATCTTCGACAACGCGCAGACCCCGCGGCTGCAGAAGTTCCTGTCCCAGGTGTTGTGAGACCGACCTTCGCAGACTTATCAACCCTCGTCGGGGCCACCCGTTAGACTGGCGAACTATGACGGAGAGCGCTGCCGATACGCCGCAGGTGACGGCTATCGCCGAAGGCTTGCACCGTTCGCTGTCCAAACTCTTCTCGATTCTGCGGCGCGGTGACATCAGCGGAGGCAGTCCGACCGGCGAGTTGACGCTGGCCCAGCTGTCGATATTGATCACGCTGCTCGACCGGGGACCCATCCGGATGACCGAGCTGGCCGCCCATGAACGGGTGCGCACCCCCACCACCACGGTGGCGATCCGCCGACTCGAGAAGATCGGCTTGGTCAAGCGCAGCCGGGACCCGTCCGATCTGCGAGCGGTGCTGGTCGACATCACACCCGAAGGTCTGGCCAGTCACCGCGAATCGCTGGCAAACCGCCACGCCGCCTTGGCGGCGATGCTGAACAAGCTCAGCCCGGAGGACCTGGACACCCTCACCCGGGCACTGGAGCCGCTGGAGCGGCTGGCCACCTGCGACGTGGCCGAAGCGGCCGCCTCCGACGAGGCGAACTGCCCGCTGGACTGCAACTGATGCCGACCGCGCTGATCACCGGCGCCGGGGGTGGGATCGGTTCGGCCATCGCGGCGGCGCTGGCGCCCACCCACACATTGCTGCTGGCGGGGCGGCCGTCGGCACGGTTGGACGCGGTCGCCGAGCAGCTGGGCGCCACCACCTGGCCATTGGATCTCGCCGACACCGACGAGATCGAATCGGCCACCGAGATCGTCGATGAGCTGGACGTGCTGGTTCACAACGCCGGGGTGATGCTGCCCGGTGCGGCCGGCGAGTCCTACGTGGAGGAATGGCGCGCCACCTTTGAGGTGAACGTCTTCGGTGCGGTGGCCCTGACCCTGGCCCTCCTGCCGGCGCTACGGCAAGCCCGCGGTCAGGTGGTCTTTATCAACTCTGGTGCGGGGCAAAAGGTTTCACCGGGTATGGCGGCGTATTCCGCCAGCAAGTTCGCGCTTCGGGCATTCGCGGACTCGCTGCGCAGCGACGAGCCGGCCCTGCGGGTCACCACGGTCTATCCCGGCCGAGTCGACACCGACATGCAGCACGACCTGGTCGCCTACGAGGGCGGCGAGTACGACCCGGCCCGCTTCCTCCGTCCGGAGACCGTCGCGGAGGTGGTGGCCGCTGCCATCCGCACCCCGGCCGAGGCGCAGCTGCAGGAAGTGGTGGTCCGGCCGCGCTGACGCGTGCACCGGACCACCCGCTACACCACCAGATTCACCAACCGCCCGGGCACCACGATCGCCTTCTTCACCGAAGCGCCCGCGAGGAAAGCCTGCACCTTCTCGTCGGCCAGCGCGGCGGCCTTGATCGCGTCGGCGTCGGCGTCGGTGGCCACCGTGACCAGACCTCGCTTTTTGCCGTTGACCTGCACCGGGTAGTCGACGGTGTCGGTCACCAGGTAGGTCGGGTCGGCCATCGGGAACGGACCGTGCGCCAGCGAGGACTCGTTGCCCAGCCGCCGCCACAGTTCCTCCGCGAGGTGGGGGGCCAGCGGTGCGAGCATCAGCGCCAGCGGCTCGACGACCGAACGCGGGACCCCCTCGGGGTGTTCCTTGGTGAGGTGGTTGGTGTACTCGATCAACTTGGCCGCCGCGGTGTTATTGCGCAGCGCCGCATAGTCTTCCGAAACCCCAACGATGGTCCGGTGCAGCAGCCGCAGCGTCTCGGTGTCTGGCTCGCCGTCAAGAACCCGGGTCTCGCCGGATTCCTCGTCGACGAACAGTCGCCACACTCGTTGCAGAAAACGGTGTGCGCCAACGACATCCTTGGTGGCCCACGGCCGCGACATGTCCAGCGGACCCATCGACATCTCATAGACCCGCAGGGTGTCGGCGCCGTAGCTGTCGCAGATCTCGTCTGGTGACACCGAATTCTTCAGACTCTTACCCATTTTGCCGTACTCGGCGAAGACTTCGGCGTCACCGTCTGGGCCCGGCAGATAGAACTTGCCGTCGCGTTCCACGACATCGGCGGCCGGAACATACGACCCCCGGGAGTCGGTGTACGCCGAAGCCTGGATGTAGCCCTGGTTGACCAGGCGACGATAGGGCTCGCGTGAGCTGACGTGCCCGAGATCGAACAGAACCTTGTGCCAGAAACGGGAATACAGCAAGTGCAAGACGGCGTGCTCGACACCACCGACGTAGAGGTCGACGCCGCCCGGGTCATCGGGACCGTGCTCAGCCGGCCGCGGCCCCATCCAGTAGGCCTCGTTCTCGGGCGCGCAGAACCGCTCCTCGTTGTACGGGTCGGTGTAGCGCAGCTCGTACCAAGAGCTGCCCGCCCACTGCGGCATGACGTTGGTGTCACGGGTGTAGGTCTGCAGGCCGTTGCCGAGATCCAGTTCGACATGCACCCAGTCGGTCGCCTTGGCCAACGGTGGCGAGGGTTCACTGGATGCGTCGTCCGGATCGAAGAGCACCGGTGAGTAGTCGGCGACGTCGGGCAGCTCGACCGGCAGCGCAGCGCAATCCAGGGCAAGCGCGCGCCCATCGGCGTCGTAGACGATGGGGAACGGCTCTCCCCAGTACCGTTGCCGGGCAAAAAGCCAGTCCCGCAACTTGTATTCGATACGCGCCCAGCCGCGGCCCTGCTCTTCCAGCTGCTGGGTCATGGCCTTCTTGGCCTCGGCAACGGTCATACCGTCCAGCGGTCCGGAGTTGACCAGCGTGCCTTCGCCTGCGTAGGCCGCTTCGGAGATATCCCCGCCGGCAATGACTTCCAGCATCGGAAGGCCGAACTCGGCCGCAAATTCCCAGTCTCGCTGATCGTGACCGGGCACCGCCATGATGGCGCCGGTGCCGTAGCCGGCCAGCACATAGTCGGCGATGAAGATCGGTACCTGCTGCCCATTGGCCGGGTTGGTGGCGTAAACCCCTAAGAACACACCGGTTTTGGTCTTGTTCTCCTGGCGTTCCAGATCGGACTTCGCCGCGATGGCCTTTCGGTAATCGGCCACGGCCGCTGCCGGTGTGGTGGCGCCGAAGGTCCAGCGCTGGTCGGTCCCGTCCGGCCATTCGGAGGCGGTCAGCCGGTCGACCAGGTCGTGCTCGGGTGCGAGCACCAGGTAGCTCGCGCCGAACAGCGTGTCCGGCCGAGTGGTGAATACTTCGATGTCCACAGCCGTGCCGTCGGTCGCGACAGCGCCGAACAATGCGGCGGCACCGGTAGAACGCCCGATCCAGTTGCGCTGCATGGTCTTGACCTTCTCCGGCCAATCCAGCACCTCAAGGTCGTCGAGCAACCGGTCGGAGTATGCCGTGATCCGCATCATCCACTGCCGCAAACGCTTCCGGAACACCGGGAAATTGCCGCGGTCACTTCTGCCCTCGGAAGTGACCTCTTCGTTGGCCAGCACGGTGCCCAGGCCCGGACACCAGTTGACCATCGAATCCGACCGATAGACCAGCCGGTGACTGTCGATGACGTCGGCGCGCTCACCCGCGGTCAGCTGTGCCCAGTCGCGCCCGTCGTCGAGTGTGCGCGTGCCGGCGTCGAACTCGGCGATCAGCTCAGAGATCGGGCGGGCCTTCTTCGCGCTCGCGTCGAACCAGGCGTTGTAGATCTGCAGGAAAATCCACTGCGTCCACTTGTAGAAGTCGACGTCGGTGGTGGAGAAGCTGCGTCGACTGTCATGCCCGAGACCCAGCCGTCGCAGTTGGCGGCGGAAGTTCTCGATGTTGGCCTCGGTGCGGGTGCGTGGGTGGGTCCCGGTCTGGACCGCGTACTGCTCGGCAGGCAGGCCGAACGCGTCGAAGCCCAGCGCGTGCAGCACGTTGTGCCCGGTCATCCGGAAATACCGCGCGTAGACGTCGGTGGCGATGTAGCCGAGCGGGTGACCGACGTGCAGGCCGTCCCCGGACGGGTACGGGAACATGTCCTGGACGAACATCTTGTCGGCCGGTACCGCCGACCCGTCCGTCGGCGCGAGCGAACCGACCGGGTTGGCGACGTGGAAGGTGCCCTCCTGGTCCCAGTGCTCCTGCCAGGTCTCTTCGATGCGCCCGGCCAGGGCCGCGCCGTAGCGATACCGGGGTGCCTGGTCGGTGGGGACGCTGGATCCCTGAGCGGTCGGGGCTTCTTTCACCTCAACAGGGTAAAGGGCGGCATTCGGCGGGCCGTTCGCCACAGCTTGGTATCAGTTGGGTTGCGACCCGATGAGGGCTTCGTACCAGGTCGATTGCATCTCTGGTGACGCCGGCTCCCCCTGGCTAACGTCGATTCACGGCCCGGGCATCGCTGCCCGGCCCAGCCCGGAAGGACCCCTGGAGATGACGAACACCGCGCGCCGCTGGCGACTCATGTTTGGCTGCGCCGCTGTCATGGCGGCGGGCCTGACCCTTACTCCCGCCGTCGCAGCCGATCCGCTGGTCCCGGTGCAACCGAACCCCTACGGACCACCCGCCCAGCTGGCCTCGGTCCCGGTGGCCGGGCCCGCCGCCGCAGGGCCCGTCGCGGCCCCGGCACCGCCGACTGGCCTTGTTCCGGCCACCTCCGGCACGCTGCGCGACTTCCTCGCGGCCAAGAAGGTGCAGCTGGAGCCTCAGGAGCCCGCGGGTTTCACCGCGTTCAACATCACGCTGCCGATGCCGGCAGGCTGGACCCACGTGCCCGACCCCAACGTGCCCGACGCGTTCGCGGTGATCGCCGACCGCCGCAGCGGGTCGCTGTACACGCCCAACGCGCAGGTCGTGGTCTACCGCCTGGACGGGCAGTTCGATCCACACGAAGCGATCACCCACGGTTTCGTCGACAGCCAGACCCTGATGGCCTGGCAGACCACCAACGCCTCGTTGGATGACTTCAACGGGTTCCCCTCCTCGATCATCGAGGGGACGTACCGCGATGCCGACATGACGCTGAACACGTCGCGCCGCCACGTGATCGTGCCGACCGACGACGCAGCCTACCTGGTGTCGCTGACCGTGACCACCGGCGCCGGCCGTGCGATCGGGGCGGCTCCGGCAACCGACGGAATCGTCAACGGGTTCCGGGTCGAGCTGCCGGGTACCAACCCGCCGCCCCCTGCCCCACCCGCTCCGGTGCAGTCGGGCACGGTGCGCCACCAGGTGGGCACCATTCCGCTGCCCCAGGCCCCCCGCCTCCCGGTGGAGTCGGGCACGGTGCGCCACCAGGTGGGCACCACCGGCTGAGCGCCGGCTCGTATCCTGTTCCCCATGCTGATCATGGGTGTGTTGTGCCTGGTTGCGGCCGTGGTATCGCTGGTGTTCGGAGTGCGGACCCTGGTGCGGCCACTGACCGGCGACCCCGAGCAGCTGGTGCTGCGCGTGGTGGCGCCCGCCCAGGTCGCGGTCGGCGTGATCCTGGGGGCTGGCGGTGCGCTGGTGCTGGCCGGCCCGTCCTCGATGGCGCTGCTGGCGCTGATCATCTCGATCACCGGCGCGCTCGCCACCCTGGCTGCCGGAGCCTGGCAGGGCGCCCGCTACGCGGCGCGGCTCTCCGCTGATGCCGCGGCGGCGAGCGGCGGTGGCTGCTGCGGCTCGGGCGGGTGCTGCGGAGAGCCCGCACCGGTCGAGGAGGCCGGCTGCGGATCAGGCTGCGGCTGTGCCGACAGCGCACCGGCCGAGCCTGCCACCGGCTGCGGCAGCGGCTGCGGCTGCGGCTAACCCGCCCCCGTGCCGCTCAGTTACGACTGATGTCGATCGGGTGGGTGGCCAGCAACGAGGTGGGCCACGGTTGCCGTCGCAGGGCGCGTCCCCAGAGATCGACGCGCGGCGGCACCATCACATCGGACGGCAGGGCCGACAACACGATCCAGTCGTCACGCTCGATCTCGGCCTCAAGCTGGCCGATGGTCCACCCGGCGTAGCCGGCGAAGATCCGGACGCCCTCCACGAGTGCGGCGATGGCCTCCGGATCGGCGTCGAGGTCGACCATCACCAGCCGTCCATCGATGTGACGAAGGCCGGACACCCCCTGATGTTCGGCCCCGACCCGCATCAGGCCAACGCACAGTGCGGCGTCGCGCTTGACCGGTCCGCCGATGAACATCGTTTTGGGCTTGGCGGCCAGCTCAGACCACTGCGGCAGGACGTTGTAGACGGCCGTCTCGCTGGGGCGGTTGAGAACCACGCCCAGCGTTCCACCGTCGTTGTGCTCGACCACATAGATCACCGTGCGCCGGAAGGTGGGTTCGAGCAGGTCGGTGTTGGCTAGCAGCAGCGTGCCGGCCCGTACCCGATGCGCAGCGGGCGCGACGAACTGTTCTGCGTCCTCGGGTTCTTCGGGCTGAGCCATTTTTCCATCATGGCACCCGTCGGCATCGTTCGTGTTGAGCTGTGCCGAACACCGGCCGACGTCGACGATTTGTACGCTGGTCTGGGGCCCCTGCCCTGCCGCCGCTCGAGTCTGGAAGAGGTTCCGTGGTGGATAACCGCGCACCCGCGCCACTGTGGCGGACGGCGCGCGGCCTGCCGGAGTTTCGCCGGCTGCTGGAACTGCGGGCCGCCAGCCAATTCGGGGACGGGTTGTTTCAGGCAGGCCTGGCCGGCGCGCTGCTGTTCAACCCCGACCGCGCCGCCTCACCGTGGGCGATCGCGGGCGCCTTCGCCGTGCTGTTCCTGCCGTATTCGGTGCTGGGCCCCTTCGCCGGTGCCCTCCTGGACCGCTGGGACCGGCGCGGGGTCCTGGTGGTGGCCAACCTTGCCCGGCTGGTACTGGTGCTGGGTATCGCGGCACTGTTGGCGTGCGGTGCCAGTGACCTACCTGTGCTGTGTACGGCGTTGATCGCCAACGGGTTCACCCGATTCATCGCCTCGGGCCTGTCGGCGGCGCTGCCGCACGTGGTGCCACGCGACCGGGTCGTGACGATGAACGCCCTGGCGATCGCCACCGGTGCGGTGGCGGCCTTCCTGGGTGCCAACTTCATGCTCCTGCCGCGCTGGCTGGTGGGCACCGACGACCGCGGCGCGGCCTCGATCATCGCGGCGGTGGCCGTGCCCGTCACGATCGCGCTGGTGCTGTCGCTGCGCTTCGGCGCGCATGTGCTCGGTCCGGATAACACCAAACGCGCTATCCACGGCTCAGTGCTCTACGCGGTGACCACCGGTTGGGTGCACGGCATCCGGACGGTCCGCGACCGGCCCACCGTGTCCGCCACCCTGTCTGGGCTGGCCGCACACCGAATGGCGTTCGGCGTCAACACCTTGGTGGTGCTGGTGTTGGTCCGCCACGTCGGCGAGCACACGGTGTCCGGCCTGGGAACCACTGCCCTGTTCGTCGCCTCTGCGGGCGCCGGGTCGTTCCTGGCCACCCTGCTGACTCCACCGGCGGTCCACCGGTGGGGCCGCTACGCCACGGTCAACGGCGCCCTGGCCGCAGCGGCGGTCATCCAGCTGGCCGCCGTCGGTCTGTACCTGCCCGTCCTGGTGCTGTGTGGCTTCCTGCTCGGGGTGGCCGGGCAGGTGGTGAAACTGTGCGCCGACACCGCGATGCAGATCGACGTCGATGACGCGTTGCGCGGTCACGTGTTCGCGGTCCAGGACTCACTGTTCTGGGTTTCGTTCATCGTCGCCGTGGCGGGTGCTGCCGCGCTGATTCCCGCCAATGGGCAGGCCCCGTTGCTGATTGTGGCCGGCACGCTGCTGTACCTGGCAGGTTTGGCCGCGCACGCCTTCATCGGGCGGCGGGGAGAACGGGTGGGCATAAGGTACGAGGATGGCCGAAACTGAACCGATCGTCGCCGACCTGAGTGCCGAGAGCGATGAGCTCGACGCCCTGGTGGCTCCCCTGGTCGACAGTCAGTGGGGCACTCCCACCCCCGCCGCGGGGTGGTCGATCGCCCATCAGATCGGGCATCTGCTCTGGACAGACCGGCAGTCGCTGACCGCCATCGTCGACGAGGCCGCTTTCGCCGACACCCTCGCTGTGGCCATGCGCAATCCAGCCGGATTCGTCGACGAGGGTGCCGCCGAGCTCGCCGAGCTTGCGCCCGCCGATCTGCTCGCCGACTGGCGTTCGACGCGCGCGCAGTTGCATGACGCGTTGCGGGGGGTGGCCGACGGTCGCAAGCTGCCGTGGTTCGGTCCACCGATGAGCGCCGCGTCGATGGCCACCGCCCGGCTGATGGAGACCTGGGCCCACGGCCTCGACGTCGCCGATGCGCTCGGGGTGCGGCGACGTGCCACCGCTCGGTTGCGCTCCATCGCCCATCTGGGCGTACGGACCCGCGATTTCGCCTTCAGCGTGCACAACCTGACCCCGCCGGCCGAACCGTTTCACGTGGAACTACACGCGCCCGAAGGCGGCGTCTGGGCGTGGGGTCCGGTCAACGCCGAGCAACGGGTGACCGGCACCGCCGAGGACTTCTGCTTCCTGGTAACCCAGCGGCGTGCGCTGGCTGATCTGGATGTCACGGCGCAGGGCGACGACGCGCAGCGCTGGTTGGAGATCGCGCAAGCCTTCGCGGGGCCTCCCGGCCGGGGGCGCTGAGCGCGCCAGCGCGAAAGCGAGACCCGGCCGCCTTAGCCCCCGCCGGGGGCGCTGAGCGCGCCAGCGCGAAAGCGAGACCCGGCCGCACCCCACCGCGCCGGGGGCGTTGAGCGCGCTCCTACAGTGCGGTCGCGCCGTCGGCGGCCCCGTCTCCATCGGCATCGGTGAGCTTCAGATCCCACCTGCCGTCGCCGTCGGTGTCGACGTAGGCCGCCGCGTAGCCGCCCGCGCCGTTGCCGATCAGGACCCGGTCGGCCCGCCCGTCCCCGTCGAAGTCGAGCAGGCGATCGTTGACGCGTCCGTCGCCGTCGAAGTCCACCAGCGGGCCACCTGCATATTCGAGATCGTCGAGGCCCAGCCAGCGCAACCCGCCCGAACGGTCCGCTGAGCCTGCCGTCATGCCGTGCCCCCAGGTGCCCGATCCGTCGTCGACGAATGCGGCCTCCGGGATGCCGTCGTCGTCGAGATCGAGCAGCAGATGGTCGGCCAGCCCGTCGCCGTCGAGGTCTACCAGCGCATCGTCGCGCAGGCCATCTCCGTCGAAGTCCAGACTGATACCGTCGGCCACCCCGTCTCCGTCGAGATCCACATCCGGTGGGCCGGTCCACATCGCGGCCGAACCCTCGCCGTCGCCCAGGCAGTAGTCCATACCCGCATCAGACGGGCCGGTGCCGCTATCGGTTCCCCTGCGTCTGCCACCAAGTCAGCAGTTCGGCCGTAGCCTCTTCGCGGGTCAGCGGTCCGCGCTCCAGGCGAAGCTCCTTGAGGTAGCTCCACGCCCGTCCCACCTGCGGTCCCGCCGGGATGTCGAGCAGCGCCATGATCTCGTTGCCGTCCAGATCGGGCCGCACCCGCTGCAGGTCCTCCTGCTCGGCCAGTACTGCGATCCGTTCTTCGAGTTGGTCGTAGCTGGCCTGCAAGCGGGCCGCACGCCGCTTGTTGCGTGTGGTGCAGTCAGCCCTGACCAGCTTGTGCAGCCGGTCCAGCAGCGGTCCCGCATCGGTGACGTACCGGCGCACCGCCGAGTCGGTCCACTTGCCGTCGCCGTAGCCGTGGAACCGCAGATGCAGGTAGACCAGCTGGGACACGTCGTCGACCATCTGCTTGGAGTAGCGCAGCGCACGCATCCGTTTCCGGGCCATCTTCGCGCCCACCACCTCGTGGTGGTGAAAACTGACGCCTCCGTCAGTCTCATGGCGCCGGGTCGCCGGCTTGCCGATGTCGTGCAACAGCGCCGCCCAGCGCAGAACCAGATCGGGACCGCCGTCGGGGCCCGAGTCCTCCAAGTCGATCGCCTGGCGCAGCACGGTCAGCGAATGCTGGTAGACGTCCTTGTGCTGGTGGTGCTCATCGATGGCCATCCGCATGCCGCCGACCTCGGGTAACACCACCTCGCCCATCCCCGTGGCCACCATCAGGTCCAGCCCGGCGACCGGATCGGTGCCCACCAGCAGCTTGTCCAGTTCGGCCGCCACGCGTTCGGCGGTGATGCGACCCAGCTCGGGCGCCATGTCCTCGATGGCCGCGCGTACTCGCGGCGCCACCGTGAAGCCGAGCTGGGAGACGAACCGGGCGGCGCGAAGCATGCGTAGCGGGTCGTCGCCGAACGAGTCCTCCGGTGCGGTCGGCGTGTCCAGCACCCGTTCCCGCAATGCGGCCAGGCCGCCCAGCGGGTCGATGAACTCCCCCGCCCCGGCCGCCGTGATCTGGACCGCCATCGCATTGGCGGTGAAGTCGCGGCGCACCAGATCTTGATCGAGTGAGTCCCCGAAGCGCACTTCGGGATTGCGGGTCACCCGGTCATATTTGTCGGCCCGGAAGGTGGTGATCTCGACGCGCTGACCACGGAAAGTCGCGCCCACCGTGCCGAAGTCGATGCCGGTGTCCCACATCGCGTCGGCCCGGCCACGCAGAATGGTCTGAACCTGCTCGGGCCGCGCGTCGGTGGTGAAGTCCAGGTCCGGGCTGGGGCGACCCAGCAAGGCATCGCGTACCGATCCCCCGACCAGATAGAGCTGGTGGCCCGCCTCGGAGAAGAGGGCACCCAGGCCGCAGAGCACGTCAGCGTGCCGATTCAGCGCGACGGCCGCCGCGGTCAGCAGATCGGCGTCTTGATGGGCTTCAGGCACGTTCGATGAGCTTAGCGGTGGTCGCGAGCACGGCGAAGCCGGGCGACGCGGGCCGCCGTAGCCAACCCAGCGGTGGTCGCGAGCACGGCGAAGCCGGGCGACGCGGGCCGCCGAGTGTGCGGTTTCGGCGGTCCTTCGCGGGACGGGACAACAATTCCGCACACTCGGCGGGCTCTGCTCGGCGATACGGGACCAAGTACGACACCGGCGAGGGGCGCTGGTAGGCCTGTGCGTGGCAGCTACCATCACATGGGTGTCGGCCGACGGCGGAGAAGCCAATTCGGGACGGCGCCGCAGGCGGCGCCGTGGTCGACGCACGTCTGGTCCAAAGACAAGCCACACCGAATCCCCCGCCGCAGAGGCGAGTCCAGCGGCCGCCGTCACTCCTCCGCGTGCTGCCCAGCGCCGGACGCGTACCGCGCGACACGGCCCCGAGCGCCTGCGCACCGTGCATGAGACCTCCGCCGGCGGACTTGTGGTCGACGGTATCGATGGCCCCCGCGAAGAGCAGGTCGCCGCACTGATCGGACGGGTGGACCGGCGCGGCAGAATGCTGTGGTCACTGCCCAAAGGTCATATCGAGGTCGGTGAGACCGCGGAGCAGACCGCCATCCGTGAGGTTGCCGAAGAAACCGGCGTCCGGGGCAGCGTGCTGGCTGTGCTGGGCAGCATCGACTACTGGTTCGTCACCGATGGCCACCGGGTCCACAAGACCGTGCACCACTATCTGTTGCGGTTCGCCAGCGGAGAGCTGTGCGATGACGACATGGAGGTGGCCGAGGTGGCGTGGGTGCCGATTCGGGAGTTGGCGTCCCGCTTGGCGTACGCCGATGAACGCCGGTTGGCCCTAGTGGCCGACGAGTTGATCGACCGCCTCCAAGCCGACGGCCCCGCCGCCCTCCCGCCGTTGCCGGTCACGGCACCGTGGCGACGGCAGCAGACTCATTCCCGCGCCCGCCGTACTCGCACTGGTGAGCACTCACCGGACCGGAAGAACGGTCGCGGGCTGGACCCGTGACCCGCACGCGACCCAGTGGTGGGGGTCCCTTATCCGCCGTACCCGGGCCCCTCATGGCTCTGGTGGCGGCAGTGACCGTCCTCCTGATGACCCTCGGCACCGCCCTCGTCGGCGCCGCCCCGCACGTCGCCGCCGGCGAGCCTGATGCCGCACCGTTCGTCCAGATCCGGATCGACCGCGTCACGCCTGAGGTCGTCACGACCTCCAGTGTCCCGGTGGTCACCGTCGCCGGAACGGTCAGCAACGTGGGCGACCGGCCCGTACGCGACGTCATGGTGCGACTCGAACAGGCCGGTGCAGTGGCCTCCTCCGCCGGGCTGCGCACCAACCTCAGTGGGGCCAACGACCAGTACCGCCCGGTGGGCGCCTTCAGCACGGTCGCGCCGGAACTGCAGCGCGGCCAAGAGGCCCGCTTCACCCTGTCTGTGCCGCTGCGCTCGGCGAGCCAGCCGGCACTGAACATCGACCGTCCCGGCGTTTACCCGGTGCTGGTCAACGTCAACGGCACTCCTGACTACGGCGAACCGACTCGCCTGGACGATGCCCGCTTTCTGCTGCCGGTGACCGGCCTGCCCCGCGTCGAGCCGGGCTCGGAGCTGGCCGCAGGCCCCGTCGCGCCCGATATTTCGCACCCGGTTCGGCTCACCATGTTCTGGCCCTTGGCCGATCGGCCGCGGCTCACACCGGGCGAGCCCGGCGGTGCGCTGCCGGTTCGGCTCACCGACGACGAGCTGGCGATATCGCTGGCCCCCGGCGGTCGCCTCGACGCGCTGCTGTCCGCCGCCGAGTTCGCCACCAGCCCGGCCGTGGACGTCAACGCCGTGGTCAATCGGGCCCTGTGCCTGGCCGTCGACCCCGATCTGTTGGTCACGGTCGCCGCCATGACCCGCGGCTACGTGGTGGCCGACTCCCCCGCGAGCGCCATCACGCAACCTGGGACCGGACGCGAGGCCGCCCGCACGTGGCTGGAGCGGCTGCGACGCCTGGCCCACCACACCTGCGTCGCCGCAATCCCCTACGCCCAGACCGACCTGGACGCCTTGGCTCGAGTGGGCGATCCCAGCCTCGACGAGATCGCGGTGCGCAAACCCGCCGAAATCCTGGACCGAATCCTGGAAGTAAGCACGGCCCGCGGCGTGGTCCTGCTCGGCGACGGTCGGCTGACCACAGGTGCCGCAGACCTGATCGCCGCCCAGGGCGATGCCGTGGTGATCACTGCCGGCGACTGCTCCGCCCTGGAGTCCGGCGCGGCGGCCACCGCTGACGTCACGCCGCGGCGGGTATCGCCGCAGCTGGTGGCGGTGCCCTATGACCCCGCCGTCGGCGCCGCGTTCGCGGCCATGGGCACCGATCCGAACACGCCCAGCTACCTGGACAGCTCCCTGGCGGTCCGGCTACACCATGACTCCGCGCTGGCCCGTCGCCAGGACGCCTTGGGTTCGCTGCTGTGGCGCAGCCTGGAATCACCGGAGACTCCCGGTGCGCTACGCAACGAGATCCTGATGCCGCCGCCGTATTGGAAACCACGCGCCGACGACGCCCAGGCCGTGCTGACCACTTTGGCCACCGCATTGCACTCCGGCCTGGCGGACGCCCGGCCGCTGACCGCGGTGCTCGCCGAATCGGCCGACGTGGCCACGCCCCCAGAGCATCCGCTGCCGACTCAGCAGCCGGCGGGGGGCTTCTCCCCCGACGTGATCAGTACCGTGGCCGACGACATCGGCAGATTGTGGGGCTTGACGTCGGCGTTGACCACCGACGCCCGCACCGGCCTGACCGGTGAGGCGTACACGACCCCGCTCGCCGAGGGCATGCTGCGCGCCCTGACTCAGTCCGAACCGCTCGATGTCCGTAACGGCCTGGCCTCGCAACGCCTGGCGATCATCGGCACCACCGTCGCCGATTTGATCGGCGCCGTCACCATCGTCAACCCGGCCGACTCCTACACGCTGGCCACCGAGCACAGTCCGCTGCCCCTGGCGCTGCGTAACGATCTCGCGGTGCCGATCCGGGTGCGGCTGCACGTGGATGCGCCACCGGGAATGTCGGTCACCGATGTCGGAGAACTGGAGCTGCCCCCGGGGTACCTGCCCCTGCGAGTTCCTGTTGAGGTGCGCGTCAACCAGTACTTCGTGGTCGATGCGGCGCTGCAGACCCCCAACGGCATGCCACTGGGCGAGTCGGTGCGGTTGTCGGTGCATTCGAACGCCTACGGCATGGTGCTGTTCTTGATCACGATGACGGCGGCGGCGGCACTGGCGGTCCTGATCGGGCGCCGGCTCTGGCATCGGTTCCGGGGCCAGCCCGACCGCGCCGACCTGCCCGCGCCACCCTCGGGCTCAGGCGGCGACAGGTGAGCACTCCGGCGCAGCAACCCGCACGCCCCGAGCTGACCGACGCCGCCGTGGTGTCGCGCTCCTGGGGGATGGCGCTGGCGACCCTGGTCAGCCGCCTCACCGGATTCGTCAGAGTCGTGCTGTTGGCGGCGATCCTGGGTGCGGCGCTGTCCAGCGCGTTCTCGGTGGCCAATCAATTGCCGAACCAGATCGCCGCGCTGGTTCTGGAGGCTACGTTCACCGCGATCTTCGTGCCGGTGCTGGCGCGCGCCGAACGCGACGACCCCGACGGCGGCGCCGCGTTCGTCCGCCGGCTGGTCACACTGGCGACCGCGCTGCTGCTGGCCACCACGGTGATCTCGGTGGCCGCGGCACCGCTGCTGGTGCGGCTGATGTTGGGCGGCGACCCACAGGTCAACGAGCCACTGACCATCGCCTTCGCCTACCTGCTATTGCCGCAGGTCATCTGTTACGGGTTGTCGTCGGTGTTCATGGCGATCTTGAACACGCGCAATATCTTCGGCGCTCCGGCCTGGGCTCCGGTGGTCAACAACGTCGTCGCGATCGCAACCTTGGTGCTGTATCTGCTGGTGCCGGGGGAACTGTCGGTGGATCCGGTGCGGATGGGCAACACCAAGCTGCTGGTGCTCGGCCTGGGCACCACGGCGGGCGTCGTCGCACAGACCGCCGTGCTGCTGGTGGCGATCCGCCGGCAGCGGATCAGCCTTCGGCCGTTGTGGGGCATCGACGACCGGCTCAAGCGCTTCGGCACCATGGCCTCGGCGATGGTGCTCTACGTCTTGATCAGCCAGGTCGGCCTGGTGGTGACCAATCAGATCGCCAGCAGCGCTGCAGCATCCGGCCCGGCGATCTACTACTACGCCTGGCTGCTGCTGCAGCTGCCGTTCGGCATGATCGGCGTCACGGTGCTGACCGTCGTCATGCCCCGGTTGAGCCGCAATGCCGCCGCCGGCGACGACCCCGCGGTGCTGGCCGATCTGTCCCTGGCCACCCGCCTGATGATGATCACGCTCATCCCGATCGTGGCGCTGATGACCGTCGGCGGACCGGCGATCGGCAGTGCGTTGTTCGCCTACGGCAACTTCGGCAACGTCGACGCGGGCAACCTCGGCGCCGCGGTCGCCATGTCGGCTTTCACGCTGCTCCCGTATGCGATGGTGCTGCTGCAGCTGCGGGTCTTCTACGCCCGAGAGCAGCCCTGGACACCCATCGCGATCATCGTGGTGATCACCGCAGTGAAGATCGCGGCCTCGGTCCTGGCTCCCCACCTGACCGCAAATCCGGAGTTGGTCGCGGCCTACCTCGGCCTGGCCAACGGTCTGGGCTTTGTCGCCGGAGCCGTCGTCGGGCACCTGCTGCTGCGGCGCTCACTGCGTCCGGTGCCCGGGCCGGGGGCGCCGCCGGCACGTTGGGCGCTGGTGGGGCCCGAGGTGATCCGCACCGTGCTGGTCACGCTGACGGCGTCGCTGCTTGCCGGCCTGGTGGCCGAGGTGCTGGATCGCGCGTGCGGCCTCCGGGACCTGACCGATCGTGGCGCCGCAGGCTCGATGCTGCGGCTGCTGATCCTCACCGCGGTGATGCTGCCGATCATCGCGGCGGTCATGGTGCGGGCCGAGGTGCCCGAGGCAGTCGCCGCCGTTGCCGCGGTACGTCGACGAATGGGTGCAGGCAGGCCGCAAACCGGCATGCCCAACCCGCCTTCTCCCGATTCGAGCGTCCCGTACGCTGATCACAACCGTTTGCCCACAGCCGGCGGGGGCATCTCAAACGATCCCGCCACGCATACGCCGCCCGCGCACATCGCCGGTGGCTGGACACCGAAAGGCGCGGAGGTGGCCAACATTTCTTCGGAGGGCGTCGGACCTCAGGCGGCGGCGCGGACCGTTGCTCCACAGCCGTCCCAGCGATCGACCGAGACGCCTGAGTCCGTCGGCAACGACAGCTTGCTGACGCCCGGGCTGAGCATCGCCGGCGGCCGCTACCGGCTGCTCGTTCGCCATGGCGGCACCCCGGTGCTGCAGTTCTGGCAGGCGTTGGACACCGCACTGGACCGCCAGGTGGCGCTGACCTTCGTCGACCCGAATCAGACCATGCCCGACGAGCAGCTCACCGGCGTCCTGTCGCGCACCCAGCGGCTCAGCCAGATCGATCTGCCGGGGATCGCCCGCGTCCTGGACGTGGTGCGGGTCGGCGCCGGTGGACTGGTGGTCTCCGAATGGGTGCGTGGCGCCTCTCTGCAGGAGGTGGCGGGCACGTCACCGTCACCGATCGGCGCGGCCCGGGCGATCCGGTCGCTGGCGTCGGCTGCCGAATCCGCTCACCAGAGCGGCGTGGCCCTGTCCATCGACCACCCGGCCCGCGTGCGGGTCAGCATCGAAGGCGACGTCACGCTGGCGTTCCCCGCGACGCTGCCCGACACCAAGCCCGAAGACGACATCCGCGGAATCGGCGCCACCCTCTATGCGCTGCTGATCAACCGGTGGCCGCTGGCCAATGCCGGAGCCGACACCGGGCTCGAACCGGCGGACCTGGACTCCAGTGGCAGCCCGGTCAAGCCCGATTCGGTCAATCCCGACATTCCGTTCCAGATCTCTGCGGCCGCCAGCCATGCGATTCAGCCCGACGGCGGGATCCGTGGTGCCTCGACGCTGTCGAACCTGCTGCAGCAGGCCACCGCGCTGCACGAGCAGACCGAACTGCTGGGTCCGGTCAGCGACGACCCGCCCCCGCCGCGGGTGCGGCCCACACCACCGGACGCCGAGGCAGCCGCCGAACGACGCCGGCGGGTGCTCATAGGCCTCGGCGTCGGTGCGGCGGTCATCCTGGTGGCGCTATTGGTGCTCGCCTCGGTGCTCAACCGGATTTTCGGCGACGTCAACGGCCTGGACAAGACCGAGCTCGGCTTGAGCAGCCCTTCGGCGTCGGCGCTGCCCGGGGCCAGTGGGCCTAACGGCATCGTGAAGCCGGTGCAGGTGACGGTCTTCTCCCCCGGCGGCGAGGCAGACCGGCCCCAGGATGCCGGTCTGGCGATCGACGGCAACCCGGCCACCGCCTGGTCGACGGACACCTACTCCGATCCGGTGCCCTTCCCCAATTTCAAGAACGGCGTCGGACTGATGCTGCAACTGCCCAAGCCCACGGTGATCGGCACCGTCACGCTCAACGTGTCCAGCACAGGAACCCGGGTGGAGCTGCGTTCCTCCTCGACGCCTAAGCCCACCCGGCTCGAAGACACCACCCTGCTGGCCCCGGCGAAGGCGCTGCAGCCCGGTTCCAACAAGATCACCGCGGATTCGTCGACTGCGACCTCCAACCTGCTGGTCTGGATCTCCACGATGGGTAACACCGGCGGAGAGAGCCGCACCCAGATCTCGGAGATCACTGTGCAAGCCGCCTCCTAGCGGGGTTGTGCACAGGTCTTCGGGGTGAAGTGCCGCCGGGGCCGCCGCTGGTTACTGTCCGCCCATGGGGCTCCCGGATCGCAGTGACGCCGAGCTGTTGGCCGCACATGTAGCCGGTGACCGCTACGCCTTCGCCGAGCTCTACGGCCGGCACCACCACCGGTTACGACGGCTGGCCCGGAGCGCCACCGGGTGCGCTCAGGAGGCCGAGGACGCCCTGCAAGATGCGATGCTGTCGGCACATCGGGCGGCCGGATCGTTTCGCCACGACGCCGCCGTGGGCAGTTGGCTGCACCGAATCGTGCTGAACGCATGCCTGGATCGGCTGCGTCGCAACAGGCCGGCCTACGTCGAGCTCACGGTCGACCATCCGGCCATCGGGGATCGCACCGCCGAGGTGGACACGGCGCTGGTGGTCCGCGCAGCGCTGCGCACGCTGCCGGCCGAGCAGCGGGCCGCACTACTCGCCGTCGACATGCAGGGCTACTCGGTCGCCGACGCCGCCCGCAAGTTCGGTGTGCCCCCGGGGACCGTCAAGAGTCGCTGCGCCCGCGGCAGGGCCCGGCTGGCCGCCCTGCTGGGACAGGCACCCCGCCCGCGCCGCGCCGCCGCCGACCTGTCAGCCCGCAGCCGGTTAGCCTTGGCCGCGGACGGCAGCGCAGCACTGCGCCTGCCGCCACGACAACGAGTGGAAGCGGCACCATGTCCAGCGAATCGGACGACGAACAGTCCCGGGCCCCCTCCGGGCCACCGGCGCACGCAAGCCGCCCGTTACCCCGCTTCAGCCGGATCGCCGCCTGGGCCGGCGGCGCCGCCGCGGTGATCGCGATCGGCGTCGGTACGTCCGCGTTGATCCGCCTGCCCGGCGACACCGCCAGCGGTCCCCGCACTTTCGACGCCATCACGGTGGAATCGGCGCCCACAGCCGTGCTGCCGCTGTCCGAACCGGAGATCCTCGAGCTGCTGGATCGCCGCCCGGAGTACGGCCCACTGAGCGACCCGGCGCGCCGCGCCGGGTGCCTGGCCGGGCTGGGTTACCCGGCCTCGACGCAGATCCTCGGGGCACGTGAGATCACCGTCAACGGACATCCCGGCGTACTCCTGCTGATACCGGACACGCCGGCCGGCAACGTCATCGCGCTCGCGGTGGCTCCGCACTGCAGTTCCGCGGACACCGGACTACTGGCCGACACAACGGTTCGGCGCCCCTGACCCCCGAGCGGGCCCGGCAGTATCGGCGCGGGGAACATCGCCGCCTACGCTGACGTTGCTAGCCCGTGTAAGCAGATCCCGAGCGGATCCGAGAAGAAGAGGCCCTCGATGTCTGAGACACCATCCATCCACGATGTGATCATCATCGGTTCCGGCCCGGCCGGGTACACCGCGGCGATCTACACCGCCCGGGCACAGCTGGCGCCACTGGTGTTCGAGGGGACGGCATTCGGCGGCGCGTTGATGACCACCACGGAAGTGGAGAACTTCCCCGGCTTCCGCAACGGCATCATGGGGCCGGAGCTGATGGACGAGATGCGTGAGCAGGCACTGCGCTTCGGGGCCGACCTGCGCATGGAAGACGTCGAGTCAGTGGACCTGGACGCGCCGATCAAGACCGTCGTCACCGCCGATGGCGAGACGCATCGGGCGCGTGCGGTGATCCTGGCCATGGGCGCGGCGGCCCGCTACCTGAACATCCCCGGTGAGCAGGAGCTGCTCGGCCGCGGGGTGAGTTCGTGTGCCACCTGCGACGGTTTCTTCTTCCGCGACCAGGACATCGCCGTGATCGGCGGCGGCGACTCCGCCATGGAAGAGGCCACCTTCTTGACCCGCTTCGCCCGCAGCGTGACGCTGGTGCACCGTCGCGACGAGTTCCGCGCGTCGAAGATCATGCTCAACCGGGCCCGCGACAACGACAAGATCCGGTTCCTGACCAACAGCGTGCCGGTGGCAGTGGAGGGTGCGGCGACGGTGACCGGCCTGCGGGTGCGCGACACCGAGACCGGCGCCGAAACCACCCTCCCGGTTACCGGCGTGTTCGTCGCCATCGGCCACGATCCCCGTTCGGAGCTGGTACGCGACGCGGTCGAGCTGGATCCGGAAGGCTACGTCGTGGTGCAGCAGCCGGGCTCGCGCACCTCGTTGGAAGGAGTGTTCGCCGCCGGTGATCTGGTGGATCACACCTACCGGCAAGCGATCACCGCCGCCGGAACGGGTTGCGCAGCCGCGATCGACGCCGAACGCTGGCTGGCAGAATCAGAAGAAGCCACCACCTATGACAGCGGTACCGAAACCTTGATGGGAGCACCTCAGTGAGCGACAACCACAGCACGGTGACCGTTTCCGACGCCACCTTCGCCGACGACGTCCTGGCCAGCAGCACACCGGTGCTGGTCGACTTCTGGGCGACGTGGTGCGGCCCCTGCAAGATGGTCGCACCGGTCCTCGAGGAGATCGCCGCCGAGCAGGCCGGCAAGCTCACCGTCGCCAAGATCGATGTGGACGCCAATCCGAACACCGCGCAGGACTTCAACGTGGTCTCGATTCCCACCCTGATCCTGTTCAAGGACGGGCAGCCGGTGAAGCGGATCGTGGGCGCCAAGGGCAAGGCTGCGCTACTGCGGGAGCTCGCTGACGCCACCTAGCGATTCCCGGCACGTCGTGACGGGCTTGTGACCGTCGGCTCTTCGGAGCCCGTTTGTTGCCTTGCCGTTTTCGAAAAATGGCTCGGGATCTGAGACAATTCTGGCTAATCTGCTGGCGAACACCCGCTACGGTTCCACCGCCAACAGCGTCAACCGGAAGGGCTCACTCATGTCGGGTCGGCATCGCGGGACCGAGCAGGGCCTGCGTCGTGGTGACCGCAGTGGTGCCGTGGTGGAGATCCGGGTTGCGCTGGCCTCGTTGGGCCTGGTGGACAGCCCCGATGCGGACTTGACTACGGGCAAACACGTCGCGCTGGATGTCTTCGACGACGACCTGGACCAGGCGGTGCGCGCCTTTCAGCAGCAGCGTGGGCTATTGGTGGACGGCATCATCGGCCAGGCCACCTATCGCGCGCTCAAGGAGGCGTCCTACCGTCTGGGCGCGCGCATTCTCAATCATCAGTTCGGTGCGCCGATGTATGGCGACGACGTGGCTACCCTGCAAGCCCGTCTCCAGGATCTGGGCTTCTACACCGGCCTGGTGGACGGCTACTTCGGTATACAGACGCACAACGCGCTGGCCTCCTATCAGCGCGAGTACGGTCTGTACGCCGACGGCATCTGCGGGCCAGAAACGTTGCGTTCCTTGAACTTCCTGGCCTCCCGGGTCAGCGGCGGCTCGCCGCACGCGATCCGCGAAGAGGAGTTGGTGCGTCGCTCTGGACCCCGATTGTCCGGGAAGCGCATCGTCATCGACCCCGGCCGTGGCGGCCGTGACCACGGGCTGATCATCCAGACGCCGTCGGGACCGATCAGCGAAGCAGATATCTTGTGGGACTTGGCCAGTCGCTTGGAAGGCCGGATGACGGCCATCGGTATGGATACCTTCCTGTCCCGCCCCAGTGGCCGCAACCCGTCGGACGCCGAGCGCGCCGCGACCTCCAATGCTGTGGGCGCGGACTTGATGATCAGCCTGCGCTGCGCCACCCACGTCAGCCCCGCGGCAAACGGGGTAGCGTCCTTCCACTTCGGCAACTCGCATGGTTCGGTTTCCACCATCGGCCGCAACCTGGCGGACTTCATTCAGCGAGAGATCGTGGCCCGCACCGGGTTACAGGACTGCAGGGCTCATGGCCGCACCTGGGACCTGCTGCGCCTGACGCGGATGCCCACCGTCGAGGTGGATGTCGGTTACATCACCAGCCCACGTGATCGCACGATGCTGGCCTCTCCGGCGACTCGCGATGCGATCGCCGAAGGCATGCTGGCGGCGGTCAAGCGCCTGTATCTGCTCGGCAAGAACGACCGGCCCACCGGAACCTTCACGTTCGCCGAACTGCTTGCCCATGAGCTGTCGGTCGAACGGACCGGTCCGCTCGGCGGTTCCTGACTTTCGCTGTTCAGCGAGGCTCGACGCAGGAGAGCCAGAGCTGGGACCGCCGCATGGACCCCGCCACACGGCCAGACGCCGCCGAAGCACCCGCTCCGATCGGCTGCTCCAACTGTGCCCTCTCCAACAGCAGCTCCAGCGCCGCCTCCACCTCGGCCTTCCAACCCAACCCCTTGTCGAGTTCCAGGCGCAGCCTAGGGAAGTAGCGGTGTGGCGCCACGACGGTGAAGCCGACCTCCGTCAAGAAGTCCGCGGCGATGATGCAGTGCTCGACCGAACAGTCCCCCACGGCTTCCAGCACCGGAGCGACGTCGGGAGGGACGACATCGCGTCCGGCACGGCACGCATCCAATAATTCCGAGACCGCCGGCGTACGGCCGAAGGCTTCCAGTGCCCGGACGCCGCGTCGCATCAGCTCGTCGACAACCCGGGAGATCAGTTCCCCCGGCAGCCCGTCGGCCATGGGTGTCGGGTCAACACCCATCGACGTCAGCAGCACGGCGTCCGCCGACACCGGCCCCGTCGGAAACCGCTGCGCCCGCGGCACGGCACGAGGCGGGGCGTAGAGCACGTAGCCGAGGCATTCTGGGTCTCCGATTCCGCGGGTCGCGGGAGACGGCGTCGCCACCTGTCCGCAGGTCCCCCACTCCAACATGACCATCGACAGCCAGGCTTCTTTGTCGAACTCCGGGTCCGACAGGTGATCGTCGTGGCCGAGGGTGGCCGGATCGACTTCCCAGAACACACACCGGCGTGCGTGCTTGGGTAGCTGCTCGAAACCCTCGAGCCTCAGGGGTGCGATGCGGACAGACACTGGACTCCCGGTCTCAACCCGTGCTGCCGCCGACGACAGCCCCTTAAGGATAGGAGGGCAGACCCACCGGACGCCACGTTCTGCGCAGTTTGGTCGGTCAAAACCTCGAAAATGCGAAAGCTACTGCTACCTAACATCATTCACGTCTCCCACCCGGCTCGCCTCGCGTTACCGTCACAGTGACGTAATGGCCGTGTGGCCCTGGACCTGGGCACACATCGCCTTTAGGGGGTGTTCGAGTCCATCATCGCGACGATCCGCTGCAGATCGTCGACGGACCCGAATTCGACCACGATCTTGCCTTTACGCTTGCCCAGACTGACCGTCACCCGGGTGTCGTAGGTAGTCGACAGCCGCTCCGCCACGTCCTGCAGGCCGGGCATCTGGATGGGCTTGCGTCGCGGTGCCACCGGCGTCGGGGTACCCGCGCGGTTGGCCAGGGTGACCGCCTCCTCAGTGGCGCGCACGGACAGACCCTCGGCGACGATCCGGGCGGCGAGCGCCTCCTGTGCCTCCGACCCCGCCTCCAGCGACAGCAACGCGCGCGCGTGGCCGGCCGACAGAACGCCGGCGGCGACCCGCCGCTGGACGGCGATCGGCAGGCGAAGCAGCCGGATCATGTTGGTCACCAAGGGGCGCGACCGGCCGATGCGCGTCGCGAGTTCTTCGTGGGTCACGCCGAACTCGTCCAGCAGCTGCTGATATGCGGCCGCTTCTTCCAACGGGTTCAACTGCACCCGGTGGATGTTCTCCAGCAGCGCGTCGCGTAGGAGGTTGTCGTCCTCCGTCTCCCGGACGATGGCCGGGATGGTCTCCAGCCCGGCCTGCTGCGAAGCCCGCCAACGCCGCTCCCCCATGACCAGTTGGTACCGGGGCGCACCCGGTGCAGCACCGGGCACAGCCCGCACCACGATGGGCTGCATGAGCCCGAATTCCCGAATCGAGTGGACCAGCTCGGCGAGCGCCTCGTCGTCGAACACCTGGCGGGGCTGACGCGGGTTGGGCTCGATCTCCGACGGCCGGATCTCCCGGTACACCGCACCGACGTCGGTGGCGGCCGCAGTAGGCGCGCTGCCCAGACCACCCAGGACCACATCGGCGGCGGCGGCGCCCATACGCGGTCCCATGCCCGCACCGCGGTCTGCCTGGGCGTCACCACCCTCGCCCGGGCCCGTCGGGATCAGAGAGGCCAGGCCGCGGCCCAAGCCGCCTTTCTTACGCGACGGTCCGGTCATCTGCGGCGCTCCTCCTCATCCCTGTGCTCCCCCGACGGGCCCCCGTCACCGAGGTCTCGTTCGACAAGTTCCCGGCTGGCATCCAGATAGCTCATGGCGCCGCGTGATCCGGGGTCGTAGTCAATGATCGTCATGCTGTAACCCGGCGCCTCCGAGACCTTGACGCTGCGCGGAATCACCGTACGCAGCACCCGGTCGCCGAAGTATCGGCGGACCTCGTCGGCTACCTGGTCCGCTAGTTTGGTGCGGCCGTCGTACATGGTCAGCAGCACGGTGGTCACCTCCAGCCGCGGGTTCAGGTGCGCTTTGACCATCTCGATGTTGCGCATCAACTGCGATACGCCTTCCAGGGCGTAGTACTCGCACTGGATGGGGATCAGCACTTCCGGCGCCGCGACCAACGCGTTGACGGTCAACAGGCCCAGCGACGGCGGGCAGTCAATGAAGACGTAGTCGAAGTCGAAGCTGTCCAGGTCCGCCAACGCGTTGCGCAGACGGTTCTCCCGCGCCACCATGCTGACCAATTCGATCTCGGCGCCGGCCAGGTCGATGGTGGCCGGGATGCAGTACAGCCGCTCGTTGTGCGGACTCTGCTGCAGGGCCGACGTCACGGGGATCGCGCCGATCAACACCTCGTACGACGAAGGTGTACCGGACTTGCGTTCGGAGATGCCCAGTGCGGTGCTGGCGTTGCCCTGCGGATCCAGGTCGATCACCAGTGTCTTGATTCCCTGGACTGCCAACGCGGCGGCGAGATTGACGGCCGTCGTGGTCTTGCCCACGCCGCCTTTCTGGTTAGCCACCGTGAACACCCGGCGCCGCTTTGGCCGTGGCAGTCGGTTGTTGGTGTGCAGCACCTGCATGGCGCGTTCCGCCGCTGCACCAATCGGGGTGTCGATGAACCCTGGCGATGTTTCACGTGAAACCGAACCGCCCGATGTTTCACGTGAAACCGCTTCCGCGGTGGCTCGTGCCTTCGCGGCCGGGGGGACTGCTCTGCTCATGTGTGCCTCCTGGTCGGCCGTCGTGCCGGTCCCCCCGATGGACGTCGGCGCGGATGCCTCGCCTCGGGCTCTCCCCGCAGTGCCAACACCACGGTCGCGGGCGGGGATAAATAGTTCACGCCACATCTCACCACCCTTACGTCGTTCGCGCCTAGCCTCTTCATCACACTGCGATGTTCGTCGACTTCGGCTTGCGCCCGCTCCCCCTTCATCGCGAGCATCCGCCCGCCCGGGCGCAACAGAGGCAGGCTCCATCGCCCGATCTTGTCCAAGCTGGCCACTGCCCGGGACATCACGACATCGCTGTCCCCCGCTGCATCGCGCACCGGCCCGTCCTCAGCCCGGCCGCGCACCACCTCGACTCGGTCCAGGCCCAACTCGGCAATCGCCTCACGGAGAAACTCGCTCCGGCGTAGCAGGGGCTCCACCAACGTGATGGACACGTCCGGACGGGCAATCGCTGCCGGGATACCCGGGAGGCCCGCCCCACTACCGATGTCTGCGATCCGCTCGTCCGATTCGAACAGCTCCCCTACCGCTGCGCAATTGAGGATGTGGCGATCCCAGAGACGGTCGACCTCTCGCGGCCCGATCAGCCCGCGCTCAACCCCAGGACCCGCCAACAGCGTTGCGTACCGCCGGGCGATACCTAGACGGTCCCCGAATACCTCGGCGGCCTCCGGGGGTGGCTCGGGCGCCGGTGATCCCTCGACATGTTTCACGTGAAACATTCCTCCGGCTTCCCGGGACTTGACCGGCGGCGGGGAATCACATCGCTGTAATTCCCCGCACTGCGCTTCGTCAGTCCCGCCGAACCACTACGCGACGCGACGGCTCCACACCCTGGCTCTCGCTATGAACACCGGCGACGGCCGCCACCGCGTCGTGGACGATCTTACGTTCGAAGGGGCTCATCGGGGACAGTTCCTCGTCGGTACCGCTGTCCAACACACGCCGGGCCACTTCATCGCCCAGGGCAGTCAGATCGTCGCGGCGGCGGCGGCGCCAACCCGCGACGTCCAGCATCAGCCGGCTCCGCTCACCGGTCTTCTGGTGCACCGCCAACCGCGTCAGCTCCTGCAGCGCGTCCAGCACCTCGCCCTTGCGGCCAACCAGCTTCGTGAGGTCCGAACCGCCATCGATGCTCACCACCGCGCGGCGGCCCTCCACATCCAGATCGATGTCGCCATCGAAGTCCAGGAGGTCCAGCAGTTCCTCGAGGTAGTCGCCGGCGATCTCTCCCTCGGCAACCAGCCGATCTTCCAGGTCCACCACGGGTGCCGCGGTAGCGCCCTCGTGGGCTTCCTGCGTTTCGGTCTCCCCCGCAGACTCCACAGCTTCGTGCTCCGCGGTCCCGGCGTCGTTCATGTCGGTCGTGTCAGTCATCTCGTCTCCCTCCGTGCCCGGCGGCTCGCGCGCCGGTTGGCTTGTCGCGGTCGATTACCGCTTACGTTTCTTCGGCTTGGCTCCGGCGCCTTGGCGCGCACCTCGTGCGGCGGGGCGACCGGCGTTGCGCTTAGCGGCCTCGGTCTTGCCGGGCTCGGCGACGCTCGCCTCGATAGCTTCCGACTCCACCGCCAGCGCCTCGTCATCGACCGCCGCTTCCACCGCACGTGCACCGCGCTTCGGCTTCGCACCCGGCGCGGGAGCGTTCGCTGCCCGGCGCCGTAGCGCCTCGTCCTTCTTGGCCTCTTCCTCTTTGGCGATCAGGCCGAACACGTAGTGCTGCTGGCCGAAGGTCCAGATGTTGTTGGAGAACCAGTACAGGATGATCGCCAGCGGCAAGAACGGCCCACCGACCACAACGCCCAAGGGGAAGACGTAGAGGGCCAGCTTGTTCATCATCGCGGTCTGCGGGTTGGCCGCGGCCTCGGGACTCTGTCGCGCCACCGAAGCCCGACTGTTGAAGTACGTGGCGATGCCCGCCGCGATCATGATCGGGACCCCGACGGCGATCACCGACACTCGGTTGAACTCAGCGAAAGCGTCCAGGCCGGTGCGCTGGATCATCGTCGCGCCCAGGGGTGCACCCAACAGATTCGCGTCGAGGAAGTTGCCGACATCGGCAGCGCTGAAGAAGTAGTTGCCCAACTGACGGTTCAGGTCCGGAGACAGGCCCAACTGCCCGATTCCGGTGCTGGTCCGGTTGAACGACCGCAGCACATGGAACAGACCCAGGAAGACCGGCACCTGGGCCAGCATCGGCAGACACCCCAGGATCGGGTTGAAGCCATGCTCGCGCTGGAGCTTCTGCATCTCCAGCGCCATCTTCTGACGGTCCTTGCCGTACTTCTTCTGCAATGCCTTGATCTGAGGCTGCAGCTCCTGCATCTGCCGGGTGGTCCGGATCTGCTTAACGAACGGCTTATAGAGAAGCGCTCGCAGCGTGAACACCAGGAACACCACCGCCAGCGCCCAGGTGAAGAAGTTGGATGGGCCAAGTAGAAGACCAAAAGCCTTGTACCACAACCACATAATGCCCGAGACCGGGTAGTACACGTAGTCCAGGCTGCCCGGATCAAAGGACACGGTATTCACCCTCCGATAGGTTGTCGTGCTTGTTCAGGGTGCGTCCGGTCTGGCAGCCGCATGCGACAACCCCCTCGGACCGCTCGGGAATCGGGTCCCAGCCGCCTTGATGCCACGGGCCACACTTCGCCAGTCGCACTGCCGCCAGCCAACCGCCCCGGATCAGCCCGTACTCCGTCAACGCCTCGACGGCGTATTGACTGCAGGTGGGCATAAAGCGACAACTGGGCAGCCGCAGCGGAGAGATCAGATTCCGGTACAGGTCGATGATGAAGACCAGTCCACGTACCGGCGCGACTGCGACAGACCGCATCAGCGCACCGCACCGCTGGTCCGGCGGATCGAGCGCAAACCCGCCCGCAACTGTCCACCGAGAGCTTCCGAGGTCGCGTTGCTACTGCCAGGCAGTGCGCGAATCACCAGTTGCTCGCAGGGTTCCAGATCGGCGAGGACGTCGCGCGCCACATGACGCAGTCGCCTGGCCACCCGATGCCGGGTCACCGCTGGCCCTACGGACTTGGCGATGATCAACCCGACCCTAGGCGGAATTGCGGTCGACGAATCGAGCGCCGACGGCTCGGGCGTATCCGTCCGTCGGTCGTAGATGACGAGATCGGGCTGTACTGCCCTTCGGCCATGCCTGACCGTTGCACCGAAGTCGGCCGATCGTCTCATCCGGTACTGAGCCGGGAGCACCGCCGAACTGCCTGTGCTCAGGCAGTCAGCGAGCGACGGCCCTTGCTACGCCGGGCGGTGACGATGGCACGGCCGGCACGGGTCCGCATCCGCAACCGAAACCCGTGCACCCGGGCCCGACGACGGTTGTTGGGCTGGAAGGTCCGCTTGCCCTTGGCCACGGCACACTCTCCTTATTGCGTCTTGCGTCACGCCGCCCGACACACCGGAAGCCCGTTGTGCCTGCCGCACGCGACGCACTCGGTAAGCTCGGTGAACTTCTGCGTCTTGCTCGTAACCGGCGCGGGCTCCGGCGGGAAGCCGGTCGCAGCCGTATCGCCAGCGTTCGGGCGACTGTTCGAGGGTACTGACGCAGGTTCTCCGGGTCAAACCCCGCTACTGGCCGGCACGCTAAGGAGGGCCCTTAGTGTCTCACAGAGACCCATTATTCACACTGGTCACACCCGTATCGGGCCTGCTAACGACCCTCGTTTTCATTCGATTCATCTGGCTGAAATGTGTAGTCGTCCGCGCAGAAACCTGTTAGCTTGCTTGCCAGCGCCGTTTCGGATTCGGAGCGGTTTGTATGACGAACCGAAGATGACGAAGCGGTTGGCGCTTCAGATATAGCGTCTCTGTCTGGAGTATCCGTTGCCCAGCAACCGGCCCAGGGGGCCTCATCGCGGAATGCGCACCTCATCCACATCTGTGGATAACTGTGTGGATAGCATGTCCCGGTACGGCATCGAGGCACTCCCGTGCCCGGTCAGGCGGCGTCGAACCAGGGGGATGGGGCTTTGAGCGAGGACCCCGGGACTGCATTTCTCGATCTATGGGACGAGGTCGTAGCCGAACTCAACGGCGATTCGCCATCCGGCAACGGCTCCGGACCCGCCTTAACACCCCAGCAGAAGGCGTGGCTCAAGCTCGTCCATCCCCTGGCCATCGTCGAGGGCTTCGCCCTCCTGGCAGTTCCGAGCAGTTTTGTGCAGAACGAGATCGAACGCCATCTGCGCACCCAGATCACCGACGCACTGAGTCGACGCCTCGGACAGTCCATCGAGCTCGGCGTGCGGATCGCACCACAACCCACCGAAGAAGCTCCCTCGGTACCGCCGGCCGACCACAGTGTTGAGGAACGCGCCGACGACGAGGACGACGACACCAACGACGTGGCCTACGACTGGCCTAACTATTTCACCGAGAGGCCCAGCGACGACTCGTCGACGGCCGACGGGGCCAGCCTCAACCGGCGCTATACCTTCGACACCTTCGTCATCGGCACGTCCAACCGATTCGCCCACGCCGCCGCCCTGGCCATCGCCGAAGCACCGGCTCGTGCCTACAACCCCCTGTTCATCTGGGGTGAATCCGGACTCGGCAAGACCCACTTGCTGCATGCGGCAGGCAACTACACCCAGCGGCTCTTCCCCGGGATGCGCGTCAAATACGTCTCCACCGAAGAATTCACCAACGACTTCATCAACTCCCTGCGTGACGATCGCAAGGTGGCGTTCAAACGCAGTTACCGCGACATCGACGTGCTCTTGGTCGACGACATCCAGTTCATCGAGGGTAAAGAAGGTATCCAGGAAGAGTTCTTCCATACCTTCAACACCCTGCACAACGCCAACAAGCAGATCGTGATCACGTCCGATCGCGCACCGAAACAGCTTGCCACCCTGGAAGATCGGCTCCGTACCCGTTTCGAATGGGGACTGATCACCGATGTGCAGCCGCCGGATCTGGAGACCCGGATCGCCATCTTGCGTAAGAAAGCGCAGATGGACCGCCTGGACGTGCCGGGCGATGTCCTGGAGTTGATCGCCACCAGCATCGAACGCAATATCCGCGAACTTGAGGGCGCGCTGATCCGCGTCACCGCGTTCGCTTCGCTCAACAAGACACCGATTGATCGATCCCTCGCCGAGATCGTGCTGCGCGACCTGATCGCCGACGCCAGCACCATGCAGATCAGCGCGGCCATCATCATGGCGGTCATCGCCGAGTACTTCGACACCTCCATCGAAGAGCTGCGCGGTCCCGGCAAGACGCGCCCGCTGGCGCAGTCGCGTCAGATCGCGATGTATCTGTGCCGTGAGCTGACCGATCTCTCCCTGCCCAAGATCGGCCAGGCCTTCGGCCGCGACCACACCACCGTGATGTATGCCGAACGCAAGATCCGCGGCGAGATGGCCGAGCGACGCGAAGTGTTCGATCAAGTCAAAGAGCTCACAACCCGGATCCGGCAACGCGCGAAGCGCTGATTCTGGGGTTTTCGCGCGTGTCTCTTCCAAAAAACTTTGGACCCACTCGTACCACCAGTCACGGTCCCGCCCTGTGGATACCGCTGCGGACAACCTGTCCACGGTCCGGTGACCAACCGGCCGTCGATGCACACCACCGGATTCATACACAGCTCCGCCGCCGAGCCCGGGCGTGTCATTCACTGCTCTTCCCCAACGCGGAGACACCGCTCAGCAGCGCCGATGCCCCGCTATACCCAGGATCCACAGGACTTACTACTAATACTGGGAGTTATCCCTATTTTCTCTTTCAAAACAGGTCGTTGGGGATTCGGGTGAACCGGGACTGTTCACAACCCTGTGGTCCAGACCGCTGACCAAGGCTCTGCCCAGCCGTCGGTGTCAAGGTTTAACTTTCAAGAAAACGTGCCAGGCTCTACGGTTGGTGACCGACCGCTCTTACACTTCGGCGTGGGGCGTTGCACGGCCGCGGGTGGGGGTGTTCACCAGTCGCCGCAGGGTAGAGCTCTATTTGGGGTGATGAGAGGACGCTATGGACGCGGCGACCACGAACGCGGGTCTGACCGACTTGAAGTTCCGCCTGGACCGGGATGACTTCGCTGACGCGGTGGCGTGGGTGGCGAAATCTCTGCCGGCGCGGCCGACTGTGCCGCTGCTGGCCGGAGTCTTGCTGACCGGATCCGACAACGGTCTGACCGTGTCGGGGTTCGACTACGAAGTATCCGCCGAAGTTCAGCTCGCTGCGGAGATCGCTTCTCCGGGAAGCGTTTTGGTATCGGGGAGGCTGCTGTCGGATATCACTCGGGCGTTGCCCGCCAAGCCCGTCGAAGTTCAGGTGGAGTCCACGCGGGTGTCGTTGACCTGTGGGAATGCGCGGTTCTCCCTGCCGACTATGACGGTCGAGGATTACCCCACACTGCCGACATTGCCCGAAGAGACCGGGATGTTGTCCGCGGATGTGTTCGCCGAGGCGATTGGGCAGGTGGCGGTAGCCGCCGGCCGCGACGACACCCTGCCTATGTTGACCGGCATCCGTGTTGAGATCTCGGGTAACACAGTGGTTTTGGCTGCCACAGACCGCTTCCGACTGGCGGTCCGGGAGCTGACCTGGACCGCGGCGCCCGGTACCGAGGCTGCGGTGCTGGTACCGGCGAAGACGCTGGCCGAAGCCGCTAAGGCCAGCAGTGACGGCAACGAGGTACATCTGGCTCTGGGTGCCGGGTCTTCGGTCGGCAACGAAGGCCTGCTGGGTATCACCAATGCCGGAAAGCGCAGCACCACTCGACTGCTGGATGCGGAATTCCCGAAGTTCCGCCAGCTGCTGCCCAGTGAGCACCTGGCTGTGGCGACTATCGGCGTGGCTGAGCTGACCGAGGCGATCAAGCGTGTGGCCTTGGTGGCAGATCGTGGCGCGCAAGTCCGGCTGGAGTTGTCCGAGGGAACTCTGCGGCTGTCCGCCGGTGCCGAGGATGTCGGTAGGGCCGAAGAGGATCTGCCGATCGACTTCGTCGGTGAGCCGTTGACCATCGCGTTCAATCCGACCTACCTGACCGATGGCCTGGGATCGTTGCACAGCGAGAAGGTATCGATGGGTTTCACCGACCCGAAGAAGCCTGCGGTGCTGCGGCCGGCCGGTGCGGATGACCCGGTGCTGATGGGTGAGGGTCCGTTCCCGGCGGTCGCGTCGGACTACGTCTACCTGCTGATGCCGGTTCGCCTCCCCGGCTGATCGGCGCAGTAGCGACGACGGGAGGGGTTGATTTCTCGGTGTATGTCCGCCATGTGGGCCTGCGGGATTTCCGGTCCTGGGCACACGTCGACCTCGAACTCGAACCGGGCGCCACGGTACTGGTTGGCCCGAATGGTTTCGGGAAAACCAATCTTGTTGAGGCCCTGTGGTATTCGTCCACGCTGGGATCACACCGAGTGGCCACCGACGCGCCACTGATCCGCTCTGGTGCAAGCCGGGCCGTGGTCTCCACGATCGTGGTCAATGAGGGCCGCGAACTGGCCGTTGATCTGGAGATCGCCGCGGGACGCGCCAATAAAGTGCGTCTCAACCGTTCACCCGTGCGCCACGCGCGTGAAGTAGTCGGAGTCTTACGCGCGGTGCTGTTCGCACCGGAGGACCTTGCGCTGGTGCGCGGTGATCCCGGCGAGCGACGCCGCTACCTCGACGAGCTGGCCAGCTTGCGTCGACCGCGGATTGCCGGGGTGCGGGCGGACTACGACAAAGTGCTGCGCCAACGAACCGCGCTGCTCAAGAGTGCACCGGGTGCACTGCACCGCGGTGACCGAACGGTGCTGGACACCCTCGACGTGTGGGATTCCCAGCTGGCCTTACATGGTGCCGAGCTGATGGCGGCACGGATAGACCTGGTGAACCAGCTGGCTCCGGAGGTACAGAAGGCGTACCAATTGTTGGCACCGGGCAGCCGCACCGCGGCGGTGGCCTATCGGCCGAAACTGGAACTGGATTGCACCGAAGCAACCCCGGGCGTTGCCGAACTCCAGCAAGCCCTGCTCACCGAACTGGCACGCCGGCGCAGTGCAGAACTGGACCGCGGCGTGTGTCTGGTCGGTCCCCACCGTGACGAATTGGAGTTACGTCTGGGTGATAGCCCGGTGAAAGGCTTTGCCAGCCATGGTGAGTCGTGGTCTATGGCGCTTTCGTTGAGGTTGGCTTCCTACGAGCTTCTGCGCAGCGAAGGTGCCGAACCGGTGCTGCTGCTCGATGACGTCTTCGCGGAATTGGACGCTGCTCGCCGACAGGCCCTGGCCGGCGTCGCTGCTGCCGCCGAGCAGGTGTTGATCACCGCCGCCGTGCCCGAAGACATCCCCGCCGAGTGGCAGGCCCGCCGTATTCGTATCGCGGTGAATGAAAACGACGAGGGCCGAGTCTCTGAGCTGATCGGCGACACCGCATGAGCAACTCCGAGGAGTCACGCGACGAGGAGGCCTGGCAGCCACCGGCGCACCTGGCCGGGCTGACCGGAATGGATTTGGTGCGCCGCACCCTGGCCGAGGCCCGCGAAGCAGCACGTAGCCAGGGCAAGGATGTCGGGCAGGGACGCCGCGCCCCGTTGCGCCGGAGAACCCCGGGTACTGGCGGGGGCCGGCGCAGTTGGTCGGGACCGGGACCGGATCGCCGCGACCCCCAGGCGCTGGGTGCGGCCACGCGTGATCTCGCCCAGTCGCGGGGCTGGTCCGCGCAGGTCGCCGAGGGGACGGTGCTCGGACAGTGGCGCACGGTCGTCGGCGATGACATCGCCGCCCATGCCATCCCGACCCGACTCGCTGATGGCGTACTGAGTGTTTCGGCCGAATCGACGGCCTGGGCAACCCAGTTGCGGCTGGTCCAAGCACAACTGCTGGCCAAGATCGCCGCAGCGGTGGGTGACGGCGTGGTCAAGACACTGAAGATCACCGGCCCAACCGCGCCGTCGTGGCGCAAGGGACCACTGCACGTCTCAGGGCGCGGGCCACGCGACACCTACGGCTGAGCGGTCGCAGGATCCGCCGCCTGAGCGCCGCCACGAGCAAAAAAATTGTTCCGGGCAACGGCCGGACACGAGGCAAACCGCGATATCGACGCCACGGTGCAATCAGGTAGGTGGAAACACCCGAAGAAATTACTCGCCGTCGGGCCCCCAAGGTAGACTGACTCGGTATCCCGCGCACGCACCCGATGGTGCGTCACATGCTGGCTTGCGAACCTGAGGAGAACTTCCCGACCGTGGCTGCCCAAAACAAATATGGTGCCGATTCCATCAAGGTTCTCGAAGGCCTCGAAGCGGTCCGCAAAAGACCAGGCATGTATATCGGCTCCACCGGGGAACGCGGTCTGCACCACCTCATCTGGGAAGTCGTGGACAACGCCGTGGATGAGGCGATGGCCGGCTTCGCCACCACCGTCACCGTCCGCATCCTCGAAGACGGCGGTGTGGAGGTCACCGACGACGGTCGAGGCATCCCGGTGGCCATGCACTCCACTGGCATTCCGACCGTCGATGTCGTCATGACCGTGCTGCACGCCGGCGGAAAGTTCGAGGAGGGCGCCTACAGCGTCTCCGGCGGTCTGCACGGCGTCGGCGTCTCGGTGGTCAACGCGCTGTCCACCCGATTGGAAGCCGATATCTCCGTCGACGGCTACCAGTGGTTCCAGACTTACGACAAATCCGTTCCGGGAACCCTGCGTAAGGGCGAGAAGACCAAGAAGACCGGCACCACCATCCGGTTCTGGGCCGACCCTGACATCTTCGAGACCACCACCTATGACTTCGAGACCGTGGCGCGTCGCCTGCAGGAGATGGCTTTCCTCAACAAGGGCCTGACCATTGACCTCACCGATGAGCGGGTTCGGGTCGAGGAAGTCGTCGACGAGGTGGTCAGCGACACCGCCGAGGCACCCAAGACCGCCGAGGAACAGGCCGCCGAGGCCGTGGCCCCACACAAGGTCAAGCACCGCACCTTCTGCTACCCGGGCGGCTTGCGCGATTTCGTGCAGCACATCAACCGCAGCAAGACCGCGATCCATCCGACCATCGTCGACTTCGACGGCAAGGGCACCGGTCACGAAGTCGAGATCGCCATGCAGTGGAACGGCGGCTACTCCGAGTCGGTGCACACCTTCGCCAACACCATCAACACCGCTGAGGGCGGCACCCACGAAGAGGGCTTCCGTTCAGCGCTCACCAGCGTGGTGAACAAGTACGCCAAAGACAAGAAGCTGCTCAAGGAGAAGGACCCCAACCTGACCGGCGACGACATTCGTGAGGGCCTGGCCGCCGTCATCTCGGTCAAGGTGTCTCAGCCGCAGTTCGAGGGCCAGACCAAGACCAAGCTGGGCAACACCGAAGTCAAGTCCTTCGTGCAGAAGGTCTGCAACGAGCAGCTGGGCCACTGGTTCGAGGCCAATCCCGCCGAGGCGAAGACCATCATCAACAAGGCGGTCTCTTCTGCGCAGGCCCGGATGGCCGCGCGTAAGGCTCGAGAACTGGTGCGGCGCAAGAGCGCGACCGACTTGGGCGGCCTGCCGGGCAAGCTCGCCGACTGCCGCTCCAACGATCCGACCAAATGCGAACTCTATGTTGTAGAGGGTGATTCGGCCGGCGGCTCGGCCAAGAGTGGTCGCGACTCGATGTTCCAGGCGATCCTGCCCCTGCGCGGCAAGATCATCAACGTCGAGAAGGCGCGCATCGACCGTGTGCTGAAAAACAATGAGGTCCAGGCGATCATCACCGCGTTGGGCACCGGGATTCACGACGAGTTCGACATCAGCAAGTTGCGCTATCACAAGGTTGTGCTGATGGCCGACGCTGACGTTGATGGCCAGCACATCTCGACCTTGCTGCTGACGTTGCTCTTCAGATTCATGCGGCCCCTGGTGGAGCACGGCCACATCTTCTTGGCCCAGCCTCCGCTGTACAAACTCAAGTGGCAGCGTGGCACCGAAGCCGAATTCGCCTACTCCGACCGGGAACGCGATGGTCTTCTCGAAGCTGGCAAGGCCGCCGGCAAGAAGATCAACATGGACGACGGGATCCAGCGCTACAAGGGTCTGGGCGAGATGGACGCCAAGGAACTGTGGGAGACCACCATGGACCCCAGCGTCCGGGTGCTGCGTCAGATCACTCTCGACGACGCTGCCGCCGCAGACGAACTGTTCTCGATCCTGATGGGCGAGGACGTGGAGGCCCGGCGCAGTTTCATCACCCGGAACGCGAAAGACGTGCGCTTCTTGGATGTTTAGTGATCGGCCGCGGCGCCCAGCGGCGCCCGCGAGATCTCAACACATCTGAACCGCCGGACTTCTGAACAGAACGAGGAATAGATGACAGACACCACGCTTCCGCCCGGGGACGACTCGGTGGACCGGATCGAACCGGTCGACATCCAGCAGGAGATGCAGCGCAGCTACATCGACTATGCGATGAGCGTGATCGTGGGCCGCGCCCTGCCGGAGGTCCGAGACGGCCTCAAGCCAGTGCACCGCCGCGTCCTCTACGCCATGTATGACTCGGGCTTCCGGCCGGACCGCAGTCACGCGAAGTCCGCTCGCTCGGTTGCCGAGACGATGGGCAACTACCACCCCCACGGCGACGCCTCGATCTACGACACCCTGGTGCGCATGGCCCAGCCGTGGTCGTTGCGCTACCCCCTGGTGGACGGGCAGGGAAACTTCGGTTCGCCCGGCAACGACCCCGCGGCCGCCATGCGTTACACCGAGGCCAGGCTGACCCCGCTGGCCATGGAGATGCTGCGTGAAATCGACGAGGAAACAGTCGATTTCATTCCGAACTACGACGGCCGGGTACAAGAGCCCACGGTGTTGCCCAGCAGGTTCCCGAACCTGCTGGCCAACGGCTCCGGTGGTATCGCGGTCGGTATGGCGACCAACATTCCGCCGCACAATCTGCGGGAACTCGCCGAGGCGGTGTTCTGGTGCCTGGACAACCACGAAGCCGATGAAGAGACCACGCTCGAAGCTATGATCGAGCGGGTCAAGGGACCTGACTTCCCCACGTCCGGACTCATCGTCGGCTCCCAGGGAATCAGCGACGCCTACCGCACCGGCCGGGGCTCCGTCCGGATGCGCGGGGTCGTCGAGATCGAGGAAGACTCGCGCGGCCGCGCCCTGCTGGTCATCACCGAACTGCCCTACCAGGTCAACCACGACAACTTCATCACCTCCATCGCCGAGCAGGTTCGCGACGGAAAGTTGGTGGGAATCGCCAACATTGAAGATCAGAGCAGCGACCGCGTGGGCCTGCGGATCGTCGTGGAGATCAAGCGTGACGCCGTGGCCAAGGTTGTGCTGAACAACCTCTACAAGCACACCCAGCTGCAGACCAGCTTCGGCGCCAACATGCTCTCGATCGTCGACGGTGTGCCGCGCACCCTGCGGCTGGACCAGATGATCCGCTACTACGTGGCACATCAGCTCGACGTGATCGTGCGGCGCACCCGCTACCGGCTCCGTAAGGCCGAGGAGCGGGCCCATATCCTGCGCGGCCTGGTCAAGGCACTCGACGCCCTCGACGAGGTCATCGCCCTGATCCGGGCATCGCAGACCGTCGACATCGCCCGCCAGGGCTTGATCGAACTGCTTGAGATCGATGACATTCAGGCCCAAGCGATCCTGGACATGCAGCTGCGTCGGTTGGCTGCCCTGGAACGCCAGAAGATCGTCGATGAACTGGCCAAGATCGAGGCCGAGATCGCCGATCTCAAGGACATCTTGGACAAGCCGGAACGGCAGCGCGCAATCGTGCACGACGAGCTCGCGGAGCTCGTCGAGAAGTTCGGTGATGACCGTCGTACCCGGATCATTCCCGCCGACGGCGACGTCGCCGATGAGGACTTGATCGCCCGCGAGGACGTGGTCGTCACGATCACCGAGACCGGTTACGCCAAGCGCACTAAGACCGACCTGTACCGCAGCCAGAAGCGTGGTGGGAAGGGCGTTCAGGGCGCCGGCCTCAAGCAGGACGACATCGTCGCCCACTTCTTCGTGTGTTCCACACACGACTGGATCCTGTTCTTCACCACCCAGGGCCGGGTGTACCGGGCCAAGGCATACGAGCTGCCGGAGGCGTTGCGCACCGCGCGCGGCCAACACGTGGCCAACCTGCTGGCCTTCCAGCCCGAGGAGCGCATCGCCCAGGTCATCCAGATCAAGAGCTACGAGGACGCGCCGTACCTGGTGCTGGCCACCCGCAACGGGCTGGTGAAGAAGTCGAAGCTGACCGACTTCGACTCCAACCGCTCCGGCGGCATCGTCGCGATCAATCTGCGCGACGCCGACGAACTGGTGGGCGCGGTGCTGTGCTCGGCCGAGGACGACCTGCTGCTGGTGTCGGCCAACGGTCAGTCCATCCGGTTCTCGGCGACCGACGAGGCGCTGCGGCCGATGGGCCGCGCCACCTCGGGTGTGCAGGGCATGCGGTTCAACGCCGATGACCGGCTGTTGTCGCTCAACGTGGTCCGGGAAGACACCTATCTGCTGGTGGCCACCGCCGGTGGTTACGCCAAGCGAACCGCGATCGAGGAGTACACGGCGCAGGGTCGCGGCGGCAAGGGCATCTTGACCATTCAGTACGATTCGCGGCGAGGCCGGCTGGTTGGCGCCTTGATCGTCGATGACGACAGCGAGCTCTACGCGATCACCTCCGGTGGCGGCGTGATTCGTACCGGGGCACGGCAGGTTCGTAAGGCGGGACGTCAGACCAAGGGCGTTCGGTTGATGAACTTGGGCGATGGCGACACACTGATAGCGATTGCGCGGAACGCCGACGAAGAGGCGGTCGAAGAGGAATCGGGTAGCTGAATCCGACGTCAGACCCGACCGCTGCGCGGTCGGGATACGCAGGTAAGGAGCCGTGGGTGAGCGCACCGAATGAGCCGGGGCACCCGGGCGCTGGGGGTAAGGCGGAGGCGGCCGGAAACGGACCCTCAGACGCCGGCCAGCGACCTCCGGGCCGTCCCGGTCGAATCACCGAGACCGGCGAAGCCCCGCCGTGGCAACGGGGCGGCCAGCAGCGGCCGCCGGCACCGCCGCGGCCCGCAGACCAGGTACCGGGACCGCACTCCCCCGGCGTCGACGAACGCCTACGCCGGTTCGTGTCCGGTTCGGCGGCCCCGGCGGCACCTCCTGCACCCGCAGCCACGCCGCAGGCCGGCGCTAAACCGCCTGTCCCGGCAAAGCCGCCGGCTCAGCCGGCGAAGCCTCCCGCCCAACCCGCCAAGCCTCCCGTCGCCCAGGCCAAGCCGGCGGCCAAGGCCGCGCCGGCGGTGAAGCCGGACGACGCCTACGCCAGCGAATTGCCGGATCTGTCGGAGCCCGCTCAGCGGCGCCCCGCGGTGCGGCGCCCGCAGGTGGCTGCGGGCACGAGAGGTCCGTTGCGGGCCAGTATGCAGATCCGGCGGATCGACCCGTGGAGTGCACTCAAGGTGTCGTTGCTGTTGTCGGCGGCGATGTTCTTCGTCTGGATGGTCGCGGTGGCGGTGCTCTACGTCGCTCTGGGCGCAATGGGCGTGTGGAGCAAGCTGAACAGCAATGTGGGCGATCTTCTGACGAACAACAGTGCGGCCGAGCTGGTTTCGGCCGGGTCGATTTTCGGCGGTGCCGCGCTGATCGGGTTGGTCAATGTGGTGGTGCTGACCGCGATGGCGACCCTGGGTGTGGTGATCTACAACCTGTGCACCGATGTGGTCGGCGGGGTGGAGGTGACCCTGGCCGACCGGGACTGATCGGTCGGGTGTTCAGGGCATTTTGGTGAGCGGGCACCGAGTGCGGTAATCTCGCTCGGTCGCAAGACGACTAAGGGCCTATAGCTCAGGTGGTTAGAGCGCTTCGCTGATAACGAAGAGGTCGGAGGTTCGAGTCCTCCTAGGCCCACGAGTCCCATCAGGGGCCTTAGCTCAGTTGGTAGAGCGCTGCCTTTGCAAGGCAGATGTCAGGAGTTCGAATCTCCTAGGCTCCACAGCGCGAACGCGAAAGCGTCGCTGTGACTATCGGGCGGTCACCGGCCTTGCGCCGTTCTGGCTCAGACTGCCCAGCGCCGCCCTAGGATTCACTCGGAACTTAACCTAGGCACCCTTCGGAGGAGATTGCCATGATCCGCGCAGCACTGCTGGCCCTCGTTGCCGGAGCCGGCATTGTCTCCACGCCCCTGACTCCGGTTGCCACCGCTGAGGTCGCTCCCTACCGCAATTGCACCGAGGCGCGGGCTAACGGAGACTGCGACATTCCCGCTACGTCCGACAAGTACCAGTCGAAGCTGGACCGCGACAACGACGGACTCGGCTGCGAATGCTGACCCGGGCCTGAACCACGCCCCGCATCGCTAGATCTTGTGTGATGCGTCCACGCTGGGCGGGCGTGGCGATGTCTCCTGCGGCCGGTTCGAGCGGCGGATCAGCACCGCCACCACACCGCCCGCCAGCAGCGCCGCACCGGCGGCCGCCACCAGCACCCAGAACCGGTGAACGTGACGGCGAGGGGCATTGCCTTCCAACAGCTCCGGGAACGCGGCAACGGCCTCCTGCGCGGCGGCCAACTCCCGGGCCGCGGCGTCGGCGGCTTCGGCCACCCGGTCGGACAGCTGGCTCGCCCGGTAGCGCCGGCGTAATTCGACCGCCCCACGCCGTACCGCGTCGCCACTGAGCCCCACCGCGCCCAGCGCCACATCCACCGGCCCGGCAGCGGAATGAGCCAGGCCCCGTGTCAGCCGCTCGCGGTGGGTCAACGGGGTCTCGGTCGCCAGGCGCATGGGCCCAACGCTACCCGTGACGCAGCCCACCACGCCGCGAATGGCACACTGTCTTCCCATGACCAACAGCTCCATTGCCACCGCGACCGCCACGCTGCACACCAACCGCGGCGACATCAAGATCGCGTTGTTCGGCAACCACGCCCCCAAGACCGTCGCCAACTTCGTCGGCCTGGCTCAGGGCACCAAGGAGTACTCGACCACCAACGCCTCCGGCGGCTCGTCGGGCCCGTTCTACGACGGCGCGGTGTTCCACCGGGTGATCAACGGCTTCATGATCCAGGGCGGGGACCCGACCGGTACCGGTCGCGGTGGCCCCGGCTACAAGTTCGAGGACGAGTTCCACCCCGAGCTGGTGTTCGACAAGCCCTACCTGCTGGCCATGGCCAACGCCGGTCCCGGCACCAACGGCTCGCAGTTCTTCATCACCGTGGGCCAGACCCCGCACCTGAACCGCAAGCACACCATCTTCGGTGAGGTTGTGGACGCGGACTCGCAGCGGGTGGTGGACGCCATCGCAACGACGGCAACCGACCGCGCCGACCGGCCTTCCGAGCCGGTCGTGATCGAGTCGATCACCGTCTCCTAAGCCAGCGGCACCTGCCCCTGGATCAGGGGCAGGTGTAACCGGCCGCGTTGAGTGCCGTGAGCACTTCGCGCGGATCGGTACCTAAATCCCACCGCGACAGGATCAGCATCTGGTCGTCGCGTGTCTCGATCTCCAACAGCCGGTGCCTGCGGCCGATCCGCTGATACTCCGTCACGCGTAGCCGGGTGAGGCTGTCCGGGCTCAACACCGTGGTGCGCCACCATCCGCGCACCGCCAGCCCGTCGAACGTCAGCGCCAGCTTGGGCCGGGCCCGCCAGGAGAGGCCGGCAAACACCAGCAGGCCCACTCCGGCAACGCCGGCCAGCACACGTCCAGGGGTGTCTGTCGCGAGCGTCGCCGCGCTGATCGTCAGCACCGCTCCTATCACTGCGCAGCCGGCGATCCCGCCTGCCGGCGGCGACCATTGTGTGCGCGCCGTCCCGTTTTCACTCATGTCGACCTGCGGAGAGAAAGTTATCTACAGGAGTTGTCCACAGTGGGGATAAATCACATCGATGTGATTGAGCAACTGCTTGGTTGATCGGCTGGCTGCGCAGACCGCCCGAAATCACCGGAAATCTCGCGTCTGCGCAGCTCAGTGCCAGCGCATGGTGAGCAAAAGCCCGACGATCATGAAGGCAAACGCGATGGCGTAGTTCCACGGACCCAGGTCGGCCATCCAGTTGAGCGCCGCGGGCGCGTCCAATCCGGTGGCGCCGAGCTGGTACACCATCAGCCACACCAGCCCGAGAAGCATCAGCCCCAGGAATGTTGCGACAAACCATGCGCTCGACGGGCCGCCCTTGAGTTTGACCGGGGTACGGCTCACCGACGACGGGGTGAAGCTGGTGGACTTCTTACGAACCTTGGACTTGGGCATCGGTACCTCGGGACGGTGCGGCGTGAAGCTGCGAGTATGGGTCCGTACGAGATTAGCCCAGCAGGGTAACCCAGCCGAGAACGGGAGAGCCGATGGAGCGCAACGGGCTGCCCGTATCGCCGAGTCGGCGCTTGCCGTGGCGGCTGGGGGTTCCGGTGGTCTGTGTGCTGGCCGGTCTGTTGCTGGCCGCCACCCACGGTGTGTCCGGCGGCAAAGAGATCCGTCGCGGGGATGCCCCACGACTGGTCGACCTGGTCCGTGCCACCCAGGCCACGGTGGAAGAACTCACCGCGCAGCGCGACGCCTTGGCGAGCGGTGTCGGTTCGGTCCACGGCCGCGGTTCCGGCGTTGCCCTGTCGGCGATGCGCAAGCGCAGCGACCAGCTGACCGATGCCGCCGGTCTGGAGGCCATGCACGGGCCGGGCCTGGTGGTGACCCTCACCGACGCCCAGCGTGACGCCAATGGCCGATTCCCCCGAGACGCCTCCCCCGATGACTTGGTGGTCCACCAACAAGACATCTCGGCCGTACTCAACGCGTTGTGGAGTGCCGGAGCTGAAGCCGTGCAGATGCAGGACCAGCGGATCACCGCGACCTCGGCGCCGCGCTGTGTCGGCAATACCCTGCTGCTGGAGGGCCGAACCTACAGTCCCCCGTACGTGCTGACGGCGATCGGAGACTCGGCCGCGATGCAGGCCGCCCTGGCGGCTGACCCGTTGATCAGTCTCTATAAGCAGTACGTGATCCGGTTCGGACTGGGCTACAGCGAGCAGGTGAGCGCGGACTTGGATGTGGTCGAAACACCTGCCGTCGCCCGGATGCGCTACGCGGTGCCGGCCGGACCGGTGGACTACTGACGCCGATCCCCGGGCTCGGCGGCGGTAGCCTGTTGAGCGTGCGGATCCTCGTCGTCGACAATTACGACAGCTTTGTGTTCAACCTGGTCCAGTATCTGGGCCAGTTGGGAGTGCAGGCTGCCGTCTGGCGTAACGACGACGCCCGCCTGGCCGACCCGGCCGCCGCTATCGCCGACTTCGACGGTGTCCTGCTCAGCCCTGGACCGGGCACCCCGGAACGCGCAGGCGCGTCGATTGCCCTGGTGAAGGCCTGCGCGGAGGCCAAGATCCCGGTGTTGGGGGTGTGTCTGGGGCATCAGGCGATCGGGGTCGCCTTCGGCGGCACCGTGGGCCGTGCGCCAGAACTGCTGCACGGTAAGACCAGCACTGTGTTCCACACCGATGCTGGGGTGCTCAGGGGCTTGCCGGATCCGTTCACCGCCACCCGGTATCACTCGTTGACGATCCTGCCCGAGACGCTGCCCACCGTGTTGGAAGCCACGGCGCGCACCCGCGGCGGGGTGATCATGGCGGTGCGCCACACCGACCTGCCCATCCACGGGGTGCAGTTTCACCCGGAGTCCATCCTCACCGAGGGCGGCCACCGGATGTTGGCCAACTGGCTCGGTTACTGCGGATACACCTGCGATGAAGCCCTGGTGAGCCGGCTCGAGCAAGAGATCGCCACCACCGTGCAGACCGCCCGCCGGGTTCCGGCGCAATAGCCTACTGGCCGAAGCGCAGCGTGATGTTGGCGTCGGTGTTGACGCCTTGGCCTGCGGCTGGGGTCTGGTAGAGCACCCGGTTGTGGCCGGCGCCGCCGGCATCGACGTCGGCGCCCTTGACCAGGATTCCGGTCCAGCCCATAGCCCGCAGTTGCGGTTCGACGTCGGTCCAGAACAATCCGGTCACATCCGGCATCACGAACTGGTTGCCCCGAGATACCCGCAGCTCGATCACCGCGTCCAACGGGGCGGTCTCCCCGCTGGGCGGGCTGGTGGCGATCACCTCACCGGCAGGGCGCGGGCTGTCCACCGTCACCTCGGTGATCTTGGTGAAGCCGTAGACGGTCAGGTTCTTCTGCGCCACGTCCAACGTCTGGCCGGTGACGTCGGGAACGGGCTTGGTGGCCGGCCCGCTGCCGATCACGATGATGATCTCGTTGGTGACGGCAGTGGTCTGGTTGGCCGGCGGATTGGTGCCCAGGACCTTGTCCTTGAGCTCGGGGGTCGACGGCGAATCGACCTGCTTGAACTTGCCGAATCCGGCCGCGGTCAGCTTCTTGACCGCGTCGGCGTAGCTCAACGTCGCCACATCGGGCAGCTGGCGCTGCTCGGGACCGTAAGACACGTCGACGGTGATCTTGTCGCCCTTGTTCGCCGGGGCGCCGGCGGGCGGGTCGGTACCGATCACATGGTCGGGCGGGACCGTGGAATCCGAGCGCTGCTCGGTGCGGGTCTTGAAGCCCTTATTCTGCAGTTCGGCGATCGCGTCCACCGACGCTCGGCCGCTCACGTCGGGCACCTGGATCTGGTGGGTGCTGCCGCCGAACGCATTGATCGACACCGTGACGATGACGGTCAGGACGGCGAGCACGATCGCGGCGATCAGCCACCGGCCCACCGAGCCCGGCCGATCGTGGTTGAAGTCCAGTTCTTGGCGGGGCAACGGGTCGGTCTGGGGCCCACCGGAGTCGCCGGACCGCGGCGTCATCATCGAGGCGCGGTCGGCCGCGGTGAGCACCCGGGGTGCTTCGGGGGTCTCCCCGTTGTGGACCCGCACCAAGTCGGCCCGCATCTCGGCGGCCGTCTGGTAGCGATTGTCGGGATTCTTCGCCAGGGCTTTGAGCACCACCGCGTCCAGATCGGCCGGCAGGCTGGGGAGCCGCTGCGACGGGGGCACCGGGTCTTCGCGAACGTGCTGGTAGGCCACCGCCACCGGCGAGTCGCCGACGAAAGGTGGATCGCCGGTGAGGATCTCATAGAGCACGCACCCCAGCGAGTACACGTCTGAGCGGGCGTCGACGGTGTCGCCACGAGCCTGCTCGGGCGAGAGGTACTGGGCGGTGCCGATCACCGCGGCGGTCTGGGTGACGCTGTTGCCGGCGTCGGCCACCGCGCGGGCAATGCCGAAATCCATGACCTTCACGGCGTTGTGCTCGTCGATCATGATGTTGGCGGGCTTGACGTCCCGGTGGATGATGCCGTGCTGGTGACTGAAGTTCAGGGCCTGGCAGGCGTCCGCGATCACCTCGATCGCCCGAATGGGCGGCATGGGGCCGTCGTTGTGCACGATGTCGCGCAACGTCACGCCTTCGACCAGCTCCATCACGATGTAGGGCAGTGGGCCGGCAGGGGTCTCGGCTTCGCCGGTGTCGTAGACGGCCACGATCGCGGGGTGGTTCAAGGCGGCAGCATTCTGCGCCTCACGCCGGAACCGCAGGTAGAAACTGGGGTCGCGGGCCAAGTCGGCGCGCAGCACCTTCACGGCGACCTCGCGGTGCAACCGGGTGTCGACGGCGCGGTGCACCTCCGACATGCCGCCGAAGCCCAAGACCTCGCCGAGTTCGTAGCGGTCGGACAACCGCTGCGGAGTGGTCATGATGACGTCCTGTGCCAGGTCCAGCCCGACGAGTGCGCGGGTGGTGTCGACGGAGGCGATTCGGAGCTCGACGAGGTGGTCTCCGGTACCCCGGTGTCGGTGACGGTGGCCGGTGCCAACGAACCGCCGGGGCTCTTGGCGTTGACCACGATCAATACCGCGATGATGATCGCCAGCGTGCCCAGCACCCCGGCAGCCCACAGCAGGGCGCGCTGCCCGGCGGTGAAGGTGCGTCGCGGTGGGGGTGTGCGGTGAGTGCCGGCGCTGGGCCGAGCCCGCCGCGCCGCGGTGGCCCGGGCCGAGACCGGCTGTGCGACTCGCGTGGCCGCGGTCGAGGGGATGGCCGACGGGGCGGCACGCCCGACCGGCAGCGACTGACTGGGCCGGGTGGGTCGCCGCCCGGAGCGCACGGCGGCGACGGCATCGGCGAACGGGCCACCACTGCGGTAGCGAACCCCGGGATTCTTGGCCAAGGTGATCTCGATGAGTTCACGCACGTTGGGAGGCAGCTCGGCCGGCAGCGGCGGCGGGGGCTCCTTGATGTGCTTCATCGCCACGGTCAGCGCACCGTCGCCGGTGAACGGGCGACGGCCCGAGAGCACCTCGTAGCCGACCACGCCCAGGGCGTAGACGTCACTGGAGGCGGTGGCGTCCTGGCCGAGCGCCTGCTCCGGGGCGATGTATTGGGCGGTGCCCATCACCATGCCGGTCTGGGTGACCGGGGCGGCGTCGACGGCCTTGGCGATGCCGAAGTCGGTGATCTTCACCTGACCCGTCGGCGTGATCATGATGTTGCCGGGCTTGACGTCGCGGTGCACCAGACCGGCGCTGTGCGCCACCTGCAGGGCCCGTCCGGTCTGCTCAAGCATGTCCAGGGCATGGCGCAGCGACAGGCGTCCGGTCCGCTTGAGCACCGAATTCAGTGGCTCGCCGTTGACCAGCTCCATCACCAGGAACGCGGTGCGACCCTCCCCGTCCAGGTCGGTCTCGCCATAGTCGTGCACGCTGGCGATGCCCGGGTGGTTGAGCATGGCGGTGTTGCGGGCCTCTGCCCGGAAGCGCTCGATGAATTCCGGGTCTGAGGAGAACTCCGGCTTGAGCACCTTGACCGCGACGCGCCGGCCCAGCCGGTTGTCGACGGCTTCCCAGACCTGGCCCATGCCGCCGGTGGCGATGAGCCGCTGCAGGCGGTAGCGCCCGGCCAGGGCGGCGCCGACTTGGGGACTCATGATCCCCCCTGAAGTGCGGCTTCGATGACGGCGCGGCCGATCGGCGCGGCAACGGTGCCGCCGGTGGCGGCCAACCGGTCACCGCCGTCTTCCACCACGACGGCAACGGCCACCTTCGGGGCGTTGGCCGGGGCGAAGGCGATGTACCACGCGTGCGGCGGGGTGTTCCGCGGATCGGGACCGTGTTCGGCGGTGCCGGTCTTCGACGCGATCTGTACGCCCGGGATGGCCCCCTCCTGCTGGGTCATTCTTTCGGCGTCGATCATTAATTCAGTGAGCTTAGTCGCGACCTGCGCGGACACCGCACGGCGCTGCTCATGCGGCTGCGTGGTGGCGATGCCCGCCAGGTCCGGTCCTTCCAGCCCGTCGACCAGATACGGCTGCATGGACAGGCCGCCGTTGGCGATGGTGGCCGCGATCGTGGCGTTCTTCAGTGGTGTGACGGCGACGTCCTTCTGGCCGATGCTGGTCATGCCCAGAGCTGCGGCGTCACCGATCCGGCCGATGGTGGATTCGGCGACCTGTAGCGGAATCGGCTCGGGAGTGATGTCCAATCCGAACCCCTGAGCGGTGCTGCGCAGCGCGTCCACGCCGGTACGAATACCCAACTGGACGAATGCGGTGTTGCAGGAGCGGGCGAACGCCACCCGCAGCGGGACCGCCGGTTCGTTGCCCTCGCAGGTGTTGCCGGCGTAGTTCTCCAGGGTGACGGTGCTGTCGGGCAGGGCGATGCGCGCCGCGTTGGTCAACGGTTCGTTCTCGCTGATGCCGGCCTGCAGCGCGGCGGCTGTGGTGATCACCTTGAACGTCGAGCCCGGCGGGTAGGTCTCGTTGATGGCACGGTTGGTCAGCGGCGAGGCGGGATCGTCCCGAAGCTCCTGCCAGGCCTGGCCCTGCTGAGCCGAATCGTGCGAGGACAGCAGATTGGGGTCATACGATGGCGCCGACACCATCGCCAGAATCTTGCCGGTGGACGGCTCCAGGGCCACCACGGCGCCGCGGCAGCCACCGGTGCAACCGTTCTGCATGGCTTCCCAACCCGCCTGCTGGACCCGGGGCTTCAAGGTGGTCTGTACGGTGCCGCCGCGGGGGCTGCGTCCGGTGAAGAAGTCGGCGAGCCGCAGCCCGAACAGGCGCGGGTCGGAGCCGTTGAGCACGGTGTCCTCGGCGCGCTCGAGTCCACTGCTGGAATAGCGCAGGGAGTAGAACCCGGTGACCGGCGCGTACACCGCGGGGTCGGGGTAGATGCGCTGGTAGGTGATCCGGCCGTCGGTGGGCACCGAGTAGGCCAGCAATTGGCCGGCGGCGGTGATCTGGCCGCGTTGGCGTGAGTATTCGTCGAGCAGTACCCGCTGGTTGCGCGGGTCGGCGCGCAGCCCGTCGGCGGCGAATACCTGGGTCATGGTGGCGTTGCCCAACAGCAGCACGACCAGTGCCATCAGGGTCATGGTGACGCGGCGCAGGGAGGTGTTCATACGCGCTCGATCACCGCCGTCCCGGTGTCACCGATCGGGGCCGGGCGTGCGGGCTCGGTGGTCAAGGGGCGGCGCGCGGCGTGCGAGACGCGCAGCAGGATCGCCAGCAGCACATAGTTGGCCAGCAATGAGGATCCGCCGTAGGACAGCCATGGGGTGGTGAGCCCGGTCAGCGGGATCAGTTTGGTCACACCGCCGACCACGATGAACAGCTGGATGCCCAAGGTGGCGGCCAGGCCGGCGGCCAGCAGCTTGCCGAAGCTGTCGCGGACCGCGATCGCGGTACGCATGCCGCGCACGATCACGATGGTGTAGAGAATCAGCACGCCGGCCAGCCCCACCAGGCCCAGCTCCTCACCGAACGCGGCGATGATGAAGTCCGTCGACACCGCGGGCACGTAGCCGGGCTGGCCGTTGCCCAGGCCGGTGCCGAAGATGCCGCCGGTGGCGAAGCTGAACAGCGACTGCACCATTTGGTAGCCGACGCCCTCGGGGTCGGCGAAGGGGTCCAGCCAGGTCTGCACCCGTACCCGCACGTGGCTGAACAAGAAGTAGGCCGCCACGCTGCCTGCGGCGAACAGCAGCATGCCGATCACCATCCAGCTGAACCGGCGGGTGGCCAGGTACACCACCACCAGGAACGAGGCGTATAGCAGCAGGGAGGTGCCGAGGTCCTTCTCAAATGCCATGACCCCGACCGAGATCACCCAGGCGGCCAGCAGCGGCGCCAGGTCCCGCGGGCGGGGCAGGTTCATCCCCAGCACATGCTTGCCGGCGCTGGTGAACAGGCGACGCTTGGACACCAGCACCGCGGCAAAGAAGATCAGCAGCAGGATCTTGGAGAACTCGGCAGGCTGAATAGAGAAGCCGGGCAACCGAATCCAGATCTTGGCGCCCTGGCTTTCGGACAGCGACGCCGGCAGCACCGCGGGGATCACCAGCAGCACCAGGCCCGCCAGGCCGCAGACGTAACCGCTGCCGGAGAGCTGTCGGTGGTCTTTGAGGGTCACCAGCACCAGAGCGAACACCCCGACACCGACCAGAGTCCACAACATCTGGGCGCTGGCGCCGGGACGAGCCTCCGCACCGTCGAACCCCACCCCGAGATCGATGCGGTGAATCATCACCAGACCCAGGCCGTTGAGCAGCGCCACCACCGGCAACAGCAGCGGGTCGGCGTAGCGTGCCGACCGCCGGATCACCAAGTGCGCGAAGCCGAACAGCACCACAAACGTCAAGCCGTAACCGACCAGATCCCAGCGCAGGCCCTTCTCGTGGCCGGCCTCGACGATCAGCATCGCCACCGCGATGATCATGGTCGCAAAGCACAGCAGCAACAGTTCGGCGTTGCGTCGATCCGGCAGCGCCGGGGTCAGCGCCACCGACGGCTGCGGCTCTGTTGTCATGAGACCGCCCGGCAGTCGGTCCCCGGTTCTGGAGGGGCCGGCGGCAGGTTGGTCAGGGTGGGCAGGTGCGATTTTCCGGGTGCCGGCGGCGGTGGCGGGCCGGGCCGTGGACCGGTGGGAACCAGCCCGGGCGAGGGCTTGCGTGATGGGGTGGCCTTGGTGCCGGTGGCCGAGCCGTGCGGACACGGGGGCAGCAGCGAGTCGCGGGCCAGGTTGCGCAGCTGGGTGATCGCGTCGTCGAGGGTGCCGGCGGGCAGGCCGTTGTTGACCTGCTGGCGAGCCGGCGGGCGCAGGTCCTGCAGTGTCATCAGCCGGCAGTTCAGCTTGTCGCCGGATTGGCTGTAACTGATCTGTACGAGCTCGCCCCGGCTGTCCAGGCAGCCGAGGAGGTAGGGCTCCTGCAGCGGCACACCGAGGATGGAGCCCTGCACGCCGCGCATGATCGCCACCGTGCCGCCGTAGGCGGTGACGTAGTAGTTGGTGCGAATGACGGCCCGCCCGACCAGCAGTGCGGAGCCCAGCAGCACCAGCAGCAGTGCGGCGACGATGAATTTGCGCTGCCGGGACCGGGGTGGGCGGTCGGGGGTTTCGATGCGCGGCAGTACACGCTTGGCGACGGTCTTGCGCGGTGAGATCGCCGATGCCCGGCCGGCGGCGGTGTCCAGGGAGATGGTGTGTTCGTCGCCGTTCTCGGAGACGGCCCCGGCCAGAATCGGTTGGGTCTGGCCGTAGTCGACGTCGACGACGTCGGCCACCACCACGGTCACGTTGTCGGGTCCACCGCCGCGCAGTGCCAACTCGATGAGCCGCAGGGCGCAGTCGTTGACGTCGGGAATCTGCAGGGCTTCGTGGATGGTCTCGGTGCTCACCGGATCCGAGAGGCCATCGGAGCACAGCAGGTAGCGATCCCCGGCTTGGGCCTCCCGCATGATCAAGGTGGGCTCCACCTCGTGACCGGTGAGCGCGCGCATGATCAGGGAGCGCTGGGGGTGGCTATGGGCCTCCTCCAACGTGATTCGGCCTTCGTCGACCAGAGTCTGGACGAAGGTGTCGTCCTTGGTGATCTGGGTGAGTTCGCCGTCGCGCATCAGGTAGCCGCGGGAGTCGCCGATGTGGGCCAGCCCCAGCCGGGGGCCGGCGAACAGGATGGCGGTCAGCGTGGTGCCCATGCCTTCGAGGTCGGGGTGCTCTTCGACGTAGGCCGCGATCGCGGAGTTGCCCTCGTGCACTGCGCGTTCCAGCTTGGCCAGCAGGTCGCCGCCGGGCTCGTCGTCATCGAGATGCGCCAGCGCGGCGATCACCAGCTGCGACGCGACCTCGCCGGCGGCGTGCCCGCCCATCCCGTCGGCCAGCGCCAGCAGCCGCGCGCCGGCGTACACCGAGTCCTCGTTGTTGGAGCGCACCAGACCGCGGTCGCTGCGGGCGGCATAGCGCAGAACGAGGCTCACCGGCGGAGCTCGATTGCGGTCTTGCCGATCCGTATCGGCGTTCCGACCGGTACGCGTACGGCAGTGGTCACCTTCACCCTGTCAAGGTAGGTGCCGTTGGTCGAACCCAGGTCTTCGACATACCATTCCGCGCCCCGCTGTGACAGCCGAGCGTGCCGGGTGGAGGCGTAGTCATCGGTGAGCACCAGCGTGGAATCATCGGCGCGGCCGACCAGAACCGGCTGGTCGCTGAGCGCGATGCGCGCCCCGGTGAGTGGTCCTTCGGTCACCACCAGATGCCGCGCTCCTGCCCGTTGCTGGCGCGGCGGCAACAGCACGCCACGGATGGAAAGCCCCCGGCGGACCATCACCGCTTCGGTGGGGGCGTAGATGTCGGTCCGCAATATCCGCAGCACGGACCAGATGAACAGCCACAACAACGTCAAGAAACCGGCTCGCGTCAGCTGCAGCACAAGTCCCTGCATCCGGCGTCCTCTCCGTTGTCGCGCCGCCCCATCGTGCTCGTCATGGCAGAGCACATCGGCACAGTCACGATACTTGGGCGTGGCGTGCCGTAGGGCAAAGCGGCAGGGCTTTGCTGTTTTGGGTTGTCGTCGGGGGTGCCGGCGTACTAGTGGACCCGGACGATGATCTCGGAGTGCCCCAGCCGGATCACGTCGCCGTCGGCCAGCTGCCACTCCTGGACCGGGGCGTTGTTCACCGTGGTGCCGTTGGTGGAGTTCAGGTCCGACAGCAGGGCCACCCGGCCGTCCCAGCGGATCTCCAGGTGACGGCGCGAGACCCCGGTGTCGGGCAGCCGGAACTGGGCATCCTGGCCGCGGCCCACCACATTGGCGCCCTCGTGCAGCTGGTAGGTGCGGCCGCTGCCGTCATCGAGCTGCAGGGTGACTGAGGCGGGAGCGCTGTAGGCGCGTTGGCCGTAGCCACCGCCGGCCTCGCCGTATCCAGCCGCTGGGGGCTGGCCGTAGTCGTAGCCGCCCTGGCTGCCCTGGCCCTCGCCGTAGCCGCCCTGGACGGGCTGGCCGTAGTCATAGCCGGCGGGAGCCGCGGGTGCCTCGCCGTAGCCGTAGCCGGGCTGGCCGTATTCCTGGCGGCCGTAGGACGGCGCGCCCTGGTCGTACCCGCCCTGGTCGGGGTAGGCGGGGCGCTGTTCGTAGGGGGCCTCGGGGTAGCCGTACTCCTCCGGGCGAGCCTGCGGACGTTCGTACTCGCCGTAGCCGGGCTGCCCGCCCGCGGGGTAGCCCGGTGCCGGCGGCTGGTGCTGGGGGTAGCCCTGCTCATAGCCGGCCGGAGCGCCATAGCCGGCGGGCGGACGCTGCTCGTAGGGCTGCGCGGGCGGGGCGTAGCCGCCACCCTGGCCGGGGTAGCCGCCCTGCTCGGGGTAGCCACCGCGGGGCGGGCCGTAGCCGCCCGGGCCGCCCTGGCCCTGCTCGGGGTAGCCGCCGCGCTGCTCCTGCTGGTAGGGGTCGGCCTCGGGTGAGTAGGCGCCTCGGGGGTCCTGACCGCCACGAGCGTCATCGGCCGGCCGCCCGTAGCGGGGGTCGTAGTAGTCGTCGCCGGGACGATCCTGCCCGTGGGCACCGCGGTAGCTCGGGTTATCGGTCATCGGTGGCACTCCTGTTTCTGCGGTGAACGCATGAACTGATTGTCGCGGGCGGGATTCGTTGAGCGTCTCGTTGGGGCTGGCGTCAGGGTTGACCCCGCCGCGGGCGCGGACCTGGCCGGTGCGCAGACTCGGCGACTGCTGGAACCGGACCACCACATCACCATAAGTTTGCCACCCCTGTTCGCCGATGTAGCCCGCTAGATGGCGGGCGAAGGCCTTCGAGGTCAGCTCCTGGTCGGCGCCCACTTTGTCGTAGTCGTCTTTACCGAGGGTAATGACGTAATCGTTGGGTGCCAAAAGATGATTTCCGGCCAGTGAGCGCACGCCGGCGGCTGCTTCGCGGCGCAGCGCAGCCTCGACCTCCTCGGGGAGCACTTCCCCTCCGAAGACCCGGGCCATCGCATCCTCCACAGCGGATTCGAGTTTGCGCTCGATGCGATGAACCAGCCCGCGCTGGCTGTCCAAGCTGGTACCCGCCTTACTCTTCGCCGTCATAGACCGTGTCGGGGACGCTGGCGCGGCGTGTCGCTCAGCTGCATCCGCCCTGGACATGGTATCGACCCGGAGCGCTAGGGCGTCACCCCTCTACGGCGGAGAATCGGATAAGACCAGGTCACGAAGGGGTCACGGCGCTTCGTCCGGGGCCAGACGATGCCCGCCTGCGGGGCGGAGCCGATTTTTCAGGGGGCGGGGGACCCGTGATACGCTCCCCCGGTTGCTCGGGCGAGTGGCGGAATGGCAGACGCGCTGGCTTCAGGTGCCAGTGTCCTTCGGGACGTGGGGGTTCAAGTCCCCCTTCGCCCACAGTGTGATCTCTCGGGAGATCCCGGACAGGCCGAACCCTCAGGGTTCGGTCTGTTTTTGTTTTTGGTGCCATCGTGCGTGGCGGTCTTTGCTTGTTGGTTGGTAGTCGCGGGTGGGGTCGATGGTGAGTTCGCGGCGTAGTTCGCCGGTGGTGGCGTCGATGATCCGGACTTCGAGGTCCTGGATGAGCAGGGTGACGGGGGTTCCGGCGAGGGTTCGGCCCATGCCGATGTGGTGCAGGGTGCCGTTGACGCGCAGGGTGAGTTTGCCGTGTTTGTCGATGCGGTCGTGTCGTAGGCGGTGGTGATTGTGGTGGTGGTGGTCGGTGGTGGGGATGGCTTTGGGGCGGGCTTGGTAGGTCGCGGCTGGTGTTGCGTGGTGTGGCAGTGAGCTGTGGGGGCGTCGGTTGTTGTATTCGTCGACGAAGTGGTTGATGAGGGTTTGCAGTTCGGCGACGCTGTGTGGTTGTTGGGGTTGGTTGCGTAGCCATCTTTTGAGTGTCTGCTGGTAGCGCTCGACTTTCCCGCAGGTGGTGGGGTGGTTGGGTCGGGAGTTTTTCTGTTGGTTGTGCAGGCGGGCGAGTTCGGCTTCGAGTGCGGTGCGGCCGCCGCGGCCGTTGGCGAATCGGACGGTGTAGACCATGCCGTTGTCGGTCAGTGTTGAGGCGGGATGGCCGTGTTCGCTGGAGGTTTGGCGGAACGTCGTGAGGACGGTTTTGGCGGTGACTGGGGTGTGGGCGCTGCAGTGCAGGGCGTAGCGGGAGTGGTCGTCGAGCCAGGTGAGGATTTCGACGTCGGTGCCGTCGGTGAGGCGGTAGTGGGTGAAGTCGGATTGCCAGGTTTGGTTGGGCATTTCGGCTTGGAATCGGATGTAGGAGGCCTTCGGACGCTTTTTGGGGGCGGGTGTGATGAGGCCTTGGCGGGTCAGGATCCGGGCGATGGTCGCGGTCGACACGGGGGTTTGGTGGTGGTGTTTGAGGTGCCAGGCCAAGGTGGCCGGCCCGGCGTCTAGGCCCGCGGCGGTGAGTTGCTGGCGTAGGCGCACGATCAGCTCGACCGTGGCCGGCGATGTGGCGTTGGGGCTGGTGTGGGGGCGCCGGGAGCGCGGTTCGAAGGCGGCGTCGCCTTCGTCTCGGTAGCGGGCCAGCAGTTCATAGAGCCACGACCTCGAGACGCCGTACTGAGCGCAGACCTCCGCTGCGGGGCGGCCTTCTAGGACTACGGCGGTGATGACCAGGCGCGCTTTCGACACCCACCGAACAGCCCGGGATGTCCTGAAGGATCACACCCCCCTTCGCCCACATTGTGTGGTGCTCCGAACTGGAGGCGCTTGGGTCACGAACTCGAAAGAGGGCGTGGCCTTTTGTGTTTGGTGTTGTGAGTTGTGGTTTGGGCGTTGGCGGAGACTTCCGGCGCCAACTCACTCCCCTACAATCTCCAGGGCTCGGCTCAGCGGCTCCGTGAATCGGTCACTACGTAGTGGGCCCCGCGACGTGCTCCTTGAAGCGTCAGGCGACCGTCATCGACGAGACGTTTCAACGTTGCGCGCGCTTGTGCGGGGGTTGTCTGGCAGAGCTGGGCTGCTTGACTTCGAGTGATCGATCCGTAGGCGCTCACGTAATCGAGGATCATTCGCTCTTGTTGGAGGGGGTCAGCTCCCTTGACGCGAACGTAGGCGTTGCGGTCCTGCGCCAGGTCATAGAAGCGCGCAGTCAGATGAAACTTGCGGCTTCGGCCAACCCCACGGGCTTCCAGTATGCCTGCTTCCACGAGCCGGCCAAGTAGGCTCCTCGCGGACGCAGGTATCAGATTGAGGGCCTCGGCGACCTCTAGACTCGTGGCGGACCCTGCTGACTTGACTTCGTGGACAAGGCGCAGCTCGTTCAGGCTAAGCGGCTGTTGTTGCTGGTTTTCCCAAGTCAAGAGGAATCTCACCAGGTCGAGGTCCGCGTTTCCCAGAGGAACTGTGACCACGACTGACTCTGCACTGCTTCGGGAATAGTCGGGAACGTCGCGGCCGGCGCGGAGTTGTTGCTCGAACATATCGTTGACGCCTTTGCCTTTTCGTTCGACGAGGCCGGCACGTTTGAATGCGGCGGCGAGTATCGGACTTCGGGGGCGGGATTGGTCGAGGATGTTCGCGGTTGTGACGCCGGGGGGAAAGCCGCCCGGGTTCGACACGATGAATTCGCTGGCGGTGATTTGCACAGCTGTGGGTCCGAGCGCCGCGTAGTCGCGGTGTACCAATGCATTTGCGACCGCTTCCCGGCGGGTTACGGACGGGATGAGGGAGATTTCTATCCGATGAATTCCCGCCATGAGTTCGATGACGCTGTTGCGCTGGTCGATGAGGTCATGCAAGGTCTTGGCGGCGCGTAGCAGTGGGGCAACGATGGGCGTGTTGGCAGACATCTTGCCGGGTCGAAGATCGTGAAACAGGAACTCTGCGTTGGGAACCCACCGGCGAACGGCCTCTTCGGTTCCGAACAACAGGATGGCGCCGAGGCTCAGCGGATCGCTGAGGGGAACGAGGCCGAGTGCCCGGAGTATGTCGCCGTCGGAAAGTACCCCCAAGTCGTCGCCGGCGGCGCGACATAGGTTGCGGAAGCGGTTGAATTCATGCGGGTCCAAGTCGTCAGGTGCCGCGCCGCGGGCAACTGCTGCGGCGAAGTCCTGCCCGCGCATGACCATGCCCATGCTGACGATCTCGTGTGCTGTCATCGGAACGCAGGCGGGCTTGCCGGTCGTATTTATGATGCGCCTGGTGAAAACACCATCCTTGGTACCGATGGGGCCAGGGTCCGCCCGGGGGACGTCGATGCGAATGATCTCCCGGCTGTTGACGAGCGCCACGGTGACATCAACGGCAAGGGCGGGCTCGGTGGTGGCCTGAATCAATGCGGCAAGGCGGGCGGGGTCGGTGTGCGTGCCATGGCGCGGCGCGGCGCCAACAACGGTCCCGTCGTCCTCGACGCCGATGAGGAGTAGGCCGCCGTCACCGTTTGCGAGGCAGGCGACAGCGCGGACCAGGTCTCTGTCGTTGATCGCGGACTTGAACTCCGTCGTCAGAGTCTCACCGGCGTCGAGGACGGATTGGATGTCCATGGCATCGATTATGCATGGTTATGGTGTCGATCAGCGTACATAACGATGGAATCATAATTTTTGATACATATGAGGTCGTCCGGCTGTAGCGGTGAATGGCGCGTCGCACGGTGCTTTCGGACGGCAATGATTTACCTCTTCACTTCGGCCCCTTCGCCCACCGTGAGCGGCTCTACGAACCGCAACCATGAAGGCCACGAACCGCAAGCGGTTCGTGGCCTCTATGGTTTGCCCCCGTCTATCGCCCCCCTGATCACCAGAGCGGGTCGCGCCCGTTCCACGCGATCAGCCGGTCGATCGCTGGGGCATCGTCTTCGAGCGCGACAGCCTCGGCGAACGGCATGGCCACCTCGTCCAGGCCCATCGCGGCCGAGATCTCGGCATACAGCGCGCGGCGGTTCTTCGGCGGCAGGATCCGGTGCGCCGACTGCAGCGCCGCGGCGATCACCGCGTCGTCCCAGTCGGGCTGCTGACCGGTCGCCACCGCCAGGTCCCAGGTGTGCACGCTGACCTCGGAGAGGTAGGAGGCCAGTACGTCGGCACCGCTGCCCTGAATCCACGGCAGCGCCATCGGCTGGGCAAGTAGGGCGTCGTCACTCCAGGCCTGGGCAGCTTTGCCGGCGGACTCCTGCCAGGCATCGGCCCAGCGGCCGTCCGCGATCTGCGGTTCGGCGACGGCGAAGGGGTCGCCGCCGTTGCCCAGTGCGGCAATACGGTCCAGCACGCTGATCAGGTGAATCACCATGGCCCGCACGTCCATCGCGGGGCACGGCGTGAGGTCGGTGTGCTGTTCGGAGCGAATGCCGGCGATCACGGCGCCGCCGGTGGCAACGGCGCGCTCGAGAAGGGGCCGGGGGTCGGTCACAGGGGCTGCGGGAGAACTCGTCGGTGTAGTCATGGCGCCATTGTTGTGACCTTAACCGGACATCTATTGGCCTATTTATGTGGGAATCTGCTGGGGTGCGAGCTGACCGGCTGGTGGCCACCCTTCTGCTGCTGCAGCAGCGCAAGCAGGTGACCGCCGCCGAGGTAGCCCGCGAGCTCGAGGTATCCGAGCGCACCGCCCGCCGCGACCTCGAAGCGCTCAGTGTCGCCGGGATTCCGGTGTACTCGACGCAGGGCCGCGGGGGCGGGTGGCGCTTGGTGGGCGGCGCGCGCACCGACCTGACGGGGCTGACCGCAAGCGAGGCTCGCGCCCTGTTTCTCGTGGCCGGGCCGGCGTCCACGGCCACGCCGGACGTCAAGGCCGCCCTGCGCAAGCTCGTACGCGCGTTGCCCGAGCCCTTCCGGGCACAGGCCGAGGCCGCCGCGACCTCAGTGGTCGTAGATCCGCGACTCTGGGGTGCCAGTCAGGCCGCGCCGCCTCCACCACGTTTCCTCGACGCGCTGCAGGAGGCGGTGATCAGCGGGGTGCAGGTCTGGCTCGGCTACGTCGACAGCAAAGGCGCCGTGACCGAGCGGACCGTCCACCCGCTGGGCATCGTCGCCAAGGGTCCGACCTGGTACCTGGTGGCGGAAACGGAGGTGGGCCGGCGGACCTTCCGGATCGATCGGGTGTCGTCTCTCGCGTTGACCGAGGAGCCTGTACGCCGGCCCCAGGGTTTCGATCTTGCGCAGAGTTGGCGGGAGATCGCCGACGAGGTCGACCGCAAGCGCACCCCGCTGGAGGCCCAGGCGCTGTGCGCCCCCGACGGGATCGGTCTGCTGCGGGCCATGCTCGGGGGCCGCTTGGAGGTGGGCGGTGCCACGCCCGACGGCCGGATCGAGGTGGTGATCCGGGCCCACAATGAGTACGCCGTGGCCGGCCAACTCGCCGGGCTCATCGAATGGGTCGAGGTGACGGGTCCCCCGGGCGTGCGTGATCACCTGGCCGCCATCGGTACCGCGCTGGTGGCGCGGTACCGATGAGCGCCCGTCTTCAGTAGGCCGTCGCCACGTTCTCCTGGGCCCACCGCTTCTCGGCGTCCGATCCTCCCGGGGGCGGCACCAGGCCGTTGATCACCCACAGTTCCTCGCTGGTCTCGTCGACGTGGAACTCCCAGTGCAGGCCGGGGTGCTGATCCAGCGTCGGAGAAAGGATCTGGTTGATCCATTCGGTGATCCGTCGGCGGTTCTGGCTGTCGGCGGCATGCCGGGCGATGTGATCGATCACCACGCGCACCCCGACCTCGGTCGGCTCGCCACCGACGTAGAAGTCCTCCGGTGGGGTCTCGTGGAACAGGGTGACCACATAGAAGCGGGGTAGCCCGGCCTTCTCATAGTGGTCGGTGATGCGGGCCGCCAGCGCGCGCTTGTCTTGCGTGCTGAAGATCCCGGGGGTGTGATGAATGGTCCACAGTGGCATGGCAGTTCAGTGCTCCTTAGTCCGGATCAGTGCGACAGGGCGAAGTGCAGGTTCTCGACCGGGCCGGACAGCGCGGCTTTGACGCTCACGCTGATGTCGTCGGCCAGCACCTCGGCGGCGCCGGACTCCACGCCGTCCAGGATGCTCTGGGCTACCGCAGCCGGTGTCACCTTGGGGCCGGACATGTCGGCGACCATGTCGGTGTCGATGAATCCGGCGTGCACGCCGACCACCTGCGTGTGCTGCGCCGCCAGCTCGGCGCGCAGCGAGTTGGTCACCGACCAGGCGGCGGCCTTGGATGCACCGTAAGCGCCGGAGCCGGCCATCCAGGACAGCACCGAGTGCATGTTGACCAGCGCCCCTCCCCCGTTGGCCGCCAGGATCGGCGCGAACGCCCGAGCCAGGCGCAGCGGCCCGAAGACGTTGACGTCGAAGGTTTCGGTGATCCGGTCGAAGGAGCCGGTCAGCAGGGCATCCGGCAGCAGCACGCCCGCGTTGTTGAACACCAGCTCGGCGTCGCCGGCCGCCTCGGCCAGGGCCGTCACCGACTCGGGCGACCCGACCTCCAGCGCCACGGGCACCACCTGCGGGCGCTCGTCGGTAAAGGTGGTGCGTGCGGTCGAGTAGACCTTGCTGGCTCCGCGCGCCAAGAGTTCGTCGACCAGGGCCGCGCCCAGTCCGCGCCGTCCGCCGGTGACCACCGCGACCTTTCCCTGTACTGCAACCATCTCCGGATCCTCTCTCGCTGACTAACGACTTCGTTAGTAAGAGCAAAGCACGGGATGCTGGATAACGCAAGTGTTAGTCACGTAAGCTGGACCACATGGAGTTCGAACCCCGGTTGCGCGACAGAACGCGCTGGTCCACCGGCGATGCGTGTTCGGTGGCCCGGCTGCTCGATGTCTTGAGCACCAAGACGGCCTTTCTCGTTGTGCGCGAATGCTTTTACGGAACCAGCCGCTTCGAGGACTTCATGGCGCGCATCGGGGCCTCGGCGCCCGCGGTGTCGCGGGCGCTCAAGCAGCTTGAGGCCGCCGGAATCGTCACGCGGGTCCCCTACCAGGAGGCCGGACAGCGGGCTCGAGACGAATATCGATTGACGCCCGCCGGCGAGGACTTGTTACCCGTGCTGCTGGCTTTGACCCAGTGGGGCGACAAGTACCTGCAGGACGGAAAGCCGCCGCTGAGCTTCGTCGACGCGGCCACCCAGCGCCGGCTCGGGGTCCGGGTCACCGACGAGCTGGACGCCCCAGAGCCCGACCCCGACAACATCGAGATCCACTGGAACGCGCCGCGCCGCTCGGGCTGAGGGCGCTCAGGGCGCCTGCCGCAATCCGGGCAGCACGTAGCGGCGCAGATGCGTCCGCACGGCCGCCGGATCATCGGGGTCCATGTGATTGCCCGGGACGCTGCCCAGGCTGATCATCACCCGTGCGATCCACTCGCTGGCCTCGGGCAGGTCGGTGTCGGGGTGGATGTCGCCGGCCTCCGCGGCGGCAGCGACGAACGGATGCCAGAAGGCCGCGAGGTCGGGTACCAGGCCGCGGACCCCGGCCCCGGCGCAGGCGGTGAACTCCTCGGGTTCGGCAAGGCGCAGCCGCATCAATAGGGTGCCGGGATCGTCATAGGCGCGGCGGCCTATCTGCACCCCGGCCACCAGCTGCTCCTCGAAGCCGGTGAGCGTGGCCAGCTCGGCGCCCGCCTGAGCCCAGCTGGTCTCGATGAGCCGCATCAGCGCGGCGCCCACCAGCGTCGGCTTGTCGGGGAAGTTTCGGTACAGCCACGCCCGCGACACCCCCGCAGCCTGGGCGACGTCGATCATTGTTGTGGCCCGAATCCCCTTGTCGGCCAAGAGTTTCTCGGTGGCATCGAGGAGCCGGTCGGTGGTCGATGCGGACGCGGGCGACGTTGACGCGACGTTCATGGCCCACCTCCTGGGCGGTAAGCGTAACAACACAGTAGACACATTCACCGATCTGTGTACTATTGCGTCGCGTCGTGTAGACCCACGGGGCAGGAGGTCGCGGTGGCCGAGACGATGCAGCAGCTGCTCGCCGAACGCGCCGACCATCCGGGCCTGGCCGTGCTCTACAACCACCCCGACGGTCACCAGATCCGCTGGACCTGGCGGCAGTACCTCGATCGCGCCTCCCGACACGGTGCGGCACTGATCGCCCGCGCCGATTCCGGCCGGCCGCTGCACGTCGGCGCGCTGCTGGGCAACACCCCCGCGATGCTCACCGCGATCGCCGCCGCCGGTCTGGGCGGCTACGTCCTGTGCGGGGTCAACGACACTCGGCGCGGCTCCGCGCTCGCCGGTGACCTGCGCACCGCAGACGTGCAGATCCTGCTCGTGGATGCCGCACACCGGGCCCTGCTGCAGGGCCTCGAACTTCCCGAAATCACCGTCATCGACGTCGATGACCCGTCCTGGGCGGCGGAGTGCGCCGACGCCGGGGAACTCCAGCCGCACCGCCGCGTCGCGCCGCTGGACCCGTTCATGCTGATCTTCACCTCCGGTACCAGTGGCGACCCGAAAGCGGTTCTGGTCAGCCACTTCATGGTGTTGGTGGCGGGCATGAATCTCACCGAGCGATTCGGCCTGGGCGCTGACGACGTCGTCTATCTGTCCATGCCGCTGTTTCACTCCAACGCGATCGCCGCCGGATTCGGCCCCGCGGTGGCCGCCGGCGCGGCCATGGCCCCGGCGAAGTTCTCGGCTTCGGGGTTCCTGGCCGACATCCGCGCCTACGGTGGCACCTATATGAACTACGTCGGTAAGCCGTTCGCCTACCTGCTCGCCCATCCCGAGCAGCCCGATGACGCCGACAATTCCCTGCGGGTGGCCTTCGGCAACGAGGCCTCCGAGCGCGACATCGGTGAGTTCGCCCGCCGGTTCGGTGTGCACGTGGTGGATGCTTTCGGCTCCACCGAGAACGCCGTGACCATCACCCGTGATGAAGGCACCCCGCCCGGGTCGGTGGGCCGTGGCTTCCCCGGCGTCGCCATCTACAACAGCGACACGAAAACCCCCTGCCCGCCCGCGGCTTTCGACGAACATGGGCTGCTGATCAACGCCGACGAGGCTATCGGCGAGTTGGTCAACACCGCCGGATCCGGCTTCTTCTCGGGCTACTACAACAACGCCCACGCCACCGCCGAGCGCATGCGTGACGGCATGTACTGGTCGGGCGACTTGGCCTACGCCGACGCCGACGGCTGGATCTACCTGGCCGGGCGTACCGCCGACTGGATGCGGGTGGACGGAGAGAACCTGGCGGCTGCGCCGGTTGAGCGGATCCTGATGCGCCATCCCGATATCAACCAGGCTGCGGTGTATGCGGTGCCCGACGCGGGCCGCGTCGGTGATCAGGTGATGGCCGCGCTGGTGCTGCGTGACGACGCCCAACTGACCGAAGCCCACTTCGCCGAATTCCTTGCCGCCCAAGAAGACCTCTCCCCCAAGGCCTGGCCCCGCTATGTCCGGCTGACCGCTCAACTGCCCGCGACCGCCACCAACAAGGTGCTCAAGCGGGTGCTGGCGGCCCACGGCACCGACGTCGGAGCAGACGCCCTGTGGGTGCGTCCCGACCGGGAGCGCAGCTACCGAACCACCACCACAACGGGAGTGTGACCATGCCAGCCCCCAAGCCCGTGTCCTTGATCGTCGGCGGTGCGTCCGGGATCGGCTTGGCCACCGCGCAGGCCCTGGTCGCGCGGGGGGATCACGTGGTGATCGCCGACGTCAACGAAGAGGCCGCACGGGCGCGGGCTGCAGAGATCGGTGACGCGGCCAGCGCCGTGGCCGCAGACGTGACCGACGAGGCCAGCGTCGCAGCGGCTTTCGCGGCCGCCCGCGAACGTGGGCCGGTACGGACCGCGGTCAGCTGCGCCGGCCTGTCGATCATCGGCCCCATTGCCGACATCGAACTGTCCGGCTGGCAGACCACCCTCGACGTCTGCCTCACCGGCACCATGCTGGTGATCAAACATGCGGCCCGCACCCTCGAAGACGGCGGCAGCGTGGTGGCGATCTCCTCCCTCAACGGGCGCCAGCCCGGCACCACGATGGCCGCATACTGCAGCGCCAAAGCCGGGGTGCTGATGCTGGTCCAGGTGGCCGCCCTGGAACTGGGGCCCCGCGGCATCCGGGTCAACGCCGTCTCCCCCGGCCTGGTGGACACTCCCCTGGTCGCGGGCCTGGCCATGGTGCCGGGCCTCACCGACGAGTACCTCGAAAACACCCCACTGGGACGCTCGGGGGTCCCCGACGACATCGCCGCGACGGTGGAGTTTCTGACCTCCGAACGCGCCAGCTGGATCACGGGAGCGGCATTCGACGTCAACGGCGGCGCGCACCTGAAGAGGTACCCCGACGTGCTCGGCAAAGTACAGGCGCTCGCTGAGGGATCTGGAGGATAGGCAATGCGCAGTGTGGTGATCGATGGACCCGGCTCGGTCCGGGTCGACACCCGCCCCGACCCGCAGCTGCCCGGTGCCGACGGCGCCGTCGTGGAGGTGACCGCGTCCGCGATCTGCGGCTCCGACCTGCACTTCTATGAAGGCGAATACCCGATCTTCGACCCGGTGGCGCTGGGTCATGAAGCGATCGGCACCGTCGTCGAGGTCGGCTCCGAGGTCCGTTCGGTGCGCGTCGGCGACCGAGTCATGGTGTCCTCGGTCGCGGGTTGCGGGCACTGCGCAGGGTGCGGCACCCTCGACCCCATCCGGTGCCATTCCGGCCCACAGATCTTCGGATCGGGCCTGCTGGGTGGTGCGCAATCAGAGCTGCTCGCCGTGCCGGGCGCCGACTTCCAGCTGGCGCGTATCCCCGAGGGCATCCTGGACGCCGAAGCCCTGCTGCTCACCGACAATCTCGCCACCGGCTGGGCGGCGGCGCTGCGTGCCGATATCCCCGTCGGCGGCACGGTAGCGGTGATCGGGTTGGGCGCGGTGGGACTATGCGCGGCGCGCAGCGCCCTATTCCTGGGTGCCGCAACCGTTCTGGGTATCGATCCGGTACGCCAGCGCCGGGACCGGGCCGCCCTGATGGGCGTGACTCCGGCCACGCCGCCCACCACCGCGGCGGCCATGGAACTGAGCGACGGGGTGGGCGTGGACGCGGTGATCGACGCCGTGGGCTCCGACACCACGATGTCTGACGCGCTGACCGCGGTGCGCGCCGGTGGCACGGTGTCGGTGGTGGGCGTCCATGACCTCCAGCCCTTCCCGTTTCCGGCACTGCCGGCCCTGCTGCGCAGCGTCACCCTGCGGATGACCACCGCACCGGTGCAGCAGACCTGGCCGACGCTGGTTCCGCTGTTGCAGTCCGGGCGACTGTCGGTGGACGGGATCTTCACCACCGAGATGGCGCTGGACGACGCGCCCGCGGCCTACCGTGCGGTGGCCGCGCGCTCCGGTGACGTGGTGAAGGTCTTGCTCACCCCCTGATCTTCGAGGCGCGTCGAACAACGAAAGGACCGGAGTTGACGAAGCGAATTGTGGTATGGGGCACCGGATTTGTCGGCAAGCTCGTCATACCCGAGATCGTCAAACATCCGCTGTTCGAGCTGGTGGGTGTGGGCGTCAGCGACCCGGACAAGGTGGGCCGCGACGCCGGCGAGATCTGCGGAATCGCCCCGGTGGGCATCACCGCCACCGACGACGTCGACGCCCTGATCGCGCTGGCCCCCGACGCCTTGGTGCACTACGGCCCCACCGCCGCGCACGCCGCCGACAACATCGCGCTGATCTCACGCTTCCTGCGGGCCGGCATCGACGTCTGCTCCACCGCGATGACGCCATGGGTGTGGCCTGACCTCAAGCTCAATCCGCCCGATCTGCTGACGCCCATCACCCAGGCCTGCCAGGACGGCGGAGCATCGTGCTTCACCACGGGAATCGATCCCGGCTTCGCCAACGACCTGTTCCCCATGACCCTGATGGGCGTGTGCGCCGAGGTGCGCAAGGTGCGCGCCTCGGAGTTGTTGGACTACACCAATTACACCGGTGACTACGAGAACGAGATGGGAATCGGCCGCGACCCCGACTTCCAGCCGGTGCTCAAGATCCCCGAGGTGCTGATCTTCGCCTGGGGTGGCACGGTGCCGATGATCGCGCATGCCGCCGGGATCGAATTGGACGAGATCACCACCACCTGGGACACCTGGGTGACCCCGAACGACCGCAGCACCGCCAAGGGGGTGATCGCCGCGGGGCAGGTCGCGGCGGTGCGGTTCACCATCAACGGTGTTTATCGGGGTGAAACCCGCATCCAGCTCGAGCATGTGAACCGGATCGGCAAAGACGCCGCGCCGGATTGGCCCGCGGGCACGCGCGACGACGTCTACCGGGTGGACATCGAGGGCACCCCCAGCATTTCGCAGGAGACCGCGTTCCACTTCACCGACGGCTCGGGACGTGACGCCGCGACGGCGGGCTGCCTGGCCACCGGTATGCGGGCGCTCAACGCGGTGCCGGCGGTCAATGACCTTGCGCCGGGCTGGGTTACGGCCCTGGACCTCCCGCTGATCCCGGGCGCCGGCACTATTCGCTAGGCGCCGGGTTACCCGGTGCTGGGCCGGCGCGGACGCAGTCGTAGCGGGGGCATGGTGGGGGCCGGCAGGCGATCCAGTCGGCCCCGATAGCCCTCGACGTGGCCGAAGCGCGGGTCGCCTTCTTGCCATCGGTGGCGGAACTCGACGATCTCCTCATGGCTGCGGCCGATGAAGTTCCACCACAGCACCAGCTCCTCGCGAAACGGTTCACCGCCCAGCACCAGGATCCGGGCGGGGGAGTCGCCGGTGTTGCGCAGCGCAAGGACGCGGTGGCCGGGTCCTTGGTAGCCCAGCTCGCCCACCCCCAGGCGTGCACCACCCAGCAGCACCGGTCCCTGGTCGCACAGCACACCGTGCTCGAATGCCGGGTCGACGTCCAGGTCCAGGGTGGTGCGCGGTTCCAGGTCGAGTTGGGCGCCCAGCAGGGGAGTGAATGACGCGACGGGGGAGCGGTAGCCGGCCAGCTCACCAAGAAACACCAAGGCCGAGGCGCCGGGCAGCGAAACCGGCTCGGGAACAAAATGATTGAAGGCGCGCCCGGTGTTGCGCGCGGTATCAGGCAAGGCCACCCACAGCTGCACGCCGTGCAGCACCGGTGCCGACACCGGGTCGACAGAGACCTCGGAGTGGCAGATGCCGGCGCCGGCGGTCATCAGGTTCAACTCTCCGGGGCGCACCAGGGCGTGCACACCACCGCTGTCCCGGTGCTCGATCAACCCGCTGAACAGCCAGCTCGCCGTCTGCAGCCCGGTGTGCGGGTGCGGGGGTACGTCCATGCCGCCACCGACGGTCACGTGGTGCGGGCCGTAGTGGTCAAGGAAGCACCAGGCACCGATGAGCGAGCGCTCCCGCTGGGGCAGGGTTCGGCGCACGTGGAGGGCGCGGCCTCCGCCGAGTGGAACATCGCGGGCCTGCAGCACCTCGATGTGATCTGCTGGCGTTGCCGCACAGGCGAACTCATTCGAGGTGGCTTCCAGATTGCTCAACTGTCCACCTCCGCACTGCGCGTCACGCCGCCGGCATGATCCTACCGACTCATGCCGTGGTCAGGCCGCTGAGCGGGGACCGAGAGTGCCGCCGGGCAGGTGAAAAATCGTCGCAGGCAATACCGGCGCCTGACTCTCATGGCTGGCCAGCAGCGCCTGATTGTCGGGTAGTTCGCGGGTGTTGATCTCGCCGCTGGCGATCGCCCGCAGCACCGCGTGGGCGCGGGCCAGCTCGGCGCGCTTGCGGTACTGACCGCCTGGCAGCTTCACGCCGGCCCACACGCCGTATTCCTCGCGGCATTCCACAGCCAGCGCCGCGCATCGGCGTTGCTGGGCGAGCGGGCAGCGGCGTAAGCACTGCAGCCGGGCCGCGGTGGCGGACTGTTCATAGGCCCGGGCCTTCGCGGCGCCGTCGGCCCCGTCGGCGTCGGGGTAGCCGAACCACAGCTCGGGGTTTGTGGTGCAGGGGGGTGCCATGGGGAAGACCTCCTGTAGACGGACCAAGAACGTAGATAGAAACGTATACACACGACGGGGAGATCGCAACAGAAGGGCGATAAAAACATATATGTAAGTCGAGCGGGGGTGGGCTGTGTACGATCCGTCCATGGCCGGGGCGCAACGATGAGCCGCGAAGCGGCGGGCGCGGCCATCCGGGCACTCCGTGAGGCGCGCGACTGGTCGTTGGCGGACCTCGCGGCGGCCACCGGGATCAGCGTCATGGGTTTGAGCTACCTTGAGCGGGGCGCCCGCAAACCCCACAAAGGCACAGTTCAGAAGGTTGAAAATGGGCTCGGCCTGCCGCCCGGCACCTACTCCCGCCTGTTGGTGGCCGACGACGCCGAGGCCGAACTGGAGCAGTTGATCGCTGCGACCGGGCCTCGGGTCGTTGCCGCGCGCCCCGCCGGGGCAATCGTCGTGGAGCGCCACAGCGACACCCAAGTGCTTGAGGGATATGCGGAAGCGCAGCTCGACGCGCTGCGTTCGGTGATCGCTCGACTGCCGTCGGAAGCATCAGACGAATACGAAACGTATATTCTTTCCGTGATCGCGCAGTGCGTGAAGGCGGAGATGCTCGCGGCCAGCTCATGGCGCGTTGCCGTTAACGCAGGTGCTGACCACGCAGGACGGCTGATGGCCCACCTGCGGTCTCTGGAGGCCATCCGGGAGGACCTGTTGCAGCGGATGCCCGCGAGCCTCAGTGCCCGGTTCGACCAGGCATGCACACGCTCGTCGCTGCCTGAGCCGGTGATCGCGGCGTTGCTCGGCGTCAATGCCGAGGAGATGTGGGACATCCGCAACAGGGGTGTTGTTCCGCCGGGCGCGCTGGCGCAAGTACGCGCTTTCGCCGACGGGCCCCTCGGGACAGCTGGTGGCGACGAAGGGGGATAGCGGTGAGCAATGGTGAGTTGGAGCTACTGATGCGCGCCAAGGAATTGTTGGCGGGCAGCCCGCAGCCGGTGTCACTGACGTCAGACCTGACTCGCTACGCCCATACCCTCACGCAGAACGCGATTCTCGATAGCGGGCCGGGTCACGACCAATATCGGCAGACGGTTCTGGCGCAACGGGATCTGTTGTTGGCCAACGCTCGGACCGACGCCGCGGCGACCGCCCTGGTGGCAGCCGCAGTCGCCGATCACGCCCGCGCCCGTTCCCGCACCGACGGCGTGATCGCCGAGGCTCGAGCCGACGCGGCGGCCGCTGCGGACAGCCCGCTTGCGTATCGGGAGGCCATGCGCCGGCGCGCGGCTCGACTGCGTGCCCAGCAGTCCCATATCGCAGCGACACGTCACCGTGCGCGAGCGCACCACGCGGGCCTGCGACGGTTGCGTTACCGGCGGACCCGGCGCCGGATGCTGGGGCTGGATCACGGCAAGCTGCCCAATACTCGCGCCGGCCTGGCCGTCCGGGCTGCGCTGTCGCGGCTGGGCAGCCCCTACGTCTGGGGCGCCACCGGTCCCGATCGATTCGACTGCTCCGGACTGACCCAGTGGGCCTACCGCCAGGCGGGTGTGCCCCTGTCCCGAACCACCTACACGCAGATCAACGACGGAATACCGGTGCCGCGCTCCCAGGTCCGACCCGGCGACCTGGTCTTCCCCAGCACGGGACACGTGCAGCTGGCGATCGGCGGAAACCGGGTGGTTGAGGCTCCGCACGCCGGAGCCACCGTGCAGATCAGCCCCCTGGGCGCCTACGTGGCGATCCGCCGCCCGGTGCCGTGATCGACTTCTCCGCAAGGGGATTTCGGGTGAATTGTCGGCTCCAACGGGCGTCGGTACAGTCACCGGCCATGGAGCGGCCAGCCCCCGAGCGTCAGCCCACCGCAGCGGCATGGGGCTGAGCAGATGGCAACCCGCGACGATGTGCTTGATGCGATCGACCGCATCCACATGGTCGCGGGTGCGGGCGAGCCGACGCGCCTAGCCCAGGCAGCCCTGACGTTGCCGTTGCCTCCGGCGGGCTACGACGAGGTCCTCGACCGCCTGTACTCGGCATATCCGAGGATCGGCGACCAACAGCTGGGCAGGTCCGCCCGGGCCATGAGGGCAGCCGAATCGGCTCTGGCGCAACAGCTGTCGACATCGGCGGAGTTCGATCGGCGCATCATCGAGGCGCTGAGAAGTGCGCACAAGACGACGGCGGAAGGTCGCCGGCGGCTCGACGATCTCGAGACGGAGATCGCCGCCGCCGCAGCATCCTGGGACTTGAGCACCGCCTCAGGAGCGCGCGAATTCCACAGGTTCTTGATCGCCAAACTGGGCGAGATCATCGCCACGGTCGAGCAGGCCAACGACGACGACACATCTAAGGCTGCACTGGCCGCCGCCCTGACCGGGCTCTATCACGCGATGCCCACCGAGCGCGGCGACCCGGCTCCGGTCGACAGTGACAGCCAACAGCCCACCGAGGAGGCGCCGCCGGCCGGTGCGGACACCCAGCAGCCCTGCCCGGAGCCCGAGATTGATCCGTACCTGGAGCCACTCGAGGACGACGCGGGGACGGAGTTCCCTGAGGCAGCCCAGCGTCTGCCGCAGTTCGCGAGTCCCATGGTGCCGGGCCTGGGTTCAGACGGCCCGGGCTTCGGCGGGTTGCCAGCCGCCATGCCGGCAGGCCTTCCGTGGACCGGTCTGGCTGCAGGCCCGGGTAGCGATGGCCTGCCCGGTGAGGACGAGTTCCCGCCCGAGGACGCCCGTGGCGTCGATCCGTCGGAGGGGTCAGAAGGCAGCGGAACGGGCGGGGACGATTCGGCGCCGGATGAGGGGGAGCAGGGACCGGTGGTCGTCCGATTGCCCGACGGCGAGACCACGACGGTGGCTGACCCGCGGCTTGCTGCGGCGATGCAGGCGGTCGCCGACGGCCGTCCAGTCGTGGAGGCATTCCGGAGTCAGGGAATTGACGTGCCTCCGCCGGGAACGCCAGTAGTTGCGGCGGTCGATGCCGCTAGCCTGCGGCCAGGAGATATCGGAGTCTTCACCGACCGCCACGCTCTCGCTGTGGGTGACGGCAAGGCGCTGCTCGACGGACAGGTTCACCTGGTGACAAACCTGCACGGCCCGGGCTTCCTGGGTTGGCAGCACCCGCCGGCCTTCGTCCGGGAACCGGAAGTGGCCGCGTCGCCGGCCGCGACCAGGCCGGCGACGGCCCTCAATGCGTTACTGACCTTGAAAAACCCGGCGCTAACCGGCATCGTCGATGAGCCAGGAAGGTAGAACATGCCCGAGAGAATCCACGTCAACCCCGACGTTCTGACCAACGCCGCAGGCAACCATCAGGCGGTCGCGGACTACCTGTCCACGGTGTCGTCGTCGCACGAGGCCATTGAGGCGACACTGAATTCGCTTGGCCCGATCTACGACGACTTCCGGCAGGCAGCCAGTTCATTGCTGGAGGCGCGCAAGAACTGCTACGACGACCAGTCCAGCGAACATTCTGCGGTGTCGGACAACCTGCATCGGGCGGTGTCGGCGTGGAATACGCACGAAGATGACGCGGGTGAGGCCTTCGGGCACCTCACCGATGGGTCCCGATGACCGAGCCGAATCCAGACTTCGACACCGCGCATCCCAGTGGTGACGTGCTGTTCCGGTCGTGTCGTGGCGGCTATCTACACAGTGTCGTGCTGACCGAAGCGGTGATGGGCACCGATGTGCGCCGCCTCGCAGAGGCCATCGTCCTGACCGCGGATGTCTCGTTTCTCAAGGCGGCGTTAGAGATCCGCGGCGAGCTCGTCACGTCGGGGCACACGCCCTCGGCGGCAGTACCAACCACCGACGATCTTCGCGTGGCGACCGAGCGGCTCCTGGCGCACACACTGCACTCGGGTTCCGAGGGCACTCGCTAGAGCACCCATTTTCCGGCCGCATCGGCGTCGGGGACGATGTCGGCGGGTGGATCAACGATCGTGTTGCCGAACAGATTTCGGGCTCGCTCCAGCAAGGCGAGGACCTCGCTCAACTGCGCTGCACACCCCGCTCCAGGGGACCCGACATCAGCCACGATCTGCACGCTACCGAGCGGTACGTGAGCTGACAATTCACCGCGCACACCGGTTGTGGAGGAACCCGTGGCCGACGCGCCGAGCCGAGTCGAATTCGGGCAGATGCGCCCAGACGGCAACGGTACGCTGGCGCGGTGGCACTCTTCGGTCGGCTGTCGGCGCGCCAGCGTCTCCGGAACGCTGCGCGGGAATCACTGGCGATCCCGGCCTTCAGCGCTCCGGTCGACTGCAGTTCCTGGGTCCTCGGTGGCCTGTGGCCCGCCGAACTGGCGACCACTACGCCCGAGACGGCCCCACTCGCGGACTATCTCAACGCCGACCTGCAACGAATAGCGGATTCAGCCAACGAGAAGCTGCACGTGATCAGCCGGTCCGAGTTGACTGGACCGGCCCGCCAGGCCGCCGAGACGCGGGTCATCAATGTGGCCAGGGCTTTCGCTGTCCTCCGAGTCGAGTCGACGGTCCGTCAACTCCACAAGGAAGCCCTGGAGTTCGGCACGGAGTACGTCAGTCTCGCTTCGCCACCGGCTGCGGGTCCGGCCGCGCAGGCTCCTGCGGATCCCTCCGAAGCGCCCCGCACGGTCGACGCACCGGGGCAGGCTCCCGAAACTTCCGCCCCGCAGAGCCGGCATCGACTGCCGGAGAACGGTGCCGACCCCGCGCCGTTTACCCCGGGCCTGCCCGAGCCGGAGGCACCGGAGGCACCGGAGGTGCCCGAGGTGGCACCGGCGTGGGAGTGGCCGGAGCTGTTTCAGCCGCTGATCCCCGAAGGGGGATTCGAGGCAGAGCTCATCATTCCTGCGGCACCCGTCGTCGCCACTGCGCCCGAGACACCGGTCGCCGAACCCAGCGACCGGCGATTGCAGCGCCTGTTGGCCTTCGTCGCGCGTCAGGAGCCCGGACTGCGCTGGGCGATAGGCGTCTTCGCCGACGGCGCCACTCGACTGATCACCGACATCGCGCACGGATGGGTCCCATCAGGGATCGAGCTGCCGGCCGCGGTGCAGCTACTCGAACCCGGCCGCCGTATCGGCACAGTCACCGAGATGCTCAGCGGCGCGACAGAGTCGGTCAGCTACCGCCCCGGCGATCGCCTCGGCTGGGCGAGTGACTTCGCCGCCACCGAAACCTCGGTCACGCCCCGCGAGCTGCCACTCGTCCGCGATCTCGGCTGGCAGCTCAGTGAAGCCACCCACTGGCGCGAAGGGCTACCCCGGATGGTGAATACCCTGGCCAAGGCTGGCTCGGCAGGTACCGGGGTCGTGGATGCCGAAATCGACTTGTTGCGTGTACATCTGGACACCCTGCGCTACCAGCTGTTGGCGCAGTATCCCGACGCTGACACTGCCCTGGTGCTCAACTGCATGTTGCTGGCAGCCACCGAAGCCATCGCGACCGGAGATACGGTGTCGGCCAACTACCACTACAGCTGGTTTCGGGCAATGGTCGCACCTCCCGTCGGGCAGTGGGATCTGCAGTCGTGATCGGCAAGGATGAATTGACGCTGCTCACAGCGGCTGGACATACTTAGCCCATGTCGGGGGCGGAGAGCCGCGCGGAACTCAGCGACAAGGACCTCGTTGAGTCTGTATTGCAGGATCTGCGCGCGGCCGCCGAGAAGTGGGAGGCGCTGGTCGCCGAAGCTGAGAACACCACGTATAGCGTCGATCTGGGTGACGTCCGTGCTGTCGCCAACGCCGACGGCAGGCTCCTTGAGCTGACGTTGCACCCGTGCGTGGTCAGCGACTACACGCACGGTGAGCTGGCGGATCGGCTCAACCTCGTGTTCGCCGCACTGCGCGAGGAAGCCCAGTCCGACTTCGCGGCACGTTACGGCGCCGGCTCACTCTGACGGGCGACGCCGTTCTACCAATTCAGGGCAGTCATCTCGCGGTTGGAGTCGCAGACGGTACGCACTGCCGAGGCGATATCGGCTGCGGTGAGGGTGGTGAGGTCGTCGATGGTCACCGACTGCCCGGCGCGCTTCTGCGCGGCCACCCGAGTGTCGCGGGCCAGCTCCGCTTCCTCGATCACATTGCGGGCGAACCGGCCGTTGTGCAGGACGTTGATGCCGTGCTCGCCCCGCGGGCTGACGTAGCCGCGGATCACCGCTACCATCTCTAGAAATCGCTGGCGGGCATCGGAATTCAGCACCGTCGCGCGGCTGGATCCGTAACGCTCACCGATCTCGACAATCTCCTCCGGAGAGTACGACTCGAAGCGGATCTTGCGATTGAACCGACTGGCCAGCCCGGGGTTGACGGTCAGGAAACTATCGACCTGGTCTTCGTAACCTGCCGCGATGAAGCAGAAGTCGAATCGGTGCTTCTCGAGCGCAATGAGCAGTTGGTTGACTGCTTCCATGCCGATCATGTCCGGAGTGCCGTCCTGGTGCCGCTCCACCAAGGAGTAGAACTCGTCCATGAAAAGGATTCCGCCCAAAGCTCTTTCGATCAGTTCATTGGTCTTGGGACCAGACGATCCGATGTGCTCGCCGCAGAAGTCGGAGCGGCGCACTTCGATGATCTCTGGATTGCGCACGATCCCCATGCCGGCGTAGATTTTGCCGAGCGCCTCTGCGGTGGTGGTCTTGCCTGTGCCAGGCGGGCCGACTAACAGCATGTGGTTCGTCTGGCCCTCCACCGGCAGGCCGTGCTCGAGCCGCATGGCCCGGATCTCAAGTTGGTCCTCCAAAGCCCGCACCGCGCGTTTGACCTCCGCCAGCCCGACCTGCTTCTCCAGCTCCGCGCGGCCTTGCTCCAGCAGCTCGGCGCGCCGGCCCAACGCGTTGTCCTCGTCGAGTTCCGCTCGGCTCTTTGCCGAACCGGCGTCCCAGCGGTCGCTGCGACTGTCGATGAGCCTCTCTTCGGTGACCACTAGACGCAGATTGGGTTCGGCCAGTGCCGCTTTGGCCGGTTCGGTCAGCACACCGTTGATGGCGGCCTTGGACAACCAGACCTGAGCGAGATCCTCCTCCCCGAGCTGGCGGTGAATCATGCCGCGCAGATAGGCGAGATCGGCAGCCAGCAAGGGGATTTCGCCAGGGTTGATCGACGCAGTCAGCACCCCCACCCCGAAGCGCTCCGAGGAGCGGGTCTGGCCGGCGATGTCTACGCGGTCCAGCCAGTCCAGCGCCACCCGACCTTGACCCAGATGTGCGGCCGCATAGCCGGCCAGTGCGCACAGCGACGCCGTGACGGCGGGCATGACGATCGCGCGGGCGGGCAACTCTTCTGCTGCCACGGCTAGCAGATCAGGCCAGCGCTGGGTCACAAACATCAGGTAGGCGCGGCCCAACTGGTGCCATTGATGGTTCACCCAGCTGTCCAGCAGACCGGGGTCTGCCAGCAGGGCGTCGGCGCGCGCGAACTCGCCGGCGACGGTGAGCGCCGAGGCCAAGGCCAGGCCCACGTGCGAGGCGTCAGTCACCGTGATCGACAGGTACGGGCCCAACGGAATCTGGGCGGCCAAGTGCCGGCCCAGCCGAGCGGTCTCCTTGTGCAGCCAGTCACTGTTGGCGTAGAGGCGCTGGAGGGTGTCCAGGTCGGTGTCGCCGCAGGCGATACGGCCCAACCAGGCGTCAGCCATCGAGGGGTCGGCCTCGGTTGCCGCGACGAAGTGGGCCAAGGCCTCGGGAGAACCGTAGCGGGTGTCCATGCTCACCATGGCTCGGTCGAAGTGCCGCCGAGCCGCCAGCAGGTCACTCAATGTTTGTCGTCCTCTGTTGCGCGTTCAGGTACGTCAGCCGGCTGCCGATGGTCATCGCGACGGCATCGGTGCCAGCGCCTCCGAGCTGCAATACCGGTTCTCAGCCCGGAACAACTCCACCGTAGCCAGCCACGATTTTCCGCCGGCCGCAACTCGTACCGCGTTGCGGTCGATCTGCTCGATGCTGACCTCAACGGCGTCCGGCGGTGGGGGCGGTGTTCCGGGCGGGGCGACGGTGATCACCGTCGCGGGCCGCGGAGATGGAGCGATCGGTCCGTCGACCACGCTGACCGTGGTCCGGGGCGTGGGCCGAGACTCTCCGACCAGGGAAACCTCCGGCATCCGAACGCTGGCCCAGCGTGCCCTGTCCCGGGTGTGCACGCAGACCCGTTCACCGGCGCCGACAGCACGAATCACCATGCGTTTGGCGATCAGGTCTTCGGCGGCGATGAATACCCGGCTCAACTCACCGGAGTCGGTCAGCGGCACCATCAACCGGTCGCCGTTGGCCAGCTTGCCTACGAGGACGCCCGAGGGGCCGATCTCGATGGGCAGGCTGGCGGGCAACCGACCGGGTTTCAGGCCGCGCAACCGTGGTCGGGGGGTGCACATGTTCGCCGCCACCGCCGCGGCTTGTTCGCCGTTGAGCCGGCGCAGGACCACTGCAGGAGGAGTGGGGGCCGGTTGCGGCGTCTGCAGGGTGACGGTGGCCGTGCAGGTTCGGTCCGGAAACACCGTGATGTTCTGGATCACTTCGTCGACCGGCAGGGTCCAGGCCTGCGCGAGCAGCGTGGCGCTGACCTGGCGAGCAGGATAGGCGTAGGTCGTCACCCAGCTGGCCTCGGTGCGCAGCGTCTTCCACCGCTCGGCGCCTCTCAGAACGGGACCACCACCCACTCGCCGGTCCAGTTCGACCAGGTCGCTGGCGGTGGCCACCCGGGCGCGCAGTCCTTCGCATCGCAGCAGGCCTGCGACGCGTTGCGCGACGCCGACCGCGGTTGCGCCCAGTGTGGTGCGCCAGCGCAGGGCAGCGGTGTTGTCGATGACCCGAAGACGCAGCAGCAGCCAGGTCTCCCGCCGGCCGGCGTAGGGCGGTGTACCGATCTCGGCGTCGTAGACCCGCGGGAAGTCGCCGGTGGTGGCGCGCCGCGCGCCGATACTGATCACGCTCATCGACTCCAGCTCGAGCCCGAGCGCATGGCGCAGCATCGGAAACAGGTCGGCGACGTCCACCACGTTGTCGGTCTCCACGTGCACCGATCCGGTGGCCACCGTGGCTGCGTGCGGGCGGCCCAGCAGGTGGACCGCCACCACCGCCACGCCGTCGTGAATACGAACTCCACCTCCGGCCCGGTTGTTGGCGACGGTGATCGGCTCACTCCAGGCGGTCTTGGGTGGGCGTCGCAACCACAGCACGGCCCACGACCACGCCGGCTGACCCCACCAGGGCACCAGGACGACCAGCACCGCAAGCGAGATCGTGACAGCGGCACCGACCATTCCGCCCAGGGCCCAACCCGCCAGTCCGGCCAGGGCGATGGCCGCCGCGCACAGCAGGCGCCGGTTACTCGATGGGGTGAACCCCGTGAGCCGGGTACGGTTCGGGCTCATCTGGTGGCCCTCCTGATGCGCGCGGTGATCGCAGCGGCCAGGACCGCTGCGGCAATCACGCCGAGAAAGCCCAGCGCGACGGTGCGGGCTCGATGGTCCGGAGGCGGCGGCGGTGGCGCCGGGGTAAGCACTCGTTGCTGGGAACCCGGTGCCAGCGCTGCGCCCACCGGAACGTTGAAGGTCAGCGCCGCCACCGGGTCGACCAGCCCGTACCCCACTCGGTTGTCTACTCCGGCGGGCGGATTGTGTGCAGTCTGGGTGATCCGATAGATGACCTGATGAGCGGTGAGTTGCGGATACTTCGCCCGGACGAGGGCGGCCACGCCGCTGACATAGGCGGCCGAGAAGCTGGTGCCCCAAAACGGCATGTTCTTCTCGCCCACCCGAATCGGCGGGTAGGCGTTGACCGGGACGCCGCCCTGCGGGGACAGCCCCATCACGTGGGTGGCCGGTGCGGCCACTCCCACCCAGGGCCCGGCCATGCTCTTGTCGATCGGCGCACCGGTGGCGTCCACCCCACCGACGGACAAGACGTAGTCCGAGAACCAGGACGGGCTGGAGATCACTTTGACCTGATTCCAGTCCCGCGGGTCGGCCGGATTCAGCGGGTCGAACAGCGGGTTGTCGGCACAGCCGGCCTCCCCGACATTCCCGGCGGCCGCGACGATCACCGCGTCCTTGACCGTCGCGGCGTACCACAGGGCCGCTCCCAGCACCCGTTGGTCGAGCCCGGCTGCCACCTGAACGCAGGAGGTCACCGAGATGTTGATGACCTTGGCGCCCATGTCGGCCGCGTGCACGACGGCCCTGGCCAAGGTGGCCAGCGTGCCTGCCTTCACCCGCTCGTCGTCATAGCCGAACCGCTGCGGATTGACCGGCTCGAACGCCCGGGACGACTGGCGGATCGAGATGACGGTGGCGTGCGGTGCCACGCCGACAACGCCGTCGGGGGCGCCCGGCGGGGGCGGGGGGACAGCGGGCTCGTCCTCGGTTTGTGGATCGGCCGGGCCAGAGGCCGGTGCCATTGCGCCCTCCTCCGGCGGGGGCGGCGGTGGCGGCGGGGGCGGTGCCACCTGCGTGATGGTCACCGGCACGGGGGGCGGCGGCGGAGCCGGCGGTCCCGGCACGTCGGCCGGTGGCGGCGGCACGCCGATACTCGGTGGCGGACCGGCCGGCGGGGGAAATGCGGGGACCTCCGGCATCGGGCGCGGCATCGGCAGTACGCCCAAGGGGGCCGCGGCAATGATCGACGCGGCGATGGTGCCGTGCGCATCGCAGTCCTGCAACCCGTCCAGTCCCTCTGGGCCGCCCATGATGTAGTCGCCGCCCGCCACGGCGGGTAGCCGGGGGTTCGGGGTAACGCCGGTGTCGATCACAGCCACCGGGACCCCATTACCGGTGGAGTACTGCCAGGCCGCGGAGATGCCCAGCATGTCGAATCCGGGCGCCAGCTGGGCCACATCGGGATTGCTGACCGTGATCGGCACACTGCAGGAGTTCGAGCGCCGCATTGGCTGGTCCGGCCCGGGAGGCCCGTCCGCGGGAACCAGGGCCGGATCGACCGAAGGCGGCTCGATGGCCTGTGCGGCCGGCGCCCCGCCGGACAGACTCACTACGAGCAGGGCCGCCGTGACTGACGCACCGACGGCCCGCAGCCGACTCAGTTGCGGACCCACACGAACAGTCCTCCCAGCCACGCGCCCAGCACCCCCACCGCAATGAACGCCAGCACCTCAAGCCATTCGACCGCCAGCCGGATCCACGGCACGAACTTGGTTTCGGGGACCAGCAGACCGGCCGCCACCCCTAGACCCGCAAAGACCGCTATGGCGGCAGCCGGCCAGAGAAAGCCGGCAGCGGTGTCACCGGGGCTGGCCAGCGCATACTTGACGATTCCAGTGAGCACCGCCGTGCAAGCCCCGCCCACCAGGGCTATCGCCTGAACGCGACCCGCGAAACCGCGCCCCTGGGTGATGAACAGGCCCGCCACCAGCCCGCAGAGTGCCACCGCACCGCGTTGTCGGGGCCCACCTGGGATCAAGACCATCCAGACCGCAATCGGCAGCGTCGCGGCGATCGCGACGCACATGCCGACCTGCACCGCGTTGATCAACCGCGCCGAGGCCGCGATTGCCGCGCCGCGCGCCGAGATATCGACCAAGTCGTCCTCGTCGTCGTCCTCTTCGGGTGTCACGGGGGAGACCGTGTCGATGGGCATATTGGCGCGGCGGGCGAACAGGTCTCGTCCGGTGATCGAGCCGAAGTACGGCGGCCGGACGCGCGCCACCCACAAGGCGATCGTCGGCGACATGCGCAACAGGATCAGCAGCCCCAGCAGCGTGCAGATACCGATCACCGGGGGTGATACCGGATGCCACATCCGGGCCAGCGCCACCGCGCCGCCGATTCCCGCGGCCGTCACGATCGCGGTGGCAACCGCTGTCTGTGCACGAAGCAGCACGCTGAGGCCGATCGCGCCTAACGCCAGGACCGTCACCCCGATCATCAGGTGAGGGGCTCCCAACGCCCCGGGTGCCGCGCATAAAGCTGCGCAGGACAGCGCGAGAACCGCGAGCCAGCCGAACCCGCTGAAGAGGTCATCACGGGCAGACCAGTTCCGCCGGATCACTGCCGCCCCGAGAGCCAGCAGTGCGCCCACGCCGACCAGAACAGCCGCGGGGGGCCAACTGTCGCTGAACATCCGCGCGCGCACCGCCAGCGCCGACAGCACCACCACGGCCAACGCCATCAGCCCAACGGCGGTATGGGCGGCGGTCAACGCGGTGACCGGGGCGAACATCCGGTCGACCTTCACGTTGAGTAACCGCGTCACAGTCTGCTCGTCGGCCTTATGTCCGCACTCCTGGCAGCGGATCTCGGGCTGGGCGCCGAGCCGCCGGGCGGTCGCGGCCAGGGCGCTGGACAGGGATTCGTACTGCGGTTCGAAGGAATCGCCGCCTACCACCGGTACCAGCACCAGGGTGTCGCCGTCCTGCACCCCCAGGTCGTCCAGGCTGCGAGTGATGTCCAGCCGGACGCCGTTCACTTTATGCAGTTCGTAACTGCCCGGGGGGAGTGCCACACCGTCGAAACCGTGATGCCGCAAATCTTCGTCGAGCAGCTCGACCATTCCCTCGAAAAACTCTTCCACCGGAATCCCCGCGGGGAAGACTTGCGACACGAGATGTTTGTCGTAGGCCAGGCTCACTGCGCAGCGTGCCGGAAAAGCGACTTTGGCTGGTGTCGGGGAAGTCACCGTGCTTACCTTTCGGTGTCGGGCACGAATTTGTCAGCCAGACCCGCGGTTATCTCAAATAACCGCAGTCGGGCTTTCTTCTTCACCTCGTTGGGGACGTCGATGATTCCGCCCTTAGACAGGTGGGCGTCATATGGCATGACCTCCACCGTGGCGCCGGTCTTGCTGAATCTTTCGGTCAGATAGGCGACCGCGGCGCTGTCCTCGCCCGGGGCAGAGTGGTTGAGGATCACCGTGGAGCGTGACACCAGCTCGTGGTAACCCTGCGATGCCAGGTAGTCCACCGCTCGCAGCACCGGACGGGACTGGTCGGCGGTGATCCCGGAGACGAAGACCAGCGTGTCGGTGTTCTCCAACACCGGTTTCATCACGGGATGTTCCAGGTCTGCCGAAGTGTCGACGACGATCACGTTGTGGGTGCGCCGCAATCGGGACAGCACCCCGCTGAACATGGCCGGGACGAGGGGGCGGAGTTGATCCGAAGTGCGGTTGCCGGCCAGCACATCCAGGCCGACGGCATTTTGTCCGAGATGCTCGCGGATATCGGAATAGCCCTGGACGTCAGTGTCGCTGAGAACGGCCGAGTAGTCACCAGGCGGGTGTTCGTCGATACGATCGGACAGGGTCCCGAAGCCGGGAACAGCGTCAATGGCGATCACATTCTCTGGGCGGCACTCCCGGAACACACTGCCGATAGCAGCCGTCATGGTCGTTGTACCGGTGCCACCTTTTCCGGACACCAGGGTGATCACGTATTGACGCCGGATATGCCGGCGAATTCTATTGCGCAAATCGCGATAATGACGCTCGCGCGGAGATTCTCCGGGATTGATGACTTTCGCCGATACGACGTAGACCAGTTTGCGCCAACCCGAACCAGGGGGAATCTTGCGGGGGGTGGCTAGATCGGAAATGCGCATGGAGTCCGATACGGAATCCCGGTAGCGGTGGCCGGATGCCGGATCCCACCGCCCGGATGAGCCTTCCTCAGGCATATTCTGGCTATTCCATGGGCTCGTCACGTGCGTGATGTTAACACGGCTGCGGATATCGTGTTTGCAACGATTCTTCCAGTGGGCGGTAATGCGCGGTAATGGTGAACGACTGAATTCGCCGTCATACAACCCGCCGGTGTGAATGCCAGTCGGACCCGGCGGGCAGTCGAGCGATGAGCCGCAGGATCGCCCGCGCGACATCGGTGCGCGTCCCCGGGGAAACGATCTGGAAGAGGCGGCCGCCGGTGTCGATGTTCTCCACGCAGACGCGGCCCGCCGGAGTGTCCGAGATCAGGACCGCGGTATCCCCGATAGCCATGCGGGCCAGCTCCTCGGGACCAGCGCCCGGCTGAATCGCGACAATGTTGGCCAGCCCGGAGACCGCCGGATCGGCCGCCATCGCCACCGTCTGCTGCTGGTCGATATCGAGCTGTTGTGACGCGAGGTAGCGCCGCAGACTGTCCTGGTCGCGAACACGGTCGATCAGCTCCTTGGTGTCCAGGGTGACCGGCCGCAGCGGTGCGGCCTCGGTGACGCCGCACAACCGCTCGACCTGGCCTACCAGGAGCTCTCCGGCCGCGGCCTGGTCGGTGGCACTGCCTGCCGGATACAACCTCACCTCGTGATCGCAGCGTTCCAACACCACCCACCAGGAGGCGAACCGGCTGATCGAGACGCGGGTCATGCGCTCGGGGTCGGCGGGGAAGCTCAGATTCATCACGAGCGCGATGTCGCGGCGCATGATCACGGTCAGCCATTCCCGGACCATGGGATCGGCCTCGCCGTCGCCGTCGAGCACGCCGATCTCGGTCAACTCGTCGGCGATGGGATGGCGCAGGGCTCGCTCAGCGGTGTCCAAACGAGGCAGTAGTGGACGAAGCCCCAGCTCCGGGCAGAGAGTTTCGATCCCGGTGACGGCCTGCAGAACCCAGAGGCCGTCCAGTGTCGTTGTCAGCACGTCACCCTCGCCTTACCGGGGGCCTGCGGATAGCCGGGCTGACACGCGACGTGGGGCGTCCGCTCGTGAGCAGACACCCCACCTCGATGACGATCGGGTCGATCAGAACAGCGACTGGATCGTCTGGTCGGTCGAGATGGCGCCTTCCAACACGGAGCCGATCGTGGAACCGTGGTGGCCGATGGTCTCGATCAGGCCCTGCAGGCCAGAAAGCATCTGGGCCTGCGCTTCGAAGAACCCGGTGGCGCCATGCCCGGCGAAGTACTCGGTCAGCATCTGGGTGAGCTGGTGAGAGTCCGCGTGGATCTGGTCGAGGGTGCCGGCGTTGCTGATCACTCCGTGAGCGTGATCGCCGACGGCGCCGGGATGGTAGGTAATGCCGTCACTTGAGGCCATGGGGATCGTCGTCCTTTCGATTGTGCAGGTCGGGGGTTAGGCGGACTGTCCGCCGAAGAGCGAGTGGAAGGCGTGCGCGGAGTGAGACTCGTGGGATTCCATCAGGGCGGCGGCCTGGTTGAGTCCCTCGGTCAGACGGGTGCCACCGATGAGGACTTTCTGCATGTCTTCATGGATCTGCGCGGCGGTGGCATAAGAGGCCTTAGCTCCGCCGCCGTCCCAGGTCGCTGCCCCCAGGATGTTCTCGTGGTCGGCCAGGTACTGGTTCGCGATGGCCTGCGCATGTTCGATGTGCTGCGACAACTTCGACGCGGTGTTCCGCATCAGTTCGGGCGTGACGACAATGGCTGCCATCGTTTCCTCCTCGGTTGTAGAGCAACCCCCCCGGGTTCGGCGGGATGTAGCTGGCGGTAGTGTATTTGCTCCTTCCAGATGTGTCGATTCACCCTGTTTTCAGCAAACAACCAGGTCAGGCCCGGTCGTCGACGACTCGTACCGTGTTGGCGCGATCGGAGGACCGATCGCCCTGTCCCTTCCCGCCCGCCGCGGCTCCGTGAGCCATGGGCATGCCCCCCATTCCTCCGGCGTTGGTGGTCGTCACTCGCTGAGACTCGACGGAGCCCAGCGCGCCACTGGGGCGCAACCCCACCGGGCGCCCGCCGCCGGACTCGAAAGCGCTTACGGGACGGGTGAACGCCGACATGGGTGCGCCCGCGCCGCCGCCCCCGAAGCCCGCCGCGCCGGGTGTGGCTGTGGCGTTGGCCAGCATCGCCGTGGCTGGAACCCCGCCTGCCCCGGCGGGATTGAGCGCGCCGCCAAGCATGCTCGGATTCATGAACATGCCCATCAGCGACTGCATCGGGCTCATCATCGATTGGGGCATCTGCATCAACGACTGCGGCGCCTGCATCAGAGATGAGCCGATTTGCTGGACCGGGCCCAGCATCGAACTCATCTGACTGCTCATACCTTGGGCGGCGTTGGCGCCCTGCCCGGCAGCGTTGGTTGCGCCGGACGTCCCGGTGTAAGCGGCACGCATAGCGCCCCCTGCCGCAGCTTGGGAAGCGGCTTGGCCGACGGCGCTGGCCGCTGCGGCTGGAGCCGCGGGCGAGGCGCCCATACCAGCGACCGGCGCAGGGACCGTGAGGCTGGAGGTGAGCGCGGTCAGGACTGCCCCGTAGGACGCACCTACCGCGGCGTTGTTGGGCCAGAACAGGCCGAAGTACTCGAATTCGAGAGAGGTGATGCGCGGCGTCAACGCCCCGAGCACCGAGGGGTTGATCCCGTAGTCGGTCGCGGTCTCGACCCGGTTCGCCTCGCACTCCTGGGTGGTGCGCATGCTTCCGTAAGCCAGCTGGTAGGCCTCGACTGCCGCCGCCACGATGGGCGCCTTGACGTCCACCCAGCCCGCCAGCCCATGCAGGGCGACGTTCAGCAGGGTCGCGTTGAGAACCGAACCCTCCGACCCGGCGCCGACCCATCCGATAGAGGTCAGCGCGGTGTTGATCGCCGAGGCGATTCCCGATGCATGGTGGGCAACGCCGAGTGCCGTCCATGCCGCCCCGTTGGTCAGCATGGTCGGAATGCCCGCGCCGGACTTGATCAACATGTCGTTGGTCTCCGGTGTGCGGGCGGCCCACCCCGGGTCGGCCACGGATTAGCCGCCGAGCGCGACGGTGGCGGCTCGCAGTGCCTCGGTGGCGCCGTACACACCCGATGCGGTGGCTTGTGCTCCGGAGAACAACCCGCGCTGGGCGGAATGCTCGGCGACGATGCCGAGGTATTCGCTGCCGGAGGCCAGCAGTGCGGCATGGAACGCCAGGGAGTCTGGGTCGTTACCCATGGGCAGGACGCCCAGCAGTGCTGGGCTGGCCGATGCTGCGGCCGCCTCTGTCTCAGCGGTGATCCCCGCTTCGATGCCCGAGGACGCCAGGACCGCTTCCGGTTCTACAGAGAACATATTCCCTCCCGATGCCTCATCGTGGCTGTGCCGACGTTGGCAGGTCGGAGTCGATCGTAAACCGGATCTAACGCGCCGTCACTTCATGATGTAAATACCGGTTCGTAGTTATGTAAATACCGGCTATTGTTGCTCGAAATTGTGGATCATCGACGACGGCACCCCGATAAGGACACCTTCCACGTCGGAATCGTTGACCAACAGGCCGCGGCCGGGGGGCAGCGCCTGGGCCCGCACCATCCGATTGACCTTGTTCTGCGGGTCGTTGTCCATGAACAGGGTCGGCACCTTGGCCGCGCGTTGCGTCTTGACCCAGGGGTCCATCTCCAACTGTCCGAAGTTGGATGAGTTCCTGGTGGTGAACACGTGCAGCCCGATCTGGCGGCCGCGCTCCATCAGCTTCCACAACGCGGCGCCCACCGGTGGCTTGGCCGGATGGATCTGGGCTGGCCGCAGGTCCTGCACGTCGTCGATCAGGACAAAATGGCGCGGGCCTTCCCAGGGCTTGAGGGCACGCAGCTCCTCCTGGCTCAACCCCTTGGCGGGCAGCCGGGGGAGCAGAATTTGCTGCGCCAACGCCGTGAGCGCCTCGTCGATCTCGTCCTGGTCGTAGGCATAGGCGTTGACGTAGCCGGGGCCCTGCAGGTCACGCAGTGGGCCGGTCTTGGGATCGACGATCGTGATCTGGGCTTCTTCTGGGCTGAACCGCGCCATCACGGCCTCGCCTATCGCGGCCAGGGTGGCACTCTTGCCGCACAGTGCCCGCCCAAGAATCATCATCCCGGGGTGTTCGGACAGGATCAGCGGTACCGGCAGCAGGTCATGTTGCTCGCCGATCATGAACGCGATGGATGGGGCGGTCTGGGCGGGCGGGCGCTGAGCCACGTCGTAGGCCAGCACCTCCGACAGGGCGACGGCGGGTGGCAGGCGCTTGAGCGTTGCGTGCTTGGTCACGCCGGCGACATCGGCGACGCGGGTTCCCAACTCGCGGGTCCCGATCCGCGAGCCGTCGTCCGCGGCCAGCTCAGGCAGCCCGATGAGCATCTCGTGCAGGGATTCGGTCAGCCCGAAACCGGGCCGGTTCACGGTGCGTTTGGCCGCGTCCCGGGCGTCCAGCGACGCCGTGCCCATCTCGTTTTCACCCGGATTCTGGAGCCGTAGCTGGATGCGTACGTCGGAGTTCTGTAGCAACGTCTGACGCTGACCGTGAATCCAGCCGGACGCGCTGGTCATGAGGTGGACGCCGTATTCGGGGCCGACACCGCTGAGCGCGATGATCCGGTCACCGAGCAGGGTGTCGGCGGCATAGAGGTCGGAGAAGTCGTCGATCACCAGGAAAACGTCGCCGTAGGGATCGCCGGGGTCGGTGCCCGCGAGACTGTCATCGCCGGCGCCGAAGCGTCGCTCCCGGAACTCGTTGATGTCGATCTTGTCGCGGCGGAAGGTGTCCTGCCGGGTGCTGATGAGCGCGGTCATGGTCGCCACCGTGCGCTCCACACCCTCGCGGTCGGCCGGCGAGACGATGTCGGCCACATGCGGCAGGGTCTCGGCATAGCCCAGCGTGGCGCCGCCGACGCAGAAGAACGTCACCCGCGCGGGGGAGTGCATCAGTGCCGCCGAACACATCAGGGTCATCAGCGTCGTCGTTTTGCCGCGGCTCTTGGCCCCGACCACCATGATGTTGCTGCGCAACACGTCGACGCAGTGGATCAGCTGCTGGGCATCCTCGGGGATGTCCTTGACGGCCAGGGGCCACACGAGACCCGGGTTGCGGCCGTAGTCGACGTGCCACGGTTTGCCCCGGAACCGGGCCACCAGGGAGTCGACTGGCTCGGAGATCTCCAAAGGGGGCAGCCATGGCAGGTGCGGCGCCGTGCGGTCTGCGGCCATCAGAGACTCGCGCAGCACGTCGACGATCTTCTTCTTCTTGAAGCCGTCGGGGTGCAGCAGGAACTCGTCTGGCTCGGCGTCGGTGGCCGACATGTCCTGCAGCGCTTGGGCGTCCGCCTCATCCAGCGGTTGATACTGCCAGGTGTAGAGCCGGGGCTTGGTCAGGGTCATGTCCAGGGTCTTGCCCGTCGAGCTCTTGCGTTTGGGGACGACGAAGGGCGCTGAGAGGTAGAAGCAGCGGAACGGCTCCAGGTCCCGAGGCCCGACCTTGAGCAGGCCGAACCCGTTCTCCTTCGACGGCAGGTGGTAGGCGGCGTCGGAGCCGATCACTTCGCGGCTGTCGTCCCCCGATTCGGCGCGTAGCGCCACTCGGAAGGCGATGTTGGACTTCACCTTCTGCAATGACGACAGATCCAGGCGCTGACCGCCGAGCATGAAGAAGACGTTGGCGCCCCGGCCCTCTTGCCCGATGTGGATGATCAGGTCGATCCACTTGGGATGGTTCTGGAACAGCTCCAGGTATTCGTCGATCACCACCAGCAAGATCGGTACCGGCTCCAGGTCTCGGCCGGCCAGCCGGATCTCCTCGTAGTCGTTGGCGTCGCGCGCACCGACGGAGTTGAACAGGCGGTAGCGCCGGGCGATCTCGCCGTCGATGGCGCGCCGCATCCGCTCCGCAAGGTGCCGCTCGTCCTTACCGAGGTTGGACAGCGCGGCCGACACATGAGGGATACCGAGGATGTCTTGGGCTGCTGATTCGAACTTCATGTCCACGAAGATCACGTTGAAGGTCTCCGGTGAGTGGGTCAGCGCGATGCCGTACACCAGAGACAGGAAGAACTCGGACTTGCCCGACCCGCTGGTTCCGATCACCACCGAGTGAAAGCCGAAGCCGCCGAAGTCTTTTGCGCGCAGCACGACGTTCTGCAACTCGCCGTTAGGTTTGGCCCCGACCGGGATCTCAGCCCACCGCTCGTCTCCGCGGCTTCGCCGTTCGGTCCACAGTCGGTCCACGTTCAGCTCGCGGGCGTCGTCGATTCCCAGTGCGCGCAGCAGTTCAAGGGCGCCGCTGCCGGCGTCGGTGACGTCGACGCTGGCCGTGGGGGACCACCGCGCCATAGCCCGTGCGTAGCGGTAGGCGCGTGGTACCGACAGCTGGTCGGCGTGGGCAAAGAACCGGCCGCCGGCACGCAGCATGGCTCGCGGTGCGGCGTCGGGGCCGCGACCGTCTCGGCGCGGGTCGGTGAGCACCTCGAAGATCTCGTCGCGGGCGAAGCCGACGCCGGCGCCGAGCCGCGACGCCACCCGAAGCACCGTGATGCCTTCCTTACCGACCCGACCGACAACGCTTTCCCACGCCTCGGGAGTGCCGGTGTTGTCGTCGACGATCACCCAGTGCGGGCCCAGGTCGTGGCCGTCGCCGCCGGTCTCCAACGCCGAGCCCATGGTGGTGGGACTCGGCGACGACGGTGGCCGCCAGGCGCCGCGCTTGCCCTTCATGTGCAGGTCGGCTCCGAGCGTCGCCTCAAGTTCGGTGGGGCTGGTGAAGACCAGGCGTCGCCAGCCACAGGCGTCGAAAAGCTCGTCGTGCTGGTTGTGCGGGAGCCAGACCATCCAGGACCACAGCTCGGGATGGCGGGTCACCACCATCAACTTGACGTCGAGCGGATTGTGGAAGACCGCCAGCCCGCTGAGCATCGACCGCAGCAGCGATCTGACCCCGTCGAGATCCTCACCGACGAAACTGAATCCCGGTCGGGATCGAAGATTGACCACTTTCGCGATGTCGCGGATCTTGCGTTGTTCGAGAATGAAGTCGCGAAGTGCCTGGCCGGTGACCGGCTCCAACTCCTCGTCGATCGGGATCTCCGGCCACTGCACCGACAGCACCGAGTCCGGGGCGTGCTGCACACCGACTCCCACCCGCACGTCGAGGAAGTCCGCATCGGAGCGGCGACGTTCCCACATCTGCGGCCCGCCGATGACCGCTCCCAATCCCTGCGGCTGAGAGTGCACCAACTCCTGGGCATTGCGCTGGGCGCAGACGGCCTTCTGAATCTCGTCACGCTCGGCGTCGAGGGAGCGCAGGTAGCTGCGCCGGTTCTTCTCCTGCTCGCCCCAGCTGATCTTGCGGGCTCGGCCGAACCGCCCGGAAAACATCAACATGGCCAAGCCGGCCATACCGACCATCGGGAACATGCCGGAGCCCAAGCTGCGCACCCCGGAGACGTAGAGCATGACGATGGTGCCGATCAGCGCGACGACCAGCGCGGGCACGCCGATCATCACCCACAGGTTGCGTGGCTCGCGTTCGGGGAGGGCATCGGGTGCTCGGGGAGCGACCCGGACCGGTTTGGGCTCGGGAACCCGAAGACGGACCGGAACGAAAGCGCGCTTGGACATCGGTCAGTGCCCTCCCGGGACGCCCTGCTGGTTGTTGGGGACCACCGGCTGCACCGTGCCTGCCGATGGAAGCGTGTCTCGCGCCAGCAACGCGCCATGCCGAGACAGCTCGGGTCCGGCGGCAAACGTGCGCAGCAGCGGCCACGGTGCCTGTTGCGCCATGCCGGGATCCAGTCCCAGTGCCCGCAGGGTCTCGGTCTCGGCGGCGATACCGAAGCGAACGCCGTTGGGAGACAACCAGAACAGGGTCTCGCGGGAATCTGATTCGAGCAGTTCGCTGGTGGAGGCCACGAAGTTGGTCGCGCCCGGAAGCACCAGGACTTGGTTGGCCACCACGGAGGTAGGGCTGCGGTCATCGCGCACCAACCGGACGATCCGGTCGTCCGTCGCCGGCGACACCGGTAGGCCGCGTCCGTTGTAGACCGTGATCCGGGCCTGCCGGTCACCCGTGGCCTTCTCCCATCCGACGCACGTCGTCGGGTCGGCGGCGGTGTCGACGAACCTGAGTCTGCTGTTGGGGTAGTACTCGACTGGCAGCGTGCTCACATCCGGGATGTTGACCAGCTTGTCCGGGCTGACCACCAGGGGGGCGACCGAACCGAACGAGTTGGCGCTGCGGATCAGGTCGGCGACGAAGCTGGTGATCTTCTGGACCCCGTCGGGTACCAGGACGTAGAACTGCGAGCCGCCGCCGGCCGTGCGGGTCTCCAGGACCGCACCTACCTGGGACCCGGGCACCCACTGTGATGGCGTACCCGCCAGCGGGATCACCGGGACTCGCAGCGGTTCGGTGCTGGGCAGCGCGTCGAACAGTGCTCGCGACATCTCCACCGGGGCGGTGGTGCCCGGGTCGATACCGAGGCTCAGCGTGATGGCCCGATCAGCGGGGTCGACTTGGGATCGTCTGCCGCCCCAGATGACATACGTGGCGCCCTGGAAGCGGGTGAGTACGGCCGCGCCAGGAGCCAGCGGAGCCGAGCGGCCGGCTGGGCTCAGCGAGCCCGCGATCGCGGTCACCACGGGTGGTTCGGCGCGGCGTGCTGAGCCTGCGGTGTCGCAGACCGCCCAGGCTGAGGGGGCGCCGGTGTTGGCGACCAACGATGCGGGGGCCCCGGGGATGCCGATCATGGGGCCCGTCGGGTACTTGGCGATCTCGGCGGGCTTGACCCAGGTGGGCACCTCGGCGTGACCGACCGCGAGCCGCGCCGAGGTGATGTTCAGCGCCGGGTAGAGCCGTCCGTCGATGCGGGCATAGATCGCCCCGGAGTCGCGGTCGCCGACGATCGAAGACGTTCGCACGATGCCGGCCGGCCGCAGCACATTGAGCAGCAGCATCCAGCCCATGCCGATGAGGATCAACACGATGGAGAGCACGATCGCGGCGGTCTGTTTGCGGTCGTCGTGCTTCATCCGCACGGAGAATTTGGTGGTGGCGGCGCGCAGTCGTCGGTTGTAGAACAGGTGACCGGAGTTCTGGTCCCGGTTCGACAGGCTCAGCGGCATGCTCTGCTACCCCTAACGACGCACGCTCGGTGATGCTGCGCCGCCCCCTGCGGCGACAAAGCGCACCGCGACGACATTACTGGCGTTGGCCAGCGGTAACCAGTCACTTGCGCACACGCGATGACGCCCGGCGGGCGTACCTTGAGGGCTATGCCGGACCAGGTGGGGGCGTTCGCAGAGGCTGCCCGGGCACGGGAAGAGCAGTTAAGGCAGCGGTTGGCGACGTCAGTCCAGCTCGATCTGTCCTTCGAGGGGGTCTTGCGCGGCGCCCGCCAGCACAATCTGCAGTCGCGGGCGCGGCTGGACGCGCTGGAAGCCGATATCCGTGCGGCCGCTGCCGCCTGGCCGGCTCGGAATACCCCGGCGGGCGCCCGCCAGTTCCAGGCGTATCTGGCCGGCAAGACCCGGGAGATCCACAAGATCGTCGCCGATGCGGCCGCCGACAGCCAGCAGCGGGCGGCTCAGGTCCAGGCGTTGACTGGGCGTTATCCGGCTGGTGGTGCCACTCGGGATGGCCAAAAGAACGACGACACCGGAGACATCGTTTGGCCCGATGGTTCCAGAACATCATTACGACCGCCGGACTGAGTGGTGTGCTGAGAGTTGTAGCTGGCAGGTTGCGGAAATAATCCGAACGGGAGGAAGGATTCGTATGCCTCGGGGATGTCGGCCGAAGGGTGTCGTCATTTCGATCAGTCTTGTCTTAGCTGTCGCCGGCTGTGGGTCAGACAATCTCCAGAAGCGCCCCGTCGCGGGCATGTCGAGCGTCGCAGGTACGGGGCCGGTCAATGTGCTTCCCCCCACGGTCAACGAAGCCAAGGTGATGCCGAGGCCGGTATCGCGATTGCAACCGGGAATTCAGGTACTGGTGGGCGAGGGATCTTCGACGACTGTGTGTACCTCGGGTTTCTATCTGGATTTCCCGGATCCGGGCAACGCGGGACAACGGACCGCGGGGTTTGTCATCGGCGCACAGTGCGCCCACGGTGACGAAGACGCTCCGGTCTTCGTCATGAAGAGCGAAGCTGACGGCTTGGCTTCAACGCGTACCAAGGTCGGCGAGATCATCTATCGGACACCTGGTGAAGCCCGCCCGAACGTGGCTGATCGGCCCTGGACCATGCCGACATCTCCGCTGGCGGTGTTCAGTTCCGGACCGGGCGAGTCGGGGCTGACCGTCGGAGGCGCCGTAAACGGAGAGCCCCCGACGGCTGACGCGATCCAGACCGCGGACGTGGTGCAACGCCGACAGGCTCACGCGATGTGGACGGACCTCGATGGCAGGGTCGTTGCGGGGCGGGTGGTCGACCCTGCCGCGGCAGCAGAACTACGAGACATTCCTCCCGGGATCGACCGAGTTGTCGTCGCGGCCGACGATCCGAACACCGCTATCGATGCCAAGATCATCGGCGCTCCGGTCACTGCGGACGTAGATGGCTCTATCGCCAATCTAGGCATCATCACTGCGGTCGATCCGGCGCGACGCTGGGTTGTGGTGGATCTGATCGCTCCGTTCCTGGTGCGCCATAACGCGGTGCTGGTCGTGTCCCGTTAGTCCGGACCTCGAGCAACGCCAATTCGCGCTAGTGCAACTAGCGTGAATCGGTCGGCCGCGGCTAGGCTGGTCCAGTGGAGACGATCAGCAGCACCGACGCCAAGAACCAGCTGAACCGACTCCTGAACGACGTCAAGTCCGGTGCCTCGTTCACCATTACCAACCACGGGCAGCCCGTCGCGCGACTCATACCGATCGAAGCCGTTCCGCGTAGGTTCGGCCAGTTGCCGAGTCTGGTTGTCCCCGAGGATTTCGACGCCGCGTTGCCGGAAGCAGAGCTAGCGACGTGGGAAGCCGCCGGAGAGTGAAGGTTCTGCTTGACACGCACACCCTGCTGTGGCTTGTGAGCAAACCGACGAACGTCGACGCCAACGCTCTCGCAGTGTTGGCCGACCCCGAAACATCGGTGTGGGTTTCGTCCGCTTCCGCCTGGGAAATCGCGACCAAGACCCGGTTGGGCCGGCTTGACGGTGCGGCGCTGTTGGCTGCCTGGAGTGAGGTCACGACCGACATGGGCAGCACGGATCTGGACATAACCTCCGCGGACGCCATTCTGGCGGGCCGGCTTTCCTGGGAACACCGAGACCCGTTCGACCGTGTCCTGGTTGCCCAGGCACTACGCCGCAATCTCACCCTCGCCACCCGGGACGTCAAGATCATCGAAGCCGCAATCGTCCCGACCCTCAACGCCTAAATCTGGCGGGCCGGCTTGGCGCCTGTCCCGCGTGAAGAGCGCCGTCAGTTCGATGATTCGTCTTTGTCCACAATGCGTTTCAGGGGAGTGATGCCAGGCAGGGCGACGCCCTTCGCGACGGACTTCGTCACCGGCACGTTGGGCGGGACCGTCGTCCGGCCCTTGACGGGCTGACCGTTGGGCACGCCGGGCGCGGCGATCCGCTTCGCGTCGGCTTTGTCGTCTTTGCCGCCTTTGCCTCCGGCGCCCGCCCCGCCGGGCATCATCGGCATCATCCCGCCGCCGCTCCCACCGGCGGAGGGTGCACCACCGGAGGTACCGATGGCACCGGTGCTGGTCATAGAGCTGGCGGGCGTAGTCGGTGTCGACGTCCCCGGCACCGGGGGTGGGCCGAGGTTGCTGGCTGGCGTGGTGCCCACGCCGAGACCGCCGCCGCTGCCGCCGGAGCCGAAATCGCCTGCACCGAAGTCTGGTTCGGGTCCGATGTCTGAGGCCAACGTGGCGCCGCCCAGACCGCCTTTGCCCAGCGAGGACGCCGCGCTCATCAGCGGGGACAACGCTCCCTGGCCGGCCTGCATCAATCCCTGGGGCAGCTTGGTTACCGCGCCGAGGGCTCCGCTGAGTGCGCCGGTGATGCCCTGCATGGCGCTGTTGACGCCCTGCATCGCCCCACTCATGGCGTCCTGCGGCAGCTGCTGCTGCGGCGCCATCGAGGGGGCGGCCTCCGCGGCGACTTTCTGAAACTTCGACACTGCGTCGGCCTCGTGCTCACCGAACTTCCGGACGGCATCGGCGGCATGGCCGGCGCGATCGCGGTGATCGTTGGCGAGTTCGGTGTTGGTTTCGACCAGATTCAAGTTCGTGGCTGCCCCGAACGCAGCCATCGTGGCATCGACGGGGGAGGAGCCGCCCGCGTGGACCGGGCCAGGGGGGATCGGGGTCGGTGGCTGGGAGAGCGCGATGTGCAAAAAGTCCGCACCGTAGTGCCTGACGAAGTCGTCTGTCATGGCGCTACACCTCCATGCTGTCCTGCCGTTACCAGATACCACGAGAGGTGGTACCGGGCGAGCTCTTCACTTCCGTCGATCAGCGCGTCGATGGCCGCCAACAGCATCCAGTCGGCGACGTCCCGCGGAGCATGTTGGGGATAGGCCGACAGTACCTGCGTCTGCGTAGTGGTGACTACCTGCCGAAACAGCTCGACTTCGTTGTCGGCGACGCCTGATCTGCGGGCCATGGCGCGTGCCACGGTCTGCACTATCCGCGGCAGGCGCGCGTTGGCTCCGGTGACTTCGATGAGGGTGGGTCCCAGTTCGTCCACGTGCTGGCCATAGCGGGCGCGCTCACCGCTGCCGGGGATCGGATCGTTGGGGCCGGCCTCAGTGACGTAGGTATTCGGCTGGTGGGCCGCAGCTGCGATCACCGCACCCAGCAGATCCACCGCGCTGGTATCGCGGCGACGGTGCGCGGGATCCAGGAGGGTGAGTCCGGGGGGAAGTTTGACTGTGGGCGGAATCCAGCCGCCGGCCACGTCGGTGGCCAGCAGGATGGTGGTCTCGTCGTCGCGAAGGCCGGCCGCCCAAGCCAGGTTCGGTGCTTGGCGCGCCACCGCGTCGACCTTGCGTTGTAGATCCTGGTGCTCGGCCAGGCGCCGAGCGGCCGTACCGGCTCCCGCCCCGGCGGTGCTCCCGGCGCCCATGCTGCCGGCCAGCGACGCCGCGGACTGTCCGCCGGCCCCCGGGGCAGGTTTGCCCGCCGCCGGGCGATCACCGGCGGAGGCCACCGTCGGTCCACCAGACGTCGGGGTCGTGGGGGCTCCGGGCGCAGACGGGGGAGTCGGCCCGGGCGGCACCGAGGGCACGGGCGGGGCAGCGGGGGCCGCGGGACGTAAGTCCGCCCCGTAACCGGGCAACGGGCCAGACGGGCCTACCGGGCCGGCACTGATGGGACCCGACGGCACCGCGGAAGGGCTGGCGGTCACCGGGGCCGTCGCGGGTGTTGCCGGTGTGGCTCCCGCGGTCGGCGCGGCCGGAGCCACCTCCGTGCTCGGACTGGCCAGTTGGGCCATGTTGCCCAACGCACCGCCGGCCATCGGCGTCACCGAGGGCGACGGCGGTATCTGCGAGGGCTGGCCGAATCCGCCGAGCCCCGATCCACCCGTACCGGGGGTGGGCGGGGGTCCGCCTAGTCCTGGAGGTCCACCGCCGGGCATTCCCGCGGCGAGCGCTTGGGTGGGGCCGCTGGTTGGGAGACCGGGTGGCATCCCACCACCACCGCCGGGTGGGCCGCCGAGGCCCGGCATGGCAGAGGCCATGGGAGACGGAGCGCCGCCGGGTGATCCGACCCCTCCTCCCGAGAATCCGCCGCTTCCACCTGACGGTCCGCTCGGGCCGAGGTTAGTGATGCCCGTTTGGCCACCAGTCGAGTCGGCGAGGCCACTGATGCCGGTGCCGGTGCTGCTTGTACCTGTAGCAGTATTACCGGTGATGACGCCGCTGGAGCTTGTGCCGGTGCCACCTAAACCGCCAGTCGTGCCACTGACGCCTGGGTTTGGGCCCGTGCCGGATCTGTCCGGCGGTCCGACGACGCCAACGCCTGCGGTTGCTCCTCCCGACTGGGTTACGCCCCCGTGCCCGGCTGCTGGTCCAACCGCACTGTTGCCGTCGCTAGGCGGCCCGCCGCTTGCTAAGCCGCCACTGTTGGTGCCGCCCGTTCCGCGAGTGTCGTTGCCACCTGTGCCGCTGTTGGCGGGGCCGGCTGGAAGCAGGAGTTCGTCGACATTATTGGGACCTGCGTGATTTTCCGCGTACCCAGCACCGTAAGGGAATGGCAGCTGGTCGGGACCGGCTGCCTTTCTGCGCAGCTCTTCGCTGGTGGGTGGTTGCGACGGTGGTGGGCCGAATTTTGCCCCGTTGTCTTCCAGCCACCGCTGTGCGTCACCCTCGACGCCTAGCTCATTGAACATCTGCTGGGTTGCCGCAATGATCTTGCCGTTGGCTTCGGAACCGCGTTCGGTTGCTTCAGCGTTGGCGGTGGCGATTAGGCCAATAGCTTGTGCCATCGACTCTGGAGTGTTTTTCGCGACGAGTTCGTCGATTCTCGGATTGTACTGATCGGCGATATTCCGCAATCGGGTACGAAGTTCATCAACAGCCTTGGCGACGCTGTCACTAGCCGTGCTTTTGCTCCGACAGTGCTCGGCGGCGTTCGCAAGACGGTTGTAGCCAGTGCGCAGACGCATCAGCTCATCTTCTGTGGTCTGCCCACTGTTCCTTGCGCTTACGCCGTCTGTGAAGGCTTGGAGTTCGACCGCCTCGTGCTCTTTGGCGCTGGAATGGTCAGACCAGTACCCCACACCGCTAGTCGGCCCGGTCGGGGGTGCGGGCCACCATTCACCCACCAAGTAGGACGACCATTTCCCCGACGGTAGATCAGTCACCGCATCGTTCCTTCAGCACACGTTGTCCCGTAGTCATTCGATAGATTCCTGAAACTGCTTGTTATCCGAGCCCTTGCTGGCCGTTGCAGTCATGGTTTGATAAGCCTGCGCCAGACTAAGCGCGGCGTCACGGTATTCGTTATCGAGAGCAGGATCTATAGCCGCAGCCTCAAGAATAATCGCACCGTTTGCGGCGGCGATACGTGCAAATGCTGCGTCATTGCCATTCGTTTCAATGTTCACGGCATCTGAAGCGAGCATGTACTTGCTGCATAGCTGCGCTTTGGCTGCGGCTCTTTGAGTCGCGGTATACATAGGATTAGGCTCCGACTTGGTTAGAGCTAGTATTCCTACTACCAGAGCAGCGGCGGATAACAACGCCGTTAGCGCCAAGAGCGTCAGTGTCAACCTGCTACGCGGCGTAACTGGAGGCAGTGAGGGCCACGGCGGTGGGTTGATCATCACACTGCGGATGGTAGACCTTGACGCGATTTCACGTTTACATCCTGATTGAGACTGCGTTCGTTCGGCAGGCGGAAGTCCTGGGCGCTGAACGTACTGGCAGCGGCAGCGCGTTATCTGGCCCCTGGGAAAGGTTTGCTTGACACTTCGGCGGGATACGGTCGCGGTGTTCGAATCGGATCAGGCTCATCTCGTGAGTGAGCCGTGTAGGAGCCGACAGCGCCGCATCGGAGTACCTTCAAACGGCGTCGACCTCCCATAGAAGGAGGCTAATCGCCGCAAAGCTCTGTCATCACGCGGTCTTTGGCGTTTGCGTCGGTAACCATCGCCTCGAGTTCCGGGTCTCCCCCATCTTTACCAGTGGCAACCGCCACGAGCGTTTGGTAGGTGAGTGCGAGCGCGCGGGCCGCATCGCGATACTTAGGATCGAGGGCGGGGTCCGCTGCGGCCGTCTCCAGAATCAGGGCACCGTTCGTTGCGGATAGCCTCCCGAGCGCGACGTTATTGGGCGTGTTCGTCTCAATGTGTTCCGCATGAGCTGCAAGCTTGTAGCTGTCACAGAGGCGCTTCTTGGCATCGGCTTGCTGCGAGGCCGTGTAATGCGGCGTTGACGCGTCTGCCGAGCGGGTTAGCGAAATGATCGCCACGATCAATGCAGCGACTGATAGCAATGCAGCGAGCGCCGCGAATACCGCAGTGGTCCGCCGGGGTGGCTGGGCGGCAGACGGTGTGGGCCAAGGAGGTGGTGTCATGGTCACAATGCGGATGGTAGACCTCAATCAGGCTCCGGGCCCTTAGATCGTTGCCTGGCGCTTGGCCGCCCGCCCCCTACCGCCCCAGCGGCTTGTAGAACACCAGCCCATTGCCCTTGTTGTCATAGACCACCGCCCGGCGTTCATGGGCATCGTCGTAGGGGCCCTTCACGATTCCGCCGCCGCTGGCCTCGATGGCCTTTGCGGCGCCGTCGACGTCGTCGGTCTTGATGCCGACCACCACCTGGCCGTGGATGGGGTGATCGACTGCGGTCGCCAGGGCCAAGGTCACCGACCCGCCGTCCAGGGCGGCGAAGTGTGCGCCGTCGCGAAACTTCAGCGGCATGCCCAGGGTTTCGCTGTAGAACTTGATCGATTCGTCCAGGTCATCGGTGGACAAGATGATCATCCGGATGTCGTGGTCGCTCATTGCTACCTCCCGTGATTTGGCCTCGGTTCAGGCTATGCCCCGCTACCGTCAGCGGGTGGGTAAACGCATTGCCGCGACGGTGATCACGCTGGTCTTGGTCGCTTTGCTGGCCACCGCAGTGATCGCCGGCCGCACCACGCGCGCCGCCGAGCCCTTTGCCGAGGGGCTGGTGCTCGACCTGGCCGGCCCAGACCTCAACGTCCGCGAGTACGGCGAAGGCGATGACGACCACGCCATCGTGTTGCTGCACGGCTATTCGGCGTCCATCCAATGGTGGGAGGCGGTGGCTCCGGCGCTGGCGAACCAGTCCCGGGTGATTGCGATCGACTTGGTGGGCCACGGCGGCTCGGAGTCGCCCCGCGACGTGACGGCTTACAGTGCGCAGGGCCAGGCCACCGCCGTGCACCAGGCGCTGGACACCCTGGGCGTGCAGCACGCGGTGCTGGTCGGGCATTCGATGGGCGGCACCGTGGCCACCGCACTGGCCGAGAGCGCACCGGACCTGGTGGACCGCGTGATCGTCTCCGACACCCCCGCCGATCAGGGCCTCACCGCCATGCCGGCGCTGGGCAACGTGGTGTGCTGGCCGGTGCTGGGCCCCTCGGTGGACCAGTTGCGTCGCTCGGAAACCATCGACCAGAGTTCGCTGCAAACCGGATTCGCCGCCGACTTTCCCATCCCTGCATTCGCCTACCGATCGTTGAAGCGCATGACTCACAACGCCTTGTGCGACGCCAAGACCGCAGGGCGGATCAACGAACAGCGCGCCGTGGCCGACAGGCTGGCGGCCCTGGGCAAACCGGTGCTGGTGGTGTGGGGCGAGAACGACGTGCTTACTCCCACCGCCCCGAACGTCGAACGCTATCGCGCGGCCGGTCTGCAACCGGTCGTCATCGCCGGATCAGGGCACAGTCCTTTGGTGGAGAAGCCCGACGAATTCATCAGTGCCATCAACCAGTTCACCCGCACTTCCGGCAGCCGCTAGCCAGTCCACACCTGCTGGGCCACGCGGCGGAAGTTGCCGCCCAGGACGGCGCTGACGTCGGCCTCGCTCCAGCCCCGAGCACCAAGATGTGCGCGCAGGCCCAGCCAGGTCTCGGGCGCCATCCACTGGATCGGACCCCAGCGCGTATAGCTCTCGTCGAACAACTCCGGATTGGCCAGCATCTCGGCGTTGAAGTTCGCGTGGTCGAAGGAGTGGTCAGTGCTGACGCCCACATGCTCGATTCCCACCAGCTCGACCGCGTACTCCAGGTGACGAGCCACCGCGTCGAGAGTGGGGGTGTTGGGGCCCAAAAAGATTCCGACCGCGGTGATTCCGACGACGCCACCGGTGGATGCGCACGCCCTCGCCTGATCATCGGTGATATTGCGGGGATGATCCCACAGCGCCCGCATACACGAATGGCTGTACACCACAGGGCCCTTCGACACCGCACACATATCCAGGCCGGTCCGGGCGCTGCAGTGCGAGCCATCCGGAATCATCCCCACGGCGTTCATCTCGGCCACGATCGCGCGGCCCCAGGAGGACAGGCCCGCGTCCACCGAGTCCAGGCAACCGCTACCCGCGCGGTTGGCGTGGTTATAGGTGGGCAGCAGGGTCCGCACCCCGTGCTCGGCTAAGACGGCCAGGTTGGCCAGGTCGTCATCGAGAGGGTTGGAGTCCTCCAGGTCGAACACCACCGCGATGCCGCCCGCACCGGTGATCGCGTCGACATCAGCGACGGTGGCCGCCACGGCCAGGTCTGGGTGGGCCTCGATGGCGCGACGAAAGTGTTGGAGCAGGGCCAGGCTGTCGGCAAAACCCTGCGGTGCGTAGCCCGCATTCACCGACAGCAGCACTCCGCCGGGATGCTGGTAGCGGGTCAGCGGCGTGACCTCGGCCCCGACCTGCAAAGGCAGACACGTGTGCTGGTCCCACAGCAGTGTGCTCATAGCCGATGATCTTGCTCTGCGCCGCGCCTGAGTGCGACGCATTAATCTAGCCCCATGGCAATCGACTCGCGGCCCGCGCTCAAGTCCGATATTCCCTCGCTGGCGAAGGCGCTGGGGCGCGCGTTCTACGACGATCCGGTGTCGATGTGGCTGCTGCCCGACGACGATGCCCGCACCGAGCAGTTGGCGACGTTCTTCGGTACCTCAACCCGGGTCCATCACCTGGCCGGTGGTGGCGTTGAAGTCGCCGACGACGGTGCGGCAGTCGGGGCAGCAGCGCTGTGGGACCCGCCCAACCAGTGGAAGCAGTCTTTCTGGTCGCAGCTGCGGATGGTGCCGTCGTTGTTCCGCTCGTTCGGCTTCCGTCTGGGGCAGGGCCGGATGCTCTCAGATCTGTTGGACGCCAACCACCCCGAGGAACCGCACTGGTATTTGGCGGTGATCGGCAGCGACCCCTCGGTGCGTGGCCGAGGATTCGGACAGGCCGTCATGCAACCGCGCCTGGACCGCTGCGACGCCGAACTGTGCCCGGCCTACCTGGAGTCCAGCAAGTTCGAGAACGTGCCGTACTACGAGCGTTTCGGTTTCCGGGTGATCGGCGAGATCAACCTGCCCAACGGCGGCCCGACATTGTGGAAGATGTGGCGGGAGCCGCAGCACCCCTAGGGCGCGGCTGCCGGTCAATCTTCGAGGGAGCCACCCAGGCGTTCGGCGGCGGCGATGTAGTCCTCGACGAACTCGAAGACGACGTCGCGTGCGGGCTTGACCTTGTTCATCAGTCCGACGCCCTGGCCGACGAAGTAAGTGGACAGTGCTTGTGCCCCACGGTGTCCGGTGGCGGCAAGCTTGTCGATGCGGCGCAGGGTGGGCTCGGCCAGCATGGACTGCAGCGGCAGCGGCAGCGTCGGGTGGCCCTTCTCATTGGGGCGCCAGGCATCGGTCCATTCCGAGACCAGTTGGCGGGCGGGCTTGCCGGTGCGTGCGGTCGAGCGAATGGTGTCGCGCGAGGTGGCTTCCAGCATTTTCTGCACGGTGTGCGGTTCGGTTTCGGCTTCCTCGGTGGTGAGCCACACCGAGCCCGTCCAGGCACCGGCAGCACCTAAGGCCACGCAGGCCGCCATCTGACGACCGGTGACGATTCCGCCGGCGGCAAGTACGGGAACGGCGTTGTCGATGGCGTCGATGACTTCGGGAACGACCACCAGCGTCGACACCTCGCCGCAGTGTCCGCCGGCCTCGGTGCCCTGGGCGACGATGAGGTCGACACCGTGAGCCACCTGCTTGAGGGCGTGTTCCTTGGCGCCCACCAGGGCCGCGACCGGGATGTCGTTGTCCTTGCCGGACTTGATCATGTAGTCCGGCGGAACGCCGAGCGCGTTGGCCATCATCCGGATGGGGTGAGCGACGGCCACCTCAAGAAGCTGTTCTCCCGCGCTGCCGGCCAGCATGGCCGAGCCCACCCGCGGCTTTTCCTCGGGCTCGATGTCGTGTTGCGCCAGCAGGTCTGCGATGAAGGCCCGGTACTCAGCGGGAATGCGGTCGGAAAGCTGGCCACCCGAAAGGTTTTCGCCCTTGCCTTCGAATTTCGCGGGCACGATGATGTCGATGCCGTAGGGCTTCCCCTTGACCTGTTCGTCGATCCAGCTGAGTTCCTGGTCCAACCGTTCCGGGGTGTAGGCGGCTCCGCCGAACACCCCGAAGCCGCCCGCGTTGGTCACCGCGGCCACCACGTCGCGGCAGTGGCTGAAGGCGAACAGCGGGAATTCGATGCCGTACTGCTCGCAGATGGGGGTCTTCACGGTGGCCACCGTTCCTCATGTTTGACAGGGCGCGAGGAGGGCCGACGGCCGGGTCCTGGCCCCGTGGGGTGAAGTTACTGCCAGGACGTTATCGCAGCGCACCCGAAGCGCCGCCAGGCCCGGTCGATTGGCTTGGCGGCGCTTCGGTGCTCAGGTGTCAGCCTGCCAGCGCGGTCAGGTCCAGCAGCGCGGCCAGGTCGGTGTCCCCGAGGTTCGGGGTGGGGACGGTGTCGCTGGCCAGCAGGGCCTCCAGGCCGGTGAACTCGGCACTTCCCGGAGCCGGCAGTGGTGCGTCGGTGGGCGGAATGACTCCCGAACCCGTCAGGTAGGCGACGCCACGTGCCATCAGCTGGAGCACATCGACCGACAGACCACCGAAGAAGTCGTTGATCTGCTGACCGACCTCGGCCAGGCCGCTGATCAGGAAGATGTCCTGGTCGACGATCGACTGCAGGAACTTGTCGATGTCGCCGACCACGCCGTTGAGCAGGTAGGGGATGGTGGCCACCACCGTGCGCAACCCGAGCGCGAGGTCGTTGCCGATGTTCGGGTAGCCATACATCGCGATCGCGGAGGTGAGCGCGTCTTTGAGGTCGACCGGCGAGACGATGCTGTTGACGATGTTGGGGTCGGTGAACATCGGGGAGCCGTCGAAGTCCGACCGCAGCGGGATGCCGAAGAGCTGCAAGATGGTCGGGGTGATGTCGGCGATCGAGTAGTTCAGGTTCTGGCTGCCGTCGGTGGCGTTGTCGCCGGCCTGGTCGAAGATCACGAACTGCGTGGTCTCGTTGGGCGACTGGAAGCCGTGCCCGAAGCCCAGCGACATCTGGTGGCCGTGGTCGGTGGTGATGATGATCGACCAGTCGTCGCCGGTCTCGGCCCGCGCGTAGGCGACCGCGTCCAGGATCTGCTGGATGTTGCCGCCGACGTTGATGACGGCCTGGGCGTACTCCGCCGAGCCGCCGCCGTAGGAGTGTCCGGCCTCATCGGCCTGCACCTGGTAGGAGAAGATGAAGTTGTCGATGTTCGGGTTGGTGGTGGTCGCCAGAATCTGGGCGATGGTCTGCGACGTAACTGCTGCGTCGGTGTCGGCCCAGCTGTTCTGGAACGGCACGAACAAGTTGTTGTCGGCAGGGTAACCGCCTGATTCGCCGATCTGGTTGATGTAGTCCCAGTCGGCGATCACCGTGGTTTCGATGTCTGGCCGGTTGTACTCGATCAGGTTGATCACGGTGGGCCACGAGTTGTACGGCGACGATTCGAACACGTTGTTGATCACGCCGTGCTTGTCGTCCCACACGCCGGTCAGGACGGTCGACCACGACGGTCCGGAGATCGTGGTGTGGTTGACCTCGGTGGCCGCCCCGGTGATGCCCCAGTCCATCGCGGTCTTGAAGCCGCTGCCGTCGGTGTAGGCGTACTCCAGGATCTTGGAGAGGTTGGTGCCGTCGGTGCCGATCAGCAGCACGTGCTCGGCAGCCAGTAGCCAGTCTGCCGTCGTAGCGGACAGCCCCACGGGCGTTCCGACGGCGGCTCCGGTCCCGGCAACCAAGCCGGCGACGACAACACCACTCAGAAACTTCTTGGTTGTGATCACGATCGGATTCCCTCGTCCAAGTCCTGCCGGCCAATTGATCGCGACACTATCAGTCACCCAGAGAAAACTCAGCTTTCTGGGCAATTTTCCTCATGTGAGCAGGGAGTTGCTGAGGAGTGCGCCCGACATTTCACCCGGCCGCACACATGCGCGCTGGGCTGTATCAGCCCGCCACGACGCCGAGGTCCAGCAGCGGAGGCAGCTCGGGGGCCACCACCTCAGGGGCCGCTAAGCCGGTGAACAGGGTGTCCAGCGAGCCGGTGAACTCCGCGATGCCCGGGGGAGGCAGGGGCGCGTCGCTCGGCGGGATCACACCGGCACCGGTGAAGTAGGCGACCACCCGGCCGATGTCGGTGAGGACGTCTGCCGTGGCGTCGCCGACGGTCTTGAGCACCCACTGGGCGCCTTCGGCCAGCCCGCTGATCAAGAAGATGTCCTGGTCGACGATGGTCTGCAGGTAGTTGAGGATGGGCGGCATGGCGTAGTTCTCGAGGAAGTAGCCCGCCCCGCCCGCCAGCGCGCGGATGCTCAGCATCACGTCGATGCCGATGTTCGGGTAGCCGTAGCTCTCGATGGCAGAGGTGAGGGCCTGCTTGAGATCGGTGGGGAAGACGATGCTGTTCAAGATGTCCGGATCGGACTGCATCGGGACGCCGTCGAAGTCCGACCGCATCGGGATACCGAAGACCTGCAGGATCGTGGGGGTGATGTCGACGGTCTGGTAGGTCAAGCTCTGGCCGCCGGCCTGGGCCTCGTTTCCGGCCAGTGACAACATGACGAAGCTGGAGGTCTCATTGGGCGACTGGAAGCCGTGGCCCAGGCTGAATCCGAAGAGGTCCGGGTTCTGCTGGTGGCCGTGGTCGGTGACCGCGATGATCGTCCACTTGTCGCCGGTGGCCGCTTCGGCGGCCGCGACCGCGTCCAGGATCTCCTTCCAGTTGGCCCCGACGTTGATCACGGCGTCCCGGTACTCATCCGAGCCGCCGCCGAAGGAGTGCCCGGCATGGTCAACCTGCGACTGGTAGGAAAACATGAAGGTGTCGAGGTTCGGGTTGGTGGTGGTCGCCAGAATCCGGGAGATGGTCTCCTGGGTGACCAGCGAATCCATCTCCGCTGAGGTGGATCCACCGCTGATGCCGATGATGTTGTCGGCCGGGTAGCCGCCCGTGGACGCGATCTCGGTGAATAGGCCGCGGCCGGAGATCACGGTGGTGTCGACCTCGGGCTTGAAGTACTCGATCAGGTTGAACACCGACGGCCAGGTTGTGTACGGCTCGGGCCGGTAGACGTTGCTGACCACGCCGTGCTTGTCGTCCCACACCCCGGTGAGGATCGTCGACCACGACGGTGTGGACATCGTCATGTGGCCGGCGATGGTGGTGGCCGCGGTGATGCCCCGGTCCATCAGCATCTTGAAGCCACTGTCGTCGTTGTAGGCGTACTCCAGGATCTTGTCCAGGTTGGTGCCGTCCGTGCCGAGCAGCAGGACGTGCTCGGCAGCCAGCATCCAATCGGCGGTCACCGTGGACAGGCCCACCTGCGTGCCCACCACCGAACCCGTTCCCGCGACCATGCTGGCGACAGCCGCACCACAGAGAACTCGCTTGATTGTCATCACGATCGCATTCCCTCGCCGAAGTTGTCCGGGCTGATTTGCGGCGATACTAACAGTTCCCCAGGCAATCCACAGCTTGAGTCCGAACGTGACCTATTTGTGCAGGAAGTTACTGAGGAATCTCTGGGCGACCGTCGCGATCTTGGATATCGCACCGGTTGCTCAGAGGTGCCTCGGGCCCGGTGTCAGCCCACCAGGGCATCGAAGTCGAGCAGGGACTCCAGTCCGGTGAACTCTGCGACGCCGGGCAGTGGCGCATCGGTGGGCGCGATCACGCCCGAGCCGAGCAGGTGCGTAATGCCCTGTGCCACCGTGTTGGTGATGTCCACCGTCAGGCCGCCGAAGAAGCCGTTGATCAGCTGAGCGCCCTCGGCCAGCCCGCTGATCAGGAAGATGTCCTGGTTGACGATCCCCTGCAGGAACTGGTCGATCTGGTTGACAAAAGTGTTGAGGAAGTAGGGGACGGAGCCGACCAACGTCCGGAACCCCAAGGTGAGCTCATTGCCGATATTGGGGTAGCCGTACATCGCCAGCGCCGCCAGGAGTGCCTGTTGGAGGTCGACGGGCGTGACGTGGCTGTTCAGAACGGTCGGGTCGTCGGTCAGCGAGACGCCGTCGAAGTCCGACCGCAGGTCGATGCCGAACAGCGACAGGATCGTCGGGGTGATGTCGGCGATCGAGAAGTTCAGGTTCTGGCTGCCGTCGGTCGCGTTGTTGCCGGCTTGATCGAAGATGACGAACGACGACGTTTCGTTGGGTGACTGGAAGCCGTGGCCGATGCTGAGGCCGGGCAGGGTCACCGTCTGCTGGTGGCCGTGGTCGGTGGTGATCATGATCGACCAGTCGTCGCCGGTGAGCGCCTGCACCTGGGCGATCGCGGCCAGAATCTGCTGGAGGTTGCCGCCGAGGTTGATGATGGCCTGCTGGTACTCCTCCGACCCGCCGGCGAACTCGTGTCCGGCGTGGTCGGCCTGGCTCTGGTAGGAGAACAGGAAATTGGAGATGTCGTCTGGGTTGTCCGCGGTGGCGAGGATCTGGGCGATGGTGAGGGCGGTGACCGATGCGTCGCTGTCGGCCGGACTGTCCCCGGGCCCGACGAAGACGTTGTTGTCGACCGGGTATCCCCCGGAGTCGGCCAGCTGGTTGAGGTACTCCCAGTTGCTGATGATCGTGGTGTTGATCTCGGGCTTGTTGTACTCGATCAGGTTGAACACCGACGGCCACAGGTTGTAGGGCTCGGCGCGGAAAATGTTGTTGAAGACGCCGTGCTTGTCGTCCCACACTCCGGTGAGGACCGTCGACCAGGACGGTCCAGACAGCGTGGTGTGGTTGATGATGCTGGCGGTTCCGGTGATGCCCTGGTCCATCGCGGTCTTGAAACCGCTGTCGTCGTTGTAGGCGTACTCCAGAACCTTGGAGAGGTTCACGCCGTCGAGGCCGATCAGCAACACGTGCTCGGCGGTGAGCATCCAGTCGGCGGTCACCTTCGACAGACCCACCTGCGTCCCGACCGCGGCGCCCGCTCCCGCTACCAGGCTGGCGGCGGCGGCACCGCAGAGAAACTTCTTCACTGTTGTCACGATCGAGGCCTCTCGCCGAAGTCGGGTGAACCGGTTGGCCGCGATGCTAGCAGTTACCCAGGTATTCCTCAGCTTTCTCGCAGTATCTGGGCGCGAGGGGGCTACTGAGCCGTGGGGTCGCTGACCAGCGTCACGCGGAACTGCATCACCCGGTATGGCCAGCCCAGGGCGGTGTTCCACTGCGACACCATCAGTCCCACGCCGCCGGGATGGTCCACCCGCGACCCGGGCAGCACGTAACCGCCATAGAGCTGAGCGACGCGGCCGCGGGCATGGTCTTCGTCAGCCCAACTGCAGCCGATCAGCGGGAGTTGCAGCGGCACGCGGGCCACCGCGGCGGTGGGGGAGTCCAGTACGCGGTAGCCCAGGGCGTAGCGGGACGAGACGAATCCGCCCAGGACCCAGGTCTGCGGGGCCAGCCGGCGCAGCGACAGTTCGCCCCATGTCTCGCCGGGCGGGGTGATCGGCACCGGTGTGCGGCCCCAGGCGCGGCGACCGTTCCGATAACCCCAGCCTGAATAGCGGTTGGGGTCGCCCAGATGCTCCGGGCGCACCCGCCGCAGGATCACGCTCCTGTCCCGCCGGAATCCGGTCGAGACCACATACACCCAGCCGTCGTCGGGGTCGTAGTCCCACGACCAGCATTGGGCACGCCCGCGATGCGTCTGGGCAGGGAACCGCGCCCCGAGATTGCGCCAGGACAGGCCGTTGTCGGCCGACTGCCAGATCTCGGTCCAGGCCACGTTGCCGAAGCCGCGGTTGACGATCGCGTGCAGGTAGAGCATCTGGTCCACCCGCAGCAGATCTGACGGAATCACCGTGCTGATGGCGGTGCGGTCCCAGCGCGATGCCGGTTCGCGATGCCGGTAGTGCCATAGCTGGTGGGCGTAGTTGGGGTCGGTGCCGCCGGCTCGGTGGTAGTGCACCCAGTGCGTGGCGTCGCCGGTGCCGATGAGGATCACCGGTGATCGCCAATCCCCCTGGCCGACAAGCTCACCGGCGAAGGTGTCGCCGAATACCGAAACTACGGAACCGTTCGGAGCCAGCACCGAAGCGCCCAGGTCCGCGCACGTCGCTCCCCACCGGTCGGTGATGCCCGGGCCGGTGACGTCGGCCTGTTTAGCCGAGGTGTTGCGCGCGGCCGGGCACACCGGTCAGGGCTTGCTGCGCCAGCCGCCGGTGGCCAGTGCGATCATCCGGAGCTGTTTGACGGCAACGTGTTTGATCTCGGCCAGGGTTTCGGCGTCCGGGGCCTCATCGATGGCCTCCGCGGTGACGATCATCGCGTTGACGAACAGCCCCGCCAGAATGTTGAGATCCTCGGCGCTCCAGTCGTTGAACCCGGGCAGGCGCGCCAGGTCGGTGGCCAGCTCGGAGGTGATCAGCCGAATCTCGGTGCGAATCGCATAGCGCAGCACGGTCATTCCGCTGAACCGCTCGCGATTGATAAAGCGCCAGTACTCGTGGCGGGATGCCACGCTGTCGACCAGGACTTCGACCGAGGACTCGATGATCCGGCTGGGGTCCACCCCGCCGGTGCGGGCGTCGCGCAGCGTCTCGCGCAGCGCCCGAAACGACTCGTCGATGAGCACCAGGCCCAGGGCGTCCATCGACTCGAAGTGGCGGTAGAACGCGGCCGGAACGATGTGTGCGGCGCGGGTCACCTCGCGCAGGCTCAGCGCGCTGAAGCTGCGTTCGTCGAGCAGGGTGAGCGCCGCGTTGATGATGGCGCGCCGGGTCGCTTCCTTGCGCTCCTCACGCGAAACGCGCTCGGGCCGTTCGGGGCGGGGCGAGCGTTCGGGGCGGGGGGCACGGGAAGGGCGTTCTGGCCGTGGTGGCCGCGCGCGCTCGGACCGTGAGTTCGGCGTACGACTGTTCACTGTTGTGAAGCGTAACACAACCGGAGAAAAGCCCTTGACTGATCGTGAACGAGTGTTCACTGTGTACATATGTTCACTCAAACTTTGACGCGGCGGGTCCTGGGCTCAAGCCTGGTCGACCTGCTCACCGGCCCACACGGGGTCGACCGCTACACCGAGCTGGTGTCGCCGACGTGGACCCGCAATGACGCCCGCGCCCAGGTGGTCTCGGTGCAGCGCTCCACCCCGCGCAGCGTGACCCTGGTGCTCGAACCCAACGAAGCCTTCCAGGGCTTCAGGGCGGGCCAGCATGTCCAGCTCTCTGTCGACATCGACGGCCGCCGACGCACCCGGTGCTACTCGCCGGCGAACGCTGAGGGGGAGCGGCTCCTGGAGATCACGGTCGGCCGCCACGAAGGGGGCCTGGTCTCGGAGTACCTCTACCGGCAGGCCCACCCCGGCATGATCGTCGGCCTAGACAAGGCTGCCGGAGATTTCGTGCTGCCGGCCATTCGTCCCCGCCGGATCCTGCTGATCTCCGGTGGCAGCGGAATCACCCCGGTGATGTCCATGCTGCGGACCCTCAACGCGGAACGCTATGCGGGCCGGGTCACCTTTATCCACTACGCCCGCAGCCGCGAGGAGGCCTGCTACTACGACGAACTCGCCGCCATGCCGCGGGTTCAGGTGCTGCACGGTTACACCCGTGGTCCTGCGCAGGAGCAGGGGGACCTGCAGGGCCACTTCGGCGCCGAGCACCTGCGGGCGGCGCGGACCGAACCCGACGCCGTGTACGTGTGTGGGCCGCCGGCCCTGGTGGACGCGGTGCGCGAGCAGTGCCCCGACGCCATCTCGGAGAGTTTCGTGCCGCCAGAGTTCGCGCTGCCGGCCGACCCGTCCGGCGGGCGGGTCACGTTCCGCGGCGGCACCGTTTCGGTGGTCGATGACGGCCGTCCGTTGCTGGAGCAGGCCGAAGCGGCCGGACTTACACCGGCCAGCGGATGCCGCATGGGCATCTGCCACAGCTGCACCTGCCGCAAAACCGGTGGCACGGTGCGCAACCTGATCACCGGGGCGATCTCCACCGCCGAAGGCGAAGACATCCAGATCTGTGTGTCGGTGCCTGTCGGCGACGTCGAAATCGATCTGTAGAACCAAAGGAGCCAACCATGTCGCAATCAGTCCTCACACTCGAAGCGCCGCAGGAATCTGAGCTGTCGCAGGTCCCTGAACACACCGACCTGCCTGCGCAGCTCGACGCCTTCGGTGCCGAGCTCGACGCCCTGCGTCAGAGCGTCGTCGAAGATCTTGGCGAGCGCGACGCCGACTATATCCATCGGATGATCAAGGCGCAGCGATCCCTGGAGGTGGGTGGCCGCGCGCTGCTGTTCTTCAGCATCATCCCGCCGGCCTGGCTGGCCGGAACCGCGATGCTGGGCTTGTCGAAGATCCTCGACAACATGGAGATCGGCCACAACGTCATGCACGGCCAGTACGACTGGATGGGCGAACCGGCGTTGTACGGCAAGCACTTCGAGTGGGACAGCGCCTGCCCGGCCGACCAGTGGCGGCATTCGCACAACTACATGCACCACACCCACACCAACATCGTCGGGATGGATCGCGACGTGGGCTACGGCATCCTGCGGATGAGCGAGAAGCAGCCCTGGACGCCCTACTACCTGGGCAACCCGCTGTACGCCTTCCTGCTGATGGTGCTGTTCCAATACGGCGTCGCGGTGCACGAACTGGAGACCGAGCGCATCCGGGCCGGCGAGATCGCTATCTCGGACAAGAAGGAGATGCTGCTTGAGACCTGGCAGAAAGTGCGCCGCCAGACTCTCAAAGATTACGTCGCCTTCCCCTTGCTGGCCGGTCCGTTCGCGCCGCTGGTGTTCGCCGGAAACATGACCGCCAACCTGATGCGCAACGTCTGGGCGTACACGATCATCTTCTGTGGGCACTTCCCTGATGGCACCCGCGAATTCACGATCGAGGAGACCGCGAACGAGTCGCGCGGAATGTGGTACTACCGCCAGATTCTCGGTTCAGCGAACCTGACCGGCGGCAAGTGGTTCCACATCTTCTCCGGGAACCTGTCGTTCCAGGTGGAGCACCACCTGTTCCCCGACCTGCCGGCGCACCGCTATGCCGAGATCGCACCGCAGGTCCGCGAGATCTGCGAACGCTATGGCGTGCCGTACAACAGCGGCCCGTTGCTCAAGCAGTTCGGCACCGTGGTTCGCAAGATCTGCAAGCTGGCACTGCCCTGGAACTGAGTCAGACCCGGGGGCCCAGCAGTGCGTTGGAGGCATCGATGGCGGGCTCGGTGATGACGCCGATGTCGGCGCCGTCCTCGAAGGCCAGCGCGGTCAGCTCCCGCAGGCCGCCCAGCAGGATCACCGCCAGGGCAGGGCTCAGGGCCGGCAGGTTGGCCCGGCGAAAACCGGGACTGCCACTGAGTTCGACCAAAAGGTCCGTCATGCGTTCCAGGCCGCGGCGCTGCGCCGGGCGGGCGATCTCGCCCAGCGAGGGCATGTCGCGAATCCAGCTCAGCGTGATCGCCGCCCGGTCCCGGACCTGGGCGACATAAGCCTGGACCGCCTGGCGGATCTGGACCTGCCAATCGGCCTCCGGATCCACCTCCGCGCGAATCCGTACCGCCAGCGCCTCGTTGTCGGCGCGTAGCAGCTCCAGGTAGCACTCTTCCTTGCCGGCGAAGTGGTCGTAGAAGGTGCGCTTGGAGGTGCGGGCAGCGCGCACGATCTCAGCGACGGTGCTGGCCCGGTACCCGCGCTCGGCAATCGATTCGGCCAGGCCGTCGAGCAGTCGGCGCCGGAAGGGGTCGGCGGTTTCGGCCGCCGGTGCATCGATCGCAGCCACGGTCATTTCCGCACCTCCCTGCGCGTAAATATTGCCACCCGTTGGTACTAAAGAGTACCGTGATCCGCAAGCATTTGGTACGCATTGGTACCACGTATCACGTCGGGAGGCGTCGCATGACCCACACGGTTGCCGGTACGGCAACGGACACCGCCGAGACCTCGGTCTCGCCGGCGATCAACCTGCCCCCCGGACCGCGTGCCTCGAAGTTGACCGCTGGAGTGCTGTTCATCCTGTCCCGGCGCACGGCGCTCAAACGCCTGGCTCGCAAATATGGCGCCGCGATCAGCGTCGACGTGCCGATGTTCGGCCCCACAGTGCTCATCACCGACCCGGAACTGGCCAGGCAGGTGCTGCTGACCAGTCCGGACGATCTCGGCAACGTCCAGCCCAACCTGTCGCGGATTCTCGGGGCGGGGTCGGTGTTCGCCCTCGACGGCGCGGCGCATCGGCGGCGCCGCAACCTGCTGAGCCCGCCTTTCCATGGCAAGCGCGTACGGGCCTACGAGCAGATCATCGTCGAGGAGACCCTGCGCGAGATCGCCACCTGGCCCATCGGAAAGCCCTTCGAAACTCTGCGGCCGATGAACAGGATCACCATCAACGTGATTCTGCGGGCCATCTTCGGAGCCGAAGGCGCCGAACTGGACAAGCTGCGGATCGGCCTGCCCAAGTGGGTGACGCTGGGCTCCAAGTTGGCGGCTTTGCCGATACCGATCCGTCCCTATGGCCGGCTCACCCCGTGGGGCCGGCTGGCCGCGTGGCGCGCCGAATACGAGATCGTCCTGGACAAGCTGATCGAAGATGTCCGTGCCGACCCGGATTTCGAGAGCCGCACCGACGTGCTGACTCTGCTGCTGAGCAGCACCTACGAGGACGGCACCGTGATGACCCGCGAGGAGATCGGCGACGAGCTGCTCACCCTATTGGCTGCCGGACATGAGACCACGGCGTCCACCATGGCGTGGGTCTTCGAGCGACTGAGCCGGTTCCCCGAACTGCTCGACGAACTGACCGCCGAGGCGGACACCGACGGTGCGACTTTGCGGCGCGCCACCATTCGCGAGGTGCAACGCGTGCGCACCGTGATCGACTTCTCGGGACGGCATGTCTATGCACCGAGCATCCAGGTCGGCGAGTGGGTGATACCGCGTGGCCATTCGGTGATCGTGGCCATCAACCAGGTCCACCAGAACCCCGCCGCGTTCAACGACCCCGACGAATTCGACCCCAAGCGCTATCTCGACGGCAGCCCCTCGGCATTCGAGTGGATGCCCTACGGCGGCGGCACCCGGCGCTGCCCGGGTTCGACCTTCGCCAACCTGGAGATGGACGTGGTGTTGCGCACGGTTCTGCGAAATCTGACCATCGAACCCACCACCGCCCCAGGCGAGAAGTTCCACTCCCGGGGGATTGCCTTCACCCCGAAGAAGGGTGGTCAGATCACGGTGCGCCCCCGGGGCTGACCGCGGCTAGCCCTGCGGCTGCAGCTGCCAGTTCGGCCGGATGTAGTGGCAGGTGTAGCCACCGGGGAACCGTTCCAGGTAGTCCTGGTGCTCGGGCTCGGCCTCCCAGAAGTCGCCGGCGGGGCTGACTTCGGTCACCACCTTGCCCGGCCAGCGCCCGGATGCCTCCACGTCGGCGATGGTGTTCAGCGCGATCTGGCGCTGGTCCTCGTCGAGGTAGAAGATCGCCGAGCGGTAGCTGGTGCCCACGTCATTGCCCTGCCGATTGCGGGTCGTCGGGTCGTGGATGGCGAAAAAGAACTCCAGCAGGCTGCGGTAGTCGGTGGCCGCGGGATCGAAGGTGATCTCGATGGCCTCGGCATGGGTGCCGTGATTGCGGTAGGTGGCGTTCGGGACAGTGGGGTCGCCGGTGTAGCCGACCCGGGTGCTCACCACACCGGGCTGCTTGCGGATCAGGTCCTGCATGCCCCAGAAGCAGCCGCCGGCCAGGATCGCTCTCTGGTAGTTGGTCATGCTCCCGATTATCCGCAGCTAGCCGCGGGCCGCCAGCGGATAGGACCGATAGCTGGTCAAGACCGCGCTGGGCTCCCGCTGGGGCGGCGCGGCGGCGGTCAACTCGGGGAAACGGTCGAACAGGGCGACCAGGCCCAACCGGATCTGCATGCGGGCCAGCGGTGCGCCCAGGCAGACATGCGGGCCGAAGCCGAACCCCAGGTGCCCGGTCTGCGACCGGGCCAGGTCGAGCCGGTCGGGGTCAGGAAATGCCTCCGGGTCCCGGTTGGCCGCCGCCAGCCCCAACAGGATCGGGGCACCCGTCTCAATAACGTTGTCGCCGATCTCGATCGGGGCGCTGGCTACCCGGGAGATCATCAGGGCCGGGCTGATGAACCGCACCAACTCGTCGACCGCTTGCGGGGACTCGGCGAGCAGGCCGCGTTGCTCGCGTTCGTCGATCAGCAGCGCGGCCGCCCCCGTCAGTACGGCCGTGGTGGTGTCGTGGCCGGCCGACAGCAGGAAGATCGCGTTGTGCAGCAGTTCGTCATCGGTCAGCGGCAACCCACTGCTGGCCACCACGGACAGCAGGTCATGGCCCGGCTCGGCGCGCCGCAGGTCCAGCAGATCGGCGAGTAGGGCCTTCATCCCCGCCGCGGCATCGTCGGCGGCGACGAACACCTCGCGTGAGGCCGCCGGCTCCAGGGCTGCGATCAGTGCCATGGACCAGGCCGCCAGATTGTCGAGTTCGCTGTCGGGCACGCCCAGCAGGGTGGCGATCGCCCCCAGTGGCAACGGCTTGGCGAAGTCGGCCACCAGGTCGAAGCCGCCCTCGTCCAGCCCGGCCGCCAACGACCGAGCGCGCGCGGCGACCTCGGCCTCGAACGAGGCGAGTGCCCGCGGTGTGAACGCCCGAGACAACGGAGCCCGAAGCCGACGGTGGTCGTCGGCGGAGCGGTAGAACAGGTTGTGCTCGACGTGGGTCAGGTAAGGACGGCCCGGCTCGAGCTTGTTGCGGTACAGACTGCGCCGGTCCGTACTGACCCGCTCGTCGCGCAGCATCGCCAGCACGTCGGCGTAGCGCGTCAGCACCCACAGCCCTTGGCTGCTGCGGTGCACCGGCTCGGCCTCGGCGAACCGGCGCTGATACGCCAGGGGATCGACGTGCAGCTCCGGGTCGCGGAAGTCGAAGTCGAGCGCGCCCATTAGGTGCGTTCAGCGATCCAGGACGCCACCAGATCCGCGCAGATCGTGCGGCTGTCCGTCGGCTGCTCCAGGTAGTGGTCGCCGGGGATGAAATGGAGCTGCTTGTCGGTGCTGGCCAGTGAGTCGTGGATGTGGTGAGCGTCGCTGGGGAACACGCCGGTGTCCGCGGTGCCCTGGATGACCAATGAGGGCAACGTGATTCGGTTCAGGTGGGGGGTGCCCTGGCAGAACGAGGTTTGCAGGCTCCACATGGACAGCCAGGTCCGCAGCGTGCAGTGCGCGGCGATGTTATACGGCGCCCGGTTGGCGCGTCGCGGGTCGCCCAGGTAGCACGAGTTCAGCGGACGGTCCGACGGGTCGAGCGAGGGGTCCAGGTAGCGCGGGTCCGCCCATACTCGGTGCACCGAGAAAGACCGGTCATAGGTTCCGCCGGCCTTCAGCCGCTTCAACTCCGCCTGCGCCCACGCGGTGATCCGATCATTGCGGTCCCGCTGGGCCTGGCGGTAGCGGGCGATGAACTCCGGGGTGTAGGGCGGGGTGTTCTGCTCGGCGTACATGTCCAGAGACGGATCGCACGACAGCGGGTCGGTCTCGTCGGTCACCGACGGGTCCATCCACGCGGTCAGCACCTCGGGGCGTCCGGCGTGTGCCTGGGTGGACACGTACAGGTCGCCGGGCGGCAGGGAATTGCACGCGTCGGGCACCGGGCCGCCGCCGACGGTAGTGATGTGGGGGTCCACCGACTGCGACTGGTAGGCCGCCATCAACGATCCACCACCGGAATTGCCGAGCAGGACGACCGTCTCCACGCCGGCTTGCTCACGCAGCCACTGCACCCCGGCCGCGATGTCCAGCAGCGCGTGCTCGAGCAGGAACAACGATTCGCCGCTGCGGAATCGGGTGTTCCAGCCCAAGAAGCCGTAGCCCCGTTCGGCGATCAGCGGTGCCAGGTAGTGCTCGGCGAAGTCCACGTTGTAGTGGCTGGCGATCACGGCCACCTTCGGCTTGACGCCGGCCGGGGTCCAGTACAGCCCCTGCGCGGGGTGGTAGCCGGCGGGGTTCACCGCCCCCGACGCCGAAGTGAGCGAAACGAATTCGCGAGTTACTGCCACTGCATTACTCCTTTGATCATCAATCCTGTTCGCGCCAGCTCACCGCGCGATACCAGGTATCGGTCAGTGTGGTGATTGCCGCTTCTTCGTCCAGTTCGCGCCCGGCGACGTCGCCGCCTGCCACCAGCCAGACATAGGTGAAGTTGTTGAGCATGGCGACGATCGCCGACCCCACCAGCTCCGGGTCCGCGCCGGGCGCGTATCCCCGGCGCTGCGCCATCCGCACCGTCTGCGCCACCCAGTCGATGGCGTCGGCGCACATATCGCGCCAGCGCTGCGCGAATTCGTCGTTGATCATCGCCAACTGGAACACCCCGACCATGACGCCGAGGTGTTCGCGGTAGGTCTCCCAGTGCGCCCGCACCGACTCCTCGATGATCTCGCGCAGATCCTGGCCTGGGTGCAAAGCTTGCACCGCACGGCTTTTCGCCGACGCCCGAAAGTCCTCGGCCAGCGACGCCAGCAGGTCTTCCTTGGACTCGAAATAGTGGTAGAACGACGCCGGCGAGCGCCTGGCGGCCGCCGTGATGTCGGTGATGGTCGTCTTGAAGAAGCCCTTGCGCGCGATCACATCTCGCGCCGCCTGCTCCAGCCGCGCCTGGGTGTCGCGGCCCCGGACGGTGGGGCGGGTCGCCGACGCCTCCGCGGACCCGCCGTCCGCGGAGGTCACGACGTTTCCGCCTGGTCCAGTTCGGCCGCCAAGTCGGCCAGTCGAATTTCGCCGGCCGGAGTCTGGCCGCCGGCGGCCAGGAAGCGCTGCATCTTCGGCAGCGCGGCACCGCGGCGAAGCATCCGGGCGAACGCGGAGCGCTCTACCGCCAGTCCGGTGTCCAGGTCAGGGGCGGCCAGGGTGGCCTTGACATCGATGATGTCGGCCAGCGGCACCGTGGCGATGCGCTGTATCAGCCGGTCGAGGAACGGCCCGGCCTCGTCGGGGTCCAACGCCCGGTTGACCAGCCCGTAGCGCTCGGCGAGTCCGGCGTCGAGGTCGTCGTGGGCCAGGATGACCTCCAGCGCCCGACCCCGGCCCAGCAGAGCGAGCAGGTGTTGCGGGCCCGAACCGGCCGGGATGACGCCGATCCCCGTCTCGATCTGGTTGAACAGTGCGCGGCCGGTGACCGCAAACCGGAGATCGAGATTGACCAGCAACTCCATCCCGCCGCCGGCCACCCGTCCGGCGACCACGCCGATGGTGACCTGGTCGAGCGCCCGGAATGCGCCGACCAGGTCCTGGAAGGAGCCGCAGGCGCCCTCGGTGTCGTCGACCGAGGCAGCCAGCAGTGCGAGGTCGACGTGGGCGATGAAGAAGTCGGGGTTGGCGCTTTCCAGAACCACCACCCGCACCTCGCTGCCGGCGGGAGAGCGCAGCCACTTCACCAGCCGCCAGAGGTCGCCCATCATGGTGGCGTCCATCAAGTTGATCTCGCCGTGGCTGATACGCACCCGGGCCACCGGGCCGGTGTGGCTGACCTTCAGCGACGCCAGGGATTCGACGCCCATGACTGCCCGATTCAGCCGAGCTGGGTGGTGGCGGTCTTCGACGTGACCACCTTGGGGTCAGCCGCCCGTTCGGTGCTGTTGAGCAGTTTGTGTGCCTGCTCGGAGTCGGGTTCGAACCCCGGGGTGTCGCGGCACAGCTCGATCATGATGCCGTTGGGGTCCAGGTAGTACAGCGAGTGGCACCAGCCGTGGTCGACGTCCATGAGCGCCTTGATCCCGGCGGCGTCCATCCTGGCCCGGACCTCGTTCTGCTTCTCCTCGGTGGCCCGGAAGGCGAAGTGGTTCACCCACACCGGCAGCCCGTTCGGGCGCGACAACGAGCTGGACCAGTCGGGTTTCTCGCCCACTCCGTGCAAGTCGAAGAACGCGATGCACGAGCCGTCGCCGAGGTCGTAGAACACGTGCCGGAAGAAGCCCTCTTGAAGATGTTCGACTTCGGTGTGCACCAGCGGGAGGCCCAGCAGGTCTTCATAGAAGTGGTTGGTGGCCTCGAGGTCTGCGCAGGCGTAGGCCGCGTGGTGCAGGCCGACGGTGGGCTTGGGTGACGTCACGGGCTGCCGAACCTCCTCATGGCCCGCGGTGGGCCGCCGGCGACACCGTAACACTGCCGGTGAATATAAACCCAGATTCGATTTCGGTGACGCTCCCTCGACAACATGGCTAGAACGTGTTCTAGTTCTTCGCATGACGAATCCGCAGTTCAGCCGCGCAGAACTCGCTGCGGCATTTGATGTGTTCGAGCAGACCGTCGCCCGTGCCGCCGAGACCAAGGACTGGGACGCCTGGGTCGCCCACTACACCCCCGATGTCGAATACATCGAGCATGCGATGGGCACCATGCATGGCCGCGATGAGGTCCGCACCTGGATCCGCAAGACCATGTCGACCTTCCCCGGCAGTTACATGACCGAGTTCCCCGCGCTGTGGACGGTCATCGATGAGGAGCGTGGGCGCATCATCTGCGAGCTGGACAATCCGATGCGCGACCCCGGCGACGGAACCATCATCAGCGCCACCAACATCTCGATCGTCACCTACGCCGGTGACGGTCTGTGGTGCCGCCAGGAGGACATCTACAACCCGCTGCGCTTCGTCACCGCGACCATGAAATGGTGCCGCAAGTCCCAGGAACTCGGCACCCTCGACGACGAGGCAGCCGCCTGGATGCAGCAATTCGGAGGTAACGCGTGAGCGGCAAGCCCAAGCTCGTCATCGGGGCCAACGGGTTCCTGGGGTCACACGTCACCCGCCGGCTGGTCGACGCCGGAGAACACGTGCGCGTGATGGTGCGCCCGAGCGCCAACACCATCGCGATCGACCACCTCGACGTCACCCGATTCCACGGCGACATCTTCGACTCCGCCACCCTCGCCGAGGCGATGGCCGGCTGCGACGATGTCTACTACTGCGTCGTGGACACCCGTGCCTGGCTGCAGGATCCGAGCCCGCTGTTCCGCACGAACGTAGAGGGAACCCGCAACGTCCTGGAGGTGGCCAAGAACGCGGGCCTGCACCGGTTCGTCTTCACCAGCAGCTACGCGACGGTCGGCCGTCGTCGCGGTCACGTGGCCACCGAGGCCGACATCATCAACCCGCGCGGGCTCACCCCCTACGTGCGCTCTCGAGTGCAGGCTGAAGAACTGGTGCTGCGCAGTGCAGTCGAATCCGGCTTGCCCGCGGTCGCGATGTGTGTGTCCACCACCTATGGAGACGGTGACTGGGGCCGGACCCCGCACGGGGCGTTCATCGCCGGGGCGGCCTTCGGCAAGCTGCCGTTCCTGATGAAGGGGATCGAGCTGGAGGTCGTCGGGGTCGACGACGCCGCCCGCGCCATGATCCTGGCCGCCGAGCACGGCCGCAACGGCGAGCGCTATCTGATCTCCGAGCGACTGATCCAGCTGCAGGAAGTAGTCAAGATCGCCGCGGATGAGGCCGGGGTACCGGCGCCGTCACGCTCGATCTCGGTGCCGGCGCTGTATGCCTTGGGTGCGTTGGGCAGCATCCGGGCCCGGCTGAGCGGCAAAGATGCCGAGCTGAGCCTCAAGTCCGTGCGGATGATGCGCGCCGAAGCTCCGGTGGACCACAGCAAGGCAGTGCGCGAACTCGGCTGGCAGCCCCGACCGGTGGAGGAATCGATCCGGGAGGCCGCGCGTTTCTGGATGAAACTGCGTGACGCCAAGAAGCGAGGTACCCCGGGATGACGCACGGCTCTTCGAGCGGACGACCCATTCACACCCCCAGCGCCGACTACCCGATCACGGTGGCCCCGACCGGTCGGCGGGTTACCGTACGAATCGGCGGCCAGGTGATCGCGGACAGCGCTGCCGCGTTGACTCTGCAGGAATCCAATCATCCTGCAGTGCAGTACATTCCGTTGGCCGATGTTCACCAAGACGTACTGAGCAAGTCGGCCACCACCAGCTACTGCCCGTTCAAGGGCGATGCCGCCTACTACAGCGTGACCACGGCGGATGGCGAGTCCGTCGCTGACGCGATCTGGACCTACGAGCAGCCGTTTCCGGCGGTCGCGGCGATCGCCGGGCATGTCGCCTTCTACCCGAACAAGGCCGAGATCAGCATCGCCGAAGACTGAGGCGCCTAGGCGCTGGTGAGATAGCGCGTCAGCATGGCGACCAGCTCCTTGTGGAGGTCACCAGAGTCGAGGGCTCGGGGTGCGGCGAGCATGTGATGGACGACTAACTCGATGGTGGTGACGGTGAGCCGTGCCGCGGCATTGAGATCTTCAACGACAACTTCGGGATACGTGGCGAGCAGCTCGCGCATGCTCTGGGTCGATGCATCCTGCAGCGCAGCTACTTTGGCCATGAGCTCACCCGAACGGGGTGCCTGTTCAATGAGGAGTCGCAGGTACTCGGGATCGTGGCGGTGGTTATCGATGGCAGTGCCCACGATGTCGTTGAGCACGGCTTCAAGCGTGGCAGCGGACCCGGTTTGTCGTCGTTGGTTGACATGGTCGATGCCGTTGTCGAGGTGGCGGGTAGCGAGGGCTATGACGATGGCGTCTTTGTTGGGGTAGTACTGGTACAGCGAGCCGATGGAGATCTCGGCGCGCTCGGCGATGCGGTTGGTTGTTCCCCGGGCGTAGCCGTACTCGGTGAAGACCTCGATCGCCGCTTCGAGGATGTGTTCCCGAGTCTGCTGAGAACGCTGTTGCTGGGGGCGTTTGCGCGGCTGAAGCTCATGCGGGTCGATCGGCACCGGACGTCCTAAGTAGTGGGGCGGACCCCAGACTAGGCCGAGAACTTGGGCGCGTCTGTTCGCCGGTGCGCTCGACACGTATTTCTGGGTCACCCCACGGTGGACGGCAAATGCGAGTAGCGCCGGAGTTGGGCGCGCGCCGATCTGTTCATTGCCGGAGCCGAATTGGCCGCGCAGGCTGGCGCGCGAATAGGACCGTCGCGCCCCCACTCACCCGGTTATAACGCGAGTAGCGCGATCGCGCTATTCGTGCCGATAATAGAGCTGTGAACTGCGCAAATAGCAGAACCGCCGGCGCCGGTTCCCATGATCACAGCTCGCATTTGCCTGCTGCCTCTACCTCGCAACCCAGACCCGACGGAGTGATCAATCCATGAGCACACATCGCGCGGCAGCGGCACGGCTGCCAGACGTACCGCGCCGATGACCGGCGTGCTGTGGTTCGCCTCTCCACCGGAAGTGCACTCGGCCCGGTTGTCGATCGGGCCTGGAGCAGGGCCGATGCTGGCCGCGGCAGCGGAGTGGAACGCATTGGCGGCGCGATACGACGAAGCAGCAAGCGAACTCCTGCAGATCCTGGTCACGGTGCACACCGGGACATGGCAGGGACCGGCTGCGCGGCGCTATGTGGCCGCGCATCATCGCTACCTCGGCTGGCTGGACGACGTGGCGAGGGCCAGTGCGTTGACGGGCTCTCGGCTGGAGCTGACCGTGAACGCCTACACCCTCGCGCTGAGCGAGATGCCCACGCTTGCCGAGCTCGCACTGAACCACAGCACGCACACGCTCTTGGTTGCCACAAATTTCTTTGGGATCAATACCGTCCCCATCGCTGCCAACGAAGCTGATTACCAACGAATGTGGATCCAAGCCGCCACAGCAATGTCGGTCTACGACGGAGTCACGCGCGCTATGCAGGTCGGCACACCGAAGCTGCCGGCTGTGCCGTCGACCCTGACGGTCGACCCCCTTAGGGCAGACGCGCTCGCCAACTCTGCCCGGGGGGCGACGGCGCTGAGTAACGGCGACTCCGGTCTGGCTGAACTCATCGACGGCATCCTGCGGATACTGATCCCGGCGCCGGTCTTCGAGGTGATCGAAGCGCTCGGGAACCTCAGTCTCGGAGAGGTCTTGACCCTGCTGGTTACCAACCCAACTGCCGCGATCACTGTTCTCACACCGTTGTTCGCGGCGCTGGGTGCCCTCGCGGGTTACGTCAGCATCAGCCTTACGCTCTTTGCGTTGCAGATCGGGTCGGCCCTCTTTCTGTTCGCCCCGGCGTTGGCCATTCCTCTTGCGGTCGCTCTATCCGACCCCAGCCGCTGGTCCCCGCTCATCGACGGGTCGGCGCCTGAGCTGCCGTCCAGCCCTGTCCAACCGCCGCGAGCTGCGTTAACCGCAGTTGCGCATCCGTTGGCCCAGTCACACGGTCCCCAGAGCGTGGGCTCGCCGTCTTCAGCAGCACCCGCGGCGACTTACGACGCACCCCCGCCATCCGCCGGTGCGGGCCCGGTCGGACCCCCGATTTACGCCGTTGCGGCTGCACGCCTTGATCCACCACATCCCCCGATAGCGAAGGAGGGCGGGGGCGCCCAGGAGCCCTACGCCGCGGCCAGCGCAGTGAGACCGCCCGCTGTCGCCAGGACCGCTGCGGCGCGAGCCAGGCGAAGACGTCGGCGGCGGGATCTTGCAGGCGGGGAACGCATGCGCGCCTACGCGTTCCTTGAAGACCAGGCCCACTCACCGGAGCCCGCGGCAGCGGCCGACAAAGTCGCGGCGGCGACCTTACCGACCGATCGCGGCTCCGGCGCACGCGGCCGAAATCGAGCCACCGCTCCGTCCAGCGCTCGGGGCTGCGTCCTGGTCGATACACCCGTCGACGACGAAGCAGCGCTTTCGCGGCCTTTGCTGCCCGGCAGCTGGCCGACCCACTAGTCATGTTTGACACCGCTATCCCGTTCAACTCATCGATAAGGAAAAGAGTTCTCATGGCACCGATTACGGCTCGTCTATCTGATCTGGCTGCGGACGTGCTCTTCACGTCCGTGCTCGTCACGGAAGCAACAGAGCTATCTGCGCAGTTCTTCAAAGTCACTCTGGCGTGCGACGCCTTTACCCGTGCCACATGGACGCCGGGTGACAAGCTGCAAATTCGCCCTCGGCGGGGTTCTCTGGCGATGCGGACTTACACACCCATCGATTGGAACCGCGACACGGGCGCCACTGCCGTGATCGCATACCGCCACGGCGACGGCCCCGCCGTAGGCTGGTTCGAGGACGCCTCCGCCGGCGATATGGCGGAAGTATTCGGACCCAGCCGTTCGTTGGATCTCTCGGACACCGTTCCGAATACCGTCTTTATCGGAGATGAGACCAGCGTGGGTTTGGCCTACGCGCTGACCCGACTCAACCCAGCGGCACGCTATATCTACGAGGCAACAGACCCCGCCGCATTGGAAGACGTACTGAACGCGCTCGGCATCGGCGACAACACCCATTGTTTGAAGAAGTCCGATGATCCCGGGGCCGTGTTGAGTGCTCTCGCGGACGCCATTGAAGACGGTACCGACTCGCCCGTTGACGCCGTCGTCACTGGCGATGCGGCGACTGTCAGTGCGGTGCGTCGCGATCTGCGTCGCCGACCGGGCGTCACTCCCCGGATCAAAGCGCGCGCCTACTGGGCCCGCGGACGCACCGGGCTCAGCTGAACGAATCCACCTGAATAACTTTGGCGCGCTTGACTACACATTCGAAGGTAGACGTGATCCGATGAATTCGCTCGACTCTCCGCAGGTCGTCGACGTCCTCGCCAGGCTGTTCCGCGAGGCGGAGATCTCCGATGCTGCATTTGTTGCCGACCTGGTCGATGGAGCAAACGCCGGCATCGATCCCCTGTTCGCGGTGCTTGAGGCGGAGGCGAGGGACTACAAGGATCTGTATCGCCGAGCTGTGGACAATTACCTCTGCGTGTCACCGGAATTCGGTCGGTTGCTCTATATCTGTGCTCGTGCGCGCAATGCCACGAGCATTGTCGAGTTCGGCACGTCCTTCGGTGTCTCCACGATCTACCTGGCTTGCGCACTCCGCGACAACGGCGGCGGCGTCATCATCGGCACCGAACTCGAACCCAGCAAAGCTGCACGGGCTCGGGATCACATTATTGCGGCGGGATTAGGCGATTTGGTCGACGTCCGGGCCGGAGATGCCCTTGATACGTTGCGTGCGAACCTAGGCCGGCCGATAGACCTCGTCCATCTTGATGGCGCTCTCAGTCTGTACCGTCCGATACTGCGCCTGCTGGAACCGCGGCTGCGGCCCAATGCGCTCATCATTGCCGAGAACAGCACGCCCGACTACTTGGACTACGTCCGTGATCCTGGGCATGGCTACGTGTCATTGCCGATCTCTCTCAATCCGCTGCGCACCAACGAGGTAAGCCTCTTTTTGGGTGAACGTCTTTCCGATCCAATGCCATTCGGGGCGTGCGCATCCCAGAAGCCTCACCGCTACTAATCAGAGGAAGTCCAGAGATGTCACTTAACAGCGTTCGCCGTATCGGTAGGCAGCGAAAGTCAGTCTTCTTCGCGACAGTGACCATGGGTATCGCGTCGGGGTTGGGAGGCGTTCACGCGCACGCGGAGCCTCCGGTGACGCCGGTGCCGTCGGCCAGCCAGCTCACCTCCCAGGTGGCGGTCATATTCGACACCGATGCGGACCGCGCGCTGCGCGCCTCTTACCTTGAGGCGGGTGCCGCCGCATTGCCCGTCGCCGATGTCCTGGCGGGGCCCATGGCGCAGCATCGATCGATGGTCTCCATGAGGGTGGAAGATCCGGTGTCGAACGGAGATCGACTGAGTTCCCAACTGGTCATGGCCGTGATGGGCATTGGTGCCCAGCGCCGGGAGATCAACTGGGTTGAACATGCCGGATCATGGAAGCTGACGACCGACTCCCTGTGCAGCCTCTACACCGAGGTATCGCGCGGGCAGGGGTGTCCGCTCTAGGGCGAAGATTCCTTCGAATGGTGCCCCTAGAGCCCCAGCAGTGGCCCGGCGTAGCGAGTGTCGGTGTACTCACGCACCGACACGATCCGCCCGTCTTCGGTGTCGACGATGAACACCAGGGGACTGTCGTAGTGCGAACCGTCGGCGGTGACGCAGTCACCCAGCGCTTCGATCACCACGGTCTCGTGCTCGTTGATGCACCGCACCAGCTCCAACTCGATGCGCAGCCCGAGACGGCGCTGCTCGACCTCCAGCCGCAGGGTGTCCTTGTCGACGGCCTCGCGGGTCAAGATGGTCCACCAGGTGAAACCGTCGCTGACCAGCGTGAATATCTCGTCTAAATCGTCGTCGCCGCAGATGCCCTGGAGAAACATCCATGCCAACTCTGCTTGCGGATCGTCGAACGGGGTGGCCACCTGACCATCGTGACCTGACGGCGCGGACCGGTCAACGCGGACAACGGATCCTTATGATTACGTCATCAGTGATTCGCTCTGCCGCACGGTCATGTTCCCCGGGCCAGTCGATCCCGCACGGGCCCTGGCTCCGCTGCGCCGTGGGCCGGGTGACCCGTGTCTGCAGGTTATCGACGGTGCCTTCTGGCGAACCAGCCTGATGGTCAGCGGGCCGGTGACGGCGCGCATCAGCCGGGCCGCGCCCGACGCGGTGGACTGCCAGGCTTGGGGTCCCGGCGCCGAAGAGTTCCTCGACGCCGCGCCCGGGCTCCTCGGTGCCCATGACACGGCAACCGACTTCGTCCCGACCGATCCGACGGTGGTCGCCGCACACCGGCGGGTGCCCCACCTGCGACTGGGGCGTACCGGACAGGTACTCGAGGCCCTTGTCCCGGCCGTGCTCGAACAGCGGGTGCCGGGTATCGACGCCTTCCGCGCGTGGCGGCTGCTGGTGACCGAATTCGGTTCGCCGGCGCCCGGCCCGGCACCGGAACGCATGCGGGTGCCGCCGTCGGCGCAGACCTGGCAGGCCATTCCGTCCTGGAAGTTCCACCTCGCCAACGTCGACGGAGGGCGCGCCCGCACCATTGTCGGATGCGCACGGCGGGCCTCCGCCCTGGAACGGCTGACGGCCCGCCCGCCCGCAGAGGCCAGGGCCGCCCTGATGTCGCTACCCGGCGTGGGGGAGTGGACCGCTGCCGAGACTGCGCAGCGCGCATTCGGTGATGCCGACGCGTTGTCGGTCGGGGACTATCACCTGGCGCCGATGATCGGCCGCACACTGCTCGGGCTTCCCTTCGAGGAGCCGTTCACCGATGCCGCCATGGTGGAGCTGATGGAGCCGATGCGACCACACCGGCACCGAGTGGTGCGGTTGCTGATCGAAAGCGGATTAGCTGTCAGCAAACGTCGTGGGGCGCGCCTGCCGGTGCAACGGATCAGCGCGCTGTAGGCGGCGTTCCGGCCGTCGACGAGGACGCCGTGGCAAACCTGCCGGAGTCCAGCGCGTCGAGAAGTTGGCCGGCGATCCATTCGAACGTCGAGCCGTCGCGCGGCAGCAGCGCCTGCTCGTAGCCGATCAGCAGATAAATGGCCCAGTTAGCGAACAGTTGCGCCTGACGCTCGTCCCCGAGCACCTCCAGCGCCGATTCGCGGAGAATATCGAAGCGTTGCTGGTCCACTTCGGTCTGCACCGCATGTACCCGCGCATCCGCCGAGCTCCAGGCGCGGATGGCAGCTTCGGCGCTGTGCGGCAGTGTCAGGCCGATCTGGATCAGGCTGTCGAGGCGCTGGCGTGGGTCGGGTATCGCGCGGACAAACTCCACCTGCTGGACGGTGCGCTCTTCAAGCCAGTGTTGCACCAGGTCACGGGTGTAAACCGGCCAGCTGGTGAAGTAGTGGTAGAACGAGCCGGTGGTGACGCCGAGCCGATTGCAGACCTCCGCAAGCTTGAGTCCGCCGTAGCCCAATTCGGACAGCACCTCGAGACCTGTCTCGAAGTACGCCTGACGAGAGAGTAGCGCGCCCATAAGTCGACTTTAGTTCGCTGAGCTTCGCTATGGTACCGCACGGCCTACTCTTAAGTGAATCTTCGTGATCGCGATGTTGTGAAGCGCAAATCGGCTTTCGGTGCCACACTTGAGCGGTGCAGAACGCGGCACTGCGGAGGGTAGGGCGTCCCCGGGGGGCACGCTCGAATGAGACGCGCGAGCGAATCGTCACTGCCGCCAGGGGGCTCTTCGGCGAATTCGGCTACCACGCAACGACGTTCCAGGCGGTGGCTGAACGGGCGCAGCTAACGCGCCCGGCGATCAACCATTATTTTCCGAACAAGCAACTGCTTTATCAGGCGGTTCTTGGCCAGGCGGCGGCCATGTTCGAGCATGCCGTCCAGCAGGCCCGCGGCGAGCCGACCCTGGTTGCACAGCTGTCTTCAGTGATCGCGGCCGCGGCTCAACTCGGTGAGGACGACCCCACTGCCGCGGCGTTCGCGGTCACCGCAGTGGTCGATGCCCAGCGTGACCCGACGTTGCGCGCGCTGGCCGGCGATATCCAGGGCCTGCCCCGGGCATTCCTCACCGAGGCGGTCTCCGACGCAATTGCCCGCGGGGAGCTCGTCACCACCTCGAAAATCCCCGACCTGGCCGAAATGCTGTTGGCCGTGTTGTGGGGAATCGCGTTCTACGTCTCGCTGGGCGGTAGCCAGGGGGACTCGGCGGGCGTGGTTGCCTCGCTGCAGGCGCTGTTGACACAGGAACTCTGGAAGTTGCAACAGCCCTCCGACGGCAAGAGTTAATAGCCCGGCTAACTTTCATCGGTACTATGGCGTCCACCACGGCCGCTACCAGATGAAGGAAGCCCATGAGCGCACTCCGTACCAACGACGACACCTGGGATATCGCCACCAGTGTCGGCTCGACCGCGGTCATGGTGGCCGCCGCACGGGCATCGGAGACCGAGGGTGCCGACCCGTTGATTCGGGACCCCTACGCCAGACTGCTGGTCGCCGGGGCCGGGACCGGGGTGTGGGAGGCGCTGCTCGACGAATCACTGGTCGACAAGGTCGCCGAGATTGACCCCGAGATTGCTGCCGTCTACCACCACATGCGCAACTACCAGGCGGTTCGCACCCACTTCTTCGACGCCTACTTCGCCGACGCCGCCGAATCCGGTATTCGGCAGGTGGTGATCCTGGCCTCCGGGCTGGACTCGCGGGCCTACCGGCTGGACTGGCCCGCCGGCACCGTCGTCTACGAGATCGATCAGCCGAAAGTCTTGGACTACAAGGAACAGACGCTGGCGGCCCACGGCGTGACGCCGGCCGCAGTGCGGCGCGCGGTGGCCATCGATCTGCGTCAGGATTGGCCGGTCGCCCTGACCGCCGCCGGCTTCGACACCGCCGCCCCGACGGCATGGCTGGCCGAGGGACTGTTGATGTACCTGCCCGCCGAGAGCCAGGACCGGCTGTTCGAGCAGATCACCGCGCTCAGTGCGCCGGGAAGCCGGATCGCGGCGGAGACCGCGGGCAATCACCGTTCCGATGAGCGTCGCGAGCAGATGTCGGAGCGATTCAAGAAGATCGCCGAGACCATCGGTCTGACGCAGACAGTGGACATTGAGGACTTGATGTACCGGGACGAAGACCGTGCTGCGGTCGATGCGTGGCTCGACGAGCACGGCTGGCGGGCCAGCGCCCAGCCCTCCACCGCCGAGATGCGCCGGCTGAACCGGTGGACGGGGGTCACCATGACTGACGACGAGGACGCCTTCTCCGAGTTCGTCACCGCGGTTCGCACCTGAGGCGCACAGCCGACCCGGCCTAGCGGCCTCGATTCATCCCCCGTATACAGAGAAAGCCTGGAAGTGGCGCACCGCTTGTTCCAGGCTGTTCTAGCGTGGCGATCGAAATCGAGGAAGGAAACTGATGTCCGGAGTGCAGGATCGTGTAGTCGTCGTCACCGGAGCCGGTGGCGGGTTGGGCCGTGAATACGCTCTGACCCTGGCCCGCGAGGGCGCCTGTGTGGTGGTCAACGACCTCGGAGGTGCCCGCGACGGCACCGGTGCCGGGCACAACATGGCCGACCAGGTGGTCTCGGAGATCAAAGAGGCCGGCGGTCGGGCAGTCGCCAACTACGACAGCGTCGCCGACGCCGAGGGTGCCGCCAACATCATCAAGACCGCGGTGGATGAGTTCGGCAAGATCGACGGCGTCGTCAGCAACGCCGGCATCCTGCGGGACGGCACCTTCCACAAGATGACGTCGGAGAACTGGGACGCCGTACTGCAGGTGCACCTCTACGGCGGATACAACGTAGTCCGTGCCGCGTGGCCGCACTTTCGGGAGCAGGGGTTCGGCCGGGTGGTGGTCGCCACCTCCACGAGTGGGCTGTTCGGCAACTTCGGGCAGGCCAACTACGGCGCCGCCAAGCTCGGACTGGTCGGCATGATCAACACGCTGGCCATCGAGGGCGCCAAGTACAACATCAAGGCCAACGCGATTGCGCCCATCGCGGCCACCCGGATGACCGAGGACATCCTGCCGCCCGAGGTGCTGGCCAAGCTCAAGCCCGAGTACGTCGCCCCGGTGGTGGCCTACCTGTGCACCGAAGAGGTCGCCGAGACCGGCTCGGTGTTCATTGCCGGTGGTGGCAAGGTGCAGCGCGCGGCGCTGTTCGAGAACGCCGGTGCCACCTTCGAGAACCCGCCGTCGGTCGATGACGTCGCGGCGCAGTGGTCGACGATCGCCGACCTGTCGGCGGCCAAGGCGGCCAACTTCTCGCTGTAAATCGCAGTCCACCGGCGCCGATCGAGCACCTCAGCCGCGCAGCGCGCTGCGCAGCCCGTCTCGGTCGGCGTCGGTGACTCCGGCGGCCCGCAGGAATCCTTCGAACGAACCAAAGTTCGTCTCGATCGAGCGTTCGGCGGCATCCAGGTAGTCGGCGCGTACGCCGAGCACCTCATCGGAGAGCCGGGCTTCGGTGAATGTGAGTACTTCGGGCGTGATCTCGACCTCGGGTCGTTCGCGAATCATCTCCATGATGCGGTCCCGGAGCACCGGAACCGCCGTGTTGCTGCGCAGGTAGTCGGCGACGACGGCGTCGCGATCCACCCCGGCCGCCCGCAGCACCACCGCGACGACGAATCCCGTGCGGTCTTTGCCGGCGAAGCAGTGCGCCAGCACCGGCCGCCCGGCCGCCAGTAGCGACACCACCGTGTGCACCGCTCGCCGGGAGCCCGCCAGTGTGGGGAACCGTTCGTATTCCTCCAGCATGTACCGGGCGGCGACGTCGGCGGCGGAATCCTCGTCGGGCTTCTCGGCCATCATGTTGCGGAAGGCGTCCTCGTGCGGCGCCGAGCTGTCCGGGGACTGATCGCCGGCCAGATCGGGGAAGGGCAGCAGGTGAATGCCGACGCCGGTGGGCACCAGTCCGGGCCCGCGGCGGGCGACCTCGCGGGGGGATCGCAGATCGGCGATGTCGGCCACGCCGAGCCGCAGCAGTTCGTCGCGGCCCTGGTCTTCGAGGCGACTCAATTCGCTGGAGCGGAACAAACGGCCCGGGCGCAGCGCTCCGGTGGTCTCGGAGACGTCGCGAAAGTTCCACGCGCCGGGGAGAGTCGGCTGGAAGGTCACCCGGCCACGATAGGACACCTTGCTGTTGCACCGCCGGGGAGACGAGCGACGGCCCCCGATCCGGGAGGATCAGGGGCCGTCAGTCAGGTTCATTGCAGCCGGACTACACCGGAGGGTAGTTCTGCGGGGGGTAGCCGCCGCCGCTTTCGACGCCACGAATGCCCCAAGTCAGGTACTTGAAGAAGAACTCCGCCTCGTCGCTCATCTCGTAATCCGGATTCGGATCGTAACCGTAACCAGGACCCATGTCGTCAACCCCTTAGTTTGGATTTCACCAGTTTAGTCGGCCCGTCAACGTCGCAACAGCGGACTGCCTAGAATCCTTCCAACCAGTTGATTGATACGGCCGTTAACACCGGCCTGGCCGAAGAGTGAGTGCACATGGCAAACGGCAAGGCTACGCCGGCGGGATCTACCCAGGCCCCGTCTCGTCGCGAGGAGTTGCTCGCGGTCGCAACCAAGCTGTTCGCCGCCCGCGGCTACCACGGCACCCGGATGGACGATGTCGCCGACGTAGTGGGGCTGAACAAGGCGACGGTCTACCACTACTACGCCAGCAAGTCGCTGATCCTCTATGACATCTACCAGCAGGCCGCGGAGCGGACGTTGGAAGCCGTACACGACGACCCGTCGTGGACGGCGCGGGAGGCGCTGTATCAGTACACGGTGCGTCTGCTGGACCAGATCGCGGTCAATCCTGAAGGTGCCGCAGTCTATTTCCAGGAGCAGCCCTACATCACCGAGTGGTTCACCGAGGAGCAGGTCGCCGAGGTCCGGGAGAAGGAAGCTCAGGTCTACGAGCACGTGCACGGCCTGATCGACCGCGGCATCGCCAGCGGCGAGTTCTACCCGTGCGACTCGCACGTGCTGGCATTGGGCTACATCGGCATGACGCTGGGTGCGTATCGCTGGTTGCGGCCCAGCGGCCGGCGCAGCGCCAAGGAGATCGCCGCAGAGTTCAGCACAGCGCTGCTGCGCGGGCTGATCCGTGACGAGAAGATCCGGGTCGAGTCACCGCTGGGGGCGTAGACCTCGACGCCGCATTACGGCGGGGGCCTCTCGCGCCGGGCCGCGTTGTCGGCGCGTTCGGCTTCGATGCACCGGAGCCGGTCTTGGGCTCGGGTGCTCCGGCGGGTGGGCATCATGACTTCACGCCCACGATCTGGCGACGGTGCCGCTGCGATGGTGGTTGGTGGCGCGGTGGTAGGCAGACACATGCGGGGAAACAACAGTCGGCTGCCGGGCTGCGTGGTGTACGTGTGGCCGGTGGGTGCGGTCCATTCAATGGTGCCGTCTGAGTGCTGACGATCACGCCAACCATCGTGGCCGGTCCAAAAAGTCTTGAGCAAGTGGTGCTTTCGGCATAGGCACCGCAGGTTGGAGGGGTGCGTCGGTCCCCAGGGGAAGGGGACGGCGTGGTCGATGTCGCACACGGTGGCCGGACGGTCGCAGCCAGGGAATCGGCATGTGATGTCGCGGGCGCGGATGAAGGCCGCCAGCGCGGCCGAGGGCCGGTAGCCCAGTTCAGCCGCCATGGCGGTGGGTTGCGCCAGGGGTCTGACGGTGGCGCCACCGGCAATGAGTTCGGCCAGCAAGCCCGGCGGAACCTTCCCGCCGCCGATGATGCGTCCCGACGGCGAGGGGCGTGCCTGTGCCGGCCGAGCAGCCGTGCCGATGGTCTCCCCGGACAACTGGCCGTCGGGGGTGGCATCGAGGGCGGCGGGCTCGGCGACCACATAGACGACGACACCTTTCGCTCGGGGATCGGCTTCTCCGGCGGCGGGGCAGTCACGGTTGCCGCAGCCGCAGGCCAGCGACTGAGCCCCGGCGGCCAGGGCGCCGAGCGCATCGGCGCGACGCTGGGCCAGGGTGCGGGGGTCGTCGTCGCAGACACTGTGGGCCAGCTGCATCAGGCGCTGGTCCAGGGCGGCGGCGTCCACCGCAAATAGGCGGCCCCACAGCGCGGTGGTCCCGTCTTCGGTGCGGTTGGTGTCGACGACCAGCTCACGCCCGCGGGCCCGGTCACGCGCCCGACGTACCGCCGCCGGGTCATGCCGTTCGATCAGCGCGTCGATGGCGGCTGCGGCTTTGGCGCACGAGAGCGGTCCAAGCGAGGTGGCCACCTCGGCCAGGTCGGCGTCGACCAGCATCAGGACGCCCGGGTCGGTGATCAAGGTGGTGTGCCATGCGATGGTCGACGCCAGTCGGGCACTGATCCGGCCGGACAGGAACAGCGCAGCCACCGCGGGGATTCTGTCCCGCAGGGCACTGGCCAGGTACATCTGGGACGACGCCATGCCGTGGCTGATGTGCTCAGCGGCGGCTACCTCGGCGGCCGCGCCGTCCCAGTTGTCGCACGCCCAGCGGGACCGGTCGAACCCATTGCCGCTGCTTCGGCGTGCCACCAACTCTCCGATGGCGGCCAAACGATGAGCGGCGGCAGCTGCCTCTACCCCGGCCCAGCCGGCGATCGTGGCCACCAGCTCTTCGGTGCCCGCATCGGCCAGTGCCCCGGGACCCGCCAACGACGTATCGAACATACATTCGATTCTAGAGCGGGGGTGTGACAGGTGCGGTGACGCGCTGCCGCTCAGTTCCCCGCGGTCTTGAGGTGCCGGTCCAAGAACTCCAGCTGGTCGGCGATTGCCCGTTCGAAGGCATCCCCGACGTAGATGTCGAAGTGGCCTTGGGGGTATCTCTTGATGGTGCCGCGGGGTGCCTTCGCGGCGTACCGCAGCGTGGGTCCCGGCGGGGCGACGGAGTCGGTGTCGCAGACACAGAACAGAATTGGGCACTGCACCTTGGCGGCCAGCCGGCCCGGCCGGTAGCCCAGGATCTTCATCCCGATCCGCGCCGCGACCTCGTTGCGCAGGGTCTGGCCCTGGGGTGCCAGGTTCAGGTAGCCCGGATAGGAGTCGGGCGTGCTCATCAAGGCGACCTCGCCGGGGCGGCCCGCGGTAGCCACCAGCACGGGCGGCTTGCCGAGCCGGGCAGCCGCCAGATCCCGCAGCGCCAGCAGGCTGATCCGCGCGGTGGTCAACGGAGGTATCGTGCGCGCCGAGGCGATCCCATCGGTGAACGGGCACTGCGCCACCACCGCGGCCACCGGCCGGCGTGCCGCGGTGGCGATCACATGGCCTCCGCCGAACGACGTGCCCCACAAGCCGATTCGGTGCCGGTCGACGTCGCTCAAGGTATGCGCGAAGTCCACCGCGGCGGACCAGTCCGCCAGTTGCAGACCCACATCGAGTACCTGGCGGGCAGCGCCGCCGCTGTCACCGAAATTGCGGTAGTCGAACACCAGGCAGGCGTAGCCGGCCGCGGCGAACCGCTCGGCATAAGCGTCCAGGCGCATGGTGCGCACCGCGCCGAGACCGTGTGCCATCACCAGCAGCGGCACACCGTCGGGGTCGGGGTCCGCCGGGCGGTACAGCCAGGCGCTGATGCGGTCCGCGCCGGATCGAAACGAGACGTCTTCGCGGGTGGTCATGTCGTCAGTATCGTGCCACCTGACGAGGAATGCGATGGGGCAATCAGCGCCGGCCGTTGACGTGGGTGTCGGTTATTTTCTGGTCATGAGTCAGCCTGGCGGTGTTGTTATCAAAACTGGTATTGCGAGTTTGCAGCGTGGAATCGAATGGGTGGGGGGCAGGCTCACCCTGACGTCGGAATCGTTGTTTTTCAAACCGCACCTATTGAACATCGAGAGGGAACCGGGACTGATTCCGCTGTCGGCGGTCGATTACGTGTCGCTGGATTGGCCGAAATTCCGCAATCAGCCCCCGCTGAGGTGGAACGAGCTGGCCGTCTACACCTTCGACGACGAGGAGTATCGATTCATGGTGTATCGCAGGAAGGTCTGGAAAACCGCGATAGATCAGACGGTGACGGCCAGCCGGTCGTTGCAGGGACCGAGCCCGGTTGGGCCCACCGGGGTGAACCTGACGCAGCGGTTGGCAGAGGCGGTGGGCCCCGCCTATGTCACGGACGATCCCGACGTGCTGGCCGCGCGCAGCGTCGATTACACCGGCCGCTACCGGGGCCAGGCGAGTGCGTTGGTGCGGCCCGGATCTCCCGAGGAAGTCGCCGCGGTGCTGCGGCTCTGCCGCGACGCCGGCACCCACGTCACCGTCCAGGGTGGGCGCACCTCGTTGGTGGCCGGCACCGTCCCCGAAAACGACGACGTGCTGCTGTCCACCGAGCGGCTGAACGCCGTCGGTGAGGTCGACGTCGTCGAGCGCCGGGTGACTGTGGGCGCGGGTGCCACCTTGGCGACCGTGCAGCGGGCGGCGACCGATGCCGGGCTGATCTTCGGTGTCGACCTGACCGCCCGGGATACCGCGACGGTAGGAGGAATGGCCTCCACCAATGCCGGCGGGCTGCACACCGTGCACTACGGCAACATGGGCGAGCAGGTGCTCGGCCTGCAGGTGGCGCTTCCGGATGGCACGTGCCTGCATCGACACAGCGCGGTGCGCTCCGACAACACCGGCTACGACCTACCGGCACTGTTCGTCGGGGCCGAAGGCACCCTGGGCGTCATCACCGGACTGGACCTGCGACTGCATCCCCGCCCAGCCCACCGGGTCACGGCAGTCTGCGGCTTCGCGCATCTGGCGGACCTGGTCGATGCGGCCCGTATCTGTCGCGACCTCGACGGCATCGCCGCGCTGGAGCTGATCGACGCCCGTGTCGCCGCGCTGACCGGCGAACGGCTCGGGATCCCAAGCCCGGTGCGGGGTGACTGGCTGCTGCTGGTGGAACTGACCGGTGACACCGACCAAACCGATCGGCTTGCCGATCTGCTGCCGCGGGTGCGCTCCTGCGACGCGCCCGCGGTGGGCGTGGACCTTGCTGCCCAACAACGGCTATGGCGGCTGCGCGAGGCTATAGCCGACGTGCTCGGCGTATTCGGGCCGCCGCTGAAGTTCGATGTGTCCCTGCCCCTGGCCGGAATCGCCGGATTCGCCGCGACCGCGAGTGCGGTGACGCAGCAGCACGCACCGGAGGCGATTCCGGTGCTGTTCGGCCACATCGGCGACGGCAACCTGCACCTCAACGTGCTGCGTTGCTCGACCGCCGCCGAGCCGGGCCTGTACGCGGCGATGATGAAACTGATCGCCGACTGCGGCGGAAACGTCAGTTCCGAACACGGGGTGGGCAGCCGCAAGCGGGCCTACCTGGCGATGTCGCGCGGTCCCGACGACATCGCCGCCATGCGAACGATCAAGACCGCGTTCGATCCGACCGGCTACCTCAATGCCGCGGTGCTCTTCGACGATTAGTCGCGATGCTTGATGCCGACTGCCTGACGCAGCTGGGCGAGGAACTGATCGGTGTCGTCACTGCGAATGATGTAGTGCGAGATGGCGATCCGAATCGCGGCGGCCGCTTTCACCGGAGCATCCGGACCGGACAGCATCCGCTGTAGGCCCTGGCTCATCGGCACGATGATGCGGGAGAAATCGGCGAGCACCTGTTTGGGCTCGATGTCGATCATTCGGGCTCCCGTCGACGACTTCTGGTAATCGACGATGAAACGCAGGGCGGCGTCAAGCTTTTCGGTGCCCTTGAGTCCCGCGGTGGCGCGGGTCATCCCGCTCTCGAAGATGTGCCGCTCGTAGCGAGAGAACGCCGTGATCAGCTCTTCCTTGGAGGGGAACCATCGATACAGCGTGGGGCGGGAGACCCCGGCCAGGGAGGCCACCTCGGACAGGCTGAGTTTGGTCGTCCCACTGCGCCCGAGGACGTCGGCGGTGGCCGCGAGGATCCGCTGCCTGGTGGAACCGGCGGGGGTGTCCCCCGCGCTGGAGCTCATGGCGCACACATTACAAAAATCGGCTCATCTGTCACGCCCGATTGATGGTGAACCGCCCCGGGAGTGCGATCAGGGTCCGTCGAACGTGATGATCTGACGCACCGCGACGCCGTCGGCGAGGGAGTCCATGGCTTCGTTGATCTGCTCGAGCGGCACGGTCGCCGACACCAGCTGTTCCACGGGCAGACGGCCGGCCCGCCACAACTCCACGAAGCGTGGGATGTCGCGCGCCGGTACCGCTGAACCCAGGTAGCTGCCGATCAGCGAGCGACCCTCCGCGACCAGGCTCAGGGGGGACACGCTGATCCGGGCGTCTGGCGGTGGCAGGCCGACGGTGATGGTGCGCCCGCCCGGTGCGGTCAGACCGATCGCAGTCTCCAGCGCAGCGGGATGACCCGCCGCCTCGATCACCACGGGGGCGCGCACCCCGGCGTCCAGTGCCTGCTGCGGGGTGTAGGTGCGGTGCGCTCCCAGCGCGGTGGCGGTGGCCAGCTTGTCCGGCAGCCGGTCGATCGCGAGGACCTGCACGCCGTCGTGGGCCAGGGCGGTCAGCACCGCGGCCATCCCCACTCCGCCGAGCCCGATCGCCGCGACGGTGTCTCCCGGTGCCGGCCGGCCGACGTTGAGTACCGCCCCGCCTCCGGTCAACACCGCGCACCCCAGCAACGCGGCCACGGTCGGTGGCACGTCGTCGGGAACCGGCACGGCACTGGTCTGGCTGACCACGGCATGTGTGGCGAACCCGGAGACCCCGAGGTGGTGGTAGACGGTCTGGCCGGCGCGGTGCAGGTGCAGCCCGCCGTCGAGCAGGGTGCCGGCGCCGTTGGCGGCGCTGCCTGGTTCACACGGCGCCAGGCCGTCGGTGGCGCACGCCGCGCAGTGGCCGCAGCGCGGCAAGAACGTCAGCACCACCCGCTGCCCAGGCCGCACCCCGGTCACCTGTGCACCGACCGCTTCCACGATGCCGGCGGCCTCATGGCCGAGCAGCATGGGCACCGGCCGGACCCGGTTGCCGTCGACCACCGACAGATCGGAGTGGCAGACTCCGGCGGCCTCGATGCGCACCAGCAGGTCGGTGTCACCGGGTGGGTCCAGTTCCACCTCCGCCACGGTCAACGGGCGGGACGTGGCATAGGGGCGAGGCGCCCCGATCCGCTCCAGCACCGCCCCGCGGATGGTGGTCATGCTGGAATACAACCATGAGTTCGGACGCTGCGGTCCCGCCTACGCCGGAAGGATTGACCAGCCACGACTTTCCGGTGCATTGGCCGGTGCTGACCCGGTGGGCGGACAACGACATGTTCGGCCACCTCAACAACGCGGTCTACTACCAGCTGTTCGACACCGCGATCAATGGTTGGATCGCGGCCCACGTCGAGGTCGACCCGGTCGCGATGCCTGAGCTGGGGGTGGTTGCCGAGTCGGGGTGCCGGTTCCTGGGCGAACTCGGGTTTCCCGACCGACTCGCGGTCGGACTGGCCGTGACCCGATTGGGCCGCAGCAGTGTGACCTACCGACTGGCGGTGTTTCGCGCTCCAGAAGGCGACGCCGCCGCCCCCGCGGCCGCGATCGGGCACTGGGTGCACGTCTACGTCGATCGCGCCAGCCGGCGACCGGTGCCGATCCCCGAAGGCATTCGCGCACTGTTGAGCACCGCCCAGGTTTAGCTCGGCGGCCGTTTCGCCGATGGCTATGCTCGGCGGGTGCCGCTCGTGAGCAAGACCGTCGAAGTCGCTGCCAATGCCGCCACGATCATGGGGATCGTGGCGGATTTCGAGGCGTACCCGCAGTGGAACGAAGAGGTCAAAGGGATCTGGGTGCTGGCCCGCTACGACGACGGAAGGCCGAGCCAGCTACGGCTTGACGCGTCCTACTCGGGTTTCGACGGCACCTTCATCCAGGCCGTCTACTACCCCAGCGCCACTCAGATCCAGACCGTGCTCCAGCAGGGCGACCTGTTCAGCAAGCAGGAGCAGTTGTTCTCGGTTGTCGAGATCGGGCCCACCACACTGCTCACCGTCGACATGAACATCGAGACCGAGATGGCGGTGCCCAAGCCGATGCTCAAGAAGGCTTTCAGCAACGCTCTGGACTATCTGGCCGACAATCTCAAACGGCGCGCCGAAGACTTGGCCGCACGCTAGCCTCAGCGTCGGGTCGATGCCGGTCGGCGTCGTCATCACGAAGCGGGAGAACTTCATTGAGCCACGCAACCGTCGATCCCGCTGAACAGCCCTACCGCGCTCGTCGCCAGAACTGGGTCAATCAGCTGGACCGGCACGCACTGATGCAGCCGGACGCCCCAGCCTTGCGGTACCTGGGCCAGACCACCACCTGGGCGCAGCTGCGTGCCCGCGTCGGCGCGCTGGCCGACGCGCTGCACCGGCGCGGGGTCCGCGCCGGTGATCGGGTGATGATCTTGATGCTCAACCGCACCGAATTCGTCGAATCGGTGCTGGCCGCGAACATGCTGGGCGGGATCGCGGTACCGGTCAATTTCCGTCTCACCCCGCCGGAGATCGCTTACCTGGTCACCGACTGCGAGGCCAGGGTGCTGATCACCGAACCGGCCCTGGTTCCGGTGGCGACGGGCGTCCGAGGCCTGGCCGGTGTGCCGGAGATCCTGAACGACATCGTGGTGGCCGGCGCTCCGGCCGACGAGGCAGCGGGCCTGCTCGGCTACGAAGACCTGATCAACGAGACCGGCGAGGCGCATCAGCCGGTGGACATTCCCAACGATTCACCGGCGCTGATCATGTACACCTCGGGAACCACCGGCTTGCCCAAGGGCGCGGTGCTCACCCACACCAACCTGGTCGGCCAGACCATGACCGCGTTGCACACCTCCGGCACAGGGATCGCCGACGTGGCGTTCATCGGGGTGCCCTTCTTCCACATCGCCGGCGTGGGCAATCTGCTGCCCGGTATGTGGTTGGGAATCCCGACCGTCATCAACCCCCTCGGTGCTTTCGACGCCGGCCAGTTGCTTGATGTGCTGGCCGCCGAGCGGGTCACCGGCATTTTCCTGGTGCCGGCCCAATGGCAGGCGGTCTGCGCCCAACAGAAGGCCAACCCGCGCGACATCCGGTTGCGGACCATGTCATGGGGTGCGGCGCCGGCCTCGGATGCGCAGCTGCGTGAGATGGCCGAGACGTTCCCCGGCACCAAGATCCTGGCAGCGTTCGGGCAGACGGAGATGTCACCGGTGACCTGCATCCTGCTGGGCGAGGACGCCACCAGAAAGCGGGGTTCGGTCGGAACCGTCATCCCGACGGTGTCTGCTCGGGTCGTCGACGAACAGATGAATGACGTCGCCGTCGGGGAGGTGGGTGAGATCGTCTATCGCGCACCGACCCTGATGAGCGGCTACTGGAACAAGCCGGAGGCCACCGCCGAGGCCTTCGCCGGTGGCTGGTTCCACTCCGGCGACTTGGTCAAGATGGACGAAGACGGCTACGTCTGGGTGGTCGACCGTAAGAAGGACATGATCATCTCCGGCGGGGAGAACGTCTACTGCGCCGAAGTGGAGAACGCGCTCTCGGATCACCCCGACATCGCCGAGGTCGCCGTGATCGGGCGTCCCCACGAACGGTGGGGCGAAGTTCCGGTGGCCGTCGCCGCGGTCTCCCGGCCGGGTCTCTCGCTGGCCGACCTCGATGACTTCCTGACCGCGCGGCTGGCCCGCTACAAGCACCCCAAGGCGCTCGAAATCGTTGAGGCCCTGCCCCGTAACCCGGCGGGCAAGGTACTCAAAACCGAATTGCGGATTCACTTCGGTTCCGCGCCGGGAACCGAGTAGGCCGACGCTCCGGGCGATGCCGCAGGCAGCAGCGATTACTGAGGTGGCGGCACGTTACTGTCCGGTAGGAAGCCCGCCGAGGTTCCGCCCGTTCGATGCCCTTCTCACCGATCCATCAGGTATGGTCCGATGGTCGCCAAGGGCACTTCGGGCATATAAGGTGACGCGGGTCTCGCTGATCGACCGACGGGAGAAGACACTGTGCGACGCGGTTCCTTGCTGGGTCGTGCGGCGGGATTTCTGGTGAGGGGGGTGGTGTGACGGCTCCAGCGCGTCCTCGCGTCACCGACTTCCTCCGGGATCGAGTACTGCCGCCGCTGATCATGGTCGGCGGATTCTTCCGAATGTGTGCGCTCACCGCCCGCGCGTTGTTCAAGCGGCCATTCCAATGGCGCGAGACGCTGCAGCAGGGCTGGTTCATCACCAGCGTCGCCATCATTCCGACCATCGCGGTCGCGATACCACTGACGGTGCTCCTGGTCTTCACGCTCAATATCCTGTTGGCGCAGTTCGGTGCCGCCGACGTCTCCGGTGCCGGGGCGGGTATCGCCGCGGTCACCCAGCTGGGGCCCCTGGTCACGGTGCTGGTGGTCGCCGGAGCCGGCTCCACCGCGATCTGTGCCGACCTCGGTGCCCGCACCATCCGCGAAGAGATCGACGCGATGGAGGTGCTCGGCATCGACCCGATCCATCGGCTGGTGGTGCCCCGGGTGATCGCCGCGACTGTGGTGGCTCTGCTGCTCAACGCCCTGGTGATCGTGATCGGCTTGACCGGCGGCTTCCTGTTCGGTGTCTACCTGCAGAACGTGTCCGGCGGCGCCTACCTGTCCACCTTGACCCTGCTCACCGGCCTGCCCGAGGTGATCATCTCGACGGTGAAGGCGAGCGTGTTCGGACTCATCGCCGGCCTGGTCGGCTGCTACCGGGGACTTACCGTTCGCGGCGGCTCCAAAGGCTTGGGCACCGCCGTGAACGAAACCGTGGTGCTGTGCGTGCTTGCGTTGTTCGCCGTGAACGTGGTGCTGACCACCATCGGCGTGAAGTTCGGAACGGGGACCTGACATGTCGACATCGGCAGTAGTTCGGGGCCGCTTTCCCGGGCTGGTTGCGAACTACCAGCGTTATGTCGGGATGGCCGGTCGGGGGCTCGAAAGGAGTGGGCGGCTCGGCTGGTTCTCGGTCACCGCGCTCCGGGAGATCCCCTGGGCGTTGCGCCGGTACCGCACCGAGACCCTGCGCCTCGTAGCCGAATTGGGCATGGGCACCGGCGCCATGGCCGTGATCGGCGGCACCGTCGCCATCATGGGCTTCGTGATGTTGGCCGGCGGCTCACTCATCGCCATCCAGGGCTTCACCTCGCTGGGCAACATCGGCGTCGAGACCTACACCGGTTTCGCCGCGGCCTTGGTCAACGTCCGCGTGGTCGGGCCGGTGAATGCCGGTATCGCCCTGGCGGCGACGGTCGGCGCGGGCGCCACTGCCGAGCTCGGCGCGATGCGCATCAGCGAGGAGATCGACGCCCTTGAGGTGATGGGCATCAACTCCATCGCGTACCTGGTGTCTACCCGCGTGGTCGCCGGCTTCACCGTGATCATCCCGCTCTACGCGCTCGCCCTGATCATGGCGTTCGCCGCGCCGCAGATCGTCACCACGTTGTTCTTCGGGCAGTCGTCGGGCACCTATGAGCACTACTTCCGAACATTCCTACGGCCAGACGACGTGTTCTGGTCATTCATCGAGACCATCCTGATCGCGGTGGTGGTCATGGTGACGCACTGCTACTACGGCTTCAAAGCCAGTGGTGGCCCGGTCGGCGTCGGTGCCGCGGTGGGTCAGTCGATGAGGCTGTCGCTGATCACCGTTCCCACGGTGGTGCTGCTCGCAGCGTTGGCGCTCTACGGCGTCAACCCCAACTTCAACCTAACGATGTGACGCGCATGGCAACCGGGAAGCAGAACAGAGTGCACAAGCCGCCGTTCAAGCTGGCCGGCGTGGTTACCTTCGCTGTGCTGGCGCTGATCGGAGGACTGGTCTACGGCCAGTTCCGCGGCGCCTTCACCAAGACGACGTCGCTGACCATGGTGGCTCCGCGCGCCGGCCTGGTGATGGACCCGGGCGGACCCGTCACCTACAACGGTGTCCAGATCGGTCGCGTCGCTGAGATTGCGCCGACGGAGTACGAGAACAAGCCGGCCGCCAAGTTCACCCTCGACGTGAACCCCAAGTACATCAAGCTGATTCCGTCCAACGTCAAAGCCGACATCATGGCGACCACGCTGTTCGGCAACAAGTACGTGTCCCTGAGTGCGCCCGAGCACCCTTCGCGGGAACGCATCACCACCAAGAGCATCATCGCGACGTCGGTGACGACGGAACTCAACACCCTGTTCGAGACCGTCAACAACCTCTCGGAGCACATCGACCCGATCAAGCTGAATCTGACGCTGCATGCCGCGGCGGAGGCATTGACCGGGTTGGGCGACAAGCTCGGCCAATCGCTGGTCAACGGCAACCAGGTCCTCGATGACGTCAACGCGCGGATGCCCTCCTTCCGCCGCGACCTCAAGGGCTTCGCCAACCTGGGCGAGATCTACGCCGACGGAGCACCGGACCTGGTCGGGTTCTTGGACACCTCGGTCGTGACCGTCAAGACCATCACCAACCAGCAGAAGGAGCTCGACGCCGCACTGCTGGGCGCCGCCGGAGTGGGCAACCTCGGGGCGGACGTCACGGAGCGGTTCGGGCCGTACTTCCGGGCACAGTTCTCCGACCTGGTCCCGGTGTCGGCGCTGCTCGACGAGTACAGCCCCGAGTTGTTCTGCGCCATCCGCAACCTTGCCGAGGGCGCACCCAAGGTCTACGACTTCCTCGGCGGCGACGGCTACTCGCTCGCTACCAACAGTGAGCTGGTCGGACCGGCCAACCCGTACATCTATCCCGAGAACCTGCCGCGTTACAACGCTCGCGGTGGCCCCGGCGGTGCGCCGGGCTGCTGGCAGGAGATCACTCACGACTTCTGGCCGGCGCCTTACCTGGTGGCCGACACAGGAGTCAGCCAAGCGCCTTACAACCACTTTGATACCGGATCGCCCCTGGCCATTGATTACGTCTGGGGTCGCCAAGTCGGGGATTACACGATTAACCCATGAACATCACCAGAACCGCCCTCAAACTCGGCGCCGTCGGCTCGGTGCTGCTGCTCTTCACGGTCGGACTCGTCGTGGTCTTCGGGCAGATCCGGTTCGACCGGACGGCCGGTTACTCCGCCGAATTCAGCAACGCCAGCGGCCTGCGTCAGGGCCAGTTCGTGCGTGCCTCCGGCGTGGAGATCGGCAAGGTCAAGAAGGTCAGGCTGGTCGACGGTGGACGTCGGGCAGTGGTGGACTTCGACGTCGACCGCTCGCTGCCGCTGTTTCAGTCCACCACCGCGCAGATCCGCTACTCCGACCTCATCGGCAACCGGTACCTGGAGCTCAAGCGGGGCGACGGCGAGGGCGCCGACCAGCGGCTGCCCATCGGCGGCTTCATCCCCGCCTCCCGTACCGAGCCGGCGCTGGACCTGGATGCGCTGATCGGCGGGTTCAAGCCGGTGTTCCGCGCACTGGACCCGGAAAAGATCAACACCATCGCGTCTACCATCGTCACGGTCTTCCAGGGCCAGGGCGGCACCATCAACGACATCCTCGAGCAGACCGCTCAGCTGACTGCCCACATCGCCGACCGGGACGCAGCCATCGGTGAAGTGGTCAAGAACCTGAACGTGGTTCTCGACACCGCGGTCCGGCATCGCCAGACCTTCGACGAGACAGTCGACAACTTCGACAAACTGGTCAAGGGTTTGAACAACAATGCAACCGGCCTGGCGAACGGCACCGCCGAGTTCGGTAACGCCGCAGGCAATCTGGCAGACCTACTGGCCGACAACCGGAAGCAGCTGCACAGCATCTTCCCGGTGGCCGGTCCGGAGCCGCCCGACCGGCTCGACGATGTCGACCAGATTCTGCAGAAGATTCCCAAGGCGATGAAGCTGATCGGGCGCACCGGCGTCTACGGTGACTTCTTCAACTTCTACCTCTGCGACGTGACCATCAAGCTTCCTGGATTGCAACCCGGCGGCCCGATCCGAAACGCTCGTCTGTGGCAGCAGCCGACGGGGAGGTGCACGCCCCAGTGAGAACTCTCGAACCGCCCAACCGGGCACGGATCGGCATTATCGGCGTCGCGACGCTGGCGTTGGTAACTCTGGTGGGGCAGACCTTCACCACGGTGCCGATGCTTTTCGCCGAGCCAAGTTACTTCGGAGAGCTCTCCGACACCGGCGGCCTGACCGCCGGGGATAAGGTGCGCATCTCGGGCGTGGACGTCGGCAAGGTCCAGGACCTGTCCATCGCCGGCGACCACGTGCTGGTGAAGTTCTCGGTCGGGGCCAACCCGATCGGCAGCGACAGCATCATCGGGGTGAAGACCGACACCATCCTGGGCAAGAAGGTCCTGTCGATCGAACCGAAGGGCGAGCACCGCATCGCCCCGCAAGCGGTCCTGCCGCTGGGCCAGAGCACCACGCCCTATCAGCTCTACGACGCGGTCTTCGACGCGACCAAGGCCGCTTCCGGCTGGGACATCGACACGGTCAAGAAGTCGTTGAAGGTGCTCTCGGAAACAGTCGAGGAGACCTCTCCCGACCTGAGCGCCGCGCTGGATGGTGTCGCGAAGTTCTCCGACACCATCGGCAAGCGTGACGACGAGATCACTCACTTGCTGGCACAGAGCAACCAGATCGCGAGCGTCGTCGGCGCCCGCAGCGGGCAGATCGATGCGCTGCTGCGCAACACCCAGACACTGTCGGCCGCGGTCAACCAGCGCAGCCAGGCGATCTCGGCGTTGCTCGGCAACATCGCGTACTTCGGCGAACAGGTTCAGGGCCTGGTCCGGGACAACCCGGGCTTGGATCTGAACCACGTCTTCGAAGAGGCCTCCAACATCACCGGCATGCTGGTCCGGCGCCAGGATGACCTCCGGGAGATGTTCACCATCTTGGGTAGGTACCTGACGATCGTCAACGAGGCGATGGCATCGGGACCGTACTTCAAAGTCTCGACCCTGAACCTGATCCCGTACTGGATCCTGCAGCCGTGGGTCGACGCGGCGTTCAAGAAGCGCGGCATCTCGCCCGAGGAATTCTGGCGCAACTCCGGCCTGCCCGAATTCCGCTACCCGGACCCGAACGGAACCCGGTTCGCCAACGGTGCGCCGCCGCCTGCTCCGCAGGTGATCGAGGGCACGCCCGAGCACCCGGGGCCCGCAGTCGCGCCGGGATCGCCGTGCTCCTACGCACCTGCCGCGGGCATGTTCCCGACCCCGGGCAACCCGCTGCCGTGCGCCAACCTGGACCCGAATGACGGCCCGTTCGGACGAAGCGGACCGTACCCCGGCCCGACCGACGTGTTGGTCTCGCCGGCGAACCCCGATGGCATCCCGTCATCGCCGGGCATCTCTATCGCGGGTCGTCCGGGTGAGACGCCGCCATTGGTGCCGGGCACTCCGGTTCCGATGCCCGACGCCAACCCCGGCGGACGCTCCGAGCCCATGGGCCCGGTGGCGGGCCCGGCCGCGGCCAACCCGGGCGCGGCACCGCCCCCGGCACCCTTGGCCCCCGGACCTCCGGCGCCGCCCGGACCCGGCAACCAACTACCCGCACCGTTCATCACCCCGGGCGAAGGTGGCAACAGCACGCCCGGTGGCGGCGGTGGCGCGCGAGGGAGTGAACGCCCGTGAGCACCATCTTTGACATTCGTAACCGGCAGCTTCCCGAGCGTTCGCGCAAGACGGTGATCATCGGATCGCTGCTGCTGGCGCTTGCGCTGTTGGCCGGCCTCGGCGGGGTGCAGCTGTTCCGCAAGCTGAACAGCACCACCGTGGTCGCTTACTTCCCGCAGACCGACGCGCTGTACCCCGGTGACGCGGTACAGATCATGGGTGTTCGCGTGGGCGCGATCGACAAGATCGAGCCGGCGGGCGACCAGATGAAGGTCACCCTGCACTACAACAACAAGTACAAGGTGCCCGCCGACGCCTCGGCGATCATCTTGAACCCGACCCTGGTGGCATCGCGGACCATCCAGCTTGAGCCCCCCTACCGGGGCGGGCCGGTGCTGGCCGACAAAGCGGTGATTCCCGAGGAGCGCACTGAGATCCCGGTCGAATGGGACACCCTGCGCAACGATGTCACCAACATCATCAACAAGCTCGGGCCGACAGCCGAGCAGCCCAAGGGCCCGATCGGTGAAGCCATCGAGACCTTCGCCGACAGCCTGTCGGGCAAGGGTTCGGAGATCAACACCGCCTTCGACAGCCTCTCCTCCGCGCTGACCGCGCTGAACAAGGGTCGCGGCGACTTCTTTGCGGTGGTGCGCAGCCTGTCGCTGTTTGTCAAGGCACTTGACCACAATGACCAGCAGTTCGTCGCGCTCAACCACGATCTGGCCAAGTTCACCAGCAACCTGAACAGCACCGACCAGGCGTTGGCGACTGCGACGGACCAGTTCTACGCCACCATGACGATCATCAAGGCGTTCCTCAACCAGAACGCCAAGCCGCTGGTGCAAAGCATCAACAACGTGGCAGAGGTCACGACGGCGATCACCCAGCCCGAGGCGCTGGAGGGCTTCGAGACCGCGTTGCACATCCTGCCGAACGTGCTGGCGGGCGTGGACGAGATCTACCACCCGGCACAGGGCATGGTGCTCAGCAACCCGGTCATCGCGAACTTCGCGAACCCGATGCAGTTCCTGTGCAGCGCGATCCAGGCCGGCAGCCGGCTGGGTTACCAGGACTCCGCGGAACTGTGTGCGGAATACCTGGCACCGGTGGCCGACGCGATCAAGTTCAACTACCTGCCGTTCGGTATCAACATCTGGAACAGCGCGTACACCACGCCGAAAGAGATCGCCTACTCCGAGCCGCGCCTGCAGCCGCCTCCGGGGTACAAGGACACAACCGTCCCGGGCATCTGGGTGCCCGACACCCCAACCTCGCACCGCAACACCCAGCCGGGCTGGATCACCGCGCCGGGTATGCAAGGTGTGGAGCCTGGCCACGACACCGCGCGTTTGCTCACCCCGGAGTCCTTGGCGCAGCTGATGGGCGGACCCGACCCGGCACCGGTCGATTCCCAGTACCAGACGCCTCCTGGGCCGCCCAACTCCTATGACGAGTCTGCCGGGCCGCTGCCGTTCATCGGACTGCCTGCTGGCCAGGCGCCGATCGCACCACCGCCGCCGGGTCCGAACGTGATCCCCGGGCCCGCGGTACCGCTGGCACCGCGAGGTAACGGCTAATGGGACGGAGTACCGCGATGAAGACGGTCAGCCGCCGCGGCTTGCAGGCGCTGGTACTGCTGATGGCCGCCCTGACGCTGTCGTCGTGCAGCAGCTGGCGCGGGATCGCCAACGTGTCCTTGCCCGGCGGACCGGGTAGTGGACCCGGCGCCTACACGGTCTACGTGCAGGTGCCCGACACCTTGGCGCTCAACGGCAACAGTCGCGTCCTGGTCGCCGACGTCTTCGTCGGCGCGGTGGAGCGGATCGAGCTCAAGAACTGGGTCGCCACACTCAAGCTGCGGCTGAACAGGGATGTCCACCTGCCGCGCAACGCCACCGCGAAGATCGGCCAGACCAGCTTGCTGGGCTCCCAGCACATCGAGTTGCGGGCACCGGAGAACCCAGAGGGTGAACTCCGCAACGGCGACACCATCGGGATGAGCAGTTCGACGTCCTACCCGACGATCGAGCGGACCCTGGCCGGGCTGGCGCTGCTGCTGCAGCGCGGTGGGTTGTCCGACCTGGACACCATCACCACCGAGTTCGCGGCGCTGTCCAATGGGCGGGGCGATCAGATCCGGGCCTTCCTGACCAAGCTGGACACGTTCATCGGCAGTCTGAACGACCAGCGGGAAGACATCACTCGGGCGATCGACTCCAGCAACCGGCTGCTGAGCTACTTCGGTTCGCACAACGACAGCATCGACAAAGCCCTGACGGACTTCCCGCCGCTGTTCAAGTACTTCAACGCGCAGCAGGCGATCTTTATCAACGCTGTTGATGCGCTGGGCGTGATGGGCACGCAGGTCAACCAGCAGATTGCACCCGCGCGGTCCGACCTGCACCAGGTGCTGACCTCGATGCAGTGCCCGGCACGGGAACTGCGTAAAGCGTCGCCGTATCTGCCCGACCTGCTGCAGGTCATGATCACCGCGCCGTATCACGTCGACGGTGCCTTCAAGGCCGTTCGTGGCGACTTCATCAACACCTCGCTGGTGGTGGACCTGAGCTACGCGGCCATCGACAACGCGATCCTGACCGGAACCGGTTTCTCTGGAATGCTGCGAGCGTTGGAGCAGTCCTTCGGCCACGACCCCCAGAAGATGATCCCGGACGTTCGGTACACGCCGAACCCGGCTACCGCACCCGGCGGTCCATATGTGGAAAGGGCTGACCGGAATTGCTGAAACCACAGATCAAGCGCCAGCTGGTCATCTTCAGCGTCCTGACGGCGGTGGCGCTGCTGGTGTTGGGCGTCTACTACCTGCGGCTGCCGACGCTGGCCGGCGTGGGCCAGTACTCGCTGAAGGCGGATCTACCCGAGGCCGGTGGTCTGTACAAGACCGCCAATGTGACCTACCGCGGCACCATCATCGGTCGGGTCACCAGCGTGGAACCGACGGAGTCCGGGGCCCAGGCCACGTTCCAGATCTCCAGCAAGTACAAGATCCCGGTAGACGCCAGCGCCAACGTGCACTCGGTTTCGGCGATCGGTGAGCAGTACCTGGATCTGGTGTCGACCGACAATCAGGGTCAGTACCTGAAGGCCGGCCAGACGATCACCAAGGGAACCGTCCCGTCTGCGATCGGGCCGGCGCTGGACACCGCCAACCGCGGGTTGGCGGCGTTGCCGACGGGCAAGATCTCGGCTCTGCTGGATGAGACGGCGACGGCAGTCGGCGGGCTGGGCCCGTCACTGCAGCGTCTGGTCGATGCGACGCAGGCGATCGTGGGCGACTTCAAGGCGAATCTGGGCGACGTCAACGACATCGTGGAGAAGTCGGCGCCGATCATCGAGAGCCAGACCGAGTCGGGCGACTCCATTCACCAATGGGCGCGCAACCTGAATGTGTTGGCCAGTCAGGCGGCCAGCCGAGAAGACACCGTCAAGCACATCATCTCGGATCTGCCGCCGTTGACCGACCAGGTCCACTCGGTGTTCAGCGAGACCAAGGACACGCTGCCGCAGCTGATGGCCAACATGGCGATCCTGACGGAGATGTCCAAGCGGTACAACCGGAACACCGAGCAGGTGCTGGTCTTCCTTCCCCAGGCCGGTTCGATCATCCAGACCGTGACATCTACCTACCCCGGCCGAGGATCGATGGGCGTTGCGCTGGGGGCGTTCCCCGGTCCGATCTTCCCGGTGCCGGTTCCCGGCCTGAGCCTGAACTCGCCTCCGCCCTGCTTTACTGGCTTTGTGCCGGCGTCGGAGTGGCGGGCGTTCGCCGACACCAGCCCGGCGGAACTGCCGGATGTCGCCTGCCGGATTCCGCAGGACACCCCGGGGAACTCCGTACGTGGTGTCCGCAACATCCCCTGTGTTGACGTGCCGGGTAAGCGGGCGGCGACACCCAAGGATTGCCGCAGCGACAAGCCGTACGTCCCGATGGGCACCAACCCCTGGTACGGCGACCCGAACCAGATCCGGAACTGCCCGGCCCTGGGTGCACGCTGCGACCAGCCGGTCGAGCCGGGTCACGTCATTCCGGCTCCGTCGGTCAACACCGGGCTGAACCCGCTGCCGGCCAATATGGTGCCGCCGTCGCCGCAGCCGGTGAGCGACCCGCTATCGCGGCCAGGTACCGGTAGCGTGCAGTGCAACGGTCAACAACCGAACCCCTGCATCTATACCCCCGGCGGGGGACCAGCCGCGATCTACAATCCGCAGAGTGGCCAGGCGGTGGGGCCAGACGGCGTCGAATACTCCGTCGAGAACTCGATGAACTTAGGAGACGACGCATGGAAGGGGATGCTGGCGCCGTTCCGCTGAGCACGGACGAGGACCAGCAGACCGCAGAGACCTCGGCTGAGGGCGCGGCAGACGCGGGCGTGGACACGGAGCAGGACGCTCTGGTGGAGTCCAACGACCCGGCGGCGGTAGACGCCGTTTCGGCGCCGTCGCGTCTCGGGCGTCGCCAGCAGGCGGGGATCTGTGTGCTGTTGTTGCTGCTGGCCGCGGGCTTGGTGGCTGCCGGGATGGTCGGACTGCGGGAGCACGCCGCCAGCCAGCAGCTGGCCCTAGACAACGCCGAAGCCCTGGAGGCGGCCAAGGCCTGTGTCCTGGCGACGCAGGTGCCGGACCCGGACGATGTGTCGCTGTCGCAGCAGAAGATGCTCAATTGCGCGGCCGGCGAGTTTCGCACTCAGGCCACCCTGTTCGCCCAGATTCTTCCGCCGGCTTATCAGGCTGCCAAGGTCCATGTCGAGTTGACCGAGATGGGCGCCGCGGTAGAGCGCAACAACCCGGACGGTTCCATCGACGTCTTGGTGGCGTTCCGCGTCAAAGCCGACAACATCGAGGCCAAGGGCAAAGAGGTCGGCTATCGACTGCGCGCCCAGATGATTCGTGAGGACGGGCAATACCGCATCGGGAAGCTCGATCAGGTGGCCAAGTGACCGAGCCAGTGACCGAGCCAGTGGCCGAGCCAGTGACCGAGCCGGTGGCTACCGAGCCCGCCACGTGGAGGACCCGCGCGAGGGCATTCGCCATTGATCTGGTGCCGGGCGCGACGGTCATCGCGGCTATGGGCATGGCCGCCCTGTGCTTCCCGTTCGGTGGCGCTTGGTGGTGGCTGGCCACCCTCATCGGCGCCTTGGCGTTCCTGGCGACCGAGGCCAACCGACTGTTGCTTCCGGTGATCACGGGGTGGAGCTTGGGCCGGGCCGCGACGGGTATCGAAGTGGTGCGCCCGGGCGACGGGTCGGCCACCTCGGTCGGCGCAGTACGGCTGCTGCTGCGCGAAGTGGCGCACCTACTGGACTCGGTGCCGATTCTGCTCGGCTGGCTCTGGCCGTTGCGGGACCGCCGGGGTAGAACGTTCGCCGACATGGTGTCGGGGACCGAGGTGCGCGCGGTGTCGCGGCGGCACGCCCCGAATAACATTCGGTCCCTGACGGTGGGGGCCTTTGTCGGCGCGGCCGTCCTGACGCTGCTGGCGGCTACCGCCGTTTACACGGTGGTCTACGAGCGCGACCACAAGTCGGATCTGACCCGTAGCGAGATCTCCCGGCAGGGTCCGAAGATCGTCGCGGACATGTTGTCCTACGATCCGCAGAGTCTGCAGGAGGACTTCGATCGCGCGCAGTCGCTGGCCACCGAGAAGTACCGCCAGCAACTGATCCCCCAGCAGGATGCGATCCGTGACGCCAAACCGGTCCCGAATTTCTATCGGGTCACCGATGCGGCGGTTCTCGACGCCGCGCCGCACCGTGCCTCCATGTTGCTGTTCCTCCAGGGACAGCGGGGGGAAGCCGGAAAGGAACGCCTGATCAGTGCTTCCGTCCGGGTGGCATTCCTGCAGAGTGCCGGTAGGTGGCAGGTCGATGATCTAGCCGTGGTGAGTAAGCCGCTTCCGGCCGAGGGGGACAGATGAGTCCGCGCCGCCCCGTACCCAGCGAGCCACTGTTCGCCGGCCAGGTGGTGCAGCGGCGTCGCCGGCTGCCGGTAGTGATCGCCAGTGCATTGGCGGCGACTGTCGCCGCGCTTGCGGTCTGTGCCCTGACCCTGGTCACCCACGAACACCAGCGGCGGGTGGCGGTCAGGAATGTCGAGGCCCTGGCGGCGGTCGAGTCGTTTATGACGATGTTCACCTCGCCGGATCCGTTTCACGCCAATGACTATCTCAAGGCGGTTATGGAACATGCCACGGGTGATTTCGCCAAGCAGTACGAGGAAAAGGCCAATCAGATCCTGGTGGCGGTCGCGCGGAGCGAACCGACCACGGGAATAGTGACCGCCGCAGGTGTCGAACGGTGGAATGACGATGGCACCGTCAACATGCTCGTGGCGGTCGAGAACAGTGGCAAGTCGCCGGACGGCAAGCAGGACGTCAAGGTGGCGACGCGCTGGATCGCAACGGCGGAGAAGGAAGGGGACCAGTGGAAGATCAGCAGTCTGAACCAGGTGCTGTGACCGACGAGTCCTCCGGGCTAGACGTCGAACCCATCGCCGAGGACGGCGACCAGCTGCACGAGGCTGGCGACGACCACGACGGCGAGCTGGACGCCCAACCGGAGCCTGAGTCCGACGAGGATGAGGCGTCACCGGCAGCCGAGCCGCCTGCCCGGCGCAAACTCGGCATCCGGCTGGCTGGTGTGGTGTCGGCGGCGGCATTCGTGGGTGCTGCCGCGTTCGCCGCCGGCGCGGCGCAGCCCTATCTGATCGACCGAGCCGAGGTGGCCATCAAGCTTGACATCGCCCGGACGGCGGCCCGGGCGATCCACACGCTGTGGAACTACACCCCGGAGAACATGGACACCCTGCCCGACCGGGCTTCGGTCTACCTCAGTGGTGACTTGGAAGCCCAGTACCGGAAGTTCATCGACGCGATCGCCGACAGCAACAAGCAGGCGAAGGTCACCGACAGCACCGAGATCGTCGGCGCGGCTGTCGAGACACTCGATGGGCCCGAAGCCACGGTGATCGTCTACACCAACACCACCGCGACCAGCGAACTGAGCAGATCGATTCCGCAGATCAAGTACCTGACCTATCGGCTGTACATGAAGCGGGACCAGAACCGGTGGGTCGTCACCCGGATGCCCACCATCACCTCGTTGGATCTGACCCCGCGTCTGCAGGGTTGAGCGCAGGCTCTTTCGAGAAGGTAGCGGGGGAGCATGCCGATAGCGTCGCCGTTGTCGCAACGGCGCACCGTAGTCGCACTACTGTTGCTGACTTTTGCCACCGGGCTCGTCGACGCGGTGAGCGTCCTGGTGCTGGGCCGCGTGTTCGTGGCCAACATGACGGGCAATGCGATCTTCCTGGGTTTCCTGTTCGTTCCCGGTACCGGTTTCGATCTGACCGCTGCGATCGTCGCGGTCGGCGGGTTCCTCGCGGGTGCGGTCATCGGTGGGCGGCTGTTCCGGATCTTCGGTGAAGAGGACCCGCGTCGCTGGCTGACCATGGCGCTGGGCCTAGAGGCCGCCCTGCTACTGGCGCTGGCCGGGCTGGCCGGAGCGGGTGTGCTGCACTACGACGGATTCAGCAAGCTGGTCCTCACGGTCGGACTGGCGGTGGCGTTCGGAGTGCAGAACTCCACGGCCCGCCAGTTCGGTGTCCAAGAGCTCTACACCACGGTGCTCACGTCGACCATCGTCGGCATCGGGGTGGACAGCAGGCTGGCCGGTGGTGGCGGGGGCCGTCAAAGGCTGCGGTACACGGTGGTTTTCGTGATGATCTTCGGGGCGATCGTCGGTGCGACCTTGACGCATCTCTTCGTTGCGCCGGTGATAGCGATTGCGGGCGTCGTGGTGCTGACGAGCCTGGCGTTGTTTCGGTACGGCTGACCGTCAGCCGATCAGGACCCGCCGTACTCCGGACGCAGAATCGAACTGAGCGCCGACAGCGGAATGTGCGCCTGGACATTGCCGCCGTCCATGTACCACTGCATCTGGTTGTACTGGATCGGGCTGTCGTGGCTTACCGGGTAATCCGGCATGTACAGGATCAGCTCGTCAGGTGTGAGCGCCCACGAACGGTAGCCACCGGAGAAGACCTTGTCGGGCGTGAAGCGTTCCGGAACGAAGGGGTAGTCGCCGGGCCGGTGCTCCCAGAATGCCCGGTCCAGAGCATCGACGATGTAGGGCTCGCCCAGCTGGGGGATGGCCGCCAGCGGGTCCACCCCAGGCTTGGTGATGTCGGCCAGCTGAAGCTGCCGTCCGCCGGCACCCATGTCGAAAGTGAAGGTCCGGTAGGCGTTGTTGATGTACGGGCCGTCGGAGTGATAGTCCTCGTGGAAGACCACGGTCAGCGCGCTGCCGTGCTGGAAGATGTCGTAGTTCTCGTTGCCCCAGCTGTCGGCGACCATCGAGGCGCCCTTGCTGCGCCAATTGGTGAACAGCTTGGACAGGTAGTCGCGGATAGGGGGACCGGCCACGGGGTGGTCGACGAGATCACCGGGCACCGCCATCCGGATATAGCGAGTCGCCAGCCGTTCGGAGTGGACGTCCGTGGTGCAGTACTGACCGTCCCAATTGCCGCCCAGCCCGCTGCAGAACGACGGCGCCGAAGCGCTGACCGCAGGTGCCACCGACAGTGCACCTGCCGCGGCGACCATACCCGCCAATAGCCGGGGCGCCCACATAGCTTGCCTCCCTAGGGCAGTTCGACTTTGCTCGCCAGCCACCGGCCGTCGACCTTCTGCATCGTCATCTTCATCCGGGTGCGGTCCACGCGCGGATCCGGGCGATTGGTGTTGGTGACCGCCTGGTTGACCATCAGCAGCACCACTACTTCATCCCGCGAGCCCGACTGCACCGCCGACTGCACCACGGTGCCCCGTGCCGTGGCCTTGTTGTCGATCAGCAGTTGCCGCAGTTGCACGCTGGCCTTGGTGTAGGTGTCTTTGAAGTCGCCGGTCGCACCATTGAGGACGGCGGCAAAGTCGTCATCGACCTTGGTGGAGTCGATACTGGTCAACACCTGGGCGTAGTTCACGGCGGCATCCTGAGCAGCCGACTCCGCCGCGGAGGTCCGATGTTGCTGCCACAGCTGCCAGCCGAGTCCGGCGACCAAGGTGAAGACGACGATGACTGAGACGACGTAGCCAAATCGGAGAACCAGCCGCACCAAAAGCCTGCCTACGACAGCCAGCACTGCCTCGGTCGTCTCTTCGACGGCCTTCGCCTTCGACTCACCAGAGAGCGGCGCAACGTCTTTGGCGGCCTCATCGGCCGGTTCGGCGGCGGGTTCGTCAGCGGTGCTCACCGCACGGTCTCCTCGGGCATCAGCGTGGCGGATCGATCAGCAGTGGCGGACCGCCATACGGGGTGGGAATTGTGTAGCGGCCCTTGGGAGTCGGGTCGGTGGTCGCCGCCAGGTCAGCGCCGGAGGGCGGCCCGGCCGTATCGTCACCGGGCGGGCGGGGGGCATTGTGGGCACCACGAACCAGTACGGACTGATCGGTGTCGCGGCAGTAGCCGTACAGGAAGGGCTCGGGGTAGTCCGCCTGGGACGGAGGCCGCCGGGGAGTGCCGTACTCGCAGGCGTAGCGCGGGTAGATGTCGACCGTCGCCCACAGCCCGTCCTCGCGGATCGCCGTACCGATGGCCTCTACCGTCGAGCCCCGGTAGTTGGGGAACAGTGCGTTGAGGGCCGGGGTCCGGACGTAGAGCAGCTGCGCTGTGGTGACCAGGTTTCCGAGCAGACCGACCATGGTGTCGGAGTTGTCGTCGAACAGTCCGTCAACCTCCGACAACATCGCCGGGGCCTGATCCACGAGGCGGTTGTAGCCACCGATCATCGGCGTAATGCCTTTGAGCACCTTGTCCAGGTTGCCCGATGTCGTGGCCAAGCCGTTGTTGACATCGCTGAGCATCGTGAGAACGACACGGCTCGACGTGAGCATGCTGACCGTCTCGGGCAATACCGCGTCCAGGGTGGAGATCAGGAATGAGCCACCGTCGATGATGTCGGTGAGCTTGCTCGGGCCCTCGCCGGACAGGCTGAGTTCCTTCTTGATCAGCTCGAGTTTGCTCGGATCGGTCTGTGCCAGCATGCCGTCGGCGTCGGCGAGCAATTGCGACATCGGAATCGGGGTGGTCGCCTGGTCCCGCGCGACCACGCTCCCGGCCGCCAGAAATGGCCCGGAACTCGACGGGGGCACGAAGTCGATGTACTGCTCGCCCGCCGCCGACAGGCCAGAGACCCGCACCGCGCTGGCGGCGGGGATCTTCACCGTGGAGGCGATGTTGGCGACCGCGTCGACTCCAGTGCTGGTGATGCGCAGCGACTCGATCCGTCCCACCGGCACGCCGCGCACCGAGACGTCCTGGTTGGCCAGCAGTCCGCCGGAATCGGGCAGCGCGATCGTGATCTGGTACGTCGACCGGGTCGGGTTCACCTGAAGCGCACCCACCAACAGGTAGCCGATGGCTACCACCAAAGTGGTGGCCAACGCGAGGGTGGACAGCAGATTCTTCCGCTGATAGCTGGCCCGGACCAGCGCAACGATGCGGCGGCTGAAGGCGTCGATCATGGTGTCGGCCCCTGTCCCGGTGGACCGGGCTCACCAGCCGCGGCCTCGATCTCTGCTGGGGTTGGGGGTATCGGGGGACCGACCGCCATCCACGGGGCCTGCCCCATGTCGGAGTCCGGTCCGCGACCGACCACACGCTCCTGCAACCGCCACAGGGTGAATTTGATCGAGCCCGCCAGTTTGGCCCAGTCGTAGCGCTTGGGGCCGTGAAACGCGGGGTCGCCCTTGAACCCGGCGTCGGGCATCGACCCCCACACCAAGCGGTCAATGCTGGCGTGAACCGATGCGCCGCCGTTGGGCATCATCTTGATGAACGGTGCCATCAACCTGTTCAGGGCGTACAGGCTGGTGTTCGGGTCGGTCGCCACATCGTTCCAGGCGCCGGCCAGCACATTGGCGTCCTTGATGAAGCTGTGCCCCGAGTCGTCGGTCCCGGCGATCGACGGGAACCGGGACAACTGCCGACTGGTTGCTCCCAGTTGCTCCACCAGATCGGCGATCTGGCTGGTGTTGTCCGCCAGGGTGTCGGTCGCCGGGCCCGCCGCGTTCAGCACGTCGGTGAGTGCGGCGCTGCGTGAGTCGAGTGCATCGGCAAGCCGGCTGGTCTCCCGAAGCGCCGATTCGATCTCGGTCGAGCGGGCGTTGAGTTTGGCCAACAGATCGTTGGACTGGCCCAGCAGCTTTCCGAACGCCTTGCCCTGATCTCCGGTCGCCTTACCGGCTCCGTTGACGAGATTGGTGAAGTTCTGCACGGCGCCGCCGTTGACCAGCAGTGCCGCAGAGCTCAGCACCGATTCCACGGTGGCGGCCGATGCGGTCGAGTCCAACCCGATGGTGTCGCCACCTTTGAGCAGTGGCGCCGACGGATCGACCTGAGTGGGCAACTTGATCGCCACGAAGACGTCACCGAGCGGCGTAGCAGAGCGCAATTCTGCGGTGCTGCCCAACGGAATCCGGACGCCATCCATGATCCGCAGGGTGGTGACCGCGGTGTAGTTGCGGGCGACCATCGACTCCATCTGGCCGACATCGGCGCCGGAGAGCTTCACCTTCGCGTGCCCGGGCAGGTTCAGTGCGTTGGCGAATACCGCGGTGAGCAGGTAGCCGCCGCTGCCGATACCCGGCGCCGGCAGCGGCAGGGCGTCCAGACCACTGGTGCCGCAGCCCGCCACCGACGAGGCGACGACGGCGCTGCACAGCAGTGCCGCTAGCGACTGCGCTACCCGTCTGCGTCGTGGCGTCACGTCTACTGTCCCATCATCGAAAGGCCGTCCAACACGTATGTCAGGCCGAAGTCCGGGCCGTAGTCCGCCAAAGTTCCTGTTCCGCAGCCCAATTGCCGAAGATGCATCATGTTGCAGAGCTCTTTGGTGCTTTGACTGTCGATCAGGACTTTGTCGACCAGGACGTGCAGGCGGAATGCGCCGTTGTTGGTGTCGATCGCGTTGTAGAGATTCTCCATCGTCAGCGGCATGACGTCGATCAGCTCAGCCAGGTCCCGCTGCTTCTCCACGAGGGCGGTCACGGCGGTGTCGCCGTTGAGGATGCTCTGTTTGAGATTGTCCCGATTGGCCTGGAGCAACGATGTGGCCTGCGTGACGATCTCGTTGAACTTGCGGCCGGTGCGACCCGTTCCGAAATCCTCGTTGGCCAGCATCTGACTGAGTTGTCGCGTGGTGGAGCCGAATTGGCGCAGCTTTGCGTCATTGCGGGCCGCGGCGTCCATCAGCGAACTGAGGTTGGTGATGATCGACGTCAGCTGGTCGCCGGTCACTTCGCCCCGATCGGAGCTGAGTCGCAGGGCCCGCGACAGTTCGCTCAGTGCTGATTTGATCTTCTCGCCGTTGCCGTCGGCGATGTCGGCACCGGCATTGATCACGTCCGCGACCGGCCCATTTCCTTTGCCGTCGCCGCCAAGCGACTTCGAGACCTTGTCGAGCATGTCCAGCACCCGGTCGAAGGCCACCGGTGTCCGGGTGCGGTTCAGCCCGATCGTGGTGCGGTCGGCCAGCACCGGTCCGCCGGAGTAGGCCGGGGTCAGCTCGATCTGCCGCGCGGTGAGGATCGAGGTGTTGATGGTCACCGCATGCACGTCCGCGGGGATCTTCACACCACGGTCGACGGTGAACTCGGCCTCGACGTACTCGCCCTTCGGGGTGACCTTCTTGATGGTGCCCACCGGCATTCCGAGCACCGCGACCACGTTGCCCTCGTAGAGTCCCGCGGCGCTGTCGAACTGAGCGGTCACGGTCAGATGCCTGCCGAATGGGTTGAGCTGGTAGGCCGCGATCGCGGCGACGATCAAGGCGCCGGCCACCAGTGTGCTCAGCAGCGCCCGAGTGCGGCGGCGTCCGGTGCCGGACTGAGCCGGAGTGGCCGCGGGAATCGAGGAGCCGTCGTCTGTCGACTCTTCGATCGGGTCGTCTGCCGCGGTGGTGGGTGGGGCGCTCATTTGCAGTCCTTGAAGTACTCGATCATGCCGAACTGCTTGGCTCGACCGCTGATGGCGCACATCCACGAGTCGATCGCGATCCCGTTACCGGCGAAGAACTCGACGGCCGGGCCGTAACCGGTGGCGTTGGTGATACCCCGCAGGGGCGGGGGCGCGGATTGGATCAGGCTGCGCAGCATGTCGTCGTGCTGTCCGAGCATGTCCGACAGCGCACGGAGATTGGCCAGCATGTCGTCGAGCATCGACCGGTCCTTGACCACTACGTTGTTCAGTTGGCCCACCAGCGTGGTCAGCGCAGCCAACATGGCGTGGAAGGTGTTCTGCCGCGCCACCAATTCACCGATGAAGTCCTGGCCTTGATCGACCAGGTTTCCCAGGCTGGTCTGCTGGTTGCGCAGGGTGTTGGCCACCCGTTGGGTGCTGGCCAGCAGGGTGCCGAGCTCGTCGCGCCGATCGGCGGTGATCTTCGCCAGCGTGTGAAGATTGGCCATTGCCTGCGGAACCACCGGGGGAAGCCCACTCAGTTGTTGGCCGAGCACGGCAAGGGACTGCCCGAACTGGTCGGAGTCCACCTGGTCGAAAGTGGTGGTGGCGTCGTCGAGCAGCGACTCCAAGTCGTAGGGCACCTCGGTGTTGGCCAACGGGATGCGCTTGCCGGGCAGCGCCCCTGGGCCCTCGGGCTCAAGTTTCAGGTAGCGCGAGCCAAGGATCGTCATCACCTGGATCTTGGCCCGGGTGTCCTTGCCCATCGCGACGTCGTTGCGCACGGTCAGGCCGGCCACCACGTGGTCGCCGGCCAGTCGCATGCTGGTCACCCGGCCCACCTCGATGCCCGCCACCATGACCGGGTTGCCTGGGGTGAGCGCGGCTGCCTGGGCGAACTCGGCGGTGTAGCGGGTGTAGCCGAAGCCGATCACCTTGACGAAAAGCGCTGCGGCCACCACGACAGCGACTACGGCCAGTGCGCCGAAACCCAGCCAGGTGGTGTTGTACGACTCCAGTGGCCTAGTGCGCCACTCGCTGACGAATTTCCGGATCGGCGTGGTGATTGCGTTACCCATCGGCGGTGTTCCTGCATCGGGGCGTATGCCAGGCCAGGTTCTCCTGGGTGATCGGACGGGCATTGCCGGGTGTTGCGGCGTTGACGATGATCGTGGTGACGTCGTTCAGGCCGGGGAAGAATCCGGTCGCGTTGAGGTCGCACAGGTAGGCAGTGCCATAGGCCCCGTCCCCGAACGTCCGGGCCAGACCTTTGAGCATCAGCGGCAGGTTCGCGCCGGTGAAAGCCAGCTGCGGCTCGATTCCCGCCATGTGCTGGGTGAACCCGGGCTCGCGGTTGATCATCTCCTCCAGGGAGGGGAACACCTCGTCAGAGATCCGCGCCAGCTGCCGCGTCACCTGTGCCAGGGAGCCGACCGAGGACTGCAGGGCTGGACGACGCGAATCCAAGTCGGCGACCGCTCGCCGGGCCTGGGTCAAGGCGTGGTCCAACTGATCGTTCTGCCCGGCGATGGTGCCGGTCAACCGGTTGAGGCTGCTGATGAGGCCGCCGAGCACCTCATCTCGTCCGGCCAGCGTCGCTGTGAGCGTCGACGATTGATCCACCAGCGCGGTGATGGACGCCTGGTCGCCCGAGAGCGACTCCAGGACTCCCCGGGTCAGATCGTCCGCCTGCTTGGGGTCCAGCAGCGACATCAGGGGCTTGAAGCCGTTCAGCAGGGCGCCGACGTCGAAGGACGGCTCGGTGCGGTCCACACCGATGACGCTGCCGCGGGGTAGGACTCGTTCTTGCTCGGGCTCTCCCGAGCTCGCGCCCAGTGACAGCCCGAGGTAACGCTGGCCGATGATGTTCTGGTAGGTCACCGAGGCGACGGTGTTGCCGTACAGCTTCTGATCGCTCTGCACGATGAACGAGACCTTCGCCAGTTTCCCGTCCAGCGCGACCTTCTCCACCCGGCCTACCCGCACCCCGGCCATCCGGACATCGTCGCCCTCGCGCAAGCCGTAGACGTCGGTGAACACGGCGGCGTAGGGGGTGGTGGCTCCGGCCACGTCACGGCGCAACGTGGCGTAGACCAGCCAGGTGAGCACCGTCGAAACGACCATGAAGAGGCAGAGGCCGACCAGGGTTCCGCGGAACTTCACTTGCGCCCTCCCGTGCCTGCCGGGACGAATGATACTGCGGTGCCACGTGCGACGGGGCCGAGAAGCAACTGCTCGGCCACCGATGCCGGCGCATCTTTCCCGGTGATCAAGCCGAGCTGATCACGCTCGACCTGGCTTCCGACCGGTCCGACATTGCCGCTGAAGGACGCCGGCGCCGCCGGCTGCCATTGCGGGGCATGGGGCTGGGTCGGTATGGGCGGGCTCGGCGGGGGCGGCGGGCCCGGGTCGAGAGGGTCGGCGGTGCTGGGAACGCGCGGGAACGGCCCGGTCCACCACGGCAGCGGGGGGTTGGTGTCTTCCAGGCTGCGATTCGGGTTGATCAGCGGTGGTCCGACCGCGTGCAGGTTGCCGTCCGGGCCGATCTCGGTGCCCGGCGGCGGCTCGAGGCCGGCGGGGAAGTGGTAGTTCTGTGGCAGCAGGGTCTCGGGAAGCTCGGACCGCACCGAGATCATCGGCGCGGTGAAGCAGCTCGGTCCCTTGACCTCGCCGTACTGCGGGCAGTCCGCCCGGGTGTAGGTGAACATCGGCGTGAAGGACAAGTTGGCGCGCATGTTCCGGGTGACCAGTTTGGGGTCGTAGAGCTCGTCGAAGAACTTGTCGGAGAGTCGATTCACTCGGGTGAAGATAGGGACGAACTTGTCGGCGTTGTTGGCCAGAACCCCGACCACGGGGGTGAGGTCGTGGGTGATCTGGATCAGCTGATCGATGTGGTTGTCGAGGGCTTCCCGGGTGACGCCCACGGTGTGCCGGCCGCTGGCGACCAGCGAGGCCAACTCCGCACGCTTCTGGGCGAACGCGCGCATCGGTTCGACAGCCTGGTGAAGAGCGTCAACCAGTTCGGGAGCCGTTGACTGCAGGCCGTGGGTGGCGTTGAGCAGGGCAGAGACGGTCGACGGCCCGGGCTCGGTGGCGACGATTCCGTTCAGTTGGTCGAGCAGCCGGGACATCTGCGCCCCGGTGTTGAGCAGCTTGACGCGCCGGTTGTCGGTGGCTGCGCCGACGGCGGCCAGGATTCCCAGGCTGTGGTCTTCGCGGCCCCGGCCGGTGGCGGCGAGGATGTCGCGAAGTTTGGACACGGTGGTCTGGAAGATGACAGTGGACAGGTCGCCGTTCTCGGCGATGTGGCTGCCGTCGCGGATGGTGGAGCCACCGGCGCCGGAGTCGACCAATTGAATCGAGGAGACCGCGAAGACGTTGGACGGCACCACTCGGGCGGTTACCGAGGCGGGGATGTCCTTGGCGTAGTCGGGCTTGAGGCTGATGTGGACGAAATTCGGCTTGCCGTAGGCGGCCGGGGTCACGTCGGTGACGTTGCCGACCAGCAGGCCGTGGTACTTGACGTCGGACTGGGCCGGCAATCCGTCGCCGACGTTGATCAGGTCGGCCACCACCCGCACGTAGGAGTTGAGCATGCCGGTGGACTTGGCCAGCAGACCCGCGGTGGTCAGCGCGATCACCAGCAGGACCGCGATTCCCGCCCCCAGCAGTTGGTGTTCGGAGGGTCCCCGGCCGTCGGTGTCCAAAGAATTGCTCACGTCAACCACCGAACCTTGCGCCGGCGTCGATGCTCCACAGCGCCATCGTCATGAGCATGTTGACCATGATCACGATCGTGATACTGGCGCGCATGGCTCGGCCGGCTGCCACACCGACGCCTTCGGGGCCGCCGGAAGCGTAGAAGCCGTAGTAGCACTGCACGGTCGAGGCCAACCACACGAACACCACGCACTTGAGTACGGAATAGATGATGTCCTTGCCGCTCAACATCATCGTGAAGTAGTGCATGTACGGGCCGATCGAGCCGCCGCCGATGATCCCGGTGACGAACTGGCAGGTCAGGTAGGTGATCGCCAGGCAGGCCACGTACAGCGGGATCACCGCGATGGTGGCGGCCATCAGTCGGGTGGTGACCAGGAAGGGGATCGGCCGGATCGCGATCGCGTCCAGGGCGTCGATCTCCTCGGCGATCCGCATGGCGCCGAGTTGCGCGGTGAACCGGCAACCGGCCTGCATGGCGAACGCCATCGAGGCCATGATCGGCGCGAGCTCGCGGGTGTTCACCAGTGACGAGATGATTCCGGTCGCCGGTCCCAGGCCCAGCAGATTCAGAAAGTTGTAGCCCTCGATCGCTACCAGTGCACCGGCGGTGAAACCCAGGACGATCGCGACTCCGGCGGTGCCGCCACCCACCACGATGGAGCCGTTGCCCCAGGCGATATCGGAGAGCAGTCGCAGGAACTCTTTGCGATAGTGGCGCAGCACGGTGGGGACACCGGCCACAGCGCGGCCGAAGAAGACCAGCATGTGTCCCAACCGGATGGTGGGCACCGAGGCCGCCCGGTAGGCGCTCACCAAGGGGCGCGCAAACACCGGGATGTACGAGGACGCCGTCAATTCACAGCCCCGTCCGCGGGTAGAGCACGTTGTATAGCTCGCTGATGCCGACATTGACGATCATCAGCACCAGGATCGACTCGACCACCGACGCGTTCACCGAGTTGGCCACACCGGCCGGTCCACCGCGGGTGGACAGGCCCTTCTGGCAGGACACCACCGCGACGATCGCGCCGTAGACCACGGCCTTGATCAGCGCCACGATCATGTCACCGGTGGTGGCGAACGAGGAGAACGTGGCGACGAAGCTGCCGGGCGCACCCTTTTGGAAGTAGACGTTGAACAGGTAGCTCGCCAAAAAGCCGACGAAACAGGTGATCCCGGTCAGCGCGACGCCGACCATGATGGCGGCGCCGAACCGGGGCACCACCAGTCGGCGGATCACCGAGACCCCCATCACCTCCATGGCGTCGGTCTCCTCGCGCATGGTTCGCGATCCCAGATCGGCGGTGATAGCCGAACCGACCGCGGCAGCCATCAGCATGGCCGCCACCAGGGAAGCGGCCTGCCGAATGACGGCCAGCCCCGCGGCCGCGCCGGCCAGGGACGTGGCACCTACCTGATTGGCCAGCAGGGCGAACTGGATGGAGAGCGTGACCCCGATCGGCAATGCCACCAGGATCGTGGGCAACACGGCAGTGTTGGCCATGAACGCGCTCTGCCGCACAAACTCGCCCCACTGGAATCGGCCGCCGAACAGGTCGGAGAAGAAGTACTGCACGGTGCGAACCGCCAGCACGCACTGTTCCCCGACCGTGGTCAGCGACGCCAGCGGGTGGCGACGGGTGTAACCGACAGTCCAGTCCTGGATGGCTGCCACACCGTCGAGGGGAGCCTCGTCGGCGAGGTCGCGCTCGTCCTGGGTGGTCATCGGTCGCCGATCGTGGTCGTGAGATCACCGGGGGTACCCGATCGGGTGTGTGGCCGATGATCCATGGCGGTCACCATAGTCAGAGTTCTTACTCCGCGGTAGGGTTCGGAACTTCTTTGACCAACTGGTGGGTAGGTAGCAAGGATACGCATGGCGACGGTTGGGGAAGAGCTCATGGGGTGTCGCCGCGACCTTTCATCCGGACATGATGTCGGACACAATGCCCCGCCAAGGCCGCTTCAGGCAACATGACCTCTGTTATGGACGGGTTACTGGTCAGTAGCGCGCCTTTTCGTAGTTTTCCCGCTTTCCGGCGGGCTTCGATGGCGATACTCGACCTGGCCAAGCGTGATCGGTGGAAGGAAGGCTGGACGGTGCGGATGCGGGGACGCTGGACCCAGATTGCCGGCATAGTCGGGTGTGCGCTGGCGGCCGCGGGGGTGCTCGTGCCGGCTCCCGCCGGCGCAGACTCGGATCAGGCGCCGGCGCTTCCGGTGTTCATTCCCGGACCCACCGACTGGTCTCCCAGGATGGATATCTGGCCCTACAGCACCTTCACCTACCAGGTGACGCCGGAGATGATCGCCGGCATGTCGGATTCGTGTCAGTGGTTCAACGCGCAGTTCGATCCGCTGATGGGGCAGATCAATGCCGTCAACCGCAACCTGGGCGAACACCACGACCGCTACCCGGGCGTCCAGTCGCAGGTGGATGCCGTGGTGGCCAACATCGACCGATCGACCGGCTTCCTGGGTCCACGACTACAGCCGCTCACCATCCGCAACACCCCGGACAACTTCGGCCCGTACTCGCCGATCTACGGCGGTGAACAGCTGACCGGCGTGCTGTTCCAGCTGTCCCGGATCGCCGACAGCCTGCGTACCAAACAGCCGTCGGGCTTCGCCCGCCCCCACCTCGACGCCGCGGCGGGGTGGGCCGACGCACTGCGGAACTCCAGGGCCTGCGCTTGAAAATCCGCCGCAGCCTGGTGGGGTAGGTTCGGGTGCGTTGCGGCCGAACGGCTTGCGCAGCGGACCATGAGAGGTAGTTCAGGTGTCGGACCGTGAGGGCGAGCAGGCGGCCACCGAAGCCGAGGCCGTCCCGTCGGCGGTTGAGGCCGCTGAAACCGAGGCCGCCGAGACTGAGGCTGCCGAAACCGAGGCCGCTGACGATGCCGCCGAGCCCACGGCGGAGAGCCGAGCCCCGCGGCTGGACCGGCGATGGATTGCGGCCGCGGTCCTGATGCTGGGCCTGATCGCGGCGGCCTACGAAGGCTGGTTGTTATTCGCCCACCACCAGCGCGCTGTTGCCGCCACGCAGGCACTCGAGGCGGCGGCCAGCTACACCCTGGTGCTCACCAGCGTCGACCCCGCCGCGATCGACCAGAACTTCGCCGAAATCCTCGACGGAGCCACCGGCGAGTTCAAAGACGTCTACAGCGCGTCCAGCGAGCAGCTGCGCCAACTGTTGATCGACAACAAGGCGACGGCGCACGGCACCGTCATCGACTCGGCGGTGAAGTCCGCCAGCAAGAACCGGGTCGAGGTGCTGCTCTTCGTCGACCAGGGCGTGAGCAACAAGGCCGCCCCCCAAGTGCAGATCGACCGCAGTCGAATCGTGATGACTATGGAGAAGGTCAACGGCCGCTGGCTGGCCGCCCAGGTCGAGATGCCCTAGGCGATGTCCGCCGCTAGTTGAATCCGAGCCAGCTGGGCAGCCCGCGTTCGTGCGCGTCGCACAGGACCTGCGCGGTGTCACAAGTTCCGCGGGGGACCCCGGCGCCGGTCCACATGCCGCCGGCGTCGCGGCGCAGCACGACCGCCGACGACGAACCGCCGTCGAGCAGTACGGCGTGGTCGCTGCCTAGGCCGCGGAACAGATCCTGCATGTTGTCGGGTGTGTAGTGGCCGCCCTGAAAGATGTACAGCTCGTCTTTGGCTCGCGAATAGCCCACGGCGGTGCGTGCCGCGCTCGGCCCGCCGTCGTTGAGTTGCCCGGTGAACCCCGGGGCCAGCAAGCCCAGTCCGCTCACCGCGACGAATCGGTCCCCGCGTTCCACCAGGCCGGTCACCGTGGGCCCGGCCGAGTCGTAGTCCCCACCGTCGCGGCCGCCGCGCGGCCACAACACATAGGGTGCGCCGCGAGTCGGCAGGATCATCGTGGTCAGCGTCGACCAATGCTCGTTGCCGCCGGACAGTCCTTGTTTGCCGGCGTAGGGGATGGTGCCGGTGACCGCGACGTTGGCCCGGCCGTTGCCCCGGGTGTTGTCCACGTAGGTGCCCAGCGGGGAACTGCACTTGGTGGTCCGCCAGGATCCGCCTCGCTGGCCGCGGATGTCGAAGAAGTTGGCGTTGATGGCCACCGTAGGCCGACCCAGCGCCTGCCAGGCCTGCAGCGGGGTATAGAGCTCGGAGGCCTGCATCAGCCCCTCACTGGTGCGGGCGCGCGGATCGCGTTCGCAGCGGCTCTGAGCGCCGCTATGGCTGTCGACGAGCAGGTGCGGCTCGATCCGCTGTGAGGCCGACTTGAGAACCACCAGATGCCCACCGCTGGACATCTCGTACCAGTCGCCGGCGGCGTTGAGCATCGGTGTGGGATGCCCGCCACCGAAGTTGTAGACCAGGTACGAGCCGGGGGTCCGCGCGATCGCGGCGGCCAACTGGTCCTGGGCGGCGGCACGCGCGGTCGGCTGGCCCGGGCCGATCGCCAGGGATGAGCAGAGCAGCACCGCGGCGCAGCCGGCCGCCAGCCGGCGCGCAAAACCCACTGGGGTCGACACTGTTTGTCCCTTCAGCTCCGGACTGGGCGACAGCAAGTTCCCACGGTAGTCACAGAAACCACCGGGACAAGCTGCGTGACCGGATTGTGTTGCTAGCGCGGCAGATTGGTTATGGCCAGTGATCAGCCGCCGAGCCGGCGCTGCATCTCCCAGATCAGGATCTCCGCGGGGGCGGATGCGATGAGGCGTTGACCGCCGTCGCCGGTATAGCGGACAGCATCGCCGGTGTGCAGCGCGCCGACGCCCTCCAGATCGACATGGCCGACCGCGACAAACAGATGGGTGTACGGCGCATCAGGTAGTTCGACACGGTCTCCGGGTTGCAGCCGCGCGGCGTGCAGCGTGGCACCGGCATTTCCGATGCCGACCGCGGCGTCGGGGTCACTGCCGGAGGCGACGGCGATGAGCCCACCCCCCGCCAGTGCGTCGCCGATGTCGTGCTGCTGGTAGCCGGGGTCTGCCCCCGGCGTGTCCGGCATGATCCACATCTGGATGAAATGCACCGGCGTGGAATCGGATTCGTTCTTCTCCGAGTGCAGGATCCCCGATCCGGCTGACATCCGCTGCGCCAGGCCCGGGACGATCACGCCTGAGTTGCCGATCGAGTCGCGGTGGCTCAAGGCGCCGGACAGCACCCAGGTGATGATCTCTGCGTCGCGGTGCGGATGGGTGTCAAAGCCAGTACCGGGTGCAACCACGTCATCGTTGTTGACCAGCAGCAGTCCGTGATGGGTGTTCGCCGGGTCGTAGTAGTCGTTGAACGAGAACGAATGCCGCGAGGTGAGCCACGATGTATTGGTGGCTGCGCGGTCGGTTGCCCGGCGCACATCAAGCAGGCCCGTCATGACCGTCAAGGCTAGCGCGCCAAAGCGGCTGGTTCCGCTGGTCGCGACGGGTTAGCCTCGGTCGGGTGAGCCGTCCCGCGCTGCAGTACCTGCAGATCGCTGAGCTCACGGCGCATGCCGGGGGTGATCCGTGGGCCATCGACGACAGTCTGCAGGCCGGCAGTCCCACCCAGATCAATTTCTTGGCTCAGGCGTTTCACTCCGCCGCCGGCTCGGCGACCGCCGCCGAACAGACCTTCCGCACCGCCCAGGAACACTTCGCGCAGTACAACCGCGAAAACGGCGAACAACCCATCAACAACGGCGCCGAGGTGGCCCGGGTCAAAGAGGGCCTGCATGCCACCACCGAGCAGCTCGGCCAGATCGCCGCGGACCTGGAGACCATCGCCGCCGCCCTGGCCCAAGCCCGTAACGCCGCGCGGGCCAACATCACGGCGCTCAACGCCAACCTGATCGGCCTTGACGCCCGCATCGGGATGTACCTGGACCTGGAGAACCAGGGCTACGACTATGACGCGGACATCGCCCAGTGCCGTCAGTTGGCCAAGGATGACACCGCGACCGCGCTGCACAACGCCACGGTGATCCGCGGCAGCTACTCGAAGTCCCTGCAGCAGGGGTTGACCAATCTGCGAGTCAGAAACGGCTATGACCCCGAGGAAGCGCTCGACAAATTCGACGCGGATGCACCGGCACCACCGCCCGGGCCCGTCCCCGACGACCCGAAACAGTTCAACGACTTCTGGAACAGTCTGACCCCGGGCCAGAAGGACTGGCTCTACAGCCAGGACCACAACATCGGCAATCATCCGGGGATGCCGTGCGATCCACCGGACCAGTTGGGCTACGACCACTACAACAAGCTGCACTTGGCTGATGAACTCGGCCGGGCCCAAGGCGCTGCCGCTCAAGCCGAGGCGCTGCAGAACCAGCACCCGGACTGGGCGGCCGGCACGAACATCCCCCGCCCCAACGAACCCGGGGCGATCTTCGATGACCGCGTCGCCTACGAGAACTGGCAACGCCAATTCGACGCAGCCCGCGACGGCGCCAAGAATCTGCCTGATCTGCAGGCCGTTGATTCGGCGGTGCGTGCCAGTCCGGACCGCAAGCTGATGCTGCTGGACACCGAGAGTGGCACGCAGGTTCGGGCCGCCATCGCGATCGGAGATCCGGACAAGGCCACCCACGTCTCGGTGACCACGCCGGGGCTGAACACCACGGTGCACGGCGGCATCGGGGCAATGACCGAAGAGGCGACCAACCTTCGGCAAGAAGCTCTACGGCAGTTGGGCCTTACTCCCGGGCACGCAACCGATTCCGTATCGACAATCGCCTGGATCGGCTACGACCCTCCGCAGGTGCCCGGTTTTGACGACAAAACCGCGTCGCTGTCCGGAATCTGGGGAGTCACCCACGACGACCTCGCCAGGGCTGGAGCCCACGACTTGGCCCGCTTCTATGACGGGATTCAGGCCTCGCACCTCGGCGGCCCCGCTGATCTGACTGCCATCGGGCACTCCTACGGCTCGCTCACCACCGGGCTGGCGTTGCAGGAACCCGGCGATCACGGGGTATCGCGGGCGCTGTTCTACGGATCGCCAGGAATCGCAGCGTCCACGCCGGAACAGTTGCAGCTGCAGTCCGGCCAGGTCTATGCGATGGAAGCCCCCGACGATCCCATCCAATGGGTCTATGACGCCAGGGCGGTGGGTCAGGGCATTCCCCTTCTGGGCACCTACCTCAACAACGAGTTCGGTGACTTCGGATCCAACCCGGCGACCAACCCCGAATTCACCCGCCTGGCCACCGGTGCCACGACAGTGCCCGACGGACTTGGCGGCACCCTGACGCTGCAGGAAGCGCACGGGCACAGCGATTACCCGCGCTTTCCCGATGGAGGAGGCGTTCGAACGACCAACTACAACATCGCCGCGGTGCTGGCAGGCCTCGGCGACAAGGCGGTTCGAGGAAATTGATGTCTCACAACATGTCCCCACCCCAGCCGCGACGATGCCTGTCTGCTGCCTTGGTCATCGCCGCATTAACCGCAGGATGTCACGTGTCCCAACCGTATGAACCCACTCCGCCCAGCGTCGCCGCAGAAGCCCTGGATGTGCTCAGATCCCTGCCGTCGTTCGAGGAGACCCAAACTCAGGTACAGGCAGCGATGGATGAGATCACCACTGCCGCAGGCCAGTTCATCCCATCGGTCAGGTGGGAGACGCTCCACGAGGGCTCAGGTGGCCGCTGCGAACGTCCTTACGAACAGACCGAGGGCAAACGCTACTTCCTCCCCGACGCCATAGCGCAGAACGTCGACGTGTCGGAACAGACCTGGGCCAGGATCGAGCAGGCGGCCAAGGCGGCGGCCGCCAAGCTGGATGCCACCGAGATTCAGGTCATGCAGGATCAACCTGGCAACCACGACGTCGGGTTCTACGGTCCCACCGGACTTTTCATCAAAGTCGGCTACCGGGGAAACCTCGTGGTCTCGGGCTACACCGGGTGTCGGCTGCCGCAGGACAAGAAGTGACGGTCTACCAGTCCGATTCGTCGTAAGTGATGACGCCGCGGATGTTCTTGCCGTCGATCATGTCCTGGTAGCCGTTGTTGATGTCCTCGAGCTTGTACGTCGTGGTGATCATCTCGTCGAGCTTGAGCAGACCGGACTTGTAGAGGCCCACCAGCTTGGGGGTCTCGATGTGCGAGCTGCCGCCGCCGAAGATGTTGCCCTTCAAAGTCTTCTGCAACATGGTGAACAAGAACAGGTTCAGCTTCACGTCGGCGTCGACCATCGCGCCCATGCCGGTCACCACGCAGGTTCCGGTCTTGGCGGTCAGGATCATCGCCTCTTCGATGTACTCGCCCTTCATGTCCCCGACGGCGATGATCACCTTGTCGGCCATCAGGCCCCAGGTCTCCTCCATGACGGGCATGATCGCCTCGGCCATCGACGAGTAGACGTGGGTGGCGCCGAACTTCACGGCCGCCTCGCGCTTGAAGGGCACCGGGTCGATCGCGATGACACGGCGGGCGCCGGAGAGCACAGCACCCTGCAGGGCGCTCATGCCGATGCCGCCCACACCGATGATGATCACGGTCTCGCCCGGCTTGACCTCGGCAACGTTGGTGGCCGAACCGAACCCGGTGGGCACCGCGCAACCCATGATGGCCGCGACCTCAAACGGCACGTCCTTGTCGATCTTGACCACGGAGTCCTGGTGCACGGTCATGTAGGGCGAGAACGTGCCCAGCAGGTTCATCGCCGAGACCTCATGCGATCCGGCGTGGATCCGGTTGGTGCCGTCGGCGATGGCCTTGCCGCCCAGCAGCACCGCCCCGCGGTCACACAGGGAGCGGAAACCCTTCATACACGGCGGGCAGGAGCCGCATGCGGGGATGAAGGCCATCACGACGTGGTCGCCCTCTTCCAGACCGGTCACACCCTTGCCGACCTTGGTGATGACGCCGGCGCCCTCGTGGCCGCCCAGCGCGGGCAGGCCCATTGGGGTGGCTCCGGTGGTCAGGTGGTAATCGGAGTGGCACATGCCCGCGGCGTGCATCCGGACCTGGACTTCGCCCTCGACGGGGTCACCTAACTCAATCTCGTCGACCCGCCACGGAGAGTTAACTTCCCACAACAATGCGCCCTTGGTCTTCATGACGGGCATCATAGAACACGTTTCAGAACTGAGCCTGACGGGTGCTCCCAGCTGCTAAAACGCGCAGCTAGCTGGTCTTGTGCGGGATACCTACGGACAAGCCTCCGTCGATCACCAGATCCGACCCGGTCATGTACGACGACTCGTCGGAGGCCAGGAAGACCACCGCGGTGGACACCTCCGCGGATTTGGCGCCCCGGCCCAGCGGAATCTGCAGGGAGTCGTCGGGGATCGCGATCGTCATCCGGGTGCGGATCAGCCCCGGCAAGACGCTGTTGATCCGGATGTTGTGGGGTGCGAGTTCCAGGGCGGCCGCCTTGGCGATCCCGCGCACACCCCACTTCGACGCGACGTAGCCGTAGAGACCGGCCGAGCCGCGCATTCCCTCCACCGAGGAGATGTTGATGATGGAGCCGCCGCCGGCGGCCTTCATCGGGGCGACGGCGGCGTGCATGCCCAACATGGTGCCGGTCAGATTGACGTCGAGAACCTGCTGCCAGGCGGCCAGGTCGAAGTTCTCCAGGGCGTTGTACTTGGCGATCCCGGCGTTGTTCACCAGGACGTTGAGGCTGCCGAAGGCATCGACAGCGGTCTGGGCGGCTGCCTGCCATTGGTCGGGCTGGGTGACGTCGAGAGCCACGAACCGGGCGGTGTCGGGGCCCAGCTCGTCGGCGAGCTTGGTGCCTTCGTCCTCCAGGACATCAGCGATCACGATCTTGGCGCCTTCGGCGGCCAGCGCCCGCGTGTGTGCAGCGCCCATGCCCCGTGCGCCCCCGCTGATCAGCGCAACTTTGCCTGCGACTCTTCCCATGGCTGGCGACGTTACCTGGGCAAGCAGGTTGCCCGTTAGGCTGCCCTGATGGCATCCCCTGGCTTTGGGACCCGAACGGAGCGAACCTTCGAGGGCGTACGCGGGGTGCCGATCGTCTACGACACCTGGACGCCGGAGACGCCACCGCGTGCGGTGGTGGTGCTCTCGCACGGTTTCGGCGAGCACGCACGCCGCTATGACCACGTCGCGGCGCGGTTCGGTGCCGCGGGCATGGTGACCTACGCCCTGGATCACCGCGGGCACGGGCGTTCGGGCGGCAAGCGTGTGCTGTGCCGGAAGATGGCGGACTACACCAGTGACTTCCACACGTTGGCCGATATCGCCGCGCGGGAGCATCCGGGCCTGCCGCTGGTGGTACTGGGCCACAGCATGGGCGGCGCGATCGTGTTCAGCTACGGCGTCGACCGCCCCGACGACTACCGGTTGATGGTGTTGTCGGGACCGGCGGTGGCCATGACCGATGTGGTGTCGCCTGGGCTGGCGTTCATCGCCAAGGTGGTGGGGGCCATCGCGCCGGGATTGCCGGTGGAGAAGCTCGACAGCGCGCTGGTCTCCCGCGACCCCGCGGTGGTGGCCGCCTACAACGAGGACCCACTGGTACACCACGGGCGAGTACCGGCCGGTGTGGCGCGCGCGCTGGTCAAAGTCAGTGAGACCATGCCGACGCGGGCGCAGGCGCTCACGGCGCCGCTGTTGGTGGTGCATGGCGCCGACGACGGGCTGGTGCCCGCCGAGGGCAGTACGCGCCTGGTCGAGTTCGTCGGTTCCGACGACGTGCGCTTGACCGTGTATCCCGGGCTCTACCACGAGGTCTTCAACGAGCCCGAGCGTGCGCAGGTGCTCGACGACGTGGTGGGCTGGATCGACGCACACCTGTGAGTCGCCGTCGGTGTGGTGTCGCCGCCGTCGGTTAGCGTGGCGGCCGTGAGCACCGACGACGACGAGGCAGAGCGCAGCGATGCGGAGGAGCGGCGGCCGTGAGCACCGACGACAAGATGTTGGCGCGGATCGCCGCCCTGTTGCGCCAGGCCGAGGGCACGGACAACGCCCACGAGGCGGATGCCTTCATGGCGGCGGCGCAACGGCTGGCCACCGCTACCTCCATCGACCTGGCAGTCGCGCGCGCGCACTCCGCCGCTCGGACGGCGGCTACCGCGCCCGTGCAGCGCACGATCACCATCGGAGAACCGGGTGCGCGGGGATTGCGTACCTACGTGCAGTTGTTTGTGGGGATCGCCGCGGCCAATGATGTGCGCTGCGATGTGGCGATGAACTCGACCTATGTCTACGCCTATGGCTTCGCCGAGGACATCGACGCCACCCATGCTCTTTATGCCAGCCTGGTCGTTCAGATGGTCCGAGCCTCAGATGCCTATGTCGCCACCGGTGCGCACCGTCCAACCCCAACCATCACCGCGCGGCTGAACTTCCACCTGGCCTTCGGCGCCCGAGTGGGCCAGCGGCTGGCCGAAGCCCGTGACGAGACTCGCCGTGCTGCCGAGAAGGATCGGAGCAGGCCGCCGGGTACTGCGATTGCGTTGCGCAACAAAGAGCTAGAGCTGCAGGACTTCTACCGCGGTACCTCCAAGGCGCGAGGTACCTGGCGGGCCAACCGGGCCTCGGCGGGCTATTCGTCCGCGGCGCGCCGAGCCGGAGACCGGGCGGGGCGCAGGGCCCGGCTGGGTGACAGTGCGGAGCTGTCGGTGGCACGGTCCGCGCTGGAGCGGTGAAAGTTCCCGCTTCAGAGCGCGACGCACAGCGCGCCAAGGTCTACTCCGCGGAGCTCTTTGTCCGCACCTTGTTCGACCGCGCTGCCGAAACCGGCAGACGCAGTGTCGAGTTCTTCGGCACCGAGCTGACTCTGCCGCCCGAGGCCCGCTTCGGTTCGGTAGACGCCGTCCGGCGCTACGTCGACGACGTCATGGCGCTGCCGACCGTGCATGCGCGGTGGCCGGTCGCGATGGAACTGACCGTGCGTGCCCGACGCGGGACCACCGCGGCGCACTACGAAAAGCTCGGTGCAGTAGGCGTTATCGCCGTACCGGATCAGCGCGGCGTGGACTGGGCGTTGCGAGAACTGGTGGTGCTGCATGAGATCGCGCACCACCTGTGTGACACTCGGCCGCCGCACGGCCCGGAGTTCGTCGCGACGTTCTGCGAACTGGCCGAACTGGTGATGGGCCCGGAGTTGGGATATGTGCTGCGGGTGGTGTTCGCCAAGGAGGGCGTGCGGTGACGTGCGCTCCGTCCCGGTGTCGGTCATCATCGGACGATGGCGAGTAGCGCGGACGAGCCGTGAGTCGTCCGAGCCTGCAGTATCTGCGGCTCGGTGAGCTTGTCGCTGCCGTGGGAGGTGACCCCTGGGCCGTTGATGACAGTGTGCAGGTCGGAAGCCCCACGCAGATCAACTTCCTGGCGCAGGCGTTTCATTCGGCGGCCGGCTCCTCGACCGCGGCTGAGGAGAACTTCCGCACGGCCCAACAGCACTTCGAGCAGTACAACCGCGAGAACGGTCAGCAGCCGATCAACAACGGCGCCGAAGTGCAACGAGTCAAAGAAGCCCTGCACGCCACCAACCAACAACTCGGCCAGATCGCGGCCGATCTGGAGACCATCGCCGCCGCGCTGGCCCAGGCCCGGCAGAGTTGCGGCGCGCAGATCGAAGCGCTCAATGCCAACCTGCAGGGCTACGACGAGTATCTGGCTGACTACAACACCCATTACCTGGGATACCAACTACACGGTGACGACGTCGACACTCTGATCGAAAAGTGCTGGGACGGTGCGATAGCCGACACACGGACGGTGCTGTCCAACGTTTCCCTGCTGCGCGGTGCCTATTCCAAGACGCTCCAGGCGGCGCTGACCAACCTGCAAGTCAAGAACGGCTATGTCCCCGATGTCCTGGTGCGCAGCTCCGATGCAAGCGAGACGCCGCCGACACCGTTGAACCCCGCGGACGTGGAGAGCTTCAGGGTCTTAGCCCGGGAGGTCCTGGCCAACGACGGTATTCCGCCGGATCAGATCGAAGCGCGCGTCACCGCGGCAGTGATGCAGGTCCAGCAGCCGCTAGCGCGCTACGGTGCCCCCGAAGCGCAGCGACAGGCGCCACTGGGGTTCGGCGATGCATTCGGGGACCGTTGGCGAGCAACCGAAAATGCCGTCAAGAACCTGCTCGGGCAGGGCGGACCAGGCGCCCCCGGTGTTCTGGAATCGTGGGGTGGCCTAGCCAAGGGGCTTGGCGACTCCTTCCTCAACCCGGTCGGTGCGGGTGTCGCCCAAGTCAAAGGCGCCCTGAACGCGCCCAGCCCGGCCTATTTCCTGGGCGAGAAGGCTTTCGACGTCAGTGCCGCCGCCGTGACGCTTCCCTTTGGGGCGGAGGGGGCGATAGTCCGCGCGGGACTGCCTGCCGAAGTGGTTGGGGAGGGCGGCGCCCCCGTGGCCCTGCTGCGGGACTGGCATCCCACGGGCGGTCTGTCTTGGCAAGAATTTGAGGCCAGCTTCGGGCGGCCTGAAACGCGGGTCTGGCCTGAAAACAGCGGCTTCCCGCCGGGCTACATTCCGCGGCCCACGCAATTGCCCGAAGGCACCATCATCGACAGGTTTGGATCGCCAAAGGGGCGCTATTTTGCACCCGACGGCGCCCTGTTCGTGGATAGGTCTCTGCCGCCCGAGTCGTTTGAAGCGAACTACAGCCGATACAGAATCACCGGCAATCCACTGCCGCCGGGCTGGCAAATCGTAGAAGGTCCGGTGGAGCCATTCTACGGGCAGACGCCATCACCAGGAGCCACGCAGTACATGATCGTTGGCCCAGATGGGATTACGGTTAATGCGAAAGAGCTAGTAGCTAGGGGAATCCTCGATGAATACGGACCGCCCCTGGGGCGATAAGTCCAGGGAACTTCAAGTAGGGATCGATCAGTTGTCGGCTGATCTGGGAGTCCGCACCATGCCAGTAGGCATGCGAACCAATGACGGGCTGAACGTCTTCGTCGACGAGAATGGCTACTATCACTTCACCTTTTACGAGCGTGGAGAACTCGGCTTTGATCGGGTAGGCAGTCTTGATGATCTGCTTTATTGGTACTGCGAAGACATCGTCACGAGTCAAGCTTCCAGGCTGGTAGGGGACCGCAAGGAGCGCTTTCAATACGAGTACGAAGTGCTCAGTGACTTCAGTGTGGCTTGGGCCAAAAGACGTGTCCGCGAACTTGCGGCCATGTTCCGCAATGGGCAGCCGCAGGACATTGCTCTCCTTCCGGACATCGGTGAACCCTTGTGACGGTTCTGTCGTAGGTTCTGCCGACGCCGTGGTGTAGACCAAGAGCAGGCGCCGGTGACGCACAACGGTCGAGGTTGTGCGTCACCGGCGCCGTCTTGTTGTCAGCTGGTGACGGCTACCAGTTCGTCGCCGCAGGTGCAGCGGTAGCTCACGTCCGCACCAGGGCAGTGGCACGCAGTCTCGACGCGCACGCGGCATCCACAGCCGCCGTGGCCGCACGTCAGCAGGGTTCCATCCTCGTAGTTGGCCATCGGTCACACCTTCCTTTGTGATCCCCGGCGAGCGCCGGAGTTCCCCGACTATATACCCCATAGGGGTATGGGGTAAAGGGAAATCGGGAGCCGGAATCGCGATCGCGGGCTAGCCTCGGTGAAGTGACAGAAAAGCCCACACCTCGTGATGTCGATGCCTTGCTGGACAACCTGCTGGCCGGCGACGACGCGGACCTGAGGGCGGCGCTGGCCGCCAGCGACGAGGCCGGGTTGCCGCCTATCGCGGTCTCGGCGCAGCAGGGCGCATTCCTGAACCTGCTGGCAGCCGCGACCGGTGCCCGCCGCATCCTGGAGATCGGCACGCTGGGCGGCTACAGCACCATTTGGCTGGCGCGTGCCGTCGGGCCTGCGGGCTCGGTGGTGACGCTGGAGTACGAGCCCAGGCACGCCGAGGTCGCCCGCGGCAATCTGGACCGAGCCGGCGTGGGTGATCGAGTGCAGATTCTGGTGGGTCCCGCGATGCAGACCCTGTCGGCGTTGACTGGCGAGCCGTTCGACCTGGTGTTTATCGACGCCGACAAGGAGAACAACGTCGGCTACCTGAATTGGGCCGTGCAGCTATGCCGTTCCGGTTCGGTGATCGTGGTGGACAACGTGATCCGCGAGGGCGCGATTCTGGAAGCGCGCTCCGAAGACGCGACGGCACGCGGCAGCCGGGACGTGTTGGAGCTGATGGGCAGCCACCCGCGATTACGGGCGGCCGCCCTGCAGACCGTCGGAGCCAAGGGCTGGGACGGCTTCGCTCTGGCCGTCGTCGACTAACAGCGGCCGACTGTCGGTTGGTGGCGAAAATTTCGTTGCTGGCAAACAGCGGTCGGGCGTAATCTTTCATCAGATGGATGGGTGCATCTGGCACCAAACCGCCTGTTGCATAACAGAAAGGTTACGAAATGAGTACAGTCCATTCATCAATCGAACACCACCCTGATCTGTTAGCTCTACGGGCGCGGTACGAGCGCACCGCCGAGTCGATGACTGCCCAGGGAACCTTCGGATTGACGCTGCTGGCGGCCGTCTACGGGGCGGTATCCCCGTGGATTGTCGGATTCGAGGCGACCACGAGGTTGGCCGTCAACAACCTGGTCGTGGGACTCTGCGTCGCATTCCTGGCGTGCGGGATGGCCGCGGCGCTCGACCGCATGCACGGGCTCGCGTGGACCCTGCCCATCTTCGGGGTGTGGTTCACCGCGTCGCCGTGGATCTTGATGCACGGCTCGCCGAGCCCCGAGATGATCTGGTCCAACGTGATCACCGGTGCGGTGCTGACGATCCTCGGCCTCAATGCCGCGTACTTCGGTATGCGGGCGCGCGGCGAGTCGGCCCGACACGCCTGACGAGCTTGCCGCGAGCAGTCCCCCGCAGGCGGGTGGGCCCACGGGCCGTGGTGGACTAGCCGCAGACGGCGCCCGTAGCGGCCGAACCCACCAGCTTGCGGTATTTGGCCAGCACGCCGGTGGTGTAGCGCGGCGGCGGCGGGGTGAAACCCTCGGCTCTGGCGGCGAATTCATCCGGATCCGCCACCACGTCCAGGGTTGCGTTAGCCACGTCGAGGCGGATCTTGTCGCCGTCGCGCAGGAAAGCGACCGGTCCGCCGTCCACCGCCTCCGGGGCGATATGGCCGACGCACAGGCCGGTGGTGCCACCGGAGAACCGGCCGTCGGTCAACAGCAGGACGTCTTTGCCGAGGCCGGCGCCCTTGATAGCGCCAGTGATCGCGAGCATCTCGCGCATGCCGGGCCCGCCTTTGGGGCCCTCGTAGCGGATCACCACGGCGTCACCGGCCCGGATCGTGCCGTCTTCCAGGGCGTCGAGGGCCGCGCGCTCGCCGTCGAAAACCCGTGCGGTGCCCTCGAACACGTCAGTATCGAAGCCGGCGGACTTGACCACCGCGCCGTCCGGTGCGAGCGAGCCGCGCAGAATGGTGATACCGCCCGTCGGGTGGATCGGGTTGGTCAGCGCGTGCAGCACCTTGCCGTCGACGACCGGGGGATTGAGCTCAGCGATGTTCTCCGCCATCGTCTTTCCGGTGACGGTCAGGCAGTCGCCGTGCAGCAGGCCGGCTTCCAGCAACGTCTTCAACATGACCGGCACCCCGCCGATCTGGTCGATGTCGTACATGACGTGCGCTCCGAACGGCTTGACGTCCGCCAGGTGCGGCACCTTGGCGCCCACCCGGGAGAAGTCGGCCAGGGTCAGATCCACCTCGGCCTCGCGGGCGATCGCCAGCAGGTGAAGCACCGCGTTGGTCGACCCGCCGAACGCCATCACCACCGCGATCGCGTTCTCGAACGCCTCCTTGGTCAAGATGTCGCGCGCGGTGATCCCGCGGCGCAGCAACTCCACCACCGCCTGGCCGCTGGCGCGCGCATAGCCGTCGCGGCGCCGGTCGATCGCCGGCGGGGACGCGCTGCCCGGCAACGACATGCCCAGCGCCTCAGCCGCGCTAGCCATCGTGTTGGCTGTATACATGCCGCCGCAGGCGCCCTCGCCGGGACAGATCGACCGCTCAATGATGTCGACGTCCTCTTGGGACATCAGCCCGCGCGAACAGGCGCCGACCGCCTCGAACGCGTCGATGATCGTCACCTCACGCTCGGTGCCGTCGGACAGTTTCGCGTAGCCCGGCATGGTGGAACCGGCGTAGAGGAAGACCGAGGCCAGATCCAGGCGCGCCGCGGCCATCAGCATGCCGGGCAGCGACTTGTCGCAACCGGCCAGCAACACCGAGCCGTCGAGCCGCTCGGCGCACATCACCGTCTCGACGCTGTCGGCGATCACTTCACGCGACACCAGGGAGAAGTGCATGCCCTCATGGCCCATGGAGATGCCGTCGGACACCGAGATGGTGCCGAACTCCAGCGGATAACCGCTCGCCTCCAGCACGCCTTCCTTAGCGGCCTTGGCCAACCGGTCCAGCGAAAGATTGCAGGGTGTGATCTCGTTCCACGACGAGGCCACGCCGATCTGGGGCTTGGCGAAGTCGTCATCGCCCATGCCGACCGCGCGCAACATCCCGCGGGCAGCGGTCTTCTCCAGGCCGTCGGTGACGTCACGACTGCGCGGCTTGATGTCGACGGACGTCCCAGTGGCGTCGGTGCTCGGAGAATTCACCAGCTCAGTATGCCGGTAGGGCCGGACCCGGCAAAACGAATAAAATACCCCGCGGGGGTATGCGCTACAGTGTGCGCATGAGAACCGTCCTGACCGTCGTGGCCGCGGTGGTCGCCAGCGTCGTTGTGGGTGGATGCCACCGCGAGCCCACACCCGCGCCGGAGGCCCCGACGAGTTCAGTCGGGATGAGCGTCGGCAGTCCCGCGGATGTGACGTTTCTGGAAGACATGGTGATCCACCACCAGCAGGCCTTGGAGCTTGCAGCCCTGGTTCCCACCCAGAGTTCCGACCCGGCGCTGGTGGCGTTCGCCGACCAGAGCGCGGCCCAGCAGCGCACCGAGCTGCAGGGGTGTCAGGCGCAATTGCTGCAGTGGGAGTTGCCCCTTAGCCATGCCGGCCAGGACCCCGGGGACATCCCCGGAATGGTGGACAAGGCGATCCTGGATCGGCTGCGCGGTCTGCGCGGCGACGCATTCGACACGCTGTGGCTGCAGACGATGATCGCCCATCACCGTGCCGCGATCGCTATGGCGCAGAACGAAATCGAACACGGCGAGAGTCCCGAGGCGATCAGCATCGCGCAGACGCTGGTGCCGCTTCAACAATCCGAGATCAGCCAGATGAACCGACTGTTGGGGGCGCCATGACCACCGAAGCTCCGGGTTACTCCCCGCGTAAGGACAACTACGCCAAGCGGCTGCGCCGCATCGAGGGCCAGGTGCGCGGCATCGCGAAGATGATCGACGAGGACAAGTACTGCATCGATGTGCTCACTCAGATCAGTGCGGTCAACAGCGCGCTGCGGTCGGTCGCGCTGAACCTGCTGGACGAACACTTGGTGCACTGCGTCAGCGGGGCCGTCGCAGCCGGTGGCGAAGAGGCCGACGCGAAACTCACCGAAGCCTCCGCCGCGATCGCGCGGTTGGTCCGTTCCTGACCCCCTCGCCGTTACCATGTGATCCAGCAGTTACCGGGAGCGCAATGCGCCACGGACCACTGGACACTGCTCCCAATACATGACTGTGGAAACCGGAAGTACCCGATCGAGGCCGTGGACGCCGCAGACCACGGCTCGGTTGGCGATCCTGTCCGCGGCCGCCTTCATCTATGCCACCGCCGAAATCCTGCCGGTCGGCGCGCTGCCCGCGATCTCAGTGGGGCTGGGCGTCAGTGAGGCGCTGGTCGGAACCCTGCTGGCCTGGTACGCGGTGGTGGCAGCCGCCACGACGCTTCCGCTGGTGCGCTGGACCGCGTTCTGGCCGCGACGTCGGGTGCTGCTGCTCACCCTGGTCTGCCTGACCACCTCGCAGGTGATTTCGGCAATGGCGCCGAATTTCGCTGTGCTGGCGGCCGGCCGTGCGCTGTGCGCTGTCACGCACGGCCTGATGTGGTCCGTGCTGGCGCCTATCGCCACTCGGCTGGTGCCGCCCAGTCATTCCGGCCGGGCGACCACGGCGATCTACGTCGGTACCAGCCTTGCGCTGGTAGTCGGCATCCCGCTGACGTCGGCCATGAGCCTGCTCTGGGGTTGGCGACTGGCCGTGGTGGTGATCACCGTGGCGGCCGCGGCCGTCACACTGGCAGCCCGGCTCGCGCTACCGGCCCTGATCCTCAGTACCGATCAGCTGGCACTGGTAGGCAACCACCACCACCGCAACGGACGGTTGGTGGCGGTGAGCGCGCTGATGCTGATCGCGGTCACCGGGCACTTCATCTCGTACACGTTCATCGTGGTGATCATCGGCGACGTCGTCGGTGTTTCGGATGCTCGCCTGGCCTGGCTACTGGCCGCGTTCGGCGCGGCGGGCCTGATCGCGATGCCGCTGTTGGCGCGGACGGTCGACCATCGCCCGAAAATGGTCACCGGTGGATGCATGGCTGCGATGTCGGCCGCTTTCGTGGTGCTTGCCGCGCTGTCGATCGGCGGGCACCACAGCGCCGGGACGGGAGTCCTCGGGGCCGCCGCGCTCGTGTTGTGGGGGGCGATGGCGATGGCGGTGTCGCCGATGCTGCAGTCGGCGGCGATGCGTACCGCGCCCGACGACCCCGATGGCGCCTCGGGGCTGTATGTCACCGCCTTCCAGGTCGGTATCACCGGGGGCTCGCTGGCCGGCGGGCTGCTGTTCGAGCGGGCCGGAACCTCGGCGATGTTGACCGCTTCGGCGGTGTTGGTGGGTCTGGCCGCGCTGGGGATCGCGGCGAGCAAGCGGCTTTTTGTCGTTCCCTGACGGCTCTGGACCGGTAACGTTCGCCACTGCGCTGGCGGAGGAAAGCACTGCTCAGAGCATTTCCTTGGGGCCATCCTCGGGGCATCTCGCCTGAGGTCGGAGTTAGCTGGAAGCTGCGCTGTGCGACACTGGAACCACATGTGTGACCGGGGAGGTATGTAGATGTCGGGATGGAAGCTCGTGCGGATCGGGGCGTGGTTCAGCACCGCCGCATTGGCCGCAGGGCTCACCTTCGGGTGTGGGTCGGCGCTGGCCGACCCGCCACAGCAGCCCGGTGACCCGGCTGTGGCGAATGCCGGACCGGTCGATCCGGCCGCGCCGCCGCCCGGGCCGGAGTTGCCGCCGCCCCCGCCTGAACTTCCGCCCCCGCCCCCCGCGGGTGAACCGGTTGGCTTCCCGCCACCGCCCGAACCTGCTCCGCCGGCACCGTTAGGTGCTCCCGAGGGCGTTCCCGCCGATCCGGCTGCGCAGGCCGTCCCGGTCGATCCAGCCGCCCCGGCGGAACCGGGCGCGGTTCCGGCGGTGGCCGCCGGTCCGGTTGTCGGGCAGAACCCGGAGCCGTTCACCGGTGCCCCGCCGTTCCTGCCGCCGACCTTCAACCCGGTCAACGGCTCGATGGTGGGTGTCGCCAAGCCGATCATCATCGACTTCCAGCGGCCCATCGCCGACAAGGCGATGGCCGAGCAGGCCATCCACATCTCGTCGAACCCGCCCGTGTCCGGCAAGTTCTACTGGATGACCCCGAGCCAGGTGCGGTGGCGTCCGCTGAACTTCTGGCCCGCCCACACCGTCGTCAACATCGACGCCGCCGGCACCAAGTCGGGTTTCCGGGTCGGCGACTCGCTGGTGGCCACCGCCGACGACAAGACGCATCAGATGACGATCACCCGTGACGGCAAGGTGGAGAAGACCTTCCCGATGTCGATGGGCATGAGCGCGGGTGGTCACGAGACCCCCAACGGCACTTACTACGTGCTGGAGAAGTTCCCCACGGTGGTGATGGATTCGTCCACCTATGGGGTTCCGGTGAACTCCAGTTGGGGTTACAAGCTCACCGTGCAGGACGCGGTCCGGATCGACAACAGCGGCGGATTCGTGCACAGCGCGCCGTGGTCGGTCGCTGATCAGGGCAAGCGCAATGTCAGTCATGGCTGCATCAACCTGAGCCCGGCCAACGCCAAGTGGTTCTACGAGAACTTCGGCAGCGGCGACCCCGTGGTGGTGAAGAACTCCGTGGGCTCCTACACCAAGAACGACGGGTCGCAGGACTGGCAGCTGTAGGGCAGACCGCCCAACCCTCAACCGCGCAGTAGAACGGCCGCGCTCAGTTCCAGATTCGGACCCGCGAAGCGGGCTCCAGGTAGAGAGCGTCGTTGGGGGTGACCGCGAAGGCGTCGTAGAACGCGTCCATGTTGCGGACCACCCCGTTGCACCGGAACTCCGGCGGTGAGTGCGGGTCTACGGCCAGGCGGCGGATCGCCTCGGCGTCGCGGGACTTGGTGCGCCACACCTGCGCCCAGCCGAAGAAGACCCGCTGGGTGCCGGTCAGACCTTCGATCACCGGTGCCTCGGCGCCGGCCAGCGACAGCTGGTAGGCGAGCAGCGCAATGGAAAGACCCCCCAGATCGCCGATGTTCTCCCCGACGGTGAACGCGCCGTTGACGTGTCGGTCGGCGTCGAGCTGACGCGGGACGTAGGTCTCATACTGGGCGATCAACGCGCTGGTGCGGGAGCCGAACTCGGTGCGGTCGGCGTCGGTCCACCAGTCGATCAGGTTGCCGTCGCCGTCGTACTTGGCTCCCTGGTCGTCGAAACCGTGGCCGATCTCGTGGCCGATCACCGCACCGATTCCGCCGTAATTGGCCGCGTCATCGGCCTCGGCGTCGAAGAACGGTGGCTGCAGGATCGCCGCGGGAAAGACGATCTCGTTCATCCCGGGGTTGTAGTAGGCATTGACGGTCTGCGGCGTCATGAACCATTCGTCGCGGTCCACCGGCCGGCCCAGCTTGGCCAGTTCCCGGTCGTAGTTGACCGCGTAGCCGCGGAGGTAGTTGCCGTACAGATCAGTGCGGTCGGTGGCCAGCACTGAGTAGTCCCGCCAGCTGGCGGGGTAGCCCACCTTGGCGGTGAATTTGTCCAGCTTGGCCAGCGCGCGTTCCCGGGTGGCCGGGGTCATCCAGTCCAAATTGGTGATGCTCACCCGGTACGCCTCGCGTAGGTTGCCGACCAGCTCGTCGACTCGCGCCTTGGCGTCGGGCGGAAAATGCCGCTCCACGTAGAGCTTTCCGACGGCATCGCCCAACAGCGATTCCACCACCGAAACGCCGCGCTTCCAGCGGTCCCGGATCTGTTCGGTGCCCGACAGGCGGCGCCCGTAGAAGGCGAAGTCCTCGGCGATCAACTCCTCGGTCAACAGACCGGCGCGGGCATGAATCAGCCGCCACCGCGCCCAGTCCTGCCACTCGGCGAAGTCCGCGCCTTCCCACAGTGCGGCGAAGGAGTTCAGGAAGTCGGGCTGGCGCACCACCAATTCGTCGGCGGTATCGGGCCGCACGCCCAGCGCGCTCACCCAGCCGGCCCAGTCGAAGCCGGGCGCCTCGGCGGGCAGACCTGCCAAGGTGCGCAGGTTGTAGGTCAGATCGGCATCGCGGCGTTTCACCACATCCCAGTGCGCAGCCGCCAACCTGGTCTCCAGCGTCACGATGCGCTCGGCGGTACCGGCGTACTCGCCCGGGTCCCCGCCGTAGACCAGCGCGAACATCGCCGCGATGTGGCCGGGGTAGGCGGCCAGGATCTCTGCGTGCTGTTCGTCGCGGTAGTAGGACTCGTCCGGCAGCCCGATGCCGGACTGGCTCAGGTGCAGCAGGTAACGACTCGAGTCCTTCGAGTCGGTGTCGACATAAAGGCCCACGCCCCCGCCGACGCCGGTGCGCTGAACCGCTCCCAGCACCGCCGCCAGGGCCACGCGGTCGCCGGCGTCGTCGATCGCCGCCAACTCCCGGCGTAACGGCTGCACTCCGCGTTCGCGCACGGTCTGCTCGTCCATAAAGCTGGCGTAGAGGTCGCCGATCCGGCGTTCATCGGTGCCGGCGGCAGAGTGGCTGGCGGCGGCCTCGGTGATGAGGTCACGGACCTCGATCTCGGCCCGGTCGAACAAAGTGCGGAAGGCGCCATCGGTGGCCCGGTCCGGTGGCATCTGGTAATCGTCGAGCCAGCGGCCGTTGACGTGACCGAACAGATCGTCCTGCGGACGAACCGCACTGTCCACGTGGGTGAGATCGACGCCGGAACGGGTGGCTGGTGAGGTCACCAGCCCATCCTTCCACGACGGATGCCGCAGCTCTCCTGTAGCGTCACCGCCATGGCTGACGAGGAGCAACCGGACGTCTCCACCGAGGTGGAGGACGCAATCATCGATCCCGGTGCCGCCACTGTAGAAAGCGTCAAGGACCAGGACGCTACCCCCAAACCCAAAGCGAAGACGGCCAAGAAGAGCGTCGGCGGCAAGCCGGCCGCGGCAGCCCCGGGCAGTGGCCTCTCCGGCTACGGATGGGGCTCGGTGGTGCTGGGCCTGGTCGCCGTGGCGGCGTTGATTTTCAGTGGGTACACCTGGGAGCTCCACCACAAAGACACCAAGGAGCGCGAACACCGCAGCCAAGTGCTGCAGACCGCCGCCAGCTGGACCAGTGTGCTGATCAACTTGAACGCCGAGAACGTCGAGAAGGGCATGGCGCGACTGCGCGACAAGACGGTGGGCGAGCTCAACGGCGAGTTCGACGCGGCCCTGGCGCCCTACCGCGATGTTGTTCAGCGGATCCAGTCGCGCAGCAGCGGCCGGATCGAAGCGGTCGCCATCGAGCTGGAGCACCACGATCTCGACGAATCCGCCGGAGTGGGCAATGACAAGCCGTCGAGCCCAGGCCGCACCGACCCGGTGATGGTGATCGCCACTTCGATCGCCGAGAACGTGGGCGGCAGGCCGCAGACCGTGCACTGGGCGTTGCACCTCGACGTCACCGCCGTCGGCGATGACCTGATGATCTCCCGATTGAGGTCCATTCGATGAGCAAGGTGGATGCCCTGAAAGCCCAGACGCCGTGGCGGGTCGCGGCCATCGATGTCGCCGCGCCGCTGGCCGCGATCGGTGGCCTGCTGCTGGTGGGCCCCACCCTGGGCTGGCCGGTGTGGTACGTGTCGTTGTGCTCGGTGCTGGCGCTGCTGATCGTCGAGGGCATGGTGGTCAACTTCGTGTTGCTGCGCCGCGACAAGGTCACGATCGGCACCGACGATGAACGGCCCGGTCTGCGCTTCGGGGTTGTCGCTTTGGCCGCTGCGGCGCTGGTCGCCGCCGCGGTACTGGGCTACCTGCGCTGGACGGTGCCGGATCGCGAGCTGGAGGCCGACTCCTATGAGGTGGTCAAGGTAGCGGTCGGCATGGCCGAAGCCGCCGCCACGGTCTCGCCGGCCGACCCCGACACGTCCATCGACAAGGCCGCGTCCTACATGGTTCCCGATCGGATCCCCGCGTTTCGGGAGAGCATCGGCCGGACCGCCAGCGACATGGCTAACCGCAACATCTCGGTCGAGGCGGACACGCTCAGTGCCGGTGTCGAGGCGCTCGGGCCGTCGGCTGCGCGGGTCGCCGTGGTGATGCGCAGCGTCCAGACGGTGGCCAACCAACAGGTCAAGCAGTCGGTGGTCCCCGTCCGGGTCACGCTGACCAAGCGAGGCGACCAATGGCTGGTTCTGGAGATGTCACCGATTCACGCTCGCTGACCCGACAGCGACAGCCCGGCGTCAGACGACGTCGGGCGTGTCGCGGGTATGCAGTTTGACGAAGCGGTCCGAGAGTCGACGCATCCGGACCATCAGCGACGCCGGCGGACTGACCGCGGCGCTGAGGTATTCACCGAGCGTGTCGGCCGGAACCCCGATCCGTGAGGCGAACTCCTGCTGGCTCAGGCCGGACCGCTCGATGAGCACCCGCATGTGCCGCGCCACTTCCGCGCGTTCGTTGGCTTCCAGATGTGCGCGAGCGCGGGTCAAGACCTCCGCGAGCGCCTTGGAGATGCCGAAGGACGGGGTGCCGTCCAGCACCTCTTCGACCTGGCGGGCAGTGCGACCATAGGGGTCGCGCTTAAGCGCGACCACGATGAGCTGCCAGGTGCCGATGTCGCCGCTCTGCAACGCAGAACGGATCGCCGAGGTGGGCCAGAACTCGACCGGCCGGTCGGTGTCGCCGGCAGGCTGCCGGGGCAGCGACCCACGACGTCGGTCCGCGGCCAACGTCACCTCGCCTCCTCCAGCATCGCTACGGCAACTGCCAGGCAGCGCCCTTGAACCTCTTCCCAGTCCGTGCCCGCCTCCGGAGCGTCCTCGCCGGAAGCGTAGTCGCCGCGTGCGGTGGGTTCCGGATCGGCGAGCCGACAGGCCAGCTGGCTGGCCATCCATCGTCCGTCGGCTGGTTGACCAGAGTAATACCTGTCGATCTCGGCGAGTGCCTCAGCGACGGTTTTGGGGCCGAGTGCGCCGGCAAGCTCGGCGAGCCCCGAGTAGTCTCGGGGGCCATTGCGCGCCAGCACCAGGTAGCCCGCCAGCCGCAGGGTTTCGGCGCCGGTGGGGATCTGGAGCCGATCGCCGGTGGGCAGCTGGACGGCGGCGGTCTCCATGGGCCGGCTCCGGGTCAACGCCGGGCCTTCCAGCCCGATCTCGTTGGCCGCCCACGTTTCGGTCTCCAACGCGTCCAGCGCCACTGCGAGCCGGCGCCGCCACACCGTGACCGGGTGCACCGGCCGCACCATGCGCGGTTGAGCCCGGTCTGCGCCGGTGCGGGACTGCCAGCCGCCAGTCAGCCTGGCCAGCGCTTGGCTTACTGCTCTGCCGCCTGCCGGCGATGACCCGGCCGACCCAGAGCTGACCGGAACCGCTTCGATCTTGCTCGTCGCGAGGTCGGTCACTCCGCAGCCGCGCAGCGCCAACGGATCGCTGACACAGACCGCGTCGGGAACCAGGCCTTTGAGCCGGGCCGCGGACTTGACCACCACGCGAAGGTCGGCGCTGGGGGTGATCAGGGCGGAGATGTCGTCGGGGATCACCACGACATCGCCGAGATCCACCGTGGGCAGCGGCTTCTCGAAGTCCACCGACGGCAGGATCCGGGCCAGCCACCCCGGCAGCCACCAATTCCACTCGGCGAACATCGCCATCAGGGCCGGAACCAGCACCAACCGCACCACGGTGGCGTCCACCGCGATCGCCACCGCGCAAGCCACACCCAGCTCGGCGACCAGCGGCATCCCCGCGAACGCGAAGCCGATGAAGACCGCGATCATGATCAGGGCGGCGCTGGTGATGGTCCGGGCGCTGGTGCTCACCCCATACGCGACGGCGTCGTGGGTGTTTCCGGTCTGCAGGAAGCGTTCCCGGATGCGGGTCAGCAGGAAGATCTCGTAGTCCATCGACAAGCCGAACGTCATTGCCAGGACCAGCGGCGGAATGAACGTGTCGATAGAGCCGGTCGCCGCGAAACCGAGTCTTTCCAGCCAGCCCCACTGGAACACCATGACCAGGCTTCCGTAGGCAGCCGCCACCGACAGCACCGTCATCACGACGCCCTTGAGCGCCAGGAACACCGACTGGATGGAGACCAGCAACATCAGGAAGGCGATCAACGCCACGAACACGAACACCATCGGTTCGGCCGCTGAGACGCGGTCGTCGAAGTCCTTGATCAACGCGGTCGGTCCGCCGACGTCTACCTGCACCGCCGGCGAACCGGCCGCCGCGGGCAGGTGTTCGCGCATCCAGTCGACGGTGTCTCGGGCTGCCATGTCCTCGGGATCGACCGACAGCACCGCGGACAGCAGGCCGCTGCTGTTGTCATTGCCGAATACCGGCTGCGACACCGATGCGATGTTGGGGGCCTGCGCCATCTCCTGGCGGACGGCGGCGAACGTCGCGGCGTGGGCGGGCGCTGAGGCATCCGCGCCCGGGATGGTCACCAACACCCGGATCGGTCCCAGCGCGCCCGGGCCCAGGGCCTGAGCCGCCGCGGCCACCCCGCCGCGGAGCTCATGGGAAGAGTCGAACTGGCGAAGCATGCTGTTGCCCAGCGACAACGACAGCGCCGGTGCCGCCAGCGCCAACAGGAACCCCGCGGTCACCAGCGCTGACGCCCACGGGCGGCGCATGACCGATGCGGTCCAGCGGGTCCAGAACCGTGACTGGAGGGCTTGGGGTCCGCGCGTCCAGTGCAGCAGCGCTGAACGTTTGGCGACCGCCCGGCCGAACACCGCCAGCACCACCGGGGTGAGGCTGACCGAGGCCAGCACCGCGACCGAGACGGACAGGATCGCTCCGGTGGCCATCGAGACCAGCACCGGCGTATTGATCAGATAGATCCCGGTCAAAGAGGCCACGACGGTGAGACCGGACAGCACCACCGCCAGCCCGGACGTCGCCATCGCGGCATCGACGGCTTCCTCCGGTTGGCGGCCGGCCCGCAGCTCTTCGCGGTAGCGCATCAGAATGAACAGGGAGTAGTCGATCGCCAGGGCGATGCCGAACATCGAGACCGTCGAGGTGACGAACACCGACATCGCGGTGAACATCGACAGCAGATAGACCAGGCCCATGGTGACGATCACGGTGCCGATGCCCAGCGCCAGCGGGATGGCGGCCGCGGCCAGTGAGCCGAACACCGCCAACAACACGATCAGCACGATCGGCAGGTTCCAGCGCTCGGCGGCACCGATGTCCTGTTTGGTTTTCGCCGACGCGGCGGCGCCGAGCGCGCCCTGCCCGATTACGTAGAGGTTCACCGAACCGTTCTCGATCCGGCCCGGATGCTCGCCTTCCACGCCCAGCTTGGCGCGCAACTTCTTGGCGACGTCAACGGCGCCGGTGTTGTTGAAGTCCACCCGCAGGGACACGACGTAGGGCCGGTCCGGTCGGGGCGGCGGCTGCGTCGAATCGGGCAGCACCGTCACGCTGGCAACCTCGCCGGCAGCCTGCTGGAGCAGCGCGACCGCGTCCTTCATGTCGCGGTAGGTGGCGTCGGCGCGGGGCGCGGCCACCAGAGCCAGCGGTGAGGCCCCCTGCTCCGGGAAGTGGTCCTCGAGCTGATACTGGACGTGAAGTGACTGCGATCCTTGGACCTCGAAGCCACCGCCGGTCAGGTGTCCGGACTGGGTGCCGGCCAGGTACAGCGAGGGAATGACAGCCAGTAGCCACCCTGTGAAGACCACCCAGCGGAATCTGCGCAGGTTGCTGCTGAAGCGCATCATGAACTGCTGGATTTCTTCTCTCCGCTCTCGCCCGCACCCGTGCGCCGCGTGCTGCGAGCCTACCGCAGCAGCGCCTCGTGCCGACCTTTTCTCTCGCCTCTGAGCTGCTCCGATGCCATCTGGGAACCGCACTGTGACCAGGCTGACCTGCGCTCCGGTGGCGGCCTTAGGTGGTTACTGTCAGGATGGGGAAAAGGCCGTCTTTCGATCTGCCGTTGCTGCCGGGGGGCATCGCATCAGCACACCAGACCAACTCTGTGATCGCCTGCCCGCACCGTGGCGGGGCGCCGTAGGGACTGATCGGAAATCTCGTCTGTCGTCAGGAGAAACTCGTGAACATCACTCGTGCCACAGTGCGCCGCAGCCTCTCGGGCGCGGGCGTCCTCGCGTCCCTGCCGGTGTTGTTGGGTGGGGCCGCTGCCGCTGCCGCTGCCGTGCTGGCGGCACCTTCGGCGCCGTCGGCGACCGCGGCCAAAGACCCCTGCGTGGCCAGTGAGATAGCGCGGACCGTGGGCAAAGCCGTCACCTCGACCGGTGACTACCTGGACTCGCACCCGGACACCAATCAGGTGATGACCGGCGCGCTCCAGCAACAACCCGGCCCCCAGACGCTGGCAAACCTGAAGGCGCACTTCGAGGCCAACCCGAAGGTCCAGGACGACCTGGCCAAGATCATCGCGCCGGTCCAGGAGGTCAGCGACCAGTGCAAGCTGGCGGTCAGCGTGCCGCAGGTGCTCGGACTGTTGCAGGCCGCACAGGCGCAGGGCGGCTTGCCGGGCGGCGTCGGCGGCCCGGTGAACGGCCTACCGGTGAGTGGACCGCCGGCCGGGGCGGTGACCCAACCGGTTGCGATTCGCTGAGGGTTGCGGGGCGCAGCTCCGTGTCATGGTCGGCTGCATTGTCGGAGCGGAAGACCGCGAAGAACACCACCCAGCCGACGGCTGAGATCAGCAGCCAGCTGATCAGCCGGTAGACCAGGACCGCCGAGATGGCGTCGGGAAGGCTCAATCCACTGGAGACCAGGCCGGGGACCAACACGGCTTCCACGACCAGCAGGCCCCCGGGAATCAGGGGGATCGTCGCTGCCGCGCGTGCGGCGGCGTAGGCCACCGTCAGGCCTGCGATCGACGCCCGCCCCCCGGCGGCGTAGGCCGCGCACGCCAGGCAAGCGACGTCGGCGACCCAGTTGAACAAGGACCAGCCGAAAGCCGTCGACGCGTCGCGGCGGCCCAGGCTCACCGACTCCAGTTGGCCCAGCATCCTGCGTAAGGTCGCAAGCCCGTTATCAGCGGGCCGGGAGCGCGCGGAGTTCACCCAGGACAGCACGCGCGCGCCGATGCCGTCGATCAATTCCGGTCGCGACGCGGCCGCCTGTGCCAGCAGCAGCAGCGCGACGAATCCACCGAGGGTGAACAACAGTGAGAACGGGTTGCTGCGGGCGCCGAGCAGGATCGCGCCGCCCAGGCCCAGCACCGCCAGCCCCACCGCCTGTAGCACGCCCGACATCACCAATTGCCACGACGCCACCACCGGGGATGCGCCCCAGCGGCGTTGCTGTCGGTACAAGAACGTCGCCGAGAGGACCGGGCCGCCGGGCAGCGTGGTGCTCAGCGAGTTTGCTGCGTAGAAGGCGGCTTCGGACTTCCGCTGCGTCACGTGGACCCCGGCCGAGCTCAGCAGGGTCCGCTGAATCTGCGCGAAACTGTGCATGGATGCGGCTGCGGCCACGACCGCCCCCACCAGCCAGCGGCCGTCGGCACGGCACAGACTGCACCAGGCAGCACAGACCTGGTCCCACACCAGTGCGATCTCGGCGGTGAGCACCACCGCGACCAGGCCGACGAGCAGCGAGCGTAGCCAGCGGTACCTGCCGCCGCCGTGTTGCTCGACTGCGTCGTGCGTGACGCAATCGGGAGAACTGGCGGCGAGGGACACGAATTTAGAGGTTAGCTGCGCCACAGCGATATTCGGCTACGTGATGTGCACCTGCTGCGGCATCGTTACGCTACCGGAATGTCAGCCAGCGCAGACGAATCCGTCCATCCCACGGTACGTAAGGCAGCGGCCTGGGCTTGGCGCCTGCTGGTGTTGTTCGGCGCGGTACTGGTGGTGCTGTTGGTGATGCGGCGACTTGAAGTGATCGTCGTCCCGGTGGCGATCGCGATGATGATGTCGGCGCTGCTGCTGCCTGGTGTGGACTGGCTGTCTCGGCACGGTGTGCACCGGGGTTTGGCGGTGTTCCTGCTGCTGCTCGGCGGCTTAGCGGTGCTCGCTGGCTTGCTGAGCTTCGTGATCGACCAGTTCATTGACGGGGTGCCGGAACTGGTCGAGCAGGTCACTCAGGTGATCAACTCGACGCAGCACTGGTTGGTCGAAGGGCCGCTGCACTTGAGCAGTGAGCAGATCGATAGTGCCGGCGATACCGTGGTCGTCGGCCTGCGTAACAACCAGGCCAAGCTGACCAGCGGGGCATTGTCGACCGCCGAGACCATCACCAAGATCTTCACCGGCGCCTTCGTGGTGTTGTTCGCGCTGATCTTCTTCCTCTACGGCGGCCGCGATATCTGGCGGTTCACGGTGAAGTTCTTCCCGAGCAACGTCCGTGCGACCGTGCATGCTGCGGGCGTCGCCGGATTCGAATCACTGATCGGCTATGTCCGGGCCACGTTCCTGGTGGCCCTGGTTGATGCCCTCGGAATCGGCATCGGGTTGGCGGTGATGGCGGTGCCGTTGGCGCTCCCGCTGGCCTCGCTGGTGTTCCTGGGAGCCTTCATTCCGCTGGTCGGTGCGGTGCTTACGGGCCTGTTGGCGGTGCTGGTCGCACTGATCGCCAAGGGGTGGATTTACGGGTTGGTCACCCTGGGGCTGATCATCGCCGTCAACCAGTTGGAAGCCCATGTGCTGCAGCCACTGGTCATGGGGCGTGCCGTCTCGATCCACCCGCTCGCGGTGGTGTTGGGGATCTCCACCGGCGTAATCCTCGCGGGCATCGTGGGCGCCCTACTTGCGGTCCCGCTGATCGCCTTCATTGACCGGGCGGTGCGGGTGCTGGTCGACGCCTCGGATTCGGGTCCGTCTGAAGTCAGCGATGACGATCCGACGGACCCGGAATCCGACGACGTCAGTAGCGGCCCTCCCGGCGCAGCAGCTCAGCAGCGCTAAGGCCGCCCGCGGAACCGCGCCGCTGCGGGCTCTGCGGCTTGCCTTCGGCGTCCTCACCGGGCTGCTCTGCCGCGGTGAACTTCTCGGTGGCAGGGTTGTCGGGATCAGCGGCCGAGCCCGGGGCCGGGATCGCCGTGGTAGGGGCGTTCTCGGTTCCCGCCGGGGGTTTGGGCAGCGAGCGGGTCCGCTCGTCGGAGGCCTCCGGGTCGCTGTCTCCCGGTCGGCCGCGCCGGGGCTGCGCCGTGTCGCGACCGCCACGCAGCTCGCCCAACCACGACTCGATCTCGCGGTCCTTCTCGCCGGCGCCGGCCGGCTCGCTGCCGGGCGCCGTCACTCGCTCGGTGGCCGGTTCGGCCGACGAGAATCGGGTGGTGGGCGGCTCGGCCGGTCCGGTGTTGATCCGGTTGGTCCGGGCATTGGACGGATTGCCACTGACCGGACGAGTCGGAAGCTGCTCGGTGACACGCGGCCGGGCCGGGGCCGCGCGGCCCGGGGCGGGGTGCGTGGGATCGTGCGCCGGGCGTGGAGCGGCTGCACCCACCAGGGCCGGCGCCACCGTCCCGGCGGCGGGGCGGCGGGTCACCCGACGCCGCTCGTCGGGCAACCGGATCTCGCCGAGCCCGATCCGGTTCTGCAGACGCTTCATCCAGCGCGGCGCCCACCAGCAGTCGTCGCCGAGGAGCTTCATCACCGCCGGCACCAGGAACATCCGGACCACGGTGGCGTCCAGCAGCAACGCCGCCATCAGGCCGAATGCCAGGTACTTCATCATCACCAGGTCGGAGAACACGAACGACGCGGCGACCACGGCCAGAATCAGGGCGGCCGCAGTGATCAGGCGACCGGTGGTGGCGGTGCCGATCCGGATCGCCTCGGTAGTCGACATCCCGGATTCTCGGGCCTCCACCATGCGGGAGACCAGGAACACCTCGTAGTCGGTGGCCAGTCCCCAGCCGACGGCAACCACCAGGGCGATCACCACCACCATCAGTGGTGTCGGAGTGAAGTTCAGCAGGCCGGCGCCATGCCCGTCCACGAACATCCAGGTCAAAATGCCCATCGTCGAACCCAGCGTCAGAGCGCTCATCACCGCCGCCTTCAACGGCAGTACCAGTGACCCGAATGCCAGGAACATCAGCAGTGTCGTGGTGATCAGCAAGATCACCAGCATCAGCGGTCCCTGGCTGACCAGGGCATGGATGCTGTCCTGTTCCAGCGCTGGTGTCCCGCCGACCAGCACCTCCAGCCCCTTGGGTGTGCTCATGGCGCGCAGCGCCTTGATCTTCTGGGCGGCGTCGTTGCGGTTGATCAGACCGTTCTCGATCACCTTGACCGACTCATCCTTGGAGGCGCCGGGCAGATAGGGCCGTTGCTTCCACATCTCGGTGGGGTCGTCGTCGGGCACTACGAATCCGCTGATCGCCATGGCGCGGTTGCGGACATCGGCGACCTGCTGGTCGGTGACCGGCTTGTTGGTGGTGCTCTTGATCACCAGGGTCAGCTTCTCGGTGCGGAAGCCGGGGAAGATGTCGTCGAAGTGTTCCTGGGCCACCCGGGCGGTGTTGTCCGGCGGCAGGTATTTCTCGCTCATCCCGCCGAAGGTCAGCTTGCCCAGCGGGATGATCAGCAAGACCATCGCGATCACGATCGGGATCGCGAACGCCAACGGCCGCTGCATCACGAAGTTGACCAGCTTGCCCCAGAACCCGGCCTCGACCTCTTCGCGGGTCTTGGTCTTCTGGGTCTTCTCGGCGAGCCAGCCGATGACGCGATTGTGGAGATCCCAGTCCCGCAGGATCGGAACCCGGTAGAGGGTGCGCACTCCAAGCGCGTCGACGTTCTTGCCCAGCACACCCAGGATGGCCGGGAGCAGGGTGATCGACAGCAGTGCGGCCAAGCCCACAGAGGAGAAGATCGCGTAGGTGATCGCCTTGACGAATCCCTGCGGCAGCACCAGCAGGCTGGCTCCCGAGACGATGATCAGCACCGCCGAGAACACCACCGTGCGTCCGGCCGTCATCACCGACCGGCGGACCGCCGCTTCGGTGTCATACCCCTCGGCGATCTCCTCACGGAATCGGCTCACCACGAACAGCCCGTAGTCGATCGCAATACCCAGACCGATCAGCGAGACCACCGGCTGAGCGAAGAAGTTGATCGGCCCGAACGTGGCGGCGAAGCGCAGGATGCCGGTGGCACCGGCGATGCTCAGGCCCCCGACGATGACCGGCAGGCTGGCCGCGACCACCCCGCCGAAGACGAAGAACAGCACCACCGCGACCAGCGGAAGCGCCAGCACCTCCATGCGCTGCTGGTCGGTGGCGATGGTGCCGGTCAACTCACTGGCGATCGGCTGCAGACCGCCCAGTTCCACCTTGCCGCCGTCGAGCTTCTGCAGGTCGGATTCGACCGCCTGGTAATTCTTCAAGATTGTGTCGTCGTCGTCGCCCCGGATTTGGATCGAGGCGAACGCGTGCTTCTTCTCCGGATCGGCCATGTTGGCCAGCGCCTCGGGATTGGTGAAGTAGCCGACCCAGCTCATGATCTGATCCGGGTGGGCGTCTTTGACCTTGTTGAGCCCGCTCTTGATTCCGTCGGACCACTCCTGGTCGTCAACCGTCTCGCCCTTGGGGGCGGTGAAGACCGCCACCACATGGCTGGTGCGGTCGCGGCCATAGACTTCGTCGCCGACGATCGACGCCTGCACCGACTGGCTGCCCTCGTCGTAGAACCCGCTCTGAGTGACGTGGTCACCCAGGCTCATCCCATAGACCCCGCCACCCAGGCAGAGCGCCACCATCACGCCGATTACGATGAATCGGTAGCGGTATACAGTTCGACCCCACCAGGCGAACACCTATACGCTCCTTACTAACGTCTGTGGAGATATCTTCTGGACTCGCGCGCCCCTAACCTCGGGCTCTCCAGTTGTCACTCACGCGAGTTCAGTAGGGAGCTCAGCGGCCGGAACGGCTGGAGCCATGCTCCCTGTTCCGGCAGCGAATCCAGGCTGATTCGCGGCAGCCGCTCCCGGAACACACCAGGAATGTCTTCCAGGTCGACGAACTCCAAGGTATCCGAGGCTAGCGCCCAGCTCGCATGTTCGCGAAATCCGAGCACTTGAACAGCTAAGCCGGCGTCGCACAGCGCTTCCAGCGGTTCCCGGAACGCCTGACCGTCGGCGGAGGCCACCGCCACCGCCACCAGTCCCTGCTCTTTGCGCAACGCGATGTGTTCGAGCATGTCCGAATCGACATCGCTGTCCTCATCGATCTTCGGCTTGGCAAAGACCGCGAAACCCACGTTACGCAACGCTTCGACCCAGGGCCGAACCACGTCAGCGCTGCCCGGTGCGATATTGGTGAAGACGGTGGCTTCGGGCTCGACCCGAAGCCCGGGGTGAGCGGCCGCGACCTCGGCGGTGCGGTTGAGCAGCCACCGGCCCAAGGCATCGAAGCGGGGGCGTTCCACGCCGGTCGGGCGGCGGCCCAGGATCGCACCCAGGCCCATGTCCAGGTTCGGAGCGTCCCACACCAACAACACCCGCTGAGCGGGCGTCGCATCGGTGGCGGGGCCGATTCCGCCGGCGTCAGCGCCCGGGCCGGGTTTCAGATCGGCGCCGTTCATCAGACCCGCACCCAGACGAACTCGTTGATCGCGCTGCCAGCGTTGCGGCCCTTGGCTTCGTACTTGGTGGTGGGCCGGGCGATCGAGATCGGCAGGCCAGCGCCCAGCGAAGGGTCGGTAGGGTCCGACACCCGGCGCAGCGCCGGCTCGCCGTCCCCGGACTCGGCAATCTGCACGGCGTAGTCCGCATGGTCGGTCGCGGCGTGCAGCACCCCGCCCGGTCGTAGCCGGTCGGCTATCAGTGCCATGGTGGCCGGCTGCAGCAGCCGCCGCTTGTGGTGTCGCGCCTTGGGCCACGGGTCGGGGAAGAAGACCCGCACCCCGGTCAGGGATGCCGGGGCGATCAGGTATTCCAGCACGTCGAGGCCGTCGCCGCGCAGCAGCCGGATATTGCTCAGCTGCTCGCGGTCGATCGCACACAGCAGCTGGGCCAGTCCGCGCTCGTAGACCTCGACGGCCATGACGTCCAGGTTCGGCTCGGCCAGGGCCATCGCGACGGTCGAGGTCCCGGCGCCGCAGCCGATCTCGAGCACCAGGGGAACGTCGCGGCCGAACCAGCGCTGCGGATCCAGCGGTTGGGGGCGGTCGGGTCCATCCGGCGGCGCCACGTCGGCGCCCAGGCCCGGCCACAGGCGCTCCCAGGTCTGGCGCTGGCCGGCCGACAGTGCGGAGTGCCGGTAACGGACGCTGAAGTTGCGAAATCGGCGTGGAGCCGGGGTGTCGACGCCAGGGACGTCTGATGCCGTTTCGACGTCGCGCGGCGCATGCATGCAGTCCATGGTGGCCCATGGACTCACGTGTACCCACTTTGCGGTCCACATTGATACCCAACAGTTGCCTAGCGGGGGGCCTCAGCGGTGACTCGCGCCATGGCGATCCAGCTGACACCATGACCGCGAGGGTCGATTGGGCGGGAGGCAGCGTCGTGACACACGGGCACCAGCTCTTCGCCGACGAGCTGACGGTGCTCGCCACGCAGAACGCCGATCCGCGACTGTCGCGGATCGCCGCAGCCATCACCGCGCCGCTGCAGGTCGCGGTGACCGGCAGGCGCGGTGTCGGCCGGCGCACCGTGGTCGCGGCGCTGGCCGCCGCCGGGATACCCAGCGGGAGCGGTGCCCACAGTGCCGACCTGTGGGTTCATGTGGTTGCCGAAGTGCGCAAGCCGGAGGATGACGCCGCAGTGCGCGCCGCCGGGCGTCGCCCGGTACTGGTGGTGCTGAACAAGACGGACCTGCTGGGCCGCGACGGGGCCGCGTCGTCGCGGGCGTCGGGTGAACCGATGTCGGCGCTGTTCGCGGTTGCCGGACTCGGCGGCGGATTCGACGATCGGCTGTGGGAGGCGCTGAGGTGCCTCGCCGCGCGGCCCGCGGACCTGAGCTCGGCCGAGCGCTTGGTCAACTGTGTGCATCCGGTTCCGCAGCAGATCAGGCAGCGGCTGTGCGACACCGTCGATGTGTCGGGGATCGCGGCACTGCTCGACCTGGCCCGAAGCGAGGGGACTCTGGAGCAGGGGCGTGCCCGATTGGTGGCGCTCAGCGGCGTCGATGGCGTTCTCGCCCGGCTGGAGGTGCTGGGCGCCGCGGTCTATCACCGGCGGATGACCCAAGCACTGCTCCGGTTGGAGGCGATGGCGGTCGCGGACCCGCGGATCGACGAGTTCTTGGTGCGTGACGCGACGGTCGCCGCCCGGCTTGGCGCCGCGGCGGCCGTCATGGACCTGCCCGACGAACCCCTGCTCGGGCGGGCCCGCCGCTGGCACGCCCATTCCGGCGCGCCGGTAGGGCCGGCCGCGCGGGCCTGCGCCGCCGACATCGCCCGGGGATCGTTGCGGGCGTGGGCGGCGACGCGGTCATGACCACCGTCGATGCAGCAGCGGCCAACTCGGACCCGACTGCCCAGGTGGATGCCCTGGTGGCTGAGGTCGTCCCCGGCGTGCGGGCGCCGACGGTGCGCCGCTGCGACGTGGTGGTGGTGACCGGCCCTTGGCTGGCTGGGGTCAGCTCGATGGTGAGCGTCCTGACCGAGCGTCTGCCGCGCCGCCTGGTGATGGAGGCCGCCGAGTTGACGCCCGGGGAGGTGCCGTTGGCGGTGGTGTTCGTGGTCTCAGCGGCAGCAGCGCTGACGGAGTCAGATTGTGCGCTGCTCGATGCGGTGGCTGCTCACACCGATGTGGTGATCGGAGTGGTCTCCAAGATCGACGCGCACCGGCATTGGCGCCAGATGCAGGCAGTGGCGCGCCAGACGCTCGCCGAGTACGCGCCGCGTTACCGAGGCGTGCCGTGGGTGGGTGCGGCCGCAGCGCCGCAACGGGGCGTTCCCCACGTCGACGACGTGGTCGGCGAACTGGTCGATCAGCTCGAAGGCGGTGACTCGGACCGCCGCAACCGACTGCGCTCCTGGGAGTTTCAGCTGCGTACCGATGCCGATCGCGTCGACCACGATGCTCGCGCACACGGCCGGCGGACCAGGGTGATGCAGCTGCAGGAGCAGCGCGACGAGGTGGTCCGGCAGCGGCGGATGTCGAAGTCAGAGCGGGCGATCGCATTGCGCAGTCGTATCGCGCAGGCCAGGGTGCAGCTGTCCCATTTCGCCCGTAAGCGCTGCTCCTCGGTGCGCAGCGAGCTGGCCGAAGATGCGGCGGGCATGTCGCGGCGACGGTTCGCCGAATTCGAGACCTATGTTCACGACCGGCTGGGCGCGGTGGTGGCAGAGGTGGATCAGGGGGTCACCGACCATCTCGCCGACGTGGCCCAGGAGCTGGGGCTGTCCATCGATCCGGGGGCGGGGCAGGCTGCTCCGTCGCCGCAGCTCGACATCGGCCGGCCGCCGCTGGCGTCTCGCCGGCTGGAGACGCAGTTGATGGCGGTGCTGGGGGTCGGATTCGGTCTGGGTGTGGCGCTGACACTGAGCCGCATTTTCGCCCACCTGGCGCCGGAGCTGGCGGCTATCGGTGTGGCCGGCTGTGCAGGTGTCGGAGTGGCGGCCACGGTGTGGGTGGTGCGTATCAGGGGGTTGTTGCGCGACCGCGTGGTGCTCGATCGGTGGGTGGGGGAGGCCACCAACGGTGTGCGCTTGGTGGCGCAGGAACGTGTTGGCCTGAGGGTGGTGGCGGCGGAGTCGGCGCTCACCGCCGAGCTCGCGGGCCGCAATGAGACCGAGGCTGCCCGCGCGGCCAGCCGAGTTGCCGCCTTGGACCGGGAACTGCATGAGCATGCCGCCGCGACGGCCCGCGCTGTGGCGGTGCGTGAGCGGCAGCTGCCCGGACTACGGCTGGCCTTGGCGAAGGTGCGCGCTGAGCTGGGTGAATCAGACCCGGTCGGCGCCGCGGTGGCAGCCGACGAGTAGCATGCGTTGCGATTGTTTCGATCCGTTTAGCTATTCACGGTAATCTCTTATTTAATGACGGTATAAGAGGTGACAGCGGCGCGCAGCTGCGACAACGCCACCGAGTGACACAGGTTACACAGGAGAGCTCAATGACCTCAGCGACCATTCCCGGTCTGGACACCGCCCCGACGAAGCATGGCGAGTTGTTGGCCTGGGTGCGGGAAGTCGCGGAGCTCACGCAGCCAGACCGGGTGGAGTGGTCGGACGGTTCCGAGGAGGAGTGGAACCGACTGATGGCCCTGCTGGTGGAGTCCGGCGCGGCGGTCAAGCTCGACGAGAAGAAGAAGCCGAACTCCTACCTGGCACTGTCCGACCCGGCCGATGTCGCGCGGGTCGAGTCACGCACCTTCATCTGTAGCCGCACCAAGGAAGGCGCTGGCCCCACCAACAACTGGATGGACCCGGACGAGATGCGGGCCACCATGACGGAGCTGTACCGCGGTTGCATGCGCGGTCGCACCATGTACGTCATCCCGTTCTGCATGGGCCCGCTCGGCGCCGAGGACCCGAAGTTGGGCGTCGAGATCACCGACTCGCCCTACGTCGTCGCCTCGATGAAGGTGATGACCCGGATGGGCACGGCGGCCCTGGAGAAGATCGGCACCGACGGTGCCTACGTCAAGGGCCTGCACTCGGTCGGCGCTCCGCTGGCCGACGGCGAGAAAGACGTGCCGTGGCCGTGCAACTCCGAGAAGTACATCACCCACTTCCCGGAGACTCGCGAGATCTGGAGCTACGGTTCGGGTTACGGCGGAAACGCCCTGCTGGGCAAGAAGTGCTACGCACTGCGCATCGCGTCGGCGATGGCCCACGACGAGGGCTGGCTGGCCGAGCACATGCTGATCCTCAAGCTGATCTCGCCGGAGAACAAGGCCTACTACGTGGCCGCCGCGTTCCCGTCGGCCTGCGGCAAGACCAACCTGGCGATGATCCAGCCGACCATCCCGGGCTGGCGGGCCGAGACCCTCGGTGACGACATCGCGTGGATGCGGTTCGGCAAGGACGGCCGGCTCTACGCGGTGAACCCGGAGGCGGGATTCTTCGGTGTGGCGCCAGGTACCAGCCGCAGCTCCAACCCGAACGCGATGATCACGCTCGAGCGCGGGAACACCGTCTACACCAACGTCGGCCACACCGATGACAACGACATCTGGTGGGAGGGCATTGACGGGGAGACCCCGGCGCACCTCACCGACTGGAAGGGCAAGGACTGGACGCCCGAGTCGGACACTCCTGCCGCGCACCCGAACTCGCGCTACTGCACCCCGATGTCGCAGTGCCCGATCCTGGCTCCGGAGTGGGACGACCCGCAGGGCGTGCCGATCTCGGCGATTCTGTTCGGTGCCCGTCGCAAGACCACGGTGCCGCTGGTGAGCCAGGCGCGCGACTGGCAGCACGGTGTCTTCATCGGCGCCACCATGGGCAGTGAGCAGACCGCCGCGGCCGAGGGCACCGTCGGCAAGGTGCGCCGCGACCCGATGGCGATGCTGCCGTTCATCGGCTACAACGCCGGGGACTACATGCAGCACTGGATCGACACCGGCAAGCACTCCGACGAGTCGAAGTTGCCGAAGGTGTTCTTCGTCAACTGGTTCCGTCGTGGCGAGGGCGGCCGCTTCCTGTGGCCGGGCTTCGGCGAGAACAGCCGGGTGCTGAAGTGGATCGTCGAGCGGGTCGAAGGCAATGCCGGCGGCCAGGAGACCCCGATCGGTACGGTGCCCACCGCTGCCGACCTGGACCTGGACGGGCTGGACGTCACCGCCGCCGACGTGGACCAGGCGCTGATCGTTGACGCCGACGAGTGGCGCGCGGAGCTGCCGCTGATCGAGGAGTGGTTCGAGTTCATCGGCGACAAGCTGCCGACCGGCCTGCGCGACGAGTTCGACGCTCTGAAGCAGCGACTGGGTTAGTACCAGCACGCGACATCGCCAAAGCCCTCGGAAGCCGGCCTTCCGGGGGCTTTCGCGTCGGCCCCGGGCGTCAACGCCACCACTTGACACCCGTCAATTACGGCGTGGGTACAGTCAGCGCATGCAGATTCGCGAGCACCTCGATGCCGACAATCCAGCTGTCATCCTGCACCCGTCGGGCACCGTCGTCACCTTCGGTGAGCTGGAAGCCCGGGCAAACCGGCTGGCGCACTACTTCCGAAATGCCGGGCTGGTGGAGGGTGACGTCGTCGCGATCCTCATGGAGAACAACGAGCACTTCCACGTGGCGATGTGGGCGGCGCGGCGCAGCGGGCTGTACTACGTGCCGATCAACACCCATCTGACCGCCGCCGAGATCGGCTACATCATCGACAACAGCAACGCCAAGGCGATCATCGGCTCGGCGGCGCTGCGCGACGTCTGCGCTGATCTGGCTGAGTTGGAGGCGGCCGACCGCGCTGAGCTGCGAATCATCGCCGATGACGACCTGGTCGGCTGGCAGCGCTACCCGGAATGCGTCGCCGATCAACCCGATACGCCCATCGATGACGAAATCGAGGGTGACCTGCTGCAGTACTCGTCGGGTACCACCGGGCGCCCCAAGGGCATCAAACGTCCGTTGCCACATCTGCCGCCGGCCGAGGTGCCGGGCCTGATGGCGATGCTGGTCTCGGTGTGGATGGGGCCCGGAGCCATCTACTTGAGTCCCGCACCGCTGTATCACACCGCACCGTCGGTGTGGTCGATGCAGGTGCAGGCGGCCGGCTTGACCACGGTGGTCATGGAGAAGTTCGACGCGGAGTCTGCGCTCGACGCCATCCGGCGTTATGGCGTCACCCATGGGCAGTTCGTGCCGGCGCACTTCACTCGGATGCTGAAACTTCCTTCCGCAGTGCGTGATTCCTACGACGTCTCAAGCCTCAAGCGAGTGATGCACGCCGCTGCGCCGTGTCCGGTGGAGATCAAGCAGCAGATGATCGACTGGTGGGGTCCGATCGTCGACGAGTACTACGCCTCCTCGGAAGCGCACGGCTCCACGCTCATCAGTGCCGACGAGTGGCTCAAGCATCCCGGCTCGGTGGGCAAGGCCATGCTCGGAGCGGTCCACATCCTCGATGAGGACGGCAACGAGCTGCCCGCAGGTCAGCCCGGTGAGATCTACTTCGAGGGCGGCAACGCCTTCGAATACCTCAACGATCCGGACAAGACCGCGAAATCGCGTCACGCACAAGGCTGGACGACCGTCGGCGACGTCGGATATCTGGACGACGAGGGCTACCTGTACCTCACCGACCGGCGGCACCACATGATCATCTCCGGCGGGGTGAACATCTACCCGCAGGAAGCCGAAAACCTGTTGATCACCCACCCGCAGGTGTTGGACGCGGCCGTGTTCGGCATTCCCGACGACGAGATGGGCCAGAGCGTGAAGGCCGCGGTACAGACCGTCGACCCAGCAGACGCCACGCCCGAATTCGCGGCAGAACTGCTGGCATGGGTGCGGGATCGCTTGGCGCACTACAAATGCCCGCGCTCGATCGCTTTCGAGGAGCAGTTGCCGCGTACCGACACCGGCAAGCTCTACAAGAACGAGCTGATCGCCAAGTACTCGGCGTAGCGCCGCGAGGTCAGATCCCGCCGCGCGCCACCAGTTGCGCCGCGATCACATTGCGCTGGATCTCGTTGGTGCCCTCGCCGACGATCATCAGAGGCGCGTCGCGGAAGTAGCGTTCGACGTCGTACTCGGTGGAGTAGCCGTACCCGCCGTGGATGCGCACCGCGTTGAGTGCGATCTCCATGGCGGCTTCTGAGGCGAAGAGTTTGGCCATGCCGGCCTCCATGTCGCATCGTTGCCCGCTGTCGTAGCGTTCGGCTGCGTAGCGGGTCAGCTGGCGGGCTGCGGTCAGCCGAGTGGCCATCTCAGCGAGGTAGTTGCCCACACTCTGGTGCTTCCAGATCGGCTGGCCGAAGCTCTCCCGCTGCTGGGCGTAGGCCAGCGCGTCTTCCAGGGCGGCCGTCGCCACGCCCAGCGCCCGCGCCGCCACCTGAATACGTCCGGTCTCCAGGCCCTTCATCATCTGGGCGAAACCGTCGCCGGGGCTACCCCCGAGCACCGCCGACGCCGGCACGTGGCACCCGTCGAAGCTCAGCTCGCAACTCTCCACTCCTTTGTAGCCCAGCTTCGGCAGATCCCGGGAGATCCTCAGCCCGGCACAGGGGTTGTCCACCAGCAGCACCGAGATGCCACGGTGTCGCGGGGTGGCCTTCGGATCGGTCTTGGCCAGCAGCGCAATAAGTCCGGAGTTGCGGGCGTTGGAGATCCAGGTCTTGGCGCCATTGATCACCAGGGTGTCGGGAGAGGTGGCAGGCGCGGCGAACGTCGTCATGTTCTGCAGGTCGCTGCCGCCGCTCGGCTCGGTCAGGGCCATGGTGGCGCGCAGGGCTCCGGTGGCCATGGCCGGCAGATAACGCTGCTTCTGCTCCGGGGTGCCGAACAGGGTCAGCAGCTTGGCGACGACGGTGTGCCCGCCCATCGCCCCGGCCAGGCTCATCCAGCCGCGTGCCAGTTCCTGCGTGACCAGCACGTAGCACGGCATCGAAACCGGCGTGCCGCCGTATTCCTCGGGAACGGCCAGACCGTAGATGCCGAGGTGCTTCATCTGGTCGATCCAGGCCTGCGGGTAGGTGTTGGCGTGCTCGACTTCGCGGACCGTCGGCTTCACCTCACGGTCGATGAACTGGCGCACGGTTTCGACCAAGATCGATTCTTCGCGGTTCACCAGTTCACCGTATGCCAGGATTTTCCCATGACCGACGGCCCCTACTTCGATGACCTCCGGGTCGGTCAGGTGTTCGACGCCGCTCCGGCGATGACCCTGACGGACGGTGCGGCTGCACTGCACCAGGCGATCCTCGGAGACCGATTGCGCCTGCCGCTGGACGCTGAATTGTCCCGAGCGGTGATCGGCTCGACGACACCACTGGCACATCCAGGGCTGGTCTGCGATGTCGCGATCGGACAGTCCACCTGTGTCACACGCCGCGTGAAGGCCAATCTCTTCTACCGCGGGCTGGCCTTCTTTCGATACCCGGTGATCGGCGACACCCTGTTCACACGTACGGAAGTCGTTGGACTGAAGCAGAACTCAGTGAAGCCCGGGCGTGACTCCACCGGGCTGGTAGCGCTGCGAGTGACCACCCTCGACCAGGTAGATCGGCCGGTGCTCGACTTCTATCGCTGCGCGATGCTGCCGCTGAGTCCAGAGGGTTCAGACCGTGACGCCACCGGCCACCGCGACGACCTTTCCGCGATCGGTGCCGGGCTCGCCACACCGCCGGACGTGACCGCAGGCTGGGCCGCCGCGGAGTTTCGCCGCCGCGTGCCGGGGCCGCACTTCGACGCGGGCCTGGCCGGCGCCGTCCTGACGAGCACCGGCGATGTGGTGTCCTGCGCCCCCGAGCTTGCTCGATTGACGCTCAACATCGCAGCCACGCATCATGACTCGCGGGTCGCTGGGACACGGCTGGTCTACGGCGGGCACACCATCGGCCTGGCGCTGGCGCAGGCATCCCGGCTGTTGCCGAATCTTGCGACGGTATTGAGCTGGCAGTCCTGCGATCACACCGCTCCGGTCCACGAAGGGGACACGCTCTACAGCGAGCTGCGGGTGGAATCCGCCCACGACAACGTGCTCGAACTGCGGTCGCTGGTCTACGCCGTGGCAACCGCTGGTGAGCCGGATCGCCAGGTTTTGGACTGGCGCTTCACCGCGCTGCAGTTCTGAGCATCCGCTAGTGCGGCAGCTCCCGGAACGGGGCGTCACGATAGGGGTCCGGTTCCTTGGGCAGGCCCAACACCCGTTCGCCGATGATGTTGCGCTGAATCTGGTCTGTGCCGCCACCGATCGAGGTGAAGTAGGCGTTGAGTGCGCGAAAGGTCACGGCGTCACCGACCGGATTCTCCGGACCGCTGAGCATCGACTCCGCACCGATTATCTCCGTCTGAACCCGGGCGGTCTCATGCAGTATCCGTGACATCGCGATCTTGCCGAGCGCCAGCAGGGTCGCCGACTCGGCGCGGTCGGTGCTGGTCTTGGCCCGCTGGTTGTTCCAACGGTTCACCGTCGACAGCGCTTGCGTACGGGCGATCTGCTGGCGGATATGTGCATCCCCGATGCAGCCGGTGTCGCGCGCCAATTCGACGAGCCCACTGGACTTCTCCTTGCGGCGGGCGGTCCGCGCGACATCGCCCATCAGGCGACGTTCGTAGCCCAGCGCGACCTGAAGCACTGACCAACCCTGGCCGGGCTCGCCGATTCGATTGGCGTCGGGAACCCGGGCGTCGGTCAGGAAAACCTCGTTGAACTCCGACTCGCCGGTGATCTGGTGGATCGGCCGGACCTCCACGCCGGGCTGGCGCATCGGCAGCATGAAGAACGTGATGCCGTCGTGTTTCGGTACGTCCGGGTTGGTACGCGCCACTAGCATGCCGTAGTCAGCGGTGGTCGCGAACGATGTCCAGACCTTCTGCCCGTTGATGATCCACTCGTCACCGTCGCGTTCGGCCCGGGTGCGCAGACCGGCTAGATCCGATCCGGCGCCGGGCTCGCTGTAGAGCAGACATGACTTGGTCTCGCCGCGTAGCGCCGGAGGCAGCAGGCGGCGCTTCTGCTCCTCGGAACCGCGGTCGTGGATGGTGCAGGCGAAAAGATCGCCCCGGTCATGCCCGCATCCCGGTGCTCCCGCTGCAGCGAACTCCGCTGCCACTAAGCGTGATTGACGGTCAGTCAGCCCGCGGCCATAACACTCCGGTTCCCAACTCGGGACGGTCCACCCGGCGGCGAGCACCGCGGCGGCGAAAGTGGCCCGCTCGATCCCGGGTGACCAGTTGGCGGCCAGCCATTCCCGCACCTCGTGACGAAGTGCGTCGTCGTCTGCGTCGGGCAGCGTCATCTCACGTTCCGATCTCTTGGAGGTAGCGCTCACGGTGCCAGGATGGGCTGCCGAAAAGGTGTGCGTCGCTGCGGGCCCGGCGCAGATACCGGTGGGCGGGATGTTCCCAGGTGAAGCCTATTCCGCCGTGCACCTGAATGTTGGTGGCTCCTACGAAGACGAATGCGTCCGAGCAATAGGCCTGGGCCAGTGCCAGATCTGCGGCCCAGCCGGCGGCATCGTCGGTGCCGGCCGCGGCCACATGGCGGGCCGCCGACACTGCTGACTCGGCCTCCAGCAGCATGTCGGCGCACATGTGCTTGACGGCTTGGAAGCTGCCGATAGCGCGGCCGAACTGGTAGCGGGTCTTGGCGTAGTCACGGGCCATCTCCATGGCAAAGCGCGCTGCGCCGGCCTGTTCGCCGAGCAGCGCGACCGCGGAACGGTCCAGCGCGTTGGTCAGCGCGGTGCCGCCGGCCGATCCCACCGGCGTTGCCGGGGCGTCGGACAGGCGCACGACACAGAGTCGGCGGGAGGTATCGATGCTGGTCAGAGGCTCAACTACCACCCCTGGGCCGGCCGGGTCGACGGCAAAGATCCCGGGTCCATCCTCGGCGTCGGCCAGCACATAGAGCAGGTCGGCGGTGTCTGCGTCGAGGACGAAGCGCTTCTCGCCGGAGATCAGTGGGGCCGCTGCGCCGCGGGCCGTGGTAGCCGGCGTCCCAGGTGGGCGGGTTGAAGTGCCCTCTGCGAAGGCGACCGCGACGCGGGTGCGTCCGGCAGCGATTGACGGCAGAACCGCCTCGCATTGCGCCGGATCAGCGGCCGCCAGAAGAAGATTGACAGCCAGCACCGCCGTCGACAGATACGGTCCGGCGTACAGAACTCGGCCCAACTCTTCGGCCACGACGCCTACTTCGACCAATCCGGCACCTGCGCCGCCGTACTGCTCGGGCACCAACAGCCCGAGCAGGCCCATCGCCGCCAATTCCGACCAGACATCGTCGTCGGGTGAGCGTTTGGTCATCAACTCTGCGACCGCACCGCGCAGTGCGCGCAATTCCTCGGGGCTGGAGCCGGTCACCGGATCAGCCTTCCCGTGCGAGCGAAAAGGCGCCCCGCAGGGTCGCGCATTGGCTGGCGAAGAACGCTTGTGAGACGACCGCTTTGGGCACCAATCGATCGAACCCGTGGAATGCCCCGGAAACGGTCTCGACCGTGCAGGGCACCCCGGCTTCACGCAGCCGAGCGGCGTAGTCCAGGTCCTCGTCATAGAACAAGTCCACTGTGCCCACTCCGATCCAGGCCGGTGCCAGACCGTTGAGGTCAGCGCGCCGGGCCGGCACCGCGACCTGCGGATCGGCGCCACCGAGGTATGAAGTCCAACCAAACAGGTTGCTCCGCGGATTCCACAACCGGTAACTCCGATTGGCCGGCAGTGCCGCGCTGCGGTCATCGAGCATCGGGTACACCAGCAGTTGCAGCACGGGGGAGATCTGAGCGCGGTCGACGGCCAACTGCGCCAGCGCGGCGGCCAGCCCGCCGCCCGCACTGGCACCGCCGATCGCGACCCGGGCCGCATCAACGCCGGGCAGCTCGGCCAGCAGGGTCAACGCTGCCCAGCAGTCCTCCAACGCAGCCGGATAGGGCTGTTGCGGCGCTAGCCGGTAGTCCACCGACACGACCGTGGCACCCAGTTCCGCGCTGAACCTGCGGCACAGCCGGTCGTCTTGGGCGGCCGTGCCGATGATGTAGCCGCCCCCGTGGATCCACAACAGCGCCGGGGCGGCGCCGGTAGGCGGATTCGGCGGCCGAAAGATGCGGACGGTGGCTCCCGAGGGCAACCCCTGAATCTCGACGTCGGCGGGGGTGCGTCGGCCCTGGATCCCGCCGAGAGCCTGCAGCACCGGCAGGAGTCGGGGTCCGACCCCGCCACGCGGAAGGAAGCGGGCTGTTCTGCGCAGATCTGGATGAAAACCGCTGCTCACCATCGGGCCAGTATTACCGCCTCCGTAAACGTCGCGTTGCCAACCCACCGATCGCGGCCGGCAGGGCGCTCGCGCGCGGTACCCTGCCGCAATGACCGGACGATCGCAGACCCCGGAGAGCGGACTCAACCTGGCCGCCCGGCTGCGTTGGCTCAAGCGGGCCCGCACCACCGACTACCTGCTGGCGATGAGCGTGGCTTCGGCCTCGCTGCCGCTGGTGGGCAAGCACCTGGAACCGCTGGGCGGAATGACCGCCATGAGCGTCTGGGGTACGCGCCACATGCCGGAGTTCTTCTCCAACGCCGCCAAGTCCTGGCTGGCACCGGGGGCGGCCACCGCCCGCAGGCAGGCGCGCGAGCAGACCCACGCGGTCAGCGATGCCGCGCTGCGCGGCGTCGTCTCGGCGGCCGACCTCGACATCGAATGGCCGCAGCCCGAGCAGGTCCCGCCGGTGGCCAAGGCCCTGCAGCACCGGCGATACATCCATCGCTCCGGCGTGCGGTACGGCAATGACCCTGCCCAGGTATTGGATGTGTGGCGGCCGCGTGAGCTGCCCGACGGACCTGCCCCGGTGCTGATCTACGTTCCCGGCGGGGCCTGGGTGCACGGCAACCGCGTGCTGCAGGGCTATGCGCTGCTGTCACATCTGGCCGAGCGCGGCTGGGTGTGCCTGTCGATCGACTACCGGGTGGCGCCGCACAATCGGTGGCCGAGCCACATCATCGACGTCAAGACCGCGATCGCCTGGGCGCACGCCAACGTCGACAAGTTCGGCGGCGACCGTAACTTCGTGGCCGTGGCGGGTGCTTCGGCCGGCGGGCACCTGGCTGCCCTGGCGGGGTTGACCGGCAGTGCCGTCGACGATCGTGAATACGCCGACCAACTGCCCGCCGGAGGCGACACCTCGGTCGACGCGGTGGTCGGGATCTATGGCCGCTACGACTGGGAGGACCGCTCCACCCCCGAACGAGTCGCGTTCGTCGACTTCCTGGAGCGCGTGGTCGTCGGTCGGTCACTGCGTCGGCACCGCGACATCTACGAGCAGGCTTCCCCGATCGCCCGGGTGCATCCGGATGCGCCGCCGTTCCTGGTGGTGCATGGCAGCGCCGACACCGTGATCCCCGTGCAGCAGGCCCGCAGCTTTGCCGACCGGTTGCGGGCGGTTTCGCGGTCCAAGGTCGGGTACTTGGAACTGCCGGGGGCCGGACACGGGTTCGACATGACCGACGGCGCCCGGACCGGAGCGACGAGCACGGCAATCGGTTTGTTCCTCAACCAGATTCACCGCGACCGCGCGACGGTGGGCAACAAACAGATCATCTGAACCCGCGGGCCGTGGCGTCACGGTATGGTCCGTTCATGGAGAGGGATCTGGGGTGAAGCGGCTTTCCGGATGGGATGCCATGCTGTTGTACAGCGAGACGGCGAACGTGCATATGCACACCCTCAAGATCGCGGTGATCGAGCTGGACGCCAACCGGCAGGGGTTCGATGTCGAGGCCTTCCGTCGAGTGATCCATGGCAGGCTCTACAAGCTGGGCCCGTTCCGCTATCAGCTGGTTGACATTCCCGGCAAGTTCCACCACCCGATGTGGCGGGAGAACTGCGAGCTTGATCTGGCGTACCACATCCGGCCGTGGTCACTGCCTGCTCCCGGTGGGCGTCGCGAACTCGACGAGGCCATCGGCGAGATCGGCAGCACCCCGCTGGATCGCAGCCGTCCGCTGTGGGAGATGTACTTCGTCGACGGCCTGGCCAACAACCGGATCGCGGTGGTCGGCAAGATCCACCACGCCCTCGCCGACGGAATCGCCTCGGCCAATCTGATGGCGCGCGGGATGGATCTTCTGGCCGGTCCCCAGTTCGACCGGGATTCCTACGAGACCGACCCGGCGCCCACCGGCGGACAGTTGGTCCGCTCGGCGTTCAAAGACCACTTCCGGCAGATGGGCAAGATTCCGGCGACCATCCGCTACACGGCGGCGGGCATCGGACGGGTGCGGCGCAGTACCCGCAAACTCTCCGCAGACCTGACCCGCCCGTTCACCCCACCGCCCAGCTTCCTCAACCACATGCTGACTCCGGAGCGGCGGTTCGCCACGGCCACCTTGGCGCTGGCCGATATCAAGGAGACCAGTAAGCAGTTGGGGGTCACCATCAATGACCTGGTGCTGGCCATATCTTCGGGGGCGTTGCGCACCCTACTGCTGCGCTACGACGGCAAAGCCGATCATCCCCTGCTGGCCTCGGTGCCGATGAGCTTTGACTTCTCCCCGGACCGGATCTCGGGAAATCGCTTCTCTGGCGTATTGGTCGCGCTGCCGGTTGACGTGGCCGATGTCCGAGAACGGGTCGTCCAGGCGCGGGAGGCGGCCAACCTGGCCAAGGAGGCCCATCACCTGGTGGGTCCGGAGCTGGTCAGCAGATGGTCGGCGTACTTCCCGCCCGCCCCGGCGGAGTCGCTGTTCCGGTGGCTGTCGGGCAAGGACGGTCAGAACAAGGTCCTCAACCTCAACATTTCCAATGTCCCGGGCCCGCGGGAGCGCGGCAGGGTCGGCGGTGCGCTGGTCACCGAGATCTACTCGGTGGGCCCGCTGACCGCAGGCAGCGGATTGAACATCACCGTGTGGAGCTACGTGGACCAGCTCAACATCTCCGTGCTGACCGATGGCGCCACCTTCGAAGACCCGCACGAGGTGACCACAGCGCTGGTAGACGAGTTCGTCGAAATCCGCCGTGCAGCTGGACTTTCCGAGCAGTTGACCACCGTCGAGACGGCGATGGCGCCGGCCTAGCCCTCGGTCGGCCCCGCCATCGCCTGAAGTTCACGGCGCAGTACTTTGCCGGTGTTGTTGCGCGGCAATGCGTCCATGATGGTGATGTCGCGCGGCACTTTGTAGCTGGCCAGATTGTCCCGGACATGCTGCTTGAGCTCGTCCGGGGTGGCAGAGCTGCCCGTGGCCAACGCGACGAAGGCCACCAGGCGCTGTCCGTAGTCGGCGTCGTCGACCCCGATCACCGCAGCTTCGGCGACGGCGGGATGGGCGATCAGCGCCTTTTCGGTCTCGATCGGATAGACGTTCTCGCCCCCGGAGACGATCATCTCGTCGTCGCGTCCGACCACGAAAAGTCTTCCGGTGCTGTCGAAATAGCCTAAGTCGCCGGATGCCATGAAGCCGTCGTGGAACAGCTTCGAGTCGCCGCCGGTGTAACCGTCGAACTGTGAGGAATTGCGGACGAAGATCTGCCCGGTCGACCCGGCCGGAAGCTCTGCCAAATCAGAGTCCAGGATGCGGATCTCGGTGCCCGGTGCAGGCCGGCCTGCGGTGTCGGGGGAGTAGCGGAGGTCTTGTGGTGTCGCCAGCGCGATCATGCCGGCTTCGGTGGCGTTGTAGTTGTTGTAGACCACGTCACCGAAGTCGTCCATGAATGCCGTCACCACATCGGGATGCATCCGGGAGCCGGACGCGGTGGCGAAACGTAGTGATCGGCAGGGGTATTGGGCTCGAACGTCGTCAGGCAGTGCCATGATCCGGTCGAACATGACCGGAACCACACACAGTCCGGCCGCGCTGTTGTTCTCGACCAATGCCAGCGTGGCTTCGGCGTCGAACTTGCGCCGCGTGGCGATGGTGCAGGCCATGGTCAGCGCCAACGCCAGCTGGGAGAACCCCCAGGCGTGGAACATCGGTGCGGCGATGACCACGGTTTCTTCGGTGTGCCAGGGGATCCGGTCGAAGATTGCCTTCAGGTCGGCCACGCCGCCGCCACCACTGCCGGAGCGGCGCGCGCCCTTGGGGGTCCCAGTGGTTCCGGAGGTGAGCATGACCAGCTTGCCGCTGCGGGACGTTCGGTCCGGGCTGCGTCCGGCGTTGGCGTCGATCAACTCGTCTGCCGTCAGGCCGGGGACTTTGTTGTCGGTCCAACTCACTACGCGCGTGCAACCCGATTCTGCCGGCACGGCCAGATCGACTGCGGCGGTGAACTCTTCGTCGTAGAAGATCAGGTCGACGCCTTCGCGGGCAACCACTTCGGCCAGCGCCGGCCCGGCGAAGCTGGTGTTGAGCAGAAGTACGTCGGCGCCGATCCGGTTGGCCGCCGCGAGAGCCTCGATGAAGCCGCGATGATTGCGGCACATCAACGCGATCGCCCGTGGTGTCCGGCCCGGCAGACGTTGCAGACCGGCAGCCAGCGCGTCGCAGCGGCGGTGCAGCTCGGCGTAGGTGCAGGTGCCGCGCTCATCGATGATCGCCGCCCGGTCGCCGCACCGCTGCGCCGCAATGGCGATCCCGACAGTCGTGGTGCTGCCTTCAGCCGCGGCCGCGGCAATGATCCGGATGTAGCGGTCTGGTCGCAGTGGAGCCAGCAGCCCCACCCGGCTGAAAGTCGCCAGCATCGAGCCAACCCGGTTGATCGAGTCGAACAGTTCCATCCCGCTCAGCCCAGAATCGGGAGACGGCGCTCGCGGGCGAGCCGGTCCAGCGCCTCCTGCATGACGGCACGGACGTGGGCGTCGACGGCGTCGATGTCGGGGTCTTCACCGAACTCGGCGATGATGTCGATCGGCTCGCAGACCTGCATCACGATCTTGGTGGGCAGCGGCAGGTTGACCGGTAACACCGCGGACAGCCCGAACGGGAAGCCGAACGAGATCGGCAGAATCTTGACCCGCATCAGCTTGTCCAGCCTCAGGGCCTTGGCCAGGCCGGTGCCGCGGGAGAGGTAGAACTGGCTCTCTTGGCCCCCGATGCCGACCGTCGGCACCAGGGGAACGCCCGCGTTGATCGCGGCGCGGATGTAGCCCTTACGGCCCCCGAAGTCGATCGTGTTCTCTTCCAGGGTGGGCCGATAGACGTCGTAGTCGCCGCCGGGGAACACCACCACCACGCCACCGGAGCGCAGCGCCTCGTCGGCGTTGGCGTGGTTGGCCGGGATAAAGCCGGTCTTGCGGAAGAAGTCGGCGGTGAATCCGGTGAAGATCAGGTCGTGGCTCAGCGTGTAGACCGGACGGTCATAGCCGAAGGTGTCGTAGAAGCCGGTGGCGAACACCGGTACGTCCATGGCGAACAGGCCGCCGGAGTGATTCGACACCACCAGGGCGCCGCCGGCGGGGAACGTTTCCAGGCCCCGCACCTCGGAGCGGTGGTAGCCCTTGATGAACGGCCGCAGCAGTCCCATCACCCGCTCGGTCAGGCCCGGGTCCCACTTCGTGATGGGCCGGGGAAGGTCGTCCGACCAGTCGTTGTCCGGTGCGTCCACCGCGGCCCCCTCAAGTGAAACGTGTTCTAGTTTTGCCCATGTTAGCGGCTCAGGCCCGGCGGTGGATACCATCAGCGCACTGTTCTCCAGAGCCGAGGGGAGTTCCGCATCGACCTGCAGGCCTACTTCGACCGCATTGGCTATCACGGGGGTACTGAGCCGACGCATGACACGTTGGGCGCCCTGGTGGCCGCCCACGTCCGCCGCATCCCCTTCGAGAATCTCGATCCGCTGATGGGTGTGCCGGTGACCGACCTCAGCGCCGGGGCGCTGACTGCCAAGCTGGTCGCGCGCTCCCGCGGCGGCTACTGCTACGAGCACAACAACCTGATGCGCGAGGTGCTCTGCGCGCTCGGATTCGGTGCCGAGCGGCTGGCGGCCCGGGTGGTCTGGATGACCCCGCAAGGCGTGGACGGCCCGCCGAGTCCGCAGACCCACCAGGCCCTGGCGGTGACGATCCCGGGAGCCGATCAGCGCTATCTGGTCGACGTGGGCTTCGGTGGGCAGACGCCGCCGGCGCCCATCCCGATGATTTCCGAGCGTGTCCAGCAGACCTCGCACGAACCGTTTCGGCTGCGTCGGCTCGGCGACGACGCGGACGAGTGGGTGGTCGAGACGCTGATCGGTGAGCGCTGGCGGCCGCTGTACATCCTGGGTATGCAGCCACGGCCCCTGATCGACATGCAGGTGGGCAGTTGGTATGTGTCCACCCATCCCGAATCGAACTTCGTCGTCGGCCTCAGCGCCGCGCTGGTCATGGACGACGCCCGCTGGAATCTGCGCGGTCGGCACCTCACCGTCCACGCCGGTGGCGGCACCGAGCGCGTGCGTTTCGACGATGCCGCACAGGTCTGTGCGGCGCTGACCGACCGATTCGGTATCGACCTGGCCGGCCTGGGCGATGTCGAGGCCAAAGTGGCCGCGGTTTTGGACACCTGATGACCAGGGCAGCGTGGGCCGGACTGATAGCGGCCGCGGGACTGGCGTTCGCCGGCCCGGTAGCGGCCGCGCCGATGCCCGGGATCGAGGTGCTGGACGACAACAGCAGCTGTACGGCGGGATTCGTCACTGCGAACGACCACGGCGACTACTTCCTGCTGACCAGCGGACACTGCGATTCGCACGACGGCTCGGAATGGACCGATGTCTTCGAGACGCCGCTGGGCCGGATCACCGCAAGTGAGAACAACGGCGAGGACCGTGACGCCGCCATCATCCGGCTCGATCCCGCCGCCGGCCAGCCCAACGGCAGGATCGCCGGCCGGTACCCGGTGGCCAATGTGTTGACCGCCGACCAGATTCACGTCGGGATGACGATCTGCAAGATCGGTGCGCAGACCGGTGAGACCTGCGGTCCCGTCAGCGCCATCGTCGGCAATCTTGTGGAGACCGATGTGTACAGCACGATCGGCGACAGCGGCAGTCCCGGCTACGTGGTCAACCCGGACGGCACCGTCAGTGCGGTCGGTCTGCTGATGGGCGGACCGGTCGACGATGACTACTCCACCGACTTCGTCCTGCTGGATCCGTTCCTGCGGCAGTGGGGTTTGCACGTGGTGCGTTAGGGTGCGCTGAAACGTCGCGATTCCGCCGACCTGCGCAGCGCCAAGGTGCATGCTGGACCCATGGCTCATTACAAGAGCAATGTCCGCGATCTGGAATTCAATCTGTTCGAGCTGCTGGGCCTGGAGCAGTGCCTGGCTGACGGCGCGTTCGGAGACCTCGATGGCGACACCGTGCGCCAGATGCTGGCCGAAGCCGCCCGGCTGGCCGAAGGGCCGGTCGCCGAGTCGTTCGCCGCTGGCGACCGCCATCCACCGGTGTTCGATCCGGCCACCCACCACGTGACACTGCCCGAACCGTTCAAGGACTCCCTGCGGGCCTGGCAGGCCGGCGAGTGGTTCCGGATCGGTCTGAGCGAGGAGGTCGGCGGCGTGCCGGCGCCGGCGATGGTGTCCTGGGCCATCAACGAACTGGCGTTGGGTGCCAACCCGGCGGTGTTCATGTTCATGACCGGCCCGATCTTCGCCAACATTCTCTACGGCCTGGGCAACGAGCAGCAGCGACACTGGGCGGCCATGGCGATCGACCGGAACTGGGGCGCCACTATGGTGCTCACCGAGCCCGACGCGGGGTCGGATGTCGGGGCGGGCCGGACCAAGGCCGTCGAGCAGCCCGACGGCAGCTGGCACATCGACGGGGTCAAGCGTTTCATCACCAACGGTGACAGCGACGACCTCTTCGAGAACATCATGCACATGACCCTGGCCCGCCCCGAAGGCGCCGGGCCGGGAACCAAGGGGCTCAGCCTGTTTCTGGTCCCCAAGTTCCTGCCGGATCCCGAGACCGGGGAGCCCGGTGAGCGCAACGGGGTGTTCGTCACCGGACTGGAACACAAGATGGGGCTGAAGGTTTCGACCACCTGTGAACTGACCTTCGGCCAGCACGGTGTGCCGGCCAAGGGGTGGTTGGTCGGCGACACCCGCAACGGGATCGCGCAGATGTTCCACGTCATCGAATATGCGCGAATGCTGGTCGGTACCAAGGCGATCGCGACGTTGTCCACGGGCTACCTCAATGCGCTGGAGTATGCCAAGTCGCGCATTCAGGGCGCCGACCTGACCCAGATGACCGACAAGTCTGCGCCGCGGGTGACAATCCTCCACCACCCGGATGTGCGGCGGGCCCTGATGATGCAGAAGGTCTACGCCGAAGGCATGCGTGCGCTGTACCTCTACACCGCAGCCCACCAGAACCCGCAGGTCGCCATGCACGTGTCCGGCGCCGACGCCGAGATGGCCGAACGCGTCAATGACCTACTGCTCCCCATCGTCAAAGGGGTCGGTTCGGAACGGGCCTATCAGTACCTGACCGAGTCACTGCAGACGTTCGGTGGCTCGGGCTTCCTTCAGGACTATCCGATCGAGCAGTACATCCGGGACGCCAAGATCGACTCGCTCTACGAGGGCACCACCGCGATCCAGGCGCAGGACTTCTTCTTCCGCAAGATCGCCCGCGATCGTGGTGTGGCGCTGGCACATCTGGTCGGGGAGATCGAGGCGGTGCTGGACAGCGCCGACGGCCACCCGGAACTGGCGGACTCACGCAAACTGCTGGCGACCGCGCTCGATGACGCGCGAGCCATGGTGGCAGCCATGACCGGATACATGCTCGGGTCGCAACAGGAGCCCCGTGAGCTCTATCGGGTTGGCTTGGGTTCGGTGCGGTTTCTGCTGGCGGTCGGTGACCTGGTGATCGGCTGGCTGCTACTGCGTCAGGCTGAGATCGCGATGACCGCACTAGACCAAGGGGCATCCGGAGACGAACAGAACTTCTACCGCGGAAAGGTCGCCGCGGCACGGTTCTTCGCAGCCAACGTCCTACCCCGACTGGGATCGGATCGGCTCATCGTGGAAAGCGAGGACCTCGCGTTGATGGACCTACCCGAGGACGCCTTCTGAGCATTGCTCAGCGGTGAAGCCGCCGGCGGGCGCGATCCCGCGCCGCCGGCGGCCTTGCCTCATAGTCGACGTGTTCAGCTCTGCAGGGTGTAGCCCATCGGCATCAGCACGCTCTTCTGCTGAGTGAAGTGCTCCACACCCTCTTTGCCGTTCTCTCGGCCGATGCCGGAGTTTTTGAAGCCGCCGAACGGGCAGCACGGGTCGAAGGCGTACCAGTTGATCCCGTAGGTGCCGGTCCGGATCTTGCTGGCGATCTCGATCCCGCGCGGCACATCGGCGGTCCAGACGCTGCCGGCCAAGCCGTACACCGAGTCATTGGCGATCGCGATCGCGTCGTCCTCGGTGTCGTAGGCGATGATCGACAACACCGGCCCGAAGATCTCCTCCTGGGCGATGGTCATGGAGTTGTCCACGTCGGCGAACACCGTCGGCTCGACGAAGAAGCCGGATTCCAGGCCTTCGGGGCGGCCACCACCGCAGACCAGCCGGGCGCCTTCCTCGATGCCCTTGGCGATGTAGCCCTCGACCCGCTCGCGCTGCTTGGCGCTGATCAGCGAACCGATCTGGGCGCCCGGGTCATCCGGCAGGCCGACCGGCAGCGCGGTGACGAAGTTCTTGACCGCCTCCACGACCTCCTCGTAGCGGGAGCGCGGCGCCAGGATGCGGGTCTGCGCCACGCAGGCCTGGCCGGTGTTCATGATGCCGGAGAACACCAGCATGGGGATGGCCGAAGCCAGGTCCACGTCCTCGAGCACGATGGACGCCGACTTGCCGCCGAGCTCCAGCGTGCACGGCTTGAGTAGGTCCGCGGCGCGCTTGCCGATCTCCTTGCCGACGGCCGAGCTGCCGGTGAAGGAGAAGATGTCCACCCCGGGGTGGGAGGTCAGGGCCTGGCCGGTCTCGGCGCCACCGGGCACGATCGACAGCACACCCTCGGGCAGGCCCGCGTCGGCGAATGTCTGTGCCAGCAGGTTGGCACTGAAAGGGGTCTCCGCGGCCGGCTTGAGCACCACCGTGCAGCCGGCCAGCAGGGCCGGGCCGAGCTTGTTGACCGCCAGGAACAGGGGCACGTTCCAGGCCACGATTGCCCCGACCACGCCGATCGGCTCGCGGCTCACGATCGTCTGACCGTAGGCGCCGGTGCGCACTTCTTCCCAGCTGACCTCGTCGACGGCGGGGCCGGCGAAGAAGTTCAGGGCGCCCAGCGAGCTCATCCAGTGCATGGTCTCGACGCTCAGCGGGGGCTGACCCGTCTCGGCGCCCAGCAGTCCGGTGAACTGGTCCTTGCGCTCTTCCATCAGCTTGATGGCCGCGGCGATGACCTTGGCTCGCTCGGCCGGCGGGGTGGACGGCCACGGTCCGGAGTCGAAGGCGGCACGGGCGGCGTCCACCGCGGCGTCCACGTCGGCCTTGGTCGCCAGCGGCACCTTGCCGACGTACTTGCCGGTGGCCGGGCTGTGCACCTCAATGACCTGGTCGGTCGCCGGGGCGGTCCACTTACCGCCGATGAAGAGGGTGTCGTATTCGGTGATGCTGGAGTCCATGGGCGTCACCCTACCTAGCTGACGGGCGGATTAGAACACGTTGCAGTCAATGGGTTCGGTTGGGCTCTAGAACCAGCACGAGATTGCTCACGCCGAACTCGCGAATGCCCGGCGCGGAAGTGATCGACCACGCCCATCGCGGGTGATAGCGGGGGAAAGCCGCGACCAAGGCGCCGGTGTGGCGGGCCCAGTCCAGCCCCTCTGCGGCCGACACCGCGAACAACGACGAGCCGTAGTTGTTCTTCGGCGGGTGGCCATGCCGGCGGGTGTAGCGCCGCGCGGCGCGCCGTCCGCCCAGATAGTGCGTCAGGCCCATCTCGTGCCCGCCGAACGGGCCCAGCCACACCGTGTACGACAGCACCACCAGCCCGCCCGGCCGGGTGACCCGAAGCATCTCGTCGCCGAGCTGCCAGGGCCGCGGCACATGTTCGGCGACGTTGGACGACAGGCAGATGTCGACACTGGCATCGGCGAACGGCAGCGCCATACCCGAGGCCCGGACGAAACTACCGGCGCCGGCGGCCGGTCGCGGTCCGGCTGCGTGCATCTCGTCCGCGTCGGGCTCCACACCGATGTAGCGCAGTCCCGTCTCGGCGAATGCAGTGGCGAAGTAGCCGGGCCCGCCGCCGACGTCCAGTAGGGTCCGGCCGGCCGGCTCGTCGCCGCGCGTGCCCCGCCACAGGTCGGTGATCATGGTGGCCGTGTCGTCGGCCAGCGCGCCGTAGAACCGGGCCGGATCGCTCTGTTCGTAGCGGAACTGCGACAGCAGGCGCACCGACCGGGTCAGCGTCGCGCGTCGCGCGAACAGATCGGTGCCAGCCACCGGGCAAGCCTAGGCCCCGAATCAGACGACTACCCTGGTCGGCGTGTCTGCTGTGCGTTCGGTCCTGCTGCTGTGCTGGCGTGACACCGGGCATCCGCAGGGCGGCGGCAGCGAGACTTATCTCCAGCGCATCGGTGCCGAGCTGGCCGCCGCCGGCGTTGCGGTCACCCTGCGCACAGCCCGTTACCCGGGTGCGCCGAAACGTGAGGTCGTCGACGGGGTGCACATCAACCGCCGCGGCGGGCCGTACACCGTGTATCTGTGGGCGGGGGCCGCCATGGTCGCCGCGCGGTTCGGCCTTGGCCAGCTGCGGCGGGTGCGGCCCGACGCGGTGATCGACACCCAGAACGGGTTGCCGTTTCTGGCCCGGCTCGCCTACGGGCGGCGGGTCGCGGTGCTGGTGCACCACTGCCACCGTGAGCAGTGGCCCGTTGCCGGGCCAGTGCTCAGCCGGATCGGCTGGCTGGTGGAGTCGCGGCTATCGCCCCGGCTGAACCGGCGCAACCAGTACCTGACCGTCTCGCTGCCCTCGGTGCGCGACCTGATCGAGCTCGGGGTGGGCGCCGAACGCATCGCCGTGGTGCGCAACGGCCTGGATGAGGCGCCGCCGGACACCTTGGCACACCCCCGTTCGGCAACACCGCGGGTGGTGGTGCTGTCCCGGTTGGTGCCGCACAAGCAGATCGAGGACGCCCTGGACGCCGTTGCCGCGCTGCGGGACCGGGTGCCGGGCCTGCATCTCGACGTGATCGGCGGCGGCTGGTGGGATGACCGGTTGGGGGAGCACGCCGCGGGACTCGGGATCACCGACGCGGTGACCTTTCACGGCCATGTGGACGAGGTCACCAAACATGAACTGGTGCAAAGGGCGTGGGTGCACGTGCTGCCCTCCCGTAAGGAGGGCTGGGGCTTGGCGGTCATCGAAGCGGGCCAGCACGGCGTCCCCACCATCGGCTACCGGGCCTCCGGTGGGTTGACCGATTCGATCGTCGATGGCGTCACGGGGGTGTTGGTCGATGACCGCGACGAGCTGATCGAGCAACTGCATGGGCTGCTCACCGATCCGGTCCTGCGCGAGCAGCTCGGGGCCAAGGCGCAGGCCCGCAGCGCCGAATTCTCCTGGCGCCAGAGCGCCGAGGGCCTGCACACCGTGTTGGAGGCGGTCCGAGAACGCCGCTACGTCAGCGGTGTGATCTGACGCGTGCGGCGCTCGCTACGCCGTGGATGTCTGCTCAGGGCGTGCGTCGCCACGGCTGGAGCTGCTCGAGCTGAGCGGCGAGGCCCAACAACGTCCGTTCTGATCCGGGTCTGCCGACCAACTGCACGCAGACCGGTTGGCCGTGGTTGTCGAGTCCCGCGGGCACGGTCATCGCGGGCCAGCCCACCATGTTCCACGGTGCGGCGAAGGGGGCGTATCGCGCATTGGCGAGCAGAGAGGTGAGCCAGCCGCGCTCGGACCAGCGACGCGACTTGATCGGAGGTTGAGCCAGCGCCGGCGTGATCAGGACATCGGTGTCGGTGAAGAAATCCAGCGCCCGGCGCCGCCAGACCTCGCGCCCCTTGGGGTGGGAAAGGCCGCGCCGGTAGACAACATCGCCGATCCGCACATGGACACGGTTACGCCGCTCCAATTGTGAGATATCGGTGCACGCATGTGCGTCGGCGGCAACACCCGCTGTCCACAACGCCAGGGCAGTAGTACTCATCAGCGTTGCCGGGTAGCGCGGGGTCGCCGACCGAACGACGTGAACGGCGCGAAGCAGGTCAGCGCTGCGACGGGCCGCCTCGGCCCACGCATGCGCGACAGGCGTTGCGGGTCCGGGAGCCGACGTCGACACGGCGATCCGCAACGCGGACGGTTCGATCAGTTGCGCCGCGCCGGGGTTATCGGCCATCACCGAGAACATCAGCGCTGCATCGGCGACCGTGGTCGCGAGCGGTCCGTTCTCCGACATACCTCCCCACGAGGTCTGCGCCTCGCCAACCGGCACGACCCCGAGACCAGGCTTGAGTCCCACCAGACCGCAGCACGCCGCGGGGATCCGAATCGAGCCCATGCCGTCGTTTCCATGGGCGATGGGCACCGCCCCGGACGAGACCGCGGCCGCGGAGCCTCCGGACGAGCCTCCGGGGGTGCGCTCGGGATTCCACGGATTGCGGGTCACGCCGAAGGCGGAATCGGTTGCGCCCCAAACACAGAGCTCGGGGACACGGGTGAGGCCGACAATTACCGCGCCGGCCGCGCGGAGACGGCGAACGATCTCGTGGTCGGAGCTCTGCGGCGTGGCGATCGTGGCCAGTGAGCCGTCGCGCATCGGTTCGCCGGCGACGGCGATGTTGTCCTTGATGGCGATCGGAACGCCCGCCAGCGGGAGCGAACCGCGGTCGGCGCGGGCATCGACGTCGTCCGCCTCGGCCAAAGCCGCGTCGTGGCGGATCACCTGCCACGCGTTGAACGCCGGCTGCGTCTGCTCGATCCGGTGTAGTGCCTGCTCCGTAGCGGTTCGGGCCGTCAGCGTGCCGCGCTGAACCGCGGCCGCGATCTCGGTCGCCGTGTGCTCCACGCCGTGACCCTATCTCGGTGTCGGACGTCCTACCGGGGCATACTGGCCGTAGCAGTGTGCAGACAGCGGAAGGTGCGGCGATGCCCGACGATCACGCTATGCCGGTGTTGCTCTACGACGGCGTCTGCGGAATCTGCAATCGATCGGTCCAGACGATCCTGCGGTTCGACCGGCGGGGCACGCTGCGATTTGCGGCACTAGACAGTGACTTCGCTCGCAGCGTCATCGAGCGCCATCCGGGTCTGCAGGATCTCGACTCGATGGTCTTCGTGCAGAACCCTGACCGGCCCGATGAGCGAATCGCTGTGCGGTCGGCTGCGGCTCTGCAGGTGCTGAGCTATCTCGGTGGCCCCTTTCGGCTGCTGCTGGCGGCGCGCCTGATTCCGGCAGGACTGCGTGATTGGCTCTACGACCGCTTCGCCGCGATCCGCTACCGGCTCGGTGGCCGCCATGACACCTGTCCGGTGCCGTCTCCCGACGTGCGTTCCCGCTTTCTGGACGTCTAGGTGCCCGTAGCGGCATATGTAGTCGACACGTTTACGGCGGTCAGGTTCCGGGGGAACCCCACCGGTGTGGTGCTGCTGGATGGCCCGGCCGAGACCTCGTGGATGCAGGCGGTGGCGGCAGAGTTCAACCACCCGGCAACAGCTTTCATCGGACCAGCCGATGCTGGGTCCGGTCCACGAGCTCTGCGGTGGTTCAGCCCGGTGGCCGAATTGGCGTTGTGCGGCTCGGGAACCCTGGCCAGTGCGCATGTCCTGGGCGGGGAGCAGTCCTTCCAGGCGGGCTCCCGGTTGCTGTCGTGCACGACGGATGCCGATGGTGCGATCAGTATGGGATTTCCGGCGGATCCGGTGCGCGGCGAGTCGCCGACACCGGAGCTGGTGGCGGGCTTGCCCCAGGTGAGCATCCGGTCGGTGTGGCGGGGAAACCTGGATGTGGTTGTGGAGGCCGGATCGGCCGCCGAGGTCCGTGCGCTGCAACCGGACACGGCGTCGTTAGCGAAGGTTGATGCCCGCGCGATCGTGGTGACGGCGGCCGGTGACGGCGGCGCCGACGTCGTGAGCCGGGTGTTCGCGCCCCGATTCGGAGTGCCCGAGGATCCGGTGACCGGATCAGCGCACTGCACTCTGGCCGCGCTGTGGGGACCGCGCCTGGGGGTGGAGGAGTTCTCGGCCGAGCAGGCCTCAGGGCGCGGCGGTGAACTGCGGGTTCGCTGTGACGGCGACCGGGTCATCTTGATCGGTCACGCCGTGACCGTCCTGCACGGCGAGCTTCGCCGTTAGTCGCGCACGCGTCGCCGCATCGACGCCACCGCCAGCCCGCCCGCGCCCACCAGGAGCAGGGTCAGCCACACCAGATGCGCGACCATGGCGGCCCGGCGCTGGCCGGCCGCGACCTTGGGCGCGCGCCCACCGACCCGGTACAGGGTCAGGTCGGCGTCGCGGTAGGACACCGGCAGTCGAGTCAGGGTCTTGGCTGCCGCGCCGATCTCGCCGTCCACGGCTGTCTCGTTGACCACCCAGCCCACTCCCTGCACGCCCAGCGTGGTGGGCTCGGCCCCGGACAACAACGCCTCCTGCACCTCGCGGGCATGAGTGCCCTCGCCCGGCACCGTCTGGCCACCGACCGTCAGATCGCCGGTGGTGAGCACCTCGGCACGCACCCAGCGGGGCAACGGATCGAGTACCGGAGCCGAACCGGCCCAGGAGAAGTGGCGCATGGTGTCGGCCGGCAATACCGCTACCGGTCGCGGGTCGGCGTTGATCTTGGCCGCCACCGCTGCCCACCCCGGCGGATACTGCACCGGAGTCAGTTGACCGGCCACTCCCCAGGTCAAGTCAGGCAGAACGACCAGCAGAGCAAGGCAGCACGCCAGGGCCGCCCGCGCCGGCGGCAACCGATCCCGCAGGCCCAGGACCGCTCCGGCCCCGGCCAACAGGTAGCCCGGCACCGCCAGCGCCACCCACTTCTGGCCGTCGCGCAGCATGCCGAGCCCGGGCACGACATCGGTCGCCCAGCGCAGCGCGACCAGGCCTGGCCCGGTGGCCAACAGGGTGAAAACCAGCACCGTCGCGCCCGCCAGGATCAGCAGCGGCCGCACCGCAGGCAGGTCTCGGACCGAGGACCACCCCAGCGCCAGCACACCGACGAACACTGCGGTCGCCACCAGCGCGAAAGCCGTTCGGCGTGAGCCGGGAACCGCCTCGGCGTTCCAGATCCCGCCGAGCCCGGCAAGACTGCCCAGCGTGCCCAGCCCGGGCTCCGCACGCGCCGCGAACACCGCCGCTCCGAGCGCCTCGCCGCGCGCGGACCCCGAGCTCAGTGCCGACGCCATCAGCCAGGGCAGTGCGGCCGTTGCCGCGATCGCCATCGTGCTCACCGTGCACCACCAGCGTGGCGGTCCGACGCCGGGCCCCGCGACGCAGACCAGCGCCACCACCGCGGCCAGGATCAGCCCGGTCGGGGTCAACCCGGCCAATGCCAGGAAGAACGCCAACCCCCACAGCCCGGAGGCGCCGGAACGCAATCTCAGCATGGCCACCGCCACCCAGGGCAGACAGCCGTAGCCGACCAGCAGGCTCCAATGGCCCTGGAGCAGGCGCTCGGCCACATAGGGATTCCAGAGCGCCACGGTGATCGCCACCAGCTGACCGGGCAGCCCGGCATCGGCAAGCGCCTCCGCCGCCAGGCGTGCGGCACCGCAGCCTGCCAGCCACAGACCCGCGAACAGCAGCGCCTTGACCACGTAGCCGCCGTCGAACATCCGCGATGCCAGCGCCACCGCGAAGTCCTGCGGCACCGCGCGCGGAGCCGCTTCGCCCAGCCCCAGAGCCGATCCGGTCAGGTACGACCTCGGTGTCGAGACGGCGTCGCGCATCAGGAAGTAACCCGGGCGCAGCAGGGGCGCCAGGATGAGCAGAGTCAGCCCGAGTGCATAGCACGGCGCAACCCAGCGCCCGGCTCGCACCACAGCGGAACTACGGCTGGTCGGGAACCGAATCCGAGGGGCTCGATTCCGGTGGCCCCGCCGGGCGGTCCAGCTGGGGACGTTGCGTCGGCAGCTTCTCGGTCTCAGCCTCAGCTCCGGAAGGACGTTCTGCCATCGGTGCCTTGGGTGCGAATCCACCGAAGAACCCACCTTCGGAGCCATCGCGACCGGCACGGGCCAGAGCGGCCTCGGCCGGCAGGCTGAACCAGCCGATCAGCACCCCTCCGATCAGGCAGATCAACCCCGCGGCGGCGAAGGTGATCGGCAGGATGCGGGACCACAGCGCGAACCGGTCGCGCTCGTTGCGGGCCGCGTTGACCTGCGCTTCGATGGTCTCCTCGGCGCTGGTGACCGTGTAGTCGGCCAGCGCGACCTCCGGCTGGAGCGGATCGCGGGCGTAGTAGTGGTTGGCGTGCACCTTCGACTTCACGATGGTGCCCGAGACCGGGTCCACCCACATCGTCCGCTGCGCGGCGTAGTACCGCGTCATCGTGACGTCCTCGTCGGGGTCGGCGCCCTCGATGTTCCAGATCCGGCCGGGGGCGGTGATCTCACCGTCTTCGTCGTGGCCGTACAGCGAGGGGTAACGGACCGGCTCGGCCAGCCTGCCGTCACTGTCGTAGCCGACGTTCTGCACAAACCGGTAGGTGGTCAGCCCGTTGACGTCGTCCTCGGCCTCGTAGTTGGCCTCATATGCCTTCTGCGCGATCGGGTCGAAGTACTCGTAGGACTGCTTCTTGGTCTCGAACGGGAACCGGTACGTCAGTCCCTCGTGAGGCAGTGCGATGTTGGTGGGCGGAGCTTCGTCTTCGAAGTTGCGCGGCCGCTGCACCGAGCCACCCGGGTGAGTGTCATCGGAGATGGCCTGCGCGGTCGTACGGTTCAGGGTCACGGTGTCGACGATCGCGAGCAGCAGGCCGGCTTCCCTCTGCCGGTCAGCGCGCCGCAACGACGAGCCGACCTGCAGGGTCACCACGTCGGCATTGGCAGGCGACTCGACGGTGATCTGCTGCTGGGATACCAGGGGGACGTCCTGATCGACGATGGCGTGTTCACCACCGAGGGACTCCGGGTCCAGTGCGGCGCCGCTGCCGTTGCCGATCAGGGTGACATCGATGTCCAGCGGGATCTTGGCGATCTTGCCCACCGTGTAGGTGGACAGCAACATTGCCGCGACCATCAGGGCGGCGCCGAGGCCCATGACTGCGCATGCCGCGATACGCATCATGATTGCTCGGTTCACGTCGCCGCTTCCTCCTTAAATCCGTACCTAAATCTGTTCGACCCTAACAGCACTAGATGAAACAGCTACTGTGTGTCCATCGATGCCCCGGTCGGAAATCAGATGAAACAGCAGGTGGGTGGCGCACGCAGCTTCCTGCCCGCTGTCGAGGGTATGCGCGCCTGCGCGGCAATCGGGGTGGTCATCACCCACGTCGCGTTTCAGACCGGACATTCGTCGGGCATCAGCGGCCGGTTGTGGGGCCGCTTCGACATGGCGGTGGCGGTGTTCTTCGCGCTGAGCGGATTCCTGCTGTGGCGGGGCCATGCGGCGGCTGCCCGTGGGCTGCGTCCCACGCCGCCCACCGGGCATTACCTGAGGTCGAGGGTGGTGAGGATCCTGCCGGCCTACCTGGTGTCGGTGGTGGTGATACTGGCGCTGCTGCCCGATGCGGGCGGGGCCAGCTTGACCGTCTGGCTGGCGAATCTCACGCTGACGCAGATCTACATTCCGTTGACGCTGACGCCGGGACTGACCCAGATGTGGAGCCTGGCGGTCGAGGTCAGCTTCTATCTGATGCTGCCGTTCTTGGCCTGGGGGGCCCGCCGGCTACCGGTTCGTGCCCGGATCCCGGCGATCGCGGGATTGGCGCTGCTGAGCCTGGGGTGGGGTTTTCTGCGGATCCACACACCGGTCGGGGTGAACCCGCTGAACTGGGCGCCCGCCTACGGCTGCTGGTTCGGGGCGGGCATGTTGCTGGCCGAGTGGGTCTACACCCCGGTCGGCTGGGTGCACCGGCTGGCGCGTCGGCGGCTGCCGATGGCAGGCGTGACCCTGGTGGCGTTTCTGGTGGCGGCGTCACCGCTGGCAGGGCCGGAAGGGTTGACCTCGGCCACGGTCGGCCAGTTCATCGTGCGTACCGCCATGGGCGGTGTGCTGGCGTGGTCGCTGCTGGCCCCGCTGGTGCTGGATCGCCCCGACGTGCGGCACCGGTTCTTGGGCAGTGCGCCGATGGTGACGTTGGGTCGTTGGTCCTACGGAATCTTCATCTGGCACCTGGCGGCGCTGGACATGGTGTTCCCGGTGATCGGCCGTTTCGCGTTCACCGGGGTCATGGCGGTCGTGCTGGCGCTGACGATGGCCTTCACCGTCGCGATCGCCGCGGTCAGTTACGCCTTGGTGGAGCAGCCGTGCCGCGAGAAGCTACGCGGCTGGGAGACTCGGCACCCGACGGTACGTGGCGAGGGCGCTCAGGCGGCCCTGCCGGACGGGGTGTACTCGGCCGCGTCGCTGGTGAATTCGGGCGTTCCGTAGGCCTTGAGCCGCTTCTTGAGCAGTCGGAGTACGTAGGCGTTGGTCGGGCCGCGCAGGCCGGGGATGCGTACGGCCTGTTGCACCAGCAGGAGGCGGCCGGTCACAAACGGTGCCGTCAGGGCGATCCGCAGATAGTCACCCGCACTGAGGGTGACACTCATCTTGGCGGCGACGTCGCGTTTTCCACCGCAGAACGTCTTGACGAAAAAGGCTTTGCTGTAGCTCTTTTCGACCGCGTCGGCGATACGCTCACTCAAGGTGTTCTCTTGCCGCAGGTAGGCGGCCATCGTCGAACGGACCAGCTCCCCGCAGGTGGAGTCGTCGAAGTCGTCGCGCAGCAGCGCAGCGCGGGCACTGAACACGCGGATGATCTCGTCGGGTGTGGTCGGCAGCATCTCCTCGGGCAGGCCCAGGAGAACGCAGCGGTAGCGGGTGAACTCGACCTGGGCGCGCTCGCTCGACGTGAACTCCGTACGTCCCTGGCGACGGGCGTCCATCGCCAGCACGAAGAGGTTGATCATCCCGGCCGGCATCTGGTCGATCTGCGGAATCGGCAGCCCGTAGATGCCGATGTCCCACTTCGGGGAGCGCTTGAGTGCGTTGAACCGGACCATCGAGTGCATCAGCCGCACCATGGCGGCCGCCTCAAAGCCCGGTCCGTACCGGTCCAGCGCGCCCGGCAGCGTGGTGACCGCGAAGAAACTGGTGGTCTCGTTGACCCGTCCGGCGGCACGCTTGCCCGACAGTGCGCCGGTCAGCGCCATCGGCAGCGCGGCGTAGGTGTTGAGGAAGGTCGCGATGAATGCGCCGCGGACCACGAACGGTGCCAGCAGAGCCATCGGGAGCCGGGAGTGCTCGGCGCCCTTGTGCACCAGGTCCATGTCCAGCCAGTCCGGTGTGGACTCCATGTCGGCGATGAACGCGGCCAACTCCGGCGGGGCGTCGGGCACCGTGTCGATACCTTGCCGGCAAGCCTGCTTGAGCATGCCGATCAGGGTGCTGACGCTGTACTGGCCCATCAGTGCCGCGTAGGAGTCTGACACCACGTCGCCCAGCCAGGTGGCCGTGGTGATCAGCTCGACGGCGGCCTCGTCGGCCAGCAGCTTTGCTCGGGTTTCGGGCTTGCCCGGCAGCGACGCGACGTCGTTGGGGTCGGTCGTGGTGCGGTAGGGCTGCACATCGAAGTCCAGGCCACCGTAGAGCTCGGGCAGCAGCTCGGCCTGACGGCGGACGCGCTCGTGGAGCTCGGGGTAGTGCGTGGACATCCAAGACCTCCGGTTGCTAGCAGATCCTCTGCACAATGACACAAATTCATGTATTTGTGCCACGATAACACGTGGGGGCGTCCCGACCGCGGTCTGCGCGCCGGTCCAGCTCACTCGCAACATGACAGGATGAACGAGATGGCCGGTCCGGCAGTAGTCAAGGTCGGCGAACCCGTGAGTGGCACGGCGGGCGCCATCCTCGACGCCGCCCGGGTGGAGTTCGCGCGGCATGCGTTTCGCCGAGCCAACATCGATTCGGTCGCCCAGCGTGCCGGCGTGAGCCGGCGAACGTTGTACCGGCACTTCCCCACCAAGGAAGCGCTCTTCGAACAGCTCGTGGAGACCGATACCCAGGCCCTCTTTGTCGAGCTGGGCCAGGCCGCCCGGGCGCAGGACGCCGCAGGTGCAATCGTGGAGTGCTTCACCCTGGCGATGCGCCGCATCACCGAAAGCCCGCTGGCCACCGCGATCATCGAGACCGAGCCGGAACTGCTCGTCGGCATCAACACGCCCAGCGGCGAAAAAGCGCTGCTGCGTGCCAGTCACCTGGTCGCTGCGACGCTGCGGCTGTGTGGCGTGACCATGCCCGACGACACGGTCCTGACCGCCGCGGAGATCTTGGTGCGCCTGGTGGGATCACTGCTCACCAACCGCGCGGGTGTGCTCGATATCAACGACACCGCCGCCGTCCGGGAATACGCGCAGACCTACCTGGCCCGCCTGGTCTGGTGACGGGGGACCTCAGGCCAGCTGCCCAGCGGGCGTGTAGTCGTCTGCGTCGCTGGTGAATTCGGGCTTGCCATAGGTATTCAGTCGGAGCTTGACGAGCCGCACCATGTAGTCGTCGGTCATCTGACGCAGCGCCGGGACCCGGTTGGCCCACCGCACTGCCATCAGACGCCCGATGATGAACGGTGCTGTCATCCCGACGCGCAGGTAGTCGCCCACACCTATGGAGACGCCCATGGTCTTGGCGACTGCGCGGTCGCCGTTGCAGAACGCCTTGGTGAATGCTGTTTTGCTGTAGCTCTTTTCGACCGCATCGGCGATACGTTCCCATCGAGTGTCGACCGGTCGCAGGTAGGCGGCCATGGTCGAGCGCACCATCTCCCCGCAGGTGGCGTCGTCGAAGTCGTCGCGCAGCAGCGCCGCGCGGGTATGAAAGAGGTGAATGATCTCGCCCGGGGTGGTCGGCAGCAGTTCCTCGGGCAGACCGAGAAGAAACGCCCGGTAGCGGGTGAATTCGACAACGGCGCGTTCGCTTTTGGTGAATTCGGTGCGCCCTGCGCGCTGGGCGTCCGTGGCCAGCAGGTAGAGATTGATCATGCCGGCCGGCATCTGGTCGACCTGAGGCACCGGAATGCCGTAGACATCGGCGTCCCACTTCGCGGAACGTTTGAGCGCGTTGTAGCGAACCATCGAGTGCATCAGGCGCACCATGGCCGCCGCCTCGAAGCCGCGACCATGGCGCTCCAAGGCCCCGGGCAGGGTGGTTACGGCGAAGAAGCTGGTGGTCTCGTTGACCCGACGCGCCGAACGGCGGCCGGACAAGGCGCCGGTCAGTGCCATCGGCAGCGCCGCGTAGGTGTTGACGAAGGTGGCGATGAAGGCGCCCCGGGTGACGAACGGCGCGAGCAAGGCCGCTGGGACTCGCGAGTACCGCGCGCCCTCACGCACCAGCTTCATGTCCAGCCACGGCGGTGTCGCTTCCATGTCGGCGATGAATGCCACCAACTCGGGCGGTGCGTCGGCGACCGCGTCGATGCCTTTCCGGCAGGCCAACTGAAGCATGCCGATCAGGGACGCGACGCTGTACTCGGACATCAGGCTCGCATAGGGGTCTGCCACCACGTCCCCGAGCAGGGTCGCGATGCAGATCAGCTCGACGGCTCGCTCGTCGGACAGGTAGGGAGCGCGGTCGGCGACCCACTCCGGTAGGGAGGATCGGTCAGCTGGATCGGTGGTGGTGCGGAAGGGCTGAGTGTCGAAGTCGATATCGCCGTAGAGGCCGGGCTGCAGCTCGCGCTGACTGCGCACACGTTGGGCCAGCTCGGGGTAGTACTTAGGCATGACGCGTCTCCAGGGAACTAACATATTGTAAGTTACACAAGTAACAGACTGTTAGTTAGGCTGTCAACCATGACTTCGGGGCAGTCACGGCGGCGTTTGACCGCCGAGGCCCGGCGGCGTCAGATCCTCGACGTCACCCACGCGATCGTGGACGCAGAGGGTTTCCACGCCGCCACTCCGAATCGGATAGCGAGTGAGGCGGGCATCAACCGCTCCCTCATCTACCAGCAGTTCGGAGACCCGGCTGGCCTCTTCGTCGCCCTGATCGATCGCGAGGTCGCGCGGGCGGGCGCCCAGTTCGCCGAGGTGATCGCCGCAGGGGCGGATTCGGCGGGCGGCGACGGCGACCTGGTCGACAGATTCGACAGTGTGGTTCAAGCCGCCGATGCGCATCCTGCGACCTGGCGACTGTTCCTCTTCCCGCCGCAGGGCGCACCCCCGGAACTGCACCAGCGTCTTGGGCAGGCGCAGGAAATCGTGCGCGCCTACCTAGCTGGGGAGTTGCTGCGCAGCTACCCCGACCTACCCGATCCCGACTACACCGCCCGGGTATTGCAGGCCGCGGCGCGCGAACTCCTGCAGCTGCGGCTCAGCGATCCTGCCGCCGCCACCCGCGAGCGGCTGCACGCACTGGCCAGGTCGCTGGCATTGCCGCTCCCCGGTGCGGTGACGGCGAGGGGTCAGTAGCCGCCGCTGTGCGCCAGTATTCTGCGCGGGTTGTCCACCAGCATGGTGTGCAGATGTTCATCGGTGACGCCACGCTGCCGCAGGGCCGGGATCACGTCGTTGTGGATGTGCAGGTAATGCCAGTTCGGGGCGGTCACCGAACTCAGTTCGCCGGGTAGCGCATCGAAGTAACAGTTCGCGTCGTGGGAGAGCACCATCTTGTCGGCGTGGCCGCGCTCGCACAGCTGCGCCACCGTGTTGACCCGGTCCTCGAACGGCAGGATCGCGTCGATGCCGAATCGGTCCATGCCCAGATACGAACCGGCCGCGATCAGCTCCTCCAGATAGCCCAGGTCCGTGCTGTCCCCGGAGTGCCCGATCACCACCCGGGACAGGTCGACGCCTTCCTCTTCGAAGATGCGCTGTTGCTCGAGGCCGCGGCGCAAGCCGGCGTGGGTATGGGTGGAGATCGGTGCCCCGGTGCGGCGGTGGGCCTGCGCGACTGCGCGCAGGACCCGCTCCACCCCGGGGGTCACGCCGGGTTCGTCGGTGGCGCACTTGAGGATTCCCGCTTTGATCCCCGTATCGGCGATGCCGGACTCGATATCGCGGACGAACATGTCAGCCATGATCTCCGGGCCGTCCAGCAGGGTGCCGGGGCCGCGGTAGTGGTAGAAGAAGGGCACGTCGTTGTAGGTGTAGATGCCGGTGGCGACCACGATGTTGAGTTCGGTTCCGGCTGCCACCCGGGCGATCCGCGGGATGTAACGGCCCAGTCCGATCACGGTCAGGTCGACGATGGTGTCAACGCCGGCGTCCTTCAACTGGTCCAGTCGGGTGATCGCATCGGCCACCCGGGTGTCCTCGTCGCCCCAGGCCTCCGGATAGTTCTGGGCGATCTCGGTGGTCATGATGAACACGTGTTCGTGCATCAAGGTGACGCCCAGATCTGCGGTGTCGATCGGCCCACGCGCCGTATGGCATTGCGACATGGCCCGATCGTAGGGAGCTTCTCCGGCGGCCGGTTGTGTTCGCCGAGAATCTCCTAGCGCGACAGCAGGTTGTCGCGGATTCGCGCGTAGGAGTGGGTGTACAGCTCCACTTCGCGGGGACTCAGCGAGTCGAACAGGCCCGCGCGCACCGCGTGGACATGGCCGGGCGCGGCTGCCCGTAGCTTGTCGGCGCCCGATCCGGTGAGCTCGGCGAACAAGCCGCGTTTGTCCTCCTCGCACTTGACCTGCTGTACCCAGCCGGCGTCGGTCAGTCGCTTGACTGCGCGGGTGACTCCGCTGCGCGTCGTCACGGTCATGTCGGCCAGCTCGTTCATTCGTAGTCGGTGCGCCGGAGCCTCCGACAGCAGCGCCAGGATCTCGAAGTCAGCCAGGCTGATGCCCGCGTCGGCGGTCAGCTGCCGGTCCAGACTCCGCAGTAACAGTCGCGTGCTGTCGAGGTAGCCGCGCCACATCCGCTGCTCCTCCTCGCTGAGCCATCGGGTCTCCATCCTCCAAATATAGTTGATTTCACGATGACCATCCAGGTCTGCTGGCCCGCTTTAGCTGCGGCACGGTCGGGAATGTCACAAAAAATAGTTGCGTTCGCAACTATCAGCTAGAGTGATCAACAACGAGCCAAGGAGGCCCCGCCGTGACGAGCACCGGTATGCAGTTCGGCATCTTCACCGTCGGAGACGTCACCGTCGACCCGACTACCGGCCGCGCGCCGACCGAGGCAGAACGGATTAAGGCGACCGTCACGATCGCCAAGAAGGCCGAGGAGGTCGGCCTGGACGTGTTCGCCACCGGCGAGCACCACAACCCCCCGTTCGTGCCGTCGTCGCCGACGACGCTGCTGGGCTACATTGCGGCACAGACCGAGCGGATCGCGCTGACCACCTCCACCACGCTGATCACCACCAACGACCCGGTGAAGATCGCCGAGGACTACAGCGTGCTGCAGCATCTCGCCGACGGCCGGGTGGACCTGATGCTGGGGCGGGGCAACACCGGCCCCGTCTATCCCTGGTTCGGCAAGGACATCCGCACCGCGCTGCCGCTGACCGTGGAGAACTACCAGTTGTTGCGCCGGTTGTGGCGCGACGACGTCGTGGACTGGAGCGGGGAGTACCGCACCCCGCTGCGCGGGTTCACCCTGGCGCCGCGCCCGCTAGACGGAGTTCCCCCATTCGTCTGGCACGGGTCGATCCGCAGCCCCGAAATCGCGGAACTAGCAGCGCATTACGGAGATGGGTTTTTCGCCAATCACATCTTCTGGCCGCCGTCACACACCAAGCGAATGGTGCAGTTGTACCGCCAGCGCTTCGAGCACTATGGCCACGGCGGCGCCGACCAGGCCATAGTCGGTCTGGGCGGCCAGGTGTTCCTGCGGCCCAACAGCCAAGACGCCGTGAACGAATTCCGGCCGTACTTCGACAACGCCCCGGTGTACGGGCATGGTCCGAGCCTGGAGGAGTTCAGTGCCCAGACGCCGCTGACGGTCGGGTCGCCCCAGCAGGTGATCGACAAGACCTTGCGCTTCCGGGACTACGTCGGTGACTACCAGCGCCAGCTGTTCCTGGTGGACCATGCGGGTCTGCCGCTGAAGACGGTTCTGGAGCAGCTTGATCTGCTGGGCGAGCATGTCATTCCGGTGCTGCGCAAGGAGTTCGCCGTAGGCCGGCCCGCGCACGTTCCCGGTGCGCCGACGCATCAGTCCTTGCTCGCCGCGGCGCGGCAAACCCAGATTCAGGAGGCGTCATGAGAGTGGTTGCGATCAGCGGCGGCCTGCGTGAGCCGTCGACCACCCGCCTGTTGGTCGACCGGCTGGCTGCGGCGGTGGGCGACGAACTGGACCGGGCCGACATCGAGGTCATCGAGCTGCGCCGACTGGCCCGTGCGATCACCGACGCCATGCTGACCGGGTTCGCCGCGCCGGAGCTGGCCGAGGTGTTCGACGCGATCGCCGGCAGTGATGGGGTGATCGCGGTGACACCGACGTTCAACGCCACGTTCAGTGGGTTGTTCAAGTCGTTCTTCGACGTGCTACCCGAGCGGACCCTGGACGGGCTGCCGATGTTGATTGCGGCCACCGGGGGCACCGAGCGGCACTCGCTGGTGCTTGATCACGCGCTGCGCCCGATGTTCAGCTATCTGCATGCCCTGGTCTCGCCCACCGGGGTCTACGCCGCCACCGCGGACTTCGGAGCGGATCGGGCCGGCTCGGCCCTGTCCGTACGAATCGCCACCGCGGCCAGAGATTTCGCTCGCCTGGTGCGCGCGAGCGGCCCACGGCCGCACCCGGAGAAGTTCACCGACGAACTGACCGAGATTCAGGGCCTGCTGACCGGCACGCGCTGACCAACCCGACACGACAGACAAGGGAGAGATGGCAATGACGAAATTGGCGGTTATCTACTACTCGGCCACCGGCCACGGCACCGCAATGGCGCAGCGGGTGGCTCAAGCCGGCGAGGCGGCCGGTGCGGAGGTCCGGGTCCGGCACGTCGCCGAGACCCGCGATCCGGAGACCTTCGCCGGCAACCCGGCGTGGACCGCCAACCACGCGGCCACCAAGGACCTGCCCGCAGCCACCGGCGACGACGTCGTCTGGGCCGACGCCGTGATCTTCGGCTCGCCCACCCGCTTTGGTTCCCCCGCGGCGCAGTTCCGCAACTTTCTCGATGGTTTGGGCGGGCTGTGGGCCAAAGGCGAACTCGCCGACAAGGTCTATGCCGGCTTCACCTCAAGTCAGACCGCACACGGTGGGCAGGAAGCCACGCTGTTGAACCTCTACGTGTCCCTCATGCACTTCGGTGGCATCCTGGTGCCGCCGGGCTACACCGACCCGATCAAGTTCGCCGACGGCAACCCGTACGGCGTGGGGCACATCACCGGGCCGGACAACCAGAATCCGCTGGACGAGGCCACCCTGGCGGCACTGGACCACCTGGCCACTCGGGTGGTGGGCGTCGCCGCCAAACTCGCAGCGGGCTGATCGCCTTACTCAGGCCACCCACACCGTCTTGAGGTTGCAGAACTCGCGGATGCCGTGCGCCGAGAGCTCTCGGCCGTATCCGGATCGCTTGATGCCACCGAACGGCAACTCCGGATAGGACACCGTCATCCCATTGATGAAGACCTGACCGGCTTCGATCTCGTCGGAGAAACGGCTGATCTCGGCCTCGTCGCGGGTCCAGGCGTTGGACCCCAGCCCGAACGGGCTGTCATTGGCGATCGCAATGGCCTCGTCGATGTCGCGGGCTCGGTATACCGATGCCACCGGGCCGAAAACCTCTTCGGTGAAGATCGGCATGTCGCGGGTGATGTCGGTGATCACCGTGGGCGGATAGAACCAGCCGGGCCGGTTCAGTCGCTTGCCGCCGCAACGGATCACCGCGCCGCCGGCGGCGGCGGCATCAACCTGCTGGGCGACCTCGTCCCGGCCCCCTTCGGTGGCCAGCGGCCCGACATCGGTGTCCGGGTCGGTCGGATCGCCGACCCGAAGCGCGGACATCTGGGCGACGAACGCGGCGACGAAGTCGTCGTAGATATCGGTGTGGACGATGAATCGCTTCGCCGCGATACAAGATTGGCCGTTGTTCTGCACCCGCCCCGTTACGGCGGTGCGTACCGCGGAGTCCACGTCGGCTGAGGGCATCACAATGAACGGATCGCTGCCGCCCAACTCCAGCACGGTGGGTTTGATCTCGTCACCGGCGATTGCGGCGACCGACCGTCCGGCAGGTTCACTGCCGGTCAGGGTCGCCGCCGCCACCCGGGGGTCGCGCAGGACGCGTTCGACGGCGCCCGAGGAGATCAGCAGGGTCTGGAAGCAGCCTTCGGGAAAACCGCCGCGGGCCAACAGGTCGGCCAGATAGAGCGCGGTCTGAGGCACGTTCGACGCGTGCTTGAGCAGTCCCACATTGCCGGCCATCAAAGCAGGGGCGGCGAACCGCACCGCCTGCCACAGCGGGAAGTTCCACGGCATGACCGCCAGCACCACCCCGAGAGGTTGGTAGCGGGCGAATGCCCGAGACGCATTGACCTTCGATGCGTCGGCCACCTCGTCGGCGAGCAGCGTCGCAGTGTTGTCGGCGTAGTAGCGGAAGCCCTTGACGCACTTGAGGGCCTCGGCTTTGGCCGAGGTCAGGGTCTTGCCCATCTCCAGGGTCATCAGGGCGGCGACGTCATCGGCTTCGGACTCCAACAGATCGGCCGCGGCGTGCATCCACCGGGCGCGCTGCGCGAAATCGGTGCGACGGTATTCGATGAAGCGTTTCGCCGCGCGGGCGATGGCGGCGTCGACTTCCGCGTCGCTGGCGGCGGGGAAGGTCTTGACCGTCTCGCCGGTGGCCGGATTGGTGGTGGCGATGGGTGTGGCGGGCACGCGGAACCTCCTACGGGGCGCTGCGAAAGGACGACTGCGTGTCCAGCCTGCCATCTTCTGACCGCGTAGGCTCGCGACGAGCCAGCGTCAGTACATCGATAACGGGAGTTGCCTGATGCGTTTCAACCCACCGCCCAACTGGCCGCCCGCCCCACCCGGCTGGGCGCCGGACGCCAACTGGGCGCCGGATCCGACGTGGCCGCCCCCGCCGCCCGGCTGGCAGTTGTGGGTGGAAGACGGTGCGGGCGTCCCACCGGGCGCATACCCGCCTTATGGCGCGCCGTGGCCGCCTCCCGAGCCCACCTCACGCAAGGGCTTGTGGCTGTCGCTGGGGGCGGCCGCGGTGGCGCTCGCGGTGGTAGTGGGACTGGTTCTGAGTTTCGGCGGCCGGCTCACCGCGGAGGACAAGCCGTCCCGCAAGCCCGATATCACGACTCTGACCTCGGAGATGTTGGTGGAGCGGGCCGCGTTCCCGGACCCGACCGGCGGCAAGTGGATCAGCGGGGTGGACAGCGCCGGCGACGCGCCGTCGGACATGCCGAACCTGAACGTCGACCCGCCGGAATGCGCGGACTTCTACTCCAGCCCGTCGACCGCCACACAGACGGCGACCGCGACCTTGGCGAAGCTGCAGCCCGGTGGCCTGCGCACCATGCGGGTGCGCCTGGCGCTCACGCCGGACCACCCGAATCTCAAGCAATTGGTGGACAAGTGCAAGACGTTCACCCAGACCTTCGAACAGGGCGGGCGGTCGGTGACCACCGACATCCAACTGAATTCCCTCGATGCGGAGGGAGTGCCTCCGTGGGCGGTCGCGACAGTGATCACCAGCGCGAGCAAAGCCGCCAGCCGATTGCCGATCTCGATCACGGCCGCCACCATCTCGGGCTACTACCGTGGGGTGCTCGTCGTGGCGACCAGCAACAACGTCGGTCTGCGTATGGACAGCGACGATTCGGATGAGCCGGCGCAGGAAGAAGACCTGGTGAAGCTGTTCAACACCCAGATCGAGAAGCTCGAGGCCGCGCAGTAGCGGATCCCTGCGCCTGTGGGCGCTGGCCCGCGTCGTCCGACTCCGTCGGCTGGGCCTATTGCGGTGGCCCGCTGCCCTCGACTTCGTCGAGCTTGCGACCGCCGCGTGCAACCACCGCCGTGGCAGCCAGGACCGCCATGGAGACCAGGGCCGCAAGCTGTACCCCCGCGGAATGGCCGGCATAGCCTTCCACCGACCGCCAGGGATGCCGGCACAGCATCGCGCCCGCGAAAATCAGGCCACCGGAACTCAACCCGAGTCGTGCGGCATCGAAGGCTCGCTGCCGATCTCGTAACGCCAGCAGCAAGACCAGCGCGGCCCCGAACACCGCCGCTCCGATGACCCCGGCGATCAGAAAGCCCACCGTCAGCGCCGCGGTAGCCGCCGCATTGCGACTCGGCTGCCAAGGCTGCACCGGCGGGCCTGGATCGGGTCGCCGACGAGCCGGCCACCAGGCCAGCAACGCCAGCAACGGCAACAGCGCCAGCCCGATGGCCATGCCCAGCCGGTACATCCGATTGGGCCCGAACGTCAGGGTGATCGTGCCGTCGGTGCCCGCAGGCAGTACGAAACCCTGTTGCCAGCCGTTGGCCACCACCGGTGTCAGCCGGGCGCCGTCTGGTGCACGGGCCACCCATCCGTTGTTGATGCTCTCGGGGACCACCAGTACCCGAGCGGCTGACGACCCGGGAACCTGCACCTCACGCCGTTCCGCTCCCCAGCTGCCGAGCATCGCGGGAGTGGTGGCGGCACCATGGGGGGCCACCGGCGGCCCGGACAGCAGCGCACTGTCGATGACAAAAGCCGGACCGGGGCTGACCATCAACTCCTGCGCGCCGGGGGGCAACGCGATCGGACGTTGATCGCACGCCTGTGCCGGTATCGGCTTATCGTCGAGCAGCGCCCCCACTGTGGTGCTGATCGAGGTGTGCACGAAACGGCCCGCGATCGCGAGGATGGGCCCGTGATCGCAGTCGACCCGGACCTCACGTGACCGGTTGCGGGCGGGATCGGCGGGAGCGACGGGCCGGCCATCGGGCCCGAGCACACTGACCTCGGACAACCCCGGCGGTTTGAGCTGATCGAAGCCGATCGCGGTGCGGTCGATCACGTCCTCCCATGCCAGCAGGCTGATGGCCACCGTGTCGGTCACCCGTGGCAGCAGCCTCACCTGCTCAGTGTCGGCGTCCGTCAGCTCCCGGACCTGCGGCCCCGAACCCAGGTCGATGGCCACCAGGGTGGGACGTGCCGGCAGGGGAGACTGGCTGGGCGTGAACCGCACCCCGGTCACCTTGACCGGCCGGGGCAAGGTGATGGTCAGCGTCGGCGGGGTGTGGTGCGCGACCACGCGTTGCGACGCCGTCCACGCGGTGCCGGGATCTCCGTCAGCAGCGGCATAGGCCGCCCCCAATGCGTCGAGAACATCGGCGTCACCGCGGGCCCGGAGGACGCCCGGCTCGGCGATCAGGTCGATCAGGTTCGGTCCCTGGCGGGGCCGCACCCAGACGGTCGGGGTCACCTGCATGGGGCGGGGGACGTTGAGGGTGCGGCTGAAGGAGGCGGGTTCCTCGGGCTCCAGCATCATCGACGCTGCACAGCGAACCGCGCCGGCGGCCGGCGCACAGCCGACCCGGCCCGGTAGCCCAGCGCCAAGGTCCCACTGCGTCACCTGGGCACCGGCGGGTGGCGCTGGAACCACGGCTGTGTGGCGCAGGTCCACCGGGTGGGCGAAACCCGAAGCGTCGTATTGGGTCACGGCCAGATCGGTGATTCCGAACTGCACCCCCGGTGAGCCGTCGTCGGTGCCCGCTGCGGTGATCCGCACCCACGGTGTCTCGCCGTAGGGCAGGGCCGCGATGAGAGGCTCACCGGCACGGTCGAACCGCAGCGTCGTGGTGCCATTGACCGTGGAGATCTGAATCCTGCGTACCTGCGCGCCAACGGCCGTCGCGCTGGGGGTCAAGGTGATGGTGCCGTTGGTCAGTGGGTGATCGAAATCCACTTGCAGCCACTGGCCGACAGCCGTCTGCAGCGCATTGGACACCCACGCTGTTCCCGAGTCACTGTCGATGGCAGAGGCCGGTGAGGTCGACGGGGCCACATCGGGCAACGTGGTGGCGTCCGAGGACGAGCTGGACGCGGTGAGGCGGCCGCCCATCCACCCGCCGAACACGGTGCTGGCTCCAGGAGTCGGATAGTCCGGCACCCGGCTCAGCGTGTGCCGGGGGTCGCCGGCCGCCCGGATCGTCGACGCGTTGTCGTCGACCCGGCCGTAGTCGGTCTCGCGGGACAGCGGCGTGTCGGTGACGGTGACGACCGGTGTGCCCAGTTCTGCGCGCCGGGCATCGGCGGTCATCAGGACGGGTCCCAGCGGCGGCTCGCCTCGTAGGCGTTGGTGCTCGTCGAGTCGCAGCAGTACCTCGGGTCCGCCGTCGACCCGCGGCATCGCGTCGAGGTCGGTCAGATATGGCGCGCCTGGGTTGGCGGCGGCCGGGTCCCCGACACGGTAGATCTCGATCGCTGGGTAAGCCGGCCGCAGTCCGCTGTCCGCGACGAAACCGGGGACCGTGCCCGTCCCGACCGGATCGCCGAACTGGGCCACCCGCCGCAGTCCGGGTGAGCCGTCGACGGCGCGATGCACCAACAGGGGCCGAGCCGAGCGTGAGGTGTCGGGGTCCAGATCGTTGCGCACCACCAGGTAGGAGATGCCCTGCCGGGCGAGGGTGTCGGCCAGGCCGGCGGACGGACGGCCGGCGGCGAACAGGCGTTGTACCGAGTCGAGCGCCCGGATGGTCTGCGGCGGGGTCAGCGGAATCGAGTCGCGCACCCCCCACGGGCCGACGTCGAGGACCTGCAGGGGCTCGTCATGGCTGGTGCCCCAGGTCTGGGTGGCGAACGGGGCCCCCGGCGCCACCAGGACCCGGCCGGGTGTGGGACCACTACCGTTGTGTTCGGTAAGCCAATTGGCGGCATCACGCCAGTACTGCGGAAGCGCGCTGTAGGTCCCGTGCGGGGTCAGCCGGCCGGTCCAGGCCAGCGAGGTGGCGACCAGCAGGGCCGTGAGGACCACCAGGCCGACTGCGGCGGGCTTGTGGTGTTCGGGGTGGATGAACGCGCGGCGCCACACCAGCGCGGGCGCGCTGCCGGGCAGCGGGATGCGGCCCAGCAGGTGGATGAGGCCCAGCACCACCGGAATCCGGATCACCGACTCGAGTTTGTGCAGGTTGCGCAGCGGGGCGCCGGTGCCGTCGAGGAAGTTCTGCACCGCGTGGGCCAGCGGCGAGCCCAGTCCACCCGCATAGCCGACGGCCAGCAGCGTCACCCCGATCAGCAGCATGGTGACCAGCCGACCGGCGCCGGGTGTCCGCCGTGACAGCAGGCCGGTCAGTCCGGCCAGACCTGCGGCTGCCACCAGGCAGGTGCCCAGGATCATCACCGGGCTGGTGACCAGCGGCGCCCCGGCCGTGGCGTTCGGCGCTACGAACGGCGTCCAACTGTGTGTACCCCGCAGCATCTCGGTCAGCGAAGTCCACCTGGTGGTGACACCGGCCGATTCGATGAAATCCAGGAACGGCGGGCTGACCCGGCCCAATAACACCAGCGCCACCAGCCACCACGTCACGGCCAGCATCAGGGCCGCCAGCCACCAGCCGGTGAAGCGCCACCAGCGTCGGCTCGGGCGATGACACAGCCACCAGATGATGGCCGGCAGGCAACCCGCCAACGTCGCGACCGCGTTCACGGCGCCCATCAGCGCAACCGCGACCCCAGCCTGGCCGGCGAGCATCCGGGCAGGCCGTTCCGGCGGGTCCGCCTCGGGATCGCCTGGCGCGCCCAAAGCCCGGATGACCGGTAGCAAAACCCACGGGGCCAGCGCCATCGGCAAGGTCTCCGAGGAGATCGACCCCAGAGTGGTCAACACTCGGGGTGACAGGGCGAACGCCGCGGCGCCGATCAACCGCGCCGTCGGTGTCCCGATCCGCAACGTCTCAGCCACCCGTAGGAGGCCCCAGAACGCCACCGTGAGAAGCACCGCCCACCAGAGCCGCTGAATGATCCAGCCGGGCAACCCGATCAGGTCGCCGACCGCGAAAAAAGCGCCGTGCGGGAAGAGGTAGCCATAGGCCTGGTTCTGCACCTGGCCGAACGGCAACTCGCTGCTCCACAGGTTGATGGCGCGAGCCAGAAAGCGCAGCGGAGCCGCGGTGAGATCAAGCTTGGTGTCCGGAGAGATGCGGCCGGGTGCCTGCAGCAGGCTGCAGGCCAGTGCGACCGTGCCGACCAGCCACAACCAGCGGCGGCGCAGCGGTGTCACTGCCTGCGACGTCGTCGGCGGAGTATCGGATGTTGCCGGCGTGCGCAGGTCAGCCGCGGTTGCCGTATTCCACCCTGTTCAGTACCGAAGACTGCGGGTCGCCGCCGGCAATCTGGGGCTTGGTGTCTTGCTGCACCATCAGCGTGACCCCGAAGACGGCCGCCGCGCCCAGCAACACCCCCACGACGATGCTGATGGCGGCCGGTACCACGAACCGAGGCATGGTCAGGCTCCTCCTGCAATTCTCGCGACGTAGATCTGGGGCACCGTCAAACACAGCCCCCGCTGGCCCCCGCCCGCCAAACTAGCACGTGGGCCTCTGGTGCTCGGCGGTTCAGTGGGGCTCGACCTAGGAGAGGCGAGGCTGGGGCCGCCGCATGAGCCCGGCGGTTCAGTGGGGCTCGACGTAGGAGAGGCGAGGCTGGGGCCGCCGCATGAGCCCGGCGGTTCCGGCCGTGACAGCATGGTGCGATGCCTGGATCGCTGACTCGCCAACTGCCCGGTCTGCTGCTGAGCGCCGCGCTGCTGCCCGCCCTTGTCACGTCATGCTCGCACGATCGTGAGAAGTCGGCGCCCACGTCTGAGGCATCCCCGGCAACACCGTCGACCGCCGCACCCGCGGACCCGGTTTGCGAGGGGGTGGCGGCACTGTCGGCCCGCGACAAGCTGGCCCAGCTGGTGATGGTGGGGGTCCGCGACGCGGCGGATGCACGTGCCGTGGTTGCCGATCACCACGTCGGCGGCATCTTCATCGGCAGTTGGACCGATCTGGCCTTGCTCACCGATGGGTCGTTGAAGGAGATCAAGGCAAGCCAAGCGCCATCCGGCCCGCTGCCGCTGGCCGTCAGCGTGGACGAGGAGGGCGGCCGCGTGTCGCGGCTGTCGTCGCTGATCGGGACGTCGCCGTCGGCCAAGGAATTGGCGCAGACCCGCAGCGCCGAGAAGGTCCGTGAGCTGGCGGCCGAGCGGGGCCGCAAGATGGCCGACCTCGGTATCACTGTCGATTTCGCACCGGTCGTCGACGTGGTGGACTCCGACACCGATGACGACACGGTGATCGGTGATCGTTCGTTCGGCTCGGACCCGGCCAAGGTCACCGAGTACGCCGGAGCGTACGCGCAGGGGCTCCGTGACGCCGGGTTGTTGCCGGTACTCAAGCACTTCCCCGGCCACGGCCACGGCTCCGGGGACTCGCACACCGCAGGAGCCGTGATCACCCCGCCGCTGACGCAGCTGCAGGACAACGACTTGGTGCCCTATCGCACCCTGGTCACCCAGGCCCCGGTGGCGGTGATGATGGGTCACCTCGAGGTGCCCGGGCTGACCGAAGATCCAGCCAGTCTGAGCCCTGCTGCGGTCGCGCTGCTGCGTACCGGCACCGACTACCACGGGCCGGCCTTCGACGGCCCGGTGTTCAGCGATGACCTGTCGTCGATGGCGGCGATCACCGAGCACTACGGGGTCGCCGAAGCGGTGCTGCGCAGCTTGGCGGCCGGTGTCGACATTGCGCTGTGGGTCACCACCGACGAGGTGCCGGCGGTGCTGGACAGGTTGGAGCAGGCACTGTCCGCCGGCGAGCTGAAGCAAGAGGCCGTCGAGGCCTCGCTGGCGCGGGTGGCCGCGGCCAAGTTGCCCGGTACGCACTGCCACGGTTGATTCCGGCGGCGCGGGCAGCAAACAAGTTACTCTTCGGTAAGATCGTGCCGAGGGGGAGCGCGGAAGGACCTCGAGGCGATGGCAGCTGGTAGCAAGCGATTACCGCGAGCCGTGCGCGAACAGCAGATGCTCGACGCCGCGGTGCAGATGTTTTCGATGAACGGCTACCACGAGACGTCGATGGATTCGATCGCCGCGGCCGCGCAGATCTCCAAGCCCATGCTCTACCTCTACTACGGCTCCAAAGAGGAATTGTTCGGGGCATGTCTGGATCGCGAACTGCGTCGCTTCGTCGAGTCGGTGCGTACTGATATCGATTTTCAACAGTCCCCGAAAGACATGCTGCGCAATACGATTCGGTCATTCTTGCGCTACATCGATGCCAACCGGGCGTCGTGGATCGTGATGTACACCCAGGCCACCAGTTCGCAGGCGTTCGCCCACACCGTGCGCGAAGGTCGGGAACGAATCATCGAGTTGGTGGGTCGGTTGCTGCGGGCAGGTACACGTAAGCCCGAACCGGGCCTCGACTTCGAGTTGATGGCAGTGGCGCTGGTGGGCGCTGGCGAAGCGATCGCCAGCCGGGTCAGCACCGGAGACACCGACGTCGAGGAAGCGGGCCAGTTGATGATCGACCTGTTCTGGCGAGGGCTCAAGGAGGCTCCGGGAGGCCGCGACGGCGGCGACACCGCCGCGGCCGGGTAACTCCGCCCGCGGCCTCAGGTCCAGCCGGCTACAGCGCCCGCACTGCCCCGGTCAGGTAGGGGTAGCCCTTGGAGACGTTGCGTAGTGAAAGATCCCAGCCGCCCTCGACCTTGTCGACGTAGAGCCCTGGGCTGGCCGGAAGCAACATCGGTTTGCCGAACCGCACCGTGTAGTCCACCGCGTCCGGAAGCGCGCCTTCGATGTTGGCCAGAACCGTTGCTGCGGAGAACATCCCGTGCGCTATCGCGGTGGGAAACCCGAACAGCTTGGCGCCGATCGAGCTGGTGTGGATCGGGTTGTGATCGCCGCCGGCCGACGCGTAGCGACGAATCTGTCCCGGCGTCACCCGCAGCACCGCGTTGGGCGGTCCCAGTTTGGGCTGCTTGGCCGGTGCGGGCTTCGGCTCGTCGGACAGGCTGGTGCGCTGCTGGTGCAAGAACGTCGTCACCTGATGCCAGGCCGGGTCGTTGCCGACGCTGATGTCGGTGACGATGTCGACCAGCAGGCCCTTGCGATGCTCCCGCAGATTCTCTGCGTGCACCGTGACTGCGACGGTGTCGGTGACAGCGATCGGGCGATGGCGGGTGATCCGGTTCTCGGTGTGCACCGAGCCCATCGCCGCGAACGGGAAATCGAACCCGGTGGCCAACTCCATCACGGTCGGGAACGTCAACGCGAAGGGATAGGTAAGCGGTACCTGGTCGGCGAAACGCAGGCCGGTGACGGCCGCGTAGGCGGCGACGTGGTTGGGATCGATGGTCAGCGCGTCGACGCGCAGCGTCCGATTCGGCAGGGTTTGCGCGCGCGAAACAAAGGGCAGCGCGCCAGCGACCGCGCGCACCATGTTTCTCAGGCCACTTGGTTGGGACATCCGACTCACGCCCCCAGCATGGCTTGGCCGCAGACCCGGATGGTGTTGCCGGTCACCGCGTTCGATGCCGGGCTGGCGAAGTAGCCGATCAACTCGGCGACATCGACGGGCTGACCACCCTGGAACAGCGAGTTGAGCCGACGGCCTACCTCGCGGGTGGCCAGCGGGATCGCTGCCGTCATCTCGGTCTCGATGAACCCCGGGGCGACGGCATTGATCGTGATGCCCTTCTTAGCCAGCGTCGGAGCCAGCGCTTCGGTTAGGCCGATCATGCCGGCCTTGGTGGCCGCGTAGTTGGTCTGGCCGCGGTTGCCGGCGATCCCGGCCATCGACGACAGGCCGATCACCCGGCCGCCCTCACCGATGCTGCCGCCTGCGACCAAGCCCTCGGTGAGACGCTGCGGCGCGAGCAGGTTGACGGCCAGGACCGCGTTCCACCGAGCGTCGTCCATGTTGGCCAGCAACTTGTCACGAGTGATGCCGGCGTTGTTGACCAGCACGTCGGCTTTGCCCCCGTGGTGCTCGGCGAGGTGTGCGGCGATCTGATCCACCGCGTCGTCGGCGGTGACATCCAGGGCCAGCGCGGTGCCGCCCACTCGGGAGGCCGTCTTCTCCAGTGCCTCGGCGGCCTGCGGCACGTCGATCGCCACCACCTTGGCGCCGTCACGGGCGAACACCTCGGCAATGGTGGCACCGATGCCGCGCGCCGCGCCGGTGATGATCGCGACCTTGCCCTCCAGCGGCCGGTCCCAGTCGGCGGGGGCCGTCGAGTCGTCGGCGCCCACGTAGAACACCTGGCCGTCGACGTAGGCAGAGCGGGCCGAGAGGATGAATCGCAGCGTCGACTCCAGGCCGCTGGCTCCGGGCTTGGCGTCCGGCGACAGGTACACCAGCTGCACCGTGGCGCCGCGCTGCAGTTCCTTGCCCAACGAGCGGGTAAAGCCCTCCAGCGCGCGCTGGGCAATCTGCTCGTCGGCGCTACCGGTCTCCTTAGGGGTGGTGCCGATGACGACCAGCCGGCCGCAGCGGCCCACATTGCGCAGCAGCGGGGTGAAGAACTCATGCAGCGCGGTCAGCCCGGCGGGGGAGGTGATGCCGGTGGCGTCGAAGACCAGCCCGCCGAACGAGTCGGCCCAACGGCCGCCCAGGTTGTCGCCCACCAGCTCGTAGTCGTCGGCCAGTGCGGCGCGTAGTGGCTCGACCACCCGGCCTGACCCGCCGATCAGCAGGGGTCCGGCCAGGGCCGGCTCGCCGACCCGGTAACGGCGCAGGGTCTCGGCCTGCGGAACGCCGAGCTGCTTGGACAGAAACGATCCGGGGGTCGAGCCCAGGATCTGGGACAACAGGTCCGAGGAGAGCTTGGGGGCCTTGGGGGGCATGGTGCTGCCTTCCATGTGGGGACGTGCCTGGTGCGGGCCACGGTGTCGACAACGAACTTACTCCAGAGTAAGAATACTGGGTAGTATCAGGCCGACCGTCCCCGGCAATGCGGGGGACCCACCATCAGAGACGAGAGATCGTGGCATCTGCATCTGCTGCTAAAACTGCCGAGGCAACCGCCGGCACGCGACGCCGTGTCGCCGTCCTCGGGGGCAATCGCATTCCGTTCGCGCGCTCCGACGGCGCCTACGCGAACGCGTCCAACCAGGACATGTTCACCGCAGCGCTGGGCGGCCTCATCGATCGGTTCGGCCTGGCCGGCGAGAAGCTGGACGCGGTGATCGGCGGGGCGGTGCTCAAGCACAGCCGCGACTTCAACCTGATCCGCGAATCGGTGCTCGGCTCTGCGCTGTCGCCCTACACGCAGGCGTTCGACCTGCAGCAGGCCTGCGGCACCGGGCTGCAGGCGGCGATCTGCGCCGCCGACGGAATCGTCGCCGGTCGCTATGAGGTGGCCGCCGCCGGCGGGGTGGACACCACCTCGGATGCGCCCCTGGCAATCGGCAATGAACTGCGCCGCACGCTGCTTGCACTGCGCCGGTCGAAGTCCAACGTGGCGCGCCTGAAGCTCGTCGGCAAGCTGCCCGCCGCGCTGGGGGTGGAGATTCCGGCCAACAAGGAGACTCGCACCGGCCTGTCGATGGGGGATCACCAGGCCATCACCACAAAGCAGATGGGCATCAAGCGGGTCGACCAGGACGAACTGGCCGCAGCCAGCCACCGCAACATGGCCGCCGCCTATGACCGCGGCTTCTTCGATGACCTCGTGACGCCGTTCCAGGGGCTCTACCGCGACGACAACCTGCGGCCTCAATCCAGCCCGGAGAAGCTCGCCACGCTCAAGCCGGTGTTCGGCGCCAAGGCCGGTGACGCCACCATGACCGCGGGCAACTCCACCCCGCTCACCGACGGTGCGTCGGTGGCGCTGCTGGCCAGCGAGGAGTGGGCCGCCGCGCGCAATCTGACTCCGCTGGCGTATTTCGTCGACGCCGAGACCGCCGCGGTGGACTACGTCAATGGCGCCGACGGCCTGCTGATGGCCCCGACCTACGCGGTGCCGCGACTACTCGCACGCAACGGTCTGACCCTGCAGGACTTCGACTTCTACGAGATCCACGAAGCGTTCGCCTCCACGGTGCTGTGCCACCTGCAGGCGTGGGAGTCCGACGAGTACTGCACCCAGCGGCTGGGACTGGATTCGGCGCTGGGTGCCATCGACCGCTCCAAGCTCAACGTCAACGGCTCATCCCTGGCGGCTGGGCACCCGTTCGCGGCCACCGGTGGTCGGATCGTGGCGCAGGCGGCCAAGCAGATCGCCGAGGCCAAGGCCGCCAAGAAGGGTGCCGCGAAGAACAAGCCGGTGCGCGCGCTGATCTCGATCTGCGCCGCCGGAGGACAGGGCGTCGCCGCCATCCTTGAGGGGTAGCGCCCGGCTGTTCCCGATTGTGGTTTGACCGACGGCGAAGCCGGGTACTGCAGAGGCTGTGGTCGGCTTCGTGAGGTCGTCTGCCCCCAGCGGCACCGCGGTGCAGCCCGCCGGTGGCTCGCCGTTGAACTGAGGGGATTCAACGGCGGGTCATTTGGCCCCGTCGGCCGCGGGCGGCGCCGATGGCCCGGTCCCACAGCAGCAGTGCGCTCGCCTTCAACTGTGCCGGCTTCGCCACTTCCCTGACCATGAGTGCGGTGGCCGCCGCCTTGGTCTGCGCCGTGGCTTTGGACATGTGGCCGGAGTCGAACGGCGGCTGCGGGTCGTACTCCATCGACAGCTGGATCGCTTTGGCACGGCCCTCACCACCGATCTGGCCGGCCAGCCACAACCCGAGGTCGATGCCGGCTGACACCCCGGCGCAGGTGACGATGTTCCCCTCGTGCACGATGCGCTCGTCTCCGACCGCGGTGGCGCCGAAGGCCTTCAGAGCCGGTAGCGCCATCCAATGCGAGGTTGCGCGCCTGCCAGTGAGCAACCCGGCAGCGCCCAGCACGATCGAACCCGAGCAGACCGATGCCGTCCACGTCGCCGTCCGGTGGGCCGAGCGGACCCAGTCCAGCAGCTTCTCGTCGCGGGCATGCTCCATGGTCGTCATCCCGCCGGGAATCACGATCACGTCGGGGGCGGGAGTTTCGGCGAAGGAATGCGTCGCACCGACCACGAGGACTCCCGAGTCGGCGGTGATCGGGCCGGGCTGGTGCCACACGAAGTGCACCTCTGTGTCGGGGAGCCAGCGCAGGGCCTCGTAGGGGCCGATGAAGTCCAGCGCGGTGAAGCCGGGATAGAGCACGACGGCGATCTGCATGGGTGTTCCTTTCAGGCGAACGTCTTGCGGTAGTGGTCGGGTGAGACGCCGAGTCGGCGAATGAAAGTCCGTCGTAGGGTTTCTGCGGTGCCGAATCCGCAGCGTCCGGCGATCGCGACGACGGTGTCGTCGGTCTCCTCGAGCTGCCGGCGCGCGGCTTCGGTACGCACTCGCTCCACGTAGGCGCCCGGCGCCATACCTACCTCGTCGGTGAATACCCGGGTGAAGTGCCGGGGACTCATCGCGGCCCGGGCCGCGAGGTCGCTGATTCGGTGCGGGCCACCGGGTTCGGATTCGATCAGCTCCTGCACATCGCGGATCGGGGTGCGCCGGGAACGTGGCAGCCATCCCGGTGCCGCAAACTGGGACTGGCCGCCGGGGCGGCGTAGATACAACACCATCCAGCGCGCCGTGGTCTGTGCCACCTCGGTCCCGTGGTCTTCTTCGACCAGCGCCAGTGCCAGATCGATCCCCGCGGCGACGCCCGCCGCGGTCCACACCGACTCCGAACTCCGGACGAAAATGGGCTCGGGGTCGACGGTGACCGCCGGAAACTCGCGAGCCAGCGCGTCGGCGAACGCCCAGTGTGTGGTGGCCCGGCATCCGTCGAGCAGGCCCGCCTGCGCGGCCAGGAACGCCCCGGTACACACGCTGACCACGCGCCGGGTGTGCATCGAGGAGCGGCGGAGCCATGCCACGGTCTGTGCGTCCGCCTGCGCTGCTTGGACGCCGATGCCGCCGGGGAGCACCAGGGTGTCTATGGGCTCGCCGGGGGATGGCAGCGGCCCGGGAGAAAGGGTCAGTCCCCCGCTGGTGGCGATCGGCGCGCCGTCGACGCTGGCCACCGTGACCCCGTAGCCATCCTCGCCGCGGCCCTGACCGAAGAGTACGAGCGTCGCGGTGGCGAAGACCTCCGCGGGCCCGAAGACGTCGAGAGCCTGGATGCCGGGATAGCCGAGGATGACCACGGTGCGTGTCATTGCACCAGTGTCGGCCCCGGGCGCGATGGCGTCTACGCCATACATCCCACAGATCAGGACAAGCCGCATCGACCGAGCCCCAGCCCGGAAATGCAGCAGGCCCCCAAGGGGTCTCCCCGGGGGCCTGCGCGGTCTGTGCTCAGCGCTTTAGAACGCTGCTTCGTCGAGCTCCATGATGTCGTTGTCGATGTTCTCCAGCACCGTGCGGGTGCTGGTCAGCAGCGGCAGGAAGTTCTTGGTGAAGAACGACGCCACCGCGATCTTGCCCTCGTAGAAGGACCGGTCGGCGCCTTGGGCGCCGGCGTCGAGCTTCTCCACCGCCACCGCGGCCTGGCGGGTCAGCAGCCAGCCGATCATGAGGTCGCCCACGCTCATCAGGAAGCGGACCGAGCCCAGGCCGACCTTGTAGATGCTGGAGATGTCCTCCTGCGCGGCGATCAGGTAGCCGGTCAGCGTCGCCGCCATGCCCTGCACGTCGGCCAGCGCGGTCGCCAGCAGTTCGCGTTCGGCCTTCAGTCGACCGTTGCCCGTCTCATTGGAGATGAAGGCTTCGATCTCGCCTGCGACGTGGCCTAGTGCGGCGCCCTTGTCGCGGATGATCTTGCGGAAGAAGAAGTCCTGTGCCTGGATCGCTGTGGTGCCTTCATAGAGCGAGTCGATCTTGGCGTCACGGATGTACTGCTCGATCGGGTAGTCCTGCAGGAAGCCGGAGCCGCCCAGGGTTTGCAGGCTCTCGGTGAGCTTGGCGTAGGCCTGTTCGGACCCGACACCCTTGACGATCGGCAGCATCAGGTCGTTGATCTTTACGGCCAGGTCGGAGTCCACCCCGTGCAGGATCTTGGCCACGTCGGAGTCCTGGAAGGTGGCGGTGAACATGTACAGCGCCCGCAGTCCTTCGGCGTAGGCCTTCTGAGTCATCAGCGACCGTCGGACGTCCGGGTGGTGGGTGATGGTCACCCGGGGCGCGGACTTGTCGGTCATCTGGGTCAGATCGGCGCCCTGGACCCGCTCCTTGGCGTACTCCAGTGCGTTGAGGTAGCCGGTGGACAGGGTGGCGATGGCTTTGGTGCCCACCATCATTCGGGCCTGCTCGATAACCTCGAACATCTGCGCAATCCCGTTGTGCACGTCGCCCACCAGCCAGCCCTTGGCCGGCACGCCGTGCTGGCCGAAGGTCAGTTCACAGGTGGCCGAAACCTTCAGGCCCATCTTGTGCTCGACGTTGGTGACGAAGGCCCCGTTGCGTTCCCCAAGCTCACCGGTTTCGAAGTCGAACAGGAATTTCGGTACGAAGAACAACGACAGTCCCTTGGTGCCGGGCTTGGCGCCCTCGGGACGCGCCAGCACCAGGTGGAAGATGTTCTCGAACAGGTCATCGGAATCGGCCGAGGTGATGAATCGCTTCACACCGTCGATGTGCCACGAGCCGTCTTCCTGCTGGACGGCTTTGGTGCGGCCGGCACCCACATCCGAACCGGCGTCCGGCTCGGTCAGCACCATGGTCGAGCCCCAGCTGCGTTCGGCGGCGAGGACGGCCCACTTCTTCTGTTCCTCGGTGGCGATGTTGTAGAAGATGTTGGCGAAGCCAGCGCCGCCGCCGTACATCCAGATCGCGGGGTTGGCGCCCAGGATGTGCTCCTGCAACGCCCACATCAGTGCCCTGGGCATCGGTACGCCGCCCAGTTCTTCAATGACACCGATCCGGTCCCAGCCGCCGTCGAGGTTGGCTCGCACGGACTTCTTGAAGGACTCCGGCAGTTTGACCGTGTGGGTCTCCGGGTCGAATACCGGCGGGTTGCGGTCACCGTCGACGAAGGACTCGGCGATCGGCCCCTCGGCCAGCCGGACCATCTCGTTGAGCATCTCCCGGGCGGTCTCGAGGTCCAGGTCACTGAAATTGCCCTGGCCGAATGCCTGGTCCAGGCCGAATACCTCGAACAGGTTGAAGACCTGGTCGCGGACATTGCTCTTGTAGTGGCTCACTACTTCCTCCTCATGGAATGCCACTTGATGGTTGGGTACTCGGGATTAAGTTACCCACCAGTAACGTAACCTGAAATATACTCGCCAGTAGCCATAGTGCAAGCTGATGTGAGCTACGTCCTTCGATCGGGTAACCAACCGGTTGGTCTCCGCCCGGGAATCTGGTCGTCAACGGCCCATCTGCCGAGGCCACGGGCCCGGCGGGTAGGGTTCGGGGCGAAAACCACAGACCAGACGAGCCGAATGGGTCCCCGGTGAATCCCCACGTGAGTTCCGAGAGCAAGCTGACCCCGCTGACCCCCACCTCGCTTCGGGAAGCGTTCGGGCATTTCCCTACCGGGGTGGTGGCGGTGGCCGCCGAGATCGACGGTGTTCGGGTCGGCCTGGCAGCCAGCACCTTCGTACCGGTCTCGTTGGAGCCCCCATTGGTGTCCTTCTGCGTGCAGAACTCCTCGAGCACGTGGCCGAAGCTCCAGGACTCGCCGCGGTTGGGTATCAGCGTGCTCGGCGAGGCGCACGACGTGGCGGCCCGCACCCTGGCCGCCAAGACCGGTGATCGATTCGCCGGGTTGGAGACGGTGACCAACGATGGAGCGGTGTTCATCAAGGGCACCGGGGTGTGGCTGGGCAGCTCGATCGAACAGTTGGTCCCCGCCGGCGACCACACCATCGTGGTGCTGCGAGTGTGTGAACTCACCGTGGATCCCGAGATCGCGCCGATCGTCTTTCACCGCAGCGGCTTTCGCCGGCTCGGAGGTTAGGCCCCCGTCGCGGCGCCGGCGAAGGTGCGGCGATCGCCACAGATGTGCTGCGATGGGCAGATGGCTCCGCATAGCAGTGACCCGGTCGAGTTGAGGATCATCGCCGAAACATTGGTGACCGAGGCCGCGGAATTCGTACGGTGTCGGCGCGCCGAGGTGTTCGGCGCCCCGGGTGCCGAGAATTCGCCTGGGCTGGTCCAGACGAAGAGCACCCCGACTGACCCGGTGACCGTGGTCGACACCGAGACCGAGAGCTTCATTCGGGACCGGCTGTCCGTGCTGCGACCCGGCGATGCGGTGCTGGGCGAAGAGGGCGGCGGTTCCACCGGCCACGAGCCCGACCTTGTGACCTGGGTGGTCGACCCGATCGACGGCACCGTCAATTTCATGTACGACGTCCCGGCATACGCGGTCTCGGTGGCGGCGCAGATCGGTGGGGTGTCAGTGGCCGGCGCGGTCGCCGATGTGGTGGGTGGCCGGATCTACTCTGCCGCCGCCGGATTGGGTGCCCAGGTGCTCGATCGGAACGGCTCGGTTGGGCTGCGGTGCACCGATGTCAGTGAGCTGTCACTGGCGTTGCTGGGCACTGGCTTCGGCTATTCCCCCCGGCGCAGAGCCGCTCAGGCGGAGCTGCTCACCCGGCTGCTGCCGGTGGTCCGTGACGTGCGCCGGATCGGATCGGCCGCACTGGACCTGTGCATGGTCGCCGCGGGGCGCCTCGATGCCTACTTCGAGCATGGGACCAAGCCCTGGGACTACGCCGCCGGCGCGCTGATCGCGGCCGAGGCGGGTGCGCGGGTGGTGCTGCCCAGCCCGGACGTCGACAGCGGGGAGGTACTGATTGCGGCGGCGCCCGGCGTCGCAGATGCCTTCATCGCACTGCTGCATCAGGCAGGCGGTTGGCCGCCGATGCCGGAGTAGCCGCCACGCGCGAGCACGCCGGTTCCCGCCTTACCGAGTCAGTCTGCTTTGCGCCGGAAGATCTTTCGGCCTAGCCAGACGACCGGGTCATAGCGGTTTCCGGCCACCCGCTCCTTCATCGGAATGATGGCGTTGTCGGTGATCGTGATGTGTTCCGGACAGACCTCGGTGCAGCATTTGGTGATGTTGCACAATCCGAGTCCGGCCTCGTCTTGGCCGAAGTCGCGCCGGTCGGCGGTGTCCAGTGGGTGCATATCCAACTCCGCCAGCCGGATGAACATGCGCGGTCCGGAGAACTGCTGCTTGTTCTCCTCATGGTCGCGGATGACGTGGCAGACGTTTTGGCACAGAAAGCATTCGATGCACTTACGGAACTCCTGCGAGCGCTCCACATCCACCTGCTGCATGCGGTACTCGCCGGGCTTGAGATCGGCCGGGGGCTTGAAAGCCGGCATCTCGCGGGCCTTCTGATAGTTGAACGAGACGTCGGTGACCAGGTCGCGAACCACCGGGAAGGTTCGGACCGGAGTCACCGTGATCGTCTGCTCCGGGTCGAACGTCGACATCCGTGTCATGCACATCAGCCGGGGAAGGCCGTTGATCTCGGCCGAACATGATCCGCATTTGCCGGCCTTGCAGTTCCAGCGCACCGCCAGGTCCGGTGTCTGGGTCGCCTGCAGCCGGTGGATGACGTCGAGCACCACCTCACCCTCGTTGACCTCGACCTCGAAATCCTGCAGTTCACCGCCGTCGACGTCACCGCGCCAGACTCGCAGCTGCGCGTTGTATGTCATTACGCTCTCCGTCCCGGATGTTGCGCCAGCTCTTGGTCGGTGTAGTACTTCTCCAGCTCGGAGATCTCGAACAGCTCCAGCAGGTCCTCGCGCATCCCGGTCTGGGCCTCGGGTGTGACCGTGATGTCGGGTACGACGCGGTCGTCCGAAGCCCGGCAGACCAGCAGGGTCTTGCGCCAGCTGGAGTCCATGCCCGGGTGGTCGTCTCGGGTGTGCCCGCCGCGGCTCTCGGTGCGCTGCAGCGCGGCCTTAGCCACGCATTCGCTGACCAGCAGCATGTTGCGCAGGTCAATCGCCAGGTGCCAGCCCGGGTTGTAGTGGCGTCCGCCGTCGACCGCCACGGCGGCGAACCGGGCTTTGAACTCCTCGATGCGAACCAGCGCCTGCTCCAACTCGCCCGCGTTGCGGATGATGCCGACCAGATCGTTCATCGACTGTTGCAGGTCGGAATGCAGCGTGTAGGGATTCTCCGGGTTACCGCCGCCGGCCGGCCCGTCGAACGGTGCCAGCGCCAATTGGGCCGCGGCTTCCAATGCTGCCGGGGTCACCGCCGGTCGAGCCGGTAGCGCCTGAACATACTGCGCCGCACCCAACCCCGCCCGGCGACCGAACACCAGCAGATCTGACAGGGAGTTGCCGCCCAACCGGTTGGATCCGTGCATTCCGCCGGAGCATTCGCCGGCGGCGAACAGCCCGGGTACCGCTGCGGCGCCCGTGTCCGGGTCGACCTCGATACCACCCATCACGTAGTGGCAGGTGGGCCCGACTTCCATCGCATCCTTGGTGATGTCGACTTCGGCGAGCTGCATGAACTGGTGGTACATCGAGGGCAGTCGCCGCTTGATCTCCTCAGCGGTCAGCCGCGAGGCGATGTCGAGGAACACCCCGCCGTGCGGCGAGCCGCGCCCGGCCTTGACTTCGGAGTTGATCGCGCGGGCCACCTCATCGCGCGGCAGCAGGTCTGGGGTCCGACGAGCCGAGTCGTTGTCTTTGAGCCACTGGTCGGCCTCTTGCTCGGTTTCGGCGTATTGGCCCTTAAACACCGGCGGGATGTAGTCGAACATGAACCGGGTGCCGTCGGAGTTCTTGAGCACGCCGCCGTCGCCACGTACGCCTTCGGTGACCAGAATTCCCTTCACGCTGGGTGGCCACACCATGCCGGTCGGGTGAAACTGAACGAACTCCATGTTGATCAGTGTTGCGCCGGCCCGCAGCGCCAACGCGTGTCCGTCTCCGGTGTACTCCCAGGAGTTCGACGTCACCTTGAAGGACTTGCCGATCCCGCCGGTGGCCAGCACGATCGCCGGTGCCTCGAACAACACGAAGTTGCCGCTTTCGCGCCAGTAGCCGAAGGCGCCCGAAACGGCGCCGGACGCTTCGTCCTTGAGCAGTTCGGTGATGGTGCATTCGTGGAAGATCTTGATCCGCGCTTCGTAGTCACCGAACTGGGCGTAGTCCTCCTGCTGCAGCGAGACCACTTTCTGCTGCATGGTGCGGATCAACTCCAGCCCGGTGCGGTCTCCGACGTGTGCCAGCCGTGGGTAGGTGTGGCCACCGAAGTTGCGCTGGCTGATCTTGCCGTCGGGAGTGCGGTCGAACAGGGCGCCGTAGGTCTCCAACTCCCAGACCCGCTCCGGTGCTTCCCGGGCGTGCAGTTCGGCCATCCGCCAGTTGTTCAGGAACTTCCCGCCGCGCATGGTGTCGCGGAAGTGCACCTGCCAGTTGTCCTTGGAGTTGACATTGCCCATCGACGCTGCGCAGCCACCCTCGGCCATCACGGTGTGTGCCTTACCGAACAGCGACTTGCACACCACCGCGACGCTCAGGCCCTGCTCACGGGCTTCGATGACCGCGCGCAGGCCAGCGCCGCCGGCACCGATCACGACTACGTCGTAGGAGTGCCGTTCGACTTCAACCATGAATCCTCACTCGTCTATGAGTTGACACTTCGAAAACGCTTGTCAGCCAATGAATCGCAGGTCGCTGATGGTGCCGCTGGCGACCAGCATGATGTAGAAGTCGGTCAGCATCAGGGTGCCCAGTGTGATCCAGGCGAACTGCTTGTGATGCACGTTGATCTTGCTGATCTGTGACCACATCCAGTACCGCACTGGGTGTTTGGAGAAGTGCTTGAGGCGCCCGCCGAACACGTGCCGGCACGAATGGCAAGACAAGGTGTACGTCCACAGCATCGCGACGTTGCCCACCAGAATGAGATTGCCCAGTCCGAAGCCGAAGCCATGTGGGCCGGTGTCGGAGTGGAATGCCCCGATCGCATCGTTGGTGTTGATGACGGAGATGACGGCGGCGATGTAGAAGAAGTAGCGGTGGCTGTTCTGGATGATCAGCGGAAACCGGGTCTCCCCGGTGTAATGGGCGCGGGGCTCGGGGACGGCGCACGACGTGGGCGACTGCCAGACCGTCCGGTAGTAGGCACCGCGGTAGTAATAGCAGGTCAGCCGGAAAAGCAACAGGAACGGCAACGACATCGCCGCGTAGGGAAGCCACCACACATCGGGCAGGAAGCGTGGCCAGAACTCGCTGGCCTCGGGGAGGCAGCCTTGGCTGACGCAGGGCGAATAGAACGGTGTCAGGTAGTGGTATTTCTCGACGAAGTAGTGGTTCTGCTGAAACCCGCGGGCCGTCGCATAGATGAGGAAGGCGGCGAAGCCCAGGTCGATCCTCAGCGGGGAGAGCCACCAGCGGTCGGTCCGCAGCGTCCGATTGGCGATCCGTGCGCGCGTCGCCGAGAAGACGCCGGGGCCGGGACGATTCACGGCGGGTGCGCTCATCTGGTGGGGTTCCCTTCGGCTGGAGTTCGTCGGAGGGCGCCCCTTATCGACAAGCAGCACCCGGTGGGTTCAGTACCTGCCTTGGCCGCCGACGCCCTCGTCGTCGACGTCGCGCCAGAATTCGCTGTCGTACTCGGTGTCGGGGATGGTGACCTTCTCGTGCGACCGCTCGGCCGCCCAGCGCTCCAAGTCCATCTCTCCGGCATCCGATTCGAGGAGCTGGACATCGGTGAGGATGCGTTCGGCGTCCAGTTCTATGCGGCGCATTCCGGGAATGTCACCGACGCGGGTCTTCAGCCCCAGCACGCAGCGCCGCAGGTCACCAATCAGGGTGTGCAGTTCGGCGAGTTCGGTAGTGCTCGACACCAGGCCTCCTCGGGTGGTACAGCTCACAGTACGTCCACCCGATGCTAGTCACATCTGGAACCGAACGTGAGACAGATCACGTTGTCCGCGGGACGTGTTGGGCGCCGAAAAGCCCCCGAACGCAGGTGTGTGCGGGGGCTTTCGGGCCGGTGTGGCGGTGCCGGGCTACTTGGTGATGGTGATCCGCTGCGGCTGGCTGCCGGCGTACACGCCCGCTACCCGCACCGTCAGAACGCCGGCGTCATAGGACGCAGAGACGGCTTCGCCGGTGACGTTCGCGGGAACTGCGAACGAGCGGCGGAACGCGCCGTAGCGCACCTCGCGAAGCGTGCGGTGGGTGTCGCCCTCGGTGTCGGCATGCTCGTCGCGGCGTTCGCCGTGGATCACCAGTCGACCACCGCCCAATTCGATCGTCACGTCCTTGTCGACGTCGATGCCGGGTAGCTCCAGCCGGACCACCGCGTCGTCGCCGTCCTTGATGATCTCGGCGGCCGGGTGTAGTCCGCTCGAAGCGGGCGATCGCCAGTCGTTGGCCGTGGCCGGGCCGAAGAAGTCTCGGACCCAACGGTCGGTGTCGGAGGCGGGCTTGAGTGGACGCTGCCAGAGTGTCAGAGTGCTCATGGGTCTCTCCTTTGAGGTGATTGCCGCGTGCCGGTCTGGTGCCGGTCCGTCACCGAGTAGAACTTGAGTCGACCGCGCTAAAGTTCCGCGTTCGCCATGGGTGAACACCAGCGCATATGCCCTTCGGTGTGACCTGGGTCACATTTGCGTGAGCACACCTTCACGCATTTGTAACGTAGAGCGATATACCAGCAATGATTGATTGCCTAATCTTTTTTGTATGACCACGATCGAAACGCCGCGCGCCGTCAGGGACCTTGTGGTGGTCGGCCACGGCATGGTGGGCCACCGCTTCGTGGAGGCGCTCCGTAGCAGGTCAGGCGACGAGAACTGGCGGGTCACGGTGCTTGCCGAGGAGGCCGATCCCGCCTACGACCGCGTCGGGCTGACCTCCTACACCGACGGCTGGGACAGGACGCGGCTGGCGCTGCCCGGCAACGACTACGCCGGCGACGAACAGGTGCGGCTGCTACTGAGCACCCGAGTCGCCCGCCTCGACCTCTCCGACAAGTCGGTGGTCGCCGCGGACGGTCGGCGCTACGGCTACGACACCCTGGTACTGGCGACGGGATCGCGTGCATTCGTACCGCCGGTCCCCGGCCACGATCTGCCCGGTTGCCACGTTTATCGAACCCTGGATGATCTGGACGGGATCCGGGCCGACATCGAATGCATGCTCGAAGTCGGCAACAGTCGCGCCGGAGTGGTGATCGGCGGCGGACTGCTGGGTCTGGAAGCGGCGAACGCGTTGCGCGCCTCCGGGGTCGAACCGCACATCGTCGAGATGGCACCGCGGCTGATGCCGCAGCAGCTCGACGATGCCGGTGGGGTGCTGCTGAGCCGGATGATCTCGGATCTGGGCATCGCGGTGCACGTCGGCGTCGGCACCGAGGCGATCGAGCAGCTCACCCACGAGCACGGGTCGCCGAGCCTGCGGGTGCGCCTGTCCGATGGCACCGCGATCGAGGCCGGTCTGGTGATCTTCGCCGCCGGTGTCCGCCCCCGTGACGAGCTGGCTCGTGAGGCCGGACTGGCAGTCGCCGATCGGGGCGGGGTCTTGACCGACCTCTCCTGTCGGACAAGCCAATCCGATGTCTACGCGATCGGCGAGGTCGCCGCCATCGAAGGCGTCTGCTACGGCTTGGTGGGACCTGGCTACACCAGCGCAGAGGTGGTCGCCGACCGGCTGCTCGACGGCTCGGCAGAATTCGGTGAGGCCGATATGTCGACCAAGCTCAAGTTGCTCGGCGTCGACGTCGCGAGCTTCGGGGACGCGATGGGAGCCACCGAGAATTCCCTGTCGGTGGTGATCAACGATCCGGTGAAGCGAACCTACGCCAAGCTGGTGCTGTCCGACGACGCGAAGACGCTGCTCGGCGGGATTCTGGTGGGCGACGCATCGTCTTACGGCGTCTTGCGTCCGATGGTCGGCGCCGAACTGCCCGGCGACCCGCTGGACCTGATCGCACCGGCCGGCGCGGGTGAAGGCAAGACCACCTTGGGGATCAGCGCGCTGCCCGGTGCGGCGCAGATCTGCTCCTGCAACAACGTCACCAAAGAGCAGCTGTGCGAGGCGATCGGCGGCGGTTGCCACGATGTGCAGAGCCTCAAGGGCTGCACCAAGGCAGGGACCTCCTGCGGATCGTGCATCCCGCTGCTCAAAGAACTGCTGGTGGCCGAGGGGGTGGAGCAGTCCAAGGCGCTGTGCGAGCACTTCGCCCAGTCGCGCGCCGAGCTGTTCCAGATCGTGCAGGTCACCGGTATTCGTACCTTCTCCGACCTGCTGGATCGGTTCGGCACCGGCCACGGCTGCGATATCTGCAAGCCCACCGTCGCCTCGATCTTGGCGTCCACCGGCTCCGAGCACATCCTCGACGGTGAGCAGGCTGCCCTACAGGACACCAACGACCACTTCCTGGCCAACATTCAGCGCAACGGCAGCTACTCGGTCGTTCCGCGGGTTCCCGGGGGTGAGATCAAGCCCGAACACCTGATCCTGATAGGTCAGATCGCCCAGGAGTTCGGCCTATACACGAAGATCACCGGCGGACAGCGCATCGACATGTTCGGTGCCCGGGTGGACCAACTACCTCCCATCTGGCGCAAGTTGGTCGACGCCGGAATGGAATCTGGTCAGGCCTACGGCAAGTCGCTGCGGACGGTCAAAAGCTGCGTCGGTAGTGATTGGTGTCGCTATGGGCAGCAGGACTCCGTGAAGATGGCCATCGACTTGGAGCTGCGCTACCGCGGGCTGCGTGCGCCGCACAAGATCAAGATGGGGGTGTCCGGCTGCGCTCGGGAGTGCGCCGAGGCGCGCGGCAAAGACGTCGGCGTGATCGCCACCGAAGTCGGCTGGAATCTCTATGTCGGAGGCAACGGGGGGATGTCGCCCAAGCACGCCCAGCTGCTCGCCAGCGACCTCGACACCGAGACGGTGTTTCGCTACGTCGACCGATTCCTGATGTTCTACATCCGCACTGCCGACCGGTTGCAGCGCACCGCGCCGTGGATCGAGTCGATCGAAGGCGGCCTCGACCACGTCCGCGATGTCGTCTGCGACGACTCGTTGGGGCTGGCCGAGGAGTTCGAGTCCGAGATGGCCCGCCACGTCGACAACTACACCGACGAATGGAAGGGGGTTCTCGACGATCCGGAGAAGTTGTCGCGGTTCGTGTCGTTCGTCAACGCCCCCGACGCCGAGGACCCCACCGTCGCGTTCACGGTGCGCGACGGGCGCAAAGTCCCTTTACCCGTCCCAGTCCTGCGTTCATCTAAGGAGGAATCATGAACAACAGCAACATCGAAACCTGGACCACCGCTTGCCATTACGACAGTCTGCTGCCCGGACTCGGTGTCGGTGTGTTGCTGGCCGACGGCAAGCAGGCCGCACTGTTTCGCTTGGACGACGGCTCGATCCGCGCGGTGTGCAACATCGATCCGTTCTTCCGGGCGGCGGTCATGTCCCGCGGGATCGTCGGCGACCGTGGCGGGCGGCTGTCGGTCATCTCGCCGTTGAAGAAGCAGGCGTTCGCCCTCGACGACGGCAGCTGCCTGGATGACCCCGAGGTGTCGGTGCGGGTGTACCCGACCCGGATCACCCCGGACGGCTATGTGCAGGTCGGCCAGGTCGGTCCCCAGAGGGCTGTCGCCTAGCCGGCCGCCTGGCCCATGCTCAGATCCATGTCCGCCTGATCCACCGCCAAGCGGTATCCCCGTTTGACGACGGTGGCGATGATGTTCTTGTCGCCCAGGCTGGTGCGCAGCCGCAGCACAGCGGTCTCCACCGCGTGGGTGTTGGCCCCGTGGCCAGGCAGTGCCGCTAGAAGCGTCTCGCGTGAGACGACTCTGCCCGGCTGGTGCGCCAGTGCGCGCAGTGTGGCCATGCCCGCCGGCGAGACCGGCCTGGACACCCCGTCGACCGAGACTCCGCTGCCGCTGATCTCGATACGGTGACCGGCCGCGGAGATGATGTGGGTGCGCAGTCGCGGCAACTCATCGGCGATGTGTCGGGCCAACGCCCCCAGCCGCATCCGCTTCGGCGCCGAGGTCGGAACACCCAACAGTTCCAGTGGCCGCGCCGTCAACGGCCCGATGCACATGGCCTGTACGTCGGATCGCAGTGCGCGCAACAAGGCGTCGGAGATACCCAGTTCGGCCGCACGAGTCAGCGTCGCCATGACAGCCGCCGCGGAGGTGAAGCTGACCGCGTCGAACTGCCGCTGCGAAATCTGGATCGCCAGCTTGTCGAACTCACCGCCGGGCCGGGCCGGCCGCCACCGGTAGACCGGGATGGGCAGCACCTCGGCTCCGGCTTTGCGGAACTGCTCTAGCAGCTCCGGTACCGGATCCCAGTCACCGGTGGTGCCGTGCAGCTGAACCGCGATGCGGGCACCGGCGATATCGGACTTGAGATAGTCGGCGATGGCCGCAGATGACTCGGAATCGGGGGACCACTCCTCGGGCAGGCTGACGGTGCGCAACGCTTCCACCGCTTTGGGGCCGCGCGCCACGATCCGCGCGGTGGACAAGGCCGCGATCAGCTGCTCGGCCAGACCCCATCGGTGTGCGGCCCCGATCCAGCCGCGGAAGCCCATCGCGGTCGTCACCACGAGCACGTCGGGCGGCGCCTCGATCAAGGATTCGGTACGCCCGCGCAGCGCGACGTCGTCGGTCAGATCGATCATGGTGATGGCCGGGGACGCGCAGACCGTGGCGCCGTGGCGCCGAAGCAGGTTGGCGAGCTCGTCCGCGCGTCGCGCTGATGTCACCGCGACGCGGTAGCCGCAGAGAGAGCCGGCCACGTTATGCCGTAGCCATCGCGGCCAGCGCGGGCTTCGCGGGCTGTACGACGTAGATCGGCCGACGCACATATCGCAGCCACGTCAGCGCCCCGGCGACGACGTAACCCACCAGGAAGATGCAGAAAGCCGCAGTGGCCGAGCCGCTGGTCATGTACGACTGGCGCAGCGCCAGGTTGATCCCTACGCCGCCGAGGGCGCCGATGGCACCGGCGAATCCGATCAACGCCCCGGACATGGCGCGCGCCCATTGCCGTCGATCGGTTTCGCGCATGCCCAGGCGGTGACTGCGCGCCTCGAAGACCGAAGGGATCATCTTGTACACCGAGCCGTTGCCGATTCCGGAAACGATGAACAGCGCCACAAAGCCGATCACGTAGCCGACCATGATCGCCCCGGATGTGGGGCCGCTGCGGTTGCCGTCGATGGTGCTCACGGCGACGAGAAGTCCTGAGGCCGCGAACAGGCCGCCGAAGGCCGCCAGCGTGACGCGACTGCCGTCGAGCCGATCCGCCAGGCGGCCGCCGACAATCCGGGACAGTGACCCCAGAAGCGGCCCCAAGAACGCAATCTGGGCCGCGTGCAGGGAAGCCGACGCGGGGCTTTGGCCGCCCCCGACGAAGCTGATCTGCAGCACCTGACCAAACGCGAAGGAGAATCCGATGAACGAGCCGAACGTCCCGATGTAGAGCAGGGCGACGATCCAGGTGTCGAGTTCGGGAAGAATCGACCGCATCGCCGTCAGGTCGGCCTTCTGACCGTCGAGGTTGTCCATGAACAGCGCCGCGCCGATGGCAGCTACCGCGAGCACCACCAGGTAGATCGCACATACCCAGTACGGCTGTCGGTTACCGGCGGTGGCCAGCACCGCCAGGCCGACCAGCTGGATCAGGGGCACACCCAGGTTGCCGCCACCGGCGTTGACCGCCAGCGCCCAACCCTTGAGCCGGTGTGGGTAGAAGGCATTCACGTTGGTCATCGAGGCCGCGAAGTTGCCGCCGCCCAGACCGGTCAGGGCCGCGCACACCAGGTAGGGCCACAGGGGCAGGCCGGGATGCGCCAGCAGGCCCATCATCCCGACGGTGGGAACCAACAGGACCAGCGCCGAGAAGATCGTCCAGTTCCGGCCGCCGAACGCGGCAGTGGCCAGCGAGTAGGGGATGCGCAGCACGCCGCCGGCCAGGGTGGCGGTGGCCGCCAGCAGGAACTTGTCGCCGGCGGTGAAGCCGTAGACCGCTTCAGGCATGAACAGCACCATGACCGACCAGATCGACCAGATCGAGAAACCGGCGTGTTCGGCGATGGTCGACCAGATCAGATTCCGCCGAGCGATCTTGTCGTTACCGGCCGTCCAGGCCACGGTGTCTTCAGGATCCCACCTTGTGATTACGTGTGAACGCGCCATGAAGTCACGGTAGAAATCTTTCGTTACCGCCATGCTGCCCGAAATGACCCGCCCGTGAACTTCTCCTCACGGAGCTGACGTGCCGCAGTGGGGACGGCGTCTACTCACCACGCGTGGAAGGCGCCCCGGGGTAGCCGGTCCGACACGATGCCGGCGCTCCTGCCGGCGGTCGAGGGAGCAGGTTCAGCGCACCGAGACCCGTGGTTGAGCGGTGATGAACCGGTCGGCGACGATACGGGCGATCCCGGGATGGGTGCCCAGTGGCTTGGTCACCAGATCTGCGCCGGCGGCATACAGACGGCGCTGAAACAGGCCGTCGGCCAGTAGGTAAGACGCCACGGCGACACGGCCCGGGCGGCGGCTGCGCAGGCAGGCCACGGCCTCGGCGACGCTGGGTCCGCCGGTTGCTGCGAAAGCCAGTTCGACGGGCGCATCGATCAACGCAGACAGCAGCTCGGTGGCCCGGATCAGGTCATTGCGCGCGGCGGGGTCCGACGATCCCGCTGCCGCGAGAATAACCGAATTACCTGCACGCCAGCCGGATTCAATCAGCCGAGCCGCGACCACTGCGGCAACGCGCGGGTCGGGTCCGAGTGCCGGAGTGAGGGTGACGTCCGGGTGTCCGCTGGCCGCGACGTGAGTGGGTACGTCGACTCGGACGTGATATCCACGTGCCAGAAAGGCGGGCACGAGTATCGCCGGGCGGCCGCTGTCGGCCTCCGCGGCAAGGACCTCCGCCGGACTGGGTCCCAGCACGTCGACGAATGCCACCCTGACCGGCTGCGCCAGCAGCGAACCCACCCGTTCGGCCAGCTCTCCGATCATGACGACACCCTCGGGCGCCCGGGTGCCATGCGCGACCAGCACCGGGGTCATGCGACGCCCTGCTCACTGTCGACCGCCAACCGGTACCCGCGTTTGACCACAGTGGCGACGATCTGGCTGTCGCCGAGCGCAGTTCGTAACCTCAGCACCGCGGATTCCACCGCGTGCGTGCTGGTGCTGCGGCCCGGGAGGGCCCGCAACAGCGTGTCGCGAGCAACCACGTGACCCGGACGCTGCGCGAGCACGCGCAGAGCGGCCAGGCCGGCGGGGGAGACCGGCATCACAATACCGTCGACGAGGACCCGGCTCTCCTCGATCTCGATCCGGTGACCGGCGGCGTTAACGGCGGTACTCATGTACAAGGTGTAGCCCCAGCCGATTTCATCGGTGTTACCGACCGATTTCCGAATAGTTGCTCCATCGGGTCGGTGGCGTCCATCACGCATCACGCCGACACCTTCTCGGGGTCCTGCGCACCAGCGGCCCGATGGGAGCCTCGTGCCAGCGGAGGCCGGCGGACGTACATCACCCATGTCAGTCCCGCAGCCGCGCAGTAGGACGCCAGGAACACCCAGAACGCCGGTGTCTCGCTTCCGAAGCTGGCGTATGCCTGCCGCAGAATCAGGTTGATGGCCACCCCGCCGAGTGCACCGACCGCGGTGGAGAACCCGATCAGTGCACCAGAATGCGAACGGGACCAATGGCGACGTTCCGCTTCAGTGGCAGCCAGTGAGCGGCTTCGGGCCTCGAAGATCGACGGAATCATCTTCAGCACGGACCCGTTTCCCATCCCGGCCAGAACGAACAGCACCATGAAAGCCGCGATGTAGAACACGATCGTCGAGGTAGCAGCGCGACTGTTGTGGTCATCGATGGTGCTGGTGACGACCAGCACCGCAGAGGCCACGATCATGCCGAGGAACACCACCAGGGTTACCCGCCCGCCACCACGGCGGTCGGCCACCCGACCACCGTAGATGCGGGATAGGGCGCCCAATAGGGGCCCCAGAAAAGCGATTCGGGCGGCGTAGAGCGCCGCCTCGGCGGGGCTGTGGCCGGCTTTCTCGAAGGTGGCGTGCAGTACCTGGGCGAAGGCGAAGGCGAATCCGATGAACGAGCCGAAAGCTGCGCAGTACAACGCCGAAACGATCCAGCTGTCGGGGACTGACAGAATCGATCGGATGCCGCCCACCTCTTGCCCGCCGTGGTCGAGGTTGTCCATCCACAGCGCAGAACAGACGCCGATCACGGCCAGCAGTACCAGGTAGATCGCGCACACCAGTTCGGGCTTGGTGTTGCCGACTGTGGCCAGTACCAACAGGCCGACCAGCTGGATGGCGGCGACCCCGAGGTTGCCTATGCCGCCGCACAGCCCGAGGGCGACGCCTTTGAGTCGTTGCGGGTAGAAGGCGTCGACGTTGGCCAGCGCCGCGGCGTAGTTGCCGCCGCCCAATCCGGTCAGCGCCGCGCACACCAGATACATCCAGAGCGGTTGACCGGGATTGATGAGCAACAGCAGCGTCCCCACGGTGGGAATCAGGAGAATCAGCGACGAGAACACCGCCCAGTCTCGGCCGCCGAACTTCGCGTTGGCCCGCACGTACGGAACGCGGGCGCATCCGCCGACCAGAGTGGCGACCGCCGCCAGCAGAAGTTTGTCACCGGCCTTGATGCCGTAGACGGATTCGGGCATGAACAGCACCACCACCGACCATAACGACCAGATGGAGAACGCGACATGCGTGCTGGCGGTGGACCAGATGAGGTTGCGTCGCGCGATCGCGGCATTGCCGGCCTCCCAGGCCGCGCAGTCCTCCGGATCGAAATTGCTGATGTGGCGCTTGGTCATACGGTCTCCTCGGGCTCCGGGACCACCGCTATACGAAGAATCTCGCATCACGATGGACGGAGTGCGAACCTACCGAGCCGATCTGGCAAGCAGCAGAGCAGAACCTGAAAATGAGATGGACCGCCGACGCCGGAGTGGCCGGCGTCACGTATTTAGCCTAGGCGCAGCGCATTTCGCCTGGCTGAGCAGCTCAGCGACGAAGCGTTGCGTTCGGTTGGAAACATCTGTCAGCTGACTGGAAACCAGCCGTCGACTGCCTTCGCGAACTGGAGATACAGCGGAATTCCGATGGTCACGTTGTAGGAGAACGTGAGTCCCAGGGAGGCGGCCAGCGGCACCGTGGGACTGGCCTCGGGTATGGCCGCTCGCTGCACCGCGGGTACCGCGATGTAGGACGCCGCGCCACACAGCACCGCGAACAACACGTAGCTGCCGGTCTCGAAGTGGGTACCGGTAAGCAGGGCATAGATACGGATGATGATGATCCCGCTCATCGCAAACAGATTCGGAGCCAACAGTCCGAACGCGATCAATCCGCGACCAGCGCTGCGCAGATCCTGGAGTTTGCGCGACGCCGTCATTCCCATCTCGAGCAGAAACAGGCACAACATCCCCTGGAATGCCGTCACGAAGACGCGGTCGTCGTCCTCGATGACGGAGGCGCCCTGCAGACGACTGACGAAGCCGATCATGATCCCACCGAACAACAGGAACAGTCCTGGGTTGAGCAGCACTTCTCGCGCCAGTGCTCGCGTGCTCGGTGCCGAAGCCGAAGAGGCTGCCGCAGTATCCGACTCGGTGCCCTCCAGCCTTTCCAGTGAGAGGTCGATCTCGTCTTGAACCCCTTGGGTGTACCGCGTCGAAGCGTTTCCGCCCACCTGGGCGGCCCCGACCAGCTGCCGACTGGCCTGCGCGGTGTAGCCGGGCTCGTCGGCCATGTTGCCCAAAGCGTCCACGCCGCGCTCCCGAATCCGCGCGACCAGGATCAGGGCTACGAGGCAGCCCGGGATCTCCATCACCGCCAGCATCACCGGCATGTACGCGTCGAACGCGATGTCCAACGTGCCGAGCACGCCCACGCAGGTCGCGAATGTGCCGGCCGAGTCCGAGCCGTAGTAACCGGCGACCGTGGCCCGATCGATGCGGCGCATGCGGGTCATCCGCGCAAGCAGGCCGTAGGTGACGAATCCGATAGTCAGGTTGGTCAGGAAACCCAGCACGATGAGCCCCAGAACGCCACCGATCTTCGATGTGTCGAGCGTGGCGAGCTCTTCACCGCCACGCCAGCCGATGGCCACCAGCAAATACAACGTCAGGCCCTGATACAGCACCTGCGGGAACTCGAACTTGATCCGCAGCAGGGGGATGAGGAACCCCATGTAGAAGAAAAGCAGCAGGGGCTTGAACAAGTTGTGGGTGAAGTTGTGCCAGAACTCGTACAGCATGTGGTGTCTCTCCAGGGGTTCTTCGTACAGCGGCCAGGGCAAGCCCGCGACGGTCACACCATAAGTCCCGTTTTGTCGGGCGTCTTGCCGAAGTCGGCCCCTGGAGACGATTGGCAGCAGAGTGGCAGGGAGCCAAAAATTCGGGCCCCGGGCCCACGTCATCGGTGCCCTGGGTGCGGGGGGCCGGTGGAAGATCTGGCGCGATGAACACGCAGCTCATCGCCGCGGCAGCGTTGTCTCTGGGGAGAAGCGAACCGTGCATGTGCAGCTCGCAGCAGGATCCCGGGTGAGCCGACTGCAACATTAAGTTAATGAATAATCGTGCCGGTGGGTAGATCCCACGGGTGATTCTTATGAACGCTCCAATGATGCGACCGGGCTGGACGGTCTGCCGCCCGGCCACTCGGCGTGCACCGCCCGTCCATCGGGCGTTAACCGAGCGCTACCAGACGTGGCCGTCGCGCCAGTCACACGCGAGCGCGGCGCTGGTGTCCAGGTCGATGCCGACCGGCATGACGAACACGGAGCCGTCCGCCTCGGGGGTGCGGGCCGGTCCAGACGGTGACAGTACCGACGTCGCTCCCTGCCACAGCAACCATCCGCGCGCGGTGTACAGGCGGTGGCCGATGTCCGGCGAACTGAGCGCCCCGAGTTCGAAGGCGCCCCGGATCACCTGTTCGCAGGCCTGAAGGACGGCGGTGGCCAGGCCTCGTCCGCGGTGCTCGGTCGCCACCGTGACGGCTTCGACGTAGCCGCAGCGCAGGGATCTACCGCGGTGGAGAAGCTGGCGCCGGATCACCGAACCGTGGGCGATCAGGGTGCCGTGATGCCAGATCAACGCGTGCATGCCGCCGAGCGCGTGCTGCCAGTCGGCGTCGGAGAGGGTGCCGCCGGAGGACTCCGTGACCAATCGCTGCGCGCCGCGACGGGTCTCGTCATCCAGATCGCTGGTATGGATCAGGCGGGCGGTGTGGAGCTGGCCGGACACCCGACCTACCAGGCAGAATGCGGCGCGGGGTGCTGGCGCGGCCGCGACCAGTGCATCCGCACGGTCTGTCCGGGTCTGACCTGGGCCAGCGTGTCGAGGTCGTCATCGACGACGACGCCGATCACCGGGTAGGCGCCGGTCACTGGGTGGTCGGGGCCCAGGATGATCGGGAAGCCGTTCGGCAGGATTTGAATGGCGCCCCGGTCGGTGCCCTCCGCGGGCAACTGCCTTTCCGGCCACCGGTATTCCAGTGGCATTCCCACCAGTCGCATGCCGACTCGGTCGCTGCGGTTGCTCACCAGCCAGTTGGTACGCACCATGATGTCCGGGTCGACGAACCAGTCATCGCGCGGTCCAGGCCTGACCCGCAGCTCGACCACATCGTCGGGGATGGTGGCCACCGGTGCCTGGTCTATCTCGGCATAGTTGCCGGTTCGCTCGCCGACCCGCAGGACGTCGCCGTCGCGCAGCGGCGCGGGGCCGATCTCGCCCATCACGTCGTAACTGCGTGAACCCAGCACCGGTGCGACGTCGATGCCGCCCCGCACCGCCAGGTAGGTGCGCAGGCCTGAACGGGGGGTCCCCAGCGACACGACCTGGCCGCGGCGGATCCGCTGAATGCTGTTGGTGCCGAAGGTGACTCCATCGACCTGAGGATCAGTGTCGGCGCCGGTGACCGCGATGTCGACATCGCCGCCACAGACCCGCGCGGAGAACCCGCCGAAGGCCACTTCGATGGTGGCCCGATCATCGGGGTTGGCGAGCAGCCTGTTGGCCAGCTTGTGGGAACGCCGGTCGGCTGCGCCGGAGGTACTGACGCCGAGGTGTCCGAGGCCGGACCGGCCCAGGTCCTCGACCAGGGCCAGGGGGCCGGTGTGCAGGATCTCGAGGGTGGTGGTCATGGCGATCACGCGGCCCGGAACTGCACTGATAGGCCCGGCGTCAGCAGTGCGGGGTCGGGCCGATCCAGGTCCCATAAGACGGCGTCGGTATGGCCGATGATCTGCCAGCCGCCGGGCCACTCACGCGGATAGATACCGCTGAACTGGCCGGCCAGTGCCACCGAGCCGGCCGGAACCGCGGCCCGCAACTCGGCCCGGCGCGGTACCTGCAGTCGGGGATCCCCGCCGAGCAGATAGGCGAACCCCGGAGTGGAGCCGCCGAACCCGACCAGCCACGGTGCGGCGGTGTGGGCGTTGATGATCTGGGCGACACTGAGGCCGGTGCGCTGAGCCACCTCGGTCAGGTCCGGCCCGTCGTAGACGACGTCGATAATCACGTCCGCGGGGCCGTGTGGGGCGCGGGCCGCGCCGGCGTCGGTGTCGACATGCAGGTGTGTCAGCCGATGCCGGATGCCCGGCAGAAAGCGGGGAGAAGCCACCTTCACCAAAACCGTGTGTGAGGCCGGGACGATGTCGACGACGCCGGGGAAGTCGGCCGAACGCAGCGCCGCAGTCCAGGCCAGAACGTCGCTGGTGGAGTCGAACTGCAGCAGCAAGGCGCTGTCGCCGTAGTCCAGGATCGCGTCGGTCTTGGTGAAACCCGGGAAGTCCAATGCCACGCTCATGCCACGACCGTAGCCCCCAACGGCGTCAAATAGTGACGTAGAACACAATTCTGCGGGGGCTGCCAGAGGGGTCTTACCGAACCTCCAGAGTTGCGCCTAGCCAGTGATCGTGGCGATCAGCGCCGGCAGCTCCCGGGCCACCACCGGATAGCTCAGGGGTGAGGCAAACGCGATGGCGCCTGCCTGCTCCTTCGTGGTGAAGATGCTGCGCGACTCGTAGGCCGCAATCTCGGGGTCGGCCAACAGCGCCGAGCGCTCGTCGTCGCTATCGGTGGTCCAGATCAGCACATCGGCGTTGCCCAGTGTCTGCCCGAGCCGATCACCGTCGATCAGCGGCGCAGCGTCGGCGACAGTCAGCCCCATCTGGGCCAGAAATGCCGTGCGCCAACCGGTGGCGGCGCTCACGGCGCCCCGGTCGAGGCGCCCGGCCAGCAGCAGCACCTTCTTCCCGGCAAACCCGGGGTGCGCGGCGGCAACATCGGTGAACGCGGCATCGACACCGTCGACCAGCGACTGCATCTGCTGACCGCGATGCACCGCTGTACCGATGGCGGCGGCCTGAACCTTCCAGGGTTCGAAGAAGGCTTCACCGCTCGACTGCGGCACGGTCGGTGCTATCGCGGACAGCTTCTGATACGTATCGGCGTCCACGCCGGCATTCGTGGCGATGATCAGATCGGGTTTGAGGTCGGCGATCGGCTTGACTGCGATCCCCTCAGCCAAGGTCAGCACTACCGGCTTGGCGTCCCCGAGCTGGCGCCGTGCCCAGGGCCAGACTCCGAAAGGCTGATCCCCGAACCATTCGGTCACCGCGATCGGGACGACGCCCAGGGCCAACAGGTCGTCCTGCCCGGTGTAGCCGGCACAGACCACCCGGCGTGGGGGCTCCGGGACGGTCGTCTCGCCGAACAGGTGCTTGATGGTGACCGGTCCGGGCGCCGCGTCGTTGCCGGGCTGGTTCGATGAGCAGGATGTCAGCAGTGCGGCGGCACCAGCCGCGCCGCAGAGGCCGAAGAAGCCGCGCCGGCTCCACTGGTCGGACATCGCGTGAGATTAACTCCGATCAGCGGGGCTCGCCATACCCGCCACCGCCCGGAGTTTCGATCACCAGCACGTCCCCGTGGAAAACGTCGACGGAATCGCATCCGGCCAACTCGGTCACGGTGCCGTCGGCGCGTTCCACGCGGTTGCGGCCCAACCCTCCGGGCAGGCCGCCTGCCATCCCGTAGGGCGCAACCCGCCGGTGCCCCGTCAGCACGCTGACCGTCATCTGTTCGAGGAACTCGATTCGCCGCAGCCCGCCATCGCCGCCGCGCCAATGTCCGGTACCGCCACTGCCGTGGCGTATCGAGAACTCGCGCAGTAAGACCGGAAAGCGCATCTCCAGGATCTCGGGGTCGGTGAGCCGCGAATTAGTCATGTGGGTCTGCACCACCGAGGCGCCGTCGAAGCCTTGTCCTGCGCCGGACCCGGAGCCGAGCGTCTCGTAGTACTGGTGGCCGGTGTTGCCGAACGTGACGTTGTTCATGGTTCCCGAGCCTTCGGCCTGCACGCTCAGGGCAGCCAGCAATGCGCCGGTGATGGCTTGGGAGGTCTCGACGTTGCCGGCTACCACCGCGGCCGGGTACGCGGGCGACAACAGCGTCCCGGCCGGGATCCTGATCTGCAGCGGGCGCAGGCAACCGTCATTGATCGGGATGTCGTCGGCCACCAGAGTTCGGAAGACATAGAGCACCGCGGCCGTGGCCACCGAGGACGGCGCATTGAAGTTCGTCGTCAATTGCGTCGACGTTCCCTCGAAGTCGATGACGGCGCTGCGCGCCGCGCGGTCGACGGCGACGCGTACCGCGATGGTTGCGCCGGAGTCCATCTCATAGTGGAACTCGCCGTCGTCGAGGGAATCGATGACACGGCGGACGGCTTCTTCGGCGTTGTCCTGCACGTGGCGCATGTAGGCCTGTACGACCTCCAGGCCGAAATGGGCGATCATGGAATGGATCTCGTCGATGCCCTTGTTGTTGGCGGCGATCTGTGCGCGAAGATCGGCGAGGTTGGTCTCCGGGCTACGCGAGGGATACGTCGCGCCCGCCAGAAGCGCGCGGGTCGCCTCTTCGCGGAATTGCCCGTCGTCGACCAACAGCCAGTTGTCGAACAGCACGCCCTCCTCGACCACGGAGTGGCTGTCTGCCGGCATGGAACCGGGTGTGGTTCCGCCGATCTCGGCGTGGTGACCGCGCGAGGCGACGAAGAACAACACGGGGTCGTCTTCGGTGGCGCAATCGGCGTACACCGGGGTGACGACAGTGATGTCGGGGAGATGCGTGCCGCCGTGGTACGGATCGTTGACCGCATAGACCTGACCGGGCCGCATGGTCGCGGCCCTGCGCGCGATCACTTCCTTGACGGTCGCGCCCATCGAGCCCAGGTGTACCGGGATATGCGGTGCATTGGCCACCAGGTTGCCGTGCGCATCAAACAGCGCGCAGGAGAAGTCCAGCCGTTCGCGGATGTTCACCGACTGGGAGGTGGCCTCCAATCGGGCGCCCATCTGCTCGGCGATCGCCATGAACAGGTTGTTGAAGATCTCCAGCAGCACGGGATCGGCCGCGGTGCCCGCCGCGGCCGCTGCGGTGGTGGCGAGCTGTTGCAGCACCAGCTGTCCGTCGGCGGTCAGCTGAGCCTGCCAGCCCTCATCGACCACCGTGGTGGCGTTGTCCTCGGCGATGATGGCCGGCCCGGTCACCATGTCGGCGAGCGATTCCCGCCGGTACAGCGGTGCATCGCGCCAGGCGCCGCCGCTATACAGGCGCACCATGGCGCCGCTGCGGCCGGACGTGGTGCTGCCGCCTGGCTGGAACAACTCGGGTTGCGCGGTGAGCCCTGTTGCCTCGACGGCGACCGCCTCGGCGATCAGCGGGCGTTCCATCAGAAACGAGTACATGCTGCGGTGGCTGTCCCCGAAAGCCGTCGTCATCGCGGTCAGGTCACCGAGCTCGACGGGGATCGAGGTGTCGGTGCCCGCGTAACGCAGGTGCACGCGCCGGATGATTCGGATTCGCTCGGGCGAGACATCCTGGGCGGCAAGCTCGTTGCGCGCCTGTCGTTCCAGGTCGTCGGCGACGTTGCCTAGTTCGGCGAGGTTCTCGGCCTCCAGCGGTATCTCTGTCGCGCGTTCACGAATCACCGTGGTGTCGGCCAGTCCGATCCCGAGTGCGGAGAGCACCCCCGCCATGGGCGGCACCAGCACCGTGCGGATACCGAGTTCGTCGGCGACCGCGCAGGCGTGCTGCCCCCCGGCTCCGCCGAAGGTGGTCAGGGCGTAGCGGGTGATGTCGTGGCCCTTGGCCACCGAGATCTTCTTGACGGCATTGGCCATGTTCGCCACGGCGATGCGCAGGAATCCCTCGGCCACCTGTTCGGGACTGCGCGCGTCGCCGGTGGCGATGCTGATTTCGTTGGCCAAGGCGGCAAAGGACCGCTCGACGGTCGCGGCATCCAGCGGCTGGTCGCCGGCGTCGCCGAACACGGCCGGGAAGTGGGCGGACTGGATCCGACCGAGCATCACGTTGGCATCGGTGACGGTCAAGGGACCGCCGCGCCGGTAGCAGGCCGGTCCGGGGTTGGCGCCGGCGGACTCCGGGCCCACCCGATACCGACTTCCGTCGAAGTGCAGGATCGAGCCGCCGCCCGCCGCGACCGTATGGATGTGCAGCATCGGTGCCCGCAGCCGCACCCCGGCAACCTCGGTGGTGAACACCCGCTCGTATCCGCCGGTGGCCACGCTGTAGTGCGACACGTCGGTGGAAGTGCCGCCCATGTCGAACCCGATCACCGAGTCGAAGCCGGCCAGCGCCGACATGCGGACCATGCCGACGATCCCGCCGGCGGGCCCGGACAGGATCGCGTCTTTGCCGCGGAAGTGATCTGCGGCCGCCAGGCCGCCGTTGGACTGCATGAACATCAGCCGCACGTCGGTCAGCTGGTCGGCCACCTGCGCCACGTAGCGGCGCAGTACCGGTGACAGGTAGGCGTCGACGACGGCGGTGTCGCCACGGGGAATCAATTTGGGTAGTGGACTGGCCTCGCACGACAGGGAGACCTGGGTGAATCCGATCCGGCGGGCGAGCTCGGCGATCGCCTTCTCATGCGCGGCATTGCGGTAGCTGTGCAGGCACACCACCGCGCACGCGGCGATACCGTCTGCGTGGGCGGCGCGTAGTGGCCCCGCCAATGCCTCCAGGTCGGGTGTCTGCAATACGGTCCCGTCGGCGGTGATGCGTTCGTCGACCTCGATGGTGCGTTCGTAGAGTTGCTCGGGCGCCACGATGTGCCGGTCGAAGATGCGCGGCCGATTCTGATAGGCGATCCGCAGCGCGTCGCCGAAGCCCCGCGTGATGATCAGCAGGGTGCGCTCGCCGGCGCGCTCAAGCAGCGCATTGGTGGCCACCGTGGTGCCCATCCGCACCGAGTCGATCAGCCCGGTCGGAATCGGCGCGGTGTCGTCGAGCTGCAGCAGCGCACGGATTCCGGCCACGGCAGCGTCGCGGTAGTTGCCGGGGTTCTCCGAGAGGAGCTTGTGGGTGAGCAGGTGGCCGTCGGGGTGGCGGGCCACGATGTCGGTGAACGTGCCGCCCCGGTCGATCCAGAACTGCCAGGTAGCCGACACGGGTCACATTCTGCCGTCGATGGGCGGGGGTGGGGAAGCCAGTCCGGGGCTGCGGTGTCCGGTGAGCAGCGCGACCGCGAAATCGGCGTAGGTGCGTGCGGTTTCTTCCGGCGTGGCGGGGCCGTCGGCGTTGAACCATTGCGGCAGCGAGGTGCACATGGTCGTGATGGCGCGTCCGGCGATCCGGCGGTTCAGAATGTCGCCGACGTCGACGGCGCACTCCCATGCGCAACGGTCGATTGCTGCGTCGAGCATGTGTTGCAGGTGATTTCGCGAGTCCGCGATCCGTTGGCGATTCGCGGCGGTAAGGCTGCGCATCTCGCTGGCTCCGATGAACGCCAGCTTCTGGCGGTGGGTGTGGAACAGTGCCAGAGCTTCCACGGCCAGGCGCACCTCATCGAGACCGGACGTGGCTTCGGCGCGGGCGGCGTCGACTCGCCAATGCAGTTCGGTCATCGTCAGGTCGAGGATCGCGACCAGCAGGGTCTGCTTGTCGGGGTAGTGGTGGTAGATCCCGGGAACACTCATACCGGCGCGGGCAGAGATGTCCCGCATGGTGCTGCCGTGATAGCCGGTCTGAACGAAGGCGTCGATGGCCGCCGCCAACACGCCGTCCAGCGCCAGGGGCGGAAAGCGTCTCCAGTCGCGGGGGCCCGCGTCGGCGTCGCCGTCCTGCGCGCGTCGCGGATTGACCGGAGGGCGGGTGACGGTGCCGGCAAGGATCTGGGCCGGCGTCACGCCGAGAGCTCCGGCGCACTCCTGAAGTCGCGACACCGAGATCCCCGTTTTGCCGTTCTCGATCGCGCTCACCGTGGCGGGGCTGACCCGAAGGCACTGTGCGAGGTCTCGGACGGTCAGGCCCCGGGCACGGCGTGCGGCGCGGATCGCGGTGCCGCACTGCTGCGAGCCTGCCACCGTCACCTCCGCTGTTGTTCAGGAATACTGAACTATACCGCAGCGGAATCTGCGCCCCTGAACCGTTTTTTGACGGCAAATGCTCCGTTGTGTCACAGTCCGTAGTGTTCGGGCCGAGTGATCGGTCGGTAAATGCGAGTGGGTGATGGGGTGACATGGCGATCGAGTTGAGCTACTCGCCGGACGTGACGGCGCTGGTCGAGAAGACGCGGGCATTCATCGAAGAAGTGGTACTTCCGGTCGAAGACCGCCACGGTGGCGACATCGCTGCCGCGGGCGGGGACGCCACGGTGCAAGAACTGCAGGCCGCGGCCCGCGACGCGGGCGTGTTCGCGCCGCACGCGCCCGTCGAGTACGGCGGGCTCGGGCTGAACATGTCCGACCGCGCGCCGGTGTTCGAGGCGGCGGGCTACTCCCTGTTCGGGCCGTCAGCGGTCAACATCGCCGCCCCCGACGAGGGCAACGTGCATCTGCTGGCCGAGGTGGCCAGTCCCGATCAGAAGGCTCGTTACCTTGCACCGCTGGCGGCCGGCGAGGTGCGGTCCGCCTTCGCGATGACCGAACCTGCGCCGGGCGCGGGCTCGGATCCGTCGGCACTGGCCACCACCGCCGAACGTCGCTCGGGCGATTGGTACATCAACGGTCGCAAGTGGTACATCACCGGTGCCGACGGTGCCGGATTCTTCATCGTCATGGCCAGGACCTCCGGCGAGGCCGGCCAGCGCGGCGGGGCCACCATGTTTCTGGTACCCGCCGATACCCCGGGCCTGACCGTCGGCCGGCACATCCCCACCCTCGATCGCTCCATGGTGGGCGGGCACTGCGAGGTGTTCTTCGAGGACGTCCGGGTTCCCGACGAGGCGGTGCTGGGCGAGGTGGACCGCGGTTTCGAATACGCCCAGGTCCGGCTGGGGCCCGCGCGGATGACGCACGTCATGCGCTGGCTTGGCGCCGCGCGGCGTGGCCATGACACCGCGCTGTCGCACATCGTGACACGCGAGGCGTTCGGGTCGGCGCTGGGTGATCTGGGCATGATCCAGAACATGGTGGCCGACAACGAGATCGATATCGCGGCCACGCGGTCGCTGCTGGTACGCGCGTGCTGGGAACTGGATCAGGGCGGCAATGCCGGCGATGCGACGTCGATCGCCAAGACTTTCGCCGCCGAGGCCATCTTCCGGATCGTCGACCGCAGTGTGCAGATGTGTGGGGCGCTCGGAGTCACCGAGGACCTGCCACCGGCGCGGCTCTCCCGCGAGGTGCGCCCGTTCCGGGTGTACGACGGCCCCTCGGAGGTGCACCGCTGGGCCATCGCCAAGCGGCGGGTCGGGGCGGCGCGGCGGGCGCGCAAGGACGCCGGTCAGTGACGGTCCAGGCGCTGGACCCGGTTGCCCTGCGGCAGTACCTTGTCGCACAGGATGTTCCGGTTACGGGTGAGCTCACCGTCGAACTGATCGCCGGCGGCCGGTCGAACCTCACCTTCAAAGTCGGCGACGACGTGTCGGCCTGGGTGGTACGCCGCCCGCCGCTCGGCGGGCTCACTCCCTCAGCGCACGATGTGGGCCGCGAGTTCGTCGTCACCGAAAAGCTCTACGGCACGGGAGTTCCGATCGCCCGGCCCGTGGCGTTGGACGCCGAAGGTGTGGTCTGCGGCGCCCCGTTGACCGTGACGGAGTTCGTGACCGGCCGGGTCTACCGGCATAAGGACGACCTGGATTCCCTGACGGACCCGGAATTGGCCGCCAATGCCGCGGCGCTGGTTCGGGTCCTGGTGGATCTTCACGCGGTGGACTATCGCGCCGTCGGGCTCGAATCCTTCGGCAGGCCCGACGGGTTCCTGGAGCGCCAGGTCCGCCTGTGGGCCCGGCAGTGGGACCTGGTCAAGGCCGGCGAGGCCGATGCCGCACTCTCCGTGGACGTGGAGAAACTGGCCGCCGCGCTGAGCGAGAGCATTCCGCAGACGTCGCAGCCCTCGGTGGTGCATGGCGATTTCCGCATCGACAACACCATCTGCGATCCAGAGCACGTGGACCGGATCCGTGCCGTGGTGGACTGGGAGTTGTCCACCCTCGGTGATCCGCTCACCGATATCGCATTGATGTGTGCCTACCGGTCGCCGGCGTTCGACCTGGTATTCGGCCATCCCGCGGCCTGGACCAGCGAGCGTTTGCCATCGGCCGACACCCTGGCCGAGCAGTACGCGCAGCAGTCGGGCCGTGACCTGAGCGGCTGGAGTTTCTACCAGGCGTTGGCGAGCTTCAAAATCGGAGTCATCGCCAAGGGAATCACCCACCGCGCCCAGCACGGTGCCCAGGATGTGCAGAACGCCGATGAAGCGGCGCAGGCCACGCCGGAATTCATCGCCGCGGCTCTAAAAGCGTTGAAGCAGAACTGAAAGTCAGGAAAGGTGAGTCGGGTGAGCGTACTGGACAAGTTCCGCATGGACGGCAGGGTCGTCGTGGTGACCGGGGCATCCTCGGGCCTCGGGGTGTACTTCGCCAAGGCCTTCGCCGAGGCCGGTGCCGACGTGGTGCTGGCGGCGCGGCGCGTGGAGAAGTTGGCGCAGGCGGCTGATCTGGTGGCTGCTGCCGGCCGGGTGGGCCTGCCGGTGGCCACCGACATCGCGGACCCGGCTGCCGCTACGGCCATGGTGGACGCCGCGATGGAGCGGTTCGGCCGAGTCGACGTGCTGATCAACAATGCCGGAATCGGGACGGCGCATCCGGCCACCCGCGAAACCCCGGAACAGTTCCGCGAGGTCATCGACGTCAACCTCAACGGCGCCTACTGGGCAGCGCAGGCCTGCGGACGGGTGATGCAGCCCGGCTCGTCGATCGTCAACATCTCCAGCATTCTCGGCCTGACCACCGCCGGGCTGCCGCAGGCGGCCTACGCAGCCAGCAAAGCAGGGCTCATCGGGCTGACCCGGGATCTGGCCCAGCAGTGGGGCGAGCGTAAGGGGATTCGGGTCAACGCGATCGCGCCGGGCTTCTTCGAATCAGAGATGACCGAGCAGTACCGCCCGGGCTATCTGGAAAGCATCTCCCACCGCATCGTGCTGGGCCGGATGGGCGATCCCGAAGACCTCGCGGCGTCGGTGCTGTGGCTGGCCTCCGATGCCGGCGGCTACGTCACCGGGCAGACCATCGCCGTCGACGGTGGCTTCACGATCAACTGAAGCCGCGGTTCCCATGCCCCGTCCGCGGTAGCCTCGGCGCATGGATCCCGTGCTCCCGCAGCAGTACTTCGATCTGCGTCACGCACCCGACTGAATGCCCACCGATATCGCGGGCATGCTGCTCGATCGCCTTGGCGACCAGCACCCCGGACTGCGAACCCGGCAGCGGGACTGGACCTGGGACGAGGTGGTGCGTGAATCGGCCGCGCGGGCCGCGCTGGCCGCCACGCTGCGCCACGATGGGCCGTTTCACATCGGAGTGCTGCTGGACAATGTTGCGGACTTCGTGTTCTGGCTCGGCGCCGGGGCGCTGGGGGGCGCAGTCATCGTCGGCATCAACCCCACCCGCGGTGACGCCGAGATGGCCGCCGAGATCCGGCACGCGGACTGCCAGCTGATCGTCACCGACGCAACCGGCATGGATCGGCTACGCGGACTGGACCACGGCCTGGACCCCGCGCGCTTCCTGGTCATCGACGACCCCGGCTACCCGGCCTTGGTCGAGCGGCATCGGGTGGAGCCTGCCGCTGCCGCCGGAGTGGACGCAGCATCGCTGCTGCTGTTGCTGTTCACCTCCGGCACCACCGGCGCCTCCAAGGCGGTCAAGTGCAGCCAGGGCCGGCTGGTCCGGATCGCCGAAGCGGCCACCGCCAAATTCGGTCACGTCCGCTCCGACATCGACTACTGCTGCATGCCGCTGTTCCACGGCAACGCGATTATGGCGCTGTGGGCGCCCGCACTGGCCAACGGTGCCACGATCTGTCTGACGCCGAAGTTCTCGGCGTCGCAGTTCCTGCCCGACGTGCGCTACTTCGGCGCAACGTTCTTCACCTACGTGGGCAAGGCCCTGGGCTATCTGCTGGCGACCCCGGAAGGGCCCGACGACGGCGACAACGCCCTGGTTCGCGGCTTCGGCACCGAGGCGTCTCCGCAAGACCAGGCCGAGTTTCTCCGTCGCTTCGGCGCGGTCCTGCATGAGGGCTACGGCTCCAGCGAGGGCGGCAACGCCGCGATACCGGATCCGGCGGCGCCGCCCGGCGCGCTGGGGCGCCCGGCGCATGCGGGCATCGCGATCGTCGATCCGACGACCCGTGCCGAATGCCCCCCGGCGATTCTCGACGAGCACGGCAGGGTGTGTAACGCCGACGACGCGGTGGGTGAGATCGTCGACAAGTCTGGGGCGCGCGACTTCGAGGGCTACTACAAGAACGACGCCGCGGACTCCGAGAAAGTCCGGGACGGGTGGTACTGGACCGGCGACCTCGGCTACTTCGACGAGGCCGGCTTCGTGTACTTCGCCGGCCGCCGCGGCGACTGGATCCGGGTCGACGGCGAGAACACCTCCGCGCTGACTATCGAGCGGGTGCTGCGCCGGCACCCGCTGATCATCAGTGCCGGCGTCTACGCGGTGCCCGACCCCCGCTCCGGCGACCAGGTGATGGGCGCCATCGAGGTCGCCGACCCCGACAGCTTCGACGTGTCGGCCTTCGCCGGGTATCTGGCCGCCCAGCCCGATCTGGGCAGCAAGGGTGTCCCGCGGTTTCTGCGGGTCTCCGCGGGTCTGCCCGTCACCGGTTCGAACAAGGTGCTCAAACGTGAGTTGCAGGCGCAGCGTTGGCACACGTGCGAGCCGGTATACCGCTGGGTCGGACGGGGTGCCCCCGAGTACACCCGCATGACCGATGACGACAAGCGCTGTCTGGACGCCGAATTCACGTCCTACGGCCGGCAGAGCTACTTGCGAGGCGCAGGCTAGCGCTAGGGCTGTGCGCCCGGCCCCTTCTTCTGCGGGCTCCTCCACGGGCTGTAGTCGGCGATCAGATCTTCCTGCGGCGGGCGCTGCGCCTGCGCGACGTGCTGCAGGTTGATCCGCACCCGGTAGTACAGCGAACTCGGACCGCGCATGCCGTCGATCAAGACATCTTCGGGCGCCAGCTGCTGCACTACCGCGGGATGGCTTTGCCGCCAGACCTCCAGGGCGGCCAGCGCCTCATCGCGCGTCTTGGTGCGGGCTATCTCGATCAACGGCAACGGGGACGTGCGCCGGCCGTCGACACTCTTGCGGGCCCCGCGTGGCGCCCGCTCCGCGGGGCCCTGCGCTTGGGCCAGTTCCAACAGCGATTCCAGCCTGCCGGCGGCCGCGTCCATGCCCGCCCACGGATCGCCCAGCTGGGCGTACCGCTGCGGCACGGTGTCCAGCGTGAACGCCGCCGGATCGGCGTCGGCGACTTCCTCCCAATACAGCGGCGTCGAGACCCGAGCATCGGCGGTGGCGCGCACGGAGTAGGCAGAGGCGACAGTGCGGTCCTTGGCGTTCTGGTTGAAGTCCACAAAGACGCCGTGCCGCTCTTCCTTCCACCACCGGCTGGTGGCCAGCTGCGGGGCACGCCGCTCGATCTCGCGGGCCACCGCCTGGGCTGCCAGGCGAACCTGGGCGAACTCCCACTCGGGCGTGATCCGCGCGTAGATGTGCATGCCTCGCGAGCCCGAGGTCTTCGGCCAGGCTGTCAGCCCGTGGTCGGCCAGCACTTCGCGGGCAAGCAGGGTCACCTCGACGATCGCCGACCACCCGACGCCCGGCATCGGATCGAGGTCGACCCGCAACTCATCGGGATGCTCCAGGTCGGCGGCGAGCACCGGATGGGGATTGAGATCCACGCAGCCCAGATTGATCACCCACGCCAGTCCGGCCGCGTCGTCGACCACGACTTCGTGCGCCGAGCGGCCGGAGGCGTAGCGCAGTTCCGCGACCGACACGCAGTCCGGGCGGTTGGTCGGTGCACGCTTCTGAAAGATGGCCTCGGCGCCGATGCCGTCGAGAAAACGCTTGAGGATCATCGGCCGTCCCGCCACGCCCCGCAACGCGCCGTCGGCCACCGACAGGTAGTACCGAATCAGCTCGAGCTTGGTACGTGGGGCGCTGGCTATTCCCCCTGGGAACACCACCTTGTCCGGGTGGGTGACCACCACCCGGTGCGCCGCCACGTCCAGCGACAACCCGCCGGCCATGCGCCCATGTTAATGAGAGGCCACCATCCGCCGCCCGACGGCGATCTGCGTCACATAAGGTTGTCTCATGGCTAAGCTCACTGACCTGCCCAGCCAGGCCGTAACCAAGCTCGGTCGCTATCTCGAACGCGGTGGCGCCGAGTTGCACTATTTGCGCAAGATCCTGCAGTCGGGCGCCCTGAAGCTGGAGTCCCCACGGTTCATCGCCAGTGCGCTGGCCGATGGGGCGCGCTGGGGCGAGCTCGGGATGATTCCCGCGCTCAATGCCCGCCGGAACCCGAACGGCCTCGCCGTCATCGACGACGACGGCAGCATCACGTTCAAAGAACTCGACGACGCCGTCAACGCGGTGGCCAACGGCCTGCTTGCGATGGGTGTGCGCGGTGGTGACGGGGTGGCGATCCTGGCCCGCAACCATCGCTGGTTCCTGATCGCCAACTACGGCTGTGCCCGGGTCGGTGCCCGGCTGATCCTGCTGAACAGCGAATTCTCCGGCCCGCAGATCAAGGACGTCTCCGAACGTGAAGGCGCCAAACTGATCATCTACGACGACGAGTACACCGCCGCCGTTGCGCAGGCCGAGCCCACGCTGGGCAAGTTGCGGGCACTCGGTGTCAATCCGGACACCGATGAGCCGTCGGGCAGCGCCGACGAGACGCTGGCACAGCTGATCGCGCGCAGCAGCAAGGCGCCGGCACCCAAGATCACCAAGCCCGCCTCGATCATCATCCTGACATCGGGCACCACCGGTACCCCCAAGGGCGCCAACCGCAGTACGCCGCCCACGCTGGCGCCTATCGGCGGCATCTTGTCGCACGTCCCGTTCCGGGCCGGTGAGGTGACATCGCTGCCCTCGCCGATGTTCCACGCACTGGGATACCTGCATGGCACCTTGGCGATGTTCTTCGGCTCGACCTTGGTGCTGCGGCGTCGCTTCAAGCCGGCCACCGTGCTCGAAGACCTGGAGAAGTACAAGGTGACGGGCATGGTCGTCGTCCCGGTCATGTTGTCGCGGATCCTCGACCAGCTGGAGAAGACCAGCCCCAAGCCGGACCTGTCCGCGCTGCGGATCGTGTTCGTCTCCGGGTCGCAGCTCGGTGCCGAACTGGCGTCGCGGGCCTTGAAGGATCTGGGGCCGGTCATCTACAACATGTACGGCTCCACCGAGGTCGCCTTCGCCACCATCGCCGGGCCCGCCGACCTCCAGCACAACGCTGCAACCGTGGGACCGGTGGTCAAGGGCGTCAAGGTCAGGATCCTCGACGACAACGGCAACGAAGTGCCGCGAGGCGAGGTCGGTCGGATCTTCGTCGGCAACTTCTTCCCGTTCGAGGGCTACACCGGTGGCGGAGGCAAGCAGATCATCGACGGTCTGTTGTCATCCGGCGACGTCGGTTACTTCGACGAGCGTGGGCTGCTCTATGTCAGTGGCCGCGACGACGAGATGATCGTCTCCGGCGGCGAGAACGTCTTCCCCGCCGAAGTCGAGGACCTGATCAGCGGACACCCCGAGGTGATCGAGGCGACCGCATTGGGCGTCGACGACAAAGAGTGGGGTGCACGCCTGCGGGCCTTCGTGGTGCGCAAAGAAGGTTCCAGCGTCGACGAGGACACCATCAAGGTCTACGTCAAGGAACACTTGGCCCGCTACAAGGTGCCGCGGGAAGTGGTGTTCCTCGACGAGCTGCCGCGTAACCCCACCGGCAAGATCCTCAAGCGCGAACTGCGCGACCTGTAGTCATCAGCACCGAGATTGCTTCTAGGGTCGTGCGCCCGACGGATTCACAACCCTAGAAGCAATCTCAACGCCGTCGTGGGCGACCATCGCCGATTGCCTCAGTCGAAACCCGTTGCGCCGTCGAGTTGTTCGCGCAGGATATCGATCTGGCCGCAGTGCCGGGCGGTCTCTTCGAGCATGTGGATGTAGATCCAGCGCAGTGCCACACGACCGAGGCGTCGGTGCGCCACGGTGTGGTCGAGCGGATATGCCGCGGCGATCTGCCGGGACCGCTCGCACTGCCGGCGGTACTCGGCCACTAACGCCGGCAGCGAATCGCCCTCGGAGAGATCGAATTCCACAGCCCGATCGTGTGGGCGGCGGTTGTCATCGAGCTGGCCCTGCAACAGCTGCTCGAACCAGCCGAATTCCGCCCAGCGCAGGTGCTTGACCAATCCCCCCACCGTGGTCGGTGACGACACCAGGTGCCGGCGGGCGTCGGCCTCCGAGAGTCCGGATACTTTGTGCACCACGATGTCGCGGTAGTCGTCTAAGAACGCCTCGAGAGTCTCGCGTTCTGAAGACCCGACCAGGCCACGACGACCCGGGGGCAAAGGCGCATCGGTCACCGTGTCAACGGTAGTGCGCAATCCCGCTAGGGATCCCGGGGCAGGCCCAAGAGCCGCTCGGCGATGATGTTGAGCTGGACCTCTGAGGTGCCGCCATAGATGGTGGTGGCGCGGCTCATCAGCAGGTACTCGGCCCACCTGCCGGGCAGCTGCTCGCGATCGCCGATCGCGGCGTCACCGGCGAATGTGCCCACCGCGAACTCCGCATAACCCTGGCCGGTACGCATTGAGAGCAGCTTGGACACCGCTGCCGCAGGCATCGGGTCCTTGCCGGCCAAGGTCAGCAGCGTAGAGCGCAGATTGAGCAGTTTTGCCGCGTGCCCCTCTGCGATCAGCTGACCGGCCCGCCGCTGCTCGCCATGATCGAACTGGCCGTCGCGGATGAACTCCACGAACCCGTCGAGGCTGGCCAGGAACGGCATCTCGCTGCCGCCGATCGACACCCGCTCCGCGGTCAGCGTGTTGCGGCTGACCTCCCAGCCCCGGTTCACCTCGCCGAGGACCAATTCGTCCGGCACGAACACGTCGTCGATGAACACGGTGTTGAACATCGCGCCGCCGGTGAGTTCCCGCAGCGGGCTGACGGTCACGCCCTCGGCCTTCATGTCCAACAGGAAGTAGGTGATGCCGTCGTGCTTGGGCGCCGAGGAGTCGGTTCGGGCCAGCAGGGCACCCCACTGCGAGAACTGTGCGGCCGACGTCCAGATCTTCTGGCCGCTGATCCGCCAGCCGCCGTCGACTTTGGTGGCCTTGGTGGTCAGGCTGGCCAGGTCTGAACCCGCGCCGGGCTCGGAGAACAGCTGGCACCACACCAGTTCCCCGCGGAAAGTCGGCGGCAGGAACCGTTGCTTCTGCTCGTCGGTGCCGAACGCCACGATCGACGGCATGAGCCACGCGGCGATGCCCAGCGCCTGACGCCGCACCCGGCCGGACGAGAACTCCTGCTCGATGATGATCTGCTCGATCGGTTCGGCGGCGCGCCCCCAGGGCTTGGGCAGGTAGGGCAGTACCCAGCCGCCCTCGGCGATCGCGACCGTGCGCTCGTCCTGCGCCATGGCTTTGAGCGCGGCGACCTCGGCCCTGATCTCGGCACGCAACTTCTCGGTGTCGGGGTCCAGGTCGATGTCGATCTTGCGCATGCCGCCGGCGGCGGCGGTGTCGACCACCTGCTGCGGGTGTGCCGAACGGGTGCCGAAGGACGCCGCCAGGATCAGTGCCCGCCGGTAGTACACGCCCGCGTCGTGCTCCCAGGTGAAGCCGATTCCGCCATGCACCTGAATGCAGTCCTGCGTGCAGTGCTGTGCGGCGCTGGGCGCCAAGGTGGCAGCCACCGCGGTAGCGAACTGCACGGTCGAACCCGCTGCCTCCCATCCGTTCTGGTCGGCCTCGTCGATAGCGCGGGCGGCGTCCCATACCGCGGCGGTGGCCCGCTCGGTGTCGGCGATCATCTCCGCGCACTTGTGCTTGATGGCCTGGAACTGGCCGATGGGTCGACCGAACTGCTCCCGGATCTTGGCGTATTCGGCCGCGGTGTCGGTGGCCCACCGGGCCACGCCGATGGCCTCAGCGGACAGCAGCGTCGAGATCAGCGCCTGCGCGCGTTCGCCCGACAAGCTGCCCAACACCGCCGAGCTGTTCACCTCGACGCCGTCGGCGCGCACCTGCGCGATGGGCCGCAGCGGGTCCACGCTCGCCACCGGCTCGATCTCGAGCTGGTCGGCGCGCAGCAGCACCCAGGTGGTGGCCTCTTCGAGCGCCACCGGCAGCACCAGCAAGGACGCCTGAGCGGCGGCGGCCACGGCGCGAGCCTCGCCGCGGACTACCAAACCCGTCCCACCGGCGGTGGCGGTGAGGCCCGGGTTGACCGTGTAGGTGGCGATCACCTCGCCACTGGCCAGCCCGATCAGCTCAGCGGCCGTGGGGTTGTTGGCGGCGATCAGGGCGCTGGCGATGGCCGACGGTACGAAGGGTCCCGGTACTGCGCCGTAGCCGAACTCGGCCAGCACCACCGCCAGCTCCAGGATTCCGAATCCCTGTCCGCCGACGTCCTCGGCCAGGTGCAGACCTGTCAGTCCCTGCTCGGCCGCGGCTCGCCAGAACGACGGTGGGTTCTCGATCGGAGCGTCCATGGCCGCGTGCAGCAGCTCGGAGGGCACGGCGCGTGTCAGCAGGGCCCGCACGGAATCGGCGAGGTCCTGGTGCTCGGAGTTGATCGCTATCGGCATGGGAGACGCCTTTCGGTGGGTACGTCAGCTGAATCTAACAACCAGTCGGTTGGTTGACCACGTGGGTCAGGGGCAGTCCGTCGCGGAGCCGGCGGCAGTTGTCGACGGCCACAGTCAGGTAGCGCCGCATGGTGTCGGCGGTGTACCAGCTCACATGCGGGGTGAGCACCACGTTGTCCAGCCCGAGCAGGGGGTTGTCGGCGGTCACCGGCTCAACGGCGAAGACGTCCAGGCCCGCGCCGGCCAGCCGCCCCCGGCCCAACGCCTCGGCCAGCGCGGCCTCATCGACGATCGGCCCACGAGAGGTGTTGACCAGCACCGCGTCGGACTTCATCTGCGCCAGGGCCGCGTGGTCGATCAACCCCTCGGTAGTAGCGGTCAGCGGAACGTGCAGCGAGACGATGTCGGCTGCCGCCAGGAGCTCCGGTAAGGGGCGCCAGCCCGGCGTGCCGTCGTCGCGGGTACTGGTGTGCAGCACCTGGGCGCCCATGGCGGCCACGATCTGGGCCACCCGCTGCGCGATGCTGCCGAAGCCGACCAGGCCCACGGTGGAGCCGCCGATGTCCCGGCAGCGTTCACCGAGATCGGGATCGGTGGGCCAGCCGCGAATCTGTCGGGTCGCCCGATCCAGTGGCAACAGCTGCCGCAGCACGGCGAGCATCAGCATCACAGTGCCCTCGGCGACTGAGGCGGCGTTGGCGCCGGGCATATTGGCCACTGCGATCCCACGCTGTGTTGCGACATCGACGTCGATGGTGTTGATGCCCACCCCGAACTTGTGCACCAGCCGCAGCGCCGGACCGCTTCGCAGGTCGTCGCCCGAGAGCGGGCGCAGGATGTGCCAGAGCACCTCTGCGTCAGCCAGCTCACGATGTAGCGTTGCGTCATCGTCAGCGGCGCACCATCGGATGTCTAGCCAATCCGATTCGGGTGCAACGAATTCGAGCACCTTCGGACCGGGGATGAAGTGCGCCAGGACTTTCAGCGTCATGCTCAGGAGCTCTCCTCGGTGTAGATGGCCCGGTAGAAGACGTTGGCCAGCGTGCGAATACACGTTGCGTCGTCGGGGTCGGCGCCATGCCGGGGCGTGGCCAGCTGGATATAGCAGAACTGGTTGAGCATCGACACGATCGCCACGGCCAGCAACTCCGGGTCGTCATCGGTGCAGAAACCCTCCGACTGCGCGCGCTTCACCGTCTCGGTGATGTGACCGACAGGCACCGCACAGATCTCTGCCCAGTAGCGGGCGAAGTCGTCATTGACCATCGCCAGCTGGGAGACACCCACCATTTCGGCCAATCGATTGCGGTAGGTGTGCCAATGTGCGGCCGTGGCCTGTTCGATCCGTTCCCGATTGGTCAGGCCGTGTCGTGTGACGTTCGAGGCCCGCTCGCCGGCCTCGTCGCGAAAACGCAATGCCCACTCCCGGACCATCGCCTCTTTGGAGTCGTAGTAGTTGTAGAACGATGCCGCTGAGCGTCCCGCCTCGGTCGTGATGTCGGCGATGGTGGTTGCCAGAACTCCCTTGCGGGCGATCACTGCCCGCGCGGCCGCGTCGATCGCAGCCTGAGTGCGCCGGCCCCGGTGGGTGGGCAGCGGTGCCCGCCGGACGGGTTGTTCGGAGGATTTCGGCACCGAATCGGACTTCCTGTCTCAGTGGGCCTGGATCAGATCTAAATCTGATGTTAGATTCAGTTTCAGATCTTGACCAGAGGAGTAGCTGCAATGATCAAGCCGCACGGTGTCAACACCGAGTTCGAAATCAGTGGGATCAACCACGTGGCGATGGTGTGCTCGGACATGGAACGCACCGTCGACTTCTATACCAACATCTTGGGCATGCCGTTGATCAAGTCGCTGGACCTGCCCGCGGGCATCGGTCAGCACTTCTTCTTCGACGCCGGCAACGGGGACTGCGTGGCCTTCTTCTGGTTCCGCGACGCCCCTGACCGGGTTCCCGGTATCTCGTCGCCGGCCGCCATACCCGGGATCGGCGAGATCACGAGTGCCGTGAGCACACTCAATCACCTCGCCTTCCATGTGCCGGCGGACAAGTTCGATGCCTACCGCCAGCGACTCAAGGAGAAGGGTGTTCGGGTGGGGCCGGTCCTCAACCACGACGAGTCCGAGTGGCAGGCCAGCCCGACCTTGCATCCCGGCGTCTATGTCCGCTCCTTCTATTTCCAGGACCCCGACGGCATCACCCTGGAATTCGCCTGCTGGACCAAAGAATTCACCGGCGACGAAGCGCACGTCACGCCCAAAACGGCAGCCGATCGCCGGGTTCCGGCCAGCACCTAGCCCGCTCTAGGCGGGATGGCGAGACCGATCAGCAGGTCGAGCTCGTCGACGCAGGTGTGTAGGGCAGCGGCCTGCAGCACTTCGCCCCCGGGCGCCACAAGCTGGTCACGGGCCGCCTGAGCGTGCGACGCAGCGGGAGTCCAGGCTCCGCCGGTCAGGGCGGCGACCGCCGCGGCCAGCTCGTCGATGGCAGTGTCGGTCGGTTCGGTGACGGTTTGGCCGGCCTCGGTCACGACGCGCGCGAGATGAAGGACTGAACCGGCCAGCAGGGACAGTTGAGCGGCTTGTCGATCGGCGACCCGCGTCGCGTCGCGCAAGGACCACCGCAACGGACAGATCTGCGCTACTTGCTCGGCGGTGCCACGGGCTTCGCTCAGGCGGGCCAGCCGGTGGTAGAGCTGCGCGGCCACCGGCTGTAGCCAGTTCGGATCCCCGGATCGGTGATCGAGCTGGCTGAGCAGCACCCGCAGCGTGGCCAGCACCTCGGTACGGGCAGCGCGCAACACCGCCAGCGGATTCTTCGGAAACAGAACCACGCTGAAGATCACCGCGATCCCACCGCCGATCAGGGCATCGAACAGTCGTTCCGCCCCGACACCACCGTGCGGAAACGCCAGCACGAGGATCGCCGAGATCACCGTCTGATTGACGAACATCGGGCGTTGGATGAGGAACCGTCTCCCGACCAACAACGCTGCGCACAGCGAGGCGAAGACAACAACGGCCATCGCGAACGGGCCGGTGCCCAGGAACCTGTGCACGCCGCTGCCCAAACCGATCCCCAAGCCGACGCCGACCATCATCTCGACCGCGAGTTCTGCGCGGACCACGTTGGTCGCCCACATGCACACAGCCGCCGCGATCGGAGCAAAGAACGGGGCAGGGTGCCCGAGTGCATCGCGAGCGAGATACCAGGCAAAGCCCGCGGCCAGTGCGGTCTGCGTGCTGGGCCACACAACGGTCCCGAGCAGGTCCGACCGTCCACGAAACAGACCGCCGCAGGTACGCAATACGGTTCTGGTCATCGTCGTAGAGCCTAGACAACACATCGAGGCGCAGGCCCCGAGATGACGAAAGGGTCCGGGCAAGAAGCTGGACGCCTATCACGGCCGCCATTAGTGTTTCGGGTGCCCGAGTTCGACGTGCTGTGTCCGATAGATGACGACAATCCAGAAGGCCAGGTGACGATGGGACGGGTGACCACCCGCCGTAGTGCCCGTCACCTGCTAGGTGGCCGTGCAGCGGACAGGTCTGAGACGCTGGCCGTGGAGGAGCCGCTGGAGATCAGGCTCAACGGCAGCGCCTTGACGGTTACCATGCGCACCCCGGGCTCCGATATCGAACTCGCACAAGGGTTTCTGCTGACCGAAGGGGTGATCGCCCGACGGGACGACATTGCGACCATCCGGTATTGCCCAGGTGCCGATGCGGACGGAGTGAACAGCTACAACGTTCTCGACGTCGTCTTGTCCCCCGGTGTCCCGCTGCCCGAGATTGACGTCACGCGCAATTTCTACACAACGTCGTCGTGTGGCGTCTGTGGAAAGGCGTCGCTGGAGGCGGTTCGGACGGTCAGTCGACACTGCCCCGGCGACGATCCGGTAACCGTTTCGGCGCAGGCCATCACCGTCATGCCGGGCCGACTCCGTGAGGCGCAGAAGGTGTTTGACAGTACCGGCGGTCTGCATGCGGCAGCACTGTTCGACAAAGATGCCCAGTTACTGGTGGTGCGCGAGGATATCGGCCGGCACAACGCGGTGGACAAGGTAATCGGTTGGGCGGTCGAACATGGCCGGATCCCACTGACCGGCACGGTCCTGTTGGTCAGCGGGCGCGCGTCGTTCGAGCTGACGCAAAAGGCAGTGATGGCCGGGATACCCTTATTGGCAGCGGTTTCCGCGCCATCCTCGCTGGCGGTCGACCTCGCCGCGCAGTCCGGTATGACGCTCATAGCGTTCCTGCGCGGAGAGTCCATGAACGTCTACAGCAGGGCTGACCGGATCATCCACTGAACGTGGAAAACAGGTGCGATGAAGTGGAACTCTGATACATTCCTCGATCACTATGACCCTTTTTCGCAGTCCTTTTCGGCGCCCTACCCGCAACGTTGCCCGCGCGATGGTCATATGGGCCGCCGCGGTCAGCTGCGCCGGGACGGCGTTCGCGGAACCGCCACTGATCAACGGTGTCTTCCAGGGCGCTGACGAAGAGTTCGCCTGGACGATAGCCACCAGCTGTAGCCAGGTCGACTGCAATGGGACCGTGAGCAGCAACCAGGGCTGGACAAGTCCGATGAGGCTGATCAATGGGGAGTGGCACTTCAGCATCACCAAGCCCGACGGTGGGCTTTGCGCGGACGGCAGCTATGTGCCGACCGTGATTGGGGTGATGATCGACCCGGTGTCGCTCGGCGGTGTCGTCACGACCAGTTCCGACGGAGAGTGCCCGGGAAGCACCCTGACCTCTCGGCCGTTCCAGCTGCACCAGCTCGGCTGAGGCCCACCTACCGGCGTCATCGCCCTTGATCGGCCGCGGCGCGCAGGTGCAGCTTCGCATCCATGACAGACCTTCGGTCCTGAAGTCGGCATCCGGGGAACTTCACCGGCGCTGCCTACGACTAATGGAATGGGCGAATGGGGTGTGGTGATGAGTTTGTGGGATGCGCATATGCCGCAGGTGGGCGCGTCGGAGTCGGCGTTCGGTGCTCAGTCCGCGCAGGAGACCGACACGGTGACGGTGAACGCACGCTGTCGGGTCCTGGGCCGTTTCAACAGCGTTTATCCGGCATTTTCCGTGGTCACTCCAGCGTAGGGTCGGTGGAATGCCTCTGATGCGTAGTGAAGGTGACAGCTGGGATATCACCACCAGCGTTGGTTCGACCGCCTTGTTCGTGGCGACCGCCAGAGCGTTGGAGGCCGCCAAGCCTGATCCGCTGGCGGTCGATCCCTACGCCGAGCTGTTCTGCCGGGCGGCCCGCGGGGACTGGGCCGCCGTGCTGGACGGCAACCAGCCCGACCATGAATTGTTGACCAACGATTTCGGTCAGCACTTCGTCAACTTCCAGGGCGCCCGCACCCGCTACTTCGACGACTATCTCCGGGGTGCCGTGGCGGCGGGCATACGTCAGGTAGTGATTCTGGCGTCCGGACTGGACTCGCGGGCCTTCCGGTCGCCCTGGCCGGACGGCACCACGATCTTCGAATTGGACCAGCCGCAGGTGCTCGCCTTCAAGAGCTATGTGCTGTCTCAGCGTGGCATCCGGGCGACTGCCGAACGGCGGGAAGTGGCTGTCGACCTGCGTGAGGACTGGCCCCAGGCGCTGCGCGACGCCGGCTTCGACCCGACCAGGCCCTCGGCGTGGATTGCCGAGGGCCTACTGATCTATCTGCCCGCCGATGCGCAGCAGCTGTTGTTCGCCGGGATCGACGGCTTGGCCGCCCCGGGCAGTCACGTCGCAGTGGAGGACGGTGCCCCGATGCCCGAGGACGACTTTGACGCTGCGGTAGCGGCCGAAGTCGCGGCCGGCGACGACACCCGCAACTTTCATCGGTTGGTCTACAACGAGCAACATGCACCCGCCGACCAGTGGTTCGGGGCTCGGGGATGGGCGGCGGTCGCCACACCGCTGGCCGAGTATCTGCGGCGGCTGGGTCGGCCCGTCCCGGACCCGGCCACCCCAGCCGGTCAGATGGTCGCGCGGAACTCGTTGGTCTCGGCGGTCAAGGAGTAGTTGCGGTCCGCCATCGGTTGGCGAACCGCTGTGGAGGACGAGTTCGCCATGCGGTACCGTGCACATTTAACGAAAATGGTTTTCAATAAGGAGTCGGTGATGGGTTGGGACGGCGTCGGCGCGTCAGTGCGCGATTCGTGGACCCGAAGTCCGCGTTCAGGGGTGACGAATGTCGCCCGGCGAGCGTCTCGATCGATCTCGACAAGTTAGCTTATGCAATGCTAACTTCAGCCGGGTTGGTTCAAGGAAATACAGCAAAGGGGCGAGTCACGCATGAACAACGGTGATGCGGCTGTGCTCACCCCGCAACCCCGGGTGGACGAGGAGACGGTCAGCCGGTTCGCCACCTGCTGTCGGGCCCTCGGTATCGAGGTCTACCAGCGCAAACGGCCCGCCGACCTGGCAGCTGCTCGCACCGGTTTCGTCGCGCTGACGCGGGTCGCCCACGAGCAATGTGACGCGTGGACCGGCCTGGCCGCCGCGGGTGACCAGTCCCCGCGAGTGCTGGCTGCCATCTCGCAGACTGCCGCCAGCTCCGGAGCGTTGCAACGGCGCCTGGAACTCAAGCCGGGAGCTCTGGGTTTCCACTACGACACCGGGCTGTACCTCAAGTTCCGCGCCACCGAAGCCGACGACTTCCACCTGGCCCACGCCGCACAATTGGCGATGGCCGGCCGGTGCGCCGAGGCCAACGCAGTGGTCGCCGAGATCAGCAAGCGCCGTCCCGACTGGAATGACGCTCGCTGGATGGCGATTGCGGTCAACCACCACGCCGGTCGCTGGTCAGAAATGGTCAAGCTGCTGACGCCGATCGTCAACGATCCAGACCGCGACGAGCTGTTCTCGCACGCCGCCAAGATCGCGCTGGGGATCGCCTTGGCCCGGCTGGGTATGTATGCGCCGGCGTTGTCCTACCTCGAGGAGCCGGAGGGCCCGATCGCTGTCGCCGCCACCGATGGCGCGCTGGCAAAGGGTCTTATCTTGCGGGCGCAGGACGATGAAGAGTCCGCGGCGGAGGTGCTGCAGGACCTCTACGCGGCCAATCCGGAGAACGAAGAGGTCCAGCATGCCTTGCTGGACCACAGTTTCGGGATCGTCACGACCACCGCGGCCCGTATCGAAGCCCGCACCGATCCCTGGGACCCCGCGACCGAGCCGACGGCTGAAGACTTCGTCGACCCGTCCGCCCACGAACGCAAGGCTGAGCTTCTGGCCGAGGCCGAGCGGGAACTCGGTGAGTTCATCGGTCTGGCCGAGGTTAAGAACCAGGTGCAGCGCCTCAAGAGCTCGGTGGCCATGGAAGTGGTGCGCAAGCAACACGGGCTTGCCGTCGGTCAGCGCGCGCACCACCTGGTTTTCGCGGGCCCGCCCGGAACCGGTAAGACCACCATCGCCCGCGTGGTGGCCAAGATCTACTGCGGCCTGGGGCTGTTGAAGAAAGAGAACATCAAAGAGGTCCACCGCGCCGACCTGATCGGTCAGCACATCGGGGAGACCGAGGCCAAGACCAACGCGATCATCGACAGCGCGTTGGACGGCGTGCTGTTCCTCGATGAGGCCTACGCCCTGGTGGCCACCGGTGCCAAGAACGACTTCGGCCTGGTCGCCATCGACACGCTGCTGGCGCGGATGGAGAACGACCGGGATCGCCTTGTGGTGATCGTCGCCGGTTACCGGGCCGACCTCGACCGGCTCCTCGACACCAACGAAGGTCTGCGCTCGCGCTTCACCCGCAGCATCGAATTCCCCTCGTACGAGCCGTCGGAGCTGGTGGAGATCGCCTACAAGATGGCCGAGCATCGCGACAGCCGTTTCGAGCCGGACGCCCTCAGTGAGATGCAGACACTGTTCGCGCAACTGGCGGCGGCGTCGAGCCCGGATGCCAATGGTGTTGATCGGCGCAGCCTCGACATCGCCGGTAACGGCCGGTTCGTGCGAAACCTGGTGGAGCGCTCCGAAGAAGAGCGTGAATTCCGGCTTGACCATTCCGAACAGTCCGGCACCGGGCTGTTCACCGATGAGGAGCTCATGACCATCACGACCGACGATGTTCGTAACTCGGTGGCACCGTTGCTGCGCGGCCTGGGCCTGGAGGGCAAGGCATGAGCGAGCAGTTCGATGAAACTGAGGACGGGCGGCGTTCCTTCGCCTCTCGCACTCCGGTGAACGAGAACCCCGACCGGGTGGAGTACCGACGCGGGTTCGTCACCAAGCACCAGGTCAGTGGGTGGCGCTTCGTCATGCGGCGGATCGCTTCCGGAGTGGCGCTGCACGACACCCGGATGCTGGTGGAGCCGCTGCGCTCGCAGACCCGGGCGGTCCTGATGGGTCTCCTGGTGCTCGCCACGGTGGTCGGCGGCTGCTTCGTCTTCACCCTGATCTGGCCCAACAGTGCGGCCAACAACGATCCGGTGCTGGCCGATCGATCGACTTCGGCGTTGTATGTCCGGGTCGGCGATCAGCTGCATCCGGTGCTGAACCTGACCTCCGCGCGACTCATCGCGGGTCGGCCCGTCAACCCGACCACGGTGAAAAGCGCTGCGCTGGACAAGTTCGCCCGCGGCAATCTGATCGGTATTCCCGGCGCCCCGGAACGCATGGTCCAGAGCGGCTCTCGCGACGCCGACTGGACGGCATGCGACTCGGTGACCGGCTCCGCTGCCGGGGTCACGGTGATCGCAGGGCCGTTGGACAACAGTGGTTCTCGCGCCCGCGCGCTCGACCCGGAGCAGGCAGTCCTGGTCGACAACGGTGCCGGCGCATGGCTGCTGTGGAACGGCAAGCGCAGCCGGATCGACCTGGCCGACCACGCCATCACCGGTGCCCTGGGACTCGGCGACCGGGGTTCGGCGGTTCCCACCCCACGCCCGATCGCCACCGGACTGTTCAATGCGATCCCGGAGGCGCCCGCTCTGGTGGCGCCGGTGATCCCCGGCGCCGGCGACAAGCCGTCGTTCGACTTGCGCGTTGCCGCGCCGGTCGGTGCCGTGGTGGCCGCGCATTCTCTGGAGGGGCAGTCCGACAGCGTGCTGCGTTACTACGCGGTGCTTGAGGATGGGCTACAGCCGATTTCGGGTGTGTTGGCGGCGGTGTTGCGTAATTCGGATTCGCAGGGGTTGGATCGGCCGCCGGTGTTGGGTGCTGATGATGTTGCGCGGTTGCCGGTGTCGGGGTTGTTGGATGTGTCGCGTTTTCCGGAGCGTCCGGTGCGTGTGGTGGATGTGGTGTCGGCTCCGGTGACGTGTGCGCAGTGGGTTAGGGCTGTGGGGGCGTCGACGAGTTCGTTGGTGTTGTTGTCGGGTTCGGTGTTGCCGTTGCGTGAGGGTGTGGCGACGTTGGATTTGGTGGGTGCTGGTGTGGGTGGGACTGCTGCTCGGGTGGCGTTGCCTGCAGGTTCGGGGTATTTCGTGCAGAGCGTTAATGGTGATCCGGCAGCGGATCCGGTTGCAGGTCCGTTGTTTTGGGTTTCTGACACGGGTGTGCGTTATGGCATTGACACTGAGGGCGGCACCACTGGTGGTGAGGGTGACACGGTGTCGGCGTTGGGTTTGAGTGAGCCTGCGGTGCCGATTCCGTGGTCGGTGTTGTCGCAGTTTGCGGTGGGGCCGTCGTTGTCGCGGTCGGATGCGTTGTTGGCTCATGACGGTTTGGCGCCGGATGCGCGGCCGGGTCGTCGGGTGTCAGCGGTTGGTTCTAGCGGGGGAGAGACCCGATGAGTCGTTTGATTTTTGAGGCACGTCGTCGGTTGCCGGTCCCGCCGGTGGATCGGGGTGCGATCACTGTGGAGCCGCCGCCGGAGTTGCCGCGGTTGGTTGCGGCGTCATTTTTGCAGCGGGCGTTGCCGGTGGTGATCGTGTTGTTGATCGTGGGCATGGTGATTGCCATGTTCGCCACGGGTATGCGGTTGATCTCGCCGGTGATGCTGTTCTTCCCGTTCGCGTTGTTGGTGGCGGCTGCGGGTATTTATCGGGGTGGGGACAAGAAGTCCCGCACTGTTGAGGTGGATGCTGAGCGGGCGGACTATCTGCGGTATTTGTCGGTGGTCCGCGACAACATTCGGGGTTCGGCGGCGAAGCAGCGGGCGGCAGCGGAGTGGTCGCATCCGGATCCGGTGGATTTGGTGGCGGTGCCGGGTTCGCGTCGGCAGTGGGAACGCGATCCCCACGATGAGGACTTCCTGGTGGTGCGCACGGGCCGCCATGTCGTGGGGTTGGCTAGTGCGGTGCGGGTGGCTGATACCGCTGATGAGATTGATTTGGAGCCGGTGTCTCACAGTGCTCTGCGCAGTTTGTTGGATACCCAGCGCACGGTGCGTGATGTGCCGGTGGGCTTGGATGTGGCGTCGGTGTCGCGGGTGACGGTGCTTGGTGAGGGTGAGCAGGCCGGCGATGAGGTGCGTGCGGCGGTGCGGGCGTGGCTTGCTCAGGCGGTGTGCTGGCATGACCCGACGATGTTGGGGGTGGCGTTGGCGTCGCCGGAGTTGGAATCTCCGGCGTGGTCGTGGTTGAAGTGGTTGCCGCACACTGATATTGCGGGTGCGGTTGATGGTGTGGGCCCGGCCCGGTATTTGGCGGCCAGTGGTGAGCAGTTGGTGGGATTGTTGGCGCCGGTGTTGGCGACACGTCCACCGTTTACCGGTGAGCCTGCTGATGCGGTGCGGCACTTGTTGGTGATTGTTGATGACCCGAATTTTGATGTGGCGGCCTCGGTGTTGGGTGCCGGTCGTGCTGGGGTGACGGTCATTGTGGTGGGCGGTGCCAGTGCTCCGCATCGTGAGCAGTACCCCGACCCGGAGCGTCCGATCTTGCGGGTGACTGCGGGTGGGGAGGCGATTGATCGCTGGCAGACCGGTGGTTGGGTGCGGTTTGTGGATGCCGCTGACAGTGTGAGTGTTGCTGATGTGGGGCATTTGGGCCGGCGGTTGTCACGCTGGGATTCCAATCCCACTCATGCCGGGTTGCGGTCGGCGGGCACTCGGGGTGCGACGTTCACCACGTTGTTGGGCATTGCTGATGCCTCGCAGTTGGATGTGCCGGCGTTGTGGTCCCCCCGTAGTCGTGAGGACGAGCTGCGGGTGCCGATTGGGGTGACCGCGACCGGGGAGCCGTTGTACTTCGACCTCAAGGATGAGGCCGAGGGTGGGATGGGTCCGCACGGCTTGATGATCGGTATGACCGGTTCGGGTAAGTCGCAGACGTTGATGTCGATCCTGTTGTCGTTGCTGACGACGCATTCGGCGGATCGGTTGATCGTGATCTACGCCGACTTCAAGGGTGAGGCCGGCGCGGACATCTTCCGGCATTTCCCGCAGGTCGTTGCGGTGATCTCGAACATGGCCGAGAAGAAGTCCCTAGCCGATCGGTTCGCGGACACGTTGCGTGGTGAGGTCGCCCGCCGGGAGTTGTTGCTGCGGGAGGCGGGCCGCCGGGTTCAGGGCAGTGCGTTTAACTCGGTGACTGAGTATGAGGCGGCGATCGCGGCCGGTCATGATCTGGCGCCGATCCCGACCCTGTTCATCGTTGCTGATGAGTTCACGTTGATGTTGGCCGATCATCCCGAGTACGCCGAGTTGTTCGACTACGTCGCCCGTAAGGGCCGTTCCTTCCGGATCCATATCTTGTTCGCGTCGCAGACGTTGGATGTCGGCAAGATCAAAGACATCGACAAGAACACGTCGTATCGGATCGGGTTGAAGGTCGCCTCGGCGAGCGTGTCGCGTCAGATCATCGGTGTCGAGGACGCCTATCACATCGAATCGGGTAAAGAACATAAAGGTGAGGGCTTTTTGGTGCCGGCCCCGGGGGCGGCGCCGATCAAGTTCCGTTCCACCTATGTCGATGGGATCTATGACCCGCCACGGCGATCGCGGGCGGTGGTGATCAATGCGCTACCGGAACCGAAACTGTTCACCGCGGGGGTCGTCGACTCCGGGCAGGACACCACGATCGTGGACGCTGAGGAGTTCATCGAGGTGGCGCCGCGCAAGTTGATCGCCACCATCGGGGATCAGCTGGCCGGGTATGGGCCCCAGGCGCCACCGTTGTGGTTGCCGCCGTTGGAGGAGCCGATCCCGTTGGCGGCGACCCTGGCCACCGCGGGGATCTCCGAGCGGGCGTTGCGGTGGCCGTTGGGGCAGATCGACAAGCCCTTCGACATGCGTCGTGACCCACTGGTCTTTGATGCCCGCTCCGCCTCGGGCAACCTGCTCATCCATGGCAGCCCCAAGTCGGGTAAGACCACCGCCTTGCAAACGTTCATCCTCTCGGCCGCAGCACTGCATTCCCCGCGGGAAGTCAGCTTCTACTGCGTGGATTACGGGGGCGGGCAGCTGCGGGCCCTCGACGGGCTGGCTCATGTGGGCAGTGTGGCCTCAGGGCTGGAACCGGACAAGATCCGCCGCACGTTCGGGGAACTCGAGCAGTTGTTGACCGCACGTCAGCAACGTGAAGCGTTCCGCGACGGCAGTATCGGTGCCTTCAACGACGGCTACGGTGAAGTGTTCCTGATCATCGACAACCTCTATGGATTCAGCCGCGACAACACCGATGCCTTCAACACCCGCAACCCGTTGCTGGCCAAGGTCACTGAACTGGTCAATGTGGGGCTGGCCTACGGCATCCATGTCGTGGTCACCACCCCCAGCTGGCTGGAAGTGCCGTTGGCGATGCGTGACGGTTTGGGCCTGCGCCTGGAACTGAAACTCCATGATGCCCGCGACTCCAACGTGCGTGTTGCCGGCGCGTTGACCCGCCCAGCTGAAGCCGTGCCGGCCAACCAGCCCGGTCGCGGTCTGACCATGGCCGCCGAGCATTTCTTGATCGCCCAACCCGACCTCGAGCAGATCGCTGCGATCAACGCCCGCCACCCCGGCTTGGCTGCACCCCCGGTGCGGTTGCTGCCGACCAACCTGGCACCCGAAGAACTCGGAACCCTCTACCCCGCACCAGAACATGTGGTGATCGGGGTGCGCGAAGAGGACCTGGCACCCGTGCAGGTCGACTTCACCACCAACCCCCTGCTGTTGGTGCTCGGTGACACCAAGTCAGGCAAGACCAGCCTGCTGCGGCACCTCATCCGCACCGTGCGCGAAAACAACACGGCTGAGCAGGTCGCGTTCACCGTCATCGACCGGCGCCTGCACCTCGTCGATGAGCCCCTCTATCCCGACAATGAGTACACCGCCAACGTTGACCGGGTCATCCCCGCGATGCTGGGCCTATCAGCGTTGATCGGCTCCAGACGCCCCCCGGCGGGCTTGTCTGCGACCGATCTGGCGGCCTGGAGCTATGAGGGCCACACCCACTACCTGATCATCGACGACGTTGATGCGATCCCCGACACCCCAGCGCTGTCTGGGCCCTACGCCGGGCAACGTCCCTGGACCACCCTCATCGAACTGCTCTCCCAAGCAACCGATCTGGGACTACGCGTCATCGTCACCGGCCGCGCCACCGGCTCCGGCCACGCACTGATGACCAACCCCCTCCTCAGACGCCTCAACGACCTACAAGCCACCACCCTGATGCTCTCCGGCAATCCCGCCGACAGCGGCAAAATCCGCGGCCAACGCTTCGCCCGCCTCCCCGCAGGCCGCGCAATCCTCCTAGCCGACAACGACGAACCCACCTACCTACAACTCGTCAACCCCCAATTCAGCCAAAGCCTCACCGGCTGATGCGGATCGCAGTGTGGAAGGAGAATCTGTCATGACGCTCAACGTGGTTCCGGAAGGCCTCGCTGCCGCCAGTGCAGCGGTCGAGGCTTTGACCGCCCGTCTGGCCGCCGCGCAGGCCAGCGCCGCCCCGCTCATCACCGCGGTGGTGCCGCCGGCGATCGACCCGGTCTCGCTGCAGACCGCTGCGGGTTTCAGTGCGCAGGGCAGCGAGCACGCCGCGGTGGCGGCTCAGGGTGCCGCCGAGCTGGGCCGCGCCGGTGTGGGTGTCGGTGAGTCCGGGATCAACTACGCCGCTGGCGATGCAGCGGGAGCGGCCACCTATTTCGGCGGCCTTCGGGGCAGCGCCGGCTGATGATTTCCGCCCCGGTCTGGATCGCCTCCCCACCGGAGGTGCATTCAGCATTGCTGAGCAGCGGCCCTGGAACGGGTCCGTTGTTGTCGGCTGCCGGGGCATGGAACTCACTGAGCGCCGAGTATGCCTCGGCGGCAGACGAACTCACCGCGGTACTCGGTGCGGTGCAGAGCGGCGCCTGGCAGGGGCCCAGTGCCGAGACGTATCTGGCCGCGCACGCTCCGTATCTGGCCTGGTTGGGTCAGGCCAGTGCGGACAGTGCCGGGGTTGCCGCGCAGCACGAGGTGGCCGCCACGGCCTACACGACTGCGCTGGCGTCAATGCCGACCCTGGCCGAGCTGTCAGCCAATCATGTGACGCACGGGGCGCTGGTCGCCACCAACTTCTTCGGCATCAACACGATCCCGATCGCGCTCAACGAAGCCGACTACGCCCGGATGTGGCTCCAGGCGGCCGCCACCATGACCAGCTACCACGCGGTATCCGGTGTGGCATTGGCGTCGGCGCCGCGGACGGCGGAAGCACCGCCGGTCATCAAGTCGTCCTCCGCCCTACCCGCCGAAGACACCTCGCCGGGCAGCGGGAATTTCTGGACTGATCTATGGAACCAGTTGGTGCAGCTCTTCGAAGACCCGATGGCGACTATTCGGGCCATCATGGCCAACCCGGCGGCCTGGTTCCCGCTGTTGTTCTTCCTCGCCTATGAGGCGTTCTTCATTCCGTTCGGTTTCACCTTCTGGGGCGTAATGCTGGGCGCCGCCATCATGGCGCCGATCGTGCTCGGCGTGGGCCTGGGCCTACTGGCCGACTTCTTAGGCGGTGACTGGACCAGCGACGCCGCGAAGCCGAAACCCGCACCGGTCGCGGCGTCACCGGACCGGCCGATCGTCGCGGTGGCCGGTTTCGGACCGGGCGTCGGTGCACCCGGTGCCGCTGGTGTCCCGGCGGCGCCGCCCACCTCGGCGGCGGCACCGCCCGCCCCGGCCGCTGGTTCGATCGGCTTCGGGTATCTGGTCAGCGGCGCCGATCCGGGCACCGGGCTGGGACCCACTCTTACCGACCGCAACAAGGCGAAGGCGACGGCGTCACGGGTGCCTGCCGCCGCAGCGGTCGTCAGCAGCTCTGCGAGGGAGAGGTCCCGGGCGCGACGGCGACGGCGGGCCGTTCTGCACGACCACGCGGACGAATTCATGGATATGAATTCCGGTCCCGGCGAAGAAGCTCCCTCAGCGACCCCGTCCATGGCCGGTTCGCAGCGTGGCGCCGGGACTCTCGGATTCACCGGGACGGTGGGTCGCGAGGCCCGCAGCGGGGCTGCCGGCCTGGCCACCTTGACCGGTGACGGGTTCGGTAGCGGTCCGAATATGCCGATGTTGCCCGACACCTGGGGCGATAGGGAAATTGACGGCTCCGCTGGGGAGCCCGAATCGGAACAGAAGTAGATAACACGAAAGGGGTGTGGTGATGAGTCTGTTGGATGCACATATTCCGCAGTTGGTGGCGTCGGAGTCGGCGTTTGGTGCCAAGGCGGCGTTGATGCGCTCGACGATGGCGCAGGCGGAGCAGGCTGCGATGTCGGCGCAGGCGTTTCACATGGGTGAGGCGGCCGCAGCGTTTCAGGGGTCGCATGCGCGGTTCGTGGCGATGGCGGCACGGGTGAATGCGTTGCTGGACATGGCGCAGGTGAACTTGGCGGATGCGGGTTCGACCTACGTCGCCGCCGACGCCGCAGCGGCTTCCGGTTACACCGGCGTTTAGAGAGGAATCTTCTGATGTCTCAGATTGTCTACAACTACCCGGCGATGTTGGCTCATGCCGCGGAGATGAACGGGTATGCGGGCACCTTGCAGGCGGTGGGTGCCGATATCGCCAGTGAGCAGGCGGCGTTGCACGCGGCGTGGCAGGGCGACACCGGGATGACGTATCAGGCCTGGCAGGTGCAGTGGAACCAGGCGATGGAGGAGTTGGTTCTGGCGTACCGCGCGATGGCGTCGACGCACGAGACCAACACGTTGATGATGAGCGCACGCGACACCGCCGAAGCAGCTAAGTGGGGCTGACGCCAATGATCGGCTCGATGAGGGAAGGCAGCGATGGGAACTGAACCCAACGCTGCCGAACTGACCGTCGAGCAAGCCTGGTACATCGCGGAAACCGTGGGTGCCGGGTCCTTTCCGTGGGTCTTGGCGATCACCATGCCCTACACGGATGCCGGGGAGCGCGGCGCGTTCATGGCACGACAGCGCGACGAGCTCACCCAGATGGGAATCGTCTCGCCGGAGGGCACGGTCAATCCGGCCGTGGCCGAATGGATCCGGGTGGTGTGCTTCCCGGACCGTTGGCTGGACCTGCGCTACGTGGGTTCAGCCGCCGGCGGGACCCAGGAGATGTTGCGCGGCATCGTGGCGCGCCGCGATCAGCCCGGCAAGCCCAGCCGGACCGTGGTGGCGCTGCGCAACGCCCAACTGGTCACGTTCACCGTCATGGACATCGATGACTCGCGCCTGCTGGTGCCGGTCCTCGGTGCGGGTCTGCGGCAGCGCCCGCCGGCCCGGTTTGACGAGTTCACCTTGCCCGCACGTGTCGGCGCGCGCGCCGACGAGCGTCTGCGGGCCGGCGCCCCACTCGCCGAAGTCCTTGACTACCTGGGCATTCCCGCCTCAGCGCGGCCGATCGTGGAGTCGGTGTTTACCGGCCCACGCAGCTATGTCGAAGTGGTCGCGGGATGTGCGAAGGACGGCCGGCACACCACCACCGAGGTGGGGATGAGCCTGGTCGACACCGACGCGGGTCGCATTCTGGTGACCCCGTCGCGGGCCTTCGATGGCGAATGGGTATCGACGTTCCGGCCCGGAACCGATTTCGCGACCGCCGTCGCGATCGAACAGTTGACCGCCACCTTGCCGGAGGGCACCTGGTTCCCCGGTCAACGCCTTTCCAGAGATTTCACCACCCAGCTGTCCTAGGCAGCGCTACAAGTACGTCCTCATAGAGCGAGAAGAACAGGGAACACCAATGACCGAAGCCCCGGTGCTGACCAGCGCCGTCATGCCGATTGTCCGGATCGCGGTCCTGGCCGACAGCCGGTTGACCGAGATCGCTGTGCCTGCGGAGTTGCCGCTGCGCGAGATCATTCCCGCGGTGCAACGCCTGGTTGCCCCGGACACCGGTGACTCGGCCGACCCGGACGCTGGTGCGACGACCCGGCTGAGCCTGGCGCCGGTCGGCGGCGCCCCGTTCAGCCTGGACGCCAGCCTCGACACCGTCGGCGTGGTGGACGGCGACCTGTTGGCGCTGCGGCCCGTGCCGGTGGGGCCCGCAGCCCCCGGCATTGTGGAAGACATCGCCGACGCGGCCGTCATCTTCTCGGCCTCCAGGCTCAAGCCGTGGGGGACCAAGCACATTCAACGCACAGCGTTGGCCGCCGGGACAGCAGTGGTCTTCGCGGCCACGGGGCTGGCTGCGGCCCACCGTGCCATCACTGGTGAGCCGACCGGTCTGATCGCTGCCGGGGTCATCGCATTGCTCACGGTGCTCGCCGCGCTGCTGTGCCGCTCTCGTTCGGCTGAAGCCGCACTCGCCCTGTCGATCGCGGCGTTGGTGCCGGTCGCGGCTGCGGGCGCCCTGGCGGTGCCGGGAGCGTTCAGCCCGGCACACGTGGTTCTGGGTGCAGCGGCGGTCAGTGCGTGGGCACTGATCTGCCTGATCCTGCCCCCCGGGGGTCGTGGGGAGCGCGGGATCGCGTTCTTCACCGCTGCCGTGGTGGTCGGCGTCGGGGTGCTGGCGGCAGCTGCCGTCGCATCCTTCTGGGCGCTTCCGCCGCTCAGCCTCGGATGCGGTCTGATCGCCGCCTCGCTGTTGTTGACCGTTGCCGCGCCGCAGGTTTCGGCGTTGTGGGCGCGTCTGCCGTTGCCGGTGATCCCGGCGCCGGGAGACCCGACCCCGTCGGCGCTGCCGGAGAGTGTCCTTGCCGACCTGCCGCGCCGCGTCCGTGTTACCGACGCCCACCAGACGGGCTTCATCGCCGGTTCCGTGTTGCTCGCCGTGCTCGGCTCGGTCGCCATCGCGTTTGCGCCTGAGGGACTTTCGGGTTGGGCCTGGTACGTGGTCGCGGGCATCGGCCTGGCTTCGGTGCTGCGGGCTCGGGTCTGGGACTCCGCGTGGTGCAAGGCGTGGCTGCTCGCCGAGCCGCACCTGGCCGCGATTGCGCTGCTGGTCGGCTACGCGGCCACCGGCCGCTACCTGGCCGCCGTGGGGGCCGTGGTGGTGCTGGCTGTCTTGGCCGCGGTGTGGGCGGTGGTCGCCTTGAGCCCGGCCGTGGGCTCGCCGGAGAGCTATTCGCTGCCGGTCCGCCGCCTGGTGGGCTTCCTGGCTTCGGGCATCGACGCCACCCTGATCCCGGTCATGGCCTACCTGGTCGGCATTTTCGCCTGGGTTCTGTCTCGATGACCGTTGCCGCACAGCACAGCCGGGGTCTGCCGGTGGCTCGAGCCGCCGGCGCTGCGGTACTGGCAGCGTTGTTGACCAGCGCGCCCGCCCTGGCGATCACCCCGCCCACGATCGACCCGACAGTCCCGCTGCCCAGCGGGGCGCCGGGCCCTGTCACGGCTATGGAACAGCGCGGCGACTGCGCCTTCTCGGCTTTGATGCCCGGCAGCGAAGTCAACACCGTGCCGGCCGGACAGCGCCTGCTCGACCTGTCCGCAGCCTGGCAGTTCTCCCGCGGTGAGGGGCAGACCGTTGCTGTCATCGACACGGGCATCCGGCCGGGGCCGCGTCTGGCGGCAGTGGAACCCGGCGGCGACTACATCGGAGCCACCGATGGGCTGACCGACTGTGATGGGCACGGCACGCTGGTCGCCGGGATCGTCGCGGGCCTGCCCGCGTCAGATGGGTCGGACGGCTTCAGCGGCGTGGCCCCGGCGGCGCGACTGTTGGGACTGCGGACCGCATCTGCGGCCATCTCGCCACGGCTGTCGGGAGACGACCCGCGCACCACGCGGGTGATCACCGATATCACCGCGCTGTCGCGGGCGATCGTGCATGCCGCCGACCTCGGTGCTCGGGTCATCACCATCTCCACCACGACCTGCCTTCCGGCCGACCGCAATGTCGACCAGACGGCGCTGGGCGCGGCCCTGCGGTACGCGGCGGTGGAGAAGGACGCGCTGATCGTGGCGGCCGCCGGTGATGCCGGACAGACCGGATCGGTCGGTGGGGGCGGGGAGGCCTGCGAGTCGAATCCGCTGACTGACCTGAGCCGTCCGCAGGACCCCCGCAACTGGGCCGGTGTGACGTCACTGTCGGTGCCGTCCTGGTGGCATCCCTACGTGCTCTCGGTGGCTTCGCTGGCTTCCAGCGGCCGGCCATCCGGCTTCACCATGGCCGGACCGTGGGTCGGTGTGGCCGCCCCCGGCGAGGAGATCGTCTCGGTGAGTAACCGCGAGGACGGTGGCCTGGCCAACGCCTTGCCTGGCAACCAGGGCAAGCTGGTTCCGCTCAGCGGTACCGGTTACGCCGCTGGTTACGTGGCGGGGGTGGCCGCGTTGGTTCGCAGCCGCTACCCCGAGCTGAATGCCATGCAGGTGGCGCATCGGATCGTCGCCACCTCCCACAACTCTGCTCGCGCACCCTCAGACGTGGTGGGTGCCGGAATCATCGACCCGGTGGCGGCTCTGACCTGGGAATTGTCCCCGGTAGCCGACCCAGCCGCTTCGCCTGCAAAGAAGGTCTCTCCGCCTCCGGCGCCGCAACCCGAGGACCCCGCGCCCCGGATCGTGGCCTTCGCCGGTACCGCGCTACTGGCCGGCTTGGTCGTCGCTGTCGCCACCGGCGCCGCGGCGGCAGCCCGCCGACGAAAGGAAAATCAACTGTGAGCTCGCAAATGACCACCATTCCCCGGCCCGGCCCGGCCCGAATCGCCTTGGTGTTGTTGGCCGTTGTGCCTGCAGTGCTGGCCAACCCGTGGGAGACCAGCGCCCAGCGCTGGGCGCTTGCCGTCGGTGTGCTCGTGACGATCCTGCTGCTCGGCTGGTGGCAGGGCCTGCACTTCACCACCATCGCGCGGCGTCGTATCGCCATGCTGCGTTCGGGCGGGGGTGCGCACAGCGACCGCCGTGCGGTCGCCGGCGTAAAGGCAACGGCAGCACTGCGGATCACGGCCTCTGCTGCGGGGGATGCGCTGCCGCTGGAACTGATCGCGGATTACCTGAACCGATACGGCCTGCGTGCCGACGCCGTCCGTGTCACCAGCCGTGACACCCGATCGGCTTCCGACGCGGGCGCCAGCGACACCTGGATCGGCCTGACCTATTCGGCGGCAGCGAACCTGGCTGCGCTGCAAGCACGTTCGGCGTCGGTCCCGCTGCAAAGTACCGTCGACGTCGCCGTCCGGCGACTCGCCGATCATCTGCGTGAGATCGGCTGGGAAACCGTGACCGTCGCCAGAGATGAGGTTCCCGCCCTGGTGGATCCCAATGCCAGGGAGGCGTGGCGCTCGGTGATCGACGGCTCCGGTGATCACGTCGCCGCCTACCAGGTGGGGATCGATGCGGCGCTGGCCGACACGCTCAGCCGGATCCGGGCTGCTCATGCCGACGAGACCTGGACGGCACTGGAGTTCGCCGAAGACGGTGGCCAGCGGACGGTCGCGGTGGCCTGCGCCCTGCGTACCGGGTCGGCGCCCGACTGCGTCCCGGTGGCAGGTCTGATATCGCAGCAGGGCAACCAGCGCAACGCACTGCGAGGCTTGCACCCGTTGTCCGGCATTCGTTTGGACGGCCACGCCGCCCTGTCCGGAGACGATCTCGCCGGCCTGCGGTGGCCCGTGGCCGCAGCAGCGCCTGCACGCTAGCCGAGCGTCTCGGGCTAGAACATGTACGGCCGCAGGAAGGCTGTCATTCGGCGGAGGTAGGTCGGCTGGCTGACGTGCAGCACGTGGTTTCCTGGGAACCAGTGCAGCGCGCACTGATCCCAGTGGTGCCAGAGCATTTCGGACTGTTCCGGTGGTGCCAGCCGGTCGCCTAACCCGGTGATGATGAGTCGGCGTTCCTTGGCCACCAGCGGGGTGTAGTTCAGCGGTGAGTGGAAAGCCGTCGCGGCGCCGAAGGCATCGTTGCCGACGTGTCCCAGCAGTTGCGCGCCGTGCAACACCACATTGGCCGGAAACCAGTCCCGGATCTCTGATTCGACGGAGACCACCGGCACATTCGGGATCACCGCCTGCAGTCGCGGTTCGACAGCGGCGAGCAGGGCACTGGTGTAACCGCCCAGGGACAGGCCGGTCAACGCAAAGCGGTCGACACCAGTGGACTCCAGGTAGTCGATCATCGAACGGAAGTCGTGAACCGCTTGGGCCATCGCCTCGGCGAAGCCGGACATGCCGTGCGAGAAGTAGCCGTATCCGCTGAAGGGCGACAACTTTTCAGCGCGTCCGCCGTGAAAGGGCAACGTGAACAATGCGACGTCGTACCCGGAACGGAAGAACCAGGGCAGCGAGAAGAAGAGCCCATTGAACAGGTAGGCCGACCCCATGAACCCGTGGATGACGCACAGCGTCGGCCGGGGTCCGTCGTCGTGACGCCAGTGCTGAAACCGCGCCGTGTTGTTGTTGCCGAGGGCATGCCAGGAATCGCGCATGGCCGGGTTGATCGCTTCGAAGCTGCTCGCAAACGACACGTTTTCGACCGAACCGCGTGCAACCCGCTCGGCCAACGGATTGGCGCGTCGGGCCGATACCCGGGGCAGCGTGGTGGGCGCCGGGAAGGAGCGTTTCGGGTCATGGGCTGATGCCAGGTCGGCGTAGAACCCCAGCCGTTCCCGCTCCTGCCGGGACTGTTTGCGACCGACCGCCGTGGTGAGTACCGAGGGGATCATCGCGGCCGCCACCATGGAGGCGACCGCGGTGCGCAGCCCGATATCGGCGACGGCCGAAACATCCACGATCGCCTTCTCCCGCAACGTCAACTCGCTGCGATGCGGCAGGCCCTGAGCGCCGGCGTCGGCCCCTGGGACGTCGGGAATCGGGATGGGCGGGTTGAGAGGGGTGACGTCAGTGGTCACGGGTCACGGCCTTTCTCGCGTGCGGTTCGCACGGACCCTTACTGATCCCGGTGCGACGTCAACCGGATGGTAACTCGATCTTGAACAGCCGCGCGGCATTGTCGTGCAGAACCCCTCGTAGCCAGGCGTCGTCGATCCCGGGAAGTGCGGTGATCGCGTCCAGGGCCTCGCGGTAGCCGTAGGGGATATTGGGAAAGTCGCTGCCGAACAGGATCCGCTCGCCCGCCACGCGCAATCGGGGGTCGACCCCGGAGGGAAAGGGCATGAACGCGTCGACGAAGGACGTGAACGCCATGGTGGTGTCGAGATGCACGCGCGGCGAACTCAGGCAGATGTCCAGAAATTCATCGTATTCCGGCATGCCCATGTGCGCGACGATCAAGGCCAGTCCAGGATGCCGACGCAGCAATCGCCGAATCGGCTCGGGCCCGGTGAAGCGCCCGGGCTGCGGTCCGGATCCGCAGTGGATCACCACGGGTATGCCGGCGTCTTCGATCACGCCCCAGACGTTGTCGAGTAGGGGATCGTTCGGATCGTAGTCGCCGACTTGGATGTGTGCCTTGAAGATTCGGGCTCCGTCACGGATCGCCTTGTCAACGTATTCGGCTGCCCCGGGCTCGGGATAGAACGTTGCCGTAGGCAGGCAATCCGTTGTGTCGCGGGCGAATTGTGCCGCCCACTGATTGAGCCAGGCGGCCATGTCCGGCTTGTGCGGATACACCAGGGAGGTGAATCGTCGGACACCGAATGCGCGCAGCGCGTCCACCCGTTCAGCCTCGTCCATCCGATAGGTGATCGGCCACGGGCGTCCGACCATCGGGCCCGCCGAGTCGAAGTAGTTCCAGACCTTGTCCATGACCGACTTGGGCATGAAGTGGGTATGGACGTCGATGATCCCGGGAAGTCCGAGGCTCGCCCACAGCTGGCGCACAGAGGCGGCCTCGTCGGCGTGGGTCATCGTATCCCCCAAGTGTTTTCGGAGACGAAATCGCTCAACGGCTGTCGGTAGGCCCACTCGTCGGCTTCCAAGGCCGGCCGGTCCGGAAACTCCGGGACCGGTCCGAGGCACAGCACAGCCACCGGCTCGGCGTCGGCGGGCATACCCACCATCTCCGCCAACGCCTGCGGTTCGAACAGGGACACCCAACCCATCCCCAGTCCCTCTGCGCGGGCGGCAAGCCACAGGTTCTGAATCGCACACGAAACCGACGCCAGATCCATCTGAGGAAGCGTGCGCCGGCCGAAGATGTGCGCCTGCCGACCATCGCGCAACGCCACCACCAACAGTTCGGCACACTCCCGGATGCCCTCCACTTTCAGGGCCAAGAACTCCTGTTCCCGACGGCCCAGCGCGCGGGCAGTGCGATGGCGCTCCTCGTCGACCAGGGCGTGGATACGCTGCCGAAGGACGTCGTCGGTGATCCGGATGAATCGCCACGGCTGCATGAGGCCCACGCTCGGTGCGGCGTGGGCGGCCGCCAGCAGCCGGGTCAGGACGTCCGGGTCGATCGTGCTGTCGGGGGAGAACCGGCGCATGTCTCGGCGCTCGGCGATCACCCGGTACACGGCTTGGCGCTCCTGCTCGGTGAACGATGGATCAGCCACGGGATCATGGTAGGAGCCACACGAAGGGACGCCCCTCATGAACCGTTCGCAACTGCTCGACCACTTCTCCGCCGACAACGCCGGCGACGTGGTCTACGGCGAGCCCCACCAGACCCCGGACGGCACGACGGTGATCACCGCCGCACGGGTTACCGCCTCGGGACCCGACGGTTCGCGAGTGACCGCCACGCCGCTGGGGGTGATGGTGATCCGCGGCGAGAAGGCCAAATGGGTGGCTGCCGTCGACGCCAATCGGATCGGGATGGTGGGAGTGCTTACCGGGCTGTTGTCCGCGGTCATCACCTGCCTGGCAGTGCTGCGTCGACCGCCCTGGCCGGACCTTCGAGCGGGCGCGCTTCGCGGTGATGGGAACTGACGGGGTGACAGCGCGCAAAGCGCACGCAGTCGCGTTGAGTTCGGTGGTGGCCGCGGCGGCGGTCTATGTGCTGATGCTGGTGGGTTACCTGCAGGGTTGGGGGTGGCTGGCCGGCATTGACGCGGCCGCACTGGACGCAAGCTACGACATAGCGGTCAAACACCCCGGGTGGGTGCGCTGGTGGGACGGCGTCTCGACCTACTTGGCTCCCGCGGTGTTCCGGGCGGTGTGCATGGTGGTGGCGGTGGTCGCGTTGCTGCGTGGGCGGTTGCGTGCCGCGCTGTTCCTACTGGTTGCGGTGGAGACGAGCGGGCTACTCACCATGGTGGCCAAGGGCTCGGTTGGTCGGCCGCGTCCGGTGACCGCGCTGGTTTCGGCGAGCTCGACGTCCTTTCCCTCCGGGCATGCGCTGGGGGTGATGGTCGGCGTCGGCGCGTTGCTGGTGTTGGTGTTGCCGGTGCTCAGGCGCAGCGCCAGGGTGGCGGCGCTGGCTGTCGGGGTGCTGGTGGTGGCCGGGGTCGGGGTCGCCCGGGTTGCGCTGAATGTGCACCATCCGTCCGACGTGCTCGCCGGTTGGGCCCTGGGCTGGGTCTATCTGGTGGGCTGGGCTCTGGTCTTCACACCGTGGCGGCGACCAGGGTTGCCCGGATCCCGCGGCGCACTGCAGGAGGCTCGTGATGACCAGCCGTGACGCCGATCCGGTGGGAGAGCTCGTCTGCTCCCGCAAAGGCTGCAGCGCCGAGGCGCAGTACGGCATGTTGTGGAACAACGCCAAGCTGCACACCCCCGAACGGCGGAAAGTCTGGCTCGCGTGTCCTGAGCACCGGGACTATTTCCGCGACTATCTGTCGTCGCGCGGTCTGTTCCGGGAACAGGTGCCGGTGGAAGATCTGCCGCGCCGTGCCGAGTCGTGACCCCGGCGCGCCGTGATCGGTGTTTGACCGGCTCCCGGCGTGCGCAGATGATGAGGAGATGCGCCGACTGCTCAGTTCGTTCAGCGCTGCGCTGTGCACAGTTGCCGCGGCCCTGACCTCGGCACCGGGAGCCCAAGCCGACGTGGCGCCGTGGTTTGCCTCCTCGGTCGGCAACGCCAGCCAGGTGATTTCGGTGGTGGGGGTAGGCGGTTCGGACGCCAAGATGGACGTCTACCAGCGCGGTGCCACAGGCTGGCAGCCAGTGGCCGCCGGAATTCCGACGCACGTCGGTTCGGCGGGCATGGCAGCCAAGGCGAAGAGCGGCTACCCGGCAACACCGATGGGCGTCTTCACCCTGCCGTACGCGTTCGGCACCGCGCCCAACCCCGGCGGCGGGCTGCAGTACGTGCAGGTCGGTTCCGACCATTGGTGGGATGGCGATGACCACAGTCCGACCTTCAACACCATGCAGGTCTGCAAGAAGGCGCAGTGCACGTTCGACACCAGCGAGAGCGAAAACCTCGAGATTCCGCAGTACAAGCACGCTGTGGTGATGGGGGTCAATGCCGCCCGCACGCCCGGTGACGGCGCCGGCTTCTTCTTTCACACCACCGACGGCGGTCCGACCGCGGGTTGTGTGGCCATCGACGACGCCAAGCTGGTGCAGATCATCCAGTGGTTGCGCCCCGGCGCCGTGATGGCGATCGCGAAGTAGTCCTCAGGCCTGCTCGGCTAGCTCCTCCCGCGTCCGCGTTGCAGGTAGTGGGCGACCATCTCGATCAACACCCGCCGTTCGGCCTGCCAGTCGACGGGCCCGCCCATGATCATCTGCGCCAGCACGATGCCCCGCAAAGCTGCCCAGATCACCTCGGCCACACCGGCATCGGCAGGGTCATCGGAGACCAGTCGCCCCAGCTGGTTGATGGCAGCGTTGGCCTGCAGCAGGTGTTCGAGGGACTGCTCGCCCAGACGTCCGCGGGTGGCCCGCAGAATCTCGAACGCGGCCAGCGAGGTCGGGCTGGCGTAGCAGCGCCATGCGGTGTCCACCACGGCCTCAATGCGTTGCCGCAGGCCCAGCTCGCCGACATCGACGGCGGACAGGCTCGTCAGTAGCTCGGTCACGCCGTCGTCGACGACGGCCATCAGCAGGCCGTTGCGGTCGCCGAAGTGATATTGGATGACCCCCCATGTGACCCCGGCCCGCTCGGCTACGTGCTTGGCGGTCGCCGCACCGAATCCCTCGTCGGTGATGCAGCGCACCGTCTCGTCGATGATGCGGGCGCGGGTGTCGTCGCCGCGCTTGCGGGGCGCGCTGGTCCGCCGGGTGGGCCCGGTCGGCCGAACAGAACCAGCGGAAGAAGTCATTGTTGACTTTATAACATAGACAGAACTATTTTTTGGGCGTGACCGAATCCAGGTATGCGTCGCTGTCGCGCGACGAGTTGGCTGTGCTGGTGCCCGAACTGCTCCTGATCGGACACATGATCGACCGCTCCGGAATGGCTTGGTGCATCTCGGAGTTCGGCCGTGAAGAGATGGTGCAGATCGCGATCGAGGAGTGGGCGGGCTCAAGCCCCATCTACACCCGGCGCATGCAGCGGGCGCTGGGCTACACCGGCACCGATGTGTTCACCATCTTCAAAGGCCTGCAGTTCGACATCGGCTCGCCGCCGCAGTTCATGGACTTCCGCTTCACCGTTCACGACCGCTGGAACGGCGAATTCGAGCTGGCCAGCTGCGGCGCGCTGATCGACGTGGAGCCCATGGGTCACGACTACATCTTCGGCATGTGCCACACCATCGAAGACCCGACCTTCGATGCCACCGCGGTGGCCACCAATGTCCACGCGCAGTGCCGCCCGGTGCACCGGCCGCCCCGCACGCCCGCCGACCGGCAACCGCACTGCCACTGGACGGTCATCATCGACGAGTCCTACCCCCCGGCCCAGCCGATTCCCGCATTGGCCGTGATCAGCGAAACCCGGGCCGCAACGTGGGAACTCAGCGACATCGACTCCCGAGACGAGGGCCTGGCCGACTACAGCGGACCGCTGCTGACCGACGTCGACTTCACCGCTTTCTCGCATTCGGCGCTGGTCCGCATCGCCGACGAAGTCTGTCTGCAGATGCACCTGCTCTACCTTTCCTTTGCCCTGGCGGTGCGTGCCCGGGCCAGCTCCGACGAGCTGGCCGCATCGGTGGGCCGGCGGCAGCTCACCGGACTGGCCGGTCTGGGCGCCCAGCGCATCAAGAACGCGATGAAGCTTTCGGCAGATATCGAGGGGGCGCTGCGCACCTTCGAGCTGCACCCGCTGCTCAATCCGATCGGCTACGTGCGGGCCGACTTCGGTCAGGACACCATTTCGGTGCACCACTCGCCCGCGCATGACGACGGCGCCTGGATCACGTTGTGTTCGCCGCAAGACCTCAAGCCCTTGCAGGCCATCGCCACCGCGGTCAACCCGCTGCTACGGGTGGAGGTCGAGGGCACCGACGACACCTGGACACTCCGGCTCACCGAAGTCGACGCCGAGGCCAAGGAACTTCCCGAGGTGATGGTGACCAAAGTCAGCACCGGCGCGGATTTCGTGTTCCGCACCCGCACCTCGCTGCCGTTGACCGTGGTGTGAATCGGCTGATAGCCGCCCGCCCGCCGGTGTGTCGGGGATCCTGGACGGTGTGGCCCCGCCTAGGGTGAGGGCCATTCCAGCCGTTGTCGATCCAAGGTAGTCAGCTATGTATGACCCGCAGGATGACGAGGCCACCAGAGAAGCGGAAGCTGTCGACGCGACGGACATGGCGCCGACGGTGATGTCGTCTCCCGGTTCCGGTGCTGTTGTCGACGCTCTTGCCTGGTCGCAGGAGGACGGCAGCGCCGGTGCCGAACCGGTGCCCTACGTCGAGGACCCCTATGACTACGACTTGGGCACCGGCCGCCGCCCGACGGTGGTGGTGCCCGCCGCGACGGTCCCCGGCCGTCGAGCGCCCTCGCGGTTGCCGCGGATCGCGCTCGGCTTCGGCATCCTGGTAGCGCTGGTCGCCGTGGCCGGTGCGCTCTACAGCCTGACCCGCAGTCACGACGAAGCGCCGGTCGCGCCCGAGACCAGCTCGGTGCTGCCGCCGGCCCCGTCGCCCAGTGCACCGCCACCGCCACCGCCGCCGGTGGCCACGACGTCGGTTGTGCCGCCGCCGGTCACCACCACGGAGCCTCCACCGACCACGACGACGGCACCACCCACTACGACCACCACGCAGCCACCCACCACGACCACCACCACGACCACCGCTCCGCCCACCACGACGACCACGACGGCTCCGCCCACCACTACGGTGCCGTCGAGCAGCGCCGAACCGCCGACCACGACCACGCCGATGACCACCGAGTACCTGACGATTCCGTTCGTTCCGGTCCCGATCCCGATCACGGTTCCGCAGAACTGACGGGCGCCCCAATCTCCTCCGTCGCTGCGGTGGCCGGACCGGGCCGGCGCAGGCACACTGGGGGAGAGCGACCGGGGTGAAAGGGGCTCGCAATGGGCGACAGCGGTGCGTTCGGATTCGACTCCGAGGACATGGACCGGATGATGCGTGAGGCGGGGGAGGGTCTACGCGCGGCGTTCGATCGTTTCGCCGGGACGTTCGCCGCTCCCAACGAGCGTGCGGGGTGGAGCGCGATCTTCGCCGATCTGGCCCGCGCGGCCCGCGCCGAGCCGACGACCACCGGTGAGACCGGTGACGGCGTCTGGGCTATCTACACCGTCGGCGACGACGGGGCCGCGCGGGTGGAACAGGTATATGCCACCGAGATCGATGCCCTGCGCGCCAGTCAGCGCAATCCCGACCCCAAACGTCGGGTGCGCTTCCTGCCTTATGGGATCGCGGTCGGGGTGCTCGACGACAATGCCGACGGTGACGACGTGACCTAGGCCACGCCCCTGGGCTTGTCCTGTTTGACACCGGTGCGCGGTGGGTTAGATTGCCAGCGTGCCTGAGATGAACCGCCGTCAAGTAATGCTGATGCTGGGTGCCGGCGCCTTGGCCGCCGCAGCGCCCAACCCGCAGGCCAGAGCTGTTCCTGCGGTTCCCGGTGCGCCCGGCGACCCGGCGCAGCCCCCGGCTGCTCCGGTTGACCCCGCCGCGCCGGCCGCACCCGCGGCCGCTGCGGCCAAGCCCGGCGGCTTCATCTGGCATGACGAATTCGACGGCCCGGCCGGATCGGCCCCCGATCGGTCCAAGTGGACGATCTCCAATCACCGCACGCCGATCCGTCGCCCGGTCGGCTGGGACCGGCCCGAGTACTTCTACCAGTACCGCGACAGCCGCAAGAACGTCTTCCTCGACGGCAATTCCAACCTGGTGATCCGCGGCACCCAGGAAGGCAACACCTTCTTCGGCGGTCTGGTGCACGGCAACTGGCGCGGCGGAATCGGGACCACCTGGGAAGCCCGGATCAAGCTCAACTGCCAGACCGCGGGCTGCTGGCCGGGCTGGTGGCTGTCCAACGACGACCCGGGCCGCGAAGGCGAAATCGATCTGATGGAGTGGTACGGCAACGGGGAATGGCCGTCGGGCACCACCGTGCACGCCAACCCGTATGGCACCGCGTTCGAGACCCATGCGATCCCGGTCGATGGCAACTGGCACAACTGGCGGGTCACCTGGAACCAGAGCGGCATGTACTTCTGGCAGGACTACGTCGAGGGGATGGAGCCCTACTTCAGCGTCCCGGCAGTCGGCATCGAGAACCTGGAGGAGCCGGGCCGGGAGTGGCCGTTCAACGACCCGGGCTACACGGTGTTCCCGATCCTGAACCTGGCCATCGGCGGATCCGGTGGCGGTGACGCCCGGGTGGGCAGCTACCCGGCCGACATGCTCATCGACTGGGTGCGGGTGTTCTAGAGGGGGCTCACCTCTCCGGTCTCCGTACTGCCCTCCTGAGCATTCAGCCAGGCCACGCCCGCCTCGGCGGCCCGGATCAGCGCGCCCCGTTCGCCGAAATAGGAAGCGATCAAGCCGAACCCGGGCAGTGACCCGAGGTACTGGTAGAGCTTCTTGGGATGCGGACGTTTGGTCACCTCGTCGAACGTCGCACGCAGGATTCCCGCCAGCTGCCAGACGGTCCGGGTGATCACCACCGGCGTCGATTCGGTGATGGCCTTCAGCGGCTTCCAGCCCGGCGGTGGTGTCTCGGGCAATGGCGCGGGGTCGGGCTGCGCGGGAATGTCCACGCTCTCGGTCAGATGCCGCCCGCACAACACCTCGGCCAGCAGCCTGACCTGCTCGCGCCGGTCGGTGACGCCGTACTCGCGCGCTATCGCGCACAGCACGATGGCGTGATTGACGAAACCCGCCAAATCACCCACCGGCAGCACCCGCGACAGGAAGCCGAACGCCCCAGGGGAAGCCACTACCAGGGTGTTCAGCGCCCCAACCCGATGCACCCACCAGTGCACCCGCTGCTCGCGGCTCATCCGGTCCCACGCTGCTGTGCCGGGCAGGTCCGCGGCATTGATCAGCTGCGCCCCGGCGTTGAGGGCGCGATTGGTGACGCTGGGGCCGCGGCCGGCCTCGTGCCGGCGCCGCCGGAGCTGAAACCTGCGGATGCGATGGCTCAGGCCGCGCGGCGGCGTGAGCAGTCGGCGGGTGCGCCTGCGCAGCCCTATCGGATCGGCCTGCGAGAGCAGGTCGAGCAGCGGGTCGATGACCGCGACCGCGCGGCTCAACGCATCGGCGACCTCGGCGTCGGTGAGGGTGGCGTGCGGCTTCGGGAATAGGCCCATACCGGTGATTGTGCCTTTGCCACGGATCGCCGAAGCGACAAACCGCTGCTGGACGTCTGCAGCCAAACGATTAGGCAGTACCCGGCGCTGTGGGCAGGGTTTGTTTCCTGTGAGATTTCATGTGCTGTTGCAAAGAAAAAACATGGTGGACACATATCGTGGTTAGCCTTTGGGCCATGAGAATCGTCGCCGCTTCAGTCATGCTCGCTGCTGCGCTCACGGGCGTGGTCACACCTGTCACAGCCTCCGCGGACGGGCCCGTCCCCAGCCCGGATGAGGTTCTCGGCGTCATGGCCGAGCTGACCAACCCGGACATCCCCGCGGTGGCCAAGGGCAACATCGTCGCCCCCGGGTTCTCCCCGGAGGAGGCGCAGACCATCGACCAGCGTCTGCGTGAGTCCCAAGAGGCCGGCCTGCTGCCGTACCACTTCGTGGTGAGCGACATCCAGCCCGCGCCGGGCAATTTCGCCGGTGCGACGGTCACGTCCGAGGGCGGCTTTCACGACCAGAGCGCGCCCGAGCACATTGTTTTGACTGAGCAGGGCGGGCGGTGGCTGATCACGCATGACACCGCGGTGACGGCGCTGGACAACTTCTGGCACAACGCCAACCGGCCGTTCGTGCCGATCGTCCCGTGGGTTAAGTAACGGGCTTTCCCGGTATTCGCACTCGGCGGCCCCGCGACACCCGTGTCGCGGGGGTTCGCGCTATCTGCGGAGCCGATGACGGGAATCGAACCCGCGTATTCAGCTTGGGAAGCTGATTCAGTGCGTGCGTCGCTGGCCGGTGGAGTGCATCGGGGCCTATGACCAGTGAGTTTGGGTACATCAGCGTGCGCCGTGGCGGATGGATGTCTCGGTGAAAAGTGACACGCTCGTGACAGCGGGACTCAAGTAGGCGCAGTGAAAACGTGGTCACGGGTTCTGTGCCGCCATTCCCGTTGTAAAGTCTCCGCCGGGAGGGTCGGTTGAACGCTACTGGGCACTATCAAGTGTGGAACGGCAACGAATGGCAAGACTATTGCCTTCGTTTGTTGAAGGCTCGGTACGCTAATCATCGGCTACAAGAGGTGCCGGATCGTGACCGGGGAGACCTTGGCGTTGAGGCATTCACGCACGACGGCGTAGCATTTCAGTGCTATGCAGCGGAAGAGCCGCTTGATGTAAAAGAGCTGTATGAAAAGCAACGGAGCAAGCTTACTTCCGATCTAAACAAACTAAATAGAGCGACAAAACGCCAAGAGCTAATCGCACTCTTTAACGGCGTGAAGATCCACACATACGTCTTTATGGTTCCCAGGCATGAATCGAAGGAACTTGTAAAACATGCGCAAGCTAAAGCGTTAGAGGTTCGCGGCTGGAACCTGCCGTTCATTGCAGACGATTTCGCCATTACCGTCGAAACTGATGAAAATTATGACTGCGAACGCGATCAAATATGGTCCATACCGCGCCCACTGATAGACGACCGGCCAATAGGCGGTGTGGAGATCGCAAAGTGGCAAGAGCAGAACAACCCACTATTCTTAGACGCCGAGCGCAAGCTACGCGACTTGGGGCTGGTAGGCGAAAGTTTGTCGGCGGCACTGCGTACACTGCTCTCAGGGTATCTAAAAGGTGAGAACATGTTGACGAGCTTGCGAAGTAGCTTTCCGGACGGATGGCAGGCAGTAGAGAGAGTGAAGTCTATGAAGGAGGACTTGCTTGCTCTCGAATACCCGCCGGGCGCAGCCGAAACACTGGGCGACGTAAAGTTGATCGCCGAGGAGTTGGCGAAGGAAATTTGCATGGCGGCGCCGACCGTCGACCAACAATCGGCGCGTGCGCTCGCGTGGTCAGCCGTTGCAGATTGGGTATTCCGCTGCCCGTTGGACTTTGTGGGTTCAGAATGACTTCGGTCGAAGCGGTGGAGGAACTATTCTCCGGCCGGTCCACGAGAATTGGGTTCAGGCGCAGGAATGATTCTATTCCTGGCGACTTGCGTATTTCATGGAGGTTGGCGGTTCTTTGTCTACTACTGGCTCGATTTCGAGCGAAGACGGCGAGGATCGAACATTTGCACACACTGTGGTGGGCGATACGCTCTGAGAACTCTCGCGACCTGATTATCCGGTGGTTCGACAATAAGCCCATACCAGATGAAATAATCGTCAGATTTGATCCCTCACTCACGCAGACGATCGACTTAGCTGTTGGTCAGGGTCTAGTTAAGTCCGACGGCCGTGGGAGTGTAAAGCTTTCTCCGACAGGCGTGGCGATGGCTCAGGCCGCAGGAACGAGAGACGGCGTTCTCGCAGACGAAAAGAGCTTTCTTGAAAGGCTACCTAGAAATATCTCACAAAAGGCGATGAAAGAGATGACGGAATGGCGTTAGATCCTGGCCTCAAAATCATCGCGGTGAGATTGGTCGTTGAGACTGTCTCGGGCGTACAGTTCGGGCATACATTCACATTTCAAGAGGGCCTAAATGTCATCCGTGGTGATAACACAAGCGGTAAATCGACGACCCTCCAAGCGATCGTCTATGCCCTGGGATTAGAAGGGATGCTGGGCGCATCGCACCAGATACCGTTACCGCATTCGATGACAGAGAAGCTCGCGTTTGATTCCGAGGAATTTGATGTCATCGAGTCGTATGTTGAACTTGAAGCAGCTAACAAGAATGGGCAATTTGTCACAGTTCGCAGATTCGTAAAGCATCCATCGGTGAATACGAAACTGATCAATGTGGCGATGGGGCCAGCGATTACAGAACCGAATGCTTACGAGTCGCGCGATTTCTTTGTTCGTCGTGCTGGCGGTGCTCAGCGTGAAGCCGGTTTTCACCACTTCTTAGCGGACTTCATTGGTTGGAAACTCCCAAACGTAACTCGAATGGATGGCTCAGAGATACCGTTGTACATGGAGACTTTGTTTCCGTACTTCTACGTTGAGCAAAAACACGGATGGTCCGGCGTGCAGGCGCGAATCCCAACGTACCTCGGCATTAGAGATGTGGGCAAGAGGTCGGCAGAATTCGTACTTAGGCTCCAAATATTTGACCTCATTTTAGAAAAACAGCGGATATCTTCTTCGGTCGCCGAATTGGAGGCGCAATGGCGTCAATCACTGCGTGACCTAGGGGAGGCTGCGGATGCTGCCGGCGTTACGCTGGCAAAGGTTCCGTCAACTCTCAAAGAGTCCTTGGAAGAAGATATTGCTGAGCCTCTGACCGTTGTCGAGGGTGATTGGGTGGCGCTTGATGAAGCGATACCTCGGCTACGCGATCAGCTTTCGGCCATGATGGCTCGGTCTGTTCCGGCGGTGAGGGATGTATCGACGCAACTTGATACCGATGTCGCTGCCGAGGAGGACGCCATCAATGACCGACTAGTTGAAGTCGCAGTTATTGTAAATCAGCGAGAAGAATTTCGCCGCCGGCGTAATCAGTTGGAGCTTCGAATTGATGCCCTCGAAGCCGATCTTCAAAAACACAAGGACGCTCGTACTCTCGTTGAACTAGGTGCAAATTTCGCGACAGAATTACTTGGAGAAAACATCTGTCCGACATGTCACCAGGATGTTCACGATGGTATGGATATCTCGTCACACGTAATGGCTGTTCAAGAGAACATTGATTTCATCGGCCGTGAATTGACGACACTGCGTTCAGCGTTGAACGATATTGAGAGTTCGGGTTCCGCTCTGCGCGTTCGTGAACGGAGTGCTCGCACCGCACTGATAGACGCGCGGCGAAGGGTCCGCGCGCTTCGTGAGACGCTTGTGAGTGCTGATAGTGCGCCATCCGCGATTGATGTGGCAAATCGACTACAGCTACAAGACCGTGTTGAGCGGCTAGAGGAGAGTGGTCGCCAAATTGCTGGCTTGCGTCAAGGACTTGTGTCGACTGCGCAGCACTGGCAAAAGCAACGTGAATTGCTTCGGTCGGTGAATGTCAACGATTTGCATGGCACGGACCTGACGAAAATACTCGCGCTTGAGACATACCTCAGATCACAACTTGTGCGCTACGGTTTCAGCTCTTTGAGTACTAGCGAAGTTGACATTAGCCGGGAGACCTACAGGCCGGCTCACGAAGGATTCGATTTAGGATTCGACTTGTCCGCTAGTGATATGATTCGCGTGATTTGGGCATATTTGATGGGCATTCTCAGGGTTGCCGACGAATATGGCGGGAACCATCTCAATCTGTTGATTTTCGATGAGCCGAAACAGCAAGATACGGCGTCGGAAAGCTATCAAGAGCTTTTACAAGAGGCAGCAGGTCAGGGCGCGAGGGGTGCCCAGCTCATCTTCGCAACGAGCGAGAATCTCGACAGTCTGCTCGCGATGTTGGGCGATACGGCGTACCACTTGCAGGACATCGGCGCAGGTAAAAAGTTGTTGCGCCCCATCACAAGTTCCTGACCTGACGAACGGCGAGTTTTCTAGAGCGAGAGCAGCCGCTTGCAGATTGAGGCGCAACTCTATCGCGGTAAAGGGGCACCCCCGCCCTTGGACGGATGTATGAGTCAGCGTCCGTCCGTCCGCTGCCCGAACCTCACGCCTTTTTAGGGGGTGCATGGGGACGGACGTTGAACATTTGTCCTGGCCGGGTGTTTTCTGCTGGTGGTCGCCTGACTCCGTTAATAAGGTGATCGCGACAACCGGTCAGGTACTGGCAGATGCGAAGGCCGAGGGGATCGTTTCGCGTAACGTCGCTGAGTCAGTGAATCGCGTATCGGTGCCACATGTATCGGTGCCACATAAGGATGCCGATACCTGTACAGAGGCCGAGGTCAGCACCTTTCTCGGGGCAATCGAAGGCCATCGCCTTGCCCACGCTTGGGAACTAGCGCTTTCCGGCCTGCGCCGTGGAGAGCTGGCCGGCCTTCGCTGGCTGGATTTTGACTTCGACGCGAAAATGCTTGCGATTGCTAACAAGCGCGTCGCGGCCCGCGGACGCACCGTCGAGAACGACCCGAAGTCTGCGGCGCCGCGCCGTATGCTGCCCCTCCAGGAATGGCTCGTCAACGTCCTGCGGTCTGCTAAGGCCCAGCAGGCGGCCCGAACGCTTGGCGCTCGGGGCGAGTATTGGCGAATGGGCGTACGTAGTCAGCAATGAGGTCGGCGAGCCGTACGCACCTGGCGTTCTATCGCGCTATTGGCGAGACACTGTGAAAGCCGCAGGCATCCGCCACATTAAGTTGCACGCGGCGCGGCACACATGCGCGACGCTGATGCATCTGCAGGTTGTCCCAGCGGCGGTGATTGCAGCATGGATCGGGCACAAGGACGCCACGCTCACGATGAAGCTGTATGCGCATTCTCAGGATGACGTATTGAAGGCAGCGGGGGCGACGTTGAACCCGGGTTGTCACAACTCGTGACACCGACGTGGTCTAGTCGAACAGTTCGAACAGCGTTTCCGCAGTTCACACGTGGAGCCGATGACGGGAATCGAACCCGCGTATTCAGCTTGGGAAGCTGATGTTCTGCCATTGAACTACATCGGCGTTGCTGCCTTGGAAGGCTAACACTCGGTTGCGGGCGGCGGTGCGGGGGTGAGCGCCCCCGGCCTCACGTCATCCCCGCCCGGGCGGCCGGCATTCGACGCCAGGGTTCTGGCAGTACATCCCGACGCCGCCGCGAACAACAGAGCCGCCCTGCACGTTCGACTGAGACAGCTCGTTGCCGGGGGAAGACAGAGCCGGAATCTGCGCCGAGATGAAGTCGTCGATGATCGGTGAAGGCCCACCCGGAAGGGGATTTGGGTCGGACGGATCCGCATTCGCGGCCGCCGCGCCTCCCAGCACCGAGAGGGTGCCGAGAGCGCCGATCGCCAGGGCGTGGGCGAAGCGTTGCCGCATCATCGCCTCCCTGGAGTCGTCGCTGGTAATTCGCCGGGTGAAGCCCCAGGCTACCCCCGGCCACCGCCGGGAAGGCGGCGCAATATCGCGGAGCGGTTACGAACGCAAAACGGTATTTGCCGAGGTGCCTCGCGTAATCAGGATCTGTTCCCAGCCGTCCCTAGCGTATCGATCATGGTGTCGGCCACGTCAGTCCTTTGTCGGGTGGTGATTCTCGCCTGCGTGGGTTGTCTGGTGGCGCCGCCGGCTGGTGCCGATCCCGCCCCCGACGCTGTCCCGGTGGCTGCGGAGGTGCCTCCGAAAGAACCTGCCACCGTCCGCACCCCGGATGGCTGGACACTGACCGTCGGCACCAGGGATGAGGCGCAGGTTCCGGTGGCGCCGTTGACCACCGCGATCTCGTCTCGCGAGTACGTGTCCAGCGGAACATACTTCGCCGAGCTGATCGCTCCCGAGGGAGAGGCGCCAGCGGGAGTCCTGGAGGCGGGGTACCAGATCGGCTGTGGAATCGACATGAGTACCGCCAACGGCGTCACCATGTCCGGTTCCGCCGGCATGGTCCCGGGGCTGGGCGCGATGGTGCCGATCCCGCCGGGGCCGGCTGCCCCGTTCCAGTTGCTGCCGGCTCTCGCCACCCCGGTCACCGGTGTGGTCACCGTCGGGCTCAAACCTGGCCTGGTGTTCATCGTGCCGGTGCATCAGAAGGTGTTCAAGGGAGCCCATCCCTGGGTCATGATCAGCGAGTTCCACGTCAAGATCGACGGTTGTGTGGGGCAGTCGTTCATTCGCTCCTACGCGGTGCTCACCCGCGAGACCGAGGAATCCGACGTAGTGCTGTCCTACGTCGGGGCCACCACGACTGTCTGATCGCGATTCCGCGGCGCCACGCCGTGCACCAGAACCCGCCGGGCAGCGGATACGCTCGTGCCGTGCTGCTCTCCGATCGCGATCTGCGGGCCGAAATCGCCGCCGGCAGGCTGGGTATCAACCCCTTCGACGACGCTCTGGTCCAGCCCTCCAGCGTGGACGTTCGCCTCGACAGCCTGTTTCGGGTGTTCAACAACACCCGCTATACCCACATCGACCCTGCCAAGCAGCAGGACGAGTTGACCACGCTGGTCGAGCCCAAACCCGGCGAGCCGTTTGTGCTGCACCCCGGCGAGTTCGTGCTGGGTTCCACCCTGGAGTGCTGCACCCTGCCCGACGATCTGGCCGGCCGGCTGGAGGGAAAGTCGAGCCTGGGCCGGCTGGGTCTGCTGACGCACTCCACGGCGGGATTCATCGACCCCGGCTTCTCGGGCCACATCACTCTGGAGCTTTCCAACGTCGCGAATCTGCCGATCACACTGTGGCCGGGCATGAAGATCGGCCAGCTCTGCCTGCTGCGGCTCACGTCGCCGGCCGAGCACCCGTATGGCAGCACGCGCGTAGGGTCGAAATATCAGGGCCAGCGCGGGCCGACGCCGTCGCGCTCGTACCAGAACTTCATCAAGTCTGATTAGCCCTCGGATGTGACGGCCGCTCCGCGGCTGCGATGAAGCCGGTTTCGGCCAGCCCTGGTGGGGGAATGGGTCGGTGACGCCGGACGAAGAGCAGCAGGGGAGGTTGCGTGGACATCGTTTTGGGAGTGTCAGTGGCGCCCTCGGCGGTCCGCATGGTGTTGGTGGAAGGCCAAAGCGCCGACGGGGTCACCGTCGAGCACGACGACTTCGACGTCAGCGCCGACACCCAAACCGCCCCGGAGCGGGTGGTCTCAGCGATCCTGGGCACCCGCGAGGGCGCCCGCGAAGGCGGCTATCAGCTCAGCTCCACCGGCGTGACCTGGAGCCATCCCGCCGAGGCGACCGCGCTGCGTGAGGCGCTGGCGGGCCGCAAGGTAGAGAACGTGATGCTGGTGTCGGCGTTCCTGGCCGCGGCCGCGCTGGCCCAGTCGGTGGGCAGTACGACGCGTTACACCCGCACGGCGCTGTTGTTCGTCGAGCCCGAGACCGCCACGCTGGCCGTCGTCAGTTCCGACGACGGTTCGATCACCGAGGTCCATCGCCAGGCGCTGTCCCCTGATGACGAGAGTGCGGTCGCGGAGATCACCGACCTGGCGGCCGGTGCCCAGCGGCTCGAGTCGCAGCCCGACGGTCTGTTCGTGGTGGGTTCGGGCGTAAACGTGGCGCTGATCAAACCGGAGTTGGAGAAGGCCACGCCCTTGCCGGTCAGCGTGCCGGAGGAGCCGGACATGGCGCTGGCCCGCGGCGCTGCATTGGCCAGCGCCCATGCGCCCCTGTTCTCGTCGTCCACCCAGGCGCAGGCCTGGGCGCAGGATCCGGGCACCGGTGCATGGGATCCGGCGCTGGTCGGCGGCGGCCACGCCTACCTCGCGCCGGGAGAGGTGGACTACAACCTCACGGCCAGTAACGAGCCGCTGGCGTACAGCGCGATGCCTGAGGTCGCCGATGATCCCGAGCTCGTCGACTCTGGGCTGCTCGACTTCAGCACCGGGATCCAGCCGCGCGAGCGCAAACCGATGCTGGTCACCGGTGGGGTAGCGGCGCTCTTCGTCGTGGGGGTGCTGGGACTGGCGATCGCGCTGGCCGTGGGTATGCGCGCGGCCAACACGTCCCGCCCCGACGTGCGGGCCAACGTCGTCACCCATCAGGCGCCGCCGCCGAAGGCTGTCGTCCCGCCTGCTCCCGCGCCGCCGGCGGCCCCGCCCGTGCCTGCCGTCGAACCAGCGCCACCGCGGGCGCCCGCTCCCGCGCCTGCCCAGCGGGTCCCCGAGCCGCTGCCGGTGGCTCCGGCTCCGGTGCCCGTTCCTGTGCCGGTGGCTCCGCCGCCCCCGCCACCGGTGCTGCCGCCCCCGCCGTTGCCCAAACTCGGTATTCCGGGCCTGCCCGGCGGCCCACCGCTGTTCGGCCCGCCCAAGGGGGGTTGGGGGCCTGGCGACAGAGGACGCGGTGGGGGCCGTGGCCCAGGTGGCGGCAAGGGGCCCGGCAAAGGACCCGGCGGCGGGCATGGGCGCGGCGGCGGCCCCTTCCCGTTCCCGCTGCCCGGCCTACATTTTTAGGTGGGGATCTCGCCCGCACGCTTGTAAGATTGACTAAGAAGTCGCCGACCCTAGTGGAGGAGGTGCGGTGGACATCGTTTTGGGGGTCTCGATGGCGCCGCCATCGGTACGCATGGTCCTGGTCGAGGGGGAACGCGCCTCAGGCGTCACCGTCGACGAGGACGGATTTGAGGTGGACGCCGACTCTCCGGTACTGCCCCATCAGATCGTGTCGGCCATCCTGGGCACCCAGGAAAGCGCCCGCGAGAGCGGCTACCGGCTGGCCTCGACCGGGGTGACCGTCGCCGACCCGCTCCAGGCCGGACAGTTGCGCGACGCCCTGGCCGGCCATCGGGTCGAGAACGTGATGCTGGTGTCGGCGTTCTTGGCCGCCGCCGCCCTGGCGCAGACGGTGGGTGGATCAGTCGGCTATGAGCACACCGCCCTGATGTTCATCGAGCCCGACGGGGCGACCCTGGCCGTCGTCGACTCTTCAGACGGCTCGATCGCCGATGTGCAGCGGGTGGCGCTGCCCTCCGACGACGCCGCCGCCATGGGCGCGCTGACCCGGCTGGCCGCTGCGGCCGGCCGACTGTCCCCGCGCCCCGATGGCCTCTTCGTCGTCGGCTCCGGTGTCAACGTCGGCATGGTCAAACCGGAGTTGGACGCAGCCAGCGCCATCCCGGTCAGCGTCCCCGAAGAACCCGAGACCGCCCTGGCACGGGGCGCGGCGCTGGCCAGTGCCCACGCGCCGCTGTTCGATTCCTCGACCTCGGCGCTGGCGTGGGCGCGCGACCCCGGCACCGGCGTGATCGACCCGGAGCTGGTTGCGCTTGGTTACGCCTGCCCGGCCGACTATGACGCGACCATGGGCGAGTTCGCGCTGGCCTACAGCGCGGTGCCCGACGACGCCTACAGCGGCTACCTGGACTTCGCCGGAGACGATGCTGTCGAGGATGTCGTCGGCTCCGACGACGAGTTCTACCCGCCGAGTTCCGAACTGCGCCTCATCGAGGAGGACAGCGCACCGATTCGTAGGCGCCCCTTCCTGCTGGCTGGAAGCGGCTTGGCGGCGTTCTTCGTCGTCGGTGTCTGCAGTCTGGTGGTCGCACTGGCGGTCAGTATTCGGCCCACCGCCGCAGACCACCCACCGCCCACCGGGCACCTCGTCGGACCCGCTCAACAGGCCCCGGCCCCGGCGCCCGCCCCCGAAGCCGCGCCGGTGCCGGCCCCCGCGCCACCACCGGCGGCCCCGCCGGCGGTCAAGGTCCCGGTTGCTCGACCTGCCCCCGCCGCCCCGGCGCCTGCGCCTGCCCCCGCCGCCCCGGCACCGAAAGCGCCGGCACCCGCGCAGGTGGCTCCGGCCCCGATACCGGTGCCCGTTCCGATCCAGGTGCCTGCACCGGTCGAGATTCCCGCCCCGGCGGCCCCGGTACCCGCCGCTCCGGCTCCGCCGCCGCTGATCCAGCAACCCGAGCTGCCGCCGTTCCTGCGTCCGCCGGCGCAGAAACCGCCGTCCAACAACGGCGGCAATCCCTCGTGGTTGCCGGGCAACAACAACGGCGGCGGGAACAAGGGGGGCAACCCCTCGTGGCTGCCCGACAACGATGGCGGCGGCAAAAAGGGCGGAAACCCCTCCCCGTGGCTGCCCGGCGTCGGCTCCAACGGTGGCGGGAACCCGTGGTTTCCGGGCCTCGGTGGCAACTCCGGCGGACGCGGCGGCACCGGCGGAGGCTCCTGGTTCCCCGGCCTCGGCGGCGGTGGCGGCGGCAAAGGCGGGGGAGGCGGCGGAGGCGGCGGAGGCGGCTGGCCCTTCTGAGCCACCGGTCTATCCACTAGCCTGGCGGCGTGGATTACGCCGCAGCATTGCTTGCTCAGACGCGTGCGTTCGGGGAGTTGTTCCGAGTAGGCGATCCCGAGCTGGCTATCCCGACCTGCCCGGAATGGAATCTGAACCAACTGTTCCGGCACTTTGGGCGGGGAAACCGTTGGTCAGCACAGATTGTCGCTGATCAGATGGACGGCCCACTGGATCCGCGCGAGGTCGCCGGCGGCAAGCCGCCCGCCGAGACCACCGCGGCGATCGACTGGCTGAACGACGGTGCACAGGTGGTGCTCGACGCTGTCGCCAAGACCGGGCCGGACACACCGGTCTGGACCTTCCTGGGCCCGCGCCCGGCGTCATGGTGGGTGCGTCGGCGGCTGCACGAAGCCACGGTGCATCGCGCCGACGCCGCCCTGGCCCTCGGGGGCGAGTTCACGCTGGCTCTGGAGTTGGCCGCCGACGGGATCGGTGAGTTGCTGGATTTGTTGCCCGCCGTCGTGGCACGCAACGCCGATGCCCTGCCACTGGCCGACGGCCAGAGTGTGCATCTGCACGCCACTGATGACGGGCTCGGATCGGCCGGTGAGTGGACCATCGGCCGGCCCACCGGCACCGACACCGTGCGCTGGGCGCATGAGCACGGCAAAGCGACGGTGGCGTTGCGCGGTTGCGCGCGTGACCTGTTTCTGGTGGCAACGCGCCGGGTCCCGGTGGCCGATACCGACATCACGGTGTTCGGTGACGCCGCGGTGTGGCAGAAGTGGGTCGAGCACACCGCCTTCTGAAATCGCGGTAGTTTTGGCGACCATGAGCACATCGGAGATCGCAACGGTCCTCGCCTGGCATGACGCCCTGGCCGCCGGTGACCTGGACACCCTGGAGCAACTGTCCAGCGACGACATCGAGGTGGCTGACGCCGACGGGGCCGGGCAAGGCCACCAGGCCTTGCGCCGGTGGGCCGAGACGGCCGCGGTCAACGCCGGTATCGGCCGAATGTATGTGCACGACGGCGTGGTGGTGGCCGAGCTGACCCCCGCGGGCCACGGGGTTGCATTCCGGGTGGTGAACGACCACGTCACCGCGGTGTTCCGCCACGCCGACCTGGACGGCGCCTTGGCCGCCACCGACCTCACCGAGGCCGATCGGGTCGACTAACCCGTTAGGCTGAGCGGCATGCGCGGGATCATCCTGGCCGGTGGCTCCGGCACCCGCCTGCATCCGATCACCATGGGCGTCAGCAAGCAGCTGCTGCCGGTGTACGACAAACCGCTGGTGTACTACCCGCTGTGCACGCTGATGCTGGCGGGCATTCGGGATATTCAGGTGATCACCACCGGTCACGATGCGCCGGCCTTTCAGCGGCTGCTGGGCGATGGCAGCGCATTCGGCGTCGACCTCAGCTACGCCATCCAGGACCAGCCCGACGGACTGGCGCGGGCTTTCGTGATCGGTGCCGACCACATCGGTACTGACTCTGTCGCATTGGTGCTGGGGGACAACATTTTTTACGGCGCCGGCTTGGGAACCAGCCTGAGGCGCCACGAATCCCCATCCGGTGCAGTAATTTTCGCGTATTGGATGGCGGATCCTTCGGCGTACGGGGTGATCGAGTTCGACGCCGACGGCTCGGCAGTTTCGGTGGTGGAGAAGCCAACCCGGCCCAACTCCCACTACGCGATACCCGGTCTGTACTTCTATGACAACGACGTCGTTGAGATCGCCCGGGGTTTAGAACCTTCGGCGCGTGGCGAGTACGAGATCACCGATATCAACCGGACGTACCTCGAACAGGGCCGGCTCACGGTCGAGACCCTGGCTCGCGGTACGGCATGGTTGGACACCGGGACCTTCGACTCATTGCTGGACGCCGGCGACTATGTCCGCACCGTGGAGCGTCGCCAGGGCCTCAAGATCGGCGTTCCCGAGGAGGTGGCCTGGCGGATGGGTTTCATCGACGACGACGCCCTGGCGGTTCGTGCGGCCGCGCTGCACAAGTCCGGCTATGGCGACTATCTGATGGGCTTGTTGGATCGGCGGTGACTTCCCGCTTGCGCGGGGTCCGCGCCGGCGAGCCTCTGCTTGATCAGCTCGGTTGAGCGCCGCAGCGACCGCTCCGCGGCGGGGCGGCTGTCGCCCATCCCGACGAACATGTCGACGGTCATCGGCCCCAGGATTCGGCTCAGCGCGCGGCCGTCTTGCTCGAAAGTGCCGACGAGCTCCAAGAGCACCACGCCGTGGATCATGCTCCAGATTCGCCCGGCCAGCTCCACGGTGTCGTCCCCGCGGATTCGCCCGGTGGCAACGATTCGCTCCACGGCCGCGACGAGCTGGTCGAATGCCGCGGTGGCTACCGGCATCTCGGGTACGTGCAGCTTCTGCGGTGCGGCGAGCCCGAACATCAGCCGATAGCGCTGCGGGCTGGCCAACGCGAATTCCCGGTAGGCATAGCCCATGGAGAAGAAGTCGGTCATCGGATCGTCGGTCTTGGGAGCTGAGGCCAGCGCGGCCCCGAAGCGCTGGAATGCCGCCGACACGATGGCCTCGAGGAGCCCGTTCATCCCACCGAAGTGGGTGTAGACGGCCATGGTGGAAGCCCCGATCTCGGCGGCAACCTTGCGGGCCTGCAAAGCCTCGGGCCCTTCACTGTCCAGCAGGCGAGTGCCGGCCTCGATCAGGCGCTCACGCGGACTCGGATGCACCCTTGCCATCCTGCCATAACGGTGTTATACATGGAGGATAACACCGTTATGGACCGGAGGTGTCCGATGACCAACCCGTACCTACAAGGCGGATTCGCGCCGATAGCGCAAGAGCACACCCTCACCGAGCTGGAAGTGACCGGGGCCGTCCCGGACTACCTGGACGGCCGCTACCTGCGCAACGGTCCCAATCCGGTCGGCGAGATCGATCCCGCCTTCTATCACTGGTTCATCGGCGACGGCATGGTGCACGGAGTGCGGCTGCGCGACGGCAAGGCGCAGTGGTACCGCAACCGCTACGTGCGCGGCCCCCAGACCGCTGCTGCCCTGGGGGAGAAGCCGCGTCCCGGCCGGCATGGCGGCCCGTCGGGAATCGGAGCCAACACCAACGTGATCGGGCACGCCGGGCGGACCTTGGCGCTGATCGAAGGCGGCATCTCCTGCTACGAGCTGACCGAGGAGCTGGACACCATCGGGACCTGCGACTTCGACGGCACGCTGTCGGGTGGATACACCGCGCACCCCAAACGCGACCCCGCGACCGGTGAACTGCACGCTGTCTCTTACGCATTCAACCGCGGAAACACTGTCCAGTACTCGGTGATCGGTACGGACGGGCGCGCGCGGCGCACCGTCGACGTCGAGGTCACCGGTTCGCCGATGATGCACGATTTCTCCCTGACCGAGAAATATGTGGTCTTCTATGACCTGCCGGTCACCTTCGACACTCGCCGGGTTGCCGCGGGTGCGGCGCCACGTGGCCTGCGGCTGCCGGTGCGGCTGATCATGTCGGCCGTTATCGGGCGGGTGCGCATCCCGGACCCGATCACTGCCCGCATGCCGATGCCCAAGAGCAGTGTGCGCACCATGCCGTATCGGTGGAACCCGAAATATCCTGCGCGGGTGGGTGTTATGCCCCGCGAGGGAGGCAATGCCGACGTGCGGTGGTTTGAGGTGGAGCCCTGCTATGTGTTCCACCCAATGAATGCCTACGACGAGGGCGACACCGTGGTGCTCGACGTGGTCCGCCATCCGAAGATGTTCGACACCGAGATGCGTGGCCCAGCTGAGGGGCTGCCCACGCTGGAGCGCTGGACCGTCGACCTGGCCGACGGCAAGGTCCGTGAATCACGAGTCGATGACCGGGGGCAGGAGTTTCCGCGGGTGGACGAGCGGTTGGTCGGCAAGCGTCACCGTTTCGGCTACGCCGTCAGCATCGGCAACGGTGTGGTGCCCGATGCGACGCTGCTCAAGCACGACCTGATTGGCGGGTCGACGGCCACACGGTCATTCGGCGAGGGAAAGCAGTTGGGCGAATTCGTCTTCCAGCCCGCCACGGCGGATGCCACCGAGGATGACGGGGTGTTGATGGGCTTCGTCTATGACAGCGTGACCGATACGAGCGAACTGGCGATCTTGGATGCCGCCACACTGGACGACGTCGCGGCCATCCACTTACCGCACCGTGTGCCTGCCGGATTCCACGGCAACTGGGTGCCCACCGGCCAGTAGGAGCGCGCGATGTCCCGGAGGATCGTTAGGTCATCCGATCCTGCTGTGCGCGTGGGCGACTCGGAGCGGGCGCGAGCGGCCGACCAGATCGGCGCCGCATTCACCCAGGGATACCTCGCGATGGAGGAATACGAGACGCGACTGACCCAGGCGTTCGAGGCCCAGACCGCCGGGGCGCTCGCTGAGCTGGTGGCTGATCTGCCTGCTAAACAGATCAGAGGGCGAGTCTCGCGCCGTCGGGCTCAACGCGGTGCGGCCGCCCTAGGGGTGCGGATTCACCTGGGCGCCTACGTGGCGGTGTCGGTGCTGATGATCGGCATCTGGTTGGCGACCGCGGTATTCGCTGGGGCGTGGTACTTCTGGCCGGTCTGGCCGATCCTTGGGTGGGGCATCGGTGTCATCGCGCACGCGACTTCGGTCACGGCTTCCGCTCGCCGCAGTCGCCGAGCCTGTAGTTAGCGTGCTCGGTACTCGAACCTTCCCGCGATAACGACAGGTTCGACGCACGCGCCGCAGATCAGGGCCGGTAGCTGACCAGGAAGTTGCCCAACCGCTCGATCGCGTTGGACAGGTCGCGAGCCCAGGGCAGTGTCACGATGCGCAGATGATCCGGTGCCGGCCAGTTGAACCCGGTGCCTTGGGTGACCAGGATCTTCTCCTGCAGCAACAGGTCCAGTACCAGCTGCTCGTCGTTGTCGATCGGGTAGACCTCGGGGTCCAGTCGCGGGAACGCGTAGAGCGCACCGCGGGGCTTGACGCAGGACACGCCCGGAATCTCGTTGAGCTTGGTCCAGGCGACGTCGCGCTGCTCAAGCAGGCGCCCACCCGGCAGTACCAGATCGTCGATGCTCTGGTGACCACCCAACGCCACCTGGATGGCGTGCTGTGCAGGAACATTCGGGCACAGCCGCATGCTTGCCAGCAGGTTGATGCCCTCCAGAAAGCTGGTTGCGTGCTCCTTGGGGCCGGTGATCGCCAGCCAGCCGGAGCGATACCCGGCGACCCGGTAGGCCTTCGACAGGCCGTTGAAGGTCAAGCACAGCAGATCCGGCGCCAGGGTGGCCAAGCTGGTGTGCTGGGCGTCGTCGTAGAGGATCTTGTCGTAGATTTCGTCGGCCAGCAGCAGCAGCTGGTGCTTGCGCGCCAATTCGACGATCTGGTTGAGAATCTCGCGGCTGTAGACCGCACCGGTCGGATTGTTCGGGTTGATCACGACCAGAGCCTTGGTGCGCTCGGTGATCTTGGATTCCATGTCGGCGATGTCGGGCTGCCAGCCCTGGGTCTCATCGCACAGGTAGTGCACCGGCGTACCGCCCGCCAGGGACGTCGAGGCAGTCCACAGCGGATAGTCCGGCGCCGGGATCAGCACTTGATCGCCGTTGTCCAGCAGCGCCTGCAGCACCATCGAGATCAGCTCGGAGACCCCATTGCCCAGATAGACATCGTCGACGTCAAAGCGGGGGAAGCCCTCGATGAGTTCGTAGCGGGTGACGACCGCGCGCCGCGCCGGCAGAATGCCCTGGGAGTCCGAGTAGCCCTGCGCGTAGGGCAGCGCCTGGATCATGTCGCGCATGATCACGTCGGGGGCATCGAAGCCGAACGGTGCCGGGTTGCCGATGTTGAGCTTGAGGATCCGATGCCCCTCGGCCTCCATTCGGGCGGCCTGGGCGTGGATCGGACCACGGATCTCGTAGAGGACATCCTGCAGTTTGGTGGACTGCGCGAACGTACGCTGCCGTGGCTGACTGCCGGCGGCAGGCCAGGGCATCTGGTGCGGCAACGGATGAGCGGTCACGTCGACAATGGTCCCATAGCTGTCCAATCAAAATTTGCCCGAAAAAAAAGTTGGGGCCGTATGTGCACCCACACGGCCCCAACCTGTTATCTCAGCGTTTGCCCGGCGGCCTCGCGCCGCGCTGGATACCCAGACCCTTCACCGGCGGCTGTTCCTTGGGCGCCTCCGCTGCCGGAGCAGGCTCGGGAGCGGCCTGCTCAGCCTCGGGCTCGGCGACCACCGGCGCGGAAACCGGTTCAGAAACCGGTTCAGAGGCGGCTTGCGCCGGCTCGGCAGCCGGGGCGGCCGCGGCCGCCTTCTTGGCGCCGGGCTTGCGGGCGCCGGCGGCCATTCCCAGGCCCTTGACCGGCACAGCCGCTGCCGCGGGTGCCGTGGGCTCGGCCGGTGCGGCAGGTTCAGCCGGTGCGGCAGCGCTTGCCTCGGCGGCTGGGGCGGCGGCCGGGGCGGCTTTCTTGGCGCCGGGTCGCTTGGCGCCACTGGCCATGCCGAGCCCCTTCACGGGTGCAGCAGGTGCGGCGGGTGCGGCTGTGCTGGCCTCGGGAGCGGGGGCAGCCTCGGCGGCGGCCGGGGCCGCTTTCTTGGCGCCGGGTCGCTTGGCGCCACCGGCCATGCCGAGCCCCTTCACGGGTGCAGCGGGTGCGGCAGCGCTGGCCTCGGCTGCGGGAGCGGCAGGTGCTGCGGCCGCCTTCTTGGCGCCCGGGCGCTTGGCGCCACCGGCCATCCCCAGACCCGTGACCGGAGCAGCGGCCTTGACCTCGGCGGCCGGCTTGTCGGCCGTCGAGGTGGCCACGGCAGCCGCTGCCGGTGCCTTCTCTTCGACCTGCTTCGGGCCCGCCTTGGCGGCGGCCTCGGCAGCGGTGCCCTTGGCCGGCAGCGTCACCGCGGCCATGTCGAGGGACTCCAGCAGCAGCTGGGCGATGTCTCGCACGTCCACGCCCTCGCGACCCGAGGCCTCGATGCGGTCGTCGATGCCGTCGCTGACCATCACCCGGCAGAACGGGCAGCCGGTGGCGATGGTGGTGGCGCCGGTGGCCAGCGCCTCGTCGACGCGGTCGTGGTTCACCCGCTTGCCGATGTGCTCTTCCATCCACATCCGGGCTCCGCCGGCGCCGCAGCAGAACGAGCGGTCGGCGTTACGCGGCATCTCGACGAGGTTGGCGCCGGATGCCTCGACCAGCTCGCGCGGCGGCTCGTAGACCTTGTTGTGGCGGCCCAGGAAGCACGGGTCGTGGTAGGTGACTTCCCGCGACACCGGAGCGACCGGAATCAGCCTCTTGTCGCGGACCAGCCGGTTGAGCACCTGGGTGTGGTGCAGCACCGTGTATTCGCTGCCCAGCTGCGGGTATTCGCGAGAGATCGTGTTGAAGCAGTGCGGGCAGCTGGCGATGATCTTGCGGTCGGGCTTGTCCAGGCCGTCGAACACCTCGTTGAGCATCTCGACGTTCTGCGAGGCCAACTGCTGGAACAGGAACTCGTTGCCGGCACGCCGGGCCGGATCGCCGGTGCAGGTCTCGCCGGTGCCCAGCACCAGGAACTTCACGCCCGCAGCGGCCAGCAGTTCGGCGGTCGCCTTGGTGGTCTTCTTGGCGCGGTCCTCATAGGCGCCCGCGCAGCCCACCCAGAACAGGTACTCGAAGCCGTCGAAGCTGTCGACGTCTTGGCCGTAGACCGGGATGTCGAAGTTGAGCTCGTCGATCCAGGCGGTGCGCTCCTTGGAGTTCTGCCCCCAGGGGTTGCCCTTGTTCTCCAGGTTCTTGAACAGCACACTCAGCTCGGAGGGGAACTCCGACTCCACCAGCACCTGGTAGCGGCGCATGTCCACGATGTGGTCGATGTGCTCGATGTCCACCGGGCACTGTTCCACGCAGGCGCCACAGTTGGTGCACGACCACAGCACGTCGGGGTCGATCACGCCGCCTTGCTCGGCGGTGCCCACCAGCGGCCGGACCGCCTGCGCCGGGCCGGAGCCGCCGATGCGCTCGAAGCCTTTCTCCGGGACGTGGTGTCCGGGGGCCGGGGCGGCATCGGCCAGGTCGACCTCGCCGGTCGGCATCGGCTTGTCGCCGAGCAGGTACGGGGCCTTGGCCATCCAGTGGTCACGCAGGTCCATGATGACCAACTTGGGGCTCAGTGGCTTGCCGGTGTTCCAGGCGGGGCACTGCGACTGGCAGCGGCCACACTCGGTACAGGTGGCGAAGTCGAGCATGCCCTTCCAGGTGAAGTCGTCGATCTTGCCGCGGCCGAACACCGCGTCCTCCGGCGGGTTGTCGAAGTCCAGCGGCTCGCCCTGGTATTCGATCGGCAACAACGGACCCAGCGCGTTCGGCAGCCGCTTGAACGTGACGTTGATCGGGGCCAAGAAGATGTGCAGGTGCTTGGAGTTCAGCACGATCAACAGGAAGCCCAGCGCCACCGCAACATGCAGCAGCAGTGCGGAAGTCTCGATGATCTCGTTGACCTCCAAGCCCAGCGGCGCCATGAGCTTGCCCATCAGGTGAGACAGGTAGGCAGCCTTGCCGTAGGGCAGGGTGCCGGTGTTGACCGCGGCCCCGCGCAGCAGCAGGAAGGTCCAGACCACGTTGAGGATCATCACGAGGATCAGCCACGCGCCGCCGTTGTGCGAGCCGTAGAACCGCGACGACCGGCCATGTTCGGTCGGATTGCGCAGAACGCGGATGATCATGAACACGAAGATCGACAGGGTGACCGTGGTGATGAAGAAGTCCTGCAGGAAGCCCAGGGCGCTCCAGCGGCCGACGATCGGGATGGTGAAGTGGGAGTTGAACATCTGGCCGTAGGCCTCGATGTAGACCGTGATGAGGACGAAGAACGCCCACATGGTGAAGAAGTGGGCGATCCCGGGGATGTTCCACTTCAGCAGTTTGGCCTGGCCGGCGACCTCGCGGATCTGCGTTTCGATCCGCGACTTGATGTCGTTGGTCCGCTCAGCGCCGACCTTCTGGCCGGACGTGACCAGCCGGAAGAGCCAGAACACTCGGCGGGCGGCCAGCAGTACGACAAGCCCTGTCAGGGACATGCCGAGCACCAGCCGGATCAGCATGTGGACATTTTCGGTCACGGAGAACCTCTCCCATCACAAGTTACCGGCCAGTAACTTAACCCTGGTTACTGGCGGGTAACTTATCGCCAATCGTGCGCAGCACCTGTTCAAGCCCTGCAAGGTGCTCGCTCATAGTGCCACCCCGAGGCGGTTCAGCGCGACGAAGGTAGGCCTAACTGAATCGGCCGGCAACCGCGTGGACCGTCGCGCTCCGGCCAGCGGGCTGGGTCTGATTCAGAAGCCGGGCAGCGGGATGACGATCTCGGGCGGCCGCCGCGTCGTCGTCGGGGTGCTGGGTTCAGTGGGGGCGCTCGGCGTTGTTGAGGTACTCGACGGCGCCGTCGTGGTGGGCGTTTCTGGGGTGCTCGACGTGGTGGGCGGTGCAGTGGTTGTCGTGGGGGTTGGTTCGGCCGTGGTGGACGGCGGCGGTTCGGTCTCGGTCGACGGCGCCGGGTTCTCGCCAACAGCGGTGCTGGGAGTCGCCGGTTCCGGCGCCACGGGTTCCGCGGCAGGTGCGGTCGTGGAAGTCGTCGACGTTGTCGTCGGTGCGGTCGTGGCCGGTTCCTTGTGGACCAGCCCGACCATTCCCCACACCAGCAGGGCCAGCAGGATCGCCGTCAGCACTCCCAGGCCGATCAGAGCGACTGGTCGCAGATACCAGGGAGTCGGGGGTGTCGGCTCCGACCACAGTGGCTGGTGTTCGGTGGGCTCGCGCTGCTCGCTGTAGTAGCCCGGCTCGCCGTAGTGGCCGCCGTAGCCGAGATCGGCCCGCTGGGTGGGCTCGCTGTTCTGGTCCTGCGGCGGTCGGTTCACGCACACCGAGGATAGGGGCCGCGCCTGACGAAACCCCGCGACGAAACTGGCCGAAATCCGTCAGTTGACCGAGTGTCGGCGGGCGACAAGGGCGAACACTGCCCGCCAGCCGAGCAGAAACACGGCGGTCACTGTGGCCGCGACCAGGACGAAACTGCGTGCCACGCCGGCCGAGGTCGCTTCCCGCAGGAGCATGCCGACCAGCACCGTCGATATCCAGACTGTCACCCCGGTCGGCAGCACGGCAGTGGGAGCACGCCAGCCGCGAGACAGTAGCCAGCCCACCGCCGTGCCGCTCAGAAACGGCCATGCGGTGGTTGCCAGGCCGCTGATCGTCAGGCCTTCATCGTGGCTACGACGGCCGAGGGCGCAGAAGATCAGGACGGCCACCACGTCGATACCAAGCCAGGCGGGTTGCCGCGGTGATTGCATGCGGCGACAGTACCGGGCCGCGTGCCTACCGATACGGGGGAATCGTGATGACCGTCGGCAACTGGGGGACCTTAGGCACGGGCGGGATGGTGACCACCGAGGGCAACGAGGGCAGGTGCGGTCGGTGGCGGTGGGGTGGCTCGCTGGGCGCCGGGGCCTGCTGGACCGGCGGTTGCTGGGGTGGGGCCTGTCGTGGCGGCGCGGCAGATGGCGCCGTGGTGCTGGGTGCGCTGGACGAGGCGCTGGTCGAACTGCTGCTGGTACTGGTCGTGGTGCTGGTGGCGCTGGACGAGCTGGTCCCCGGGGCGGTGCTCCCGCCGCCGGGTCCGCGGCTGGTCAGTTGGATGATTCCCCAGACCACCAGCGCAAGCATGACCGCGATGAGCCCGAACCAGGCGACCAGCACCGATCGTCGGCGGAACCAGGGAATGGCGGGCGTCGCCGCGAAGTCCGAAGCCGCCGGGGTGGGCGGCTCCTCGAAGGGGTTGTAGGCGGCGTATTGGGTGGGGGCGTCGCCGGGGCCCTGGCCGGGACCGCCGGGATTGTGCCCCGGGTTGGGGGGACCGAACGGTGCCGGATGGGGGCCGGGCGGCAGTGGGCCGCGCTGGCCGTAGGGCGTGAACCGAGTCTGGTCCTCGCTGGGTTTGTCGGAGCCACCTGAAGATCCGAAGCGCGCCATTTCATCGATCGTAACGGAAAGCGCTGACTGCGACGGGCGCTGAAAATCAGAAGGTGTCGACCTTGTCGATGCTGACGACCATCCCGTGGCCGGTGCGGTCGTTGGTGAACCGAGTGCCGTCGATATCGGCTTTGATGGTCCAACCCGCGGCCTCATACATCAGGTAATCGATCGTGACCACCGGGATGTCGCCCAGATTGCCCAACACCCACTGCACCGTCCCGTCGGCGCTGACACTGACGCCGTTGGTGTGATGTCCGTCTTTGAGCGGGCTGTTGGTGAACTCCGCCTCGCAGTCGACCTGTGGTGAGGAGATCTGGCAGCGGGTGCGGCCCGATTTCGTCTCGATGAACACGTAGCCGTTGTCGTCGGGAGGCAGCGGAATGACCTCGGCCGGCCGGTTCGGGGTGACCGGGGTAGTCGGGGCCGGAGGGTTCGGCGGCGCGGTGCTGGTCCGGGGCGGGCGAAAAGACGGCTCCGCCGGCCCTTCTCCGCCCGGCACGGCCGTCGGGTGACCGTCGACGGTGCTACTGCATCCGGCCAGTAGCAGCGCGGCCGCCAGCGTCAGCTTGACGAACGTCCTGGGCCTCGTCTGGTCTGGTTTCCGCACGCATTCCCCCGCCGACGTCACTTGCGGCCAGCGTACGCATCCCGTGACTTTCGTGGCTGTAGTGACGCGCGGTACTGCCGGTGCGACGCCTGGGTCAGGAGAAGTCGCGGAACGCCAGGGCCATGCCGAGCACCGCCGTCACCGCGGCGAGCCCGTAGCCCACCAGCGACCACCAGCCGGCATGCAGGTATGCGGTGACGGCCACGATCGCGATGGCGCAGAAGAACAGCACCATTCCATACAGCGGGGGTCTGGCTGCGTATCGGTTGCGGGCCATGGGCGCTCGAGCCTTCTACTCGTCCGGGTCCGGCTGTGCGGCCACAGTCGGCGACTTCTCGGGGGGGTGTTGCACGGTCGCGGCGTGCACCCGATCACGCACCAGGTACCAGCCGCCGACCAGAGCCGGTGTGCCGATGAGCAGAACGCCCCAGATGAACGGGCCGCTGCGGTGATCGAACAGCATCAGCACCAGGACGCAGCCCAGGAAGGCCAACGTCGCGTATCCGCTGTAGGGAGCCATCGGCATCCGGAACGAGGGCCGTTGCAGCACCCCGGCCTTGGCCAGGCGCAGCATGCGCAGCTGGCAGACCACGATCGTCGCCCACGACGTCATCACCCCGACCGAAGCGATGTTGAGCACGATCTCGAACGCCTGGCCGGGACGAAGCGCGTTGAGCAGCACACCCAGCAGGCCCACGCTGCTCGTGAGCAGAATGCCGCCGTAGGGCACGCCGTTCTTCGATATCTTGCCGGTGAACGCGGGGCCGCTGCCGTTGACGGACATCGATCGCAGGATCCGTCCGGTGGAGTACAGCCCGGCATTGAGGCTGGAGAACGCCGCCGTCAGCACCACCACGTTCATGATGCTGCCGGCCCCGGTGAAGCCGACCTTGGAGAAGAACGTGACGAACGGGCTCTGGTGCTCTTTGAAGGCGGTGTAGGGCAGCAGCAGCGCCAGCAGCACCACCGACCCCACGTAGAAGATCGCGATCCGGGCCACCACCGAGTTGATCGCTCGCGGCATGACCTTCTCGGGATCGGGAGTCTCGCCGGCGGCGGTTCCCACCAGCTCGACCCCGGCGTAGGAGAACACCACTCCCGAAGTCACCAACACCAGGGGGATCAGGCCGGTCGGCAGGAAGCCGCCGTTGTGGGCGATCAGTTGCAGGCCGGTCTCCTGGCCGTCGACCTGGTATCGGCCGCCCAAGAAGATGGTGCCGACGATCAGGAACGTCAGCAGCGCGATCACTTTGACCAACGCGGCCCAGAACTCCAGCTCGCCGAAGAGCTTCACCGAGATCAGGTTCATCGACAGGACCGCCAGCAGCGCGATCAAGGCCAGCGCCCACTGCGGGATCACCGCGAACAGGTGCCAATAGTGGAAGTAGGCGGCTATCGCGGTGGTGTCCACGATGCCCGTCATCGACCAGTTCAGGACGTAGAGCCACCCGGCGACGAATGCGGTTTTCTCCCCGAAGAATTCGCGCGCGTAGGAGACGAACGATCCGGTCGTCGGCCGGTGCAGCACCAGCTCGCCGAGCGCACGCAGGATGAGAAAGACAAAGGCGCCGCAGACCGCGTAAGCGATGAACAGGCCCGGCCCGGCCGAGGCAAGCCGACCGCCGGCACCCAGGAACAACCCGGTGCCGATAGCGCCGCCCAGGGCGATCATCTGCAGCTGCCGGGGCGCCAGGTCTTTGCGGTAGCCCTCGTCCTCGCGGGCCAGCGTCGCCTGGGAAGCCAGGTGAGAGTTGGGGGCTTGTGCCATCGCGCTATTTACCGTGCCTGTCGTCGTGAGGTTCGTGCCATGGTGTCAGAGGCGCCCCGAGTAGGCCAGCCCTGATAGCCGAGGTGCCTCCGGCGTGGCGGCCGCCGTGGATTACCACGAACGACTGCTATCTTGCGGTGCTCCCAAGCCGGTTTACGCCGGGCCGCCGAGTCAGCCGAAGCTGAGCGCCGCGCTGGCCGCGACCCGAGGACGGTACGTAAGGGCTGGTTAGGGTTGAGGTCATGGCCGATCGACCCGCGCGAGTCGCAGACGTGCACGAAGTCGCCGCGGCTATGCCCCACGTAACCAGAATCGAAGGGCCGAAAGGCAATCCGATCTACCAGGTGGGCGGTAAATCGTTTGTGTTCTTTCGTACCGCACGGCCCGATGCCACGGACCCGGTAACCGGCGAGGCCTACCCCGATGTCATCGTGATCTGGGTGGAGTCGGACGCCGACAAACAGGCCCTCATCCAAGACCCCACCACACCGTTTTTCACCACTGACCATTTCAACGGTCACCTGTCCGTTCTGGTTCGGGAGGCAGACTTGCACACGATCAGCGCGAGTGAACTGACCGAAGTGCTCCAGGACGCCTGGCTCTCTCGCGCTTCGAACAGGCGAAGAGCCGCCTGGCTGGCTACCTGCGGCAACGACGGTTCGGGCCGATGAACTGGCGGATCGGCGTGGTCGGGGCCGGCATCGCCGGGCTGGCGACCGCGATCGGGCTGCAGCGTCGTGGCCACGATGTCACCGTCATCGAACAGCGGACCGACACGTCATCGGGCGCGGGGATCAGCATCTGGCCCAATGCCCTGGCCGCCTTGGACCACCTCGGTCTCGGTGACGCGGTCCGCGCGGCGGGCGGCGGCATCACTGCAGGCGCGGCCCGCTGGCACGACGGGTCGTGGCTGCGCCGCCCCGAGACGGAACGAATCGTCAGGGCGCTCGGCGAACCGCTCGTCGTCGTGCAACGCTCCGCACTGCGTGACGTACTCACCCACGCGTTGCCGGTGGGCGCCGTCGAGTACGGCCTTGCCGCCACTGCGGTGACGACCGCCGGTGACGTTGCGCAACTTCACTTTTCTGACGGCTCAACCCGCACTTTCGACGCCGTAGTCGGCGCCGACGGCACTAACTCGGCGGTGGCTCGCCATCTCAACGGCCCACTGAGCCAGCGCTATGTCGGGTATACGGCCTGGCGTGGAGTCGCCGCTTATGCCCTCGATCCAGACCTGGCCGGGAAAACCCTGGGGCCCGGGGTGGAGACCGGTCATATCCCCATGGGCCCGGACCTTACTTACTGGTTTGCCACCGAGCGGGCGCCCGAGCCGCGACGGGCGCCGGAGGACGAGCTGGCCTACCTGCGGGCGAAGTTCGCCCGGTGGGCCGACCCGCTGCCAGGCATTCTCGCCGCGACCGATCCGTCGGACGTGCTGCGCGACGACCTCTACGACCGCAGTCCAGCCCGGTGCTGGGCGCGAGGTCCGATCCTGTTGGTCGGCGACGCCGCCCACCCGATGCGGCCGCACCTCGGGCAGGGCGGATGTCAGGGTTTGGAGGACGCCGCGATCTTGGCCGAATTCGTCGGGCAGGAGCCCGACCTGCCGACCGCATTCACGCGGTTCGCCTCCTTTCGTCGTCGACGGGTGGCATCGGTGGTGCGGGAGTCGGCGTGGCTGGGGCGGGCCGTCAACGTGCGGTCGGATCTGCTCAGCGCCGTCATCAGCCGCTCCAGTGCGATGGTCCCGGAGTTCGCGCTGATGAGGCATATGGCCTCGATCGCCGCGCGAACCGCGTTCGTGCTGCCTCCGGGTCCCAGCCGCTGATCAGCGGAACCGCTCCGATCTCGACAGCCGTGGCGCCCGCGGGCCGACAGCTGTGAGCTGGCGGGAACAAACCCGGGACCCAGCCCGTTGACCACATCGACAAGTTGAGTCATAAGCACTCAAGTCTAGGTTGACAGGAAGGCCGCTCGAGGAGCATTCTTGAGCGCAGTCCGCTCAGACTAGGGATATCGTCTATCAGGGAGGAATCACAATGGCTCGTGCGGTCGGAATCGACCTCGGGACCACCAACTCGTGCGTCGCAGTGCTGGAGGGCGGCGACCCCGTCGTCGTAGCCAACTCAGAGGGCTCGCGCACCACCCCGTCGGTCGTGGCGTTCGCCCGCAACGGCGAGGTTCTGGTTGGCCAGCCCGCCAAGAACCAGGCGGTCACCAACGTCGACCGCACCATCCGCTCGGTCAAGCGCCACATCGGCACCGACTGGAAAGTCGAGATCGACGGCAAGGACTACACCTCGCAGGAGATCAGCGCCCGCGTGCTGATGAAGCTCAAGCGCGACGCGGAGGCCTACCTCGGTGAGGACATCACCGACGCGGTCATCACCGTGCCGGCCTACTTCAACGACGCCCAGCGCCAGGCCACCAAGGAAGCCGGCCAGATCGCCGGCCTGAACGTGCTGCGCATCGTCAACGAGCCGACCGCGGCTGCGCTGGCCTACGGCCTGGACAAGGGCCACAAGGAACAGACCATCCTGGTGTTCGACCTCGGTGGCGGCACCTTCGACGTCTCCCTGCTGGAGATCGGCGAAGGTGTGGTCGAGGTGCGGGCCACCTCCGGCGACAACCACCTCGGTGGCGACGACTGGGACGACCGGGTCGTCGACTGGCTGGTCGACAAGTTCAAGGGCACCTCGGGCATCGACCTGACCAAAGACAAGATGGCAATGCAGCGGCTGCGTGAGGCCGCCGAGAAGGCCAAGATCGAGCTGTCCAGCTCGCAGAGCACCTCGATCAACCTGCCCTACATCACCGTCGACGCCGACAAGAACCCGCTGTTCCTCGACGAGCAGCTCACCCGGTCGGAATTCCAGAAGATCACCCAAGATCTGCTGGACCGCACCCGCAAGCCGTTCCAGTCGGTGATCAAGGACGCCGGTATCTCGGTATCGGAGATCGACCACGTGGTGCTGGTGGGTGGATCCACCCGGATGCCCGCGGTCACCGACCTGGTCAAGGAGCTGACCGGTGGCCAGGAGCCCAACAAGGGCGTCAACCCCGACGAGGTTGTCGCCGTGGGTGCCGCGCTGCAGGCCGGTGTGCTCAAGGGCGAGGTGAAAGACGTTCTGCTGCTTGATGTCACCCCGCTGTCCCTGGGTATCGAAACCAAGGGCGGCGTGATGACCAAGCTGATCGAGCGCAACACCACCATCCCGACCAAGCGCAGCGAGACCTTCACCACCGCCGACGACAACCAGCCGTCGGTGCAGATCCAGGTCTTCCAGGGTGAGCGCGAAATCGCTTCGCACAACAAGCTGCTCGGTTCGTTCGAGCTCACCGGAATCCCTCCGGCCCCGCGTGGTGTCCCGCAGATCGAGGTGACTTTCGACATCGACGCCAACGGCATCGTGCACGTCACCGCCAAGGACAAGGGCACCGGCAAAGAGAACACGATCAAGATCCAGGAAGGCTCCGGCCTGTCCCAGGACGAGATCGACCGGATGATCAAGGACGCCGAGGCGCACGCCGAGGAGGACCGCAAGCGTCGGGAAGAGGCCGACGTACGCAACCAGGCCGAATCGCTCGTCTACCAGACGGAGAAGTTCGTCAAGGAGCAGCGTGAAGCCGACGGTGGCTCGAAGGTTCCCGAGGACACCCTCGCCAAGGTCGACTCCGCTATCGGTGACGCGAAGAAGGCCCTTGATGGCACCGACATCGGCGCCATCAAGGCGGCGATGGAGAAGCTGGGCGTCGAGTCACAGGCGCTGGGTCAGGCGATCTACGAGGCCACTCAGGCCGAGCAGGCGGCCAATGACGCCGCGTCCGGCGGGTCTTCCCGGGACGACGACGTCGTGGACGCAGAGGTGGTCGACGACGGAGACGTCAAGTGAGCTCGGAGGGTTCAGCGAACTCGACCGATCTACCTCCGGAGAGCGTCACCGTCACCGACAAGCGGCGTATCGATCCCGAAACCGGTGAAGTGCGTGAAGGTTCCTCCGGTCCGGCCCCCAGTGGGCCGGCACCGGAGGAGTCGGGGGTCGATGATTCACAGGTCGACCCGCTGGCCGAGCTCACCGCGGACCTGCAGCGCGTACAGGCGGACTTCGCCAACTACCGCAAGCGTGCGCTGCGTGATCAGCAGAATGTCGCGGACCGCGCCAAGGCCGCCGTGGTGACCGAGCTGCTCGGGATCCTCGACGATCTGGATCGGGCCCGCAGTCACGGTGATCTGGAGTCGGGTCCGCTGAAAGCGGTGGCGGACAAGCTGTCCGGTGTTCTCACCGGGATGGGACTGTCCGCGTTCGGTGCCGAGGGCGACGAGTTCGACCCGTCCCTGCATGAGGCGGTCCAGCATGAGGGCGAGGGCAGCCACTCGGTGATCGGTGCCGTGCTGCGGCAGGGCTACAAGCTGGGTGAGCAAGTGCTGCGGCACGCGATGGTCGGCGTGGTCGACACGGTGCCCGGCGCGGGCTCGGTCGTCGACGGCGACACCACTGAAGACAAATGACAGGTAAGGAGGTGACGCGTCATGGCTCAGCGTGAATGGGTCGAAAAGGACTTCTACAAGGAGTTGGGCGTCTCCTCCGACGCCAGCGAGAAAGAGATCAAGAGCGCCTACCGCAAGTTGGCCTCCGAACTGCATCCGGACCGGAACCCGAACAACCCGGCTGCCGCGGATCGCTTCAAGGCGGTCTCCGAGGCCTACAGCGTGTTGTCCGACGAGGCCAAGCGCAAGGAGTACGACGAGACCCGGCGGCTGTTCGCCGGCGGTGGCTTCGGGCGGCGCTTCAGTGGCGGCGGCGAGAACTTCGATCGGTTCTCCACCGGTGGTGACGGCAACGAGTTCAACCTCAACGACCTGTTCGGTGCGGCCGGCCAGACCGGCGGGGCCAACATCGGTGATCTCTTCGGCGGCCTGTTCGGGCGGGGCGCGCAGCAGCGGCCCAGCCGGCCACGTCGCGGCAACGACCTGGAGACCGACTCGGAGCTGAGCTTCCTGGAGGCCACCAAGGGCGTGGAGATGCCGCTGCGGCTGACCAGCGCCGCGCCGTGCACCAACTGCCACGGCAGTGGAGCGCGGCCCGGCACCAGTCCGCGAGTGTGCGTTTCTTGCAACGGATCCGGGGTGATCAGCAGCAACCAGGGTGCCTTCGGGTTCTCTGAGCCGTGTACTGACTGCCGCGGCAGTGGGTCGATCATCGAGCACCCGTGCACGGAGTGCAAGGGTACCGGTCGGGCCGCTCGGACTCGGACCATCAATGTGCGGATTCCGCCGGGAGTCGAAGACGGCCAACGGATTCGGCTGGCCGGTCAGGGTGAGGCCGGCCTGCGCGGCGCACCCTCGGGCGACTTGTACGTGACGGTGCGGGTGCGTCCGGACAAGGTCTTCGGCCGCGATGGGGATGACCTGACGGTCACCATCCCGGTGAGCTTCTCCGAACTCGCTTTGGGTACCACCCTTTCGGTGCCCACATTGGATGGCAAGGTCGGTGTTCGCGTACCCAAGGGCACCGCCGATGGCCGGATCCTGCGCGTGCGGGGCCGCGGTGTGCCCAAGCGCGGCGGCGGCAACGGCGACCTGCTGGTCACGGTCAAGGTCGCGGTGCCCCCGAACCTGGAGGGCTCGGCGCAGCAGGCGCTGGAGGCCTATGCGGAAGCGGAGCGTTCCAGCGGATTCGACCCGCGGGCCGGCTGGGCGGGTAACCGATCATGAGCGCGGGAGAGAACTCCCGTACGTTCCTGATATCGGTGGCCGCCGAGCTGGCCGGGATGCACGCCCAGACGCTGCGCACCTACGACCGGATCGGGCTGGTCAGCCCGCGCCGCAGCTCCGGCGGCGGACGGCGCTACTCCGAACGCGACGTCGACATGCTGCGAGAGGTGCAGCGGCTGTCGCATGACGAGGGCGTCAACCTGGCCGGAATCAAGCGAATCATCGAGCTCACCAACCAGGTCGAGGCCCTGCAGTCGCGGGTCAAGGAGATGGCTGCCGAGCTGGAGAGGTTGCGTGCCAACCAGAGTCGCGAGATCGCGGTGGTGCCCAAGAGTACCGCTGTGGTGGTCTGGCAACCGCGTCGCTGATTTTCTCGCGGGGTTAGCTGACCCGGATCGAGAACTGGGCCACGCCTGGTTGCCCTGGTCGGGCGAGCGCATAGCCCCCGCTGCGCAGCGCGTCGGTGGGCGCGGCCATGGGCTCGAAGCAGACCACATCTTCGGTGGCCGGCGCGTAGATCTGTGCCGCCGGATATCCGTGGTCGAAGCGGACCTCGATGCGTCGGTCGCCGCCGGAGACCGCGAACACCGACCCATCCGCCACCTCGTCGAAACCGTGGTCGAAAGCCTTGTCGCCCAACACCTCTGTGCTGGCCGGGTGAGGCGCGAGCTCGCCGGTGGGTAGGCCGTGCGCATCGACGACCCGGGACCGCATCAGCGGGGTGTCGATGCGCCACTGGGGCCGCGGTGCGTCGGGCAGCTGGAAATAGGGGTGGAAGCCGAAGCACAGCGGCACCGCCGCCTCGCCGGTGGCAGTGACCTTGGTGCGCATCGTCAAGGTGCGGTCGGCGAGCGTGATCGCCAGCTCCAGAAGGTGCGGGAACGGGAATGTCGCCAACAGGTCTGGTCTGGAGCCGAAGTCCAGCTCAGCGGTCAGCGTAGATACTGACCGCGCAGTCACCCGCCAGCCGGTGTCTCCTGCGAGGGTGCCGTGGATCGGTGCGCCGAAGGCGTCGGCGTGCACCCCACCCAATCCCGGGGTGAGCTTCACCGAAGTTGCACCGACCCGATAGTCGTTGCCGCTGAGTCGATTCGCCCACGGATACAACAGGGGAATGCCCATGGTCTTGTGTGCGTCGAGGTAGGCGGCCACTCCGTGGCGCTGGCCGAGCAGTTCTGCTCCGTCATCGCACAGCGACGTCCCGATCATGCCGGCTTGTGGCACGAACGTCGCGGTGAGCCGCGACGAAGAATCCGACAAGACGCAAGGCTCGAGATCGCTCACTTCTCACTCCGATAGCGGGTCGTGTTGAATGCGTTGTGGGGGAGCTCCTTTGGCGATCAGCGCGGCCACCGTCGCGCGCGTCATCTTTGGTCCTCCGCAGACCAGGATCTGCCGGTCGCCCCAGCCGCCGTAGCGGGTGACCACCTCTGCCAACTGCCCGGTCTGTCGCACGTGCAGCCCTCGTGGCGGTGTCACATCGGGGTAGTCGCCGGCCCATCCCGGATCTCGCGCGTACTCCGAGACCGGAGTCACCGACAGCCACGGGTTGTGTGCCGCGATCTGCCACAGGATGGGCAGGTCGTAGAGCTCACAGGGATACCTGCCGCCGAAGAACAGGTGCACGCGGGGGTTCACCGCCCACCGGGTGAGGTCCATGATGATCGACCGCAGCGGCGCCAACCCCGTGCTGCCGGCCACCATCAGGATGTCGCCGGCGTCCCGGTCAACGTGCAGTCCGCCGTGCGGGCTCGACAGTCGCCACCGGTCACCGGGCCTGGTCTCATGCACGACCGCGGTGCTGACCAGACCTCCGGGCACTACGCGGACGTGGAACTCGATGGCCCCGGTCACGTCCGGCGGCATGCTTGGGCTCAAGTAGCGCCATGACCGCGGGCACTGGGGCACCTCGACTTTGACGTACTGGCCACTGTGATAGGGCAGCGGCTGATCCAACTGCAGCCGCACCACGGCCAGGTCGCGCGAGACCCGGAGGAACTCGACGACGGTGCCGTCCCACCATGCCGGACCCTCTTCGGCATCGGCGGCACCGCCCATCACCCCGACGATCAGGTTCAGTGCTTCACGGGCGGCGTCGTCGACGGCCGTGGTCCACCGGTCGGCCAAGGCGTCACGCAGGGCTGCGAAGAGCACCTGACGAACCACTACGTAATGACGTTGCGTCACACCGTACTTACGGTGATCGCGTCCCAGCTGGGCCAGGAACGACACGGGAGTCTGAGCTCGCTGAGCGATGAATTCGCCGAATACCCAACTCATGGCGTGGGCAAAGGCAGACCGCGAGGTGGTCAGGTCAGCGGGAAACAGGTCACGCACCGAGGGGTCAGTGCCAAACCATCGGGTGAAGAACTGGGCGACCACTCCGGAACCGTCGGGTGGCTCGGCAAATGCCTCGTGCAGGACGCGCAATGCGTCACGGTCGTCCAGGCCCACGGCCGCGATCTTAATGCGGGCGCCGGCTAGAGCGCGTGAATCCCGTTGTAGACCACCATCGCACCGATGAGCACTAAGACGACGGCGACCAGCGCGGCGTGCTGCTGCTCCATCCAGTCCTTGAGTCTGATCAGAGTCGGATCAAGCCGGTGACTGGCCGCCAGGTAGCCCAGAACCGGAATCGCCACCGAGGACGCGGCGAGCGCGACGAAGAAGACGGCCGACGGCCAGCTGTCGGTGAGGCGCATTCCGGCACTGCCGATGGCCAGGCCCGCGGCCGCGCACATGAACAACACCTCCGGTCGAACCACGGCCAGCACCGCGGCCGTCACTCCGGCGCGCAGGGGTGTCATGGAGGTGAAGGAACGCATCCAGCGCGGCATCTCGCTGGGTCCGTGCCGGTTCGCCCAGCGGTAGACCCCGAACGCCATCAGCGCCCCACCGACCACGATCCGCAGCCACGACGCCCAGGTCGGTGGCGACTTGTGCAGCCCGCCCAGCAGGCCGGATATCGCGATGAAGGCGACGGTCAGGGCGGCCAGGGCTGCCAGCCAGCCGATCAGAAAGGCCAGCCCGCTCTGGCGGGGACGTGCGGAGCTCAACACCAGCACCGCCGGGATGACGGTGAGCGGGGAGAGTGCCACCACCAGGGCGAGCGGGATCAACGCGGTCCACACCGAAGCCAGGCTGGTCGTCATAGCAGCACCGTAACGGACATGTCCCGATTGACCTGGTAGCGACGAAGCCACTCTTGCCTGATACCCATACGGGGTATAGGTTTCATGGAACAGCTACGAGAGGCGGACATGTCTTCCACGTCAGAATGCCGCGACCGGCCACGCCCGGCGGGCCCCGCCGGGCGCCGCTTCGGGGCGGCGGGAGTGCTTGCCGCGCTGACCTGCACGCTGGCGTGTTGCCTGCCGGCTGTCCTGGTGGCGCTCGGGGTCGGAACGTCAGCCGTCGCCGGGGCGGGGCATGCCGGACACGGGGCCGGCCAATCCCCGGGGTGGTTGGCCGTGCTCCTCGAAGCGCTACATCGGATCAGCCCGGTCCTCTTGATCGTGTCCATCGTGCTCGTCGCCACTGCGTTGGGGCTGCGCCGCCGCGCGGCCGTGTTGCCCGCACTGATCGCCGGTGCGGTGCTCTACCTCAGCGTGCACGGGCAAGCCGATCCAGTGGTCATGTACGTCGGGATGGCACTGGGCTACGGCGTTTGGGTAGCCCTGTATCTCTGGACGCGTCCGCGACCAGGCGTGGACGCCTGCGGGGCATCAACCCTGTGACGGAGTGGTCCCGCTGAGCTCGGCTCGCACCAGGCTGGTTGCGAACTTCACCAGCTCGTCGCGGCTGACGTGGAGCCGGCCGTCGGCCCAGTCGAGCACTAAGGCGGTGAGTCCGCCGGACAGTGCGCTGGCGCTCATGGCTTGAATCGCGGTGACCGACGATGAGCCACCATTGCCGGCCGGGCCGGCCAACGAGCTCAGCAGGCCGGGCAGGACGTCGGCTCGGTGGTCGGCGAGCAGGCTGCTGGACTGCGGCTCGCGCAGCAGGATCCGTAGGCGCCGGGGATCCTCCTCAAAAAAGGCCACCGCGCTGTTCAGTGCCACGCCGATCGGAGGCACTTTGCCGTCGGCGCCGACCATGAGCGTGAGCAGTTCGGCGTTGCAGTGGTCATACACGGCCAGAACCAGTTCGTCGGTGTCGCTGAAGCTTTCGTAGAAGTATCGAAGGCTGAGGCCCGCCAGGCGGCAGGCCGCGCGCATGGTGACGCCTGCCGTGCCCCCGGTGCCCATCAGCTCGATCCCGGCCTGGACCAACTGGGCCCGGCGAACCTGGGCGCGGTCATCATGGGTCTGACCGCGCCATACCCGCGGCGCTCTGGTCTCCATCGCCCACCCTCATCTCAAGTTATAGGAATCAATTGATTCTACTTGTACCGCCTGACAGCATAGGGGAACCAAACGATTCCCATCATGTCGAAAGGCGGGCGCAATGTTCGATGAGGCACTTTTCCGCGAAGCGATCGCCAAACCGCGGCTGCGGCAGCCGCTACCGCAATACCTTGCCGGAAACCGGGCCGGCGGCAAAGTTCCGGTGCTCACCGAGCCTGAGCTCAACGCCATGACCGAGCAGTGGTTCGTCGACCTGGATCGCAAGGTCGCCTATTACGCCGATCGTGGGATCGACGTGGCGTTCACCGTCGAATGGGCCAAGAAGTATTGGTGGAGTTGGCTGATGCGGGACATGTCGCTCAACCACGAGCTCTATACCCCGGACCTGCGCTACAAGGACCCCACCACTTTTGGGCGAACCATCGTGGGGTTGGAGGAGTTCGAGCGCTATAACTTCGCTTTCCTCGACGCCATCCCGGACTGGCGCTATGACCCGCTGCCCGGCCAGATCTACTTCGACATCACCCCAGAGGGTGAGGCCCGGATCGTCGTCCGCTATATCGGTAGCGGTCATTTCAGTGGAACGTTGAAGTTCTATCCCTACGACGATTCCGCCCCGGCGATCCATGGGGTGGGCACCTTCGTGCAGTGCACCGCGGTCGACCGGTACCACTTCAACTCCGACGGACTGATGTACGAAGGGGAGACGCTGTTCGATCTGCTCGACGCCACCCAGTCGGCGGGAGTGCTGCCGTCGGACGACAGTTGGTTGTTCCGGGCGTTGATGGGTGCTTCCCGACTGCCCCGAATGGTGCAGAACGCGCGCCGGACTCTGCGGCTGGCCTGAGCCGGCGCGACCTTTGGCAGAAATATAGACCTGAGCGGAACAGACTCAACCTTGACGGCGTTGGACAACACGACAAGCATTTTCGGCGGGCCGTATGTGGGCCCGCTCTGACCCCGAATGGAGGTGTCGTGGACTCGTTCAACCCGACCACCAAGACGCAGGCAGCTCTGACCGCGGCTTTGCAGACGGCAACCGCCGCCGGCAACCCTGAAATACGGCCCGCGCATCTGCTGCAGGCCCTGTTGACCCAGAACGACGGGATCGCCGCGCCGCTGCTCGAGGCGGTCGGTGTCAACCCGGCGAACATCCGCACCGAGGCCCAGCACCTGATCGACGTGGCGCCCCAGGTGACCAACTCCAACGCGCAGCCGCAGCTGGCGCGTGACGCGCTGGCGGCGATCACCGTCGCCCAGCAGCTGGCCACCGAGATGGACGACGAGTACGTCTCGACCGAACACCTGATGGTGGGCCTGGCCACCGGTGACTCCGACGTCGCCAAACTGCTCACCAGCCACGGGGCGTCACCGCAGGCGTTGCGGGAGGCGTTCGTCAAGGTCCGTGGCAGCGCGCGGGTCACCAGCCCGGACCCGGAGGCCAGCTACCAGGCATTGGAGAAGTACTCCACCGACCTGACCGCCCGCGCCCGCGAGGGCAAGCTTGACCCGGTGATCGGCCGGGACACCGAGATCCGCCGCGTGGTGCAGGTGCTGAGCCGACGCACCAAGAACAACCCGGTGCTCATCGGTGAGCCCGGTGTCGGCAAGACCGCGATCGTGGAGGGCCTGGCCCAGCGGATCGTCGCCGGCGATGTCCCGGACAGCTTGCGCGACAAGACCGTTGTCTCTCTGGACATGGGTTCGATGGTGGCCGGCGCCAAGTACCGCGGCGAGTTCGAGGAACGGCTCAAGGCTGTCCTCGACGAGATCAAGGACTCCGCGGGCCAGGTGATCACCTTCATCGACGAGCTGCACACCATCGTCGGCGCCGGTGCCACCGGTGAGGGCGCGATGGATGCCGGCAACATGATCAAGCCGATGCTGGCCCGTGGTGAACTCCGCCTCGTCGGCGCCACCACACTCGAGGAATACCGCAAGTACATCGAGAAGGACGCCGCGCTGGAACGCCGCTTCCAGCAGGTCTATGTCGGTGAACCCTCGGCGGAGGACACCGTAGGCATCCTGCGTGGGCTCAAGGACCGCTACGAGGTGCACCACGGTGTCCGCATCACCGACTCGGCGCTGGTCGCCGCGGCCACCCTGTCCGACCGTTACATCACCTCGCGGTTCTTGCCGGACAAGGCGATCGACTTGGTCGACGAGGCCGCGTCACGCCTGCGGATGGAGATCGACTCCCGGCCCGTCGAAGTAGACGAGGTCGAACGACTGGTGCGCCGGCTGGAGATCGAAGAGATGGCGTTGAGCAAGGAATCCGACGACGCCTCCAAGGACCGGCTGGTCAAGCTGCGCGCGGAACTGGCCGACTACAAGGAAAAGCTGGCCGAGCTCACCACCCGGTGGCAGAACGAGAAGAGCGCCATCGACGTGGTCCGCGAGCTCAAGGAGCAGCTCGACGCCCTGCGTGGTGAGTCCGACCGTGCCGAACGCGACGGCGACCTGGCCAAGGCTGCCGAGCTGCGGTACGGCCGTATCCCCGAGGTGGAGAAGAAGCTCGAGGCGGCGCTGCCCAAGGCCGAGGCCCGTGAGCAGGTCATGCTCAAAGAAGAGGTCGGCCCCGACGACATTGCCGACGTGGTCAGTGCCTGGACCGGTATCCCGGCCGGGCGGCTGCTGGAAGGCGAGACCGCCAAGCTGCTGCGGATGGAAGAGGAGCTGGGCAGGCGGGTGGTCGGCCAGCGCAAGCCGGTGCAGGCGGTGTCGGACGCAGTACGGCGCAGCCGTGCCGGGGTCGCCGACCCCAACCGGCCGACGGGCTCCTTCCTGTTCCTGGGGCCCACCGGCGTCGGCAAGACCGAGCTGGCCAAGGCTCTGGCCGACTTCCTGTTCGACGACGAACGGGCCATGGTCCGCATCGACATGAGCGAGTACGGCGAGAAGCACTCCGTGGCTCGGCTGGTCGGGGCGCCCCCGGGCTACATCGGCTACGACCAGGGCGGCCAGCTGACCGAGGCGGTGCGTCGCCGGCCCTACACCGTGGTGCTCTTCGACGAGGTGGAGAAGGCCCATCCGGACGTGTTCGACGTGCTGTTGCAGGTCCTCGACGAGGGCCGCCTCACCGATGGCCAAGGCCGGACCGTGGACTTCCGCAACACCATCTTGACCCTCACCTCCAACTTGGGCTCTGGTGGCACCGAGGAGCAGGTGATGGCCGCGGTACGGGCGGCGTTCAAGCCGGAGTTCATCAACCGGCTCGACGACGTGCTGATCTTCGAGGGCCTCAACCCCGAGGAGCTGGTGCAGATCGTCGACATCCAGCTCCAGCAGCTGGCCAAGCGGCTGGCCCAGCGCCGCCTCACCATCGAGGTCTCTTTGGAGGCCAAGAAGTGGCTGGCGCAGCGCGGATTCGACCCGGTTTACGGTGCGCGTCCACTGCGGAGGCTGATTCAGCAGGCCATCGGCGACCAGCTGGCCAAGATGCTGCTGGCCGGACAGGTGCACGACGGCGACGTGGTGCCGGTCAACATCGGCGTGGATGGCGAGTCGCTGGTCCTGGGCTGAGAGTTCCCTCACGCGCAGGCCCCCCGGAAGCAGTTCCGGGGGGCCTTAGCGCTGTCTGAAGCTCCTTTGCGGATGCGGTGTTCAACCTGATCGGTTAGCCTGGCCCTTACTGAGAGATTCCGGTGTTTTCCTGCACCGTTGTTCATCTGGAGGGGTAACCATGTCAGCTCGTCGCCATCGTCTGGTGGGCGCCGTCGGTGCCGTGGGAGCCGTCCTGGCACTGGGTGCCCCCGCCCCTTCGGCTCAAGCCGACTGGGACGACCTGTTCCAGCCCTTCATCGACGCGATCAGCTGGGTCGACCCGGGCATCGCCGCTGACACCGATCCGGGTGCCGCGCTGGCCTCGTTGGACTCCCTGTTCAACGGCTGGTACCAGGACCTCATCTACACCCCCCTCAACAGCATTGCTCCGTGGCTGTTCGGATCGACGTTGGACCTGCCGGGCAGTGCCGCGGCCTACGGACCGGACACCCCGCTGGCCGACCTGCCGGACAGCTTCACCGTTCCGATGGACGTCAACCTCACCACCCAGCCGGTGATCAGCGTCTCGGTCGGTGGCGGCGCAGACGTCGATGTCCTGGTCGACACCGGTGCGGCAGGTCTGGTCGTGCCGATCTGGAACATCAACCCCTTCGGTATCACCGGCCTGCCCACCGGCTTCAACATGGGTCAGTTCGGTGGCGCACTGAACTACTTCTACGTGGAGCTGCCCACCACGGTCACCTTCACCGGCGAGGGCGGGGACACGCTGACCGCCGATACCACGGTGGACGCCGTGCTGTTCGCGTTCCCGTCGGATTTGAATCCCTTCGGCTCCTGGTCCATCGAGAGCTACCTGGCCGGCTCCTCCACCGGAATCCTGGGGATCGGACCGAACGCGCTCGGACCGACCCCCGACCACATTCCGACCGCCGATCTGCCCGGCACCCTAGGCAACGGTGTGCTGATCGACCAGGCCAACAACCAGCTGATCTTCGGGAACAACCCGTATGAGGGCGGCACCGTGATCAACGGCGCGCCCTGGTCGCCCCTCTACGTAAGCATCAACGGCGCGCTACCCACCCAGGTCAACGGCGTCATCGACTCCGGTGGGGTCTTCGGCACCATGCCGTCATCGGCGCTGACCAACTCGGGTGTGACGCCGGTCAACGGCTACCTGCCGAACGGGACCCAGATCCAGGTCTACACCCCGTCCGGGCAGCTGCTGTACCAGTACACCGTCGGCAACACGCCCTACTCGGACAACCCGGCCGACGGAGCCGTGCGCAGCCCGTACGTCACCAACGGGACCAGCATGAACACCGGAAACTGGCTGTTCGCCCAGGAACCGGTCTACATCAACTACCAGGTGCCCGGCGGGCAGACCATCGTCGGCGGCACCCTCATCGAACCCTGATCCACCGACCCCGCTGAGCGGCCCCGCGAAATTTGGCGGTTTCTTGGGTGAATCCCCTGGTGTTCTGCGCCCTTGACTGGGTTAGCTGACGCCCTCGGTCGCGGCTCATCGGATGCCCGCGACCTCCTGCGGGGAGGTTCGGAAGATGACGGCTCGTCGGTGCACGATCGGCGTCACGGCAGCGGCCGGGGTGCTGCTCACCCTGGGGATCTCCGCTTCGCCGGCTCACGCCGACATCGATGATCTGTTCCAGCCCATGATCGACGTGCTCAGCGCGATGGACCCCGGGATAGCCGCAGACACCGACCCCGGTACCGCGCTGGCTTCGCTGGACACGCTGTTCGACGGCTGGTATCAGAACCTCGTCTACACCCCGATCAACGACCTGGACCAGTGGATCTTCGGTGGAGCCGCCGACGCGGGCGTGGCAGGCAGTGCCGCTGCGTCGGGCTTGGCCGCCACGATCCCGGACACCTTCACCGTCCCCTTGCAGGTCAACGCGGCCACAGAGCCGGTGGTGGACATCTCGGTGGGTGGCGGGGCAGCGGTGCCCGTGCTGGTCGACACCGGCTCCTCGGGCCTGACCATACCGATCTCGGACATCAACTGGGCCGGCATCACCGGCCTGCCCACCGGTTTCAACCTGGGCCAATACGGCGGCTCGCTGGACTACTTCTATGCCGAGCTCCCGACCACCGTCACCTTCACCGACGCCGCCGGGGCCACCGTCACCGCCGATACCACCGTCGACGCGGTGCTGTTCGCCTTCCCTGCCGACTTCAACGTCTTCGGTCCCTGGTCCATCGGCGACTACCTAGGGCCGGCAAACGTGGACGGCGTACTGGGCATCGGGGCCAATGCTGTCGGTCCCAGCCCCGACAACATTCCCACCGCGGATCTTCCCGGGGATCTGGGCAACGGTGTACTGCTCGATCAAACCAACGGAGCGATGGTGTTCGGGGACAACCCACTGACCGGCGGGACCACGGTCGACGGGTCGCCCTACGCCACCCTCCTGGTGAGCATCGACGGCCAGCCACCCCAGTCCGTCAGCGCGGTGATCGATTCCGGCGGGGTCTACGGCACGATGCCGGCATCGGTGCTGGGCAACGTCACGCCGACCGCCGGCGGCCTCCTGCCGGACGGAACGACGGTTCAGGTCTACTCCGCAGACGGTTCGACGCTGCTCTACTCCTACACGGTGAACTCGGCCGCCGCCGGCTCCCTGAGCCCGAGCGTGCTCGCCGGCAGTGGCGCCACGATGAACACCGGCAACATCCCGTTCGCTCAGCAGCCCGTCTATATCTCCTACGTCAACGGGTCCACCATCTTCGGCGGATCCAACGCGATCGAACTGTGACGTGACCTGCTGGAATACTGCTGATACAGGGTTGTGATCAGGAACCATTCTCAGTTCGGGGCCGAGAACAGATACGCTAGGCGCAATGGTCCCGCTTTGGTTTACGCTGTCCGCGCTGTGTTTCGTCAGCGCGGCCGTATTGCTGTACGTGGACATCGACCAGCGGCGCGGCCGCAGTCGGCGCCGCAAGTCCTGGGCTCGCTCCCACGGTTTCGACTTCGAGCCCGAATCCGCTGAGATCCTGCACCGCTGGAAGCGCGGCGTGATGTCGACGGTGGGCGAAGCGCCGGTGCGCAATGTCGTACTCGGCCAGATCCGCGGCGAAGCCGTCTACATCTTCGATCTGGACGAAGTGGCGACGGTGATCGCGCTGCACCGCAAGGTCAGCACGAACGTGGTCGTCGACGTGCGGCTCAAGGGCCTGAAAGAACCGCGCGAGAACGACATCTGGTTGCTCGGCGCGATCGGCCCGCGGATGGTGTACTCGACCAACCTCGACGCCGCCCGGCGGGCCTGCGACCGGCGAATGGTGACATTCGCCCACACCGCCCCGGACTGCGCGGAAATCATGTGGAACGAGGCGAACTGGACGCTGGTGAGTATGCCCGTCACCAGTACCCGCGCCCAATGGGACGAGGGCCTGCGCAGCGTCCGCCAATTCAACGACCTATTGCGGGTGCTGCCACCCAACCCACGCAGCCAGCCCGCCGACGCCGTTGGCGCCTCAGCGGGACGGCGCAACGGGCAGCCCAGCCGGCCGCTGGGGTCAGCGGGCGCCACCGAGGCGTCCGAGGACAGTGCGGGTGAGCAGGTTCCGGCGGCGGCATCGCGGCCGGCCGCGTCGGCACCGGGCGGTCCCGCCCCGGCGGCCGAACCGCTGCCACGGCGCCGGCCGAGCCGGGAGTCTTCGGACGTGCTGCACGCCCCGGGTGGCCGCAACGGTCGGCAGACCGCCCACCACCAGCGCTGACGGCCGACGCCGGTCCACACTGGCGGCTTCGTTAGGCTGTCCGTCATGTCTCGCCCCGTTGCCGTGGTCACCGGACCCACCTCCGGGCTGGGAGCGGGCTATGCCCGCCGCTACGCCGCTGACGGCTACGACGTGGTCCTGGTATCTCGCGATGTCGATCGCCTCGAAGCGCTGGCCGCCGAGCTTCGCGGCAGCTACGGCGGAGCCGTCGAGGTGCTGCCCGCCGACCTGACGGACGCCGACGGCCGTGGGCGAGTGGCCGAGCGCCTACACGCCGGAGTGCGGGTGCTGGTCAACAATGCCGGCTTCGGCACGTCCGGGGAGTTCTGGACCGCCGACCCCGCTCTGTTGCAGTCGCAACTGGACGTCAACGTCACCGCGGTCATGCAGCTGACCCGGGCCGCGCTGCCCGCGATGATCGAGGCGGGTGGCGGCAGCGTCATCAACATCGCCAGCGTCGCCGGGTTGCTGTCGGGACGCGGCTCGACGTACTCGGCGTCCAAGGCCTGGGTGGTGTCGTTCACCGAAGGCCTGGCCGGCGGCCTGCACGGCACCGGCGTCGGCATCCACGTCGTCTGTCCCGGCTACGTCCACACCGAATTCCATGAGCGCGCCGGAATCGACATGGCCACCTTGCCGTCGTTTATGTGGATGGAGGTCGACGACGTCGTTACGGCGAGCCTGGCCGACATCGCCCGGGGCGAGGTGGTCAGTGTGCCCGGCCTGCAGTACAAGACATTGGTAGGCGTCAGCAGGTTGATTCCGCGCGGACTGTCGCGCACGCTGACCAACACGTTCGGGAGGGGCCGTGGCCGCACTTAACAACGACGAACGCCAAGAGCTGGCCGCGCTGGTGCGTGAGCTCTCGGTGGTGCACGGCCGCGTGACGCTGTCCTCGGGGGCCGAAGCCGACTACTACGTGGACTTGCGCCGCTCCACCCTGCACCACCGTGCGGGCGCCCTGATCGGGCGGCTGGTGCGTGAACTCACCGACGATTGGAACTATGTCGCCGTGGGCGGCCTGACGCTGGGTGCGGACCCAGTGGCGACCGCGGTGATGCACGCTCCGGGACGTCCGATCGACGCATTCGTGGTGCGCAAGTCGGTGAAAGCCCATGGCATGCAACGTCTTATCGAAGGCTTCGACGTGGCCGGTCAACCGGTGCTGGTGGTCGAGGACACCAGCACCACTGGTGGTTCGGCGTTGACGGCGGTGCGTGCGGTGCGTGAGGCCGGTGGGCAGGTGGTCGGTGTGGTCACCGTGGTCGACCGTGCCACCGGAGCGGCCGAGGCCATCGAGGCCGAGGGCGTGCCGTACCGCAGTGTGCTCGGGCTGGCCGAACTGGGCCTGGGCTGAACGCCCCGAGGACGGTTGTGCGCAGACTGATCGCGATGATGGCGGCGTTGGCCGTGACCTGCGCGGCCGCCTGCTCGGATTCCGCCGCAACCGGGCCCTACGGCGCCCAGGGAGCCCGGATCGATTCGGCCCTGACCGTGCTGGGCTGGGAGATGACCGTCTCCAACCTGCGCTGGGAAGTCGACTACGCACTGATCGACGTCACGGCTCAGGTCGTCGGCGCCCCGAATGCCCCAGCTCCACACGCCGCGGCCGGCGACCTGCGATTCGGGGTGTATGGCACCCCCGCGCATCCGATCGAGGCCACGGGCCTGGGCAGCTGCGCCTTGCTGGGGGAGTTGACGCCGACGCCGCTGTCGGCCAAGGACCCCGACCGGTTGAACGGAACCGTCTGCCTGGGGCCACTCAAGGAACGCAGTGCCGTGCGTGGGGTCTATGTCTATTCGCCCGCAGACCGGATCAAAGACACCACGGTGGCCTATGCCGCGGCGTTCCCGGTGGGGCTGGCGCCGGTCAACCCGGGAGACACCGGTCTGCAGCTCACCACTCAAGGCGTGGCGGCCTACCGGGCCGACGGCATGCCGCTGGCGCCGACGGCCCTGGGTGATCCCAAGGCGTTCACCGGCCTCGGTTATATGGTGCTCAATCTGTCTGCTGACGCGGTGGCAGGCCATTACCTCGACGGGGCTAAGGCACGTGGCGGACCGCTGATGCTGGTCGCCGGACCGTCGACGCCCATGCCCGGCTTGGGCGCGGATTGTCGCGCGGCCGGCTCCTCGGTCCTGATCCTGCCGGAGGCGACGCTGAACTCGGTGCACGTACCGACATCGCTGTGCACGCACGGCGAGATCAACTCCGCCCTGCTGTACCCCTCGGTGTCGGTGGTAGGCACCCACGCCGCCGTGTGGACCACTTCGTGAGCGAACCCGGCGACTCTCCCGGTCCTACCGAGTGGTTCTCGCCGGCCAACGGGGTGGGACCGTGGCAGGGGCAATGGCCCAGCGATCCCCGCTTCGACCCGGAGTTGCTGCGCGAGGGAGATCGCCGCAACGTCGTCGACGCCTACCGCTACTGGACCCGCGAGGCTATCGTCGCCGACATCGACAGCCGGCGCCACCGGCTGCATATCGCGATCGAGAACTTCGGGCACGACGCCAACATCGGCTCGGTGGTGCGCACCGCCAATGCCTTCGCCGTGCACACCGTGCACATCGTGGGTCGCCGACGGTGGAACAGGCGGGGCGCCATGGTCACCGATCGCTATCAGCGGCTACTGCATCACGAAACCGCCGATGATCTCTTGGATTTCGCCACCGCGCACAGCCTCGCCGTTGTCGCCGTGGACAACGTGGCCGGAGCGACGCGCCTGGAGCAGACTGCGTTACCCGCCGACTGCGTGCTGGTGTTCGGCAGCGAAGGACTCGGCATCAGCGATCAGGTTCGCGCCGGCGCGGACCTGGCGGTGTCGATCGCCCAATTCGGCTCGACCCGCAGCATCAACGTCGGCGTAGCCGCCGGAATCGTCATGCACGCCTGGATCAGCCGGCATGGACACCTCGACCAGGCCTGGTAGGGCAGGATCTAGGGCCATGGATCTGCTCTGGGCTAATCGGGCCGAAAGCGCCGAGGCCGCCGTCACCGCGAGACACCTCAAGTCGCTCTGGCACCTGCCGGGCACCCAGCTCGGGGTGGTGGCGTGGCCGCCGATCCGGCGCGCCCCCCATTGGCACTATTGGTGGCAGGCACACCTGCTGGACTGCCTGGTCGACGCCCAGCTGCGTGACCCGCAACCGGAACGGGCCAACCGGATCAAGCGGCAGATCCGCACCCACCGGCTGCGCAACGTGGGCCGCTGGACCAACGCCTACTACGACGACATGGCCTGGCTGGCGCTGGCGATCCAGCGCGCGGCCGGCGTGACCGGTGTCGACCGGCGCCGCGCGCTGGGCACCTTGACTCGTGAGCTGACCGACTCGTGGATGCCCGAAGCCGGCGGCGGCATTCCGTGGCGCAAGGACGAGCAGTTCACCGAGCCGTTCTTTAATGCCCCCGCCAACGGTCCGGCGGGGATCTTCTTGGCCCGCGAACCCGGCTGGCTCGACCGTGCGAGGGAGATGGGCGACTGGATCGACGCCACCCTGATCGACCCGGACACCGACTTGGTTTTCGACGGCATCAGGGGTGGTTCGCTGGTTCGGGCGCAGTACACCTACTGCCAGGGGGTGGTGCTCGGGCTGGAGACCGAGCTGGCCGCGCGTACCGGTGCGCCGCGACATGCCGAGCGGGTCCACCGGCTGGTGGCCGCGATCAGCAAGCACATGGCCCCGGGTGGAGTGATCAAGGGCGCAGGCGGCGGTGACGGCGGGCTGTTCGCCGGGATCACCGCCCGCTACCTGGCCTTGGTTGCCACCGACCTGCCGGGGGAGTCCGACGCCGACGCCCAGGCGCGTGACACAGCCGGCAAGCTGGTGCTGTCTTCGGCGAAGTCGGCCTGGGACTACCGGCAGTCCGTCGACGGGTTGCCGCTGTTCGGTGCGTTCTGGGACCGGATCGCTGGGGTGCCACGCGCAGATGGTGCGGTGGCCACCTCCATCGCCGGCGCAGTACGTGAGTCGGAGGTGCCCGAACGTGACCTGTCGGTGCAGGTGGGGGGCTGGATGCTGATGGAGGCCGCGCACGTCGTCGCGACCGTGCCCGCGCAATGACTCTGCGCTGAGGGTGCGGCCTACTCGGAGTTCTGCGCCGTCAGCGCAGAGTCAGTGCCAACCGAGGGTGCGCGGCGGCTGCGGAAGGCCTTCGCTGTGGCGATGAACGCCGGGATCATCGACACGAACAGGATCGCCAGGACGATCTTTTCCAGATTCTCGTGGACGAACGGAACGTTGCCCAGGAAGTAACCCAGCGTCGTCACCCCGCCGCCCCACAGCACGCCGCCGACAATGTCGAACGCCAGGTAAACGGGATAGCGCATGTACGACACACCCGCCACCACCGGCACGAATGTTCGGACGAACGGTGCGAACCGCGCCAGGATGATCGCCCACGGCCCGTACTTCTCGAAGAAGGCGTGCGACTCGGTGACGTAGTGCTTCTTGAAGAAGCGGGAGTCTTCCTTCTTGAACAGCGCCGGCCCGATTCGCCGGCCGATGAAATAGCCGCACTGATCGCCCAGGATCGCCACGACGGCCACCGCGGGTGCCAGTATCCAGATGTCGGGGGCCAGTCCCTTGGCGGCCAGCAGGCCGCCGGTGAACAGCAGGGATTCCCCCGGCAACAGGGGGAACAGCAGACCGGTCTCGATGAAGACGACCACCAGGATGGCCGGCAGTACGGCGCCGTGGAAGATGCCCCCGGCGCCCAGCCAGTACATCGGATCCAGGAAGCCGGGCATCGCGACCACGGTGGTGCTCATGAGGCACCAACATACCGGGGGGCACCGGCGAAACCGCCCCTGCGATACTCGAAGGCAGTTTTGGTCAGCTCAGAGGAGAGATTCCCCATGCCCATCGCCACCCCCGAGATCTACGCCGAGATGCTGGGCCGCGCCAAGGAGAACGCCTACGCGTTCCCGGCGATCAACTGCACGTCGTCGGAGACCATCAACGCGGCGATCAAGGGCTTTGCTGACGCGGGCAGCGACGGCATCATCCAGTTCTCCACCGGCGGAGCCGAATTCGGCTCTGGACTGGGCGTCAAGGACATGGTGACCGGTTCGGTGGCACTGGCCGAGTTCACCCATGTGATCGCCGCCAAGTACCCGATCAACGTGGCCCTGCACACCGACCACTGCCCGAAGGACAAGCTGGACGGCTTCGTCCGGCCGCTGCTGGCCATCTCGGCCGAGCGCGTCAAGGCCGGCCAGAACCCGCTGTTCCAGTCGCACATGTGGGACGGCTCGGCGGTACCGATCGATGAGAACCTGACCATCGCGCAGGAGCTGCTGGCCAAGGCGGTGGCCGCCAAGATCATCCTCGAGGTCGAGATCGGCGTGGTCGGCGGCGAAGAGGACGGCGTGGAAGCCGAGATCAACGAGAAGCTCTACACCTCGCCGGAAGACTTCGAGAAGACCGTCGCCGCGCTGGGCGCCGGCGAGCAGGGCCAGTACCTGCTGGCCGCCACCTTCGGCAACGTGCACGGTGTCTACAAGCCGGGCAACGTGGTGCTTCGCCCGGACATCCTGGCGCAGGGCCAGCAGGTGGCCTCGGCCAAGCTGGGCCTGGCGCAGGGCTCCAAGCCGTTCGACTTCGTGTTCCACGGCGGCTCGGGATCGCTGAAGTCCGAGATCGAGGAAGCGCTGCGCTATGGCGTGGTGAAGATGAACGTCGACACCGACACCCAGTACGCGTTCACCCGCCCGATCGCCGCGCACATGTTCAGCAACTACGACGGCGTGCTCAAGGTGGACGGCGAGGTCGGCAACAAGAAGACCTACGACCCGCGCAGCTACCTGAAGAAGGCAGAGGCCGCCATGACCGAGCGGGTCATCGAGGCCTGCAACGACCTGCACAGCGCCGGCAAGAGCCTCAGCAGCTAGGCGTTGACTCTGCGTCCACGGCGGAGAAGTCCGAGTGACCCCCGCCGTGGGCGCAGAGTCAATGAGGCTGGGCTAGCTGCCGTGGGACTGGCAGATCTTCCACTGGTCGTCGCGGAACTGCAGGTCAAAGCTGCGGGTTGAGCGGACCCGCGGCTCGTAGGCCATGAATGCGGTGACGTTGGCCTCGGCTTGACCGTCATTGACCACGACCTCGTCGATGCTGGCCACCACCGGATACTGCTTGGCCGCCGCGATCCGCCGGTAGGTGTCGTCCCAGGTCTTCTGGTCGTAGTTGACGTAGCGGTCGCGGATGTCGCCGCAGGTGAGGCTGCGCAACGCGGCCAAGTCACCGTTCTGCATGGCGACGTCGAAGTTCGAAATTGTGGTGCGGACGTGCTCTTCCTGCGACGCGGCCGCCCGAGTGTCGCGGGTCAGCCACAGCGTGCCCAGCACCGCGATGGCGGCGAGCGCCAAGATGATCAGGATCACCGCCATCACCCAGCCCCAGCTGCGTGACACGGTGGCTGGCAGTTTGACGCCAAGCCGCGCCGGAATCTGTTGCGGTATCGCCTTCCCCGCATCGTCGCCTTGCTGGGCGATCAGCTCGGTCTCGGCGTCACCCACCGACGGGATGACCTCGGTGTGCCCGGCATCGAAACCTGGGGCGGTGAAGCGGCGCTCCGGTGAACCGTCGGGCGCGGGTGCGGCGGGTGGGACCTCGGTGGTGATCACTTCGGTGACGGCCTCGGCTTCCGCCGCTGACTCGTGATCCGCTGAGGTGACAGGCTGAATCTCGGTGACCTGCTCGTCACCGTCGGGCTGATCTGTGGGAGTGGCCGTGGCGCCTTCGGTCGGCTCGGCGTTGTCCGGTTCCGGTGGGTTCGGCATGAGTGGCTGATCCTCCAATGTCCGCCGGCTGATTCGGATCGGCTGCCGCCAGTTTACTGAGCCAGCCGCCGGCTTGCGGGAGTGGCTGGCCGGGGACGGCACAATGGATGGCGTGACTCTCTCCGGTGATCTCCTCAGGCCCGAACCGATCTTGCTGCCCGGCGACCCCGAAGCCGAGGCCGGCCTGCGGGCCAACCAGAACCCTGCGATTGTCGCGGCCGCGCATCCGGCGGCGTCGGTCGCATGGGCGGCGCTGGCCGAAGCGGCGTTGGCCGAAGACAACGCGGTCACTGCCTACGCGTATGCACGCACCGGGTACCACCGGGGCCTGGACCAGCTGCGTCGCAACGGCTGGAAGGGATACGGTCCGGTGCCGTATTCGCACGAGCCCAACCGAGGTTTTCTGCGCTGCGTCGCCGCGCTGGCGCGTGCCGCCGACAACATCGGGGAGACAGACGAGCTGGCGCGCTGTCTGCAGCTGCTTGACGATTGCGACCCCGGCGCCCGCTCGCCGCTGGGGCTGAGCTGACCGCCGGCGCCATCAACTGATCGAGCAGCCCGCGCCCTGCCCGGGCGGTTCCACCTGCACGGTGGCGTGGGTCAGCCCGCGCGCCGCCAGGACTGCCCGCGCGTCGGCGAGCACCCGGCCGGCGTCGCTGGTGGCCCCCAGATGGGCGGTGGCCATGTCCCGGCCCGGGACCAGCGTCCAGACGTGCAGGTCGTGTACGTCGGTGACCCCGTCGAGGGCGGCGAGCGCCGCGCGGAGTTCCGCGACATCGATATGGCTCGGTGAGGCCTCCGACAGGATCCGCAGTGCAGCGCCGGCCAATGCGAACGCGCGCGGCAGCACCCACAGCGCGACGAAGACCGCGACCACCACGTCGGCGTAGGGCCATTCGGTGGTGAGGGTGACGATTCCAGCGATCAACACCCCCACACTGCCCACGGTGTCGGCGATCACCTCGAGATACGCGCCGCGCACCGCCAGGCTCTGTGCGGAGTCCGACCGCAGCAGCAGCGCCACGCCGATATTGACCACCAGCCCGGCCAGGGCGACCACGATCATCGGCATACCGGGCACGTCCGGCGCGGTGCCGATGCGGCGGATCGCCTCGGTGAGGATGAAGGTGGCCACCCCGATCAGCAACACCGCGTTGGCGACCGCGGTGAACACCTCTGCGCGGTGCCAACCATAGGTGCGCGACGGTGACGCGCTGCCCCGCCGGGCCAGCATCACCGCTGCCACGCCCATGAACAGGGCGGCCAGGTCGGTGAGCAGATGGCCGGCGTCGGCCAGCAGCGCCATCGAGTTGATGGTGATCGCGGTGGTCAGTTCGATGGCGAAGAACGCGGTCAGGATCGCGGCGCCGAGGGCCATCCGGGACAGTCGGGTGTCGGTGTGACGGTGTTCATGGCCGGCGCCCATGGGAGGTGAATATAGGCCGACGGTCCCGTTTACGGGCGTGAAGTGGGGTTCACGTACGCCCGGGGTTGGCCCTCGATCTCACAACCAGGAGCTCCAGAACTGGGTCAGGCTCAAACCCCAGGACACCAGTGCGCGCGGGACGTCGAACAGGTCGAAGAACCACAACACCAGCGAGAAGAACTTGTGGTTCACGGCGGGCGAGGCGAGCAGCAGCATCATCAGCACCAGCAGACCCCACTGCTGGAACGGTGCGACGGCGCGGCGCGTCGCGGGGCTCAGATGGGGCTTCAGCGCGCCGTAGCCGTCCAAACCCGGCACCGGCAACAGGTTCAGCACCATCGCCGTCAACTCCAGGAATCCCAGAAACGCCACCCCAGACCAGAACACGGGGTGCGCCGGGTCGTAGAGCGTCCGAGCGGCGCTCAGCAGGAGTACCGCCAGGATCAGGTTTGCTGCCGGTCCCGCCAGGCTGACCAGTGTGCGTCGACGCGGTGTCATGAACGAGGTGTTCACAAAGACCGCTCCGCCCGGCAGCCCGATACCGCCCAACAGGATGACTACCATCGGCAACACCAGGGATAGTGCCGGATGGGTGTAGCGCAGCGGGTTGAGGGTCAGATAACCGCGCATCTGCACGTCGTGGTCACCGAAGCGCCACGCCGTGTAGGCGTGGCCGAATTCGTGCAGGCACAACGAGACCAGCCAACCGGCGATGACGAACACGAACACCCCGGCGTAGGCCAGCGGCCGGATCTCCTCACCCGCCTGCCACGCCAGCGTTCCGCCGAGGGCCGTCAGGGCCATCAGCGCCAGGAACACTGGACTGGGACGAACCGCCTGGCCGCGCAGGGGATGGACGTTCACGCCCGTGAACCTATCGGCTGCGTCGACGGTGCGCCGTCATCGGACCAGCAGCCAGTCCTCGATGTGACGGTAGAAGGTAGACCGCTTCACCGTTCTGCTGCTGAAGGTGCCGTCGCGGACCACCACCGCGCCGGTGGTGCCCAGCTGCGCTGCGCGTCCCGTCGCCCAGCGGGCCACCCGGCCGCGCCGTCGCGGAACCCCGGCGCGCAGGCCCGGTGCCACGCCGATCGGCTGAATCAGCACTTCGGCCACCTCGCCGTCGAACAGCGTGGTGTCGTCCACGACGCCCTCCCCGCGCAGCGCCTGCGCGCCGTCGACCGGGAGCCACCGGCCGACACCGACCAGGGCGGTGCCGGCGTCGTCGCGGATCAACGGTGCCGGTCGGCCCGCGCCGCGCCGTGCTAGCCGTGCCGCCCGCCACCCGGCCGGGAGCCGGTAGGCGGCAGTGGCAGGCGTACGCCGTCGTGGCGCGTAGCCGACTTCGATGTCGAGGCGGTCGGTGCGCAGCAGCCGGGTCAGAGTTCGCGCCAGATCCGCGTCGGTGCCCACCACCACCAGACGGCGGTAGCGATCAATTGCGGCATCCATCAGATTGACGTCATTTTCGCCTCCGACCTGCACAGTTGGCAGTCCGCGGAGGGGTCGTGGCAGGGGTAGTCCGGCAAAGAGCAGCACGGTGGTTTCAGGCGGCATCGAGGCTCTTAATGCCGTTAGTGGCGTTCAACACGCTCCTTGTGAATCGCTTCGGATAGGCTCATTCCCCGGCTGGACCACAGTAAGCCAAGACAGTTAGCGAGAAATCCATGCCGGCAATCGTCGTCATCGGCGCCCAGTGGGGCGACGAGGGCAAAGGTAAAGCCACCGACCTACTCGGAGAACGAGTGCAGTGGGTGGTGCGCTACCAGGGTGGCAACAATGCCGGCCATACGGTGGTGCTCCCCACAGGTGAGAACTTTGCGCTGCACCTGATCCCCTCCGGGGTCCTGACGCCACACGTCACCAACGTGATCGGCAATGGTGTGGTGGTCGATCCCGGGGTACTGCTCGAGGAGCTGGCGGGCCTGGAAGGCCGTGGCGTAGACACCTCGAGACTGTTGATCTCCGCCGACGCACATCTGCTGATGCCCTATCACGTCGCGATCGACAAGGTCACCGAGCGCTACATGGGCAGCAAGAAGATCGGCACCACCGGCCGCGGCATCGGGCCCTGCTATCAGGACAAGATCGCCCGGATCGGGATCCGCGTGGCCGACGTGCTCGATCAGGAGTCACTGGCGAACAAGATCGAAGCCGCCCTGGACTTCAAGAACCAGGTGCTGGTCAAGATCTACAACCGCAAGGCACTGGATCCCCAGCAGGTCCTCGAAGATCTGCTGGAGCAGGCCGAGGGCTTCAAGCACCGCATCGCCGACACCGGCCTGCTGCTGGGTGCCGCGCTCGACCGCGGTGAGAACGTGCTGCTGGAAGGCTCGCAGGGCACCCTCCTCGACGTCGACCACGGAACTTATCCGTACGTGACGTCGAGCAATCCGACCGCGGGCGGCGCGGCGGTGGGATCCGGCGTCGGGCCGACCCGCATCACCACGGTGCTGGGCATCCTGAAGGCCTACACCACCCGGGTCGGCTCCGGGCCGTTCCCCACCGAACTGTTCGACGCTCATGGCGAATACCTGTCCAAGACCGGCGGCGAGGTCGGGGTCACCACCGGCCGTCAGCGTCGCTGCGGCTGGTTCGACGCGGTGATCGCCCGCTACGCCACCCGGGTCAACGGCATCACAGATTATTTCCTGACCAAGCTCGACGTGCTCTCCAGCCTGGAGACTGTGCCGGTCTGCGTCGGCTACACCGTGGACGGCAAACGCACTGACGAACTGCCGATGACCCAGGAAGAGTTCGCTCGCGCGGAGCCGGTCTACGAGGAACTCCCGGGCTGGTGGGAGGACATCTCCACGGCGCGCACCTTCGAAGACCTGCCCGCCAATGCTCGCGACTACGTGTCGCGCATCGAGGAGATCGCCGGGGCTCAGGTCTCCTGCATCGGAGTCGGTCCGGGACGCGAACAGACGATCGTGCGACGCGACGTCGTCGGGGACAGCGCGTGAGCGAGGCACGGCCGGAAGACGTCGATCCCGACTACGCCAGCCACGGAGGCTTCCCCGACCACGCTGTCGTCGATCCGAGTGCGGGCTTCGCGCGGTACGTCACCACGATGCGCCGCCTGCTGGACTTGTCGGTGTCCGCCGACCCCGACGAGGCCACCTGGGATGACGCTGCCGACCGCGCCCAGGCGCTGGTGGAGCTGCTGGACAAGTATCCGGCGCCGGAAGGCGTCGCCCCGGCCGGGCGAGCTCCCTCGCTGCCGGGCATGGGTAGCTTGCTGCTGCCGCCGTGGCGAGTCACGCGATTCGAACCCGACGGCGTCTCGATGAACGGCGCGTTCAGCCGGTTTCATGTGGGAGGCAATTCAGCGGTGCACGGCGGCGTGCTGCCGCTGCTGTTCGACTGGATGTTTGGCATGGTGGTGCACGCCGCAAACCGGCCGATCAGCCGGACGGCATTCCTGCACGTCGACTACCGCAAAGTCACCCCGATCGACACCCCTCTGCTGGTGCACGGCCGGGTCGAGCGGGTCGAGGGCCGCAAAGCCTTCATCGGCGCCGAACTCACCGACACCGACGGGACCGTGCTGGCGCAGGCGCAGGGGCTGATGGTGCGCCTGCTGCCCGGCCAGCCCTAGCTGTCGGTCACGGCCAGCGGCGCGGCGCACGCAGGGTCATGGCCGCGAACAGGGCCAGAAACGATGCCGCCGGGACGGTGTTGGCGACGCTGTCGCGGACGCGGACGTGGGCTCCGACCGCGAGAACGAAGTACAGCGTCAACGCCGCGGTGGTCAGTCTGGCCAGCCCCGGAAACCGGTGCACCGACAACAGACCGACAGCCGAAGCCGCTTTGACGATCGGCAGTACCGGCCGGATCTGTTGCGGGCACTCGACGGTGTCGAGCGCCGTGCTGATGAACGGGGCGGGGATGGCGCACAGCACCGCGTCGGCGGCTTGGAAAGCAGCCAGCCCGGTGTAGGTCTTCGGTGACGTCAGCACACTCATGCGACCAACTGTATTCGTGCGCGCCGGCGGCGGCGCTAGTCCACGTTCAGCGCCGCCTCTTCCAGATCCAGCCGGTACATGAGCGCGCGCAGGACCTGATCATCGATGCGCCCCTGGTCGCGTTCGGCGATCAGCGCCGCGCGCTCGGCGATCAGCATCTCCAGGCGCAGCCGGCGAAACGCCGCGGCGGCGGTCTCGTCACTGTCGGCGTCAGCGTCGGGGTCGAAGCGGCGCAACCGCTCCCGGGCCGCGTTACGCCGCCGCGTGTTCCAGCCACGCAACGCCTCAGCGGCTCGCTCGCTGGCCGGCGACGGCTCGGTCGACGCAAGTACCTCATCGAGCCGGTTGGCGGCTGCTCGGGCCGCCTTGTCTTGCGCGTTGGCCGAGGCGAGCGCGTCGGCGTGGGCCTGTTCGGCCTGCACGCCGAGTCGCCGGATCATCCACGGCAGGGTCAGCCCGTGCAGCAGCAAGGTTCCGATGACCACCACAAACGTGAGGAAGACCAGTTGAGGGCGGCCCGGGAACGGCTCTCCGGACAACGTCGTCAACGGAACACCGAACGCGGCCGCCAGGGAGACCACACCGCGCATCCCCGCCCACGACAGCACCAGCACCTGACCGTGCGTGGGGGCGGGCTCGTCCTGGCGGATCTTCGCCGACAGCGAGCGGGGCGCATAGGCGAAGACCACCATCCACACCGCGCGGACCACCAGTACCGTGCCGAAGACCGCCAGCGAGGCGAAGGTCAGTGTCGAGAACCGCACCCCATGCATGTCCTGCACCACCGTGGGCAGCTGCAGACCGATCAGCAGGAACGCCAACGACTCCAGCAAAAATTGCATGGCGCGCCAGACGGCCTGGTCCTGCAGGCGGGTGGCGTGGTGGGCACGGGTGAAGCGCTGGCCCAGAATCAACGCGGCGACCACCACGGCCAGCACCCCGGAGCCGTGGATCTCTTCGGCCACCAGATAGATCACGAAGGGCGCCACCAGACCGACCGCGCTCTCCACCAGCGGGTCGGACAGCCGGGCGCGGATGATCACGATCAGCGATCCGAACACCACCCCCGTCACCGCGCCGCCCACCGCGGCCATCGCGAAAGTCGCCAGGCCCATACCCCAGCCGGTCGCCGCGCCTATCGCCGCGGCCAGGGCCACCTTGTAGAGCGTCAGTGCGGTGGCGTCGTTGAGCAGACTCTCGCCGCTGAGCAGGGTCATGATCCGGCGGGGCAGCCCGAGCCGACGGCCGATCGCCGTCGCAGCGACGGCATCCGGCGGGGCCACGATGGCACCCAGCGTCAGAGCGGCGGCCGGGGTCAGTGCCGGCACCGTGAAGTAGGCGACCGCGCCGACGGCGACAGTGGTGGCCAACGGCAGGCCGACCGCTAGCAGCAGGATGGGGCGCTTGTTGCGGCGCATGCTGATGAAGGAGCTCTCCAGCCCGGCCGACCACAGCAGCGGCGGCAGGATCACGAATAGCACCAGATCGGGCCGCAGGGTGAACTCGGGGACCGCGGGAATCAGCCCCACCAACAGGCCGGTGATCACCAGCACCAGCGGGGCCGACAACTGGTGGTGCCGGGCGATCGCGGCTACCAGTACCGCGGCCACCAGGGGGCCCAGCATCGCCGCGTTCACTGGCCTTGCACCTCCGTCCGCTTTCACACCTATCCTGAAGGAGCATGCAACATTGCCGTGACGCGGGAGGGTGGGGCGGTGAACGGGCAGGCGGGTGAGTTGACGACCGAGCGGTTGTCCACAGACGGCCCCAGCCGGACCAGGGTTGCGTTGCTCGGGTCCGGTGACCTCAGCCGCGAATTGGTGACGGCATTGCAGCGCCTGGGCGCCGAGGTGATCGCGATCGACCGCTACGCCGATGCCACCCTGCACGGGGTCGTCGATCGCTCGGTGGTGGTCGATATCAGCGACAACGACGAACTGACGGCGGCCATCAGATGGTTGCAGCCCAAGTTCGTCGTGGTGGCCTCCGAAGTCGTGGCCACCGACGCGCTGACGGTCGCCGCCGACACCGGAGTCACCCAGTTGGTCCCCGGCATTCGCGGGGCCCGGTTGGCCGCGGATCCGGAGGGGATGCGGCGGCTGGCCGCCGAGGAGCTGGGGCTGCCCACCGCGCCGTATTGGTTCGTCGGCTCGGTGGAAGAACTGCGCGAGGTGTCCGAGCGGGCCGGCTACCCCATGTCGGTCAAACCGGTGGGCGGCTCGGTGGGCGAGGGCCGCTCGGTGATGGTGCGTGACAGCGACATCGAACCCGCGTGGCAGCGTGCGGTGGCGGCCGGTTCCGCGGAGACCCCGCCGCGGGTGCTGGCCGAGACCGTGGTGGAGTTCGACAGTGAGGTAACACTGCTGGCCGTGCATCGCGACAGCCCGGGCGGGCCGGCGCTGGACTTCTGCGCACCGATCGGCCACCGCAGCATCGAGGAGCCCGGCGGGCAACTGACGGTGGAGTCGTGGCAACCGCATCCGATGAGCGCGGTGGCGCTCGACGCGGCCAAATCGATCGCCGCGCGGGTCGCGCGGGCACTCGGGGGTCGCGGTCTGTTCGGAGTGGAGCTGTTGGTCTACGGCGATGAGGTGTACTTCGCCGGAGTCACTATGCGCCCCTACGATGCCGCGCTGCTGACCCTGCGCACCCAGCGGCTCTCCGGTTTCGAGTTGCAGGCACGCGGGATCCTCGGAATGGCGACCGACACCATCATGGTCTCGCCCGGTGCCGCTCGGCTGATCTACTCCCGCCGCGGCACCGTCAGCACGCCCACGCCGGACAGTGTCGCGGTGGTCGCCGATGCGCTCACCGTGAGCGAAAGTGACGTGGTGGTGTTCTCCCATCATGAGGGGCACCCCCGCCGGCGACTGGGGTTGGCGCTGGCCACCGGGCCGGACGTCGTGGTCGCGCGTGACCGAGCGGCGCAGGTCGCGACCGTTTTGGGCAAGCTCTGGCCGTGACCCCCCATGGCGCGAAACCGGCGCAGGTGCGAGACTTCCGCAGGTGAGCTACGCAGGAGATATCACACCCGAGCAGGCCTGGGCGATACTGCGCGACGACCCGGCGGCGACGCTGATTGACGTGCGCACCGACGCCGAATGGCGCTTCGTCGGTCTGCCTGACGTCTCCGGACTGGACCGCGAAGTCATCTGCATCGAGTGGGTGCACTCCGACGGAAGCCCCAACCGCGACTTCACCCGCGAACTGGCGGCGCGGGTGGCCGGCGGGCCCGCGATCTTCCTGTGCCGTTCGGGCAACCGCTCGATCGGCGCCGCCGAGGCCGGCACCGCGCTGGGTCTGACCCCGTCCTACAACGTGCTCGACGGCTTCGAGGGCCAGCTGGACGAGCACGCCCACCGGGGTGGCACCGGCTGGCGAGCCGTCGGCCTGCCCTGGACCCAGTCATGAGTGAGCAGGACCCCACACCGTCGGTTCGCATCCCCCGACCGCTGCCCGACGGCGTCAATGCGGCCACCCTGGGCGTGCGTGGTGGCCTGCTCCGCTCACAGTTCGACGAGACCTCCGAGGCGCTGTTTCTCAATTCCGGCTATGTCTACGATTCGGCGGCCGCCGCGGAGCAGGCGTTCACCGGCGAGATCGATCGATTCGTCTACTCGCGATACGGAAACCCGACGGTCTCGATGTTCGAGGAACGGCTGCGACTGATCGAAGGCGCTCCGGCGGCTTTCGCCACCGCCAGCGGTATGGCGGCAGTGTTCGTCGCACTCGGCGCACTGTTGAAGGCCGGCGACCGTCTGGTGGCCGCCCGCAGCCTGTTCGGGTCGTGCTTCGTGATCTGCAACGAGATCCTGCCCCGCTGGGGTGTGGAAACCGTCTTCGTCGACGGCGAGGACCTCACGCAGTGGGAGCAGGCACTGTCGGTGCCCACCGACGCGGTGTTCTTCGAGACACCGTCGAACCCGATGCAATCGCTGGTCGATATCGCCGCGGTCGTCGAGCTGGCTCACGCCGCGGGCGCGAAAGTTGTGTTGGACAACGTTTTTGCCACCCCGCTGCTGCAGCAGGGGCTGCCCCTGGGAGTGGACGTGGTGGTGTACTCGGGTACCAAGCACCTCGACGGGCAGGGGCGGGTCCTGGGTGGGGCGATCCTGGGAGACAAGGACTACATCGACGGCCCGGTGCAGACCCTGATGCGCCACACCGGGCCCGCCCTGAGCGCCTTCAACGCGTGGGTTCTGCTCAAAGGTCTGGAGACGCTGTCGATCCGGGTCGACTACGCGAACTCCGCGGCGCTGCGCATCGCGGAGTTCTTGGAGCAGCACCCGGCCGTGCGCTGGGTGCGCTATCCCTTCCTGGCGTCGCACCCGCAATATGACTTGGCGCGCAGACAGATGTCCGGAGGCGGCACCGTCGTGACCTTCGAGCTCGACGCTGCGCAGAATGCGGCTAAGCACAAGGCGTTCGAGTTGTTGGACAAGGTGAAGCTGATCGACATCTCCAACAATCTCGGGGACGCGAAGTCCCTGATCACTCACCCGGCGACCACCACCCACCGGGCGATGGGTCCGGACGGGCGGGCCGCTATCGGACTCGGTGACGGGGTAGTGCGCATCTCTGTCGGCCTGGAAGGCACCGACGATCTGATCGCCGACCTGGATCAGGCGCTGGGCTAGCTGTTACTGGCCCAGCGCCTGGTCAGTCCTAGTTGTCTTCGACGACGCCGGTGGCGTGCTGCGCGCGATCCTCGTAGGCCTTGCGGGCCGCGGTGTCGAACTGTAGAAACACGGTGTCGTTCTGGGTCTTCTTGTTCAGCCAGCGACGGCCCCCGTCCGGCAGCAGGCTCGCCAAGATCGAGACGCGCCGCCCAAAGCTGGGCACAGAGACCAACGTCTTGGGCTTGTCGAGCACTTTGACGACGCCGGCGGCGATGTCTTCGGGCTCCACCGGCTTCTGGGCTGACGACGGTGTCGTGCCCGAGATCAGTTCGGTGTTGGTGAAGGTGGGCAGCACAGCGGAGACCTTGACGCCGTGCGGCGCGAACTCGTCGGACATCGCGGTACTCAGACCGACGACGGCGAACTTGGTCCCGGCGTAGAGCACCTGGCCCGGTACGGCCACGATGCCGGCCAGCGAGGCGATGTTGATGATGTGGCCGCTGCGCCGCTTGATCATCTCGGGAAGCACCAGCTGGCAGCCATTGAGCACACCGTAGAAGTTGACCTCGGTCGCCGAGCGAATGCTCTCCGGCGACTGGTCGAGAAACGGCCCGACCGGCATCACGCCGGCGTTGTTGATCAGCACGTCGATGTGCCCGTCGCCGTCGGCGCGTGCCTTGTCCAGGAACGTCGAGAACGACTCACGGTCGGTCACGTCGAGCGGGTGTCCGGAGACCTGACCGCGCGAGCTCAGTTGCTTGACCGCTTTGTCCAGGACCGCGACGTCGCGGTCGCCGATGACGACACGGGCGCCCCTGGCCAGCAAGGCGGTGGCGGTGGCCAGCCCGATACCACGGGCCGCGCCGGTGATGGCAATGGTCTTGCCGCGAATGTTGTCCACGACGACGAACTTAACAGGTGTCAAGTTCGGTGTCGACGGTGCGGGAGGGCTGGTTCAGGACCAGCGTGTCAGTACTTCTGCGGCATGTCGGCCCAGGGCGCTCTGCAGCAGCGGCCCGAAGCTGACCCGTGCAACGCCCAGTGCTGCGAAGGAGGCACGGTCGGCGGTGTCGGCCGCGGCGAGCGCATTGATCGGCTTCGGCAGCGCGGCGGCCAGGACGCGCAGGGTGTCGGCGTCGTGGAAACCGATCGGGTAGAGCACGTCCGCTCCCGCGTGCGCACATTCGGTCAGTCGCGCGATGGCCCGATCGATGCGGTCGGCGTCATCACCGTCGTTGCGAAGGAAGAGGTCCGTACGAGCATTGATGACCAGATGGGCCCTGCCGCGTCGGCGGCAGCCCGCAGCGCGGCCACGCACTCGGCGTGCTCAGACGAAGAACGCAGGCGCTTGCCCTCACGGTGTACCGAATCTTCGATGTTGCACCCGACCACGCCGACATCGAGCAGACCCTCGACCAGTCGAGTGGGCGATTCGGCGTAGCCAGACTCGATGTCGAGCGATACCGGCACGTCGACCACGGCGGTGATCTGACGCGCTCGGTTTAGCACTTCGGTGAACGCCATACCTTCGCCGTCGGACTTGCCCAGAGATAGCGCGACCGGCTTGCTACCGATGGTCAGTGCGGGGAACCCGGCGTCGACGGCCAACGTCGCCGACCATGCGTCCCACACGGTCGGCAGGATCACCGGGTTGCCCGGCTGGTGCAGCGCGAGGAACGCCGCTGCCTGTTGTCCCAGAACTTCGCGAGTCGTCATGGTCGCAGCCCGCGCAGGTCAGCGGAAGGCGGCGAGGCCTGTGAAAGCCTGGCCCAGCACCAGCTGATGCATCTCGGGCGTGCCCTCGTAGGTCAGCACCGACTCCAGGTTGACCATGTGCCTGATCACCGGGTACTCCAGCGATATCCCGTTGCCGCCCAAGATGGTTCGGGCGGTCCGGCAGATATCCAACGCTGTCCGCGTGTTGTTGAGCTTGCCGAAGCTGACCTGTTCGGGGCGTAGCCCCGCACCGTCTTTGAGGCGGCCCAGGTGCAGCGAGAGCAACTGCCCCTTGTGCAGATCGAGGGCCATGTCGACCAGCTTTGCCTGGGTGAGCTGGAAGCCCGCGATCGGTTGGCCGAATTGGGTGCGCGCCATTGCGTAGTCGCGGGCCGCCTGCCAGGCCGACCTCGCCGCGCCCATCGCACCCCAGATGATCCCGTAGCGAGCCTCGGACAGGCTGGCCAGCGCGCCCTTGACGCCGCGGGCGTGGGGCAGCAGGGCGTCGGCGGGAAGCCGGACATCGTCGAGCACCAGTTCACTGGTGATCGAGGCGCGCAGCGACAACTTGTGGTGGATGGTGTTGGCGGTGAACCCGGGGGTGTCGGTGGGCACGATGAACCCGCGGATGCCCTCGTCGGTGGCTGCCCACACCACCGCGACGTCGGCGATCGAGCCATTGGTGATCCACATCTTGCGGCCGTTGAGAACCCAATCGGAACCATCGCGGCGGGCCCGAGTGGTCATGGCGGCCGGGTCCGAGCCGACGTCGGGTTCGGTGAGCCCGAAGCAGCCGATGAGCTCACCAGCGGCCATGCCCGGTAGCCACTGCTGCTTCTGCTCTTCCGAGCCGTTGTTGTAGATCGAGTACATCGCCAGCGAGCCCTGCACCGACACCAGCGAACGCAGACCGGAGTCGGCGGCCTCCAGCTCCACACAGGCCAGGCCGTAGTGCACCGCTGACGCCCCGCTGCAGCCGTATCCGTCCAGGTGCATGCCCAACAGCCCGAGTTTGCCGAACTCGCGCGCGAGTTCCCGGGCCGGCAGGTCGCCGATCTCGAACCATTCGGCGATGTGCGGCGTGACGTGTTCGGCGCAGAACTTCGCGACGGTGTCACGCAGCGCGATCTCGTCGTCGGAGAGCAGGCTGTCCAGACTCAGCGGGTCGATCGGGTCGAAGGGCGCGGTGCCACCGGTTGCCATCCGTTCATCCTGCCACCTGGGTGGCGGCGTGGATCAGCTCAGCTTCCGCCGTCAGAACTCGCGCTGGGCACCCCGGGCGCTCCCGGGGTGCCATCGGCTCCGCCGTTGCCGCCGGCCCCACCGGCCGCTCCGGCCACGCCGTCGGGCTCGCCGTCGGCACCGTTGCCGCCGGCCCCACCGCGACCGTTGCCGCCCGCGCCGATCTGACCACCGTTGCCGCCGTCGCCGCCCGCGCCACCGGCACTGCCAGGCCCGGTCTCGGTGGCGTTCGTGCCATTGCCGCCGTTGCCGCCGGTCCCGCCGTCGCCGCCCTTGACCGCCCCTACGCCGGTGCCGCCTGCGCCGCCCTTGCCGCCAGCTCCGCCTGCGCCGCCGGGGACGGTGGTGCGCTCGGTGGTCTCGTCAGCGGGCGTGGTGTAGTCACGGCCGCTGGTGCCGGCGTTGCCGCCGGTGCCCCCGTTACCGCCGGTGCCGCCGTCCAGCCCGGTGCCACCGTTGCCGCCGGCGCCACCCTGGACAGTGGTGCTGGTGCCGCCGGTGCCGCCGTTGCCCCCGGTACTGCCGGTACCGATTCCGGCACCGCCATTTCCTCCGGTGCCGCCGGCGACGCCACCGGTCAGCGAAGCCGCGGAACCGCCCTGGGCGCCGGCCCCGCCGGTGCCTCCGGTGCCGCCGTTGACTCCGGTGCCACCGGTGCCACCGGTGCCGCCGACGGCTTCGGTTCCGCTGCCCCCGGCTCCGCCGTCGCCACCTGTGCCGGCATTTCCGGCGCCGCCACCGCCGCCGCCACCGCCGCCGCCCGAACCTGTCTCCGGCCGGGTGCCGCCGTTCAGGAGGGTCTCGAAAGCGTTGAAAAGGCCACCCAGGCCGACGGCTCCGGTACCGCCGGACCCGCCCTGCCCGGCGACTCCGCCGTTGCTGCTGCCCCCGGCTCCGCCGGCTCCGCCATTGCCGCCGCCGCTGCCGAAGAGAGAGCCCGTCCCGCCCGTTCCTCCGGCGCCGCCGTACCCGGCAGACGCACCGTCGGTGCCGTCGCCGCCCGTCCCACCGGTACCGCCATTGCCTCCGGTTCCGGAGAAGAGGCCGCTAGAAGCCCCGTTTCCGCCTGTTCCGCCGTTGCCGGCCAGGGCGTCGGTGCCGCTGGCATCGCCGCCGTTACCTCCCGCGCCGCCGCTGCCGGTGGCACCTGAGCCGCCCAGCAAGCCGCCGCCGCCGCTGCCGTCGCCGCCCGTGCCGCCGCTGCCGGCCAGGCCCTCGGGCCCGCTGACGTCTCCGCCCGCTCCGCCGGCGCCGCCGTCTGCGCCGCTACCGCCGAAAATCGAGGTGATCGAGCCGAAGAGGGGATTCTCCAACACTCCGGACGTAGCGGCGAGCCGGTCGATCTGGGCCTGGATTTCCTCGGGCGTTTTGCCGGAGAGGACCGAGAGCTGCCTGAGCGCTCCGCCGAACTGCTCGGGCGAGCTATAGACACCGCCGAAAGAACCGGCGTTACCGCCGTCACCGCCGCTGCCCGCCGTGGCACCGGTGCCGGTGCCGGCACCGCCCGTTCCGCCGACACCTCCGGCGCCGGCAGTACCGCCGCTGACGATGGCGCCCAGCCCGCCAGTGCCACCGTCACCGCCCGTACCGGCGACGCTGTCGGCACCGGTGGCAGCGCCGCCGGTGCCGCCGGTCCCGCCGTTTCCGCCCTGCCCGCCGAACAGGAACCCGCCGATACCGCCGAAGCCACCCTGGCCGCCCGCGCCGGCAGTGCTGCCGCCACCGACTGCGGCGCCGCCGGTGCCACCGCCACCGCCCGCACCGCCGTTGCCGCCGAAGATGGCGAAGGCAGTGCCGCCTTGACCGCCGACGCCGCCGGCTCCTGCGAGGGCGTCGTCGCCGTCAACGGCGCCGCCGGCCCCGCCCTGGCCGCCGGCGGCGCCGGTGCCGCCGAACAGTGAGAAGGTCCCGCCGCCCATTCCGCCGTTGCCGCCGGCGCCGCCCGCCTCGGTGGCGTCACCGCCGGTGCCACCGGCACCGGCCGCCCCACCGGTCACTCCGCCGAATCGCGCCCATGACAGGCCGCCGTCGCCGCCGGTGCCGCCGACTCCACCGGTCAGGCCGGCGCCCCCGGCCCCGCCGTTGCCGCCGGCGCCGCCGATCTTGAACAGTTCAGCTCCCAGCGATGGTCTCGAACCTTCGTCCGTCGGTCCGTTGGCGACGGGGACACCGCCGTTGCCGCCGTTGCCGCCGGCCCCGCCGATTCCGTCCAGTGCGTCGCCGCCGGCACCGCCGTTGCCGCCGAAACCGCCTACGGAGAACCACATTCCGGCCGCGCCGCCGCCGTCGCCGCCGTCGCCGCCGATTCCACCGACCAGGCCCTCGCCGCCGTCACCTCCGGCGCCGCCGAACCCGATCAGCGCACCGCTGATGCCGCCGTCGCCGCCATCGGCGCCGGCCCCGCCGATTCCGCCGGCCCCGCCATTGCCGAACCAGACCGCTGCGCCGCCGTCTCCGCCGGCCACCCCGGCGATGTCGGCGTCATAACCATTACCGCCATCGCCGAACAGCCAGCCACCCGTGCCGCCATTGGGGTCGATCTCGGTGCCGTCGACGCCATTGCAGATCAGCCCGCACACCGCGCCGGAGGCGAACAGGGGATTGATCAGATCGCCAACCTGCTGCCCGAAGGAGCTGGACATCCAGTCCTGCATGCCGGTGTGCAACTGCAGATAGAGGCCCTGGGTGAAGTCATCGAGGCTGAATGCCGAGTAGTCGGCCGCGCCCACGCCGTCGAACCAGGAGGACAGGTCGCCCAGGCCCAGGGCGGTGGGGTCGAACACCGCGGTGCCGATCTCGGTGAAAAATCCGGTGTCTGACCAGTTGGCCGGGTCGAACCAAAAACTCGGGTCGAGCAGGTCCTCCAAGTCCGCGTTGGCGGTGGGCGCCAGCCCCAGCGGGCTCACCCCCAAGGCCAGAACGGCCGCCGCGGCGCCCGTCACCAGGCCTCGACGACGACGGTGAGCGGTGCGGTGTTGACGCGACATGGGGGCCTCTCAGCGGGCGGTCGCGGCGACAGCGCCGAACCGGATCAGGGGTCTGTGATCCGGAATTTACCGTAACTTAAGCATGTCTGCAGGGTGCTGACTGGCCGCTGCCGGTGACTTCGAAGGTGCAGGCGGTTATTGCGCGTCCTGCTGTGGTGAAAGCCTCTCGCGGAGCTGGTATTTCACCACTTTGCCGGACTGTGTCCGGGGTAGGGCGTCGATGAACTCCAGCCGGATGGGCAACTTGAACGCCGCGAGTTTGCCGCGAGCGTGGTCGCGCAACTCCTCGAGTTCCAACGACGCGCCCGGGCGTAGCGCCACCACCGCGGTCACCGCCTCACCCCACTTCTCGTGCGGGGTGCCCAGCACCGCCACCTCGGCCACGGCAGGATGCCCGTACAGCACGTCTTCGACCTCGGCGGGATAGACGTTCTCGCCGCCTGAGATCACCATGTCCTTCACCCGGTCGAGCACCCAGATGTAGCCCTCGTCGTCGGCCTGCCCGATATCACCGGTGTGAAACCAGCCCTGCGCGTCGATCACCGCGGCGGTGGCCTCGGGGTTGCGCCAGTAGCCGGCCATCACCTGCGGCCCGCGTACGCAGATCTCCCCGCGTACGCCGGCCGGTACCGGCTGATTGTCGATATCGACGAGCCGCACATCCGACAGTGGCAGCACCTGATTGCCCGCGGCACCGATCTTCACGCCGACCTCATCGGTGCGCAGCACCAAGGCCAGCGGCGCGGTCTCGGTGAGCCCGTAGCCCTGGGCGAACGGAATGCCGCGATCGCCGTAGAGCCGGATCAACGGTTCGGGCACGGGGGCGCCACCGCAGACGAAGTTGCGCACGCTGGACAGGTCGGTGTCGGCGAACTCCGGCCGCTGGCTCATGAACAGAAACATCGCCGGGACCCCGAACATGGTGGTGATCCGGTGCTCGGCGATCAGCCGGAGCGCCTCGGCGGGGTCGAAGGTGGGCATCAGCACGATCTGCCCACCCTTTTGCAGGGTGACCAGCGTGGTGACGTTGAGGCCGCCGATGTGAAACAGCGGCGCGCAGACCAACGACACATCATTCTGGCTGGTGTCGAACGTCAGCAGCGCATTGACGTTGTTCCAGAACAGGTTTGCGTGGGTGAGCATGGCCCCCTTGGGGTGCCCGGTGGTGCCGGAGGTGTACATGATCACCGCGATGTCGTCGGGGTCGGCGAACACCGGCTCGGCCAATGGAGCGCGCTGCGCCAGGAGCTCATCGAGCACCTCCGTGCCCGTTACGGGGTCGAGGGCGATCAATCGTTGCAGCCCCGCCTCCGCGCGCACCGGATCGATCACCGCCGCGCGCTCGGCGTCGGCGATCAGGGTGTGCACCTGCGCATTGCCCAGGATGTAGCCGAGTTCGGCGGCGGTCAGTCGCCAGTTCAGCGGGACGAAAGACGCCCCGATCCGGGCGGCGGCGAACAGTGTCACCAGGAAGTCGGGGTGGTTCAGCCCCGCGTAGCCGACTCGATCTCCGCGCTCGGTTCCCCCGGCGGTCAGCTCGGCCGCCAATCGGTCTATCCGATCGGCGAAATCGCGGTAGTTCCAGGTTGTCTCACCGAAGGTGATGGCCGGAAGCAGCGGCGTCGCCGCCGCCCGCCGGGCGATCCAGGAGCCGAGGTCGATCGGGGGTGTCTGCACTCGAAGAACGCTAACCCCGGCGGTGTCGGGGCGTGTGCGGTTCGCGGTACGCGCAGCGGGATCCATCGAGGACCGATCAGACCTGCGCTGTAGCGCACAAACGGTCGATGGCAGGCTAAACCGGTGCCCGGTTCGATCTGCGACATTCTGCCCTCCACGGCCGCACTGCTCGGGGCTCCGGACGCAACCGACACACTCGGCCTGCGTGAGAGTGTCGGGGACGTGCGGCGAGTGGTGTTGGTGCTGGTCGACGGGCTGGGCTATCACCTGTTGCCGCAACTGACCCGCGATGCGCCGCTGCTGGCCTCGGCGCTGGCCGGCACCACCGGGCACCTGAGCGAGCTGTCCTGCACCTTCCCCTCCACGACGCCCACCAACCTGGTTTCGCTGGGCACCGGCGTGCCGCCCGGTGAGCACGGTGTGCTGGGTTTCACCGTCAACATTCCCGGAACCGAGCAGGTGCTCACACACATCTTCTGGGGTGATCAGCCCTCGCCCACGGTGTGGCAGCCGGTGCCCACCTGGTTCGAGCGGCTGCGTGCCGCCGGAGTGGGCGCCCGCGCCGTGCTGCCAGAACTGTTCGTGGGCAGCGGCCTGACCGAGGCTGCCTATCGCGGCGCGGAGTTCTGCCCGGTGGGCAAGGGTGAGTCCTATGCGAGGCGCGTCGTGGCCGAACTGGCCTCGCCGGGCCTTGTCTACGCCTACACCGCCGCCCTCGACAATGCGGCACACGCGTCGGGCGTCGGCTCAGCGCACTGGCACGCCGCTGCCGCCAGGGTCGATGCCCTGCTGGAGCATCTGCTGACAAACCTGCCCGACGACGCGGCGCTGGTGGTCACCGCGGACCATGGCGGGATCAACGTGCCCGACCGGGCCCGCATCGATCTGGACGCCGATCCGGCGCTGAGCGCCGGCATTCGGGTGGTCGCCGGCGAGCCGCGGGTCCGCTACCTACATACCGAACCCGGCGCCACCGCAGATGTTTTGGCGGTCTGGACCGAGCGTCTGGCCGGTCGGGCAGTGGTCCAAAGCCGCGAGCAGTTGGTTGACTCCGGGGTGTTCGGGTCGGTGCCCCAACGGCATCTGGCGCGTATCGGCGACGTCGTGGTGACCTGTACCGGCGACACCGCGATCCTGGCGAGCAAACACGAGCCCCCGCAAGCGTCGGCGCTGGTGGGCTTCCACGGTGCGCTGACCCCAGCCGAGACAGCGATCCCGCTCATCGTCTTCTCTCGTTGACTCTGCGCTGACGGCGTCGAGTTCGCGCACTTTGGCGCTGTGGCGACCAAGAGATCTTTTCCGCCGGTGAGGATTCGTTAACGTGCGCGTAACCTGAACTTCTGATAAGACTTCGTTATCCACAGGTTGAACTTAGAAGCAGGGGTAGCTGTGATGGCCGGTCGTAAGTCGAAGAAGCGTGGTGGCGTCACCGCAGGTACCGCAGCATCCATCGGTGCTTTTTTGGCGTTCGGGGTCGCCCCGATCAGCGCAGCGCCGACGGTGCACGCGGATGTGCCGGCCCTTGACTGGCTAGTCGATGTGGTTGACCCGGTGACGATGGCCGGGGCGGCCGATGCCTCGACGGCGATCGACGTGGGCTCCTGGCTTTCCCCTCTGGATCTGAACTGGATGGCTCCGTCATTCTGGGATCACCTGCTGACGAGCAGCAGCGAGTCTTGGTGGGCTTTGCCGGGCGCCGGCGACGCTTTGCCGGCGACGGACTGGGTCGAGGTTCTTAACCAGTGGATCTATCAACCTTGGTATTCGTCCATGCAGGATTGGTTCCGTAGCGATCTAGGTCAGGCTGTCAGCGGATTCGTGAACCAAGCCAGCGGCCGATACCTGATCGGTGACGGGGCTGATGGCACCGTGGACAATCCCGACGGCGGTAGCGGCGGATTGTGGTTCGGCGACGGCGGCGACGGTTTTGGTGCCAGCGGTAACGGAGGGAACGCGGGCTGGTTCTTCGGCAACGGAGGTGACGCCGGTAGCGGTACCGACACGGCTGTGGCGGGCGACGGAGCCGGGGAGCAGATGTTCGCCGCAGCTCGGGTTGCTCCGATTGACGGGGCGCCGGGACGTGGCGGCGATGGAGCCTTCCTGTTCGGCAATGGTGGCAACGGCACCAATGGTGGCGATGGTCAATTCGGCGGTAACGGCGGTGCCGGTGGTGCCGGTGGTGCTGGTGGCTGGATCTGGGGTGCGGGCGGAGATGGAGGCCGGGGCGGAAGCGGATCAGCGGCCGGGGACGGTTGGGGCGCTGGCCAGGGTGGCTCCGGGGGCACCGGCGGAGCGGGCGGCTTCCTGTTCAGCAACGGCGGCCGCGGTGGCGCCGGAGGCTTGGGCGGCAACGGCATGGCGGGCTCGGCCGGCACCGCGGGCAGCGCGGGAGGGTCGGGGTCGGATGCCGGTACTGGTGGTGTCGGGGGTACTGGTGGCCGCGGTGGACTCTTGTTCGGTTCCGGCGGTTCCGGCGGCTCCGGCGGCGCGGGTGGCGTTGGCGGCGCTGGCGGCGTCGGCTACACCGCAGCTGCAACCGCATACGGCATCAATGGAGGCAACGGCGGCGATGGTGGCCATGGCGGTACCGGTGGTGTCGGCGGAGGCGCCGGGCAAGCCGGGCTGTTCGGGGGAGCCGGTAGCAGCGGTGTCGGCGGGCAGGGTGGGGCCGGCGGCAACGCCGGCGTAGCTGGTGACGGCACAGCAGGTCGTGCTGGCGATGTAAGCAACCGCGATGGCGGCGACGGTGGCCGCGGCGGCAACGCTGGACTAGCCGGTCAGGGCGGGCTTGGCGCAGGCGGTAGCGCCAACGGAACTACCGGATTAGCGGCCACCGGTGGGGGCAATGGCGGAGCTGGCGGCGCTGGTGCCGCCGCAACCACGGCCGGGCAAACCGGCGGTGCCGGCGGCCGCGGAGGGGACGCCGGTGCGACTGGCATTGGTGGGCGCGGCGGTGACGGCGGCGCTGGATTCGCCGGCAAAGCGGGCAGCGCTGGCGCACCCACCGGGTCTTCGGGCAGCAATGGCGGGGCTGGCGGGGCCGGTGGCGCGGGCGGCTCGGTGTCGGGCAATGGCGGTGCCGGCGGCAATGGTGGCGCCGGCGGTGCCGGCGGTAGTGGGGTCAACGGCGTCAACGGTGCGGTGGGCAGTTTCGCCGGTGGTGGCACTGGTGCCGGTGGTGACGGCACCGCCGGCGGTAGCGGTGGCAATGGCGGCAATGGTGGTGCCGGTGGCGTGGGTGGTACCGCTACCGCTGGCACCGCTGGAGCCAATGGCGCTGGTGGTGTCGGTGGTGCGGGCGGAAACGCAGGGGTGGCGGGTAACGGCGGAAACGGCGCCGATGGCACCGCCGCGCATGTCCACGGTGGTGCCGGTGGGCGTGGTGGTGACAGTGCGGGAGTGGGGTCTGGTGGGCAAGGCGGCTTGGGTGGTGATGGTTCCACCCGGGCTGCCGGGGGCAATGCCGGAACGATAAGCGGCGGTAACGGCGGTAGCGGCGGCAAGGGGTACACCGCCACGATTGCCGGTGCCACGGGCGGTAACGGCGGTAACGGCGGTGGGGCTGGCAGCCACGGCACGGGCGGCGCGGGCGGCGCGGGCGGCAATGGCGGCGCCGGGACGGCCGGGACTGCCGGCACCTCCACCCAGATCAACGGCGGAACCGGCACCGATGGTGGACGCGGTGGCAACGGCGGTAGCGGCGGCAAAGGTGGTGCGCTGAGCGGAAGCGGCGGTGTCGGTGGTGCCGGTGGGTCCGGCGGAACTGGCGGGACCGGCGGAACCGGCTACAACAACAACGGCGGTAGCGGTGGAGTCGGCGGCACCGGCGGTAAAGGCGGCGACGCCGGAAGCGGAGGAACCGGTGGTGCTGCGGTAGCAGCCACGGCCACGGGCGGGGTCGGCGGAGCAGCCGGTAACGGTGGGGTCGGCGGTACCGGCGGCACGGGTGGTCAGAACCCAGTGGGTGATTCGGGCGGCAACTCGGTCAACGGGGTCCTCGAGCGCGCCTTCGGAAACGTCGGTGGTACTGGCGGGACCGGCGGCGCGGCCGGCCACATCGGCGCCGGCGGCCTCAACGGGGCCGGCGGCCATGCGGCCAGCGGAGCACGCGGTGTCGGCGGTGATGGCGGTGTGGGCGGTGCTGGTGCCGCGGGCCTGAACGGCGCCGGAGGTATCGGCGGCACCGGTGGAACAGGTGGCATGGGTACCGATGGCGGGAATGCCGGCGCGGGCGGCCGCGGCGGTAACGGCGGCACGGGTTCTGCCTTCGGCATGAATGTGACCGGAGGCAGCGGCGGTGCCGGTGGCGCAGGCGGTGCTGGTGGCCAGAACGGGCCGGGCTACGGCGGCGGAGGCGGCGGAGGCGGCGGTGCCGCGGAATCCGACTGGGGCAAGGCGACCGGAGGCGCCGGGGGTAGTGGCGGCGCCGGGTCGGGGACTGCCGCTGGCGGCCATGGCGGGGTGGGCGGCCGCGCATCCGTAGCCGCGGCCGACGGCACTGCCACTGGCGGTGCCGGGGGCCGCGGGGGCGATGGGACAGCGTCGGGGACCGGCGGCGCGGGTGGCTCGGGAGCCGAGGCGAGAAGCAGCGGATCCGGGCGCGGAACCGTGATCGGTGGCGCCGGGGGCAATGCCATCGGGACCGGCAACGGCGGAGTAGGGGGTACTGCCTATCAAACCAACACCACCACCAGCAACGTTGGAACGATCGTCACCGGTGGCCGTGGCGGCGACGGAATCGACGGTGGAATTGGCGGTGCCGGCGGTTATGTGTACATGACGTACACCAACAGCACCAACAGCACGTTCACCGGCGGCGACGGCGGCAGCGGTTCTGGCGGCAGCGTCGGCGGTGAGGGCGGCGATGTCTACTACAACGGCTCGAGCAGCAGATATGGCGAGGTCACCAACAGCACTTTCCTCGGTGGTGCGGGCGGTGATGGTGGTCGAATCGGTGCCAATGGCGGAATTGGTGGTAACGGTGGACACGGCGGAAGCGTCAACCCGTTCACCGCTCCAGGTGGAACAAGTGTCGTCGTTGATCGCGCGAGCGCGACCGGTGGCGCGGGCGGCGATGGTGGTGCTGGCGGCAACGGAGCCAGAGGCGGCTGGGGCGGTGCTGGTGGCGGGGCCCCGGTCCTGCGAGGTTCAACGGGTGCGGTCGGGGTCGGCGGTGCGGGCGGTGCCGGTGGTGCTGGGGGCAACGGCGCGGTCGGCGGCAACGGCGGCGACGGTGGGTACGGTGTCGCCGCTGTTCGACAGGCAGGGATCGGTGGTGCCGGCGGCGCTGGTGGCGCCGGCGGTGCGAGTGGACCCGCCGGCGATGGTCGCGGTGGCAACGGTGGTGGCGGCGGCGATGGCGGGATGACCAATGTCGGTGGGACCGGTGGAAACGGCAGCAATGGCAACGCCGGTAAATCCGACGGCACACGTGGAACTGATGGGTTCCGTGGCCCCAGCCGGCCATAGCTGACCCAGCTGGCGCGTCTGCCGCCTCACTTCCGCGACGGTGTTGTGCATTGGCGCGCGCACGGTCGACGCCGGGTTATTCCTTGATGCCGTATTCGTCGAACCAGTGGGCCAACTTGCCGCGCCGGCTGACCGCCCGCAGCCGGCGTTCAGCCGACAGTCGAGTCTCGCTTGTGGTGACGATGAGCAGTTCGTCGCCCACGGTGATGCGCGTGTCGGGCTGCGGGACGAAGGTGTCGCCCTTGCGGATGATCAAGGTGATGACGCTCGGGTCGGGCAGCCGCAGCTCCAGTACCGAGACATTGTGCAGTTTTGACCCCGGCTGCACCGTCATGGTCAGCAGCTCGGCCTCCAAGACGTCGAGCGGTGCCGCCTCCACCTGGATCTCGCGGGTGGTGTCCCGCGGGATGAGCCCCAGCCAGTGCGCGAACAGGCCCAGGCTGGGCCCCTGCACCACGGTGTAGACCACCACCAGGATGAACACGATGTTGAGCAGGCGATAGCTGTCCGGTACACCGTCGACGATCGGGAACGTCGCGAGCACGATGGGGACCGCGCCGCGCAAGCCGGCCCAGGACAGGAAGATCTGTTCACGCCACGGCACCTTGAACCAGATCAACGACGCCACCACCGACAAGGGCCGGCTCAGCAGCAGCAGCACCGCGCCGATGATCAGCGCGGGCACCAACTCCCCCGACAACTGGCTGGGGCTCACCAAGAGCCCGAGCAACACGAACAGCCCGATCTGGGCCAACCAGCCCAGCCCCTCGGCGAACGAGCGGATGGCCGCGCGGTGCGGCAGGCCGGAGTTCGCCAGCACGACGCCGGACAGATAGGCGGCGATGAAACCGCTGGAGTGCGCCGACGCGGCCGCGGCGAACGCCACCATGCCCAGACCGAAGGTCGCCAGCGGATACAGGCCGGATGCCGGCAGCGCGGCACGACGCAGCATCATCGCCCCGAGCAGTCCGGCGATCAATCCGATCGCCGATCCAGCCACCAGCTCGTAGACCACCGCGCCGATGGCGTGGGCCGGGTCGATCACCAGCGGTGTCGTGCTCAACATCAGCACCACGATTGCCGCCGGTGCATCGTTGAAGCCGGATTCGGCTTCCAGCAGGCCGGCCACCCGCCGTGGCAGCGGCAGCACCCGCAGGATCGAGAACACCGCTGCGGCGTCGGTGGGTGATACGACGGCGCCGAGCAGGAAGGCCAGCTGCCAACTGATACCCAACAGCAGGTGCGCGGCCACCGCGATCACCGCCATGCTGACCCCGACACCGACGGTGGCCAGTACGGCCGCCGGCGCCAGCACCGGGCGGATGTTGGCGAAGCGCGTCGTCAGACCACCTTCGACCAGGATCACCGCCAACGCGGTGGTGCCCAAATCGCTGGCCAACTGGACATCAGAGAAGTCCAGGCCCAGGCCGTCATTGCCGATCACCACCCCGACCAGGAGGAACAGCAGCAGGCTGGGCAGCCCGACCCGATCGGCCGCACGGGTGGCGATGATGCTGGCCAGCAGTACCAAGCCGCCGATGAGCAGAGCCAGGTAGAGCTGTTCCAGGCTCATCTGACCCCCGTTCGGGCTGTTGGTAGCGGTGGTACCCGCGCATGTGATTCGCTCAGAGTCGGCGGGTTCGTGTTATCTGTCAGTAAATCAGTAGTGCTGTCACGACCGTGTTACGCCCGCAACGGCCGGGCCAGCCCGGGGACTAGGGGAGCAATCATGCGCATCGGGATCGCTGGCGCCGGCGCGGTGGGGCGATCGGTCGCACGAGAACTGATCGGCGACGGCCACCGAGTGCTGCTGATCGAACGCAACCCGGCGCATTACCAACCCCGCACCGTCCCGGACGCCGAGTGGCTGCTCGCCGACTCCTGCGAGTTGAGCGCGTTGCGCGAATGCGGCATCGAGATCTGTGACGTCGTGATCGCCGCAACCGGCGACGACAAGGCCAACCTGGCCACCGCGCTGCTGGCCAAGGCGGAGTTCGGGGTGGCCCGGGTGGTCGCCCGGGTCAACAACGCCCGCAATGAGCCACTGTTCACCGAGGAGTGGGGTATCGACGTGGCGGTCTCCACCCCGCGGGCGATGGTCGCCGCGGTGGAAGGGGCCATCGACGTCGGGCACCTGGTGCCGTTGATGGGCCTGCGGCGCGGGCACGCCAGCCTGACGAAACTGACCCTGCCCGATGACAATCCGCTGATCGGCCGTCAGGTCTGCGACATCGTGTTGCCCGAGGGAGCCGCGCTCGTCGCTGTGCAGCGCGGTGAACAGGTGATCCTGCCCCGCACCACCGACACGCTGCAGGCCGGTGACGAGATGCTGTTCGTGGCGGCCAGCGGTATGGACGACGAGGTGCGGGCGGTGGTGCACGGCGCACCCAGCGTCAGAAGGTCTTCCTGACACCGTTTTGGCGCGGTGGGCAACCATGAATGCTGCGTACAGCCAACGCGATGACGCCGGGAGCCTGGCCAGTGGCGCAGGAGTCATGGCCACAGTGCTGGCAGCGGCCCGGGCAGCTGCGGCGTCACGCGGGCTGATCAACGACCCCTTCGCGGCACCCCTGGTCCACAAGGTGGGCTTGGAGTTCTGCAAGCGGGTTGCCGACGGCGACCTGGACATCAGTCGGCTCGGAAAAGATGGCGGGTTTCCGCGCTTCGCGGAGTTCTCCGCGGCGCGCACCCGGTACTTCGACACGTTTCTCACCGATGCGGCGCGCGACGGCATCCGGCAGGCGGTCATTCTGGGCTCAGGCCTGGACACCCGCGCCTATCGGCTGTGGTGGCCCCCCGAGACCACCGTCTACGAGGTCGATCACCCGCATGTCGTGGACTTCAAGACCACCACCATGCGGTCCTGGGGCAGCGCGCCCAGCGTGAACCGGCGCGCAGTCGGCGTCGACATGCGCGACGACTGGACCGCTGCCCTGCGGCGGGTGGGCTTCGTCGCGGCCGCACCCACCGTGTGGATCATCGAGGGTTTGCTGGTCTGGTACGTCCCCTGCGATGCCCAGAACCGCCTGCTCGACGGGGTCACTGCCCTCAGCGCGCCGGGCAGCCGCATGGCCGCCGACCATGCGGTGCCCCCCAGCAAACCGCAGGCCGTGCACCACGAATCCCTCGTCGAGCGGTGGCGCCAACGCGGCTTGAGCCTCACCGGTTCCGGTCCGTTCTATTCCGGAGAACACACCGATGTCGTCCGGTATCTGACTGAAAGCGGTTGGACCGCAGCTCAGTCCGGAATCGCCGAACTGTTCGCGGCAGCGCGACTGCCCCGGCTGTCCGAGCGCGAGCTCGACGGTGCGCCGGCGGCCATCCGTTACGTCGCGGCCACCCGGATCTGATCGCCCGGCGTCAGCCCGCCATGAATTCGGCGTAGGCCGAAGCCAGCTCCGGTGGAAGACCCGTGGTGTTGCATTGCCGCTGCGTCTCGCCGATGGGTGCCAGGATTCCGCGCAGCTCGTAGTACTCCTGCGGGTGGGCGGTGAAGTAGCTGCGCACGTCGGTGGACGCTTGCGGCCTGGGCGCGTTGAAGGCCTGATTGACCACGGCATTGGCACCCGGATGCGCGTCCAGATACTGCCGCGCCGAACCTGTCACGGCGTTCACGGTGCCCGATACCGCGGCCGGGCTGCAGTCCGGTGCCGCCGACGCCGACGGGGCGACGACCAGGGCGGCGGTCGCCCCCAGAAGTCCCGCGCCGAAGCCGACTCGGTGAATCACGTTGCGGGCATGTGCTTTCGACATGGAATTTCCTTCCGGGATAGGGAATGCTCTTCCGATTTGCAACCCAACGTACGCCCGACCCAGATGGCCGTCGGGTAGCTCAATCAGGCACAGGGGCCGCGGTGGTGACCGCATCTGAACTGGCCGCGCGAATAAGCGGCGAATGCTCCACAAGTGCGGAGTCAATCCCTAAGGCGGGTCCTTAAAAGCCGTGTTCGGCCCTTAGGCGATCGTGACCTTAATGTTTGCCTGCACGTTCGATCGCCGCCTCAGCGGCCTCCCTGATCGGCCCGTGCCAGACCTCGCCGTGGCCGGGAGCCAGGATCTCGGTCTCCAGGAGCGCCAGCGCGCTGAGGCTCCGGACACTGTCCTGCTGGCTGTAGCTGAACAGCTCCGGCAGCAGCTGCGGTCCGGAGTGTGTCAGGACGGGATGACCGGTGATCAGTGCGTCACCACTGGCCAGAACGCCGTCCACCAGATACGAGCAGTGGCCGCGAGTGTGGCCGGGAGTGGGGATGGCGAGCGGCTGGCCGGGCAGTCCCGCGGCGATCTCCCCGGTAAGCGCTTGCGTCGAGGGGATGCCCTCACGGTTCAGGCCGCCGCTGCGCACCACGTGCGCGGTCCACAGTGCCCAGCTGGGGCGCCACAGCCGCGGGGCCAGCGCCAGCGGCGAGACCTGCTCCAGGTACTCGCGCTTGGCGTGGCCGACCTCGTCGGCGTGGCAGTACACCGGGGTGCCGTGCGCCTTGGCCAGCCAGATCGCCGCACCGAAATGGTCGACGTGGGCGTGGGTGAGCAGCACCGCCCGCACATCGGCCGGGTGGTAGCCCAGCGCCCCCAGCGACGCCAGTACATCGGTGCGGTCACCGGGATAGCCGGCGTCGATCAGCATCACGCCGGTGTCGTCGGTGACCAGTAGCCAGTTGACGGCCTCGCCGCGGGCCAAGTAAACGCGCTCAGTCACTGGAACGAGCTCCACGAGCTTCTCACCCATGCCCGTGAGTTTAGAAAGGTGACGGGAGAGTAGAAAAGGTGGAATGGCGGAACTAAAACTCGGGTACAAGGCATCGGCGGAGCAGTTCGGACCACGGGAGCTGGTGGAGCTCGGCGTCGCGGCCGAAGCGCACGGCATGGACAGCGCCACAGTCAGTGACCACTTCCAGCCCTGGCGCCACGAAGGTGGGCACGCCCCATTCTCGCTGGCCTGGATGACCGCGGTCGGTGAACGTACGAGCAAGATCGCACTTGGTACCTCCGTGCTGACCCCGACGTTCCGGTACAACCCCGCCGTGATCGCGCAGGCCTTCGCGACCATGAGCTGCCTGTACCCGCAGCGCATCTTCCTGGGCGTCGGCACCGGCGAGGCGTTGAACGAGATCGCCACGGGCTTCACCGGCGAGTGGCCCGAGTTCAAGGAGCGGTTCGGGAGGCTGCGTGAGTCGGTGCGGCTGATGCGCGAACTGTGGCGCGGTGACCGGGTCGACTTTGACGGTGACTACTACAAGCTCAAGGGCGCCTCGATCTACGACGTCCCGGAGTCGGGAGTGCCGGTCTACATCGCCGCCGGCGGGCCGGCGGTGGCCAAGTATGCGGGGCGCGTGGGGGACGGCTTCATCTGTACGTCCGGTAAGGGCGAGGAGCTCTACACCGAAAAGCTGATGCCGGCGGTGCTAGAGGGTGCAGCCATCGCGGAGCGAGACGCCGACTCGATCGACAAGATGATCGAGATCAAGATCTCCTACGATCCCGATCCCGAACTGGCGTTGAACAACACCCGATTCTGGGCGCCGCTGTCCTTGAGCGCCGAGCAGAAGCACTCCATCGACGACCCGATCGAGATGGAGAAGGCCGCTGACGCGCTGCCCATCGAGCAGATCGCCAAGCGCTGGATCGTCGCCTCTGATCCGGACGAGGCCGTCGAAAAGGTCGGCGAGTACGTCAACTGGGGTCTCAACCACCTGGTGTTCCACGCTCCGGGCCATGACCAGCGCCGTTTCCTGGAGCTGTTCAAGGCCGACCTGGAGCCGCGGTTGCGCCGGCTGGGCTGAGTGATCTCAGGGGCGGGTCAGGAGTAACCGCAACCGGGGTCGGGCGCGTCCTGCATCAGCGGGGCAGCGATCGGCAGGAGGTACACGGCCTGCATCACCACCGGTGTCGGCCCCAGGTTTCGGCCGATGTGGACGTGCGCGGGCCCACCGGGCTCGGTGATCTGATCCCCGGGCCCGTAGACGCCGTCGAGGCTGCAGTCCGCGCGATTGTGCGTCAGGGTGCCGGCACGCACGACTCCGAACACGGTGCCGTCGTGCCAATGCCAGCCGGTGCTGCCGCCCGGCTCGATGGTGATCTCGCGCAGGAGATAGTCGCGGCCTTCGATCGTGGTCTGCGACAGGGTCACCCCGCTGATCCCGTCGCTCGGCGTGGCGACGGCGAGCGGCGCTGCGGTCGGCGTCAGGACCGCCAGGCACACCGATATCGCCGCAGCGCGACGAAGCCAGCTGGTTATGGTCATCGGACTAGAACGTGCTCATGGGGCGCACGGCGTTGGCCATGTCGACCAAGCGGTAGCGGTGCTCCTGGGTGGGTGCCAGCCGCGCCAGGGCCCGCAGCGCCATCTCCACCCCGAGCCGCAGTCCGTGCTCGGTGAACGGGAATCCGAGGATGTGGTTCGTGCTGGCCTTGTGTTCGGTCAGCCAGTCCATCGCCGCGCCCAGCACCAGTGCCCGGATCTGCAACACCCGTGGTTCGGTCTCCGGCAACGCCTCGACCCGGCGTGCGGCATCGCGGATCTGGGCCTCGGTGATCTCGTTGGAAGAACGTCCAGACAGCAGGGTCACTGCGCTGGTCAGCCGGGCAGTGGTGAAATGCCTTGAGGTGGCAGGCACTTCGTCCAGGGTGCGAACCGCCGCGGTCCGGTCTCCCTCTACCGAGAGTGCGCGGGCCAGGCCGAAGGCCGCCGAGATCACGCTGTCGTCGGTGCGCCACACCGACTCGTAGAAGCCACGTTCGTCGTCCGTGCCGGCCAGCTCCGCGGTGGCGGCCAGTGCCATCTTGGGTGCCAGCTCGCCCGGGAACATGTCGAGTACTTCGGTGAAGTCCTTGCGGGCGGCGTCGTAGTCGCCGTTGAGCAGCTCGGCGACCCCGCGGAACCAGACCAGGCGCCAGCGCCACCCCACCTGCTCGGCCAGTTCGTCGAGCTTGCTGGTGGCCTTGGTGACATTGCCGAGATCGAGCAGTGCGCGCACTTCCATTAACGGCAGCCCGATGGACTCCGACAGGTCGATCCCCTCGGACTCCAGCGCACTGTGCCGCACGGCGCGTAGCGAATCCAGCGTCTGCACCGGTTCGCTGAGCTCCATCGACGACAGCAACGGTGCCGCGACATCACCCGGATCGATCAGCGGAACCTGCAGGGCGGTGACGATCTCGCGTGCGGTGAGGTTCTGGGAATGCACGTGCCCGTCGAGGTAGACGTCGGTATGCGCGACCAGCAAATGCTCACCGAAGGTGGATCGCGAACGGGTGAACACCGTGGACAGGCCGGGCCGCGGCGTGCCGGTGTCACGCGCAACCACTTCTCGCAGCACACCCATCAGCTGCGCGGACATCTCTTCGGCCGAGGTGAACCGACGGCGCGGGTCGGGGTCGATCGCCCTGCGCAGCAGCCTGCGGTAGGAGTCGTACTTCTTCAAGACCGGGTCGTCGTCGGGCAGTCCCTCGACGTAGCGACCGTCGCGGGTGCGCAGTTTGAGGGTGAGCGCGGCTAGGGTCCGGCCCACGGTGTAGATATCGGTGGCCACCGTGGGTCCGGTGCGAACGATGTCGGGGGCCTGAAAGCCCGGGGTGCCGTAGAGGTAGCCGAAGGAGTTGATTCGTGCCACCGCGCCCAGGTCGATCAGCTTCAGCTGTTCCTCGGTCAGCACGATGTTTTCCGGCTTGAGGTCGTTGTAGACCAGGCCCAACGAATGTAAATACCCCAGTGCCGGAAGGATTTCCAGCATGTAGGCGATGGCCTGCGACACCGGCAGCCGGGTGCCACGGTTCTGCTTGAGGGACTGGCCGCCGACGTACTCCATCACGATGTAGCCGACCGGGTCGCCGTGCGAGTCCGGATGCTGGACGAAGTTGAAGATCTTGACGATCGACGGGTGCGTCACCTCGGCGAGGAACTGACGCTCGGCCATCGCGATGGCCTGGGCCTCGGCGTCACCGGAATGCACCAGTCCCTTGAGCACCACCGGGCGCTCGTTGACGTTGTGGTCGACGGCCAGGTACACCCAGCCGAGGCCGCCGTGGGCCACGCAGCCCTTGATCTCGTACTGCCCGGCCACCATGTCGCCGGGTTTCAGTTGCGGCAGGAAGGAATACGGGCTTCCGCAGTGCGGGCACCAACCTTCCGAGTCGCCCTTGGCGTCCCCGGTGGATCGACCCACCGGTCGCCCACAGTTCCAGCAGAAGCGCTTGGACTCGGCGACCTCAGGGTTGTCCATGAGCGCGGCGAGGGGGTCGATCTCGGGAACGCGGGGGATCTCCACCAGGCCGCCGCCCAAGCGCCGCCGCGGAGCGACGGTGCGCACCACCGTTGTCTCGTGGGATTCGGTCGTTCCCGGGGAGTTCGAGCCCTCCCGGGGGCGGAAGATCGCTTGGGTCGACATCGGCCGCCGAACCGAAGACGATTCGGCCAGTACGTCTGCGCGCTGGGTGGCCGGCCCCTCGTCCTCCACCTCGGTCGCGAGCTGGTCCACTGCGTCGTCCTGGCCGGCCATCAGTCCGAATACCTCGGAGTGGGCGGCAGCGGCGCCGGGCCCAGCACGGTCAACCACTTGCGGTACAGGGTGTTCCAGGTGCCATCGCGGCGGATGCGCTCCAGGGTGCCGTTGACGAAACGCACCAGCCCGGTGTTGTTCAGGTTGATCCCGATGCCGTAGGGCTCCTCGTCCATACTCGGCCCGACGATGTGCAGATACGGGTCCTGGGACATGAGACCGGCCAGGATCGAGTCGTCGGTGCTGACCGCATCCACCTGGCGCTGTTGCAGCGCCACCAGGCAGTCGGCCCAGTTCACCACCGAGACGATGATCGGCGCCGGGGAGATGTTGCGAATGCGCCGCAGCGACGTGGTGCCCTGTGCCACACAGACCCGTTTGCCGGATAGGTCCGCGGCCCGGCGGATCGCGGAGTCTCGGGGCACCAACAGGCGCTGATTGGCCACCAGGTACACCGTCGAGAAGTTCACCAGCTCACGCCTGCCGCAGGTGATGCTCATGGTCTTGACGACGATGTCGACTTCGGATTTCTCCAGGGCCGCAATACGTTCGGCCGATGCCAGGATTCGGTATTCGACTTGCGAGGGGGTGCCGAAGATATCGCGGGCCACTTCGCCGGCGATATCGACGTCGAAGCCGGTGATCTCACCGGTGATCGGATCGCGGAAGCTGAACAGGTTGCTACCGATATCCAGGCCGACGATCAACCGGCCGCGGTGGCGGATCTTGGCGACAGCCGCGTCGGCCTCGGCCTTGGTGTGGAAAGGACGCAGGCTGGCGGTGGCGTCGCAGTCGTCGGTACTCGGTTCGGGCGGTCGTGGTGCCTCGGGGGCAAGCTCCTGCATGCCGGCGGGGGTGGGCGGCGGCAGTGTCGGCATGGCTGTCGCTGTCACGAACTCGTTGCGGCCGCATCCGGTCAGCCCGGACAGCACCAGTGCCGCACTCAGCGCGCACACCAGCATCCGGGGCCAACGGTGGATCATCATCTGTACTCGTTCAGTCGGGGCCACAACCCGAGCGCGACCGCGATCGCGGCACTCATGCTGAGCACCGCGCCCCCTACCGGGGCCACCGACAGTACCCGGCGGGCATTGAGCACGTCGCTACGCAGCTGATTGCGGCTGTGCTGCAGTGCTTTGTCCAGGGCCGCGTCCAGCTGATCGAATGCGGGAGTCGAGTCGTCGCCGCTTCCGCCCAAGGCCACCTGGGTGGCAGCGCGGTAGTTGCCTACGCTGATATAGGCATTCATCCGGTCATTGGCTTGCCGCCACCGGCTGAGCAGCTGCCCGGCGTTGGCCAGGTCCGCCTTGTCCACCGCATCGCCGCGCTCCAGATAGCCGTCCAGCTGCTCCTGCATGGTGTCGATGCGCTGGTAGAAAGTCTGCTTGCGGGTCTCCTCGTCACCTCGCCGGATCAACGACAGCGTCTCGTCGGCGCGCGCCTGCTGTGCGGTGATCGCCAGGTTGGTGATCGCTTTGAGCGACTCGGCGCCGGTGTCTTTGGCGTTGCGACTGCCCGCGGTGGAGATCACCAGCACCGTGCCGACCCAGATGATCATCAGCAGAATCGCCAGACCACCGGCCACCAGTCCGAAGTTGATCCTGCGGCGTGTGTTGCGGGTCAGCCAGCGGTGGGCGAACGCTCCGAACAGCACGGTGGTCGCCACCACCAGGATCACCGGAGCCGGCACCCGTGTCGACGCCGTGGTCTGGATGTCCACCGTCGCCGATGTGGCCTGATAGAGGCGCTGGGCGTCGGGGAGGATGGTGTGCTGCATCAGCTCGGAGGCTTCCGAGAGGTAGGACGAACCGACTGGATCGCCGGAGCGATTGTTGGTCCGGGCCGTCTCGATCAGGCCGGTGTAGACGGCCAGCTCCGCGTTGATCCGCCCCAATAACTGCAGTAGCGGTTCGTCGTCCAGACCGCCAGAAGCCCGGGTCACTGCGACCGCGGCGTCGGTGATGGCCTGCTCGTAGCGCTGGCGCACCGCGCGCGGCTCACCTTGGGCGATGAATGCAGTAGCTGCCGCGGCGTCGGCCACCGACAGCCGGGTGTAGAGCTGCCCGGCGGCGTAGGCCAGCGGTTCGGTGTGGTTGAGCACCGTCGTCAGCGTGTTCTGCCGGTTGTTGATCGTGGTGGCGGTGGCGAACGCGCTGATACCGCCCAGCGCAGCGAGGATGAGGCCGATGGCCAGGATTCGGCCCGGTGTGGTGGTGAAGAACCACCAGCGGGATCGGGCCGGTTCGGTCGGCGACCGTGAACCCGCCGGCTCGGTTGACGGATGCGCCAACTCAACGGTCACGTCTCTTCAGACTCCATCTCTGCGGCTGCTCGCGGCACCAACGATACTAAAGGGATTCTAAGAGCCTGGGTGGCGTCTGCGGGCCCACTCGGCGCGGTTGTTTCCGAAAACGACGCCTGAAGTCGCCAGAACCGAGACCTTGCCAGTCCCGATACGCTTCCAAGCGTGCGTGGTGACGGCGATGGGTGGGCGTTCTCCGATACCGGCGCCCGATTCTGGGGCCGGCACGGCGCGGCGGGCCTGCTGCTGCGAGCACCGCGCCCCGACGGGTCGCCCACCGTCCTGCTGCAGCATCGCGCCTGGTGGAGCCACCAGGGTGGCACCTGGGCGTTGCCCGGTGGTGCCCGTGACAGCCACGAGTCCGCCGAAGAGGCCGCCATCCGCGAGGCGCAAGAGGAGGCCGGCCTGCCCGCTGACCGGATCGTCGTGCGTGCCGCCGTCGTGACCGCGTCCGCAAGCGGTACCAGCTGGACCTACACCACGGTGGTGGCCGACGCCGACGAACTGCTCCCGGTGGTGCCCAACGGCGAGAGCACCGAACTGCGGTGGGTGGATGAATACGACGTCGCCGGGCTGCCGTTGCACCCGGGTTTCGCCGCCAGCTGGGACTTATTGCGCGGGCTGGAACTGCCCGGCTGAGGCCGGCGCCGCTACGCCCCGATCAGCCCGGCGCGCAGCGCCGCGGCCGCTGCCCGCGGATCCTCGGCGGCAGTGATCGCGCGTACCACCACCACCCGGCGTGCGCCGGCCCCCACCACCTGCGGCAATCGCTCGATGTCGATGCCGCCGATGGCGAACCACACCTTGGGGTCGGGTTGGTCGGCGGCGAACCGCACCAGCTCCAGGCCCGGTGCGGTCCGACCCGGCTTGGTCGGGGTGGGCCAGCACGGCCCGGTGCAGAAGTAGTCGACCGGCTCGGCCAGGGCAGCGCTGACCTGATCGCGATCGTGGGTCGAGCGGCCGATCAGCACGTCGGGCCCGATGACATCACGTGCCGCCGGCAGCGGCAGGTCGTCCTGCCCCAGGTGCAGCACGTCGGCGCCGGCGGCGCGGGCGATGTCGGCGCGGTCGTTGACCGCCAGCAGTGCCCCGTGCCGTCGCGCGGCGTCGGCCAGGATCTCCAGTGCCGCCAATTCACCGCGGGCCTCCAGCGGACCGAACCGCTGCTCGCCCGGCGAACCCTTGTCGCGCAGCTGGATGATGTCGACGCCTCCGGCCAGCGCAGCCTCGGCGAACTCGGACAGGTCACCGCGTTCGCGGCGGGCATCGGTGCACAGGTAGAGCCGGGCATCAGCGAGTCGGGCGAGACGGTCAGAGCGTTTGTGCACACCGCGACGCTAGCGGCTAGCTTGGTGTGTTGACACGCGAGCAGGTGGAAGGGAGCAGCGCATGCCCGGACCCTCGCTCGGTTCGCTGGCCGTGATCGGCGGCGGCGTGATCGGGCTGTCGGTGGCTCGGCAGGCCGCTCGGGCCGGGTGGACGGTGCGAGTCCACCGCACCACCCAGTACGGCGCCTCCTGGGTGGCCGGAGGAATGCTGGCCCCGCACAGTGAGGGATGGCCCGGCGAAGAGCGGCAGTTGCGACTGGGACTGCGTTCGCTGGAGTTGTGGCACGACTTCCTCGTTCGCCTGCCGGCCCAGGTTGTCACCGCGCGCGAATCGCTGGTGGTGGCCGCTGACCGGGCTGACGTCGCCGATCTGCGTACCGTCGCCGACTGGCTGTCCGCGCAGGGCCACCCGGTGATCTGGGAGTCCGCCGCTCGCGACATCGAACCCCTGCTGGCCGGCAATGTGCGGCACGGATTCCGGGCTCCCACCGAGCTGGCGGTCGACAACCGCGCGGTGGTCACCGCCCTGGTGGACTCCTGCGAGGAACTCGGCGTGACGTGGGCCCCGCCGGTGCGTGATCTCGCCGAGGTGGCCGCCGCCGACGCCGTGGTGATCGCCAACGGCATCGACGCCCCCGCACTCTGGCCCGGCCTGCCGATCCGGCCGGTCAAGGGGGAGGTGCTGCGGCTGCGCTGGCGCAAGGGCTGCCTGCCCCCACCGCAGCGGGTGATCCGAGCCCGCGTCCATGGCCGCGCGGTCTACCTGGTGCCGCGTCCCGACGGCGTGGTGGTGGGGGCGACCCAGTACGAGCACGGCCGCGACACCGCGCCGGCGGTCTCGGGGGTGCGCGACCTGCTCGACGACGCCTGCACGCTGGTTCCGGCACTGGGGGAGTATGAGCTGGCCGAATGTGCCGCGGGGCTGCGGCCGATGACGCCCGACAACCTGCCGCTGGTGCACCGTCTCGACGAACGTACCTTTGTCGCTGCCGGCCACGGTCGCAATGGGTTCCTACTGGCGCCGTGGACCGCCGAACGGGTTGTTTCCGAACTACTTCCGGTTGGAGTCCAGCAATGATCATCAATGTCAACCAGAAGCAGGTGGACGTGGCGGAAGCGACTACGGTCGCGACGCTGCTGGCATCGCTGGGTTATCCCGATCGCGGTATCGCAGTGGCGGTGGATCAAGCGCTACTGCCGAAATCGCTGTGGGAAACCCCGCTGTCCGAGGGAGCCTGTCTCGATGTCGTGACGGCGGTGCAAGGTGGTTGAGGACGCGAAGCTGACCATAGCGGGGCGGGAGTTCAGTTCCCGGCTCATCATGGGAACCGGTGGGGCGCAAAGCCTGACCGCGCTGGAAGAGGCGCTGGTGGCATCCGGTACCGAGCTCACCACAGTGGCCATGCGCCGGGTCGACGCCGAAGGTGGCACCGGCATGCTGGATCTGCTGAGCCGGTTGGGAATCACCCCGCTGCCCAACACGGCTGGTTGCCGCAGTGCCGCCGAAGCGGTACTGACCGCCCAGCTCGCGCGCGAGGCGCTCGGTACCGAATGGGTCAAGCTGGAGGTGATCGGCGACGAACGCACCCTGCTGCCCGATGGAATCGAATTAGTGCGTGCCGCTGAACGATTGGTCGATGACGGCTTTGTGGTGCTGCCCTACACCAACGACGACCCGGTGCTGGCCCGGCAGCTTGAGGACGTCGGATGCGCGGCCGTGATGCCGCTGGGTTCGCCGATCGGCACCGGCCTGGGCATCGCCAACCCGCACAGTATCGAGATGATCGTCGCCGCCGCCGGGGTTCCGGTGGTGCTCGACGCCGGGATCGGTACGGCCAGCGACGCCGCGTTGGCGATGGAATTGGGTTGCGACGCAGTGCTGCTGGCCACCGCGGTTACCCGCGCTGCCGACCCGCCGGCGATGGCGGCAGCTATGGCGGCCGCTGTCACTGCGGGGTATCTTGCGCGCCGCGCCGGGCGTATCCCCAAGCGGTTCTGGGCGCAAGCATCCAGCCCCGCCTTGTGATTTTCGGAGGTCGCCGATAGTGAATCGCTATGTCGCACTGGGAAGTTCCATGGCGGCCGGCCCCGGAATTCGGCCGCTGGCTGCGGGCGCTCCCCGGGTGGCGGGCCGCTCGGCGCGTAACTACCCGCGCCTGGTCGCCCACGCGCTGGGGCTCGATCTGGTCGACGTCACGTTCTCCGGTGCCACCACCGCCCATCTGCTGAGCGAGCGTCAACTCGGCGTGCCCCCACAGATCGAGACGCTCGACGGCTCGGAAACCCTGGTCACCATCACCATCGGTGGCAACGACGTCGGTTACGTGCCGTTGTTGATGGGCGCGACTCTGCCCGGGCTGTTCCGGCGGCTCCCGGCGGTCGCCGAGCTGCTCGATCCGGGCCTGCGCGAGCAGGCGCTGAGCGAAGTCGAACCTGCGCTGCAGGCGGTCGGCGCCGCGGTGCGGAGCCGATCACCGCGCGCTCGGGTGATATTCGTCGACTACCTGACCCTGCTGCCGCCGGCCGGCGAACGGGCCGGGCGATTGCCGGAGGACGTGGTGCACCTGGCTCGCCACGTCGCCGACGGGTTACAGCGGTGCACCGCGGCGGCGGCCGCCACCACCGGCTGTGAACTGGTCCGTGCCGGTGTGGCCAGTCGCGAGCACCACCCGTGGTCGGCGCAACCCTGGACGGTGGGCCCGGGGCTGCCGTTGCCCTGGCGGCCGTGGCCCTTTCATCCCAACGCCGCTGGTATGGCCGCGGTCGCCGGGTTGGTCGCCATGAGCTGCGGCGGCCGGGCCTGACCTCGTATCCGCTGCACACCTACTAACGTGGTCGCGGTGGAATACAAGTCGAAGTTGATCCCCGTCCTCGGCGTCGCGCTGGTCGGTGCGCTGTTCAGCGCCGGCTGCAGCCGCACCACGGAAAACGCCGAGCACGGAGTGGATCCGGCCGCGGTCGTGGAGTTCGCCAACAGCCTGCGCGACAAGGTCACCGTCGACGCCATGATGACCCACCTGCAGAAGTTGCAGGAGATTGCCGACGCCAACAACGGCACACGTGCTATCGGAACTCCGGGTTACGACGCCAGCGTCGAGTATGTTGCCGGCGCCTTGCGTGAGCACGGCTTCGACGTCGAGACCCCCGAGTTCATCGCCCGGGTGTTCAAGTCCGAGCCGGGATCGGTGCACCTCGGCGACAAGACTGTTGAGGCTCGGGCCCTGATGTACAGCCTCGGTACGGCGCCCGAGGGCATCACCGGTCCCCTGGTGGCCGCTCCCGCCGACGACAGCCCGGGCTGTAGCGCCGAAGACTATGACGGGCTGACGGTCAAGGACGCGGTGGTGCTGGTCGATCGCGGCACTTGTCCGTTCAAGGAGAAGATGGCCGTCGCCGTCGGGCTGGGTGCGGTGGCGCTGGTGGTCGCCGACAGTGTCGACGAGCCGAAGATGGGCGGCACCCTGGGCGAGCAGACCGACGTCACGGTTCCGGTGGTGAGCGTGACCAAGGCTGACGGTGCGATGCTGCGCGAGGGGCACGGGCCGCTCACGCTCAAGCTCGACGCCCACACCGATGACATCCCGTCCCGCAACATCATCGCCCAGACCAAGACCGGGGCGGCCGACAACGTGGTCATGATCGGCGCCCACTTGGACAGTGTCCCGGAGGGACCGGGCATCAACGACAACGGCTCCGGTGTCGCCGCAGTGCTGGAGACCGCCCTGCAGTTGGGGGAATCGCCGCAGGTGAACAACGCGGTGCGGTTCGGCTTCTGGGGTGCCGAGGAGCTTGGACTGATCGGTTCGCGCAAGTACGTCGAGTCCCTCGATGTCGAGCAACTCAAGAACATCGCCATGTATATGAACTTCGACATGCTCGGTTCGCCGAATCCGGGCTACTTCACCTATGACGGCGACCAATCCCTGCCGGCGGACAAGCGGGGCCAGCCGGTGGTGCCGGAGGGTTCGGCCGGTATCGAGCGGACCATGGTCGCCTACCTCAAGTCCGCCGGTAAAGAGGCACGTGACACCTCGTTCGACGGGCGGTCTGACTATGACGGCTTCACCCAGGCCGGCATCCCTTCTGGCGGGTTGTTCTCCGGCGCGGAGGTGAAGAAGTCGGACGAGGAGGCCAAGCTGTGGGGCGGTACCGCTGATGAGCCGTTCGACCCGAACTATCACCAAAAGGGCGACACCGTGGCAAACATCGATCGTGACGAGCTGGCGATCAACGGCGGCGGGGTGCCCTACTCCGTCGGGTTCTACGCCCAGGACCTCAGCGGCCGCAATGGAGTTCCGGTGCGAGACGACCGCACCCGTCACGTGCTCACCCAACCGTGATCCATCCGGCGGGAGCCCTGCTGGTCGCCGTCGGCGTGCTGGCCGGCTGCTCGCCGGAGCCTGCGGCACCTCCGCTGTCGAATCGGCTGGCCGGCCAGGTCACTGTCGCGGCGATGGTGACGCATCTGCAGCGGCTGCAGGAGATCGCCGACGCACACCAACGGAATCGGGCCGATGGGACGGCGGGGTTCGACGCCAGCGCCGACTACGTGGCCAACACCCTGCGAGACAGGGGCTTCGAGGTGCAGACTCCGGAGCTCACCCGGCTAGACACCCGCTCGCAGGGCAAGCCCACCCTGACCGTCGGTGGGGTGGGATACGGGGTGGATCAGGCGTCACTGCTGGTACGCACACCGGCCCGTGGCGTCACCGGCCCGGTTGTCCGGCCCACCCGGTCATCAGGCTGCGCGGCGGCTGACTATCCACCCACCGTGCCCCGCGGGGGCATCGCGGTGGTCAGCGATGCTGGTTGTTCGGTCGTGGTCAAGCAGAACGTCGCCGCCGAGCGCGGCGCAGCGGCTGTGGTGGTGGTGAGCCTGCCGAGCCGTAGTGGTGCCCCGGCGGGGCTGTTTCCGCCCGAGTACTACGACCAACTCACGATGCCGGTGGCGGTGGTCGGGCGCGACGGCGACAACGCGCTTCGCCGCACCACCGGGACGGTCCGGCTGGTGCTTGACGCCAACACCGTCAAAGTCACTTCCCGCAATGTCGTGGCGCAGACCAGAACCGGCTCCGAGCATGACGTGGTGATGGTCGGAGCGCACCTGGACAGCGCGCCGGGCGGGCCGGGAATCAACGACAACGGTTCCGGAGTGGCCGCGGTATTGGAGACCGCGCTGCAGTTGGGCCCCGAACCGGCGGTGACCAACGCGGTGCGGTTCGCGTTCTGGGGCGCTGAGGAACAACAGCTGGGCGGTTCCAGTGACTACGTCTTCGGGCTCGACCGCGACCAGCTCAACGACATCGCCCTGTACCTCAACTTCGATATGCTTGCCTCCCCGAATTCCGGGTTCTTCACCTACGACGGGGACCAGTCCGCACTGCCCAGCCGCGACATCGCCCCCGATGATGTCCCGGTGGGCTCGGCAGGCATCGAGCGCACGCTGGCCGGCTACCTCAATCTGGTGGGGGTGCGGCCCGCCGACATGCCGCTGAGCAGTAACACCGACTACAGCCCCTTCGTGGTGGCCGGGGTGCCCATCGGGGGCATCACCACCGGCGCGTCGCAGCTCAAGACCACCGCCCAGGCCCGGTTGTGGGGTGGCAAAGCCGGCGCGGCGTTCGACCCGAACTACCGTGGTCCCGGCGACACGGTCGAACACATCAGTCAGCATGCGCTGGCATTGACCGGAGCCGCGGTCGCGTTCACCGTGGCAAACTATGCACAGTCCATCGGCGGGCCCAACGGAGTGCCCGAACGCGACAGGCGTCACCGGGTGGCGCTGGGACCTTAGACGTTGACCGGCGAGGGGTTTGTATGCCCAGGCCGGTGTAGCCGGTTCACCCGGCTGTGTTAATAATGCTGTGCACGTGACAGAGCTGGCCTGAGTTGATCGGGGGGGGGTGGTGACCACGCTTGGTGCCACGAACGACCCAGGCGGACGCGCTGGTGCCCGCATAAAGAGGCGACCTAAGGACCGCAAGGCGCAGATCACCCGTGCCGCAGCGGAGACGTTCAGTTCTCAGGGCTACCACGCGACCAGCATGGAGGCTATTGCCTCCAAGGTCGGAATCTCTGCGCCGGCGCTGTACCGGCACTATCCCAGCAAGTACGAGATGTTCAAGGTCGTCGTCGGTTCGCTGGGCCAGCAATTGGTCGACTCCAGTTCGTTCGTCGACGAGCTGTCCGATGCCGACGTGCAACAGGACGCCTCGGCGGTGCTGGATCGGATCGTCGACGGTCTCATCACGTCGTCGATTCTCAACCGCGAGGCCAGCGGGTTGTTCCGTTGGCAGGCGCGTTACCTTGAGCCTGAGGACCACGCCCGGCTCATGATGCACATGGAGACGGTCGGTGCGCGCTTGAAGCGGCCGATCAGCGTCCTGCGTCCGGAACTGAACTCCTTGGAGCAGTGGACACTGACAGTGGCGCTGGTCAGCGTCGCCGGCAGCATCATCGGCCACCGCCTGCAGCTCCCCGACGATGAGATCAAGCCGTTGCTCATGACCGCGGCGCGCTCCGTGGCCTCGGCGCAACTTCCAGGTGCTGATGACATCGGCGTCACCCGGCCGACGGTGTGGCGGATATTCACCCCCGATGCCGGTCCCTATGAGGCACTGCTGAACGCAGCGGTCCTGCTGTTCGGCAAGCAGGGCTATGCCGAGACCGGCGTCACCGAGATCGCTGACGCCGTGGGCGTTCCGGCATCCGGGGTCTACCGCTACTTCTCCAGCAAGAGCGACATCCTGACGACGGGTCTGCAGCGCGCCGTGGACCGGATAGCCGGGGAGATGGCGGCGATCGCCGGTGTCTTCGCCGAGCCCGACGAGGCGCTGCGCCGGTTGATCGAGGCCTATGTGGCCACGGTGTTCGCCAACCCCGAGCTGGCGTCGGTCTATGACACGGAGCGGGTGAATCTGGCGCCCGCGGAGCGTGAACTGCTCCGCGACTCGGAGCGGGCCTTCATCGAGACCTGGGCTCGACCGCTGATAGACATTCGTCCGGGTCTGGATGCGATGCACGCGAAGTTCCTGGTGCACGCACTGGCCGCACTCGTGGACGACCTGGGTCGGCTGGCCCGCGGTGGAGAGATACCGGGTCAGGGTTTTCTTGCCGGAGGCCCGGGTTACGCGCAGGCCTGCCTGCGCAGGCTGATGGAGTCCATCGTGTTCGCCGGTATCGAGGAGAACTGAGAGACCTCGCCTGGGGCGAGCCTGGCCGAACCGCAAGGTTTTTGAGGCGTTCCCAGCTTCGCCTCTCCTGCGTCGAGCCTCGCTGAACCGCGGGGTTTTTGAGGCGTTCCCAGCTTCGCCTCTCCTGCGTCGAGCCTCGCTGAACCGCCTGGCTCAGGCGATTTCGTAGTCCTCCAGCGGGAAATGCGAGCCGTCTCGCACCGCATTGCGCACCGTGGTGGGCCGCAGCAGGGTCGCTTCGCCACTGGGGTTGTAGTAGTAGGACCGTGACGTCGTGCAGTCCCCGGCGTAGAACACCGTGTTGTCCAGCCGCTTGGTCATGGCGTCCAGGAACCTGGTGTTGGCGGCCTCGGTGACCTCGAACGTCGTCGCGTTGCGGCGCTGCAACTCGCCGAACAGCCGGCCCATGTGCCGCATCTGGTATTCCATGGTGTTAAAGAACGACAGGCCGGAGAACCCGTAGGGGCTGGCCAGGCTCAGGAAGTTCGGGAAATACGGAACCGACAGGCCCTGGTAGGCCTGGAAACGGGTCTCCCGCCACCACTTACCGAGGTTGCGTCCGTCCCTGCCGACGATCTCGATCGCCGGGAAGTTGGCCTCCCAGAGGTCATACCCGGTGGCCAGCACCAGGGTGTCGATGACAGTCTTGCGGCCGTCGACGGTGACGATGCCATCCGGCTCGATCCGCTCGATGCCGGTGGTCTCCAGGTGTACATGCGGCTTGGTGAAGCTGCGGTAGTAGTCGTTGGACCAGCTGGGCCGCTTGCAGCCGATGTCATAGTTCGGGGTCAGTTTGGCCCGGAGTTCTTTGTCCCGGACCTGGGCGAACCGGTGCATCTTGCACGCGTCCATCCCGGCGATCGACAGCCGCCGGAAAGCGGGATAGTTCAACACCGCCGTCACCGTCATGAACTCAAGCAGGTAGTCGCTGATGAAACGCATCCCCCGCTGGGCGAACGGAACCCGCGCGAACAGTTTCTGCAGCCACGCCGGGATACGGAAATCGATCTTGGGTGCCACCCAGATCGCGGTGCGCTGAAACACGGTCAGGTCGGCGACGGTCTTGGCCAGCTGCGGAATCAGCTGCACAGCGGTCGCGCCGGTGCCGATCTGGCCGACCCGGCGGCCGGTGAAGTCGTAGTCGTGGTCCCAGGCGGCGGTGTGCACGACCTTGCCGGCAAAACTGTCGATCCCGGCGATGTCGGGGTTGCGTGGCTGGGACAAGAAGCCGGTGGCGGTGATCAGGAATCGGGCGCTCAGCGTCTGGCCGTCGGACAGGCTCACCTGCCAGCGCTGGGCCTCTTCATCCCAGCGCGCGCTGTCCACGGTGGTGTTGAAGCGCATGTGGCGGCGCACGTCATACTTATCGGCGACGTGCTCGGCGTACTGTTTGATCTCCTCGCCGGGAGCGAACATCCGCGACCAGCGGGGATTCGGCTCGAACCAGTACGCGTAGGTGGTCGACGGGATGTCGACGGCCAGGCCGGGATAGTGATTGACGTGCCACGTTCCGCCGAGATTGTCTTCCCGCTCCAGCAGCACGATGTCGTCGTAGCCGAGCTTCTTCAGCTCGATGGCCGCGCCCATGCCGCCGAAGCCAGCACCCACGATGACGACGTCGAACTGCTCCATACCCATGAAAATTAAGGTACCTGACCCACCAGTAACCAGCGAAGCAACCGTGCGGCCACGGCGATCGGAGACAATGGGAGGTCCACACCGCTCACGACTTCGGGAGGAGAGTCATGACCAGCCGTGATGCCGAAGCCAGCGATGCCGATCTCGCCGAGCAGGCGGTCCCGGTGGTGCGGGCCGACGAGGAGGCTCCGGGCGCCGAGATCACTCCCGGCGACAACGCCGACATCGCCGATGTGATCGAACAACACCAGGGGTTGCCCTCGGATGAGGACGACTACGACCGCTGAGGCCGTACCCCCGGGGCTGCCGAGACGCTAGGGTGAGACGCTTCGGCCAGCTGTTGTCCAACCACGGAGAGACACCTACTTGAGCAAGATTCGCCATGCCGCGACAAACCGTCCGGTCGGCCTGCTCGGCGTAGGCGCCGCTCGCCCGCCGCGTGTGGTCACCAACGATGAGATCTGCCAGCACATCGACTCCTCCGACGAGTGGATCTTTTCGCGCACCGGGATCAAGACCCGACGATTCGCCGGGGAGGCCGACACCGTGACGGGCCTGGCCATCGAGGCAGGCCGCAACGCGCTGGCGCATGCCGGGATCGACGGCGCCGCAGTGGATGCGGTGATCGTGGCTACCAGTACCAACTTCCGCCAGACCCCCTCGTGTGCGCCCACCGTCGCGGTCGGTCTCGGCGCGCCAGGGGTGCCGGCGTTCGATGTGGCCACCGGGTGCGCGGGATTCGGCTATGCCCTGTCAGTGGCGGCCGATCTGCTCCGCGGCCGCACCGTCAACACCGCGTTGGTGATCGGTTCTGAGGTGCTCTCCCCGACGATCGACATGACCGATCGCTCGAATTGCTTCATCTTCGGTGACGGAGCCGGGGCGGTCGTGGTCGGGGAGACGCCGGCGCACGGTATCGGCGCGACGGTCTGGGGCACCGACGGCCAGTACTGTGACGCGATCCGTCAGGACATCGACTGGATCAGCTACACCGAGCTGCCGGACGGCCAGCGCCCTTTCCTCCGGATGGACGGAAGCACGGTATTCCGTTGGGCAGCATACGAAATGAGCGGCGTCGGGAAACGTGCCATCGCGGCGGCGGGTCTGGAAGCCCACGACATCGATGTCTTCATTCCCCACCAGGCCAATGCCCGGATCAACGCCCTGATCGCCAAGAGCCTTGAGTTGCGCCCCGACGTCGTCATCGCCAACGACATCGAGCACAGCGGCAACACCTCCGCAGCCTCCATCCCGCTGGCGATGGAGCAACTGCTGACGGCCGGCACCGCCAAGTCCGGTGATCTGGCCCTGCTACTGGGCTACGGGTCGGGATTGAGCTACGCGGCCAGCGTCGTCGTGCTGCCCTGACCTGGCGGGTTCAGCCCAGCAGGCGCAGCGCCGCATCCACCGCCAGCGTGGGCACGTCCAGGGTCTTCGACGCCAGATCGTGGCGGGCACCGGGAATCTCGACGACCTCATGCGGGGCGGGAATCAGTGCGGCGGCGGCGCGAATCTCGGCGCCGGTGCCGAAGCTGTCCGAGCCTCCGTGGGTGAACACCGTCGGCACCCCGATCGTTGGCAGATGCTCGGTTCGGGTGCGCTCGGGTTTCCCCGGGGGATGCAGCGGATAGGAGAACAACGTCAGCAGGTCGACGGCAACACCTCCGGCGGCCACCACCATCGAGGTCTGTCGGCCGCCGTAGGAATGCCCTCCGACGATCAGCGGGCCGTCGGCCAGGCCGCGGACATACCCGATCGCCTCGGTGATGCCGTCGCGGTCGCCGGTGCCCGACCCCGACGGCGGGCCCTTGGGGCGGCGTCGCCGGAACGGCAGGTTGTAGCGGATCGCCAGGTAGCCGCGGCGTGACCACTCCTGACACAGCCGTTGCAGCATCGGCGAGTCCCGATCACCTCCGGCGCCGTGGGCCAGCAGCACCACCCCCGCCGGTGTGCTCTCAGGCAGGTGGGCGATTCCGGCTATCTCCAACAGGTCTTGGCTGATCACGAGCGGTTCGCTCCCAGCCGGAACAGTGGTGAGACCGGGCCGTGTCCGTGGCCCAGGGGGTAGGCGGCCCGCAGGCACTCGGTGACCCAGCGCTTGGCGAAACCCACTGCGTCCGGAACGGAGAAACCCTGGGCCAGTGCCGCCGCCGTCGCCGCCGCGAGCGTGTCACCGGCGCCGTGGTCGTCGGCGGTGGACACCCTCGGCCCTGGGAACTCCAGAAAATCGTCGCCGTCGAACAGCAGGTCTGGACTGTGTTGGGTGGACGGGAGGTGCCCGCCTTTAACCAACACCCACTGAGGTCCCAACGCGTGCAGTGCACGGGCGGCAGCCCGCTGTGATGCGGCGTCAACGACGTCGATCCCGACCAGCAACCGCACCTCGTGCAGGTTCGGCGTCACCAGGGTCGCGAGCGGGAACAGGCTGTCGCGCAGCGCATCCAGCGCCGACGACGCCAGCAGGGCATCACCATGCATGGAAGCCGACACCGGGTCGACCACCAACGGAACGGTCAGCCCGAGTTCCCGCCAGGTGGCGGCCACAGCGGTGATGATCTCAGCCGACGCCAGCATCCCGGTCTTGGCGGCCTGGATTCCGATGTCAGACACCACCGCCACGATCTGGGCGGCGACGGTGCTGGCAGGAACCTCGTGAAAGCTCTTCACTCCCAGTGTGTTCTGCACGGTCACTGCAGTCACCGCGACGCACGCGTGCACCCCGAGCATTGCGCTGGTGCGCATGTCCGCCTGAATGCCGGCGCCGCCGCCGGAATCCGATCCGGCAACGGTGAGTATCCGCACCGGAGTGGTCGCCGGCGGGGATAGCGGCAGGAACTCCACTAGGTGGTGATGGGCAGGTACACCCGGTTGCCGTGATCGGCGAACTCGGCCGACTTCTCATCCATGCCTTTGGCGATGGCGGCGTCTATGTCGTCCTGGGTCTGCAACCCGTGCTCACTGGCGTAGTCGCGCACGTCGTGGCTGATCCGCATCGAGCAGAACTTCGGTCCGCACATCGAGCAGAAGTGCGCGGACTTGGCCGGCTCGGCCGGCAGCGTCTCGTCGTGGTATTCACGCGCCGTGTCCGGATCCAGGGACAACGCGAACTGGTCGTACCACCGAAACTCGAAGCGGGCCTTGGACAGTGCGTTATCGCGGTCCTGAGCGCCCGGATGTCCCTTGGCCAGGTCGGCGGAGTGCGCGGCGATCCGATAGGCGATCACGCCGTCCTTGACGTCCTTGCGATCCGGCAGTCCCAGGTGCTCCTTGGGGGTCACGTAGCACAGCATCGCGGTCCCGGCCTGGGCGATGATGGCCGCGCCGATCGCCGAGGTGATGTGGTCGTAGGCCGGTGCGATGTCGGTTGCCAGCGGCCCCAGGGTGTAGAACGGCGCCTCGTCGCACCATTCCTCCTCCAGCCGGACGTTCTCGACGATCTTGTGCATCGGGACGTGCCCCGGGCCTTCGATCATCACCTGTGCGCCACGCGATTTGGCGATCTTGGTCAGCTCACCCAGGGTGCGCAGTTCGGCGAACTGCGCCTCGTCGTTGGCGTCGGCGATCGAACCGGGCCGCAGACCGTCGCCGAGGGAGAACGTGACGTCGTAGCTGGCCAGAATGTCGGCCAGTTCCTCGAAGTGGGTGTAGAGGAACGATTCCTGATGCCGCGACAGGCACCACGCCGCCATGATCGAACCGCCGCGAGACACGATGCCGGTGACCCGCTTGGCAGTCAGTGGCACATAGCGCAACAGCACCCCGGCGTGCACGGTCATGTAGTCCACGCCCTGCTCGCACTGCTCGATCACGGTGTCTCGGTACAGCTCCCAGGTCAGTTTGGTCGGGTCGCCGTTGACCTTCTCCAGCGCCTGGTAGATCGGCACCGTACCGATCGGCACCGGGGAGTTGCGCAGAATCCACTCCCGGGTCTCGTGAATGTCCTTGCCGGTGGACAGGTCCATCACGTTGTCGGCGCCCCAGCGGGTGGCCCACACCAGCTTGTCCACCTCTTCGGCGATCGAGCTGGTGACGGCGGAGTTGCCGATATTGGCGTTGATCTTCACCTTGAACGCCTTGCCGATGATCATCGGCTCCAGCTCGGGATGGTTGTGGTTGGCCGGGATCACCGCCCGCCCACGCGCGACCTCGTCGCGGACCAGTTCGGCAGGAACCCCCTCGCGGGCGGCGATGAAGGCCATCTCGGCGGTGATCTCACCGGCCTGGGCGCGCTGCAACTGGGTGCCCCGATCCCGCACCACACCTGGGCGCGGCGGCAAGCCGCGATGCAGGTCGATGTCGGCATTGGTCTCGGTGTACGGGCCGGAGGTGTCGTAGACGTCGAAGTGCTCACCGGTGGTCAGGTTGATCCGCCGGAATGGCACCTTCATCACGACGCCACCGGGCGCCTCGATTTCGCGGTAGACCTTCTCGCTGTAGGGGATGGGCCCGGTGGTCACCTGCGGCTCGGTCACGACATCAGTCATGTTTCTTCCTCTCCCTTGCCGGCATTACCCGATCAGGTTCGTACGGTCGACGGCATCGGCCGTCCTCTCAGCGCACTGCCTGCGCTCCCGCGGTTTCTATGAGTTCAGCACTGTCGATTGGTGCACTGCCACGCTATCGCAGCGCGGCACCCGAAGTAAGGCGCTGCAGGCTCCGAACGCAATTAGGTGCCTAATCATTTGCTTAGCTAATATATGTGGCCGGAGCAGAGGGAGCTGATAGAGGCATGACGTCGCAGATCGAGCAGGGCAGTCTCGACGTCGCGGACCCGGATCCGGGTGCGGTCGCCACCGCGCGCCGCCGGCTTCGCTACGACCGTGACCACCCGCGCTACAAATGGGTCGCACTGTCCAACACCACCCTGGGCGTGGTGCTGGCCACCATCAACGGCTCGATCGTGCTGATCTCGATGCCGGCGATCTTCCGGGGTATCGGTCTGAACCCGCTGGAGCCGGCGAACGTCAGCTACCTGCTGTGGATGTTGATGGGCTATCTCCTGGTGTCGGCCGTGCTGGTGGTGTTCTTCGGCCGGCTCGGGGACATGTTCGGCAGGGTGCGGATCTACAACGTCGGATTCGTGGTGTTCACCGTGGCCGCGATCGCGTTGTCGGTCGACCCGTTCGACATGGGCCGCGGCGCGCAGTGGCTGATCGCGTGGCGGGTGGTCCAGGGTGTGGGCGGTGCGATGTTGATGGCGTCGTCGTCGGCGATCCTCACCGACGCATTCCCGGCCAATCAGCGTGGCATGGCCCTGGGTGTCAACCAGGTGGCCGCCGTCGCGGGGTCCTTCGTCGGTCTGCTCATCGGTGGCGTGCTGTCGGAATGGGACTGGCGAGCGGTGTTCTGGGTCGGGGTGCCGATCGGAGTGCTGGGCAGCGTCTGGTCACTGCGCTCGCTACACGAGCTTGGCCAGCGGGCACCGGCGAAGCTGGACTGGGCGGGCACCGCCACCCTGGGCCTGGGCCTGACCGTGTTGCTGACCGCCATCACCTACACCATTCAGCCGCATGGGGATTCGCCGACCAGCTGGACCAGTCCGGCCGTGCTGGGTTCGCTGGCGCTCGGCGTGGTGCTGCTGGTCCTGTTCTGCTTCATCGAGTTGCGGGTCGCGGCGCCGTTGCTCGACGTACGGCTGTTCATGATTCCCGCGTTCGGGATCGCCAATGCCGCCGGCCTGTTGTCGGCGATCGGTCGTGGCGGAATGCAGTTCATGCTGATCATCTGGCTGCAGGGCATCTGGCTGCCGCTGCACGGCTACAGCTATGAATCGACGCCATTGTGGGCGGGCATCTACCTGCTGCCTATGACTGCCGGATTCTTGTTGGCCGGTCCACTGGCCGGCTCGTTGTCGGATCGCCATGGTGCCCGACCGTTCACCGTGGGCGGCATGCTGCTGATGGCGGCGACGTTCGTGGGGTTGGTGCTGCTTCCGGTCAATTTCGACTACTGGGTTTTTGCGGCGCTGGTGTTCCTCAACGGGCTGGGGGGCGGCATCTTCACCGCACCCAACAGTGCCGTGGTCATGTCCAGCGTGCCTGCCGATCAGCGGGGGGCGGCCTCGGGCGTGCGGGCCACGTTCTTCAATGCCGGTACGTCCCTGTCGATCGGCATCTTCTTCTCGCTGATGGTGATCGGCCTGGCCAACACACTGCCGGCGGCTTTGGAAACGGGGCTGCAGGCGCAGGGTGTGCCCGCCGACGTCGCCGACCAGGTGGCCAACACCCCGCCGGTGGGCAGCCTGTTCGCGGCGTTTCTGGGCTACAACCCGGTCGGTGAACTGCTGGCTCCGTCGGGTGTGCTGGCCCAGCCGGGTGTCGACGTGAACACCTTGACCGGGCACAGCTTCTTCCCGCAGCTGATCTCGGGTCCGTTCCATGCCGGCCTGGCCGTGGTGTTCGCCGCGGCGGCGGTGATGATGCTGCTCGGCGCGCTCGCATCGTGGCGCACGCCCGGCCGGTATGCCGCCGAGCCGGTGAACTCGCGGGACTGATTTCGGGTGCTGTTGGGGCCAAAGTGCTGGTAGGGGTGCGTGGATGTTGCGTTTCGGCAACGGTGCCCGACCCGCGCGGCGATGGAGTTGACCGAGTCTGACGCGTGAGGCACTATGGGTCATGCAAGCACCTCGTTAGGTGAGGCGTCTGCACGGACATAGGCCACTGACCCCGAACGTCGAAAGACGCCCCGGGTCAGGACAGCTCCTCCCGGCTTAAGGGTTGAGCCCAAGTGGCTTCCCGAAAGGGACACGCCGTGCAGTGTCGAAACTCTGACGAGAGGGGTGCGGTCTCCCGGGTATCGGGGCTGCCCTCCTACGCATGCGGTGAACCTGGCACGCCAGCGCGTGCCCGCGACCGAGAGGAGGTGTGGGACGAATGAGTTCCGGTGATAGTCCGAGTCGATATCTGACGTCTGTTCCGTCCCCATCCGAACGGTCGCATACCGCCTCCAGCTGAGCCACGACCTGGCTCTCTGTTGAGCGCGTAGCACCGTTACGCGACTAGGAGGCCATCATGGTTGCAATCGCTTACACCGACATCTCGGCTCCGGCCCCCCGTGCGACGAGCACGGTGAAGACGCTGGACCGTCGTCCTGCCGCGCCCGCCGCGCCCACCTCGGACCCGGTGGTCGACATGACCACGCGGCTGCTCAGTGGACCGCTGCACCAGATGTACGCACTCCTGTGGCGCGTCGGAGTGCTGACCGTCAGCGACTGAGCTTCAGTCAGAGGACGTCTACTCCGCGTCTTCTAAGGCCTCGCCGAGCTGTTCCAGAACCTCACTGCGGTGGTTGCTGGCCAAAATGTGGCCGGCAGCCACCGCCACGGCCACCGGCCAGTCGATGATCTCGAAAGCGGCCAGCAGTGCCAGCCCGCCGTAATAGGCCAGTTGCTCGGGTCGAGGCACCGTCACCTTGCCGAACAGCGGCAATTCCACGGCAAACCCCTCCGCGGCGCGAATGTGGGCGACGGCCTCCTGCTGGGATGCGTTGCGCCGCGGCTTGTCCGCCATCATGAACCTCCTGGTGGCGACTGATCGCCGGATGATCGGGCCGCGACCGTTACGCGGCGAGAGTCAGTGTCCTCATTGTGCACAAGCCGCAGCCGCGGCGCGGCCCGACCGTTGGAGGACGGCGGACCGTGCGGTTGCCGCGGTCCGGGAACAATGAACTCCTTGGGCTTCGCGGCGTTCTCCTGCAGCCCCGACCACAGCCGGGGTACCACGGCAGCGCCGACGGTGGCCACCGTCGCCGTGCCCAGCGCCTGGGCCCAGCCCAGCGGACCGATCGGGGTGCAACCCAGCAGCTGGCTCACACCGGGAATGGTGATCAAGGTCCCCATCACCCCGAGCGAGCCGAAGGCAGTTGCCACCACCACCGGATCGCGGGAGTCCAACAGGGTCTGCCCCAGCTGCGTGGCGACCAGTGACACCAACGCCACCGTGGAGGCCCGCTGCGGCAGGCCGGTGACCGAGGCCAGGCCCCATGCGCCCACCGCGGCCGACGCCGTCGTCACGCCGCGCACGGCGACCGTGCGCCACAGCGCGCGCTCGTCGGGACCGTGCCCGCCCGCGGCGGCCTGCTCGTTGAGGGAGCTGACCGCCAGTGCGGTGGCCGGCAACGCATCCGTCAGCATGTTGACCAGCAGCAGCTGGCGGGCGTTCAGCGGAGAGCGGCCGGTCAGCGCGCTGCCGATGATCGCGAATGCCACCTCGCCGGCGTTGCCACCCAGCAGCACCGCCACGGCGGCCTGCACCCGTTGCCACAACTCGCGGCCCTCGTCCAGCGCGTCGAGCAGCGTGTCGATTCGCTCGTCGAGCAGCACGACGTCGGCGGCGCTGCTGGCCGCCTCGCTGCCGTGTGCGACCACCGCGATCCCGACGGTGGCTGCGCGGATCGCCGCGGCGTCGTTGGCGCCGTCCCCGACCATCGCCGTGACCTGGCCGGTGCGTTCCAGGGTCTGGACGATCTGCACCTTGTTCTCGGGGGACATCCGAGCGAACACCACCCGATCGGCCACCGCGAGTTCCTGGTCCTTGCGGGACAACGCATCCCATTGTGCGCCGCTGATCACCTGATCGCTGTCGACCTCCAGGCCCAGCTCCCGTGCGATAGCCGTCGCGGTCAGCGGATGGTCGCCGGTGATGAGGCGCACCGGAATCCGACGGCGCTTGAGGTCGGCGAGCAGTTCGGTGGCCTCGTCGCGCGGGGTGTCGGACAGTCCGAGCAGGCCCACGAAGGTCAGACCTTCGCGGCAGACCTCGGCGATCTGGTCGGGTTCGGGATCTGCACCTAACGCCTTGCGCTGCGCGGGAGTCAGTTCCCTGCGGGCCACCGCGATCACCCGCAATCCGTCGCCGGCCAGCGCGGCCACCGACTGTTTGACGGCCGGACCGGCCCCGGTGCACGCCAACACCATTTCCGGGGCGCCCTTGAGCGTCAGCTCGGTGCCGCGCACCGACGCCGAGTACGGGCGCCCGGAGCGGAACGGCAGGTGCGCCGCGGGACCTGCAGGCGCGGATGCCCCCGCGGACTCAGCGCCTTCCACGATGGCGTTGTCTGTGGCGTGTACCTGGCGGGTGCCGTTGGGCACCGGTGCTGCGCTTGCCGCGAAGTGCAGCACGTCGTGCTCGGTGAAGCCCGCCGCCGGGTGTACCTGCGAGACCCGCAACCGGTTCTTGCTCAGTGTTCCGGTTTTGTCGAAACAGACGACGTCGACGCGGCCCAGCGCTTCCACCGAACGCGGCACCCGAACGAGCACCCCGGATTTGGTCAACCGTCGTGCCGACGCCTGTTGCGCCAGGGTGGCCACTAGGGGCAGGCCCTCGGGTATGGCCGCGACGCTGACCGCGATCCCGCTGGCCACTGCCTGCCGCAGCCCGATCCGGCGGGCCATGCCCAGCCCCGTTACCAGCGCACCGCCGGCCAGGCTGATCCGCCATGCCTTGCCGGTGAGCAGGCTCAGTTGATGCTGCAAGCCGACCGCGGAGTGCTCACCGGCCACCAGCTCGGCGGCCCGGCGTCCGTGGGTGTCGCCGCCGATCGCGGTCACCAATGCCACCGCGGTCCCGGTAACCACCGTGGTCCCGGCATAGACCATGCATTCGCGGTCGGCCAGATCGGCACCGGGAGTGGCCTCGACCTGCTTGACCACCGTCAGCGATTCGCCGGTCAGCGACGACTCGTCGACCTCGAGATCGATCGCGTCGATCAGCCGGCCATCGGCGGGAACCACCTCATGGGCATGCACCTCGATCACATCACCCGGCAGCAGTTCCTCGGCCGGGATCTCGCAGTGGCTGCCGTCCGGCAGCACCTTGCGCGCCGGGGCGACCTGCTCATTGAGCAGGACACTGAGCCGACGCTCGGCGACCAACCGCTGTGCGGCGGCCAGCATCGCGTTGCCGCCCAACACCGAGCCGACCAACATGGCGTCGACGGGGGAGCCCAGCACTGCGCTGGCTGCAGCCCCCAGCGCCAGCACCGGGGTGATCGGGTCGGACAGCTCGCTGCGCACGGCTTGGGCGAACTGCCGCAACAGCCGCGGCGGTGCGGTTCGCTGTGCCCCGCGGCGGGCAAGATCGACGGCCGCCAATGCGGCTGCGGCGGCGGGAGCGTGGTGCGGCGGGGTGGTCGACTCGTCCAACTCCGGTGGCGGCAGGACAGCCCGCACCTGGTCGACCGACATGGCGTGCCATTCGTGCACCGCCGCCGGTCGGGGTACCGCGGTGTCCACGGCGCGGCGGGCCAACCAGTAGCCCGACAGCGCTCCCGCTGCTGCTCCGGTGGTCACCGGACCCGGTCCGCTGCCGCGCACACCGGGCAGCATCAGCAGTGAACCCAAGGCGGTGGCGCCGGTGGCGAGCTCGACCCCGCGACGGCTGGCGGAGCGAGCGGCCGGCAGCGCGTGCAGGATGCGCCACACCGCGCCCAGGTCGGTCAGCAGCAGGTCGGCATACCAAGGTGGGACGCCGTCGTCAGGCAGCATGCCCAGCGCCACGTCGGCCGCCGCGAGCGCCTGCACGGCCGTGGCAGACAGCACCGCGACGTCATGGCCCTCGCCCTGGTAGGTGGACACCGCGGCAGCCAGGGCCTCGTCTGTGGAGGCCCCGTTCAGGGGCCTGATCTCGTCGAAGACCGGCCGCAGCTCACCGAGTGCCTCGGCCTCGACAGAGACCACTTCGACATCGGCGCGGCGGGCTTCGGTCACCACTGCGGCGGCCAGGGGAAGCAGTGCGGGCTGGAACGAGGCCTGTACGCCGGCTCGGGCGCCGACCCGATGCCATCCGGCGGTGAGTCCGGCCTCGGTCAACTTGGCTTGAGCCTGCGTCCACGCCGCACGCAGTTCGTCGTCGTCGGCGCCGCGTACCTGCATCACCCGCAGGGTGTCGCCACACAGCACGCGGGGATCGATGATCACGGTGTCAACGCGGTCGAGCTCACGCAGACTGCCCGGACGCAGCACCACGGTGCCGTGGTGATCGGCCAAACCCCGGCCCAGGGTGGCGGCGAATGCCTCGCGTGCCGTACGGGTCGCCTTGGGCGCGGTCACCGCGGCCGCCGTTCCGGCGAGATCGGGATTGCGGGTCACAGCACCGATCACCCCGGCGCCGACGACCTGTGCCCAGGCGCTCCGTGTCACGTGTCGTTCTACGGGACCGGCCGGTCGTGGCGACGGGCGTTGGGGTGCGGCCACCGGGGGGTGGCCGGCGTGGTCGGCGAGCTCCGGTTCGAGGCGGCGCCAGGCCCTTGCCTCGGCGCGTTCCTCCCCGGTGCGCATCGCCTCGACCGACAGGTCCACCGCCAGCGACGTCGGCGCCTGGTTGAGGGTGTGCACGCCCGCGCTGGCCAGCGCCAACAGGGCATCGGTCGCCTGCTTACCGAGGTTGTCCTCCAACAGCCGGCGCAGTCGGGGTTGGTAGTCGATGACGACCACGCCGGCTTCCAGGCCCAAGGGCAGGCCCGGCACCCGCAGCAGCCGCCCCACGGTTGCCACGCCGAGCCCGGCGATATTGGCGCCCAGTGTCGCCACACGCAGTGCCTGAGTCATTCCGTCACCGGGCAGGCTCACCGGCGGGCGTCCGCCGGCTGATTCCGCCCCGTACTGGCTCTCGGCGTCGGCGACCACCTGGCACAGTGCGCGCATCGACACGGTGTCACCGCCGGTGGTGTCCAGCCCGACCACCAGACGGGACAACGGGTGGTTCAACCGGACCGAGGTCACCCCGGGCAATGCACGGGCCGCGCCCTGCACTGCGGTCGCCAGTTCGGCTCCGGCGGGACCGTCGAGACCACGGACCTCGACCCAGGCCCGTCCCTCGCCGCGGAAGCATCGCCGGGACAGCACCGGAGCGCCGTCGCCGTTCGGCAACACCGCGCCGGCCACGTCGGCAGCGGTCTGCACCGAGGCCTCGACCAGTGCGGAGGTGAGTTGAATACCGAAATTTGCTGCGCGCAGCGGGAGAGAGCGCCGGAAGGCGTGGCCTAGATTCACTCGCACCCGACTAGTGGCGGGTGCGCGTGCGGGTGCTGCTGCCGGCGCCGGTACGCGTTTGCCGTGCCGCCGTCTTCTTCGGTTGCGGGCTGCGGCGCGCCGACGTCGAAGATCCCGTCGACTTCGCCGGCTTTGCGGCCTTGAGCGGCGGCACTGCCTGCACCGGCTTGGCCGGCCGTGCGGCCGGGGCGGGGGCCTTGGCCTGCGCCTTGCTGTCCTTAGACCGGTCCGACAGCTGCTTGAGCACCAGTGCCGTGCCGCCCACCGCCACCAAAACCGGCCACTCGACCAGCCCCGCAACGCCGAGGGCGCCCAGGGTCAGCGCAGCCGCCGGCGTCGAGTGGCTGCCGGTGCGCAGCCCGCGCTGAACGCCGCTAGCTGCTCCCTTCACGCCGCCGATTGCCCCGTTGACTGCGGCTCCGCCGATGGCTCCGGCCGCTTCAGTGGTCATCGTGACCGCGCGGCTTGCCGCTCCGGCCACTTTTCGTACCGTCCCTGCGACGGCGTTCATGGGAATTCCCTGCCCTTCAAATGAGCAAATTGGATAATCCGCCCATCTTATGCGCGATTCCGCCAGCGGTCCGAAATCCACACCGAATTCATAGAACTGAGACATTCATAGAACTGAGACGCGCCAATCAGTCCCGCCGGATCTCGACGAGCACCGGCGCGTGGTCACTCGGGGACTTGCCTTTGCGTTCGTCACGGACGATCTCGGCGTGCGCTACCCGAGACGCCAATGCAGGGGAGCCCAGGATGAAATCGATGCGCATGCCCTGCTTCTTCGGAAACCGCAGCTGGGTGTAATCCCAGTATGTGTAGACCCCGGGCCCGGGAGTGAAAGGTCGCACCACATCGAGGAACTTCGCGTCGGCCATCGCCTGAAACGCCAAGCGCTCGGGTTGCGAGACGTGTGTCGCCCCCTCGAAGAACTCCATACTCCAGACGTCGTCGTCGTGTGGCGCGATGTTCCAGTCGCCCACCAGTGCGATCGGTGCCGTGGGGTCGTTCTGCAACCAGCCCTCGGCGGTATTACGCAGCGCGGCCAACCAATTGAGCTTGTAGGTGTAGTGCGGGTCGTCGAGGGCGCGGCCGTTCGGCACGTACAGGCTCCAGACCCGCACCCCGCCGCAGGTAGCCCCCAGCGCCCGCGCCTCCACGGCGGGATCGGCGTCGGCCTTGGCCCAGCCGGGCTGGCCGGGAAACCCGACTTCGACATCGTCCAGCCCGACCCGCGATGCGATCGCCACCCCATTCCACTGGTTCAGGCCGACATGGGCGACCTCGTAGCCCAATTCGTGAAACGGCAGTGTGGGGAATTGGGCGTCGGTGCACTTGGTCTCCTGTATGGCCAGGACATCGACGTCGGCGCGGGCCAGCCAATCGGTCACCCGATCCACTCGGGTCCTGATGGAGTTGACGTTCCAGGTGGCCAGTCGCAGCGCAGTCACGCAGCCACCCTACTTAGCCGCTCAGTGACCGAGCGTCGATGTAGCCGGTGCGGTGTTGGCCGGCGAATCCGGCTGCTTCGAAGAACCCGAATGCCGCCGGGTCGGTGGTGGGGACGATGGCGTAGCCGCGGGTTGCGCCGCGGTCGGCGCCCCAGGCCGCCAACGCGGCGCAGATCCGTCGGCCGTGCCCGCGCCGGCGGTGGCCTTCGGCCACCTGAACTGCCGTCAGCCCGAGCCAGCGAGTTCCCTCTGGCCCCTCGGTGACGCTGCCCCTCCCGATGGCCACACCGGGAATCGAGGCAAAGACCACGTGGCCGTCGATCACTGCGGTCAGCACCTCCTGAGGAGCTGTCGCGCCGTGGTCACGGGCGAAGGTCAGCCAGGCGGCGTCGGGTTCGGCGTCCATCACCATGTCGTCAGACGCCGTCCCGGCGGTGACGTCGCACACCAAGGTTCGGGTCTCATACTGGAGCGCAACGCCCGCCGGCATCCGTAGCAGGCGCTCCGGCACCGCCAGGTACGGCGGCAGACCGCGCTGCGCGTACCAGTCGCGGATAGCCGGAATGGAGCTCGGATGGGCGAACATGTCCAGTGGCACAGCCGAATTGGCGGCGAGGTCGGCGCCAGGTCCGGCCCGCAGCAGCCAGCCGTCGAGCCATTGGTTTTCGCTGCCCGGCCAGGCGAGCGCGGCGGCGTGTTCGACGGAACGGATCGCTGAGTTCTTCACCGGCCGATCGGTCAGTCGTCGCACGTACAACACATCGGCGTGCCGACAGTCGTGGACCACCCCGTCGGCCGAGCGCACCCGAACCAGCGGCCCGGTGGCCACCAGATGCCCGATCACGTCGCCCATCGGTGGCTGGGAGCCGGGAGCGCGCAAGTAGCGCAGACTCACCCGGACGCCGATCTCAGGCAGTTCGGGGGGCTCGGACACGCGGGCTCGTCAGTGACCGAACGGATCGGGCACATCGCCCGGGATCCACGACAGGCCGGGCACGCCCCAACCGTTGGACTTGACCGCCCGTTTCCCGGCGCGGGCGTTGCGGCCCACCAACATGTCCAGATAGAGCAGGCCATCGAGGTGGCCGGTCTCGTGTTGCAGCATGCGGGCAAACAGTCCGGTGCCTTCCAATGTCACTGGGCTGCCATCGGCGTCCAACCCCGTGACCCGCGCCCACTCCGCCCGGCCGGTCGGAAACGACTCGCCGGGCACCGACAGGCAGCCTTCGTCGTCGTCATCGGGATCGGGCATGGTCTCGGGCCGCTCGGAGGTCTCCAGCACCGGATTGACCACGACTCCGCGACGTCGCGTGGTGGAGCGGCGGTCGTCGGCACAGTCATAGACGAAGACCCGCAGACCTACCCCGACCTGGTTGGCGGCCAAGCCGACGCCGTTCGCGGCGTCCATGGTCTCGTACATCGTGGTGATCAGCTCGCCGAGGTCAGCGGGCAGGGATCCATCCTCGGCGACGGGCACCGGGCTGGTCGGGGTGTGCAGGACGGGATCGCCCACAATGCGGATGGGAAGGACGGCCATGACCGCAAATCTTAGGTGCCCGCCGCTGGTCGACTGCAGCGGCCACGGCGACGCGCGGGGCCGGCTCCCGATTCAACACCGCCTGGCGTGATTCAATATTCGCGCAGAACACGTCGCCGAAAACAAGCGAACGTTTGCAGCGAGTGAACTTTCCGGAAGGGTCCAGGAAACGATATGGACGGCGCCATGGCGCAGACGAATCGCTCAGGGGACGATTCGGAACTCACCGACGGCCTGAGCCGTCGCGAACACGACATCCTGTCCTTCGAGCGGGACTGGTGGAAGTACGCCGGCGCCAAGGAAGAGGCCATCAAGGAGCGCTTCGCGCTGTCAGCGACCCGCTACTACCAGGTGCTCAACGCGCTTGTCGACCGTCCCGAGGCCCTGGCTGCCGATCCGATGCTGGTCAAAAGGCTGCGCAGGCTGCGGTCCAGTCGTCAGAAGGCTCGCGCCGCTCGTCGGCTCGGTTTCGACATCACCTGACCGCCTCAACACCGTGATTGTCTGGCGTTTATTGGTTATGGCCCGCTCCTCGATACAGTGGGCGCAATGAACGACCACGTTCCCGACTCCACCCGACTTCCGCTCCGGGCCATGGTGATGGTGCTGCTGTTTTTGGGCACCGTCTTTTTGCTGGTCGGTTTCCAAGCCCTCGGTTCGTCGGGCAACGACGACGACGCCGACCGCGCACCGACTGCCCAGCCGGTGACCACCGTCTCGGCGTCGGCCACCCCGGAACGCCCGGCACGCAGAACCGACGTGCGGGTCTTCAACATCTCCGAACAGGCCGGACTGGCCGGGCACACCGCAGATCGGCTGCGTGAAGCCGGCTGGAACGTGACCGAGGTTGGAAACCTCGAAATGCCCGAGGTCACCCAGACCACCGTCTACTTCAGCGACGCCGAGGGCGAGCAGGATGCGGCCCGTTCGGTGGCCGACGTGCTGGGAGCCGTCGTGGAGCCACGCATCCCTGACGTGGCCGAGCAACCACCGGGCGTCATCGTGGTGGTCGCGGGTTAAGCTCCTCGCATGGTCACAGGTCACCGCAGAGCTCTTACCGCCGTCGTCTTCGCCACCCCGATTGCGTTGCTCGCGGCATGTAGTCCCCCCAACCAGGTGCCGTCGGACGTTCCCGGCACCACGCCCGCAATCTGGACCGGTTCGGCGGCGCCGTCGGCCGGGGAGTCCGAGTCGGGTGGCCCGGGTGGCTCGGACAATCTGGTTGCGCACCTGACGACCCCCGACGGCGGCCAGGTGGCCACCGCGACATTCGAGTTCAGCAAGGCCGGTGGCAAGGAGTTCGCCACCGTCACGGTCCGGACCACCAGCCCGGGTGTGCTGTCTCCCGGTTTCCACGGTCTGCACATCCACGGCGTCGGCAAGTGCGAGGCGGACTCGGTGGCCCCCAGCGGTGGGGCCCCGGGGCCCTTCCTGTCGGCCGGCGGCCACTTCCAGGCTCCCGGCCACAGCGAGCACCCGCAGAGTGGCGATCTGACCTCTCTGCAGGTGCGTTCGGACGGCAGTGGTCTGCTGGTGACAACCACTGACGCGTTCACCAAGGCTGAGCTGCTCGCCGGCGACGGGACCTCGATCGTCGTCCACGCCGACGACGACAACTTCGCCAACATCCCGGCGGACCGCTACACCCAGGTCAACGGCACGCCCGGCCCGGACCAGACCACGCTGACCACCGGAGACGCCGGAAAGCGGATTGCGTGTGGTGTTATCGGCGCCGGATAGCCCGCCGAACAGCTGGGCTTCCTCGCGGTCCGAAGCCCGCATCGAGTTCGCTCGCAGTGCCCGGCCCACCCTCGGGGTGGAATGGGAGTTGGCCCTCGTCGATGCCCAGACACGTGACCTGAGCAACGAAGCCAGTGCGGTCCTGTCCGAGCTCGGCGAGAACCCGCGTGTGCACAAGGAATTGCTGCGCAACACCGTTGAGCTGGTCACGGGCATCTGCGACACCACCGGTGAGGCGATCGACGATCTGCGCCAGACGCTGACGACGACCCGCCCGATAGTGCACGCCCAGGGCATGGAACTGTTCGGCGCCGGCACCCACCCGTTCGCCCAGTGGTCGGCGCAGAAGCTGACCGATGCCCCCCGCTATGCCGAGTTGATCAAACGTACTCAGTGGTGGGGTCGCCAGATGCTGATCTGGGGGGTGCACGTCCACGTCGGGGTCTCCTCGTCCTACAAGGTGATGCCGATCATTTCGTCGCTGCTGCAGCACTATCCGCATCTGCTGGCGTTGTCGGCGTCCTCGCCCTGGTGGGACGGTCATGACACCGGCTACGCCAGCAACCGCGCGATGATGTTCCAGCAGTTGCCCACCGCGGGTCTGCCGTTCCAGTTTCAGACCTGGGCGGAGTTCGAGGGCTTCGTCTACGACCAGAAGAAGACCGGGATCATCGATCACACCAACGAGATACGTTGGGACATAAGGCCTTCACCCCATCTGGGCACGATCGAGGTGCGGGTCTGTGACGGGGTGTCCAACTTGCGCGAACTCGGCGCCCTGGTGGCCCTGACGCACTGCCTGATCGTCGACCTTGATCGACGGCTGGAGGCCGACGAGAGCCTGCCCACCATGCCGCCCTGGCATGTGCAGGAGAACAAATGGCGTGCGGCGCGCTACGGCCTGGACGCCGAGGTCATCCTGGATGCCGACAGCAACGAGCGGTTGGTCACCGATGACCTCGACGACTTGCTCAATCGGCTGGAACCGGTTGCGGCGCGTCTGCACTGCGCCGACGAGTTGGCGGCGGTCGCCGACATCTATCGGACGGGCGCGTCGTACCAGCGCCAGCGCCGGGTCGCCGAGGAACACGACGGCGACCTGCGTGCCGTGGTCGATGCATTGGTGGCCGAGCTCGACATCTCATGAGGGAACTGCCGATGTTTCCGCTGCAATGGGTGGTGCTGCCCGGCGAAGACCTGACGCTGCGGATCTTCGAGCAGCGCTACACAGTTTTGGTCGCGGATCTGCTGAGCAGTGACGACCCCCGCTTCGGGGTGGTGCTGATCGCCCGCGGCCGCGAGGTGGGCGGCGGTGAGCAGCGCCACGACATCGGCGCGACGGCCACCGTCACCGAGTGCGGCGACATCGGGGACGGCCGCTACGTGCTGCGCTGCCGGGTCGGGGAGCGCATCCGGGTGCGTCAATGGCTGGCCGACGACCCCTACCCGCGAGCCGACGCCGAGCCGTGGCCCGATGATCCTTCGGATCAGGTGAGCGATGCGCAGTTCGGTGCTCTTGAAGAGCGCATAGTCGCGTTGCACAAGCGCATCGCCCAGGCCCAGCGGCGGTGGCTGGCACCGGGGCGAGCGAATCTGCTGGGTGGTCGGCGGCTGCGCTCCCAGGACCCCGTGCAGCGGCTGTACTCGCTGGCCTGCCGCGTCCCGATGGGGGAGGCCGACCGCTACGCGGTGCTGGCGGCGCCGTCACTGTCGGCGAGGTTGGCGGCGCTGCACGAGGCGATCGAGAACGTCACGGCCCGAGTCGAATTCGGCACTCCTCGTTGACTCTGCGTCCACGGCGACAAAGTTCGAGTAGCCACCGCCCTAGGCGCAGAGTGAACGCACGGCCAGTCGACATTCAGCAAGGCGCGGGTCCGATGGCCGCCGTACGCTGACGCTATGGCTGACATCGAATTCACCTCGGTCGCGCCGATCATCCCGGTGCGCGATCTCGATGCCGCTCTGGATCGATACCGCCGGCTTGGGTTCACCGCCCAGGCCTACACCGGGCCGGCCCGATACGGATTCGTCGTCCGCGGCGCGGTATCGCTGCACCTGACCGAGTGGGCGGAACATGATCCATTGCGTTCGGCCGCCAGTGTGTACCTCTACGTCGACGATGCCGATGAGCTCTACGCGCAATGGTCGACTGCCGGGGTTCCGGGCCGCTTTGTTGGGCCGGCCGACACCGACTACCAGCTCCGGGAATTCGCGTTCGTTGACCCCGACGGCACTTTGCATCGGGTCGGATCACCGTTGCAAGCCACCGTCGTGCGTGCCAGCCGGGTGATCGGGGCGTCCGCGGCACGGATATTCGAGTTCATCGCCGATCCCGCCCGACAACCCCGTTGGGACGGCAACGCGAATCTGGCCGACGCCGCTCCCGGTCAACGCGTGCATGCCGTCGGAGACATCTTCGTCATGACGCTGACGATGGGAACTGTCCGGGAGAACCACGTCGTCGAGTTCGAGGAAGGACGGCGTATCGCCTGGCGTCCGGCGGAGGCCGGTCTGCAACCGGCCGGCCATCTGTGGCGGTGGGAACTCGAACCGTTGGGGCCGGCACGTACTCGGGTCACTCATACCTACGACTGGTCGTCGTTGACCGACCCGAATCGTCTGGCGCGGGCCCGGGCCACCACCGTCGATTCGCTGGAAGCGTCCCTGTCACGGCTGGCGACTTTGGTCGAGGACTCCTGACGTCAGCGGTTGTCGGCGAACGCGCGCAGTGCGTCGACCTGAGCGGGATCCAATGAGGGACGGACATTTTCGCGGGCCGCGGCAACATCAGCCATGGTGACATCGGCGGCGTCGATACTGCGCCGCATCGCCGTCAGGGCCGCTTCACGCAGCAGCGCCACGCAGTCCGCGGCGCTGTAGCCTTCCAAATCGTCGGCCAGCGCGTCCAGGTCCACGTCGTCGTGCAACGGAACCGATTTCCCCGCCACCCGCAGGATCTGGCGCCGAGCGTCGGCGTCGGGGGGCTCGACGAACACCAGCTTCTCCAGCCTGCCCGGCCGGGTCAGAGCCGGGTCGATCAGGTCGGGACGGTTGGTCGCACCCACCACCACCACGTCACGCAGCGGGTTGGCGCCGTCGAGTTCGGTGAGCAGCGCGGCCACCACGCGATCGGTCACCCCGGAGTCGAAGCTCTGGCCGCGCCGCGGCGCCAGGGCGTCGATCTCGTCGAGGAACACCAGCGACGGCGCCGAATCGCGGGCACGCTGGAACAGGTCTCGGACCGCGCGCTCGCTGCTGCCCACCCACTTGTCCATCAACTCCGCGCCCTTGACGGCGTGCACGCTGACCCGGCCGGATCCCGCCAGGGCGCGCACGATGAACGTTTTTCCGCAGCCGGGCGGGCCGTAGAGCAACACGCCGCGCGGCGGGTCGATCCCAAGGCGGGTGAAGGTGTCCGGGTGCTGCAGCGGCCACAGGACGGCTTCGGTGAGTGCCTGCTTGGTGGCCACCATGTCGCCCACGTCGTCGAGGGTGACCGAGCCGACGGAGATCTCTGCGGCCGCCGACCGTGACAACGGACGTATCACGGTGAGCGCCCCGACCAGGTCTTCCTGGATCAGCTGGGGTTCTTCGTCCGTGTCACTGGCCCGCGATGCGGCCCGCAGGGCCGCCTCACGGACCAGTGCGGCCAGGTCTGCGGCTACGAAACCCGGTGTGCGTTCCGCGATCTCACCCAAGTTCAGCTCAGCGGTGGGAATCGAGATGAGCAGGGTCGCCAGGAGTGCCGCTCGGGTGGCGCCGTCGGGCAGGCTCAGTCGGATCTCTCGATCGCACAGTTCCGGCGCCCGTAGCCGGGAATCGACATGATCTGGTAGCGCCGACGTAGCGACGAACGCCACCCCTTCGGTGGCGACCAGGTTGCGCAGCTCGGCGAGGATCAGCGTTGCCACCGGCTCCGACGGTTCGGGTAATAGGGTGTCGACGTCGGCGATCAGCAGCACGCCGCCGCCGTCGCCGACCTGCGCCGCGGCCGAGCGCACCGCCGCCAACCGCTCGTCGGCGGCCAGCGCCCCGATCTCCGGGCCGTCCAGCTCGATCAACCGCCGTCCCTCGCACACCGCGCGAACCAGCGTGGTCTTGCCCACCCCGGCAGGGCCCGACACCAGCACGCCGAGATTTGTTCCGGCGCGCAGCGCTTTGAGCAGTTGGGGCTCGTCGAGCGCGAGCTTGAGCCACTCGGCGAGTTTGGCGGCCTGGGCCTCGCAGCCCTTGAGTTCGTCAATGGCGATCCGGGCCGGGGCGACCGGTTTGGCCACCGTGGCCACCGGGACCGTCGAGCCGTCGGCGAAGGTGACCAGCGAGTTGGGCTGCACGCTGACCGGTCCGCTCGGGTCCACGCCGGTGACGGTCAGCAACTCCGAGGTCCAGCTGATCCCCACCGCCGAGGCGAGGGCCTTGGTGGCTGACGACGTCGAGGTGCCGGGTCCCAGGTCGCGCGGCAGCAGCGAGACGGCGTCGCCGACGCTGAGCACCTTGCCCAGCAGGGCCTGGCGCAGCGTGGTCGGTGACAGCGTCTGGGAAGCCAGGGCCGAGCCGCTCAGCGTCACCGACCGGGCACCGTAGACCGTTACCGCGGCCACCACCACTTCGGTTCCGTCCCGCAGGCCGGCGTTGGACAGCGTCACGTCGTCGAGCAGCGCCACCCCGGTCGGGGCGTCCGCTCCGGTGAGCCCCGCCACCGCCGACGTGGTGCGGGCGCCCGTGAGAGCAACCGCATCCCATTCCCGGATACCTAGGGCCGCAACAACTTCGGGATGAATCCGGACCACGCCGCGGCGTGCGTCGACGGCAGAGGTGTTGAGCCGGGCGACCAGGGTCAGGTGCCGGGAGGCGTCGACCCGGGGGTCTTCTCCGTACTGTTCGGAGGAACTCACCCGGTCAAATTACGCGGATTTCCTCGTGCGTGGCAATCGACGTGCCCGGACGTGTCGTACCCCTCTGCAACCCTGATGACATGTCCTCGATCGCAGCTTCAGCTAGTGCTGAGGTGCTTCCGGCTGCACGGCTTGAGGTGCTCTTCGCGGAGCTGGCCGAGTTATGTGGTCAGCGCAACGCGATCGATGGACGCATCGTGGACATCGCCGCCGAGATCGAGCGTGAGGAGCTGTGGGGCGCGACCGGAGCGCGGTCTGTCGAAGCGCTGCTGGCCTGGAAGACGGGTGCGTCAGCGAGCAACGCCCACACCATCGCGACGGTGGCCCACCGGCTCGAAGAGTTTCCCCGCTGCACTCAGGGCATGCGAGAAGGTCGCCTGTCGCTGGATCAGGTGGGCGTCATCGCCGCGCGCGCAGCCGACGGCTCCGATGAGCACTACGCGCAGCTGGCCGGCGTAGCCACCGTCGACCAGCTGCGCACCGCGATCAAGCTCGAACCGCGTCCCGAGCCCGACCGCAGGCCAGAACCGGCGCGATCGCTCACCAAAGTCACCGACGAGCAGGGCAGCTGCTGGCGAATCAAACTCGATCACCTGGACGCGGCCGAATTCGATGCGGCACTGCAGTCTCATCTGGATGCCCTGATGGCCCAGTGGAAACAGGACCATGACCAGGACGGCCGCGCAACGGATCAGGCGCCCCCGTTGCCGACGACCGCTGATGCGTTCATGCGTCTGGTCGAGGCCGGATGGGACACCGAGACCGCTCGCCGGCCCCATGGCCAACACACCACCGTGGTGGTGCACCTCGACATCAAAGATCGGGCGGCGGCGCTGCACCTGGGGCCAATACTGTCGAAAGAAGAGCGCCAATATCTGCTGTGCGACGCCGGCTTTGAGGTGTGGTTCGAACGCAACGGTGAGGTCATCGGCGCCGGCCGCGCCATCCGCGCAATCAGCCGTCGGCTCCGCCGAGCCCTTGAGCACCGCGACCGCTGCTGTGTGGTCCCCGGTTGCGGCGCCACCCGAGGGTTACATGCGCATCACATCCGACATTGGGAAGACGGTGGCGAGACCGAGTTGGCAAACCTCGTGCTGGTCTGTCCTCACCACCATCGGTTGCACCACCGCGGTCTCATCACCATCACCGGCCCCGCCAACCGTCTCACCATCACCGATGCAGAAGGCCAACAACTTCACCCCGCGCCGCTGGGTCGCCGACCGCACAATCCCCCGCCCACGGTGGCACCGTCCCCCGGACCGACCGGCGAACGCGCCCAATGGTGGTGGTACCAACCCTTCCAACCACAAGCACCACCGACCATGCCTAACTAACAAGTTCCGGTGCGGATCGGCCGCGAAGGAATGCGGGCTCGGGTCTGGGCGCTCACCGATCAAGGGTTTGAATAGAGCCCATGCGGTCACACATGCTGACGTCGGTGCTCTGCGCGGTCCTGCTGCTGGCCCCTCCGGCCAGGGCCGACGGCGCATCCTCGTTGTCCGACCTGGTGGACGCCGCTGCCCAGCGGCTTCAAGTCGCCGACGACGTGGCCGCCATCAAATGGCAGACCGGAGCGGCCATCGAGGACCCGGCGCGTGTGGAGCAGCAATTGGCGAAGTTGGCCACCAAGGCCGCAGGCGAACGCCTGGACCCCGAGTACGTGCGCCGGATCTTCGCCGATCAGATCGCCGCCACCGAGGCTGCCGAGTACTACCGGTTCGCGCAGTGGAAGCTGAACCCCGCGGCCGCGCCCTCCACCGCGCCCGAATTGGCCGCCTCGCGGGCGCGCATCGATGGCTTCAACCAGGTCATGCTGGCCCAGATCGGGCAGCGCTGGGAGCTGCTGCACTCACCGGAGTGCGCCGGCGAACTCGCGCAGACCACCCGGACTGTCAGCGACACACGGCAACTCGACGAGTTCTATCGGCGGGCTTTGTCCTCGGCGACACAGGATTACTGCGCCCGGTAGGGGTGACTCAACGACCGGGCTTGCGCAGTCGCAGGCGGGCCATCGACTGGCCATTGGGCCGGCGGATGCCCCGCCGTACGCCCGGGCGACGGCCCGGCTGGGCCCGGCGAATCGCCCGCCGTGCGGCCCTGCGCTCCTTGGGTGCGTCCTCCCAGGCCTCCGGGTGTGCAGCTACCCAGCGCTGACTGCGGACCGAGAACGGGATGGTGCACAGGTACAGCCCGATCAGCACCAGCACCAGCACGTAGGGGAACAGGAAGGCCGCCGCGGCCACCAGCGCCAGCACCGCGAGCAGGACCGCAGCCAGGTGCGGCGGCACCGACACGGCGTGCATCTTGCGCATCGGGATACGGCTGACCAGCAGCATCGAGGTGCCCACCACCCAGATGCAGGTGAACCACTGCGACGTCCACCAGCCGTCACCGAACTGCAGCTTGGCGGCCAGCAGGCCCATCAGGGTGATCGCGCCGGCCGGGGCGGGCATTCCGACGAAGAACTCCCGGGTATAGGCCGGCAGGGTGGCATCGTCGAGCAGGGTGTTGAACCGGGCCAGCCGCAGCACCACACACACCGCGTACAGCAGGACCACGATCCAGCCGGCCGGCTGTGTCGACAGCAGCGTCACATAGATGACCACCGCGGGCGCCACGCCGAAATCGACGGCGTCGGCCAGGGAGTCGATCTCGGCACCCATGCGAGACTCGGCGTCCAGGATGCGCGCCACCCGGCCGTCCAGGCCGTCGAGGATGGCGGCGGCGGCGATCAGTGCCATCGCAAGGTGCGGCTGTCCGTCCAATGCGTACTTGATCGAGGTCAGGCCGGCGCAGATCGCCAGCACCGTCATGGAACTGGGCAGGATGTGCAGACCCACCGGGCCCCGGTTGCGCGCCGCGGGGGCGTGAGGCGTCATGACAGGATGGCCAGCACGGTCTCGCCGGCGACCATGCGCTGGCCCACGCTCACCAGTGGCTGCGTGCCCACCGGCAGATACACGTCGAGTCGTGAGCCGAACCGGATCAAGCCGTAGGTGTCACCGATCGCCAGGTGATCGCCGGGTCGGGTGTCGCAGATGATGCGCCGGGCCACCAGACCGGCCACCTGAACCGCGATCACCTCGGCGCCCTCGGCGGTGCGGATCCGCACGCTGTTGCGCTCGTTGTCCTCGCTGGCCTCGGTGCGATCCGCCGATCCGAACCGGCCGGCCCGGTGCAACACCTCGACCACTTCGCCGCCGATCGGCGCGCGCTGCACGTGCGCGTCGAAGACCGACATAAAGATGCTGACCCGCGGCAATGGTGTGTCGGGAAGATCCAACTCCGGCGGCGGGGCTGCCGTGTCGACCAGGCAGACCTGCCCATCGGCGGGGGCCACCACCGCACCGGGGCGGGTGGGCGGCACCCGATGCGGATGCCGGAAGAATCCGGCGCTGGCGCCGGCGGCCAGCAGCCCGGCCCCGCGCACCCAACGACGCTTGCGGCCCAGCAGTGCCACGCCCAGCGCGCTACCGACGAACGGCAGCCCCGCGCTGTGCATCGGCGGCACTGTCGAGCGCACCAGCTCGATCAGGTGTCGGATTCCGCCGGGATCATCTGCTGCGCGGGGGCGTCTGGCCATTGGGCCATCTTAGAAGCTGGCGTGTTCACGTGGTGAGGTCCCAGACCTCCACCGGAGTGCCCACCGGCAGTTCGGTCACCTCGGCGGCGATGTCGAGCAGGCAGTTCGCGCAAGCCAGGTAACGCAGATGGTGCGAGGCCGGCGGTCCGTAGTTGGTGACGGTCCCCGTCTCGGGGTCGAGCAGGCCACGGCGGAACTGGCGCTTGCCGGCCGGGGAGACCAGCTTCTCGCGCAGAGTTGCGGTGCGGCGCGGCCGATCCGGGTTGGGCAGGTGCATTGCGCGGCGCAGCGCGGGTCGCACGAACACCTCGAAGGACACCTGCGCACTCACCGGATTGCCCGGCAGTGTGACGATGGCGCAATCGGACCCGGGTGCACCGATCTTCCCGATGCCCTGCGGCATCCCCGGCTGCATCGCCACTTTGACGAAGTGCACGCCCTGGCCGCCGTCGCGGCCGAAGACGTCCTTGACCACCTCGTAGGCGCCCGCGCTCACTCCGCCGCTGGTGATCACCAGGTCCACCGCCCCGTCGCGCACCCCGTAGCGGTCGAGCACCCCGATGAACTCAGCGGTGTCGTCGGCGACCGTCACCGCGGCCACCACCTCGGCGCCGGCCTCGCGTGCCGCTTCCGACAGCATCACACCGTTGGACTCATAGATTTGCCCGGGCGCCAGCGGCGTGCCCGCGGTGACCAGTTCGGAACCGGTGGAGATCACCAGAACCCGCTGCCGGGGCTGCACCGTCAGCTCGGCCAGACCCAGCGCCGAGGCGAGGCCGGCCGCCGGTGCGGTCACGACCTGCCCGGTCCACAGCACCGTGGTGCCCGCGGCGACGTCGCCCCCGGCGCGGCGGATATGGCGGCCCGGCGTGGTGGGGGCATTGATGCGCACCACCTCGGCCCCGCCGTCGGTGTCCTCGACCGGAATCACGGCATCGGCGCCATCCGGAAAGGGGGCGCCCGTCATGATGCGGTGCGCGGTACCCGGCTTCAGCGTGGGGATATCAGTGCGTCCGGCGGGAATGTCCTCGGGCACAGGCAGTGTCACCGGATGGTCCGGCGCGGCGCCGGACACGTCGTCGGCCACCACGGCGTAGCCGTCCATCGCCGAATTGTCGAAGACCGGCAGCGAGATCGGCGCGACCACGTCCGCCGACAGGACCAGACCCGTGGCATCGGACAACGCCAAGGTGGCTGGCGGCCGCGCTCGAATCAGGTCGGTGACGGCCCGCTGATGCTCTTCGACGGATCGCATGCGCACAGTCTGACCTAGACGGGGAAGGTGATCGCGGTGAGTTCCTCAGATACCGCCCACAGTCGCCGTTGCAGCTCGGCGTCGTGCGCCTGTCTGCTCGCCTCCACCAGCTTGGGTTGTCCGCGCTGCTCGCCGATTCCGCTGGGCCCGTAGTACTGGCCCCCGAGCACCTCGGGGTCGGTGGCCGCACGCAGGATCGGCAGGGCACCCATCGCGGCGCTTTGCACCATCAACGGCGACAGCAGCCGGTCGGCGGGACGCAGAAACGGCGGCAGGTGGCGGGTCAACTCGGTGTGCGCCGTGCCTGGATGGGCGGCCACGGCGATGGTCGACGAGTCGTGGGCCGCCAGCCGGCGTTGCAGCTCGTAGGTGAACATCAGGTTGGCCAGTTTCGACTGCCCGTAGGCGGCAATCCGGTTGTAGCCGTTCTCCCACTGCAGGTCGTCGAAATGGATCGCCGCCATGATCCGGTGCGCCATGCTGCTGACTGTCACCACCCGTGCGCCCGCTACCTGCATCAGCCGCGGCAGCAGCAGGCCGGTCAGGGCGAAATGCCCCAGATGGTTGGTGCCGAACTGCAGCTCGAATCCGTCGACGGTGGTCTGCTTGGGCGTGTACATGACGCCCGCGTTGTTGATCAGCAGATCGATGCGGGGGTAGGCGGTGCCGAGCTTCTCGGCAGCTTCGCGGACCGAAGCCAGCGAACTCAGGTCGAGTTCCTGCACCACGACGGTCGCGTGCGGGTACTCGGCGGTGATCCGGTCGGCCGCGGCGGCGCCCTTGTCGAGGTCGCGGACCGCCAACACCACCGCCGCGCCGTGCCGGGCCAACCCGGCAGCGGTGTGATAGCCGATTCCGGTGTTGGAGCCGGTGATTACCGCGGTGCGTCCGGTCTGGTCGGGGACGTTCTCTGCGGTCCAGGTGTCCCGATTGCCCATGTGACAAACGATACTCAGGTGACGCGGCGTTGGCTGTGTTCGCTTTCCGCCCGTTGCCGATGCGGCCCGGCGCCCGCCCTGACATCCTCTCCTACATGGCCCAGCACCAAGACCAGCCCAGCGAGTTCATGTTGATCGAACCCGCCAACCGTCCCAGTTCCCGCGCGCCGCTGGTCTGGGCCATGGTCGGCGCGATGCCATGGCTGATGCTGGCGGTGCTGCAGTTGATCTGGGCCATGGCTGACGAACAGGTAGCCGAGGCGACCGTGCGCTACCCACAGTGGCTGCATACCGCGGCCCTGGTGGTCACCGCGCTGGGCCTGCTGGTGTCGGTCGTGATCGCCCCGCTGTGGCGCTACCGAGTGCACCGGTGGGACCTGAGCGACCGGGCGGTCTACACCCGCACCGGCTGGTTGGTGCAGGAACGCCGGATCGCGCCGCTGTCGCGGGTGCAGACAGTCGATACCTACCGGGGGCCGTTGGACCGGCTGCTGGGCCTGGCCAATGTGCGGGTGACGACCGCGTCGTCAGCGGGCGCGGTGCACATCGTTGCCCTCGATGCCTCGGTCGCCGACTGGGTGGTCGAGCAGCTGACCGACATCGCCTCGCTCGGAGCCGGAGACGCCACGTGAGCACCGTCTCCGATGAATCCACCTGGCAGCGCTTGAGCCCGCGGATGCTGTTGGTACATCCGCTGCACGAGTTGCTGCGCGAGCTGCCTTTGCTGATCGCGGTGGTGGTGTTCGGCTCGGCGACCGACAATCAACTCTGGGTGCTGCCGCTGGTCGGGGTGATCGCCGTGGTGGGTGTGACGCGCTGGTTCACCACGGGCTACCGGATCGAGTCCGACCCCGAAGCCGGCCTTGTCCAGCTGCGTTCAGGCTTGGTGCGTCGCAAGGTGCTTTCGGTGCCGCGGAATCGAATTCGCTCAGTGGAGACCGACGCGCGGCCGTTGCACCGACTCCTGGGTCTGACCGTGCTCCGCGTCAGCACCGGCCAGCATGCGGCCGGAGACGGGGCATTCGAACTGAACGCGGTCGAGAGCGCACAGGTGCCCCAGCTGCGGGCGATGCTGTTGGCCCACACGGGGCAGGCCGACTCCGACGCAGGATCGGCGCCCGCGCCCACGACGGTACTGGCGCGGTGGCATCCGTCGTGGCTGCGGTACAGCCCCCTGAGCTTGTCCGGGCTGGTGATGGTTGGCGCCGCGGTGGGGGCACTGTTTCAGAGCGGAGTCTGGGCGGCGCTGCAGGATTCACCGGTGAGCAGGAACTGGATCATCACCGCAGAACAGTTCGGCCTTCAGCAGAGTGCGGTACTGATCGCCGCCGTGCTCTGGGTGGTCTCGATGGTGCTGGCGGTGCTGCGGTCCCTGCTGACGTACGGGAACCTGGTGCTGGCGCGCAGATCTGGCGTGGCGGGGGATGTGCTGGCGCTGAGCTACGGGCTGCTTCGGGTCCGCCACTACAACTACGACATGCGCCGCTTGCGTGGCGGAACGTTGCGTCGGCCGTTGCTGGTTCGGCTTTTCGGCGGCGCCCGGCTGGATGCGGCGATGACCGGAATCACCGGCGAAGGAGAGTCTTCGATCCTGCTGCCGCCCTGCCCGCGGGCAACCGCGGAGGAGGTGTTGACCGGGTTGGTCGACAATCCTGTGGCGGTCACCGGGCCGCTGCGCAAGCACGGACCGGCGGCAGTGCGCCGGCGCTGGACCCGGGCGATGATGGGACCGGTGGCTCTGGGTGTGGGGCTTGCTGTCGCGGCGGCCTCAGGCGGCGTTCCCCCGTGGTGCTGGGCGCTGTGGGTGGCTCTCATGCTGGGCGCGGCGGCGCTGGCCGCAGACCGGGCCCGGGTCCTCGGTCATCGCGTCGATGAGCACTGGCTGTCGGCGCGCACCGGCAGTTGGGAACAGCGCCGCTATTGCATCGCCACCGCGGGAATCGTTGGGTGGACTGTCCGTCAGAGCTGGTTTCAGCGCCGGGCGGGGCTGGCCACCCTGATCGCGGCCACCGCCGCGGGCGTCAAGGCCTACCGGGTGGTCGACGTGCCCCAGGAGTGGGCGTGGTCGGTGATCGCGCAGGCATCGCCGTGGCTGGCCGACAGCGCGTGGGCGCACCAGGACTGAACGCTCTAGGGCGTGGCCTACAGCTGCCGGATGGCCACGATCCGCGCCCGCAGCTGATCCGAGGTCGCTGCCGCCACCGGCGGGCCGCCGCAGATCCGGCGCAACTCGTTGTGAATCCAGCCGTGTGGTTTGCCGAGTCGGTGATGCGCCGCCGACACCAACGCATTGAGCTCGTGGCGTAGCGCGCGCAATTGACCGTGCGTGGTCGTCGGCGCTGGAGCCCCACCGGCGGCGGCCACTTTCGACCTGCGGTCCAGCTGCTCCTCCTGGCGCTGCCGGAGCAGGTCACGCATCTGGTTGGCGTCGAGCAGCCCGGGGATGCCGAGGTAATCGGCCTCCTCCTCGCTGCCGGCCGGAGTGGCGGTGCCAAACGAGGCACCGTCGAAGATCACTTGGTCCAGCTCGGCATCGGCGCCCAGTGATTCGAACTTGTTGTCCAGCTCGGAGGGCTCGTCGCGCCGGCGCTGAGCTTCGGCGAACTCGTCCATCTCGGACTCTCGATGGGGTTTGCCCAGGACGTGGTTGCGCTGCTGTTCCATCTCGCTGGCCAGGCCCAGCAGCGAAGGCACCGATGGCAGGAAGATGCTGGCAGTCTCGCCGGGCCGTCGCGACCGCACGAAACGTCCGATTGCCTGAGCGAAGAACAGCGGGGTGGATGCACTGGTGGCATAGACACCGACCGCCAGCCGGGGTACGTCGACGCCCTCGGAGACCATCCGCACCGCCACCAACCAACTGCTGGTAGCCGCGGCGAACTGAGCGATCTTGTCCGAGGCGCTGGGATCATCGGAGAGCACCACGGTGGGTTCCTCGCCGGTGTGCCTTTTCAGCAGCACGGCGTAGGCACGGGCTGCCTTCTGATCGGTGGCGATGATCATGCCGCCGGCGTCGGCCATTCCGCCGTCGCGCAGCTGCCGCAGTCGGGTGTCCGCCGCGGTGATCACCGCCGGCATCCATTGCCCGGCGGGGTCCAGCGCGGTACGCCATGCGCGAGCGGTGTGCTCGGCGGTCAGCGGCTCGCCGAGCCGGGCCGAGTGCTCCTCCCCGGCGCTGTCGCGCCAGCGGGCCTCGCCCGAGTAGGCCATGAACACCACCGGGCGAACCACGCCGTCGGTCAGCGCGTCGGTGTAGCCGTAGCTGTCGTCAGCCACGGAGCGCAAATGGCCGGCCCCGTCGGGCTCATAGTTGACGAACGGGATGGGACTGTCGTCGCTGCGGAACGGGGTGCCGGTCAATGCCAGCCGCCGGGTGGCGTCGTCGAAAGCCTCCCGGATGCCGTCGCCCCAGCTTTTGGCGTCTCCGCCGTGGTGAATCTCATCGAAGATCACCAGTGTCTTGGCGGCCTCGGTGCGGACCCGGTGCCGGGTGGGGTGGCTGGCGACTTGGGCGTAGGTGACCACGACCCCGTGGTATTCCGAGCTGGTCTGCGAGTCGGAGTTGGAGAACCGCGGATCCAGTGCGATCCCGTGTGCTGCGGCGGCGCTGGCCCACTGCACTTTGAGATGTTCGGTAGGCACCACGATGGTGATGCGCTCAACCGTACGATCAGCCAACAGCTCGGCGACGATGCGCAGCGCGAACGTCGTCTTGCCGGCGCCGGGGGTGGCCACCATCAGGAAATCTCGCGGCTTGGCGGTCAGATAGCGCACCAGAGCCCGGCGTTGCCAGCCCCGCAAAGCCCGGGTGCTGGGCGCTGCTTCAGCCCGCACCCGGTCTCCTATCTGATCGAGATCGAGTCTAGGGCAAGCCGATAGCATCGCTGGTGTGTCCACCCCGCGGGAGCCGGAATCCGTGCGCGTCGAGCGACTCCGCGACGCGCAGGCCCAGGCGGGCGCCCTGTTCGACGAGATCGAACGCCGCGGCATGGTCCGTCCCGGAGTCGGTGAGCGCCAGCTCTCCGACGAGATCCGCGATCTGGCCGCCGACATGTTCGGGGTGTCCCGACACTGGCACCGCCGGGTGGTGCGGGCCGGGGAGAACAGCCTGCTGCCGTTTCACGCCGACCCGCCCGACCGGGTGATGGCCGACGACGACATCGCCTACCTGGATCTGGGGCCGATCTTCGAGGAGTGGGAAGCCGACTTCGGTCGCACCTTCGTACTCGGGGACGACACCGACAAGCTGGCGCTACGCGACACTCTGCCCCGGGTGTGGCATGCCGGGCGGGCCTACTTCGAGGCGCACGCCGACATCACCGGGGCGCAGCTGTTCGACCATGTCGTCGACCTGGCCCGGGCTGAGGGCTTCGAGTTCGGTGCCCCGATTGCCGGGCATCTGCTCGGTGAGTTTCCGCACAAGAAGATCTCCGGCGACGACGCCCGGTTCTACGTCGCGCCCGGATCCGACGAGCCGATGCGGCGCACCGACCCCACCGGCAGGGTCTGCCACTGGATCCTGGAGGTCCACCTGGTGAACCGGGCCCGCGGATTCGGCGGCTTCTACGAACAGCTGCTCGACATCGCGTGAGCCCGAATCAGCCCACCGGGTAGACCACCCCGGTCAGCTCCTCGGAGACGGTCCACAGCCGTTTTTGGACTTCGGCGTCGTGGGATTTGCGGCTCGACTGCACTACGACGGGGTAGCCGCGCGTCTGGGCGAATCCGTCGGGCCCGAAGTACTGTCCGCCGAGCACCTGCGGGTCGGTGGCGGCGCGCAGCGTCGGCAGTGCACCCATGGCGGCGTCCTGGAACAGGGGCGCGACCACGGGGTAGGCGGTGGCGGCCCATCCCGGCAGGTGGCGCATCAGCTCGGTGTTGGAGCCGCCGGGGTGCGCGGCGGTGGCAATGGTGGTCGCATGTGGTGCCAGCAGCCGCTGCAGTTCGTAGGTGAACAGCAGGTTGGCGAGTTTGGCTTGCCCATAGGCCTGCACCCGGTTGTAGCGCCGCTCCCACTGCAGGTCGTCGAAATGAATGTCGGCGCGGATGCGATGGCCGATGCTGCTGACCGTCACCACACGCGAGTCGGGGACCGGCAGCAGTCGATCCAGCAGTAGCCCGGTGAAGGCGAAGTGGCCCAGGTGGTTGGTGCCGAACTGCAGTTCAAAGCCGTCCTGCGTCGTCGATTTGGGTGTGTACATCACCCCGGCGTTGTTGATCAACAGATCGATGCGGTGATGATCGGCCCGCAACTGCTCGGCTGCGGCGCGGATCGAGTCCAGTGACGTGAGGTCGAGCTCCTGCAACGACACGTGGGCGCCCGGATTGCGCCTGCTGATCAGGGTGGCGGCGTCCTTGCCTTTGTCGCGATTGCGCACGGCCAGAACCACGTGGGCGCCCCGCGCGGCGAGCGCGGCAGCGGTCTCGTAGCCGAGGCCGGTGTTGGCTCCGGTGATGACGGCGACGCGGCCGGCCTGGTCGGGGATGTCTGCGGTGGTCCACTTGGCCATGGGGTGCTCCTGAGCGGTAGGGTAAGCGGGGCGATCGCTCCGGTTAACCGAGACTATACGGAACGTGCGCCCCGTTTTGTCAACCGATAGGGGCTGTCTAGTGGCTGAGCAGGCACGTCCGTTACGCGCCGACGCGGCGCGTAACCGCGCCCGTGTGCTGGAAGTCGCCTACGAGACGTTTGCCTCCGAGGGTCTGTCGGTGCCCATCGATGAGATCGCCCGGCGCGCCGGCGTCGGGGCCGGGACCATCTACCGTCACTTTCCGACCAAAGAGGAGCTGTTTCGTGCGGTGGTCCAGGACCACATCCGGCGCCTGATCGACGGGGGCTACGCCCTGCTGGAGTCCGACGGTCCCGGTGAGGCGCTCTTCGGTTTTCTGCGCACGATGGTGAGGTGGGGGGCGAAGGACCGCGGGGTGGTCGAGGCGCTTGCCGGACTCGGCATCGACGTCGGGCAGGAGGCGGAGGAGGCATTTCTCGCCCTGCTCGGGGAGCTGCTGCGGTCCGCTCAGGATGCGGGCACCGCACGTCGTGACATCGGCACGCGCGAAGTGAAGTCACTCCTGGTCGGCTGTCAGGCGATGGAGTCCTACCATCCGGAGTCGGCGGAGCGGGTGACCGACGTCGTCATCGACGGTTTACGCGCTCCGAGATAGGGGCTGAGCTTCACCGTCCCGACCTTGCACTCTCCATGGGCGAGTGCTAAAAATGACGTTGGCACTCGCGACCAGTGAGTGCTAGGTCGGGACGGTGAGGCAGGGGCCGCACCTGCGGAGCACACCCACAGCCGTCCGTCGCGGGCACTGAACCCGACCAACAAGACGTGCACCCCCTAACCGGAGGAAACACTTCGCAATGGCTAAGCAAATTGCGTACGACGAAGAGGCCCGTCGCGGCCTCGAGCGGGGCCTGAACGCCCTCGCCGACGCCGTCAAGGTGACGCTGGGCCCCAAGGGCCGCAACGTCGTCCTGGAGAAGAAGTGGGGCGCCCCCACGATCACCAACGATGGTGTGTCCATCGCCAAGGAGATCGAGCTGGAGGACCCGTACGAGAAGATCGGCGCTGAGCTGGTCAAAGAGGTCGCCAAGAAGACCGACGACGTCGCGGGTGACGGCACCACCACCGCCACCGTGCTGGCCCAGGCCCTGGTCAAGGAAGGGCTGCGCAACGTAGCCGCCGGCGCCAACCCGCTGGGTCTGAAGCGCGGCATCGAGAAGGCCGTCGCAAAGATCACCGAAGGCCTGCTCGCCACGGCCAAGGCGATCGAGACCAAGGACCAGATCGCGGCCACGGCCGGTATCTCCGCTGGCGACCAGACCATCGGTGACCTGATCGCCGAGGCCATGGACAAGGTGGGCAACGAGGGTGTCATCACCGTCGAGGAGTCCAACACCTTCGGCCTGCAGCTCGAGCTCACCGAGGGCATGCGCTTCGACAAGGGCTACATCTCGGGCTACTTCGTCACTGACGCCGAGCGTCAGGAAGCCGTCCTGGAGGACCCCTACATCCTGCTGGTCAGCTCGAAGATCTCGACGGTCAAGGACCTGCTGCCCTTGCTGGAGAAGGTCATCCAGTCCGGCAAGCCGCTGCTGATCATCGCCGAGGACGTCGAGGGCGAGGCCCTGTCGACCCTGGTCGTGAACAAGATCCGCGGCACCTTCAAGTCGGTGGCCGTCAAGGCCCCGGGCTTCGGTGACCGTCGCAAGGCGATGCTGCAGGACATGGCGATCCTCACCGGTGGCCAGGTCATCAGCGAAGAGGTCGGCCTGTCGCTGGAGAGCGCCGACGTCGCCCTGCTGGGCACCGCCCGCAAGGTCGTCATCACCAAGGACGAGACCACCATCGTCGAGGGCTCGGGTGACTCCGACGCCATCGCCGGTCGGGTGGCCCAGATCCGCGCCGAGATCGAGAACAGCGACTCCGACTACGACCGCGAGAAGCTGCAGGAGCGCCTGGCCAAGCTGGCCGGCGGTGTTGCGGTGATCAAGGCCGGGGCTGCCACCGAGGTGGAGCTCAAGGAGCGCAAGCACCGCATCGAGGACGCGGTGCGCAACGCCAAGGCCGCCGTGGAGGAGGGCATCGTCGCCGGTGGCGGCGTGGCTCTGCTGCAGGCCGCTCCGTCGCTCGACGAGCTCAAGCTCGAAGGTGACGAGGCCACCGGTGCCAACATCGTGCGCGTCGCGCTGTCGGCTCCGCTGAAGCAGATCGCCTTCAACGCGGGCCTGGAGCCCGGCGTTGTCGCCGAGAAGGTCACCAACTCGCCCTCGGGAACCGGCCTCAACGCCGCGACCGGTGTGTACGAGGACCTGCTCAAGGCCGGCGTTGCCGACCCGGTGAAGGTGACCCGCTCGGCGCTGCAGAACGCGGCGTCCATCGCGGCACTGTTCCTGACCACCGAGGCCGTTGTCGCCGACAAGCCGGAGAAGTCGGCCGCACCCGCGGGCGACCCGACCGGTGGCATGGGCGGCATGGACTTCTAAGAGTCTGAGCACGACAGGGCCCGGTCTGCCTTCGGCAGGCCGGGCCTTCGTCGTCTACGTTGACTCTGCGCACACCGGGCAGAAATGCGAGTGGAGTGTCTGGTCAACGCAGAGTCAACGAGGATGAGTGCATGGAGATCCTGCTGCTGGGCACTGGCAGCGCCGACGGCTGGCCGAATCCGTTCTGCCGCTGCACGTCCTGTACCTCGGCGACCCAGGTTCGAGGCCAGACCGCCGCGCTGGTCGACGGTGTCCTACTGCTGGACTGCGGGCCAGAGGTGCCGCGCGCCGCGATGCGCTTCGGGCGGTCCCTGGCAGGCGTGCGTCACATCCTCTTCACTCACGGCCACCCCGATCACGTCGGCCCGGCCGCGCTGCTGATGCGGCACTGGACCGGGGCGACCGAACCGCTCGACGTGGTCGGCCCGCCCAGCGCGCTCGAGCAGTGTGAACACTGGGTGGGGCCCGACGACCCGGTGCGATTCATCACCGTGCAGTCCGGCGACCGAATCCGACTCGGCGACTACGACGTACGGGTGCTGGCTGCCAACCATGGGGCCGACATCGGCGGCGACGCAGTGCTCTATGACCTGGAATCCGATGGTGGCCGGATTTTCTGGGCCACCGACACCGGCCCGCTCCCCGACGCCACCCACCTCGCCGTGACCGGCGCCGGATACGACGCGGTGTTCCTGGAAGAGACCTTCGGGACCTACGCCGAACATGGCACCGAACACCACGACCTGCTCGAGTTCGCGAACACGGTGGCGCACCTGCGGACCGTCGGCGCCGTCACCGACACCACCGACGTGGTCGCGATACACCTGAGCCACCACAATCCTTCCGAGTCGGAATTGACTGCCGTACTGTCGGATTCAGGTGCTCGACCGGGACGCGACGGTGAGGCGGTGTGCGTGGGTGCAGCAACGAATGCCCCGACCCGGACCCTGGTGCTGGGCGGCGCCCGCTCCGGCAAGTCAGCGCACGCCGAGGCACTGCTGGCCGCCGAGCCGGCCGTGACCTACCTGGCGACCGGCGGAGTTCGCGAGGGTGACCCGGAATGGGCGCAGCGGGTGCGGCTGCACCGGGCCCGGCGCCCGGACTGCTGGCGCACGGTGGAGACCACCGAGGTCGCCGAAGAACTGCGGTCGGCCACCCACGCGCTGCTACTGGACTGCCTGGGCACCTGGCTCACCGCCCGCATGGACCTGCACCACGTCTGGGACGGCGGCGCGCTGGAGCGCGTGCACGCCGATATCGACGAGCTGGTGGCGGCCTGGCGGGCGTGCCCGGCACCTGCGGCGGCGGTGAGCAACGAGGTGGGTAGCGGGGTGGTACCGGCTACCGCGTCGGGGCGACTGTTCCGCGACCTGTTGGGAGTGCTCAACGCGCGGATGGCCGCGGCCTCCGACGACGTGGTGCTGATGGTCGCCGGGCGACCGCTCAAGCTGCCCGTCAGTGCGCCTTGAGTTGCACACAGTCGTGGGCGGTGCCGACCGCTCGCTGTGTCCCGGGTTCGAACATCGGCCGGTGCAGCAGGGCTTTCGTCGGGGTCACCAGCACCGGGACCGCTGGATCCTCAGGGAGCTCGGCCTGGCCGTCGACGAGCAGTGAGTACTGGTCGACGTCGGTGGCCGGCCAGACCAGGGTGACAGCGTTGCGACGGGACAGGTTCTCCCGGCCGTGCGGACCCACCGGCCCGATGTCCAGGCGGTTGCCGTCGAATCGTGGTGTGATCGCGGTGGTGCGGACCCGGTAGTCGTCTCCGACGGTGACCAAGAAGGCGAAGCGGTAACCGCTCAGCAACTCGGCCAGGCGTGGCAGATCGACGGTGGCGGCCATGGTGTCGAGGATAGTTATCCGGCAGGAGACTCGCCGCCGGTTGTGGGCCATGATGGCGCTATGGAATTTCGCTACCTGGGCAACTCCGGCCTGCAGATCTCGGAAATCACCTACGGCAACTGGCTGACCCATGGTTCGCAGGTGGAGAACGACGTCGCCACCGCCTGTGTGCATGCCGCGCTGGATGCCGGGATCACCACGTTCGACACCGCCGACGTCTATGCGAACGGGCGCGCCGAAGAGGTGCTGGGCGCGGCGCTGCAGGGCCGGCGGCGGGAATCGTTGGAGATCTTCACCAAGGTCTACTGGCCGATCGGGCCGGCGCCGTTGGGCCGCAACGACACCGGCCTGTCCCGCAAGCACATGATGGAGGCCATCGACGGGTCACTGCGCAGGCTGGGTACCGACTATGTGGACCTGTATCAAGCGCACCGGTATGACTCCTTCACTCCGCTGGAGGAGACCATGCAGGCCTTCGCTGACATCGTCCGGGCGGGCAAGGCCCTCTACATCGGAGTCAGTGAATGGACTGCTGAACAGATCCGCCAAGCCCACGGCCTGGCCCGCCAGCTCGGCATCTCGCTGATCTCCAACCAGCCGCAGTACTCGATGTTGTGGCGGGTGATCGAGCCTGAGGTGGTGCCGACCTGTCGAGAGCTGGGCTTGAGGCAGATCGTCTGGTCGCCGATGGCCCAGGGCGTGCTGTCGGGCAAGTATCTGCCGGGGCAACCGCCGCCGGCGGGCTCGCGGGCCACCGACGAGAAGGGCGGGGCGAACTTCATCAAACGGTTCATGGCCGACGACGTCCTGACCCGAGTGCAACAGTTACAGCCCATCGCCGCCGAGCTGGGTCTCACCACGGCACAGTTGGCGATCGCCTGGGTGCTGCAGAACGACAACGTCGCCGCCGCGCTGGTCGGGGCATCACGCCCGGAGCAGGTCACCGAGAACGTCAAAGCCGCCGGTGTTCAGATCCCCGACGAGCTGCTGGCCCGCGTCGATCAGGTGCTGGGCGACGCGGTGACCAGCGACGCCGAACTGGTCGCCCGGTCCACCCCGCCGAAGCGGCTGATCTGAGGCGTCACACCCGGCACAGGATCTGGCTGTGCGGGATCATCAAGTAGCCGTCGGGGTGCTCGGCCCAGCTTTGCCAGGCAAGTGAAATTGCCTGCAGCTTGGCCTGATCGGCGGCCCCGCTGACCAGCAGCTGTTCGGCGATCGCGGATTGCAGGATCCGGTCGGCCCACATCCCGCCCCAGTGCTCCCGATCCGCCGGGGTGGCAAAACACGATGCGCTCGCGGTCGGGGTGATGTCGGTGAAGCCGGCCGCGTGGGCCCACGCCAGCAGGTGCCGGCCCGCGTCGGGCTCGCCGCCGTTGGCCCGTGCGGCGTCGCGGTAGAGCCGCAGCCAGTCCTCCAACTCCGCCGACGCCGGGTACCAGGTGAATGCCGCGTAGTCGCTGTCGCGTGCGGCGACCACGCCCCCGGGCCTGCACACCCGTCGCATCTCGGACAGCGCGGTCACCGGGTCGGCAACGTGCTGCAACACCTGATGGGCGTGGACGACGTCAAAACTGTTGTCGGGGAACTGCAGTGCGTGCACGTCGGCGACCACGAAGTCGATGTTGCGCTGCCCGCGCTGCGCGGCGCAGTCGCGAGCCAGGTCCAGCGCCTCGGGGACGGGTTCGATGGCGGTCACCTGGCCGGGCGCGACGAGAGCGGCCAGGTCCGCGGTGATGGTTCCCGGGCCGCAGCCGACATCCAGCAACCGCAGGCCAGGTTTCAGCTCCGGCAACAGGTAGGCGGCGGAGTTCTGTGCCGTGCGAGCACGGTGGGCGCGCAGCACCGATTCGTGATGGCCGTGGGTGTATTTGGGCTCCGAAGGCTCGGTCACATCTGCGAACGGTACTCCGGTGATTTCAGGCCGGCGCGGATCGGCGGCCGCGCACCAGCTTGCCCGGCCGGGCCGCGGTGGGCTTGCCGTTCTCGGCGATCACCTCGCCGGCGACGATCGTCGCGACGTAACCGTCGGCGGTCTGATCCAGGCGGCGTCCACCGGCGGGCAGGTCATAGGTGACCACCGGCTTATGTAGGCGCAGGTTCTGGTGATCGATGACGTTGAGGTCGGCTTTGTAGCCGACCGCGAGGCGGCCCCGGTCACCGAGCCCGGCGACGTTGGCCGGAGTAGAGGTGAGTTCACGCACCGCCGCTTCGATGCTGAGGCGGCCGGATGCGCGATCACGGGCCCAGTGGGTCAGCACGTAGGTGGGAAAGCTGGAGTCGCAGATCATTCCGTAGTGCGCTCCGCCGTCGCCCAGGCCCAGCACCACATCATCGCGGCGCATCAGCGTGCTGACGGTGTCCAGCGAGTTGTTCTCGAAGTTGGCCAGGGCATCGAGCATGATCGCGTGGCCGTCGTCATCGAGCAGCCGATCGTAGGCCTCCTCGGCCGGCGATACCCCGCGTGCCCGGGCGCGTGCCGCGATGCTCTGTGCTGGATCCGGCTCATAGTCGGGCTCATCGCCGAGGGGGAAGGTCCAGTCCCAGGACTGGGCCAGGTAGGCCAGCGGGTTGGTCGGGACGATGGTGGGCTGGTCAGCCAGAATCCGTTGCCGTACCTCGGGTCTACGCATCTCGGCGACCCGCTCCGCCAGCGGCAGGCGGGCGATCTCGTGATAGCTCGGGTACAGCACGAACGGGTGGATGCTCAGGTCCAGGCCGACCATGAGTCCGATGGGGCGGGGAAAGATCTGAGCGGTGATCGTGGCGCCAGAGCCGTTGGCGGCCTCCACCATGGCCATGGCGTCGCGCCACAGTGGCGCACCGGCGTTGCCGATCAGCAGGCTGAAGGTGACGGGCAGGCCGGCCAGGGTGGCCGCGTCGAACACCTGCTGCAGGACGGGTTGATAGGCGCCGTCGGGCAGATCGGGCACGAACTGGATCAGGCCGCCGCCGCCCTCGGCCAGGCCACGGCTGATCGCGAGGATCTCGGCGTAGGAGGCGTCGTAGCTGGGGATCTGGGAGCCGGTCTTGGTGCGGTGGGTCATCAGCCGTGACGAGGAGAACCCCAGTGCCCCGGCTTGGACGGCCTCCTGGGCCAGCCGACGCATCTGCGCCAAATCTGCGGGTGTGGCCGGCTCGCGGTCCGCGCCGCGCTGGCCCATCACGTAGACGCGCAGCGGCGAATGCGGCAACAACGCCGCCACGTCGATATCCCGATGCCGTTTGTCGACGGCGTCCATGAACTGTGGGAAGGTCTCCCAGGTCCATGGCAGCCCGTCCGTCATCACCACGCCGGGGATGTCTTCGACGCCGGCCATCAGGTCCACCAGTACGTCGTGGTCGTCGAGGCGGCACGGCGCGAAGCCCACGCCGCAATTGCCCATCAGCGCGGTCGTCACGCCATGCGCCGAGGAAGGGTTGAGCCGGTCAGACCAGATGGACTGGCCGTCGTAGTGGGTGTGCAGGTCTACAAAACCCGGTGTGACCAGCAGTCCGGTCGCATCGATCACGTGGCGTGCGCCGCCGGACACCGCGCCGATCTCGGTGATCACCCCGTCGCGGATCGCGACGTCGCCGACATACGGCCGGCCACCCAGACCGTCGACGATCGTGCCGTTGCGGACCACGAGGTCGAGGCTCATCTGGACAATCTACGACCCGTCGGTGCCGCGTGCCAGGATGATGGCGTGATCGATCACTTCGGCATTAACTGCACTGACTACGCCAGTTCACAGGAGTTTTACGACGCGATCCTGGCGGTCCTGGGCTACACACGGCAGATGGATGTCGGCCCGGCCACCGGCTACGGCACCGAGGGCAAGCCGACGTTTTGGATCGCCGACGCTGCAGCGGGTGATGCCTCGGGCGCCAACCGGGAAGTGCACATCGCTTTCAGCGCCGCCGACCGTGCGCAGGTGCAGGAGTTCTACGACACCGCGCTGCGGCTGGGCGCGGAGTCGCTGCATGCCCCGCGGCTGTGGCCGGAGTACCACCCCGGATATTTCGGCGCGTTCGTGCGCGATCCGGATGGCAACAACGTCGAGGCGGTCTGCCACCAGGCGTAGCGTCGCCCCTATGACGGGCAACGAGAGCGCTGCAGTCGCCGCGTTGCGGGTGCTGCTGGCAGATGCGTTCACTCGGCTGATCGAACACGTCGACCAGCTCACCGACGGGCTCACCGACGCTGTCGCAGAGTATCGGCCGACGGCACAGGCCAACAGCATCGCCTGGCTGCTCTGGCACAGCGCCCGGGTGCAGGACATCCAGATCGCGCAGATCGCCGGTGTCGAGCAGGTGTGGACACGCGACGGCTGGGTGGACCGGTTCGGCCTGGACCTGCCGGCGCAGGACAGCGGCTACGGCCATGGGCCAGACGATGTCGCCAAGGTCAAAGCCCCGCCGCAGCTGCTTGCCGGGTATTACCGCGACGTGCATCAGTTCACGCTGGGCTACCTCGACGGTGTCACCGCGCAGGAGCTGGCCCGGGTGGTCGACACCCAGTGGGATCCACCGGTCACGGCGGGTGTGCGGGTGGTCAGCATTCTCGACGACTGCGCCCAACACCTGGGGCAGGCCGGGTACCTGCGCGGTATCGTGCCAGTGACTTGACACCTGTCGAGGCCCGGTGCGATCCGCGTCACAGACCGGGTTAGCATGGCGCCATGACCGCCACCAATTCAGTCGCCAGCTTCACCGGCACCGGAACCGTGTTCAGCCCCGCCACCGGGGAGACTGCCGGTGAGGTGCGCTGGACCGATTCTTCCGACGTCGCCACGATTGCGGCCGGGCTGCGCACCGCCCAGCGCGAGTGGGAGCACCGCGGTGCCAAGGGCCGGGCCAAGGCCCTGGCACGTTTCGCGGTGTGGCTCGGCGACAACCGGGACGAGATCGAGAAGCTGCTGATCGCCGAGACCGGCAAATCCAGCACTGACGCCGCCCAAGAAGTCCCACTGTTGATCATGATCCTGTCGTACGTGATCAAGGTGATGGAGAAGGCGGTCGCCCCGGAGACCCGGCCGGCGTCGACGCCGGTGTTGAAGGTCAAGAAGATCACCATCCACTACCGGCCGCGGCCGGTAGTCGGCGTGATCGCGCCGTGGAACTACCCGGTGGCCAATGCCTTGATGGATGCGATCGGCGCATTGGCGGCCGGGTGCGCCGTCTTGCTCAAGCCGTCCGAGCAGACCCCGCTGACCGCTGAGCTGTTGCGCCAGGGCTGGCTGGCCTCGGGCGCACCGGATGTGTTCGCGGTGGTGCAGGGCGCCCGCGAGGTGGCCGAAGCGGTGATCGACAACTCCGACTACGTGCAGTTCACGGGTTCCACCGCTACCGGGCGCAAGGTCGCCGAGCGGGCCGCGAGCCGGCTGGTGCCGGTCAGCCTGGAACTGGGCGGCAAGGACCCGATGATCGTGTGCGAAGACGCCGATGTCGACCTGGCCGCGCATGCCGCGGTCTGGGGCGCGATGTTCAACGCCGGGCAGACCTGCGTGTCGGTCGAGCGGGTCTATGTCCTCGAACCCGTCTACGACAAGTTCGTCGCCGCGGTCGTCCGCGATGTCGAGGCCCTGCAGATGGGCGTCGGCGAAGGCAAGCACTTCGGTGCCCTGATCAGCGACCAGCAGCTGGCGATCGCCGAGCGGCACGTGAAGGAGGCGGTGGCCGCCGGAGCGCGGGCATTGACCGGTGGAGAACGCGCGAGCGGTCCCGGCAGCTTCTTTGCGCCCACCGTGCTGGTCGATGTGGATCACTCGATGGCCTGCATGACCGAGGAGACCTTCGGCCCGACCCTGCCGATCATGAAGGTTGCCAGTGTCGAAGAGGCGATTCGCCTCGCCAACGACAGCGTCTACGGGCTGAGCGCATCGGTGTTCTCCCGCGATGTGGCGCGCGCCAAAGACATCGCACTGCAGCTGGACTGCGGGGCGGTCAACGTCAACGACGTGATCTCCAACCTGATGTGCACCACGGCTCCGATGGGCGGGTGGAAGACGTCGGGTATCGGGGCGCGTTTCGGCGGCGAGGACGGCATCCGCAAGTTCTGCAAGCAGGAGACTGTCGTGGTGCCGCGCACGAATGTCGGCGCCGGCGGTAACTACTACCACAACTCACTGGCCACACTGGCTCGCACCAACCGGTTGCTCACCCGCATCGTGTTGGCGCGACCGCGACGCACCGCGAAATAGTGCGCGTCTTCTCGGCGGCGCTGTTCTGGCTGCTGGCCACCGTGACATTTGCGGTGGCGCTGCCGACGGCGTGGGCGCAGACCAACCTCATCGATGCCGACGGTTACGCGCGCCTGGCGTCCCATGCCGCGACTCAACCGGCCTTGCAGGACGCGGTCGCCGCTGAGCTGAGCGCCCAGACGGTGCTGTTGATCCGGGCCAGTGGTTTCAGCATCGACCCGTCGGAGGTGCGGGCGGCGGCCCGTTCCTTCACCACCGGGCCGTCCTTTCCGGCACAGTTCGTTCGGGTCAACCGGGACGGGCACGCCTGGCTGCTCAATGTCGGCGATCCGGGTCCCTGGGAGATCGACGTGATCCCGATGCTGCGCGACGACGCGTTCGCGCAACTGCTGGCCGACTACCCGATCACGTTGCCCGCCTCGCTGACGATCCCCCTGACCTCGACGTCGACGGAGGTCATGCGCCCCGGCGGTCTGCACCGGCTGTCGGTGTGGGGGCCGCTGCTCAGCGTCGTGCTGGGTGCGATGGCCGGCCTGTGTGCGATCCTGACGCTGGTCGCGGCCCGCCACCGCGGTAGGGCACTGGCGAGCCTGGGTGTGTCGGCCCTGCTGGTGGGTGCGATCGGCTGGTCGGGGATCGAAGTGGCGCGGCGCCTCCTCAGCCAGGTGCTCAGTCAGGCCACCGGCGATGTCCGCCGGATCGCTGATGCCCTCGTGGACGTGGCCGAAGACAGCTTGCACCAATGGCTGGGCGTGACCCTGGCAGCCGGGGCGGTGCTGGTGGTGGTGGGAGTCGGCGTCGCGGTGCTGGGTGGACTGCGCAAGTCCTGACTGCCCGGCGCTACACCCACGGCCGGCACTGCGGCGTTCTCAGCGCGCAGTGCCCAGCATCCGCCACAGGAACGAGAAACTCAGCGCGGACTTGAACGCCGCCTGCGCGTTGTCGGCCGCCCCGCCGTGCCCGCCCTCGATGTTCTCGTAGTAGGCGACGCGGTGTCCAGCGTCCTGAAGCGCCGCAGTCATCTTGCGGGCATGGCCCGGATGTACGCGGTCATCACGGGTGGACGTGGTGATCAGAACCGGCGGGTACGCCGCGTCGGCCGAAATATTCTGATACGGCGAGTATTTGCTGATGAATTCCCATTCCTCGGGGTCGTCCGGATCGCCGTATTCGGCGACCCAGGAAGCCCCGGCCAACAGCAGGTGGTAGCGCCGCATGTCCAGTAGCGGCACCTGGCACACCAGCGCCCCGAACAGCTGCGGATACGCGGTCAGCATGATGCCCATCAGCAGGCCGCCGTTACTGCCTCCCACCGCGCCGAGCTGATCCACGGTGGTGATGCCGCGCTCCACCAGATCGGTTGCCACCGCGGCGAAGTCCTCGGCCACCAGGTGTCGGCCGGCGCGCATGGCCTGGGTGTGCCAGCTCGGACCGTATTCGCCGCCGCCGCGGATGTTGGCCAGCACGTAGGTTCCGCCGCGCGCCAGCCACAATCGGCCCAGCACGCCGTCGTAGCCGGGTGTGCGCGCCACCTCGAAGCCGCCGTAGCCGCCCAGCAGCGTCGCGCCGGTGGCGTTTGCCGGGCGCACCACGAAGTAGGGGATCGCGATGCCGTCTTGAGAAGTGGCGAAGTACTGGTTGACCGCCAGGCCTTCAGCGTCGAAGAATGCCGGTGCAGACTTGATCTCGGTCAGGGGACCGCCCACCGGCCCATGTAGCAGTCGAGACGGCCGGTCGAATCCGCTGGAGTCCAGGAAGATCTCGTCCCCGGTGTCGTCGGCGGCCGCGATCACGGTGTTGGTGTTTTCCGGTACTTCGGCAACGGGCCGGCACTGCCAGTCGCCAGGCCTGACGATCTCGACCCGGCTGGCCACGTCGTGCAGGGTGACCAGGACCAGTTGATCGCGAGTCCACGCGTAGTGATGAAGCGCGGTGTGGTTGTCCGGTTCGAAGACAACGGTGCACTGCGCGGTGCCGGCGAGGAACTCGTCGTAGTCGGCGGCCAACAGCGAGCCGGCCCGGTAGGACGCGGTGCCGGTGTCCCAGTCGGTACGCAGGTCGATCAGAATCCATTGCCGGTGCACCGACACCGAGGCGTCGGTGGGCGCGTCGATGCGGATCAGCTCTTGCTGGCCGGGGAGGCCGCGCAATTCATAGACTTCGTCGTTGAAGAAGTCGATCGCCCGTGACACCAAGGTGCGCTCGAATCCGGGGGTGCGGTCGCGACCTGCGGCAACCACCACATCGGAGGCGGATCCGGTGAACACCGTCTCCGCCTGTGCCAGGTCCTGGCCTCGGCGCCAGCGCTTCACCATCCGGGGATATCCGGATTCGGTCAGGGACTCAGGCCCGAAGTCGGTGCCCACCAGAACGGTGTCGTGGTCTTCCCAGCTGATCCGCGTCTTGGCCTCGGGAAGCTCGAAGCCCTGCCGGTCAGGCGCGACGAATTCTCTTGTTGCCATGTCGAATTCGCGAACCACCACGGCGTCCGATCCGCCCCGGGACAGCGATATCAGGGCGCGGCTGTGGTCCGGTTCGATGACGTTGGCGCCACCCCACACCCAGTTCTCTCCGTCGGCGCGTCCCACCGCGTCGAGGTCGATCACCACATCCCACTGCGGACTGTCGGTGCGGTAACTGTCCAACGTGGTGCGCCGCCACAGCCCACGCGGATTGGTGGCATCACGCCAGAAGTTGTAGAGGTACTCACCGCGGCGTCGCACGTACGGGATGCGGGCGTCGGTGTCGAGCACTTCGCGAGCGGCGGCGCGCATGGCTTCGAACTCGTCGCCGGCGAACTCGTCGACCGTCGGGGTGTTGTGGGCGCGCACCCAGTCCAGCGCCCGCTCGCCGGTGACATCCTCGAGCCACAGGTACGGATCCTCGACGTCATGAGCAGGCTGCGCGGGCATGGAAACCATTGTGACCGTGACGGTAATGTGAGGTGCGTAACACCCACGGCTAAGGAGCAGCATCGATGACCGTTTTCGCACGTCCGGGTTCCGCAGGCGCACTGATGAGCTACGAATCCCGCTACGGCAATTTCATCGGGGGCCAGTGGGTGGCGCCGGTCGGTGGAGAGTATTTCGAGAACACCACACCGGTCACCGGTGAGCCGTTCTGCGAGATCCCCCGCTCCACCGCGGCCGACATCGACCTGGCGCTCGACGCCGCGCATGCCGCCGCCCCGGCGTGGGGCAAGGCCTCGCCGGCGGACCGCGCGGATGTGCTCAGCAAGATCGCCGACCGGATCGACGCGCACCGCGAGGCGCTTGCGGTCGCCGAGGTGTGGGACAACGGCAAGCCGATCCGGGAGACGTTGGCCGCCGACATCCCGCTGGCCGCCGACCACTTCCGTTATTTCGCGGCCGCGATCCGCACCCAGGAGGGTGCGCTGAGCCAGCTCGACGACGACACCGTCGCCTACCACTTCCACGAGCCGTTGGGCGTGGTCGGCCAGATCATCCCGTGGAACTTCCCGCTGCTGATGGCCGCCTGGAAGTTGGCGCCCGCCCTGGCCGCCGGCAATGCGGTGGTACTCAAGCCGGCCGAGCAGACCCCCGCCTCGATCCTGTTCCTGATGAGCCTGATCGGCGACCTGCTGCCGCCGGGAGTCGTCAACGTGGTCAATGGATTCGGCGTCGAGGCAGGCAAGCCGCTGGCGACCAGCAACCGGATCGCCAAGATCGGCTTCACCGGCGAGACCACCACCGGGCGGCTGATCATGCAGTACGCCAGCCAGAACCTGATCCCGGTCACCCTGGAATTGGGCGGCAAGAGCCCCAACATCTTCTTCGCCGACGTGCTTGCGGCCAACGATGACTTCCAGGACAAGGCGCTCGAAGGGTTCGCCGGGTTCGCCCTCAACCAGGGCGAGGTGTGCACCTGCCCGTCACGCTCGTTGCTGCAGGCCCCCATCTACGACGAGTTCCTGGAGCTGGCCGCCATCCGCACCAAGGCGATCCGCCAAGGTGACCCGCTGGACAGCACCACGATGATCGGTGCCCAGGCCTCCAACGATCAGCTGGAGAAGATCCTGTCCTACATCGAGATCGGCAAGGGGGAGGGCGCGAAGGTCGTCACCGGCGGTGAGCGCGCCGAGCTCGGCGGCGAGCTGTCCGGCGGCTACTACGTGCAGCCCACGATCTTCGCCGGGCACAACAAGATGCGGGTGTTCCAGGAGGAGATCTTCGGGCCGGTGGTGTCGGTGACCTCGTTCACCGACTACGCCGAGGCGATCGCTATCGCCAACGACACCCTCTACGGCCTTGCCGCCGGCGTCTGGAGCCGCGACGGCAACACCGCCTATCGGGCCGGACGCGACATCCAGGCCGGACGGGTCTGGGTCAACTGCTATCACGCCTATCCCGCCCACGCGGCGTTCGGCGGCTACAAGCAGTCCGGCATCGGCCGGGAGAACCACAAGATGGTGCTCGACCACTACCAGCACACCAAGAACCTGCTGGTGTCCTACTCCCAGACGGCGAACGGCTTGTTCTGATGGCGGCACCGGCGCGGGTGCTGATCACCGACGCCGCCACCGACCTGGTGACCCGGCTGGTGGCACGTCACGGTCCGGTGATGTTCCACCAGTCCGGAGGCTGCTGCGACGGTTCGGCACCGATGTGTTACCCCGACGGGGACTTCATCATCGGTGAGCACGACGTGCTGCTCGGTGTCCTGCACCTGGACAACGGGGGCGCCGGTATCGACGTGCCGGTCTGGATCTCCGGTCCGCAGTTCGCCGCCTGGAAACACACCCAGGTGATCATCGACGTGGTTCCCGGTCGCGGCGCCGGTTTCAGCCTGGAGGCACCCGAGGGCTTGCGGTTCCTGACCCGGGGCCGGGCCTTCACCGCAGCCGAGAACACGGAGCTGGAAACAATCCCGGTGATCACCGGGTCGCTGCCACGCTGACCACTTAGATCGCCGTAAAATCTACTGGTGTGATCCCGCTGCCGCGCCCCTGGTTGCTCAGCAGCGCGATGCTGGTCGGGGCCGCAGTCGGCGTGCTGATCGGGATCGGGTTGAGCCTGCTGGTCGCCGCGCCGATTCGTCCGGATGTCGCGATCACGCTGGTGCTCGGAGCGCCCAGCGTCGCCGGTCTGGTGTTGTTGTTCGTGGCGTCGCGTCGATGGGTTGCGGCGCTGGGGGCGTCTCTGCTCGCGATGGCCGTGGGGTGGTTCGGCGCGCTGGCTGCGATTCAGGTGGTGTCGGGTGTCTGAGGACATCGACACCGGAGCATTGCCGATGACCGAGCCGCACATGGCCCCGATCTTCGACACCGGCCCGCACCCAGTGCCACTGCCCGGGGCGTCGGCCGCACCGGAGCAGCCGAGGACCGGTCCCGAACAGATTCCGGTGCCGGTCGTGCTGTCGCCGGCCAAGCCGCCCAAGCCGGTGGTCGTCGCGGGCCAATACCGGTACCTGAAGTGGTGGCAGCTCGCCCTTGCACTGGTTGCGGTCTGGATTCCGGCGGCCGGGATCGGCCTGGGACTGTTCGCCTGGTGGTATTCGCTGGCCGATAAAACCCCGGCCGTCTTCGTTGTGCTGGTCTACGCGGTGGTCTGTACCGTCGCCGGGCTGATCGTCGCGATGGTTGCTGAGCGGCCGGTGCTGTCGGCGGTGGCGATAGCGCTGCTGTCGGCCGTGTTCGCCTCCGCGCTCGCCGCGGCGCCGCTCTACGGCCACCACTACTGCCAGCATGTGAGTCGTTGCGTAGCCGGAATCCTGCCGTACTGAGGCGCCGCGGTCGATGCCCGTTAGGGTGGTTCTGTGACCCACTTTGACGTTGTCGTAATCGGAGCCGGCCCCGGCGGTTATGTCGCGGCCATTCGCGCTGCCCAGCTGGGCCTGAACACCGCCATCGTCGAGCCGAAGTATTGGGGCGGGGTGTGCCTCAACGTCGGCTGCATCCCCTCGAAAGCGCTGCTGCGCAACGCGGAGCTGGCACACATCTTCACCAAGGAAGCCCAGACCTTCGGCATCTCCGGAGAAGCCACCTTCGACTACGGCGCGGCGTTCGATCGCAGCCGCAAGGTCGCCGAGGGCCGGGTCGCCGGCGTGCACTTCCTGATGAAGAAGAACAAGATCACCGAGATCAACGGCTACGGCCGGTTCACCGACGCCCACACCCTGGCGGTCGACCTCAACGAGGGCGGAACCGAAACCGTCACCTTCGACAACGCGATCATCGCGACCGGTTCGAGCACCCGGTTGGTACCGGGCACGTCGCTGTCGGACAACGTGGTCACCTACGAGCAACTGATCCTGAGTCGGGAGCTGCCGAGCTCGATCATCATCGCGGGCGCCGGAGCCATCGGCATGGAGTTCTCCTACGTGCTGGCCAACTACGGCGTGGACGTCACCGTGGTGGAATTCCTGCCACGGGCGCTGCCCAACGAGGACGCTGACGTCTCCAAGGAGATCGAGAAGCAGTTCAAGAAGCTGGGTGTCACGATCCGCACCGGGACCAAGGTGGAGAGCATCACCGATGACGGGTCCGCGGTCACCGTCGTGGTCAGCAAGGACGGTAAGACCGAGGAGCTCAAGGCCGATAAGGTCCTGCAGGCCATCGGGTTCGCGCCCAACGTCGACGGCTACGGACTGGAGGCGGCCGGCGTCGCCCTGACCGAGCGCCGCGCCATCGGTGTCGGCGAGTACCTGCAGACCTCGGTGCCGCACATCTACGCCATCGGCGATGTCACCGGGCTGCTTCAGCTGGCGCACGTCGCCGAGGCGCAGGGCGTGGTGGCCGCTGAGACCATCGGCGGGGCCGAGACCATGTCGCTGGGTGACTACCGGATGATGCCGCGGGCCACCTTCTGCCAGCCGCAGGTGGCCAGCTTCGGGCTCACCGAAGAGCAGGCCAAGGCCGAGGGTTACGACGTCAAGGTGGTGAAGTTCCCGTTCACCGCCAATGGCAAGGCGCATGGCGTTGGGGACCCGAGCGGGTTCGTGAAGCTGATCGCCGACGCCCGCTACGGCGAGCTGATCGGCGGTCACCTGGTGGGCCACGATGTGTCGGAGTTGCTGCCGGAGCTCACCTTGGCCCAGAAGTGGGACCTGACCGCACATGAGCTGGCCCGTAACGTGCACACCCACCCGACCATGTCCGAGGCGTTGCAGGAGTGCTTCCACGGCTTGACCGGCCACATGATCAACTTCTAGCTGCGGATTTCGGTGAAACTGCCCAGCGTGTAGAGGCTGAAGCAGTAGTTTGAGCGTGTCTCTGACAGGTGGACGCGCCCAGGCGGTGGGGTTCGCCACAACCGCGGTCACGAGTCAAAGACGGCCAACGGTCCCTGCGGGGGTCGGGTGCCGGACTGCCAGTCATGCAGTCCTTCGTGACGCGGAGGAATGTTCAGATGGGTGCTCAGGGTTGGTTGGTCGACTTCGGAGCGTTGCCGCCCGAAATTAACTCCGGCAGAATCTATTCCGGCCCTGGATCGGCACCCATGTTCGCCGTCGCCAATGCCTGGGATGGGTTGGCCGGCGAGTTGCATTCCGCGGCCGCGTCCTATGAGACGGTGATCTCGGATCTGACCAGTGCCGGTTGGCACGGCCCCTCGTCGGAGTCGATGGCCGCCGCGGCGGGACCGTATGCGGCGTGGCTGGCCGCCACTGCGGCACAGGCCGAGCGGACGGCCCTGCAGGCCAATTCTGCGGCGGGCGCCTACGAGGCCGCCTTTGCCGCAACAGTGCCACCGCCGGTGATCGTGGATAACAGGATTCTCACCGCGTCACTGATCGCGACCAACATTCTGGGGCAGAACGCCGCGGCGATCGCCGCCGCCGAGGCGCATTACGCGCAGATGTGGGCCCAGGATGCCGCGGCGATGTACGGCTACGCTGGAGCCTCCGCGGCGGCGACCCAGCTGGGGGTGTTCGCCTCGCCGCCAACCACCACCGACGGCGACGGCCTCTCCGCTCAGCCGAACTCCGTGGCGTCGGCCGCCGGATCTGCGGTCGCGACTACCGCGCAATCCCTCATTGCCGGGGCTGCCGCGCCCACCTCGGCGGGGGGTGAACTGGCCGAAATCTTGGCCACGCTGACCAATCTCATCAACACGATCGCGGGGCCCTACACGCCGATTGGCGTCGCCGGTCTGCTGAAGAGCTGGTGGCAGGTCGCCATCAGCATTCCCAACCTGGGAACCGGCATACAAAGCCTGGGCCCGTTCCTCACTCCCAAGATTCCGACCGGCCTCTTGGCGCCATTGCTCTCCAGCGAATTGCTCACAACGTCATTCACGCACCTGGCGACTCCGACGGCGGCCCTAGGACGGGCGGGGCTGATCGGGTCGCTTTCCGTCCCGCAGAATTGGGCTGCGGCTGTGCCCGCGATCCGTTCGGTGACAACGGCTTTGGACGCGGGAGCGGTAGCGGCCGGTCCTGCGCTTGCCGGCGAGGCGCAGAGCGCCATGTTCGGCGAGATGGCCCTGTCGAGCGTCGTCGGGCGGGCGCTCGGAGGGGGAGCCACGGCTGCGATCGCCGGCCCGGCCGCAGCGGGAACCCAGACAAGCGGCCGCGCAGCGGGTCGCCCGGTCAGTCGCGTGCTTGCCGGCGGGCCCGGCCGTCTCACCAGTGCGGAGGTTGCCGAAGAAATCGCTACCACATCCACCGTCATCGTCATCCCGCCGAACCGGAAGTAGCTTCCGGTCGAGGAAGGAAACAGCAATGGTCCTAGGGGATTTCGCCGCGCGGACGCCGGAGGTCATCTCCGGTCAGATCCACGCCGGCCCGGGTTCTGCGTCACTGCTGGAAGCGGCAGCCGGGTGGGACCTGCTGGCTGCGGAGCTGAACTCGTCGGCGGCGTCCTACGGTGCGGTGATCGCCGGACTGGCCGGCGAGTTATGGCTGGGTCCGTCGTCGGCGTCCATGGCGGCCGCCGTCGCACCCTACGTGAGCTGGATGTCGACCACGGCTGCTCAGGCGGCGCAGGCCGCCGCCGAGGCCCGAGTCGCCGCCGCGGCCTATGAGACGGTACTGGCGGCCACGGTGCCACCGGAGATGATTGCGGCCAACCGCAGTCAACTGGTGACGCTGCTGGCCACCAACGTGGTGGGACAGAACTCCGCGGCGATCGCAGCCACCGAAGCCCAATACGCACAGATGTGGGCGCAAGACGTCGCGGCGATGTTGGGCTACGCCACCGCATCGACCGCCACCGGAACACGGTTGAGGCTGTTCACCAAACCCCCGCAAACCAGCAGCGGCAGCGCGCAGTCGACGAATGAGCCCGGCGCTGCTGCGACGGGCCCACTGCAGTCGATCCTCGACCTCATCAACGACCTCACCGCGGGCTACAAGAGTTTCTGGGAGGCATTGCTGGGGGCACCGGCTTCGGCCCTGTGGGAGGCGTTTTTCGGCTTCGCTCAGGCAGTGGGCAACCAAGCCACCTGGACCAACGTCGTCAACGGTACGACCAGCTTGGGTATCGGGCAGTTCAAGAATTTCTACCGAGTACCGGTGGTCACCGTTTCGAAGTCGCCGCTACAGGCCGGTCTCACCGGGCCCGGGCTGAGACCACCCGCTGGTGGTGCCACGACGGCCGTTTCGGCCACTGCAGGCGGCGCGCCAGCGGTCGGGGCGCTGAAGGTTCCCCCGAGCTGGGCGGGCGCCGCCCCGGCGATCAGGCTGGCCTCCGCAGGTTTTCCGGTTACCGGAGCGGCAGGGTTGCCACAGACAGGGCTCGCGGCGGGACTACCCGGCGAGGCGGCATTGGGCGCTATGACAGGAGGCATGTTGGGCAGTCCGGCAGCTCGGGTGGTCAGCTCGGCCAAAGTCCCCTCGAAGGTACCCACCGCCAAGCGGCTCAAGGAGCCGGTTCAACTCGACCGGCTCATCGAATGCCTGCAGGAGCAGCCCGATGCGGTCCAGCATTGGACAGTCGATGAAGCCGGGCTCGATGACCTTGTTGCGGAGCTGACCCTGAAACCCGGGATACACGCGGTTCACGTCCTCGATGAGGAAGACGAAGCGGTGGTTCCCGGGCAATTCGGCGCGACATGATGAAGGTTCCACTGGTGCTCATCGGTGCAGCGATATTCGGGTGCGCCGTGGCTCATGCTGAGCCCACGGGAGCAGCCGACCCGGTGGGTGACGACTCGGCCTTCCTTGCGGAACTGCAGCAGGCAGGGATCTCCTACCCCGGGGACGACGGAGCTGTGGAGGCTGGAAAAACCGTGTGCCGGTTAGCCAACAACGGTGAAACGGCTCTGCAGGTGCTCAATGACCTGCGAGCTGCCGACCCGGAACTGAGTCTTCAGGGTGCAGCACTGTTCGTGACCATCGCCGCGCGGACCTACTGCCCGCATCAGCTCGACGCGCTGGGTTCGTGACCGGGTGTGCTCAACTCCCGAAAAGCCCGAAGACCGCAAGTCCCACCACCATGCCGGCCAGGTTCGCGCAGGCATTGACGGCGTCGTTGCCCATCCACCGCCAACCGGTGGACGCACGTGTCGGCGCGCCGCAGTGCAGGTTCTCCTCCACCGTGGCACCGCACGTCGCGCAGCTGAAGCGGGCCTGCATGCTGGCGCCGATCGCGGTGTCGACCAGGGAACCGAGGATTCCTGCGGCCAGCCCCACCGGCACCATCAGTACGCCGCCGAACAGGGCACCGAATGCGCCGACGGCCAGCGCCCCCAGCACCGTTGCACCCGAACCCAGCGGAGACACCGCACCGGAGGTGCCCTTGGGCACCCGCGTCCAGGTGCGCACTGACAGCGGCTCGTGCGCGGAGAAGCGGCCGATCTCCGAGGCCCAGGAATCGGCGATGCCAGCCGCGATCCCACCGATCGACACGGCGTACCAGAGCGGGTCACCGGTGAACGCATAGCCGATCACCGGGACCAGCACCGGCAGGCCGGCGTTCACCGCCACCTGGCTCAAGCTGCGCATACCTGTGGCCCGGGTGGGCCGACGGTACGCGGTGAGCAGGCTGGTCAGCGAGAAGAACACGGCGGCCGGGATGATCCACGGCCACCCGCCCAAGCCGACTGCCACACCGGCGATCAGGCCCCCGCCCAGCGCGCCCGGTAGATCCAGCCACCGCATCCGCAGCATGAACGGCACAATGGCGCAGCCGAACGCCAACGCGGCCAGCCACCGCAGCGCGTCGTCGGTGGACAGATCCCGCGCTACGTGCAGCAACAGGGCAACCCACGGCGTGATCAGCAGGTTGTCTGCGGCCGGCAACACCAGCAGCTCAACAGCGGCGGTGGTGATCGCGACGAAAAGTGAAACCGAGACCGCCATGAACGTGTTCAGCTCCAGGCCGAACCGGCAGAACGCCCACGACACGGCGAAGGCGATGACGACGAAGCCGAGCGACCCCTCCAGGGAGCGCACTCCGCCGCCGGCCTCGACCCGATGTCTGCCGTATCGATCGCCGATCAGCGCGGCACCGGCGTCGGCCAGTCCCAGCACCAGGACACCCGCCGCGATGGCGATCCGGTCCGGCCAGAACGCCAGCACCGCGATCAAGGCCCCGGCGGCAAAACCCACCAACCCGTAGTCGCGGGACCGGGTGCCGTCGAAGACACCCGGCACCGGGATGAGGCCCCGCTCGACGATGATCGTCAACGCCACCGTCGCGGCGGCCAACACGCCCGCCACCACGGCTCCGTGCGACAACTGAAACGCGGCCAGCGCAGCGAACACCCCACACAACGCGTGCGGGATCTTGCGGGTGACCAGTGGCCCGGCCCCGCGCCGGGCCAGGGCTCGTCCCACGACGATCAGTACTGCTGCGATCAGCAGGACCCCGCCGCCGGCGACGGCCAGGTCATGGCTCACGGGAGTGGTCACGCAGTACTACTCATCGAAGTCCAACGGCACCCGCAATGCGCTCAGGGTGGCGGCCAATGCGTCGTACTGGCTGGTCAGCATCACGAACTCGATCAGCCGAGGGCGATCGAGGTGGGTGGCCAGTTGGCCCCAGGTCGCATCGGAGAGGGTCCGGGTCTGCACCAGTTCGTCGACCGCGGTGAGCAGGATGTGCTGGCGGTCGGTGAGTCCGGCCGCGCCGGGGCCTTCGAAGATCAACGCCTGGGTGGCGTCGTCGAGACCGACCGCCCGGCCCATCCGACGGTGGTGCTGCAGTTCGTACTGGCTGTCGCGCAGGTGGCCGACTCGCAAGATCACCAGCTCGGTGTCGCGGTTAGGGAGCTTGCCGCCGCGCATGAGTACTCCGCCGAACGGCAACCAGGACCACATCAGCCGCCGGTGCTGTCCCAGCGTGGTGAACAGGTGCGCACGGGGCACACGTTGACGCAGCGCGATGACCTTACAGACCAGCCAGTTGGCGGCACCGAGGTCGCGCAGGCCGGGAGATTCAGGAATGCGAACAGTCACCGCTGTTGCTTTACCAGATACGGCGAGACGGTGCTGCGATGTTCGTTGAGATCCAGGTCACGGCCTAAAGCGGGGAAGGCCCGCTGCGGGCAGTTGTCGTGGTCGCACACGCGGCAGCCCACCCCGATCGGGGTGGCTGGAACATCGTGGCCGGCCGCCAGATCCAGGCCCTCGGAGTAGACCAGCCGGTGGGCGTGGCGCAGTTCGCAGCCGAGCCCGATCGCAAAAGTCTTGTCGGGCTGTCCCCAGCGGGACGCGCGGCGTTCGACGGTGCGCGCCACCCACATGTATTTTCGGCCGTCGGGCATCTCAGCGATCTGCACCAGGATTTTGCCTGGATTGCCGAAAGTCTCGTAGACGTTCCACAACGGGCAGGTGCCTCCGCTAGAGGAGAAATGAAAGCCGGTGGCGGACTGACGCTTTGACATGTTTCCGGCTCTATCGACCCGGACGAAGGAGAAGGGCACCCCGCGCATCGACGGCCGCTGCAGGGTGGACAATCGGTGAGCGATCGTCTCGTAGCTGACCCGGTAGAACGCCGAGAGTCGTTCGATGTCGTAGCGGAAAGTCTCGGCGCTGTCGTGGAATTGTCCGTAGGGCAACACGATTGCCGCGGCGAAGTAGTTGGCCAGTCCGAGGCGGGCCAGCGTGCGCGCATCTTTCGAGGTGAACTTGCCCTCGTCGACCATGGTTGAGATCTGGCCGTCGAATTCCAGGTATGCCAGCTCGGCGGCCATCTTGAAGACGCGCTGCCCCCAAGACAGGTGGTTGGAGATGTCCAGAGTCCGGGTGCCCGCGTCGTAGCGGTGCAGCACCGTCTCGCCCAGGTCGATTCGACGGTTGATGTGCACCCCGTGCACCTCGGTGAGTCGATTGGCCAGTTCGACCGCTAACTCGCCTTGGTGCCTGCGCATCCGGGTCGCCAGTTCCTCGGCGGCGGTGTCGAGTTCGTGCAGGTAGTTCTGGCGTTGGTAGAAGTAGTCCCGAACCTCTTCGTGCGGCATGGTGATAGCGCCGGTGCCACTGCCGTCGGAGAAGCGTTCCTCGGTGGCAGCAGCCAGCTGGGCTGAGGTGTTGCGGTACCGACGGTGCAGGTTGACCATCGCGCGCGCCAATTTGGGGTGGGTGCTGACCAATTCGGCCACCTCGGCCAGATCCACGTCGATGTCGAGGTCGCGATCCATCGCGACTTCACGTAACTCCGCCACCAGCCGGGTGTCGTCTTGGGAGGAGAAGAAACTGGCGTCCACCCCGAAGACTTCGGCAATGCGCAGGAGCACTGCGACGGTCAGTGGGCGAACATCATGTTCGATCTGGTTGAGGTAGCTCGGCGAGATCTCCAACATCTGCGCCAGAGCAGCCTGGCTGAACCCGCGCTCGCTGCGCAATTGGCGCACCCGGGAGCCGACGTACGTCTTGGCCACCACGCTGACCCTACCCGCTGTGAAGGCCGCATTCGCATTGTTGGCATGGCATGATCCGCGCAGGCAAAGACATACGGGAGCATCGATGCAACAAACACAGGAGTCGACCGGCCTCGCCAAGGCTCTGATGCCGGTACCGGACCCCCATCCCGACGTGTTCGACCGCCAGTGGCCGCTTCGGGTCGCCGATATCGACCGGCTGGGTCGCCTGCGGATGGACGCGGCCGCCCGCCACATTCAGGACATCGGCCAGGATCAGTTGCGCGAGGGCGGATTTCAGGAGACGCATCCGCTGTGGATCGTTCGGCGCACCATGATGGATCTGATCGCGCCGATCGAGTTCCAGGACATGCTGCGGATGCGCCGCTGGTGCTCGGGTACTTCCAACCGTTGGTGCGAGATGCGGGTCCGAATCGATGGCCGTAAGGGCGGTCTGATCGAATCCGAGGCATTCTGGATCAACATCAACCGTGAGACCCAGGGGCCGGCGCGCATCTCCGAGGACTTTCTGGCCAGGCTCAAGCGCACCACCAGCATCGACCGGCTGCGCTGGAAGGCCTACCTCAAGGCCGGTGGTCGTGAGGACGCGGATGCGATCCATGAGTACCCGCTGCGATTCACCGACATCGACCTGTTCGACCACATGAACAACTCGGTGTATTGGACCGTGGTCGAGGACTACCTGTCGAGTTATCCCGAGCTGCTCGCCGCGCCGCTGCGCGTCACGCTGGAACACGACGCCGCCGTCGCGCTGGGCGACAAACTAGAGATCGTCTGCCATGTCCACCCGGCCGGGTCGACGGAGATGTTCGGGCCCGAACTGGTCGATCGCACTGTTAGAACGCTCACATACCTGGTGGGTGACGAGGTCAAGGCGCTCGCCGCGATCTTCTCGCTGTAACACGTTCTAGTCAGTACGAGCGTACTGCTAAAACCGGCGCTGACCTGTGAGGATATGTTACCGACCGGTAGCTTTTCTGTCGTTTTCACGACGAATTGTCCCGACCGTTCTTTGCAACCTTAGCAATTAGTCGCTGATGCATGGCTGAAATTGGCAATGGAAACGGCTGGACCTGGGGAGATGTGCTGTGCCAAGGTCGCATTAACACACCAGTGAATCGTTCGGGGTGTTAGCAAAGGCGGGAAGGGGAGCGCAGCGCGCTTCACTCGCCCACCAGCCCCGACGATCGAGAACGCAAAGGAGCGGATCCTATGTCGACCGTCGGCACGCCGAAGAGCCCTGAGCAGATCCAGCACGACTGGGACAGCAACCCGCGGTGGAAGGGCGTCACCCGCACCTACACCGCCGAGGACGTCGTCGCGCTGCAGGGCCACGTCGTCGAGGAGAACACCCTGGCCCGCCGCGGCGCTGAGGTGCTGTGGGAGCAGCTGCACGACCTGGACTACATCAACGCCCTCGGCGCGCTGACCGGCAACATGGCCGTCCAGCAGGTCCGGGCCGGTCTGAAGGCCATCTACCTGTCCGGTTGGCAGGTCGCCGGTGACGCGAACCTGTCCGGGCACACCTACCCCGACCAGAGCCTCTACCCGGCTAACTCGGTCCCCCAGGTGGTTCGCCGGATCAACAACGCACTGCTGCGCGCCGACGAGATCGCCAAGGTCGAGGGCGACACCTCGGTGGAGAACTGGCTGGCCCCGATCGTGGCCGACGGTGAGGCCGGCTTCGGTGGTGCGCTCAATGTCTACGAACTGCAGAAGGCGATGATCGCCGCCGGTGTCGCGGGTTCGCACTGGGAGGACCAGCTGGCCTCGGAGAAGAAGTGTGGCCACCTGGGCGGCAAGGTGCTGATCCCCACCCAGCAGCACATCCGGACCCTGACCTCGGCGCGTCTGGCCGCCGACGTGGCCGATGTGCCGACCGTGGTGATCGCCCGGACCGACGCCGAGGCTGCCACCTTGATCACCTCCGACGTCGACGAGCGTGACCAGCCGTTCATCACCGGTGAGCGCACGAAAGAGGGCTTCTTCTACACCAAGAACGGCCTGGAGCCCTGCATCGCCCGGGCCAAGGCGTACGCCCCCTACGCCGACCTGATCTGGATGGAGACCGGTACCCCGGACCTGGAGCTGGCCCGCAAGTTCGCCGAGGGCGTCAAGTCCGAGTTCCCCGACCAGATGCTGGCCTACAACTGCTCGCCGTCCTTCAACTGGAAGCAGCACCTGGACGACGCCACGATCGCCAAGTTCCAGAACGAGCTGGGCGCGATGGGCTTCAAGTTCCAGTTCATCACGCTGGCGGGCTTCCACGCCCTGAACTACTCGATGTTCGATCTGGCCCACGGCTACGCCCGCAAGCAGATGAGTGCTTACGTCGAGCTGCAGGAGCGCGAGTTCGCTGCCGAGGAGCGCGGCTACACCGCCACCAAGCACCAGCGCGAGGTCGGCGCGGGTTACTTCGACCGGATCGCCACCACGGTCGACCCGACGTCGTCGACCACCGCGCTGGCGGGTTCGACCGAAGAGGGTCAGTTCCACTGAGCCGAGTGGCGCCAGCCACGAGGCGAAGTGGAACCGAAGGTGTGAGCCACTGAGCCTTACTAGCGGTAAAGACATTTCCCGCGGTGGAAGTCGGATTGCGCCGCGGGGGAGTTGACAGCGCAGGCCCCGCCCAGCCAGCCTGGGCGGGGCTTGTTGCTGCGTGTTGACGGAAAGGGAGACAGTGTCGATCCAACGAGTGGGTGTTATCGGGGCCGGGCAGATGGGCGCCGGGATCGCTGAGGTTTCGGCACGTGCCGGTGTCGAGGTGAAGGTCTTTGAGACCACCGAAGCGCTGGTCACCGCGGGCCGCAATCGGATCGTCAAGTCGCTGGACCGCGGTGTGAGCGCCGGCAAGATCACCGAGCGTGAGCGTGACGACGCCGTGGGCAACCTGACCTTCACCACCGACCTCGGCGACCTGGCGGATCGGCAGTTGGTGATCGAGGCGGTCATCGAAGACGACACCGTCAAGTCGAAGATCTTCGCCGAGCTTGACCGGGTGATCACCGACCCGGACGCCGTGTTGGCATCGAACACCTCATCCATTCCGATCATGAAGATCGCGGCCGCCACGCAAAACCCGAAGCGCGTGCTGGGCCTGCATTTCTTCAACCCGGTACCGGTACTGCCGCTGGTCGAGTTGGTCAGCACCCTGGTCACCGACCCCGCCGCTGCCGACCGCACCGAGCAGTTCGCCAGCGCGGTGCTGGGCAAGCAGGTGGTGCGCTGCTCGGACCGGTCCGGTTTCGTGGTCAACGCCTTGCTGGTGCCCTACCTGCTGTCGGCGGTTCGCATGCTGGAGTCCGGATTCGCCACCGTCGAGGACATTGACAAGGCCATCGTCGCGGGGCTGTCGCACCCGATGGGCCCGCTGCGACTGTCCGACCTGGTCGGCCTGGACACCCTGAAGCTGATCGCGGACAAGATGTACGAAGAGTTCAAGGAACCGCTCTACGCCGCACCGCCGCTGCTGTTGCGCATGGTCGAGGCCGGCCAGCTCGGTAAGAAGTCCGGCCGGGGTTTCTACACCTACTGATCCTGCCGATCGGCGATTCGCGGCGGGGCCTGACGCCCAGGCGTCAGTGCGTGGGGGCCACGCCGTACGCCGCCCAACAGGGTTTACCTTCCATGGGCGAGTCGAATGGCGACGCGGTACGGGTCAACCCCTCGGGCGGGATCAGGGTGGGGACGCCGTTGAAGATGACGCACTTGGTGTTGGTGATGAGGTCCTGTGGTGGTCGGTCACTGGCCGGGGCATTCTGGTTTGCCTGATTTGCGGCACGATTTGCCTGGTCGGCGGCGCTGCGTGCCTCATTGACGGCGCGGTTGGCAATTCCGGCGCCACAGGCCAGTTGCTGCTGTTGCTGCTCTTGCGGTGACTGGCCCGGGTCGTCGGCGGAGCATGCCTCCTGCCCCTGGCCGCCCGGCTGATCCGGTTCGTCGGCGCCGGCGGGCGGGGCAAACGACAGGACTGCTCCGGCGATCAAGGTCGACAACACAGTCTTGGCGACCAGTCTGGAACCCTGGGCGATCTGTGCGCTCATGGGGAGCACCTGCCTTCGGCCGATCGGTCTGAGATCGTGCGGCACCACAGCGAGCGAACTCCCCGGTTGTGGCGTACTGCCTCCGACGGTAGGAGCTGGTGCCGTGCACAGATACAGGGATTTCCCTGGTATTCGGCAGTGGCGCCGGTGCACCGGAGGTGCGCGCCCCGTTCAGCGGGCGGGGTTCGCCGACGCGTCGGTGGCGCGTGCTTGTGCACTGGCCGCGCGGCGCCACGGCAGCACCGGCGAGGGGTGCGGACCGGAGTTGAACTTATCCAGCGACCCACCGACCTCGACAATTCCGCACAGGGCGTTCCAGCTCAGCATCGTCAGGTAGTCGATCAGGTCGTCGGCGCTCATCCGTGGGTCCAGCAGCCACGAGTGGGTGGCCAACTGCACCCCGCCGACGATCATGTACGCCCACGGCTCCACCCCGTGGGTGTCCATGCCGACCACCTTCATCCGGCGGCGCAGCATCACCGCGAGCATCCGGGCGATGATCCGCTCGGAGTCGGCGATCACCTTGCTCTTGCTGGCCGAACTGTTGGCCATCACGAACCGGTACGGCTCGGGCTCGTTGGCGACCGTTTGCACGTACACCCGAATGATTTCGCGAACCAGGTCGAATCCATCCAGGTTGGCCGACAGTGCCGCCGCCATGTTCGGGATCAGGGTGGTCTGCGCGAATCGCATCATGACCGCGGTGGTGAGGTCGTTCTTGTCGACGAAATACCGGTATAGGACCGTCTTGGAGACGCCGATCTCCGCGGCGATCTCGTCCATGCTCACATAGCGGCCGCGGCGCCGAATCGCCTCGATCGTGCCGTCGGTCAGGTCATTGCGACGGTCGACCTTGTGCTGGTGCCAGCGCCGCTTTCGACCGTCGGTCTTAGCGGTACCGGCCTGGAGCTGTTCTGCCACTATTGGGGGTTCCCATTCACTAGACGCAATAGATAATACGGCCTGGTCCAGCAACCTTGGTGATGCGGTAACAGTTACCGGTGGTTCAGCGAGGCTCGCCGGAGGCGAGGTGAAGCTGGAACCGCCGCATGTGCCCGGTGGTTCAGCGAGGCTCGCCGGAGGCGAGGTGAAGCTGGAAGCGCCGCACACCCCCCGCGGCGAACATGGCGGATGATGGTGGGGTGGTGCTGCCAGAGAACCAGTCGGGTCGGTCGGGTGTCGTACAAACTGTGCACTCGTTGGCGGAGTCTTTCGCCGGCGCCGATACGGTCGCAGACGCCGCCCGGTTGCGTGATCTGCGCCGGATGAAAGTCGTTGCGCTGAGTTTCCTGCTTGGCGCGACCGTGGTCTTCGTGCTCTGCCGGTGGGCGCAAGCGGACGGACTGGCACCTGGCTGGGTGGGCTACCTCGGTGCTGCCGCGGAGGCCGGCATGGTCGGTGCACTGGCGGACTGGTTCGCGGTCACCGCGCTGTTCAAACATCCGCTGGGCATTCCCATACCCCACACCGCGATCATCAAGCGCAAGAAGGACCAGCTCGGGGAGGGGCTGGGCACCTTTGTGCGGGAGAACTTCCTGTCACCGCCGGTGATCGAGACCAAACTGCGGGACGCGGAGATCGCCGGACGGGTGGGCAAATGGCTCTCGGAGTCGACCCACGCCGACCGGGTGGCTGCCGAGACGGCGACCGTGCTGCGGGTCCTCATCGAGATGCTTCGCGACGACGACGTCCAGGACGTGATTGACCGGATGATCGTGCGCCGCCTCGCTGAGCCGCACTGGGGCCCGCCAGTAGGCCGAGTGCTGGGGTCCCTGCTGGCAGAGAACCGGCAGGAGGCGCTGATCCAGCTGCTGGCCGACCGGGCGTTCCAGTGGTCGCTGAATGCCGGGGAGGTTATTCAGCGCGTGGTCGAGCGTGATTCGCCGACGTGGTCACCGCGCTTCGTGGACCACTTGGTGGGGGATCGCATCCACCGTGAACTGATGGATTTCACCGACAAGGTGCGCCGTAATCCTGATCACGAACTGCGACGCAGCGCCACCCGATTTCTGTTCGAGTTCGCCGACGATCTGCAGCATGACCAGGCGACCATCGCCAAGGCCGACGCGGTCAAAGAGCAGCTGATGGCCCGCGAGGAAGTGGCCAATGCCGCAGCGACGGCCTGGCGAACACTGAAGCGACTGGTGCTCGAGGGTGTCGATGACCCGTCAAGCGCGCTGCGAACGCGGGTGGCCGCCACCGTAGTCCAGGTCGGAGAAGCGTTGCGCGACAAGGCAGAACTGCGTGACAAGGTGGACAACTGGATCGTGCGGGCCGCGCAGCATCTGGTGGCGCATTACGGGGTGGAGATCACCGCGATCATCACCGAGACCATCGAGCGCTGGGACGCCGCTGAGGCGAGTCGGCGCATCGAATTGCACGTCGGGCGCGACCTGCAGTTCATCCGGATCAACGGGACGGTGGTCGGCTCGCTGGCCGGCTTGGCGATTTACGCCATAGCGCAACTTATGTTCTGACCTGCGCTAGCAAGTGCTTGCAAAAGTTAGCACCCCCCAGTATCGTGGCACGTGTCAGCAATCGCCAGTCCACGAAAGGGGTCACCGGTGTCGCAGGATGACAAGCTCACCGCGGTGGTCTCCACGGCGGCGGCGGATATCGGTAGCTTCATCCGGTCCCAGCGCGAAGCGGCGCAGGTGTCCATGCGTCAGCTGGCCGACAAGGCCGGTGTCAGCAACCCGTATCTGAGCCAGATCGAACGTGGCCTGCGCAAGCCTTCCGCTGACGTCCTCAGCCAGATCGCCAAGGCCCTGCGGGTTTCCGCCGAGGTGCTCTATGTCCGGGCAGGAATCTTGGAGCCTAGCGAGAAGAGCGAGGTCCGTGACGCGGTGATTTCCGATGCGGCGATCACGGAACGGCAAAAGCAGGTTCTGCTCGACATCTACACCTCTTTTCTGCAGCAGAACGAGGCCGACGGTGAGGAGACGCCACCTGACTGATTCTCTTGCGTTCTCCTGACTGAAATACCGACACACGATTTCCACCTGAAAGGAACCCGACATGGCCGAGAACCCGACCATCGAAGAACTGAAGGCCCCGCTGCTCGCCGCGATCGGCGCAGCCGACCTGGCCCTGGCCACCGTGACCGACCTCGTCGCCAACCTGCGTGAGCGTGCCGGTGACGCCCGCGAGGATGCCTCTACCCGCGTCGAAGAGAGCCGTGCCCGCCTGACCAAGCTGCAGGAAGAGCTGCCCGAGCAGTTCGCCGAGCTGCGTGAGCGCTTCACCGCCGACGAGCTGCGCAAGGCCGCTGAGGGCTACGCGGAGGCAGCCAGCGGACGGTACAACGACCTGGTGGCCCGTGGTGAGGCCGCCCTGGTACGGCTGCGCAGCCAGTCCGGTCTGGACGACGCCTCGGCGCAGGTCGAGGGCTACGTGGAGCAGGCCGTCGAACTGACCCAGGAGGTGCTGGGCAACGTCGCGACGCAGACCCGCGAGGTCGGCGAGCGCGCCGCCAAGCTGGTCGGCATCGACCTGCCCGCGAAGGACGAGCCGGCTCCGGCGCCCGCCAAGAAGGCTCCGGCCGCCAAGAAGGCCCCGGCCAAGAAGGCGGCCCCGGCCAAGAAGGCTCCAGCTGCCAAGAAGGCCCCGGCCAAGAAGGTCACCCAGAAGTAGTCGGGTTCGACGCCCGGGACGGTGCCCGCCTAGGCTTGTAGCGTGATCGCTGCGAACCTGGTGGGTACCGTCCTTTTCGTTCTGCAGATCGCCGTTTTCGCCACGGCGGTATACGCCTTCGTTCACGCGGCGATGCAACGTTCGGATGCCTACACCGCCACCGACAAGCTCACCAAGCCGGTGTGGCTGGTGATCCTGGGCGTGTGCGGGCTGCTGTCCCTGATGCCGGGTCTGCAGGTGATGGGAATGGCCATCGCGGCCTGTGCGGCCGGCGTTTACCTGGTGGATGTACGTCCCCGACTCCTCGAGGTTCAAGGCAAGTCCCACTAACGCCATGGTGCGTTCGCTCGTCCTGACGTGGGTATCGGCCGCTGCGGCCACGGTGCTGAGCGCTGCACCGGCTGCCGCCGACACCGAATCGCCCGGCTACATCGACCACACCGAATGGGTCAGCTACGCCAATAGATCAAGCCTGCGGGTGTACCCCACTCCGGCTGCGCGGGCGGCGGCCCTGCGCCTGGAGGCCGGAGCCGTCAGCGAGCGGGCGTGGCATGAGGTGCTCGCGCAGGCGCCCGACGCCGACACCCCGGGCATGCGCGATCAGTTCGTCTGCCACTGGAGCTACGCCGAGTTTGCTCGCCCCGGCAAGACCAGCTGGAATCTGGAGCCCTGGCGGCCCGTGGTCGACGACGTGACCATGCTCGAATCCGGTTGCAACCCAGGTGCGGCTGAGGAGGCCTTCTGATGTCGGTGACGCCCGCGCCCCGTTGGGGCCGTGAGCAGGTGGCGCAGTTGGTCGACCACACGCTGCTCAAACCCGAGGCGACCGCGGCCCAGGTCGCGGCCCTCGTCGCCGAGGCCGCTGAGCTGGGGGTCGCCGCGGTCTGCGTGTCGCCGTCGATGGTCGCTGTTGCCGCGACGGCAAACACGGCCGGAGTCCCAATCGCGGCGGTGGCGGGTTTCCCATCCGGCAAGCACCTACCGGCAGTCAAGGGCCAGGAGGCTGCGCTGGCCGCAGCGGCGGGGGCCGCCGAAATCGACATGGTCATCGACGTCGGTGCGGCGTTGGCCGGTGATTTCGCAGCCGTCGGCGCCGACATCGCGACGGTGCGCGCCGCGGTGCCCCGCGCCGTACTCAAGGTGATCGTCGAATCGGCCGCGCTGCTGGAGTTCGCCGGTGAGGCCGCCCTGGTGGCCGTCTGCCGTGCCGCCGAGGATGCCGGTGCGGATTTCGTCAAGACCTCCACGGGATTCCATCCCTCCGGCGGGGCTACGGTGCACGCGGTAGAGCTGATGGCTCAGACCGTCGATGGCCGGTTAGGGGTCAAGGCCAGCGGCGGAATCCGTGGTGCCCAGGACGCGCTGGCCATGCTCGGCGCCGGCGCGACCCGCCTGGGGTTGTCGGGCACGCGGGCGGTGCTCGACGGGTTGGGCTAACGCGAACCCACCGGCTAGAACGATTCGAAGCACTGACTTGACGACTGCCCCGAGAGGGCGGCGTCGCGCGTCGAGAACTTCACCACGACACCGGTATCGGTGACCTCCACGCTGTCGAGGTGGATCCCCAGCGGCAGATCGCCCGTCACTTTCGCGGTGAGTTCGTCGAGCCGGCGCTGCACGGTGTCGGTGTCCAGGTCGTGGCCCAGCGCCTCCAGATCGACCACATGCAGCGACAGGCCGTTGCCGGCCAACTGCGGCTTCACGGTCGCCTTGTTGAGCAGGCCCTTGAGCCTGACGGTGCCGGCGTCGGGATCAGTGGTGACGGAGCCGGTGACGATGCTGCCGATCATCGGGACCACGTCCTGGATCGACTGCTTGATGCCGTCGGCCGGCCAGGTGATGGTGCCGTCCAGAGAGCCGATGGTGCCGGCGGGATCCTGAGCGCCCGCGCCCTTGTTCAACCGGACATCGCGGATATCGAGCTCCAGCCGCATGCCCTTGGCCTGCCGGATTTGGTTGCCCGCGGTCTTGACCGAGATGTGCGGATACTCGTCGTTGAAATACTGCGCCAGCACCGGGGGAGTGGTCCCGAAGGAAACGCTGGCGCTGTCCTGCGCCTCGCACGAGACGGCGTCGGCGACCAGAGTGTTGGCTCGATGACGGGCGTAGAGCTCGCCGCCGAGCATCCCTACCAGCATGATGGCCAGCACAGCGGTCAGCGCCAGCATGACCGCCGGCAGACCGGAAAACCTATGACTGGGTCCGGGAGCACTCATTGTGCAAGGTTACAGATTGGCGAAGCAGGGGTCGTCCGTCCGCGGGATGGAGGCGTTCTGCGTGGAGAACCGCGCCACCACACCGGAATCGGTGACCTCGATGCTGTCGGCGTGCAGACCGAGCGGATACCGCTTGGTCAGCTGCGCGGCAAACCTGTCCAGCTCGGGCTGCAGCGTCTCGCGTGGCAGTGTCAGCGCGCCCAGTCCGGTCAGTTTCTGCACCTGCAGCGACAGTCCCCCGTTGACGACTTCGGGCTTCACGACGACAGTGGCCAGGCCGAACGCCCCCCGCAGCTCCACGGTGCCGTTCTGGGCATTGGTCTTGAGCTCCGAGACCAGGTTGCCCAGGAGCGGCACCATGGACTGAACGGTCTCCTTGATGCCGGCCGCCGGCCAGGTCAGGGTGGCCTGCAGCGAGCCGATGGTGCCTCGCGAGTCACCGGTGCCGTGCAGGTCGACGTCGGAGATGCTCAGGTCGGCGGTCATCTGCTTGGCGTCTTTGACCTGATTGCCCGCCGTGTGGATCGAGATGTTGGTGTAGTTGCCGGTGATGTGCTGCCACAGGAACGGCGGCGTCACACCGAACGAGGCGGTGGCCTTGTCGTTCACCACGCATTCGGTGGCCTTGGCCACTTTGCTGTCGCCGATGCGGCGGGCGATCAGCTCAGCGCCGATCAGTCCGGCCAGCGCCAAGGCGACCACGGTGACCAGGATCAGCACCAGGGCCAGGGGGTCACGCAGGACCGAGGCCGTCCGCGACACGATGCCCGGGGTTTCGAGCACGGTGGTGGGTGCCTCACCGGGCGGCGCCTGCGGGGGCGTCGCGGGAATGTGGGTGGTGGGCTCTTCGCCCCCGCCCGCTGGCATCTGACGGGTCGGCGGCGCTGACGGCTCCGGTGGAGGCGGCGTCGAGTTCCCGTGCGGTTCGGGCTGGCCGGTGGGGCGAGCCCACGCTGACTCGCCGTGGGGAGGTCCGGGCGGAGTGCTCACCCGGGCGATTCTGCCTTACCGACCTGAAGGAAGGCCGCGCGATTGCTCAACACGGCCAGCGTCCGGCGGGCGTCTGCGACCGTGTCGAGGTCGATGTCGCACACCAGGAGCTGCGGCGACGCACCGGCCGTGGCGACCACCTCACCCCATGGCGAGACGACCACACTGTGCCCCACGCCGGTCGGCGCGCCGGAGGAATCCGCCGGCATTCCCGGATCAGCCTGCCCGACGGCGGCGACGTAGCTGGTGGAATCCAGGGCCCGGGCCCTGGCCAGCAATTCCCATTGAGAGACCTTGCCCGGGCCCGCGCCCCACGACGCACAGACCGCGATCAGCCGCGCGCCGCGGTCGGCCAGCTCGGTGTAGAGCGCCGGGAACCGAATGTCGTAGCAGGTGGACAATCCAACGCCGACCCCCTCGACATCGATGACCACGGGTTCGAATCCCGGCGCCACCGTGCGTGATTCGGTAAAACCGAAGGCGTCATACAAGTGCACCTTGTGATAGTGCGTGTCGGTCTGCGGGCCGACGGCCAGCAATGTGTTGGTGACGCGGCCGTCCTCGGCGGGGGTGAACATTCCCGCGACAACGGTGATCCCGGTTCGCGCCGCCACCGCACGGACTCCGTTGGCCCATGGCCCGTCCAGCGGTTCGGCGACCGGCCCCAGCGGCACACCGAACCGGCACATGGCGGCCTCCGGGAACACCACCAGTGCGGCCCCCTGCGCCGCGGCCCGCTCGGTGTAATCGGTCACCAACTCCAAGTTGGCCACCGGGTCGGCGCCGCTGAGCATCTGCGCACACGCAATCCGCATGGACCCAGCCTATGTCGTCGACGCCGCGCCGCCCTGCCGCAGCCATGCCAAGGTGAAACGCTGTTCGGTGTTCATCAGCTCGGCCAGCTGGCCCCCGATGAAGCTTTCGATCTTGCCGCCTACCAGCGGGATGTCGACCTGCACGGTAGCGGTCAGCCGCAACTCGCAGCCGCCTGACGACGGCGCCAGCACCGCGTCACCGGACAGCTTCGCCGGTGCGCCGACGACCTTGCCGACCACCTGTGCGCGGGCGCGGCCGTCCCGGACCGGATGCCAGGTCTCATGGCGCGCCAGATCGAGGTTGCCGGGATGAAACTGCGCGGCCAGAGCGGGCAGCTTCGCCCGGTGAATGCCCTGTTTGGTGAGGACGTCGACGCCGCCGTCGGGGCCAACCGTGATCTCCTCCAACGCCACCACGTCGGCTCCAGATTCGGCCAGTCGTGCCCGCCAGTAATGCTCGTCGGCAAAGACGGCGTACACCTGCTCGACGCTCGCCGGGTAGTGCTCGGAGAGCGTGAATGTACGCGGCATAGCTGGTCACGCTACCGTTACCGGCCGTGGCGGGTTCCGAGTTCGCGGGCGCGCGTGTCGCCGAGGCGGTGTCGCTGGCACCGCTGACCACGCTGCGGGTCGGACCGGTCGCCCGGCGCGTGATCACCTGCACCGACAGTGCGCAGATCGTTGCCGCGCTGGGCCGGCTCGACGAGGCCGGCGACAACCCGCTGGTGCTGGCCGGGGGCTCCAACGTACTGATCGCCGACGACTTGGAGGATTTGACCGCCGTCGTGCTGGCCAACGACGAGATCAGCATCGAGGGCAACCTGTTGCGAGCCGAGGCCGGTGCGGTGTGGGACGACGTCGTCGCCCGGTCGGTTGCGGCGAATCTGGGCGGGCTGGAGTGTCTGTCGGGCATTCCCGGCTCGGCCGGGGCGACCCCGGTACAGAACGTCGGGGCCTATGGCGTGGAGGTCGCCGATCGGCTCACCCGGGTGCTGTTGCTGGATCGGCACTCCGGCGAGGTGCGCTGGACGCCGGCGGCGGACTTGGAGCTCGGCTATCGCACCAGTGTGCTCAAGCGCTCCGATGCGGCGGTGGTGCTGGAGGTCGAATTCGAACTGGATCCGTCCGGGCGCAGCGCACCGCTGCGCTACGGCGAGCTGGCTGCGGCTCTTGATGCTGCCGACGGTGAATCCCGTCACCCGGCGGCCGTTCGCGCCGCGGTGCTGGCGCTGCGGGCGGCAAAGGGCATGGTGCTCGACTCCGCCGATCACGACACCTGGAGCGTCGGCTCGTTCTTTACCAATCCTGTTGTGCCACAAGATATCTTCTCTGATATTGCTGACCGGACGCGCGGACCGGTGCCGCACTGGGACGCTCCCGGCGGCGTGAAACTGGCTGCCGGTTGGCTGGTGGAGCGATCGGGATTCGGCAAGGGATATCCAGGTGCGGAGGCTACTGCGCGTCTGTCCACCAAACATGCCCTGGCGCTGACCAATCGGGGCGGCGCCAGCTCCGCCGACATCGTGGGTCTGGCCCGTGCCGTGCGGGACGGGGTGCACGACACGTTTGGTATCACCCTGCACCCCGAGCCGGTGCTTGTCGGGTGCGCGCTATAGACCCGGTGTAATCAACATCGCAGGTGGCCGGGCATTTGGGCCGGTATCTTGGAATGCCGTGACCCTGAACCGGCGGCAAGCGTTGACGGCGCTGGCCGCCGGCGTGCTGGCGCCGACGGCGGTGGCGGGGTGTTTCGGCCGATCGGGCACGAGCGCCGAGAAGGCGCCGCCCTCGGCCCCCACGGTGGTCTTCGAGCCGGCACTGGAAAACGGGGCCGTCACCGATGTGCTGCCTACCGCCCCGGTGGGCATCACGGTCCGCGACGGCTGGCTTCAGCGGGTGACCTTGACAAGTCCCGCGGGAAAGGTGCTCGCAGGAACCTTCAACCGCGAGCGCACGCGCTACACCGTCACCGAACCGCTGGGCTACGACGCCGCCTACACCTGGAGCGGGTCGGTGGTGGGCCACGACGGCAACGCCGTAGCGGTCAGCGGCCGCATCACCACGGTCACGCCTTCCGCTGTCATCGACGGCGGTTTTCAGCTGGCCGACGGCCAGACCGTGGGGATAGCCGCGCCAGTGATCCTGCAGTTCGACGGGCCGATCGCCGATAAGGCGGCCGTCGAACGAGCGCTGAGCATCGTCACCGAGCCCCCGGTGGACGGCAGCTGGGCCTGGTTGCCCGATGAGGTGCAGGGGGCGCGGGTGCACTGGCGCAGCCGCGAGTACTTCCCGGTCGGAACCACCGTGCACGTCAGCGCCAAGCTGTACGGTCTGGCGTTCGGCGAGGGTGCCTACGGGGCGCAGGACATGTCGCTGGACTTCGCGATCGGGCGGCGCCAGGTGGTGAAGGCAGAGGTCTCCTCGCACCGCATCCAGGTGGTCCGCGACGAGGGCGTGATCATGGACTTCCCCTGTAGCTACGGGCAGGCCGACAAGGCCCGCAACATCACCCGCAACGGCATCCATGTGGTCAGCGAGAAGTACGCCGACTTCTACATGTCCAACCCCGCGGCCGGCTACAGCAATATCCATGAGCGCTGGGCGGTCCGGATCTCCAACAACGGCGAGTTCATCCACGCCAACCCCTCCAGCGCCGGCGCCCAGGGCAACACCAACGTCACCAACGGCTGCATCAACCTGTCCACCGAAGACGCCGAGCAGTACTTCTACAGCGCGATCTATGGCGACCCGGTCGAGGTCACCGGTAGCTCCATCGAACTGTCCTACGCCGATGGGGACATCTGGGACTGGGCCGTGGACTGGGACACCTGGGTCTCGATGTCGGCGCTGGCGAGCCCTGAGCAGTCCCGAACCTCGCTGCCCAGCGCGGCGCCGGCCACTCCGACCGACGCGCCGACCCTGTCGGGCACACCGACGACGAGTCCTGTGCCCGGCGGCTAGCGAGGCTCGACGTAGGAGAGGCGATGCTGGGGCGCCGCATTGGGGCCCGGCGGCTAGCGAGGCTCGACGTAGGAGAGGCGATGCTGGGGCGCCGCATTGGGGCCCGGCGGCTAGCGAGGCTCGACGTAGGAGAGGCGATGCTGGGGCGCCGCATTGGGGCCCGGCGGCTAGCGAGGCTCGACGCGGTGAGCCCGGGTCGCCGACGCCTGATCGCGCGGGCGAATGACGATCTGGTCGAGGTCGACGTGGGGTGGCCGGGAGGCCACGAACCCGATTACCTCGGCGATGTCGGTCGCCGTCAACGGCGTCAAGCCGTGGTACACGCCGTCGGCGCGCTCGCGGTCGCCGTCAAAGCGCACCAGCGAGAATTCGGTGTCCACCATGCCGGGGGCGATCTCGGTGAGCCGCACCGGCTTTCCCAGCAGCTCGCCGCGCAGCGTGCGGTGCAGCGCGCTCTGGGCGTGCTTGGCCGAGGTGTAGCCGGCGCCGCCGTCATAGATCTCTAATGCCGCGATCGAGGTCACCGTGACCACCAGGCCGTCGCCGGAGGCGACGAGCTTGGGCAGCAGGGCCCGAGTCACGTGCAGGGTGCCCAGTACGTTGGTCTCCCACATCCAGCGCCAGTGTTCGAGGTCGGCCTGTTCCACCGACGCCAGACCCTTGGCCCCGCCCGCATTGTTGACCAGCACAGAGACCGAGCCGGGAATTCGATCGCACGCCTCGGCCAGCGCCGCGACCGCGTCCGGGTCAGTGACGTCGGTCACAACGGCGGTGCCGCCGATCTCGTCGGCCAGCGCCGCTATCCGATCGGCGCGCCGTGCCGCGGCGACCACGTGGAAGCCCTGTGCGGCAAGAACTCTCGCCGTCGCCTCACCAATACCCGAACTGGCGCCGGTGACCACGGCAATGCGCTGGTCGTGCCCAGAAGTCGTCATCGCCTCAACCTTAGTGATCGTGATAGATTCTCAGCCATGTCCCGCAGTGCCCGCTTTCTGACAGCGGTCTGTCTTGTCGCCAACGGCGCATGTTGTTGCGCGTGTTGCTGCGCCTGACCTGCTGCGAGTAGCGCTCCTTAGGAGAGTCCGCCGGGTCGAAGGCGTAACCGGCCCCGAATCGGACTTTCCTGAAGACAAGGACATCTCGTGCGTACTACCTCTCTCACCGCTCACCTGGCCAACCACCGCAATGACCGGCCGCGTTCCCATCCCCGCGTCGTCGCACCGGCGCTACAGCTGGCCGACTCGGCCGGCGCGGAGGTCTTCGCCGCCGTGCGCCAGCATGGCCCGGTCGCCCGCGAGGCGATCGCCGGCGCCACCTCGCTGAGCGTCGCCACTGTCAACCGCCAGGTCAGTGCCCTGCTGGAAGCCGGATTGCTGCTGGAGCGCGCCGACCTGGCCACCTCTGGGGCGATCGGTCGGCCCCGGCGGCCTGTGGTGGTCAACCATGAGCCGTTCCTCACCCTGGGCCTGCACATCGGGGCCAAGACCACCAGCATCGTGGCCACCGATCTGCTCGGCCGCACGCTCGACGTCGTCGAGACCCCGACCCCCAACAAGGGCGCGGGGCCGGCGCTGGCGTCGTTGGCGGCCAGCGCCAGCCGGTATCTGACCCGGTGGCAGAAGCGCCGTCCGTTGTGGGTCGGGGTGGCCATCGGTGGCGCGGTCGACGGCGCCACCGGGCATGTGGATCACCCGAGGCTGGGCTGGACGGCCGCCCCGGTCGGTCCGGTGCTGGCCGAAGAGCTTGGCCTGCCGGTGTCGGTGGCCTCCCACGTGGACGCCATGGCCGGGGCTGAGCTGCTGTTCGGTGTGCGGCGGCCGACGGCCATCAGTACCACCAGCCTCTACGTCTACGCCCGGGAAACGGTGGGCTATGCCCTGGTGATCGGCGGGCGGGTGCACAGCCCGGCCAGCGGTCCCGGCACCATCGCCGGCCTGCCGGTCTACTCCGAGCTGCTCGGGGGTTCGGGACATCTTGAGTCCACCGTCAGCGACGAGGCAGTCCTGGCCGCAGCCCGGCGGCTGCGGCTGCTGCCCGAGGGCAGTGGGGCAGTGGCGGCGGCGGTCACCACCCTGGTGCGCGAGGCGCGGGGCGGCGACGAGCGGGCCGCGGCCCTGCTGACCGAGCGCGCGCGGGCGCTGGGGGAGGCGGTGGCGTTGCTGCGCGACGTGCTCAACCCCGATGACCTGGTGGTAGGTGGCCAGGGATTCACCGAATATCCGGAGGGTATGGCCGAGGTGGAGCGGGCGTTTCGGCAGCGATCGGTGTTGTCGGGGCGCAGCATCAGGGTCACCGCGTTCGGCAACCGGGTTCAGGAGGCCGGTGCCGGCACCGTGTCGCTGGGCGGGCTCTACGCCGACCCGGTCGGTGCCATGCGCCGGTCCCGTGGGCCGGTCGCCCGCGTGGTCCCGGAAGTGTCCGCCTGAACCGACCTGTCAAGATGGCGGGGTGGGCCATGGAGTCAGATCCGATGTGCACCGGGTAGCGCTGCTGTCGGTACACACCTCGCCGCTGGCCCAACCCGGCACCGGGGATGCGGGCGGCATGAACGTCTACGTCCTGCAGAGCGCACTGCATCTGGCGCGTCGCGGGGTCGCCGTAGAGGTGTTCACCCGCGCCACGTCGTCGGCCGACCCGCCGGTGCAGCACGTCGCACCCGGCGTGCTGGTGCGCAACGTTGTGGCGGGGCCTTTCGAAGGCCTGGACAAGAACGACCTACCCACGCAGCTGTGCGCGTTCGCCGCCGGAGTGCTGCGCGCCGAGGCCGCCCACGAGCCCGGCTACTACGACGTGGTGCATTCGCACTATTGGCTCTCCGGCCAGGTCGGATGGCTGGCAGCTGACCGGTGGGCGGTGCCGCTGGTGCATACCGCGCACACCTTGGCCGGGGTGAAGAACGCCGCGCTCGCCGCGGGCGACGCCCCCGAGCCGCCCCTGCGCATGGTCGGCGAGCAACAGGTCGTCGACGCCGCGGATCGGCTGATCGTCAACACCGAAGACGAGGCCCACCAACTGGTGGCGCTGCACGATGCGGACCCGCGCCGGATCGACGTGGCGCACCCGGGCGTCGACCTGGAGGTGTTTCGGCCCGGCGACAGACTTGCGGCCCGCGCCGCGTTGGGCCTGTCGGACCACGAACCGATCGTGGCGTTCGTCGGCCGTATCCAGCCGCTCAAGGCGCCCGACATCCTGCTGCGGGCGGCGGCGAAGCTGCCCGGCGTGCGGGTGGTAGTGGCCGGTGGGCCGTCGGGAAGCAGCGGATTGGCGGAACCGGGCGGCCTGGTTCGGCTGGCTGCCGAACTGGGTATCAGTGAGCGGGTGACCTTCCTGCCGCCGCAGTCCCGTGAGAATCTGGCGGCGCTGTTCCGGGCCGCCGACCTGGTGGCCGTGCCGAGCTACTCCGAGTCGTTCGGCCTGGTGGCGCTGGAGGCGCAGGCGTGCGGGACACCGGTGGTCGCCGCGGCCGTCGGCGGGCTGCCGGTGGCGGTGCAAGACGGCGTCACCGGGCGACTGGTCGACGGGCACGGCATCGAGGCATGGGCGAGCGGCCTGGACGAGCTGCTGCGGTTGGGCTCCGGACCCCGGGGATGGGCGATGCGCCGGGCCGCGGCCGCACATGCGACGAAGTTCTCCTGGGAGCGCACGGTCGACGCCCAACTGGCCAGCTACGCCCAGGCTATCGACGACTTCGCCGCGGCCCGGAGCGGGCGGATGCGGGTGCTGGGATCCGCACGACGGCCCCGGCGCTGGCCGGCGCGGCGTGGAGCGCGCGCGTGAATCGCTGCGAGGTCCTGGAACTCATCGAGAGCACGCTGCAGGTGGCCGAGTTGACCTACGCACCCACGCCGGGTTCCCACGGCGGACTGCCGGGTCTGATCGTCGAACTGCCCGGCGAGCGCAAGCTCAAGACCAACACCATCCTCAGTGTCGGGGAGCACTCGGTGCGCATCGAGGCGTTCGTCTGTCGCAAGCCGGACGAGAACGATGCCGGCGTCTATCGGTACCTGCTCAAGCGCAATCGCCGGCTCTACGGCGTGGCCTACACGCTGGACAACGTCGGCGATATCTACCTGGTGGGCCGGATGGCCCTGGCATCGGTGTCCGTCGAGGAGATCGACCGGGTTCTCGGGCAGGTGCTCGAAGCGGTCGATTTCGACTTCAACACGTTGCTGGAGTTGGGATTCGCCACATCGATCCAGAAGGAATGGGACTGGCGGGTGTCGACCGGGCAGTCGCTGAAGAACCTGCGGGCGTTTGAGCATTTGATCGACAGCAATGACGACTGAGACACTGACGCCCATGTCTGACACTGCCACCTTGGTGCTGCTGCGCCACGGCGAAAGCGAATGGAACGCCAGCAACCAGTTCACCGGTTGGATGGACGTCAACCTGACCGACAAGGGCCGCGCAGAGGCGGTCCGCGCCGGTTCACTGTTGGTAGAACACGGCCTGGCGCCGGATGTGGTCTACACCTCGCTGTTGCGCCGGGCGATCACCACCGCGAACCTGGCGCTCGACGCCGCCGACCGGCACTGGATCCCGGTGCATCGCACCTGGCGGCTCAACGAGCGTCATTACGGTGCGCTGCAGGGGCTGGACAAGGCCGCCACCAAGGCGCGCTACGGCGACGACCAGTTCATGACGTGGCGGCGCAGCTATGACACCCCGCCGCCGCCCATCGAGGCCGGCAGTCGCTACAGCCAGGACACGGACGCCCGGTACGCCGACATCGGCGGTGGACCGCTGACCGAATGCCTGGCCGACGTGGTGGCGCGCTTCCTGCCGTACTTCACCGACGTCGTCATCCCGGACTTGCGGTGCGGCAAGACGGTGCTGATCGCGGCGCACGGCAACTCGCTGCGGGCGTTGGTGAAATACCTCGACCAGATGTCGGATGACGACGTGGTCGGGTTGAACATCCCCACGGGTATCCCGCTGCGTTACGACTTGGACGCCGACCTGCGCCCGAAGGTGGCCGGCGGTGTCTATCTGGACCCGGAGGCGGCCGCCGCAGGGGCCGCTGCAGTGGCAAACCAGGGCGCCAAGTAGCGACTACGGGCCGTCCAGTGTGAATGCGGGGTGGAAACCGGGTGAAATCTTCGCGATGAATTCACATTCGGCGCACGTCGTGGTCCAGCGCTGGTCAGGTCGGGTTGCCCGACTGCGTACGATTTTGCCGTGGCTGCGACCTCGGCGCTGACGCTTGCTGCAGCGTCGGCGATTCCTGCGCTGGCGGCCGGCGTGGCAGCCGGCGTGTGGTTGTCGCCGCGGCTGGCCGAACGGCGTCGCAAGGCCGCCACGGACCGATCCGGGATCACCGTCGCCGAGATGCTCCAGCAGATCGTGTCGCACGCCTCGCTGGGGATCGCCGTCGTCGACTCCCACCGTGACGTCGTCTATCTCAACGAGCGGGCCACCGAGCTGGGACTTGTGCACGGCCGTCTGCTCGACGACGAGGCCTGGGCGGCCGCCCAGCGTGCACTGTCGGGCGAGGAAGTGGTCTTCGACCTGACGGTGGCCAAGCGGGCGCCCGGTGCCACCCGGGCGGATCTGTCGGCGGTGCGCGGTTATGCCCGCTTGCTGTCGGAGGACGATCAGCGGTTCGCGGTGGTGATCGTCGACGACCAGTCCGAGCAGGCCCGCATGGAGGCCAGTCGCCGTGACTTCGTGGCCAATGTCAGCCACGAACTCAAAACCCCGGTGGGGGCGATGGGGTTGCTTGCCGAAGCACTGCTGGCTTCAGCCGATGACCCCGAGGCGGTGCGGCCGTTCGCCGAGCGGGTGTTGGTGGAGGCCAACCGGCTCGCCAGCATGATCGGTGAGCTGATCGAGCTGTCCCGGCTGCAGGGGGCCGACCCGCTGCCGGACCTGGGTGTCGTCGACGTCGATGCCGTGGTCAACGAGGCGATCTCCCGGCACAAGGTTGCCGCCGACAATGCCGAGATCACGATCACCACCGATGCCGCGAGCGGGCTGCGCGTGCTCGGCGACGAACCGCTGCTGGTGACTGCGCTGGCCAACCTGGTGTCCAATGCCATCGCCTACTCACCGCACGGTTCGCCGGTGTCGATCAGCCGGCGTCGCCGGGAGGGGTCTATCGAGATCGCCGTGACCGACCGTGGCATCGGCATTGCGCCCAAAGATCAGCAGCGCGTGTTCGAACGGTTCTTCCGCAGCGACAAGGCCCGTTCACGGGCCACCGGGGGGACCGGGCTGGGGTTGGCGATCGTCAAACACGTGGCCGCCAACCACAACGGCACCATCACGCTGTGGAGCCAGCCGGGCACCGGTTCGACATTCACCTTGGCGATTCCGGCATACCAGGGCAGTGTGGACCAAGATAAGGAGGAGCCGTGATCAGACCCGCTGTTGATGACGCAGAGGGTTCCTACCGGGAGGAGCAGCCGGGATGACGCACGTCTTGATCGTCGAGGACGAGGAATCGCTGGCAGACCCGCTGGCATTCCTGCTGCGTAAAGAGGGTTTCGAAGCCACGGTGGTGGGTGATGGAACCGCGGCACTGGCCGAATTCGACCGGGCCGGCGCCGACATCGTGCTGCTGGATCTGATGCTTCCGGGCATGTCCGGCACCGACGTCTGCAAGCAACTGCGTGCGCGTTCCAGCGTGCCGGTGATTATGGTCACTGCCCGCGACAGTGAGATCGACAAGGTCGTCGGCCTGGAATTGGGCGCCGACGATTACGTCACCAAGCCGTACTCGGCTCGCGAGCTGATCGCCCGGATCCGTGCGGTCCTGCGTCGGGGTGGCGACGACGAGGGCGGCGTCGGTGAGGGCGTGCTGGAGTCGGGTCCGGTGCGCATGGACGTCGAGCGGCACGTGGTGATGGTCAACGGCGAGCAGATCACCTTGCCGCTCAAGGAGTTCGACCTGCTCGAGTACCTGATGCGCAACACCGGCCGGGTGCTCACGCGCGGACAGTTGATCGACCGGGTCTGGGGCGCCGACTATGTCGGTGACACCAAGACCTTGGACGTCCACGTCAAACGACTTCGGTCCAAGATCGAGGCCGATCCGGCCAATCCAGTGCACCTGGTTACCGTGCGTGGACTCGGGTACAAGCTGGAGGGCTGATTCCGGGCGACCACGTGATGGGGTCTCCTAACTTGCTCGGCGGGGTAGTCGTCGCCGAAAATCTCCGGATTGGACGTCCGGCTTCTTAAGGTAGCCTTAATCAAGGTTGCCTACGGAGTTTTTGGGCCCCATCTACTACCCCAGCTATACGGGAGATGTGATCGATGAGCGGGCCGGACGACACGGCGCATACTCTGCGCACGCTGGTTGACCTTCTGACGCAGCGTGCGGCGCGGCGCGGTGACAACCTGGCATTCACCTTCTCGCGCGACGGCGATGAGCACGAAACCAGCCAGGTGACCTATGGCGAGCTGGACCGGCGCGCCCGCCAGATCGCCGCTGAACTGCAGGGCCAGGGAGCGTCCGGACAGCGGGTCCTGGTGTTGTGTCCTCCGGGCCTGGACTTCATCGCCAGTTTCTTCGGCTGTCTGTACGCCGGAGCCATCGCGATCCCGGTGCATCCGCCCATGCGCGAACACCTGTTGCCGCGCGTCGAGTCGATCATCGCCGACGTCCAGCCCGGCTACGCGCTCACCACCAGTGAGATCGAGCCCAGGATCAAGCCCGCGATCGACGCCCTGCCCGGTGGGCAGGCGCTGCGCTGGACGCTCACCGACGGCGATGCCGCCGGCAGCGAGGCGAACTGGGTGCCTCCGCAGATCGATGGCGAGAGCATCGCCATGCTGCAGTACACCTCCGGGTCCACCAGCGCGCCCAAGGGCGTGGTGCTGACCCACGGCAACCTGGTGCACAACCTGGTGACCATTGCCGAGGCCTGGGGCGCGAACCCCGACATGCCGCATGTGACCGGGGTGTTCTGGCTGCCGCCGTACCACGACATGGGTCTGATCGGCGGCTTGTTGGGAACGATGTACGTTGGCGGCAGTTCGATCCTGATGCCCCCGACCGCGTTCATCAAGCGTCCGATGCGGTGGCTGGAGGCGATCTCGCGGCATCGCGCGATGATCACCGCCGCACCCAACTTCGCCTTCGACCTGTGCGTCGAGTTGAGCACCCCGCAGGAGCGCGCTGCGCTCGACCTGTCCAACTGGTCGGTGGCGCTGTGCGGCGCCGAGCCGGTCCGTACCGCCACCCTGGACAGCTTTGCCGAGTTGTTCGCACCGGCGGGCTTCCGGCCTCAGTCGTTCTACCCCGTGTATGGACTGGCCGAGGGCACCCTGCTGGTGTCCGGTGGGTCGGACCTGCCGGTGCCGATGGTGCAGCACGTGGACCGGGTCGCGCTCGGCGACAACCGGGTGATCGACGTCGCCGCTGACGATCCCAACGTGGCGACCATGGTGGGCTGCGGTAAGCCACGCGGCGGCCAGCGGGTGATCATCGTCAACCCCGAGACCCGGCTGGAATGCGCCGGCGACCAGGTCGGTGAGATATGGGTGTCCGGGGGCAGCGTCGCGCATGGCTACTGGGGCGCCCCGGAGCTGTCCGCCGAAACCTTCTCCGCGACGCTGGCCGACACCGGTGAGGGCCCGTTCCTGCGGACCGGCGACCTGGGCTTCCTGCATTCCGGGGAGCTGTTCGTCACCGGTCGCCGCAAGGATCTGATCATCATCCGCGGCACCAATCACTATCCCAACGACATCGAGCTGACCGTCCAGGACACCAACCCGGCGCTGCTGCGTGGGCGCGGCGCGGTGTTCTCGATCGCCCCGGAGCCCGGCGCAGCCGAGCAGCTGGTGGTGGTCCAGGAGGTTGACCCAAGCCGGGTCAGCGGCGAGCAGGCAGACGAGGCCATGCAGGTCATCCGCGCCGCCGTCACCCAGAACCACTCGGTTCGCACCCACGCCGTGGTGCTGGTTCAGCCGTTGCAGTTGCCCACCACCTCCAGCGGCAAGATCCAGCGCAGCGCGTGCAAGCAGCAGTACCTCGACGGTGAGCTGCCGGTAGTGGCGCAGTGGCCGTCGGCGGCCGCAGCCGCCGCTTCGCAGGCCCCCGCCGAGCCGGCGCCGGCGCCGGCGCAGGCCGCACCGGGCGGCCGCAGTGCCGACGAGATCAGGGCGTGGCTCATCGAGCGGCTAGCCCAGGATCTCGAGCTGCCCATCGCCGAGATCGACCCCGCCAAGCCGTTCGCGTTCTACGGCCTGGACTCTATTCACGCGGTCCGGCTCTCCAGTGCCCTCGAGAACTGGCTGGGCTGCGAGCTGGTCCCGACCATCGCCTACGAATACCCGTCGATCGACATCCTGTCGGCGCACCTGGCCCGGGTCGCCACGGCAACGCCGGTGGCCCCGGGTGCCGGGGCCGCAGCCGAGCGCGCCGAGCGCCCCGCTGCCGACGAGCCCATCGCGATCGTCGGTATCGGCTGTCGATTCCCGGGTGCTGACGGGCCCGACGAATTCTGGCGGCTGCTGTCGGGTGGGATGGATGCGACCACGGATGTTCCGGCGGACCGCTGGGACGTCGATGCCTTCTACAACCCCGACCCGTCGGTTCCGGGCACCGCGGTCACCCGCCGCGGCGGGTTCCTTGGCCAGGTTGACCAGTTCGATTTCCAGTTCTTCGGGATCTCACCGCGCGAGTCCGCGCAGATGGACCCGCAACAGCGGCTGCTGCTCGAGGTGGCCTGGGAAGCACTGGAGGACGCCGGTCAGGTTCCGGACGCGCTGGCGGGCAGTCGCACCGGTGTGTTCGTCGGAATCTCCACCAATGACTACGGCTTCCTGCGGTTGGGGCAGCCGCAGCTCGTCGACGCCTACACCGGAACCGGCAACGCGCTGAGCATTGCCGCCAACCGGCTGTCGTACACGTTCGACTTCCACGGGCCCAGCATGTCGATCGACACCGCCTGCTCGTCTTCGCTGGTTGCCGTCGATTTGGCGTGCCGCAGTCTGCGTGACGGTGAATGCACCATGGCGCTGGCCGCCGGGGTGAACGTGATCCTGTCGCCGGCGTTGGCGATCAACTTCAGCAAGGCCCGGGTGATGGCTCCCGACGGCCGCTGCAAGACCTTCGACGCCGATGCCGACGGCTATGTCCGCGGTGAAGGGGCCGGAGTGGTAGTGCTCAAGCCGCTGAGTCGGGCGCTGGAGGACAACGACCCGGTCTACGCAGTGATCCGCGGCAGTGCCACCAACTCCGACGGCCGCACCAACGGCCTGATCGCCCCCAGTGGGCGCGCGCAGGAGGTCGTGGTCAACGAGGCGTTCCGCCGGGCGGGCCTGCCGGCCAGCGCGGTCCAGTACATCGAGGCGCACGGCACCGGCACATCGATCGGCGACGCCATTGAGGCCAACGCCTTGGGCGCCGCGCTGGCCGAGGGCCGCCCGGAGGGCAGTCGCTGCCTGGTCGGCTCGGTCAAGACCAACATCGGCCACCTGGAGGCGGCGGCCGGTATCGCCGGCCTGATCAAGGTGGCGCTGTCGTTGCAGCACCGGGAGATCCCGGCCAGCCTGAACTACACCGAGCCCAACCCGCACATCGGATTCGACCGGTTGCCGCTCGAGGTGGTCCAGAAGTTGACCCCGTGGCCGGCGGGCAGCCGGGCGATCGCCGGGGTCAGCTCGTTCGGGTTCGGCGGAACCAACGCCCACGTTGTGCTCACCGAGGCTCCGCAGGCACGCAGCGGCTACCACGACGACACCGCGGCACCGCGAGCCGAGCTGCTGGCGTTGTCCGCACGATCGCCTGAGGCGCTGACCGCGTTGGTCGGCGAGTACGAGATGGCCCTATTCTCGGGCGGACTCATGGGCGGAGCCGCATTGACCGACCTCTGCTACACCGCCGGTGCCCGCCGCGGCCACCACGACTACCGCCTCTCGGTGGTCGGTGACACCCCGGCGGCCATGTTCGAGTCGCTGTCCGCCTACCGGCAGGGCGAGTCGCGGCCTGGACTGTCCGTGGGGCACTGTGCCCCGAATCGGCCAGGTCCCGGTGTGACGTTCATCTTCTCCGGTCAGGGCTCGCAGTGGCACGGCATGGCGAGTCGGCTGCAGGCCGACGAGCCGGTGTTTGCCGAGGCCCTGGCAGCCTGTGATGACGCGCTCTTCCCGCATTTGGGGCACTCGATCCTCAAGGAATTGGCCCGCGGCGAGGACAAATCCAAGCTCAAAGACATCGGCATCCTGCAGCCGACGATCTTCGCCATCCAGGTTGCCCTGGCGGCGCTGTGGCGGTCGTGGGGCGTCGAGCCCACCGCGGTGGTCGGGCACAGCCTCGGTGAGGCCGCGGCCGCACATGTCGCGGGCGCCCTGAGTCTCGATGACGCGGCCCGGGTGATCTGTGCCCGCGCCAGGATGCTGCGCGGGGTTCGTGGCCGCGGAGCGATGATGGTCACCGAGACCACGTTGGTCGAAGCGCAGGAGCTCATCGCCGGACACGAACGCGAGGTAGCCGTCGCCGCGAGCAACAGTTACCGCTCGACGGTGCTCGCCGGTGAGCGCAAGGTTCTCGAGCAGTTGATGGACAAGCTGGTGGCCCGGGACCGGTTCTGCCGCTGGATCGACGTCGACGTCGCGTCACACAGCCCCCAGATGGAGGCGCTCGCCGCGGGCCTGCGGGGGAGTTTGGTGAAGCTGAAGCCGACCGCACCGTCGGTTCCGATGTATTCCACGGTCACCGGCGAACTGGTGGCCGAGAAGCTGCTGGACGCCGACTACTGGGTGGCCAACCTGTGCTCCCCGGTCAGGTTCTCACCGGCCCTGCGACGGCTGCTCGAGAGCGGGCACTCGACGTTCGTCGAACTCAGTCCGCACCCGATTCTGTTGACCGGTGCTCGCGAGGATGCCGAGCACCTCCACCGCAGCGCCACCCTGCTGCCATCGATGCGCCGTGACGACGGGGTTTTCAGTGGGCGCTCGACCATGCTCAGTTCGCTGGGCACTCTCTACACGCTGGGACAGCGGGTGGCGTGGGACGCCATCTATCCCGAAGACAGTCGCTGTGTTCCCGCCCCGACCTACCCCTGGCAGCGGGTGCACTCCTGGCTCAACGCCGGGTCCATCGCCGCGCCGCGGCACAATTCCGGCGCCCCCGGCGGGGGTTGGCGCGGACCGATCCGGTCGGCGGCGCAGCCCGACACCGTGCTGGCCGAGATCGATCTGACCACCTCGACACTGTCGGCCGAGCAGCTGGCCGAGTTGGCGCTGACGGCGGCTGAGGTCGCGTTCGGCCCCGGCACCCGCTCGGTCGCCGAGCTCAGCGTGCGCGGTGGTCTGGGGCAGGCCCGCACCGTGCAGTTCGCCCTGACCGGTGAGGTGTTCGAGTGCTACGGCAATGCGGGCGCAGACTGGTCATTGCTGGCCACCGGCACGCTGTCTGCGGATCGGTCGCACGTGCCGGCCGTCATCACCGCCCCGGTGGATCCGCGGGAGCGCAGCTACCGGATTCGCTGGCAGCCGGCCTCTCTGCTTGTTGACGGCGAGAGCCGACCCGACAGCCGGCCCGCCGAGGCCGGAAGTTGGCTGATCCTGTCCGACGGCCCGGTGGCCGACACCCTGCGCGACCACCTTGAGGCGCTGTCCCAGTCATGTGTGCTGGTGGAGCCGGTGGTCGGACTCGCCGAGATCGAGCGGGTGAGCGCCGACAGCTACCGGATCGATCCGGGCCGGCCGGAACACTTCGCCGAGCTGCTGCGCGCCGCGTTCGGTGGCGACCGTCCGCACTGCCGTGGTGTGGTGCACCTGTGGAACCTGTTGGCCGCACCGTCGGCTGAGACCACCCCGGAGTCGCTGGAGACGGCGGCAGTCCTGGGAACACTGAGCGTGGTGAACCTGATCCAGGCGCTGACCCTGGCCGGTTGGCCGGAATCGCCGCGATTGTGGCTGGTGACGCGGGGGGCACAGCCCGCCGGGGACCACCAGCCCGAGTCGCTGTCCGTCGCGCAGTCTCCGGTCTGGGGACTCGGCCGCTCCATCGACCACGAATACCCCGAGTTGCATGCCACCGGCGTCGACCTGTCCGCCGACGGTGGCCCCGAGGAACTTCGAGGCCTGTTCAGCGAGATCTGGTCGAACCGCGGTGAGACCGACAACCGTGAGTCCGACGTGGCTCTGCGCGGCCACCGCCGCTATGTCGCCCGGCTGGAGCCCTACACGGCGCCGTCGGAGCAGGCGGGCGGGCTGCGCGGTGGCGATATTCACGGCGAAGCCACCTACTTGGTCACCGGTGGACTCGGCGCAGTCGGCGGCAAGGTCGCCGACTGGCTGGTCGACAACGGTGCCCGCCACCTGGCCCTGATGGGTCGCAGTGTGCCCTCTGCGGCGGGGCAGGCGACGCTGGAGAGCTTGCGGGCACGTGGCGTGGAGGTGACGATCGTGCAGGGCGATGTCACCGAGGCTGACGATGTTGCCGCAGCGCTGGCCACCATCGAGGCGTCCATGCCGCCGCTGCGCGGTGTCATCCACGCTGCCGGCACCGTCGACGACGCGATTCTGGCGCGCCTAGATGCGGCGAAGTTGCGTGCGGTGATGGCGCCCAAGGTGCAGGGCGCCTGGAATCTGCACACCGTGACCGCCGATGCCGAGCTGGATTTCTTCGTGCTGTTCTCCTCGGCGGCGTCGGTGTTGGGTTCGCCCGGTGCCGCCAACTACGGGGCGGCGAACGCCTTCCTGGACGCACTGGCCTGGCATCGCCGGGCCGCGGGGCGGCCGGCGCTGAGCATCAACTTTGGTCCCTGGGCTGGGCTGGGCATGTTCACCAATTCCGAGCTGCACCGGCACTTCTCCCACTACGGGGTCGAAGGCCTGTCGGCCCAGACGTACGTCGCGGCCTTGGCGGCGCTGCTGGCCGATGACGCGACCGAAGCGATGGTGCTCGACATCGACTGGGCGCGGTGGCGTCCGAGCGCGCAGTCGTCGCTGCTGCGTGACCTGCAGGCAACGGCAGCCATCGGGACTAAAGATGCGGGAGCCGGCAGCGGCCTGTTCGAGACGGTGCAGGCGGCCGACCCGCACGAGCGTCAGCAGCTGTTGGCGACCTATCTGCGCGATCTGGTCGCCGGCAAGCTAGGCCTGGCTCCGGCCGGTCTGGACGTGAACGCCCCGCTGAACAGTCTCGGGGTCGACTCGCTGATCACCCTGGAACTTCGCATCCAGGTCGAACGTGAGCTCGGTATCGTGGTTCCTGTTGCCCGGTTGCTGGACGGTCCCAGCGTGGTCAGCCTGTCCAGCTGGCTCGCCGAGCAGTTGGCCGCCGCGCCGGACCGGGTTGTGGCCGACGAGGGACCCGCGGCGACGGCGAACGCCGAGGCGGCGGCCTCGCAGGAGATGGAGTTGCTGGCGCAGGTCACCGAGCTCTCCGACGAGGCGGTTGACGCACTGCTGGCCAAGATGATGGCCGAGGATGGGGGTGGGGCGTGACGGATCGTCCCGACGTGCCCTCCGACATCGCCAGCCTGTCGCCGGAGAAGAAGCGTGAGCTGCTGGCTCAGCTCCTGATGGCCAAGGCGCAGGATGCTGCGTCCGAACACGAGTTGTCCTACGGGCAACGCTCGATGTGGTTTATGCACCGGCTCGCGCCCGACAGCGCTGCCTACACTGTCGCCTACGCGGGACGCATCACCGGCGGCCTAGACCTGCCGGCCCTGGAGCGAGCCGCCCAAGCACTGGTGGATCGACACCCGATGCTGCGCACCACCTACACCGAGCGGGACGGCCAGCCGGTGGCCCTGGTCCACGCGCACTGGCCACTGCGCATCGCCACCCATCGGATCGGTGCGGACGCCGCTGAGCTCGACCAGTGGGTCCAGGCCGAGATCGACCGGCCCTTCGATCTGCGCACCGGACCGGTGCTGCGGCTGACCTTGCTGCAGCGGCCCGACGACCAGGTGCTGCTGCTGACCGTGCACCACATCGCCGTCGACTTCTGGTCCATCGACATCATCCTCGACGAGCTGCGTTCGCTCTACGCCTCCGAACACGGCGCCGACGGTCCGGAGGCGACCGCCGACCGCTACGTCGACTACGCCGGTCAGCAGGCCCAGATGCTCGCCGGGCCGGACGGCGAACGTCTGTGGGAGTACTGGCGTGAGGAGCTCCGCGGTGAGCTCCCCACCCTGGCGTTGCCCACCGACCGGCCGCGGCCTGCCGTGCAGACCTACGACGGCGCGTTGCACCGATTCAGCGTGGACGCTGCGGTCACGGCCGGGATCAAGCAGGTGGCACGGACCGTCGGAGCCACGCCGTACATGACTCTGCTGGCGGCCTACGCCGTGCTGCTGCACCGCTACAGCGGCCAGGAAGATCTGGTGATCGGCTCGCCGTTCGCCTGCCGCGACCGTGCCGGGCTGATGGGCATGGTCGGCTACGTCACCAACCCGCTGCCGCTGCGCGTCGATCTGGCCGGTGACCCGAGCTTTGCCGCATTGCTGGGACAGGTCAAAGACACCGTCCTGGGCGCGATCGGCCACCAGGAATACCCGCTGCCGTTGCTCGTCGAGCGGCTGCGGCCGGTGCGTGACGCCGCGCGAACCCCGCTGTTCCAGGTGTCGTTCGCCTGGCAACAGGTGCGGCTGTTCGACGAAGACTCGGCCGGCGCGGCATCCGACAGCGTGCTGCACCTGGAGACCCTCTACATCGGTCAGGGCGGCTCACCGTTCGACATCACCATGCAGGTCGGCGAGCAAGGCCCAGATGACGCCCGGGAGCTTCAGGTCGCGCTGCAGTACAACACCGACCTGTTCGACGCGGCCACCATCGAGGCCATGGGTCAGCACTTTGCGTTGCTGCTGACCGGGCTGGCTCAACCCGGGGCGGCGGACGCCCCGGTTTCGGCGCTGAATCTGCTGACCGAAGCCGAGCGCGCCACGATCGCGTCGTGGAACGACACCGCCGTCGACTACGCGGTTTCCGCGGAGGCACCTCCGACTCTGGACCAGATGGTCGCCGCCAGTGCCGCGCGTACCCCGGACGCGGTCGCGGTCAGTTACGACGGCCGCGATGTCAGTTACGGCGAACTGGACAGGCGGGCCAACGGATTGGCCCACCGGTTGCGTCAGTTCGGGGTCGGAACCGGCCCAGGACCGGCTGTGGTCCCGGTCCTCATGGAGCGTTCCGAGGACCTGGTGATCGCGCTGCTCGGCGTGCTCAAGGCCGGCGGCGTCTTCTTGCCGTTGGACCCCGCCCAGCCCGTCGGCCGGCTGGAGGCGATGCTCGCCGACATCCCCGATGCCCCGGTCTGTGTGACCCACCGCGCGCATCTGTCGCACGTCCCGCCAGGTTTCACCGGGGCCCGGCTGTGTCTGGACCAGTCGTCCACTGCGCCGGCCGAGGAAGCGTCGGCTCCCGAAACTTCTACCACCGCCGACGATCTCGCCTACCTGATGTACACCTCGGGTTCGACCGGGACGCCGAAGGGCGCGCTGAACAGTCACGCCGGCATCCGCAACCGGTTGCTCTGGATGCAGGACGCCTACCAGCTGAGCGCCGAAGACCGGGTGCTGCACAAGACTCCGATCAACTTCGACCCGTTCGTGTGGGAGATCTTCTGGCCGTTGACAGTCGGCGCCAGGGTGGTGATCGCCAAGCCTGAGGGTCACAAGGACTCCGCTTATCTGGCGCGCACCATCGTCGATCAGCGGGTCACCACCATGCATTTCGTTCCGTCGATGCTGCGGCGCTTCTTGGCTGACCCCGAATCGGCCTCCTGTACCGGGCTGCGCCGGGTGTTCTGCAGCGGTGAGGCGCTCACCGCGGACCTCCGCGATGCGTTCTTCGCCGCGTTGCCCGCCGAGCTCTACAACCTCTACGGCCCCACCGAGGCCGCGATTGACGTCACCCATTTTCATTGTCTGCGTGGTACTTCCGATCCGATCGTCCCGATCGGCCGACCGATCGCCAACATCGCGATCCACCTGCTGGACGCGGCAGGAAAGCCTGTTCCGATCGGGGTTCCCGGCGAGTTGCACATCGGTGGCGTGGGTGTGGCCCGCGGCTACCTGAACAGGCCCGAGGCAACCGCGGCCGCATTTCTCGCCGATCCGTTCAGCTCTGCGCCGGGCGCCCTGCTCTACCGGACCGGCGACCTGGCCCGCTACCGACCGGACGGCAACATCGAGTACCTCGGTCGGCGCGACGACCAGGTGAAGATCAACGGGTTCCGGATCGAGCTCGGCGAGGTGGAGGCCGCGCTGGCCCAACACCCCGGAATCGCCGAGTGTGCCGTCGTGGCTCGCAAAGACGCCGCCGGCAACACCTCGCTGATCGCACATATCGTGCCGGTCGCCGCCGCACCCGGCACCGCCGAACTACGCCGATTCCTGCTCGATCTGATTCCGGCAGCAATGGTTCCGGCGGTGTTCCGCGCGGGCGATCTGCTGCCGCTGTCGGCCAGCGGCAAGGTGGATCGCCGAGCGCTGCTGGCTCTCGACCAGGAACTCGACACCGAGCAAACGGAGTTCGTCGCACCCCGCGACGCCACCGAAGAGTCGCTCGCCCAGATCTGGCGCGAGGTGCTCGACGTGGAGCGAGTCGGCGTGACCGACGACTTCTTCGCTCTGGGCGGCGCATCCACCCAGGCGCTCGAAGTCGCCGTTCGGGTGGGAGAGCTCGGTCTGGAACTACGGCCGGAATCCCTGTTCGTCTACGGCACGATCGCGGAGCTGGCCGCGGAATTCGGCCCGATCGGTGGACAACCGGCCGTGGAACCAAAGCCGTCGGCGCCCGTCGAGGCTGCGCCGACAGCACCCAAAGCGGTTGCCACGCCGGTGATCAAGCCGGTGCAGACCGGGCCGGCCCGCAACGTCGTGATCGAGAGCCTGGGCGTCTACCTGCCGCCGCGGGCGGTCTCCACCGAACAGGTGCTGGCCGACTGCGTCAACGAGGTCAAGATTCCGCTGGAACGGCTCACCGGCATCAAGAACCGACGAATGGCCGGCCAAGACGAGTTCTCGATCGACTTGGGCCGCAAGGCGATCGCCGACTGCCTGTCACGGTCGAGCTACGCCCCCGAAGACATCGACCTGGTCATCGCCTGCAATATCTCGCGTTGCGACGGCCCGGAGCACATGTTCACCTTCGAGCCGAGCACCGCCTCGCAGTTCCGTGACCAACTGGGGCTGACGGGCGCCGTCTGTTTCGACATCAACAATGCCTGTGCGGGCATGTTCACCGGTGTCAGCGTGGCCCAGGACTTCCTCAAGACCGGACTGGTGCGCAACGCGCTGGTGGTCAGCGGCGAATACATCAGCCACATCACCGAAACCGCGCAGCAGGAGATCGAAAGTGCGATGGACCCGCGGCTGGCCTGCCTGACCGTCGGTGACGCCGGGGCCGCTGCGGTGCTCGAACTCGGACCCAACGACCGGGTCGGCTTCCACGACCTGGACCTGGCCACGTTCAGCGAATTCGCCAAGCTGTGCATCGCCAAGGCCACCGAAGGCCCGCACGGCGGCGCGATCATGGTCACCGACTCGGTCACCCAGACCGCGATCGCGGTGAAGCACTCGGTGCCGTATGTGGCCGCGGTCATGCAGCGGCACGGCTGGCGGCCCGAGACGGCCGATCAGCTGCTGATGCACCAGACCTCAGAGGCGTCGATCAACGACGCCATCCTGACCATCAACCGCGTCTTCGGTGCTGGCGCCGCGAGCCGGGCCAACACCATCTGCAACCTCGCGGAGCGCGGAAACACTGCGACCACAACGCATTTCGTGGCGCTGTATGACTACATCAATGCCGGTCGGATCAATTCAGGTGACAACGTCGTCCTGTCGATCACCGGCTCCGGGCAGACCATCGGTACCGGGCTCTACACCTTCGACGACCTGCCCGATCGGATGCGCCGGGCCGCCCACGGCCAGGCAGGCCACGGCGCTCGCGGCTCTCGCTCGGGCGGCGGTCGCCGCGACCTGCCGGCCACGCCGCGGGTCCGGATCGAAGGCATCGGGATGGCGCTGCCGGGTTCCAGCCCGGACGCGGCGAAGCCAAGCTCGATCCAGTTCGCCACCGATGCTGCCGCCGCCTGTCTGGCCGACAGCGGTGTCGAGCGCACCGACGTCGGCTTGGTCATCCATGCCGGCATCTATCGAGATGACTTCCTGTCCGAGCCGGCAGTGGCCACGTTGGTCGCGGGCGAGGTGGGGATCAATGCCGAGCCTGAGTCCGCGGACGCCCCCAAGACCTTCGCGTTCGATGTTCTCAATGGGGCGGTCGGCTTCCTCAACGGCTGCCATGTCGCGGCCGGCATGATCGGCGCCGGCCGGACCGCACATGCCCTGGTGCTTGCCTCGGAAGTGGAGAACAACGCACCGGAGAGCGGCTACGCCCGTAACGGCATCACCGAGATGGGTTCGGCGATCATGCTCAGCCCAAGCCACGGGCCCGAGGGCTTCGGCCGATTCGTCTTCGGCCACCACCCGGAACACCGCGGCGCGTTGGCCACCTACACCCAGGAACGCGAGGGCCGGATGTGGTTGCGGATCGACCGCGACCCGAACCTGGCCGCGATCTACGTCAGCTGCCTGCCGCCCTCGGTCAAGGAGCTGCTCACCCTGGAGCGTTTGGAACCAGCGGACATCGCAGTGGTCTTCCCGCCGTACCTGCCCGCTGCGGCACTCGACGAGCTGGCCGCGCACATCGGTGTGGACCGGTCGCGGTTCGTCGACCTTGAGGCCCACGGCGTCAACAGTGACCCCTTCACCTCGACCCTGCCCTACCAGATCGCCGACGCACGCCGGCGCGGGCTGGTTAAGCCGGGCGACGTCGCGCTGATCATGGCGGTTGGTTCGGGCGTCGAGGTCGGCGTCACCACCTACAGGTTCTGATCGGCATGCGCGCATTCGTCACCGGCGGAACCGGTTTCGTCGGATCGAACCTGGTCGCCGCGCTGTTGGACCGCGGTATGCAAGTCCGAGTCCTGCGCCGGGCGACCTCACCGATGGCAGCGTTGGAGGGATTGGACTGCGAGACCCGCATCGGTGACGTCAACGACGGCGTGGACGCCCTTGCCGAGGCGATGGCCGACTGTGACTGGGTGTTCCACACCGCGGCAATCTCGGACTACTGGCGCTATCGCACCCAGACCCGGCTATACCGCACCAACGTCGATGGCACCCGCGATATGGCCGCCGCCGCCGCGCTGGCGGGGGTCAAGCGGTTCGTCTACACCAGTTCTCTTGCTGCCCTGGGTATTCCGGAGCGTGGACATCTCCTGGTCGAGACCGACAAATTCAACATTCGACCGAGGCAGTTCCCGTACGCGCATAGCAAGCACCTCGCCGAGCTTGAATTGCAGAAGGCTGTCGAGGCGGGACTGCCCGTGGTGATCGTCAACCCGTCGGCGGTCATCGGTCCCCGCGACGTCAACCGCATCGCCAGCGCCATGCTCGTCGAAGCGCAGCGCGGCCGCTTGTGGTTCGCCGCCCCCGGCGGCACCAACTTCGTCTCTGTCGACGACGTCGTGGCAGGCCACATCGCCGCCGCCGAGCGGGGGCGAATCGGGGAGCGCTACATCCTGGGCGGTGAAAACCTGCTGTTCCGTCAGGCTTTCACCGAAGCCTGCGCCCTCTTCGGGCGTCCTGGACCGTCGGTCATGCTGCCACGCTGGTTCATTCCGGTGGCCGCGGCGGGGGTGAGTGCCGCACGTGCCGTGGTGGGTCCGCGGCTACCGATCGATGCTCGCCAGATGCGACTGTCCACGTCGGAGATCTTCGCCGATGCCAGCAAGTCTCGCGAGGAGTTAGGCGTGCCGTTCACTCCGTTCGCGACCGCGTTGCGTGCCGGCTACGAGTGGTACCTCGCCAACGGTTACCTGGACTAGCCGGACCAATCCCGTGGCTTGATGGCCTGGGATGCGCCGACTTCAAAAAAGTTAACGACCGCGTGCGATTATTGGGCATTTAAGTAGATCTAAGTTGATGAAAATAATGCTACAGTCTGTCTTAATCAAATCTAAGCGTTAGCTCAGGCAGGTGCGTCGCGCGTCGTGCGACGTATCGCAGTCGAAGGAGGCCGGGTTGTCGGAACGTAGGCGTCATGAGAGTGTGCTTCCTGGTCGTAGCCGCCGGATGCTCGGTGCTGCGACGTCGGTGGGGGCGTTTCTTGCGTTCGGGATGACGCCGCTGGCGGCGACCCCCGCGCAGGCGGAGTTTGATCTGTGGGATCCGTTGTCGTGGTTCGGTGTGGACACCGGCGATGCGGGCCTGCCTTTGGGGCTGGAGGCCGGTGGTTTGTTCGAGGCGCTGGCGTCGGGCAGCGCTGAGGCCACCGGTAGTTGGTTGACGTCGGCTTGGGCGACGTTTGATGAGCAGCTGTACAGCGCGATCTATGACCCGGTTCAGGCGTTGATCGACAACCAGGCCAATGCATGGTGGTTGGATCCGCTGAATAGCGTGTTCGCGGTCGGTGCTTCGTGCGGCATCGTGTGTAACGGTGCTGACGCGTATTTCGACACCGATGCCGGCCAGCTGGTTGGGGCGCAGGATGGCGGCTGGCTGTTTGGCAACGGTGGCAACGGCATTGACGGTTCCGATGGCGGAGCAGCCGGGATTTTCGGTGATGGTGGCGCCGGCGGCGCGGGTGCCACGGTGACGATCGACGGCCTGGTTGTGACCGGCGACGGTGGCGACGGTGGCGACGGCGGTGTGGGCGGTCTGCTGATGGGTCACGGCGGAGCTGGCGGAGCCGGTGCGGCCGCAGGAATCGACACGTTGGGCAATGTGGTCGCTGCGGGCAACGGTGGCAACGGCGGCGACGGGCGGACCTGGTTCGGCATCGGCAACGGGGGTGCCGGTGGCAATGGTGGCCAGGGCCTCGACGCCGCCGGCGATCAGCAGGCGACCCTCGGCGGTAACGGTGGCAACGGCGGCAACGCCGGTATCCACACCGGCAACGGCGGCAACGGCGGTGTGGGTGGTAACGGTGGTGCGGGGCTGACGGGCTCGGACGGCACGTTCGAGGGCAACGGAACCGGCAACGGTGAGACCGGCACCGCAGGCGCTAGTGGCGGTAACGGCGGCAGTGGTGGTCGTGGTGCGTTCTTGATCGGTAACGGCGGCAGCGGCGGGGCCGGTGGCCTCGGTGGCGACGGCGGTTCCGGAGGCGGCGGCGCCGGGGGCGCGGCAGGCAGCTTTGCTGAGGGCGGCAACGGTAACGGCAGCGCCGGCGGCAACGGGGGTTACGGAGGGAACGGCGGGTCCGGTGGCAAGGGCGGCGCCGCCGGAACGGCACAACACTCCTGGAGCGGCATCAACGGCACCGGCGGTGTCGGCGGCAACGGTGGGTCAGCGGGCGAGGCCGGTGACGGCGGCCGGGGTGGCAACGGTGCCAACGGCAGTGCAAACGCCAGCGTCATCGGCTCCACGGCCGGCGGCAACGGCGGCCGCGGCGGCGACGGCGGCAACAACGGCACCGCGGGTACTGGCGGTGCCGGGGGCAGCAACGCCGACGGCACCAACGCTGCTGGCGGCGACGCCGGTGCGGCTGCAGGCCCGGCTGGCAACGGCGGTGACGGCGGCAGAGGCGGCATCGGCGCGGCCGGTTCCACCACCGGGTTCGCCGGCGGCAATGGCGGTGACGGCGGTAACGCGGGGAATGACGGATTGTTCGGTGGTGACGGTGGTAATGCCGGCGGCGGCGCCACCGGCTACGACGGAATGGGTGGCGTCGGTGGCAACGGCGGCAACGGCGGCAACGCGGTGAACGGGACTGGCGGCTACGGCGGCGCCGGCGGGGGTGGTGGCGCGTCGCCGACCGAGCTCCCCGGTGGCAACGGCGGCAACGGCGGCAACGGCGGCAACGGCTTGTACGGCGGCGGCGGGGGACCGGGCAACGGCGCCAACGGCCACGCCGGTGCCATCGGCGGGTCCGGCGGAGCCGGGGGCACCGGTTCGTCCGGCAAGTCCGGAGGTGCCGGCGGAGCCGGCGGCAACGGCGGCGCGAACTCCCCGGACGGTGCCGTCGGTGCCCCCGGCGGGATCGGCGGTAGTGGCAGTGCGGGCTCGGAGAACGGTTCCGGTGGCGCCGGTGGCGCCGGCGGTGACGGCGGTGCCGGAACGGGCAACGAAAACTCGGGCGGGATCGGCGGTCGTGGCGGTGACGGTGGGACCGTCGGCCCCAACGGCAATGGCAAGGGTGGCGACGGCGGCATCGGCGGCAACCAGGGGCCGGACGGCTACGGCGAGGGCGGTAACGGCGGCGACGGCGGCAGCGACGGAACGCCCGGCGGCAACGGCGGCCCCGGCGGCGCCGACGGCTCCCACGGAACCAACGGCGCCGATGGGTAAGCCAGCCCGAACATGAGTTGCATTGACGAAACCCAGTTGTCCGAACTGGGTTTCGTCAATGTCGCTGCTGAAGTCAGGCTCAGCTGACTTGCGATAGCAGCGCTTCCGTCGGAGGCCGGCGCTGTGTCCAGGGCTGTACCGACTCGATCTGGCCCGCCAGGGAGGCCAGGGTGGCCTCGTCGTTGGTCCGGACCGAAATAGCCGGCTGACCGCTGTACCTCCCGCGTTTGCTGAACTGACGTTCACTTTCATTGGCCCAATTCGTCTGGCGCGGTTGATGATCCGGCTTCGAGAGAAATCTTGGTCAATGTCGCCGATTCGCGACATCCGCTGCCAAAAGCGGTGCTAACCTCCGCCTTGCTCAAAATCTAAGGATTAACTCAGGCAGCGCCTGGTTTCTGGTGCGTCGTATCTCAGCTAAGGGAGGCCGTGTGTCGGAGTGGAACCGCAACGGGGGAGTACGTCCAGGTCGTGGTCGTCGAGTGGTGGGCGCCGCAACCTCGGTGGGAGTGTTTCTCGGGTTCGGGATGACGCCATTGGTGGCGGCTCCCGCGCAGGCGGACTTCGACCTGTGGGACCCGCCGTCCTGGTTCGGTGCGGACGCCGGCGACGTGGGACTGCCTCTCAGTCAGGAAATCGACGGCGTGACCGACCTGTTGTTGTCGGGCAGCGCAGAGGCCGGAAATTGGTTGACTTCCGCCTGGACGGCCTTCGATGAGCAGCTCTACAGCGCCATCTACGAGCCGGTCCTGGCGATCATTGACAACCAGGCCAACGCCTGGTGGTTGGACCCGTTGAACAGCCTGTTTGCCACCGATGCATCGTGCGGCATCGTGTGCAACGGCGCTGACGCATATTTCGACACCGACGCCGGGCAACTGATCGAGGCCCAGGACGGCGGCTGGCTGTTCGGCAACGGCGGCAACGGCATCGATGGCTCCGACGGTGGTTCGGCCGGCATCTTCGGTGATGGCGGCGTCGGCGGGGCGGGCGCCACTGGGACGATCGACGGGCTGTTCGTGACCGGCGACGGTGGAGACGGCGGCGTGGGCGGTCTCCTGATGGGGCACGGCGGAGCCGGCGGTGATGGTGCCGCCGCACGAATCGACACCCAGGGCAATGTGGTCGCCGCGGGCAACGGTGGCAACGGTGGCGACGGGCGGACCTGGTTCGGCATCGGTGACGGCGGCAACGGCGGTGCCGGTGGTCAGGGACTCGACGCGTCGGACGAATACCAGGCCACCATCGGAGGTAACGGTGGCAACGGCGGCAGCGCGGGTATCCACACCGGAAACGGGGGTAACGGCGGCGCGGGTGGCAACGGCGGCGCGGGAACGTCGGGCTCAGATGGCACATTCGACAACAACGGATCCGGCAACGGTGAATCGGGTGCGTCCGGCGCCAGCGGCGGCAACGGCGGTAGTGGCGGCCGCGGTGCGTTCTTGATCGGCAACGGCGGTAGTGGCGGGGCCGGTGGTGTCGGCGGTCGTGGCGGTTCGGGTGGGTCCGGCGCCAACGGTGCGGACGGCACCTTTGCCGAGGGCGGTGACGGCAATGGTGTCGCGGGCGGTGATGGCGGCTCCGGTGGGAACGGCGGGTCCGGTGGCAAGGGTGGTGCGGCCGGTACGGCACAGAACTTCTGGAGCGGCGGTAACGGAACCGGCGGCGCCGGCGGTGGCGGCGGCACGGCGGGAAGGGCCGGCGACGGCGGAAGCGGCGGCCACGGTGCTTGGGGCAGCGTCGGGGGGCCCGAGGAAATGGGCGAACGCACCGGCGGCAACGGCGGCGCCGGCGGCAACGGCGGCGACAACGGCACTGCCGGGTCGGGCGGTGGTGGGGGCAGCAATAGCGACGGTACGACAGCGGCCGCCGGCGCCGCCGGTGCGGCTGCGCGCCCGGGAGGCAACGGCGGCGACGGCGGCGACGGAGGATACGGATCTGCCGGGCGCGCCGATGGGTATGCGGGCGGCAACGGCGGCCAGGGAGGAGACGCTGGGAATGCCGGGTTGTACGGCGGTGACGGCGGGAACGGTAGCGCTGGCGGTACCGGATACAAGGGCACCGGCGGCACCGGCGGTGGCGGGGGCGAAGGCGGCGACGCGGTGAACGGGACTGGCGGCAACGGCGGTACCGGTGGTCTCGGTGGGCTGGGAGTCTTCGGCGGCAAGGGCGGTGCCGGCGGCGACGGCGGAGACGGTCTCTACGGTGGCGGCGGCGGCGCGGGCAATGGTGGCAACGGCTCTGCCGGCCCCGGCGGGGCTGGGGGAGCAGGTGGCCTAGGCTCGACCGGCAATGACGGCGGCGCGGGCGGCGACGGCGGCACGGGTGGCGCCGAGTACGGCGGTAGCGGCGGCGTCGGTGGACAGGGCCACGTGGGCTCCGGGCGGGGCGACGGCGGCGACGGCGGCAACGGCGGTGACGGCGCCCGGGGTACTGGCGGGGTCTATGCACCCGGGAACGGCGGTCCCGGCGGCGACGGCGGGATCGTCGGACCGAACGGTGACGGACGGGGCGGCGACGGCGGCGTCGGTGGCTACAAGGGTCGCGTCGGTGACGGCACCGGCGGTACCGGTGGTACCGGTGGCGCCGACGGCACGCCCGGTGGCAGTGGCGGCGCGGGCGGTAAGGATGGCTCGCGGGGGACGCCTGGTCTCGACGGCTGAGCGACGCCTAACGTTGCCAGGAGCGCTCGGTTATCGCAGTGGGAGTTTCGCGGACTGTTTTGGGAAACTCCCACTGCGGCAACGCATTACCGGGTTCGGGATGACGGACTAGCTGACCTGCGTCAGCAGCTTCTCGGTCGGCGGCCGACGCTGTGCCCACGGTTGTACCGACTCGATCTCGGCGGCCAGCGAGATCAGCGTCGCCTCATCGCTAGCCCGCGCCACCAGGTGTACCGCCTCGGGCAGGCCGTCGTCGGCGACACCGGTCGGGACAGAGATGGCCGGCTGGCCGCTGTAGCACTGCGGGAACGTGAACGGGATGAACTTCAGCATCCGCAGCATGGCGCGCGTCGGACCGAGGCCCTCGAAATAGCCCACCCGCACCGGGGGAATAGCCAGCACCGGAGTCATCAGGATGTCGAAGTCGGCGATTCTGCGTTGGGAGCGGGCGGTGATCCGGGGCTCCGCAGCGACGGCTCGATGCGCCAGCCAATCCGGAACCAGTCGGGCGGTTCGCGCTTCGGCCTGCATACGCCGTTCCAGCAGTTCGGTTTCCGGGAGACGCTCGATCTCATGGGCGAACCCGTTCATGAACAGTGCGAGTACCGAGGCAATGCCCGTGATCGGATAGACCGGATCGCGCTCGACCACTTCGTGGCCCAGCGACCGCAACAGCTCTGCGGTCGCAAGGACCGGGCGTCGTACCTCATCGCTGACGTGAACCGGGACCACCGGCTTGAAGGACATCGCGATCCGCAGGCGCCGCGGCGGCGCGAGCAGTGCCTCCATCAACGGGGGTGCCGGTGGCGGAGAGGGAATTTCATCGTCGGGCTCGGGACCGGTCATGGCGTCGTGCAGCAGGGCGGCGTCGGTGACACTGCGCGCCAGCGGCCCGATGTGGTTGAGCCCGTGGAACCGGTAGGCCCGCTCCGGCGACTCCTTGGTGCTGACTCGGCCGCGCTGGCCCTTAAGCCCGACCAGTCCACAACAGGCCGCCGGGATACGCACCGAGCCACCGCTGTCGCTGCCGGTGGCCCCTGGCACCATGCCGGCGGCGACAGCCGACGCCGAGCCACCACTGGAGCCGCCGGTGGTCCGGTAGAAATCCCACGGGTTGCGGGTGACCCCCCAGGTCGCTGATTCGCTGACCGGGTAGGCGCCGAATTCCGAGAGGTGGGTCTTGCCGATGATCACCGCGCCGGCGGCCCGCAGCCGGCGTACGGCGGCGCTGTCGGAGCTCGCCGGACCGGCGTCAATTCCGGTGCCGCACATCGAGGAAACGCCGGCCACGTCGGTGTCGTCCTTGACCGCGATCGGCACGCCGGCCAGCGGCAGGGCTTCGCCGGCAGCCAGCCGTTTCTCGACGTGTGCTGCCTCGGCCATCGCCCGGTCGCCCAGCACAGTGCGGAAGGCGTTCAGCACCGGGTCGAGCCGGGCGATCCGATCGAGGTACAGAGTCACCAGCTCGCGCGGGGATACCTCGCGCGCGTGCACCAACTGCGCCAAGCGCGCGACGCCAGCGAAGGCCAACTCATCATCGTGCGCGGCAGACATCCCTTGCGTCCTTTCCCCGCGGACAACAATACCTACCGTGCGCCTGCGTAAATGTGTGTCCGCGTTGGCGACACACTGAGAACTCGGGGAGGGTCAGGCGCCCGTAGCGGGCTCGATGTTGTGGTTGAGGGTGAACCGGTTGTGCGGGTCCAGCTGCGCCTTCAGCTCGGCGAGACGCTGGTACCCGGCATCGCCGAATGTCGCGCGGATGCGGTCCTGCCCTTCATCGCCGACGAAGTTCAGGTAGGCGCTGTCCGGGCCCAGTGGCCGCAGGATCTCGAAAGCCTGCCGGGCCCACGCCGTGCAGCGCGCGCTCTCGGCGGGATTGGTCCACGTCGCCATCAGATGAATGATGTACGGGTGCGAGCGGGCGACGATGGCCGTCGACTCCGGGGGAACCCGGCTGGCGTAGCCGCCGAGCCGGATCAGGTGCAGCCGGGTCTGTGCCGAGGGCCGCGACCGACCGAGCAGCGCGATGCGCCGGATCGCCTCGTCGGTGAGTTCGGTGACGAACAACGACTTCCAGTAGTTGAGCCAGCCGTAGGGCGCCGTGTAGTCCAGCGCCTGCTGCCACGTCGAGTAGTCCAGCTTGTGTTGGACGGCGACCACCGGCTTGGTCGCCGCGCCCCGGACGTTGAGTAGCGCGGTGACGTCATCGTTGCCGATCGCGTCGGTGCGCGTCGAGCAGGCCAGCACGTTGACCAGCGATTGACCCGTGGTCAGGTCGGTGGAGAAGTCCAGGATGGAGGCCAGATGGTCGGGGGCATTGTCCATCTGGGCCCGGAAGTGCTTGAGGGCTGCTTCGGCGTCGCTGTCGGGGTAGGACTGCACGCCGGCCACCACGCCGTCGATCGGGTGCAGGCGCAGGACGAACTGTGACACGACGCCGAAGTTGCCGCCCCCGCCACGCAGGCCCCACAGCACCTCAGCGTTTTCGGTCTCGCTGACGTTCATCACTTCGCCTGATGCCAGCACCAGGGTTGCGCCGATCAGGTTGTCGCACGTCATGCCGTGGGCACGCGAGAGCCACCCGATACCGCCGCCGAGTGAAAAGCCGCCAACGCCCGTCGTCGACACCACCCCGCCCGGGCAGGCCAGCCCGTGGCGGCTCGTGACCGGGTCCACGTCACCCCAGGTTGCACCCGCGTCGACGTAGGCGATCCGCGCCTGCGCATCGACCCGCACCCCGCGCATCTGGGTCAGGTCGATCACGATGCCGCCCTCGGTGGCCGAGTGGCCGGCGACGCTGTGCCCCCCACTGCGCACCGCAATCTCGGCGCCGGAGTCCACGGCATACCGGACGGCGGCCACGATGTCGTCCTGCGATTGGCACTGCAGCACCACCCGGGGGCGCTTATCGATCAAACCGTTGAAGACCTGCCGCACCTCGTCGTAGCGGGCGTCGGCCGGGTAGACGGCATCACCGGTGAAGCCGGGCACGGTGGGGGTGGTGGCTGTCATCGCATCCTTAACAGGTCAGCGCGGCGAGCTCACTCGTCGCGAAGTTCGGTCGCCGGCGTGGACCGGGTGCTCTTCCAGGCGGGAATGATGGCGGCGAAGACCGCGGCGACGGTGGCCAGTACGGCGTAGAGCACCGCGTCTGTCCAGGGGAACACCAACGGGGTGACCAGACCTACGTTGACGACGGCCGCCCGGCGCACGGCCTCGGAGATCGCGATCGAGAGCACCGCTCCGAACAGGCCACCGGCGGCGCCGGCGACGACCGCCTCGATCGTGGTGATGCTGAACACCCGCGTGCGGGTGGCTCCCAGGGCTTGAATCAGGGCAACCTCTCGCCTGCGTCGGATCCCGACCAGCAGCAGGGTGGACAGCACCGAGATGAAGGCGATTGCCAACAGGCCGTACTTGAGCGTGTTCAGCGGGGTGAGGTAACGCCCGATCGAGGTTGCGATGTCGGAGGCGTAGCCGTCGGTGTCGACTGCGGTCAGTGGCTGGTCGAACTGCGCTGCCTGGATGTTCTCGATGACCTGGCCGGCGGTGAATCCATCCGCCGGAGTGGCGAAGATCAGGCCGGCGGGCTGGGGGCCGTAGATCTGTTCGGCGATCGAGTACGGCATGTAGATCCGGCGGCCACCGTATTCCGGCGTGGCGACAATGGTGCCGATGCTCATCGCCTGCGCGTCGAGTCCACTTCCAAATACGAGAGTGTCACCGATGTGGAGGTTCTTCTCGCGGGCCAGAACGCTGCCGATGACGACTTGATTGGCTTTCTGGCTTGACTCCGGAGATTGCCCGGCGAGCAAACCGAACGGAAAGGTCGGGCGGTCCTGGGCCTGAATATGCGCCAGCGAACCGTCTTTGAGACTGATCTCGATTTCGGCCATCCGCTCAGTCTTTTCCACACCGGCAACCGAGTTCAGCTTGTTGACCGTCTGCGGCGCGAATCGAGCGTCAATGGGCCCGTAATCGGCGAACTGTGTCGTGGTGATCGCAATGCGGCCGTCCGCCTGCGACTCGGCGACTTTGGTGGCGCCGATGTGGATCGCCACCAGGAACCCGGACAGCAGGATGGCCACCACGACGGGAACCGCAATGGCGCCCGAGATGGCCGCGGTGCGCGACCGGTCCGAGCGCAGGGCGTTGAGCGCGATCGTCAGTGTCGCCCCACTCGCCTTGTCGGGTCTGGGGCGCACGCTGGTGATTGCCTGCGCACTCAGGTACGCCGTGGCCAACAGCAGTCCGATCAGCGCGACCACTGCACCGATATCGGCGATGATGGCCTGCCAGGCGACCAGGGCGCCGGACAGCGTCGCCAGCCGCGCCGCAATCACGCCGGTCAGTCCGATCGCCAGCAGCAGGAGCGCCTTGAACCAGATCTTGCGCTGCGTGGTCTGTTCCTGGGCCGCGCGCCCGGACAACTCGGCCGCGATAGGGGTGTTGGACGCCGAGAGGGCGGGGCCGATCGCGGCTCCGACCGCCAACAGGATGCCGGCCACGACGCCGACGATCAGGATCACCGGCTTGAGGATGACCGGGACGGTGACCCCGACGAAGCGCTCGGTCAGCTCGCTGGCGCTGGCCACGATGGGTTCGGAGATCACGATGCCGGTCAGCACGCCCATCGCCGAACCCACGGCACCCAGCAAGGCAGCCTCGCTGAGGAAGCCGGTCATGATCGACGCCGGGGATGCGCCGAGTGCGGAGGCGATCGCGATCTCGCGCCGGCGCTCCTCGACCGAGAGCCGGGTGATCTGGGTGATCAGGATGACCCCGACGCCGATCGAGATCAGGGCGAAGATGCCCAACAGGGGCAGCAGTACGTCGTTGACGTTGTAGCCCTTCGCCGGCTCGCTGCGGGGCTGCACGTTGTAGGTGGGGCCGAGGGTGGTTTTCAAGCGCTGCTGAACTTCGCCGGCGTCGGCGTCTTTGTCCAGGGTCACGTACAGCATGTCCACCCGGTCGCCGCGGGCGAACTGCACCTTTGCCATGCTCAGCGGCAGCACCGCGACCAGGCCGTTGTTGACATCGTCGAGGTCGGCCACCCGCTGGAACTTCTCCAACGACAGTTGCCCGACGTCGGTGACCAGGGTCGCCGAATCATTTAGCGAGTCGCCCAGCGACTTCGAGATCGCCGGCGGGGGCTCGGCCTGCCCGGCCTGGCAGACCTTCGGGTCGACGATCCACTGAGCCGAGCAATCCACGCCCAGGGCCAGCCCGAAGCTCTCCTTGCCGTCGTTGCGGATCATCGTGACACCGCGGATGACCGGCACCACGGCCCCGACTCCGGGCACGGCGCGGGTGTCGTCGACGACGGTGGGATTGATGCCGCCGCGGGTGGCCGCACCGACCACGCGCAGCGGCGCGGGCCCGGCGATCTGGTAGCCGACGTCCTCGACGGCCTTGGAGACGCTGGTGACCTCGATCATGACGGCCACCACCACGGCGACGCCGCCGCCGAGGGAGAACGCGGCCAGTGCGGCCCGGAAAGCGTGTTTACGGACGGCTCGGAAGTTGATTATCCGGAGCAGGCCGAAAGTCGCGGCTAGTGTTCCGCGAGCCATGTCACATTGTTTGCCGCGTGAGCCATTCCACTGTCGGTCTCGACTTCGCCATCGAGCAGCGAAATCAGGCGGGGTGCGTCATCCGCAATTTTCCGGTCGTGAGTCACCAAAACAATTGTCTGGCCGGCTGCATTCAGGTTGTACAGCGCGTCGATAACCCGCTGGCCATTTACCGTGTCCAGGTTGCCGGTCGGTTCGTCGGCGAGAATGACGTCGGGCTTCATGAACAGCGCCCGCGCAACGGCGACGCGTTGTTGCTCGCCGCCGGACAATTCCGAGGGAACGCGCTTGGACTTAGCAGCCAGGCCGACCTGGTCGAGCAGGCTCATCGCATGGGCATGCTGGCTGCGGCCCGATTTGCCGGCCAACAGGCCCGGGAGCATGACATTTTCGACCACCGAGAGGCCCGCCAGAAGATTGAAGGCTTGGAAGACGTAGCCGAGGGTCTGGCAACGCACGGTGGCCAGTTGCCGGCGCGAGAGCTGGGAGACGCTCTGGCCGTTGATGAGGACGTCGCCGCTGGTTGGCATGTCCAGCAGGCCCAGGATGCTGAGCAGGGTGGACTTGCCCGAGCCGGAGGGTCCGACCATCGCGACGAATTCGCCGCGGGTTATCTGGATATTGATGTTGCGCAAAATGGGAGTGGCGGTATCGCCCTCACCGAACTGTTTGTCGAGATTGCGAGCCTCAAGGACCACGGGCGGCCGGAGAACGACCGGCGGCGTGTGTCCGTTCCGGTCGAGCGCGATATCCACGGTGTGCATCTCGGTCCTGATCTTGAATCTCCAGCGGGCGTCGTAATGCATCCGATCATGCCCGCGTTGGGCGCGTTTCTCAATTCCTTACGCACTCCGCGAAGTTGGTGCGTTACGCGGCGCTCTGGGCCGATCATACCGACGTTCCCCGCCTGCCGAAAATCGTTCGGCGACGACACCTACCACGGGCAGCGGCGGTGGCCCCGGGGCCTCCGCACGGTCAGACTCCGTCGCCGGCGGCCCCGCCGCGGCGAAAATGTGGGCGCTGACCTGGGGCTATTTCCTCATGGATTTGCGGCCACCCAAGTGCACCATGCTCCGGTCAGGTAGGCCGGGCGGCGGCCGTGGCCGGGTGCACAGCCACCAGGCCGAGCTCGTTGCGACGCTCGCAGATCGCCGCCAATTCCGCGTAGGCCTTGGCTCCCAGCAACTCGGTCAGCTCGGGCCCCAGACTCTGCCAGACCTGGCGTGCGCCGACGTGCGTCGCCGGGTCCCCGGTGCAATACCAGTTCAGATCCTCGCCGCCCGGCCCCCAGCCGCGCCGGTCGAATTCGGTGATCGTGGTCTTGAGGATCTCGGTGTCGTCCGGGCGGGTGATCCAGTCCTGACTGCGGCGGATCGGCAGCTGCCAGCACACCTCGGGTTTCATCGTCAGCGGTTCCACGCCCAGCCGGACGGCCTTGAGATGCAGCGCACAGCCCGCGCCACCGGCGAAACCGGGTCGGTTCAGGAAGATGCAGGCACCCTTGACGGTACGGGTGCGGAGTTGCTCCTGGCCGTCGTTCTCGTCGTACTCCAGATACCCCTTCTTGCCCAGCCCTTTGTCGCGCAGCTGCCAGTCCGCGTCGGTCAGCTGGGCGACCGCGTCATCGAGATTGGCCCGGTCGTCGTCGTCACAGAGGAACGCGCCGTGCGAACAGCATCCGTCGTCGGGCCGACCGGCCACGATGCCCCGGCAGGCCGGCGTCCCGAAAACACAACTCCAGCGGGACAACAGCCAGGTGAGGTCCGCGGCGATCAGGTGTTCAGGGTTGTCCGGGTCGTAGAACTCCACCCATTCGCGGGGGAAGTCCAGTTCGACCTCACCGGGGTGAGAACGGGTCTGAGCGGGGGTCACAAAACTCCACGCTAGACCAGAAATTCACGTTGCCTCACCTTGTCCGGGCCTCGCACCACTAAGTTGGGTGCGTGCGATTAGGGGTGCTCGACGTCGGCAGCAACACCGTCCACCTGTTGGTGGTCGATGCCCACCGGGGCGGTCACCCGACTCCGATGAGCTCGACCAAGGCCACGCTTCGCCTGGCCGAGGCAACCGACAGCTCCGGCAAGATCACCCGGCGCGGCGCTGACAGACTGGTCTCGACGGTCGCCGAATTCGCCACGATCGCAGCGAGTTCGGGCTGTGCGGAGCTGGTCGCCTTCGCCACCTCGGCGGTGCGTGACGCGTCCAATTCCGAGGATGTGCTGGCCCGGGTGCGCTCGGAGGCCGGTGTTGAGCTCCAGGTGCTTGCCGGGGAGGACGAATCCCGGCTGACCTTCCTGGCGGTGCGGCGCTGGTTCGGCTGGAGTGCCGGGCGGATCAACAACCTCGACATCGGCGGCGGGTCGTTGGAGATGTCCAGCGGTGTCGACGAGGAGCCCGATGTGGCCCTGTCGCTGCCGTTGGGCGCCGGCAGGCTCACCCGCGAGTGGCTGACCGAAGACCCACCCGGGCGGCGCCGGGTGGCGATGCTGCGGGACTGGCTGGACACCGAACTGGCCGGAGCCGCGGCGGCGGTTCTGAATGCCGGCCCGCCCGATCTGGCGGTCGCCAGCTCCAAGACATTTCGTTCGCTGGCTCGGCTCACCGGGGCGGCTCCGTCGGCCGCCGGGCCGCGCGTTCGGCGCACACTGACCGCCACGGGCCTTAGGCAGCTCATATCATTCATCTCTAGGATGACCACGGCTGATCGGGCCGAATTGGAAGGAGTGAGCGCCGACCGAGCGCCACAGATTGTGGCCGGTGCTCTGGTGGCGGAAGCGAGCATGCGAGCGCTGTCTATCGAAACGGTGGAGATTTGCCCGTGGGCGCTGCGGGAGGGCTTGATCCTGCGGCGGCTCGACAGTGAAGCCGACGGTGTCACCCTGCTCGGATCCCCGGCGATGAATCTCGCCGCGGCACGGTCGAAGGGAGGGGATCGATGACTGAATCCAAACCCGACCCGCGCGATGTCGAGACGCGACCCATCTCGGTCGCCGAACTGCTCGCCAAGAACGGCAGCATCGGTTCGCCGCCGGTCACCGGGCGACGTCGGCGCAGACGTGGCAATGCCGACGCCGTCACCGTCGCGGAATTGACCGGCGAGATCCCGATCATCCGCGACGAAATCCCACCCGAGCCCGCGCCCGAGACCCCTCCGGCGGGCGGTGCCGACGGCGAGCCGAGCGGTGCGCTGCCGATCGGTCCGGCGCCCGGCTTCGTCGAAGACGAACAGCCCACGACCGGACCGCGCCCCGCGCAACGGGTGGAGTCCGCCCCACGCCGGTCCGCCGAGCAGCGCTGGCCCAAGTCGCCGCCGCAGCCCCCGCGCGTCACCGGCCCGCAGCAGAGCCCCTATCCGCGGCCGCAGCGCCGGTCCGAGCCGCCCGTCGTCGAGAAACCGCAGCCCGACGATGTCCGGGCGGCGGGTTCGGGTGCTGAGCGGATGCGGCCGGATCCGGTGGACGTCTATACCGGGATCGACCTCGACGCGCTCAACGCCGAAGCTCGCGGTACCGAACTGAACACCGGGGACTCCGCCTTCGTGCGGTCGATCCTGACCCAGGGCAGCCCCACCGAGCGTGCGATCGGGTCGGCCCTGGCCGCGGACCCCGACGTCGACACCGTGGACGCCGGCCGTGACGGGGCGACCGCCGAAGCCGACCCCGCTGACCAGTACGTCGGTCGGCCGGGCGTGGTCGGCGGCCTTCTGGTCGTGCTGCAGTCGATCCTTGCGGTGGCGTTCGGTGGTGGCCTATTCATCGCCTTTGACCAGCTGTGGCGGTGGAACAGCATCGTGGCCCTGGTGCTGACGGTCCTGGTCACCCTAGGTCTGGTTGCCGCGGTGCAGGCGGTCCGCAAGACCGTCGACATCGTCAGCACGTTGATCGCGGTGGCGGTCGGTTTGCTGGTCACACTGGGGCCGCTGGCGCTGCACGCCAATTAGCCGTTCAGTATTAGTCCGTGCGCCCTGCCATCAAGGTCGGATTGTCGACCGCGTCGGTCTACCCACTGCGGGCCGAGGCCGCCTTCGAATATGCCGCCCGACTCGGCTACGACGGCATCGAACTGATGGTGTGGGGTGAGGCGGTCAGCCAAGACATTGGTGCTGTCAAACAGCTGTCGCGCAAGTACCGGATTCCGGTGCTCTCGGTGCACGCGCCGTGCCTGTTGATCTCGCAACGAGTATGGGGCTCCAACCCGATCGCCAAGCTCGAACGCAGCGTGCGAACCGCAGAACAGCTCGATGCCCAGACCGTGGTGGTACATCCACCGTTTCGCTGGCAGCGGCGTTACGCCGACGGCTTCAGCGATCAGGTCGCCGAATTGGAGTCCACCAGCGACGTGGCGGTTGCGGTGGAGAACATGTTCCCTTTCCGGGCCGACCGGTTTTTCGGCGCCGATCAGTCCCGCGAGCGGATGCGTCGTCGTGGTGGTGGACCCGGCGCCGGTATCTCGGCGTTCGCGCCGTCCCACGATCCGCTCGACGGCAATCATGCGCACTACACCCTGGATCTGTCCCACACCTCGACGGCCGGCGCGGACGGGCTGGAGATGGCACGGCGGATGGGTTCGGGCCTGACCCACCTGCACCTGTGCGACGGCACTGGATTGCCGGCCGACGAGCATCTGGTGCCAGGTCGTGGGGACCAGCCAACCGCCGAGGTGTGTCAGCTGCTGGCCGCCAGTGACTTCACCGGTCACGTGGTGTTGGAGGTGACCACCGCGCAGGCGCGTACGCCGCAGGAGCGCGAGGCGCTGCTGGCCGAATCGCTGCAGTTTGCCCGGACGCACCTGCTGCGCTGATCGGGCGCACCTGCGGATCGTTGAGACACAAGGAGCACACCTGTGACCGCATCCACCCTGTTCACTGACGCCATGTCCCTGGTGCGCATCGACGGCCACGACCACGGCGACGATGTCGCGGTGTTCGCCGGGGAGCTCAACGAGCACTGGACCATCGGCCCGAAGGTGCATGGTGGCGCCATGCTGGCGCTGTGCGCCAACGCCGCCCGCTTGGCGTGTGGCGCCCCTTCGGATGCGCTGCAGCCGGTCGCGGTGTCCGCCAGCTATCTGTGGGCGCCCGACCCCGGTCGGATGCAACTGGTGGCCACGATCCGGAAGCGCGGTCGCCGCGTCAGCCTCGTCGATGTCGAACTCAACCAGGGCGAGCGCACCGCGGTGCGCGCCGTCGTCACCCTCAGCGAACCCGAGCATCAGGCCCCGCCGTTGCTGTCGTTCAACCCGGTGGTGCCGCTGATGACGCCCGAGCCGCCACCCGGCCTGGAACCGATCGGTCCGGGCCATCCGATGGAACACATCGTGCATCTGGCGCACGGGTGCGACATCCGGCCGGCGCTGACGACGCTGGGCCCGCGCTCGGACGGTGGCCCGCCGGTGATCGAGATGTGGGTGCGCCCCAAGGACGCCGTGCCCGATGTGCTTTTTGCGCTGCTGTGCGGCGACGTGTCGGCGCCGGTCACCTACGCCGTCAATCGCAACGGTTGGGCGCCCACCGTTCAGCTGACGGCCTATCTACGTGCCATCCCGGCCGACGGCTGGTTACGGGTGATCTGCAGCTGCGTGCAGATTGGGCAGGACTGGTTCGACGAGGACCACACCGTCGTCGACTGCGAGGGCCGAATCGTGGTGCAGACTCGCCAACTTGCGATGGTGCCCAGCCGGTAGCCACCCGCCGCGCTTGCGATCGCCCGGGTTTTATTTGCGGGCGACCCGCCGCGCGTGGCTGCGCCACGCTCGCGATCGCCCGGTGTTGGTTCGGGCGACCCGCCGCGCGTGGCTGCGCCACGCTCGCGATCGCCCGGTGTTGGTTCGGGCGACCCGCCGCGCGTGGCTGCGCCACGCTCGCGATCGCCCGGTCTGACATGCTGTCGCCATGGCCAGAATTGCGATCATCGGCGGCGGCAACATGGGCGAAGCGTTGCTGGCGGGGCTGCTCGCTGCCGGTCGCCCGGTCAAGGACTTGGTGGTCGCCGAACGCTACGGCGAGCGGGCTCGGCAGCTGTCCGAGAAGTACTCGGTGCTGGTGACGTCGGTCGCCGATGCCGTGGAGAACGCCGCCATCGTGATCGTCGCGGTCAAGCCGCAGGACGTGGACTCCGTGATCGAGGAGTTCGCCAAGAGCGTCACTGCGTCCTCCGGAGACACCGCCGAACAGGTGCTGGTGACCATCGTGGCCGGCCTCACCACCGGCTACGTGGAGTCCAAACTGCCCGCGGGCTCCGCGGTGGTGCGTGTGATGCCCAACACCCCTGTCAAGGTCGGGGCGGGCGCCAGCGCGCTGGCCAAGGGGCGGTTTCCCAGCAACGAGCAGGTCGCCGATGTGGCCGCCTTGTTCGAGTGCGTCGGAACGGTGGCGATCGTTCCGGAGGACCAGCTGGACGCGGTCACCGCGGTGTCGGGTTCTGGGCCGGCGTATTTCTTCTTGATGGTCGAGGCGCTGGTGGATGCCGGGGTCGCAGCGGGACTGAGTCGGCAGGCGGCCACCGACCTGGCGGTACAGACGATGGCCGGTTCGGCGCAGATGCTGCTCGACGACCGCGGCGCCGGGGACGGGGCGGTAACCGCGGGCATCGATACCGCTCCGGCCTACCTGAGAGCGATGGTGACGTCCCCCGGCGGCACCACAGCAGCGGCACTACGCGAGTTGGAGGCCGGTGGCCTGCGGACCTCGGTGGATCGGGCCGTTCAGGCGGCAAAAACCCGCTCTGAGCAGCTAAGAATTACATCAGAGTAGTTCACTTATTTTTCACATATTGGCCCTCAGTAGTCGCAGGAACCCCATCTGTCCCGCTATTCTCCTTTTGTCTGTGCGTGTGGGCGCAGCGGAGGGGAAGCCGCTGAGACTGCACGTGCCTGATTGAAATGGGTAACGATGACGTCTGCGAACGGGCCTTCGGCGCGTGACACGACACAATTTCTCACCGTGGCCGAGGTGGCCGCGCTGATGCGGGTCAGCAAGATGACGGTGTACCGCCTGGTGCACAACGGCGAGCTGCCCGCGGTACGGGTGGGACGGTCTTTCCGGGTGCACGCCAAAGCGGTGCACGACCTGCTGGAAACGTCCTTCTTCGACGCGGGCTGAGCGCCGGTCGTCACGCAAGCGCCCCCCGGGCGTCGCCGCACGGCGACGCCCGGGGTCGGCTGTGTTGGCGGCCCGGCCAGGTGCGGTTTTCCGGTCCGTGCCTGCCTACGGGTAAAGTAATCGGGTCGATCAAGTTCAGCAGCGCCCACTCGTCGGCGCGGGCAGAAGCAGATAGCGGAGTTCATGGGTTCAGTCATTAAGAAGCGGCGCAAGCGCATGTCGAAGAAGAAGCACCGCAAGCTGCTTCGCCGTACCCGCGTGCAGCGCAGAAAACTCGGCAAGTAACTCCGCTCAGGCCCGTCCACTCTCAGGTAAGCCGAAGCCGATCGCCGGTATTGCTTTTCCGGCGCGGCCGTTAGGCTGGCGGGGTGGACGAGGCCGGACCCCCGAGTGACGGCACGCGAAGTGACGCCCGGCATTACCCCAAGGTTGTGTTGGTCACCGGTGCGTGCCGGTTCCTGGGTGGATTCCTCACCGCGAGGCTTACGCAGAACCCGTTGATCAATCGGGTGATCGCTGTGGACGCGGTGATGCCGAGCAAGGACATGCTGCGCCGAATGGGGCGCGCCGAGTTTGTCCGTGCCGACATCCGCAACCCCTTTATCGCCAAGGTGATTCGAAACAGCGAGGTCGACACCGTCGTGCATGCGGCGGCGGCGTCGTACGTGCCGAGGTCTGGCGGCGGTGCTGCGCTCAAAGAGTTCAACGTGATGGGCGCGATGCAGTTGTTCGCGGCCTGCCAGAAGGCGCCGTCGGTGCGGCGGGTGGTGCTCAAGTCGACCTCTGAGGTTTATGGGTCCTGCTCGCGTGACCCGGTGCTGTTCTCCGAGGACACGTCGAGTCGCCGACCGCCGACACAGGGCTTTCCCCGTGACAGCGTCGATATCGAGGGCTATGCCCGCGGCCTGGGTCGGCGCAGGCCCGACATCGCGGTCACCATCCTGCGGATGGCCAACATGATCGGCCCGGCCATGGACACGGCGCTGTCGCGCTACCTGGCCGGCCCGCTGGTTCCGATGGTGCTCGGCCGAGACGCTCGCCTGCAGCTGCTGCACGAGCAAGACGCGCTGGGCGCGTTGGAGCGGGCCACCACGGCCGGCAAGGCCGGCACCTTCAACGTCGGCGCGCACGGCATCATCATGATGTCGCAGGCGATTCGCCGGTCGGGCCGCATTCCGATCCCGTTGCCAGGGGTCGGCTTGTGGGCATTGGATTCACTGCGGCGGGCGAATAACTACACCGAGATCAACCGGGAACAGCTCGATTATCTGAGCTTTGGTCGGGTGATGGACACGACTAGAATGCGAACCGAGCTCGGTTACAGCACCAAGTGGACCACCGCAGAGGCATTCGATGACTATGTGCGTGGTCGAGGGCTCAGCCCGATCGTTGACCCCAAGTGGGTCCGTTCGGTGGAGCAGCGAACGGTGAGCGCAGCGCAGCGCCTGGGGGAGATTGGCGTGAACAAGGTGCGGGGAGGGTAACGGTATGGCGGATGATTCGAGGGCGAAAGTCATTCCGCTGCACAAGCATTCAGGCTCTGTGCGGCGACATCCATCAATGCTTGCCGGCCCGTCCAAACAGGCCTCGCCTAAGCAGGCCGCGGCCGTCGTCAGCGAACTTGACGAGCGCCGCGGCGGCGGCGCGGCGATAGCGGCAACGCCTACCCCGAGCGAATTCACCAACCGGGTGGCCGCCATGGCGGCGTTCCTGCGTGAACGGATCACCGGGGACTACCAGGTCGACGAATTCGGGTTCGATCCGCACTTCAACGAGGCCGTCGTGCTGCCGTTGCTGCGCGTGTTCTTCAACGACTGGTTCCGCGTCGAGGTCAGCGGCATCGAGAATCTTCCCGTCGAGGGGCCCGCGCTGGTTGTCGCCAACCACGCCGGAGTGTTGCCGATGGACGCGCTGATGCTCTCGGTGGCGGTGCACGACCACCATCCCGACCACCGGAATCTGCGGATGCTCGCAGCTGACCTGGTCTTCGATCTGCCGATGATCGGCCCGACGGCCCGCAAAGCCGGTCACACGATGGCCTGCACCGGTGACGCCAACCGGTTGCTGGAGGGTGGCGAGCTGACCGCCGTCTTCCCCGAGGGCTACAAAGGCTTGGGAAAGCGGTTCAAGGACCGCTACAAGTTGCAGCGGTTCGGGCGAGGTGGATTCGTCTCGGCGGCGCTGCGCAACAAGGCACCCATCGTGCCGTGCTCGATCGTCGGCTCCGAGGAGATCTACCCGATGATCGCCGACGTCAAGCTGCTGGCCCGGTTGCTGGGCGTGCCCTACTTCCCGATTACGCCGCTGTTCCCGCTGGCCGGTCCGGCCGGTCTGGTGCCGATGCCGTCCAAGTGGCATATCGCCTTCGGTGAGCCGATTCCGACCACCGACTACGAAGCAGGTGCCGCCGACGACCCGATGGTCACCTTCGAGCTCACCGATCAGGTGCGCGAGACCATTCAACAGACGCTGTACCGGCTGCTCGCCGGTCGCCGCAACATGTTCTTCGGCTGAGCTGCGCGGAGCCGCGTTCACTCCGTGAGATTGCGGTCAGGGCTGTGCGAAAGTCGTGCTCACAGCCGCACACGCAATCTCAGCGGCCAAGCGGCCTACTTCTTGCCCAGCGCCCGGTCGCGCATTGCCTCGAGGGCCGCGATTGTCTTGGCCTCGGTGTCGGCGTCCTGGTTGACCGACTCGCCGAGCATGGTGACCACACTGGTCACCACCGGCTCGCCGTTCTCGTCGGTGACCTCGCTGCGGACCTCACTGACAACCGTGCCGTGCGATTCGATGACCGAGTCCAGGTAGGTGTCGAAGAACAGCTTGTCGCCAGCCACGATCGGCCGGTGGAAGGTGAACTTCTGGTCGCGGTGCAGCACCCGGGCGATGTTGATCGGGAGGTCGAACTTGTCGAAGATCTCCAGCTGCACCTGACGCCCGGCGACCGCCAGGAACGTCAACGATGCCACGAGGGTCTGGTGGCCGGATTCGGCGGCTGCGGCTTCGTCGAAGTGAGCCGGGTGCTCATCTTTGACCGAGCGGGCGAACTCGCGGATCTTTTCCCGGCTGACCTCGAAATAGTCCGGGAACCGGTAGTGGGCGCCGATCATCCGCTGCGACTCGGTGTGTACTGACATGCCGGTTTACCCCTCTGCTCGCCGTGCTGCTCGGCGGCGGAAGCCTATCAGCGAGCAGCTCAGCCGCGCTCGTTCCGGTGCGCCACGGCCGCCGCCAGGGCCCCGCCGACGGCCCCCAACGCCAGCGCCGACGGCACGCCGATCCGTGCCGCCCGTCGCGCGGTGCGGAAGTCGCGGATCTCCCACCCTTGCTTGCGTGCCATCTCCCGCAGCGCGGCGTCGGGGTTGATCGCCACCGCCGTGCCCACCAGCGACAGCATCGGCACGTCGTTGAAGCTGTCGGAGTATGCCGTGCAGCGGCGCAGGTTCAGGCCCTCGCGGATCGCCAGCGAACGCACCGCGTGGGCCTTTCCCGGTCCGTGCAGGATCTCGCCGACCAGCCGGCCGGTGAAGACCCCGTCGACCGACTCGGCGACAGTGCCCAGCGCGCCGGTCAGCCCGAGCCGCCGGGCGATGGTCTCCGCCAGCTCATAGGGCGTCGCGGTGACCAACCACACTTGCTGGCCGGCATCGAGGTGCATCTGGGCCAGCTCGCGGGTTCCCGGCCAGATCTTGTCGGCGATGATCTCGTCGTAGATCTCCTCGCCCAGATCCACCAGCTCTGACACCGGCCGACCTTCGATGAACGCCAGTGCCTTGCGTCGTCCGGCGGCGACATCGTCGCTGTTCTCCTTGCCGGTGAGCTGGAATTTGGCCTGGGCATAGACGAACCCGAGGACGTCGCCGTAGGTGAAGTAATTGCGCGCGGCCAGCCCCCGGCCGAAGTGCACCATCGAGGAACCGTGGACCAGGGTGTTGTCGACGTCGAAGAACGCGGCGGCGGTCAGGTCGATCGGTGCGGGGTTGTCGGACTCGGTCACGTCGACGAGCGCCCGCTCGACACTGGGATCGCTGCTCAGCGCGGTCACCGCGGCTGTCGATTCCCGTTTGGCAGGGTCCGGCGACGCCATCACCCGACTCCTTCCGCCGCAGGGCTTGAGGGCCGGTGCTCCGGCCGCCATCAACCCTATCCGGCAGTCCCGCCGATGACCCCCAGGTGATCGCGTAGATCACCTTTGAGGTCGAACATCGAATAGTCGCGGAAACTGAATCGCCAGCGATCGTCGACGCGCTCGAATTCGTCGTGATAGCGGCCAGCGGCGATCACCTGCAAGGCGACGGCTTCGGTCTGCTGCAGCACCGTGTAGTAGGAGCGGCAGGTCGCGGTCCCCGCGGCCTCATCGATCTCGAGGATCGGGTTGGTGATCACATGCTTGGTGCGGGGCGTGCCGTCGGCATGGATGGTCACGAGCCCGCGCCACAGCTGCAGAATCCCGGCACTGTCGAGGATCACGGTGCCCACTGGGTCCGCTTTGATGCGGGCGTGAGCGAAGAGCGCCGCCGCGGCGTCCAAGTCGCCGGCGTCCATCAACTCCGCGTAGCGGTACAACAGGTTCGTGATCGACACTGCACTTCCGCTGGGCATAGCCACAACATAACCACCGTGCGCCACACTGGAGCCATGACCCGCCACCAGGTAGAACTGCTCACCCGCGAAGGCTGCCCGGTCTGCGTACAGGTGCACACACAGCTGACCAAGCTGTCCGGCGAACTTGCGTTCGACCTCCGTTCGGTCGACGTCGATGTTGCTGCGGCAGCCGGTGACACCGGGCCACGGGCGGAATTCGGCGACCGCCTGCCAGTGGTGCTGCTCGACGGGCGCGAGCACAGCTACTGGGAGGTCGACGAGCCACGGCTACGTGCTGATTTGGCGGGTTCGTGAGGCGGTCCCAGCTTCGCCTCTCCTGCGTCGAGCCTCGCTGAACCGCGGGGCCATGAGGCGGTCCCAGCTTCGCCTCTCCTGCGTCGAGCCTCGCTGAACCGCCGAATTTGGTGGCCCAGCGACTTAGCCTTTACCGTGGAGTCAAGTTTTTGTTCACAGGTGAGCAAGGAGCGGGCCAGGTGATATTGCCGTGAGCGTCCTGCTCTTCGGGGTCTCGCACCGCAGCGCCCCCGTCTCGGTACTCGAACAGCTCAGCACCGCTGAATCCGATCAGGTCAAGATCGTCGAGCAGGTGCTGCAATCGCCGCTCGTCACCGAGGCGATGATCCTGTCGACCTGCAACCGGGTCGAGGTGTATGCGGTCGTCGACGCCTTCCACGCCGGATTGTCGGCGATCGGGCAGGTCCTCTCCGAGCGTTCCGGCATGACCATGGCCGACCTGACCAAGTACGCCTACGTCCGCTACAGCGAGGCCGCCGTCGAGCACCTGTTCTCGGTGGCCAGCGGCTTGGATTCGGCCGTGGTGGGCGAACAGCAGGTGCTGGGCCAGGTGCGACGCGCCTACGCGTCTGCAGAAGCCAACAGCAGTGTCGGTCGGGTGTTGCACGAACTGGCGCAGCGGGCGCTGTCGGTGGGCAAGCGGGTGCACTCCGAGACCGGCATCGATGCCGCAGGCGCTTCGGTGGTCTCGGTTGCGCTGGGCATCGCCGGAAAGCAGTGGGGTGACGACGCACTGCTGGGCCGGACCGCAGTGGTGATCGGGGCCGGGTCGATGGGAGCGCTGTCAGCGGCACATCTGGTGCGCGGCGGCGTCGAACACATCCACGTGGTCAACCGCTCGCTGCCGCGGGCTCAGCGACTGGCCCGCAAGATCCGGGAGAGCGGCGTGAGCGCCGACGCCGTGGCGTTGGAGCGGATGCCCGCGACTTTGATCGGCGCCGACATCGTGGTGTCCTCCACCGGTGCGGTCAGCCCGGTCGTCTCCCTGGCCGACGTGCACCACGCGCTGGTCGGGGGCAACCGTGACGAGGCGACCCAGCCGCTGGTGATCTGTGACCTCGGTATGCCGCGCGACGTGGATGCTGCGGTCGCTGGACTGCCCGGGGTGCGGGTCATCGACATGGACCGAATCCAGCGCGAGCCGTCGGCGCAGGTCGCGACGTCGGACACCGAGGCCGCACGCCGCATTGTGGCCCGCGAGGTCGCGACGTACCTGGCCGGGCAGCGGATGGCTGAGGTCACCCCGACCGTGACCGCGCTGCGCCAGCGCGCCGCAGACGTGGTTACCGCCGAACTGCTGCGGCTGGATCACCGGCTGCCGGACCTGGAGGTCGCCCAGCGCGAGGAGGTGGCCCGAACCGTGCGCCGCGTCGTCGACAAGCTGCTGCACGCGCCCACGGTGCGGGTCAAGCAGCTGGCCAGCTCGCCCGGTGGCGACAGCTACGCCGAGGCGCTACGTGAGTTGTTCGAGCTCGACCCGACCGCGGTGGACGCGGTCGCGACGGCCGGTGAACTGCCAGTGGTGCCGGGCGGACTCGATGTCGGCGCCGAAACCGGGTCGGCCGGGTAGACGTTTTGGGTGACGTAATCCGCATCGGTACCCGGGGCAGCTTGTTGGCCACCACCCAGGCCGGGACCATTCGTGATGCCTTGGTGGCCGCGGGGCATCGCGCTGAGTTGGTCATCATCAGCACCCAGGGAGACCGTTCCTCGGGCCCGATCGTCGACATCGGGGTGGGTGTATTCACCGCGGAGCTTCGGGAGGCCATCCTGGACGGCCGAGTCGATGCCGCTGTGCACTCGCACAAGGACCTGCCTACCGCGCCCGATGCCCGCTTCCGGATCGCCGCCATCCCGCCGCGTGAGGACGCGCGGGACGCTTTGGTGGCGCGGGACGGATTAGTGCTGGGTGAGTTGCCGGCGGGTGCCATGGTGGGCACCTCCTCGCCCCGGCGGGCGGCACAGCTTAGAGCACTGGGTCTCGGTTTGGAAATTCGCCCCCTACGAGGCAACCTAGATAGCAGGTTGAACAGGGTAAGCAGCGGCGAACTTGACGCCATCGTGGTAGCCCGGGCGGGCCTGGCCCGGCTGGGACGCCTCGATGCGGTCACCGAGACGTTGGAACCGGTACAGATGTTGCCGGCTCCGGCTCAAGGGGCGCTGGCGGTGGAATGTCGCGCCGGTGATACCGCATTGGCGGAGCTGCTGGCGGAGTTGGACGACACCGACACCCGCCTGGCGGTCACCGCCGAGCGGACCCTGCTCGCCGAACTGGAGGCGGGTTGTTCCGCACCGGTGGGAGCGATCGCCGAAGTGGTCGAGTCCATCGATGAGGAAGGCCGGATCTTCGACGAGCTGTCGCTGCGCGGTTGCGTGGCGGCGCTGGACGGATCCGACGTGATTCGCGCGTCCGGCATCGGCAGTCCGGACCGGGCCCGGGAACTGGGTGTCTCGGTCGCGGCGGAACTGTTCGAGTTGGGTGCGCGCGAACTCATGTCGGCGGCACGGTGAAACGGTGCGTGGGGAAGTGACTGGGAGTAACGAATGGCTCGCCAAGTGAGCGTGCGTGGGCAGAAGCCCAAGCCGGGGCGCATTGTGTTCGTCGGCTCGGGGCCTGGTGACCCGGGTCTGCTGACGACACGGGCGCGGACGGCCCTGACGAATGCCGCGCTGGTGTTCGTCGACCCCGACGTGCCCGAGGCGGTGCTGGCGCTGGTAGGTCTGGACCTGCCGCCGATCGTGGGGCCGGTGCCCCCGGCTCCCAAGACGGACAAATCCGATGACGCGGCCGACGGCACCGATGCCGCTGACGACGCGGTCGGCAGCGCTCCCGCGACCGTTCCGGGTGGCCCCGACATCCGCCCCGCGCTGGGCGAGCCGGCCGAGGTCGCCAAGATCCTGGCTGCCGAGGCGCGTTCCGGCGCCGATGTCGTGCGCTTGGTAGCCGGTGACCCGCTGTCGATCGACGCGGTCATCACCGAGGTGAACGCGGTGGCCCGCACCAGCATTGCGTTCGAGATCGTGCCGGGACTGCCGGCCACCAGCGCGGTGCCCACCTACGCAGGTCTGCCGCTCGGGTCTTCGCACACTGTTGCTGACGTTCGTGACCCGCAGGTGGACTGGGCCGCCTTGGCTGCTGCTCCGGGTCCGCTGATCCTGCAGGCCACCACCTCGCACCTTCCTGAGGCGGCTCGCACCCTGATCGAATACGGCCTGTCGGACAACACCCCGTGTGTGGTCACCACGTCGGGCACCACTTGTGCTCAGCGGTCGATCGAGTCCAGCCTCGGCGGCCTGACCGACGCTGCGGCGCTGGCCGGTATCGACCCGGTGATCCTGCCCAACGGCCAGGAGACGTCGGCTGGTCCGCTCGTGGTCACCATCGGCAAGACGGTGACCAGCCGCGCCAAGCTGAACTGGTGGGAGAGTCGCGCCCTGTACGGCTGGACCGTTCTGGTGCCGCGCACCAAGGACCAGGCCGCCGAAATGAGCGACCGGTTGGTCGGGCACGGCGCCTCGCCGATCGAGGTTCCGACCATCGCGGTGGAGCCGCCTCGCAGCCCGGCCCAGATGGAAAGGGCCGTCAAGGGTTTGGTGGACGGTCGCTACCAGTGGGTGGTGTTCACCTCGACCAACGCCGTGCGCGCCGTGTGGGAGAAGTTCGCCGAATTCGGTCTGGATGCTCGCGCGTTCTCCGGTGTGAAGATCGCCTGCGTGGGTGAGGCCACCGCGGAGCGGGTTCGGGCGTTCGGGATCAGCCCTGAGCTGGTGCCGTCCGGCGAGCAGTCCTCCCTGGGCCTGCTCGACGAATTCCCGCCCTACGACGACGTTTTCGACCCGGTGAATCGGGTGCTGCTGCCGCGTGCGGACATTGCCACCGAGACGCTGGCCGAAGGCCTGCGGGAACGGGGCTGGGAGATCGAGGACGTCACCGCTTACCGCACCGTGCGGGCCGCTCCGCCGCCCGCCAACATCCGCGAGATGATCAAGACCGGTGGGTTCGACGCGGTCTGCTTCACCTCCAGCTCGACGGTCCGCAACCTCGTCGGCATCGCCGGCAAGCCGCACGCCCGCACCCTGGTGGCCTGCATCGGACCCAAGACCGCTGAGACAGCAGCAGAATTCGGGCTGCGGGTAGACGTGCAGCCGGAGACCGCGGCAGTTGGTCCCCTGGTCGATGCACTGGCCGAGCACGCGGCGCGACTGCGGGCCGAGGGTGCGTTGCCGCCACCGCGTAAGAAGAGCCGCAGGCGATGATCCACCCTGCGTTGACTCTGCACGCAGGGCGACGAAGTGCGACTAGCCTTCGCCCTGACCGCAGAGTCAACGCGCATGGGGCTCGTCGCTGATGGCGTTTCCTCGGCAGCGTCCGCGCCGGCTGCGATCTACTGCGGCACTACGCCGCTTAGTGGCTCAAACATCTCTGGAGCCAAGGCATCTGGTGTTGCCGATGTTCGTGGCCGACGGCATCGACGAGCCGCGGCCGATTGCGTCCATGCCGGGCGTGTATCAGCACACCCGTGATTCACTACGCGCGGCGGCGGCCCAAGCGGTGTCGGCAGGTGTGGGCGGTCTGATGCTGTTCGGAGTTCCCGCGGAGGCAGACAAAGACCGCGTCGGATCGGTGGGTGCGGATCGCGACGGGGTGCTCAACGTCGCGCTGCGCGACCTGTCGGCTGACCTCGGCGATGCCACCGTGTTGATGGCCGACACCTGCTTGGACGAATTCACCGATCACGGACACTGCGGCGTGCTCGATGATCGGGGCCGGGTGGACAACGATGCCACGCTGCGCTGCTATGTCGAACTGGCGCTGGCCCAGGCAGAGTCCGGCGCTCACGTGGTGAGTCCGAGCGGGATGATGGACGGCCAGGTGGCCGCCATCCGCGACGGCCTGGATTCCGCTGGGCACAGTGACGTGGTGATCCTGGCCTATGCGGCCAAGTTCGCGTCGGCGTTCTACGGTCCCTTCCGTGACGCGGTCGGCTCTACCTTGACGGGCGATCGCCGCACTTACCAGCAGGAGCCCGGCAATGCCCGCGAGGCGATGCGGGAGGTCGATCTCGACCTCGCCGAAGGTGCCGACATCGTGATGGTCAAGCCCGCGATGGGTTACCTCGACGTGATCGCAGCGACAGCCGCGGTCTCCTCGGTTCCGGTCGCCGCGTACCAGGTGTCCGGCGAGTACGCGATGATCGCGGCGGCCGCGGCCAACGGCTGGATCGATGCGCGGGCCGCCGCGCTGGAGTCCCTGGTCGGTATCCGGCGAGCAGGCGCCGACATCGTGCTGAGTTATTGGGCGGCCGAAGCGGCCGACTGGCTGGCGTGAGCGCTCCACTCGAGCCGCCGCGATCCCCGGCGGAGCCCCTGCCCGGGCGCCCTGTCGATGTCGACACGGGCTTCTGGCTGTGGCTGGTGGCCTTGCCGTTGATGACGTGCGGCTATGTGGTGAGTCTGCTCAGCGCCCCGGAGCTCCCGCCGACGGTGGTCACCTACGCGGTTGTCGGACTGATGGCGCTGGTACTCGGCGTGCTGGTGGCGACTTTTCTGATGTTGATGCGCTCGGGGTACCGCTGGGCGCGCACGGTGTTGACCGGCGGCGGGATCGCCGCGATCGTGTACACGGTCAGCGGGCTGACCACCGCTGATCCGCGGCCCGCGGTGGCCGTGATCATGGCGACCACCGGCATCGTGGGATCGGTGCTGATCGCCGCGGGAACCTTCCTGCTGCACCGTTCCGAGGCCCAGGCCTACTTCACCCGGTAGCTCGGTCTACGAACCGCCGCCCGCGGGCGTCACGGTCACGTTGACGGTGCCGGGGCCGTCCGAGGCGATGATCAGGATCGGGGCTCCGGGGGCCGAGACGACGTGACCGCCAAGGACGCTGACCTGATAGCCGTCTGGATAGACGATGTCCGGCACCGAGATCTCGGTCTGTGTGCCGGCGGCGAAGTGTCCTGTACCGCTGGCCATCTCGGTGGAGTAGCTGAACTGGAAGGTGCCAGAGCCGGCCGAGTCGAACGACCAGGAGTCCGGGGTACCGGCAACCGCAAGCGGGTACGGCTCGGACAGTTGCGTCAGGAGGTCCATGTTGATGTTCTCTTCGGTCATCGGCTGGTTCAGGTCCCAGTACCGGAGCATGGTGTAGTCCCAGAACATCCAGTTGTAGCCGTAGCGGTTGGCCGCGTTGAGGGTGTCCGCTATCGAGCCGGCGTTGGTGGTTGCGCCGTACTCGGTGATCGCCACAGGTAGGTCGTATCTCGACGCGTAATCGTCGGCGTTGCCGTGGACGATGGTTTCCCACAGTGAGCAGCCGAAGTTGCTGTCCATGAAAGCCGTTGTGGTGCAGTAATCGTGGAACGCGAAGACGACGCGCGGATCGTCCACCTCGCCCAGGTAGGTGGGTATCGGAAGATTGCCGGACAGGACGCTGGGTTCGATGTACAGCGGTGTGGCCGGGTCAACGGACCGGACCGCCGAAGCCAGCTGGTTGTAGAAGGGGGTCAGCTGCTGGCCTTCGAAGAACGAGCTGCCGAAGATCGTCGACAGCCAGGTCGAGCCCGGCCACGGCTCGTTCATGAGTTCGTATCCGATCACGTTGGCGTCGTCTTTGAAGTAGTTCGCCACGACTTGCCACATCAGCGCGTAGTGGTTCTGCAGCCCGACGCCGTCGGGTCCGTCGGCGTTGGTCCAGAACGCATCCCAGGCGTAGTTCTCCGCGGGGCTCATGATGTAGCGGAAGGGAAACGGGGTGTGGGGGTTGGGCAGGTCGCCGGTTTGCGCAGCCCACGCGGGTGCACCATCGCCCCAGAAGGTGGTGCCGTAGTTGTCCTGGTGCATGTCGAGGACGACGCGGATGCCATGGTTGGACAGCGTCTGCGCGGTCTGGTTGATCAGGTCCAGATATTCGTAGTCGTAGACGCCGGGTTCGGGTTCGACCCCGGCCCAGATGATGCCGAGCCGCACCACGTTGAAGCCGTTGGCGGCCAGCAGGGCAGCGTCGGCGTCGCTGAACCCTTCGGCGGCGGGGTAGAACGGCGGGTCTTTCACCACCTCGCCGAATCCGTGCAAGATGACGACCCGTCCGTCACCGTCGACCAGCCAGCTACCGGCGGTGCTGATGTCGGAGACGCCGCCGGGCGGGGCGCCGTCGAGCGTGCCGAAATGGCCGTGATCGCCGTGGAGGCCGAACAGGCCGCCGCTGCCACCGGCCCCGCCGAGGGCGGGTAGATCGCGCGGGCCGTCGTAGACGCCGTTTCCGGCGTCGCCGCCTAGGCCGCCGCTGCCGAATAGCCCGGTGGCACTGCCGCCATCGCCCCCATGGCCGCCGGAGACGCCGGCACCGCCCTCGGCGCCGTCGCCGCCATGCCCGCCGCTGCCGCCGAGGCCGAAGAGCCAGCCGGTCGCGTCGCCGCCGTCGCCGCCGGCCCCACCGGCACCGCCGTTGTAGCCGAGGTCGCCGTCACCACCGTCACCGCCTACCCCGCCGATCCCCATCAACACCCCACCGGCGCCGCCGGCACCACCGGAAGCACCGAGACCGCCGTCGCCGCCGGCTCCGCCGATGCCGAACAGTCCGCCGTGTCCGCCGTTACCACCGGGGGTGTGGTCTACGGCGCTGTCCCAGCCTTTGCCGCCATCGCCGAACAGCCACCCACCGTCGGTGCCGTTGACGTGCAACGGGTCACCGTCGACGCCGTCGCCGACCAGAGCGCGGCCGGTGAGGTCGATGAACGGCTGGTTGATGACGTTGTTGATCTGTTGGCCAAGGTCGCTGTGGATCCAGTCTTCGATGCCGTTGTGGATCGGGGTGTAGAAGTACTGCAGCAGCCAGGTGTTGGGGTCGGCGACCGCAGGGCCGGCCACGGTGGTACCGCTCAGTTCGGTCAGGACGGTGTCCCAATGCGCGGGGGTCAGGAAGGTATCCCAGGCGGCCGGTGAGAACACTGCGTCCCAGTCGAGGTCGCCGGTTGCCGCGTCCAGGAATGGCGTCATGGCTGTTTCGATCGCATCGTCGAAGTCGGCCTGGGCTGCCGGTGCATTGGCCAGTGGTGCCAGGCCGAACGTCAGGAATGCGCCTGTGGCAGCAGTGAATCCGACCGTCCGGCTGCTCATGCGGTCTGTCATGGTGGCGGGTATCTCCTAGCTTGCGGGGGTGACGGTGACGGTGACGGCGCTCGCGCCGCTGTCCGAGGCGATCACGAGGACCGGGGCGCCCGGCGCGGAGACGACGTGTCCTCCGGTGACGCTGACCTGGTAGCCGTCGGGGTATTGCAGTGTCGGGACCGAAATCTCGGTTTGGGTGCCGGCGTCGAAGTGTCCCGAGCCACTAGCTATCTCGGTCGAGTAGCTGAAATTGAAGGTGCCGTCCGCGAATGACCAGGCCCCCGGGGTGCCGGCCACCGCCAGCGGGTACGGCTGGGCCAGCGTGGTCAAGGTCGCATAGTCGACGGTGTCTTCGGATATCGGGGTGTGCAGGTCGTGGTTGCGAATCAGGGTGTAGTCCCAGAACATCCAGCTGTACCCGTACCGGTTGGCCTCGGTCATGGTGTCGGTGATCGAGCCGGTGTTGGTGGATGCACCGAATTCGGTGATCGCCACTGGGACGTCGTATTTGGACGCGTACGCGTCGGCGTAGCCCTGGACGATCGTCTCCCACAGTGAGCAGCCGAAGTCGGTGCCCAGCAGGGCCGTCATGGTGCAGTAGTCGTGGAACGCGTAGACGACGTTCGGGTCGTCCACCTCGCCCAGGTACGTCGGGATCGGCAAGTTGCCGGACAGCGTGCTCGGCTCGACGTACAGCGTGGTGGTCGAGTCGACGGATCGGATCGCCGAGGCCACCTGGTCGTAGAACGAGGTCAGCTGCTGGCCCTCGAAGAACGCGTTGCCGAAGATGGTCGACAGCCACGTCGAGCCCGCCCACGGTTCATTCATCAGCTCATAACCGACGACATGGGCGTCGTCTTTGAAGTAGTGCGCAACGGCTTGCCACATCTGCGCGTAGTGGTTCTGCAGCCCGACGCCGTCGGGTGCGTCGGAGTTCCGCCAGAACGCATCCCAGACGTGGTTCTCCGCCGGGTTGAGCGCGTAGGTCCACGGCCAGCCGGTGTCGGGATCGGGCATCCCACCGGTCTGCACCGCCCAATCCGGGGCGCCGTCGCCGTAGCCCATCGGGCCCCCGAGTCCGGCAGCGTAAAGATCCTGGTGCATGTCGAGCACGGTGTAGATGCCGTGGTTGGCCAGCGTCTGAATGGTCTGGTTGATTGCGGCGAGGTAGTCGTAGTCGATGACGCCGGGCTGGGGTTCCACCCCTTCCCAGAGGATGCCCACCCGCACCACGTTGAAGCCGTTGGCGGCCAGCAGTGCCGCGTCTTGATCGCTGAATCCCTCGTTCTCAGCGGCTGGGAAGAACGGTGCCCGCTTGTTCACCTCGCCGAATCCGTGCAGGACGACGACTCGGCCGTCGTTGTCGGTGATCCAGGCGCCGGTGGTGCCCAGATCCGAGACGCCGCCGGGTGGCGCGCCCTCGAGGGAGCCGAACTCGCCGTGGGTGCCGTGGGCGCCGAGCAGCGAGCTGCCATTGCCGCCGGCTCCGCCGAGGGCGGGCAGCTCGCGGCCACCGGTGTACAGGCCATCACCGGCATCGCCGCCGTTGCCGCCGATCCCGAACAGTCCGATCGCGCTACCGCCGTCACCGCCATAGCCACCGACACCGCTGTCGCTGCTGCCGCCGTCGCCACCGTCGCCGCCGACGCCGATCAACCATCCGCCGTCACCGCCGTGGCCACCGACGGCGCCCGCGCCGCCGTCACCGCCGGCCCCTCCGGTGCCGAAGAGCCCGGCCGCGCCGCCGTCACCGCCGGCGACGCCGGCCTCGGCGCTGTCCCAGCCTGCGCCGCCGTCGCCGAACAGCCATCCGCCGGCGGTGCCGTTGGGGATCGCTGCCGTTCCGTCGACGCCGTTGCCGATCACCAGCGAGCTGAACGCCGTGTTGATCACGTCGTTGACCGATTTGCCGAAGTCGCTGGTGATCCACGCTTGCATGCCGTCGTGCATCGGGGTGTAGAGGTACTGCTGCAGCCAATCAGCCAGGTCTGCCTGGTCGAAGCTGGCCGCTCCGGGCACCGCGAGGGCACCCAGTTCGGCCAGCACGCCGTCCCAGTGAGTGGGGGCCAGGAAGGTGTCCCAGGCGGTGGGGGAGAGCACCGCGTCCCAGTCGAGGGTGTTGGTGGTGGTGTCGAAGAAGGGGGCGATGGCGGCGTCGATCGCGTCATCGATGTCGGCCCAGGCCGCCGGGGCTGCCAGTGGTGCCAAGCCGAACGTCAGCAACGCGCCGGCACTGGCACTGACGCTGAGTAAGCGACGTCGTGTCCGAGCCCGACACAACCGGTGAGTTCGCATGGCGAAACGCTGACGAGTCATTGCCGACACCCCTGGCGACGAAATTTCTCAGGTAGGCAACACCCTGAGCAGGAATTCTAATAATTCCCTGCATCAATGCTGATCAATATCAACCGCGAACGGAAACACCTAACCGTCGCGTCATTGACAACGCCGACGTTATGAATTCAGGTGGTCGTAGGCCTGCTCTCCATGGTGTGGACGAGCTCGGTCTCCCGGTCCCGTACCGAGAGCGCAACGTCGAGGAACTGGGCGACCAAGGGAGAGCGTTCGTCGCGGTGCCAGCCGAGGGCGATCGCCGAGCCGGGCCAGTCGTTGATCTCCAGGAATTCCACTCCGGGCATCGGCATGTGGTGCATGACGACTGTGCTGGTGACCGCGATAGCTGCGCCGGCCGCGACTAGTTGTGCTTCCTCGGTGATCGAGTTGATGGGAACGAGGCGGGCTCTGGTTGATTCGTCGCGTGCCGCGTCCAGACACCAGAACGCGCGATAAGCCTCGTCAAGGGTGTCCCCATTGGTGATCGGGTCGGCGACGAGTTCCCGCGCGGACACCGAAACTCGCCCGACGAGGTGGTGCGAGCTCGGCACCATCGCCACGACCGGGTCGACGAACAAGACTTCGGTCTCGATGTTGGGTATGCCCTTCGGCAGTCGGACGAATGCCACGTCGGTGGCCCCCGACGCCAGCCCTGCCGACGAGTCGTGAACCGGGAACTCCTGCATCTCAACTACGACACCTGGGTGGCGTTCGCCGAACTCGGTCAAGATGAACGGCGTCAGCTCGAGTGCGGCACCGGGGACGTAGCCCAACCGCAGCGTGCCGGCCAACCCGCGCTCGGCCCGTCGGGCGGTAGCTGCAGCCTCTTCAAGGGCTGCGAGCGCGGTGCGCGCTCCTTCCAGGAAGGCTTCACCGGCGGGAGTCAGGGTCACCTTGCGGGTGGTGCGCTCCAGTAGCTTCGCGCCGACCTGGTTCTCGAGTTCTTTGATCTGGCGGCTGAGGGCCTGCTGGGCCAGATGAACCCGTGCTGCGGCCTTGCTGAAGTGCAACTCTTCGGCAACCGCCACGAAGTAACCCAACTTGCGGGTGTTGATCTCAATGGGGCTAACCATAGACCGGTCGCTCGATCTGTCCGCGTTCAGCAGTTCCGGGAACATCGCGGGTTATCCCACGAGTCACGGCGACCCGGGCGCGCCGCCTGTCGCGGGTGTCACGGTCACGTTGACGGTGCCGGGGCCGTCCGAGGCGATGATCAGAATCGGTTCTCCCGGCGCGGACACGATGTGCCCGCCGGTGACACTCACCTGGTAGCCGTCCGGGTATTGGATGGGCGGTACCGAGATCTGGGTCTGGCTGCCGGCGGCGAAGTGACCGGTGCCGTCGGCCATTTCGGTGGAATAGCTGAGCTGGTAGGTGCCAGCGGCGAACGACCAGGAGGTCGGCGTGCCGGCGACGGCCTGCGCGTAGGGAGCCGACGAGACCTCCAACCTGGACCAATCGACATTGTCGCCAACGGGTGGCTTGCTCGGGTCGAAGACCAGCGCATTGCCCGGAGCAGTGCCGGTGATGGCGGGAACGCCGTTGTAGGCCCACTGCGACCAGCCCCACATGCGCTGGTCCGAGGCATTCATCACTTGGCTGATCTCGGCTGCGCCGTTCGCGGAGCCGAATTCCGAGACCAGCCCCGGGACGCCGTACTTGCTGGTGTACGCCTCGCCGTTGCTGGCAACGAGTTCGATGTAGTCGGGGCACCACGGCATGAAGATGGAGCCGAAGACGTTCAACATGCAGTAGTCGTGGAATGCGAAGACACCGTGCGGGTCGTCGACCTCACCGAGCTGCGTGGGCAACGACTGGTTGAACAGGGCGCTCGGTTCGTAGATCAACGGAGTGGTGGGGTCAACGGAGCGGATTGCCGCACTCACCTGGTTGTAGAACGGGGTCAGTTGTTGGGCCTCATAGTAGGAATTGCCGAAGATCGTTGACAGCCAAGAGGAACCGGCCCACGGCTCGTTGATGATCTCGTAGCCCGCGATGCTCGGGTCGTCCTTGAAATAGTCCGCGACAGCTTGGGTCATCCGCGCGTAGTGGTTCAGCAATCCCACGCCGTCGGGGCCTTTGGCGTTGGACCAGAACATGTCCCAGGCGTGATTCTGGGCGGGGTTCAGCGGGTAGTTGAGCCCGAAGCCGAAGTCGGGGTTGGGCAGCCCGCCGGTCTGGGTGGCCCACTCCGGCGCGCCTTCGCCGCCGAAGACCGGGCTGTAGTCGTCCTGGTGGAAGTCGATGATGCTGACGATGCCGTACCTGGCCAGGATCTGCACGGTCTGGTCGATCGAGGCCAGGTAGTTGTAGTCGATGACTCCGGGTTGCGGCTCCACTCCCGCCCAGATGACCCCCAGCCGTACCGAGTTGAATCCGTTGGCGGCCAGGAACGCTGCATCGTCTTCGTCGAAGCCGCCTGCCGACGGCTCATACGGCGCAATCTTGTAGACCTCGTTGAACCCGTGCATGACGAGGACCCGTCCATCGGCATCGATGAACCAGGTGCCCGCGGTGCTGATCCCCGCGACGGCTGCCGGTGCACCGTCGAGGACGCCGAACTGGCCGTGGTCGCCGTGGGCGCCGAGCAGGAGGCCGGCGTTGCCGCCGGCGCCGCCGAGCGCGGGTAGGTCGCCGGGTCCGGTGTAGGTGCCGTCGCCGGCGTTGCCGCCGAGGCCGCCGATACCCATCAGCCAGCCGCCGTTGCCACCGTCACCACCGTTGCCGCCCAGGCCGCCGTCTGCGCCGGCGCCACCGTCACCGCCATTGCCGAACAAGCCGGCGTTGCCACCGGCGCCACCCATGCCCCCGGCTTCGGTGTTGCTCCAGCCGTTGCCGCCGTCGCCGAACAGCCATCCGCCGTCGCCGCCATTGGCGTTCTCGACGGTGCCGTCGGCGCCGTCGCCGATCAGGGGGCGGCCGGTGAGGAGCTGCGAGGGACTGTTGATCAGGTCGGTGAGGAGTCGGCCGAGGTCGCTGTTGATCCCGACTTCGAGGACGTCGTGGACCGGGGTGTAGACGTACTGGAGCAGCCAGGTATTTGGGTCGAGCGCGGGCCCGGCCAGGGCAGAGCCGCTCAGTTCACCCAGCGCGTTGTCCCAATGCGTGGGGGCCAGGAAGGTGTCCCAGGCCGTGGGGGACAACACCGCCTCCCAATCGAGGCCGCCGGTCGTGGCGTCCAGGAAAGGCGCCATCACTGCCTCGATCGCATCATCGAAGTCGGCCTGTGCTGCGGGGGCGGTGGCCAGCGGGGCCAACCCGAATGTCAGGAACGCGCCCGTGGTCGCGACAAAGCCGCTGGCCAAGGTGCGTAGGGGGCGATCGGCGGCGGAGCCATTGCGACGCATCATCGGCGGTGCTCATCTCCAAGGTATGGAAAACCTGTGTAGAACATATATGCAGACGGAATATAGCCCCAGGTACTGGCCTGCAACCTAAGAAAGGTCAAACTGCGTGGTCTTTACCGCCGCGCGCCCGCGGCGTCGTGCCCGCGTTAGGCTGACCCGACATGACTGAACCTCACGCGCACACCGCGCCGCTGTTCCTCGAGCGCGGCGCCAGCTGGTATTGGGTGCTGTTCGGTCCGATCTCCGCGGGGCTCCTGTTGGTCATCCAGAACTCCAGTGGCTTCGGATTTCAGCCCCTGGTGCCCATGGTGTTGCTGGTGCTGGTCTCGCTGATGCTGGCCATTCAGGTGAAGGCCGCACGGATCCATACCTCCGTCGAACTCTCACAAGAGACGCTGCGGCAGGGCACCGAGACCATTCGGGTCGCCGACATTCTGGCGATCTACCCCGAGGCGGAGCGGCCCACCGGCTGGGGCAAGTCGCAGCTGCAGAAGTGGCAGGAATCCCGAGCGCTGGGTGAGCTGAGCGGAGTCCCCCGACGCCGGATGGGCATCGGTCTGCGGTTGACCGGGCGACGCACGGTACAGGCGTGGGCGCGCGACCACCGCAGGCTGCGTGCCGCGCTGAGCGAGCTGATTCCCGAGACCGTCTCTCCCGGTGGACCTGCCGAGACCGACATCGATGACGGGTCGCCCTGGTGAGGACCACTGCGATCGTCCGGGCCCTTGTCGAGCTGGCCGCCGCCGTTGCGGCCGCGGTGGGTTGCGCGGTCAGCTGGTCGCAGGTGCGGTACCTGGTGCTGGTCGCGCCGGTCACCAGCGGCGAACCGGAGACCAGTTCGGTGAGCTATCACCCGCAGATGTTGCTGCTGGCGGGGGTGTGGGCGACGGGTGCCGGGGTGCTCGCCGTGGTCGGTATCGCGCGGTTGCGCCGGGCCGCCCGCGGCACCGGGGTCGAATACCCCACGGGGGTATCATCGTCAAGGTGACCACCACCGATCTCACACTGCGGGGAATGACGTGTGCGTCGTGCGCGGCGCGGGTGGAGCGCGGATTGAACGCGCTGGACGGAGTCAGCGCGACGGTGAATTTCGCCATCGAACGGGCACACGTCCAGCACGAGGCCCACGTCTCGGCCCAGGACCTGGTGCGCGCCGTGGAATCCGCCGGTTATCAGGCCGCCGTGGCCGGTGCCGCTCACGAACACTCCGCTGAGCACGCCGATGTGCCGGCCGGCCAGTTGCGAACCCGGCTGATCGGCTCGGCCCTGCTGGCTGTGCCCGTGGTGGCGCTGTCGATGGTGATGCCCTGGCAATTCAGCGGCTGGCAATGGCTGGTGTTCGCGTTGACCACGCCGATCGTGGCATGGGGCGGCTATCCATTCCACCGCGCTGCGCTACGCACCGCAGTCCATCGGGCCGCCACCATGGACACCCTGGTTTCACTGGGCACCTGTGCGGCCTACCTGTGGTCGGCGGTCGCGGTCCTCACCGGGGCGGGGCACCTGTATTTCGAGGTGGCCGCCGTGGTCACGGTGTTTCTGCTGGCCGGACGCTACGCCGAATCCCACGCCAAACGCTCGGCCGGTGCCGCACTGCGGGAACTGCTCGAACTCGGGGCCAAAGACGCTGCTGTCCTGCGCGGCGATGACGACGATCTGACCGAGGTCCGGGTGCCCATCGCCGACCTTCGAGTCGGTGACGTGATCGTGGTGCGCCCGGGAGAGCGGGTCGCCACCGACGGCGTCGTCGTCGGCGGCACTACGGCGCTGGACACCTCGGCCATGACGGGCGAGTCGCTGCCGGTGGATGTCGCCGACGGTGATCCGGTGCTGGGCGGCTCGCTCAACACCACCGGACTGATCCGGATCCGTGCCACCAAGGTGGGTGCGGACACCCAGCTGGCTCGGATGGCCAAGCTGGTCACCGACGCCCAGGCGGGCAAGGCGTCGATCCAGCGACTGGCCGACCGGGTATCGGCGGTGTTCGTGCCTGCGGTGCTGGTGATCGCTGCGGCCACCCTCGCCGGCTGGCTGCTGGCGGGGCAATCGGCCGCGGCGGCGTTCACCGCGGCCGTCGCCGTGCTGATCATTGCCTGCCCCTGCGCGCTGGGGCTGGCCACACCGACCGCGATCCTGGTCGGCACCGGCCGCGGCGCGCAGCTGGGCATCCTGATCAAGAATCCGCAGGTTCTGGAGAGCGTCCGCGACATCGACACCGTCGTGCTGGACAAGACCGGCACCGTCACCTCCGGCGTGATGTCCGTCGGCGGCCTGACAGTCAGTGAGGGCGAGACTCCCGACACGGTGTTGGCGCGCGCCGCCGCCGTCGAAGCGGCCTCCGAGCATCCGATCGCGGCGGCCATCGTCGCCGGGGCCAAAGCCGCCGGCCTGCCGATCGCGCCGGTGAGTGAGTTCTCCAGCCGCCCAGGCCACGGGGTGACCGGATTGGTGGACGGTGTGCGGGTCGATGTGGCCCGCTCGGCCGTTGCCCAGCAGGCCGGTACGGCCGTCGAGGTCTCCTGGGACGGTCGGGCCCGCGGGACGATCACCCTGACCGACACCGTGCGGCCTACCAGCGCGGCCGCGGTGGCGGAGCTCAAGGCCATGGGGATCACCCCGATGCTGCTCACCGGGGACGCTGCGGCGGTGGCGCGCGTGGTGGCTGGTGCGGTCGGGATCGACCCGGACCACGTGATCGCCGACGTGTTGCCTTCGGACAAGGCCGATGCCGTCACGGCCCTGCAGGCCCAGGGACGACGCGTGGCCATGGTCGGCGACGGCGTCAACGACTCGGTGGCCCTGGCCACCGCCGACATCGGCATGGCCATGGGAACCGGTACCGACGCCGCCATCGAGGCCGGCGACGTGACGCTGGTGCGCGGCGACCTTTCCACGGTTCCGACCGCGTTGCGGTTGTCCGCGCGTACGCTGCGAATCATCCGGCAGAACCTCATCTGGGCGTTCGGCTACAACGTCGCGGCGATTCCGCTCGCGGCGGCCGGGCTGCTCAACCCGATGATCGCGGGCGCGGCGATGGCCGCCTCCTCGGTTCTGGTGGTGACGAACAGCCTGCGGCTGCGGGCGTTCCGGTAGTCCTGAGGAGGGCCAGATGAGAATCGCTTTTTCAGCTTCGGTCGCCGTGTGTGCGTTGGCGTTTGCGGTACCCGCCGCGGCGGACCCCGCCGATCCCGACCCGTTCAACCCGGCTGACTGCATGGCGAACGCCAATGCCGTCTGCAATGTTGGACCCTACGGCCCCGACAGCCTGACCAATCCGGCCAACATCAACAGCCCGCTCAACCCGGCCAATCCGGACAACCCGGCCAATCCGATGAATCCGGCCAACCCGGAGAGCCCGATGAACCCGATGAATCCGGCGAACCCGGCCAGCCCGATGAACCCGGCGTAGCTGCTCACGAGTCCAGCCAGGCCAGCTGCGCCGGCAGCTGGGCTTGCCAGTAGGACACGTCGTGACCGCCGGGGGAGAACCCGCCCGCCGGCGGCGGATTCAATTGGCCGATGAAACTCTTCGTCGCATAGGCGAAGCTGTCTGCGGTCCCGCAGTCGACGCGTAGCGGGAACGGGGCCAGCCTGGGCGCCAGGTTGAAGACCGAGTTCGTTCGCCAATCGTCGACGCTGTCGAAAGCGCCAGCCGGAGCGCCGAAGTAGGTCATGTAGATCGCCGGGCTGACGGCACAGATCCCTGCGGTGCGCGACGGGCCCAGCCGGGTGCCCAGCTGCAGCGCGCCGTAGCCACCCATCGACCAGCCCATGAATCCCACGCGGGTGATATCGATGCCCTTCTCGGGCAGCATCGGGATCAGCTCATTGAGAACCATCGCACCGGAGTCCTCACCGGAACTGTGCCGGCGCCAGTAGGTGTTGCCGCCGTCGACGGCCACCACCGCGAACGGTGGGCGGCCCGCTGCGGTCAACTTCGCCAGCTCCTCTTCCACGCCCAGATCCATCACCCAGGCTGCGTCGCCGTCCTTGCAGTGCAGGGCGATCACCGGCCGCAGCGCAGCGGTCTGCCCCGGGGGGCGCGCGATGATCCAGTTGGTCTCCACCCCGCCGCGGGCCGCCGACACAAAGGACCCGGTCTCGAGGGTCGGGTAAAAATTTCCGGTCGCCCGCGATGGAGCCGGGCGCCACGCTGCCCCCGCCCCGAACAGTCCCGCTGCCCCCGCGGCACCGACCCCGAGGCGCAAAGCAGCCCGGCGGGTCATATCAGCCATGGGCTGCATCATCGCGCGCGCACTGCATGGTTTGGCCCGGCATGCCGCGTTATTGATCAGGTTGATGCCGGTTCGTTAGGAACCTCGGCAACCGGCGGGCGACCGAACTGTTGACGGAACGCATCCACGGTGTAGCTCACCACGGTGGCCTCGCCCAGGGCGCGAACGGTGGCCGAGCGGGGGATCCGCACCATGGACCCGAGCTCGCCCGCGTAGTGGTCTGGCCGGCCGATCTTGAGCAGCCCGTCACCGGCACCGGCCGAATCCGGAGCGATCTCCACCGCACCTTCGGTGACGACATAGATCAGGTCCTCGACGGTGCCCTGTTCCAGGAGAACCGAGCCGGGTCCCAGCCGAACCGGCACCTGCTGTGGGCGCGCCGGTGCGGCCGTTGGCGACAGCTGCACGACGATGTCGGCCAGCGGGACGATTCGGGTGTCGTGGGTGGCCACCACCACCACGCGGTCCCCGGCGGCCAGCACCCGGAGCAGTTGCACGATCTCGCCGGCCCGCACGTAGTCCAGTTGGGCAGTGGGCTCGTCGGCCAGGATCAGGGGCGGATCCAGGGCCAGGGCGCGGGCCACCGCGACGCGCTGCTGTTGGCCGCCGCTGAGCCGGCCGGGCCGGTGGTGGGTCCGGTCGGCCAGGCCGACCCGAGCCAGCAGGTCCCGGGCGCGTTCTTGGGCCGACCACTGGGTCCAGCCGGCCGCCCACAGCGGCACCATCACGTTCTCCAGGGCGGTCAGGCTGGGCACCAGATTGAACGCCTGGAACACGATTCCGACGGTGCGGCGGCGGTAGGAGGTCAGGTCGCGGCGGCCCAGTGCCGTCACCTCGGTGGCGCCGAACTGGATCTGACCGCTGGTGGGGCTCAAGATGCCGCCCAGGCAGGACAACAAGGTGGTTTTGCCGCAGCCGCTGGGACCGAGCACCACCACCAGCGAACCCGCCGGAACGTCCAGGCTCAGGCCATCAATGGGACGGATCGGTTCCCCGCCACCAGCGGTGTACTCGATGACCAGCTCACGGATCCGTAGGTCGCCCACGAGTCAGGGCCCCCCGAACGCGAGCACGGGGTCGACAGATACAGCGTGCCGCAGGCCGGCCAAGCTGGCCAGGAGCCCGATCCCGACCGCGGTCAGCACCAGTAGTGCGAACGACGACGCGGTCACCGCCACCAGCATCGGGAACAGTGGTCCGAGAGCCACCGCCAGCACGCCGCCGAGCACGGCCGCGGTCACCGCGACCACCACCGCCTGCAGGGCCAGCCCGGCCAGCACCATCCACGTCGTGACGCCCAACGCCTTGAACACCGCGAAGTCGCGGGTGCGTTCCAGCGCCGAGAGATAGATCAGTGAACCCACGATCAGCGCGGCGACCGCCCAGAGCAGCACCGACATGTAGGACAGGGCCATCTGCGCCCCCGCCAGCGGGCGAACCATGTCGTCGACGGCGGCGCCCCGGTCCACCACGCGGTAGCCCTTGGGCACGTGCGCGGGGACGCCCCGCAGTCCGATCGCGGAGACCACCGGCTGCCCCGAATACATCAGCCGCTGGGCACCCGCCACAGTCAAAAAGCCATTGGGTTGGCCGGCCAATGTCGTCGACTTGTCCACCAACCCGACGATCCGCAGCTTTGCCGCACCCAGTTCGACTTCATCGCCGACCGAGCGGTGGAGCGCGGTCGACATCGCGATCTCGTTGGGCTCGGTCGGGGCGCGCCCCGCGCTCACGGGTGGCATTGCAGCCTTGGGCACGCCGTAGATGTTCACGTTCAACGGCGAACGGTCGTCTTGCGCAATGGTGTTGCCGTAGACCACGGGAAGGGCCGCCTGCACACCGGAGATCCCTGCGACGTCGCCGGCGTCGGCCTGCGGGAAGCGCGACGAACCCATGAACGGACCCACCGCTCCCGATTGGATCAGGTAGCTGTCGATGTGCAGGGAATCGACCACGTGCTTCGCCTCAACCCGGAATCCGTGGGTCAATCCGGCCAGCACCAGGGTCAGGGCGAAAACCATGGCGGTGCCCACGGCGGCGACGATGAACCGGCGCAGTCGCCACTGCAGGTCACGGAACGCGGTGATCAACATCCGCACTCCCGCGATGCTATCGCAGGCCCCGTCTGAGCCGGTGGTCTCCGGTTGCGGCCAGACCCGCCCCGCAAATCTGGAAATGCCCGGTCGATCGCGGATTGTTGGGCTACAAATACACTCACGCAGCTGTCATTGAACCTGGTGGTTGTCCGAGGGAGGGGCCGGTGATGGATTACGCGGCTCTGCCCCCGGAGATCAACTCGTTGCGGATCTACAGCGGACCGGGTTCGGCGCCGCTGCGCGCCGCCGCCGCGGCGTGGGGCGTCCTGTCTGCTGAATTGCATGCTGCGGTCGCGTCCTACGAATCGGTGGTCACGGAGTTGACTGCCCAGGCCTGGCGGGGGCCGGCATCGGAAGGGTTGTCCAGGTCTGCGGGGCGGTATGCGGCCTGGATGGCTGTCACTGCGGCCCAGATGGACCAGACTGCCGCGCAGGCGAGCGCGGCGGCGGCCGCCTATGACGTGGCGCACAGCGCGACGGTGCCCCCGTCGGTGGTGGCGGCCAACCGAGCCCAACTGCTGCTGCTGATAGCCACCAATGTCTTGGGCACCAACACTGCGGCCATCGCCGCCAATGAGGCCGAATACGGCCAGATGTGGGCTCAGGACGCCGCAGCCATGTACGGCTACGCCGCGGCGTCGGCGGCGGCCACCGGACTCACCCCGTTCGAGCAACCACCGCAGACCAGCAATCCCGCTGGCCTGGCCGGCCAGGCGGCCGCGGTCGGGAGCGGTGAGGCAACCTCGTCGTCGTCGAATGTCCAGTCCCTGCTGGGGCAGTTGGCTTCGGGTTTGTTCGGAGATCCCAGCAACGCGCTGCTGCAGGCGGCGGCCACCGTCCCCGGCGTGGCGGCTGGGCCCGAGGACCTGATCGTCTGGCCCAGCCTGTCGGATCTGCTGGGTGTCAGCGTGGTGTCGGGCGCGGGACTCATCATGTCTGCCGGTGCCTGGGCGGCCGGCGATGCCAGCACTCGAGAGATTCTCTCCGAGCAGGACCAGTTGGCACTGGTGGAGTTTGAGATCCTGCGCAATATCGATCTGTTCTCCCCGCTAACCCCGTCGCGGCCGATGGTGCCCGGCTCCGCGGCGCTCTCGGCGGCGATGGGCGAGGCGATCAGCGCCGGCAACTTGTCGGTGCCGATCAACTGGGCGGCCACCGCACCGGAGATCCGCGGCCTGTCCTACACCAAGCCCCTGGCCGGACCCGGTCTCGGCGGTGCCCCGGCGGCTTCGCTCAGTGGTGCCGGCACCGCATTCAGCCAGATGGCCCTGGCGGGTATGGGGGGCAGCGCCCTGGCGGGTTCGGTCAGCCGCGGCCGCGGCCGCGGCGGTGCCGACGCCGAATCTTCAGCGCGCGTGCCGATGCCGCAACGCGCGGCGGCCGATCCGGCTGGCGAGACGTCGACCGGTGGCGCGGACGGAGCGCCCGGGCCCACGACGATGGGCATCGCCGCAGAGATCCGCGAATTCGCCGAGCTGCGTGACCGTGGACTGATCACCAACGACGAGTACCACGAGCAGAAAGCGCGCCTGCTCGGCCAGTAGTTCGGACTCAGGCGCGGGTGAGCAGCAAGGTGTGCGGTACCCCGGCTTTGCCGAGGAGTTGGCGCCAGGGTGCTTTCAGCTGCCCCAACGCCGCATCGGTGGTCACCACCCGCGGATTGGTGACGGCGAAAGTCTTGCCACCGACCTTGACCCGTCCACCGTTGGCGGCGTGCAGGTTCTTCACCCAGTCACGTCCGGTGCCATAGGGCAGCAGCACCGCCACACCGTCGGGGGTGTGGAACATCGAGACCGGGGTTCGATACACCGCCCCGGAACGTCGGCCGGTGTGTTCGACGATCGACCACATCGGCACCCAGCCGCAGATCGGGCGGAACAGCGGATTGGTGACCACGCGGTTGAACCGGGCCCGCCGCTCGGAGAACTGCACCGCTCAGCCTTGCCGGGTGAGCAGCACGGCCTGCTCGAACGGTAGCCGGGCGAAGACCCTCCGAGCCCGCGGACTCACGTGCTCGGCCGCTTCTGCCTTGCTGACCACCCGCGGTTCGGTGACGCCGAAGGTCTTCCCGTGCCGGCGCATGGTGCCGCCGCCGGCAGCGGTGATGTTCTTCAGCCAGTCGCGGTCCGGGCCATAAGTCAGCAGGATGGCCACCCCGTTATCGGTGTTGAACACCGTCAGGGGGGTGCGGAAGGGCTTGCCGGAGCGTCGGCCGACATGCTCAAGGATTCCGAACGTCGGCGCCCAGCCGGCCCACATCCGTTGGATCGGGTTGGTGACGTGCCGGTTGAACCGGGCCAGTCGTTGCGGTAGTTGCATGCCTGCCATCCAACTCCGGCCGACGAGCCACATCAAGCCTCAACTACACCCGGTAGTCGGATGACGCCGCGGCGGCTGGGACACTGGTCGCCGTGGGTAATGCGGATCGTGGCACGGCGGCCTCGCAGCGGCTGTTCTCCGAGGCCTGCGCGGTGATCCCCGGCGGCGTCAACTCACCGGTCCGTGCGTTCGCCGCGGTCGGGGGCACACCTCGCTTCATCGCTGAAGCGCAAAGCTGCTGGCTGACCGACGCCGACGGCAATCGTTACGTGGACCTGGTCTGCTCCTGGGGGCCGATGATCCTCGGCCACGCGCATCCCGCGGTGGTCGAGGCGGTTCGTGCCGCCGTCGGAACCGGCCTGTCCTTCGGGGCGCCGACCCGGGGTGAGACCGAGCTGGTCGCCGAGATCATCGCCCGGGTGCCGGCGGTGGACAAGGTCAGGCTGGTCAACTCCGGTACCGAGGCCACCATGAGCGCGCTGCGGTTGGCCCGTGGTTTCACCGGCCGGGCCAAGGTCATCAAATTCTCCGGCTGCTACCACGGTCATGTTGACGCGCTGCTCGCCGACGCCGGTTCCGGCGTCGCCACCTTGGCGCTGCCGTCATCGCCCGGAGTCACCGGCGCCACTGCCGCTGACACGATCGTGTTGCCCTACAACGACATCGCAGCGGTACGCGGGGCATTCGCCGAGTTCGGTGACCAGATCGCGGCCGTCATCACCGAGGCCAGCCCCGGCAACATGGGGGTGGTGCCGCCGGCGCCCGGCTTCAACGCCGAGCTGCGGGCCATCACTGCCCAGTACGGTGCGCTGCTGATCATCGACGAGGTGATGACCGGTTTCCGGGTCAGCTCCAGCGGCTGGTACGGGATCGACCCGGTGGATGCGGATCTGTTCACCTTCGGCAAGGTGATCAGCGGCGGGCTTCCTGCCGCGGCATTCGGTGGCCGGGCTGAAGTCATGGACCGGCTGGCGCCGCTGGGGCCGGTCTATCAGGCCGGCACGTTGTCGGGGAACCCGGTGGCCACCGCCGCCGGCCTGGCGACCCTGCGCGCCGCCGACGCGGATGTCTATGCCGCGCTCGACAAGAATGCCGACCGTCTGACGGCCATGCTGGCCGAAGCACTGACCTCTGCCGGTGTGCCGCATCAGATTCCGCGGGCCGGAAACATGTTCAGCGTGTTCTTCGCCGAACAGCCCGTCACCGACTTCGCCGCGGCCCGAGCCAGTGACACCTGGCGTTTCCCGGCGTTTTTCCACGCGCTGCTGGATGCCGGTGTGTACCTGCCGTGCAGTGCCTTTGAGGCCTGGTTTGTCTCGGCCGCCCTCACTGACGAGGCCTTCGACCGGATCGCCAGTGCACTTCCCGCCGCGGCGCGCGCCGCCGCCACCACCCGAGAGCCGAAATCCTGATGGCAGAAGAAACTCGCGTCCACCTGATCCGCCACGGCGAAGTCCACAATCCCGACGGCATTCTGTATGGCCGACTGCCCGGATTCCGGCTCTCGGAGACCGGGCAGGGCCAAGCGATCGCCGCCGCCGAGCTGCTGGCGGGCCGCGACATCGTGGCGGTGATCGCTTCGCCGCTGCAACGTGCCCAGGAGACCGCCACTCCTATCGCCGCCCGGCACGACCTGCCCATCGACACCGACGCTGACCTGATCGAGTCGGCGAACTTCTTTGAGGGAAAACGTGTTTCACCTGGCGATGGCGCCTGGCGCAACCCGCGGTTCTGGTGGCATCTGCGTAACCCGTTCACTCCGTCGTGGGGTGAACCCTATGACCAGATCGCCGCTCGGATGGCCAATGCGGTGAGCAGGGCACGGTCGCGGGCCGCCGGCCACGAGGTGGTGTGCGTCAGCCACCAGCTGCCGGTCTGGACTGCGCGCCAGCACCTCACCGGCAACCGGCTCTGGCACGACCCGCGCCGGCGCGAATGCGGCGTGGGCTCGGTCACCACGCTGATCTACGTCGGTGATCGCCTCGTCGAAGTCGATTACCAGGTCCCGGCCGGCGGCTGAGGATGCGAGCAGTACTGATCGTCGCGGCGGTGCTGGCCGCCCTGACCTCGGGCTGCTCGGTCGGCGACGACGCCGTCACCCAAGGTGGCACCTTCGAATTCGTCTCGCCCGGCGGCAAAACCGACATCTTCTATGACCCACCGCAAGCCCGCGGCCGGCCCGGCCCGATCTCGGGGCCGGATCTGATGGACCCGTCGCGCACCATCGGCGTCGACGACTTCGCGGGCAAGGTCGTCGTCGTCAATGTCTGGGGGCAGTGGTGCGGGCCATGCCGCACCGAAATCACGGAACTTCAAAAGGTTTACGACGACACCCGCGCCCAGGGAGTGGCATTTCTGGGTATCGACGTGCGCGACCCCGAGCCGCAGGCTCCCCGCGATTTCCTCACCGACCGCAAGATCACCTATCCCTCGATCTACGACCCGGCGATGCGCACCATGATCGCCTTCGGTGGCCGCTATCCGTCGTCGGTGATCCCGGCAACCATGGTGCTTGACCGGCAGCATCGGGTGGCGGCGGTGTTCCTTCGTGAAGTGCTCGCCGAGGATCTGCGGCCGGTGGTACAGCGGCTGGCCGGCGAGGCCGCGTCGTGAGCGGTCTCACCGCCACCGCCACCACCGGCCCGCTGCTGCTGGCCGTGGCGGTCTCGGCGTTGGCCGGTCTGGTGTCGTTCGCTTCACCGTGCGTGGTGCCGCTGGTGCCGGGCTACTTGTCGTATCTGGCCGCTGTGGTGGGCGTCGACGAACAGCCCGATCCGCACAGTGGCACCGTCCCGTCGTCGGCGAAGTGGCGTGTCGCCGGATCGGCTGCGCTGTTCGTTGCCGGGTTCACCGCGGTGTTTCTGCTCGGCTCGATCGCGGTGCTGGGCATGACCACCAGCTTGATCACCAATCAGGTGCTGCTGCAGCGTATCGGCGGTGCGGTGACCATTGCGATGGGATTGGTGTTCGTCGGATTTGTTCCGGCGCTGCAACGCCCGCTGCGTTTCACCCCGCAGCAGCTGTCCACAGTGCTGGGCGCGCCACTGCTGGGTGCGGTCTTCGCGCTGGGCTGGACGCCTTGCCTGGGTCCGACCCTGACCGGCGTGATCGCGGTCGCCTCGACCACCGACGGCGCCGGGGTGGCCCGCGGCGTGGTGCTGGTGATCGCCTACTGCCTGGGCCTGGGCATCCCGTTCGTGGCGCTGGCGTTCGGGTCGGCCAGCGCTGTCGCCGGGTTGAGCTGGCTGCGCCGGCACACCCGCGCCATCCAGATTCTCGGCGGGATACTGCTGATCGCGGTGGGGCTGGCGCTGGTCACCGGCGTGTGGGACCATTTCGTGGCCGCCGTCCGCGACGGCCTGGTCTCCGACGTCAGGCTGCCGATCTGATGGGCATGTCACCCCTGCGTCTGCTCGCCGGCAAGGCCCGCAACACCTGGCGGGCGCTGACCTCGATGGGCACCGCCCTGGTGCTGCTGGTGCTGCTCGCGCTGGCCGCCATCCCCGGAGCCCTGCTACCGCAACGCAGCCTCAACGCCGCCAAGGTCGACGAGTACCTGACGCTGCACCCGGACCTGGGGCCCTGGCTGGATGGACTGGAGGCCTTCGACGTCTTCTCCAGTTTCTGGTTCACCGCCATCTACGTGTTGCTGTGTGTGTCGCTGATCGGCTGTCTGACCCCGCGGACCTTCGAGCACCTGCGCAATCTGCGGGCCACCCCGGTCAGCGCCCCGCGCAACCTGGCCCGGCTGCCCAAGCATGCCGCCACCCAGCTGACCGGCGACGCCGAAGAGCTCGCAGCGCAGATGGCTGACCGGCTGCGCGGCTGGCGGAAGATCGTCCGCTCCGATCAGGGCATCGTCGAGGTGTCCGCCGAGAAAGGCTATCTGCGCGAATTCGGCAACCTGGTCTTCCACTTCGCGTTGCTGGGCCTGTTGGCCTCGGTGGCGATCGGACGCCTGTTCGGCTACGAGGGCAACGTGATGGTGATCGCCGACGGCGGACCCGGGTTCTGCTCGGCCTCGCCGGCCGCGTTCGACTCGTTCCGCGCCGGCGCCACCGTCGACGGGACCAAACTGCATCCGCTGTGCCTGCGGGTCAACGACTTCACCGCCGACTATCTGCCCACCGGGCTGGCCACGTCCTTCACCGCACACATCGACTACCAGGCCGGCGAGGATCTGCGCACCGATCAGTGGCGGTCCTATCAACTGGAGGTCAACCATCCCCTGCGGGTCGGCGGCGTGCGGGCCTACCTGCAGGGCCACGGCTACGCCCCCACCTTCACCGTGATCTTCCCGGACGGACAGACCCGTACCCAGACCGTGCAGTTCCGGCCGGACAACCCGCTGACTCTGCTGTCGTCGGGTGCGATCCGGATTGATCCGCCGGCCGGTGTCTACCCCGACGCCGCCGAGCGTCGCAAACACCAGATCGGCATTCAGGGCCTGTTCGCCCCGACCGAACAGCTCGACGACCGGTTGTTGTCCTCGGCGTTCCCCGCGTTGAACGATCCCGCGGTCGCCATCGACGTCTACCGCGGCGACACCGGACTCGACACCGGCCGCCCGCAGAGCCTGTTCACCCTGGATTCTCGGCTGATCGAGCAGGGCAGGCTGACCAAGGCGGCCCGGTCCAACCTCAAGGCCGGCGAAGAGCTCCGCCTCGATGACGGCACCCGGGTCCGCTTCGACGGTGCGGTGCCGTTCGTCAACATCCAGCTCTCGTACGACCCGGCGCAGCTCTGGGTGTTGGGGTTCGCCATGACAATGATGGCCGGTCTGGTGGTGTCGCTGCTGGTTCGCCGCCGACGGATCTGGATCCGCATCACGCCCGAGCGGGCCGGTACGGTGAGCGTCGAGCTCGGCGGGCTGGCTCGTACCGACAACTCCGGCTGGGGTGACGAGTTCGAGCAGCTGTGCACCCGCTTGGTCGGCAAGGAGGTCTAGATGAACACCAGTCACATCGACGTCGGGCTGGCGCGGTACTCCGACTGGGCCTTCACCTCGGCGATGGTGGTGCTCGTCATCGCGATGCTGCTGCTGGCCGTCGAACTGGCCTCCAGCCGGGGCCGCGCGCCCGCCGAAGCCGAGCTGGTGGCGGCCGGGGCGGTGCGCGCCGACAGTACGACCCCCGGTGTGGTGTTGCCCGCGCCGCGGCGTTCCCTGGGCGAGCGGGTGGGCCGCGCGGGCCTCGCCCTGGTCTATCTGGGCATCGGCTTGTTGCTGGCCTGCATCGCGTTGCGCGGCGCCGCCACGTTGCGTCCACCGTGGGGCAACATGTACGAGTTCATCAACCTGACGTGTTTCTCCGGGCTGGTTGCTGCTGCCGTGGCGCTGCGCCGTCCCCAGCACCGCAGCCTGTGGGTGTTCGTGCTGCTGCCGGTGCTGATCCTGCTGACGGTCTCCGGGCGCTGGCTCTACGCCACGGCAGCGCCGGTGATGCCCGCCCTGCAGTCCTACTGGCTGCCCATCCACGTCTCGGTGGTCAGCATCGGGTCGGGAGTGTTCTTGGTGGCCGGGGTGGCCAGCATCCTGTTTCTGATCCGCTCGTCGCGGCTCAGCGACCCCGACGCCCCCGGGCCGCTGGCCCGCATGGTGCGCCGGCTGCCCGATGCGCAAACCCTGGACCGGATCGCCTACCGAAGCACGATCTTCGCTTTCCCGGTGTTCGGGTTCGGGGTGATCTTCGGTGCGATCTGGGCCGAAGGCGCGTGGGGCCGCTACTGGGGCTGGGACCCCAAGGAGACGGTGTCGTTCGTGGCCTGGGTGGTCTACGCCGCCTATCTGCATGCCCGCTCGACGGCGGGTTGGCGGGACTACAAGGCGGCCTGGATCAACGTGGTGGGTTTTGCGGCGATGATCTTCAACCTGTTCTTCGTCAACCTGGTGACGGTGGGCCTGCACTCGTATGCCGGAGTCGGCTAATACAGCTGACAGTTTCCTTTATGGCTGCTGCGCTACCCTGCGGTTAACGACATCCATTGACGTCCTAACCACTGTGACGGGGGAGATACCAGTGTCCGACCATGCACCCGGTGATGTCACTGCGGGCCACGATGTGACCGACCATCCGACCACCCAGTTCCGGCCGTATCAGCACGTCGGCGACGCGGCGGACAGGCCAGCGGAGGCCGGGGCCACCGGCTCGATCAGCGCGCGGTCCGAAGGGCCGGAGACCCGCTCGTTCGGCGGCTTCCGCACCGAGCGCCGGTTCTCCGACCCGGTCGACCCGTGGCCGCCGGCCCCGGTGGAGCCCCCGGCCACCCAGCAGTCGTGGAACCCGGGCGCATCCACCGGCTGGGCCCCCCAGCCCATGGAGAACCCCGCCCCGGTCTACTACGGCGGCAATCCCGGCGGGTCCGGTCAGGGGCCGCATCGTCCCGCCGAGAACATCGCTCCGTTCTCCGATCTGTCCACCACCTCACTGTTGCGTCAGGTCAAGCCGCCGCCGACCACGGGCTGGCGTCGACTGCTCTATGTGTTGTCCGGCCAGCTGATCAACGTCGGGGAGAGCCCGCGGACCACCCGCTTCAACGACTTGGTGGTGCAGGTGAACCGGCCGTTGCAGGGCTGCCACCGGATCGCGGTGCTGTCGCTGAAGGGCGGTGTCGGAAAGACCACGATCACCGCGACCCTGGGCGCCACCTTCGCCTCCATTCGGGGCGATCGGGTGGTGGCTGTGGACGCCAACCCGGACCGGGGCACCTTGAATCAGAAGGTGCCGATGGAGACCCCGGCGACGGTGCGCCACCTGCTGCGCGATGCCGACGGCATTCAGCGTTACAGCGACGTCCGCAGCTACACCAACCAGGGCCCCAGCAGGCTGGAGGTGCTCGCCTCCCACAGCGACCCGGCGGTCTCCGACGCGTTCAGCGCCGAGGACTATGCCAGCACGCTGCAGGTGCTGGAGCGGTTCTACAGTCTGGTCCTCACCGACTGCGGCACCGGTCTGATGCACTCGGCCATGTCGGCGGTGCTGGCCAAGGCCGACACCATGATCGTGGTCAGTTCCGGCTCGGTCGACGGCGCCCGCAGCGCCTCAGCGACCCTGGACTGGCTCGACGCGCACGGTCACGAAGACCTGGTGCGCAACTCGATCGCGGTGATCAACGCGGTACGGCCGCGATCGGGCAAGGTCGACATGCAGAAGGTGGTCGACCACTTCTCCCGGCGATGCCGCGCGGTGCGCCTGGTGCCGTTCGACCCGCACCTGGAAGAAGGCGCGGAGATCGACCTGCTGCGGCTGAAGCGTGAGACCCGCGAGGCGCTGGTGGAGTTGGCCGCGGTGGTGGCCGAGGCATTCCCGGGCGACGACCGGTTCAACCAGCACTTCGTCTAGGCCCGGGGTGTGACGGGGCGGTTCCCTAGGGCTGATTGTCGCCGTGACTGATCCGCCACAGGAACTCCGGATCGTCGTCCGGACCGATGACACGAGTCTTCGGCCGGGCACGGACAGTGCGCAGGCTGAGGTAGAGCAGCGTTCCCAAGGTCAGAACGAGGAGCAGGTAGAGCACTCGCGACACCTCCTGGCGCCGAATATACCGTTTGCGTTGTCCACGCAGGTCCGGCCCGCCAGTAGGCTGGACCACCGTGGCAACAGGTCGGGCCCCGTGGGGCCGTGCGGTACTCGATGTGGCGGTGTACACCGCGGCGCGGCTAGCGCTGCTGGTGGTGCTGACCGGGGTGATCTACGGAGCGGGCAGACTGCTCGGGCTCAATGACTTCCCGCCGATCATCGCGGCGATGTTGGCGTTGATCGTCGCGCTGCCGTTGGGGATGTGGGTGTTCACGCCGTTGCGTCTGCGGGCGACACAGAGCTTGACGGTGGCCGGGGAGCGTCGGCGGCGGGAACGCGACGAGCTGCAGGCCAGACTGCGCGGGGAGTGATGCCCTGCTGCGTTGACTCTGCGCTCACGGCGGGGAAGTGCGAGTAACCCCCGCCCTCAACGCAGAGTCAACGAAGAAATAGTGCGGTTGCCTCCGCTGTAGACCACACCAGCATGGTCAGCCCGGTGTCCCGCAGTACCGGGATCAGCGCAGCCCCGCCCTGCCCGGAGCGCACCGGGGCCAGCGCCCGCAACGCCAGCGGGGTGGCGATCAGCCCGGCGGCACACCACGGCGTGGCCCGCATCAGCGCCAACGTCAGAAAGCCGGCCAGGGCCAACAGCAGGGTAAATAGCGCACGGGTGCGGGCGTCGCCCAGACGCACGGCCAGCGTGATCTTGCCGGCAGGCTTGTCGGTGGCGATGTCGCGTAGGTTGTTGGCCACCAGCACGGCCGAGGACAGCGCACCGACGCCGACGGCTAGCGCGCCGCCCACCCAGTCCACGCGCAGCGCCTGGGTGTACTGGGTGCCCAGGACGGCCACCAGACCGAAGAACACGAACACCGCGATCTCACCGAAGCCGGCGTAGCCATAGGGCTTGGAACCGCCGGTATACAGCCAGGCTCCGGCGATGCAGGCCGCTCCCACGGCCAGCAGCCACGGTGCGCTGACCAGGGCCAGCGCCAACCCGGCCAGCGCGCCGATCGTCAGCGCGATGATCGCTGCGGTCAGCACCGCCCGTGGGCTTGCCAGCTTCGAGCCCACCAGGCGCACCGGGCCGGTGCGGTCGTCGTCGGTGCCACGGATGCCGTCGGAGTAGTCGTTGGCGTAGTTCACCCCGATGATCAGCGCCACGGCGACGGCCAGGGCCAGCAGTGCCTTCCACCACACCGCGGCGCCCAGCCAGGCCGCCGCGCCGGTGCCGGCGATTACCGGCGCGATCGCGTTGGGCAGGGTGCGGGGACGCGCCCCTTCTATCCATTGTGCGAAGCTGGCCACCGCACGATCCTTGCACGCGGCAGGAACTGAACCTGCTCGGCGGTGACCACGCGATCAGGAGGAAGCGGCGCGACATGCTCGGCGTGATCGGCGGTAGCGGTTTCTACGCGTTCTTCGGTGACGATGCCCGACGTGTCCGCTATGACACCCCCTACGGGACACCCAGCGCGGAGATCACGGTGGGCACCATCGGTGGCCATGAGGTGGCGTTTCTGCCGCGGCACGGCGCATCGCACGAATACTCAGCCCACACGGTGCCCTATCGCGCCAACATGTGGGCGCTGCGCGCGCTCGGGGTGCGGCGCATCCTCGCCCCGTGTGCGGTCGGCAGCCTGACTCCGGAGCTGCCCCCCGGTTCTGTGGTGGTGCCCGACCAGTTGGTCGACCGCACCCGTGGCCGCGTCGACACCTATTTCGATGACGGGGGAGTGCACGTCGACTTCGCCGACCCGTACTGCCCAACGTTGCGGACCGCGGTGACCGCGCTGCCCGACGTTGTCGACGGCGGAACCATGGTGGTG